>NC_021018.1:3122175-3123007 GCF_000210595.1 Coprococcus sp. ART55/1 | reverse complement strand
TTTACAATTTGCAGATTTAATTTTGATAAATATAATATGTCACAATTTGAGCCTGTATTAGAAGACTTGAAGGAGTTTGTAGATAATCCTAAATTTTTTGTTCATGCTACAACATTAAGAAACAAAATTCACGGAGAAGAGGAAGCTCGTAATAGATATAATTATCCATCGGATTATCCAGAATTTTATACATATGTATTGGGGCAGTTGTTTGAAAAGGGATTTTATAAAGATGTTATTAATATTCTTCCAATACGTGCAAGAAATGTATGTCTTGCCTGTACAATAGGAGGTTTAATAATTAATTCTGAGGGAAAATTTTTTAGATGCTTGCAACATTATTTGGATGAAGAGAACTGTGTAGGTGATTGTACTATTGGACTTCTCCACAATGAAGCATATCAGAAATGGTTTGAAATGATGAATAACATGCCAGAAGAATGTAGAGTGTGTGAGTATCTCCCATGCTGTCAGGGCGGATGTAAACACTATCGTATGGAAAATAAACCAGAGGCATCACCTTGTTTAAGGGAGAAGTTTTATATAGATGTAATTTTAGATTTGGTACATAAATATGTTAAATAGACGTGTAGGGGAATTGTCACTTTCAGTGATAGGACTTGGAACATATGATTTAGCAGAGCAAAATATGAAAAAGGTAATATCTGATTGTGTAAGCAGAGGAGTAAATTTCATAGATAGTGCTAATAGATACGGAAATGAAGCAAAAATAGCGACTACAATTAGCAGTTTAGGCTTGAAGAGAGAAGATGTTGTAATTGGAACGAAGTTGTCGTATAAGCAACAAATTTCGCAAAGTGTCTGTGAGTCT
>NC_021018.1:3117743-3120186 GCF_000210595.1 Coprococcus sp. ART55/1 | reverse complement strand
CTTAACTGCAGATAATGTCACATCTGTATTGACCAAGTTGCAGTCAAAAATTGACTCTATGGGATTTAAAAGAACTATTAGAAAATCTATTAATGAAAAATATTGTAGAGATTCACAACAAAGAAATTTGGTTATAAAACCCGATGGGGATATTATCCATTGTGAACATATGTATAACGAAAAAATGCAATTATTGGCAATGTATTTGATGGAATTACTAGTGATACTGGATGGATTTGTGATAAGTGTAAAAATTATACTATCTGCAAACTAGGGTGTACGGATGAGAAAAAAATTGATTGTACGGCATGTTGGAAGACTATATGGAGAAATTAATCAATAAGCTTATGTAAATGTCAATGAAAAAGTTTCCCGCGGTTTACAGACATGTCTCCTTTCGGGGTGGTTTACATATGGTTTCTGAACAGCTCCATTATATCACAAACCGTGAGGAGATTTTTGATTTTAGTAACAAAAAATGTTGTATTTATGCGGCTTGTGGCGTTTCGCAAACGCCTAATTTTTCAATAACGAGGAGAGGGAGAATGGACAACACCAAAGAAAAAAACAACGAAACTTTAAACAGGACTCCAAGTTCAATGACAAAAGATGAAACAAAAGTTGATCCGGACGACGAAGCCTCAACTAGGCTTTTTGAAGAGACAGATGACAAAGAAAAGAAGCAGCCAATAACGACCAGAAGTTACAAAATAAAAGCAGCTGTTATCATAGTGCTACTTATAACAGCATTTGTGGTAAAAGACTTTGTTATATTCAAAGATGCATATAATCTGACTGGAGAGGAGACGTGGCTTTCTCAGCTCCTTTCAGCGTGGTTTGATGAAAGAAAACTGATGCTATTCACAGGCCTGATAATACTTTTGTATCCATGGGAACTTACATATAATATTTATCAGGATATCTGCAAGTCGATGAATCATAATCTGAAGCAAACAAGAGTATTTGCAGTTGCGGTACTTGTGGCTGCCTCGCTGATTGCCATTTTTTGTTATATCCCTTATACGAAGATTAGCCGGGCAGGCTTGTACATATTTTGCGTGATTGCGTTGAGTCTTGCAGTATGTTATATATGCAGGCAATTCTTTGAGAGTGATATTGTATGGTTGATCCTATCGGTAATTTATCTTGTTGTTATTACATACATATATGCAAACCTGATTTGTGCAAAAGTAGATATGTTATTTGAAACTTCATTATCTTCTGCCTGGCAGATGACTGGATATGCCATATGGGTTCTAATGGTGCTGTTCAGTGCAGCTGTGGAAGTGCTTATTATATATGCATTATATAATAGCGAGTCGATAGTAGAATGGCTGATTTATATAATCATTAGTGTGATGCTGGGGATAGCTTATGGCTATGTTGTACTTCCTGTATTGGTTAGATTCGAGAACGGATTGCGCAGAAATGTATCAGGTGATTATTCGTTTGTGGGCGAACCGTTGAATTCGCCAGTTGTTATATGGATGATTGCATTGCTGGCATTTATTATCGTTCTGCTGGCATGTGCTTCGAAGATAGTTGAACGTTATTCACATAAAAGAATGTGGATGCTGATATGGATAGATGTAAGTGTTTTGGGACTTCTGATATTTGGAATATGTGCAAAGGCAGGAATTGTGGACAACAGTTTCAGCAGTAATTCATTATTTGACATGGGTAGTATGATAGCAGTGTTTATAGCTGTCAGACTATTGATCATTCCCATTAAGCCACAGCCGGATCTGAAGTGCAGGTTCATAAATACTGATCAGGAGATAATCGATAGCGGGTATGATAGAAAAGTATTGGAGATTCAGATACTCAGCCTTCAGGAACAGCTTAATGCTCTAGTGAAAATGACAAGGCTGACAGATATAAAAGTAGACATGGCACACAAAGCACTGGTGATTCCTGACGGTAAAGATGAGGGTGAAGAGGAACTTCACGACTTTCTTGATTTTGTAGAAAAAGCTGATAAGCTTATGGATGAGAAAAAGGAAAAGGGAGAACCGGTAAACTATAGTGAACTTTATAGTAGACTTATAAAGATCAGAAATGAGGAGTATGAGCAGATCCACAAGATTATGGAGGCGAAATATGCTGATGAATGTGTGGATCTTGATGACCTTGGTGATTTTGATGATACAGAGGATGAAAGTGACGAGGATAGAGAAGCCACAGCGGATGAGGACGTAAACTGTGATGAGGATGAAAACTAGGAAGATGAACGTACATTTCAGAATACAGCACTTGCAGCTTTGGCTCAGATCAATGAGAAAAAGTATGATACAGAACTTATGGATAAGGAGGTGTTAACCTATGATTGATAATAAAGTGAATGAGTACAAACAGTACAGCGAAAACGATATAAGAGAGAACTATAGAAAACTTACCAGGTTACTTATTGCCAAAGAACTCACCATCACCACCATGGAATCCG
>NC_021018.1:3099587-3116093 GCF_000210595.1 Coprococcus sp. ART55/1 | reverse complement strand
GAAGAAATGCAGAGTATAATAAAAGCAAAACAAAGAAATATCAAAATAATACAAATCCCCATGTATTTGTCGTTAGTGGGAATACTCCTTCCGTTTGTGGGGGTAATATTTGATATATATGGTCCAATTATTGATACTGTTTTTAGAGTGGTGCCTGTAGTATGCATATTTATTGGCTTCTTACTTGCTATACTGTGTAATAAAAAAATGAAAGACCTTAGGGTGTTTATAGGACAGAATATTGTGCTCGGGGTTCTCGAGGAGAGAATTCAGGTTATTGATTATTCGCCAAGTGGTTATGTGGATGAATCTTTTTTAAAAAAATGCAGTATTCTTCCAACTTATAATAGAGCAACAGGTTCAGATTATATTCATGGAATATACAGAAATGTAGAATTTACATACAGTGATCTTGAATTGAAAACAGAAAGTCAGGATTATACTGCAAATGAAAACAACCTGAAAACTACTATTACAGAGTTTTCAGGACAGTTTATGACAATGGCGTTGAGTAAAAGCGTGAATGGATTTGTACAGATAATGGGCAAGAGTAATTCTGGGAAAATGAGGCAAAATAGAAAGGCCGTATACATAGATGAAAAAAACAATATATCAAGCTACTTGAAAACGGGAGATCGCGTATTTGATGACCGGTTTGAGGTTAATGCATCGGGGGATGACCTTGCGTATTCTATTTTGACCCCTCAGTTTATTTCAGGCTTGAAGAAAATGGGAAAACGTACAAGAGTTCAACTTTCTGGAAATATGGGCGTGATTGCCTGCTACAACGAGAAAAATTCATTTGAATTAATTGGAGAAATTAAAGATAATAGCGATATCGAATTATACAGGAAAAAGTTTAGAAAAGAATTATCAGATATTTTAGCGATCCTTGATATAATGATTGATTGTTGCTAAGGGATGATTCGGAATTTAATGTATTATAGAAAACTAGTAAAAGAATCTGTTACACTTATATTTGAAAACAGTCCGAGAGAGTTGAAGGAGAAGCAATTTTTTAATACATATGTCCATATTGGGAAAACAAAATGCAATACCGGATTGGGGTTGGATATGCTTCAGGAATAGTATATCATCTCGTTTGACGAATTTGAGGAAAGTTACTATTCTAAAGGTGAAAAGAAAAAGAAGGAGAATAGACGCTTTATGGAGAATGAATGCAATATAGAGAATAAGATCAGAATGAATTACCGGCATCTCACACAACTTCTTATCTCCCGACACCTAACCATAACCACCATGGAATCTGCCACCTCAGGGCAGATTGCATCCCTCATCACCGACACGGAAGGTTCCTCTGCAGTGCTGAAAGGTGCATTTATCACCTACTGCAATGAGGCGAAGATCATGCAGGGGGTTCCCGCAGAGATCATAGACAAGTATACAGTCTATTCAAAGGAAACTGCAGGTTCAATGGCGCAGGCGTGCAGGAAGGCGTATAATGCGAATATAGGGATCGGCGTGACTGGAACCATGGGAAATGTGGATCCGGCAAATCCAGACGCTTCGATTCCGGGACAGGTATACTTTGCCATAGATATAGATGGTGATGTGGAAGAGTATTATGTGGAGCTCCCGCCTCAGCAGACAAGACTTGCATATAAGCTGGCGGTGGCGGAGGAGATATATGAGGAGCTTATTAAGAGGCTGGACTGATAGGACGATTGTCAAAGGATGTATAAATGTTATATCTCATATCCGACATCCACGGAGATGTCATGTCATTCAGAAAAAATGTTGAAAAAGATAAGCTTTGATCCAGCCGTGGACCACATGATAGTCATGGGTGACATATTCGACTGGAACGATGAGGGGATTTCTCTTCTTGAATTTATGTCGGATTATCTTGTGGATGGTTCCATGCAGCTCATAAAGGGTAACCATGAACTGTTTGCCCAGATGTACATAGAGGGAAACATGTCAGAGAGACAGTGGATCATATTCGGCGGTGGTGGAACAGTCAGAGATATCAAGAGGCTCAATGTGGATGAACAGATGAAGCTGCACGGATATCTGGCTCATCTGCCACATTACACAGAGATACATTCGCCAAAGTACGGAGTTTGTGTTGTCACCCATCCGGGCATTCATTGTGGCTCGTATGTCAGAAATGCTGATAGAACGATCAATATCACTGAATCTATAACGAATGCCGTGGGAAGAGATGAATACAGGTTTCTCATATCGCCGGATATCCACAATGTTCCGTTTTCGGATAAGAAGGCATTTGACAGGTATGTGTTCTGCGGACATGTGACGACGAACAGACTCAATGAAGATCATTCATATAACGCTTATGTGACATCATACTATACGGATCTCGACTGCGGAAATGGAGAGAGAAACAGGGGCGGAAAGCTGGCGTGCTATTGCGTGGACGACGACAGTATTTTTTATATATGAGATTTTTTTAAAATTAGGGGTTGATTTTTGAAAGAATATAGAGTATTTTATATTCAACAATTAAATGATACGAAATGGACAAAGGTGTTCTCAAGAAGGAGGACACCTTTCTCTTTTTTGAGGATACGTTAAGGATTCATTTTTAATCAAGAAAAGGAGTAGTAATTATGATGAACAAAATTTCGGCCGTATTTGGCTCACACGTATTCTCAGATCAGGTCATGAGAGAGAGACTTCCAAAAGCAGTTTACAAGTCACTCAAGGCGACTATTGACAAGGGCGAGCCTCTCGATACATCAATCGCAGATTCAGTTGCAGCAGCCATGAAGGAATGGGCAATGGAGCTTGGCGCAACACATTATACACATTGGTTCCAGCCACTTACAGAGACAACAGCAGAAAAGCACGACTCATTCGTAAGCACAGTCGGTGATGGCGGCGTTATCCTTCAGTTCACAGGCAAGGAGCTCATCAAGTCAGAGCCGGATGCTTCATCATTCCCTTCAGGCGGTCTTCGTGAGACATGTGCTGCAAGAGGATATACAGCATGGGATTGTACATCACCAGCATTTGTAAAGACAACAGATGAGGGAACATGTATCCTCTGTATCCCGGCAGCATTCACATCATATACAGGAGAGTCACTTGACTACAAGACACCTCTTCTCCGTTCAATGGATGCCATCAGCAAGGAAGCCCTTAAGGCTCTTGCAATGTTCGGCAACACAACAGCCAAGAAGGTTACTTCATCAGTTGGTCCTGAGCAGGAGTACTTCCTGATAGATAAGAAGAAATTTGCAAAGAGAACAGATCTTAAGCTCTGCGGACGTACACTTTTCGGAGCAATGCCTCCAAAGGGACAGGAGCTTGATGATCAGTATTTCGCAGCGATCAAGGATAAGATCGCATCATACATGACAGAGTTGAACGAGGAGCTGTGGAAATACGGCATCCTTGCAAAGACACAGCACAATGAGGTTGCACCTGCACAGCATGAGCTTGCACCAATCTTCTCAACAACCAACATCGCCACAGATCAGAACCATCTGGTTATGGCAACCATGAAGAAGATCGCTGCAAAGCATGACCTTGAGTGCGTACTCCATGAGAAGCCATTTGCCGGTGTAAATGGTTCAGGTAAGCACAACAACTGGTCGATCTCAACAGACGAGGGCGAGAACCTCATCGATCCAGGCAAGCATCCTGAGACAAATCTCCAGTTCCAGTTCTTCTTGGCAGCAGTTCTGGCAGCAGTAGACAACAACGCTGAGCTCCTGAGACTTTCAGCATCATCAGCAGGAAACGATCACAGACTTGGAGCTAACGAGGCACCTCCAGCAATCATCTCAGCATTCCTTGGAGAGCAGCTCCAGTCGATCGTTGAGCAGATCATCGAGAAGGGTGAGGCTACAGAGTCCCCAAAGGGCAAGACATATGTATCAGGTGCATCAACACTTCCTACATTTACAATGGATGCCACAGATAGAAACAGAACATCACCATTTGCATTCACAGGTAACAAGTTCGAGTTCAGAATGGTTGGTTCAACACAGTCCATCGCATTCCCAATGATGGTACTTAATACAATAGTTGCAGATCAGATCAAGAAGATGACAGATGAACTTGAGGGCGCTGACGATTTCGAGACAGCCTGCAAGGCACTCATCAGAAGAGAACTCACAGCACATCAGAGAATCATCTTCAATGGCAATGGTTACTCAGATGAGTGGGTTGAGGAGGCAGCAAAGCGTGGTCTTCCAAATATCAAGTGCATGGTTGATGCTGTTCCTTATCTTGCAGCAGATAAGAGCGTTAAGATCTTCGAGAACCTTGGAGTTATGGATAAGGCAGAGCTTGAGGCGAGAGCTGATGTAATGCTTGAGAACTATGCAAAGAAGATCAACATCGAGGCACTCACTATGATAGAGATGTCTAATGAGGAGATCATTCCTGCAGTTATGGAATATCAGGCAGAGCTTGCAAAGGGTGCAGCTGAGATCAAGGCTCTCGGAATTGATCCTACAGTTCAGGTATCACTTCTGAACACTATCTCAGAGAAGCTCACAGAGCTCAAGAGCGCTACAGTAGCCCTTGAGGAGCTGGTTGCAAAGGCATCAGATTACGAGGGAGATACAGAGGCCTGGGCTAAGTATTTCCACAACACAGTATTTGCAGCATTTGACACAGTGAGAAAGCCTGCTGATGAACTTGAGAAGGAACTTCCAAAGACAGCTTGGCCATTCCCAACATACGAGCAGCTGTTATTCGAGCAGTAAAACATAGATTGAGTTTGCTAATCCTACTAAATTCTATATAAAATAGCTTAGAGGCATCCTGTCTGCGGTATCGCAGGCGGGGTGCTTTTTGCGCGTTAAAATCCCGTCAAGCGCGCACATGCGAGAGCTTGCTCGCGGCATGTAGCGCATTTGACGGGATGACGCGACATGAACACGAAGGCCGACAGGCCGGAGTGTGAATGCCGCGCAGAATTGCGGGAGCACGAAGTGCGGAGCAATACTGGAATAACGCGCAAAGCGCGAGAGAAGTGCGAAGCAATTCTGGAATAACGCGCAATGCGTGTGGAGGGGGGCAAGTGCGAAGTGGAGGAGCAGGCACCTCCGTCCCCACTTGCCCCTCTCCACAAATTCTGCTATTATATACAGATGTGTTGTGATGTATTTTTGCACCGGCCACGGCATAAACAGGATCATGTGTGTGGCGGATGCTGAAAGAATAGGAGCATAATTGAAGAATTTATATATAGCAGAGAAGCCCAGCGTGGCGAGGCAGTTTGCCGACGTGCTGGGGGTGAAGGGCAATGCGGGAAATGGTTACCTGGAGTCGGATACAGCGGTTGTCACATGGTGTGTCGGACATCTGGTCACCATGAGCTACCCAGAGGTCTACGATCCGAATCTTAAGAAGTGGAGCCTTTCAACTATTCCATTTATTCCAACTGAATACAAATATGAAGTTCTTCCTGACACAAAGAAACAGTTCAATATCGTTGCGGGATTGCTTACCCGCGATGACATAGGCTGTATCTATGTGGCAACGGATTCAGGACGAGAGGGAGAATACATATACAGGCTTGTGGATTCAATGGCTCACGTAACCGGCAAGGAGAAACGCCGTGTGTGGATCGATTCACAGACCGAGGAGGAGATCCTCAGGGGAATCCGTGAGGCGAAGCCGCTCTCAGAGTACGACAGTCTCAGCGACGCAGCGTACCTTAGGGCCCAGGAGGACTACCTTATGGGTATCAACTTTTCAAGGGTGCTGTCGCTGAAGTTTTCAAATGTAGTCCAGAGGTATCTCGGCATGGACAGATGTGTCATAGCCGTGGGCCGTGTCATGACCTGTGTCC
This sequence comes from Coprococcus sp. ART55/1, assembly GCF_000210595.1. Lineage (NCBI taxonomy): Bacteria > Bacillati > Bacillota > Clostridia > Lachnospirales > Lachnospiraceae > Coprococcus > Coprococcus sp. ART55/1. Next base: position 3,110,302 of record NC_021018.1, on the reverse strand, counting down.
TCGGTATAATAGTGAAGAGAGAGCGTGAGATCAGGGAGTTTGTAAAGACTCCGTTCTACAGACTCGTTGCAAATGTGGGCGAGGAAGGACAGACATTTGATGCAGAATGGAAGGCAGTGAAGGGCACAAAGTATTTCGAGTCGCCTCTTCTGTATAAGGAGAATGGATTTAAAGAGAGACCCGCAGCGGAGCAGCTTCTGGCGGAGCTGAAGGCAGGGGAGCCCGAGGCTGTGGCCCAGGCTGTGGAGCGCAAGAAAGAGAAGAAACAGCCTCCGATGCTGTACAATCTGGCGGAGCTTCAGAATGACTGTTCATCATTTTTCAAGATCAGTCCGTCCGATACCCTCAAGATAGTCCAGGAGCTCTACGAGAAGAAGCTGGTAACCTATCCGAGAACAGATGCCAGAGTGCTGTCAACGGCCGTGGCAAAGGAGATAGGACGGAACATATCGGGACTTAAGAATTTCCAGCCTGTGGCAGAATTTGCACAGGGGGCCATGGAGAGCGGCACATATAAGGGAATCGCAAAGACGAAATATGTGAACGATAAGCAGATTACCGACCACTACGCCATCATACCTACCGGACAGGGCTTTGGAGCACTTAGAAGTCTGGCACCTACAGCTCTCAAGGTATATGAGATCATATGCAGGAGATTCCTCAGCATATTTTACCCTGCTGCGGAATACCAGAAGGTTGCAATGACACTCTCCAAGAACGGAGAGAAGTTGTTTGCCAACTTCAAATATTTGATAAACGATGGCTATCTTAAGGTGGCGGCCAACAGCTTTTCCAAGAAGAAGGACGATGTGAAGTACAGCCCTGAATTCATAGCAAGGCTTGCGAAGATAAAGAAGGGTGACAAGCTGAGCGTCCAGGGAATCGACATAAAGGAGGGTGAGACATCCCCACCTAAGAGATACAACTCAGGATCACTGATCCTGACCATGGAGAATGCAGGACAGTTCATAGAGGATGAGGCGCTCAGAGAGCAGATCAAGGGAGCTGGAATCGGAACAAGTGCCACAAGAGACGGGATCATCACCAAGCTGGAGAAGAACAAATATATATCGCTGAACAAGAAGACACAGATAGTGACCCCGACATTCCTTGGGGAGATAATATACGATATAGTATATTATTCCATCAACGGTCTGCTGAGAGCGGACCTGACGGCGAGCTGGGAAAAGGGGCTTGAGGGTGTCGCTGAAGGTCAGATATCCAAGCAGGAATACACGGATAAGATGACTACATTTGTCACCAAATACACAAACCTTGTGAAGCAGATACAGAACCAGAATGGAATAACAGGGGTATTCGACAAAACGAAGGTGTTCTACGCCAAGGGCGGAGGTGCCCAGAAGAAGGAGACAAGAGCCACAGCCAGAACAGGCGCAAAGGCGGAGAAGAATGCGGATACACAGTGATTGCACATACTGATTCAAAGGTGTATAACATAGTATGTATCAGTTATATGTGATAGAAAAGGAGACTATTATTATGGAAGATATACAGTCAGTTGTAACAATAAAGGAGCTCTACAGCCTGGATCAGACCATGGCAAAGCCTCTTCTTGAGAAGCTTACCTATCCATGGGAGGCGCTTCCACTTATCAAGGATTTCGTGCTTGAGCTTGGAAAGAGTCTGGACAAGGATGAGTACAATGAGGTGGATGAGCATGTGTGGATCCACAAGAGCTGTAAGGTGTATGGAACAGCAACCATCCTTGGACCGACAATCATAGGTGCAGGCACAGAGGTTCGCCCGGGTGCGTTCATCAGAGGAAGCGTACTGGTCGGAGAGAATTGTGTGATAGGTAATTCAACAGAGCTCAAGAATGTCATCATATTCAATAACGTTCAGGTTCCTCATTACAACTATGTGGGAGATTCAGTCCTCGGCTTCAAGTCACATATGGGTGCCGGAAGCATCACGTCCAATGTGAAGTCTGACAAGACTCTGGTTCACGTTAAGGGAAATGTGGACGGACAGAGCTTTGACATTGCAACAGGACTTAAGAAGTTTGGTGCAATGCTCGGAGATAATGTTGAGGTTGGCTGCAACAGCGTCCTCAATCCTGGAACCGTAATAGGAAGATTCAGCAACATCTATCCTGTATCAAGAGTCAGGGGATATGTGCCGGGAGGCAGTATTTTCAAGGATAAGGATAACATAGTTGCAAAGCAGTAACGACCGTATAAACGGTGGGATAAATAAAGGACATATGACCGTATATAATACAAGATATATACGGTCATATGTCCTTTTGTTTTGGCAGAAAGCACCCTGACAGCTAGTTTATCACAGCATCCTTCAGGGCGTTTCGTATGGAATCTATGATAAGTCTGGTAGTGTATGTGCTGTCTCCGGAAGGTGTTATATCGTCCACGGAAGATATGTAGTGAAGCTGAGTATTGATATCTTCGAGGGCCGTTTCAAGAAGCGGGTACATGGTGGTCACAGTCTCATCCACCTGTTTGAATGACACGTCTGTGATATAGTCCTCATCCACAGTGACCATGACGGACAGCGTGTTTTCCCCCAGAACAAGTGAAGATGAGTATGTACCCGGTGTGTAGTGTGTTTCATCGGTCTTAGGAGACGGATCAGTCTGGGCTGAGGTTGCTATGCTCCTGGCTGAATCACTGGTGTCATCTGAATCTTTGCCGCGGAACATGGTGATAAGTATAATGACAAATACGATCACAAGTGCCAGCAGTATGGCGGTGTATATGAGTTCTTTTGTATTTTAATACTATAAGTTTAGTTGATGACATTATTTGCTCTCCCTGTTTTTTATATATTTTATTCACAAGAGAGCGATTTTATGAGAAAATTATTAGCAGATGAAAAAACAGAATGTATAACAGTATATTGAGGTGTAAGGAGAATACAGATGGCAATACAGTTTGTACTGGGACCTGCCGGTTCAGGAAAAACAGAATATGTGATAAAGAAGCTGATAGAGGAGTCGATGGCTCACGGAGACCTGAATTATCTGTATGTGGTTCCGGAGCAGTTCTCCATGGAGGCGCAGAGAGATATAGTGACCATGCATCCGAGACATGGAACCATGAACATAGATGCCATAGGCTTCAACAGGCTTGCGTACCGGGTATTCGATGAGCTGTCAGTGAATCCGGGAAGGGTTCTGGAGGACTTTGGAAAGAGCATGCTCATTAAGAAGATACTTATGGAGTCACAGGACGAGCTTCTTGTTTATGGAAGATATATCAACAAGATGGGCTTTATAGACGAGATGAAATCCATGATGTCAGAGCTGTTCCAGTATGCGGTTGACAGGGATTCGATCGACGCAGTCATGGACAAGCTTGATAAGGACAGTCTGGTGTACAGAAAAATGCATGACATCAGGCTCATATACGAGAGATTTGAGGAGTACAACAGGGATGGCAGCTATATAGTTGCGGAGCAGCTCATAGAGCTGCTAGCTGAGTGCGTGGACAGGTCGGATATGCTGGCGCACAGCCATCTGTATCTTGACGGATTCACAGGATTTACACCGGTACAGATGGAGCTTATAAGGAAGCTCATGACCCGTGTTGAGAGCATGACATTTGTATTTACGATAGATGCGTCCCAGATAGGCTTCACAAAGCCGAAGGAGTACGAGCTGTTCAGACTCACCAAGGAGACCGTGCAGGCGCTTGTGAGAATGGCGGGCGATGAGCATGTGGACATACTGGATAATGTCGTTATGTGTCAGAATCGCAGACCGTACAGATTCGAGAAAAGCATGGAGCTTGCCGGGCTTGAGGCAAATCTGTTCAGATACCCACATGGCAGAGTCGCAGGTGATGACGGAGACATACATGTGGTCGCTGTGGACAGGGCAGCAGATGAGGCTGAGTATATAGCGGGAAGGATACGAGAACTTGTCAGGGACAAGGGATACCGCTATAAGGATATAGCCGTGGTTGCGGGTGATCTGCAGGATGTGGCAAGGTATTACCGTCAGGCGATGGATGAGTATGACATTCCTGTGTTCATAGATGCGAATGTATCGCTGAAGGGAGATCCGTGCTCAGACACCATAAGGGCTTTCCTCGGTGTGATGACGGACAACTTCTCATTTGACAGCGTGTTCAGACTGTTAAAGTCAGGAATGACCGGTGTGGATCAGGATGACATTGAGAGGATGGAGAACTATGTGCTTCTCAGAAACCTCAGGGGCTACAGGAGCTGGACAAAGGAGATAACCGATGACAGGAATCCTGACTATGCGGCCGACATGGAGTCCATAAGAGCGCAGATCATGGAGCTTTTCCCAGACAAATGCATCGATGTGTGGAAGCCGACGAGCCCAGGCTCCAAGAACACGGTGAGAACATATACGGAATCTCTTTACAACTTCCTTGCGCAGCTCGATGTGTGCGGTAAACTGGAGAGTCACAAGAAAGTGCTGTATGAACAGGAGAGATGGGATGAGGGAGATGCCTACGGAAGGATATTTGACAAGGTTGTCGCTCTGTTTGAGAAGATGGAGGCTATAATCGGAGATGAGAAACTTACCGTAAAAGAATATGCGGGTATCCTGGATGCCGGCATAGCGGATATGGAGATCGGTATAGTGCCTCCGACTATAGACCGCGTGGTGGTCGGCGATATGACGAGATCAAGGCTCAACCATATAAAGGTGCTGTTCATGGCGGGAGTGAATGAGGGCATAATTCCGAAACCGGCCAAGAAGGGCAGGATACTCTCAGGTGCAGACCGTCAGAGCCTTGAGAACTGCGGTATAGAGCTGGCACCATCAGACAAGACAAATGCGTATATAGAACAGTTCTATATATACACTACGCTCACCAAGGCGTCGGATATGATCTATGTGCTGTACAGAAAGATCGGCGAGGATCTCAAGTCCATGAAGCCGTCATACCTGATAGACAGGATAAAGAATATTTTCCCGGATATACGGACAGAGGAGTACGATGTGGACGGTCAGATGCCGGAGACTGCGGCGGGAGCGCTCAGATACATCATCAGACATTCTGATGACGTTGAAGCCGGGGAGACGCTGGACGCTGTCAGAAAACTGCTTTCGAAGATGGGATATGGCAGACAGCTCAGATCGATTAACTTCGGGCAGAATTATGTTAACTCGTCAAAAAATCTGTCTCCAGATACTGTACGCCTTATATATGGAGAGAATCTGGTGGAGAGTGTGTCCAAGCTTGAGCGGTATGCTGAGTGCCAGTTCAAGTATTTCCTGACATACGGACTTTCGCTCAGAGAGAGGGAGACATACAGGATAGGCGCTGCAAATGTTGGTAATATACTTCACAGCACCATGGAGAAGATATTCTCATTTGTAAGGATGTTCAGGGACAACGACTGGGTACATCTGGACGAGGCGGAGCTGGAACAGAAGGCGGTGAAATTTGCAAATGAATCTGCGGAGGATGAAGCCGGACCGTACTTTGAGGATTCTTCGAGAGCGGCATACATGAAAAAGCTTCTGGCGGATGTTGCGTCAAGGACAGCCAGGACGCTCCGTACATTTATCAGATGTGGGGAGATGGACCCGGAGAATTTTGAGCGGCGGTTCAACACATCGGAAAATGCAGACAACATAGACAGATATATATTCAATCTTCCAAATGGACTCACGATGAGCCTCAAGGGAGTTATAGACAGAATAGATGAATTTACGGATGACAGGGATGCTTATTTCAAGATAATAGATTACAAGTCATCTGATAAGAAGCTGGATATAGACAAGGTGCTCGGAGGACTCCAGATGCAGCTCGTGACATACGGCGCCATAGCCTGCGAGCTTGAAAAGCGCAGGATGGCACAGCTTGGAAGACCTGGTGGTATACATGTGGGCGGACTTCTGTATTATACCTTTGACAATCCGGCATGTGACGTGACGGCAATGGGAGATAAGATCAGATACACCGATGACGGCATGGGATTTGCGGCCGATGACGAGGTGTTCGGGGGAGTGCTTGTGGACACCTTCGAGAAGAAGATACTTGAGGAGTCCAGATATTCAGGCCTGTACAATGGAGATAACAGGGCGCTGAAGGTCATGGACAACAGCTCAGCGACACTCAAGAACGGACAGAGACTTGAGGAGACTCTTATAACAGATCTCATGGAGGCGAACCGCAGGAACATAGAGAGGCTTGCCGGCAGTATAGCTGAGGGAAGCATCGAGATAAATCCGGTCAATGAGGGCAAGGCAAATGCGTGCAAATACTGTGATTTTAAGGGCATATGTGCATTTGACAGCAAGTATTCAGGCAATTCATACTCCAGGATCTATAGGGGCGAGGCGGAAAATTACAGCCGCAAAGCTGAGGATATAAAGAATATCAAGACTGAATACAAGAAGGTCAGGGGTGATATGGAGAAGGCCGTTAAGTCATGTGACAGCGCCCGGAAAAAGTATGAGGATGCAAAGAAGAAGGTAGATGACCGCGGCGATAAGGCAACACAGAAGATGAGGGATACTCTCGAGAGCACCGGCAGGAAGCTTGCGGAGGAGAGGGTGCATCTTGAGGAGCTGAGGGAACTGTCTGAACAGATAGTGAAGAGAGCTGCTGAGTTCGATATAGAGATAAGTGAGGAATGATGACATGGGAAAAGATATGAAGACTGACAATGGAATAAAGTGGACAGACCAGCAGGCGCATGTCATCGACACAAGGCATGGCAATCTTCTTGTATCTGCAGCAGCGGGATCAGGTAAGACGGCGGTGCTCGTGGAGCGTATCATAGAGATGGTGGCCGGAAGAAATTCGCGTGGTGACAGAATAGAGGGAAGCGAGCCGGTATCTGTGGATGAGCTTCTTGTCGTTACATTTACAAATGCGGCAGCGGCCCAGATGAAGGAGAAGATAGGACAGGCACTGCAGAAAAAGATAGATGAGATGATGGCGAAGGGCGAATATGACGAGCATCTTATAAAGCAGATGACATTGATCAACCATGCTGACATCTGCACCATAGACAGCTTTTGCCTTAGGATAGTGAAGGAATACTTTGCGAGGGTGGAGCTCGACTGTGCATTTGGCATAGCGGACGACACGGAGATGAAGATCATAAAGCACGACGTGATGGATCAGGTCATGGAGATGTGCTATGAGGATGAATCGGTCGTGCCCGGTTTCGACAGGCTGATAATGACGTTTGCGAGAAATGAGAGTGACAGTGCCGTGCCGGATATCGTTGAGAGGATAATAAAGGTTATATCCAGCTATCCGGAGCCGAAGAAATGGCTTGCGCAGGCGGCGGATGCCATGAAATTTGCCGTGGATACATCATCCACTGAGGAGGAGAAGAGAAGAGAAGTCATGGGGATTCCGATGGTCAGAACATTTGCGGACAGGGTGTACATGATGCTCAGAACTGCGGATGATATGGTCAGGGAGTGCCAGAAATATGCAACGGAGGCGTATGGCCTTGAGGCGTACGGACTCCGTGTGGATAAGGATGTTGAGCTGATAACACACATGCTCAGAAGCTGTGGCGGGGAAGACGACCTGCATGTTGACCTGTTTGAACTCAGAGATATATACAGATCGTCATTGAGACCGGAGGGACTCAAGATGGAGAAGGATGCCCAGGGCCGGAGTATATGCTATGCATTTGACAGATTTGTGAACCCGGGCGGTGGAGCTGACCCGGAGAAGAAGGAATTTGTCAAATCAAGGCGGGATGTGTATAAGTCGATCATAGACGACATAGTTTCGGTCGTCCTGGATGTGGATGACATTCTGAGGCAGGCAGCCATGACTGAGCCAGTGATATCATCACTTTTGAAGCTCACTGAGCTTTATATGGATGAGCTGATGAAGGTCAAGATGGACAAGAATATGTTCGAGTTCCACGACATAGAGGAGTTCGCATTCAGGATACTTTGCGATGGAATAGAGGATGACAGGGCTGTCCCTTCAGAGATTGGAAAGGAAGTCTCAAGGCGGTACAGGGAGATACTTATAGATGAGTATCAGGACAGTAACTTTCTGCAGGAATACATTCTGGCAAGTGTGTCGGGACACGGTGAGGATATCCACAACACATTCATGGTCGGTGATGTTAAGCAGAGCATATACAGATTCAGAATGGCGAGACCGGATCTGTTCATAGAGAAGTATGACAGCTACCGCAGGCTGGGTGATGCTGACATAGCGGACCCGGACATAGATGGCAACAGCATACTGCTGACCAGAAACTTCCGAAGTGAGATAAATGTGTTAAAGACGGTGAACTCAATATTTGCCCAGCTCATGAGGCGAGAGATAGGAGACATAGAGTACGATGAGGGCGCAAAGCTCAATTCCAGATTTGCCATAAGTGACGGAGAAGGGATGGCGGAGCCGGATGACGTGGATCATGGCCCTGTATCAGAGTTCATACTCATAGACAACAATATGAGAGAAGCGGATGTATCTGAGGAGTATGGCAATCCTGAGGTTGAGGCGAATTATATCGCCGGTAAGATACGTGATATTGTGGACGGAAGTGAACCTCTGTATGTTGGAAGTGGTGCTGACAGGAGACCTGTCAGATATAAGGATATCGTCATACTGCTTAGAAGTGTGTCCACAGCATCCACCATATTTGACAGGGTATTTCAGGAGAAGGGCATACCTCTGTATATTGAGAGTGAGAGTGGCTACTTTGATGCTGCTGAGATACGGACACTGGTCAGCATGCTCTCCATAGTTGATAACAGCTACGTGGATTACGACCTGGCTGCTGTCTTAAGGTCGCCACTGGTAGGCCTTGATGAGGAGGAGCTTGCGGTTATAGTGGGTGAATATCGCAGCAGATACGAGAAGAACGGCACGGACTGGAACGCCAGACTTTATGACAAGGTCATAGATTATATGGACACCCATGTGGGCGAGAAAAAACACGCTGTGGACAGACTGTGGGAATTCCTCCGCATGCTTGACTATCTCAAGAAGAATAAAAATTATATGTCCATAAGCGACATAATAAGATACGTGCTGGACACCACCGGATTTTACTGGTTTGTCGGTGCCAGACCGATGGGAAGAAGACGCCAGGCGAATATCGACATGCTCATCAAGAAGGCGGATGATTTCGAGGAGAACAGCAAGGGCGTGTTCAACTTCATCCGATATGTTGATGAGCTCAAGACAAATGATCTGGATTTTGCAGAGGCTGATGTGGTCAGTGAGAATGAGGACGTCGTCCGAGTCATGACCATGCACAAGAGCAAGGGACTGGAGTTCCCTGTTGTATTTGTGTCTGGGCTCGGCAAGGAGTTTAATCTGATGGACACCAGATCAAATGTGCTTGTCCACCAGGATCATTATCTGGCGTGCGACCAGGTCGACCTCAGAACAAGAGCCAGAAGAATGACATTTTTCAAGCGGATAATGAGTAAGAATATCGTTGCGGAGACCTATGCCGAGGAGATGAGAGTCCTGTATGTGGCGTTAACCAGGGCAAAGGAAAAGTTGTACATGACCGGGTGCGTGAAGGATGCAGATAAATTCAAGGCAGCCTGTGATATGTATATAATCGGAGACAGGATGAATTATGCATCTATCATGAAAGCAAATGGCTATGCCGCCTGGATATATACCGCGCTCAGATATGTGGGAGAGTGCGATCATGTGAAGAGCATCGAGGTGGAGGCCGACAGCTTTATGTCTCCTGAGACTGATCAGGATGAAGCAGAAAATATGACAGTGGAAGCCTCTGAAGCGAAGCTCGACAAAGAACTTTATGACCATGTGAAGAACGGACTGGAATTCAGGTATGGCTACAGACATTCGGGGCTTAAGAGCAAGATGTCCATAACCGAGATAAAAAGACTTCAGGCGCACGGTGAGGATGCCATTACACCGGATATCCTAACCAGCAGGGAGTACAGTGCCAGAAGTGAGGTCCCAATCCCAGCATTCATGAGTGAGGAGAGGATAGTCCATGGAAATGAGATAGGAAACATTTATCACAAGATCATGGAGCTTGCAGACTTCTCAGGGAAAACTGTTGCGGATGCGGAGAAGGATGTCGACAGAGTGTTTGAGCTTGGGTTATTTGATGAGCTGTACAGAGAGCGGATAAGACCAAAGAAGATATATAAGATGATACACAGTGAGATAGGACAGCGCATGGCGGCTGCGGGCAAGTCGGACAGACTGTACCGTGAGAGACAGTTCTACATGATGATGGAGCCCGGAGAAATAATGAGCTCACTTAAGGACTGCGGAGACGAGACGATAGTTGTACAGGGAATCATAGATGCCTACTTCGAGGAGGATGGCGGCATAGTTCTTCTGGATTACAAGACAGACAGCGTAAAGGATGCGTCGGAGCTGGTTAAGAGATACCATGTCCAGCTCGACAAATACGCCGATGTGCTTGAACAGCTCACCGGCATGAAGGTTAAGGAGAAGGTCATATATTCATTCTGTCTTGATACAACGGTAAACTTGTAAACCGTACGCTGAATTGATATAATAAGACTGGGTATGCAAAAACGATATAGTGATGAAAGGACATGCGCATGATAATAGCGGAGAATCTTAAGAAGGTGTATGGCGGAGACATTGTATCAGTTGATGATCTCAGTTTCCATATACACAAGGGTGAGATAGTAGGATTTGTTGGACAGAATGGTGCGGGTAAGACAACTACCATCAAGATGCTGACAGGTATACTTATGCCGACGGAGGGCAGAGTAAAGATAAATGGTTTCGATATGA
>NC_021018.1:3073366-3099334 GCF_000210595.1 Coprococcus sp. ART55/1 | reverse complement strand
GAGAAAAGCCGATGGAGGCCAAGCAGTCCATGGGTTATATAGCCGACAATCCTGATATATTTCTCAGACTTACGGGACTTGAGTATGTCAATTTCATCGCTGATATATATGGAGTATCGACCACCGAGAGAAAGCAGAGGATAGAGCAGATGGCTGAGCGCTTTGGTATGGAGGACAGCCTGAACAGACAGATGGTCAGCTATTCCCACGGTATGCGCCAGAAGATGATGGTCATAGCTGCGCTTGTGCACAATCCACCTGTATGGATACTCGACGAGCCTATGACGGGACTTGATCCGAATGCGGCATATGAGCTCAAGAAGATGATGCGTGAACATGCCGACGCAGGAAACTGTGTATTCTTTTCAACACATGTTCTCGAGGTTGCAGAGAAGCTCTGCGACAAGATAATCATGATAAGAAAGGGAAAGGATATATACCAGGGAACTCTGGATGAGCTTGAGACACAGCACAGGAACAAATCTCTTGAAGAGATATTTGTGGAGATGACGCATGAAGAATTTTAGGATATTGCTCAGTATGATAAGCAGGAATAATGATATGGAGATGCCGGAGCACGGGGACAAGGCAAAGGCATATAAGGTCATGGGAATCATCGCCATGTGCTGTATCATGATCCCGTGCTGTATCGTTGTGGGATTTATAGTTTACATAATGACTGCCGCACTCATGGAGGCGGGAGGCTGTACAGAGGGACTCAACCTCGTTATCCAGCTCATGTCGGTGTTCGGCGTTCTATTCAGTATAATGGTCATATTCAATCTGCTTTATTTTTCATCTGATCTTGATCATTTACTGCCGCTGCCTGTGAAACCGGCAGAGCTTGTGGCCGCCAAGTTTACACACGCATATTTTGCCGAGAGCGTCATGGAGTTTATGGTTCTCTTCTGTGGATTTATCGGTTACTTTGTAGCCGCAGAGATAAAACCGGTATCCGTGATAACCTCATTACTTGGTGTATTTTTACTTCCGGTTCTGCCGCTGGTGTACTGTGGTATATTTGCACTGATAGTCATGGCGTTTTTCAGCAGACTCAAACTGCTCAGAAATGTGGATTTCATGGTGGGACTTGCGGTTGTAGTGTTTGCAGGCCTTTTCATATGGTCATTTGCACAGATGGACTCTGTGAATATAAATAATTACATAGACAGCCTTAAAAATGGTGACAATATATTCATAAAGGTAATGAACAATATATTTTTCACGGTTCCGCTGTTCCTGAAGGCATTGGGCAGTAACAACATCGTGTATATGTTGCTCTTTGTGCTTGTGAACGCTGCCTGTGTGGCACTTCTGTTTTTCCTTGGAAATCTGCTGTACCTCAGGGGCGTATACCTTGTGTCATCCACCGGAAGGTCAGGACGCCGCCAGAAGGAAGTTGTCGGGCTGCAGAACTTTGCCATAAAGACACCGTTCAGATCATATATGGCAAAGGAGATAAAGACACTGGTGAGGACTCCGGCATACAGGAAGTATTGCGTTGTGGTCAACCTGATATGGCCGATACTCGTTGTGGCATTGTTCAATATACCTGCAACTGCGGATTCGATCAGGGCATTCAGAGACACATTTGGAAGAGGGCTTTTCCTGGCTGACATGGTCATGCTGGTTGCGGTCATCGCCCTGGCATTCTTTGCAACAGCGATGAACAGTATCGCATCCACGGCGTTCACCAGAGAGGGAAGCCATATATCATTTATAAAGCACATCCCGATGACATATGATCTCCAGATCCGCGCAAAGGTCTGGGTTAGCATGCTGTTCAGCGGAGTGACGATCGCGGTTACCACGGTTATTCTCTGTATATATATGGAGTGTAGTGTTATAGACAGTGTGTATTATGTTGTGCTGGGAATCCTCGGCTCGGGCATTTGCACATACACAGGTGTGCTTCTCGATTCAACACATCCGAAGCTTGACTGGGAGGATGAATACGGTGCGCTCAGAGGCAATCTGAATGCATTCTTTAATATGGCTATTGCAATTGTTATAGCAATTGTTTTGTGTGTGGCAGGATATCTTGTTTTCAAGTTTACAATGATCCCGTCATATGCAGTATATATTATTTTCTTTATAATAATGGGAGCTATACTCGTTATCCTGCGCAGTATTACTATGCGCAGGAGTGCGTGGAATATAGACACTGATGTGTACAGTTATTAACAGGAGGCAATGAAAATGGCACAGAAAAATGCGTGGAACAAATACAAGAAGGATGAGATAAAGGAGCTGGAGAGCCTGTGTAAGGACTACAGGGAATTTCTTGACAATGGCAAGACAGAGAGAGAATGCGTTAAAGAGATCGTCAGACAGGCAGAGGATCACGGCTACAGAGATCTGAAGAAGATCATTAAGAACAAGGAGAGCCTTGCAGCTGGAGATAAAGTGTATGCCGTGTGGATGAACAAGACGGTCGCCATGTTCAATATAGGAAAGAAGAAGCTTGAGAAGGGCATGAACATACTCGGTGCACACATTGATTCCCCTCGAATGGATGTGAAGCAGAATCCGCTTTATGAGAAGGGCGGATTTGCATATCTCGACACTCACTATTACGGCGGAATCAAGAAGTATCAGTGGGTAACACTCCCACTTGCCATACACGGTGTTGTTGCAAAGACAAATGGTGACGTTATGACAGTGAACATAGGAGAGGACAAGAATGATCCGGTATTCTGTGTTACAGATCTTCTCATACATCTCTCTCAGGAGCAGCTCAAGAAGAGAGCGGATTCAGTGATAGAGGGAGAGCAGCTTGACATACTGTTTGCAAGCAGACCGCTTGAGGGCAAGGAGAAGGAGGCTGTAAAGGAAGCTGTACTTGCGCTCCTTGAGAAGAAGTACAATATGAAGGAGGAGGATTTCCTCTCAGCAGAGCTCGAGATCGTTCCTGCTGGAAAGGCAAGGAACTGCGGTATAGACGAGAGTATGATCATGGCATATGGCCAGGACGACAGAGTGTGTGCATACACATCCCTTGTCGCCATGCTTGAGGCTGACGATCCGGAGAAGACGACCTGCTGTCTGCTCACTGACAAGGAGGAGATAGGAAGTGTTGGAGCAACAGGAATGCAGTCACACTTCTTTGAGAATACTGTAGCTGAGATCATGAACGCCATGGGTGGCTTCTCAGAGATCTCACTCAGAAGATGTCTTGCATCGTCAAGGATGCTGTCATCGGATGTATCTGCGGGCTTTGATCCTACATTTGAGTCAGCATTTGACAAGAAGAATGCGGCTATCTTCGGTGAGGGAATGGTATTTAACAAGTTCACAGGATCAAGAGGAAAGTCAGGATCAAATGACGCAAATGCAGAATACATGGCGGCTATAAGAAAGATCATGGATGATGCGGAGATCACATACCAGACAGCCGAGCTCGGCAAGGTAGATGTCGGTGGCGGCGGAACCATCGCATATATACTTTCACTGTATGGTATGGAGGTAATAGACTGTGGCGTGGCTGTACTCAACATGCATGCACCATGGGAAGTGACATCCAAGGCAGATATATATGAGACCAAGAAAGGATATGTTGCATTCCTCAAAGAGGCGTAGGAGCGGACATATCTTCGGAGGAAAAAATGAGAGATCATCAAAAGAAACTTATCATATACGTGATAATACTTGCCGTGGCGACAGTGATGTGGCCACGGCTTAGTGTGTTTGCAGATGAGGATTTTACATCAAATTATAACCAGAGGACATTCTCCGATACCGATGGGTTTGACAGTGGAGAGGCAAATTGTGTGTGCCAGTCTGTGAGTGGATACATATGGATAGGTACGGACAACGGACTTTACAGGTATGACGGAAGTGAATTTACACTGTTCTCACTGGACGGTGACGAGGATGCCACGAAATATTCGATCAACTGCATTTATCTCACAAGTGATGAGAAGCTGTATGTTGGAACGGACAACTATGGACTCTACATGTATGATAACGGAACCTTTCAGAGAGTTTCCGAGATGTACAATCTGGGTGTGTCGACCATCAACGCCATGTACGAGGACGATAACAAGAATCTGTGGATAGCGGCCTCGTCGGGAATATTTCGTCTGTCATCTGACGGTGCGGAAGCTCTGGCTGATGATGTCGTGTCAGGACTCAGCGTGGGAAATATATCAGGACATGGGGACTATGTGTATGCAATAGCCAATAATGATATTTTGATAACCGTTGATCCTGAAAGACATGTCTCCATAACCAACAAGTCAGAGTACAGGGTCGACGATATAAACTCACTGTATGTTGACGAGAATGGCAACAGATATTATGGATCCGCCGGATACAGCATCCTTAAGATAGGAACAGACGGCAAGAATGAGATCATCAACACGGGCAGCCTTCACGGAATCAACAAGATATATTCGGATGGCGACAACATCTGGGCGCTTGCCGATGACGGTGTTGGATATATCTCATCAAAGGGTAATGTGACAGCCATCGGGGGACTGAGCTTTAACGAGTCGATGAGCGATATGATCATAGACTTTGAGGGCAATTACTGGTTTACGTCATACAGAAAAGGTATTCTTCAGTTGGAGAGGAGCAAGTTCCAGAATGTCACAATGAAGTACGGCATAGACAGCTCCATCGTGAACTGTGTGACGAGCTACAATGGCAACACGTTTATAGGAACTGATGAAGGTCTGTATATCGTAGATTCAAATGGCAAGCTTGTGATGAGTACGGAAAATGAGCTCGTATCAAAGCTAAGCGGTATAAGTATACGAGATCTGTATGTGGATTCGGACGATCATCTGTGGATAGCTACATATAAGATATATGGTGTAATAAAGGTGAGCCGAAACTGGCAGTACAAGAGCTACAGCCGTGGAGAGTCATCACTCATAAGCAATGCCGTGAACTGTATAACTGAGATAAAGCCGGGAACGGTGGCGGTTGGAACAGAGAACGGTATATCTGTGATAGAGGGCGATGATGTCGTAAAGAGCATATCGAGACTGGATGGACTTGATAACCCTGACATAATCAGCCTGTACGCAGACGAGACCGGCGAGCTGTATGCCGGTTCCAACGGCGCTGGCGTGTTTATAGTTGACACGGATTATACTGTCGGCAAGATGAAGCTGGATGATACCCAGAAGATGAGCGTTGTGTCAAGTATGGTCCGCGGAAGCAGCGGTTTGTGGATAGGAACGGACAATGGTCTGTATTATCAGGAGGGAACCGTCAGACAGGTCACCACCGTGGATAACACCAACGGTATATACGATCTCATAATGGACGATCAGGGATACCTGTGGATGTTTGGTTCCAGAGGTTTATACAGATATTATGAGAAGGATATACTGAGCAATGCCTCACCTGAATATATAAGCTTTACGAAGAACGACGGAATAATATCCAACATAACAGAGAAATCAACCAACTATGTGTCAAAGACAGGCGTTGTGTATGTGTGCTGCGATGAAGGGCTGTGCAGGATAAATCTCAATTCAGAGTATGTGAACGAGGTAGCTCCTAGGGTTCGTATTGCCTCCATAGAGGTGGATGGAACTGAGCATCAGTTCTCAGATCTTGACGGACAGATAGATGTGCCGAAGAACACCAACAGAATAACTATCAAGTTCTCAGTCCTTAGTTATGTAAACCGTGCTGACATATCAGTGGAGTATTACCTTGAGGGCTTTGAGAGCGAGAAGAGAACGCTCACGGGAACTGACAAGATGGAGGTCGAGTACACCAATCTTGAGGGAGGTACTTACCGTTTTATGTTAACTGCAAAAAATGCGGACGGCGTGGAGTGTGAACAGCCGCTTACATTTGTCATAGACAAGGAACTTGGTTTTTTCGAGACGAATCTGGCAAAGATGCTCCTTGTGATATTTATAGTTCTTCTTATCTTAGTGGGAATAGCTGTTGCGAGAAGTATCTTCAAGCTTCTCAGAAGACAGAACGAGCAGGTGGAAGAGCTCAGCAAGAAGAGTGAGGAGGCGGAGAAGTCAAATCAGGCAAAGAATGATTATGTAAACTATCTTAATCATGAGATAAGGACTCCACTCAATAACATAATCGCCATCTCAGAGCTTGCCATGAGAAACTGTCAGGATACCCAGAGTGATGAGTATGCACAGTACGGTGCCATGTATGCTGCGGGAAGAGAGATACTCGATATGTCCGATGGAATATCGAAGCTTTCAAACCTCAAGGACGACATCATAGAGCCGGAGTACAAGCAGTATTTTGCCTCGGATCTCATAGATGAGCTCTCCGACGAATTCAAGTCCATGGTGAACAGTGATCTCATCGATCTCAAGGTCAGCATTGAGGACAAGATACCGAACGGACTCATAGGAGATATGACGGCGGTGAGAGAGATTCTTGAGAACATATTTGCATGGTCCGCAAATACTACAAAAGAGGGCTATATAAGCATAGACATTGACTGGCGTATAGCCAGAAGAGCTGACGAGGATGTAGATGAGGCGGAGGCCGAGGATTACACAGTCAGTGAATTCTCGGAGCTCATAGAGGAACCGGAGACTGAGATATCCCGAATATTTGACAGGGATCACGATGAGATATATCTGGACTTCAAGATATCGGATACAGGACTTGGAGTTAAGGAAGAGAGACTTGGAACATTGTTTGAGCTGGATGACTCCTATGAGAGATCAGATATAGGAATGTTCAGAGTCAGTCTTGGCCTTGCCATAGCCAAGGAGCTTGTGCGTATGCTGGATGGAAGCATCAGCGCAGAGAGCATATATGGCGCAGGAACGACCATACGCTTCAGCATCAAGCAGTCAGTGTTTGATTATAGTTATGTCAACTACAATGAGAGAAAGCGCAAGGAGATGGCGAGAAGAAATGCCAATTCACATCTGTGGCTGCCGGATGCCCGCATACTTATAGTGGACGACTCAGAGCTTGCATTACAGGTGGAGAAGACCATATTTGATACATATGGTCTGGCGTGCGACACAGCCACATCGGGATTTGATGCACTTGATAAGGTCATGGTGGAGAATTACGATATGGTATTTATCGACACCGTTATGCCTGTCATGGATGGACTGGATACCGTCAGGGAGATGAGAAATCTTGACGGTGAGGAGTACAAGAAGATGCCTATCATTGCGCTGTCCGCCAACACGGTCGAGACATCCAGAGAGGAGATACTCACATCGGGCTTCAACGATGTCATAGTTAAGCCGATAGAGCTCGATCAGGCAGAATCCATGCTGAGGACTTATATATCGGAGGACAAGATAAAGGAGAGAGACACAGAGCTTTCCCAGTCCGATGATGACATCAACTATATGGAGGATGCAGTCCTGCTTGGAAGATTTGTGTCCGTGGAAGATTCCGTCAAAGCCATGGGTGGAAGCTTCAGAACCTTTAACACATTTGTCAGAAATTACAGGGATGAGTACCGGGAAGAGGTACAGCAGCTCAGAAAATATATAGACGACGATGTGAGAAAGTACAAAAATATAATCCATGACATCAAGAGCAGCAGTGCAAATATCGGGGCTTACGGAATCGAGCGCAAGGCGGCCAACCTGGAGTCTGCGATAAATATCGGAAACCAGCAGTATGCCCGCGATAATACCCGCGATTTTATAGCTATGATGAACGACTTCTTCAAGCAGATAGACAAGTACATGTCAAAGATAAATCATGTGGAGGAGCCTGCTGAGAAGGAAGTCCGGGATGGAATAAACAAGAGCAAGCTCAAGGAGCTCAGGGCATTCTTGAGAGCGGGGGACCGCGAACCTGTGGAGGACCTTATACGTGATATTGACAGGTACTCCTACGGAGATATAGACACAGAGTTCTTCACTGCACTTAAGGAGTATGTGGGAACCGGAGATTACCAGACCTCCAGCGAGATGATAGACCAGTATCTCAACAGTATCTAACATTATATAAAGTGCGCAGGCAAAATAAGCCTGCGCTGCAATATAAATAAACAAGAAAAGAGGAAATGAAAAATGAGAGTAGCAATTATCATGGGATCAACAAGTGATCTGCCAAAGGTTGAGCCGGCAGTATCAATTCTTAAGAATTACGGTGTGGAGGTCGATGTGAGATGCCTTTCAGCACACAGAGCACACGCAGGACTTTCAGAATTCATCGAGGAAGCTAACAATAACGGAACAGAGGTCATAATCGCAGCTGCAGGAATGGCGGCAGCACTCCCTGGAGTTGTGGCATCACAGACAGTTCTCCCTGTTATTGGAGTACCTCTCTCAGGCGCAACTCTTGATGGAATGGATGCACTTCTTTCTATCGTTCAGATGCCTTCAGGAATCCCTGTTGCAACAGTTGCGATAAACGGAAGCAAGAATGCTGCATATCTTGCCCTTCAGATAATCGGTGTCAACAACGAGGCAGTCAGATTAAAGCTTCAGGATGAGCGTAGAGACATGGAAAAGGCTGCCATGAAAGCTAACGAAGAAGTAATAGAAAAGTTTAAGTACTAACTTTACAATTAAAAAGTGGAATGTTAGTATGTTGGATGGATGGTATTCGAAAGAAGCTGTACCTGAATCATGCTTCCACAGGAAGCGCATACACGGATACTGACAACAGATTTAAGCAGGTGATTGTATGAGGATTGGATTTATTGGAGCTGGAAAAGTCGGATTCACATTTGGCAGGTATATCGCAGAGAAGAGAGAGCTTGTCAGAGAGAAAACGGATGGAGCATTGTGCCTGGAGGTTGGTGGATATTTTAGCGCCAGCAGACAGAGTGCGGAGCTTGCAGCAGAGTTTACCGAGACCTGTGTGTACGACAGCCTGGAGCAGCTGTGTGAGTATAGTGAAATTATTTTTCTCACCGTTCCTGACGGACAGATAGGAGAGGTGTGGAAGAGTATAAAGGATCTTGACATTCGTGGCAGGATCATTTGTCACGCCAGTGGGGCGATGACATCAGATATTTTCTCAGGTATAACAGAGGCGGGAGCCTTTGGTTATTCGATTCATCCTATGTATGCAATAAGTTCAAAGTACGAATCCTATAAAGAACTGGACAATTCATTTTTTACAGTTGAGGGAGATGACAGACATGTCGATAAGGTATGTTCTGTCATAAGAGCCCTCGGCAATAGCTGTGTGCGCATTGATGGTACCGACAAGGTGAAGTATCACGGCGCTGCGGTGTTTGCAAGCAATCTGGTAACAGGGCTGCTGGCGGTTTCACAGGAGCTTCTGACACAGTGCGGCTTCTCGGCGGAGGAGGCACAGAGGGCTATAGTGCCTTTGTTCCTCGGCAATGCGAAAGCTGCGGCTGACAGGGGAACGGTTGACAGCCTGACAGGGCCTGTTGAGAGATGCGATACAGAAACTGTGAGAAAGCATCTGAATGCATTGAGCGGAGATGAACGGAGCGCATATGCTGCGGTGTCCAGATGCCTTGTGCCGGTGGCAGAGAGAAAGCACCCGGACAGAGATTATAGCGGTTTGATACATCTACTGAACGGAATAGGAGAATTTAATTATGAAGAACACGACGGCAACACTCAGGCAGATGAAGGGAACAGACAAGAAGATATCCATGATCACAGCGTATGATTACACCATGGCGAAGATCGTGGATGAGTCAGGAGTCAACACTATTCTTGTTGGAGATTCCCTGGGCAACACTATCCTCGGATATGAGGACACGATCTCTGTAACTGTTGATGATATGATACATCACAGTGCAGCGGTGGCAAGGGGCGCAAAGAATGCTCTTGTTATCACAGATATGCCATTTATGTCCTATCAGACAAGCGTGTATGACGCGGTTGTCAATGCCGGAAGGATAATGAAGGAAGGACGTGCCGGAGCGGTGAAGCTTGAGGGCGGTCAGGACATGTGTCCGCAGATAAGCGCCATAGTCAAGGCGAGCATACCTGTATGTGCACATCTTGGACTCACACCACAGTCAATCAACGCATTTGGCGGATTCAAGGTGCAGGGCAAGACAGAGGCTGCAGCCAAGAAGCTCATAGAGGATGCAAAGGCTGTTGAGGAGGCAGGCGCATTCATGCTCGTAATGGAGTGCGTACCGGAGAAGCTTGCGAAGATAGTCACAGAGACAGTAAGCATCCCTACCATAGGAATAGGCGCAGGCCGTTACTGCGATGGACAGGTGCTTGTAAATCAGGATATGTTTGGCATGTATTCAGACTTTGTTCCAAAGTTCGTAAAGCAGTTTGCAAATGTGGGCGATGTTATGAGAGGTGCGGTTAAGGCTTATATCGATGAGATAAATGCCGGAACATTCCCGGGCCCTGAGCACACATACAAGATAGACGATGAAGTAATAGAGAAGTTATACTAAAGGAGAAAACGATCATGGTAATTTTAAAGAAGATAGATGAGGTAAGAGCGCAGGTTAAAGAGTGGAAGAAGCAGGGACTTACAGTTGGTCTTGTTCCTACAATGGGTTATCTTCACGAGGGACATCAGAGTCTTATCAAGAAGTCAGTGGAGCAGAACGACAGAACAGTTGTAAGCGTATTTGTAAATCCTATACAGTTTGGACCAAACGAGGATCTTGAGAGCTATCCAAGAGATCTTGAGGCTGATGCAAAGCTCTGTGAGAGCACAGGTGCAGACATCATATTCAATCCGGAGCCTGAGGAGATGTACGCAGACGGCTTCGTGTCATTCATCAACATGACAGGACTTCCAAATGCACTCTGCGGACTTACACGTCCAATACATTTCAAGGGTGTATGTACAGTTGTAGGAAAGCTCTTCAATATAGTTACACCTGACAGAGCATACTTTGGACAGAAGGATGCCCAGCAGCTTGCCATCATCATGAGAATGGTCAAGGATCTGAACTTTGATATAGAGATAGTCGGCTGTCCGATCATAAGAGAGGCGGACGGACTGGCAAAGAGCTCAAGAAACATCTACCTCACACCAGAGGAGAGAAAGGCTGCAGTAGTTCTCAGCAAGGCCGTAAAGCTTGGTCAGGACATGATAGCTGACGGAGAGAGAGACGCAGCGAAGATCGTTGGTGAGATGAAGAAGCTCATCTCTGCTGAACCGCTTGCAACTATCGACTATGTAGAGATGGTCAACATGGATACCATGCAGTCCATAGAGAAGGCAGAAGGACATGTACTCTGTGCAATGGCAGTCAAGTTCGGCAAGGCGAGACTGATTGACAACTTTATAGCTGAGTTATAGAATACAGCCTTTGAAGAAAGGATAAAATACACAGTATGTTAAAAGGGAAGACAGTAGTTCTCGGAGTCACAGGAAGCATTGCGGCATATAAGATAGCCAATCTGGCAAGTATGCTGGTGAAAAAGCATGCGGATGTGCATGTCATCATGACGGAGAACGCAACAAACTTTATCAATCCGATCACATTTGAGACGCTCACAGGCAACAAATGCCTGGTCGATACATTTGACAGGAATTTCCAGTTCAACGTGGAGCACGTAGCACTGGCAAAGAGGGCGGATGTGTTCATGGTGGCACCTGCGTCGGCCAATATAATCGGCAAGATAGCGGGGGGAATAGCAGACGATATGCTCAGCACAACGATCATGCCGGCAAAATGTCCTAAGATCATAGCACCGGCCATGAATACCGGAATGATAGAGAATCCTATAGTACAGGACAATATAAAGAAGCTTGAGTCATATGGATATGAGATAGTGGAATCCGCAACTGGATACCTTGCATGTGGAGACACAGGCAAGGGCAAGCTCCCTGATGCGGAGGTTCTTCAGGATTATATCCTTAAGGCCATAGCGAAAGAAAAGGATATGGCCGGGGTGAGACTTCTGGTTACGGCAGGCCCTACCCGTGAGGCCATAGACCCGGTCAGATATATAACGAATCACTCCACAGGCAAGATGGGATATGCCATTGCCAGACAGGCCATGCTCAGAGGGGCGGACGTCACCCTGGTCACAGGCAAGGTGGAGATAGAACCGCCGAGATTTGTCAATGTGGTTGACATAACATCGGCTCAGGATATGTATGAGGCTGTCATGGACAGAAGTACAGAGCAGGACGTGATCATCAAGGCTGCTGCGGTGGCTGATTACAGGCCTGCAGAGGTGGCAGAACACAAGATCAAGAAGGCTGATGGAGACATGAGCATCAAGCTTTCGAGAACGAAGGATATTCTGCTTGCACTTGGAAATCAGAGAATTGAAAAGGGGATACAGGATCAGATCATCTGCGGATTCTCAATGGAGACGAGGGATCTCATAGAGAATTCAAGGAAGAAGATAGATTCAAAGCATATAGATCTTATTGCGGCAAATAATTTAAAGGTCGCAGGGGCGGGATTTGGTGTTGACACCAATGTTCTCACTCTCATTACAAGGGACAGTATCAGTGAACTTCCGATGATGTCAAAGGAAGAGTGTGCAGACATGCTTCTTGACAGAATAATGGAGATGCGTAAAGCTGCAGACCTGTCCTGACAGGAGTAATATTTTGAAGCAGATAGATAGAAAAAAACTCAGGGCTGTGTGCTCTGTGTTGTTTGTGCTTTATATAATCTGTATCGTTTACTTTCTTATTTTCAGCGATATGTTTGGCAGAGGGGGATATGATGAACGCAGATACAATCTTCACCCTCTGCAGGAAATACAGCGGTTTATCACATACGGGGATCAGATGTCGCCAATGAGTGTATTTCTGAATCTCTATGGCAATATAATCGCATTTATACCGTTTGGTATGCTGCTCAGATGGGCGAGAAATAAGAACACGACATTTGTACAGGCTCTGCTGTACTCTCTGGGATTTACACTTGCCATAGAGACGGTGCAGTACATAACCAAACTGGGTGTGTTCGACATCGATGACATCATCATGAATACGCTTGGTGGAGTCATAGGATATTGTATATATTACGTTACAGCAAAACTTATCAGGAGATATCATGCAAAGAAGTAAGGAATTCAAAGTTTCGACACCGGGTCTGCCGACGGACACCATAATTGGATACTTTCTGGGCGGATTTGGCGGAGTGTTTGTGGTCATATCCATCATAAAATCCATACTTACCCAGGGAAAGGTACAGAGGGTGTACGGAGTCCTCATGGTCAGCGCGATGCTGATGGCATTTACAGGCCTGGTATTCTCGGCCATAGGCTACAGGGCGGACAACGGAGGTATAACAAACAAGAAGATGGCGATCATACTTAATGTTATAGTTCTTGGAGCGTCTGTTATATTTTTATTGATGGGATTATAGAAAGGGCATGCGATGAATTATTATAAGAATCTTACAGAAGAATATGATGATATAGAAGAGCGCTATGAGCTTATCATGGAACGTGTGAGACAGATAATCCATGAATCACTGGTAAAGGAGCCGTACAGAGATTATTTCAGTCATGTTGCCGGATTTATAGCTAGAATAGGAGATGTTCTGGAACTGGTAAAAAATGACGCACTGCCAGACAGGAGCCTTGATCAGCTTCAGGCGATGAACCATGGGCTGTACAATGACATACTGGGAGACAACTACAATAGAAGCTATGCAAATTACAGATATATCATGGGTGAGTTTTCAAAGGATTACACCCGTGACAAAGAGGAGATAAAGCGCATCGCCCAGCTTCTGGGATTTGTGTACAACGAGATAAGAGGAATGACAGTGTACGCGTTTGAGGGCAGAGTGGTTGACATAACTTTGTTTGCGGAGCTGTTTGTCCAGATATATTTCATGTTTCAGGATGATTTTTCCGTGAAGGATCTGGAATCCGCTGTGTATTATTTTGAGAACGATTATGCCGAGTTCTGGATCACGTACAGGATAAGAGAGCAGCTTGACCCTGATCTCACATTTGCGACGGATATCATTATGAACAGCGATTTGGGCGATGTCACGTATCTGTACAGATATGGAGAGTATGTTGGAAAAAATGAGATCGACACGGCGATTTTCATGAGTACCCTGCCGGATTCAGAGATAGAGGCCATGGCAAAAACATTCACCGAGGGATACAGACTGGGATTCGAGGCTGCCGGAATAGATCTCTCGAAGAAGAAAACTGTAAATATCCGATATTTCCTTGGACAGGAGAGGATGATAAGAGCCGCGATACTGCAGTTTGAGCAGATGGGTCTGAGGCCGATATGCTACCGATATGCGGCAAACAGGATCAACAGGAGACTTATACACAGGATAGGTTATTCGTCAAGCGTTCCTAACAGACAGCTCGAGTACGATCACAGGATGGATGAGGCACTCTTCATGGACAAGAAGCTCATGGAGAGAAAGCTGGAGGTGCTCAGACAGGCATACAAGAATATGGCCTATGAGGCTTCAGTATATGCGGGCCCTGCGGTGGTCGAGGTGTTCGGCGAGAACCCATTTGAGCCGGAGAACAGTGAACTGAATCCTGTGCTCGACAAGAAACAGCAGGAGGCTGCGATCTCATACCGCACAATGAGTTCACAGATCGTAAATGAATATATAGCCCAGGATCAGTGCAGCTTCACTATAATAGCATACCCTGTGCCGGAGATCGGAGATAGATACAGAGATATATTCAGGGATACTGTCAGGATCAACACACTGGACAATGATCTGTTCAGGGCGATCCATCAGAGTATGATAGATGAGCTTGATAAGGCTGAACACGTGAGGGTTGTCGGTCAGGGAGCAAATGTGACTGATATGACCGTTATGATGCACGAGATGACAGATCCATCGAAGGAGACCAACTTTGAGAACTGCGTAGCCGATGTGAATATACCTGTTGGAGAGGTGTTCACTTCACCGAAGCTCACCGGAACCCACGGAATATTAAACGTAAGTGAAGTATTCCTGGACGGCCTGAAATATGTGAATCTCAAGCTTACATTTGAG
The DNA here is from genome assembly GCF_000210595.1 of Coprococcus sp. ART55/1. NCBI lineage: Bacteria > Bacillati > Bacillota > Clostridia > Lachnospirales > Lachnospiraceae > Coprococcus > Coprococcus sp. ART55/1. The sequence goes on along the minus strand of NC_021018.1, from coordinate 3,084,489 downwards.
GATGGAAAAATAGCGGACTATACATGTGACAACTATCCGGATACGGAGAAGAACAAGGCGTATATAAAGGAGAATCTTCTGGGCGGAAGGGATACACTTCCTATAGGAGAGTTTGCAATAGGAACAAATACGACAGCATACGTCATGGCAAACAAATATGACATAGTGTATAAACTGCCTATCCTCATAGTTGAGAAGATGGGACCGCATTTTGCTGTGGGAGATACATGCTATAGCTGGAGTGAGAAAAATGTGCTCCACAATCCTGATGGCAAGGAGATCGCGGCAAAGGACAATGAGTGTTCTATTCTGAGAAAAACAGATGTGTCAAAGGCGTATTTCAACTGCCATACAGACATAACAATACCTTACGATGAGATAGGAGGAATATATTCCGTTCATCCGGATGGAACTGAAGTTCCGATCATCGAGAAGGGCAGATTTGTCCTGCCGGGAACAGAGAAGCTCAATGAAGCGCTGGATCAGGCATAGACAGCCTGGCGATTATGAAAAAAGACCTATAGGACAAAAAGAGACAGATATCTATTTCAGTCGAAATAAATATCTGTCTCTCTTTATGTATATATCTTTGTTCTGATACTGAAGATTACTTCAGTATGGACATTCTCTTGTATCTCTTGTTTGAGTAAAGTGCCGTGTCTGCCTGTGAGAGTAGATCCTCGATGGTCTGTTCTCCATCGCAGACAAATTCAGTAACACCAACGCTCATCTCTATGAAGTATGGCTTGCCACAGGTTGCGTTCAGCTCGGCTGAGAAATCCTTGATCTTGCGCTGCACTTCGGTGACGTAATCGGAGTCGTCTATAAATGCAAAGCATACGAACTCATCGCCGCCTATTCTACCGATGACATCATGTGGACCAAAACTCTGGGACAGGATGTTCGCGATGTTCTTGAGGGCGAAGTCACCGTCCTTGTGTCCAAATTTGTCATTTACAACTTTCAGTGAATCCATATCAGCGAAGAGAAGTATGGCCTTCATTCCACAGTTTGACGGAATGTTGATATAGTATTCAACCCGCTCCATAAATCCACGTCTGTTATATATACCCGTCAGCTCATCTGATGTCGACAGGTGGTTCAGAAGCTCGTTCTTCTCGTGGATCTCGTTCAGAGACATCCTGAGCTGTTCCTGCGTGATGTTCTGCTCACGGAGCAGCGACATATATTTCAGTGCTGCACCGAGCTGCAGGCTGGTGGAATATATGGAACTGAAGTGAGCCACATCTGTGTTGCATATGAACACTCCGTGTTGATCCTCGTTTGTAAATATAGGAACTATGACGGATGTAAAACGCTTGTCATAGTATGTATATTCGTTGTCAAAAATCTCTATAGAAGGAACCCTTCTAGACTCTCCGAAAAGCACCTGACAATTGTTCGGGTTGAAGAAAGCCTGAAGGAAGACTGACTTTGGAACGATCCAGCTTCCCGTGTCTGTGATGCGCACAGGATCGTCGTAGGTGTAGATGTAAGCTCCTTCGTAATTCAGCCCCTGAAGCTTGTGGAGGATGGATGTGTATGTCTTGCCAAGATCCTCGCCGTATGTCAGGGTGTCACGGGTTATGTATATTGATGACCAGCCCATCATCTTGTTCTCGTATATCGTGTTGTAAAGCTGATTCGAGATGAAGAGTGATATGGTGTTGGTTATGGTCGTGTTAAGTCTGTTGAACTGGAGACTCTTGGCTGCAGACAATTTACAGCTTGAGAAGATGGAAGCCAGTTCACGGAACATGTATGCTGTTTTCTGGACAGAATAAAAATCGGTCAGGTCAGATTCGAGAATACATTTGAGTTCATCGATGATCTTGTTCTGTGGGTACTCCGTATCTATGTCGCTCTTGATCACGGATACTATATCAATGAGTATCCTGTTGTAGGCGGACATGACCTTGGATGCGTAGAATGAATCTGCAATCTCACCGAAGAGACGGCCATCAAGAATATCGATGATGTCTGGTATATCCAGATCCAGCAAATGTCTGCCATCCTTCATCAGGTCACTTTCTGTGCACAGATGACAGCAGCAGGACACTCTGTTTATAAGTCGGGAATCCAAAGCCTCGGATTTCATGTTGCCGGTCTGGGCAAGTCTCACCGCCGCATACACTGCACGGAAACCGAGCTCACAGGAATTGATATTGACTGTTGTGAGTGGTGGATCCATGTTGACTGAAGATGGTGAATCGTCAAAACCGATGACCGACATGGTTTCTCCTATGCGTATTCCTCTGGCCTTGAGCTCTGCGTAACCGCCTATTGCCATGTGATCATTTGCAAATACGATGGCATCCGCATCAGGGTTGGCATCCAGAAGCTGTGCAGTCTCCTCCTGACAGTATTCTGCGAAGTCGCCGTGTATTATCATGCGATCCTCAACGCCAAGACCATTTTCAGAGAGAACCTCCCTGTATATCTTAAGCCTGAGATTGCTGTCGGTGTTGTCCTCCTTGCCGGCAACAAAGCATATATGCTTTCTCTTGTGTTCTTTTATGAGATGTTCTATGGCATCCCTCATTCCTCTTGAATTGTCTGTTCTGATGCATGGATATCCCGGAAGCTTCTCCTCCAGTGTGAGGATAGGTATTCCATCAAAATGGGAAAGGAAAGAATTCATGTCCTTCTCCGATAACAGAGATGATATAGCTCCGACGGAGATGATAAGTGCGTCCAGACACTCAGGATGTGCATAGTAGAAAATCGAATTATACTGGTAATCATACAGTTGATTGGCAGAATCATAAAAGGAGGCATTCAGAAACATGCCCGGAAATACGATGAGATTGCAGTCAAGTTCCTTTGCTGCGTATTCAGCTCCTTTGCAAACCTCTGTTGCGTAATCGTTATCAATATGACATGTAAAAATACCGATGTTCAATCTGTTGTTGGTCATGCGGGTGCTCCTTTAGTAACTGCTTTTGCTGTAGTATAATCGACTGTTATATATTGCGGATAGCTATAATCACAATATATTGTGATTATACCACACGTTCACCACATTATCAATTTGTAATCATCTCAATCTTTACAAAGTATTCGATATAATCTATAATTTATTGGAATATTTGAAAAGGTGCCGGTGCACCTTGTACAAAACAGATAACAGGAGGATAAGAAATTGGATTACAAGAATGCCGGAGTAGATATTGAAGCTGGATACAAGTCTGTGGAGCTTATGAAGAAGCACATCAAGACAACCATGAGACCCGAGGTACTTGGCGGAATTGGTGGATTCGCAGGAGCTTTCAGTCTCGCTAAGATCAAGGATATGGAAGAGCCTATACTTCTGTCAGGAACAGATGGATGCGGAACAAAGGTTCAGCTCGCTTATATTATGGACAAGCATGACACCATCGGAATCGACGCAGTGGCAATGTGTGTGAATGATATCGCATGCTCTGGTGGAGAGCCACTTTTCTTCCTTGACTATATAGCATGTGGCAAGAACTATCCTGAGAAGATTGCAACTATAGTAAGCGGTGTTGCAGAGGGATGCAACCAGTCAGGAGCTGCCCTCGTAGGTGGTGAGACAGCAGAACATCCGGGACTTATGCCTGAGGATGAGTACGACCTTGCAGGATTTGCAGTAGGTGTTGTTGAGAAGAAGGATCTTATTACAGGAGAGAGCATTAAGCCTGGAGATACACTTATAGGTATCGCTTCAAGTGGAGTGCACAGCAACGGTTTCTCACTTGTAAGAAAGGTTTTCGAGATGACAAAGGAATCTCTTGATACATATTACGACGAGCTTGGCAAGACACTCGGTGAGGCACTTATTGAGCCTACAAGAATCTATGTAAAGGCTCTCAAGTCAGTGAAGGATGCAGGCATTACGATCAAGGGATGCAGTCACATCACAGGTGGTGGATTCTATGAGAATATCCCAAGAATGCTTCCAGACGGAGTTCGTGCTCAGGTTAAGAAGGATTCATATGAGGTACCGGCTATATTCAAGCTTCTCGCAAAGAAAGGCGATATAGATGAGCATATGATGTACAACACATACAACATGGGAGTTGGTATGTGTCTTGCTATAGACCCTGCAGACGCAGATAAGACTATTGCAGCTATAGAAGCTGCCGGCGACAAGGCATTTGTTCTCGGTACAGTTGTAGCTGGTGAAAAGGGAGTAGACTTATGCTAAAGGTTGCAGTTCTGGTATCAGGCGGCGGAACCAATCTTCAGGCCATCATAGATGCCATAGATAATAAAGTCATAACAGATACGGAGATAGTTGCGGTCATAAGCAACAATAAGAATGCATTTGCTCTTGAGAGGGCGAAGAAGGTGGGAATAGCAGCGGAGGTCGTAAGCCCTAAGGATTATGCGGACAGAGCTCAATTCAACGAGGCACTTCTCGCAAAGCTTCAGGAGACCGGAGCGGATCTTATAGTTCTCGCAGGATATCTTGTGGTCATACCTGAGATAGTGATAGATGCATATCCGAATAAGATAGTCAACATACACCCATCACTCATACCGGCATTCTGCGGAACAGGCTACTATGGACTTAAAGTTCATGAGGCAGCCCTTGCAAGAGGTGTCAAGGTAGTGGGAGCTACGGTCCATTTTGTAGATAAAGGCACTGACACAGGTCCGATCATCATGCAGAAGGCAGTTGAAGTACAGAATGGTGATACACCGAAAGCTCTGCAGCAGCGTGTGATGGAACAGGCTGAGTGGAAGCTTCTGCCTGCGGTTATAGACAAGATCGCCCATGGCAAAGTACATGTTGAAGATGGAATTGCAGTTGTAGAAGATTAGGAGGAATATCCATGAAAGTATTGGTAGTAGGAAGCGGCGGAAGAGAGCATGCTATAGTTACAAGTATTTCAAAGAGTGATAAAGTATCCAAGATATATTGTGCACCTGGCAACGCAGGTATCGCAGCACTTGCAGAGTGCGTTGATATAGGTGTGATGGATTTTGATAAGCTGGTTGCATTTGCAAAGGATAAGGCAGTCGATCTGGTTGTTGTTGCGCCGGATGATCCGCTTGTTGCAGGTGCGGTCGATGCATTTGAGGCAGCCGGTATCAGAGCATTCGGACCTCGTGCAAATGCAGCGATCATAGAGGGCTCAAAGGCGTTCTCCAAGGATCTCATGAAGAAGTATGGCATACCTACAGCGGCTTATGAGAACTTTACAGATGCCGATTCAGCGCTCAAGTACCTTGAGACAGCCACATTCCCTATAGTTTTAAAGGCTGACGGACTTGCACTCGGAAAGGGTGTTCTCATATGTAATGACCTTGAGGAGGCAAAGGCAGGCGTCAAGGAGATCATGCTTGACAAGCACTTTGGTTCAGCCGGAAATACCATGGTAATAGAGGAGTTCATGACAGGACGTGAGGTATCAGTCCTTTGCTTCTGTGATGGAACAACGATCAAGCCTATGACTTCAGCACAGGATCACAAGAGAGCAAAGGATGGAGATCAGGGACTCAACACAGGCGGAATGGGAACATTCTCCCCAAGTCCATTCTATACAAAAGAGATAGACGAGTATTGCATGGAGAACATCTACAAGCCAACCATGGCTGCCATGAAAGCTGAGGGCAGAGAGTTCAAGGGAGTTCTGTTCTGCGGACTCATGATGACTCCAAATGGTGTTAAGGTTCTCGAGTACAATGCAAGATTTGGTGACCCTGAGGCTCAGGTAGTTCTTCCACGTATGAAGAATGATATTATTGATGTCATGGAGGCATGTATCGACGGAACACTTGACAAGGTCGATCTTCAGTTTGAGGACAACGCAGCAGTGTGCGTAGTTCTTGCATCTGACGGATATCCTGTGTCATACAAGAAGGGTTATCCTATAAGCGGTCTTGAGAAGTTCGAGGGCAAGGACGATTACTTTGTATTCCATGCAGGAACAAAGTTCGACGGTGATCAGATTGTGACAAATGGCGGCCGTGTACTCGGTGTTACAGCAAAGGGCAAGGATCTTTTCGAGGCTCGTGCGAATGCATATGCTGCGACAGAGTGGATCACATTTGACAACAAGTACATGAGACATGATATAGGTAAGGCTATAGACGAGCAGTAATCTATAGATATATATTTACGGAAGAGGTTTTGAGAGAATTTGTCTCAAAACCTCTTTTGTATTCCTGTAATATATATGTTATAATGAAGCACGCTGATGCGTGCGTAGGTCATCGCGCTTACGCACGACGACATATGCTATAATGAAGCGCATAAAATCCTAGATTATTTAGATTTGAGGTGGACTGAATGAAATTACCGTACAGCAAAGAATCTGACATAGTTATAAAAGAGGCAAACAGGGTGGCGAGGAAGCTTGGACAGAATTTTGTCGGAAGCGAGCATTTTATCGTTGCACTGGCATCTGTAGCAGATACAACAGCGTACAGTATTCTGAACGAGAATGGTCTGGATATAGTTAAGATCATAGATGCGTTGAAGTATACATTGGAACCTGGTGGAGTAGTCACAGGGGAGAGAGACAAATATACGATGAGCGCAAGAAGGATTCTCGATGACTCACAGTATGAGGCGAGGAGACTCAATTCCCAGGAGGTGGGAACAGAGCATATCCTTCTGGCACTTATAAAGGAGACAGACTGTGTAGCTGTAAAGCTTATGGCATCAGAGAATGTAAATATCCAGAAGGTGTACACAGACATACTTCTGGCCTGTGGAAGCGATGCGAATACGGCAAAGAGAGAATATGCAGCACTGAAAAAGTCGAGAAATAAGAGCAAGACATCCACACCTACACTGGATCAGTATTCCAGAGATCTGACACAGGAAGCACGGATGGGCAATATGGATCCGGTCATCGGACGTACAAAAGAGATAGAGAGAGTCATGCAGATACTCAGCAGACGAATGAAGAACAATCCATGTATGGTCGGAGAGCCGGGTGTTGGAAAGACTGCTGTTGTGGAGGGCATAGCATATCTCATAGCCCACGATGAAGTGCCGGATACTGTAAAGGGTAAAAGGCTCCTTTCGCTTGACCTTTCAAGCATGGTTGCCGGTTCCAAGTACAGAGGAGAGTTTGAGGACAGGATAAAGAAGGTTATCGGAGAGGTCATATCGGATGGCAATATCATATTGTTTGTGGATGAACTTCACACACTCATAGGGGCAGGCGGTGCCGAGGGTGCAATAGATGCGTCCAATATACTGAAGCCGTCCCTGTCACGCGGCGAGATCCAGATGATAGGTGCTACGACTCTGAACGAATATCGGAAGTATATAGAGAAGGATGCGGCCCTTGAGAGAAGATTCCAGCCGGTGTACGTGGATGAGCCTACAAGGGATGAGGCAGTGGAGATACTCAAGGGACTCAGACCATGCTATGAGCAGCATCACAATGTCGATATAAGCGATGATGCGGTTGAAGCTGCGGTGGATCTGTCCATCAGATATATAACAGACAGATTCCTGCCGGACAAAGCCATAGATCTTATGGATGAGGCATGCTCCAGAAAGAGGCTCGGATTCTCATTGGACAGACATAATTATGAGAAGAAAAAGGCTGTGGAGGCTGAGCTTACAACGCTCAACGACGATCTGGAGAAGGCACTCATGGCTGGCAATATAGAGGCGGCGGCAGAGGTGAGCGCGAGACAGAAGGAGCTTGCAAAGAAGAATGCAAGAAAGCAGTCTTCCAGCCAGAGAAATATCACAGTTCAGGAGAACGATATTGCGGATGTTGTGTCCGTGTGGACCAAGATCCCTGTGAGCAAGCTCACGGAGAAGGAGTCAAAGAAGCTTGAACGCCTTGAGAGTGAACTTCACAAGAGGGTAGTTGGCCAGGAGGAGGCTGTTACAGCCGTATCACGTGCTATCAAGAGAAGCAGAGTCGGACTTAAGGATCCGAAGAGACCGATGGGATCATTTCTGTTCCTCGGACCTACAGGTGTCGGTAAGACAGAGCTTTCCAAGGCTCTTGCAGATATAGTATTTGGAAGTGAGGATGCCCTGATAAGAGTTGACATGTCGGAGTACATGGAGAAGCACAGCGTGTCCAAGATGATAGGTTCACCTCCGGGTTATGTAGGCTTTGAGGAGGGCGGACAGCTCAGTGAGAAGGTCAGGACCAATCCGTATTCTGTTGTGCTGTTTGACGAGATAGAGAAGGCTCACAGCGATGTGTTCAACATTCTCCTTCAGGTACTTGATGACGGACACATAACGGATTCCCAGGGAAGAAAGGTGGATTTCAAGAACACCATCATAATCATGACCTCCAATACAGGGGCACAGGGTATAGTTGATCCTAAGCAGCTTGGATTTGTCACGGTAAGCGATGAGACAAAGGAACATGAGAAGATGAAGAGCAATGTAATGGATGAGCTCAAGAGAACCTTCAAGCCGGAGTTCCTGAACAGAATAGACGACATAATCGTGTTCCATGCCCTGAGCGAGGCAAATGTAAAGGATATAACCGGACTTATGTTAAAGGAACTTAAGAACCGTGTCCAGACACAGATGGATATTGAGCTTAAGTTCACCGACCATGCAAAGAAATATATCTTTGGAAAAGGCTATGACAAGAAGTATGGAGCAAGACCACTCAAAAGGGCTATCCAGACATATGTGGAGGATGTGCTTGCGGAGGCGATGCTTAGAGGTGATGTCAAAAAAGGTGATACAGTCACAGTGTCAACGAAGAAAAAGAAGGAAGCCGACGGAAAAACCACTGAGAAAATATCACTTACAGCGAAACAAAAGACAGAGGAATGATGTCGGATTAGATATTTGTGATGTGAGCATGATATACAGTAGTGCCAAGTGCGGAAAATTAAGCAGTAGAAATTAATATGAAATATTGGTGAAAATGCATAATTTTGTAGAAAAAAAGGATGCATTACTGTATAATGAAAATCACTAACGGATAGTATACAGAGATTATTGATATATATCAGGATATTATTGCGATAGAGTTCAGATCATACAAAAACAACAGGAGGATAAGATCAATGTCAGTAGTAAATGAATTGATAAATGCACATGGGGAGTCATTGGAATTCGGTAATTATGAGCTTGGAGCAAAGACCAAGAAGGACGGTTTTGAGTTCCAGGGAGATATCTACAAGATAAAGACTTTCAACGAGATCACAAAGCTTGAGAAGAACGGAATGTTCGTATATGAGTCAGTACCAGGAACAGCAGTACATGGTTTCAAGGCTGATGAGAACGATGTTACATTTGTAGTTGAGGGACCAGAGAATGCGTCCATCACACTTGAGCTTGAGCCTGAGACAGAGTACAAGGTTCACGTAGACGATGTATATGTCGGCAAGAACAAGACCAACCTCGGTGGCAAGATGAGCATAAGCGTAGATCTTGAAGAGGGCAGACCAGTCAAGGTTGATGTTAAGAGAGCATTTGACTAATATAGCATACACAGGAGATATTTATGGCAAAAGGAAAACAGGTGTTTTTTTGCCAGGAATGTGGATTCGAATCGACAAAATGGATGGGGCAGTGCCCCGGCTGTAAAGCGTGGAATTCATTTTGCGAGGAGAAAGTGACAGTAGGCGCCAAGAGCCAGTCCGGCAAGCGGACGGTCGTGGCGCCTACAAGCATTTTGGAGGTGGAGACCACCGACGAGACGCGTTTTACCACAGGAATAGGCGAATTAAACAGGGTATTAGGCGGCGGAATAGTGAGCGGATCGCTTGTACTGGTGGGAGGAGATCCGGGAATAGGTAAATCAACCATATTGCTGCAGATGTGCAGAAATATGTCTGAGATGGGACAGAAGATACTTTATGTGTCGGGTGAGGAGTCTCTGTCACAGATAAAGATGAGGGCAGAGCGCATCGGAAATTTTACAAAGGATATGCTGCTTCTCTGTGTCAACAATCTCGAGGATGTTGAGGAGTATGTCAAGAAGGACACTCCAAAGGTCATTGTTATAGATTCCATACAGACCATAGTTACGGATGACGTGGAGTCTGCACCGGGAAGTGTATCCCAGGTAAAGGAAGTTACAGCCAGACTCATGAGGATGGCGAAGCAGACAGGGATCGCCATATTCATAGTAGGACATGTTACCAAAGAGGGAACCGTGGCAGGCCCAAGAACCCTTGAACATATGGTAGATACAGTTCTCTATTTCGAGGGCGAGCGTAATGCCGGGTTTAGAGTCCTTCGTGCAGTAAAGAACAGATTTGGCTCGACAAATGAGATCGGTGTATTTGAGATGAAGGGAACCGGACTTGCAGAGGTGAAGAATCCGTCACAGCTTATGCTGGATGGAAGACCTGATGACACATCCGGGTCTGTAGTAGTATGTACAATGGAAGGAACAAGACCGATATTGCTTGAGATCCAGGCTCTGGTGTGCCAGTCAAGCTTCAATCTGCCAAGAAGAACAAGTGTGGGACTCGACTACAACAGGGTAAATCTCTTGCTTGCTGTTCTTGAGAAGAGAGGCGGCATAGTTATGGCGGGCTGTGATGCATATGTGAATATAGCCGGAGGTATGCGCCTTGATGATCCGTCGGCAGATCTGGGAATAGTATTTGCTCTTGTATCAAGCTTCAAGAACCGTGCCATACCTTCTGATATGGTCATGTTTGGAGAGATGGGACTTTCAGGCGAAGTGCGTGGAGTGTCAGGTGCTGAGCAGTGAGTACGCGAGGCCGCAAAGATGGGATTTAAGACCTGTATCATACCGAGATCCAATCTGGACAATGTGAAGAAGATGAAAGACATTGGAGACATGAAGGTGGTAGGTGTCGCAAATATACAGCAGGCACTGGAGTATATATAGAAGAAAATATTCAATCATATAAAGCACGATAATAGCGGTGAGCATGGCCACAGTATCATTTGGTATTGTGGCCAAAATTATTTCGTGTAAAATTCAATAAAAGTGCTTGACTTTGCCAAATGATGGTGGTATCTTATAAAAGCTGTCGCGTGAGACGGTGTCAGGAACATCTGTAAAGCATCAGATTTTGAGATTTATTCGTTATATAATCACCCGGTTATGATACGAAATCAGTTCATAAGAGCTGACGAAATGACTTGAAAAAAGATGAAAAAAGTTGTTGACATTGAGAGATGAATGTGATAGTATTTAGAAGTTGTCGCTGAGAGGCGAAAACATAAA
>NC_021018.1:3067085-3070764 GCF_000210595.1 Coprococcus sp. ART55/1 | reverse complement strand
AAATATGTACCTTGAGAATTTCATACAGAAAGAGATAATTATTATAAGTTTATAATAAGCCATTAATAATTAACAAGACATCTATTACCAAAATCTGCAGAGCAGATTTTAGGTTAGTAAGTGCGAAGCACTTACAAAGCCAAAAATGCAAAGTGGATTGAGGTACAAAACCAAAAGATAAAGTAGACAAATATCTTAAAGCTTTTTAGAAAGAGACCACAACACATCAAGCTACGTGTGTTGTAAGGTTAAGTTAGAAAGAGCGCAGGGTGGATGCCTTGGCACTGAGAGCCGATGAAAGACGTGATAAGCTGCGATAAGCTGCGGCAAGAAGCAAATATTCAATGAACCGCAGATTTCTGAATGGGGAAACCTGGCTGAGCAAACCTCAGTCGTCCTATACTGAATACATAGGTATAGGTCGGGAACCTCCTGAACTGAAACATCTAAGTAGGGAGAGGAAGAGAAAGAAACATCGATTCTGTTAGTAGCGGCGAGCGAAAGCGGAAGAGCCCAAACCGGAGTGCGTGCACTCCGGGGTATGGACTGCAACATGGCAGTGTTAACGATAGCAGAAGGGTCTGGGAAGTCCCGCCAAAGAGAGTGAAAGCCTCGTATGCGAAATTGAAAACACGCCTAGCAGGATCCGGAGTACCACGAGACACGAGAAACCTTGTGGGAAGGCGGAGGGACCACCCTCCAAGGCTAAATACTACTCAGTGACCGATAGCGCATAGTACTGTGAAGGAAAGGTGAAAAGGACCCCGGGAGGGGAGTGAAAGAGAACCTGAAACCCTGTGTTTACAAGCTGTGGAACTACGTTAAGGTAGGACCGCGTACTTTTTGTAGAACGGTCCGGCGAGTTTCTTGTACCGGCAAGGTTAAGCACTTAAGGTGCGGAGCCGAAGTGAAAGCAAGTGTTAATCAGCACGCATAAGTCAGTACAAGAAGACCCGAAACCGGGTGATCTACCCATGTCCAGGTTGAAGTCGCCGTAAAAGGCGATGGAGGACCGAACGCACATCCGTTGAAAAGGGTGGCGATGAGGTGTGGGTAGGGGAGAAATTCCAATCGAACCCGGAGATAGCTGGTTCTCCTCGAAATAGCTTTAGGGCTAGCCTCGTATTAGTCTTGCGGAGGTAGAGCACTGAATATCCTAGGGGGCGTCAAAGCTTACCGAAGATTATCAAACTCCGAATGCCGCGTAGATGATGTACGGGAGTCAGACTGCACGAGATAAGTTGGGTAGTCAAAAGGGAAAGAGCCCAGACCACCAGCTAAGGTCCCAAAGTGCGTGTTAAGTGGTAAAGGATGTGGGATTTCGAAGACAACTAGGATGTTGGCTCAGAAGCAGCCATACATTCAAAGAGTGCGTAATAGCTCACTAGTCGAGAGGTCCTGCGCCGAAAATGTCCGGGGCTAAAACACGACACCGAAGCTGTGGATCCGAAAGGATGGTAGAGGAGCATTCTTAAGTCGACGAAGCTGTACTGTAAGGAGCAGTGGAGAGTTAAGAAGAGAGAATGCCGGAATGAGTAGCGAGATTTAAGTGAGAATCTTAAAGGCCGAATATCTAAGGTTTCCAGGGTAAAGCTGATCTTCCCTGGGTAAGTCGGGGCCTAAGGCGAGGGCGAGAGCCGTAGTCGATGGATAACAGGTTGAAATTCCTGTACTGCTTATGGACAGAACTGTGGGGACGCAGAAGGAGAGCACGAGCCGGAAATGGAAAAGCCGGTACAAGCGTATAGCAGTCATGCAGGCAAAACCGCATGAAAAATGTAAAGCGTTATGTGGATCGAACATTAGTAGAGAAGCGTGTGAGCCAGCTGCCAAGAAAAGCCGCTATTGCTTCATAAGTACCCGTACCGTAAACCGACACAGGTGGATGAGGAGAGAATCCTAAGGCCGGCGGGAGAAGTGTTGTTAAGGAACTCGGCAAAATGACTCCGTAACTTCGGGAGAAGGAGTGCCACAGAGATGTGGCCGCAGAGAAATGGCCCAAGCAACTGTTTAGCAAAAACACAGGTCTATGCAAAACCGAAAGGTGAGGTATATGGGCTGACGCCTGCCCGGTGCTGGAAGGTTAAGAGGAGAGGTTAGAGCAATCGAAGCTTTGAATTTAAGCCCCAGTAAACGGCGGCCGTAACTATAACGGTCCTAAGGTAGCGAAATTCCTTGTCGGGTAAGTTCCGACCCGCACGAAAGGCGTAATGATTTGGGCACTGTCTCAACAACACACCCGGTGAAATTGAAATACCAGTGAAGATGCTGGTTACCTGCGCCAGGACGGAAAGACCCCATGGAGCTTTACTCCAGTTTGATACTGGGATTCGGTACTGTCTGTACAGGATAGGTGGGAGGCTAGGAAATGGTGACGCCAGTTGCCATGGAGCCAACCTTGGGATACCACCCTTACAGTACTGGGTTTCTAACCTGCAGCCGTAACCCGGCTGGGGGACAATGTCTGACGGGGAGTTTGACTGGGGCGGTCGCCTCCGAAAGAGTATCGGAGGCGCTCAAAGGTTCCCTCAGAACGGTTGGAAACCGTTCGAAGAGTGCAAAGGCAGAAGGGAGCTTGACTGCGACACCGACGGGTGGAGCAGATACGAAAGTAGGACTTAGTGATCCGGTGGTATAAAGTGGGATTGCCATCGCTCAACGGATAAAAGCTACCCTGGGGATAACAGGCTTATCACTCCCAAGAGTTCACATCGACGGAGTGGTTTGGCACCTCGATGTCGGCTCATCGCATCCTGGAGCTGTAGCAGGTTCCAAGGGTTGGGCTGTTCGCCCATTAAAGCGGTACGCGAGCTGGGTTCAGAACGTCGTGAGACAGTTCGGTCCCTATCCGGCGTGGGCGTAGGATATTTGAGAGGAGCTGTCCTTAGTACGAGAGGACCGGGATGGACAAACCTCTGGTGTATCTGTTGTTTTACCAAAGGCATGGCAGAGTAGCCAAGTTTGGCAGGGATAAACGCTGAAGGCATCTAAGCGTGAAGCCCCCCTCAAGATAAGATATCCCATCTTCGGAGTAAGACCCCTTGAAGACTACAAGGTTGATAGGCTTCAGGTGTAAGTGTGGTAACGCACTCAGCTGAGAAGTACTAATAGGTCGAGGACTTATCCTTAGAGGTTTCTAAGAGATAAGCTTTAGAGAGTAATTAAGAAATGGAAAGTATCTGGAAAAGTTTCATTTATGGTTTGAAGAAAGGAGCATCAAGTGGAGCTAAAACAGTATATAAAATCTATAGCAATGGGATTTAATTACGATAAATATTGGAATAGACGAGATAAGATTTTTTGGATCAAAGACTCCAAGTATAATAAAAGCATATTATAAGTTCTATTTGCGTAGAGTAGATGCAAAAAATGGTGCGGATATAAATATAATTGCTGAAAATGGAGACAATTTCCAATCTCATCCGATACTTCCACATGGCATTAAAGGAATAGTAATAGCAGGGGGAGCAAAAATTGGAAATAATGTCACAATTTCACATCAGGTGACAATTGGACGTTCAAAAACTTGGTGCCAATAATTGGAGATAATGTTTATATTGGACCAGGTGCAAAGATTTTTGGAGGAATTCAGATTGGAAATAATGTTAGGATAGGGGCTAATTGTATTGTGTTCCAAGATATCCCAGATAATGCTACTGTAGTATTGGAAAAGCCAAGG
>NC_021018.1:3062985-3065889 GCF_000210595.1 Coprococcus sp. ART55/1 | reverse complement strand
GGGACAATGATTCGAATATCAAGATAGTTAAGGCCAAGGGGCGTTTGAAAGGACTCATAGAGAAGACTGATGCGGGACATGCAGTATTTGGTACATGTGGTATTGGTCATACCAGATGGGCGACACATGGTGAGCCATCAGAGACAAATGCACATCCCCATACAAGTGATGATGGCAATGTAGTCGGTGTACATAATGGTATTATTGAGAATTATCAGGAATTGAAGGCCAAGCTGATGAAGAATGGATATTCATTTTATTCTTCAACAGATACTGAGGTTGCGGTAAAGCTTGTTGATTATTATTACAAGAAGTATGAGCATACCCCTGTAGATGCAATTAATCATGCAATGGTTCGAATTCGTGGTTCCTACGCACTTGCTATGATGTTTGAAGAGTATCCAAATGAAATATATGTTGCCAGAAAGGACAGTCCTATGATTATAGGTGTTGCTGATGGTAACTGCTATATTGCTTCAGATGTGCCGGCTATATTGAAGTATACAAGAAATGTATATTATATTGGCAATATGGAGCTTGGACGTCTGGCTGATGGAAAGGCTACATTCTATAATCTTGATGGAGATGAAATTCAGAAAGATCTTGTTGAGATTAAGTGGGATGCTGAAGCTGCAGAGAAGGGCGGATACGAGCATTTTATGATGAAGGAGATTCATGAGCAGCCAAGGGCTATTCAGGATACTATGAATTCTAAGATGAAGGATGGCAGAATAGATCTTAGTGATGTAGGACTCAGTGAGGATGATATTAAGAACATTTCACAGGTTATCATTGTAGCCTGTGGTTCTGCGTATCATACAGGAGTGGTAACACAGTACGTTATGGAGGATCTCGCTAGAATCCCAGTTCGTGTAGAACTTGCATCAGAATTCAGATATAGAAAGCCAATACTCAACAAGAATGATCTTGTTATTGTTGTCAGCCAGTCGGGCGAGACTGCCGATACTCTTGCAGGACTTCGTCTTGCAAAGAATCAGGGAGTAAAGACTCTTGGTATAGTGAATGTTGTAGGCTCTTCGATTGCGCGTGAGGCTGATAATGTGTTCTATACTATGGCTGGTCCAGAGATTGCGGTTGCAACTACTAAGGCATACAGCGCACAGCTCATTGCTGGATATATGCTTTCAATTGAGTTTGCTAGAGTTCGTGGACAGATTACAGATGAACAGTATACGGATTATATAGCGGAACTCGAGACTATACCTGATAAGATTAATAAGATTCTTGAAGATAAGGAGAGAATACAGTGGTTTGCTGCTAAGCAGGCAAATGCACAGGATATTTTCTTTGTGGGACGTGGCATAGATTATGCTATTTGCCTTGAAGGAAGCCTTAAGCTTAAGGAGATCAGCTATATACATTCCGAGGCATATGCTGCGGGAGAATTGAAGCATGGAACGATAAGCCTTATTGAGGATGGAATCCTTGTAATTGGTTCACTGACACAGCCTGAGCTCTATGAGAAGACTATCAGCAATATGGTTGAATGTAAGAGTCGTGGAGCCTCACTTATGGCACTTACGACAGTTGGTAACTATTCAATAGAAGATACAGCAGAATTCACTGTGTATGTTCCTAAGACGGATGAACATTTCGCTGCTAGTCTGGCCGTAGTGCCACTGCAGTTACTTGGATATTATGTGTCTGTTGCCAGGGGACTTGATGTGGATAAGCCAAGGAATCTGGCGAAGAGTGTTACAGTGGAGTAGAAATTAATAGATTGTGATATGCAATTGCCAGCCCGGTGGGCTGGCAATTGGTGGATATAGAGATTATGAATATGGAAGGAGAAGGTAAAAGTAGGTGACGAAAGATGAATAAATCCGAATTATAAATATGAAGATAAAAAGATAAAGGTGAAAATAGGTGATTCATGGATAGAGCCAAATTTTGAACGGTAAAGGAGAAGTTACAAAAGTTGATGATATTAGGCAAGTAGTGCCTGTTTTCTTTTCGCAATCAGTAATATGCTATTTACATTTGATAAATATGTTAACAAATCATCATGATATTATTAGTGATTCAGAATATATATATGAGTATTGCAGATATATTGCAAAAGGATCGTATCTAAATATGGATTACTTCCAAGCAAAAGTATCTGGGGAAAATAAAAGAAAAGTGGAAAAATTTAAAAATATAATGTATGAGTGCTTAGAAGATGAGGAATATGGGGATTGATAATCTTAGGATTTCACGATATTTGGTCATAATGATGACCTCCTTCATAATAGATTTACACAGTAGATGTGCATAAATCTATTATAAAACAAGTGGCTCATTGTGACCGGAATGATGGCTCATAGCAAAACGGAATAGTGGCTCACGCCCGCCGGACAGATGGCTCATTGGACGCAGATTATTCACTTTGTTTCCATACTGCTGAATGAATGCGGATATAGAAAATATAGTATATTGTAACCCTGGAGAATCCGTAAAATGTAGATGCTGCATGGCTTTGTATTATAGCCCTGCTAATAAGAATACTTCAAAGGAATCTAACAAATCGGTTAAGAAAAGTTACATTAAAGCACTATTAAAATGTGTATACTTTTTACTCTTATATGGGGTGTTGATTCTGATTGACTATAAAATGATGCTACTTCTATGCAAATTTATACTTGAGGCAATGCCAAGCACGACGTACAGCATAGTTGCAAACATGGTAAGTGCTTTTCTCGGGATATTTACTGCATATGGTGTAGTGGATATCAAGAATAAAAGTTTGAAAATAATTTTGACATGGATAAGTATGACTGTTATCAGTTTGATATATTTGTGGTGTTTTGTATTGGTGTATAGAGAATTTTTTCAAGTTTAAACATCAAATAAAGTGTATGACGCGTATTTAGTTTATACTTTTAATACTATCAATATTGAGGC
>NC_021018.1:3060979-3062371 GCF_000210595.1 Coprococcus sp. ART55/1 | reverse complement strand
AAAAATATCAGTAGTTATTAGAAAAAGTATATTTAGGAAAGGAATTTGTTATGCTCAGCAGAACTTTTGTTTTACCAGTGAATTGTTGCAATGTGCACAGTAAATTTTATGCACGATATGACACTGATTATTATGGAGATTGGGTGCTTACTTATGGACTTAAAACAGTCCCCACTGATGTTGGTATTGAACAAAATGGCAGTAACTCATTTGATATAGATATTTCAAATTCAAAGCTAGGTCCTCAGTATAGATGTCCTTATTGCGGAAACAAGGAATTTGTGAGGTGCGGGAGTTGCAAGAAATATACTTGTTATTCGGGGAATGGTAGGTTTATATGTGACCATTGTGGAAGCACCGGAGAGGTCACAGGAACAATAAAAAAATAGAAGGGAATAGTTTTAACTCACAGAGCTGATATGAGTATATACAAATTTTCTAGCCAAGAATATAACGTATACAATAAAATAATAAATGCGCTGGATAATAAGTTAACGCAGATTAGTCTACCGATATTTTCAACCGATAAGATCTTGAATTTGTATGATAAGGCAATAAGCAAAAGTAAAAACGGGATATTATATGTACCAGGGAAAATAAAAGTTATTAAAAAGATAAGCTATATGATACTGTTTGTAAATACTTGCCCAGAATATGAAAAGAGAGTAACTTTTTACAGCGGAACGGAGTTTGAAATACAAGATATAATTAGCAGTGCAATGAAAGAAGCTGACAATGTAGGCAGATTAATGAATGTTTATAAGTACTTTGTGGATAATTTTGAGTATGAGGAAGTTGATGCGGAAAATAAAAAATTCCATTATCCTGCAAGTCCTTTTTTATATAAAAGGGCTGTCTGTGATGGATTTTCACTTGCATTTTCCTATGTTATTAATCGAGTGGGCATTGAATGTGGCGTAGTAAGCGGTTATGGGACAAAGGAATCGTATAATAGCGAGCATATGTGGAATATTGTTCGCTTGAATGGCAAGTATTATCATCTTGATGTGACATGGGATATAAGTACAAAATCGACAGGAAGCAGGTTCCTTGATTACTTTTTGATAGATGATGCATTGGCAATGAGAGACCACATATGGAAGGATAATGCTATTGAGAATTGTAACGACCTTTCACTTGAATATTATATGAGAGAGAAGTTGGTATGCAGAAATCATTTGGATGTATTTAAATTGTTCATAAATAAAATAACACTAAGAGAGCCCGAGATTGGCTTTAGATATTTAGGATTGAACGGAGATGGTATGAATACAGATGTCATGCTTAATATATTAAAAGATGCTTTTGAAAAGTGTCGAAATACATATTCGAATGTTAGTTATGGTTATAACGACACGGCCAGTACTGGGTATATTAAGATTGACTATTAAT
>NC_021018.1:3057200-3059128 GCF_000210595.1 Coprococcus sp. ART55/1 | reverse complement strand
GTGTTAATATGGAATATAACAAATGCTGTGGTATTGAAGTGGATTATCCAAGGGACTACTTTGGAAACTTAAGTATTTCTGATGGGCAAAGATACAAAAAACATGAGAAAGTCAAGGCAATGGCTGATTATTTATCTTCATTTCCCATAGAAAAAATTACATGGGCGTTGGAAGAACAAGAGGGTAATGTTATCAGTAGCTATTTCTCTTATAGAACTGTAAGTCATGTTGGTTCCTATAATTATAATGTTATTACTGTTGATCAACAGGAAGCGAACCCTTATGACTATGGAATTGCAAATAGCTTTAATTGGAGAGGAATGGAGTGGGCAATAATTGAACTGATAGCTGAGAATATGAAAAAGAAATATCAATCATTGGAGATAACAAGAATTTATAACGATTATGAAGATGGTACGACATTTGTTGATTATAGATATTATGTTCCTAATCCCAAAGTATTAGAAGATATATAGATAATGATTGTTTAAAGAAGGTGACGCCCATGCGTTTTGCATCGCAAGAATTTTTTGACAAATTGAAAGAATCCATAATGGATGAAAATAGTGACGACAGCATATATACGGAACTCTACGAGGTTCTGTTGCATGACACGAAATACAGGATAATCAGGAATGTGGGATTTGAAGACTGGGAAGATGTGTTTCAGGAGGTTGCATGGTCGGTGATACGCCAGTTGCCGCGATATCTGCTGAACTCGGAGGACATGCATGAAGCACAGAGACAGTCGTGGTTGAATCGGATTGTTGACGGAAAGTCAGCTTCGTGGCTTAAGAAAAAATATAGGATGAATAAGCAGAAGAAAGAAGAGCAGGGAAGTCAGACGGGCTCCAAGCAGCCCAAAAACATAGTTTTGTCTTTGGATATGCTGCATGAAATAAACGAAGAGACGCATACCCCGATTAAGTTAGCTGAGGGGTCTGATTCGACGAAGAGCCCGGAAACGATAATGGTTGAATCGGAAGTGAGCAAAAAGCTTCTAGAAAAGCTGACACAGCTCTATTCAATCAATACGTCGCCGGAGAAGCTGATTGCGTTTACTTATTCCAGACTGATTTTCCCGTACATAGGAGATGTGGTGAGCGGTAAACCGTCGAAGGTATATGAACATTTGTATGGCTTTAGATTGTATGATTTATATGAATGCATGGTGGACGATCTTATGTCGGTTATAGACGGCTTTATTCCGAAGGAGACATTCTTGCCGCTTCGGGAGAAACTTGATATCATAGACAGTGATGGACATGCCATAGGCGAGAAATCGTTTGACCTGCAGGTAAGACAGATTACCGATGGAGTGCATAGGATTCACAAGAAGCTGGACGCTGACCGTGATGAGGAAACGAAGAAAGAACAAAAGCAGGAACAGCAGGAAGGAGGCTCGGATGATGACAGAACACCTGAATTTTGAGGATATCGTTGATGCGATATATGCAGATGAGATGACGCCGGACAATATGCGATTGATACACCGCGTTCAGGCGCATGTGATGAAGTGCGACAGCTGCAGGCACATATATGATACGATACAGACCATAGGAGACTGGCGTGAGGACGAGTTAAGTGATGAGAAGTTCGCTGCGGTGTCTTTCCCTGAGCTCCTTAAAAGCGCAGCTGTCAGCTTGTCCGTGAGTATCTCAAATGGCTGCAGGCTTGCTCTTGACGGTATACAGCAGCTTGCCTCAGGGCTTGATTACAGCTTTGAGCATCCGTTAGCGCTTGCCGCTCGAAGTGGAGCCGGTGATGAGGATATGTCGCGTCTCGTTGATGAAGAAAATGACTACAATCGCATGACACTTGATGATAAGAAACTTACAGTCAGTCTTGATGCGGAGGATTGGGAAGGCGGCAATCCGGTTTTGATTGTGACAGATGCGGATAGGAATGTGTGCTTTTGTGATGAGATG
>NC_021018.1:3039674-3056902 GCF_000210595.1 Coprococcus sp. ART55/1 | reverse complement strand
CGAATGATGGAACATATGACATCATGATCGGAAAGACGGATAAGGAAAATAAATGAATGATGAACTGATACAGGTTATAGAAGATTTAAAGATGTCAATATACGAAGATATGGGAGCAGAGACAAGCCCGAATGAGGTAGAGCAGTATGTCTCTGCCCTTTTATTGTGTTTGGGAATATCCGGCAGGGCGAAAGATCTTCCGGCTGTGATGGAGAGTATAAATATATATGCTTTTATTGACATGTATGATTATGTGTTATCTGCATGGAATGACAGGCACGGCATGGAAGCATGCAGAAAACTTGCAGAACACAGCGCAGAGACTGTGAATGGACTTTCGTGGAAGAACAAGTTTACATTTCAGGTACTATTGTTGGAGAATCTTTTGCTTCTGTACCAGACCAATAGAATCGAGATATTTGCACAATATTATGACAGGCTGGATTTGGACATTTTGGGCGGGCATATATATGAGTATCCTGAATTTTATGCCGGTGTATTCTCGGAACTGACGGATGTTGTTCATGACAGAAACGGTATGCGGATGGGGCAGATGCTGCTTGATTTGCTTCCGCATATAGACGAGGCTGCGGACACGGATTATGTGCTCTGTCTGGCGAATCTGTGCGAGAGTGCCACATGCTGCGCTTTATATGATGAGATGAGCGGATATTATGAAAGGCTTGGGGAATATCGGGAATGCTGTTATGCGGATATGGCGTATCTGTTCCTTTTGACAGACCTTTACATGGCGCAGACGGCGGCGGAGAAAAATACGCATGGAGACAGAGAGAAAGCGGAACATCTGCTGAATCAGATTGGAGAACATATATCAGATGTAGAGGATTCAGAGCTGAGAGAAGAACTGCAGATAAAGTATTTGCTGGAGAGGTCAAGAACTGCGATTGTCGGAGGGGATTATGTATCGGCGCTTCGATATACAGAGGACGGATATTCTGTTTGTAAAAGCAGCATGGAAGCTCATGCTGAATATTTACTTTTATTCCTGAATAACATGGCAATCGCCTTTGCGAATCAGGGAGACGCTGAATCATGCAAGCAACGTCTGGACGAGGGGCTTTCTGTTATATCAGAGTATCATCTGGAGGAGAGTACCGGCGCGGCATACCTCAGCAACACGTACAGTAGTCTTGCAAATGACGCAGCTGATGAAACATCAAAAGAGCAGGTGAGGAATCTGCTTGGAAAATGCAGACCGGAGAATGTATCATTCAGGGATATTCCGTTTGTACTTAACAGCATAAAGATGAATCTGCGGGCAGGCAATGCGGGTAGAAAAGAGAAAACTCTTATTCTGAACATGCTGGAGCACATTGAGAAGTTATTACTGCAAGAAAAATCAAATGAATTGTGGCTTTTCTATCTGGATGTCAGGACTGCATATTTTATAGTGGTGAAAGATGCAAGGCAGAGCCGATTGTGGTTTGACCGTATGTATGAATTCAGTCAGCGCTGCTTTCCGGATATGGAGATGGTTATAGATGTAATCTGCGATAACATCTCATTTGTCAGAAGAATGTTCTCGATGCAGGAGTTGAAAAGTCTGTTATTTACGCTGGTCAGGATTACGCCGATGCGCTTGACGGAGCTTGTGCTGTATCAGGAGCAAAAGTCCATGTTCGCAAGGATGTCCAGAATCAATCTGTTTTTTCACATTGTCGTATCATTTGTGTACGATGGGAGTATCGTGTGTTCTGACGTAGAATTGCTGGAGATATTCGGAAACCTCAAGAGTATCTGCCCGGATATACTTTCAGCCAGGCGGGAGTGCCTCTCGGATTGCGACCGGAAGAGTTATGAGGAACTTTGTAGGGTGGAACGCAGAATCATAGAACTTGACATGGCAAGATACTTTGGACATGAGACAGACAAGGAACAGCTCACGGAGCTTGACGACAGGAAACGCAGCGTTGAGAACAAACTGTATGCCAAGGCGCAGCCGAAGGTAATGGGGTGGCTGTCTGCAGATGAGCTGATAGGCAGGCTGCCGACAGACTGCCTATACATTGACTACCTTCAGTTTGTGACTGATTATGAAAAGCCGACCGAGAAGAATATGCGGTATGCGGTGCTGACGGTTGTTAAAACAGAGCAGGGATGTCGGATTTATCGTCAGCCTGTGATTGACGCCTATGAGGTCAGACAGTTATGTAATATCATAGATAAGAGAACAAGGGGTAATCGCTCTTATGATAGGAAGCAGAGTGCTTCGGGGTGGCTGTATGATGTGTCGGTATCAAGAAAACTGTATGACATTCTGCTTCGTGCTTCTGTAGAAAGCTGTCATGTACAGCCAAGGCCTGACAGACTGATTATTTCCGGTGACATAGAACTTCAATCTTTCCCATTTGATATGCTCACGACAAGCAGGGGAAGTCGGCTGCTGCAGGAGTTTAACGTATGCTATGTGAATTCTATGCGGAGCATTCATCACGATGTCTATGTGAATCGTGATGAGGGAGCTTTGGTGATTGGAAATCCGCAGTTCACGCTTGATAAAGAGAAAGTTTTATCGGGTGAAAATGAAGAGAAGAAGCTGTCGGTACTTCCGCTCAGCAAGGTGGAGGCGCAGACGGTAGCGGATTTTCTAGGTGCAGGAATCAAGCAGAAGATTGCAGCACGGAAAAATTTGCTTGAGGAAGTGCATGTTCCGATTCTTCATATAGCAACACATGGGGATTTTCGGCAGGATGAGCATTTTGACCCTGCAGCCGGACCGTTTGAATATGACTATCCGATGCGGCACAGCTGTATATTTCTTGCCGGAGCAAATGATTGGATTGTGTCAGGCGTGGAAACAGACCATTATGGAAATGGTGTGGTCAGCGCGGAGGAAATCTGCACATATGACTGGGGCGGAGTGAAGATGGTTGTGATGTCTGCATGTCTCACGAATACAGGAGACATCAGTTACACAGATGGACTTATAGGTATGCACA
This sequence comes from Coprococcus sp. ART55/1, assembly GCF_000210595.1. NCBI lineage: Bacteria > Bacillati > Bacillota > Clostridia > Lachnospirales > Lachnospiraceae > Coprococcus > Coprococcus sp. ART55/1. The sequence continues at coordinate 3,053,942 of NC_021018.1, read as the reverse complement.
CTGCGCTTTGCGCGCAGGGTATATCTGCGTGCGTGATGAGTCTGTGGGAGGTCGATGATTTTGCTGCGGCTGTTTTGATGTCCAGATTCTATCAGAATCTCCGCACGATGGAAGTGACGTCTGCCTTGTGGGAGGCAAAGAAATACATCATGACGGTCACGAACGGAGAACTTGCTGACGCAGGGTGGTATGGGGAGCAGAGAATCAGACGTATAGGACTTGCGGCTGATGAGATGAGAAGGCTGTCACAGCTTCCTGCGGGTATACGCTTGTTTGAAAAGCCCGTTTACTGGGCTGGGTTTGTGGCAGAGATTTGACGGTTTGATACAGGAGGAGAGGAACAAATGGCGATAATAAAAGAGCATATCAAATGCTGGATAATATGGTGAAGCTGTTGAATCTTCTTTAAAAATGTATGTTTACTAAAAAAGTTTAAATCATCTAAAATTTATGCGTCATTTCTCGCATGCCCTTGGATATATTCCATGTAAGTTATTTCAAATGGCATAAGAGGAGGCGCATTTTTTATGAACAAAGTACAAGAATCCATTGAAAAAAATATTGAAAAGTTAAATATTGATGCGAAGGCAAAGACTGCCTTGTACCAGATTCAGACGATTGCCAGATCGGATGCTTCATATTGCAAGCAGCTTGTTCCAAACTTGCTACTGGTGAGTCCGTCCGGTGCAGGCACAACGGAGTACGGGAAAGTATACAGCCGGATTATAGATGAGAATCATATCTATGATATTCGGGGATTGAGTACTTTCCTTGAACTGGATTTTCCATGTGATGATTCACCGCGCGAGTACAATCTGTTTTTCTCGTCGCCACGTGTGGCGGCTTCAACGCAGAATAATTTTTATGGCACATTTTTGTTGTCTTTCTCACGTTTTGAGGGCAGGGATTTGTTTACCAATCCGTACTTTGATACGCTGCTTGAGTTTGTAGAGCAGAACAGGGATAACATGCATTTCATTTTTCATGTGCTCCCGGAGTTTACGGAAAAAGAGAAGCTCCAAATGTCGTTGAACAGGATTCTTCACATGGTAAGGGTTGAATTTGACCATCCAAATCTGGAGATGTCAACTGAATATGTCTGGACAAGACTTGCAGACGTGGGTATCTCGCTTCCGAACACATATAAGGAGAAGTTCAAGACGGCATTGTCAGGGTGGATGGAGCAGACAGAGTTTGACGGATACGGTTCATTGGAACTGATAGCCAAGAGGATGCAGTATGAACTGTTTCTGATCGGAATCGGAAATGTTGACATGGAGTGCTTTGAGAAGGCAGTTAATAAGGCACTTCCGGATATTACGGTGTCAGAGGGAAACAGTGTTGGATTTTGTATAAGCGGAGGTGGCAGATAATGGTAAATGCAACACATATTACGGAAGAGGTTCGTTTCGAATCGGAAGAGGAGATTAAAGACAGATATACAGAGGTAAATTTTGAATCGGAAAAGGTTAAGGGCGCTGGCGTTCCGGTTATCAGTACAGGAAGAACTGCATATGTAGATGACTCAGAGGCTTCAACTTTTGTCGTGGGTGCGTCCGGTAGCGGCAAGACTCGTAAGGTGCTAATGCCGTATACATTTTCCTGTATACGGAAGAACGAGAATTTGATTATTCATGATCCAAAAGGAGAGATCAACAAATACATGTACAGAGACCTTGAGAAAGAGGGTTACAAGGTTATTGTTCTTGACTACAGAAGACCTCTTCGCGGCGACAGATATAATCCGCTTGAATATCCGTCCAAACTATACAGGGAGGGGAATACATCAAGAGCTGCGGAAATGTTTCAGGCGTTTGGTGAAACGATGTTTTCAGATCGCAAAAGTGAGAAAGATCCATACTGGAATCTTACTGCCTCATCATATTTAACAGGTTTATCCTTACTTCAGGCAGAGTTGCTCCCTGAAAAAGAGTGCACAATCAATCATTTATATGATTTACACATCCAGGGCGATAAGAAATATGGGTGTTCGAAGTACATCAAAGAGTTTTATTGCCGCCCCGGAGCAAAGGAATCATCTTCATACAAGCTGGCGGCTCCGGCAATTAACGCTCCGAATGACACCCAGGGTGGTCTGTATTCTGTATATACGTCTTGCCTTACGCCGTTCATATTGAACGAGGACATTATGGATGCGACCGCAAACAGTACATTTGATGTGAGAGACCTTGTGGAGAAGAAGTGCGCGATATTTATTATCACAAAGGATGAGGGAAGCGTATACAACAAGCTCATTTCAGCAAATATTGACCAGATCTACGAGAGATTGATTGATATTGCCGAGGAAGAATACGACGGCAGATTGCCAAGGAGAATCAACTTCATTCTTGATGAATTCGGCAATCTGGCTGAGATAAACAACATGCAGGGTAAGATTACTGCTGGCAGAAGCCGTAACATTCGTTGGCTGATTGTCTGTCAGAATATGGAACAGCTCAATCTCTTATATGGGGATAAAGGTGCGTCCATCATCTTTGGCAATTGCGCAAACATTGTATATTTATACTCGACCGATATTAAGCTCTTGCAAAGAATATCAGCCATGTGCGGCTTGTATTCCGATGAACTGACCGGTGCAAGACACCCATTGATGTCGATGGATCACCTGAGGTATCTGAATAAGGACAAGGGAGAAGTTCTGCTTCTTCTTGAACGGGCTCGACCGTTTGTAGGATATCTGCCGGATATATCTGCATATCCGTTGTCTCCGACACAGCATGTCAATGTGAGTGAGAGGAAGAGACAAACTTTGACGCCAATAGATTTTCAGGAGATTGTTAATAAACAGAAACGTGAGCAGATGGCTGAAAAACGGGCTGAGGATGAGCGCAATGAGCCTGTCATTCCGCCTGAGGACATAGACAAGATGATAGCGGAGATTGATCGCAAAATTGCTGAACTAGAAGAGGAAGAACGCGAGGAAAAGAAGCGGGCGCAGATTCACAAGAAAAGCAATAGCAAAGGAAAGAAAGCTAATAGTAGAAATAACAAGCATGAGCTGAAGGACGATGACAGTGGTGATGAGAAGTCATAGAGTTCACAAGTGTGCTTTTCCCAAAAAAATTATCGCTGAAGCTGTGATATTGTAGGCTTAGGCAAAAGATTTGTCCGCACATGCGACAAAATCGGAAGGTTTGTTGATATACATAATATTTTAATGCTTGATGGTTCGAGGATGGAAATTTCCCAAAATGATGCGATTGCCTATGTGATGGAAAAGGTAAACGATGATATATGCGATTTTGGAAGTCCTTTTCTCGATGATGAGGAGGACAAGTTAAAAACAGGAGAATATAATGAAAATGTTGTTTTTTCACTTGATTATTTTGACAGGTTCCTGACTGGTAGATATGACTTGGAAGATTACAGGGAAGCGAGAACATATCATTTTATAGTTAAACTGTTAGCAGCATATTTGCCATCTGATAAGGATGTATTAGACTACTTCTTCGTGCTGTCAGATGTGTCAAAGAGATTAACTAAGGATAGAAGCCTCAGCTTTATCAGAAATGGTGTGTATTGGAAGTTGAACGAATTGCATTTAACAGGAAAGCTGTCGAGTATAATTAACGATAAGGACAAGTTAAAAAAGAAACTCCTACAAGATGCATATTGGGAAGATGATTCTATAGACAATGACACTTATGAAAGCGATTGTGCTAAATATGTGGGCTATTTTTCCATAGTGAAGGGAAGGATAGTTGCCCATAAAGAGGAAATCAGAAATGCCATGTGCATTGGAGATATGCTGTTTGCAAAGTGGCTGGATAGACCGGGAGTGGTTTCATACAATCTTGAGTCTGGCGCATACGAAATCCAGTATAACAGAGAACTGACAAAGGAAGAAGTTCAGTTGGTACTTAATGCATATCATATTGTTTATGCGGCTTATTGCGTTAGCGTAGACAAGTGCCGTCTTGATTGACTACACCATTATTATACTAGGAGGTGAGTTGCTGTGCATAAACCTATTTTAGCGGTTACAGGAGATACACATGGAGAAGAAGGCAGATTTCTTTATCCAGAAGAATCAGCAAACAAGCATTTGCAAAAAGGAGATTATTTGTTTATCTGTGGTGATTTTGGCTATCTGTTTGACGATTCATACAGAGAAAGGCAATTCCTAAAATACCTTGCAGAAGATGTGCCGTATACCATTTGTTTTTGTGATGGAAATCATGAGAATTTTGATTTGATAAATGCTTATGATGTTACAATTTGGAATGGCGGTAAGGTACATATTATAAAAACGGATGAAAATGGGACTCCTAAAGTCATCCATTTAATGCGAGGACAAGTATACGAAATAGAAGGAAAGCGAATCTTTGTTTTTGGTGGTGCGTATAGCATTGACAAGGCCATGAGGATTGAGGGAAGAAGCTGGTGGCCACAGGAGATGCCAAATGAGGAAGACATGAGCGAAGCAACCAGGAATTTAGAGGCTGCTAATTGGAAAGTGGACTATATACTTACACATGCAGCTCCGGAAGAAACAATGTCAATTTTTCATCCAGAGCATGTACATGAAATGCCACTTAACGGTTTCTTAGAGTATATTCGTGAAAAAACGCAGTATAAACACTGGTATATGGGGCATCTTCATCGTGATGAAGATGTGTGGCGTCATCAAACAATTCTATGGTTTTCACTTCGGAACATGGAAGACAATACAGAATTCAGTTAGTGAAAGGAAAATTACGAGTGATATGAGTGAGGATTGGAGGAATGAATGTGCTGTACATAAAGAAAGTAAGACTGAAAGATAAGTCAACGCTCAGCAAATTTTTATATGTAATATTGCATATTTGGGTTGGCGGATTTATTGGAATTTGGTATTTTTTCTGGCTTTCACTATTCACCAGTGTGCCGTCATCGCTGTATGATGATTCACCTGTCTGGCTGTTTGGTTGCATGGTATTAGTCTGTTCGATTGGAATAGCAGTTACATTTTCCGCTCGAAGGACTTGTAGCAATGTGATCTGTAATATAGCGGCAGGCTGTGGGCTATATGTAATTTTTCAACTTGGCTGTTATTCTGTCGCTACTCTGATTGCGATAATGGTTGCGGCTGCTATTTGCTCCGGTGTTGGAATCGTAAGGATTTGCCTTAGACATACCGGAGCAAGGACTGTGAGCAGGCAAAGATTGGCGATGGCGCGAAGAATTCGCGTCAGGGATCTTATTAGACGGAATGCTTGTATTGCCTGTGGAGTTTGTGCAATCCTGATTCCGCTTGCAGTGGGTCACACAGATTGGATGAAATTGTATGAAATCTATTGCAATCAAATGAATCGATCAATGGGAAGCAATGCTGATTTTGATTATGCGGCGACAAATTACTATGAAGATCATGGTATTGAAAAAAATTTGATACAATCAAACGGATTTACGATAATGATGAGTGGCAAAGTCTTGCTACTGAGCAGAAAAAAGAAACAGTGAAAGCAATCTTTGATTGTGAATCTAAGTATCTTGGCGTGCAAAATGCCGTGTCCCTTGAGTTTTCGGATAATCTTCCCAGCTCTCTGTATTACGAGGTTAGGGCTCAGTATGACTCGAATAATAGAAAAATAACGATAAAAGATGGACTTCTCGATTACGATAATGATGAGGTTTTTATGGTGATTGCTGAGGAAGTCTACCATGCATATGAACACGACATGATGGAACTTTATTCACAAACGCTGACAGAGTCGCAGAAGTCCTTATGGTGTTTTAAAGATGTGGGGGCATGGATTAAGAATAATGATTCGTATGTGATAGGCGGCAATTCCAGCTATGAAGCATATGAATCGCAACCCATTGAAGAGGCGGCAAAGGAATACGCGACTTATTCATGGGTTTCGTACATGCAAAATATAGGGGATGTTGTAGATGTATGCTATACCGATGAAAATTCTGATTGAATTCATGCGACATTTTACCGGATAGCAAGGATATATTTTATAGCTTCAAATCACAGGAGGTGGTCGTATGTTTGGAAACGAAAGCAAGACACAGGCAGAGATTCTGAAAATGGAACCATATGCGAGGTTTCTTCGACAGTTTGATACATTGAAGGATGTCAGCGGGGAAACGGTACATATTCGTATTGCATCCGATAATATTGCTCGGAACGAAGATAAGGCAATCGGTGGATTTGAATTAAATCGGACATATACAAGATGGTATGACCTTAGATTTGTTTTCAGAACTGTGTTGGATAAGAAGGATGATTTACAGCAAGAGAAGTTCTTCGTATACCATGAGCTCCTTACGGAATTCGATGAGGAATTTCGAGATTGCTTGATGGACATGGCAGAAGATATTAGTAAGAAGCAGGGCTGCATGTTTATATCTTCGCTCGCAAAATCCTGTGAGGTTGAGGCAGCAGTGAAAGCAAAAAACAGATTCTCTTTATCGTATGAGGTGGGATGCGAAAAAGAGAATGCGCGTGAAATCTGCTTGCAGTTGATCAGTCATGACGTGGCTATATTTGCAAGGAGTTTCTGATACAAAGATTTATTAAAATTTACAAGGGAGATGAACACTATGTCAATGAGTAATGAAACAACAAATGATGCAAACGATTTAAATACCGTGTCGGAGGGCAAATCGCCGTTTACAAGTACAGCATTAGGTTACATCGTCGAGCATATCTTACTTGCGGCGGTGCTTGGATATGATCTGCTACATTTCCTGCCAAAGTTCATTCGGATAGCAGCCTTTGATGAGTCGGTGGTTTGTCTTTCGGTCTGCCTGCTGATTAGTTGTGCAGTCGGGATTCTGATTACATGGCGTGACAGGAGGTGGCAATATATCTGTGTGAATGTACTTGCCGGACTTGGAGCTTATGTCGCTTGGACATTTATGGATTATCATCTGTCATCAGACAGATTCCGATTGATACTGACGATAGAGGTGTGTGTAGCGATTGTTGGTATGGGTTTGGCTGTATTTAGCCGGAAGAAAAATGAATCGGTAGATGGAAGAGGTAATGTTCCGGGATTGCAGATCGCTTGGCTGGGAGCCTGCCTGGCGGCTGTTACAGCTTGCATTTTTATGCCAATCTCTGTGAAGTGTATGGATGACGCGGAGATCAAGAGCACATATTATGAAAAAGTCGGCTATGATGCTGTAGCCGATGATGCCTATGAGCCAACATATGTATATGGAGATGAGTATTCTCTGGATAATAATATCGAAACCATCAAGAACATTGATGACAGCATTTGGCCGACGATTTCCGATGCGGAGAAGGAGGCAACTTTACAGGCTGTAGCTTACGCCTATGCAAATGATCAGGGACTTGGCAGTAAGATGCAATTTGTATTCAGCGATGATTCTTACGAGGATGAGTATGGGAAGTATGAATATAATGCGGATCAATCCACGGTGTATATCAGTACAGAATGTCTGTCTGATTCTGAAACAGCTTGTCAGGCGGTGATTCATCAGGTGTATCACATTTATCAGCAGGAACTTTGTGATATCTATATAACACTTACAGACACGCAACGCGCTTTTTGGAAGTTTGATAATTGCGCTGCATATATACGTTATCTGAATGGAGATCCTCTTCTTGGTTATGAAAATGATGACGACAAGAGAAGTTTTGAATTTCTTGCAGAATTAACAGGTGAAACGGAAACGCGATCTTATAGAAATCACGTGTATGATTATCTGAATCCAGACCAGGAAGATTAGGGGGTGATGATATATGAGATTATTAGATGTAGACGGAGAATATGGCTGTATTGCAAGCTGGGTCACTCCCGAGATATCGGAAGGTGGTAGAAAGGTAGTGCTGCACAATGAATTTCTGGGTAAAGAGAGGGAACTGAATCAGTATGAGGCACGTCTCCTGTTTAGTATGACCGGAAACAATGATCCGATTGTGGACAGATGTTCTTCTGATATCTGCAACAGCTTGTGGAAAGAATCATATATCGAGAAAGAGGACATAAGAGAACACGAAATATTGGAGTTTGCCGCTACGATTCAGGAGAGCATAGATGAAGAAAAGGGTGTGACAGGTCACGTAAAGACAGAGGTGGACGAGACCGGAGAATATGTAACGGAGCTCGTATGTGAGGAGGCTCTTACAGAAGCAAAAAAGGTTTATAAAGAGCAGTGGAGAACATACAGCAAGTCGGCTCATCCGATGTTATGGACAGTCGTGTTATCCCTGTTGGGTGTAATATTATTTTCCTTTGGAGCAACCTTGTTGCCTCGGGCGTTGATTTCGGCTGCTGCAAATGACATGGAATGGGAACTTGGTGGATTTTTACTTATGATGTTAAGTACTGTGGTTGTATTCCTCTTAGAAGGGTTTCCGAGGGATTTGTGTCATGGTGCTGTCGGCAGGTTGTTCGGAGCCCGTGTCATTTATAAGGGATTTTTAAATGGTTCATTGCTGCATGGCGATTGGTATCTGATAGATGACTCTGTGGTTATCGGGAAATATTATGCAATCCGAAGGATGCACATCAGGCTTGCCGGCGCATATTGTGACTTCTTGATTGCTTCGATTTTGTCAGGAGTGTTGCTTCACACGGAAAATACAATTCTCTATTGGATTGTCAGCGGAATGTTGTTTGGCATTCTTATAAGGTGCGCGGTACATTTCTTTCCGTCATTTTTACATGAGGATTGTATCCAAGTGTTAGATGCAATGATGCATGCAAATCACATTTCCTATGGACTGAGTTATCTTGGCCGACTGTTTCGTGACAGTGATACAAGGCATGAACTTCTGGCTCAAAGGGGAATCCATGCAGTCGGCGCTTTGCTTGTGTGTGCATTGATAGTGTTTCTCCAGATTATAGGGCATATAGGATTTTGGAGCTTGATCATATTTTATGTCGGATTGATGGGGTGATGATTATGGCGTTTGATATAATTAAGTTATTAATATTGGGTGTAAACAGTGGGTATTTCCTTTATACGGGAGCTGCTCAACGGGATCTGATTGATGGCGGAATTGGAGTATTGCTGTTTTTTGTTATGATTGGAATGGTTGGCTTTACATCCGGGCATGAAAGCCTGTGGTCATTTTTGTTTGCTTTTATTGTGATAATTCCGTGTAATATCAAGGTTACAGAGTTGTTGCTGTTCGATATGATGTACAAAAGGTATCCGGATAGCTTTAACATGCTTTATGTAACGGATTATCCGTTTAAAATATTTTGTGTGGCATTTTCAAGATTGTCGGTATGGAACAAAGTCTTTACGGTAAATATGGGTGTATTTATTTGTGTTATTATACTTATGGCGGAGTTATATGCGACAGGCTTGATCGTTCGAACAATCTGGTCTGATCAAAAAAGAGACACTTTCCGCTTATTTGTACCGGCAGAGAAAGCTGAACAGGAAGATGACGTTACTATGCGGGTGACTTGGTCAAGAAAAAATATGTATTATTATGCTCCTGAATCAGAGACGGATGATGAAGAGGATGTTAATAAGAAAAAAGTAGAGGAATTCGATTGGAGGAGAGAATTTGCACTTGAGGGTGATAAACCGGTAGGAATAGTCCGTTATAAGAAACGTTCAAAGAATTCATCAATTACGAACCGGTGACATTTGAGTAGCTACTTGAGAATAATAATCGGTGGTATGAGCGTGGAGGCACTTGCGATGAGGGAGGTGACGCGAATTATGAGCAGCGTTGAATATTGGGATTTGTTTAATAGGAATCGAGTCTGGGTAAGAAATCACCACAAGCGTGGAAACAGGATTCCTGACGGATTGTATCATATCGTCGTTCACTCATGGGTCATGGATTACTATGGTAACTTCCTGATCTTGCAGAGGCAGAAAGGGCGGACGGATGTCACTGTACGAGGTCGAGACCGGTGCGGAATATTATAGATGAAGAATGAGATTATAAAGGAAAGCAATCTTTCGTGGATTGCTTCTTCTTATTTTTCAACATGATAAATTCATTATCGGAACATGACTGTGGCACAGAACTGTTAAATGTGATAAAATTTATTGCGAGATTTGAGAAAGAAAACATGCACATGGAACACCTGCGCTGTGTTGTGGAACGAATTACATATCAGAGTGACGCACATGTCGGCTCTGTGCTGTCGCTTGAAGGCACATGGAAAGTGGACAGCAAATACGGCAGACAGTTGCAGGTAGAGAAATGGGAGGAAACGCTGCCGGCAACGGTATATGGAATAGAGAAATACCTCGGCAGCGGATTGATTAAAGGTTTCGGTTCGAAGTTTGCGAAGCGAATTGTCCAGAAGTGAATAATCTGTGCCTCAATGAGTTTGATTTGAATTTAAATTGAAATATCTGGTAAGTATATATAAAAAAAGATGTTGTTGGATAGTTGTTTATGTATTGAAGGAGTGAGTATGACAACCGAAAAATTAGAGGAAATGTTGCAGGCTGGAGAGGGCTTCACCGTTGAGTATAAAGAGTGCGTAAATGGATTGAATAACAGTGTTTTTGAAACGGTTTGTTCTTTTTCAAATCGCTATGGCGGACATATTATTTTAGGAGTTAAAGAGACAGAAGACCACAAGGGCAGGGTAATAGGTGTTAATCCAAAATGCATTGTGGATATGAAGAATAATTTTGTGAATGTGCTGAATAATCCACAGAAGATGAGTCCGTCATTGTATTTAAATCTTGAAGAATTTGATTATGGTGATAAGAAAATACTATGGGTGTATGTACCGGTCAGTTCACAGATTGAGTTGTGTGGTGGTAGGATTTACGATAGAAACAATGATGCAGATCAGGATATTACGACATCGTCTGATTTGGTGTCAAACATATCGAACCGGAAATCAAAAACATACACAGAACGCATCATCTTCCCATACTGTACAAAAGAACATTTGAAAATGGAGATGATACCGAGGGTAAAAACACTTGCTTTGAACAGGAACGAGAACCATCCGTGGAAAGATATGGATGATATGGAACTGATGAAAAGTGCAGGACTTTACGAGGAAGATATAATGACTGGGAAAAAGGGATTTAATCTTGCGGCAATTTTACTGTTTGGCAAGCCGGAGGTTATAAGGTCTTGTGTGCCGGGCTATAAGACGGATGCAATCTACCGCGCAGAAAATATGGACAGATATGATGACAGACTGATTGTTGAGGAGAATTTGATAGAAAGCTATGATCTATTGATGAACTTTATTGCCAAGCATACAAATGATAAGTTTTTCCTGATTGATAATGTTAGTGTAAGTGTTAGAAATGCGATTGCACGTGAAATTGTAAGCAATATTCTTGTACATCGTGAGTTTAGTACGGCATTTCCGGCGAAACTTGTGGTTGAACCGGACAAGATATATACAGAGAATTGGAACAGGGCGCAACGAGTAGGACGGATAGAACCTCAAAATTTCACACCGTATCCCAAAAATCCGGTGTTGGCAAATTTCTTTGTTAATATTGGCTATGCAGATTCATTAGGTTCAGGAGTTCGTAATTTGTATAAGTATACAAAAATATATTCGGGCGGTGAACCTGATTTTGAAGAGGGAGATGTGTTTAAACTGACAGTTCCACTTAAAGAACGCAATGAAAGTGAACGTGTTGATGATAATGGCACCAAAACTTGCACTAAAGTTGGCACCAATGGCACTAAAGTTGGCACCAATGGCACTAAAGTTGGCACCAAATCTGGCACCAATGACACCAAAACCGGAACGGATGTACACGAAGAGGATATTGAGGCAAAGATTGTTGAGTTGATTCGTGAAAATAAAAAAATAACGCAGAAAGAAATGCAGGAACAAACCGGAACTTCACTTAGATCAATTAAACGTTATATATCAAAATTGCAGAGTGATGGTGTTATAAAAAGAGTTGGCTCAAGTCGGAGCGGATATTGGGAAATAAACGAGTAATTGTCTATGAAAATTAAACATAGGAAGAATATATAATGAATGAAAGAGATGTAGAAATTAGTAAAAGAGAAGCTAAGAAGAAGGAACGTAGGTCGAGAAAGGACAAGCTTGCAATAGAGAAGAGAATACTTCGTCTGTCTTTTATGGGAAGTGTCTTCTTCATACTTGCGGAGGGCGTGATGGCATGGTATACCCATTCACATTCACTTTGGACGGACTGCCTGTTCGACTCCGCAGATCTGGTCATGATAGGACCATTTATGGTGCTTGTTCCGCTTCTGTATAAACCGGTGACAGAGAAACATCCATATGGTTATGCCCAGGTGGAATCACTTTTTCTCCTTGTGAAGTACAGTGTATTACTTGCACTCACATGTAATCTCATGGTTGAGAATATAAAGCTGTTGTTTCATGGGGGACATGAGGTAGATGCGGGGAGCATAGCGGTATTTGAATTTCTTGTATGTGTATGCTGTGCGGTTATGTATGCGATACTTGGCCATTACAGTAAGAAATATGAGTCTACAACTATCAAAGCGGAGCTGTATATGTGGAAACTTGACGTAATAAGCAGTATGGGAGTTGCTATAGCATTTGCGGTACAGACTGCTCTTTTGCATACAAGCCTTCGTTTTATGACCCCTTATATTGATCCGGCAGTAGCGGTGGTTATGGCACTTCTTCTCATAAAAGAACCGGTGTGCGAGATATTCCAGAGTATCAAGAATCTTATTCTTTTTGCTCCGGAGGAAGAGACGCTTAATCAGATACGAGGCATAGTGGATCAGCATATGAAGGATTACCCATATGAGGTCACTTTTCTGGATGTCATCCAGACCGGGCGGAAGCTTTGGGTTGAGGTATATATAGGAAATCAGACGGATGTGATACATATAAGTATCATTCATAAGGTGAGAGACGAGATAAAACAGGAGCTTAGGGATAAGTATGATCAGGTGTATATAGAGGTCATACCAGATTGATGGTAAAGCTGTAATACAAAATATAAATGATCAAGGGGATGCAAGGATATGTTACATTATGAAGTTTTTGAAAGCTCATGTGATACCGATAGATATATAGTTCTGCTTCACGGATTTGGAGGGAACAACAGGGTATGGAAGAATCAGATTCCCTTGCTTCAGAAGAAGTTTAATGTTCTGGCGATAACTCTGCCAAGTCATGGAGACAGTGAACTGAAATTGTCCAAGATGGGAAGTACGCTGGATGTTGTCGTGGGTGAGATAACGCAGGTGCTTGATGAGCGGGGGATACAGCGAGCTGTTTTTATGGGCGTATCACTTGGAACTATATTTATCAAATATATGGAGATGAGATGCGGAAGTTACATAGATAAAGCAATACTTGTGGGTGCGCTTGGCACGGTTGGAAAACCACTCAGGCGTGCTGTCAATGTCTTTGCTAAGATAGGCGACAAGCTGCCATTTCCTGTCGTCTACAGAATAATGGCAAAGTTATTTATGCCATGGAAAGTCAGCAAGACAAGCAGGAAGGTGTTCTGCAAATGTGCCAAGGCATTAAACAGTCTGGAATTTAAGGCGTATATGAATATTTTTATTGAGCATTTTTCACTTTGTGACGAGTTCGTGAGCAGATTACACGAGGAGAATGTATATATTTCTGGTCGGGGTGATCTGTGCTTTATAAATGGAATCGTGGAGGAAGCTGATCTGACAGATGCGGAGCTGATAATAATAGAGCATTGCGGTCACGTGTGCAACATAGATCAGAGCAGACAATTCAATGATATTATTTCTGAATTGCTTGACATTGAATGAATTGAAAGTGGAATATGATACGACAAGGATATACTATCTTAAACTGCTGATAAATAAGGATAAGGAGACTGTGATATGGCAACGATGAACACGTATACGGGGAACAAAATAGATCCGATGAATATGACATCTTCAGACATATCAATACAGGATATTGCGCATGCATTAAGCCTCACGTGCCGCGGCGGAGGGCATGTGTCATATTTCTTTTCTGTGGCACAGCACTCCATCAACTGTATGAATGAGGCGAAGTCAAGGGGATGGTCAGAGCGGCTACAGCTTGCCTGTCTGTTGCACGATGCCAGCGAGGCGTATATATCAGACATAATCAGACCGGTAAAAGCGCATTTGTCCAATTATCTTGAGATAGAGAGTTCGATTATGAACGTTATACTTGAGCGATTTGGACTTGCTGATCTGAGCGAAGAAGAGAATGCGATGTGGAAACAGATAGATGATGATATGATGAACTTCGAACTTAAGAATCTGATGAAAGGCGAGGCGTACAGGAATACGGACAACCTTAGTTCAGTCCCTGCTGAGGCCGAAAGACCATGGCGAGAAGTGGAAGATGAATTTGAGGC
>NC_021018.1:3029637-3038984 GCF_000210595.1 Coprococcus sp. ART55/1 | reverse complement strand
TTCGGCATGTCGTTTTCTCGTCCCGTTTTTGTGCATGGGGTAAAATCGGTTATCTTATGTTCTACATTTTATTTGTCTATGGGGTAGAAATTCACCTTATGTTCCAGCTTAAGTTTTGTGCAGGGGTAACAAATTTTTTATCCCTGAAAATGCCCACAAATGGCTGAAAATCAGCGTTTGACTGAAAATGCAGAAGTTGCTTGAAATGCGTTGAAAACGGCAGAAACACTAGCTATAATGCGTTGCAAGCAGATCTGTTAAATGTCAAAAATTTGGAGGTCGATTGTGAAGAAATATATAGATATCCAGGTGGTAAGGGAAAGAGAAACAATGCTCGATGACATCACATTCCCGGTAAACACAGGGGCATTTCAGGTTGGAGATATCATCAGTATCACGGAAAAAGTGGATGGGGCCAATGCAAGTATACGGTATGACGAAAAAGAGGATGTCCTCAGAGCGTTCAGCCGTAATAATGAGCTGAGTAAGGAACAGAACTTAAGAGGATTCTGGGAATATGTTCAGAAAATGGACAAGGAACCATTTGCAAGGTATCCACATTACATATTTTTCGGAGAGTGGCTTGTGAAACATACGGTGATATATGAAAAAGATAACTATGACAAATTTTATCTGTTCAGCATATTCGATGGAGATGCTGATCAGTGGCTGTCTCAGGACTCTGTGAAATCTATTGCAGATGAATGTGGCATTCCATATGTACATGAACTCTATTATGGGAAATTTATAAGCTGGGAACACTGTAAACAGTTTGCAAATGATCCTGCCTATGGAAAAAAGCAGGAGGGAATTGTCATAAAGAACCAGACGGCTCTTTTGGAGGGACGTGAGCCACATGTTTTGAAGTATGTAAATCCAGAATTTTATGAGATAAAGGTGGATAACCGCAGGCAGAATATGAGGAAAAGGGATGATCAACAGAAAAAAGCAGACATGGATGAGGCAGAAAGATATGCTCGAACGATCGTCACCGAGGCCAGGGTGCGGAAAATAGTAAATAAGCTTGTGGATGAAGGAATAAATTCCCGAAAAAATTGAGAGGAAGGATTTGCAGATTATTTATAAGAATCTTCCAAAGAGAATTTATGAAGACTGCCTGAAAGAAGAACCCGAAATCATTCAGAAGGCGGGAAACTATGCCGGAAAGATGTGTATGAAGGTTGGGATAGAGATATTCAGAAAAGAATGGAAAATTTGATACACGGCTATAAGCGTAAAGAGGAACATTTAGATTTTTAAACTACGGGTTCATAGCCAATCAGCCGGATGTGATATAAACTAGGGCATATCAATAAATGAATATGCGGAAGATTTGAAAGATATGAGCAGATACCGAAGACAAAGCTTATGAGACGTTGTCCGGTTGCGATACGAATAGACGGCAAGGCATTTCATACATATACAAGGAATTTTAAGAGACCGTTTGATTCTGTTTTTATGAGAGCTATGCAGGCAGGCGGTTAAAGAAGAGGGTACGGAGGATCCCAAATATATCAAAGTCCTTGATAAGGCCTGTGAGACTGGGGCGATGTTTGATTCAAGATGCTTCAATATACCGAAGGAAGAGGTGACGAATCTCATATATTGGAGGCAGCTCGACGCATCCCGCAATTCGATACAGATGGTTGGACATGCCAATTTCTCACAGAAGCAGATGCATGGCAAGTCCACCGGTGATATACAGGATATGCTGATGCTTGAGAAGAATATAAACTGGAATGACTTTTCGGTGACATGCAAGAGAGGAAGCTGCTGCATCAGGGGACAGGCAGATGAAGTCCCGTCATGTACAGGAGACAGCAGCAACGAAAATTCCAGAGGATGGATGATAGACAATGATATACCGATATTCAAGGGCGAGGAAAGAGAGTATGTTGACCATCTTATATATATTGGAGAGCAGTAAAAACAGAGAGTATTGGAATAGCAGGTTAAAAAACTAACAGGATAATAGAGTAATGTAATAGCATAATATCAAAGGGGTGTAAAAAATATGGATCGCAGAGAGATGAACAGAAGTATATTTCAGGATACAGAGCGCATGTGCAAGACGGATGCTGAGCTTTCAGCTGTCACAAAGATATCGGTGGCAAATCAGCGCTTTATAGCAGAGGCGGAGGTTATACCAACGCCTGAACTGAATATTTACAAAAAGGCAAATGTGGTTGTCTCAAAGAAGAGAACCTATGAGGCGGCAAAGGCCTATAAAGGGAATCATGTAGCAGTGCATAACTTTGCATCAGCGACAAATCCAGGCGGCGGAGTTGTAAATGGTGCGGGGGCGCAGGAGGAATGTCTCTGCAGATGTTCCAATCTGTATTTCTGTCTGAACACCCCTGATATGTGGGGAATGTTCTACACACCGCACAGAGCGGCGCATGATCCAATACATAACGATGACATCATATACACTCCAGATATCGTTGTGTTCAAGACTGATACAGATCGTCCGGAACTAATGGAGCGTGATGACTGGTATATAGTTGATGTGATCACATGTGCGGCGCCAAATCTCAGGGAAACCCCCAGCAATAGATATAATTCCGGAGATGGAACGAGAGCGGTGACACCCAGCAATAGAGAACTTCAGGTCATCCATGAGAAAAGACTCAGAAGAATACTTGACAGCGCGGTTATAAATCATGCAGACACAGTAATACTCGGGGCGTTTGGTTGCGGAGCATTCTGTAACGAACCGCAGGTCGTGGCAACTGCTGCGGCAAATGTGGTGAGGGATTATATGTACGCATTTAAGAATATCGAGTTTGCTGTATACTGCAGACCAAGCGACGATTCCAATTACAGAGTGTTTAATAGCGTATTAAGTTCATTGTAAAAAACAAACTGGTACGAGAGAAGACTTGAGTATGCAAAGGCGAACATAAGTCTGCCGGATGAGCCGGATTACAAGGCAATTAAATAAAGGAGTGATTTTGAAATGATTTATATTACAGGCGACTGTCACGGGAGGTTTGGGAGATTTATGTCAGGAGGATTTTCCTGCTGCCCGGATCTAACTGAAAATGATACAGTGATCGTATGCGGGGATCTTGGTTTGCTCTGGACAAAAGGAGAGTCCTTTGAACAGGACTGTGAATTCTTCGCAAAGCAGTCATTTACACTTCTATGGGTTCAGGGAAATCATGAGAATTACAATATGATAGATGAATACCCGGTGGAGAAGTGGCATGGTGGCAAAGTGCGGCATATAGTCCGTGATAAGGTGATACTTCTTGAGCGCGGACAGGTATTCGATATAGAGGGAAAAAGATATTTTACGTTCGGAGGAGCACAGAGCCACGATATAAGCGGTGGCGTGCTTGATAAGGATGATCCTTTGTTCGAGCATAAATATAATTTGGCAATGGGGAGTGGCAGACCGTTCAGAATATTGAACACATCATGGTGGAAACAGGAGCTTCCGACAGATACAGAGATAGAGGAAGCAAGGGTAAATCTTGAGAGCTGTGATTACAAGGTCGACTATGTCATAACCCATTGCGCATCAAACACTATACAGCTGAAGCTTGAAGATATAAAGAGGATGCATGGACGCCTGCATGAATTGTACGCTCAGAATATACTGACGGATTTCTTTGAGGAACTTGAAGGAAAACTTGAATATTCCATGTGGTACTTCGGACATTATCACGAGGATATGTACGTGGATACGAAGCACAGACTTATATATTATGATATGGTGCCTGTGGTATGGAATTAGTTCGTTAGAGATAGCAAATATCGTGATGAACAGATCATATTTGAAGAGCCAGATGTTAAAAATCACCTGAAATAAAAGGGGATAACATATAAATGTAATTATTAAAATAAGGAGGATACGAATATTATGGAGAAAATGATAGTGACAAGAGCTCTGGATGAGAGAGACCTTCTGATAAAGAAGATCAATGATGCCATAGACAGAGCCAGTTTTGTGACAGTGAAAAAGACATCAGATGATATCGTTATCGGTGGTAAGAAGAGCGTGCAGGAGTTTGATGACGAGGCGAGGGCGGATCTTCAGAGTATAAGGGATCTCATAAGCAGATACAACAGGCTTGATGCAGCGATCCTGCTTGCAAATGCCACTACGGATATAGAGGTGGCAGGGGTGACCATGACGAGGGCAGCGGCAATCAATCTCAGAAAGACTTTACTTGGAAGAAGTTTCTCAAATACTAACTTTGATGACGCTCTTATCAGAAAGATAAATAACGATTTCACCAAGGCCAAGATGGCTATCAATAAGTCACAGGAGAATGCCGACAGACAGAAGGAGGCCATGAGTACAGCGCTTGCTTCAAGTGATAAGAAGGTTCTCAGTGACGACAGTCTGAAAAGCATATCTGCCTACTGCGATAATCTTGTATACAGCATGGTGGATCCAATTGACGCTGAAAAGGTTGTTGGAGACTTACAGGGCAGACAGGATGAGCTTAAAGCTAATCTTGAGAGCGCTATAAGAATATCGAACGCGACTACATATGTAGAGTTCTGATATTTCAGAACGGACAGGTAAATTCTTCATAAGTATTGCTTACAGTACGAATAGCTTCTATTCAGTCCGCAGCACACGGCGATAAGTGTGTACTTAAGCGTTTATACCCAAGTGGTTTAAGGGAATGGCTAAACAGTCATAGGGCAAAAATATTTGCCGCGAGGGTTCGACTCCCTCTAATCGCGCCAAAATTATCTTGTTGGTCAAATGGTAAGACAATGCTCTGCAACAGCATGAATACAGGTTCGATCCCTGTACAAGAACCCAAATGGTATTCTTCTTTAAGGAAGGCGGGCTTGAACTGTTAATAGTCACCGGTTAATAGATAATGGGTATTGGTTAACTTATAAGAGTGTTGAATAGATATCAGATATATAATAATTGTTCTTTAGGCATCAGAATATGATGCTGAAATCCATGAGAATGGTTAATGGAGGTGCTGACTGATCAGCCCGAAGCTGCCCACATGGCTGTACTGTAAGCAATATTTATAATTTTGCCTGTATTTTCAAAAGTGTTATACAAATTTTAGAAATAATTAATTGAATAAATCCTCCTTGTGATATAAGGTTAGAATAATATATATGATAATGGCGTTTCTGTATTGTGTCAGACATATATATCCTAAAAAATATCACAAGGAGGATTTTTATATGAAAGAAGTAAAACAGCCAAAGAAGCCGCTGATATTTTATTATCTGATAGTGCTTATCATAATAATGGTTCTCAATTTCATATTTGTCCCATGGTTTGCTGAGAGAAGTATAGAGGAGGTGGACTATGGTACGTTCATATCCATGACAGATGACAAGAAGATCGATGAGGTAGACATTGAGGCACAGTCAAATGTCATCTATTTTACAGGCAAAGATGACAAGAAGGTGTATAAGACTGCTATGGTGAGTGATGAGAACTTAACCGAGCGACTTTACAAGTCGGGAGCCAAGTTCTCAGGTCAGGAGATCAAGCAGACATCACCGATACTCAGTTTTATACTCAGTTGGATCGTGCCTATACTTATATTCACATTACTTGGAAGAATGCTTGCCAATCAGATGATGAAGCACGCCGGAGGCGGCAAGAATTCCATGATGTTTGGAATGGGCAAGAGTAATGCGAAGATATATGTTAATTCCACAGAGGGAATAAAGTTTACAGATGTCGCCGGAGAGGATGAGGCGAAGGAGAATTTGACTGAGATAGTTGAGTATCTTCACAATCCTGGAAAGTACAAGGAGATCGGCGCTTCCATGCCAAAGGGTATTCTTCTTGTGGGTCCTCCGGGAACAGGTAAGACCATGCTTGCCAAGGCTGTAGCCGGAGAGGCGAATGTACCTTTCTTCTCAATGTCCGGTTCAGAGTTCGTTGAGATGTTCGTAGGTATGGGTGCTTCAAAGGTAAGGGATTTGTTCCAGCAGGCAAAGGAAAAGGCTCCATGTATAGTGTTCATCGATGAGATAGATGCCATAGGTAAGAAGAGAGATGGACAGATAGGCGGCAATGATGAGCGAGAGCAGACACTTAACCAGCTTCTCACCGAGATGGATGGATTCGAGGGCAACAATGGTGTCATCATCCTTGCAGCAACCAACAGACCGGATTCACTTGATCCTGCACTGCTCAGACCGGGAAGATTTGACAGACGAGTACCTGTGGAACTTCCGGATCTCAAGGGACGTGAGGATATACTTAAGGTTCACGCCAAGAAGGTCAAGATAGGAGACAATGTAGACTTCAATAAGATAGCCAGAATGGCATCAGGAGCATCTGGCGCCGAGCTTGCAAATATTGTAAATGAAGCGGCACTCAGGGCTGTCAGAGCGGGCAGAGGCTTCGTGACACAGGCCGATATGGAAGAGAGCATAGAGGTCGTAATTGCAGGTTACCAGAGAAAGAATGCGATACTTACAGACAAGGAGAAGCTTGTCGTGTCATACCATGAGATCGGACATGCGCTTGTAGCTGCCAAGCAGACTGATTCGGCGCCAGTCCAGAAGATAACCATAGTTCCTAGAACTTCAGGAGCCCTTGGTTACACCATGCAGGTCGATGAGGGCAATCATTACCTTATGACCAAGGAAGAGATTGAGAATAAGATAGCGACACTCACAGGCGGAAGAGCTGCAGAGGAGATAGTATTTGGATCTATTACAACGGGAGCCTCCAACGATATAGAACAGGCAACAAAGCTTGCAAGAGCTATGATCACCAAATACGGAATGAGCAAAGATTTTGATATGGTAGCCATGGAGGTAGAAACTAACAAATACCTTGGCGGTGATTCATCACTTTCGTGCTCGGCAGAGACGCAGACACTCATAGACAAGAAGGTTGTGGAGCTTATAAGAAAGCAGCATGAGAAGGCGGCAACCATTATCCTCGAGAACAGAGCGAAGCTTGATGAGCTTTCCAATTATCTGTATCAGAAGGAGACGATCACAGGCGAGGAGTTTATGAAGATATTGAATTCATGATTCTCTTAGATATAATTTCAGTTACCGGGTGCTGGCATTTTACAATTCCGCACCCGGTAACCATAAGATAGACTTGTACTGGATTCAGAATAGTAGTATTACGTCAATTCCTCGTGGTCAAGCTCCAACAGTTTGAAATGATTCTTTTTGAACTCTATAAGTCCTTCACTCTGCATGTTGGACAGCTCCTTTGACAGTGCGGTTCTGTCGACATTCAGGTAGTCGGCAAACTGTTCCCTGTTAAATGGGATATCGAACTCAGTTGTTCCAAGAGAGCTGGCAAGTCCTGAGAGATAATAGCTGACACGCTCACGTATCTTCTTTGGCTTTATATAGAAGATATGAAGAGAGAGTGTGAGACTTCTTCTCGATGATAGGAGAAGAAGATTCTTCAGCATTTGCAGATGCCACGGATAACTGTTGTATTTGCCGGACATGATATCCTGTGCGTTGAGCAGGAATACGATAGTAGGCTCTGTTGCTCTTGCGTCGATCATGAGTTTGTGTCCGGACAGGGCGTATGTTTCACCGAACACCTTTCCAGGAAGTGCTGAACTCAGGATACTTTTGGAGCCCCAGTAGTCAACATTCTCAACAATCACCCGGCCTTTGATGACTATTCCAAGCTCCTCGGTTATTTCGCCGGCTTTGAATATAGTGGAGTTGTATCTGTAATAGTGTTCGCGCAGGATCCCGAGATCCATCATGGTTTTGATATCGGCTTCCGAGATTCCTTTAAATGCCATCATGTTGAGTACTTCAGACAATTGATATTGAGGAATTTTAAGTTTCATACATAACCTCCATCTTATTATTTATTTCTATGCAGAGCAGCAGTCTGCAGCGTAGTATATTATAGTGACAAGGTGTCATGATGCAGGGGTGCGATCAGGCTTTCAGCTATAGGATGTATATTTTTTCAAAACACAGTATATTGTATATGTGTAATAAATTATCCCTTGTCCATACACAATATATATTATTCATATATTTTCTCAAATTTTTTCAAAAAAAGTTGTTTAAATCTTCATTACGTGGTTATAACAACCGAATTTATGAGTAAAGTATAATATACTTACAAATGAAAAGCAAGGAATGTGATAAGCATTATTGAATTATAGAAGATTATTCTGTATAATAAGTAAATAGTGTGTCACATTTTCACATATTAAAACACTGAAAGGAGAAATTTTATCATGTTACAGAACCAGGAATGGGAATCATTCACAGGTAGACTCTGGAAGGAAGAGTGTAATGTAAGAGACTTCATCCAGAACAACTACACACAGTACGATGGAGACGAGAGTTTCCTTGCAGCCCCAACAGATGCTACTAACAAGCTTTGGGATAAGCTTCAGGCACTTCAGAAGGCTGAGAGAGATAACGGTGGAGTTTTAAAGGAGGATGCTGATGTTGTATCAAGCATCACATCTTATGGCCCAGGCTACATTGATCCAGAGACAAAGGATCTTGAGCAGATTGTAGGTCTTCAGACAGATGAGCCACTTAAGAGAGCATTTATGCCTTATGGTGGTATCAAGATGGCTGAGGAGGCTCTTCAGATGTATGGATATACTCCAAACGAGAACTTCCACAAGATCTTCACTGAGTATCACAAGACACACAACCAGGCAGTATTTGATGCTTACACACCAGAGATGCTGGCAGCTCGTCATACACATATCGTAACAGGACTTCCTGACACATATGGTCGTGGACGTATCGTAGGTGACTACAGAAGAGTTGCTCTTTACGGTATTGATCAGCTTATCGCTTGGAAGGAAGAGGATAAGGCTAACTGTGGCGATGGCAACATGTTTGATGATGTCATCCGTCAGAGAGAAGAGCTTTCAGAGCAGATTAAGCGTCTCAAAGAGATGAAGGTTATGGCTCAGTCATACGGATATGACATTTCAAAGCCAGCTTCAAACGCTAAAGAGGCTGTTCAGTGGTTATACTTCGGATACCTTGCAGCTATCAAGACTCAGAACGGTGCAGCTATGTCAGTTGGACGTGTATCTACATTCCTTGATATCTACATTGAGAGAGATATTAAGGCTGGTAAGCTTACAGAGGCTGAGGCTCAGGAGCTTATCGATCATTTCACAATGAAGCTTCGTATGGTTAAGTTCGCAAGAATTAAGTCATACAACGAGCTGTTCTCAGGAGATCCTGTATGGGCTACTCTTGAGGTTGGTGGTATCGGTGTTGACGGACGTTCAATGGTTACAAAGAACGATTACAGATTCCTTCATACACTTGAGAATATGGGACCAGCTCCAGAGCCAAACCTTACAGTTCTTTACTCATCAGCTCTTCAGGATACATTCAAGAAGTATGCTGCTAAGATTTCT
>NC_021018.1:3024229-3029333 GCF_000210595.1 Coprococcus sp. ART55/1 | reverse complement strand
CCTTGCTAAGTGTCTTCTTTACGCTATCAATGGTGGTAAGGATGAGAAGTTCCTTGACAAGAAGACTGGTAAGCCAATGCAGGTAGGTCCAGAGTACTCACCTATCACATCAGAGTACCTTGACTATGATGAAGTACTTGCTAAGTACAAGAAGATGCTTGACTGGTTAGCAGGACTTTATGTAAATATTCTTAACCTCATCCAGTACATGCATGACAAGTACTACTATGAGTCAGCTGAGATGGCACTTATCGATACAGATGTACGTCGTACATTTGCAACAGGTATCGCTGGATTCTCACACGTAATCGACTCACTGTCAGCAATCAAGTACGCTAAGGTTAAGGTTATCCGTAACGCAGAGACAGGACTTGCTGAGGACTTCGAGATCGAAGGCGAGTTCCCTAAGTATGGTAACGATGACGACAGAGCTGATAACATCGGTGTATGGCTTCTTCATGAGTTCCTTACAGACATCAAGAAGAGACACACATATCGTAATTCAGAGCCTACAACATCTATCCTTACAATCACGTCTAACGTAGTTTATGGTAAGTACACAGGTAACCTTCCAGATGGAAGACGTGCTTGGACACCATTTGCACCAGGTGCTAACCCAAGCTACGGCGCTGAGACATCAGGACTTCTTGCATCACTTAACTCTGTTGCAAAGATTCCTTATGAGTGGTCACTGGATGGTATCTCAAATACACAGACAATGAACCCATCAGCACTTGGACATGATGAGGAAGAGAGAGCTACAAAGCTTGTAAGCGCAATGGATGGATACTTCGATCAGGGCGCTCATCATCTGAACGTAAACGTATTTGGTAAGGATAAGCTCCTTGATGCTATGGAGAATCCAGATAAGCCAGAGTACGCTAACTTCACAATCCGTGTATCAGGATATGCTGTTAAGTTCATATCACTTACACGTGAGCAGCAGCTCGATGTTATCAACAGAACATTCCATGACTCACTTTAATTCTTAGCTGACGCTGGATTTTCAGTGAAGTTATAGATGCTTTGTCAGATATAACAAGAACCATGGTCCCGGGGATAACCTCTCCGGGACTTTTTTTAAGAATATGTATTTATATCATTTTTATAAGAGATAATAGACATGTAGTTTTGTTTGTAATTACTTTCATTAATTGAGAGTTGTATTTGAATAGGAAGAACTTAGAGGTGAAATATGTCTGAAAAGAAACAGGTTTTAGGATATGTCCATTCGACAGAGAGCTTTGGAGCAGTAGATGGTCCAGGCATAAGATTTGTAGTTTTTTTACAGGGCTGCAAGATGAGATGTAAATATTGTCACAACCCAGAGACATGGAATCTTGTGACAGACTATAGTAAGCTTTACTCAGATGAAACAAGCGATGCTGAGAGAGAAGAACTTGAGAAGAAGATAGAAGAGAATACAAAGCTGCTGAAGGATAAGGGCGTCAAGATCGAGGCGAGGACCCCTGAGGATCTGTTAAAGCAGGCGCTCCGCTATAAGCCATATTGGAAAAACGGCGGTGGTATAACAGTGAGCGGTGGTGAGGCGCTGCTTCAGATGGATTTCCTCATCGAGTTTTTCAAGCTTGCAAAGGCTGAGGGTATTCATACAACAATAGATACAGCCGGCAATCCATTTACAAGGGAGGAGCCATTCTTCTCCAAGTTCAATGAGCTGATGAACCTCACAGATCTGTTCCTGCTCGATATCAAGCAGATCAATGATGACAAGCATAGAGATCTCACAGGATTCTCCAACAGCAATATACTTGATCTTGCACAGTATCTGTCAGATCAGGGTAAGCATATGTGGATCAGACACGTACTGGTACCAACCATCACAACTGATGAGGATGATCTGAAGAAGACAAAGGAGTTCATAGATACTCTCAAGACTGTCGATAAAGTTGAGGTACTTCCATATCACAAGCTCGGAATCACTGAGTGGGAGAGACTTGGAATACCATATAAGCTTGAGGGAATCGACCCGCCTACTGATGAGGAGCAGAAGCTTGCAAAGAGTATTCTGGAATAAATTTAAGAACAAGAACCGGGAAAATCATCGATAGTTCAATTCCCAGTCGATGCTGTAGCAGTGTATAAAAATATTTGTATTGAGACACAGGTGCTATATAAGATGTTAAAACCGTTGTAACGGGTGTGACATTTTATATAGTACCTGTGTCTTTGTTATATCAACAAATAAGTTTAACATAATTAATTAGTAAACAGTGGCTATGTGCATGCAAAAGAAGTTATAATATATAATTAAAGTGCTACAAACACGTTATATCACTGCAAAGTATATGGGGGAGTAAATTATGTATAAGATAGACGAGAACGCATGGGATGAAAAATATGTACTGCTGATCCCTGCCATGCTGGATGCGCATTTTCCTCTGATAAAATACGCCTTTTATTCAAGGGATTATCATCCGGTCATACTGTCAAATGAGGATCATATCACGGATGTGGGACTTAAGTACGTGAACAATGATATGTGCTATCCGATAGTGTTAAATGCCGGGCAGATGATAGATGCACTGCAGTCAGGCAAATATGATATCATACGGACAAGACTTCTCATGCCGACGGCGGGGGATGCATGCAGGGGAGCCAACTACTTACATGTGTTAAAGGAGTCGGTGAGAAAGGCTGGATTTGACAGGGCAAAGATACTATCCCTGAATGTTAAGGGGTTGGAGAAGAATTGTCAGATGCGTGTGCAGCCATTCATGGTGTGGAGAGCACTGTTCGGACTTTTCTACGGAGATATACTCATGCTGCTCCTCAATCAGACAAGGCCAAATGAGGTGAAAAAGGGGCAGTCGCAAAAGGTTTGGCAGAAGTGGATAGATATCCTGTCCAGAGATCTGAAAGAGGGAAAGAATCTGACACTTGGAAAGATGAAGAAAAATTTCGACAGGATAGCCAGGGATTTTTCAAGGATAAGGCTGAATGATAAAAGAAAACAGCGTGTTGGGATAGTTGGGGAACTGTACATAAAATATTGCCACTTGGGAAACTGGAATATGATAAAGTTCCTTGAGTCAAATGGATGTGAGAGTCATACAAATGGACTTTCATGGTATGCCATGTACTATATGGATTCACACCTCACGGACAATATGACATTTGAATCTCTGCTTTACAAGGCGGGGCTGAAGTTCTTCGGCAGCCTGCAGAGAGCAATGATAGAGGCGCTTAGAAAATATGGGTTCTATACCATGGAGGATTTCTTCACGATGAAGCGTGAGGCTGAAGGGTATGTGAGCTGGGGATACAAAACCGGGGATGGTTGGCTCATCGGCGCGGAGATTACGGGACACATACTCCATGAGTGTCCAAAGGTTTTGGCGGTTCAGCCATTTGGCTGTATGCCTAATCACACATGTGGAAGAGGTTTGTACCCTTCACTTCAGAAGAAACTGCCGCAGGGCATGATAGTGAGCTGTGATGTGGATTCCAGTGGTTCAAAGCTGAATGTTTACAACAGGGCGAGGATGCTGGTGGACATGCCACTTAAAATGGGGAAATAGGCAATTGCGAAACTTAAATACGCTGAATGTGCAAGAGATGTTTTAGCATACCAATCAGGGGTCGCTCTCGCTTAACTCAGTCTGCAACGGTACTAAAGATGTCACTAACGTGCCATCTAAGTACCGGCGACTTCGTATTCCCCTGATTTGGTAATGCTAAACATCTTCTTGCATGTTGAATAGATTAAGGGTTTCGTAATTGCCTAAATGGAAAATAGAAAATGGAGAAATAAAGATGAAAAAGATATTTGTTGTTGAAGATGACGAGAGCATATGTGATGAGCTAGTGCAGATACTTGAGAATGAGGGCTATGAGGCTGAGAGTCTTAAGAACTTTGACAATACAAAGAACGATATATTGAAAGCGGCACCGAATCTGGTGCTCATGGATATCAATATTCCGGGGATAAACGGCAGAAACCTAGTGAAGGAGATACGAAAGGAATCTGATGTGCCTATCATCATGGTTACAAGCAGGACTTCCGAGATGGATGAGGTGCTGTCCATGAGTTATGGCGCGGATGATTATATAACAAAGCCGTACAATCCGACGATACTTCTGCTTAGGATAGCGGCGGTGCTCAAGCGCATGGAGGGCAGCCAGAATACAGCATCATACAGAGATGCGGAGGTCAACTTCAGCAAGGGGACAATCAGCAAAGGTGATCAGGAGATGGTTCTCACCAAGAATGAGATGATCATATTCCAGCTGCTGCTTGCCAACAGGGAAAAGATAGTGTCGAGGGATGAGATCATGACAGACCTGTGGGACAATGACGAGTTTGTAAATGACAATGCGCTCACAGTAAATATAAGCAGGCTCAGGGGGAAACTGGCGGATCTTGGATATGATGATGCCATAGAGACCAGGAAGAAGCAGGGATACCGACTTGTATGACAGGTAAGTGGGATTATATATCATTTACAGCGACAAAAGATTGGAGTAATTTGGCAAAATGAAATTTGGCTTGTATATAAAGGATAAACTTGGAATAATTGCGGGATATGCGGGATTTGTGATATTCACATATCTGCTCATGATGGCATTTCACTCACAGTTACAGATGAGAATTATGTTCGTGATCGTGGCTGTGATATTTGTCGTCTCGGTTATCGCTTTCGATTATCTGAGAAAATATAAGTTCTACAACAGTCTGGTCGGACATCTGGATGAACTGGATCAGAAGTATCTCATACTTGACACTTTGGACGAGCCTGACTTCTACGAGGGCAAGCTGGTGTATTCAGCTATGTACGACATCAACAAGTCTATGACTGAGAATGTGAGAAAGTACAGGGACAGCGTGGAAGATTTCAAGGACTTTATAGAGATCTGGGTTCACGAGATCAAGCTTCCGATAGCCAGTCTGGTGCTCATGTGCCACAACAACAGGGATGTGATCCCGAGAAAATACGAGGAACAGGTCGCAAGGCTTGACGCGTATGCGGATCAGGTTCTCTACTATGTGAGGGCGGAGCATGCATCGGCAGATTACAGATTTGCCGAGACAAATCTTAAGAGTGTCATCGGAAGGGTGGCTGTGAAGAACAAGGATGTGCTG
>NC_021018.1:3016843-3023950 GCF_000210595.1 Coprococcus sp. ART55/1 | reverse complement strand
CTGTGAAGAACAAGGATGTGCTGCTTGATGGTGACATATCGCTGAATGTTCATGATGTGGATGAATGTGTTGTGACGGATTCAAAATGGCTTGAGTTTATGGTAAATCAGATCGTGAGCAACAGTATCAAGTATATAGACCGAGGACAGGAGAAGACTATAGAGATCTGGACTGAACCGTTGGGTGACGGCAAGGCTCTGCACATAAAGGACAATGGAATAGGTATACCACAGTCTGATATTCCACTTGTGTGCAGGAAATCATTTACCGGGGAAAATGGGCGGAAACATGCGAAATCCACAGGTATGGGCCTTTATATAATAGACAATCTGTGCAGGCAGCTGGGACATAAGCTGGATATAACGTCAAAGGTGGATGAATACACAGATGTGAGTATAGTATTTGGACATAATGATATATACAAGATTGGATGATATAAAAATTGAGTTTTGCGATAGTGGGATACCAGATCGGGTGAGCGTCCCAATGTTACAGAATTGTAATGTTAGGTAATAATGGAAAAAGGACAATTGCTTTCAAAATGTGTAAACTGCAAATATGTTCAATGGTGAGAGCAGTAATAATCAAACATTTGAGGAGGCATTTCAATGGAAAATCCAATGGGAAATTCAATGGAAACAATATTAAAGATTGACAACATTGAGAAGTATTATGGAAACAAATCCAATATGACAAAGGCCATAGATGGAATATCATTCGATGTGGAGGCAGGAGAGTTCGTCGCTATCATGGGTGCATCGGGAAGCGGTAAGACGACACTGCTTAACTGCGTTTCAACTATAGATAAGGTTAGCAGCGGCCATATCTATGTGGGCGGCAAGGATATCACAACACTCAAAGGCAATAAGCTCAACGAATTCAGGAGAGAGGAGCTGGGATTTATATTTCAGGATTTCAACCTTCTTGACACACTCACGGCGTATGAGAATGTCGCACTGGCACTTTCAATACAGAATGTGCCTGCAAAACAGATAGATGCGAAGGTCAGAGCTGTTGCAAAGGAGCTTGAGATCGAGAGTGTTCTGAAGAAGTATCCGTACCAGATGTCGGGCGGTCAGAAGCAGAGAGTCGCATCTGCAAGAGCCATCATCACTGACCCAAAGCTTGTGCTTGCAGATGAGCCTACAGGAGCACTCGATTCCAAGTCGGCAAAGCTGTTGCTTGAGAGATTTAAGCATCTGAATGAGGATCTCATGACAACGATACTCATGGTAACACACGATTCATTTACAGCCAGCTATGCAGGCAGGATCCTTTTCATCAAGGATGGCAAGGTGTTTCATGAGCTCAGAAGAGGCGGAGATACCAGAAAAGAATTCTTCAATAAGATCATAGATGTCGTGACACTGCTTGGAGGTGATCTGAATGACGCTCTTTAAGCTTTCCGCATCAAATATGAAGAAGAGTATAAAGGACTATGCCATATATTTCTTCACTCTGGTACTCGGTGTTGCAATCTTCTATGTGTTCAATGCCATAGAGACGCAGACCGCCATGCTCCGGATATCGGCTGACACAAGACAGGTCGTGCAGCTCATGAGCAAGATGATCGCGGGTGTCAGTGTGTTCATCGCATTTGTGCTCGGATTCCTCATCATATATGCAAGCCGTTTCCTGATGAAGAGGCGTAACAAAGAATTTGGTCTGTACCTCATCCTTGGAATGGGAAAACGCAAGGTGTCCACAATGCTTTTCATAGAGACACTTATCATCGGACTTGTATCACTTGTGGTAGGACTTCTTGTCGGAATAGGAATCTCACAGATAACAAGTGTACTCGTTGCAAACATGTTCGATGTAGATATGTCATCATACAGCTTTGTGTTCTCGGGCAGCGCATTTGTCAAGACATGTTTGTATTTTGCAATCATATATGTGGTGGTTATAATCTTCAACACATTTATCATCAGCAAATGTAAGCTCATCGACCTTTTCCAGAATGGAAGAAAATCTGAGAATGTCAAGATCAAGAATCCGTGGGTATCAGTTATCGTGTTCCTGATATCAGTTGTATCACTTGGATATGCTTATCATGCGGTGATTACCGATATAAATGACATGTACATGAACGATCTCTACAAGTGGATCGTGGTCGGATGCGTTGCAACGGTGCTCTTCTTCTGGTCGGTATCCGGAATGCTCTTCAGGATCGTGTCGTCCATGAAGAATGTGTACTATAAGGGACTCAATTCATTTGTCGTCAGACAGATGAGCAGCCGTGTAAATACAAATGTACTTTCAATATCAGTCATCTGTCTGATGCTTTTTGTGACAATATGTGTGCTTTCATCAGCGCTTGCAGTGAAGAATTCCTTAAATGAGGGCATTGCAAAGTACGCAAGAGCGGATGTGAGTATATCGAAAACCCAGAGCAGTGATTCAATCTATTATGACGAGGACGAGATGGGTAATGACAGCGAGACAAATGATCTTTTGAAGAAACTTGAGGTGACTGATGGAAAGAGCATAGAAGATGTATATAGTGAAAATAATGTGGATCTTGGATCATACTTCTCAGATTACGTTGACGTACACACATATACATGTCCTGCACTTACAATCAGAAACTATCTGGGAGATGAGGCTCTGATTGATTCTCTTGGAATAGATGTAAACGCTTTGTCTAGTTATGAGGGAACGGAGGAGATCATATCACAGTCCGACTATAACAAGGTTGCAAAGATTTATGACAATGCTGAGCTCCAGCTTGCCGATGACGAGTATGCCATCCTTGCAAATTATAGAATATTCGTTAAGATCCGTGATGAGAGACTTCAGGAGGGAAAAGAGATAGAGGTATATGGCAACAAGCTTAAACCGGTTATCTCGTATTGTATAGATGGTGATATAGAGCTTGCCACTCAGCCCCTCAACACAGGTGTGTTTATCGTGCCGGATTCAGCCATTGAAGGTGCACAGTTCGCGAAAGAGTATTTCATCGGAAAGTATGCCAATCAGGACAGGGATGTCATACAGGATAGTGATACGATCATAAGGAATGTATCAAAGAAGGATGAACTTGGCGGACTTATCACAGTAAATACCAAGGACAACGTGAAAGCAGCCAGCGTGGGAGTTGGAGCCATCGCTTCATTTATAGGTATGTATATCGGACTCATATTCCTCATATCCGGTGCAGCCATCCTTGCACTCAAAGAGCTCTCAGAGAGCACAGACAACATAGAGAGATACAAGATGCTCAGGAAACTTGGGGTGGATCAGCACATGATCAACAAGGCTCTTTTCTCACAGATGGGACTATTCTTCATATTCCCACTTGCTCTTGCCATAGTCCATTCGGTATTTGGAATGATGGTCAGCACGAAGATTCTTGACACTATGGGAGCGTATGATATAGCAGGTGCTATCGGAATCACTGCTGCCATTGTGGTAATCATATATGGCGGATATTTCCTTATAACGTATCTGTGCAGCAGGAAGATTATCAGTGAGTGAGGGAAATGAAAAATTTTTCAGGAATAATTGATCCAGGGAGGATATATGTCTTTCCTGGATTTCTTTTGTATAACTAAAAATTTTTATTTAAGGAAGAGATTTTACAATTGAAAGATACAATATTGTCACTAATAGAATAGATTTGGATGAAATAAATACAAGCATCAAAAACTTGATATTATCACAAATAATGTATAATGATATAATAGGAATTAGGTTCATGGATTGGAGGAAACAGCAATGAATAAACACGTAGAAAAAGCTATGGAGATAAGAAACGAGACACCGATGGTCAATAACTGTGCGCAGACCATTCTGCGGGCTTACGCGGACGAGCTCGGAATAACAGGAGATATGGCGGCAAAGCTCAGTGCTAATTTCGGTGGTGGCATGAAGTGTGGTTCAACCTGCGGTGCGATCACAGGAGGACTTATGGTACTTGGCGCTCTGGGCGTTGAGAATCCATACGTGATAAATCAGTTCAGGCGCAGGATAGCAGATAACCACAATGGCATGACCGATTGTGCTGATCTGTTAAAGGCAAATGCCCAAAAGGGTGGAATCAAGAAAGTGCACTGTGACGGCATGATCAGGGAGGCTATAGAGCTGATAGATGAACTGGTGAAGAGTGAATAAATATAACAAGAACAACGTGTTTAACTATCCTGGAGGAAAAAGGGATTCTGGAATGGAGGATGCAAGTAAATGAAAATAGACTACAGAAGACTTACAGAAAATGAACTTGATACATTTATAAATATGAGAATAAATCAGCTCAGGGAAGAGGGCGCAAAAGAAGAGATAGACCTGGTGCCAGCGCTTAAGGATTATTATACCCGGCATATGGCAGACGGAACGTTTGTATCATGGCTGGCTTTTGACGGGGATGATATTATAGGGACAAGCGGTATGTCATTTGTGGAGAAACCGCCTTATTTTGGATGTCCAAGTGGAAGAATAGGGTTGCTCTCCAGTATGTTTACCAACCCTAATTATAGAAGAAAGGGCATTGCAAAGGAACTGTTATCCCGTGTTGTAAATGATGCAAGGGATTATGGATGTGGAACGATACAGATCACGGCATCTGACATGGGTGTTAAATTGTATACGGATTTCGGATTTGTTCATAATGGTAATTTCATGCAGTATAAGCTGTAGTATATATGATGATGGAGCAAAAGTTACATTTAGAGATTGCCCTGCCTATCACAGTGGGAGATAACGTCTGGATCGGAACGAATGTTTCGGTGCTGCCGGGAGTTACTTATTTTAGGGCGAAGTTATAAGTAATTAGTATTGACACAGCAATAAACTCCTTTATAATAAATACTACAAATGTAATATTTATTATAAAGGAGTTTTGATATGATGAACTTATATTTTTTTATCTTGAAATACTACGTGTGTAATATATACAAGAAGTTATATTGTATGCTACTTTTGGTTGGCATAGCCATATTGTTATGCAGTTGTTCCAATAAAAATGCAGTGGCAGACGCAGAGCGGACAGTTATTGATTTTAGTATATCTGATGAAAATCAGTTTATTGCAGATTTGGATGATATATATTCATCCTGTCAGGATATGAAATGCAAGACCGAGGAAGAAAAACTGAATCAGACTAGGACCGTAATAGAATCGATGGGAAGTAAGGGGTACATAGCTGTGGATGTGGAGAATCAGATCAATATGGCAAATGCAGAGAATGCGGAGATGTTTTTATCAGAGGTGGCTGAAAACAGAGATGCGGGATGTACAATACTGCAGGTCATGTATGATAAGTCCTTTGTAAGGTTTGATTTTAAATCAGGCAGTAACAATGTGATGATAACCAGGCGATTCTATGTGTGGGAGAATAACTGTTTTGTTGAGAAAAATGAAGAAAACTATAAGGCCTATACATGGAAATACACAGACGGATATCTATTTTTTGAGAGGTACAGGATGGGAGGATATGACGGAGATTCTGCGTATACGGCATTACGAGTTGAGCCTCTGGATGAGAAGTTAAGGGTACTTAACAGAAAGTATATCAAGACGATTGGATATGATTCGAATAATTTATTTACCACAAACTGGGATGAATCAGATATGAACAAAATAAATTATTACGATATCTATGAAGCACTTTACAAAATGAAATATGGTATGTCTAGTCCCTATTCGGACGAGGGGGTTACATATATGATAGAAGGGAAGTTATACGAGAAGGTGTTTCAGGAGTATTTGCCTGTGTCTACAGATGTACTTCAGCATGTCAATGTATATGATGTGTCCAGACAAATGTATCAGTACAGAACGAGGGGGATGTTTGATCACAGTGTGACACCATTGGTTCCATTTCCAGAGGTAGTGGATGCTGAGTATAATGCTGACGGAACAATAACCCTCATAGTAAATGCTGTTTCGGAGAAAGATGAGAGTGGCAGATTATTTACACATAAAGTTACAATAAAGGAGAAAGAAAATGATGGATTTGAGTATGTGTCAAATGATGTTCTGACGATGGGCAAAGAGGGATATATTGGTACAGAGACAGGCTTTCTGATAAAGAGTGGCAGGAGCACTACGGAGATAAGACCATCACAATAAATCAGAATGGAAATGTTATTGATGATAGTCTGTTATCCGATGACGAAATGGAGAATGTTAAAGTAAATATAATAGGAATATTGCAGTCAGATGCCATAAGAAAGTTGTATGAGGATGAAGATATTTCGGATAATAGTGATTTAATATATGGTGCAGTAGATATCTTAGGAAGCAGTGGACTGATTTGTTTTTCTGATGATACCAATATGTATAATTATCAGCTATTTCAGTCTTTTTATAGAAATTATACAGATGGTGGAGAGCGAGATTACATTTGCGTATATAGGGTAAACAAGGATGCAAGCGTGACAGAGATGACATTTGCGTATGATGACAGCCGGATACAGATGATTTTCAACACAGCAAAGTACGAGAATCGTGACTGGAAGTTTATAGCGACTGGCATACGGGATTTAAAAGATATGAAACTCACAGAAAAGGCTACTTTATATATACATACTCAAATATAATAGCCCATGGTGGGCTGAAGGAGTATTTCAGAGTCAGTCCGTTGACGGATGAATGCAGGAAATTGACAAGAAAATATGTGTATGGGCTTAGTTATGTGAATTACAATATGCTTGTTATCGATTGGGATGAGTCAAATGCATCAGATATACTTGTGCCGTGTATGTTTGATGATATATACAGACTGTACACTGGTGAAAATCTGAAACCTGATGGTGGATGGATAGATGCAGACAAATATGAGTCTGTTATGTTGTCAATGTTCCCTGTTACTGTGACGGAGCTGAGGGATAATTGTGATTACAATTCAGAAAAAAATTCGTACAGATATCAGGTCATTCTAGGAAAACAGTATCCACCATTCGGAGAGGTTGTGGACTATATCTACAACGATGATGGAACTGTTTCGCTTATTGTTGATGCAGTGTGGGCTGACAAGGGATCGGACATTGCATTTAGAAATACACTTACAGTAAAACCGGAAGAAGATGGTACTTTCAAATATATGTCAAATCATATAGAGAAGGTGGAATGTGACATACCGGTTTATTCTGACTGATATCCATAGGC
>NC_021018.1:3013717-3016648 GCF_000210595.1 Coprococcus sp. ART55/1 | reverse complement strand
TGAATCCGACGAACCAGCCGTTTATATTTGTATCATCAACTCTGCCGGTACCTGTCTTGCCATACAGACTTTTTCCATCTGAGTTTGCAATAAACATGGACTCTATAACTGTATCCACATTTGTCTTAGACAGCTTCCAATCATTATTTTTCAGGTGACATAGCAGTTCTACCTGCTCTACCGGGGATATAGTCAGAGAGGATTCCAGCCAGTAACAGTTCTGAGCTGAATTGATATTCTGATTTCCATATTCAATAAGACCGAGAAAATTTTTCGCATCTGTGTGGTCCATAGCTGCATCCAGATTGTCAAAATACCAGTTTACAGATCCGGTCATGGCAGATCGAAGTGTCTGGTCTGTGTTCCAGGCATCAAAAGGGTAAGAGCTCCCATCCCAGCGCATAAATGAGTTGTCGGAAGTTATGATGCCATGTTCAAGAGCCATCACTGCGTCATATATTTTATATGTAGAATCCGGTGAAGTGCGGCATAGGGCTTTGTCCTGGTTATAGATATACCATTTATCATTTCCCTTGTCGTACAGAGCAAAACAGCCGTTGTAGTCAGAAAAGTAGCTGGATAGATCCAAGGATTCCAGATTCACCGGGGCAAAATCCTTGTATTGTGTATCATCCAGAGCATATACAGATAATGGCGCACATACAGTCATCAGCAATATGATAATGGAAAATGCATATATACATTTCCGTTTTTCTCTGTTGGTGACAGGGTTGAAATTAACAATAAGCTGAAGCCTTGTTTTAAGTAATTTTTTCCTGCTTTTGCTCTTGAATGATACCGATGATGAATTACTGGATCTGCTTGCAGCCGCACGGAGGATGGTCTGTCCATACTTCACAGCATAGCTTTGACCAAGGTACTGCAATACATCATTGTCACATGCTTTTTCTCTGTCATGTCTTGCTGTATGTAATGTGTATATAACAACAGGATTGAACCAATACAGTATGCAGAATATGCAGATAAACATATTTACGGCATTGTCTCTGCGTTTAAAATGTTGTAGTTCATGTAACAAAATATGTCTCAGGTCGGTTATTGTGTAATCGGATATGCAGTCGTTGATTTGCCGTGGAATATATATAACAGGGCGGAATACACCTACAATGACCGCTCCAGATAAAGCAGAGGAGGAATATAATTTTGGTTTGTATCTGCGCACATTGCAGAGCTCAAGGCATTCCGAATATATATTCAATATGACAGTATCGTCGGTGACTGGAACAGCAGATTTTTTCAGCTTGTATAGTGATATGCCTGACACTATTAAACGGATGGAAAATATGTAAACTCCGGCAAGCCAGATAATAAAAAGGAGCTTTGGATATATTGTAGATGTACTGTTTACAGATATAGCAAAGTCGTTCATCCAGTTCCCATTTGATGAAGGGCTGGTATTGATAGGCACAGGAGTAACTGTATTTGCGGCAGAAGTACTTCTGTTAAATAATGATCGTATGAAACCTATGGCCTGGAATATAAATGAATTATTTACAGGGATAAATGGAATTACGAGAAGAAACAGCACAATATATATGGTGTTGTATCTGCCGTTACATGTTAGCTGTTTTCTGAACATAAATCGAACAAATATCATTAGCAGCAGAGAGAAACTTATGGATATATTGCTGATAAAAAAAATGTGTGAAAAATTCAGTCAAGCCTTATTTCCTCCCGGTGCCTTTACATTAATATGTCTTGAAGTTCCTTTATATCATCAGCACTAAGCTCATCACTATCCACAAACGCAGAAACCATGTCGGATATGTGTCCATTGAAAAACTTCTTTAGAAAAGATGAGCTTTCATGTTTTCGATATTCCTCCTGACTGATGACAGGGGAGTAGACGAACATGCGGCCCTTTTTCTCATAGGAGATGGCGGACTTATCAGAAAGTCTTTTGATGAGAGTCTGGATAGTCCTGGGATTCCATGAAGTGGTCTGCAACAGTTTGTCAGTAATGTCATTTGTGCTTATAGGGGCATATTTCCATATAACCTTCATAACTTCATATTCAGCTTCGGAAATCTGAGGAATGTGTTTCATAGATTATACTCCTTTAATACTACATTTGTAATAACAGTATAAAGATTATCGGGTGGGGTGTCAACCTTTGTCTATACATATGAGGAAACTCTCCAAAAAGGATTGTTTAGCAGAGTATATAATTTTCAAACACCGGGTAACATACTCATATACAGGCTAAGGAGGTATATGGGATGATATCACCAGACACAATAAAGCTGCTCAGGGAATGTGATGCCGGGATCAAGATGGGTGTTTCGTCTATTGATGAGGTGCTTGGGTATGTGCATGCGGCGAAAATGAAGAAGATACTTATAGAATGTAAGGAGGAGCACAACGCAATAAAACAGGAGATACAGAAACTACTGGATGAGTACCATGACGATGGCAAGGATCCAAATCCAATAGCAAAGGGCATGTCATGGATCAAGACAAATGTGAAACTCATAGTGGATGAGTCGGACAATACCATAGCGGAGCTTATGACGGATGGCTGCAATATGGGTGTGAAGTCGCTGAATAAATATCTAAACGAATATAAGGCGGCGGATGACAGGGCGAAGGATAAGACGAAGAGACTCATAGAGCTTGAGAAGAAACTCTGCGAGCAGATGCATCCTTTTTTATAAGTGCTTGTTGACTAAAAAAGTTTTATTAAATATACTTGTAAATATGAGAACCCAACATGTCTGTAGATGACGCGGATCATGTTGGGGATTTATTGTTTTAGGGGAACAGAAAAAATTGATACAAGAAGGAGAAGATATATGAACAGGCAGGTTTACAACCCTTTTTTGCCGTTGAATGAGTACATACCTGACGGCGAGCCGCATGTATGGGGCGACAGGGTTTATCATTATGGATCTCACGATAAGGAGGGCGGTT
>NC_021018.1:3011366-3012608 GCF_000210595.1 Coprococcus sp. ART55/1 | reverse complement strand
AATGGCGATGTGGGATATAAGGGAAGAAGTTTCGAGAACAAGCTGAATATGACCGGAACCACGCACGGAAGTATAGAGTGCATAGATGGTCAGTGGTACGTGTTCTATCACAGGCTCACACATAAGTCGGACTACAGCAGACAGGCCTGTGCCGAGAAGATCTATATAGCTGCGGATGGACACATAGACCAGGTGGAGGTTACGAGCTGCGGACTGAACAATGGACCGCTTGTGGCAAATGGCACGTATCCAGCGGTGATAGCATGCAACCTGACAAATGGACATATGCCGCACGGCTCCAACAGTATATACACGATAGAATTCCCAAATGTGACGAACAAGGGTGAGGATAGATTTATTGCGGAGATAGAGGATGGAACACTCATAGGGTATAAGTATTTTGCGCTTGGGGGCAGCAGTACATTTGGCGTGAATGTCAGATATGAGACGGATGCCAACAAGGTGGTGTATGAGGGACCTGTCAGGGTAGACGAGAGATGCGAGAATCAGGAGCAGCTCAAGGATGCAAACGATCTGGCAGAGAATGTAGAAGGATACTTTGACATATGTGTGACAGAAGATAGTGAGAGTATCGGAAGAATAGATATACCTGTATCTGAAGATATCTCAGAGACAGAGTGGAGATGGTGCGAGAACAAAGTGGATTTCCCAGAGGGAGTCCACGCGGTGTATCTTGTATACCATGGCAGAATAAAGGTTCAATTAAAAGATATACGATTTAGGTAAAATATTGAAAGAAGAGGGAGAATTATGAAGAAGTCAAATGGTGCGGCACTGATACCGATATACGTCTTTCTTGTCCTGTATCTGGGACTTGGAATACTGTTTGAGTACGTGCTGAAGATCCCGATGGGATTTTACAATATTCCAATAGTGGTTGCCTTTATGGTGGCGATATTTGTGGCATGTCTGCAGAACAGAAAGGTAAGCTTTGATGAGAAGCTTCAGATCATGGCAAATGGACTTACAGACAAAAATATTATAACCATGCTGCTCATATTCCTGACGGCGGGAATATTTGTGGGAGTCGTGGGGCGGAGCAGTGCCGAGAGTGTGGCATACTTTATGCTGAGTATCATTCCGGCGAGATTTTCCGTGGCAGTTTTGTTCGTTGTAGCGTGCTTTGTCTCAACAGCTATGGGAACGTCTGTTGGAACAATAACACTTCTGACGCCTATAGGAGTTGCAGTTGCCGATGCGTCAGGATTTAATCTGCCGCTC
>NC_021018.1:3005228-3009650 GCF_000210595.1 Coprococcus sp. ART55/1 | reverse complement strand
TAATACTCATCATCGTCTGCGGAATCTATCTGACGATCAGACTTAAGTTCCTTCAGATAGTTCATCTGCCAAAGGCACTGAGATTCATGATTAAGAATGAGGAAGACGGTACAGGAGAGGTGACGAGCTTTGGCGCGTTATGTACAGCACTTTCAGCAACTATCGGTACAGGTAATATCGTAGGAGTAGCAACAGCTATAGGTATCCTTGCCGGTGGTCCCGGAGCACTTTTCTGGATGTGGATCGCAGCGCTTTTTGGAATGGCAACAAAGTATTCAGAGGGACTGCTTGCTGTAAAGTACAGAAAGATTGACGAGGATGGACACGTTCTCGGAGGACCTTTCTATTACATTGAGAGCGGTATGGGTCACAAGTGGAGGTGGCTTGCAAAGATATTTGCATTCTTCGGAGCATGCGTAGGTCTTATGGGTATCGGTACATTTACACAGGTAAATGGTATTGCTTCTGCAGTTCAGGCTTTCTTTGATCCTGACAAGGCAAATACAGTATCAATCTTTGGAAATGACTACTCAATAGCCATCGTCATCTCAGCATTTATTCTTGCAATCCTTGTAGGACTTGTTGTAATCGGTGGAATCCAGAGAATATCAAAGGTTTCTCAGATTATAGTACCATTCATGGCAGTTCTCTACATCGTGGTGTGTCTGGTTCTTATCATAGTTAATATAAATAAAGTTCCAGCTGCATTTGAAACAATAGTCAAGTGCGCATTTAAGCCTATGTCATTTGCAGGTGGTGTTACAGCAAGTCTTGCAATAGCCATGCAGAAGGGTGTTGCACGTGGTATCTTCTCGAATGAGGCTGGCCTTGGTTCTGCACCTATCGCAGCAGCAGCAGCTCAGACAAAGGAGCCTGTTCGTCAGGGACTTGTAACAATGACAGGTACATTTATTGATACTATCATCGTATGTACAATGACAGGTCTTTCAATCGTTATGATGGGAAGCTGGCAGGATGGCAGCCTTGAGGGAATCGCAGTCACAACTGATGCATTCCAGAAGGGACTTTTCTTTATGCCAGGTCAGGTTGCAGCATTCATCCTGATGATCTGCCTTGTATTCTTCGCATTTACAACTATCCTTGGTTGGGACTATTATGGTGAGAGGTGTCTTGAGTACCTCACAAACGGCAGCAAGGTCTCAGTTCAGATCTATCGTTGGTTATACATACTTTGCGTATTTATCGGACCATACATGACAGTTAAGGCTGTATGGACTATCGCTGATATATTTAACGGACTTATGGCGATTCCGAATATCATAGCATTGCTTGCACTCAGCAGTGTGGTTGTGGCAGAGACAAAGGATTACTTTGCACGTCACAAGGAACTGTAGGGCTCAATAGAAGTAAATATTTATAATAATTGGATGAACACCTACCAGCAGTCAGACAAAATTTTGTCTGGCTGCTTTTTTATTTGCGGGAGTTTTTTTGATTTATAAAGCAATAACAGTTGACAATAAAGTTAGTAGCGGCTAACATTGTGGTTGTTAAGAGAATTGGATCAGGGGGATGTAACAAATGAAAGGTTCTGAAACTATAAAAGAAACACTGCACAAGGCGGATTGTGTCTTATATCCGGTTGGTGACAGAAGAGATAAAGTTGTCATTGTGTTATCAGGCAGCGAGGGCGGTCTGGAGTATACAGGAAAATGGAGGAAAAAGTTGTGAAAAAACAGTTTTTTGAGATCGAGAAGGATGGGTTCTACGGAACATACTACGAGAATCCAAATGGGGCTGACTGTGCATTCATAGGACTGTTTGGAGACGATCCGAATGATTTTATGGCGAAGTGCGGAGCAAAGTGGCTGCACAAAAATGGTGTGAACGCACTCTGCATATCTCCTGGAAAGAAGAATTACAGCCATGTAAATAATCCGCTTGAGAGAATAGAGTCGGCTATTGCATGGCTGAAAAGTCATGGAAACCGGAAAATAGGCATCATGGGAATGAGTACGGCTGGAATGGATTCCATTGTTGCGGCATCGTATTTTCCTGATATCACATTGACATTTGGACTTACGGCAAGTGACTTTGTATGGCAGGGATTTGAACAGGGCAAAAAAGACGGATGTAAGGAATGGCCGATACCGGGTGCATCGACTCTTTCGTGGAGAGGCGAGCCTCTTGCTTATATGCCATTTGTGTATGAGCATCCTGTGTACTGGCAGAAAATCGAGGAGGAGACAAAGGGCTCCGGCGACATTGAGCGCAGTACCTGTCTGTTTATCGATTCGGAGAAGGCCAGAGAACACACAGAAGAGGAAATGATCAAGGTCGAGAACATAAGGGGAAAGCTGTTTTTGATTGGTGCAGACGACGACTCGTTCTGGGAGGCGGGCAAATACATCCGCAGAATGGATCAGCGACTGAAGGAGCGTCCACATACATGTGAGTATGTGCCGCTTGTGTATGAGCATGGAACTCATTTTGTTCTGCCGGAATCGATGCTTCGTATGGCACTTCCGGTTGGACTGAAATTCGTCATGAAGTTTATATTCAAGGCTGCAAAGGATTATCCAAATGAGTGCGAGGCGACGAGAAAGGATATAGACAGAAGACTCTCAGCCGCACTTAAGGAATGGATACAGGAATAAAAAGGGCAGGCGATTAAAATGTTGAAATATGGAATGTATGCAAAAGCTGTGGAACTGCTGTGTTTTAAGCAGGCACTTGCAAGGCTTGCGCAGATATATCCTGATATGGACATGAAGAGATATAAAAGATCCGTGAAGAGAGAGTACAAGGAGATGCTTCTCAGAACTCCCGATATAGGTGGAAGCTCACTGGAGATGAACCTGTATATCGCAGCATTTGTATTTTCACTGCACAAGGCAGAGCCGGATAGGATCACACCTGAAGTTGTGGATGAGATGGTCACTGCGGTGTTCGATTCGCCTTTCATGGTGAAGGCGCATGAGAACAAGAAGTGTACGCTCTTCACTGACAATGTTCAGGACAAAAAGGTGCAGGAGAGCATAGCAAGCCAGACATCAAAGTATGAGCTTGACTGGAAATTCCACTACGAGAAAGGTGTAGACGAATTCTATAACACTTATACTGAATGTGGAATATTTTCATCATGATCTAAAGAAAGAATATGGTATGAGGAAGGAAAAATACAATGACTATCCATGAGTTCGGAAAAGAGAATAAAGAAACGATAATATTGATACATCCATCTGTTGTGAAGTGGGATTACTTTGAGAATGTAATTCCTCTGTTAGAAAAGAATTATCATCTGCTGGTTCCGGCACTTCCGGGTTATGATTTTGACAATGACAATGACTTTACAAGCGTGGAGCAGATTGCATCAGACTTAAATAACTGGATCAAGGCGAAGGAATTCACGGAGATATATGCTGTATATGGCTGTTCTATGGGCGGTTCCGTTGCGCTTATGGTTGCGCTGGGACAGAAGGTTAGAATACAGCATTGTGTAATAGACGGCGGAATCACACCGTATCAGTTGCCATGGATCGTGACACGCTTTATTGCGCTCAAGGATTATCTAATGATGATGATAGGCAGAGCAGGCGGTGTGGCTTTGCTGGAAAAGGCATTTGCTACAGACGACTATTCCAAGGAAGATCTGCAGTATGTTGCGGATGTTCTGAGACATTGCAGCAGCAAAACACTGTGGCGAACATTTGAATCGTGCAATAACTATAAGGTGCCGGATCCTGTTCCGAAGATTGATACGCACATCCATTATTGGTACGCAAAGAATGAAGAAAAAGAGCGGAAAAATGATATAGCGTATATCAGGCGCAGGCTACCTCAGACGGAGTTTGAAGTATTACCGGAACTCGGACACGGCGGACTTGTCTTACTCAGGCCTGAGTTGTTTGAGGAAATGATGAGCAAGTTTCAGTGAGATATGGAAAATATGAGTTAATATACGTTTGACATGAAGGGGGTGGAGAATGCTAATATAATATCAAAAGGTGCAACCGATAGACGGTTAGCCCTGATATTATTGGATACAAAAGTAACCGCTAAAGTTTGTTAGGACTGGGCGGTTATTTTTGTGTCTTATCATTGCTCTTAGAGCCAACGGCATAATCAAGAGCAAAGCAAGTGATGCATAAAGCTGATTATGGCTATAAACTCCTGTGATGAAGGCTAACCGCCTACCGAATAGGGTAGCACCGCATATATCACATCAAACAAATGTTCGACTCTCAGTGTAGGTAGTTTGGCGAGAAGTGTAATCAATAAAAAGCGCATAATATTTTCGCAAATTAAAATAAAACCGGGAAAAGGATACAAAGACATTAGAAATTGTATCCTTTTCCTGGTTTTTGTCATTTTAGATAAAATTTTATGCACTTTTGAATGCTGAGAGGTCTTGCTGGCCAACAAATTGTAAACTAGAGCAAGCCTCTAGTCCTTTAACTG
>NC_021018.1:2998710-3004599 GCF_000210595.1 Coprococcus sp. ART55/1 | reverse complement strand
ATTGTAGTCACATAAGGAATCTTTGCCTTGATGGCAGCCTTTCTGAGGTAA
Organism: Coprococcus sp. ART55/1; assembly: GCF_000210595.1. Taxonomy (NCBI): domain Bacteria; kingdom Bacillati; phylum Bacillota; class Clostridia; order Lachnospirales; family Lachnospiraceae; genus Coprococcus; species Coprococcus sp. ART55/1. Next base: position 3,004,548 of record NC_021018.1, on the reverse strand, counting down.
CTGTCGTCGTGGGCACTTTCCTTACCGCTCGGAGAATTGATTATCAGGTCTATAGAGCCATTTGTTATAAGGTCATTGATGTTTGGTCTGCCCTCCTGGAGCTTTTTGACTTTCTCAGCTTTTACTCCGGCAGCCGTAATTATGGCATATGTTCCGCTTGTAGCAAGGATCTTGAAACCAGCTTTCTCGAAGAGCTGAGCGATCTCGATAACCTCATCCTTGTCCTTTCTGTTTACAGAGATCAGGACAGTTCCGCTTGTAGGAAGGAGAGTTTGTGTAGCCTCCTGAGCCTTGTAGAATGCCTCTCCGTAGTAGGTTGAAAGTCCGAGAACCTCACCTGTAGATCTCATCTCAGGTCCTAAGATTGGGTCAACCTCTGGGAACATGTTGAATGGGAATACAGCCTCCTTAACTCCGTAATATGGTATGTGCTGCTCCTTGAGAGCTGGAACAGGAGATGGTCTTCCTGTGAGCTCTGATGTGATGATATCAGTAGCGATAGGAACCATGCGCACGTTACATACCTTTGATACGAGAGGTACTGTACGGGATGCTCTAGGATTTGCCTCGAGAACATATACCTTGCCTTTCTCAATAGCGTACTGCATGTTCATAAGACCTACGACATGCATCTCCTCAGCGATCTTCTTTGTATATTCCTTGATAGTAGCAACATTCTCAGCAGTGATGTGTACTGAAGGAATGATGCATGCTGAATCACCTGAGTGAACTCCGGCAAGCTCGATGTGCTCCATAACGGCAGGAACAAATGCGTGAGTTCCGTCGCTTATGGCATCTGCCTCACACTCAAGGGCGTGATTCAGAAATCTGTCTATAAGTATAGGTCTGTCAGGTGTGACACCAACGGCAGCTCTCATATATCCGTCAAGGCTCTCGTCATCGTATACGACCTCCATACCACGTCCACCGAGAACGTATGATGGACGGACCATGACTGGATAGCCAATCTTGTGAGCGATCTCAAGTGCCTCGTCAACAGTAGTAGCCATACCAGATTCTGGCATAGGAATCTCAAGCTTATCCATCATCTCACGGAAGAGATCTCTGTCTTCTGCAAGATCGATGACAGCAGGAGATGTACCGAGGATCTTTACGCCGTTCTTCTCAAGGTCAGAAGCAAGGTTAAGAGGTGTCTGACCGCCGAACTGTGCGATGACGCCCACTGGCTTTTCCTTGTTGTAAATGCTGAGAACATCCTCAAGTGTAAGTGGCTCAAAGTAGAGCTTATCTGATGTATCATAGTCAGTTGAAACAGTCTCTGGATTACAGTTTACTATGATAGTCTCAAATCCGAGCTTCTTAAGTGCCAGCGATGCATGTACGCAGCAGTAGTCAAACTCGATACCCTGACCGATCCTGTTAGGGCCGCCGCCGAGGATCATAACCTTTGGCTTGTTCTCATTTATCGGATTGCTGTCAGGTGCATTGTATGTGGAGTAGTAGTAAGCGCTGTCCTTTGTTCCACTTACGTGTACGCCTTCCCATGCCTCAGTAACTCCGAGCTCGATTCTCTTATTTCTGATGTCCTCCTCAGGAATCTCAAGAATCTGGCTGAGGTATCTGTCTGAGAAACCGTCTTTCTTTGCAGTGGTGAGTGCCTCGTCAGATGGGAGAGTGCCCTTATGTGCTGCGAGTGCTTCCTCTTCCTCAACGAGTTCCTTCATCTGCTCAACGAAGTAGTGCTTAACCTTTGTTATATCGAAAATCTCATCTACTGTAGCACCCTTTCTGAGCGCCTCGTACATGATGAAATGTCTGTCGCTTGATGGATGTGCAAGCATGCGCAATAGTTCATCCTTGCTCTTTGTATTGTAGTCCTTGGCGTAGCCGAGGCCGTATCTTCCTGTCTCAAGGCTTCGGATAGCCTTCTGGAATGCCTCCTTGTAGGTCTTACCGATACTCATGACCTCACCTACGGCACGCATCTGGGTTCCGAGCTTGTCCTCAACACCCTTGAACTTCTCGAATGCCCAACGTGCGAACTTGATAACCACATAGTCACCGTCCGGAACGTATTTGTCCAGTGTGCCATACTTACCGCACTCGATATCCTTGAGGGTAAGTCCTGTTGCCAGCATGGCTGACACAAGGGCAATAGGGAATCCTGTAGCCTTTGATGCCAGAGCAGAAGAACGGGATGTTCTAGGGTTGATCTCGATTACGATGATTCTGTCAGATACAGGGTCATGTGCGAACTGTACATTTGTTCCACCGATGACCTCAACAGAGTCAACGATCTTGTATGCCTGCTCCTGAAGTCTCTTCTGAACGTCCTCAGAGATTGTGAGCATAGGAGCGGAGCAGAATGAATCACCTGTGTGTACGCCGAGAGGATCGATGTTCTCGATGAAACATACAGTGATCATATTGCCTTCGCAGTCACGTACAACTTCAAGCTCAAGCTCCTCCCATCCGAGGATTGACTCCTCAACGAGGACCTGACCTACAAGGCTGGCCTGGAGACCTCTTGCACAGACAGTTTTGAGCTCCTCCTTGTTGTATACGAGTCCGCCGCCGGCACCGCCCATGGTGTATGCAGGACGAAGAACAACAGGGTATCCGAGCTGATCTGCGATGGCGAGAGCCTCATCTACAGAGTAGGCAACCTCGCTTCTTGCCATTTCTATTCCGATTGCGTTCATGGATTTCTTGAATTCGATTCTGTCCTCACCGCGCTCAATGGCATCTACCTGAACACCGATGACCTTGACATTGTATTTGTCTAAGATGCCTTCTTTTGCAAGTTCAGCACAAAGGTTAAGTCCTGACTGTCCTCCAAGATTTGGAAGAAGAGCGTCAGGTCTCTCTTTTGCAATTATCTGCTCAAGTCTCTTGACATTGAGCGGCTCAATGTATGTGACATCAGCTGTCTCAGGATCTGTCATGATGGTAGCAGGGTTGGAATTGACCAATACGATCTCGTAACCAAGCTTCTTAAGGGCCTTGCACGCCTGAGTACCTGAGTAGTCGAACTCACATGCCTGACCGATGATGATTGGACCAGATCCTATTATCAGAACTTTGTTAATGTCTTCTCTTTTTGGCATATCTTTCTCCTTATTGTAAAATGATTCTTGTTCAGAGCGAGAGCACTGAAAACTACATGAAATCACACAAAATAAAGAAGTATTTTAATGTGATTTTAAACATTGCCGGACATCGTTTATTTTCTTTTATAAAAATGCCCAAATTATTGATATTATAAAGTATAAGAGCCCAAAAGTACATAGCTAATAAGGAAATAAATTGAAAAAATGAACTGAAATATGAAATGGATCAAGAATTGAATTGGAAAGTACGTATGAATATATAGTAAAAATTATGAATGGCATGGAATTTTTTATAAAAAATCCGGCACATATGAAAAAACACACATGCCGGATAAAATGTCTTATAACACTTTTGAAAGGAAATCCTTAAGTCTAGGATTCTTAGGGTTGCCGAAGAATTCCTCCGGTGTACCGGATTCTAGAATCTGTCCGTCGTCAATAAATACAACCTTATTGGCAACCTCTCTGGCGAATCCCATCTCATGGGTAACAATGATCATTGTCATGCCTTCGTCTGCAAGAGCCTTCATAAGATCAAGAACCTCGCCGACCATCTCGGGGTCAAGAGCGGAGGTTGGCTCATCAAACAGAATGACATCAGGATTCATGGCAAGCGCACGGACGATGGCAACACGCTGTTTCTGACCGCCTGAGAGAGTAGATGGATATACATCCGCCTTGTCCTCCAGACCGATCCTCTTCAGGAGTTCCTCCGCCTTTGCATGTGCCTCGGCAATGATCTCTGATTTTGTTGTTGTTATTTCCTGCTTTGTCTGCTTTTCCTTGCGGAAGAGATTGGTGACAGGAAGCAGAAGATTATGCCGCTTTGCCTTTTTCAGATCCTGACATCTGACATAGACAGGAGCAAGCATGATATTCTGTATAACAGTCTTGTTGTTATACAGATTGAAATGCTGGAAAACCATACCCATATGACGGCGGTGTATGTTGATATCAACCTTAGGGTCTGCTATATCAACACCATTGAATATAATCTGGCCGCCGGTAGGATCTTCCATACAGTTCAAACAGCGAAGAAATGTACTTTTACCAGAACCTGAAGGGCCGATAACAACCATTATATCGCCTTTGTCTATGGTGATATTGATGCCGTTTAAGACTTTGTTATCACCGAAGCTTTTTTCAAGATTAATGACGTCTATCACTCTTTCTCAGGCTCCTTTCCATTAATTTGATTCCCAGGCTGATGAGAAGCACCATCACGATGTAGATAAGTGCCATGACCAGATAAGGGACCATGAATTCGTAGCTGTTACTTCCGATGTAGTTGAATGCAACGTAGAGATCAGTTGCTCCGACAAAACTTACAACTGAAGTCTCCTTTATTAAAGAAATAAATTCATTTCCAAGGGTTGGCAGAATATTCTTGACTGCCTGAGGTATAACGATTTTGAGCATGGTAGTCGAAAAACTGAGTCCCATGGCACGTCCACCTTCCATCTGACCTGGATCAACGGAGAGTATACCACCACGCATGATCTCTGAGATGTAGGCACCGCTGTTGAGTCCGAATACAAGCATAGCCACCTGAACTCCTGTCATGTGTCCTCCCACTATAGGAAGAAGAAATAGTAGAAGAGAAGAAGCTGTACAACCATAGGTGTTCCACGGAAGAAACCTACATATACACTGCAGATCGCATCCAGAACCCTAGGCAGACGCTTGTACTTTGGAATTACCCTGACGGTAGCAATGAGGGTACCGATTATTATACCGATGATAAGACCGGCAATGGCTATTATCACAGTATTCTTCAGACCCTCGACTACCTTAACATACCCGTTGTTGTCGATGAATATTTCTATGAACTTTTGTATTTTTGTAGAAATGTCTCCCATGAAATATCCTTTCAAACATAATTGGCGTTAATACTAAAATTACTAAATTCGAATTAAAATTTACTGCATTGCGTTAAGAGCAGCAGTGATGCTGGCTGCAGGAGCAGCATCGATGATAACATAGTTGAGGTTACCATTTAAAAGATCCTGAACTGCAAGAGAACCGTTCTTGTAGCCTGTTGAAGTCATAGCAAGCTTTGTGAATCCCCAGTCTGCGTCACCCTCGCAGTAGAACTGTCCGGTAGTACCTGTCTGGAAACCAATCTTCATGTCTGAGCCTTTAGCCTGAAGGATCTTGTTGACATCATCAGCTGTCTTGCAATCATCAAACTCTGTATTGTCTGATGTAACGATAAGCTTCTGAGAAGCCTTGTAGTATGAATCTGAGAAGCTTACATACTCCTCACGATCTGGCTTTATAGTAAGACCTGCCATAGCGATATCACACTTGTGCTGACCAACTGAGAGACATACAGCATCGAAATCCATGTTCTGGATAACGAGCTCCTTGCCAAGCTTGTCTGCGAGAGCCTTAGCTATCTCCATATCGACACCATAGTAGTTCTCTCCCTTTGTATACTCAAATGGCTCGAATGCAGCATTGGTTGCAACTACAAGCTGATCCTTGTTTGCATCGAGTGTTGCTGACTCAACTGCAACAGGCTCGCCATCGCCGAAGTAGTGATTGCAGATCTCTTCAAATGTTCCGTCTTCGTTCATTGACTTGATGAAATCGTTAACCTGTGTTAAGAGCTCAGGCTGTTCCTTGTCAACACCGAAAGCATACTGCTCGTCTGTAAGGTCAATCTCGATGACCTTTGCAGTCTTCTTTGATGAAGCACTCCCTGAACCTGCCTCCGAAGAATCATCCTTGCTTCCACATGCTGTAAGAGCTGTCATAGCCAGAA
>NC_021018.1:2996213-2997262 GCF_000210595.1 Coprococcus sp. ART55/1 | reverse complement strand
CGGCTAACTTGAAAATAAAAAGTTAAATATGAAATTTTGACGAAAATATAGTCGAATACAGTGATTAAACTTAGATTTTTCAACCAAAATTTGCAAAATACTGCAAACTTATGCGATTAAGGTCTAGACAACCGGAGAAATAAATTATATGATACAAGGGTTGAACGTTAGGATAGTCTATTTGATGTAGAATATTTTGACGTGCAACCTGGACATATAACTATAACATTGTTAGGTAGCAAGGGAGACTTTTATGAAAGCGTACAGTGAATTATCAAGAGAAGAGTTAATGGAACTTAGAGAGCAGCTGCTTGCGGCATATGAAGAGAAGAAGGCTCTTGGCCTGAACCTTGATATGTCAAGAGGTAAGCCATCACCAACCCAGCTTGGAGTATCTGTTGGTCTTATGGATGTTATCAACAGTGATTCTGATATGAAGTCAGAGTGTGGCATAGACTGCAGAAACTATGGGTGCCTTGATGGAATTCCAGAGGTCAAGAGACTTATGGCTGAGATGATGGGAACCACTGAGGATCATATCTTCATCGGTGGTAACGCAAGTCTCACTCTTATGTTTGACACTGTATCAAGAGCATATACACATGGAATAATGGGAGAGACACCTTGGTGCAAGCTAGATAAGGTGAAGTTCCTCTGTCCTGTTCCAGGATATGACAGACATTTTGCCATCACAGAGCATTTTGGAATAGAGATGATCAACATACCTATGTCAGAGACAGGTCCAGACATGGATATGGTTGAAGAACTTGTAAATTCAGATCCAACAGTAAAGGGCATATGGTGCGTGCCAAAGTACTCAAACCCACAGGGAATCTGTTACAGCGATGAGACAGTAAGAAGATTTGCAAATCTAAGACCAGCAGCTAAGGACTTCAGAATCTTCTGGGACAATGCATATGTCATCCATCATCTGTATGAGGACAATCAGGTAGAGATACTTGATATCATCGGAGAGTGTGAAAAGGCCGGCAATCCGGATATGGTATTTGAGTTTGCTTCAACATCAAAGGTAAGCTTCCCTGGTTCAG
>NC_021018.1:2989800-2995776 GCF_000210595.1 Coprococcus sp. ART55/1 | reverse complement strand
GGCTACATCACATGCAAATCTTGAGGATGCCAAGAAGCATTACACAATACAGACCATAGGAAACGATAAGGTAAATCAGCTCAGACATGCAAGATACTTCAAGAACCTTGATGGACTCAAGGAGCATATGAAGAAGCATGCTGATTTCATGAGACCAAAGTTTGAAACAACTCTCAAAGTTCTTGAGGAGGAGCTTGATGGACTTGGAATTGGTTCATGGATCAAGCCTCTCGGCGGATATTTCATATCATTTGACGCTATGGAAGGCTGTGCAAAGGCTATAGTTGCCAAGTGCAAGGAGGCAGGAGTTATCCTCACAGGCGCAGGAGCAACATTCCCATACCACAACGATCCAAAGGACAGCAACATCAGAATCGCACCTTCATTCCCTACACCGGAGGAGATGCAGCAGGCAACAGAGATATTTGTTCTCTGTGTAAAGCTTGTAAGTGTTGAGAAACTGCTTGCGGCATAAATGACAATGTCAGAGCTATAATGTAGATAGGATTTATAGACAAATGTAAAAAGATCTCATTCATATGGATGGGATCTTTTTTTTGTGCGGCCATTCACATTATGACTATTTGACGGATTTTGTGATTATACAATCAATAACGATCAAATAGATAATAAAATATGAATAGCGCAATCGGTTGAAATGTCCTTGTTATACATAAAGTCACAATATGTTCATAAAATAGCCATAATTTTGGCGATTTTTCATCATTGATATATCACAATGATGTACTTATAATTTAGAGATGATAAGAATGAGTCTTATTAAGTTGAAATAGAAGTTTATGGTCGGGAGGGGTATGGTTGTTTAACTACTATATATACAGAACCTACTTTAATGCAAAACATAGTTTTAATGGCGACATAACGATGATACATGGACACTCATTTACAGTTGTCACTTATATAGGTATGAAGGATAGTAAAGAGGATATTCCCTTTTTTAAGTTGGAAGCAATCATCTCGTCATTTATAGATCAGTATAGGGGACGGTATCTTAATGAACTTCCTGAGTTTGAGGGATGTGGTAATACCCTTGAGACAATAGGCGACTACTTCTACGAGAAATTGCGAAAACAGTTTATGAAAAGTGGTATGGAGTTATACCAGCTTGATATATCTGAGAATCCGCTATGTGTGTATCAGGTATCTGACAGGATGCTGCTGCCGACCATGAACATGGATACAAGCAACAGAAATTATCAGAAGATATTTGATGATATATTGAAACTTGAGAGTATGACAGGACTTAGCTGATATAGATGAAATATATACATATATAAATTGAGCAATGAAAATATACTACAGAGATGAGGCGTGATGAGTATGAAGAAAAGAGAATCGTATAAGAAACATTTGAACAGAGGCGTTATGGCTGTTTCTTTCGCTGTTATTTTTATAGTTTTTTCTATTATGGGCGGCAGAATACAGGCATTTGCGGATGATGCAGTTGCAACCCAGACAGATGCGGCAAAGAGCAATTCAAGTGGACCTGTCACAACAGGGCTTGCCATAGATGGATATTACGGTGAATGGAGTCAGTATCCATCTGCTGATATAACATATAACAGCAACAATGGCTATTCGGTTCACAAGGGACAGATTGCGATAGATGGCGACAGGCTGTATGTGCATTTTTCCATGAATGACCTGTACACATCACAGATGCAGTTCCAGTTCTGGAACATTACAGTAGATGGTAAACAGTGTGTGCTCAATGTATTACCTGTGAATTCAGATGGTTCGATCAACTGGTCGGGACAGATGTATAATCTAGGTGAGGGAATATACAGGAATTTTGGTGTGTTCGCAGGTTACTATACAGATATAGATGGCGATGTGGCATTTACGGTTTATGATGCAGCACACACTGAGACGGGAAAGGGTGATGAGATAGAGTTTTCAATATCAATGAAGAAACTGGCTGATTATCTGGGTATAAACATTGATCAGGGGGCGACTATCACAGTGTCCAACCCTAATATCGGCGCGCAGGGCGTAACTATAACCGGAACTCCGACAGGTCCGTGGGCAGGGGCAGCTATGGCGATGGCACTTGCAACAGGCGGAGTGTTTGTGTGCAGAAGAAAGAAGAGGTAAACCCTCGTATAATAAAATTACTATGTGAAAAGGAGACAGAACACAGGATGAACATACTGTTGATCGTAACGTTTATTATATGGATATATGTGCTTACGGTTCTAAAACGTGGCAAACTCGAATTCTGGTATTTCATTGCAGGCAGTGTGGGTCTCTTTATATACATGCTTATACTGGTTGAGCCGGTCATTCTTGCCCCACTGCAAAAAGCAGTATCCGCAGTGGCAGGGATGTTTGGGGATATGACTGGAATATACGAGTCTTATTTCAACAAAAATGTAATATTTATATCCACAGGGGATACAAACCTTTCAATGTATATAGACTATGAGTGCTCAGGCATCATAGAGATACTGGCATTTTTGGCGCTCCTGTGGTTTTTTCCTTTGTATCACACATATGAGAAAAGCGTGCTCAGCGTAGTGGGAGGATTTGCGATATTTGTGTCAAATGTACTCAGGATATTTGTGATCTGCCTCATAATATATATGTTTGGAGAAAGTTCATACTTCATTGCCCATACGATAATAGGGCGTCTTGTGTTCTATGCATGCACGGTTGCACTATATTTCTTTGTATTTACAAAGTCGCAGATAATAAGACAGAAGGTTGGAGGTTTTAAGTTTGACGCACATAATGCAGATATTTCATAGTTCTATTATATTCTGGGCAGCCTGGGTCATCATACCTATAGTTATGGAGATCATTCCGACCATAGGCAACTTTGTGATACTGATAAAGAAAAAGATAGTGTCACATAAGGAGAAGGCAGTAAACTTTTCACCTGAGATAACCATGATAATACCGGTGTACAATCAAGAGCACAGTCTTAGACGGTGTATCAAGTCAATTAATGATTCAAGTTACCCAAATGATAAGATATATATACTTGTCGTCAACAACATGAGTACAGACAGAAGCTTTGAAGTGTTCTGCGAGTGTCAGGAGGAGTTTCCGGAACTTACCATGAACTGGGTAAATTCAAAGCAGGGCAAGTCTAAGGCACTGAACCTTGGGCTTTTCAACAGCTTTGGCAAATATGTGATCCATATAGACAGTGACGGTGTTCTGCAGAGGGATGCCATAAGAAATATGGTCGTAAAGTTTGAGAGAAACGCTGATATTGACTGTATGACGGGTACAATCATGACAAATCCTGAGATGATAGACGAGACAAAGGGATTCGGACTTCGCCTGCTCAGAAAACTTGAGTTTTTTGAGTATGCCCAGGCTTTTCTTGCCGGAAGAAACTTTCAGTCAGAATTCAACAACATATTTACACTTTCCGGTGCTTTTTCAGCGTTCAGACGTTCCACCATCATGAGAACCAATATGTACAATACGGATACAGTGTGCGAGGACACACACGTAACATTTCAGATAAGAGATGTGCTTGGTGAAAGTGTGGTTCTCTGCAGTGAGGCGATATTTTACGTTGATCCGATAGAAGACGTGAACAGATTGTATATCCAGAGGCAGAGATGGCAGCGTGGGGAGATAGAGGTTGTCCATATGTTCATGAAGAACAGAATGAATGTGGTCAGGGGATTTTTCTCGGATTTCATAGTTAGACTTGTCATGTTTGATCATACATTTGCATTTCCGCGAATGATATGGTACTTCGCACTAATATGTCTGGGATTTGTGAATTACCCATTTAGTCTTATCATACAGTCGGTCATCATTATGTACATGCTGTATGTTTTTACCACAGCACTTCTTTATATATGTATAAGCCTGTTTTTAAAGCCCTTTAAAAAGCTTAGAAGATACTATGTGCGAAAAATTTATCTGATATTTCTGCTGCCACTTTACAATTTTGTTGTATTCTGGTTCAGGTTTGCCGGAATAATAAATTCCATGAAGTCAAAGGGCAGCTGGAAGATGCAGACTTTTTCAGATGAAAGGGATACGGCAGTGGGCGTAGTAAGGAGCGATTTTCTGCGGTTTACACACGGACTAGATAAGGTACGCAGATTTGTCAACTATCCTGAGGATGAGCTGGCAGGTGCACATGAGGAGACCAGATGATGGACAGATCTACAGATAAAAATACAGAGAAGAGAAAAGAAAATAAAAAAACGTACAGGGGAAGACTGGTGGCAGCATTTGTAGTTGTTTTGGTCACCACTTTGCTTGAGATCATATATTATGGATACCATATCATGGACAACAGGGACAATGTTGTACATTCGTTTAAGAATGAACAGGACAGCACAGCGCAGATTATTGCAGATGGGCTGGCTGGGAAATCGGAGGATGCGATGATACATTTCATAAGACATTCTGTGCCGGTATCCGGAACTACGTGGGGATTCATTCTCAAAGATGGCAGAGTGCTGTATATGAAGGATGATGATACAACAAAGAATCTGGAGAATATATCATCTAAGGCGGAATTTGAACTCTATATGGAAGATTTGGGCGGAATAGTCAGTGAGGCGTCTGTGTCTGGAACAGAGTATGTGTGTGGTGTATTTACAGACAAAGATTATGTTCTTGAGGAGTATGGAACCTCAAATATGGAATTCTACATTGTGACAGCCGTTATAGCTACGATACTGGTGTTTGGATGTATATTAATTGAATTTGCAGGGAGGATTGGACATGAGGGAAGAAAAGTTATTGCGCTGCAGTCCAATCTTACAGAGCGGAATGAAAAGTTTGATGAGTATGAAAGACTGACAGACCAGTACGAGGAAGAACTCAGAAACAGGGATTTCGATAAGACGGAGATAAAGAGGGAAGGTTACTATGATTTGGAGATAGTTGACACGCTGTTGTCGAAATCTTCGGATACTGAACTTTTTCCGATCACTTTTATGTTCATTCGCGTCAGGATGGGAGACAGGTATTTCTCACGGGATGCCATTTTCAGGATCATGGACTTTATAAAGGGTTCCATGGGAAAAAATCATGTTACAGCGGAACTTTCAAAGGGATATTTCGTGGTGATCATGTACAAGACGGATCTTGCAGCAGCTGAAAAGACGAGAGAGGAAATGCTGTCCAAATGGGAGGCGTTTTCTAAAGGAGCGGAGCTGGAGACTGTACTCAGAGAAGTTGTATCCACGGAAAATCCAAGAAATACATTTTACCATGAGAAGGACAGATTGCTGGACCTTGCGAACTGGTAAGGCGGCTGCAGATGAGAACAAATTCAAATGATGTTGAGTTCAAATGTTTTGAGAGGTGAATTATATGAGGTTCAGACAGTATAAATTCAAATTCTATCTGAATGCCAGACATGGCATATACAAAAATGGAGTCATGGGAGAAATACATCCCCACACATGGGAGATTGTGATAAATGTTGTCAAGGGACGTGATGAGACTGTCAAGTTTCACCATCTTGAACACAGGGTTGAGGAGTTTTTAAGTGCATACCAGGACAAGACGTTAAACGATGTTCCGCCGTTTGATATGATCAATCCGACACTTGAGAATATATGTGAGTATTTCAAGGAAGAACTAACGAAGATATTGAACAGAAACGGTTGGATATTTCTCATGATGGAGATCAGCGAGTCCCCATCGATGTCGTATGTGGTAAGTCTTATCGACGATAGTTACACGGAGGAGATGCAGACGATAAACTCCATAACTGACAGGATACTCAAAGATATAAAGGAAAATGACGAGACCAAATGACAGAAAAGGATAAACTCAGCAGGAGAAAACTTAATATTTATTTCGCTCTTGGTGTGGTTGTCCTTGCCGCACTGGCAGCGGTTGGAGTCATACACTTTAAGAACGTAGTGACTGAACCATCGGGAAATGATGTATGGGGGCATATGTACAAGTCGGAGTATCTCTATAAGGCACTGAAACGTGGACAGATATATCCTCTGTATGACGAGA
>NC_021018.1:2985661-2989317 GCF_000210595.1 Coprococcus sp. ART55/1 | reverse complement strand
ATGTGATAAATGCATATTACCTCTTGTTCGGCGTGTATATATTCTTCGGCGGACTGGCATTTCTGCTCATCGGCAGAAGAATCGGAAGGCCTGTATTTGGAACAGCACTTGCTGTGCTGTGGTTCTTCATGCCTGAAAATGCGAGAATGTACATTGATGAGGGCAATATGCCGAGAATGGTCGTGTCCTTCCTTCTCCCATATCTCATATATTTTATCTGGGTGTATCTCAGGGAAGAGAAGAGATGGGCACTTGCCGGGATTCTCATATTTACAATGCTCATAACCGTTACCCATATCATGATGATAGCTATGATCGGAATAGGAACTTTCTTGTTTTTGTTGTTCGATCATCACAGGAAAATGGGTATAAGACGTCAGGTGATCATCCTGCTCACGATGATATGTGGCATACTCATCATGGGAGTGTGGCTTGTGCCATCACTTTCGGGCGGAATATCATCCATGGATTCCGAGGCAGCATCAGATGTAATGACGATGTGGATGTCTGATCTTTCTTCATCGCTCAATCCGTTAAACCGTATAAATGGAGATATCGGCGCATTTTATTTTGGAATATCCGTTGTCCTGCTCTCCATAGCGGGAATTTTGCTTGCAGATAACAAGAAAAAATCAGGATTTATCCTGGCTCTTGTAATCCTTGTGCTCACGACACCGGATGTTCTGCCGATACTTCGAAAGATGCCGATGAGTCAGGCACTCTGGATGACGCGATTTACAGTTATAGCATATGGATTTTTCTTCCTGTCGCTCATAGAGTGGGAGCGGCTCAGAAAGCCATTTGTGATTGCCTCGGTGATCATACTTGTGGTGGATGCGATACCGTCATTCACATTTGAGAGGTACAGCGTTCCGGCAAATGATGACGGTGTGGCTGTGGCGGGCCTTTTGAGGGATAACACAAGTCAGAGGGCATCGCTCATGGATCTTTCAAGTCTCGGTTCCTATCCATCGTACGGAGTGTGTACAGATGGGGGGGCGTCATATACATTTGGATGGGCATGGCAGGGGGCTGCGACCGCTGACAACATAATGCTGCTCAACCAGGCACTTGAGAATGAACAGTATGATTATCTGTTTGACAGATCGGTCGAGCTTGGAGACGATACAGTTGCAATTGACAGAAAGTATATAGGTGCAAAGGGAAAGACTCTCGATGATGTCACTGCAAGCGCAAAGAAGAGTGGCTACACGTTGACATATGAGTCGGATAAGGTGTGCCTGTTTAAGCTTGATGGTCCGGAGGAGTTCGGTGTTGTCACGCAGTATGATGGCATTGTCATAGGTGACTATGCGGATGGGATAACCCTTGCATTTCCTTCTTTTAAGGCAGGAATGTCCTCAAATATAGAGGATTATTCTACGGACGAACTGAAAAGCTACCATACTGTAATTTTGACCGGATTCTCATATGACACCAGACAGAAGGCTGAGGAGATGGTGAGATCTCTTGCGGATTCTGGTGTAAATGTTGTCATAGACATGACACATGTCCCAGCGGACAGCGCAACGAGGCAGCATGTATTTCTTGGAGTTACGGATATGTCTGTATCATTAAAGTCCAGCTATCCGATTTTTAGCTATGACGGTGAGCAGATATCTACTACAGGATTTCCTGATGATATGTCAGAGTGGAATACCGGATATATAACCGGAGCCATGAACGTGACAGGTACATTCGCTTATGAGATGGAACAGCTTGCATTTGCAGCCACGGACGAGAACAGTCAGAATATCAAATATGTGGGACTGAATCTTTTGTACTATTATAGTGTGACAGGGGACAGCGGTGCAGAGAAGATAGTTGAGGATATTCTTGGCGTGAGCCCGGAGGATCTTCCTGAGAGAACGCTGATTCCTATAAGTAGTGAGATAACGGACGGTGGAATGGTGATAACAGTAAATGATGCTCCGGCAGATATTGCTGATGGAGCCGTGATAAATACTACTCTTGCATATCAGGATATTTTCGTATCTGATTCGGAGATAATGGATGAAAATAATATGCTGTGTGTTGGAACAGGAGTGACAAACATAAAGTTTAAATATCCATTATTTTGGCCAGGAGTGTTGGTGAGTATAGTAGGATTTTGTGGAATGAGTGCAATATGGATACTAGCGTGTAAAGATTACGGAAAGAAAAAAGATTGACAATTTACAAATAATAGTTGTTATATAATAGCTATGTATATAACACGGGGGAAGAAAGATATGTCAGCAAACAGCAGGAACAGAACTGAATATGAGATAAGCAAAGCCAGGAGGAGATTCGCTATCATCTTCCTGGCTGCTGTTGTTGCCACAGCAGGTATGATATCTTTTATAATAACAAAACAGGCAGTTGATAATATGAGAAGCAAGATAGTGAATCTTATATCGTCTAACAACCAACAGCTTGGATACAACGTCGACAATTATCTTGTCGGTATAGAAGATACAGTGGCTCTTTTTTTCTCCGATGATCAGCTGTGTGAGTATGATGCCACAGATGATAGTCTGGATGAATTTACCAGAATACAGCAGGAAGCGGCGATTCAGAATAGGATAAGTGACCTTGGTGTGTTTGACAACTTTACAGATTTTGGTGTCGTATATTCCAATGACAAGAGCGTGGGA
Source organism: Coprococcus sp. ART55/1 (assembly GCF_000210595.1). Lineage (NCBI taxonomy): Bacteria > Bacillati > Bacillota > Clostridia > Lachnospirales > Lachnospiraceae > Coprococcus > Coprococcus sp. ART55/1. The sequence continues at coordinate 2,986,681 of NC_021018.1, read as the reverse complement.
TGGATTTCCAACACAACACTTCAGGCTTTTCCGGATGGAGGAATATATACATATTTTACTGGACATATAAATGACGAGAAGACAATGTCCGGTTGGTTTTTTGATTATTTAAACAGTCCAGACAGGCTTTTCTACGTCAAGAAACTTAATGAAAATGCTGTGATCGTAACTTCTTTCTATAGCAGGGAACTAAGTTCAGTGGTGAATTTAAGTCATGAACTCAAGGATATGAGGGTGTGTCTTGTAAATGATTCCGAGGAAGTTGCGTATTCAAATAATGCAAAATGCGTTGGAGAAAAAATTGAAGTGAACCTTCCAAAGGAAAATGACGACTTCGAATATCAGACAAATTCGGATGGATATGTTATATCCGTAGCACAATGTTCAAATGGCTGGAGAGTAGTGTCTTACATAGGTGAATCTGAGATATTCAAAGAAGTAGGGAGATTGAAATTGTATTCATTTGTAGCAACTCTTGTGCTGGCTTTATTGGTTGTTGTGACAGGAAGCATTGTATTGAAAAGAATATATACACCTGTTTCCGGAGCTATTGAGGAATTAAAGCAAAAGGCTGAATATGACCAGCTTACAGGACTTATGAATAAAGCTTCGTTTGGAGAAGTTGTTGGATCCTGTCTTGAGGAAAAGTCAGAAACAGTCACACATGTGTTTATAATGATAGATATGGACAATTTTAAAAAGGTAAATGATACTTTGGGTCATGGAGAAGGGGATGTGGTTCTGTCTAAAACTGCTGAACTCTTCACAAAAATGCTTGGAGCAGATTCCGTGATCGGACGGGTAGGTGGTGATGAGTTTGCAGTGTACAGGAAGTTTACTGGATGGACTTTGGAAAGTGTTAGAAAGAAAATGGAATTTGAGCTGAGACTGTTGGCTGAAGATTTTACCAGAACGATTTCGAAACAATATACTGAATGTAATCTTTCGTTATCAGCAGGTGTTTACATAGTAGATGGAGAGAACTCATCTGATTATGAAAGCATGATGAAGAAGGCTGAT
>NC_021018.1:2983838-2985157 GCF_000210595.1 Coprococcus sp. ART55/1 | reverse complement strand
TAATTAGTGGTTGCGGAGAGCAAAAAACAGATATGGCTGTCGGGGATACGATAACTATAGAATATTCCTGGTGGGGCGATGATAGTAGAAACCAGTACACACTGGATGCTGTTGATATATTTGAAAAAGAAAATCCAGAAATAAACGTCAAATGCAAATATGGTGTGTGGAATGGATACGAGAAAAGACAGCATATATATATGAAATCACAGGAGACTCCGGATGTTATGCTCATAAATTATGGCTGGCTTGATACATATTCTTCTGACGGATCTGGCTTTTATGATCTTAATACGCTTTCGGATTATATTGATTTTGAAAACTATACTGAAGAAGAGCTTGCCTTTGGAACAAAAAATGGAAGATTAAATGCTGTTCCTATCGCGTTCAATACGGAGACTTTTTATTATAATGAGACTCTTTGGAACTCATATGGACTTAGTATTCCCAGAACATGGGATGACTTGTTTGATGCAGCCAGAATCATGAGCAAAGATGGGGTATATCCTCTGGGCATGACAAAAAAATCATTATTTTTTTATGCTGCTTTCACATTATATACAGACAACCGGAAATGATCCGGTCAAATCTGATGGCACATTGAATCTGAATAAGGAACAGATAGGTGACATGTTGGATTTTTATAAGGAACTACTTGATAAAAAAGTCTTAATGTCTGTAGATTCATTTAACAGGAATGCTTTTGCCAGCGGTGAGGTTGGCGGCACTCTTGCGTGGGTAAGTGATGCAGGAGGATATTGTGATCCTTTGAAGGAAAATGGATATGATGTAAAAATAGGAGAATACATATGTGAGCCGGGGGCAAAATCTTTAGGCTGGTTTGTTAAACCTGCAACAATGTATGCGATAAGTAATAATACTGAACACCCAGAAGCGGCCGCAAAGCTGTTGAATTATCTGTTGAACGGTGAGGAAATGACTTTAAGACAGGGAACAGAAAAGGGTGTTCCGATCAGCAGTTCGGCACTTGCTGTTCTTGATGAGCATGATATGCTGACTGGATTTGAGGTACAGGCAGATGCTATGAGAAAAGAAAACAGCGACAAATTGTCGATTATGGCACCGATATTGGAATCTGAGGATGTGTATGGATCATTTAAATCAGATTCTGACTATTATCTGTACGATAAGTTGAGCCGTGATGAGACTATAGACAGAATTTATAGCGATATGTATAAGGAATAAAATAGTTGACAAAATGATCGATATGTTTTAACATAACGGTGTTATCAAGCGTAACACTGTTATGTTATTTTATATTATAATTAAATGGGTGAGGATTATGGCAAAGAAAATAC
>NC_021018.1:2981508-2982833 GCF_000210595.1 Coprococcus sp. ART55/1 | reverse complement strand
TACTGGGATAGAACTGGCGCAGCCATAAACGATTTCAAGGATGGCATAAAGGATCTTAAGTCAGGCGCAAATGAACTTGCAGATGGACTTGGAGAACTCACTGATAACAACAGGAAGCTCAACAATGCGGCACAGGAGCTGTTTGACGCATACCTTGAACAGGTGTCATCATCTCTCTCAGCGTATGGTTTGGATACAGAGCTCACAGAGGATAATTACAATGACGAGATGACTAAGATTGCCGACAGTCAGGGTGGAATCGTGGCTATGAGTGTCAAGAGTGCCATGAGCGATATTGACAGCATAAAGGTATTCAAGGACGGCATAAAAGAATACACAGATGGAGCTATGGATGCAAAGGATGGCTCTGATGAGCTTGCAGATGGAATGGCAGAACTCAAGAAGGAGATGGATTCATTCCTCAAGGATTACGACACAGATCTTGCAAATATTACATCATTTGTGACAAGTGATGATAATCCGAGAACAGGTGGAGCCGCTGATGACCAGCAGATCAATGTACAGGCGGGATATTTCTTCGGTGTGCTGCTCATGCTTCTGTTCACATATGTCATATCGGTATTTGTTGTACATGGAATAGAGAAGGAGAGCAGCGTCATAGGTGCACTTTATGCCCTGGGGGTCAAGAGAAGAGATCTCATGATGCATTATCTGACACTTCCGGTCATAGTCACAACAGTTGCAGGCATAATCGGTTTTCTGATCGGGATAAGCAATGTGGGAATCCCTGTTCAGATGGCAGATGCATATGCGTATTATTCCATCCCTGCTATGGATGTAAAGATTCCGCCGATTCTTATAGTGTACGGTATTGTGATGCCTCCACTGACAGCGATAGTTGTGAACTACTTCGTTATCAGAAAGAAGCTCTCACAGACAGCTCTTTCACTTATAAAGAATGAGGTCAAGCAGCCGAAGGGCAGCAATGTCGATCTCGGAGACATGGGATTTGTCGGAAGATTCAGAGTCAGACAGATGCTCAGAGAGATGAGAACAGGGTTGACCGTTGTGATCGGAATGTTTATAGCCCTCATATGCCTGATGTTAAGCCTTAACACTGCAACTTTCTGTTCAAAGGTCAAGAAGCAGAATGTGGAGGATACCCATTATGAATATATGTATACATACAAATATCCTACAGAGAATCCCCCTGAGGGCGGTGAGGCAGCGTATGCTAAGACTTTGAAGAAAGAGGTATATGGTTACAACTGGGATGTGACAGTTCTTGGACTTTCAAAGAATACTAAGTATTTTGTATGTTGACCTTAAGGATGGCAAGAACAGAGTTGCCATATCATCATCAT
>NC_021018.1:2978107-2979362 GCF_000210595.1 Coprococcus sp. ART55/1 | reverse complement strand
CAAAAAAGTAATTAACGATGCAATAAATATAGTTGGTAAAGATGTAGAGTTATTAGATGAGCTTGAAAGAATTTCTAGTTTTGAGCCTGTGTCGCTCTCTGATTTGGATGAATTTTACAAGGATAGCGACATACATAAGTGGGCTGGAATAGATAAGGATAACACTGGAACTTCTTATTCTTCCGGTATATTACTTAGTGAATCTGGAGGATATATGTTTTCAGACTCGGAAAGCAGCGAAATAGAATATTTACTCGGCGGTAAGTATGACAAGTTGTCAGGTAAGGTTGTATTACATTATGACTGTAAGGATAATGCTGAATCCTCTGCGGCTGGTAAAGTAAAAATATATGGCGACGGTGAGCTGCTATATTCATCGGATGTTGTTAAGAGTGGTGTTCTGCCTCAGAATTTTGATTTGAATATAACTGGTGTTAATAGATTAAAAATCCGAATTTATATGGATGTTAACGCCGTATGGTTTTGACATGGGTCAAATAGAGATAGGCGTTGTAACTCCTATAGTTCAGAAGAGCTACATGAGTAAAAAATAATAAAAGAATCAAAAAGAGGGGAGGCATACTAGAAACTTATTTATAATTTGAATAATATACGGCAATCTGCTGAGAAAGAGGCGAAGAGATGATGAAATTAAGAAAAACAATAATAGGATCCTGTGCAGTATTAGGAATTGCATTATTGTGCTCCTGTGGAAATAATGGTAAATCAGGTTCTGGAGTGTTATCTACAGAGGTAATAACTGAGGAGACAACGACAGAGGCGACAACAACAGAAGCAACTACAACAGAGGCAACAACAGAAGTGACAACAGAAGAAACCACAACAGAAGTAACAACCACTGAGGTAACCACAACAGAAGCGTCAAATATAATTACAGATAATGGCTCACCTATGTCGTACAAAGAGGCTGTAAATGCATATGAGAATGAAGGTGAACGATATTTTAAAAAATATTGGATACAGCATGAGGACAGATTGTATTCAATGGATTCTTCACATGTCCTTGATGAGAATGATAATAGTTATATTAAATTTACCGATTCAGATTTCTCCTGCGTAAAGATGTATCCAGGTGATTTGTTGGTGGAATTTGGCGGAGGCTGGAATTATGATATATACCCTATTGAATCGGAGGGATATACAATGCCACAGGAATTTACTGTAGATGCAGATAATGGCTGTATAGAGTTTCGCAGAAAGAATTTGAGCGAAAAAATGGAAGAAAACAAATATG
>NC_021018.1:2973207-2977386 GCF_000210595.1 Coprococcus sp. ART55/1 | reverse complement strand
ATAAATATTATTCAGATTATGAAAGCAAGGAAGGATCAGCTACGGTATCTGTGAAGTATTATGTATTAGGACAAAAATATTATGCAGAAGCGCAGACTGCTCCAGAGGGATATGGATACTATAAGATTCCAGAAGGTACACCTGCAGGGTTATATTGTGTTCGAACATCTGGATATTCGTTCATAATTGACATTATCGAATAGACACGCACTATTTTTTTACGGGAGAAAATTAAATTATGCAATTACCAATATTGATAATAGGATGCATTTGCTTGTTCATATTGTGTGTTCATTTATTTATGAAAAATGTGGACAAACATTCGGCGCTCGGAGTATGTGAGATAATTTTGATGGTGTGTGTAGGCATTGTCACAATTGTTTGGGGAATTATTCCTGAATTCGTAATGCTGGCTAATAAAGGAGCGGACAAAATAAAAAAGAATCTAATGAATACATCAGGTAGAGTGTGTGATGATAATGGGCATATTGTTGATGTTGATATTAGTGATGAAAGTCAGATAGATGTTCTGTCTGTTGACAATGTGATAAAAACAGATGAATACTATATTGTATATGATGTATCTGTGGATGTAAAAGTTCCTCAGGGATATTTAAGAGGTGTTCCTGTTACTGTTGAGAAAAATATGTTTGGCTCAGATACGATTGTCAAGTGGGATTACAATCTTGATGAAAAAGTATATTATTATGAGACAGTAATCAAGGAACGGCAGGAGAATGCAGATGCAGAAGATGTTTTGGATAATAATGACGAGGCGTTTGGTGATCAACATTATGTTAAATTTGAGTACACGAATGCACCGGCGTATACTGTTGGTGACGTGTTAGATTATATTGGTGTGAAAGGCCCGTATGAGGTTGCAACAGTATGTGTTGCATCTATAACGGACAATTATGATGCTTTGGAATATTATGCATTGTGGAGAGACAAAAACACAAAGGTTCGTCAAAAAGAATGGGTTAGAGCAGTGTATAATAGCGAATTAAAACAGTGGGAGCTATGCGATGGCGAGAAGAAAATAACTTCTTTGGATAGTGGCCTTGCAGAATATGCTTCAGAAAATGATGATACATACAATAATGACTATACAAATGATTATGTAATTGTAGAAAGTGATTCATCACTTAGCTGGGCAGAGATTGAATAGCTCCAAATACATAATTTGAGTTAGAAGTATATAACAATATTATATAAATTAAAAACCGCATCCATGACTAAAGTGGATGCGGTTTTTCTTGCACAACAAGCACAATGTATTGTAAAATCATACTTGGTATGTAAAAAATAAGAAAAACGAAAAGAGAAAGAGCAGATATGGATAAATTACTTAAGATCATTGCCGATGTGAATTCATCGGTGAACAATTTTATATGGGGAGTGCCATCCATGATATGTATCGTGGGCGTGGGACTGTGGCTCCTCATAAGAAACAGGGGGGTTCAGTTTACAAAGTTTGGATACGCGTTCAAGCATACGTTTGGAAGGATATTCAACAAGAAGGAGACTTCAGATGGTGCAATCAGTCCTTTTCAGGCCATGTGTACGGCGTTGGCGGGAACGGTTGGAACGGGAAATATAGCCGGTGTTGCTGGAGCCATCGCCATAGGCGGTCCTGGTGCGGTATTCTGGATGTGGATCTCAGCACTTCTCGGAATGGGAACAAAGTTTGCAGAGGTCGTACTTGCAGTGTTCTACCGTGAGAAGGATGTGAATGGTGACTGGGTCGGCGGACCAATGTATTACATCAAGAATGGCCTAGGCAAGAATGCTTACTTCCTGGCTATAGCATATTCAGTCCTCGGTATACTCACAGTGTTCGGAACAGGAAATGCAACACAGGTCAATACCATAACTACGGCTATAGATTCAGCACTTTTTAATTATAATCTGGCTGACAAGAGCAATACATTTACAATCAATCTTGTGATAGGAATCATAATAGCTATTCTTGTTGGTCTCATACTTATAGGAGGAATCAAGAGAATAGGAAGCGTGACAGAGAAGCTGGTGCCATTCATGGCTGCTATGTATATCATCATGGCTATAATTCTTGTAATAATCAATATCAAGAGTGTGCCGGGAGTGTTCGCTTCTATATTTGAAGGTGCATTCAATCCGAAGTCCGTGACCGGTGGAATAGTTGGAAGTCTGTTCCTCAGCATGAGAAAGGGTGTATCGAGAGGTATTTTCTCCAATGAGGCAGGTCTTGGTACAGGATCCATAGCCCATGCATGTTCTGATGTAAAGCATCCGGTGCAGCAGGGACTCTGGGGAATATTCGAGGTATTTATCGATACTATAGTTATATGTACGCTTACGGCACTTGTAATACTGTGCAGTGGAACTGAGGTAGCCTACGGACAGGCTGCAGGAGCCGATCTCACGATCAACGGCTTTGTTGCAACCTACGGCAACTGGATATCGATATTCACAGCGGTGGCTTTGTGCTGTTTCGCGTTCTCAACCATACTCGGATGGGGACTTACGGTTCAAGATGTGTCGGATTCCTGTTTGGAAGTAAGCTTATCAAGCCGTTCATGGTTGTGTATGCATTTGTCGCAATCATCGGTGCGACCATGGATCTCGGACTTCTCTGGGATATAGCGGACACCTTCAACGGACTTATGATCATACCTAATCTGATCGCAGTATTCATGCTGTCAGGTACAGTTGTGAAGCTTACCCGTGAGTATTTTCAGGATGGACCGGGCAAGTTTGGGGTTGAGACCGGCAAAGAGAACTGATAAATGAAAGGGACTTTTATATGGAAGAAATATCAAGTGAGATTTCTAACAAGTATGCGATACTTATCGATTCAGAGAATGTATCGGCAAAATATATTGAGAGTATATTTGATGAGCTGTCAAGGCTCGGCTCAATAACGGTGCGGAAGATATATGGGGATTGGTCAAAGAATAACAATGGCTGGGACAAGGATTGTCTGCTGTCATATTCTATACAGCCTGTACAGCAGTTTTCATACACGGCGGGAAAGAATTCAACGGATTCGGCCATGATAATAGATGCGATGGATCTTCTCTATACGAGCAATATAGATGGATTCTGTCTGGTGACAAGCGACAGCGATTTCACTAGGCTTGCATCAAGACTCAGGGAGGCTGGCAAGCAGGTCATCGGAATGGGAGAACGCAAGACTCCGAAAGCGTTCGTGAGTGCGTGTACAAGCTTCAAGATCCTTGATTCACTGGTGACAGAGGATCTCAACAAGCCGGCATCGAAGAATGCCATGCTTGAGGCTGCGGCTGTGGACGAGTCATATATCACAAGCATAAGGGACATAAAGAAGACGGTCTACAATATAATAGATGAGAACGATGACAAGGATAAGAAGACTCATATGGGTGAGATCGGAAGCCGCCTTGTGAACAAATATCCTGACTTTGACGTGAGAAATTATGGATATTCCAAGCTGTCAACATTCCTCAGTGAGGAGTTTGACGATCTGGATATAGACAGCGGCAGGCAGAAATTTGTGTCCATCAAGAACCATATCGATCCTAAGAGTGCTGTCAAGCTGCGCATAGTGAGACTTCTCACGGAGAATTCTGACACTATGTACAATATGGGACTGCTGAATACAGAACTTAAGAATATTATACCCAGCTTCAGCATAAAGAAATATGGATACAGTAAGTTTTCAAGCTTTCTCAAAAGCTTCGGTTGTTTTGAGATCGTGGGAGACAGGGTAAAATTGACAGATAAGTAGAAAGTGTTTAATGCTTAAATATGTCAAAATTTAGAAAAAATGCCAAATAAATTAACGCTTTTTGTTGAAAATCAATAAGAATAGTGATAAATTGAAAATGTGGGTTTTCAGGTACAGAAAATTCACTATGGGGGAAGAAGTGTACGTGCATATTAAGGAGAGGCATAATCTATGATACTTATTGATACTCAAAAAGAGGAGTTTAGCAAATTAAAAGACATACGTGTTTTTGGACGTATAAGTCATGAGAACAGATTCAACAAGAATCTGCTCGTAATAGGTCTTGGGGGACTTGGAGGCAGGACAGTTTGCGCGCTTAAGGGTATGCTGATGGATAACATCACACCCGAGGATAACATTAATTTCCTCATGATAGATTCAGATATAGCAGAGATGGAGGCTACCATAGATGATAGCAAGGAGGGGGTCGG
>NC_021018.1:2970797-2972555 GCF_000210595.1 Coprococcus sp. ART55/1 | reverse complement strand
ACAGACCGGACATTGAGAATGTTCTGGAGAACGGAATCCAGAAGAATCCGATCCATGAGAATCTTGCAAACTGGATGGATCCTGAATTCCCGGCTATCACGATAGGAAGAGACGGAGCAAAGGGGAACAGACAGATTGGACGTCTGATGTTCTCGAATGCATATACGGATGTCAGAATGCTCCTTTTTGATAAGCTTCAGGATGTATACGACAAGACGACGGAGGGAACAGTCGATGTTCTGATCGTATCCGGAATCGCCGGAGGAACCGGAAGTGGAATCCTCTCAGATGTCGCATATAACATACGTGCGTATGGTAAGGCGAAGAAGTGGAACAATCTGAGGATTGGCGGTTGCCTGCTCACACCGGATGTACTGTTCGGTCATAAGGCTGTATACGAAGATACAGAGCTTGTGGCGAGACTCAATGCAAATGGATGTGCGACCCTCAAGGAAGTTGATTATTATATGAAGCTCTCCGAGAAGGATGACAACTATACATTTATCAGTAAGTCAAACAAGATGGTCATCAGGGAGAATCTCTTTGATGCTTGCATGCTTGTATCAGGTAGAAAGGACGAACAGGGCTACATACCTGAGGGATACATCACAAGGGATACAGCAAGCTTCCTCTACAGGCTAGCCAGCAACAAGTTCATTGGCAACAATGACGTGGAGAACGACAGGAAGCTTCTCAGGGATGTATTTTTTGAGAATGAGGGATATTCCATCACGAACTGGAAGATGGAGCACAGTGACGAGAATATCAAGAAGTCAAACTGCTATTACAAGGTAGTAAGCGAGGCTGACTACCATATTCCTATCAAAGAGATAGAGAATATGTGTGAGAATGATCTGTTTTCCCAGGCATATAAGGGATTGTTCAGATCTCCGTTCAAGGAGGGCAATGCCGAGGAGGATATCAAGAATGCACTCACAGAGCTCACTGTATTCTTGCAGGAGGAGCAGGGTGAGGATATCAAACTTGCCGTGAACGGTCTCATACAGTATGGTCAGATCACCAAGCCTACATATAAGATGATAAAGAAGAATACGGACGGTCTTCGAGAGGGCTTTGCCAAGAAGATGGAGAACTTTGAGAAGGAACTTCCGGTTATCATAAAGTCGATGAAGAACAAGCTTTGGAGTTCACTTGATGATGTGATATCCAAATATATGAATGAGTTTGGCCCATATGGCGCAATAGATGTCATAGGTGCACCGAGTGCCGGTGTAACAGATTCTACAAAGGGTATGATGGCTGAAGTCAGAAAGCTTGAGAAGATGATGAAGGATTATACACCGTCGGGTGAATATACTAGAATTATTGATTCCATCAAGACCATTGTTGCGAAGAGATTCTTCACTTTCCCTTCAGCGAAGAGGGAGACTGAGAATGGTTATTTCGATGCATGCATCAAGGAAGCACTTGCTGCGGAGAGAACAAAGCTTATAGATGAACTCGATGCACAGGATCTGTTTGGAGATACACTTAGATGGCTTCAGCAGAGGGCAGAGAGACTTGACGAGATATATTCACAGTTTGGAGAGGATCTGAAGAATTCCATCGAGGATCTTGCGAATAACGGTGATAAGGCTGTTGGCAATATACTCAAGAAAGCCAAGAGACATGAATTCCTTCCGACTGATTATGTCACATCCAGAAGGATAAAAGAGATGGAGACAGGGATCATCAAGCTCATGCTGGACAACGAGTCCAATATAGACAGTGGAAGAGTTGTTCCTGTCAAGGATGAGA
>NC_021018.1:2966449-2970209 GCF_000210595.1 Coprococcus sp. ART55/1 | reverse complement strand
AGGAATGCCAGTCTTGCAGCGGGAATCCTGCTTGCACATGCTCTCAGGGAATGTGCCGGAATTGATGAACGGCTGGTCACGTATGAGAAGAATAAGGCGGGAAAGCCGTTTATAAAGGACATTCAGTTTTCGATAAGCCATACCGAGGGTTGTGTGGCGGCTGCGATAGGCAGTGAGCCTTGTGGTATAGACGTTGAGAGAGTCAGAAGGATACCGGACAGCATAGTTAACCGCATGTATTCGGATGAGGATAAAAAATGTGTGATGTCGTGTGCACACCCGGAAATATACAGCACATGTGTGTGGACAAGGCGCGAGGCGTACAGCAAGATGACCGGAACAGGCATACTTATGAAGGATGAGGAACAGCAAATGGTCATGGACAATGCGCATATGGAGAAGAAGAATATCTGGCTGGGCAATTATGCAGTATGCAGGGCTGAGTGTGACGGCCGTATGCATATGGATGAAATAGCGGATCCTGCGCATGCAGAGGGAGATATGAATATAGACTTTATAGCTGCATTTTGCGCAGCTTCTGATGGAACTTTTTCACCGGATATTAAGATGATTGATTCGGCTGATATTGTGTGTTATTATGTTTAATTAGGTGTATTAGGAAGAACTACATAAGGAGAAAAAAATGAGTAAAAAAGCTACAAAGGCGCTTAACAATAAATATTATGTCGCAAGATATAATGCGTCTAAGGTGAACGATAACCTTACAAGCAGGGAGAAGAGTGCAGAGGTGCTCAATATAGACAGGACAAGGCTTTCAAGAATAGAGCTTGGCACAGTAGTTCCGTACCCTGAGGAGGTACTTTCCATGTCAAAGGCGTATGACATACCCGAGCTCTGTAACAGCTATTGTTCAGGCGACTGCCCTATAGGAAAAGAGACGGTGAAGCCGATAAATGCGGACAGCCTTGACAGGCTCATACTTCAGTTCCTCGGATCCTCCAAGAAGATGGAAGATATATCTGAGCAGCTTATAGAGATCACCGCTGATGGAATAGTCGATGAGACCGAGGTTGCAGCTTTTGATGCTGTCCTTGAGGAGCTGGAGAAGATGTCTGTGAATATACAGTCGCTTATGCTCTGGGCTCAGAAGAACAGGGACATTTTGAAGAATAAGAATCAATAAATTGTATATGAGGAAAAGATAATGGATGACAAGTTAAGAGAAGAGATCAACAGAAGAAGGACATTTGCCATAATTTCACATCCTGATGCAGGTAAGACTACACTCACAGAGAAGTTTCTGCTCTTTGGCGGCGCAATAAACACAGCGGGATCTGTAAAGGGAAAGGCAAATTCCAAATATGCAGTGTCGGACTGGATGGATATAGAGAAGGAGAGAGGTATCTCGGTAACCTCGTCTGTTCTGCAGTTCAATTATGACGGATATTGCATAAACATACTTGACACACCTGGACATCAGGATTTCTCGGAGGATACCTACCGTACACTTATGGCTGCGGATTCTGCGGTCATGGTGATCGATGCATCCAAGGGTGTTGAGGCTCAGACCATAAAGCTCTTCAAGGTATGTGTCATGAGACATATACCTATATTCACATTTATAAATAAGATGGACAGAGATGCAAGGGATACATTTGAGCTTCTCGATGATATAGAGACTGTTCTCGGTATCAAGACATGCCCTGTCAACTGGCCTATAGGTTCAGGAAAAGAGTTCAAGGGTGTATATGACAGAAAGACCAAGATAGTGTCCACGTTCCAGGCTATATCGACAGGTGGAGCCAAGAAGGCGGAGGAAACAGATTATCATATAGACGATGAGGCTCTCAAGGAGCTTGTCGGCCCATACCTCTTTGACCAGTTCAATGAGGAGATAGAGCTTATAGATGGTGCCACAGAGGAGATGGATATAGAGAAGGTCAGAGCCGGAGAGCTCTCCCCTGTATTTTTCGGTTCTGCGCTGAATACATTTGGTATCGAGCAGTTCCTGAACTATTTCCTTAAGATGACGACACCTCCTCTCGGACGTAATTCATCAGAGGGAATCATAGATCCTGTAACAGAGCCGTTCTCAGCTTTTGTGTTCAAGATCCAGGCAAATATGAACAAGGCTCACAGAGACAGAATCGCATTTATGAGAATCTGCTCTGGTAAGTTTGAGGCAGGCATGGAGGTATATCATGCTGCCAGCAAGAGAAAGATCAAGCTTTCCCAGCCTCAGCAGCTTATGGCTCAGGACAGAAAGATCGTCGATGAGGCTTATGCCGGTGACGTTATAGGAGTATTTGATCCTGATCTGTTCTCCATCGGAGATACGCTCACAACAGGCGGAAAGAAGTTTGAGTATGAGGGTATCCCTACATTTGCACCGGAGCACTTCTGCAGGGTTGTTCAGCTCAACAGCATGAAGCGTAAGCAGTTTGTCAAGGGTGTTACCCAGATTGCCCAGGAGGGTGCTATACAGATATTTCAGGAGTACACTGCGGGACTTTCGGAGATCATAGTCGGAGTTGTAGGTGTGCTTCAGTTTGATGTACTTAAGTACAGACTTGAGAACGAGTACGGCTGTGAGATAAGACTTGAGCCGATACCATATAACTATATCAGATGGGTGAAGGATCCTACCATAGACGTGACAAAGCTCAAGCGTGTGAGCGATGTCAAGAAGGTTAAGGACATGAAGGGTAATCCGCTTCTCCTGTTTGCAAATGAGTGGGTCATCGATCAGGTTCTCCAGCACAATGAGGGACTTGAACTTGAGGAGTTCAGAAAGAACTAGATATACGAAGATAAGAGACCATGAAGATGATGAGTGACTTAGGACACAAATTGGTTTTCATGGTCTTTTTGCGTGCATATATATCAGTAAAAGTGGTGCAAATATGAATAAATTAGCATGTATCTGACAATCCTAGTGTTAGACAGATAACACGTGGAGGGACATGATATGGCGCTGAACAGAGTGGTTATATGTGGTGTAAATACATCGAAATTACCATATCTTACAGAGGATGAGAAGAACATGCTGTTTGACAGGATGGAGCAGGGAGACAGCTCTGCCCGGGAGGAGTTTATAGAGGGGAATCTCCGCCTTGTGCTCAGCGTGATCCAGAGATTTGGCAGTTCAAATGAGAATCCGGATGATCTGTTCCAGGTTGGCTGTATAGGGCTTATCAAGGCGTTGGATAATTTTGACAGAAGTCTCAATGTCAAATTCAGTACGTACGCTGTGCCTATGATCATAGGTGAGTGCAGAAGGTATCTCAGAGATAACAATGCTATAAGAGTATCAAGGTCATTGCGTGATATAGCCTACAAGGCGATATATGCCAAGGAAAATCTCCAGAAGACAAAGGATAAGGAGCCGACGATAGAGGAGATAGCGGAGGAGATAAGTATACCGAAGGAAGATATAGTCATGTCGCTTGATGCCATATCGGCACCGCTGTCCCTGTATGAGCCGGTGTATCAGGAGGGTGGAGACACCTTGTACATCATGGATCAGATAAGAGACAGAAAGAATAAGGAGGAGATGTGGGTTGAAAACCTTGATCTCAGAGAGGCTATGGACAGGCTGTGCGACAGGGAGAAGAATATAGTGAGGCTGAGATTTTTTGAGGGAAAGACCCAGACGGAGGTGGCAGAGGAGATATGCATATCCCAGGCGCAGGTCAGCCGCCTCGAGAAGAATGCGATAAAAAGTCTTAGAAGGTATCTTGAGGACAATAAACCGGAATGTTGTACACATATAAATATCCCCCGCTGGGCCATAGTGAGA
>NC_021018.1:2963610-2965962 GCF_000210595.1 Coprococcus sp. ART55/1 | reverse complement strand
ATTTATTATACGGTATGTGGATTAAGCTTAGATAAGGTAGCCTGAATCGAGATCGACATCCTTCACGTCGTGTCTTGTGACGAGTCCGTCTTTCTGGATGTCATGCTGTATTTTTTTCAGGGTTTCCATTGGAAGCTCAGTCATGAGAGCAACCTCCTCAAGAGAGATATCGACCTTGAGCATCTTTTCTGCCATATCGTATTTGGCTTTTGTTGTATTGTTCATAAAAATCACTCCTTGGTGTGCTTGGTTAAATCCTGCTCAGCCCATTCTAAGAACTTGTCGTTTGCATCGATCACCTTCTGCATTGCAGCGTGTCCCGGAGCACCGATTGTGTTACGCTTCTGAACACATTCTTCCATGCTGATGGCTGTATATATGTCATCTTCAAATACAGGACAGATGGCCTTGTACTCGTCGAGACTAAGCTGGTCGAGGGAGATGTTCTCCTCTATGCACTTCAGAACGAGCTGGCCGACGATGCCGTGTGCATCACGGAAAGGTACACCGTGATTTACAAGGTAATCTGCGGCATCTGTTGCGTTGGTGAATCCGTTCTTGGCTGATGCTTCCATTCTAGGCTTGTTGACTGTCATGGTGGCTATCATGCCTGTGAACAGTGCGAGACATCCCTTTACAGTGTCTATCGCGTCAAATGTGAGCTCCTTATCCTCCTGCATGTCCTTGTTGTATGCGAGAGGGATTCCCTTCATGGTTGTGAGAAGGGAGGTGAGAGCACCGTAAACCCTGCCTGTCTTACCTCTTACGAGCTCGGCTATATCCGGGTTCTTCTTCTGTGGCATGATAGAGCTTCCTGTGCTGTATGAATCATCGAGCTCAACAAACTGATATTCATTTGAGTTCCAGATGATGATCTCCTCGGAGAAACGTGAGAGATGCATCATGATGGTAGACATGGCGGATAAAAGCTCTATGCAGTAATCCCTGTCGGCAACTGAATCCATGCTGTTGAGAGTCGGACCGTAGAAGTCCAGCAGAGAAGCGGTGAGCTCTCTGTCGAGCGGATATGTGGTTCCTGCGAGGGCACCTGATCCGAGAGGACAGTAGTTCATTCTGTCATATATATCGTTCATTCTGTCGTAGTCACGCTTGAACATCTCCATGTATGCTCCAAAGTGATGTGCCAGAGTTATTGGCTGTGCCTTCTGGAGGTGAGTAAATCCAGGCATGTATGTGTCGATGTGCTCATTCATAAGTCTGTGAAGAGTAGTCAGAAGCTTGTAAATAAGCTCCTTGAGCTCGATGATCTCGTCTCTTACATAGAGCTTCATGTCCAATGCAACCTGGTCGTTCCTGCTTCGTCCGGTGTGAAGCTTTTTGCCCACATCGCCGATCCTGTCTATGAGATTTGCCTCGACAAAGCTGTGTATATCTTCGTATTCTGAAGTGATCTGCAGAGAACCGTTCTCCACATCGTTCAGTATGCCCTTAAGTCCCGCTATGATCTGATCTCTTTCCTCGTCAGTGAGAATACCGGATGAAGCGAGCATGGTTACATGCGCGATACTTCCGCGGATATCCTGTCTGTAGAATTTCTGATCAAATGAAATAGATGCGTTAAAGTTATATACTAATTTGTCTGTTTCTTTTGTGAAGCGTCCGCCCCAGAGCTGAGCCATATTAAATCCTCTTTTCTGTTATTTTTTTGTTTTAGGTTGAAAACTGAGTAAATTATAAGGTAGTTTTCAAACAACGTACATTTTACAACATAAAAGTTCGCATATCAACACAAATAAGGTTTATTTATAACCACAGGAAATGCGTGGTTGGTGCTTGCGGCGCAAAAGTACAGATGATAAAATATACAGGCGGATCACCGCAGCAAAGCAGGGATGGAGGATTGACAGGAAGTTTGGGTACAAAAAAGAAGATTCTTGGAGTTATAAGTATTGTAGTTGTTCTCTCGCTGATGATGGTGGGAGTGCGGTGGTTGTTCTTCAATGTGATCAAGAGCAGCCAGATGCTTGATGGCCTGGTGGAGTTCCGGGCGGCCGTTGTCCAGGATATGGAGGACGGAAACGAGTCGGGCATGTATTATGTAAGTAATGTGGCGAAAAGTGATGTGCACAACATCAACAAATATATAGATTCGGCATACGGCTCAGTGGATACGTACAGGATAATAATTGAGACGGGAAGATATCTGGCAATACAGCTCAACTATGAACTGTCGGATAATTATTATGCTGTCAGAAAATATATAGAAGGAACGGATATCCCGGAGGACAACATAAGGGCGAAGCAGATATATGAGGTGATCGACAGCTTTATAAATGACAACATTTCAGATGGCATGAGCGACCTTGACAAGGAGATCGCCGTGCACGATTA
>NC_021018.1:2961146-2962915 GCF_000210595.1 Coprococcus sp. ART55/1 | reverse complement strand
GATGCATATACGGCATATGGAGCGCTGGTGCTTCACCAGAGCGTGTGCGACGGCTACGCTGAGGCGTTCTTCATAATCATGTCCTGTCTGGGCGTCAAATGTGACATAGTAGTCGGAAGAACGGAGGAAGGACTTCATGCATGGAATCAGATAGAGCTCGGCGGAGAATGGTATAATGTGGATCTGACATGGGATGACTCGCTGCCGGATATGGGCAGCTATCTGAAGCACACCTATGTGAATGTCGATGACAGCACACTGGAACTGACTCACTCATGGGAAAAGCAATTCTACAGAGGTGTGCCGACACAGCGTATAATTTCTATAAAAAGAGGTTTTATACCTATGACTCGTTCGATGAGTATAAAAAAGGCATAAGGATACAGATGGGCGGCAGTAATGTGCTGGAAGCTGCTATATATACAGATGACGAAACATTTGACTTGTCATTTCTGTACAATTATGGCAATATAAGGTCTATAAATTATGTGGTGGAAGATATGGGCGGCTACAAAGTTGTCGTCGTATATCTTAATATGAAGTGATAAAAATAGAATTGACATAATGGCGCGGAGGTGCGATATGCGAAAAAGAGAGTTTATGGATGAGTTGAAGAAAGCTCTTGATGGAAATGTCTCAACGCAGACATATTATGACACGATGAATTATTATGAGGATTATTTTAAGAAGCAGAAAGAAGCAGGCAAGTCAGAGGAGGAGATATGTTCATCTCTGGGATCTGCAAGACTGATCGCCAAGACGATCATTGACACAGAGGGACAGGGCGCAAGCGGAAGATATTATGATACAGAATCCTCTTCGTATGATGACAGCTACAACACCCGCAAAGCCAGCAGAAGCAGTCAGAAGGGCTGGCATGTAAATGTGGACGACGAGGGCAATACAAGCTTTGCTTATGGCAAGCTTGATTTCAGTTCACCGATAGGCAAGGTGCTGACAGCGATAATACTCATTCTTGTGGCTGCACTTGTTATAGGTATAGTGCTTGGAGTTATCTGGCTGGGATTTAAGATAGTGTGGTATATCGTGATACCTGTTGTCATCATTCTGTTCATAGTGAATCTTATTATTTACCTGTTTGGTGGAGGCCGATAAAAAATAAAATAAAAAAAGTGAAAAAAGTTGTTGACAAAACATGGTCACTTGAGTATACTAACAAAGGTGTCAGCGATGACACGAAGTAATATGGGATCTTAGCTCAGCTGGGAGAGCATCTGCCTTACAAGCAGAGGGTCATAGGTTCGAGCCCTATAGGTCCCATTTACAAGACATGGCGAGATAGCTCAGTTGGCTAGAGCATGCGGTTCATACCCGCAGTGTCGAGGGTTCGAATCCCCCTCTCGCTACTATTTGATGAGACGGAAGACATTCCGTCTTTTTTTTATTCATATAAGGAGGATATCACATGAGAGTTGGAATGGGATACGATGTCCACAGACTAGTTGAGGGACGAAAACTTATAATCGGAGGAGTTGAGATTCCATATGAGAAAGGACTCCTTGGACACAGCGATGCGGATGTACTTCTTCATGCGATAATGGATGCGCTTCTCGGTGCTGCGGCGTTGGGGGATATTGGAAAGCATTTCCCTGATACTGATGAGAGGTATAAGGGAGCGGACAGCATGAAGCTCCTGTCAGAAGTGAAGAGACTTCTCGAGGAGAAGCTCTACATCATCGAGAACATAGATGCGACCGTAATTGCCCAGAGCCCTAAGATGGCGCCGTACATTGATCAGATGAGGGAGA
>NC_021018.1:2948580-2959926 GCF_000210595.1 Coprococcus sp. ART55/1 | reverse complement strand
CTTTGACCTTGGCAACGCTGACGCTGAGCGGCTCTAACTTGTACTTTTTAATTGCCTGCTGAACTGTCATAATCTACACCTCCATTGATAAATGATCATAACGTGCTTTAGTAACTATCTACAGTATATTGTAAAGATATAACAAAGTCAACTAGTAAACATGCACAAATGTGCAAAAGATAATTGAATGTTGTAAAATGTGGTGTGAAATATCAACAAAAAAAGGAGAAAACAATGATGCAAAATGCAAATTATTATCAAATGATGGAGAGACAGATAGCTGAATTTGATAGTGAAAATACACAATGCGGCAGAAAAAACTATTGCTGCACTGCTGTTGTGCGCCATGTTCCAGCCATTGTCTGTCGGTCCTTGCGGAGCATTTTGACATAACAGCTTATTTTTACAATCCAAATATAACGGATTACGATGAGTACATAAAAAGATTCCGTGAGCTTGACAGATTTGTACATGAAGTATATGTGGAAGGAGTGGATGTCGAACTGGCGGAGCATGAGCCGCAGGTGTTTCTGGATATGGCTAAGGGCAGGGAGGATCTTCCTGAGAGAGGACTCAGGTGCTATGACTGCTATAAGCTGAGACTTGAGAAGAGCGCGATCCATGCGAAGAAAAATGAATATGACGTATTTACGACCACATTGTCGATAAGCCCCCACAAGAATGCGGACTGGCTGAACGAGATAGGTGCAGAGATGAGCAGGAAATACGACATAGATTATCTGTTCAGTGATTTCAAGAAGAAAAATGGATATAAGCACTCGATAGAGCTGTCAAAGGAATATGGATTATACAGACAGAATTTCTGTGGATGTGAATTTAGCAGACGGGCTGCTGAGCTCAGAGATGAAAAAATTAATAAAAATATTGAATAAAAAACAAGATTTTTGCCGTGAACACAAAAATAAAAAATATATCGAAAAAAATATTGTACCGCCTTGTCAAATGTGGTAGTATTTATTAAATTAAGAAAAAAGAGGCCAATAAATGTGGGTTATCTCAAGCGTTTCCCCCGTTTTCACTCTTTTTTTTTGAGCAAAAATAGAAAAAACGAAAGGAATACGATTATGAAAGCTTTTTTGATACTTGAAGACGGACACGTGTTTGAAGGTAAAAGTATTGGCTCTACTGATGAGATAATCAGTGAGATAGTATTCAATACTTCGATGACCGGCTATCTGGAAATTCTTACAGATCCATCATATGCAGGGCAGTCAGTATGTATGACATATCCGCTTATAGGCAACTACGGTGTATGCAGAGAGGATATGGAGGCTGGCAGACCTTGGCAGTCAGGATTCATTGTTAGAGAGCTCTGCAAGACTCCTAGTAATTTCAGAAGCGAGATGACCATAAACGAATTTCTTGTTGAGAATAATATAACTGGTATAGAAGGAATAGATACCAGAACACTTACCAAGATCCTCAGGAAAGATGGTACCATGAGAGGTATGATCACAACTGATGAGAATTATGATTTTGATGAGTGCATGAAGCGTATTAAGGCATGGAAGATGGGACATGTTGTTCTCGATGTTACATGTAAGGAGAAAATATTCTATCCTGGTGACGGATTCAAGGTTGCAGTCATCGATCTCGGTGTTAAAAAGAACATCGTCAAGTCCATCCTTGCAAGAGGTTGTCAGGTTACTGTATATCCTGCAGAGACACCTGCTGAGGAGATCATCGCAGACGCTCCGGACGGAATCATGCTTACAAATGGTCCTGGAGATCCAAAGGAGTGTAAGGTCACAATAGCTCAGGTAAAGAAGCTTTTCGATACAGATATTCCAATTTTTGCTATATGTCTTGGACATCAGCTCATGGCGCTTGCCAACGGCGGTGATACAGAGAAGATGAAGTACGGACACAGAGGTGCAAACCATCCTGTAAGAGATATGAAGACCGGCAAGGTATATATTTCAACACAGAATCACGGATATATGGTCAAGGAAGACAGCCTCGACAGAAAGATCGCAGAGGTCAGCTTCGTCAATGTAAATGACGGAACAGTAGAGGGAGTTCACTATCTTGGAAAGAATGCACAGACAGTTCAGTTCCATCCGGAGGCATGTGCAGGTCCGCTGGATACAGATTCACTGTTTGATACATTTATGAATATGATGGAGGTGTCAAAGTAATGCCAAAGAATCCTAATATAAAAAAGGTTGTAGTTATCGGATCAGGTCCTATAGTCATCGGTCAGGCTGCTGAGTTTGATTACGCCGGAACACAGGCGTGCCGTTCTCTTAAGGAAGAGGGACTGTGCGTTGTCCTCATCAACTCAAACCCTGCAACCATCATGACGGACAAGGATATAGCAGATAAGGTATATATTGAGCCTCTTACGGTTGATGTTGTAAAGGCTATCATTGAGAAGGAGAAGCCGGACAGCCTTCTGCCGACACTCGGCGGTCAGGCAGCCCTCAACATCGCCATGGAGCTTGATGAGTCAGGTTTCCTCAGAGAGCATGACGTGCTTCTCATAGGAACATCATCAACGACCATCAAGAAGGCCGAGGACAGACTTGAGTTCAAGAAGACTATGGAGAAGATCCATGAGCCTGTAGCACCTTCAGAGGTCGTTACAACAGTTCAGGGCGGTCTTAACTTTGTCAAGAAGATTGGATACCCTGTAGTTCTCCGTCCTGCATATACACTTGGAGGTTCAGGTGGTGGTATCGCTGAGAATGAGGAAGAGTTCAAGGAGATCCTCATGAACGGTCTGAGACTTTCACGTGTAGGACAGGTTCTTGTCGAGAGATGTATCGCAGGATGGAAGGAGATCGAGTACGAGGTTATGCGTGATGCAAATGGTACATGTATAACCGTATGTAACATGGAGAACCTTGATCCTGTCGGAGTACACACTGGAGACTCTATAGTCGTGGCTCCATCACAGACACTTGGTGACAAGGAGTACCAGATGCTCAGAAGCTCAGCACTGAACATTATCTCAGAGCTCAACATCAAGGGTGGATGTAACGTTCAGTTTGCTCTGAATCCTAATTCATTTGAGTATTGTGTTATCGAGGTAAACCCAAGGGTTTCAAGATCATCAGCACTTGCATCAAAGGCAACCGGATATCCTATTGCAAAGGTATCTGCCAAGATAGCCCTTGGATACAACCTGGATGAGATCAAGAACGCTATTACAAAGAAGACATATGCCAGCTTTGAGCCGGCACTTGATTACGTGGTTGTCAAGATCCCTAGACTTCCATTTGATAAATTCATCGCCGCTGACCATGATCTGACAACACAGATGAAGGCAACCGGTGAGGTTATGAGTATCTGTACAAACTTTGAGGGTGCACTTATGAAGGCTCTCCGTTCACTGGAGCAGCATGTAGACAGTCTCTGGTCAAGCAGATACAAGGATATGACAGACGAAGAGGTTATAAAGCTTCTCGGACATGTTGATGACAGACGTATCTATGTCATAGCTGAGGCTATCAGACGTGGAATATCATACGATCAGATCTATGACATCACCAAGATCGACAGATGGTTCATAGACAAGATCCACAACCTTGTTAAGGCTGAGAGAAAGATAATCGAGTCCAAGGGAGATATCTCCAAGGAGCTAATGAAGGAGATCAAGAGAGTTGAGTTCCCTGACAAGGTTATCGCGAGACTCACAGGCAAGACAGAGAAAGAGATCAGACAGATGCGTTACGACTACGGTGTAACAGCACACTTCAAGATGGTTGATACATGTGCAGCAGAGTTTGATGCCATGACTCCATATTACTATTCATGCTTTGATTCTCTGGAGAACGAGGTCGCTGAGGATAACTCAAAGAAGAAAGTAATGGTACTTGGTTCAGGCCCGATCAGAATCGGACAGGGTATCGAGTTCGATTACTGTTCAGTTCACAGCACATGGGCATTTGAGAGAAAGGGTTACGAGACAATCATCGTCAACAACAACCCTGAGACAGTCAGTACAGACTTTGATATAGCAAACAAGCTTTACTTTGAGCCTCTTACAGCGGAGGATGTTGAGGCTATAGTAAATCTGGAGCATCCGGATGGAGCTGTTGTACAGTTCGGTGGACAGACCGCTATCAAGCTCACAGAGGCACTCATGGAGATGGGGGTACCAATCCTTGGAACAAGTGCAGAGAATGTAGATGCAGCAGAGGACAGAGAGCTCTTCGATGAGATCCTTGAGAAGTGCTGTATACCAAGACCTGCTGGTAAGACGGTATTTACAAGAGAGCAGGCGCTTGAGGCTGCAAATGAGCTGGGTTATCCGGTACTTGTAAGACCTTCATACGTTCTCGGTGGACAGGGAATGCAGATCGCGATCTCTGATAAGGATATCATAGAGTTCATGGATATCATCAACAGACATACCCAGGAGCACCCAATACTTGTAGATAAGTACATCATGGGTAAAGAGGTCGAAGTCGATGCTGTATGTGATGGAGATGACATACTTATCCCTGGTATCATGGAGCATGTTGAGAGAGCCGGAATACATTCAGGAGACAGTATCTCGGTATATCCTGCACAGACACTCTCACCAAAGACAAAGAGAGTCATCGCTGATTACACCAAGAAGCTTGCAAACAGCCTGCACGTAATCGGACTTATAAATATACAGTTTATTGCATACAATGATGAGGTATATGTAATAGAGGTAAATCCTCGTTCAAGCCGTACAGTTCCATATATAAGCAAGGTAACAGGAATACCTATCGTAGATCTTGCAACACGTGTTATCACAGGTGAGAAGATCAAGGATATGGGTTACACACCTGGTCTTCAGCCGGAGTCAGAGTATTTCGCAATCAAGAAGCCTGTATTCTCATTTGAGAAGATCAGAGGCGCTGAGATAAGCCTTGGACCTGAGATGAAGTCAACAGGAGAGTGCCTTGGTATATCCAAGAACTACAATGAGGCTCTGTACAAGGCATTCCTTGGAGCCGGAATCAATCTTCCAAAGACCAAGAAGATGATCCTCACAGTCAAGGACTCAGATAAGATGGATGCTATAAATATTGGTAAGAGATTTGCTGCTCTTGGATATGAGATATATTCAACAAGAAGCACATGCAGAGTTCTCAATGAGAATGGTGTTCCTGCAAAGCTCATCAACAAGGTTGAGGAGCCATCACCAAATCTGCTTGACCTGATACTGAGCCATGAGATCGATCTGATCATCGACACTCCATCACAGGGTGTTGAGAGAAGCAAGGATGGATTTATCATCAGACGTCACGCAGTTGAGACAGGTGTTACATGTCTTACAAGCCTTGATACAGCCGATGCGCTGCTCACAAGCCTTGAGACCGCTGATACCACAAAGCTTTCACTCGTGGATATAAGCGAGATATAAGTTCTGATTAAACAGATAAAAAATGGGGCAAAATGATAAACAACGTTAAAAGGGGTTGTCATTTTGCCTCATTCAATTTATGCTTGTTAGCATGTGGGATGTCACAAGGCATCTTCCCTGCGTGGCATAGAAATGAATACATTATAATTGATAGAAATAAGAGGTGAAATATGCATAATGTTCCTACAGATGAAGTGTTTGTCATAGGACATAAGAATCCGGATACGGATTCTATATGTTCAGCGATTGCGTACGCCCATCTGAAAAATCAGCATGAGAACAAATACATTCCAAAGAGAGCTGGAAATATAAATAAAGAGACACAGTTTGTCCTTGATTATTTTGGTGTGCAGGCGCCGGCACTTGTGAGCAATGTAAATGTACAGGTGAAGGATATAGCATACAGAATAGTTGATGGTGTGTCGGGAGATATCACCATGAAGAGAGCATTTGAGATAATGCAGGATAACGACGCCACGACACTTCCGGTTGTCAATAATGGCAAGATAAAGGGAATAATAACGGTCGGAGATATAGCCGAGGCATATATGCTTGAGAAGGATGATAATTCCCTGTTCATAGCTGGTACAAAGTTCTCACACATAATAGATACTATAAATGGCGAGCTTGTGTACGGTGACGCCGACGAATATGTTAAGGATGGAAGAGTGATCGTGGGAGCTGCCCAGGTTGACATCCTTGAGAGACATGTCAAGGAAAATGACATAGTCATAGTGAGTGACAGGGTTGAGGCTCAGCTTGCGGCCATAAACTGCGGTGCGAGCATGCTTATAGTATGTCTTGTGAACAGTATATCTGACGTGGTTCTGGAATTTGCAAAGAACAAGGGCTGTGCGGTTGTTGTTACACCGACGGACACCTATGCTGTTGCCAGACTTATCGGACAGAGCATGCCTATAGGATTCTTTATGATAAGAGACCGCATCATGACATTCTATGAGGATGACGATATAGATACGCTTAAGACGACCATGGCAAAGACCAGAGTGAGATACTTTCCGGTTACGGACGGCTATGGCAACTACAAGGGACTTGTATCAAGGCGTAACTACATCAATGCGAGAAAGAAACAGCTCATACTTGTTGATCACAATGAGAGAACCCAGTCTGTTGACGGCGTGGAGAATGCCGAGATACTCGAGATAATCGACCACCACCGGATCGCGAATATAGAGACCATGAATCCTGTGTATTTCAGAAATCAGCCACTTGGATGTACTGCTACGATCATCTATCAGATGTACAAAGAGCAGAATGTCAAGATAGATAAGCCGATAGCTGGACTTCTCTGCGCAGCGATACTTTCCGATACACTGGCATTCAAGTCTCCGACGTGTACATTCATAGACGAGGCTGCTGCAAAGGAGCTTGCAAGGCTTGCAGAGATAGACATATATGAATTTGCCATGGAGATGTTCGACGCGGGAAGCAACCTCAAGGACAAGACCATGGATGAGATACTTCATCAGGATTTCAAGAAATTCGACATTGGAGATATGGTTGTTGCTGTTGGACAGATCAATTCCGTCAATGAGAAAGAGATAGACAGAATAAGAAACGGTATGCGTGAATTCCTCGGTGGATATATGGAGCCTGGCTGTGATGTGGTCATGTTTGCAATGACCAATATTCTTCAGGAGGGCTCAGGTATCATATGCGTGGGAGAGAATGCACAGGAACTGTGCAGCAAAGCATTTGGTGTGCAGCTTGAGGATAGCTATGCATATCTTCCCGGTGTTGTATCAAGAAAGAAACAGATAGTTCCTGCTCTTGTAAAGGCGACACATCAGATATAGACAGGATCGTATATAGAAGGTAACAGTATGGATATATATACAACAAATGCGTATATAAGAGATACATTTG
Organism: Coprococcus sp. ART55/1; assembly: GCF_000210595.1. NCBI lineage: Bacteria > Bacillati > Bacillota > Clostridia > Lachnospirales > Lachnospiraceae > Coprococcus > Coprococcus sp. ART55/1. The sequence goes on along the minus strand of NC_021018.1, from coordinate 2,952,674 downwards.
GAGAGAAATTATATAAGATATCATTGAATGCAGGAACCACCTGTCCCAACCGTGATGGTAAAGCTGGGACAGGTGGATGTATTTTTTGCAGTGCCAGCGGCTCGGGAGATTTCTCTGAGGATGCAGTCATGAGTATAGATGAACAGATAGAACTGGCAAAAAAGAGGATATCAGGCAAATGCAAATGCGACAGATATATAGCGTATTTCCAGTCATATACAAATACATACGGTGATGTCGATGCTTTGCGCGAAAAGTTTCTGGCGGCTGCAAGAAGGGATGACGTTGCGGCTGTATCGATAGCCTCCAGACCGGACTGCTTTGGCCCGGAGGTCATAGATATGATAAAAGATATAATAGCTGTTAAACCTGTGTGGATAGAACTTGGCCTCCAGACAGCAAATGACAGGACAGCACAGCTCATCAACAGGTGTTATGACATAAGTGTGTATGATGAGACGATGAACAGACTCAGAGAACTGGGAGTTCACATTATAGTTCATATGATAATAGGCCTGCCCGGTGAGACGAAGGAGGATATGATTGATACGGTAAGGTACATAGTGCGAAGCGGCGCAAATGGTATAAAGCTCCAACTGCTTCATGTCCTCAGGGGAACTGTTCTTGAAAAAATGTATGAGGAAGGAGTGTTCCGTGCACTGACATTTGCTGAATACGCAGATATTTTGTGTGATTGTCTTAAAGAGCTTCCTCCTGATATGGTTGTTCACAGGTTCACCGGGGATGGGCCTAAGAATATTCTTGTTGCGCCTCTGTGGAGTGCTGATAAGAAGAGAGTTATAAACGATTTGAACCGTATTATTTCGAAATTGTGAGTTTGCTAGCAGCTCAGTGCAGACTTTAAAAACAGCCTGAGATTTTCCCTGCCGTTGTCGTCAAGCTGATCACAGTCGGACATTATTCCTGTCGCTTCCGGTGGAAGAGTCCTGCCGTGGCTGTAGGCGAGGAACACTTCGCTGATGTCCATCTTATTTTTCTTTGCTATATCGATGCAGGTGAGCAGCACCAGATGACTCATATTAATACTGTATAAATTGGATATTCTGATAAGATTTATGAGATCCGGGATTCGCTCTCCACATTCATAGTGCGAGTAGGCGGAGACGGACACCTTCAAGATGGCGGCTATTTCCTGCTGCCTTTTTCCGTGGCTGCGCCTTAGAGACTTCAGTGCGCCGCCTATCACTGCACAGTTAAAATCCTGATCGGATGAATCGTCTTCATACACCGACGGATCAATGTTGCGTTCTTTTCTTTTTTTCATATTTTCCTGTTTTCTCCTTAAAAATAATATTTACTGTAATTGGTGGGTATAATACTGGATCTACAGTCTGGAATTTTTAGATGCTAGATTTGCCACAAATGTGTCTATAAGTTGACGGTCGCTGTCGCTGAGAGATCTGTAATTGCCCAGCATGTCTGCTGTGCTCTGGTTAGATTCTATGGCGGTCATGTATGAATTGTCCTCCATGACGATCTGTAGTGGCTTTGGATGCCCCTGCATGTATCTTGATGACAGGGTGTATGCATATAGAAAATCGTGGTTGAGAAGCTCTGACAGCTTTATGGCCTGTTCTATATTAGGGATGTTTCTCCCTTCCTCGTAGTTGGCATATCCGGATCTGGAAATAGATAGCGCTGCTGCGACATCCTGCTGTGTGAGTCCTGCCTTCTGTCTGAAATATCTGAGAAGGGCAGGTAGTGGATTGGATGAATGTGGTTTCATGTTTCACCTCCTTTGAATGTTTTTCTGCATTGTACACAAAAATAGTCCGTTGTAAATCAAAATGTAATAAAAGTGTTGTTTGATGTAATAATTAATCACATGTGGGATGGAGAGTATGATATAATTATCTGAAAAAACAATCGGAGGTTACCAAAATGAGTCTTGCAGATGATCTCTTTATAAACATGTGTAAAGATATAATCGATAATGGATATAGTACGGAGGGGGAGAAGGTCAGACCAAAGTGGGAAGATGGAACATATGCCTACACCATAAAGCGTTTTGGTGTTGTCAACAGGTATGATCTGTCAAAGGAATTTCCTGCGATAACACTTAGAAAGACGTATGTGAAGTCGGCTATTGATGAGCTGCTCTGGATCTGGCAGAAAAAGTCAAATAATGTTCATGATCTCAAAAGCCATATATGGGACAGTTGGGCAGATGAGAACGGTTCCATAGGAAAAGCATATGGATATCAGCTTGGTGTAAAGCATAAATATAAAGAGGGCATGATGGATCAGGTGGACAGACTGATATATGACCTTAAGAATAACCCATACAGCAGAAGAATGCTCACTAACATATATGTTCATCAGGACTTGAGTGAGATGAATCTGTATCCGTGCGCGTACAGCATGACATTCAATGTAACAGGGGACAGGCTCAACGCTATACTGAATCAGAGATCCCAGGATGTGCTTGCGGCCAACAACTGGAATGTTGTCCAGTATGCGGTACTGGTACATATGCTTGCCCAGGTCACGGGCTTTAAGCCGGGAGAACTGGTACATGTGATCGCGGATGCACACATATATGACAGACATATACCGATAGTCAAGGAGCTGATAACAAGACCTACACATCCTGCTCCAAGGTTCTATATGAATCCGGATGTCAAAGATTTCTATGACTTTACTCTGGATGATTTCAGGATAGAAGACTATGAGACAGGACCACAGATTAAGAATATTCCTATTGCGATATAAGACTATGAAGCATGGGACGGGAATTATACAGATGGAGGACATATGAAGTTTATTGCAGCGGTAGATAAGAATTGGGCCATTGGAAATAAAGGCAGATTACTGATAAGGATATCGGAGGATCAGAGAAATTTCAGACAGACCACGATGGGGCATGTCGTTGTTCTCGGAAGGAAGACTCTGGAGGAGTTTCCGGGCGGAAGACCGCTCAAGGGAAGGGCAAATATAATTCTCAGCAGGAATCCTGAATATGCAGTTGAGGATGCGGTGGTTGTCCACTCAATGAACGAACTGTTTACAGAACTGGCAAAATATGACACGGATGACATTTTTGTCATAGGCGGACAGACTATCTACGATGAGCTCATACCATATTGTGATGAGGCAGTAATCACCAAAATAGACAGGGAATTTGAGGCCGATGCCTTCATTTCGAATCTCGACAAACTGGACAACTGGGATGTGACGGATGAGAGACCGGGTGAGGATGTGTCAGAGGTGAATTTCACATTTGTCACATATAAAAATAGTGACCTGAAGAAATAAATTATAATTATTTTATAATATTCACAAAAAAGCACCTTTTTTTGATTAAAAATTCAACAAAAAACATTTGTTAAATGAAGATTATTGTGATACAATTTTTTTATATTTGGGAGGTGCGCTAATGAAGGAAGTATTAATTACATCGGGAACAAGCTTTGAGGGATATGATATCGTTGGCTATGGAACATACAAGTTCACACAGACGATACTTAATTCCAACTTTTTGAAGGATTTCGGAACATCTATTGCGGATATTGCCACGGATAGAAGAGATATCTATCAGGAGAAGATCGATGAGATCCTCAATGAAACAATCAATAATTTCACAGATATGGTCCGTGAGACGAAGTACAATGCTGTAGTTGGATTCAGAACAGGTGTTGAGGAATACACCAACAACGTAACTGCTGTTGTTGCCAGTGGAACTCTGGTAAACATAAAGGAGCAGTACAAGTCGGAATTTGACAAGAGCAGCTTCATCAGAAACGAGATATATGTAAGAAACTATTACGACCTGCTCGTGCCAAGAGCATCAAAGGTGGTGCTTGCATCAGAGGGCAAGGGAACAAAGATTTCCGTGTGGTTCAACAACTACAATAACGACGATATAAAGGCACTTAAGGCAGAGCTTCAGTTCACCAATATCTATGGTGACAATATAACACTGCCGGATGTTGATTTTACATTTGATAAGACCAACCTCAAGCTCCTCAAGTCGGATTATGTGGAGTGTAAGCTTCCGGACAAGTATATAAAGATGATATCCTCCGTCAAGGTATACATCAAGAAGTATGTCAAGGCCAGCGGAGTATACGAGA
>NC_021018.1:2945195-2947353 GCF_000210595.1 Coprococcus sp. ART55/1 | reverse complement strand
ACTGGTGTCGGCGAATGATGTTGAGACGGATGAAGAGTGGGATTTTGAGATGCTTCTGCTTCATGCGTACATAAGAAACAGGGAGAAGTTTGACAGCGCCTGTGTTGAATTCAGAGCGCATTACAAGAACTCTTCACATTTGTATATGCTGGACAAGCTCATGGGCGGCGATGTGGATCTTGAATCCATGATCTATTGTTATCCTGACACGGAGATGTCGGATGATGATCCTGAGCAGGCAGATACAAGAGCAAATGAAAATAAGATATTGGAAGAAGACGATCTGAGAATGCATCCAAAGGATGCTAAGATCATGATCATGGTCGAGGATGACGCACCTGTGACGAGTTCCATGAAATTCAAGCAGATGTGGATTAGATCGAAGGATAAAAAAGAGCAGAAAAAGGAAGCTCGTCAGGAAGAAGAGAATTCTGAGCCGAAGAAGAAATCCAGAGGTTTATTTGGATTGATGTCAAGGAAAGAGGAAGAGCTTGTCGAGCAGGAGATGGAATCTCTGAAGAACGAGAATCTTGACAAGGAACAACTGCTCGAGGAAGTTATTTCCGATACTGCTGATGATGCCGGGAATACGGCAAAGCCTGAGCTCAAGGCGATGAGCAGTGACAGTGAGAAAGCTCCTGAGGGAAAGTCACAGGATATGACTGAGATAAGCGGGGAGCTGACTCCTGAGGATGCAGCGGTGTATAACAAAGATAACGACAATGAGTATGAGGATTCCGAACCGGTGGAGGAAGATAACTATGTTATCGAAGAAGAGCCGGAGGAAGTAGTCATGGTTGAAGTTGATGGTGACGATTCTGATGACGTATCTGACAGTGCGTCAGATCGCGATTCTGAAGACGATACTGTTGTGGAGACCTTTGATCCTGAGTTCGAGGGAGACTTTGAGGATGGATTTGAGGCGGATGCAGAGCCGGAGACTTTGCCTGATGAACCGGTTGAATCAGAAACGTTTGATTTTGATAAAGCCTTTGAATCTCTTGAGGAGTTCGAGGTTGACGATGAGAATCTCGAGGATCTGATGGAAGATGCGGAGTCTCAGAATGATGTGGAAGAAACTGCTGTTGAGCCGGGTGTAGAGCAGAATGAACCGGAAGTTGATGAAGTTTCAGTTGAGATCGAACCGGAGATCGAAGAAGAATTCGAGGTAGATGCAGATTCTGAGCCTGAATTCGAAAAAGAACTTGAGGTTGGCGCAGAATTCACGATCGAGGCAGAGCCAGAGGCTGAGGAAGAATTCACAGTCGAGGCAGAGCCGGAGGTTGAGGAAGAATTCACAATCGATGCCGAAGCGGAGATTGAAGATGAATTTGAGACTGAAGCTGAGCCAGAGTTAGAAGAATTTACAATCGATGCGGAATCTAAGGAATCTGAGATGGAAGAAGTTCCAGTGGAAGTCGAACCAGAGGTGGAAGAATTTGAAGCTGAGGCTGAACTGGAGATCGAAGAAACTGAGGCTGAAGCTGAATCAGAGGTCGAAGAGGAATTCACAATGGAAGCAGAGGATAAGTCAGAAGAGAAAATTGCGGTGGAGACAGAACCGGAAAAGCCAAAGAATAATGGCTTCCCGGTGTTTAAGAGCAGTCTGTTCCCTGACTACAACACAGAGAATGCAGCACTGTATGATCTGTCGGCAGAGAAAGATATAAATGCAGAGATAGAGGCTGATGAAGCCAAGATATCGGAAAGTCTTAAGAAAGAGGAGGATCTTATCGGTGAAACAGACAGACTCCTTGCAAGACTTGGAATTAAATTCAACACGGAATTCAATTCTATATTGAATTTTGATGATGAAGATAAAGAGGATGATGTGGCAGCTCCCGACGAGGAGAAGACAGATGAGCAGGAATCCCCACAACAGGAAACGGTTGACGCTGAACCAGAGCAACCGAAGAAAAAGCCGTTCAGACTGAAGGGCTGATCAAAGAAGAAATAAAGTAGCATGATCATACATATAGTGTATTGCTTTTTATTTGAACAAACGGAAGGAGGCGAGGGAATTGGCTGTAGATCAGACAGAAGCAATGATTGCGGCGATCAAGGCACAGCTTGAAAAGGAAAGAGCTGCAGAAGCTGCCAAGAAAAAGAGGGAAGAAGAGGAAGAACTTCTCAAGAGCGGCAGCAAGAAGAAAGATGC
>NC_021018.1:2938429-2944745 GCF_000210595.1 Coprococcus sp. ART55/1 | reverse complement strand
CACAAAACTTTGTCCAAGGAGGAGTTAGAACGAATCGAGGCTAAGAAACGCCGTAAGAGAGAAGAGGCTCTTGGAATTGTTCATGAGGATGAACCGGAAACTTCAACTGAGGATGAAAAGCAGGACGATGTTCCAAAAGAGGGAGAGGGACTGAAGCCTGAAGATAAAAAAGAAGATAAAAAACCAGAGGGAGCTGCACCTAAGCTCAGTCTTAACCTTGGAGGCATCGCTGATGATATGTCGGGCGGTGGTCTCGGAGGAGGCCTTGGCGGCGGATTAGGTGAAGGCGGTCTTGGAGGACTCGGAGGCGGCCTTGGCGGAGGACTCGGAAGTACACCTAAGACAGAGGGAGGCCTTGGATCAGGCGGCCTTGGCGGCGGTCTTGGAAAAACACCTAAAACAGAAGGCGGTCTTGGTGGCGGATTTAAGTTCGGCGCCGGAACTGAAGGTACAGTTAAGTCAACAGGTGGAAGCAATATTGTTCTCACTGATGATGATGAAAATGCTGAGGATGAAGAGACACTTGAGTGGGTAACTGATAAGAATGCAAAGGTGAATAAAGTTAAGTCACCTAAGGGAGGCAGTGATGCGAACGGAGATCTGTTCAGCATTCTCCCAGATAGAAACAAGCAGGCTGCGGCTGGAGAGTCATTGTATGATTTTGATGATGATGATGACGATGATGACGATTTCCTTGGAGCAGGAATAAAGAACCTGTCCAATATAGACGAGGAGAGTCCTGAGGAGATAGCCAAGAAGAAGGCTGAAGAGGAGGCTAGGAAGAAAGCTGAGGAGGAAGCCAAGAAGAAGGCTGAGGAAGAAGCTAAGAAGAAGGCCGAGGAAGAGGCTAAGCGTAAGGCTGAAGAGGAGAAGAAGCGCAAAGAGGCAGAAGAGGCAAGAAAGAAGGCTGCCGCTGAAAAGGCTAAGGCTGAGGCTGAGGCAAAGAAGCAGCAGGCGATCGACGATGCCAGAAAGAATGCTGAAGAGGCAAAGAAACATGCTGAGACCTCGAAGAAGACCATCGAGGAATGCGAGAAGACAGAGAAGGATCTCGAAAAGCAGCTTGAAGAATTTGCTGCCAAGAAGCAGAACTATGATGCAAAGATGGCACAGGAGGCTGAGGCAAAGAAGAAGAATGATGCTGAACTGCTTGAGCGAGAGGAGAAAGAGCTTGATGCCAATATTGCAAAGCTCAAGAAAGAGATATCAGATACAAATGAATCTGCTAAGAAAGAGTCAGACAGAATCCTCAAGGAGAGTGATCCTGATACATATAAGAACAATATGATCAATGAGGCTCAGGCTGCTGCCGACAAGGCTATAAAGGCACTTGCAGACACCAAGAAGACTAATGTGGATAAGGGTGTTGCTGAGTACAACAAGGCTGTTGATGCTGATAAGAAGAAATTGGCAGACATAGATGCGGATAAGAAGAAGTCTATAGAGACGGCCAAGAAGAAGCGCACAGATGAGGAAGCAAGAGCAGCCAAGATCATGAAGACTGCCGAGGCAGACAAGACAAAGGCTGGTGCAATATTCAGCGAGTCTAAGAAGGCTGAGGAAGAGGCTGATGCTAATCTTAAGAATACCACTGAGATGGAGAGTCAGTCACAGAAGACTCTTGATGAGCTCCAGAAGAAGCTTGAGGAGTCAGAGAAGGCTGTTAAGAATGCAAAGAACAGCAGAAATGATGCAAACACAAAGCTTGCAATACAGAAGGAAGAACTGAAGAAGGCAGAGAAGGTTGAGGAGGAGGCTGCAAAGGCTCTTGAGGCAGCAAAGAAAGCCAAGGAAGAGGTTCAGAAGAAGATTTCAGACAGCGAAGAGTTCATAAAGAAGGTTGCTGATCAGATTACAACTGCTGAGAACGACAACAAGAAGATCAGTGAGGATGTTGCCGCTGCAAAGAAGGAGAATGACTCATTCAAGGCTGCGAAGGCAGAGGCTCAGGAAGCTCTCGATTCAGCTAAGAAGTCTCTTGTTGAGGCTGAGGATCTTCTGGCAAAGGCAGAGGCTGCTGCCGAGGAAGCAGAGCAGGTAGTCGAAGAGGCTAAGATCGCAGAAGAGGTTGAGATCCAGAATGCGGAAGCTGCTGCCAAGGAAAAGACAGATAAGCTTACGGCAGAAGGAAAAGATAGAGAGACCAAGCATGAGGTGTTCCTTGCTGCTGAGGAAGAGAAGTATGCTACGGCAGAGGCAAGTGAGCTCGAGAAGGTTCAGACTGCAGCTATGAAGGCTGAGAAGGAAGCCTCAGATATGAAGACAAAGGCTGAAGCTGATGCTAAGAAGCTTCTCGATGATGCAAAGAAGAAAGAAGAAGAGTTAAAGAACAAGATCGCTGAGCTCAAGACAAAACAGGCTGAGCGCGTTGTTGCAAGAAAAGAGGCTGCTGATCAGGCCAAGGCCGAGGCTGAGGAGAAGAAGAAGAAAGATCTCTCAGCAATAGACAAGGCCGAGGCTGATGTCAAGAAACAGCTCGAGGATATAAGAAGCAAGGCTACTGCTGCTGCAAAGGTACTTGAAAAGGCTATAAAGCGTGAGGAAGAGTACAAGAAGCAGGAAGAGCTTCTGAAGGAAGGCAAGGTTGAGGAAGCTGCACAGGTTATCACACAGGATGAAGAAGCAACTATGGCTGCTTCAGTAAGTGAGGCTGTTGCTGCGAGACGTAAATCACTGCCTAAGGAGGCAAAGTACCTCTACAAGTATCTCGGAGTCGAGCCTGCTGGTGCACAGATCGTTAACGTTCTCCAGACTCTCAAGGTAGATCCTAAGAGATCTAAGAATGTTGTTATTCTTGGACAGCACGGATTTGGACTTACCATGGTCGGTGAGGATTTTGCAAAGTTCTATTATGATATGGGAATCTGCAAGTCTGAGGCAAAGGCAAAGGTTAAGGCAAAGGTTATAAACAGCGGTAAGCTTGCAGGAGCAGTTGGCAAGCTCAAGGGCGGATGTCTTATCATTGAGAGTGCAGGACTTATAACACCTGAGAGATTCAAAGAGATGGTTGATATGTGTTCACCTGAGAAGAATGATGTTAAGATCATCCTCACAGGAGAGAAGACAGCTCTCAGCAATATGCTTGCAGCAAATATGACTCAGGCAAGATCGTTCAACAACAGAGTATACTTTGACCAGATCAATGAGAGTGGAATGATCAATGTGGCAGAGTGCTACGCTGATGAGAAGGGCTTCAAGCTTGAGAGCGGAGCAGATACAGCTATAAAGAATGCTTTGATGGCGATGGAGTCAGGAAATATCGACAGACTTCTCGGTGCTATGGATGATGCCATGAAGGCTGCTGAGACCAGAGATCCTATCGACAAGAAGATTCTTAAAAAAGAGATAAAATAAGTTTTGTGACGGATATACCGTTGTAGAATTTTGTTGAAAAAAACAATACCAGTGCTTATAATATCTGTGTTATAGCACTGGTATTATTTTGTTGTGATAAAGGAGAATTTATATGCTTTCAACTGATATTGGAGTAGATTTAGGAACGTCAAATGTATTGATCAGCGTAAGAGGTAAGGGAATTGTTGTAAACCAGCCGTCTGTTGTCGCATATGAAGTATCTACAAAAAAAGTAATAGCAATAGGAACAAAAGCCAAGAAAATGATAGGAAAGACTCCGGAGAATATAGAGGTCGTCAGACCTCTCAATAAGGGAGTTATATCTGATTATACAATAGCGGAGATAATGCTTAAGGCATTTATCAGAAGCGCAATGGAGAAACGTTCGGGAGTTGGAAGACCAAGGATATGCGTGTGTGTTCCAAGCGGTGTTACCGAGGTGCAGAGAAGAGCTGTTGAGGAAGCAGTGTACAAGACCGGTGCCAAGACTGTGTATGTCATGGAGGAACCTTTGGCTGCTGCTGTAGGAGCAAATGTAGATATCTATGAGGCAAAGGGTAATATGGTGGTCGACATAGGCGGTGGAACCACGGATATTGCGGTCGTATCCCTTGGTGGTGCAGTGGAGAGCAGCTCCATAAAATACGCCGGAGATGACTATAATAATGCACTCATCAAGTATGCCAGAAGAAAATACAACCTGCTTATAGGTTATCAGACAGCGGAGAATGCGAAGATTGCTGTTGGCTCAGTCGTAAAGCGTGATGAAGATATTGAGTATGTGATCAAGGGCCGTGATCTTATCAAGGGACTTCCAAAGGCTGTAACAATAACTGCGAATGAAACAGTGGATGCATTTGAGGAGACTACAGAGCATATTCTTGGAGCAATACACAATGTTCTTGAGACTGCACCGCCGGAGCTGGTGGCTGACATTGCGGTATCGGGCATTGTGCTTACCGGAGGAGGAAGTCTTATATACGGAATGGACAGAATAATCAAAGAGCGCACAGGGATAGAGGCATATGTATCGGAAAAAGCACTTGAGGCAGTGGCTCTCGGCGCTGGAATGTCTGTCAACCTCAGCGATAAGAAAGAAGATTAAATGTATGGAAAGAGATTATTTGCCGATCTGCATGGAGGACATGAAGAAGAGAGGGTGGACACAGGCGGACTTTGTGTTTGTCATAGGTGATGCCTATGTTGACCATCCCTCATTTGGCCCTGCAATCATAAGCAGATTGCTTGAGAGATATGGATATAAGGTGTGTATGATTGCCCAGCCTGATTGGAAGAATGACAAGAGCATTGATGTTTTTGGCAGACCAAGACTGGGCTTTTTGGTGTGCGGAGGCAATATGGATTCCATGGTGAACCATTATTCTGTGTCCAAGAAGAGAAGACAGAAGGATGCGTACTCTCCAGGTGGACAGATGGGACTTCGGCCTGATTATGCCACCACGGTATACTGTAATCTGATAAGGAGAACGTACAAGGATGTTCCGATCATAATCGGAGGTATAGAGGCCAGCCTCAGACGTATGGCACACTATGATTATTGGTCTGATAAATTGAAACATTCCATTCTGGTGGATTCATCCGCCGATATACTTTCGTATGGCATGGGCGAGCACAGCATGATAGAGATAGCGGAGGCGCTCGACAGCGGAATAGATGTGAAAGATATCACATTTGTCAGGGGTACATGCTACAGGACAAAGGATATATCCGGTGTGCCCGAGGATTCCATTATACTGCCGGATTATGACAGCCTTTCAAAGGATAGATTGGAATATGCAAGAAGCTTTTATACACAGTATATAAATACAGATCCATACTCGGCTAAAACGCTGGTTGAGGGATACGGAAACAGAGGATATGTTGTTCAGAATCCTCCGGCTTATCCGCTCACCCAGATGGAGATGGACGATGTGTATGATCTGCCATATATGAATAACTACCATCCGATATATGAGGAGGCGGGCGGTATCCCGGCTATATCAGAGATAAAATTCAGCCTGACGAGCAACCGGGGCTGCTTCGGAGGATGCAGCTTCTGCGCACTGACATTTCACCAGGGCAGGATCATACAGACAAGAAGCCACGAGTCACTGATAAAGGAAGCGGAGCGCATGACGCATGATCCTGATTTCAAAGGCTATATACATGATGTCGGAGGGCCGACTGCGAATTTCAGGCATAAATCATGCGCAAAGCAGGATAAATATGGTGTATGCACCAACAAGCAGTGTCTGTTCCCGGAACCGTGCAGGAATTTGAAGGTTGACCACAAGGATTATGTTGAGCTTCTGCGGAAGCTGGAAGCGGTTCCAGGTGTGAAAAAAGTATTTATCAGATCGGGAATACGATTCGATTATGTGATGGCGGACAGCAACGATGAATTTCTGAAAGAGCTTTGCGAGAAGCACATAAGCGGACAGCTCAGAGTTGCGCCGGAGCATGTATCGGATAATGTTCTCAGGATGATGGGCAAGCCACAGAACAGTGTATATGAGAAATTCATTGATAGATACAAAAGGGTAAATGCAAAGACTGGAAAGCAGCAGTATGTTGTTCCGTACCTGATGTCATCACATCCCGGATCCACGCTGAAGGAGGCGGTGGAGCTTGCCGAATATGTAAGGGATATAGGCTATATGCCTGAACAGGTGCAGGATTTCTATCCTACGCCGTCCACGATATCCACATGTATGTACTATACCGGAGTCGATCCTAGAACCATGAAACCGGTATATGTACCTCATAATCCACATGAAAAGGCAATGCAGAAGGCTCTTATGATGTATAGAAAACCGGAGAATTATGATCTGGTCAAAGAGGCGCTCATAAAGGCCGGCAGACAGGATCTTATCGGTTTTGATAAAAAATGTCTGATAGCGCCGAGAAAGATGGACAGGAAAGGTGAACACCAGGGACAACGTTCGTATGGCAAAAATGATAA
>NC_021018.1:2934967-2937540 GCF_000210595.1 Coprococcus sp. ART55/1 | reverse complement strand
AAACGAGGCATTTGCTGCACAGTCAGTAGCAGTTGCTAAGGAACTTGGATTTGATGTTGACAAGCAGGTTAACCCTAACGGTGGTGCTATCGCTCTTGGACATCCAGTTGGAGCTTCAGGATGTCGTATCCTTGTTACACTTCTTCATGAGATGCAGGCAAAGGGTGCTAAGACAGGTCTTGCTACTCTCTGTATCGGTGGTGGAATGGGCTGCTCAACAGTCGTTAAGATCGAGGACTAATTTTAGATAATAAAGGAGATACATCATGGAGTTTGTTACATACGAACAGGATGGATATGTAGGAATTATCACAATCAACCGTCCAAAGGCTCTGAACGCACTCAACAGTGCAGTTCTTGAAGAGCTTGATGCAACATTCAAGGCAGTTGATCTTGATACAACAAGATGTCTTATTCTTACAGGTGCCGGTGAGAAGTCATTTGTTGCCGGAGCTGATATAGGTGAGATGTCAACACTCACAAAGGCAGAGGGAGAGGCCTTCGGTAAGAAGGGTAACGATGTGTTCAGAGCCATTGAGACATTCCCTATCCCAGTCATCGCAGCAGTGAATGGATTCGCTCTTGGCGGCGGATGCGAGATTTCAATGAGCTGTGATATCAGAATCTGCTCAGAGAATGCAATATTCGGTCAGCCAGAGGCTGGTCTTGGAATCACACCTGGTTTTGGCGGAACACAGAGACTTGCACGTCTTGTAGGTGCAGGCATGGCTAAGCAGCTTATCTACACAGCAAGAAACATCAAGGCAGATGAGGCTTACAGAATCGGTCTTGTGAACGCTGTTTATCCACTTGAGGAGCTCCTTCCAGCAGCTAAGAAGATGGCAGCCGGAATCGCAGCAAACGCTCCTATTGCAGTAAGAAACTGCAAGAAGGCTATCAACGATGGCTTACAGGTAGATATGGATCAGGCAATTGTTATTGAAGAGAAGCTTTTTGGTGACTGTTTCGAGACAGAGGATCAGAAGGCAGGAATGGGCAATTTCCTTGAGAAAGACAAGGAGAAGAAACTTAAGGTTGTTCCTTTCCAGAATAAGTAATAATTAACAGTTCTGATATTAACATTTAGGGTGGGGAATCTGATAAAGGTAAACCATCCTAAATGTGTGATATAAGTATTATGGTAGCATGTTAAACGAAACGTATATGAATTTCTCATGTTTACCGGAAAAAAAGATTTAGGAGGACATAAAAATGAAGGTTGGCGTAATTGGTGCAGGAACCATGGGTCAGGGCATTGCTAAGGCATTTGCTCAGGTTGACGGATACGAGGTTGCACTCTGTGATATCAAGCAGGAGTGGGCTGAAGGCGGTAAGGACAAGATCGCTAAGGGTTATGCAAGACTCGTAGAAAAAGGAAAGATGACACAGGAGAAGGTTGATGGTATTCTTGCCAGCATCACTCCAGGTCTTAAGGAAGACTTATGTGCAGACTGCGACCTTATAGTTGAGGCTGCTTTCGAGAACATGGAAGTAAAGAAGACAACATTTGCTGAGCTTGACAAGATCTGCAAGCCAGAGTGTGTATTCGCTTCAATCACATCATCACTTTCTATCACAGAGATTGGAAATGGTCTTACACGTCCTATGATCGGTATGCATTTCTTCAATCCAGCTGACAGAATGAAGCTTATCGAGGTTATCGCAGGTGTTAATACACCAGCTGAGATTGTAGAGAAGATCGTTAAGATCTCAGAGGAGATCGGTAAGACTCCAGTACAGGTTAACGAGGCTGCTGGATTCGTAGTAAACAGAATCCTCATCCCAATGATCAACGAAGCTGCATTCATCAAGATGGAAGGTGTATCAGACATAGCTGGTATTGACGCTGCTATGAAGCTTGGTGCTAACCATCCAATGGGACCACTTGAGTTAGGTGATTTCGTAGGCCTTGATATCTGTCTTGCAATCATGGACGTTCTGTACAATGAGACAGGTGACAGCAAGTATCGTGCATGTCCATTACTTCGTAAGATGGTACGTGGCGGCAACCTTGGTGTTAAGAGCGGCAGAGGATTCTATGTATACAATGCTGATCGTACAAAGACACCAGTTGATGCTCAGTAATAGTGCTAAGTAATATAATATATTCATGGAGGAATAATTAGAATGGATTTCGCTTTAGACAAGAAGTATGAAATGGCGCAGAATTTATTCAGAGAGTTCGCGCAGAATGAAGTAAAGCCTCTTGCTCAGGAAATTGACGAACAGCACAGATTTCCTAGAGAGACTGTAGAGAAGATGGCAAAGTATGGTTTCTTAGGAATCCCTGTTTCTAAGGAGTTAGGCGGACAGGGCTGTGATATTCTCACATATGCTATGTGCGTTGAGGAACTTTCAAAGGTTTGTGGTACTACAGGTGTTATCGTATCAGCACACACATCACTCTGTGTTGATCCTATCGTAACATTTGGTACACCAGCTCAGAAGGAGAAGTATGTTCCTGATCTTGCTTCAGGCAGAAAGCTTGGTGCTTTCGGTCTTACTGAGCCAGGTGCTGGTACAGATGCTCAGGGACAGCAGACAAAGGCTGTACTTGACGGAGACGAGTGGGT
>NC_021018.1:2927005-2934436 GCF_000210595.1 Coprococcus sp. ART55/1 | reverse complement strand
TTCTTGGTGGAGCTGATACATGGGCTACATCAACAACAATCGCTGGAGCTCTCAGAAAGCTTGATTATGATCTGATCATAACAGGTCGTCAGGCTATCGATGGAGATACAGCTCAGGTTGGACCACAGATCGCTGAGCATCTTGGAATTCCTGTAATTTCATATGCACAGGAGATCAAGGTTGACGGAGACGCAGTTATCGTTAAGCGTCAGTATGATGACGGATATCATATGTTAAAGGCTAAGATGCCTTGCCTTGTAACAGCACTTTCTGAGTTAAATGAGCCAAGATACATGACTCCAGGTGGAATCTTCGATGCAGTTAATGCAGAGATCACAACACTTGGCAGAGCAGACCTCGTTGATGTTGATGATTCTAACATCGGTCTTAAGGGCTCACCTACAAAGATCGCTAAGGCTTCAGATAAGGTAAGAAAGGGTGCAGGCGAGAAGGTTGTTCCTGATTCTCCAGATGAGGCAGTTAGCTATATTGTTGGCAAGTTAAAGGATAAGCATGTAATCTAATATAGTAAAGGAAAAGTGGTGAATAAAATGGGCGCAATGAACGCAGAAGAAATGAAGAACTACAAAGGCGTATTTGTCTTTGCACAGCAGGTAGATAATAAGTTAAGTGGTATTTCTTTCGAGCTTATCGGCGAAGGAAAGAGACTGGCAGAGAAGCTTGATGAGCAGGTAACTGCAGTCCTTATCGGTTCAGACGTTAAGGGTCTTGTAGATGAGCTTGCAGAGTACGGCGCAGATAGAGTTATCGTTGTTGACGATCCAGAGCTCAAGGAGTACAGAACTGAGCCATATGCACACGCACTTGCATCAGTTATCAATGAGTACAAGCCAGAGATCGTTTTAGTTGGTGCTACAGCAATCGGTAGAGATCTTGGTCCAACAGTTTCAGCAAGAGTTGCTACAGGTCTTACAGCAGACTGTACATTACTTGAGATCGGTGATTTCCCTCTTGTTGCACTTCCAAATCAGGAGCAGAAGCACAATCAGCTTCTTATGACACGTCCTGCATTCGGTGGTAACACAATCGCTACAATCGCATGTCCTGACAACCGTCCACAGATGGCTACAGTTCGTCCAGGTGTTATGCAGAAGCTTGACAAGGTAGCTGGTAAGAAGGCAGAGGTTATCGAGTACAATCCAGGATTCGTACCTAACAACAAGTATGTTGAGATTCTTGAGATCTCAAAGGCTATCTCAGATATCAAGGATATCATGGATGCTAAAATCCTTGTTTCAGGTGGTCGTGGAGTTGGTTCAGCAGAGAACTTCAAGCTCCTTGATGATCTTGCAGAGGTACTTGGTGGACAGGTATCATGCTCACGTGCAGTTGTAGATTCAGGCTGGAAGCCAAAGGAGCTTCAGGTTGGTCAGACTGGTAAGACAGTTCGTCCACAGGTATACTTCGCAATCGGTATTTCAGGTGCTATCCAGCACGTAGCTGGTATGGAAGAGTCAGACATCATCGTTGCTATCAACAAGGATGAGGATGCTCCTATCTTTGATGTAGCTGACTATGGTGTAGTTGGAGATCTCAACAAGATCGTTCCAGCTCTTACAGAGGCTATCAAAGCAGAGCTTGCTAATAAGTAATTAACAGCTTGTTTGTCATATAGATAATTTTAGATTATCAATTATAAGTCCCCCTCTTGGATTTGATATTCAAGAGGGGGATTTTTTGAGCTGTATGGTGGTCTGAATTGTAGAATCGTTTGAATTGCATAGGGCTGTTGCAGGATGAATTCAGGTACGGAATGATTTGTGTGCGGCTACGTGAGGGTTGTGTTGAGGATATACTTGCGAAAAATTATGTGCTGTTTTTGTTGAGTGTCCGTTTTCATTACTAGGGATACTCTGCTCGATGATGAGTGAATAGCATTATTAGTGAGCTATAAATGAATTGATGAGTGTAAATGTGAATATATGGGTCCAATATACGAGTCGGTGAATTGAGTCGATGAGAAATCGATAAATCGAAAATTAGAAATCAGAAAATAGAGATCGAAAATCAAAATACAAGTGTATTGTAAATAATACAAAAATAATGTAGTATTAATTAGTTTGAGTATAGTAGATAAAGAGAGTATGCATGTGCGGATAAGTGCAAGTGAAGATAAGTGTGTGTGAGGATAAGCACAAATGGCAGGTACAGTACATTATGCACAGCAGGAGCATGCAGAGGAGAGGTACATATGAAAGAGAAAGACAGCGTCGAAAATAATGAAAAATCACCTGATAACAGGAAAAAATCTGGTGAGAAAATAATATCTGATAATAAAACAATATCTGCTAATGGAAAAGCGTTCGCAGGTGAGAGCAGAGAAAATAAGATGGGAGTGATGTCTGAGGGAAAGCTTCTGATGTCAATGTCACTTCCTATGATAATTTCCATGCTGTTCCAGGCTATGTACAATGTTGTGGACAGTGTGTTTGTGTCAAGATTCAGCATGGACGGACTTACGGCTGTGTCCACGGCATTTCCGATACAGAATCTGATGATAGGAGTTTTCTCGGGACTGGGAGTTGGCTTTAATGCGTTTATATCCAAGGCACTTGGAGAGAAGAAATTTGACAGGGCAAATGAAGTTGCCAGACAGGGAATATTCCTTGAGGCGATAGGATATGTAATATTCCTGATAATAGGTTTATTCTTTGCAAGGACATTCATGGAAAGTCAGACGGGGGATGCACGGGTAATCCAATATGGAACAGAGTATCTCGAGGTGTGCTGCTGTTGTGCTTTCGGTATAGCTTTCCAGATGACATTTGAGAGATTGCTGCAGTCCACGGGACGTACAATGTACAGTATGATAACCCAGATACTCGGTGCTGTCATCAATCTTATACTTGATCCTATAATGATATTTGGTCTTCTCGGATGTCCACGAATGGGAGTAAAGGGTGCTGCCATTGCAACTGTATGTGGACAGTGTATAGCCGGAACTCTTGCTATGATATTCAATATCAAGAAGAATCCGGATCTCCATATAACACTTAGAAGATTCAGGCCACATGGCGAGATAATTGGTAAGATTCTCAGCGTAGGTGTGCCGTCGGTTATCATGGTTGCAATAGGTTCTGTGATGAATTATTTCCTGAATCTGATACTGTACTCATTCTCGAAATTGGCCGTTGCAGTGTTCGGAGCGTATTTCAAGGTGCAGAGTATGGCATTTATGCCTGTATTCGGATTGAACAACGGAATGATACCGATAATTTCATACAACTACGGAGCGCAGAAACCTAACAGAATGAAACGCACCATGAAGCTGGGTGTGATGGTCGGTTGTTCCATTATGGTATTCTGTCTTGCTATCATGCAGGTATTTCCGGGACAGATACTTAAAATATTTGATGCCACAGATGAGATGCTGTTGATGGGTATACCAGCGGTCAGGATCATGAGTACAGCGTTTATATTTGCGGGATTTTCTGTCACATGTTCGGGAATGTTTCAGGCTGTAGGAAAGGGCGTGTACAGTATGATAGTGTCTATGGCGAGACAGCTTTTTGTCATACTTCCTGTGGCATATTTCCTGTCGAAAGCAATGAACAGTGTGAATGGTGTGTGGGCAGCGTTCCCTATCGCAGAGGTTTTCAGCGTGATCATATCGACGATCTTTCTTCTCAGGGTCTATAAGAAAATAGTAAAGCCTATGGAAAGCGTCTAAAGAGATTAAGAGACGAAGATAATGAGATATGATGAGAGCATAATAATATATACATAGCACGTGGCATTTGTATAGTGGTAGAATACTATATAGTAATATAGTTTCGTGTGATGAATGCAGTGTTGCATTTGTCATTGACAAGTGACAGAAAAGGTAATGGAAAGAGAGCGAAAATGGGAAAGTTAATATATATGGATCATGCAGCGACGACGGCGGTGAGACCTGAAGTGCTCGACGCCATGTTGCCTTATTTTACAGAAAAGTTTGGAAACCCTTCAGGCGTATATACATTTGCATCGAGAAATAAGGATGTGATAAATGTGGCGAGGGATATAATTGCTGATTCGCTTGGCGCAAAGCCTGAGGAGATCTATTTCACGGGCGGTGGTTCGGAATCGGATAACTGGGCTTTAAAGGCTGTAGCGGAAGCCTTTCAGGATAAGGGAAAACATATAATTACGACCAGGATAGAGCACCATGCCATTCTTCACACATGTCAGTATCTGGAGAAGAGGGGCTTTGACGTGACATATCTGGATGTGGATGAGAAGGGGATGGTTGATCCTGACAGGCTGGAGTCGGCGATAAGACCGGATACGATCCTCATCTCGGTTATGGCTGCAAACAATGAGATAGGAACCATAGAGCCGATAAGCAGGACAGGAGCTATTGCGCATGAACATGGCATTCTATTCCACACGGATGCGGTTCAGGCGTATGGACAGATACCACTGGATGTAAATGCCATGAACATAGATATGCTCAGCAGCAGCGGACATAAGCTTAATGGCCCGAAGGGAATCGGGTTTCTGTATATACGGAGCGGAATAAAGCTTGGAAGCTTTATCCACGGAGGCCAGCAGGAGCGAGGAAGACGTGCCGGAACAGAGAATGTACCGGGGATTGTAGGAATGGGCAAAGCTGCGGAGCTTGCGATGCTCTCAATGGAAGATCGGATGAAGCAGGAGACAGATATCAGAGATCATATGATACACAGAATTTTATCGGAGATTCCTTATTCCAGACTGAACGGACATGACAAAGACAGACTTCCGAACAATGTAAATGTCAGCTTCCAGTTCGTTGAGGGCGAGACGATCCTCATCATGCTCGATATGGCGGGCATATGTGCTTCTGCCGGTTCCGCATGTACATCGGGTTCTGTTGATCCCTCCCATGTGCTGACAGCTATAGGGCTTCCGAAGGAGATATCCCATGGTGCGGTCAGACTGACTCTGGGATATGAGAACACCATGGATGAGGCGGATGCGGTGGTAGATAATCTCAAGAGAATCGTGGAAAATCTCAGAAAAATGTCACCTGCGTATCAGGATTTTGCCAGGAGAAACATGTAAATTACACAAGATATAACTATGTATAAAGAGGGAAAAAATTTGGTCGATACAGATAAGAAGACAGTGTGTGTTGGTATGTCAGGCGGAGTCGACTCGTCGGTTGCCGCACTTTTGCTCAAGGAGCAGGGCTACAATGTAATAGGAGTTACCATGCAGATATGGCAGGATGAGGACAGGGACGTGGTGAGTGCCCATGCCGGATGCTGCGGACTTTCTGCTGTGGATGATGCCAGGCGTGTGGCATCGCAGCTCGATATTCCGTATTACGTTATGAATTTCAAGGAAGAATTCAAGAAGTACGTAATAGACTATTTTGTGGACGAATACAAATGCGGAAGAACTCCGAATCCATGTATTGCATGCAACAGATATGTAAAATGGGAGTCTCTGCTTACGAGATGCATGGCCATCGGGGGCGATTATATTGCTACGGGACACTATGCAAGGATCATACAGCTTCCAAATGGCAGATATACTCTCCAGGAGGCCAGGGGAATAGAGAAGGATCAGACATATGCTCTCTACAATCTCACCCAGGAGCAGCTCGCCAGGACACTCATGCCGGTTGGAGAGTACAGCAAGCCTGAGATCAGGAAAATTGCAGAGGACCACAGACTTATGGTGGCTCACAAGCCGGATAGCCAGGATATATGCTTTGTGCCAGATGGAGATTACGCCGGTTATCTTGAGAATGAAGCAGGACTTAAGGCGGTTCCGGGAGATTTTGTAGACATACATGGCAATGCGATCGGAAGACATAAGGGAATCATACACTACACCATAGGACAGAGAAAAGGACTGGGACTTGCGATGGGGCATCCGGTATTTGTGGTGGACATCATACCTGAGACAAATCAGGTTGTTATAGGAGAGAACGGAGATGTATTTTCAGAAAGGCTGATATGCAACAGACTGAACTTTATGTCCATAGAGGATCTCACGGAGCCAATGCATGTCAAGGCGAAGATCAGATACAATCATAAGGGAAGTATGTGTACCATCAGAAAGATAGATGAAGATCTGGTAGAAGCAGTATTTGACGAGCCGGTAAGAGCTGTGACAAAGGGACAGGCTGTAGTGTTCTATGAAGATGATCATGTGCTTGGCGGAGGAAGCATCTGTTGACAGGGTTTTACAAAGGGTGATGGTCTGACATAAGGAGATTTCGTATGGGTGATACAGGCAGAGAAGTTTTGCGCAAAGACGTCAAAGTGCGTGGATGGATATTGTTTGGTATCTTTTCAGTGATTTTTGTTTTTATGATAATCACTATATGCTCCATGATACATAATGGAGAGTTTGAATTGAATAGTTTCACAGGGCCATTGATTTTTCTGACTGTAAATTCGGTTATATGCATATGGGATGGCATTAGGATTATACGGATTCCGGAGAAGTTGCTCAACCGAGAGAATAAAAATCATGGTGGCAGTGTGTTTGAAATGGCAGACAAATTGTATGGTGATATTATCTATGAGAATAAATACATTATGGCTTCACATGAGGTTATCGCATCAAAGACAATGAGATACAACCTTGCGTACAGATGGGATGTGTATCTTATAACATATGTATATACGAGTATGCGAAGAGGCAAATTGGAATATTACTGTATGTATACTGGAAATCATGAAAATAATGTATATATTAATTTAAGAGGACTTGTGACCGGAAAGAAGAAAAAAGAAAGTCCTTGACATGCTCCTCAGTTATTGCCCAAATGCGATATATGGTGATCTGGATGGCGCCGGAGGCGATTATCTTGAAAAAATGAGAAAAACAGACATTCATGATATACCACATAGTCCGTACTATACAGGAAACAATACATAATGAGATATGAAACAAATAGAGCAGTCAGGTGACTGCCGGAATTGAATTTACGGTATAAAAAAGATGGAACATATAAGCCATTGAACTGGCGTATGTGTTCCATCTTTTTATATTTATAAGTATATAAATTGATATTTTGCAATTTTTTTTTACAGCGGATTGAATTCTGGCTTTCTGTTCTTGAATGTACAGTAGTATCTGTAGCCGAGTGATGTGAGGGCATCCCTTGCATATGTCTCAAAATCATAGCACAGATATTCGGGCTTGTGTGCATCAGATCCCACTGTGATGATCTCGCCACCCATATCCTTGTAGAGTTTCAGGATATCCATGTGAGGATGTGCGTAACTCATATTCTTGTACAGGCTTCCGGTATTGATCTCTATACCTTTTCCCTTTGGGATGATTATTTTGAAAATCTGTTCAAGCACATCATTATAATCTGCCATCCTAAAGATCTTCTCGCCTGATGGGCAGTATCTTACTACGTAGTCAAGATGACCATATACGTCAAAGTCATCTATCAGAGTCACATTCTCAAGAATGGACTCA
>NC_021018.1:2925387-2926400 GCF_000210595.1 Coprococcus sp. ART55/1 | reverse complement strand
AAGTTGTATTGCCTTCTGGATTATACTGTCCAGTGGAGCGGAAGAGTCGCTTGAGAACTCCGAATGTATATGCGAATCACAGATGATCATTTTCTGTATACCTCCGTTTATAATCATTGCGTTTCATATTATAACATAAAACACTGAAAAAATATATAAAGTAAAGCTGTTGAGTAATCTTATTATTATCAAATTGTAGTAGAAACATTTTTTCTATAGCCTCAGCCCATTAGTATAATTTGTTAAAACAAATTTGTCTATTTTGGATAGATGATAACTAAAAAAATGAGATTAAGGCTTGAAATTTATACCTAAAGAATGTATGATTAGCTTGTGTATTTAACACGATTTATTTGCTACGTTCCCGCGTAGCAGATTGATAAATACTTTTATTATATTTCAAAAACCTAGGAGGAATAAAAAATGGCAGTAAAAGTAGCAATTAACGGTTTTGGACGTATTGGTCGTCTTGCATTCAGACAGATGTTCGGTGCAGAGGGTTATGAAGTTGTTGCAATCAACGATTTAACAAAGCCTTCAATGCTTGCAGATCTTCTCAAGTACGATACAGCACAGGGTGGATACTGTGGCAAGATCGGTGAGAACCTTCACACAGTTTCAGCTGATGATGAGGCTAACACAATCACAGTTGATGGTAAGACTCTTACAATCTACAAGGAGGCAGATGCAAACAACCTTCCTTGGGGTAAGATCGGTGTTGATGTAGTTCTTGAGTGTACTGGTTTCTACTGCTCAAAGGAGAAGTCAATGGCTCATATCAACGCAGGTGCTAAGAAGGTTGTTATCTCAGCTCCAGCTGGTAATGATCTTAAGACTATCGTATTCTCAGTTAACCAGGATACATTAACAGCTGATGATCAGATCATCTCAGCAGCTTCATGTACAACTAACTGTCTTGCACCAATGGCTAAGGCTCTTAATGACTATGCTCCAATCCAGTCTGGTATCATGTCAACAATCCACGCTTACACAGGTGATCAGATGATACTTGA
>NC_021018.1:2922007-2924174 GCF_000210595.1 Coprococcus sp. ART55/1 | reverse complement strand
GGTATCAAAGATCGCTGATGATTTATATGAGGTTCAGGTTGTTTCATGGTATGACAATGAGAACTCATACACAAGCCAGATGGTTAGAACAATCAAGTACTTCGCAGAGTTAGCATAAGTTATTTCAAGCTATAATTAGCTTTTATAATGTAAGCTCATTTAAAAGTATTTATTAGACCTAATAGAGGGTCCGGTCTCCAAGGACCGGGCCCTTTTTTCTTCGTAGGAAGCAATTATGCGTTTCTATGTTCCCGCATAAGAGCGGGTAGGTAGCTGGGCAGAGGACAACTTATAGTTTTCTGTTCTATAACATTATTTAGGAGGAATTAGAAATGTCATTAAACAAGAAATCAGTAGATGATATCAATGTTAAGGGCAAGCGCGTGCTTTGCAGATGCGACTTCAATGTACCATTAAAGAACGGAGAGATCACAGACGAGAACAGACTCGTTGCAGCTCTTCCTACTATCAAGAAGCTTATCGCTGACGGTGGAAAGGTTATCCTTTGTTCACACCTTGGAAAGGTTAAGACTGAGGAGGACAAGCAGACTAAGACCCTTGCACCAGTTGCTAAGAGACTTACAGAGCTCCTTGGACAGGAGGTTAAGTTTGTACCAAGCCTTGAGGTTGTTGACGACACAGTTAAGGCTGCAGTTGACGCTATGAAGGACGGAGATGTAATCCTTCTTGAGAATACACGTTTCAGAGCTGAAGAGACAAAGAACGGAGAGGCTTTCTCTAAGGATCTTGCAAGCATCTGTGATGTATTTGTAAATGATGCATTCGGAACAGCTCACAGAGCTCACTGCTCAAACGTTGGTGTTGCTGGACTTGTTGACACAGCAGTAGTTGGTTACTTAATGCAGAAGGAGATCGACTTCCTTGGCAATGCAGTAGAGAACCCAGTTAGACCATTTGTAGCTATCCTCGGTGGTGCTAAGGTTGCTGACAAGCTCAATGTTATTTCAAACCTTCTTGAGAAGTGTGATACACTTATCATCGGTGGTGGTATGGCTTACACATTCCTTAAGGCTAAGGGATATGAGATCGGTAAGTCACTTGTAGACGATTCTAAGATCGATTACTGCAAGGAGATGATGGCAAAGGCAGAGAGCCTTGGCA
Organism: Coprococcus sp. ART55/1; assembly: GCF_000210595.1. Taxonomy (NCBI): domain Bacteria; kingdom Bacillati; phylum Bacillota; class Clostridia; order Lachnospirales; family Lachnospiraceae; genus Coprococcus; species Coprococcus sp. ART55/1. Next base: position 2,923,052 of record NC_021018.1, on the reverse strand, counting down.
AGAAGCTTCTTCTTCCAGTTGATACAGTTATGATCGAGGATTTCCCTAACCCTATCGACGGTCCAAGCATCAAGACAGAGGTATTTGACGCTGACAAGATGCCTGCAGACAAGGAAGGCTGCGATATCGGACCTAAGACTATCGAGCTTTACTCAGACGCAGTTAAGACAGCTAAGACAGTTGTTTGGAATGGACCTATGGGTGTATTCGAGAACCCTGTACTTGCAGCCGGTACAAAGGCAGTTGCAGCAGCACTTGCTGATACAGATGCTACAACAATCATCGGTGGTGGAGATTCAGCAGCAGCAGTTAACCAGCTTGGTTACGGTTCAAAGATGAGCCACATCTCAACAGGTGGTGGAGCTTCACTTGAGTTCCTTGAGGGTAAGGAGCTTCCGGGCGTAGCAGCAGCTAACGACAAGTAATTTGTATATCACTGAGATATAAAGATTATACTGGTGGGTGCCGGTTCAGGCCGGTACTCATCAAAAAATACAAATATAAGAGGTAGATTACAATGGCAAGAAAGAAGATTATTGCAGGTAACTGGAAGATGAACAAGACTCCTAGCGAGGCTGTTGAGCTTGTTAACCTGTTAAAGGACTTAGTAAAGAATGATGACGTAGATGTAGTATACTGTGTACCAGCTATCGATATCGTACCAGTTGTTGAGGCAACAAAGGGAACAAACGTAGCTGTAGGTGCAGAGAACATGTACTTCGAGGAGAGCGGAGCTTACACAGGCGAGATCTCAGCAGCAATGCTTGTTGATGCTGGTGTTAAGTACGTTATCATCGGACATTCAGAGCGTCGTGATTACTTTAAGGAGGATGATGTTCTTCTCAACAAGAAGGTTAAGAAGGCATTTGAGGCTGGTATCACCCCTATTCTTTGCTGTGGTGAGTCACTTGAGCAGAGAGAGCTCGGTGTTACTATGGACTGGATCCGTCTTCAGATCAAGTCAGATCTCGCTGGCGTAACAGCAGATCAGGTTAAGTCAATGGTTATCGCTTACGAGCCAATCTGGGCTATCGGAACAGGTAAG
>NC_021018.1:2918802-2921515 GCF_000210595.1 Coprococcus sp. ART55/1 | reverse complement strand
ATTGTAAGCAGTTGCCACATCGAGACCACCTTCAATACAGTATCTTGCAACAAGGGCTGTTGTTATGACAAAATGATATCTTATGTTGTTGACCGGCTTTTCAGATAGTAAGCCGAGTCCTTTTTTATCCTTAAGTGGTGAGGCTTTACACAATTCTTTAACCTGTTCTATATCTCCATTTTGTATTATTGAGTAAAATTCAAGTTCAGGGTTATAGGGCGCTCTATTGGTTGAATCTTCGCGTCTTATAAATTCCTGGTAGAATATTTCCTTTGAGTATTTCATATGTGTATAAATCCTTTCCAGTAAATTGTGTCAGGGTAAAAATTTATATGTTATCAAAAGTTTATAAAAGTCTTACTTTACAACTCCTCTATAATATATCATGTAAACTATATAAAAAGCAATAAAACGATATATGGCAAATGTATAAGATGTTATTATCAAAATACTTTATAAAGATGCGACGTCGTAAATATTATTATTTTATTTTTGGAGAGGAGTATTTTATGAGAAGGTTAAAACAGCTTGTGGCTATGATACTTGTAGTTTGTATGTTGATCACTCTGTGTCCATCAGACGTTAGCGCTAGAACATCAAAAGCTGCGGTAAAGTCTGTAACTGTGACAAATCTTGTCACAAATAAACTTGTACTAAAAAAGGGTACAAAGTTTCGGGTGAAACCTAGAGTTGTAGTTACAGGTAAGATCAGCAAAAAAGTAACATATGTATCATCAAATAAGAAGATAGTTACAGTAGATAACAAGGGTGTTGTCAAAGCGGTAAAATCAGGAAAAGCGGTTGTAGCAGTGAAGAGTGCTGCAAACCCAAAGGTAATGTATAGGTTTAATGTTTATGTTGGGGTTCCTACGAAGACTGTTAAATTGTCTGCAAAGGCTGTGAACATGTTTAAAGGAACCAGCAGGACGTTAAAAGCTTCAATTGCTCCAAAGAATGCCACATATAAGAGAATTCAGTGGTCATCATCAGATAAAAGAATAGCAACAGTTTCCTCGAAAGGTGTTGTAAAAGCAGTTAAGGTTGGAAGAGTATATATAACTGCGAAGGCTATGGATGGAAGTGGCAAATATGCAAGATGTAAGATTACAGTAAAACAGCCAGTTACTTCTATCAAGCTTTCAGCGGCAACACTCACTATCACAGAGGGAAGCAGTAAAACTCTTACAGCTACTGTCGCTCCTGCATCGGCAACCAACAAGACGTTAAGTTGGACATCGAGCAATAAAAAGATTGCAACGGTTTCTGCAAAAGGCGTTGTGAAGGCTATAGCACCAGGTACAGCTACAATCACAGCAAAAGCTGCTGACGGTTCAGGAAAGAAAGCAACATGTAAAGTGACTGTAAATAAGAAGGTGACTGTAGAAAATAAATACGAGTCGCAGGGGTATAAACTTTTATGGCATGATGAATTTGACGGAACAGAGCTCAACCGTGATATTTGGAATGTTGAACTCCATGAGCCTGGCTGGGTCAATAATGAGCTTCAGTCATATGTTGATTCTGAAGATAATATAAAAGTCAAGAATGGCACACTTATTATAAGCTCAAAGAAAAAAGTGAATGAGGATGGTTCTATATCATATACATCGGGAAGAGTAAACACACAGAATAAGCAGGATTTCAAGTATGGCAGAGTACAGTTCAGAGCAAAGGTACCTACAGGTAAGGACTATCTTCCTGCAGCATGGATGATGCCTACAAATGAGAGTCTGTATGGACAGTGGCCTAGATGTGGTGAGATAGATGTGATGGAGGTTCTTGGAGACAATACATATACAACCTATGGAACGATTCACTATGGCAATCCGCATTCAGAGTCACAGGGAAAATATACACTTTCAAATGGAAAGTCATTTGCGGACAGCTATCATGTATTTACATGTGACTGGGAGCCTGGAAAAATTACGTGGTATGTAGATGGAGTTAAGATGCATGAGGAAAATGACTGGTATTCTACAACTGCCGGAAAAGGTACAGTTACTTATCCGGCACCGTTTGATCAGCCATTCTATGTAATACTCAACCTTGCAGTTGGCGGCAATTGGCCAGGAAATCCGGATGCAGATGCAGATTATATTAACAGTGAGAGCTTATATGTTGATTATGTGAGAGTATACCAGAAGGAGTCTTATGACGAAAATGTGACAAAGCCAGAGCGTGAAGTTATAATTCGTGATCCGGATGAAAATGGCAATTATGTAATAAATGGTGATTTTAGTGAGACCGAGGATCTGGGAGATGCAGAAAACTGGATTTTTATGGCGCAGAACGGCGGCGAAGGAACAGCGGTCATCGAGAACAATACAATCAACATAAATACAATTGATGCAGGAACGGTTGATTACAGCATACAGTTGGTACAGCCTGATATTCCTGTAGAAAAAGGTGCCACATACAAGCTTTCATTTGATGCGTGGGCGGATGAGGCGAGAACAGGCATAATTGATGTCTCAGCGCCAACCAGATCATGGGGAAGATATCTTAAGGATACAAAATTTGATATGACAACAGAGAAACAGACATTTGAGTATGAGTATACGATGACTGATTCATCTGATGACAAGGGAAGAATAGAATTCAACTTCGGCAATCAGGGAAGCGTGGCTGGTGTACATATTGCAAATGTAAAGCTGGTAAAGACAAATCAGACTGAGATAGTTGACAAGAAGACGATTCTCGCTGATGGAAACCT
>NC_021018.1:2917003-2918561 GCF_000210595.1 Coprococcus sp. ART55/1 | reverse complement strand
GACAGCAGTGCGGATGCAGAGTCTGTTGTGGACAGCCAGAAGGAGGACAATGCTGCTGACTTCACAATAAAGAATTCAGGTGACCAAAACTGGAAGATACAGCTCAAGCAGAATAATATCAAGCTTGAGAAAGGACAGTGGTACAAGCTTTCATTTGATATAAAGAGCTCTGTGTCGAGAACTGTTCAGTACGCGATACAGAGAGATGGAAGCACGCATAAGGATAGTACAGGTGCAGAGGACTGGACACCATATGTTCAGGAAACAGTAAAGCTTGATGCATACGATCAGGCTGATCAGAAATATATGACTGTTTCAAACACATTCCAGATGGCCTGTGACACAGACGAAGAGAGTATTTTCAATATTGCACTTGGCGCAGGCGGAGAAAATGGTTCGGCAATTACTGATCAGCATAGAATCTGTATTGACAATATTGTCCTTGAAAAGACTTCAGCTCCAGAGATAGATGTGCCTGTAGGCAAGAATCTTATCACAAATTCAGAATTTGAGATGAGTGAGGATGGTAGCCTTGCCGGTTGGGAAAATGCAGTAACTGCTCCTGGAGATGCCACATTTGAGGCTGGAGATGGAAAGATCACATACAGTGTTGAAAACGTGGGTGAGGCAGACTGGAACATCCAGCTTAAGCAGATGGGATTATCTCTTGAGCAGGGCGAGTCATATACGCTTAAATGTACATTGGTTTCTGATGTTGATAGAGTTGTGAAGGTTGCTGTTATGACTCCTTCAGCCGGATATGCATGGCATGGCGGTGAAGATGTAGTTCTTACAGCTGGTGAGGCTAAGGATGTAACACTCGCAATTACACCTAAGGAAGAAGTTTTCACAGATGGTATCACTGTTGATACAGGTGCCGGATTATTCTTCTCAATGGGATATGTTGAAGGATACACACTTGGAGCACATACAGTTTCTATATCAAATGTATCATTTGTAAAAAATTAAATTTGACCCCTAAAAAATAATATATACCCTTAGGCAGCGGCGAATCGTCGCTGCCTTTTTCATTGTGGCCATAGCAGGATTTTGGTGAATTTTTAAATGATTTGACAGTCAGAATGGGTGTTGTATGATATAATGAGCATTGCGACGGATGCGCTTGCGCAAGCCGTCATAATGCGAATGCCTGCATGGAGCCGGTAGGCGACATGTTAAAATAAAACATGATTTTCCCCAAATAATAATGAAAGGATAAAATGGTATATAAATTTATGAAAAAACTTATCTCATGGAACGTAAATGGAATAAGGGCATGCGCCGGTAAAGGCTTCATGGACTTTTTTAACAGCATAGATGCAGACATATTCTGTATACAGGAGTCCAAGATGCAGGAGGGACAGCTCACACTTGATATGCCAGGATATTATCAGTATTGGAACTATGCGGATAAGAAGGGATATTCAGGTACGGCTATTTTCACAAAAGAGAAACCTTTGAGTGAAACAAAAGGTATAGGCATAGATGAACACGACCATGAGGGTCGTGTCACAACACTTGAATATGAGAACTTCTACATGGTGACTGTATATACACC
>NC_021018.1:2913010-2916595 GCF_000210595.1 Coprococcus sp. ART55/1 | reverse complement strand
TCACAGAACGAGCTTGCAAGGCTTGATTACCGGATGAAGTGGGTGGATGATTTCAGAGCATATCTGAAAAAGCTTGAGGAGAATAAGCCTGTTATAGTGTGCGGCGATATGAACGTGGCTCACAATGAGATAGATCTGAAAAATCCAAAGACAAACAGGAAGAATGCGGGATTTACTGATGAGGAAAGAGAGAAGATGACGGTGCTTCTAGATGATGGCTTCATCGACACATTCAGATATTTTTATCCGGATCAGGAAAATATCTACTCATGGTGGTCGTACAGATTCAAGGCAAGGGAGAAGAATGCAGGTTGGCGTATCGACTATTTTCTCACATCTGAGAGTTTGAAGGACAAGCTTGTCGATGCCAAGATACACACTGATATCATGGGATCTGATCACTGCCCGGTTGAACTGGATATTGACCTGTGATTTGAGTTGGATTTGAACTTGAAAAATAGGCATTATATAAGTATAATCTCAAATGAGTGAATTATGATTAAGAGGCATTTAGCCGGAATAAATAAAAAGGAGAAAAATTATGAGTAAGAAACCAGTAGTTTTAATGGTCCTCGACGGATATGGTCTCAGTGACAAGACAGAGGGTAATGCAGTAGCACTTGCAAAGACACCTGTTATGGACAAACTTATGGCTACAGCACCATTTGTGCAGGGCGCAGCTTCAGGACTTCCTGTAGGACTTCCAGACGGTCAGATGGGCAATTCAGAGGTAGGTCATATGAATATCGGCGCAGGCCGTATCATATATCAGGAGCTTACAAGAATCACAAAGGCAATCGCTGATGGAGATTTTTTTGAGAACGAGGAGATGCTTGCTGCAATAGAAAACTGCAAGAAGAACAATTCAGATCTTCATCTCTGGGGACTTCTCTCAGATGGTGGTGTTCACAGCCACAATACACACCTTTATGCGATCCTTGAGCTCTGCAAGAAGCAGAACTTTGAGAACGTATACGTTCATCCATTCTTCGATGGAAGAGATACACCGCCTGCATCAGGTAAGGGATACCTTGAGGAGCTTATCGCAAAGATGAAGGAGATTGGTGTAGGTAAGGTTGCATCTATGTCAGGCCGTTACTACGCAATGGACAGAGATAACAGATGGGACAGAGTAGAGCTTGCATACAAGTCACTTGTAACAGGTGAGGGCGTTCAGGCTGAGGACCCGGTTGCAGCTATGCAGGAGTCATATGACAAGGAAGTATATGATGAGTTCGTTCTTCCTACAGTAATCACAGAGAATGGTAAGCCTGTATCACTTGTTAAGCCAAATGATTCAGTTATATTCTTTAACTTCAGACCAGACAGAGCCCGCGAGATCACCAGAGCATTCTGCTGTGATGATTTTGATGGATTTGAGAGAGCAAATGGCCGCATGCCACTCACATATGTATGTTTCAAGGACTACGACGAGTCAATACCTAACAAGCTTGTAGCATTCAAGAAGGAAGAGATTGACAACACATTCGGTGAGTACCTTGCAGCTAAGGGCCTCAAGCAGCTCAGACTTGCTGAGACAGAGAAGTATGCTCATGTAACGTTCTTCTTCAACGGCGGTGTTGAGGAGCCTAACAAGAACGAGGACAGAATCCTTGTAAAGTCACCTGCTGTAGCAACATATGACCTTCAGCCAGAGATGAGTGCTCCAGAGGTAAGCGAGAAGCTCAATGCAGCTATCCTTGGTGGCGAGTATGATGTGATCATCATCAACTTTGCAAACCCTGATATGGTTGGTCATACAGGTATTATCCCAGCAGCTATCCAGGCTGTAGAGACAGTTGACAAGTGCGTTGGCGCTGCTGTAGAGGCAATTGATAAGGTTGATGGTGTTCTCTTTATCTGTGCTGATCATGGTAACGCAGAGCAGATGATCAACTATGAGACCGGTGCTCCACATACAGCTCATACAACTAACCCTGTACCATTTATCCTTTACAACTATGGTGAAGATGTAGAGCTTCGTGAGGGCGGATGTCTTGCAGATATCGCACCTACACTTCTTGAGGTTATGGGACTTCCTCAGCCTAAGGAGATGACAGGTAAGTCACTTATCGTAAGAAAGTAATAAAAGATGATGTGCGATGAGCGATGACAGCAAATGTAGATATATGTCATATCAATCATGCGAGAAACAATAAATAAAAGATACGGCACCGAATTATAATATAAGTTTGTTATGATCGGTGCTGTATTCAGTTGGAAGGATACATATGAAGAAGTTTTTGGAAGAGTTTAAGGAGTTTGCCCTTAAGGGAAATGTGATGAGTCTTGCAATCGGTGTTATCATTGGTGGAGCGTTCCAGTCATTGGTTACATCTTTTACAGACTGTTTCATCACACCAATAATCAACAGTATCGGTGGAGCAGAGATTGGTGGACATTTTCAGATATTCCATACAGGACAGTATATCGAGTATGGAGCGTTTATTTCAGCAGTTATCAACTTCATAATCATGGCATTTGTTATATTTGTCATCATGAAGGGAATCAATGCGATCATGGATCTTGGTAAGAAGAAAGAGGAGGCAGCTCCTCTCACAAGAAAGTGCCCATACTGTATGGGGGAGATAGATATCAAAGCAACAAAGTGTATGCATTGTACATCTGATGTACCTCCTGCTCAGGAGTAGATCAGGTCTGACCTGGATCAGTGCCAGCGTAGGGATACATACAGCATAAAAAAAGCGGCTGTGCCTTATGGTATGGCCGCTTTTCGACAAAAAAGATTAGCAGATAAACAACAGAGTATATATAAAGGAGATAGAAAAACATGATAAAAGAGTGCCTTGAAAATGTGAGAAAGAATGTACCTCTGGTACACAATATAACAAACTATGTAACTGTAAATGATGTGGCAAATGTCATTCTGGCGTGCGGTGGAAGTCCTATCATGTCGGATGATGAGGGTGACGTGGAGGATATCACAAGTATATGTGGTGGTCTGAATATCAACATAGGAACACTTAACAAGAACACTATTCCATCAATGTACCTGGCAGGGAAGAAGGCAAATGAACTTGGACATGTTGTACTTCTCGATCCTGTTGGAGCAGGAGCAAGTAAGCTCAGAACTGATACGGCTGTTGGACTTATGAAGGAGATTAGATTTGATGTTATAAGGGGAAATATCTCTGAGATCAAAACTCTGGCATATGGTTCCGGCAGCACAAAGGGTGTTGATGCCGATGTGACAGATGCGGTTACGGAGGATACGCTTGATAATGCAGTGGCATTTGTTAAGAAGCTATCTGCTGAAACGGGATCTATCATAGCTGTAACAGGCGCAATAGACCTTGTTGCGGACAGCGAGAAATGTTATGTAATCAGAAACGGCCGTCCTGAGATGGGTAAGATCACTGGAACAGGCTGCCAGCTCTCAGGAATGATGACAGCATATGTTGTGGCAAATCAGGACAACAAGCTTGAGGCTGCTGCAGTGGCTGTCATGGTCATGGGACTTGCTGGGGAGATCGGTTATTCCCATCTGCAGGCATTTGAGGGGAATTCAACATACAGGAACAGGATAATCGACGCCATATACAATATGGACGGGGATACACTTGA
>NC_021018.1:2904919-2911748 GCF_000210595.1 Coprococcus sp. ART55/1 | reverse complement strand
GAGGCGCTCACTGGTATATCGGTGAAGAGCGTAGCTGATATGGAGAATGCTGCCAGATGTATATACGGAAAGTATGGCTGCGCTGTCCTTGTAAAGGGTGGACACAGCATAAATGATGCAAATGATATGCTTTTTGACGGGGAGAATATCACCTGGTTTTCGGGTAAGCGTATTGATAATCCGAATACACATGGCACAGGATGTACGCTTTCAAGTGCGATCGCTTCAAATCTCGCAAAGGAATATGATGTAAGTGATTCAGTTAGAATGGCCAAACAATATATATCCGGTGCCCTGGCGGCCATGCTGGATCTGGGATCGGGCAGTGGACCGCTGAATCATGGTTTCGATATACGAAGTAGGTATATGTTATAAATCAGTATGTAAAAGTTAGAAATTCTTTCATTAAAAATTTTTAATCTATATAGTATTTTCACAGATTGTGTAGTATTATATTAAAACTAAATAATCTGGAGAAGAATATGATGGAGAAAGAACAGAGAAAACAGCTCGTTATTCAGATGCTTACAGCGGGCATTATCACATTCTGCCTGCTGTGGCTTCTGTTTTATATAAAAAAGTATGTGCCGTTCGGAGTACATTCACTCGCATCCAAGGATGCTGATTTTCAGTATCTTGATTTTCTGGCATATCTGAAGGATGTATTTGACGGCAAAAATAATATAGATTATTCTTTCAGCAAATCTATAGGAGGGGCCTGCATAGGAGTATTCAGTTACTATCTTTCCAGCCCGTTCAATTTATTGCTGTTGTTATTCGACAAATCCCAGCTTGTATTGTTCGTACATGTGATCATAACGTTAAAGCTTGCCTGTGCGGCGGCGACATTTGCATTTTATCTCAACAGGAGATTTGAAGAGTGGAATGATGGTTCTGTGAAAAAGCAGGCACTTATCATTTTTCTGGCGGTGAGCTATGCAGTGAGTCAGTATGGAATCGCCCAGGCATGTAATATAATGTGGCTTGACGGCTTCTATATGTTACCGCTCATAATGCTGGGCGTGTACAGAGTGGTTAACGGTGGCAGGCCTGTTATGCTTTCCGTATCAGTTGCATTGGCAGTTCTGTTCAACTGGTATATGGGCGGAATCAACTGTGTATTTGCCTGTTTCTGGTTTTTGTTTGAATTTGCATATTTAAGATTGTACAGTGGGGATACTAAGGCTGAGAAGACTGTCATAAAGGATTTTGCCGGAAAACTTGGACGGTTTATATATTCAATGCTGGCGGGAGTTCTGATCAGCGGGGTGTTGTTCCTTCCGACGATAGGTGCGATGCGTTACAGTGTAAGAGGAAGTCTTGATTTCGGCTCTCTGCTCGACATGTCATTTATCGGTGATGTTTCATCTGTGATAGACGGATATTCGCTTGGCGCACAGAGTCAGAAGGGAAGCGTGTCTCTGTACTGCGGATGTCTGGCGCTGATAGGATTTATTGGAATCTTCATCGGTAAGAAACACAATGTAAAGCAGAAGATATTAGCATTTGTCACGCTTGTGGTAATGCTGCTCATGTTTTACTGGAATCCATTGTGCATGGCATTTTCTCTGTTCAAAGAGGTTGGATCATATTGGTACAGATATTCACATGTTGGAATATTCTGCATATTATTCTTTGCCGCTGAATTTTTCCTCTCGGAGGATCTGAATGCTGTAAAATGGCGGGTTATCATTGCAAGTGCGATATTCAGTGCGGCTATGCTTTGTGTAAACTATCTGCATGGAGTCTAGGATAACAAACTTGTATGGCTGACCGATGCGCTTATTGTAGGGGTAGCCGTTTTGATAGCACTCATAAGTAGGCTTTCGAAAAACGTAGGAGCCGGAAGAGTGTTCGGAATTATATTTACGGTCATTCTGTGTGCAGTGCTGACTGTTGAGACAGGATACAGCGTGATGTTGCAAATGGACAATATCCATATCGACAACGGTGAGAGTTTTGTTGAGTATGAGACGGCTATGGAAGGCCTTATAAATGATCTGAAAGAATATGATTCCGATACATACAGGATCAGCCAGACCAGATCAAGGGCGACAAGATCACTCGAAAAAAAGAAAAACAATAATGGCAAAGATACGGATGATAATTTTAAATATAAGAACAATGTCAGAGCAAATTATGACGAGTCGTTTGGTTATGGGTATTGGGCGATAGGATCGTATGTGTCAACCGCTGACAGCACAGTGCTGAACTTCCTTGTGGACACGGGATACAGGAGCGAAGGCGATAACCTAAGTGTTGTCAACATGCCGGTGCTTGGAACTGATTCACTGCTGGGAGTCAGATACATCGTATCTGATTATGCTCTGGAGGGCATGAATAAAGTAGAGGATATTGCAGACAATGCAAATGGAGCCGGTGTATACGAGAACCCATACAGCCTGCCTATGGCATTTGTATATGATTCAGGCAAATATACAGCGGCAAAATATAATGGCAATCCATTTGAATATCAAAATGAGCTCTACAGCGAGCTGCTCGGCAGAAAGGTTGAGATCTATAAGCCTTTAAAGTACGAGACGGTTGTAAGTAAAGCGAAGAAGCGTGTATACAAGATGGAGATCCCGGAAGGTAATTACATCGCTTATGGCAATATCCCATGGAACAGTCTGTTTAATGCAAAGCTGAATGTCAATGGAATATACAGGACCGGATATGCCAGATGGCTTTCGCCGTCAGTGTTCAATATTCCTGTAAATGAGGATCGTGATTACTACAAGGTTGTGCTTCACTCAAAGCAGAAGCTAGATCTGGATGATGGAGCAGAGCAGTTTTATGTTCTTGATCTGGATTTGCTGAAAAGCATAGCAGAGGAGCTTGAGAAATATACCCCTGATGTGATGGATATAGAAAATGGCAGCGCAGAAATTGTTGTAAATGCCAAGGAAGGACAGAGTTTATTCACATCTATTCCTTACTGTGATGGTTGGACAGTCAAAGTTAACGGCCAGAAGGTACAGCCGGATAAGGTGGTAGACAGCCTGTATTCTATAAGTCTTGTTGAGGGTGAGAATGTTGTTGAGATGAAATTCCATGTGAAATATGCAGGCGCAGGTATTGCCTGTTCGATAATAGGTATCGCAATGCTGGTATTTGCGGAGTTTTACAGAAAACGAAGAAAATAGTTATTGAATATATTATTTTGTTGTGTTATTATGTTTCAAGTTGGTGTTAAAATTATACACACACCATTTTTTCGGAAACGGAGGTGTTAAGATGCTGAAGACAATATTAATGGTAATTTATGTTATAGTATGTATAGTATTAGCAATAGTGGTTCTTTCACAGGAAGGAAAGGATGCAAGCCTTACAAGTTCCATATCAGGAGCAGGCGGCGGATTTGACAATTCCTACTGGAGCAAGAATAAGGGAAGCTCAAAGCAGGAGATACTTAAGAAGATAACAGCAGTTCTCACAGTTCTCTTCTTTGTACTTGCATTACTGCTTGACTCAAAGCTTTTCAACTAATAATGATTTCTGATGCTTACATATATTAACTGATATATGTAAGCATTTTTTTGCTCATTATGCAATGTATTTGTGCGGTAGGGATGCGGGCATAATGTATATAGAAAGGGTTTGTTATGGATAATAAGGATTTGGAGTTATACAACAGAAGAAAACAGACGGTATATGAATTTATATGCGATGATGATTATCCGCCTATGAAGTTCAAGGAGATGTGTACATTCCTTCAGGTCCCGGGAGATGAGAGACAGACATTTCTCGATATACTGAATGACCTCACAGAGGAGGGACTGATCATCAGATCGGCAAAAGGACGATATCAGAAGGTCGGAGAAGGGACATACAAGGGAACATTTATCGGCAATCAGAGAGGTTTTGGATTTGTCCGCGTTGAGGGCATGAAGGAGGATTTCTTTGTCCCTGAGAAGAATACCATGGGAGCGTTCCACGGTGATACAGTCCTCATACGTGCGGAGGACAGACCGAAGGGAATGAAGCAGGAAGCATCGGTTATAAAGGTACTTGAGCGTGGACTAAAGAAGGTTGTCGGAGTCTATCAGAAGAATAAGAACTTTGGATTTGTCATACCTGACAATCTGAAAATAGATGGAGACATATTTATATCCAAGGAAAATTCCATGGGCGCCATGGCTGGACATAAGGTTGTGGCGGAGATCATCAGTTATGGAGACAAAGTGAAGTCTCCGGAGGGAAAGATTATAGAGATACTTGGACATATAAATGATCCGGAGAGTGACGTGCTGTCTGTGGTCAGAGCTCTGGACATTCCAGTCGATTTTCCTGACGAGGTCATGGACAGCCTCTCACAGATCCCTGATTTTGTCAGCGCATCGGAGATGGCAGGCAGAACGGATCTCCGACATCTTCAGACAGTGACGATAGATGGCGAGGATGCAAAAGACCTGGACGATGCCATAACACTCTATGAGGCGGACGGAATGTACAAGCTTGGTGTGCACATAGCTGACGTGACCCACTATGTAAAGGAGAATTCCCCTCTGGATAAAGAGGCACTTAACAGAGGTACAAGCTGTTATCTCGTGGACAGGGTAATACCTATGCTTCCGCACAAGCTGTCAAATGGTATCTGTTCGCTGAATGAAGGGCAGGACAGATTGGCGCTGAGCTGCCTTATGGACATAGATCAGAAGGGCCACATAGTAGGACATAAGATATGTGAGACTGTGATCAATGTGGACCGTAGAATGTCATATACAAGTGTGTCTGCAATTGTCGAGGATCACGATCCAGGGGAGACCAGAAAATATGAGGAGCTTGTGCCTATGTTCGAGATGATGCTTCATGTGTCGGATCTTCTCAGAGCTAACAGAAGAAAGCGAGGCTCAATAGATTTTGATTTTGACGAATCGAATATCAAGATAGACTCCGACGGCAAAGTTGTATCAATAGGTGTATATGAGAGACGCAGATCCAATGAGATCATTGAAGATTTTATGCTTGCTGCAAATGAGACGATTGCTGAGGATTATTTCTGGCAGGATATACCATTTGAGTACAGAGTCCATGAGACACCTGATGCAGACAGGGTTGAGCAGCTGGCGCTCCTTATAAGTAATTTTGGAATGTACTTTAAGGCATCAAAGGAGAATATACATCCGAAAGAATTCCAGAAGCTGCTTGACAGGATAAAGGGTGAGCCTTATGAGAATCTTGTGAGCAGGATGGCGCTGAGGACCATGAAACAGGCGAAGTATTCAACGGAGTGCACAGGACATTTTTGGACTTTCGTGTAAGTATTACTGTCATTTTACTTCTCCTATAAGGAGATATCCAGATCTGCAGATACATCGTATAATAAAGGAAAATATACATGGCAGACTTGACTCGAGGAGAATAGAACATTACAGCATGATACTTGACAGGGTGGCTGATGACAATTCGCGCAAGGAGAGAAGAGCTGAGGAAGCTGAGCGTGATGTGGAGAAGCTCAAGAAGGTGGAATATATGTCAGCTCACATTGGCGAGGTCTATGACGGATTTGTCTCAGGAGTTACAAACCGGGGAATGTTCGTGGAACTGCCGAATACGGTGGAAGGCTTTGTGAACGTGGCAGATATGCGCGACGATTATTACTATTTTTCTCAGGAAGATTATGCTATGATAGGTGAGGACACGGGCAAACAATATGCCATCGGTGATCCTATACAGATAAAGGTGAAGAATACAGACAAGATGACGAAGTCGATAGATTTCAGTATTGTATATAAAGGAGAGGATACATTTGTCAAAGGAAAGAGGAAACACTCTCATCGCAAATAACAAAAAGGCATATCACGAGTATTTTATAGAAGAGAAGTTTGAGGCCGGAATAGAGCTTGTGGGAACCGAGGTAAAGTCCATAAGACAGGGACACTGCAGTATCAAGGAAGCATTTGTCGGAATAGACCACGGCGAGGTGTATGTGTACAGAATGAATATCAACCCATATGAGAGGGGGAATATATTCAATAAAGATCCGCTCAGGACGAGAAAGTTGCTGCTCCACAGGTACGAGATCAACAAGCTTATCGGACAGCAGAAGGTGAAGGGTTATACCATTATGCCGCTCAAGGTATATATCAGAGATGGACTTGTCAAGATGGAGATAGGTCTGGCAAGAGGTAAGAAGCTCTACGACAAACGTGAGGATATCGCCAAGAAGGATATGAAGCGCGAGATGGAGAGAGATCTCAAGAGCAGGAGCAAGGACTTCTGATCGTGAGCGTTTGTGGAATTTCTGTGAAATCAAACTTATTATTGGAATTATAATGCAGCTTGTGTTATACTAGCAAGGTGTTGAATAAGATAAGCTGGTTCAGATATAATGTGTGTATCGGAATCAAATAAACGATAGTCTGGAGAAGGGCGTTATGAGTCAGAGTAAAGTAGATAAGAAGAAATATGAGAAAAAGCACCGCAAGGAGATACTTAGGAAGCAGAAGATCAAGAAGATTATTGCTATAACAGTTACGATCGTTGTTATCGCTGCTATAGTTGGAAGCGTTGCGGGTGTGAAGATATATAAGGCGATACCTAAGTATGTTGATGCTTCAGGCTTGTCAGAATATGTAGACAAGACTTGGAAGGACAGCGGTTATGACACTCTGTTTTCTGCTACAGCTTCCGATGCTGAGGACACAGCAGACACAACTGAAAATGCAGAAGATACAGCAGAGGCGACAGATGCAGAGGAAGATACAACTGCTGACGCTGAGTAAGAGCATCTGATAAATTAAGATATATAGGCGCAGGTATTATTTTGATATTTGCTGCATATATTATAAATGATTGGTTATCACTGATCTATGATCAGGGGTTG
>NC_021018.1:2899908-2904387 GCF_000210595.1 Coprococcus sp. ART55/1 | reverse complement strand
CAACAGAGAGACATTCACAGTTAGAAAGATCTCTAGCGGATGCGGTGTTGAGAAGACATGGCCTGTACACTCACCTTTCGTTGAGAAGATTGAAGTTGTAAGAAAAGGTAAAGTTAGAAGAGCTAAGATTTACTACTTACGTTCAAGAGTTGGTAAGGCAGCAAAGGTTAAGGAGCTTGTTAAATAATAAAGCTTGTAACATGAAAGTAAAAGTGGCTGGAGTATTTCTACTCCAGCCATTTTTAGAATGGATGAAATGAACTGAACAAATATATTGATGATTGAAGGATAGAATTCATGAGTGAGAGATATGACAGACTCCGAAGGATAAGGAGAGAAAAAAGGCGTCAGAGAAGACAACAGAGATCATTGAAAAAGACTATGAAGAGCGCACTTGGCTGGTTCATATCGATACTGACAGCGGCTATACTTGGTTATGGTTTTGTTGCATTTGGATTCCAGACGGTATATATGGTAGGACCATCCATGGAGCCAACACTGACGGATGGAGAATCGTATCTGGTCAATAAGGCTGTTTATCTGGTGACATCCCCGGAAAGATACGATGTGGTAGCGTATCGTATAGTTGAGAATCAGGACGAATACTATTCCATCAAGAGAGTGGTAGGCCTGCCGGGTGAGACTGTGCTTATCCAGAATGGTCAGGTATATATAAATGGCAATCCGCTTGCAGATTATCCCGTCGACTGTGAGATAAAAACAGCCGGAATAGCGGAATCTGCGATCACACTTGGAGAGAATGAATACTTCCTGCTCGGAGACAATCCGGACAACAGCCAGGATTCAAGATTTCAGGCGGCTGGCAATGTGCAAAAGAGCGAGATGCTGGGCAGAGTAAAGATAAAATAGAGGTAGAGATATGAATATACAGTGGTATCCCGGACATATGACAAAAGCAAGACGAATGATGCAGGAGGATATAAAACTTATAGATATCGTCATAGAGCTGGTGGATTCAAGAATCCCATTCAGTAGTAAGAATCCTGATATAGACGAGCTTGCAAAGAACAAATACAGACTCATACTCCTCAACAAATCAGATCTTGCGGATGATGCAGTCACAACAAAGTGGGAAAACTATTATAAGAATAAAGACTTTGCCGTTGCAAAGATAAATGCCCGTGACGGTATGGGGATGAAGAGTATCAACAATATCGTGCAGGAGGCCTGCAAAGAGAAGATAGAGAGGGATAGAAAAAGGGGAATCATAAACCGTCCGATAAGGGCGATGATAGTCGGCATCCCGAATGTCGGCAAATCCACGTTTATCAATTCCTATGCGAGAAAGGCCTGCACCAAGGTTGGAAATAAGCCTGGTGTCACAAAAGGCAAGCAGTGGATAAGACTTGGAAAGAATATTGAGCTTTTGGACACTCCCGGTATTTTATGGCCGAAATTCGATGATGAGGCCGTTGGTCTCAGACTTGCGTTCATAGGTTCGATCAATGATGAGATACTCAGCATAACGGATATAGCGGTTGAATTAATTAAATTTTTACAGGCAAACTATTGTAATACCCTTGTTCAAAGGTATAATATTGAAAGTGTTGATGATCCTGTACAGATGCTGACAGGTATCGCAGAGAAGAGACAATGCATTAAGAAGGGCGGGGAGCTCGATTATGACAAGGCTGCGGCTCTGCTGATCGATGATTTCAGATCGGGAAAGCTGGGGCGTATTACATTGGAGACCCCGAAGGAAGACTAGATGAGTGAAGAAAACAAGAATGTTGCTGATGTGTTAAACGATATATTTGAGGATGACCCTGCGAAGAAGGAAAGGGACAAAGAGATCGCCAAATATGAGAAGAAGCGTCAGAAAGCGATAGATAAAGAACAGAAGAAGGTTGCAAAAAAGGCTGCGAAGGAAGCAAAGGAAGCTGAAAAGAAAACTGCCGACGATGAGCAGGAAAATAAGGAGAAGTCCTCCTGGTCCTGGGACAAAGCAGTCGCTGAGAGTTCGGCTGATGCAAAGGCGGAGACAGCAGATAAATCGGAAGAAGCATCTCAGAAGGAGACATCGGAAGAAGCTGCAGGAGCAGCTAAATCTGAGAGCTCAGATAAAACTGCAGAAGCGGTTAATACAGACTCTTCTGAAGAAGTGTACAATGAGGATGGAGAACTTGACGAGAAGGCTTTAAAGAAGCAGCTCAGGAAAGAGAAGAAAGAGGCAAAAAAGAAAGAAAAGGCCGAAAAGGAAGTCAATATTGTCAAGGATCTCATATTTCTGTGTATTTATATAATAATAGTAATTGGCATATGCTGGGCTGTGCTCACATTTGTCGGACAGCGAACAGAGGTCAGTGGAGAGTCCATGAGCAATACTCTTCACAGCGGAGATACATTATGGATCGACAAGCTTGAGTATGAATTTGGCTCGCCGAAGAGATTTGATGTGGTTGTATTCCCGTATGGAGACGATGATGAGACCTTCTTCATCAAGCGTATAATCGGACTTCCGGGTGAGACAGTGTATATAGACGAAGATGGTGTTATCTATATAAATGACGAGCCTCTGGAGGGCGATGTGTATGGCAGAGAGGCCATAGCCAGCGACAAGCGCGGAGTTGCAGCCGAGGAGATCACACTGGGTGATGACGAGTACTTTGTTCTGGGAGATAACAGAAACAACAGCCGTGACAGCCGTGTGGAGGATGTTGGCAATATACACAAGAAAGACATCATCGGCAGGGCTGTATTCAGATTTACAGGCGGTTTTGGCAAGATAGAATAGGATAAGATATCAGGGGCTGTTGCCTAAAAAGTGGCAATGGTCCTTGTTTTTAGGTGGAGGACATATGGAAAGTATAGCGGAGATAAAAAAAGTATTTGCTGATGCTGATATAAGTGAATATTCGGGGCTTATCGAGAAGTATGGCGACGATGAGAGAGATGGGGTAAAGAAGATCATAGCGTCCGCTCAGAAAAAGATCAATGCTCTTGAAAAGGAAAAAGCCCGCAGCTATAAAATGTTTGAATTTGAGAGAAAATACGCTGATAAGGGATATATATGTGGTATAGATGAGGTCGGAAGAGGCCCGCTTGCAGGCCCTGTAGTGGCTGCTGCAGTCATTCTTCCAAAGGACTGTGATATTTTATACCTCAACGACTCCAAGCAGCTCACACCGAAGAAGAGGGAGGCTCTATACGATGAGATCATGGCGAAGGCTGTAGCTGTAGGCGTGGGTATGGCAAACGAGAAAGTAATTGACGAGATAAATGTTCTCAATGCAGATTACGAGGCGATGAAGCAGGCTATATCGAAGCTTCAGGTTAAACCACAGCTCCTGTTAAACGATGCGGTTAATATTCCGGGTGTTGATATCGAGCAGGTAGGCATAATAAAAGGTGATACGCTGTCTGCGTCGATTGCGGCAGCAAGTATAATTGCAAAGGTTACAAGGGACAGGCTTATGGTTGAGTATGACAGTCTGTATCCGGGTTATGGATTTGCAAAAAACATGGGATATGGTACGGCAGAGCACATTGATGCGCTCAAGAAGATCGGTCCGTGCGCAATACACAGAAGGACGTTTATCAAGAACTTTGTATAACAATTGTTCATCACACATATATTCATGGAAAGGTGAAATGATGTATAACAGCAGAGCAACCGGTAATGAAAAGGAAGCTTTAGCTGCTGATCATCTGGCTGGCAGGGGCTATGAGATCCTGTGCAGGAATTTCAGGGTGGCCAGCGGTGAGATAGATATAGTGGCAAAACACGATGGATATATAGTGTTTATCGAGGTGAAGTATAGGTCCGGAGTACATAAGGGCTTGCCGGAGGAGGCTGTCGATGTGCGCAAGCAGAGACAGATATGTAGGACTGCATTATTCTTCCTGAACAAATATGGATATGGAATGGACACCCCGGTTAGATTTGATGTGATAACCATACTTGGTGAGGATATACATCATATAGAAAATGCATTTGAGTATTCGGGATATTGATAGGATGGCGGATATGGATATAAAGTATATTAGGAAAGACAATTCAACACATGTCCACACGGTGGATGGCGTGGATTATATATCATTTGACAAATTGGACAGAGCCGGAGTTGTAAATGCATTCTCCACCAGGATCGGCGGAGTGAGTGAGGGATATCTGGGTTCCATGAACCTGAGCTTCCACAGAGGCGATGATGCGGATCTGGTAATGGAGAATCACCGCAGATTTGCCACTGCAGTGGGGTATGATTACGAAAAGCTTGTGTTCTCAGATCAGGTGCATAAGACAGACATATATAAAGTTACAGAGAAGGATGCCGGAAAGGGAATAATCAGAGAGTCGGATATTCTGGAGATCGATGGACTTATGACGGATGTTCCGGGGATACCACTTATGACATTTTATGCGGACTGTGTCCCTGTATTGTTCTATGATCCGGTGAAAAAGGTTGTTGCGGCGAATCACTCTGGGTGGAAGGGAACCGTCAGCAAGATAAGCGGACA
>NC_021018.1:2892557-2899467 GCF_000210595.1 Coprococcus sp. ART55/1 | reverse complement strand
AACATCTCCAGAGAATCTCATTTGCGCCATAGGACCTTCTATATGCAAGAATTGCTATGAGGTGAGTGAAGATGTAGCTGAACGCTTTATGGCGGCATATACGGAAGCAGAGACGGCTCAGATCGTATTTAGCAAGGGTAATGGCAAATATCTGCTTGATCTCCACAAGGCCAACTATTACAATCTTGTTGATTCAGGTGTAAAACCTGAGAATATTGACGTGACAAATATATGTACATGCTGTAACAGCGAATGGCTTTTTTCACACAGGGCGAGCAAAGGCCTGCGGGGTAATCTTGCAGCGGTGATCATGCTCCCTGAATTATAGGGCGTTATTCATTTGCTGCAGCTTTTGATCCGTAGACAATTAATATAAAAGAGGAAATTATGGAACATATTGTAAAGGAAATACTTGAGGGAAGTATAGCCCAGGAGATGGAGATCGAACCGGGAGATAATATTCTGGCGGTCAATGACCATCCTATAGAGGATATATTTGACTATCAGTATCTCATAAATGACGAATATATAGAACTTCTCGTGAGGAAGTCTGACGGCGAGGAGTGGCTTCTGGAGATAGATAAGGATTATGACGAGGATCTAGGGATTGTTTTTGAAAATTCCCTGATGGATAATTACAAGTCTTGCTATAACAAGTGCATATTCTGCTTTATCGATCAGAACCCGAAAGGTATGAGAGACACTATATATTTCAAGGACGATGATTCCAGACTGTCATTTCTTCAGGGAAATTATATTACCCTTACTAATATGAAGGAAAAGGATATTGACAGAATAATCAATTATCACCTTGCTCCGATAAATATATCGGTGCACACTACCAATCCCAAGCTGCGCTGCAGTATGCTGAACAACAGATTTGCCGGTGCCATACTTGACTATATAAGGAAATTTTATGAAGCTGGTATTCCTATGAATGGACAGATAGTTTTGTGCAAGGGGATAAATGATGGGGAGGAATTGTGGCGTACGATCTCTGATCTTATGGAGTTTGTTCCTGTTATGGAGAGCTTATCCGTGGTCCCTGTCGGTTTGTCAGATTACAGAGATGGCTTGTTCCATCTTGAACCGTTCAACAGAGAGGACGCCTGCGAGGTTATTGATATAATAGAACATTTTCAGAAAAAGGCATTTGAAAAGCATGGCACACATTTTGTCCAGGCAAGTGATGAATGGTATATAAATGCTGGCAGGGATTTCCCTGAGGCTGATAGGTATGATGGCTTTATCCAGCTTGAAAATGGTGTGGGCATGGTGAGACTGCTCATAGATGAGTTTGATGAAGAGTGGAGCTGCGTAGAGGGCGATGACAGAGAGTATGAGGTGTCCATGGTTACTGGAGTGCTCGTATATGATTCCATAAAGCTCCTTGCTAACAGGATCCCTGAGAAGTTCCCTAATGTGAAGGTGCATCTGTATAAGATCATTAATGATTTTTTTGGACATAGAATAACCGTGACAGGATTGCTTACGGGTGGAGATATAAGAAAGCAGCTCACAGGAAAGCCTCTTGGGCAGCGGCTTATACTGCCTTCCAATACTCTTATGGCGGATGAGCCAAAATTCCTTGATGATGTGACGCTTGCAGAGCTCACAGATGCTTTACAAGTCGATGTTTGTATTGTAGAATCAAGTGGTGCTGATTTTATTCATGCAGTAATTGGCGATGATATGTAATTAATTATATATGGAGGAAGATAGAATGAGTAAACCTATAGTTGCCATAGTGGGCAGACCCAATGTAGGTAAATCAACTCTGTTCAATGTGCTTGCCGGAGAAAAGATATCCATAGTTCAGGATACACCGGGAGTTACGCGAGACAGAATTTATGCTGATATCAACTGGCTGGATTACAATTTCACTCTGATAGACACAGGAGGAATTGAGCCGGAGTCAGACAATATTATACTTAAGAGCATGAGAGAACAGGCAGAGATAGCCATAGAGACAGCGGACGTCATCCTGTTCATGACGGATGTCAGACAGGGAATGGTTGATGATGATGCCAAGGTTGCCGATATGCTCAGAAGATCCAAGAAACCTATAGTTCTCGTTGTCAACAAGGTAGACAGCTTTGAAAAGTTCATGCCGGATGTGTATGAGTTCTATAATCTTGGACTTGGAGATCCACATCCTATATCAGGTTCATCCAGACTTGGAATAGGAGATATGCTCGATGAGGTGGTATCACACTTCAATGAGTCTGCAAAGGATGACACGGAGGATGAGAGACCTAGAATCGCCATCATAGGAAAGCCAAACGTAGGAAAATCTTCTATAATTAATAAGCTTCTCGGTGAGGACAGGGTTATTGTATCAGATATAGCCGGAACCACAAGAGATGCCGTGGATACAGAGATCGTCAGAAATGGCAGAGAATATGTATTCATAGACACAGCGGGACTCAGACGAAAGAGCAAGATTAAAGAGGATATAGAGAGATACAGTATCATAAGAACAGTATCAGCGGTTGAGAGATGTAATGTTGCAGTCCTCGTAATAGACGCAACGGAGGGAATAACCGATCAGGATGCCAAGATCGCGGGAATCGCACATGATCGTGGCAAGGGAATGATAATAGCTGTGAACAAATGGGATGCTATCGAGAAGAATGACAAGACCATATATAAGTTTACAGAGGAGATCAGAAACAAGCTTTCATACATGCCGTATGCGGAGCTGCTCTTCATATCAGCCCAGACCGGACAGAGACTTCCAAAGCTGTTCGAGACCATAGATGCTGTTATAGAGAATCATTCACTCCGCATAGCTACTGGTGTTCTGAATGAGATTATGAGTGAGGCGGTTGCTATGCAGCAGCCACCATCAGATAAGGGTAAGAGACTTAAGCTCTATTATATTACCCAGGTGTCAGTTAAACCTCCTACATTTGTCATATTTGTAAATGACAAGGAGCTTATGCATTTCTCATATACACGTTATATAGAGAACAGGATAAGAGAATCCTTTGGATTCAGAGGTACACCTCTAAAATTAATAATCAGGGAGAGGAAAGAGAAGTAGTCATGGAGATGTTGATTAGGGCTATATGTCTGGTTGGGGGCTATGGAGTAGGACTCATTCAGACAGCGTATATTTACGGCAGGATAAAAGGTGTTGATATAAGAAAGTATGGAAGTGGAAATGCGGGAACGACAAATGCACTGAGAGTTCTTGGAAAGAAAGCTGGACTGATAGTTTTCCTGGGGGATTTCCTCAAAGGAATAATCGCCTGCTCACTGACACATATCATACTTGGCCAGCTAGGTATAGGTAATGCATACATGTTCGTACTGTATACAGGACTTGGAGTTGTGCTTGGTCATAACTTCCCATTCTATATGCAGTTCAAGGGCGGCAAGGGAATTGCTGCCAGCGGCGGAATGATAGTAGGTCTGTGGGACTGGAGATTGGTAGTGATACTCCTTGCAGCGTTCGTTATAAGTGTTGTGATAACAAGATATGTATCGGTTGGATCACTTACGATCATGATCGGATTCTTCATATTATACACAGTATTTGCAATTCATGGAGATTATAATTTCACATCGAATGCAAAAATGATCGAAGGAATAATCATGGCGGGAATCATAGCCGGAATGGCCGTGATAAGACATTGGCAGAATATCAAGAGACTGATAGCGGGAACGGAGAATAAGTTGTCGTTTGGTTCTAAGAAGGCTTGATGGAAAGCGGAAGCGAATAGAGAGTTATTGAATCCCCTCCTTACTGGATAAAACAGGAAGGAGGGATTTTTGTAGTGAGCAACGTTTTATAGATGTCTGGATAAAACAAAATCAGATAACATAATGAGTATACATAAAACCGAGATTATGGTTATGTGATATTTATACGCAGTGAAATGTGTATTAAAAACTGTTGATTAGAATAATGTGAGTTTACATAACTAGCCCAAAATCTAAAAATACAGTAAAAATTTGCAAAAACATCCATGTATTGTCACTATAGACTGGATTAAATGATGAAAAAAAGTTAAAATAGAAAAAAATGATTCAAGGATTGAAAAAAGAAATATAAATATTTTGGAGGTATTTTACGATGAAAATAGGTGTTCTCGGAGCAGGTGGATGGGGTTCTGCACTTGCTAATCTGCTGGCAGGAAATGGACACGAGGTTATAGTGTGGTCTATAGATGAGAGAGAGGTTGCCATGCTCAAGGAATTTCATGAGCAGAGAGACAGACTTCCGGGCGTTATACTTAACAGCAGTATTGAATATACAACAGATGCGTCAAAGGCTGTTATTGGTCAGAAGATGATAGTGTGCGCAGTGCCTTCTCCGTTTGTCAGAAGCACAGCAAAGAACATCGCTGACAAGGTGAGCAACGGACAGCTTATCGTGAATGTCAGCAAGGGAATAGAAGAGTCCACACTCAAGGCTCTCGTGGAGATCATTGAGGAAGAAATCCCACAGGCTAAGGTGGCTGTCCTTTCGGGTCCGTCACATGCAGAGGAAGTAGGCCGCGGAATACCTACAACGGTAGTTGCCGGTGCCCGTGATATAGAGATTGCAAAGACGAATCCAGAACGCATTTATGAACGATTATTTCAGGGTATATACAAGCACTGATGTGACTGGTATTGAGCTGGGTGGTTCAGTGAAGAATGTAATAGCTCTGGCAGCCGGAATATCAGATGGACTTGGACTTGGCGACAACACGAAGGCTGCTCTTATGACCAGAGGAATGGCGGAGATCATGAGACTTGGACTTGCCATGGGCGCAGATGTCAAGACGCTGTCAGGACTTTCAGGAATGGGAGATCTTATAGTTACATGTACATCCAAGCACAGCCGTAACAGGAATGCCGGATATCTCATCGGTCAGGGTAAGACCTATGAGGAAGCTATGGCGGAGGTCAAGATGGTTGTTGAGGGTGTTTATTCTGCCAAGGCAACACTGGCACTTGCCAGGGAGCATGGGGTTGAGATGCCTATCGTTGAAGCAGTCAATAACGTATTATTTAATGGCATGACGGCAAAAGAGGCTCTCACAGAGCTTCTCAACAGAGACAGAAAGAGTGAATTGTAATCGATTATATTTTATATGTTTGATATATTTCGATAGATTATGCTGCCGAAGAATAGTAGTACAAAATCACCTAATAATTAAACGATAAAGTAAATGTGAACAAAAAAGCAACAGAAAACTGTTCTTTTTGTTCACAAACTGTTTACAATTACCATGTGTTATGATAAATTTAAAGCAAGTGTGTAAGTCGAAAAATAATTAGAAAAGAGGTATTACAATGGCAAAAACTACGAAAAAGCTTATAGCACTGCTGCTGGCGGTAGTTATGATAACTACGTTGATTTCGCCTTCTAATTATAGTTGGTCCAATGCGGCCGAGACGAGAGGGGGAGACGCATACGCCACGGCTACTGATTCGATAGCAATGCTGTCGAGTGCAGCAGTAACCGGAAATCTTGAAGATTATATTACTGGAGCTACGATTGCTGATAAAGCAGGTAATATATATGGTAGCAGTTCCAGACCGTCCACAACGCCGCTTCCTGTAGATCCAAATGATCCTACAAAAGCCGGTGTAGATATCCAGATGTCTATGGATATAGTGTTTCCGGAAAATGTTGTTAATAGCATAGTGGAGTCTGGTGAAGATGCAACATTTACTTATACGATGCCGGATACCATAAAGTTTAATTCCGATATTCTGAATGAGAATATAACTGATGGAAGTGGTATCAGGATCGGTTCGTATTCAGTTGTGAACGGAGTCCTTACTGCGACGATCGATCATACAGCACTCGAGGGGGGAGCCCAGCTCAAGGCTTTCTTCAAGGCGTGGATCGATATGGATCTCACAAAGTACAATGAGAAAAACCAGGTCGAGAACAAATTCACAAGCACTGTGATTGTGACTGTGGATGTGGATTTCAAGCCTGATGTGGATGTGAAGAAGACCGCATCCGAGGGTAGAGTTACAGATCCTAAGGATGGATATGTATACTTTGACTATACCGTAGAAGTTTCATCCAATCATGGAAGTGCCAGTGAGGATCTGAACTTTAGTGATGTTATAGCCAACGACATAGCAGGTGTCATACCTGAAGTTACAGATATAAAGGTGATCAAGTCTGACAACACAGACTGCAGCTCATCACTCACATATAACAGTAGTACCTCTAGTATAGAAGGAACTCTTCCTGCACTCGGAGCAAAGGAGTCATATAAGATAACCTATACAGTAAAGAGTAAAGTCGATGATCTTTCTCAGGACGTGATCAATCTGAACCAGAGCAATATTGCAGAGGCTAAGAATTCAAAGGTTGATGATAAGGATCAGACCAACAAGGGCTACAAATATGTGAAGGATGGTGCCACAGATCTCAAGGTTACAAAATCCTCAGATGGTGTGAGCATTGATCCTGACGATCACAAGATAGTTTACAAATACAAGGTTATAGTAAGTTCTGAGTATGGAAGCGATGGTGATATTACACTTGATGATATTCTTGCAAATGAACTTGACTCAAAACTTGGATCTGATGCCAAGAGAACAGTACAGAATGTTACATGCAAGCTCAAGGACAGCAACGGACAGTACACGGATGTCACAGCAAATGGATATGTGACTCCTGCAACAGGAACCATAGGAAATGGTGAAACAGTTATAAATGGAAAGCTTCCGAAGCTTGACGCTAATTCACAGTATGAGATCACATACGAGGTTATTGTCTCAGATATTGCCGATGACATCGGAAGCATAAATGTACACAATAAGAATTGTGTAGACGTGTCAGATGATTCACATGACGAGCATACTGATAACGACAGCAGTACATGGTACAATGCCGGCAAGTCTACAGCATCCATAAGTAAGACCGGTTCACTGTCAGGTGACAAGTCAA
>NC_021018.1:2889540-2891627 GCF_000210595.1 Coprococcus sp. ART55/1 | reverse complement strand
AATGACACCAACAGTATTGAATATACTGTGCATATCAATGAGAAGGGTGAGGCTCTTGGCAATACAGGATCCATAACTGTAGTTGACAAGTATGACTACAGCAATGCGGATGCAGTAAAGAGAGTATTTATCAAGGATGGTTCGTTTAAGCTTCTGTACGCAGATACAGGCGCTGAAGTTCCGGCGGACAAATACAGCTATACATATGCAGATGATACGACAGCTAAGATGTCTACACTGACACTCACCATGCCGGATGAGACAAAGTTTATTCTGAAGTATACATATACTCTTGTATATACAGGTAAGCTTACAGCGGATGTTAAGAACAGCGTTGGTATTCTTGGATCTACGAGTTCGGCAGATTCGTCATCAACGGACACGAACATCAATGATCAGGATTCATCAATGGGAACTGATACAGAGCAGTTTAATCTTTCGATAATAAAAACTGACTCTATAATGACAGGAATCAAGCTTGCTGGTGCGAAGTTTGCGCTTTACAGATATGGTGATCCAAACAACAGTGCAGACACTAACTGGAATCTCATGGTACCTGGAAGCGATGAGGAAAGAGTAACTAACGAACAGGGAAGACTTACATTATCAAGTTTGTATTATAATTACTATTACAAGCTTATAGAGGTGGAAGCACCAGAGGGTTATGAGAAACTCACAGATCCTATATACATATATGAGAACAATATCTCATCCAGCCTGACAGGACCGAAACCTGCTGAGGTGACAACTGATTCTATCTCAGACATAGTCCTTGACAGCAAAGGTTCACAGGATTATACACTGCCAGTAGATAACACTCCTGAGAACAGAAAGATAACTGTTAAAAAGGTATGGAAGGATGCTGCAGGTGGAACACTGAAGGATATTCCGGTTGACAGTATAACAGTTAAGATCTATGCATCAACTAATCCATCAAGTTACGACAAGAACACAGATCCTGTTGTAAAGACAATTACCTTAAATAGTGCAAATAAGTGGACAAGCGATGAGATAGAGCTTAAAGTAGCTGATGCAAATGGCAACTACCTCTACTACTTTGCAGAAGAGGATTTCGATAATGCTGATTACCAGGTCACAATAAGTAATAATGGAACAGCAACCGGAACGATCACCATCACGAACACCAACACAAAGGTGACAAATGAGACGATCGATATTCCTGTAACCAAGAAGTGGGATGACAGCGACAACATTCTGTCAGCAAGACCAAAGAACATCAAAGTTACACTTGCCACAGAGGATGCGGCGGGCAATATAACAAAGATCGTTGACAAGACACTTACACTCAATGATTCAAATAACTGGAGTGGAACATTTACAGATCTTGATAAGAAGGATGCCGATGGCAATCTTATCAACTACACTGTAGATGAGGATGACGTAGAAGGATATACAAGCGATGTTCAGCTCACAAAGGATGAGAACGATGTAGTTACCGCTGCAACGATCACAAACAAGCTGAATGTTGGAAGCCTTGTTATCACGAAGTTCTTCAGCGGAGACCTCGATGATACAAAGCTTACAGATGCACAGAAGAAGCAGATCACATTTACAATATCAGGCCCTGAGGGATACAAGGGACCTACAATCGTAACATATGATCAGTTTTACTTAGGAAGCTACGTTATCAATAATGCTCCATATGGAAAATACACTGTAACAGAGACAAGTGCAGCGTTTGATGGATATACACATAAAGTTACATATACTGTAGGTTCATCAACAGGCAATACGGCTGCGGATGTTGTTATCTCATCATCGTCATCATCACTTGTGACTGTGGCGAATGAATACAAGGCATTTATCACGGTAAGTGGAACCAAGGTTTGGGATGACAATAATAATCAGGATGGCAAGAGAGCTGAGGATATTAAAGTCCGTCTTATGAATGGAACGACTGAGGTCGCAAGTAAGACGGTTACCCCTGATGCGTCAGGTAACTGGAATTTCAGCTTTGCTGATCTTCCAAAGTACGATGATAACGGCAATGAGATAGCCTATACCGTTAAAGAGGATGCGGTTGCGGGTTATGATACCAAGATAACCGGCGACGTGAAGACTGGATT
>NC_021018.1:2886648-2888102 GCF_000210595.1 Coprococcus sp. ART55/1 | reverse complement strand
ATAGTCACACGCCTGAAACGATCAATATAGAAGGAACAAAGACCTGGAACGATGCAAACGATCAGGATGGCAAGAGACCAGGAAAGATTACGGTAAATCTTCTTGCAGATGGAGACATATATGCTACGAAGGAAGTAACTGAGGCAGATGGTTGGAAGTACAATTTCACGGATCTTCCAAAGTACAAAAATGGCAATAAAATCACGTACACCATCACAGAGGATACTGTTGAGGACTATCAGACACTTGTCAACGGATATGATATCACGAACAGTTATACGCCAGGAAAGACAAGTGTATCAGTTACAAAGACCTGGGATGATGCTGATAACCAGGATGGCAAGAGAGCTAGAAATATAAAAGTAAGACTTCTTGCCGACGGAAACGTAGTTGCAGATTCTGAGGTGGATCTCAGTGATGCCAACAACTGGAGTCATACATGGAGTGATCTTGATATCAACAAGAATGGATCACCTATTGAATATACTGTTGAAGAGATTACATCGGTTGAAGGATATGCAACAGTTATCACAGGATCTGCGAAGACCGGTTATATCATCAAGAACAGTTACACACCAGAGACAACTTCAATAAGTGGTAAGAAGATATGGAATGATGCAAATGATCAGGATGGTAAGAGACCAGGAAAGATCACAGTAAATCTTCTTGCAAACGGAGTGAAGGTGGCTGATAAGGAAGTTACAGCTGCGAACGGCTGGAAGTACAGCTTTACAGATCTTCCAAAGTACGCAGGTGGCAACGAGATCACATACGGTATCACAGAAAATGCTGTTGAGGATTATCAGACACTTGTAAATGGATATGATATCACGAACAGTTACACACCAGGAAAGACAAGTGTATCAGTTACAAAGGCTTGGGATGATGCCGACAATCAGGACGGCAAGAGAGAGAGTTCAGTAAAGGTTGAACTTCTTGCTGATGGAACTCCTGTCGCTGGATCAGAAACAACTCTCAGTGCTGACAACAACTGGACATATACATGGGCAGGACTTGATGTCAAGAAGAGCGGTGTGAATATCGTCTACAGTGTAAGAGAGATAACCGCAATTGATGGATATACAACCACAGTCACAGGCGATGCTGAGACAGGATTCACAATAAAGAACAGCTGTACACCAGAGACGACATCAGTGAGCGGCAGCAAGACATGGGATGATGCGGACGATCAGGATGGCAAGAGACCTGGAAATATCAAGGTAAACCTTCTTGCAGATGGCAGCGTATATGCTACAAAGACGGTAACCGAGGCAGAAAATTGGGAGTATAGTTTTACAAATCTTCCAAAGTATAGAGATGGTGGAATTCAGATCAAGTATTCTGTATCTGAGGTTGATGTACCAGAATATACAGGTGAGGTTACAGGTTATAATATCACGAACAGTTACACACCGGGAAAGACAAGTGTATCAGTTACAAAGAAGTGGAGTGAT
>NC_021018.1:2882010-2886144 GCF_000210595.1 Coprococcus sp. ART55/1 | reverse complement strand
AGAGAACACCTAGCGTAATGGTTCGTCTTCTGGCTGATGGACAGGTTGTAGCTGGCTCTGGGGTAACGCTCAGCAAGGCAAATAACTGGACACATACATGGAATGCTCTTGACGAGAAGAAAAATGGACAGACCATCGACTACACAGTTGAGGAGACTACAACTTTAGATGGTTACACAACAGTCATAACGGGAAATGCAGCTGATGGATATGTGGTTGACAATCAGCACACACCTGAGACGATCAATGTATCAGGCACTAAGACGTGGGTTGATGACGATGATCACGATGGTCAGAGACCAGATTCAATAACAGTTAAGCTTCTTGCAGATGGTACTGTTATAAAGAGCCTCGTGGTTACAGCAGATACTGATTGGAATTACAGCTTTACAGATTTACCAAAGTACAAAGATAATGGAACCCTGATCAAGTATTCTGTATCAGAGAATGCTGTTTCGGGATACAAGGCATCTGTTACTGGATATGACATAACAAACACATACAAGCCAAATGTTATAAAACTTACCAAGACCATAAATGGAGATATTACAGCAGATGATGCAGCGGCAAATGTAACGTTCAATGTTACAAACAATGCAGGCTACAGTAAGATCATAAAGCTTACAGACTCTGAGGTGGCAAAGCTTGGAAATGGCAAGTATGAGATAACTCTTGTAAATGTGCCGGATGGTACATATACAGTTGAGGAAACATCATATGCATATGATGGAGCAGCGGTAACAGTCAGCTATACTGTGGATGGAATAGACGGTGAAGGAACAGAGGCATCCGGAATAACACTTATTGGTGGAAATACAGCCGATGTAGAGTTCGTTGATACCTACAAGCTTGGCACTGTCAAGTTCACTAAGGCTGGACTTTATAAGGAGTCATGTGCTGAAGACCCTGATGATGTAAAAATGCTTGATGGTGTAGAGTTTGCGCTCTATGAGGGTACAGATACAGAGTGTGAGAATCCTGTAATGACAGCAACAAGTGTAAATGGTGTTGTGACATTCAAGGATCTTAAGATTGGTACGTATCTTGTAAAAGAGAGTAAGACTATCGGAGATTATATTATCGATAACACAGTCTACACAGCAGAGGTAACAGAGGCAAACATTGACACTTATGCAGTGTTAAATGGTGTTCAGGATAACACACTGATAAATGATCTTCCTAGAACAGATCTCAAGATAGAGAAGGTTGCAGAGGAGAACAATGGCATAAAGCTTCCAAATTCAGTATACGGACTCTACAAGGAGAACGAGAATGGTGAGGAAGAGCTTGTCGCTAAGGCTACAACAGACAGCAACGGAGTTCTCAAGTTTGACGGTATTTTGATCGGCACAGAGTATACGATCAGAGAGATACAGGCGCCGGATGGATACTATGTATCTGAACAGCCAATATCAATCAAGTTCAAGAAAGATGAGAACGGAAAGATTACAGTTGAATCATTTGACGGTGGTTTTAATACTGACACAGGTAAAGTCACAGCCAGAGTTGATGAGAATGGAAACATTACATGGCTTGAACCTTCAGTAAAATACAGCTTTGAGAAAGTAGATGAGGATGGTGTTCCTGTAAAGGGCGCAACACTTCGACTCGAGGATGCTGATGGAAAACTCATTGATGAGTGGGTAACAGATGGCAGTGCGCATGAAGTCAACAATGTACTTGTAATTGGCAAGATCTATGCACTCATAGAGGTTAAGGCTCCTTCGGGCTATGACAAGGCTGATGATATACTGTTCACAGTTTCTGATGATAAGGTTGCAGCCGGTGAGGATATTGTAGTGACTATCACAATGGTTGATAAGAAGACAACAACGACCGAGACTACGGAAACCACAGAGACAACCGAAACCACAGAGACAACACAGACAACTGAAATAACAACAGAGGACAAGAACAAGCCGGATACTGGTGACAGAGCTCCTGTTGTACCAATAGCAGTTGTGCTCTTAATAAGTCTTGCCGGATGCGGTGTTATTGTGGCATCTAAAAAGAGAAAAGATAATCAGAGCAGCAAGTAATACAAAGCTGTGACATGTCCCCCGGGAATATCACCTTATATGGTGGTATTCTGGGGGATTTTTTTGTTCATAAAACAGCAGTTACATTCATATGCTATATATAGAAAATGACCGTAGATCTGTTGTGTTTACAGTAATATAATTATGTAAATAAATAGCATGTCAGGAGGATGTATGGAGGAGTATCAGGTATATCAGGATATCAAGGCGAGAACAAACGGAGAAATATACATCGGCGTAGTTGGACCGGTGAGAACAGGAAAATCCACATTTATAAAAAGATTTATGAACCAGATGGTTATTCCTAACATTTCAGGGGAAAATGACAGGCAGCTTGCACAGGATGAACTGCCGCAGTCGGCATCAGGAAAGACCATAATGACGACTGAGCCAAAATTTATACCAAAGGAAGCTGTATCAATCAATGTTGCTGACAATCTGGATATGAAGGTAAAGATGATCGATTGCGTGGGATATGTCGTCAAGGATGCCGAGGGTCAGTTTGAGGATGGCAAGGAGAGAATGGTGAGAACGCCGTGGTTTGACTATGACATTCCGTTTTCCAAGGCGGCGGAGATAGGCACAAACAAGGTTATAAATAACCATTCAACTGTTGGGATTGTTGTGACCACGGATGGCAGCTTTGGTGAGCTTCCGAGGGAGAGCTATCTTGAAGCTGAGCAGAAGACTGTTGATGAGCTGAAGGCCATTGGGAAGCCATTTGTCATTCTTCTCAACACCGACAAACCATCCAGCAGTCAGACGGCCGCGCTCTCGGCAGAAATGAGCGATACATATGGTGCAAGTGTTATTCCGGTAAACGTGGAGCAGCTCAGAGAATCGGATATTACATATATTTTTACAGAACTTCTTATGAGCTTCCCTGTCACATCTATATATTTTGAGATACCGAAATGGCTTGAGGTTGTCGATGATGACAATGAGATCAAGAGCAGCGTTATATGTGATGCAGTCCAGATAATGGCGGCTGCAGACAGCCTGAGGGATATCGATCATATGGACTACCCTGAGAATGAATATGTCAAGAGATATAAGTGTTCCAGCATAAATATGGCGGATGGATGTGTGAATATAAACGTCGATATCTACGATAATTATTATTACGCAATGCTGTCAGATATGATGGGCGCAGATATAACAAACGAGTACGATTTTATCACTGAGCTCAAATCCATGGCAGATAATCGTAAGTATTGTGTGAGTGTCATGGGAGCGCTTGAGCAGGTGAACAATGGAGGTTATGGCCTCGTTATGCCGGATAAGTCGAATGTCCAGCTCGGAAGTCCTGAGGTTATAAAGACCGGAGGAAAATTTGGAGTGAAGATATCGGCGAGCGCGCCATCGGTACATATGATCAAGGCGAATATCACCACCGAGATCATGCCTCTTGTGGGAAGCAAGGAGCAGGCGGATGATCTTGTCACATACATATCTGACAACAGCGATGATGGAGATATGTGGGGAGTTAATATATTTGGCAAGACCATAGAACAACTCGTTGACGATGGACTTAACAACAAGGTCAGCAAGATAGGTGCGGAGAGTCAGCAGAAGCTTCAGAATACCATGGAGAAGATCGTAAATGACGGAAATGGCGGAATGGTGTGCATAATAATATAAGATTGCATATTTATGGCAGGCTATGTTAAAATGTCTAAGGTGTTCTGGTGGATGCCTTAGACATTTGATTGTCCGGGCATGGAACATTATGGTGGTTATCAATTCAGGATGGAGACGTACATATGTCTGCGATAGATGTAAAGCTTAATGTATTTGAGGGCCCACTGGATCTTCTTTTGCATTTGATAGAGAAAAACAAAGTCAATATATACGATATTCCGATCGTCACTATCACAGAGCAGTATCTGGAATATGTGAACAACATGGAGGAAGAAGATCTTGACGTCATGAGCGAATTTCTGGTCATGGCGGCGACTCTGATCAAGATCAAGTCCAAGATGCTCCTGCCGAAGGATGAGGAGGATCCTGAGGATGAAGAGGATCCTAGAGAAGAGCTCGTCAGACGACTGCTTGAGTACAAGATGTACAAGTATGCTGCCGGTGAACTGAAGGA
>NC_021018.1:2875486-2881787 GCF_000210595.1 Coprococcus sp. ART55/1 | reverse complement strand
GGCATTTTTCAAGAAGGCGACCATACCGGCTGAGGTGAAGAATGTCAAGCAGGAGGTCGATCCTTATGAGTTGATCTCCAAGGCTGATGTGGATCTCCAGAAGCTCAATGAAATATTCAAATCGGTTATGCGTAAGCAGGTCGACAAGGTAGATCCGATACGAAGCAAATTCAAAGAGATCGAGAGGGAGGAGATTTCCCTTGAGGAGAAGATGGCGGAGGTAAGAGAAGAAGTCAGAGGACTGGAGGGCATAAACTTCAGGACACTGCTTGAGATGCAGGCATCAAAGATGAATATCATAGTCACATTCCTTGCCATACTTGAGCTTATGAAGATAGGCGCAATAGCGATCAGACAGGAAGATATATTCGGAGAGATAATCATTGATTCTCTGGATACTATATAGAGATGAGGTAACGATGAATAACGAAGATTTACAGAATGAGGAAATAGATGAAGTAAATACCCCTTCAGAAGAGAATGAGGAGGCCAGGACGGACAAGGAGTACAGTGACGATTATCTCACATCCGCCATCGAGGCTATACTTTTCTCAGTGGGTGAGTCTGTATCGATCGACAGACTTGCCTCAGCTCTTGAGATGGACAAGAGGAAGCTTACAAAGCAGCTTGAGGGTATCATATATAATTACAACAACAGCGACAGGGGTATCAGGATCATAGATCTTGACGGTTCGCTTCAGCTCTGTACGCGCAACGAATACTATGGAATTCTCGCCAAGGTTGTCAATACACCGAAGAAGCTTTCCCTCACGGATGTTGTTCTTGAGACTTTGTCTATAATTGCATACAAACAGCCGATAACAAGGCCCGAGATCGAGGCTATAAGAGGAGTTTCATGTGTACATGCCATAAACAAGCTCATAGAGTACAATCTCGTGCAGGAGGTTGGAAGACTTGATGCTCCTGGACGACCTATCATGTTTGGAACAACAGAGGAATTCCTCAGATGCTTTGGAGTGTCATCGACAAATGATCTTCCGATGATAAGCCCTGATAAGATAGAGGACTTCAAGAAAGAAGCGCTGGAGGAAGCAGATTTCACGCTCAGTGTAGATACGACATCCGAAGAATAACAGACATGTTCCTGTAATATAATATCATGACCAATATTATGAGGATATGACGGTATATGCATATGTTTTCTACAGGAAAAAGATCACGCATAAGGCGGTTTATGTTGCTTGTTGCAGCCTGGACTGCAGCAAGTCTGGTAATACAGTTTCTCGTTGGTAACAATATATTTATAAAAGCGTATGCTGAGGAAGACAATACAGCGGATGTACAGCTATTTGCCAGAAATGCGATTCTGCTGGATGGGGAGACTGGAGATATACTATATGACAAATGTAGTGATGAGCACAGACCCAACGCCAGCACGACCAAGATACTTACATGCATACTTGCAATCGAGTGCGGGAATCTGGCGGATGATGTGACAGCTTCATCCTATGCATCCAAGATGCCTGAGGTCAGACTTGGGGTTCGTGACGGCGAGAAGTACACACTTGAAGACATGTTGTACGCCATGATGCTCGAGAGCTACAACGACGCCGCTGTAGTCATAGCGGAACATATCGGTGGCAGTGTACAGCACTTTGCGGAGATGATGAACGCAAAGGCTGAGGAGATAGGCTGCCATTCTACATATTTTATCACGCCAAATGGTCTGGATGCCCAGGATGAAAATGGCGTCCATGGCACCTCCGCGGAGGATCTTGTCAGGATCATGAGGTATTGTATTCTTATTTCACCCCAAAAGGATGAATTTCTGAAGATTACCCGAACAAAATCATACACATTCACTGATAATACCGGAAATAGAACATTTGCATGCATTAATCACAATGCATTTCTCGATATGATGCCATGCGCATTGTCAGGAAAGACCGGCTTTACCTGCGATGCTGGATATTGCTATATAGGAGCTGCGGAGGTTGAGGGACATACATATATATGGGCTCTCCTTGGCTGCGGATGGCCGAATAATAAGACTTATAAATGGAAAGATTCCAGGGCACTTGTGGCATTTGCGCAGGAACACACCATATACACGGAGCTTAAGGCGCCTGCTTCGCCTGACATCAGGATAACATATTCATCGGGCTCGTCGGCAGATGGAAGCACAGCGACAAAATGCAGGCTGAACAGGACTGTGACAGCATCTGAAGGTAGTATACAGTATGTATACAAAGTCTCGGATACATTAAAGGCACCTGTGCATAAAGGCGCTGTGGCCGGTTCGCTTGAAGTGTACCTGGACGATGAACTTATAGATGTTGAGATGTTATTGTGTCCGAGGAGATAGCAGATGTGACATTTAAGGATGAGATAATAAAAGTTTTATATCGTGCTGCAATGTAACATTTGCCTGGCACAGGCATATCCTAAATTATCAATAATATAAGGGCGGTGCACTGAGGTATGGATATGGATTGTGTATACTACGTGGTAGGCGGTGACAGGAGAAGCTGCTATATGTCTCTCAGTCTGGCGGAGAAAGGCAGTAATGTGTTTCATTTCGATCCATATGATGCCGATCTGCTGAGACATTCGCCGGTCACCATTATTTCGGGGGGCTTCAGGAGTGGGCTTTCGCAGACTGATAGAGGGCGAATGTGCGTCTCCATCTGTAGAAATGCTGAAAGCTATCATTCTTCCTGTGCCTGTTACGAGGGATGGTGAATTTGTCAACGGCAGAACCCTTCTCACCGTGAACAGCATTCTGGAATGCAGCAAGGAATTTGACATTGTGTTTGGAGGCGGGATAGGCAAATATATGTCTGATACAAACGAAAATAGTCCTTATGTATTTGATTTTCTTGCAGACGATGTTGTGGCCGAGAGAAATGCAGTTGCAACCGCGGAGGGGGCAGTCTGCGATGCGGAGGAGCTGTCTGATATTAATATAGACGGAAGCGTATGTCTGGTGACGGGATTTGGCAAATGTGCCAGGGTTCTTGCCGAAAGGCTTGCATCCTGGGGAGCAGATGTAATAGTTATGGCAAGACGTCCAAAGCAGAGGAGTGATGCGGCGCTCATAGGCTACAAGGTTATGTCATTTGAGGATATTCCGATATATAAGCATATACTGTCAGAAGTGGATTTTTGCTTCAATACAGTACCTGCGAGAGTTGTATGTGAAGATATCCTGTCTCTGCTCAGCAGACATGCGGTTGTAATAGATATAGCATCTATGCCGGGAGGGGTGGATTTTGATTATTGCAAGGAACATGATATTCCTTATAAACACAGCCTGGGAATCCCGGGTAAGCTGTCTCCAAAGACCTCGGGGATGATTCTTGCCGATGCAGTGATAGAGGCAGTGTCGGCTCACCGCTGAAATGGATTTGTATGAACTGACGCTTAATAAATAGGAGTGTATATAACATGGATTTATCAAAGTGCAATGTAGGTATGGCTATAACCGGTTCATTTTGTACCTTTGATAAGATTAAGATAGAAATAAAGAAAATGGTTGAGATGGGAATAAATGTGTATCCGATATTCTCGCCTCACTCCGCAGAGTACGACACAAGATTTGGAAAAGCTGACAAATTCGTAAATGACGTTGAGACGATAGCAGGGCGAAAGGGTATTTACACTATACAGGAGGCTGAGCCTATAGGTCCCAAGGCCTATCTTGATGCGCTGGTCATAGCACCTTGTACCGGAAACACCATCGCCAAGCTGACAAATGGAATAACAGACACATCGGTTCTCATGGCTGCGAAGGCACATCTGAGGAACAATAAGCCGCTCATCATATCGGTTTCGACAAATGATGCCATGGGTATGAACTTCAAGAATATCGGCCAGCTCATGAACATGAAAAATATTTATTTTGTTCCATTTGAACAGGATAACTGTGTGAAGAAACCCAATTCACTCATAAGCAGACTTGATCTCATCCCAGCCACCATAGAGGAGGCTCTTGAGGGAAGGCAGATACAGCCGGTTCTCATAAAGTAGTTTTACTGCACCCGATAGGGTATAAGTTTGTTGCTTATTGCGGCTATTATACCCCATCGGGTGTAGTTTTGTTTTATATAATATTTTTTATACCCGTTATGGTATAAAAAATATTATATTTGATTGAAATTATACCTTATCGGGTGTAATATATAAGGAGAATAGCGTATAAGAAGAATCACGTGTAAGAGGAATCACGTGTAGGAGGAATCACATATAAGAGGTAATAACGATGAATAAGATAGCTGAATTTATAAAGACTAACAGAAAAGAAGCGGGTCTTACACAGGAAGAATTCGCAATAAGATCAGGCCTCGGACTCAGATTTGTCCGCGAACTTGAACAGGGGAAAGAAACTGTGCGTATGGACAAGGTCAATGAAGCTCTTGCAATGTTCGGCATGGAGGCGGTTCCAGGGAGAAAGGATGATTGATGGTGGATAATACTTTTAGAACGGCTTATGTATATATAAGAAATGAATTTGCGGGAATTTTATGTGAGACCGACGAGGGATATACATTTTCTTACGATGAAGAATATCTTGATAGAGAAAATGCCAGTGCTGTATCACTTACCATGCCATTGTCGAAGGACATGTATCGATCCGAGACTTTATTTTCTTTTTTTGATGGACTCATCCCCGAGGGCTGGCTGCTTGATGTGGTCAGTAGAAATTGGAAAATAGATGTAAGGGACAGGTTTGGATTGCTGCTTGTTGCATGCCGCGATGCGATAGGCAATGTAAGTGTCAGGGAGGATCGCATATGAATTGTTTGTGCTGTGGAAAAACTTTGAAAAATGACGACGGAACAGGCTGGCATAAAGCTTGTGTGAAGAGATTTTTTATGACGACTAAGCTGCCAGACATAGATATAGATGATCAGAAACTAAAAGTTCTTGCAGAGGAAAGTATAAACAAGGGGTATACGGTCCCGGGTGTACAGAAGAAACTGTCGTTACACCTGCTTTCTGAACCAGGTAATCCAAGACTTACATTGGTAAACTACCCAACAGGATATATACTTAAACCTCAGGTTGATCAATTTAAAGCGATGCCTGAAGCGGAGCAGCTTGTGATGTCTATGGCTGATATGATAGGAATTTCAACGGTGCCGCATGCATTGATCAAAGGAAATGGGCAGATGGCATATATTACTAAAAGAGTGGATAGGATATTCGAGAAAACAACTGTTGAAATGCTTGCAATGGAAGATTTCTGTCAGTTGGACTATCGTCTTACACAGGACAAATATAAAGGTTCATACGAGCGATGTGCAAAGATCATAGAAAAATATTCAAGTCGTGTAGGTCTGGATATGGCAGAATTCTATATGAGAATTGTATTTTCTTTCGTGACTGGCAATTCCGATATGCATTTGAAGAATTTTTCGCTTATTGAAACAGAGGTGGGAAGCGGAGATTATGTTCTCTCACCAGCCTATGATCTGCTGCCGATAAATGTTATCATGCCTGAGGATACAGAGCAATTGGCGATACCGATGAATGGGAAAAAGAGAAATGTGAGAAGAAAAGATTTCCTTATATTTGCTGATGTATGTGGTTTAAGTCGGATATCAGCGGAGAAGATGATAAGTTTGGTAGTTAAAAATAAGGATAAAATGAAAAAGATGTGTGACGAATCTTATATACCTGAAAAAATGAAATCAGACTTCAATCATTTGATTGAGGAAAGAATGCTGATTTTGGCAGATTGATAAAAATTTAATATAATACGAAATCCCAGAAGTTACTTACTATCGAAATGTGATTCGAAATGTGACTTCTGGGATTTTTGTTGACTGACATAAGATAGTCCTGTAAAATATTTATTGTGAGACAGGGAGTATCACAATATAACTTTGGAGTGAAAAGTAATATATGAGAGATCCGGAAAAACTGAAAGAGGAAATGGACGAGCGCAAAAGAAAGATCCTTGATGTTGCATTTGAGCTGTTCGTAGACAAGAAGATAGAGGCGGTGAGCATGGGAGATATCGCAAGGGCTGCCGACGTGGGAAGGGCTACATTGTTTAGGTACTATCCAAGTAAGCTTGAGCTGGTCATAGCGGTATGTGCTGATCAGTGGAAGAGATACCTGGATGGCCTGGACGCGAGAAGACCTATATCGTCTGTACATGACATACCAGCCATAGACAGACTGAGATTTACCATGGACAGCTACATAGATATGTATCAGCATCACAAGGCATTGCTGAAGTACAACGATAACTTCAATTATTATGTAACCCATGAGGGCAAGAACAATGATCA
Source organism: Coprococcus sp. ART55/1 (assembly GCF_000210595.1). Lineage (NCBI taxonomy): Bacteria > Bacillati > Bacillota > Clostridia > Lachnospirales > Lachnospiraceae > Coprococcus > Coprococcus sp. ART55/1. Next base: position 2,875,527 of record NC_021018.1, on the reverse strand, counting down.
GCTTGTAGATTTCCACAGCTCACTGTATTCGGTGGACACCA
>NC_021018.1:2871944-2874796 GCF_000210595.1 Coprococcus sp. ART55/1 | reverse complement strand
ATTAATATTTAAGAAGGGAATTATAATTGCGCTTGCTGCAGCGGTGGTTATGTCGCCTGCGTCGGTGATGGGTGTAAGCGGCTGGGGAGTGATGAATGCTAAGGCAGAGGAGACTACAACGGAAAAAATACCCGAATATTTATTGATGGGCTCAACACGTCTTATTGATAATGGGGAATTTCAAGATGATGGAGTTTCTGGTAATGATGACACGATATATCAGGGAACCAATTGGTACTATGACATCACGAGGAATCAGCTTGTACTGGAAAATGCGTATATTTCTGGAAACATTACGATTCAGAACGGTGATCTTTCGATTATGTTATCCGGAACAAATACCTATGAGATCAGATATGGTGATTCAAAGTATTTTAACAGAAAGCGGAATTGTGCCTACATTAGAAATAAATGGTAACAATCAGAATGAAAGTCTAAGTTGTGGAAAAATCAGTGCAGATGACTTAGGCTCAAATAATAATAATATAAAAATTATAGGAGCAACGCTGGAGACTTCCCAAATTGAATGTAGCGGCAGCTTAACGATTGAAAATAGCCATGTGGTAGCAAATGAGGAGGATCATTCAAACGTAATTAGTGGTGATAAAATTAATATAGTAGACAGTTATGTTGAAGCGAAAGCAACAACAGAACGATACGAAGGTGAGGTAATTAGATCAAATCAACAAATTAATGTATCAGGAAGCCAGATCGTGGTTAGCCGTGCTTTAGCCTGTCAAGAACCTGTATTAAGTGATTGTGACTTCAGCAACTCTGTCATCACAAAGCAATGGAACGACATTGAGACCGGTGATGATGTAACGAAAACATATGTATATGGTAAAGCCGCTTTAAAAGAAGATTTAACGATTGCAAGTGGAGAAAGCATAGAATTTGATAGTAGTGCAAGTATCGCCAATCTGGACAAGCTTATTGTTAAAGATGGAGCCACAATTCTGATAGATGGAGCTGAACACAAACATAATACAAACGGTAATATTACATATATTTGGCAAGATGACAAAGAACATACAAAAGGAGTAGCATGCAAAGACTGTCCGATCGGATATGTGACTAAAGAGACGGAAGCACACAATTATAATTCGCAGGGATTTTGTACAGATTGCGACGCATATCAGCCGGCGGTGCTCACTACGGACAAGTATGATATTAATGAGGACGGGACAAAGGATGCGGTTTACGAGATCAGTAATGCAGGTCAGCTCTACTGGTTTGCCGGACTTGTAAATGGCACACTTTCAGGCGTAGCGCAGAATAAATCAGCCAATGCAGTCCTGACAGCGGATATTGTTGTGAATGCAAATGTTCTGAAGTCGGATGGAACCTTGAATGAGGGAACATTTAAGGAATGGACACCGATTGCAACTAGCGCAAGTCCATACACTGGTATATTTGATGGACAAAAACCACACAATCAGTGGATTGTATTTCAATCAAGAGAATAGTTATGATGTAGGATTGTTCGGTCGTAACAATGGTAAGATTGCCAATGCAGGTATTTTGGATTCTTATTTCTATGGTACCAGCAAGGTAGGAGGCATGTGTGGAAATAATTATACCGGAACTATCTCAAACTGTTATAATACCGGCAGCGTTAGTGGTATAGGAACAGCAGGAGGCGTGAGTGGATATAATTATACCGGAAGCATCACAAACTGTTATAATACCGGAAACGTCAGTGGTAGTAGCGGTTTTGTAGGAGGCGTGAGCGGATATAATAGTAAAGGAACTATCATAAACAGTTATAATGCCGGCAGCGTCAGTGGCTTAGAATATGTAGGAGGCGTGAGCGGAATTAATTATACCGGAAGCATCACAGACTGCTATAATATCGGTAGCGTCAGTGGTAGCGAAGGTAATGTGGGAGGTGTGAACGGATATAATGACGGAGGAACCATCACAAATAGTTATAATGCCGGTAGCGTCAGTGGTACAGAACGTTATGTAGGAGGCGTGAGCGGATATAATGACGGAGGAACTATCACAAACTGCTATAATGTCGGTAGTGTTGGTGGTAGTGGATATGTAGGAGGCGTGAACGGATGGTATAAAGGAATTATCACAAACTGTTATAATACCGGTAGTGTCAGTGGTACAGGGGTTAATGTAGGAGGTGTGATCGGACGTAATGAATCCAATGCAAGCATTACAAACTGTTATTACGACAGCACTATTTATACTGGAAATGCGATAGGCGCGAATGACGGAACCACTGAAAAGGTTGAAGGTAAAACGACAGAGCAATTCAAAACAGGTGAAGTTACATATCTCCAGCAGAACGGTCAGCCAGAAGAAATTTGGGGACAGACCATCGGAACAGACACCTATCCTGTATTACATGGTCCGAAGGTATATAAGAGCATAACTTATATGGGCTGTAACGATTCATCTGAAATTGCCTCGGTGTCATACAGCAATGAGAAAAAGGATGTATTTGGCAAACATAACTTCGAGGATGGCATATGCAGATACTGCGGTGAGAAACTTGCAGCGACAGTCACAAAAGGTGATGAGACTATATCCTGTGTTTCACTGCCAGAAGCAATAAGTTATGCCGAAAACATGCCGGACAGTGTTGTCACCGTTATGGAAGATACAAATACAGCTCTTGATATAAACAATCCCGATTCTGATTTTACTATAGACATAAATGGACATAAGACAGATGATATTGATGTAAAAAACGGAAAAATAACGATAATTGATTCTAAGACGGGAGGAGACGTAAAAGGTCATTTAGATATAAAAAAAGATTCAACAGTAACAATTGGTAATGTAAAAATTTCGGGAACGATACATACTATGGGTCAATTGATACTAAATGGTGGAGA
>NC_021018.1:2869195-2871673 GCF_000210595.1 Coprococcus sp. ART55/1 | reverse complement strand
GCTGATGAAACAATAAAATTATACTTTAACAACAGTGATATAAAAATCAATGACGGAATATATTTGTATGGAATATACGGAGAAAAAATAATTATAAATGCAGAGCCTCATAATGTTATTCCGATTGTTCTGGATGGAATAGGTGTACAACAAGGTGCTGCATATGCTGTAGCAGGTGATGGCATTGCGTTAAAGTCAGATTGGTTCAACGCATCATTAGATGATTCTATAATTGATCTGTCAACAAGTATAGAAGATAATAAGCTTAGAATTGGAGCATTGCTGAACGATAAAGTATATGCAGAGTTAGATGAAAATAAAAACATCATCTACTCCGGAAGTGAGTTAAAACCATCTGTAAAGGTATATTATAATTGGGACAATATGTTTTCTGTACAGCTAAAAGAAGGCTCAGATTATAATGTAACGTATTCCGACAATATCAACGCTGGCACAGCGACTGCGATTGTAACAGGAATCGGTGCTTACTCAGGAACAAAGAACGTGACATTTACCATTGAGCCAAAGAAGATCAGCAGTCCAACATTTGACGGACTTAAGCCTGAGTACACATACACAGGACAGAAGGTAGAGCCTGAGTTTGCTCTTATGGACGGTGAGACAGTCATTCCTTCAAGCGAATATGAAGTATCTTACAGTGATAACACAGAAGTTGGAACAGCGACGATAACCATCACGGATGCCACGGGCGGAAATTACGATATAAACTGCAAGGCTGAATTCGATATAGTTAAAGCTGATCCGGTTATAAGTGAACTTCCGGTGGCAGATCCGATAAGTTACGATCCACACAAAACCTTAAATGAAGCAAGCATTTCGGGCGGAGCCGTAATCGGAGTTTCAGGAGAAAACATAACCGGAACATGGAGCTGGGCTGACGATTCCACAGTTCCTGTGGTTGATGTAACAGACTATGATGTAGTATTTACCCCGGATGACCAGAAACACTACAATTCGATCAGGGGAACTATTCAGGTAAATGTCTTAAAGGCCAATGTAAACATAGCTGATCTGCCGACAGCAAGTGCAATAACATATGGCGACAGCCTTGCAAAGTCTGTTTTATACGGAGGAACAGCATATTTTGACGGTATTAACAAGGTTGAGATATTTGGAACATTTGCATGGAAGGATGATTCTCTAAAGCCGTTTGTATCTGACAGTGACAAGACGCTGTACACCGTTGTATTTACGCCGGCTGACAGTGTGAATTACAACACAGCAGAAATTGAGATCACGGTAAATGTGAGCAAGGCTGCAATGCCGAATCTGCTGTTAAGTGTAGATAATACAAATAAGACAGTTGGAAGTATTGCACTTCCGGGAGACTGGACATGGCTTGATGCGGATGCTAAGACTGCGATAAAGGCAGGCGGATCAGTGGAGGCAACCGCTGTATACGTTGGCGATGACAAGGAAAATTATGACAGCACAGAGCTGAAGATAACCATCTACAGAGCGGCATGTTCAGAGGGCAAGACTGTAAAGTATACACTAAAAGGAGAGAAGGCACCAACCTGCACAAAGGCAGGAACAGGACATACAGAGTGCTCAGTCTGCGGCGATGTCATGAGCACAGGTGTGTGTGTAAAGGAACTTGGACATAAGTGGAATTCCGGCAGGGTAACAAAGAAACCTACATACACAGCAGCCGGTGTGAGGACATACACATGTACCGTGTGCAAGGCTGCGAAAACAGCAAGTATTGCCAAACTTGCAACAACTGATATAAGCAAAAAGACAAGCAAGATCACGGTTTCCGGAATAGAGAACAAGATCTACAATGGAAGAGCGCACACCCAGAGATCGCTTGTTGTCAAGGCTGGCACAAAGACGCTCAGACTGAACAAGGATTACACTGTCACCTACAGCAAGAACAAAGCGGTGGGCAAGGCAAGTGTGACAATATGTGGTAAGAATGCATATTCTGGTAAAATAACAAAGACATTTGCCATAGTAAAGGCTGCTAAGGGAAAGACATATACAGTTGGAAAGTTCAGGTACACAATAACCGGAGCAAAGGCAGACGGCACAGGAACAGTTGCAATTGCCGGAACAACGTACTCAAGGTCAGATAAAAGATTTGCATCACTGACCATCGCAGACACTGTAGTTATAGGTGATGTAAGGTTTAAGATAACATCTGTAAGCGCAAATGCATTCAGCAGATACACTGCTCTTAAGAATGTCACTATCGGCAACAATGTGACAAGCATAGGGGCAAACGCATTTTTATCATGCAAAAACCTTAAGAAGATGACGATAAAGTCAGCTAAGCTCAAGAGCGTTGGCGCAAAAGCCTTCAGTGGAACATACAGCAAAATTACATTTGCAGTACCTAGGAATAAGGCCACAGCATACAAGAAACTGATAAAGAAGGGCAGTCCTTCTGCGAAAGCAATCTATAAATAACAAATATATAAATTGCCTGTAAAAACAAGACTTTCAGAACTACTT
>NC_021018.1:2863187-2868734 GCF_000210595.1 Coprococcus sp. ART55/1 | reverse complement strand
AAGTCTTTTTATATGTCAAGGACAATAGCATATTTTCTCAGCCAGTGATCAATCTGAAGAAGATATGCCATCATCTGAGGCCCTGCCATGAGCTGACCGAACCACGGCCTGCCGTAATCCTTTGGCGCATTTATGAAACTTTTCACATATTCTCTGTCGATGAGAGGCAGAAGAGGACTTTCCGGATCATTTAGCACGCAGAGAAGCCTCTTTGCAAGCTCCTGTTCATAATGAGGGTCATATGACTTTGGATAAGGGCTTTTCTTTCTGTACATGATTTCGTGCGGAACATAATCCTTCATGGCCTCTCTGAGAAGCTTTTTCTCACAGCCTTCGGAATATTTGTACTCCCATGGAACATTGAACACATAATCAAGTATTCGTGGATCTGCAAATGGAACTCTCGCCTCAAGTCCGCTTGCCATGCTTGTTCTGTCCATTCGGTCAAGCAATGTCTGCATGAACATCCTGATATTCAGATAAGATATCTGCCTGCGCCGCTTTTCTGTATCGGATTCCCCCGGAAGAAGATTGATCTCGGACAGGAGAGAATTGTATAGTGATGACACATATCCCGGTATATCAAGACTATCTATGATGTCCGGCGACAGTACTGAGAGCCTTGGCGACAGATCCTTCATCCATGGGAATGTATCAGATGAAAGCAGTTCTTCTCTGTAGAACCATGGGTATCCTCCAAATATCTCATCCGCGCATTCCCCTGTTAGTACAACTTTGTATTCCTTTGCCACCAATGAACAGAAGTACAGAAGTGATGAATCCACGTCCGCCATGGTCGGCATATCCCTTGATTCCACGGAAGTATACAGATAGTCTGCAAGATCACTGTAATTGCAGGTGAGATATGTGTGGTCTGAACCTATGTGGGCTACCATCATATCTACATATGGTCGATCCTGCTCCGGCTGGAATGCATTTGACTTGAAATATTTAGAATTATCTTTGAAATCAAATGAGAAAGTGTGCAGCTTTTTCCCTTGCTCCCTGAGTTTTGCGGCGCATACGCTGCTGACGATTGATGAGTCGATGCCCCCCGAGAGAAATGTACATACAGGCACATCCGATACGATCTGTCTCTCTATACTGTCCTTGACAAGATAACGGACTTTTTCCACAGTGTCTTCATAGCTGTCAGTGTGAGGATTGCTGGTTATGCGGTAATATGTGAAGTCTGTCATTCCGTAGGGTGAGAATTTCATGAAATGTCCCGGCTTTACTTCGTCTATATTCTGAAATACTCCACAGCCTGGAGTCTTGGACGGCCCGATTCCGAACACCTCACATAGTCCCCGTGCATCAATGACAGGCCTTATACCTGGATAGTAGAGCAGTCCTTTGATCTCTGAGGCGAAGACAAGTGTTCCGTCATCAGTTACTGAGTAGTACAGCGGCTTCACACCGAAGTGATCCCTGTACAGATATATGGTCTGGATATGTTCGTCATATATCGCAAATGCAAATATTCCGTTCAGCCTGTGAACAAAATCGGGACCGAAGTGAAGAAAACAGTTGAGAATAACCTCTGTGTCCGAAGTTGTATCAAATGTATATCCAAGGGCGAGCAGCTCCGATTTCAGTTCCTTTGTGTTGTAGATCTCGCCGTTGTACACTATGTATATAGTATTTTCGCCGATGACCTTTTTCATAGGCTGTTCGCCTCTTGCTACGTCACGTATGGAAAGTCTTGTGTGTGCCATTCCACAGTGCGATGACAGCACTGTATTTTGTGCATCCGGACCTCTGTGAGCAAGTGCCTTATTCATGTCGTTCAATATGTATGAGTATCGTTCATGTTCGGTATTGAAAATCCTGTTGGAGTTATAGAATCCTGCGATGGAACACATATATTTACCTCTTTTTGTGGTATCTATATATTATATTGGGGAGTTGATTTTATAGAACTTTTATATAATACTATAAGTTTGATGCAAGATATGTTAAGTATTGATATAATGTATCATATTTGTTTTCGGTGAGTATGAACACAAAATCGGCAATAAGCATCATGACATTTGAACCTACAAAATATTGATAATAGAAAGAGAAATACTGCAATGAAAAACACTTTAATAAAGACTAACAAAAAATACCTTCCGGGACTTTTAAACATCGCGGTTCCAATCATGCTGAGCAATCTTATATCGCAGCTTCAGATGCTTATAGACAGAATATTTTTAGGACACGTAAACAGCATGTACATGAGCGCACTTGGCAATGTGACTTCACCGATGTGGACCACCATGTCGTTCTGTTTCTCCATCGTGACAGGAGCGTCTATACTGATAAGTCAGGGTGTTGGTGCAGGAGATACCGAACACATAGAGGAATACTCCGGTGCCATGGTGAAATACAATAATATCATACCGATACTGTTATTTTTCTTCTGGACATTCTGCGCTGAATTTGTATTCAGACTCATGGGTGTGTCAGATGGCCTGATGCCGATGTGTCTTGATTATTCCAGGTATTATGCGCCCGTATTTCTGATAACAGGACTTGGCGGTACTTTCAGTGTAATACTTCAGACGTCTAATTATACAAAGCCGCTTGTCATATATGGAATAATAAGGTCGGGAGTCAATATATTCCTCGACTGGATCATGATATTTGGAAGATTCGGACTTCCGGCCATGGGGATAAAGGGTGCAGCCATAGCGACTACAATAGCGGAGTACTCTGGACTTATATTTGCAGTGATATTCGTGGTATCAAGCAAGAAACTTAACACTAAACCATCTATGAAATGGGTAGTAAAGGCACATATAAAGCCGTATCTTTTGTCGGCAAAGCTGGGAGTGAACACAGCTCTTGAGGATTTTGCATGGAATCTTGGCAATCTGCTGCTTATAAGGATTCTCAACGCCATAAATGAGATGGCTGCCGGAATTTATTCCATCATATTCAGTGTTGAAGTTCTGGCGGTTGTCATCATTGGAGCGATAGGAAACGGTACAATGACACTAACCGGTGAGGCAAAAGGAAACAATGATCTGGGTAAATACAAGGGTGTATGTGTCTGTGCGTATGGCTTGTGTATAGTAGTTGGAATCATCACACTCGGTGTCTGTCTTGCGTTTCCACAGCAGATCATATCACTTTTCACCAACGACAAGAGTATAATTGCATCGTGTGGGATATATCTGATCTTTATCAGCATCAATCTTTTCGCAAAATCAGCAAACATAGTTGTTGGCAATGCGATCAGGGGCAGTGGCAACACGATATGGATGCTCATAACACAGTTGTTTGGCACGTTGTGGGTGGTTTCTGTGGCACTTTTGTTCGTGTTTGTCCTTAAGCTTGGAATAGCAGGTGTCTTTCTTGCAGTCATAGTGGACGAGATCGTTAGATCTTTTATCAATCTCGGCAAATATCTGAGGATAGTGAAAAACTGGGAAAGCACAGACTGAGGTAAAAAGGCTGAATTAGCTAAACAGTGGGTGCGACATTCAGTGGCATATATAATTTAGAATAGACGTATCAGAAAAAGAAAGTCTTATATGAAAGGGGATATATGATTTGATTTTAGAAACTAATAGGTTAATATTACGTCACTGGCAGGAGAGTGACGCAGATATATTATTTGAATATGCAAGTGACCCTGATGTGGGACCTATAGCTGGCTGGCCAGTGCATGAGAGCAGGGAGTACAGCCTTGATGTGATACGGAATGTATTTAATGGGCCGGAGTGTTATGCTGTGTGTCTGAAGGACAGCGGCCTGGTTGTCGGAGCCATTGAATTACTGTTAAACGGAAGGACAGATATGACAGACCGCGATGACGAATGTGAACTCGGATACTGGATAGGAAAGCCTCACTGGGGCAACGAATACGCACCGGAGGCGGCCAGGAGACTCATAGAACATGGATTTCTTGATCTGGGCATGAGAACAATATGGTGCGGTTACTACGATGGCAATTCCAAGTCCCGCATAGTACAGGAAAAGCTTGGATTTGTGTTTCATCATACCTGTGATGAAGTGGATGTGCCTCTTTTGAATGAAATCCGGATAGGACATACGAATATTATGACGAGAAAACATTGGCTGTGTGGAAAGATGAAGAATTCACTGTATGATCAGCTGGCCAGGGATTACTGCTGTGATGCGGCTGATATATATTCCAGTGACAATATATTTTCTGAATACAGACAGATAGAAGGACAAAGACGGTTCAAAGGACAGGAAAAGTGCCCACTCAAAATAGCTGTGGTAAATGGCAAGCTGTTATTTACCGGTCGTAGAGAGATTGTAGATGAATGCAGAAAACGCTATGAGAATGCATCTGGCAAATGGTTCATGGATATAGAGAAATTTCGTGAGCTTGACAGTATTCTTTCCAGCTACGGATGTAAATTGAAATCTGCCCACCCATTTTACCTTCCGACGGAACTGAGCGAACAGGCAGTGAGAAAAGATACTACAGATAAACTGATTGATTCGAAGTTTAAAGAAGATTTTAACCTTGTCAGGTATACGGGGGATGAGATCCTGCAATTCAAAGGAGATGACAGATGGAATGAAGCATTTTGCTTTGATGATAACACTCCTGATGTGCTGGCTGTGGCTGCTGTATCAGATGGTGAGATTATTGGTATGGCTGGCGCAAGCGCTGACAGTGACGACTTCTGGCAGATTGGTATAAATGTTGTTCAAGATGCTGAGGGAAGGCATGTGGGTACATTGCTGGTATCTGAACTCACTATGGATATACTCAGAAGTGGCAGGATACCATATTATGGAACTGGCATGTCCCATATAGCCTCCCAGAGAGTTGCCGCTGCGGCAGGTTATGATGTGTTCTGGTTTGAACTGCTGGCGGGCAAGTAAAAGAATCGTTGACACATCTTCATGTTAATGATAAAATAATCACATCTAAGGGTCGTAAAACGACCGGGAAATAGTCAAATGCTATGACGAGGAGGAGTACATGCATCCCCCCGATCAACAGAGAGAAGACGGTGGTGAGAGTCTTCATCAGGAATGTGTGGAAGGTAGCCTTCGAGCAGTGGATTGAAAGATTGCAGCATACATATTTGTCGGCTGTTGTCGAGTAGGTTTCAACGGTTTTTCCCCGATACAGGAATAAGATATTAATAATGATTACAGTGATAATTTATTATAGTATCTGATGAGTGCAGACATTTGTCTGAATTTAGGTGGTACCACGGATATGAACATATTCGCCCTAAGCGTAAAACAGTTGCGCTTAGGGCTTTTTCTATGCAAGGGGTGCATATATACATCCCGAGGCGTAAGTTTAGATTATCATGAACTTTACAGGAGGTATAAGATATGGAGATCAATGGAGCAAAGATGTTTGTAAAAGCGTTGCAGGAAGAGGGAGTAGACACTCTGTTCGCATACCCTGGTGGAACAGCGATAGACCTGTTTGATGCGTTGTATGATGCAGAAGGTATTGATATGATACTTCCAAGACACGAGCAGGCACTTGTTCATGCAGCGGACGGATATGCACGTTCAACAGGAAGAGTTGGAGTGTGTCTGGTAACAAGCGGTCCGGGT
>NC_021018.1:2860313-2862453 GCF_000210595.1 Coprococcus sp. ART55/1 | reverse complement strand
TTGTAAGAGGTGGCAGCGTTGCAGTTGAAGCGATAAGCATGTCGGACAGATAGTACAACCGGCAAATAGCTGTCAAAATGATATTGCTGGTAAAATAGTCTGTAAAAAGATTATGAAAGGATCCGTAAAATGAAATTTGTTATACAGCGTGTCAATCACGCATCAGTCGAGGTAGATGGAAATATGATAGGCAGCATCCAGAAAGGTTTTCTGGTGTTTGTCGGAGTATACGATTCGGATACCAGAGAGATCGCTGACAAGATGATAAACAAACTTGTGAAGATGAGGATATTTGCCGACGAAAATGGCAAGACAAATCTTGACATAAACAGTGTAAACGGCCAACTCCTGATCGTTTCACAGTTTACCTTGTGCGCAGACTGCCGGAAGGGCAACAGACCATCATTTACTGGTGCAGGAGCGCCTGATATGGCCAATGAGATGTATGAGTATATAATTGAAAGATGCCGTGAGTTTGTTCCTGTGGTGGAACATGGAGAATTTGGTGCAGATATGAAAGTGGATCTGTCCAATGATGGGCCATTTACCATATTACTTGACAGTAATGAATTGTAATATATCCATGATTTGCCGAAAAAATTGTAATATATTGGGAAAATTTTATAAAATCCAACAATATTGTTGAAAAAATGAATATTTGTTAATATAATTACAAGTGGAGTTTCTATATGCAAAGGATAATATTATAGAGAGAACTAATACTGAAAAGGAGAACTATACAATGACAAAGGATCAGATTGAATCTAAAACCTTTAAAAAAGGACTTTTTGGATATAATAAGGATGAGGTTAACAGCTTCCTGCGCTCAGTTGCAGAAGATTATGCAGAACTTGAGACAAAGTATGCAGCTCTTGAGTCAGAGAACGAAGTGTCAAAGAAGAACCTTATGGAGAACAGCGTAAAGATTTATGAGCTTGAGAAGCAGCTCGAGCAGGCTGCTCCTGGTTCCAAGAAGGAAGCCAACGCAGCAAATGCTGAGGCTAACAAGATAATAAACGATGCTAAGAAGAAGGCTAACGAGGTTATCGCAAATGCAAAGGCTGAGCTTGCCAAGCTCAAGGAAGAGATGGAGACACTCAAGAGTGGATCAAGTGCAAAGGTTGCTGAGGCTGCAAATAAGGTTGAAGCTGCAGTTGAGGCGGATCCTATAACAAAGCTTAAGATGAAGTCGCAGGGCGGAGATGCACCTCAGAAGCTCAAGATGACACCAAAGGCTGCTCCAGAGGCAGAGCCAAAGCCGGCAGCATTCAGGTAAGAGTGCTCAGGCTGCTCAGGAGGAAGAAGAGGAAGAACTTATTGTTGGTGAAGTAGAAGAAGGAGTAAAGCGTAATCAGGCACTTATCGGAGATGGCGATGAGGATGCAGACTTCGAGTTCTTATAAAGATTGGGTGTTTATATGACGTATAAAGAATGCGTGGAGTGTATCGACGGCGTTCTCAGTTCTTTGGAATTGGCGGATATTGATGATTGTTGTCTTCAGTTCAATGTTATCGGCAATGATAGTGGGGTGTTCTACATAGATATAAGGGATCATGTTGCCAGATTAACAGAGAATTCGGACAGGGAGTATAAGGTTAAATATGTATTTACAGTTCCAGTTCTTTCAAGACTTTTGAGAAGAGTTGTCGATCCGATGTATGCGTATACTACAAGTAAATATAAGATGATGGGAGATGTGTCTTTGGGAAGATGCATACTCGTCAAACTCTGCGAGGCTTCGGCCTGACAGATAAATAAAGAAAACCGGCGGTATCATGATAGATCCGCCGGTTTTCTTGTGTTGTATAAGCACAGCACGTGTAATTGTATAAGCGCGCAGGCTTAAAATGTATTTTTTACAGAAGATCTGCAACTTCCTTGAGAAGTCTCTCTGTCTTATCCCATCCAAGACAAGGATCTGTGATAGACTTACCATAGCATCCACCATCTACTGGCTGGTTGCCGTCTTCGATATAACTCTCAACCATAACACCCTTTACAAGATTCTTGATCTCAGAATCGTAATTCCTGCTGTGGATTATCTCTTTGACAATTCTTGGCTGTTCAATAAATTTCTTGCCAGAATTATTGTGGTTGGCATCAACTATACATGCATGATTTACGAGGTTGAACTTCTTG
>NC_021018.1:2858461-2860060 GCF_000210595.1 Coprococcus sp. ART55/1 | reverse complement strand
CACCTCTCAATATACAATGTGTCAAAGGATTTCCGTCTGTATGTGCCTCCCATCCAGAATAAAGGAATGTGTGGTGATGCTGTCCTGCTATACAGGAATTCATCATAACGTTGTAGTCACCACTTGTAGGATTCTTCATACCTACAGGAACATCCATTCCACTTGCGGTAAGTCTGTGCTGCTGATCCTCAACAGAACGTGCGCCTATGGCAACGTAAGAGAGGATATCATCTACATACTGCCAGTTTTCTGAATAAAGCATCTCATCAGCAGCGGTAAGTCCTGTCTCCCTGATAGCTCTTATATGCATTTTTCTGATGGCGTAAAGGCCCTCGAGCATGTCTGATGCCTTTGTAGGATCAGGCTGATGGAGCATTCCTTTGTAACCATCACCAGTAGTTCTTGGCTTGTTAGTATATATACGTGGAATGACCAGTATCTTATCCTTAACTTCATCTGCAACCTTTGCAAGACGATTCTGATAATCGCAAACAGCATCCTCATTATCTGCTGAACAAGGTCCGATGATAAATATAAATCGGTCATCATCGCCTACGAAAATTTTTCTGATCTCTTCATCTCTTCTGGCTTTGATGGCTTTCAACTCGCTTGAAAGAGGGTATAGTTCCTTGATCTCATCGCCAGTTGGTACTCGTTTAACTAATTTCATACTCATGAAACATGTCCTCCTTTTTTCTAGCCATTGATTATATCAGAAAAACTTTACAAAATAAAGAAAATAATACTATATTGGTGGGATAAAAAGTCATATTGCCGGATAAATGCATAATATAATATATAAACAGAAACTGAAAGAGGAGTTGTATGCTGCATTTTCCGGATAGAAAAAAGATGGGCAGGAAGAAAAATATCAGAAGATTATCTGTTATAACGGTACTCATCTTTATCATATTTGCAAACACAATGAGTACGAATCTTATGGTATATGCAGAGGAACAGACAGAGACTCAGGCGGCAGACCAGACAGAAGTTCTGGAGGTGGAATCTCCAAGCTGTATACTCGTTGAGGCATCCACAGGTCAGGTGTTATTTGAAAAAAACTGTGATGAAGCCATGGCTCCGGCTTCGGTTACAAAGGTTATGACGCTTCTTCTGGCTTTTGAGGCGATAGAGGCCGGACAAATGACTCTTGATGATATTGTAACTGTGAGTGAACATGCTGCGTCCATGGGCGGATCGCAATGCTTCTTTGAGGCAGGAGAAGAACAGACTGTTGAAGATATGATAAAGTGTATTATAATTGCATCCGGAAACGATGCGGCTGTTGCCATGGCGGAAAAAGGTTGCCGGAAGCGAAGAAGCGTTTGTGAAAAAGATGAATGAGAGGGCTGCTGAGCTGGGGATGATAAATGCAAGTTTCAAAAATGCGTGTGGCCTGGATGCGGATGGACATAAAATGTCAGCACGGGATATCTCCATAATGTCCAGAGAACTCATAACAAAATATCCTGCCATCTTTGATTATTCAGGCATATGGATGGATTCGATCATACATAAAACAAGAAGGGGCGAGAGTCAGTTTGATCTCGTCAACACAAATAAATTTTTGAATATGTATACAGGAGCAACCGGCCTTAA
>NC_021018.1:2854821-2857618 GCF_000210595.1 Coprococcus sp. ART55/1 | reverse complement strand
TCACCGGGATCCTGCTTGCGGGAGAACACGCGGAGGATGTGAAGAAGAAACTGGAGATGAGAGATCCGCTGACTGCCCCGGTTGACAGTGGTGAAGAGCTTGGAAAGATGAGCTATTATATTGGCGAGAGGTGCATCGGTTCAGTGCCGATATATGCGGCGGAGAAGGTTGATTCCATGAGTATGAAGTACGCTTTCGTTAAAGTGCTCAAGTTACAATTTACATATTGAGGTTAAATACATGAGGATTTTTTTAGTTGTAGTTATCGTACTATGCATTATAACGCTTGTTAATGTTTTGATAGAGAGTTACCGCGAAAACAGAAGAATCTCGTTTTCAAATTATCAACTGCATGACAGGAGAATAAGAAAAAAAGCCCGGATAGTCATGATATCAGATCTCCACAATGCGGAATTTGGAAAGGACAATGAGAAGCTTATAAGCTGTATAGAAAAGATCAATCCGGATTTCATATTGGTGGCGGGGGATATAATAGTCGGAAAGCCGGGACTTACAGTAGATATAGGTATACATTTCCTGAATGAACTTGGCAAGCGTTTTCCTGTGTATATGGGAAAAGGAAATCATGAGATGCGCGCATCCATATATGAAAAATATGGTGATATGTGGAACAGGTTATATGAAGGAACAAAAGATAACATCACCTGGCTTATAAATGAAAGTGTTCATCTTGATGAATACAATGTCACGATATACGGACTTGACATGAAGACGGAATATTACAGAAGATTCAAAAAGCTCGATATGGATGAAGAGTATTTGCTGAATGAACTTCCACCGATA
This sequence comes from Coprococcus sp. ART55/1, assembly GCF_000210595.1. Taxonomy (NCBI): domain Bacteria; kingdom Bacillati; phylum Bacillota; class Clostridia; order Lachnospirales; family Lachnospiraceae; genus Coprococcus; species Coprococcus sp. ART55/1. Next base: position 2,856,814 of record NC_021018.1, on the reverse strand, counting down.
AGCAGATCCGATTACAATATACTTATAGGACATGATCCTGATTATTTTGAAGAATATTCCCGATGGGGCGCTGATCTTACTGTATCCGGCCATGTACATGGTGGACTTGTGATCCTGCCATTTCTCGGGGGCGTGATATCGCCTATGATCAGACTGTTTCCAAAGTACTATAAGGGGTTATATTCCTGCGATGGACATAATATGATAGTCTGTGCAGGACTCGGACTTCACACTATCCGAATCAGAGTTAATAACGAACCGGATCTGGTGACCATCAATTTGTCCAGATAACAGTGCGTTAGCCTCTTATATTTAAACATAATTAAGAGTTGAATTATAGTAATATAGCATATAATATTATGTATGTTGGATGTAAGTTCGCATGGAATTATGTGCGAAGGGGAAGAGCGTGATTTTATGAACAATAACACAGATGATAACAATATAGATAAAGATAATGTGAACACTGATGCCGCTGAAGAGATAGTTGCTGAAGAGACAATATTCGGGGGGACAGAGACCGAACCGGAGACTGCGGCATCGGATGCAGCCATTCCCGATGGAGCAGGGATACCGATATTCCCAGATAATGAAGCTTCTGATGAAGCGGACGAACCGGATGACAAGCCTGCAAAAAAGACTCACAGGGCTTTGAAGATCACAGCGGCTATATTTGGAGCGGTGGTCGTATGTACATATATAGTTATATCGATATGGTTCATGTTCCATTACAACTACAAGACATACATCAATGATATAGACTATTCGTTTTACTCACTTGATGATGTCGATGCATACATAGAGAGTTACATACAGGATTATTCCCTCACACTCAAGCTCAGGGGCGGTGAGGAACATGTCATAAAACCAGAAGATATATCGCTTGATATAAAGCCGAATATAACAGCCAAGAAGATCATAAGCGAACAAAATGGTTTCCTCTGGCCTTATTACATGCTAAAGAGAAAAGATTATGACCTTTACTATTCAGCGTCGTATGACAAGGATGCTCTCGAGAATCTTTTGAAGAGCTATGACAGTCTTGACGAGTCCAAGATGGAGAAACCGGAAGATGCCTATGTTACGATTAAGGATGGAGAATCAACAATTATTCCTGATTCTGAAGGAAATTATCTTGATTTTGACAGATTATGCTGTATAATAGATGAGGCGATTGTTAAAGGTGAATCCGTGCTTGATGTATCAGAAAGTGACGCATACGAGAGTCCTGAGCTCACAGCCGACAGTGAAGAGATAGTAAATGAGCAGAAGGAACTTGCAAAGATCCTTGAGATGACCATTACATATGAGATAGATCAGGTGTCATGGAAGCTTACCAGCAAGGAATATGGCGACTGGATCAGCAATGTAAAAGGAAAATGGAAATTCTCAGAAGACAAGGTGCGTGAGTATGTCGAGAATATCGCAAGCAGATACGATACATACGGTGTGCCGAGGAATTTTAGAACTCATAATGGTGATGTCATCACTCTGGCGAATACCTGGTATGGCTGGATGATCGATGTGGACGGTGAGACAGAAGAGCTCATGAAGCTTCTTGAAGCCGGAGAGTCCACAACACATACACCGCCGTTTGACTGCTACGCTGCAGTTTATCACGATGGCGGCGATGATATCGGTGATTCATATATCGAATGTGATTTTGGCCAGCAGCATGTATATGCATATGTAGACGGCAATCTTGTGTGGGATTCCGACTGCGTAACCGGAAGCCTTGCAAACAATGGCAAATACAGAACACCTGAAGGTGTATATACGATCCTGTATAAGAAGACACCTGCTGTGCTTATCGGCGATGACTATGAGACTCCTGTAACATACTGGATGCCATTCATAGGCGAGCTGGGAATCGGATTCCATGATGCATCGTGGAGAAGTTCATTTGGCGGTGATATATACAAGAACAGCGGATCCCATGGATGTGTAAATCTTCCTGTATCCGCGGCAGAACAGTTGTTTAATATAGTATATG
>NC_021018.1:2848077-2854451 GCF_000210595.1 Coprococcus sp. ART55/1 | reverse complement strand
TCGTATTTGAGACATGCGATAGGAGATGTTCCTGATATAGCCTTTATCCTGGGCAGTGGTCTGGGACATATGGCGGACGTTATTGAGAACCCTGTGTATGTGGATTACGGAGATATTCCACATTTTCCTGTATCTACAGTAGCAGGACACAGAGGCCGCTTCGTATACGGATGTATCCACGGGAAAAAGGTCCTTATCATGCAGGGACGGGTCCATTATTATGAAGGATACGATATGAGCCAGGTTGTTATGCCTGTCCGTGTCATGGGGCTGCTTGGTGTAGATAAACTTCTGCTCACAAATGCTGCAGGCGGAATATCTGAGAAGCTTGAGTCGGGCGATATCATGATGATAAGTGATCACATTTCAACATTTGTACCATCGCCACTCATTTGCAGTTACTATAATAAATTGGGTGTGAGATTTCCCGATATGACACATGTCTACGATGTGGAGCTGAATAGCTATATCAGAGAAGCATTTGCTGAAAATGATATTGATTTCAGGTCGGGTGTATATATTCAGGTCACCGGTCCTCAGTATGAGACTCCTGCAGAGATAAGAATGTTTGCGGGAATGGGGGCAGATGCAGTTGGAATGAGCACTGTATGTGAAGCCATAGCTGCAAGACATATGGGAATGCGTGTCGCAGGTCTTTCCTCAATATGCAACAAAGCTGCAGGCCTCGGCGGAGAGCTTTCGCACGAGGAGATCATTGCGGCGGGCGATGAAGCGTCAGGAAGACTTGTTCGTATCATAGACTCATTTATACAGAAAATATAATTATGGAGATCATATATGGATGTAATATTGTACACTGATGGATCTGCCAGAGGCAATCCAAATGGACCTGGTGGATATGGCGCTGTTCTTCAGTTTATCGATGCAAAGGGACAGCTTCATGAGAGAGAATACAGCCAGGGATATATAAAGACAACAAACAATAGAATGGAGCTTATGGCGGCGATAGTCGGGCTTGAGGCTCTTATAAAGCCATGTAATGTGAAATTGTATTCAGATTCACAGTATCTGTGCAACGCATTTAACCAGCACTGGATAGAGGGCTGGATCAAAAAAGGCTGGAAGCGCGGCAAGAATGAACCGGTCAAAAACCGGGATCTGTGGGAACGTCTGCTTGCAGCAAAAGCACCACACAACGTGGAATTCCTGTGGGTCAAAGGTCATGCCGGCAACTCTGGAAATGAGAGATGTGACATGCTGGCAACAGCAGCCGCAGACGGCGATGGAAAAATAACTGATGAAGGTCTGGATCAGGCCTGAGTACGAGGAGATAAGACATGAAAAAGACAGATTTCAGAAAACTGTTTGATGATAAGATACTTATACTTGATGGAGCCACAGGAACAAATCTTATGAATGCAGGCATGCCTCTTGGCGTGTGCCCCGAGAAATGGATACTTGAACATCCACAGATAATGTTTGACCTCCAGGTTGCATATCTGAACGCCGGCACAGATATTCTGTATGCTCCAACCTTTACATGTAACAGGATAAAACTCAACGAGTATGGGCTTGCCGATGACCTTGAGGACATGAACAGAAGACTTGTAAAATTGTCTAAGGAAGCGGTCAAGGCTGCAGGCCATGGCCTTGTGGCGGGCGATATCACCATGACCGGCGAGATGCTCTATCCTATGGGAAAACTGAAGTTTGAAGAGCTGGTCGACGTGTATAAGGAACAGATAAAGGTCATAGACGAGAGTGGTTGTGACCTGCTTGTGGTCGAGACCATGATGAGCCTCGCTGAGACCAGAGCTGCGGTTATTGCGGCAAATGAAGTGTCAGATCTCCCTATAATCGCCAGCCTTACATTCAACGAGGATGGACGTACCCTGTATGGAACCGATCCTGTGACAGCAGTAAATGTTCTTCAGAATCTTGGAGTGGCAGCTATAGGTGTAAACTGTTCCACAGGCCCTGATAAGATGGTCGAGCTTGTTAGACAGATGAAGAGTATCGCATTTATCCCTGTATTTGCAAAGCCGAACGCCGGAATGCCGGAGCTTGTAAATGATAAAAGCGTATATCGGATGACCCCTGAGGAATTTGCTGAAGATATGAAGATGATAATCGAGGCAGGGGCCGGAATGGTTGGTGGCTGTTGCGGTACGAGACCTGAACACATAAAGGCTCTTGCTGATATGGCTTCCAAGATGCCTGTTCCTGAGATAAGTTCAGAGCATGTCAGATGTATATCATCTGAGCGTTCATCTCTCATAATAGATCTGGATGCTCCGTTTAAGGTTGTTGGAGAGAGAATCAACCCGACTGGAAAGAAGAAGCTTCAGGCTGAGCTCAGGGAGGGATCTCTTGAGCTTGTCATGAATATGGCCGAAGAGCAGGTAGATAAAGGCGCTTCAATACTTGATATCAATGTCGGTATGAATGGTATCGATGAGAGAGATATGATGCTTAAGGTAGTATATCAGGTATCGCAGGCTGTAAACCTTCCGTTATGCCTTGATTCCAGCTCACCAGAGGTACTTGAGGCGGCACTTCGTATCTATCCGGGACGTGCGCTTGTCAATTCAGTATCCCTTGAGAAGGTGAAGATGGAAGAGATACTGCCTCTTGTAAAGAAGTACGGAGCTATGTTTATTCTTCTTCCTCTGTCGGATAAGGGGCTTCCGGAGAGTCCACAGGAGAAGGAGGACATAATCAACACGGTGCTTGGCACTGCGTATGAGATGGGATTTACGAAGAATGATGTGGTTGTGGACGGACTTGTTGCAACGGTCGGTGCCCAGAAGGACGCTGCCATCAACTGCCTGAAAACCATAAACTACTGTTATAACAACGGACTTGCAACCATCTGTGGTCTGTCCAACATTTCATTTGGACTTCCTGAGAGAATGTTTGTAAATACAGCATTCCTCACCATGGCTATCTCTCGTGGACTTACGATGGCTATAGCAAATCCTTCCCAGACCATGCTCATGAATGCTGCATTTGCTTCTGATATGCTGCTTTTCAAGGAGGAGAGCGATGTCCGTTATATTGAGAATGTCAAACCTCTTGAGCTTGCCTCACCGGGAGCAGGTGCATCCGGCGGCAAAGCAGGATCTGATCTGGAGGGAAAAAGCCAGATATACATAGATGTTCTCAAGGGAAATAAGAGATCAATACTTGACGATGTACACGCTGTGCTTGACAGCGGAGCTGATCCCCAGTCCATCATAGATAACGATCTGATAGGTGCGATAAATGAGGTTGGACGACTCTTCGAGAAGAAAAAATATTTCCTGCCACAGCTCATATCAAGTGCTGAGACCATGGAGATGGCGATAGGTGTTATAAGTCCACTTGTTCTGAAGGACAAGGACAGCTCTGATATGCCTACCATAGTCGTGGCGACAGTTGAGGGCGATATACATGATATAGGTAAGAACCTCGTGGTTCTTATGCTCAGGAACTATGGATTTAATGTTATAGATCTCGGCAAGGATGTTCCTTGTGATGTGATAATACAAGCGGCAAAGGATAATAACGCCAGCATAATCGGACTGTCAGCCCTCATGACAACCACCATGGTCAAGATGAAGGATGTTGTTGAAGCTGTGAAGGAGAATGGCCTGGACAGTAAAGTTGTTATAGGCGGTGCAGTTATAACCGAGAGCTACGCCGAGGAGATCGGTGCGGATGGATATTCCGAGGATGCGGCAAACTGCGTGGTTGTAGTCAAGAATCTTCTGGGCATAGAGTAAATATTTGGAAAAATCCGGATATCTCACTATAAGTTTTGGGGTATTTGTAAATACACAACAAAAATTATCAGAAATAACAGATAAAAATAATTACAAAATTCACGTTATAAATTGACATTAAAGTGGTTTATAACTATAATAATTTAGTACATTTTAAAGAGACGAGTTGAAAGGTGGTACATATAGATGGGTAATATTGTTTTGTCACTGCTTGTTGACAACACATCGGGAGTTTTGAGCAGAGTGTCAGGACTGTTCAGTAGAAGAGGTTATAACATTGACAGTGTGACAGTAGGAGAGACTGAGAATCCCGCTTATTCCAGAATGACTGTTGCAGTTAGCGGCGATGAAGCCAGCCTTATCCAGATCAAGAAACAGCTCAACAAGCTTGAGGATGTAGTGGATATAGTGGAGCTTGAGCCTGGCAAGTCTGTATGCAGAGAGCTCGTTCTTGTCAAGGTTAAAGCGAATCCGTCCGAGAGAAAGGATATTATCTCGGTTGCAGATATTTTCAGAGCGAATATAGTTGACGTTTCCAAAGATTCGGTTATTATAGAACTTACGGGAACAACAACCAAGTGTGAGGCGTTCCTCAGACTGCTCGATGGACATGAGATAGTTGAGCTTGTACGCACAGGTCTCACAGGTCTCATCAGAGGTTAATACGTTTTTAATTATCCAAGTGGTAGTTAATATATAAGTCATTTTATACATATTTAGGAGGATTAAAGAAATGGCAGAAGCAAAGATTTATTATCAGCAGGATTGCAATCTTTCATTACTTGATGGAAAGACAATCGCAATCATAGGATATGGTAGTCAGGGTCATGCACATGCCCTCAACGCTAAGGAGTCAGGATGCAATGTCATCATCGGTCTTTACGAGGGAAGCAAGTCATGGGCTAAGGCTGAGGCACAGGGATTTAAGGTATACACAGCCGCTGAGGCTGCAAAGCAGGCTGATATAATTATGATTCTTATCAACGATGAGTTACAGGCAGATATGTACAAGAAGGATATCGAGCCAAACCTTGAGCCAGGTAACATGCTTATGTTCGCTCATGGTTTCAACATTCACTTCGGTTGTATCAAGCCACCAAAGGATGTTGACGTAACAATGATCGCTCCAAAGGCACCTGGACACACAGTACGTTCAGAGTACCAGGCAGGAAAGGGTACACCTTGTCTTGTTGCTGTAGAGCAGGATGCTACAGGTAAGGCACTTGACCTTGCACTTGCATATGCACTTGCAATCGGTGGAGCAAGAGCCGGCGTTCTTGAGACAACATTCAGAACAGAGACAGAGACAGACCTCTTCGGTGAGCAGGCAGTCCTTTGTGGTGGTGTTTGTGCACTTATGCAGGCTGGTTTCGAGACACTTTGCGAGGCTGGTTATGATCCAAGAAACGCATACTTCGAGTGTATCCATGAGATGAAGCTTATCGTAGACCTTATCTACCAGTCAGGATTCGCTGGAATGAGATATTCAATCTCTAACACAGCAGAGTACGGTGACTATATAACAGGTCCTAAGATCGTTACAGCAGAGACAAAGAAGGCTATGAAGCAGATCCTTAAGGACATCCAGGATGGTTCATTTGCTAAGGAGTTCCTCCTTGACATGTCACCAGCAGGACGTCAGGTTCACTTCAAGGCTATGAGAAAGCTTGCTTCAGAGCATCCATCAGAGAAGGTTGGAGAGCAGATCAGAGCACTTTATAGCTGGAACAACGAGTCAGACAAGCTTATCAACAACTAATTTCTGGTTATATATTTAAACGTATACACTTTACCCGGTAATTACTGCATGCAGTGGTTGCCGGGTATTTTTTTTGAGGACCGTATCCGCACTGGATACAGGCAGCCGCTATGATAACCAGTGCAGCAACACCTCATTTTACTTTGAATGGATTTTGTGATAGTATATATAAAGTATTGCGTTAGATTTGGAGGCGTATCGATATGGGTAAGCAGCTTACAAAAAAAGACATCGAAAAGATGGAACAGGAGATCGAATATAGAAAATGTGTAGTCAGGAAGGAGAAGCTTGAAGCCGTAAAGGAGGCCAGAGCTCAGGGGGATCTCAGTGAGAATTTCGAATATTATGCAGCAAAGAAAGACAAGAATGCCAATGAGCGAAGGATCAGATATCTGGACAGGCTTGTCAGGACTGCAGATATAATAGATGATACTTCAGCAGACGATGAGGTTGGAATTGATAACACGGTAACCGTTTATTTTGAGGATGACGACGAGGAGGAAACATACAGAGTTGTCACAAGCGTTCGTGCTGATGTGCTTGACGGAAGGGTGAGCAACGTATCACCTATAGGCAGGGCGATCATGGGACACAAGGTTGGCGACAGAGTCCAGGTCGTTCCAGAGAAAGGTGAACCGTATTATCTAGTCATAAGAAAGATTGAAAACACACAGGATGATGGATCATTTGAGATTAACTAGGTGGATCATATGAATTGTTTGGAAGCACAGTCAAAGATAATGGCGTTTATTGAGAATAAACTCCCTGACGATGAACTCAGAGAGTTTATTAAGCATGTCAGATCATGCAAAAACTGCTATGAAGAGCTGGATATCTATTACACGCTTATAGTTGGTATGAAACAACTGGACGAGTCTGATAATATATCT
>NC_021018.1:2845987-2847364 GCF_000210595.1 Coprococcus sp. ART55/1 | reverse complement strand
AGCATCTTGAGGAAGAGATGAACAGACTTACCACGGTAAAGAGAATAGCAAATTCCACGATACTGGTCGGAATTGCAGCCGTTGTTGCCGGACTTATATGGTTGTACAGCGGTGCTCTTGACAAGGTCTACAACTATGAACAGAATTCCAAACTCAGTGAGCAACCTGAATACTATTATGCTGAATTCTTTGGCTCAAGACTTTTGGACGATTCCCGCTATGATCTCAGTGATATCGACAGATATTACGAAGAACAAAACAAAGTCAGGGATGAAAGTACGGAATTTATGCAGAATATCAAAAAATATAATGCAAATCATAAGGGTATCGAATAGTCAGAATACTCTATGGCGAGCGGTAAATAAGAGGAGGTTTTCATGCCAGATACAGGTAAAAAGATATTGATAATAGATGGACACAGCATACTTAACAGAGCTTTTTACGGGCTTCCGGATCTCACCAACTATGAGGGACTTCACACGAATGCTGTCCTCGGTTTTCTTAATATTATATTCAAGATAATCGACGAAGAGAATCCGACAAATGTATGCGTGGCATTTGACGTTAAACAGCCTACATTCAGACATCTTGTGTACAAAGAGTATAAGGGCACAAGAAAGCCTATGCCGGATGAACTGCGTGAGCAGGTACCACTCATAAAAGAAGTCTTGACAGCGATGAACGTCACCATAGTTGAGAAGGGTGGTTATGAGGCTGATGACATTATAGGAACATTGTCAAGAGTTGCAGATTCTGCCGGATACAAAGTCGTGATAGTATCGGGTGACAGGGATCTTCTTCAGCTTGCAACAGACAATATCCTCGTCCGTATTCCGAAGACAAAAGCAGGCGGAACCACGATAGAGAACTATTACGCAGACGATGTGAAGGATCTCTATGGAGTTACCCCAGTCCAGTTTATAGATATGAAGGGACTTATGGGAGATACGTCAGATAACATCCCAGGGGTTCCTGGAATAGGTGAAAAGACCGCCACAAAGATCATTCAGCAGTGGGGATCTGTGGCAGGAGCTCTTGAACATATAGACGAGATCAAGCCTCCTAAAGCCCAGAAAAATCTTGCGGAGTTCTCAGAACAGGCAATAATGTCCAGAGAGCTTGCGGCGATCAAACTTGACTGTGAACTGGATTTCAAGCTTGAGGATACCACATATGAGAATGCGTTTAATGACAATTCATACAACATTTTCAAAAGACTGGAATTCAAGAGTCTCTTAAAGAAGTTTGACAACCAGCAGACTGTAAGTGAACTGAAACCGGATATAACAGTGGTAAATTCTACAGCCGACTTTGCTTATATTGAGGATGCTGCAAAGAAATCAGAAGCTGTCGGTGTATACGTTGCCCACAGTGATG
>NC_021018.1:2842052-2845381 GCF_000210595.1 Coprococcus sp. ART55/1 | reverse complement strand
GTAGATGCCGATTACTCACAGGTAGAGCTTCGTGTACTTGCCCATCTGTCGGGAGATGAGGTTATGAAGAACGCTTTCCTTAACAACGTGGACATACACGCCACAACCGCATCCGAAGTGTTTGAGGTTCCTATCGATGAGGTTACATCTCTTCAGAGACGGCATGCAAAGGCTGTCAACTTCGGAATCGTGTACGGAATCAGCGCATTTGGTCTGAGTGAGGATCTGGGTATATCCAGAAAAGAGGCTTCAGATTTCATTGCAAAGTATTATGACATCTATAAGAGTATAAAAGCGTATTTGGATGAACAGGTAGCCCACGCAAAGGAAAAAGGTTATGTGACGACCATGTTCGGAAGGATCAGGCCTATCCCTGAGCTGAAGTCATCCAACTTTATGCAGAGGAGTTTTGGCGAGAGGGTTGCCATGAATTCGCCTATACAGGGAACCGCTGCGGACATAATCAAGATCGCCATGGTGAGAGTTAACATGAAGCTCAAGGAGCTCGGACTGAAGTCACAGCTTATCCTGCAGATACACGATGAGCTTCTTATAGAGGCTGCCGAGGATGAAGTGGACATAGTGAAGAAGCTTCTCGTTGATGAGATGATGCATGCCGCAGATATGACCGTACCTCTTGAGGTGGGCGTTGCATCAGGAAATAACTGGTATGAGGCAAAATAATATGAAGATCATAGGAATAACTGGTGGTATCGGTTCTGGAAAAACTGCTGTGCTTGATATAATGCAGCGAGACTACGGAGCATTCATTATGGAGGCTGATGCCCTGGCTCACAGACTCATGGAACCGGGACAGATATCATACAATGACATAGTGGAACACTTTGGAAGAGATATTCTTGATGAAGACAGCAGAATCGACAGAGCAAAGCTTTCAGCGGTCGTTTTCAGCGATCAGAAGCAGCTCGATATCCTCAATTCCATAACCCACCCAAATGTAAAAAAGGCCATTCTTGAATCCATGGAGGAGCAGAAAAAGTCAGGATGCAGACTATACGTTCTTGAAGCTGCACTGCTTATCCAGGATGGGTATTTGGACATCTGCGATGAGATGTGGTATGTCTATGCAGACGTTTCAAAACGAATTGAACGTTTGTGTGCTTATCGCGGATTTACTGATGAAAAAGCAAGAAAAGTCATCGCTTCGCAGGAGCCTGATAGCTATTACGAGAAAAATTGTTCAAAAAAGATAGACAATTCAGGTAATTTAGAAAAATTGAGAAACCAGCTTAAGCTGGCGATGGGAATTGAGTGTTAGATTTTTTTAGTTATTATCACGGATTGTACGGATAAAAAGACAATTTTTTTGGCTATTTCTATTGAGAATAATGGGGCAATGAGTTAAACTTTAACTATGTGTGTTTTCATTATTTCAAAGGGGGAAATAAACATGAAGTTTATTGATCAGTTAAAAGAAAAAGCCAAACAGAATAAGAAAACGATCGTACTGCCTGAGACATCAGACATGAGAACAATCGAGGCAGCCGGCAAGGTATTGGCAGAGGGCATTGCGAACATTATCCTGGTTGGAGACAAGGAAGATATCATGAGCAGAGCTGGTGATATCGATCTCAGCGGAGCATCATTTGTTGACCCTAAGAATTATGAGAAATTTGATGAATACGTGGATGCTTTTGTAGAGATGAGAAGAAAGAAGGGCATGACCGAGGCAAGAGCCAAGGAACTGCTTTTAACAAACCCATTATATTTTGGATGTATGATGGTTAAGCAGGATGATGCAGACGGTATGGTTGCCGGTGCGATCAACGCATCAGCAGATGTGCTCCGTGCAGCACTTCAGACACTGAAGACTGCTCCGGGAACAAGAATCGTATCAGCATTCTTCCTGGTTGTAGTTCCAGATTGTCAGTATGGTGCCAACGGAACATTTGTATTTGCAGATGCAGGACTCAATCAGAGCCCGTCAGCGTCAGAGCTTGCAGATATCGCAGAGCAGTCAGCGAAGTCATTTGAACTTCTGGTTGATGAGACACCTGTTGTGGCTATGCTGTCACATTCAACAAAGGGAAGCGCAAAGCATCCTGACGTTGACAAGGTTATTGAAGCTACAGAGATCGTTAACGCTGAGTTCCCTGACCTTCTGTGTGATGGTGAGCTTCAGTCAGATGCAGCACTCGTTCCTGAGGTTGCAGCATCAAAGGCACCTGGAAGCAAGGTTGCAGGACAAGCGAATGTTCTTGTGTTCCCTGATCTTGATGCAGCGAACATCGGATACAAGCTTGTACAGAGACTCGCAAAAGCTGATGCATATGGTCCTGTTACACAGGGTATTGCAAAGCCTGTAAACGACCTGTCAAGAGGCTGTGTTGCAGACGATATAGTTGGAGTTGTTGCCATAACAGCTATCCAGGCTCAGGCTCAGGAGGACGGCAGAATGAAGGTAACTCCAAAAGAGAGATAGTAAAAGATAATTTTTAAAGATGATTTATTTACACATAAGTTGTGCAGGAGGATTGAAATGAAGGTTCTTGTAATTAATTGTGGTAGTTCATCACTGAAGTATCAGCTTATTGATTCTGATACAGAGGCTGTTATAGCAAAAGGACTGTGTGAGAGGATCGGTATCGACGGAAAGCTCACACATCAGACCATGGGTAAGGATAAGTATACAGTGGATGCCGCTATGCCGGATCACAATGCTGCTGTAAAATTTGTTCTTGACGCTCTTCTTGATACAGATATGGGAGCTATCGCTTCACTGTCAGAGATCGATGCTGTTGGACACAGAATAGTTCACGGCGGTGAGAAGTTTGCGAATTCAGTAGTTATAACAGACGAAGTAATGGCGGCCATAGAAGAGTGTAATGATCTTGCACCACTTCACAACCCTGCCAACCTCATTGGAATCAGAGCATGTCAGGCACATATGCCGGGTGTTCCTATGGTTGCGGTATTTGATACAGCATTCCACCAGACCATGCCTGATAAAGCATATACATATGCAATACCTTACGAATATTACGAGAATTATAAGATAAGAAGATACGGTTTCCACGGAACAAGCCACAGCTTTGTATCCAAGAGACTGGCAGAGCTTATAGGCAGGGATATCAAAGATACCAAGCTTATCGTATGCCACCTTGGAAACGGATCAAGTATCACAGCAGTTGACGGCGGTAAGTCAGTGGACACTTCCATGGGACTCACACCTCTTGCAGGTCTTCCTATGGGCACAAGAAGCGGTGATATAGATCCTGCGATTCTTGAGTTCATTGCCGGCAAAGAGGGCAAGAGCGTTGAGGAGATAACAACTATTCTTAATAAGAAGTCAGGTGTATCAGGACTTT
>NC_021018.1:2834855-2841760 GCF_000210595.1 Coprococcus sp. ART55/1 | reverse complement strand
GAAGGATGGCAATGACAGATGCCGTCTTGCTCTCGATGTATTCTGCTACAGTGTCAAGAAATATATTGGAGCATATGCAGCCGCAATGGGAGGCCTTGATGCGATAGCGTTTACGGCAGGAATCGGAGAGAACAATCCATATGTAAGAAGAGTATCAACAATGGATCTTTCATTCATGGGTATCGATATAGATGAGACTAAGAACGAGATCCGCGGCGAAGAGCAGAAGATATCCACTGACGCTTCAAAGGTTCAGGTATGGGTAGTTCCTACAAACGAAGAGCTTGCCATTGCAAGAGAGACTGTAGAGCTTGTTACAAAATAAGTCTTCTGTATAACGACAGGATTCAGTTGACGGAATTGTATAAAAATTTTGCAATATTTTGCTGACAATAAATATCTGTATATGTATAATAGCAGATGTGCGATTTTTAGGAGATATTATGTTAATTGATTTATCTGAGATTTTATCCACTGAGGGATTGACTAAAAGCGTTGAAGTACATGTAGACTTTGATAGTTTCCAGTTTAAGGGAATGGACTACCGGATTGGACAGGCAGATGATTTTCAACTGAATCTGTCGAATGACGGCAAGAACAGAGTCAAGGTTACCGGAAGCACTGATGTTGTCATGGAGCTTGTGTGTGACAGATGTCTGGAGGAGTTTGAAAGAACTTTCCATATAGATATCGACACAGTTATTGATACTTCCGTTTTGGATTCTGATAAGGTAGATGAGATAGATGAGTTAAGCTATTTTGAAGACTGTAATATCGATATGGACGCACTGTTGAAAAAGGAACTGATGGGTTTAGTTCCAATACAGATTCTGTGCAGGGATGACTGCAAGGGACTCTGTAAGGTGTGTGGAACGAATCTGAATCATGGTACATGTAACTGTGATGATTTTGTTCCTGATCCGAGATTATCAGTTTTTAATGACATCTTAAAGAATTGAGGAGGTGTGAATAATGTCAATTTGTCCAAAGAATAAGAGCTCAAAGGCTAGAAGAGATAAGAGAAGAGCTAACTGGAAGATGTCTGCACCAGCATTAGTTAAGTGCAGCAAGTGTGGCGAGTTAATGGTTCCACACAGAGTTTGTAAGAACTGCGGTTCATACAACAAGAAAGAGATTATCTCAGTTGCTGAGTAATTTCCAGTTCTCACTCGGTATTTGAGTAGTAGAATAAACAAGACCTTTCTTATTTTTATAATAAGGAAGGTCTTTTTTCGTGCACATATATACATGGCGGTTTGTATATTTGTACTGAAATATTTGACTTTGACAATTCAGAAATATATAATGACCTTGTGCGTTTGCACCTAAAAATAATTATATGGTGGGATATCCCATAATACACGTAAGATAGGAGAGTTTTGATATGGGCGATACAAGAATTGTAGTAGATGCTATGGGCGGAGATTATGCACCGGAGTGGATCATAAGAGGTGCTGTAGAAGCTGTGAACGAAGGGGCAAAGGCTCATATAATTCTCACTGGAAAAGAGGCTGTCATAAATGGTGAGCTTGCCAAATACACATATGACACCTCCAAGATAGAGATAAAGAACTGTACTGAGGAGATCACATGTCACGATGCACCTGTTCAGGCAATCAGAAGCAAGAAAGACTCATCACTTACAGTTGGAATGAATATGGTAAAAAGTGGAGAGGCTGACGCAATAATCTCAGCCGGAAGCTCAGGAGCCATCCTTGCAGGAGGACAGCTTATCGTCGGAAGATCCAAAGGTGTGAAGAGATCACCTCTGGCACCACTCATCCCTACGACCAAGGGATATTCGCTTCTTATTGACTGCGGTGCTAATGTTGATGCGAGACCTGAGCATCTGCTTCAGTTTGCAAAGATGGGTTCCATATATATGGAGAACATCGAGAAGATCGAGAAGCCAAGAGTAGCCATCGTCAATATTGGTGACGAGGAGGAGAAGGGTAACGCCCTCGTAAAGGAGACATACCCACTGCTCAAGGAATGTAAGGACATCAATTTTGTTGGAAGTATAGAAGCTCGTGAGATTCCAAATGGTGCTGCAGATGTCATCGTATGTGAAGCATTTGTGGGAAATGTTATCCTCAAGCTGTACGAGGGACTTGCAAAAATGCTGCTTGGAGAGATCAAGAAAGCGGTCATGTCTTCATTCAAGTCAAAGATCGGCGGTGCACTTATAAAGGATTCCCTCGGAGAGCTTAAGGAGAGATTCAACGCCAAGACAAAGGGTGGAGCACCTCTTCTTGGACTTAAGGGACTCGTGGTAAAGATCCACGGCAACTCACACAACGAAGAAGTTAAGAGTGCAATATTCCAGTGCATCAACTTCAGTGAGACCGGAGTAAACGCCAAGATTGCTGAAAAGCTGAGTGAGGAGCAGGCATAATGAAGAAGGATTATGGTGAGCTTGAAAAAAGAATAGGATACGAATTCAAGGATATAAGACTTCTGATAACGGCTCTGACACACACGTCATTTGCAAATGAGCTTAAGGTTAATAAAACTGAGTCATATGAGAGACTTGAGTTTCTCGGGGATGCCATCCTTGAGTATATTGTGAGTGACTATCTCTTCCGCAAGAAGAGAGAATATGAGGAGGGAAAACTCACAAAGCTGAGGGCAAGTCTCGTATGCGAATTTACTCTTTCACAGATATCCGAGAGTCTTGGATATGGCAAATTTGTCCTTCTTAGCAAGGGTGAAGCCCAGACAGGCGGAAGGACAAGGAAATCCATTCTGTGTGATCTCTTTGAATCCGTTCTCGGTGCGATGTATCTTGATGGTGGAATGGATGTCGCCAAGAAGTTTGTCCATCAGTTCCTGCTGGATGACGTTGAGACAAAATCATTGTTCTACGATGCAAAGTCAACCCTTCAGGAATTCTGCCAGAAGAATGGAAAAGAATTAAAGTATGAGCTCATAGAGGAGAAGGGGCCTGAACATAACAAGATATTTGTATCGGATGCCTTGATAGATGGCCAGGCTACAGCCAGAGGTGAGGGTTCAAACAGAAAGAACTCCGAACAGATGGCTGCATACAAAACATTGTTACAATTAAGAAAAAAGCAGGATTAATTTATGTATTTAAAGAGTATAGAGGTAAATGGCTTCAAGTCATTTGCAAACAAGATAGTATTCAAATTCAATCACGGAATAACCTGTATCGTTGGACCTAATGGTTCGGGTAAGAGCAATGTAGCGGATGCAGTGAGATGGGTTCTGGGTGAACAGAGTGCCAAGAGTCTCCGTGGTTCCAAGATGGAGGATGTCATTTTCTCGGGAACACAGCTCAGAAAGCCGCAGGGCTCCGCATATGTTGCCATAACTCTTGACAACAGCGATCACAGCCTTCCTATAGATTATAATGAAGTCACAGTTGCAAGACGAGTATACAGATCAGGAGAGTCTGAATATCTGATTAACGGTACTGTCAGCAGACTGAAGGATGTATATTCTCTCTTCTTTGACACTGGTATCGGTAAGGAGGGTTATTCAATCATCGGACAGGGCCAGATCGAGAAGATCCTCAATGGTAAACCTGAGGAGAGACGAGAGCTTTTTGACGAGGCTGCCGGGATCGTAAAGTTCAAGAAGAACAAGGCTGCTGCGGAGAAATCACTTGAAGCAGAGAGGGACAATCTCAGCCGTGTCAACGACATTCTCAAGGAGCTTGAAAAACAGGTCGGACCACTCAAGGAGCAGTCTGAGACCGCAAGGAAATATCTGGCATTTAAAAAGTGAATTAAAAAAACTCGATGTGAATGCATTCCTTCTTGAGACAGAGAAACTTAAAACAGCTCTCGAGGAAGATCAGAACAGGCTCACTATCGTAAACGATGATATAGATGAGAGCAAGCAGGCGTATGAACAGACAAAGGAAGAATACGACCAGATAGAGACTGCTATAGAGCAGCTCAATTCCATAATTGAGTCATCTAAAAACGAGATTCATGAGAACAGGCTTGCAAAAGAGCGTGCTGAAGGTGAGATAAATGTTATCAACCAGCAGATAATCACACTCAAAATGAACGATCAGAACATACATGATCAGATAGACCGAATCAACAGCCAGATCGAGTCCGGCGAGAAAGAACTCGCAGATTACACATCCCAGAAAGATGAACTGGATGACTCTATCTCAGAAGTTGAACAGGCACTTAAAACAGCCCAGAAGGAAAGCTCCGACATGACCTCCTACATAGAGGCCTGCCAGCAGGAGATTGAGAGCTGCAAGGCTGACATCATAGAATATATGCATGAGAGCGGTAATCTCCAGGCAAAGGTCGGAAGATATGACGCCATGCTGGAGAATATCAACTTTAGAAAGACACAGCTCAACCAGAGACTTCTGCAGTTTAAGAGCGACGATGCCGGGGACAAGAAGGAATATGAGTCACTGTCATCACAGCTTGCCGAACTTGAGGCGGGAGTAAAGGTCATTCTCGCTGGATTGGACAGTGCAACCGATCAGCTTGCCCAGAATCAGAATAGAAACAAAACTAACCGTGAGCTGATCCACAACACCAACGAGAAGCTTTCGGCAACAGAGTCCAAGATGGAGGCTCTCAGAAATATAACTGAGAGATACGACGGATACGGCAACAGTATCAGACGAGTCATGGAACAGAAGCAGTGGAATCCGGGCATAATAGGCGTTGTTGCGGACATAATCACGGTAAATCAGAAGTACGAGGTCGCTGTGGAGACTGCCCTTGGCGGAAGTATACAGAACATTGTCACTGAGGACGATGCCACTGCCAAGAGAATGATCTCATATCTGAAGACCAACAGACTCGGACGTGCAACATTTCTTCCGCTTAACACCATAACAGACCGCGGTTCCGTCAGAAATGATGTGCTCAGGGAAAAAGGAGTCATAGGAGTTGCATCAGATCTTGTTGAGGTCGATTCCAAATTCAACACGCTGGTAAAGAACCTTTTAGGCAGGATCATAGTTGTCGACAATATCGATAATGCCCTGGCGGTAGCGCGTAAGAACAATCAGTCGCTCAGACTTGTCACCATAGAGGGAGAACTGATAAATCCGGGCGGATCAATGACCGGAGGTGCATTCAGGAATTCCAGTAACCTTCTCGGAAGGAAGAGGGAGCTGGATGAACTCAAGGAGCAGATCGATAACCTGAAATCAACAGCGTCAAAGGCTGCGGCTCTCGACGCACAACTTAAGACTTCAAGAGATCAGCTCAGACAGGATATAGACAAATACAACTCCGAACTGCAGCAGGCATATCTGAAAAAGAATACTCTGACCATGAGTATTGAACAGGTCAAAGAAAAGCTTGCCGAATCTGAAAGAGTATTTGTCTCGATCGAGAAAGAGGTAGCAGAGCTCAATAATCAGATAACGGAGATAAACAACAATAAGAATTCTCTTGCCGACAACAACAAAAAGCATGAAGCCATGAGGCTTGAAGCTGAGGCAAGAGTGGAAGAACTTGAGGGACAGGGACAGGAGAACAAGGATAAGCTCACCGCTGCAAATGCAAGGGTATCTGAGCTTATGATTAAGTTTAATTCCGTCAAGCAGAAAGAGGACTTCATTGTAGAAAATATCCGAAGAATAAATATGGATATCGAAAAATACAAGGAAGAACTTGAGGGCTTTACAAGCCGCGTGGAGTCATCATTCAGTGAGATCACAGAGCTGGAAGACAGGATAGCTGCTATAAAGACAGATATCGCAAGCAGAACCGGAAGTATCGCTGACAACGAGGACAAGGTAAACGAATTCTCAGTCAAGAGAGAGGAATTACAGCAGAGCCACAAGGAATTCTTTGCCAGACGAGAAGAACTTTCCGAAAAGATTGCAGGACTCGAGAAGGACTCATACAAGCTCACATCGATAATCGAGAAGAACACTGAGAAAGCAGACGAACTCAGCAACTATATGTGGGAGGAGTATGAGCTTACATACAGCAGTGCCCAGGAACTCAAGGACGATAATCTTCCTGAACTGCCGGCACTAAAGAAGGAGATCGTTGCAGTAAAGGCCAAGATCAAATCCCTTGGAGATGTCAACGTCAATGCCATAGATGACTACAAGGAAGTCTCTGAGAGATACGAATTTCTCAAGGGACAGCATGACGATATAGTCAGTGCGGAGACCAACCTTGTAAATATAATTGCGGAGCTTGAAAAATCAATGCAGGAGCAGTTTGCCGAGAAGTTCAAGGAGATACAGGTCATGTTCGACAAGGTATTCAAGGAGCTGTTCGGTGGTGGACGTGGTGCACTTGAGCTGGTTGATACCGAGGATCTTCTTGAAACAGGTATCAGGATCATAGCACAGCCACCTGGAAAGAAGCTCCAGAATATGATGCAGTTGTCAGGTGGAGAGAAGTCCCTCACCGCCATAGCACTGTTATTTGCAATTCAGAGTCTGAAGCCATCACCTTTCTGTCTGCTGGACGAGATAGAGGCGGCTCTTGACGACTCGAATGTAAGAAGATTTGCACAGTATCTCAACAGGCTTACAAAGGATACGCAGTTCATAGTTATATCACACAGAAAAGGAACCATGGAGGCTGCTGATATCCTGTACGGTATAACCATGCAGGAGAAGGGTGTATCTACCCTCGTATCAGTCAACCTTATTGAGAACGATCTGGATAAATAACAATAGAAGATATTAAACAGGAGGTATGTCATGGCAGAGGAAAAGAGAAAAAGGATTTTTTGCGAGACTTAAGGCTGGTCTTGCAAAGACAAGAGATAATATAGTAGAAAGCTTTACAGATGTATTCGGTGCATCCCATATAGATGATGATTTCTATGAGAATCTTGAAGAGACATTTATCATGGCTGATATGGGATATGAGACGACTGAGAAGGTTATAGAGGGACTTAAGCAGAAGGTTGAGGATTCACACATCAAA
>NC_021018.1:2826596-2834534 GCF_000210595.1 Coprococcus sp. ART55/1 | reverse complement strand
GCAAGAAGGTTCTCATGGCTGCTGCCGATACATTCAGAGCTGCCGCCATAGATCAGTTAAAGACCTGGGCTGACAGGGCACAGGTTGATATAATTTCACACAATGAGGGCGCTGATCCCGCTGCAGTTGTATACGACGCAGTGGCTGCCGCCAAGGCAAGAGATACGGATATCCTTCTCGTTGATACAGCGGGAAGACTTCACAACAAGAAGAATCTCATGGACGAGCTTGCAAAGATGAGAAGGATCATCACAAGGGATTATCCGGAGGCAAATGTTGAGGCGCTCATAGTTCTGGACGGAACAACAGGTCAGAATGCCCTTGAACAGGCAAGACAGTTCAGCAATGTAACTGAGCTTGACGGTATAGTTATCACCAAGCTTGACGGAACTGCCAAGGGTGGTATTGCGATAGCGATCCAGGCAGAGCTTGACGTACCGGTCAAGTTTATCGGAGTTGGTGAGAAGATCGGTGATCTCCAGAGATTTGACCCTCAGGAATATGTCAACGCATTGTTCGCAGATTTTGACGAGGACAGATCCGAGATCGATATGCTCATCGGCGATGACATGTAATACTACGGCATATATAATGATCATATGTATGTATGTCAATGTACTTATATCTGTGCACAACCATATATGATTTTCAAAAGGATTTTTACATAAGGAGACATTAACAAATGGCAGAACAGAACACAACAGACAAACTGACACTTGCGAAATTTGAGGAGGCCTACGACATTGTACATAAGGTGGTTCTCCCTACAAAGCTCATATACAGTGACTATTTCAGTGGGATAACAGGCAACAAGGTATACTTCAAACCTGAGAACCTTCAGAAGACCGGTGCATACAAGATCAGGGGTGCATATTACAAGATAAGCACTCTTTCAGATGAAGAGAGACAGAAGGGACTGATAACAGCTTCGGCTGGAAATCATGCCCAGGGTGTGGCATATGCTGCAAAAGCATATGGAGTAAAGGCGACCATCGTTATGCCTTCATCTACACCTCTCATCAAGGTTAACAGAACTAAGGCATACGGCGCAGAGGTTATACTGTATGGAGACGTATATGATGAATCATGTGCATACGCTCTTGAGCTTGCAGAGGACAAGGGTTATACATTCATTCATCCGTTCGATGATCTCGATGTTGCCACAGGACAGGGCTCGGTTGCGATGGAGATCATAAAGGAGCTTCCTTTCGTTGACTATATCCTTGTTCCTATCGGAGGTGGCGGTCTGGCAACAGGTGTGTCCACACTTGCCAAGATGATGAATCCGAACATCAAGGTCATAGGTGTTGAGCCTGCCGGAGCAAACTGTATGCAGGTCTCACTGAAGAACAAGAAGGTTACAACACTTCCATATGTAGACACCATTGCAGATGGAACTGCAGTAAAGACACCGGGAAGCAAGATTTTCCCATATATACAGAAGAACATAGATGATATTATAACTGTAGAGGATAACGAACTCATCGTTTCATTCCTCGATATGCTTGAGAATCACAAGCTTCTTGTTGAGAATTCAGGCCTTCTCACAGTGGCAGCACTTAAGCATCTCGATGTAAAGGGTGCCAAGGTCGTAAGCATACTGTCGGGCGGCAATATGGATATGATAACATTTGCCTCACTTGTACAGCACGGACTTATCGCAAGAAGCAGGATCTTCACAGTTTCAACACTTCTTCCTGACAAGCCGGGTGCACTCATGAACATTTCAAAGGTTATCGCTGATCTCCAGGGAAATGTTATCAAGCTTGAGCACAACCAGTTCGTATCCATCAACAGGAATTCAGCAGTTGAGCTTGTTATCACTATGGAGGCATTTGGCCCTGAGCACAAGCAGCTCATCATCAACACACTTGCTGATAAGGGCTACAAGCCAAAGGAAGTCATGACAAAGGGAATATACAATTAATTGTAGTTGATATCGATGATTAACAATGAACTCACTTTAACCGTAAATGACAACAAAATAATCGCCTGCAGACGCGGTGACAATCTGTTCAAGGTGCTGTGCAGCGCCGGATATGTGTTCAGTGGAAACTGCGGAGGTCTTGGAAGGTGTCAGAGATGTCTGGTGGATGTAAAAGGTGCGGGCACGGTAAAAAGCTGTACCTACACTATCACTGATAACATACAGATAACCATAGGTGAGGATAACATGTCAGTCCTTGCTTCGTACAAGGGTGCTGATGAATTCAACAACGTATATAATGGCGATGGTCGTGGTATAGGCATAGCTATAGATTTAGGCACCACCACCATCGCCATAGAACAGATAGATATGTCTGATGGAAGTGTCACGGACAGATGTGGATTTATGAATCCGCAAATTGAATATGGCAGCGATGTCATATCAAGGATCCGAACAGGCTCCACAGAAGATGGACTGACAAAGCTCAGAAGCTCAGTAGTCACAAGGATTTCCTCAGAGTTGGCCGGAATGGGGTATGCCCCTGCAGATATATCAAGGATAATTATTTCCGGAAACACCACCATGAATGCAATACTGGAGCGGCTGCTTCTGGACAATCTCGGGCATGCACCATTTGAGATCAGGAATCCTGACAGTATAACAGTATCAGGGAAGGATTTCTTTGATGATGAAAGATTTTGCAGTGCGGAAGTCACATGTCTTCCTAACCTCAGCGCATTTGTTGGAGCTGACGCATTGTGCGGTGCAGTCGTCTGTAACATTGACAGGTCTGACAAATATCAGTTGTTTGCAGATCTCGGAACAAACGGAGAACTCATACTTGCAAAGCAGGGTATCGGTTATGCCACCTCATGTGCATGTGGTCCGGCATTTGAGGGAATGCTGAGGAGAGGTGTTGCAGCTCCAACCACAGCCTTTGATCTGCTGAACAGACTTAATTTGCTACACATAGTGAATGACGATGGAGTCCTGGTTGATCAGTATATAGACGGAGGCTACAGACTTGCGGGTGGAGTGAAAATTGACATGGATATGATCAGAAGCTTTCTCCTTGCAAAGGCAGCCATATGTGCAGGGATAGAATCCCTCATGGATATGGCGGGGATAACGGCAGAGGACGTATCACGTGTATATCTGGCAGGAGGCTTCGGGTGCAGTCTTAATATATCAAGTGCGGTAAGCCTTGGACTTTTTCCGGACAGTTTTCAGGGAAAATCAGAATTTGCAGGAAATACATCCCTGCACGGAGCACATAAGTGCTTGATTGATAAGAGTTTTATTGATAGAATATATGCGTTTAAAGAGACCCTGACTGCTGTGAATCTCGGTGAGCTTGAGGGCTTTGACAGAAGATATTACAGTCATATGGATCTCAGACCATGGACCGCACAGTCACATGGTACAAATAAATTACAACAGAAGAGTAGATTATGAAATTACTAAGTATAGCAAGCGGTAGCAGCGGTAACTGCTATTACGTCGGCAATAGCGATACCCATCTTCTTGTGGATGTAGGCATAAGCTGCAAGAGGGTTGAAAACGCCCTTAAGGATGAGGGAATAAAGCCGTCTGAACTTGATGGTGTTCTTGTAACGCATGAGCATATAGATCATGTGAAGGGCATAGGTGTTCTGGCAAGAAAGCACGGTGTTCCTATATATGCCACTGCAGGAACCATAGCTGAGATGAAGAAGATGACCTCCCTTGGCAGTATCGATGAGGGACTGTTTCATGAGATTCGTCCTGATGAAAAGATACTGATAAAGGATATAACCGTTGATCCATCATCCATCTGGCATGACGCAGCGGATCCGGTATGCTACAGCCTGTATGGAGATGGCAAAAAAGTGTCCATAGCGACTGATATGGGCAATTATAATGATTATATTGTAGATAAGCTTGACAACTCAGATATAATGGTAGTTGAGGCCAATCATGATGTCAGAATGCTTGAGGCGGGACCATATCCTTATTATCTCAAGAGACGAATCCTTGGCAACTATGGTCATCTGTCCAACGAATTATCAGGGCAGCTCATATACAGACTTCTGAATGACCATGTGAAGGGTATCCTTCTGGGACATCTGAGCAAGGAGAACAATTTTGAAGAGCTGGCATACGAGACAGTCAAGCTGGAGCTTGAAAACAATTCATACGCCAACGATGTAAGGGAATTTGGGCTGGCAGTAGCCAGAAGAGACATGCCTATGGCTGCCATAGAGGCATAGGCTGATTTTTAGGAGTGAATAAAGATGGGTTCTGTATGTACAGGCTCCATCATCAACAAGGAGGATAAATGAAATGAAAAAGAGAATCATAACTGTAGTAGGTAAGGACAGCGTGGGAATCACAGCTAAGGTATGTGTATATCTGGCAAACAACCAGATCAATATACTTGACATATCACAGACTATAGTTGCAGGGTACTTCAACATGATGATGGTGGTTGATACACAGGAGTCATCCAAATCAACAGAGCTCATCGCATCAGAACTCGGACAGATCGGAGAAGAGATTGGAGTACAGATAAAGGTACAGCACGAGAAGATCTTTGAGACAATGCACAGAATCTAATAATATACAGTCTGACAGACAGAAAAGAGGATATACATGATTAGCATAAATGAAGTAATCGAGACCAATAAGATGATCTCAGACATGAATCTGGATGTTCGTACCATCACAATGGGAATCAGTCTTTTGGATTGTGTAGGCACAGATGTGGATGATACATGTACAAAGATATATAACAAGATAACAACATATGCCAAGGATCTTGTATCAACAGGTCAGGAGATATCAAGAAGATATGGTATACCAATCGTCAACAAGAGAGTTTCTGTAACACCTATAGCACTGGTTGGTGGTTCCGTATGTAAGACCACCGGAGATTTTGTAAAGATAGCAAAGGCTCTTGACAAGGCTGCAGACACCATAGGAGTCAACTTCATCGGAGGATATTCAGCGCTTGTAAATAAGGGCATGACTCCTGCTGATGAGCTTCTTATCCGTTCAATTCCTGAAGCACTCTCAAGCACAGGAAAGGTGTGCAGCTCCATAAATGTAGGTTCAACCAAAACCGGTATAGATATGGATGCAGTCAAGATTCTAGGAGAGATGATCAGAGACACTGCCGAGCTCACCAAAGAAGCAGATTCCATCGGTTGTGCAAAGCTTGTAGTATTCTGTAACGCACCTGATGACAACCCATTTATGGCCGGTGCATTCCACGGTGTTACCGAGGGAGACTGTGTCATCAATGTTGGAGTCAGCGGCCCTGGTGTTGTAAAGAAAGCCCTTGAGAAGGTAAGAGGAGAAAACTTTGAGGAACTCTGCGAGACCATCAAGAAGACTGCTTTCAAGGTAACCAGAGTTGGACAGCTCGTTGCAAAAGAGGCATCCAAGATGCTCGGCGTACCATTTGGTATAGTTGACCTGTCACTTGCCCCTACTCCTGCAGTCGGAGACAGTGTAGGTGAGATTCTCGAGGAGATCGGTCTTGAATACGCCGGAGCTCCTGGTACAACAGCAGCACTTGCGCTCCTCAACGATCAGGTTAAGAAGGGTGGAGTTATGGCTTCATCATACGTCGGAGGACTCTCCGGTGCATTCATCCCTGTATCTGAGGACCAGAGAATGATCGATGCAGTTTCCGCAGGAGCATTAACTCTTGAGAAACTTGAGGCCATGACATGTGTATGTTCAGTAGGTCTTGATATGATAGCAATTCCTGGTGATACATCACCTGCAACCATATCAGGAATTATCGCTGATGAGATGGCTCTTGGTATGATCAACCAGAAGACAACCGCTGTAAGACTTATCCCTGTTATCGGTAAGACAGTTGGAGATCAGGCTGAATTTGGCGGACTTCTCGGATACGCACCTATCATGCCTGTCAACAGATTTGCATGTGATAAGTTTGTCAACAGAGGTGGACGTATTCCAGCCCCTATCCATAGTTTCAAAAACTAATATTGGATAATGCGGTATAGGATCACAGTTCCTGATACGATATAGATATAGAGGATGCGCACTGAATACGGATATTCCGTGCGCATCTCTTTTGCTGTAATTGAATATTTCCATTTGGAGATATCAGATAATATGATTACAAGAAAATTATTTAAGGATATTATTTTATGAGAAGATTAGCTTTACCGGATGAAATACTGATGAAGGTTGAAAAGCCCGCCAGATATATAGGTGGAGAATACAACAGTGTTATGAAGGACAAGGACAAGGTTGATGTGCGTTTCTGCATGTGTTTTCCTGATGTATACGAGATAGGTATGTCCCATCTCGGAATTCAGATACTGTACGATATGTTCAACAGGAGAGAGGACACATGGTGTGAAAGAGTTTATTCGCCATGGCCTGATCTGGACGCGGAGATGAGAGAACATGACATCCCTCTGTTCGCGCTGGAATCCCAGGATCCTATAAAGGATTTTGATTTCCTTGGAATAACACTCCAGTACGAGATGTGTTACACCAATATTCTTCAGGTGCTTGATCTGGCTGGGATCCCACTCCGTACAAGAGACAGAAAAAAGGGAGACACACTTGTTATAGGCGGAGGCCCATGCTCATACAATCCTGAGCCTATAGCAGACTTCTTTGACATATTCTATATGGGTGAGGGCGAAGTATCATATGATGCACTTCTGGAGCTTTACAAGGTGTATAAGCACTCTGATATGACCAGGGAAGAATTTCTCATAAAGGTGTCCAACATTCCGGGATTATACGTTCCTGAGCTCTATGAAGTCACATACAAGGAAGATGGCACGATAGCTTCATTTGCTCCTAGATTTGAAGATGTGCCTGCCACGATAACCAAGACGGTCGTCATGGATCACAGCAAAGTCACATACCCAGAGAAGCCTGTTGTGTCATTCATGAAGCTCACTCAGGACAGAGTTGTTCTTGAGATCATGCGCGGATGTATAAGAGGCTGCAGATTCTGCCAGGCTGGAATGATTTACAGACCAACCAGACCTAAGGATGTCAATCTGTTAAAGGGCTATGCTGAGAAAATGCTGGCAAGTACAGGACACGAGGAGATAACCTTCAGCAGTCTGTCGTCGAGTGATTACGAGGAGCTTCCGGAGCTCACAGACTGCCTGATCGAGAAGATGGACAATGAGCATGTAAATATCTCTCTGCCATCGCTCCGTATAGACGCCTTTTCTCTGGATGTCATGAGCAAGATCCAGGATGTGAAGAAGAGTTCACTTACATTTGCCCCTGAGGCAGGAACGCAGAGACTCAGAAATGTTATAAACAAGGGTCTCACAAAGGAGAACATAATGGATGGTGCCCTGAAGGCCTTCAAAGGCGGCTGGGATAAGGTGAAGCTGTACTTCATGATGGGCCTTCCTACTGAGACATATGACGATATTGCCGGGATTGCAGACCTGTCGGAGGAGATCACTGAGCTTTTCTTTGCAAATATCCCAAGAGAAGAACGAAATGGACGTGTCATGGTCACCGCATCGGCATCATATTTTGTGCCAAAGCCATTTACTCCGTTCCAGTGGGCTCCGATGATAAGGCCTGAGGAATTTGTCAAGCGTGCATACTTTGTGAAGGACAGATTCCGCGCAGAGAAGAACCATAAGAGTCTTAAGTTCCAGTACCACGAAGCAGATATCACCATACTTGAGGGACTGCTTGCTCGAGGCGACAGGAAGCTCTGCGATGTAATATATGATGTCTATAAGGCCGGTCAGATATTTGACGCATGGACAGAGTTCTTCAAAAAAGAAAACTGGGACAACGCCATGGCAAAGCACGGTCTGGATATAGATTTCTACACATACAGGGACAGAAGTGTTGATGAGATACTTCCATGGGATTTCATTGATATAGGAGTCACAAGAAAGTTCCTTGAGAGAGAGTGGGAGAACGCCCAGAACGAAAAGGTAACCCCTAACTGCAGACAGCAGTGTTCCGGCTGTGGTGCCGCAAGATTTGGAGGAGGTGTA
>NC_021018.1:2822232-2825926 GCF_000210595.1 Coprococcus sp. ART55/1 | reverse complement strand
TTATACAGGATGGCAAAGTCACAGATCTTAACCTGTCAGAGGGCAGTACAGTCCTCGGCAATATCTATGTGGGCAAGGTGGCCAACATCGTAAACAATATAAATGCCTGCTTCGTGGATTACGGTGACAGACTTCCCTGCTACTACAGTCTGGATGACAATGATATTATATACGCCGATGGCAGGGAGCACACAAAGCTCAGGATCGGCGATGAGATAGTCGTTCAGATCAGCCGTGACGCAGTCAAGACCAAGAACCCTGTTGGTTCATCGGAGCTCACCCTCCGCGGGGATTACTGTGTGGTCCACACCGGGGAACAGATCGGTGTATCGAACAAGATAAGCAGCAGAAAGCTCCGGGACGAGCTTAAGGACATCGCGCGAAATACCCTCCCGGCGGGTATAGGTTGTATCATTAGGACAAATGCTGTGGATGCGGACCCTGAACTCATAAAACGTGAACTGAATGAGCTGGGCGGTCGTCTCACACAGATCCTGAAGGCCGCAGCAACCAGAAAATGCTTTTCCTGTCTGTACCGGAATCCACCGGAATATATAGAAAACATAACTTTCATGGGAAGTAATAAGCTAGATTCACTGGTAACCGATGATGAAGAAATATTCCACGTATTTGAGGATTACATAGAGAAAAAACAGCCTGGAACAATAGACTTAACGCTTCATACCGATACAGAATGTCCGCTTACGGCAATCTACAATCTCAATAAAGAAGTGGAGGGAGCTCTAAAGGAGAGAGTATGGCTTAAGTCAGGTGCCTACCTTATAATCCAGCAGACTGAGGCCATGGTAGTTGTGGATGTGAATACAGGCAAGGCTATATCAGGCAGAGATATGGAACAGCACATGCTGAAGGTCAACACCGAGGCGGCCATCGAAACCTGCCGTCAGTTAAGACTCCGCAATCTGTCAGGGATAGTAGTCATAGACTTTATAAACATGAAGAATCCCGATGATATTCTCAGGATACGTGATACCCTGATAAGAGAGCTGGCAGACGATCCTGTACCAGCCAAATTCGTAGATATCACCAAGCTTGGACTTATAGAGCTGACCAGAAAGAAGTTAAAGAGACCGCTTCACGAAATGGTTAAGCTTTGATGAAAATAAATCAAAAAATATTGTAAAAATATATCAGAAAATTATTGACAAATAATCATCTCAATGGTAGATTATATGAGTATGCCGCACAGTTAGGTATAAGTGTGTCAACAGACACCACCAAAACTGGCGAGTTTGATTAAGGAGGTATTAACCATGTACGCAATTATAGCAACAGGCGGTAAGCAGTACAAGGTAGCTGAAGGAGACGTGATCAAGGTTGAGAAGCTCGCAGCAGAGGCTGGAAGCGAAGTAACATTTGATGATGTTATCTTAGTAAGCACTGATTCAGACGTTAAGTGTGGAGATGCAGTTGCTAATGCATCTGTAACAGCATCAGTAGTTGGTGAAGGCAAGTCTAAGAAAGTTATTGTTTACAAGTACAAGAGAAAGACTGGCTATCACAAGAAGAATGGTCACAGACAGTCATATACTAAGGTTGAGATCAAGAAGATCAACGCTTAATTGGTATTGATTGTATCGATTATAAGACATGATTGATGTAGTTATTTATCAGAACAGCAATTCGGAATATATAGGATTTAAGACAGATGGACATGCGGAATATGATGATCCTGGACAAGATATCGTCTGTAGCGCAGTTTCAGCGATCACGATAACCATCCTGAACTCTGTTGAGAAGCTTTCAGATGTGAATTTCACACTTGACTGCGATCAGGAGAGTGGACATATGGATTTCATATTCACAGAGGAGCCGGATATCAAGGCACAGACTTTGATGCAGGCGCTTGTGATCGGTATATCCGGAATCGAAGAATCCTATGGCGATTATATTTGTATGACCTTTAAGGAGGTGTAATTGACATGATGAAGATGGAACTTCAGTTTTTCGCTCATAAGAAAGGTGTAGGTTCTACAAAGAACGGCAGAGACTCAGAGTCCAAGAGACTTGGCGCTAAGAGAGCTGACGGTCAGTTCGTAAAGGCTGGTAACATCCTTTACAGACAGCGTGGAACAAAGATTCATCCAGGTCTTAACGTTGGTATCGGCGGAGATGACACACTGTTCGCTACAGCTGATGGTATCGTTAGATTTGAGAGAAAGGGTAGAGACAAGAAGCAGGTTTCTATCTATCCAGTAGTTAACGAGTAATATTGGATATATATAAGTAATACTATCAAGAGACTGGAGTAATTTTTATTATTCCAGTCTTTTTTTACAGACAAAAGTGCAGATATGGGGTATACTATGAAATAGTGTGCAGATGTATCTGCAGAACTTGACACAGGTAGTTTAGACATTGAATATTCGGTATAGAATATCTGACATAGAAAGGCGGTATATTATGTTTGCCGATAGAGCCAGAATATATGTGAGATCAGGCAAGGGCGGTGACGGACATGTATCCTTCAGAAGAGAGAAATATGTTCCAAACGGCGGTCCTGACGGCGGTGACGGAGGTAATGGCGGTGACGTTATCTTTGTTGTCGACGAGGGAATGAACACGCTCACTAACTATAGACATGTGACAAAATACAAAGCCGGAGACGGTGAAGAGGGAGGCAAGAAGAACTGCCATGGCAGCAATGGTGCCGATATCGTGCTCAAGGTTCCACCTGGAACTGTTGTCAAAGATTCAGAGACAGGTAAGGTTATTCTCGATATGGCATACAAGAAGGAACCTGTTGTTTTCCTTAAAGGAGGCCGTGGTGGCCGTGGCAACAGAACATATGTAACTTCAACCATGCAGGCGCCAAAGTATGCACAGCCTGGTCAGCCAGCCAAGGAGCTTACAGTAGATCTTGAACTCAAGTGTATAGCTGACGTAGGACTTGTCGGATACCCAAGTGTAGGTAAATCAACCTTCCTTGCAAGAGTTACGAATGCCCGTCCTAAGATCGCGGCATATCATTTTACCACTTTAGTTCCGAACCTGGGTGTGGTGGATCTCGGGGATAAGAACGGCTTCGTGATCGCAGACATTCCAGGCATAATTGAAGGTGCGTCAGAAGGAACAGGTCTTGGACTTCAGTTCTTAAGACATATAGAGCGTACAAAGGTTATAATCCACATCGTGGATGCAGCCTCGGTGGATGGAAGAGATCCGATCAATGATATCCACGTAATCAATGAAGAGCTCAAGAAGTACAATAAAGACATCGAGAACCGTCCACAGGTTATAGCAGCCAACAAGGTCGATCTTCTGGATGATATGGGCTATGAGACTGTCATAGAGATGCTTAAGGAGGAATTCCCGGAGGATGAAGGATATAAGATATTCCCTATATCTGCAGTATCAGGAAAGGGTATCAATGAACTTCTCTGGTATGTCAATGACCTTGTAAAGCAGTCTCCAAGGGAGATCATCGAATTTGAACCTGAGATAGATCTGTCCATGCAGGATGATCCTGAGCTTCCATTTGAAGTCAGAAAGTCAGACGAGGAGGAGGGTGTATATATCGTCGAGGGTCCACGAATCGAGAAGATGCTCGGATATACGAACCTTGAATCTGAGAAGGGCTTTGATTTCTTCCAGAAGTTCCTCAGAGACAACGGAATACTTGCACAGCTTGAGGAGCTTGGCTGTGTAGACGGAGATACTGTAAGAATGTATT
>NC_021018.1:2819753-2821753 GCF_000210595.1 Coprococcus sp. ART55/1 | reverse complement strand
AAACACGGACTTCCAATAAGCCAGGTCGAATTTGCTAACCCTGAGCTTTTACACGCAAAGCTGGGAGCATATTACGCAAGAGAAAAATACGGAGTTGACGATGAGGACATCCGATCGGCTATAGAATTCCATACAACTGGAAGACCGGCTATGTCGCTTCTGGAAAAGATTGTTTTTGTGGCTGACTATATAGAGCCGAACCGTAAGCCTTTGCCGGAGATAGATGAAATAAGAAATGAGGCATTCTCCGATATTGACGCTTCGGTGGCCCACATATTAAAGAATACTTTAACTTATCTGGACAGTGGCAGCTGTGGAGACACGGACGAAGTGTCTGTCCGGACATATAAATATTATACATCATTGAACAGTGAGGACTAATATGGCAGATTCCAGAGAGATGCTCAAGATAGCATGTGCTGCTCTTGAGGATAAAAAAGCATTTGACATTAAGATCATAGACATAAGCAGAATTTCAACCTTATGTGATTATATAGTGATAGCTGACGGAACAAATAAAAAACAGGTTCAGGCACTCAGCGATAATGTTGAGGACAATATGCACGAAGCTGGATATTCCCACAAGGGAGTGGAGGGATATTCTGAAGGTGGATGGATTTTGCTGGATTATTATGATATAATAATCCATATATTTTCTGAAGAATCAAGAAGATTCTACAACATAGAGAAGATATGGAGTGACGGAGATATTATATCTCTGGACAGCATATAAGATATTCAGTTTAAAATAAGATTGGGTTGCAAGTAAGAATTTGGGGATTAAAACATGGAGAGTAACAGGCTATTAAGCGACAATTATATCAAGATCAATCATATTGCCTCCAAATGTATGAGGCTTTTTGCTATATTGATACTTTTGTACTGGGTATTTACATATATTGGAGGGCAGTGCAATATAGTGCTCCTGTGTTCCTGCATGGGAGTATGCTGTATTCTGACCCTTATACCTACGATTTTTATTGATCTACTTAAGAACAATGAGGGCAAATGTATAAAATATGTGGTAATTGCATTGGCTGTACTCATATGCTCCATACTCAATACAACTTTATCGTACACAGCTATGATCGTCTGGATATTTCCTATGCTTGTAGCTTCCCTTTATTATAACAAGACAATGGTTCTCTATACTGCGCTTTTATCTACAGTCGGTGTATTCGCTGCAGATATAGTCAATTACAGATTATGTGATCTTGTTATTCCACCCGCACATGATGATTTTGCCGACAATATGATACTGGTCATAGCGCCATGTGTTATAGCCATTTTTATCATGTCATTTGTATCATATTTCATAGTATCAAGAAACTCAACAATGCTCAATAATGTTATAGACCATGCTGAAGAGGTCAAGACTAATCAGAAGGAACTTATATATGCGTTTGCCGAGCTCTCAGAGAGCAAGTCAAAATCAACAGGTGAGCACATCAAGAGAGTTGCAAAATACATGGAGGTTCTTGGAAAGGCATCCGGTTTTGATGACGATTATGTTGACATGCTTTCAACCGCAGCCATGATGCACGATATCGGCAAACTGATGATCAGCGAAGAAATACTCAACAAACCTTCCCGTCTTACAGATGAGGAGTTCGCCATTATGAAGAGTCATGTATTATATGGCGACGCTCTTCTCTCAAAATGTCCGGGACAGATCCTTCAGATTGCAAGAACGATTGCCAAGGAACATCATGAGAAGTGGGATGGCTCTGGATATCTGCATATGAAGGGAGACGAGATCGCATATATCAGCAGGCTTATGGCTGTATGTGATGTATTCGATGCCCTTACATCAGCAAGATACTACAAGAAAGGCTGGTCTATGGAGGAGGCTTATACCGAGATAGTAAGCCAGAGTGGTAAACAGTTTGATCCAAAGGTGGTATTATTATTCCAGGCTCATTTCAAGGAATTCAAACAGATAGCAGAACAGAATGCTGATAAGCACATATACTAAAATGTGATTACTTAAAAATAGGCTA
>NC_021018.1:2817816-2818967 GCF_000210595.1 Coprococcus sp. ART55/1 | reverse complement strand
GGTGGATAGCCCTTCTTAAGCTGTTCTTCCTTGATATATTCCAAAATCTCTGTCTGTTTATCAGATATCTTTCCTTTTCCCATGTATATTGAACCTCCACAAATAAATTCTATTTAACATAATCTGTTATATACAAAATATGATAGCACATATGTTCTGATATTGCAAACGAATGTTCTGTTTTTAATTTTGCTTTGTTTTGAATATTCTTGACCGGATCTATTCTTTCGTGGGAATAAAAATGGACACTTGATAGTGCATAATATAGGAGTATTAAGGATTCAGAGTTACAATACGAACTGCAGTCGTACAAGTGTTCGAAAATCACTTGACAACAAAACATCTGTTCGATATAATACGAACATAGTAACAAACATACGTTCAGGAGGGATAGAGATGAATAGATTATTTAATTTCATCAGCAATAAAAAGGTGACAATAATTGTAGCCATAATCATAGCAGCAGTATTATATGTTTCGATCACACACATGGATGCATCCGAAGCTGATGCCACCAATGCCAGCACCAAGTATTACACATGTATATCCGTTGAGTCTGGCGATTCACTTTGGGATATAGCTCAGAAGTATATGACTGATGAATATACATCAACCCAGGATTATATCGATGAAGTTGTCTCGATCAACAATCTGAACAACGATTCATCGATAGTAGCCGGAACCAACCTGGTAATACCATATTATGAAGTGACTGATCTCAATTAAACAAGGAATTAGATGTTCTTGATCAACGCATATAGATTCTATTAAATGATAGATTCTATATGCGTTTTCTGTTTAGATTTTTGCTTAGAGAGTCGTAAGAATCAGTGAAAGCAGTGCAATTGGAATGTATTTTGGTCTATATGTTTCTATTCGCTAAACTCAGGTTTTACGAAAAAATATAGCATATTTTATTAGATTATGCTATAATCCATTTAGCCATATACATGAATATGCCCACAAATTAACATATATCAGGAGGTTTCAAATATAACGATGCCAGCCAAGCCATACAACAAACAGGTCGATGAGAATAATATATTATTGCTCAGAGATATTCTTTCCGAGTTACCACAATACGCAACGATCGCTTTTCGTGGAATTGAGAATACTACATCCACAAGAACACGCCTTGGTTACGCCAGGGA
>NC_021018.1:2814972-2816292 GCF_000210595.1 Coprococcus sp. ART55/1 | reverse complement strand
AATGACATTATTATGATGATATATTACAATTTTCAATAATAATCATGACTGAGATCAATAATTATTTACAATGTCATATAACAGATCTATCGTCTTATCTATGCCGTACTTCGAAGTATTGATACATATGTCGTATCCCTTCATCTCGCCCCATCTCTTGGATGTATAATAGTTGTAATATGAAGCTCTGGCCTTGTCTTCCTTCTTGATCATATCCTTGGCCTTCGATTCACTTATGTTGTACTTCTTGGCGATTCTGGCTGTTCTGTCATCCATGTCTGCATACAGGAATATATTCACCACGTTGTCCAGATCCCTGAGTGCGTAATCAGCACATCTGCCGACAAATACACATGAACCATCTTTCTCTGCAAGATTCTTGATGGTGTCAAATGCCGCAAGGAAAACTTTGTGGTTGAGAGGAAGCTCTGTTGAACTGCCAAATCCCAGTGAATATGGATCCATCACCAGTGAGTAAAGAAAGCTATTCGTAGGCTTTTCGTCAAAGCTGTCAAAAATCTCTTCACATATTCCACTGTTCTTTGCTGCTTCTTTAAGTAACTCCTTGTCGTAAAATGGTATGTTCATCTTTTCTGCAAGAGCTTCTCCGATCTGCTTTCCTCCACTTCCGAACTGTCTACCTATAGTAATAATCTTCTTCTCTGCCATAGTAACCACTCCCATCTTCTCGTATTCTCCATGTAAAAAATATCAAAATATATTACTTATGTACAAAATACTTAAATTCCTATATGGGTTATTATAACATTTATACAATAAACTGTAAATAAAAAAGTATAGACAATTGCACGTAATTTGTGACAATTGTCTATACTCGTTTGTTACATTATATTAATTTAACAGTTTTAACTTCTTTATAAGATCTTCAAAATATTCCGGCAGATCAGCCTTGAACTCAACGTATTCCCCGGTTGAGGGATGTTCAAAACCGAGAATACCAGCATGCAGCGTCTGTCCCTGCAGCTTAAACGGACATTTCTTCGGTCCATAAACTTCATCCCCAAGTATGGGATGTCCAATGGATGCCATATGAACTCGGATCTGATGTGTCCTGCCGGTCTCAAGCTGACACTCAATAAAGGTATACTTTCCTCCAAAACGCTCCAGAACCCTGTAATGTGTGACGGCATGTCTGCCATTTCTGGTATTGATCGCCATCTTCTTCCGATCCTTAGGACTTCTTCCGATCGGCGCATCCACAGTACCATCATCCTGTGCGATATTTCCATGGACTATGGCATAATACTTTCTGGTTATACTATGCTCGTGAAGCTGCTCAGACAATGATCTATGGGCATT
>NC_021018.1:2807391-2814247 GCF_000210595.1 Coprococcus sp. ART55/1 | reverse complement strand
ACCTTGTCTATTCTTTTCCCTGCCCAGTCGCCGCTGGCTTCGGTGTTATATTCTTCCATATACTATTCCTGTCCATCTGTCTGTTTTTGGTGTATGATCTCTGAGAGCTCATCATCCTTATACTTGAACAGCACCAGAATAACTATAACAATAAAACTGCATGTGACAAATATATCTGCGACATTGAATACCGGGAAGTTAATAAGGCAGAAGTCAAACATGTCAACCACATATCCACGGGCAACTCTGTCGATCATATTGCCGACAGCTCCCGATATGAGAAATACCAGTGATATCCTGAGCGGTGTATATTTCTTTTCCTGATTGCCTGCAAGCCTGATGTATACATATATAGCCGCAAGCAGGATAACAAATGTTATCGCAAGCAGGAAAACGATCTTACCTGAGAAACTTCCCCAGGCCGCACCTCTGTTCTGAACATAGTTGAGCTGGAAAACTCCATCGATTATTTTCCTTGTCTGTCCAACCTGAAAGTTGGTTGATATGAGATGTTTCACCAGTTGATCTAAAGCTGTAAGAATAATAATGGCAAGTATAGCCATCGGTATTCTCTTTTTCATAATATCCGTTCCTCCTTTGAATATCAATGCCACTCAAATGCCTTTTTCATATCATCAGGAACGACATTGGTATTGATATATGCATCGCCAATAGTGTGAAGAAGGATAAATTTTATCTTGTCCCCAACCATCTTCTTATCGTTCTTAGTGTACTCTATGACAGCATCTGCATCGACAGGGTAGTCCTTGAGAGTAGGGAAACCAAACATATCAAATGCATGTATGATCTTATGAAGCTCGTCCTCTGTGATGTCACCCCTATTGTATGAGATAACAGACGCAAGGCAGCATCCGATGCCGACACATGCCCCATGACTCAGCTTAAGGTCGAGGTATCTCTCTATGGCATGTCCAAGAGTATGTCCAAAATTGAGCAGAGCTCTGTCGCCCTTCTCCGTAGGATCGTTCTCCACAACAACTCTCTTGATGTTGCAGCTCACCCTGATCATCTCCATCAGGACATCCTTATCCCTTGCAAGTATTCTGTCGTGGTTTTCTATAAGCCAGTCAAAATATGCAGAATCCTTTATGAGTCCATGTTTTATGATCTCACCCATTCCCGAAATAAACTGCTCATCGGATAACGTGGTGAGTGTTGACACATTGATATACACAAGCTTTGGCATGTGAAAGGCTCCGACCATGTTCTTATATGAATCAAAGTCAACGCCTGTCTTTCCACCAATACTGCTGTCCACCTGTGCCAGAAGACTTGTAGGTATCTGTACAAAGTCTATGCCTCTGAGATACGTTGCAGCAGTAAATCCGGTTATATCGCCCGTCACGCCGCCTCCAAGAGCCACCAGAAGATCTTTTCTGTCAAACTTTGCAAGAATAAGCTTCTCGTAGATCATCTTTACTGTATCAAGATTCTTCTGAGACTCACCGGCCTCAAATATAATAGATATCAATTCTTTGCATTTTCCATCAAGCTGATTCCTGATCTCATCGAGATAAAGAGGCGCAACATTACTCTCTGTAACGATACATACCCTTCTATCAGCAATTCCCTGTCCGGCTAAAAGCTCAGGCAGGGAATTAAAATCGTTTGCAAAGAAAATGTCATAGATTGGTTCATCATTCAGATGAACTGTGAGTGCATTACACATATAAACATTCTCCATTAGTATAAAATATATTGTTAGTTTCCAAATGGATTAACAAATGACTTACCGCCAAGATTCTTTGTGTATACAGACGAATCACTTGTAACACTTCCGCCACCGGCACCGCCAAGTGTTGAATCACCCATGGCTGAGCCGCCTCCTGATCCGAGAGTTGATTCCTCGCGGCCCTGTGGATCGCCGTCATAGGAGTTCATAAACGAATTCATAGCTGCGCTCTGTGTCGACTGTGAATAAGAAGCATTTGAACTGCCCTCGCTTAATACATCGTCGAAATTAAGTCCCATCTCCTCATTGATAGGATTCTGGGCAAGGTAATTCATATGGGCTTCCATCAGAGCCTTGAATGCACATACATAGTCCTTGTACTGCTGTTTTATTCCATCAATACTTCCCTCTATGCGCTCAAGCTCCTCCCTGGCCTCCTGCACTATATTATTAGCCTTGATCTTGGCATCATTCTCTATCAGTCTCGCCTTATCAGTGGCGTTCTTTGTAGACTCCTCAGCATTCTTCTCTGCTAGCATGAGAGATTTCTGGAGCTTTGACTCGGTTGTTCTGTAATGTACTAAACTGTCGGTCAGAGTTTTCACCTGATTGGTAAGATCTGCATTGGACTTATACAGTTCTGTGTAGCTGAGCACAACTATGTCAAAAAATGCATCTACATCTTTTCGCGCATATCCCATTCCATGCGTGAACTTCTTCTGTTGTAAATCAACTGGTGTAAGCATATGTAATCCCCCGTAAAAACATATATTAGTAAGTTGCCTTACTTGAAAGAGTTTCCCCCTGAAGAGATCCTCCAGCCAATTCCTCCCTTAAATCACCAGATACGTAGGTTCCATTAGGTGTGGCAAGGAATATGTTGCCTGAAATAGCCTGAAACAGACCATCCACAGCATAACTTGCTCCTCCAATGAAATCCGCTATTCTCTGTGCAGTTGGAAGATCAAGATCCTCCATGTTTATTACGATTATCTGTCCTCGATTGAGATGATCGATTATCATCTGCGCATCGTCAAACTCGTCCGGCTTGATAACAAATACTTCACTGTCATCCATTGCTCTGGATCTGCTGTTGATCGATACGAGCTTTCCATTACCTGCTCCTGACTGCTGACCATGAGAAGATCTTGCAGCTTTTGATCTGGCCGATCCATTGTCAGATGATGCAGAACCTTTGTACTTATTAAAGGACTTGAGCGGTGAAGCCTTCACTCTGGACTCTGTCTGAGGCGCATCGTAATCATCCTCATCATCGTACTCATCGTCTAAGCGATCGTCCATATCGTCTTCATCTTCATAGTCATCTTCATCTTCATCAAACAAATCATCATCAAAGTCATCGTCGCTTGAATCACTTAATTTGAAATAATCAAGAAAACTTTTCTTTGTATTTCCCTTTGCCATGATTGTTCTCCTTTAAATATTATAATTTCTGGCACCGAATATTCCCGTGCCAACTCTAACCAACGTTGCACCTTCTTCAACTGCAACTTCATAGTCGTTTGTCATACCCATCGACAAGACGCTCATATCGATATTATCAATGCTTTTAGATTGTATGTCAAGTGATAAATCTTTCAATTTGCGGAAATAGACCCTGTTGTCCTCGGGATCATCCACAAATGGAGCGATAGTCATAAGACCCTTAACCCTGATATGAGGGAAATCTTTTATCTCCTGGATAAGCGGAAGTACCTCGTCACATGACAGTCCAAATTTTGTTTCTTCCTGTGCAACATTTACCTCAATGAGAATATTGACTGTGACATCATGCTTTGCAGCCTCCTTCTCAATGGTTTTGGCAAGATTTAACGAATCAACGGAGTGTATCATACACACCTTATCTACAATGTATTTTACCTTGTTCGTCTGCAGGTGACCTATCATATGCCAGTTTACAGGTCTTGAGACATTCTCGTATTTGTCCACAAGCTCCTGAACCTTATTCTCACCAAAATCAACGGCATCCGTATCACTGAGCAATTCCTCTATATCTGACAAAGGCTTTGTCTTGCTAACGGCGATCAGAGTGACATCCTCCGGTGATCTGCCGGCCTTTTCACATGCCCTGACTATGTTCTCTTTTACTTTTTCGTAATTTTCTTTAAGCATATTATCATCTCCTGTGTCTGTACTATTGATATATAAGCTCTCCCTCTTTCATGGAATGTCCGTCCAGTAATATTCTGTCATATCTGGATATTCCATATGAAAGATCCGGCTTGATGATCGAGTAATCATCGCCCGATACGATAACCTCTATTCTTCTGAATTCCGCAGTTCCTCTTGATACACACAGAACACCATCCATCGTATACTTGGCGGCTGTGGCAACGGAAAATGTCTCCTTGGAATTATTCTTCTGCAGTACCGCATCGGAATCTATACTTGACGGATCAACATAACAGAATCTCTTGTCGGTAAAATATATTATCGGTGATATCTGTTTTATTGAAGTGCTTCCCGAATTGCCATATGTTACCTGATTAAAATGAGTCAGATCTGAATCACCACTGCCTCCTGTCAGGTAATCCACAGGTATCATATATACATCCTTTGTTATTACGGATGAAGCCGGTATCTTCAGACCGCTGGATTCCTCGAACATGAAGTTGATGTCCAGAAATCTTCATTTACATACTGCGCGATATATTTGTTGAATGATACCACTATATAATAATGACCATCTTTTTCGATCTTATCGTATGTCGATCTGATCTTTCTGCTCGAATTATTGATGGTAAATGAAGCATATTCATTCTGTGTAACCTTGTCAAATTCATCCTTGCTGAGCGATATGGCAATATTCCATTCCTCATCGTTGATAAGCTTACATACAGCGCTGCCCGCAGAAACCTGTCCATCTGACTTGAGTGACTGTTTTGTATACACAGTTTTATCAAAAAGCTCAGGTGTCAGATTCTTCACATCGACGCTCTCATATCCATCCTGATAGTATGTGACAAGTCCGCTGAATGGCGCCTTCTGGGCATCAAGTGAAAATGATGAAGAACCATTGCTGACCTGCTCAAGAGCAAGCTCCTCATAGAGCTCTAAAAGCTTGTTGTCGATGCTTGTCTTGAAATTATATACATTACCAAAATTGGATGCCGAAAATCCATTTTTGAACATCTTTATCTGATTGTTCAGACTTGTGTAATCTGCGCTCGTGAGAAGTGCTGAACCATTCTCCTGCATGTCGCTCATTGCTGCCTGCATGGAGCCCGAGCTGTCAATGGCATATATATTTGCACCCTTGGATACCTTCTCGCCATCTCTTATATAGTAGCATGGTGTTCCCGTCGCCGAGGCGGTTATGACAGTCTCACTTCTTACCGCAAGCCCTGTAGCCGTGAAATCAGTATCGTACGTACTCTGCTCAACCGTGAATATTATCGGATCAGAATCATTAACATACGCAACGACCCTGATGAGTATATATATGAATACGAGTGCAAAAAGGAATGTTCCAAAGCCCGGCATTTTAAGCTTTGGAAGTTCGATCTTTGTCTTTTGTTTTTTCGTTTTATTGTCGCCATAATATGTCTCCCGTAATTTACTCTGGCACAGAAAATGGCTGGCAACATACATATGCCAACCACATTCTATCTAAAATATAAGGCGGCATCCAGCTTATAATGCCGCAATAACGCAGTCCTTGAAATCCTCTGGTACGTCATTGACATCTGTTGCCAGACAGATCACTATATCAACATTGAACATATCGGATATGTTCTTTATCTCGTCCAATGCCTCAACGATATGTGACTCTCCAACGTATGCAACCGTCTTAAAATTATCTATATAAATCTTCTCAATATCACTGTTCTGGGAGATTATTCCTCGCACGAATCCGGTGAACGAATCCAGCTTGCTAATTCCATAGCTTGTACAGTTGATCATCTTGACTCTGTTGCTGAGCTCATAGAGATGCTTGTTGTTATTATCAAGAAATACTACCGTACCGGAAACAACCTTTACTTCATTGTTGACCTTATCTATCAGTGCCTTTGTCTTTCCCTTACCCTTATCTCCTGCAATAATGTGAATCATTTTTCATGCCTCCTGAATCTTGATGTAAAATTTATACAAATAATGTCCGTATCATATATGTCAGATACACACATCACTTTGCCTTATTTATAAGTTCAGTCATGGCGCTGTACAGTGCCTCTTTTCCATCTGCTCCGGCTACAAGAGCAATATACTCTTCACCGGTGGAATCGTTCTTAAGCTCCATGATAAGACAGTTGAGTGCCTCCTCTGTGGTTCCGGTCTTCCACGAACCTATCGAGTATCCATCTGGAAAATTTACCTCACCAGTTAAGAATTCATTTGTCGGCTCTATGGTTACCACCTGTTCATTGCCATCTGCATCCGTGTATGTGAAATCATATGTATCAAGTGAATCTATCACATACGCAAGGTCATGCTTTGAAAATTCCTTTATTATAAGATACAGATCATACGCTGTAGTGTAATGGTCATCGTCGTGAAGTCCATGACAGTTGACAAAGTGGGTATTTGTAGCACCGATCTCCTTCGCCTTTTCATTCATCATGTCACAAAATGCTGATTCGCTGCCGGCTATCAGCTCTGCAAGTATAACACCACAGTCATTATATGATGTTATCATGAGACCGTACAGCAGGTTCTTGACCGTCAGGCTGCAGCCTCCGACCAGGTCACTGGCCATGGCATCCCAATCGTCAAATGTGACCTTTCTGTTGAGAGTTACCACATCGTCAAGGGATATATCTCCCTTTTCTATGCTCTCCATAACGAGTATACCTGTCATGATCTTTGTCATACTTGCCGGATATATCTTTCCATGTACATTATGGGCCACTATGGTATCCTTGGTTGTCTCATCGACAAGCATAGCGGCATAACATCCGTTGTAGTTTGCGGCATCTATCTCCTCGCCCTGTGCTATCACAGCGTTATCGTATGCCATTCCGAGCTCCCCATACACCGGAAGATCAGGCAACACACCTATGTCGAGCTGTTTTCCAGCTTTGTAGGTCTTGCTTCCGCAGCCGGTCAGAAGGACCATCGACAACACAAGTATCAAAGTGATACTTCTTCGCATGTATTTCCTATTCTGCTTTGATTAAACATAATATAACCTCCGAAATATAT
>NC_021018.1:2803083-2806798 GCF_000210595.1 Coprococcus sp. ART55/1 | reverse complement strand
CACGCCAGTCAAGATCTCCTCTGTCAAGTGCCAGTATAAGGAGCTCGGCAGTTGCCAGATTAGTCGCAAGCGGAATATTATGTGTATCACACAATGTAAATATGTTGTTTATATCAGGTTCATGATTCTTTGGATGAAGCGGATCTCTCAGAAAGATGACCATATCGATGTCATTGTTCTCTATCTGTGATCCGAGCTGCTGCTCACCGCCAAGATGTCCTGCAATATATTTGTGAACTGTAAGATTGGTAACCTCCTCAATAAGTCTTCCGGTAGTTCCTGTTGCGTAAAGCTCATGCTTATTAAGAATTCCTCTATATGCTATACAGAAGTTCTGCATCAGTTTTTTCTTAGCATCATGTGCTATCAAACCAATATTCATGAAAATCCTCCTAATACTTTTTCTTTTGCAAATTTATATTGAGAACCATGCCCATTCCGGCACACAAACTGACGAGTGAACTCAGTCCGT
Source organism: Coprococcus sp. ART55/1 (assembly GCF_000210595.1). NCBI lineage: Bacteria > Bacillati > Bacillota > Clostridia > Lachnospirales > Lachnospiraceae > Coprococcus > Coprococcus sp. ART55/1. Next base: position 2,806,326 of record NC_021018.1, on the reverse strand, counting down.
AACTTATGAATGGCAAAGGTAATCCCGTGTTCGGAAGTATGGATGTGGCAACACCAATATTGATAAATGACTGGATGCTGACCAGTGCTGCCATACCTGTTGCTATATACATTCCCTTTTTATCACCGGAACGCCTAGCAACCCTAATACATTGTAACACTATGAGCAGTAAAATTGCAATAATAATAACACTTCCGATGAAACCTAATTCTTCTCCCACTGCCGAGAATATAAAGTCTGTCTGCTGCTCAGATATGAGATTTGTATCTTTTACGGTTGCCACATCAGAGCTGTTGATCCCCTTACCGGTCAACTGTCCCGATCCTATGGCCATGATAGAGTTGTTCTGCTGATCCTGGGTGGATCCGCCTCCATACATATGTCCAAGTATACGCTGTCTCTGATATCCGTTCAGGAACTGAGGCAGGTTGTCCTGCTGGATATACCAGAAGAAGCCTCCAAAGAATGGTATGAGTATCAGTACCGCAATACCTATTATCTTGAGTGAGAGCCCCGCTATAAATATGACTATAAACAATGTTGCACATATACATATCGTGGTTGAAAGATCCGGCTCGGCAAATATAAGTCCGATCGGTATTGCAAGGAAAGCTGCAAGCTTCAGCAGCGTCTTTGCCGTGTTCAGATCATCCGCATGTTTTTCAAGAAAAACAGCCGTGCAGATTATCAGTATTATCTTGGCAAACTCCGATGGCTGTATGGTAAATGAATCGGATATCTGGAACCATCTGCTGGCTCCATGGGAATCCGCACCTGATCCTACCACCAGTACAAGTCCCAGCAGCACTATATTTGCAGCGTATAGTACCATGTAGTATTTGCATATGAAATTATAGTCTATGAGTGATACTATTATCATTCCCAGTATACACACCCCGGCACCGATCAACTGCTTTGTGAGTTTTGTCTCATCTACGCTCACTATGATCACAGTACCCATGGCCATGGCTGCTATTATCAGGAAAAACAATTTGAAATTGTAATCCAGTATACTGTATTTTTTTTGATCCTGATCAAGACTGAATTGTTTTAAGTTCAGTTGATCCTTCTTGAATAAGTTCATAATTCACTGATCCTCGTCCTGTTGTTCTATATGTATATTCGTTATCCTTCTTCTCTGTATCCACGCTTAACAATGGAATATATGCCACTAGCATACGCTCCTTGACCTGGATATCGATATCTGATTCCTTTACATTGATGTATCTGTCTATCTCCTGCTTTATGGTATGCTTCATATCGTCCAGGAAATCCGGATTACACCCTATCCTGTCTGAAGCCAGCATGCTTATAAGCCTTTCTTTGGCATAACTTCCTGTGTTATATAAATATATCTTATTCATCCCCACATTCCTCCCTTCAGGCTCTTTTACGTCTGAAAAGCGAACGCAGTGAGCGGTTCTTCCCTGAATAATAATCTTCAACTTCAAGGGAATCATCAACTATCTTTCTGCATATATTCATATATGCATGTCTCGATTTCGTGTTGCTGCACACGACCGGTTCTCCTTTGTTTGTCGATATAACTATGTCCTCATCGTCGGCGATCACTCCAAGCAGATCCACTGCAAGTATATCAACCACATCATCGACGGACATCATATTGCCCTTTTTGACCATATCATATCTTATCCTGTTGATTATGAGGTGCTGTTTTTCAATTCCATACGCCTCGAGCAAACCGATTATCCTGTCTGCATCCCTTATGGCCGAGACCTCGGGAGTTGTCACTATGACAGCCCTGTCAGCAGCAGCTATGGCGTTCTTAAAGCCCTGTTCTATACCGGCCGGGCAGTCAATGATTATGTAGTCATACTCGTCTCTTATCTCGTCTATGAGCTTGATTATCTGTTCCGGGCTGACCGCTGTCTTATCCCTGGTCTGCGCGCAAGGCAGCAGGTACAGATTGTTGTAATTCCTCGCCTTTATAAGAGCCTGCTTATATCTGCAGTTTCCCTCTATTACATCTATCAGATTATAGACTATGCGGTTTTCCAGGCCAAGCACAACATCCAGGTTTCTGAGACCTATATCTGTATCTATCATCACCACTCTGTTCCCGAGGGACGCAAGACCGGTTCCTATGTTCGCCGATGTGGTCGTCTTGCCAACTCCGCCTTTTCCTGATGTAACAACAATAACTTCACACATAATAAAAATCCTCCTAAATTTACTATCATATGTAGGTTATATTTATGATTCCTTCATCATTCGTAGCTATCATTGGCATTCTTTTTGCACCCGGAAGTCTGATTCCTGTACTTTTCGCTTTCCCTATCTGCAAAAGCTGTGGGCACATTCTCATCGCTATTATGAAATTGTTTCCAGCCGCCAGCTTACCCGCTATGGCAGCTCCCGCCAGTTCCCCAACGACCACGATATTCTTACCGGATACAACCCTGGCATCCCTGGCAACATCTCCGAGGATAATGACATTTCCCCTGATCTCAAGGGTCTGCTTTCTCCCTATGTCACCGCGGAAGATATATGGTCTTTCATTGTCACTGTGCGTTTTAGTCATATCCGGCAAAGCCATACTGACTTTTGCCTGTTGTGGTTCACGATCCCCATCACCCCGGACACCGGAACCTGTATATTGATCTATGTCAGGTTTAGCTGCAAATCTGACATGAATCTTATCAATGCTGTTTAAAAAACTGATTATCTCCTCCGTGTCTCCACGCTCCAGGGTACATCCCCTGAAAGATATACATACAGTTCCTTTTTTCTGGAAGGCACTTATATTATCGAGGATCCTGCAATACAGATCGCAGCAGATATCATTTACAGACATAGCCGCCGGTACATAGACAACTATGCCTGATCTGTCTGCCTTGATTGATAATCTGTCCATACCATCCATATCATCTGCTCCTGTCATATTATTTCCTACACACAGGTTCTGTGATATATCTTTGGTATCTCAATTAATCTGACATCTGGTTGTTTCCTGTTATGTCAAGCGTATCAAGCTTGTCAGGGTCATACATATATGCGTACACCATTCCGGCAAGCTCCTCTGCGTTACCCGATGTATATCCATGTGGAATAACACATGTTACACTGACCTCAGGGTTCTCATAAGGCGCAAATGACACAAACAATGCGTGATCCGGCCTTGTGGTATCCTCCTCTGCTGTTCCCGTCTTGCCGGCAACATTGACATTTATCTGATTTATAAGAGCCGATGGACTTGTGTGGTCACTTACCATCTGACGCATT
>NC_021018.1:2786756-2802245 GCF_000210595.1 Coprococcus sp. ART55/1 | reverse complement strand
GGACACCTGACGTAAATTCCTCGTAATCTTCGTCTGTTGTACTATTAAGGATTCCCTGGTCGTATAACAGGTATATTACCTGGGAACCTGTTATTTCACCTGATAATATCATATATTTGAAGACTCGTTTGTCGAAATCGGAGTCATCCTCAAATTCTTTGAGTACATAATCGACAATAACATTGTATATCTCATCCGTATCATAATAATCACTGCTTGTCTGAATGCCGGTTATGTCTATTACTCCCTGGCTTATGCAGTATTTCAGATACTCATATAATGATATCTTGTCATTTACATAGTTGTTATATGTGTCACTGTCCTTATCCACTGCACTGCTGTCATATATGCCGTTTGAGCTCAGCGTCTCGCATATAAACTCCATATAATCCTTGTACTGATCCGAAAGATTATACAGTTCCGTGTGACTGCTCTTCAGAATGTCCGAAAGCGCATTGAGTGTGTACTGCTTGCTTGATACAAATGTGTTGTACACATTCTTTTCATTGTCAGTTGCATTCGCAGCATTAAGGGCCTTTATGTCTATAATGTTGTTGTCAAAGAATGCCGAGTACACATCCGTTATAGGTATATCCTCTTTCTCCTTGGATGTCGTCACGTTCTTGAGATTTGCAAGGAGAATATACGACAATTCCTTTTCAAGTGCGTTGTAGCAGTATTTCTGAAGATCAGAGTCAAGTGTGAGGTAAATATCGTTTCCTGCAACAGAATCAGTCTTTTCTATAATCTCAAGGACTTTTCCCATGTTGTCAACGTACATCTTCTGGGAACCGTCAACACCACGAAGCTGATCCTCGTACGACTGTTCCAAACCAAGCTTTCCAACCATATCATTGGAATCATACTGCTGATTCTCGTCAAGCTTCGCATTGTACTCCTCGAGCTCCTCATTTGAAATGTTGCCGATATATCCGATTATATGCGAAAAATATATTGCATCATTGTATACTCTGTTTGATTCAATACTCACATCCATTCCGAGCAGTGTATCCATATTCTCAGTTATCGCAGCATAGCTCTGCTGACTTATATTGTTGGCGATATCCACTGTCATGTACTGCTGGTATCTGTTGAGCCATACCTCATATCTCACGGCAAGGATCTTGAGCACATAGGCATCCGAATAATCACCCGAGATATTGAAAAGTTCATCACTTCTCATATAGTCAAATACTTCCCTTGCTGTAGCATTCTTCTGTGCATCGGTGAGGGCATCAACTGAGCTTGCACCATAAACATTCATATAAAATGTATTGAGCTGTGAGCCGCTTATCGTGAATTTCATGTTGCCATTTGCATCCAGCTTGATCGGAAGCTCCACGGACAGACTGTCTCCATTCTGCTCAAGTATAAGTATCGTCTTATAAACTATCTCATTTCTTAGCTCATTGACCGACATATTCTTCTTGTCTGCCGCCTCAGTGAGGTCTGCATTGCTGGTGAAACTCAGACTGTATGAAGATTCGTTATATGCAAGCAGTTTTCCGTTGCAGTCGAAAATCTTTCCTCTGGTGGCCTTGACCGACACCGTCTTAAGTGATTTGTACTGGAAGCTGGACTGATATTTTTCTCCATTTATGATCTGAAGATTAAACAATCTGTACACAAGCACGCCTGACAGGCACAAAAAAACAGAGTGACATAAAAAATACGGCTCTTTAACTTTTCTACTATAAAATCTTTGATTATCTCTAATATATCTCTGATCACTATGTCTCACTTCCTTTTTCAGCGCGCTTCAGCCGCTTGTTTATAAAGACAAACAGCTTGAATACTATCATCGTAAGTATGGCTGTGTATATCATATCCGGCAAAATAATATCCTTCATGTACAGCCCAAAACTGAGTCTGTTACGCATTACAAAGAATATTATAAATGTTATGAAATTAAATATGAAATCATCAAGTGTTATGATGATGATAGGCAGCAGTACATCCTCCACGAGGTACAGTCTGTGGAAAAATCCGTTACAGTATCCAATGAGCATATATATGATCATAAAAGGGCCTATGGCAAAGCCAAAGTACAGATCATATAAAAAGCCACAGAAAAATCCCACCAGCATTCCCTCTTTTCGACCTCTCATAAGTCCAAAGGACACCGTGAGGATGAGCATCAGATTGGGAGTCGCACCCGCAACTGAAATATATGGAAAAAGTGCTGACTGAAGCACAAAACATATTATGATTAATAATCCAAGTGTGATAACTCTTCTCAATGTCTGTTTAACCTCTTTACTTCTACTCCGAAACAGTTTTCTTGGTCTGGAGGACTATGAGTACCTCCTGTATCTTTGAAAAATCACATGCCGGAGTGATATATGCAGTCTTTGTAAGATTGTTGGAATCTTCCTCTATTTTTGTTACATACCCTATGTTAATTCCCGACAGATATTTGCTTGACACATAGGATGTGACGACCTGATCGCCGACTCCGACCTCTGCGTCCTTGTCAATGTTTTCAGCGATAAGATAGCCATTCTCATAATTGCTGGCGCTTCCCTCAACATTACAAATAGCCTCTGACGGTAATATCATTCCGTTTACATTTGATGTATCGTCTATGATGGCTCTTACCTTGGCATAATCCTTTCCGGCCTCTGTGACTATTCCACACAGGCCGTTGCCATACATGACATTGCAGCCCTCGACAACACCATCATCTGTTCCCTTGTCGACATAGAACACCTGAAACCATCCGCCGGTATCCTTTGATATGACTCTGGCAGCAGTCTTCTTATAATCGTAATACTGGAGATCAAGCTCATAAAGTGCCTGAAGACGTTCGAGCTCATACGAATTCTGCTGGTACTGTGCCACCTGCTTCTGACTCTGTTCAAGCTGATCCTTGAGTGTTTCATTCTCCTTTAACAGTGCGTCGTAATTCTGGAATGCCTCAGTTTTGCTCTGAACCCATCTGCCTATGGTATTTACCCCTTTCTGCATGGGCTGGACAAATATGTTGGTAAAAATTCCTCACCGGTGCAAATATTCCCCCCCGCAAAGAGAGATACAAGCATGAGCACAACGCAAAAGCCTGTGAGTCCAAGCAAAAAATATCTCGGTGTGATCTCTATTCTTTTTCTGTTCCTATTTCGTCTTCGTTTCATTATAAAATACCTCGCTCAGCTAAGCTGACATAGCAGTTATTTCCTAAAATAATATGATCTGAAAGCTCTATCCCTATCAGTTCCCCGGCTCTGTCCATCTCTCTGGTGATATCTATATCCTGACCGCTCGGAGTCGGATCTCCGGATGGGTGGTTATGCACAAGTATGATATAGACAGCATCGTATCTGAGCGCCTCCACAAACACCTCTCTCGGAGATAACATCGAACTGTTCACTGTTCCCTCTGAAATGCGGACATCCTTTATGAGCTTATGCTTCGCATCAAACATGAGGAGATACACGTATTCCTTTTCGAGATATCTTGTGTTCTCCATGAAATAATCCGCAATGCTCTGTGGGGACTGGAACGACAAAAACGGCTTAAATGAAGCCCTGGCCATCCTCCTGGATATCTCAGCCAGACATTTCATCTGTATCGCTTTTACCTTTCCAACTCCGCTTATCTCTTCAAGTTCACTCACAGTCAGGTAATTAAGCCCCACTATCCCCTTGTGGACCGGATGGGCATCCAGTATCCTGTAGGCTGTGGACAGCGCATTTGCCTTCCTGCTTCCGGTTCTGAGGATGACTGCCAGAAGTTCAGCATCTGTGAGAACCTCAACTCCATACTTAAAGCTCTTCTCATACGGTCTCTCAGTCTCCGACATTTCTTTCATGGAGACCGAAAGTCCTCCTGCAAAATTCTCTTTGCAATAATTTTTATCCATATTTCCTCCTTCCGCCTCTCCAAGCTCCAGAGAAAATTTTATATGACCGACTAATTAATCTACCATACTATAAGGTTTTTTCTACCATTTTCTGTAATGACATTATTATGCCGTACTTGGCATGGGGATATGTAAGTCCCCCCTGAAAATATACCGCGTAAGGTGAGCGCATAGGTGCATCCGCTGAGAGCTCAATGGATGAACCAGACACAAATGCTCCAGCGGCCATGATGACCGGTGAATCATAGCCCGGCATGTCCCAAGGCTCAGGTCTTACATAACTGTCAACCGGCGCTGCAGCCTGGATTCCTTCACAGAATGCCACGACCCTCTCAGGAGTCTGAAGCTCAACAGCCTGAATAATATCGTATCTGTCCTCTGTGCTGTCAGGAACAGCCTTAAAGCCCAGTCCCTCGTATACATTTGCTGCAAATATCGCACCCTTAAGCGCACTTGCAGTAACTGTAGGTGCCATGAAAAGTCCCTGAGTGAGAGCCTTTGTATTGCCAAGTGAGGCTCCAACCTCCTTGCCGAGTCCCGGAGTTGTGAGTCTGTATGAAGCATTCTCCACGTACTCCTTCTTTCCGCATATATAACCTCCTATCGGTGCAAGACCGCCACCCGGATTCTTGATGAGAGAACCGACCACAAGATCGGCACCCACATCCGACGGCTCTATATCCTGTACGAATTCTCCGTAACAGTTGTCTACCATGCATATGATGTCAGGATTTACACTCTTGACCGCTTTTATGGCCTCACCGATCTGCTGTACAGACAGCGTCTTTCTGACCGCATATCCCTTGGATCTCTGTATCTCCACAAGCCTTGTGCGGCTATTGATCGCATTCTTTATTCCATCAATGTCAAAGTCTCCGTTCGGCAACAGATCCACCTGGGCATATGTGACACCATACTCTGCAAGTGAGCCCCTTGACTCCCTGATACCAATGATCTCATCCAATGTGTCGTACGGCTTTCCCGCTATGGCAAGGATCTCATCTCCCGGGCGCAGATTACCGAACATGGCCGTGCAGAGTGCATGGGTTCCGCACACTATCTGTGTCCTGACAAGGGCATCCTCCGTGTGAAATACGTCTGCATATATCCTCTCAAGGGCATCTCTTCCGTCATCCGTATAACCATAACCCGAAGAGCCTGCAAAATGTGCCTCAGACAATCTGTTGTCCTGCATGGCCTTAAGGACCTTGAGCTGGTTGAGCTCACTCACAGCATCGATGGCTGCAAATCTATCCTTAAGTTTCTCCTCCACACTGTTGCAGTATTCAAACACCTTTTCATCCACATTCAGTGATCTGTAGTAATCCTTTAACATATCTTTCATTTCTATATAATCTCCTTTTCGTGAAGCCTGTCCAGCATAAATGACAATATTTCAGACTCGCTGTCGTACTCACTTTTATCAACCCAGGTCACATGTTTTTCCCTCTTGAACCATGTGATCTGTCTCTTGGCAAAATGCCTTGTATCTCTCTTTAGCGTATATACTGCCTCATCCAGAGTGCATCTGCCCTGAATATAATCGATTATCTCCTTGTAGCCAAGCCCCTGCATTGACACCAGCTCCCTGCTGTAACCCTCGCTCACAAGCAGTTTTACCTCGTCCAGAAGCCCTGCCTCAAGCATGATATCTATCCGTCTGTCTATTCTATCATATAATTTCTGTCTGTCATCATTTAACACAAAATATTCAAAATTATATGGTGACTTCTTCTGCGACTCAGTCTCGTTATGTTCAGATATCTTCATACCTGTTTTTTTATAAAATTCAAGAGCCCGTATCACTCTTTTTACATTGTTCTCATGTATCTTTTCAGCGGATTCAGGGTCGACCTCCGCTAGCATGTCATGAAGGAATGTCTTGCCGTGGGTATCTGCAAGGTTCTGCAGCTTTTCCCTGTATGACATATCATTGTCATTTTCCTCAAAATCTATATCATACAAAAGCGCCTGGATATAGAAGCCAGTACCACCTACTATGATTGGAATTTTTCCACGGGAATATATATCCTCCATAGCACGAAGAGCATATTTCTTGAAAAGCACAACGTTGAACTCTTCTGCCGGATCCAGAATATCTATCAGATGATGCCTTACCCCCTGCATCTCCTCCGGCTCTATCTTCGCCGTTCCAATATTCATCTTTCTATATACCTGCATGGAATCTGCGGATATGATCTCGCCATCCACCGCCTTTGCCAGTCCTATGGACAGTGCCGTCTTGCCGACAGCTGTGGGGCCGGTGAGGATTATCAGTGGTTTCATATTCTTATCCATCCTGTTATCTCCTATACTATTCGCTTAAACTTCTTCTCAATCTCCGCCTCCGTCATGGATATGACAGTCGGACGTCCATGAGGACATGTGTATGGATTTTCAAGCTTTAATAGCTGATCTATAAGTGCGTCAGCCTCCTTGAAACTTATCTCCGTGTTACCCTTTATCGCAGCTTTGCACGCCATGGTGGAAAGCTTGTGTATAAATGTATCTATGGTCACCTTTTTAGCACTGCTGCTTGCATCCGCTATGAAGTCTATGAAAAGCTCTCTGCCATCAAGGCCAAACAGGTTGTCAGGAACAGCGTTCAGCTTGAACTCCCTGCCTCCAAAGTTCTCGATCTGATATCCAAGTGCCTCGAACATATCCATGTTCTCATGAAGGAACTCTATCTCTGCAGCACTGAGTGTAACGACCGCTGGAGGCATAAGATACTGTGAATATATCTTCTTATTTTTGTAATTCTCCATGAGTTCCTCATACTTGACTTTCTCATGGGCAGCATGCTGATCCATTATGAAGAACTTGCCGTCATACTCTATGAGCCAGTATGTCTTGAACAGCTGTCCTATGAGTCTATGCTTAGCACGTGCCTCCTTTGTCAGGAACTTCTCCTGGAACATATCCTGCTGTACATATTTTTTCCCGGCTTCCTCAATATAAGCTGCAGCTGAAGCTGCAGATACTGTTGAGTCTTGTGTCGCCGCTGTGACCGAAGGTCTAGCTGGTGCCGGAGCTGTATATGCCGGACTCTCGTTTACCACATTCCTGTTTTGTACTATATCTCTCTCAAGATCATTATTTCTATCCGCATATATATAGTTTCCTGCCGGCTTCTCCATCTTGTTATTATCTATGACGTCTGATCCTTTATTGTTTGAGCTGCTAGTCTCATCTATGATTTCTATAACCGGGTGGACCGGCTGTGATGATGTCTGTGGTTCGATCGGGCAAAGCTGCTGTGGTGATGTCTGCGTCTCCGCCGAGCGAAGCTGCTCAGGCTGATTCTGCGGTTCTGCCGGACGATGCTGCTCAGGCTGACTCTGCGGTACAGTCCGCTCCTCTGCCCTGACTATCGCCTCACGCCTCTTATTCTCGAACGCCTCCGGTGCCTTGCCAACATCCCTCTGCTTGAAGGTCTCCGGCTTTGGATCCTTCCCTGGCGCCACATCAGGAATGAGCTCCTTGAATAACAGTGTCTCCCTTATGGCATTGTAGGTGAAGCTGTATATATCCTGACTGTTGGCGAATTTCAACTCCATCTTGGTCGGATGTACATTTACATCAAGGAGATCAGGTCTCACCTGGAAATTGATCTCGGTGAATGGAAACTTGTGTATCATGACAAATGTCCTGAAAGCATCCTCGATCGCCTTGGTGAGCACCGCACTCTTTATATATCTGTGATTTACATAGTAGCCCTCAAATGATCTGTTGCCCCTTGATATACAAGGTCTTGCTATATATCCGGAGATCTTCATATAGTCATTTTCCGCATTTATCTCAAGAAGATTTGAGGTGATGTCTCTTCCATAGATATGGTAGATTATGTCTCTGAGTTTGCCATTGCCTGATGTGAACAGCTTGTCTGTTCCATTTGCAATGAACTTAAATGAGATCTCCGGGTGTGACATGCATATACGGCACATCAAATCGTAGATATAGCTTGTCTCCGTGGCATCAGTCTTCATGAACTTCTTTCTCGCCGGTGTATTGTAGAAAAGATTTCTGACAATTATGGTTGTTCCACCCGGAGCACCTATCTCCTCGCTGGATATCTCCTTACCGCCATGTATCTGGTATCTGAGACCGGTCACATCATCAGCGGTCTTGGTGATCATCTCAACCTGTGCAACCGCCGCTATACTTGCAAGTGCCTCACCACGGAAACCAAGAGAAGAGATACTCAGGAGATCCTCGACTGTCACAAGCTTACTTGTGGCATGTCTGAGGAATGCAAGCTTGACCTCATCCTTCTTTATGCCTGCTCCGTTGTCGGTGACTCTGAGAAATGACAGTCCGCCTCCCTTTACCTCGACGGTTACCGCTGTGGCACCTGAGTCTATGGAATTTTCCACAAGCTCCTTGATGACCGAGCTCGGCTTCTCTATAACCTCACCGGCTGCTATCTTGTTAATCGTATTTTGGTCTAATACTTTTATCATTACTTATCGCTCCTTATTATTTAAGTCGCTCCTGCAATTCATTTAAATAAAGCAACGCCTTCATAGGTGTCATGTTGGACAGATCAACACACTTTATGTCCTCGATCACCTGTGATTCGGCAAGTGAGCCGAACATTGACATCTGGGTGTCTTCTTTCTTCGGCTTGAAATCATTTGTAACCTTTATCTCCTTCAGCTTGGTGGTTATGTCCTTGTCTATAAGCTGATTACATATCTCATTTGCTCTCGCTATAACGACATCCGGCACACCGGCAAGCTTTGCAACCTGTATACCGTAGCTTCTGTCGGCACCGCCCTTGACGATCTTTCTGAGGAACACTATGTCGTCTCCGTCTTCCTTGACCGCTATACAGTAGTTGTTGACTGCCGACAGCTTACCCTCAAGCTCCGTGAGCTCATGGTAATGTGTCGCAAACAGAGTTTTTGCTCCGAGCAGTTCACTGTTGCTTATATACTCAACGACAGCCCAGGCGATCGCCAGACCGTCATATGTGCTTGTTCCTCGACCTATCTCATCAAGGATGAGAAGGCTGTTCTTCGTTGCGTTTCTGAGGATATTTGCGACCTCACTCATCTCCACCATGAATGTGGATTGTCCAGATGCAAGATCATCAGAGGCTCCTACTCTTGTAAATATCCTATCGCATATGCCTATATTGGCAGATGACGCAGGAACAAAGCTTCCAACCTGGGCCATAAGAACTATGAGTGCAGTCTGTCTCATGTATGTGGATTTACCAGCCATGTTAGGACCGGTTATGATCGATATCCTGCTCTCATGGTTGTTCAGATATGTGTCGTTTGTGATGAACATATCGTTGTTCAGCATCTTCTCAACGACCGGATGACGTCCGTCCTTTATGTCGATGACTCCATCTGTATTGATCTCAGGTCTAACATACCCATTTGCAACAGCCACATATGAGAGTGAACACAGAGCATCGAGCATGGCTATGCTGTGTGCTGTTCTCTGTACCCTTGTGAGCTCTGCAGCAAGGGTGTTCCTGAGCTCAACATATGTGTTGTACTCCAGCGCAACAAGCTTGTCGGATGATCCGAGTATAACTCCAGCCAGTCTGTCAAGCTCCTCGGTTGTGTATCTCTCAGAATTGGCAAGTGTCTGCTTTCTGATGAAATAATCCGGCACAAGACTCTTATATGAATTGGTTACATCAAAATAATATCCGAACACCTTATTAAACTTTATCTTGAGATTCTTGATTCCGGTCTTTTCCTTCTCTCTGGCCTCAAGCTCTGCGATCCAGTTCTTGCCATCAGTTGTGGCATTCTTCAGAGTATCTATGTCCTCAAGATAGCCATCTTTGAATATTCCGCCCTCTCTGATAAGTATAGGCGGCTCATCAACTATGGCACGGTCAAGAAGGTCATAGAGATCCTGCAGATCATCTATTCCATCCCTGATCTCGGTGAGCTCATCCGAATGGAATTCACCGAGAAGCTGTATTATAAATGGAAGAAGCTGTATGGACGTCTTAAATGCCAGAAGATCTCTCGGATTCGCTGTTCTTAACGATATCCTCGTCATAAGTCTCTCGAGATCGTATATGGTATTCATGTACTCACGGAGTTCGTCTCTGGTTATGACAGAGTCGTTGAGCTCTGTTATCGCGTCAAGTCTGGCTTCTATATCATCTTTGTGGATAAGGGGCTGCTCTATCATATTTCTGAGCATTCTCGCTCCCATGGCCGTTTTGGTCTTGTCAAGCACCCAGAGTAGTGAGCCTCTCTTCTGCTTATCCCTGAGTGTCTCTGTCAGCTCCAGATTTCTTCTGGATGAGCTGTCTATGATCATGAAGTCCTCTATGGAATATATATCTATCCTGTTGATATGATCCAGTGAGTTCTTCTGTGTCTCATGTAGATACTGGAGAAGTGCGCCCGCTGACAGCAGCATATCCTCCTGCTCATCTATGCCGAGACCATCTATTGATCCGACCTTAAACTGTCTTTTAATGAAATCCTCACAGGTGTCATCGTTAAAATAATGAGACGGAGCCTCCGATATCGTTATCTTCATCTTCTCCTTCATGTAATCAAAGTTCAGGCCACATGACAGAAAAACCTCATTCCCTATGATCTCCGTCGGGGAATATTTGTTTATCTCGTCGTACAGCTTGGATGTAGATGAGATATGACAGGAACGGAACTCCCCTGTTGTGATATCGCATACGGCCACACCATACTCATCATTACAGCCAAATATACACATGAGATAGTTATTCCTCGTCTCATCAAGAATAGCCTGGGACATATTTGTACCAGGCGTAACTATACGTATAACTTCTCTTTTTACTATACCCTTTGCGAGCTTCGGATCTTCCATCTGCTCACATATGGCTACCTTGTAGCCCTTCTCTATCAGCTTGTTCAGGTATATGTCACAAGCATGATACGGAACACCACACATCGGTGCCCGCTCCTCCTGACCACAGTCCCTGCCGGTCAGTGTTATCTCAAGTTCCCTGGATGCCGTCAGGGCATCGTCGAAGAACATCTCGTAGAAATCTCCCAGTCTGTAGAAGAGAATACAGTCCTTATACTGATTCTTAACTTCCATATACTGAGCCATCATTGGTGTTAATGCTGCCACTTCAACTACTCCTATTCTGCTAATTCACCCATGTAATAAAATCCCTTACACTCAACAAGCTTTACATTCAGGATCTTTCCAACCATCTCCGCACACCCAGGGAAATGGACAAGTATGTTGTTGGAGAGTCTTCCGGTCAGAAGGCCGTCGCCCTTCTCGTCAAAGCCCTCAACCAGAACCGGCTGTGTCTGTCCCTTTATCGCAATGGTCTTCACATCACTTATCTCCTGCACACGCCTTAAAAGCCTGTTGTATCTATCCTGTATCTCTTCCTTTGTGGAACCATTCTCCATTCCGGCGGCAGGAGTTCCTGTTCTCTTTGAATATATAAATGTAAATGCGGTGTCATACTGTACTTTCTCAACCACGTCCATGGTCTCAAGGAAATCCTCCTCGGTCTCACCAGGGAATCCCACGATTATATCAGTGGTGAGTGATATCTCCGGAATCTTCGCCCTTATGCGGTCAACCAGTGCAAGATATGACTCCTTTGTGTACCGTCTGTTCATCGCATTCAGTATCTTTGTCGAGCCCGACTGTACCGGCAGATGGAGATGTCTGCAGATCTTTTGATTCTCCGCGATGACATCTATCAGTTCATCCGACAGATCCTTTGGATGTGAGGTCATGAATCTTACTCTCTGTATCTTCTCTATGGCACACACACGCCTCAGCAGTTCCGCAAATGTGATCGGATGCTCAAGATTCTTGCCATATGAATTGACATTCTGCCCGAGGAGCATGATCTCCACCACTCCGTCGTCAGCAAGCCTCTCACACTCAGCTATGATATCCTCCGGATTTCTGCTTCGCTCCCTTCCTCTTACATATGGAACTATACAGTAGGTACAGAAATTGTTGCATCCAAACATGATATTTACACCTGATTTGAATGGGAATTCCCTCACCGCAGGAAGATCCTCCACGACCTCCTTGGCATCCTTCCAGATATCTATGACCATGCTTCCGGATTCTATCCTGCTCACAAATATCTCAGCAAGCTTATATACATTGTGTGTTCCAAATACCATATCGACAAACCTATAGCTCTTGCTTATGGTTGTCACCACATGCTGCTCCTGCATCATGCATCCGCACAGAGCTATCTTCATCTCAGGATTTTTCTCCTTGAGGTGCTTCATGAGACCAAGGTGACCATAAACCTTTCTGTTGGCATTCTCCCTGACCGTACATGTGTTATATATTATAAAGTCCGCATGTTCGGACTCGGTCCTAACATATCCCATCTGCTCAAGTATTCCGGCAAGCTTCTCAGAATCCCGGACATTCATCTGACAGCCAAATGTCTGTATGGAACAGGTAAGGTCACGTCCCAGCTCTTTGCTTCTTGCTGTGACATACTCCCTGCCCTTTTTTATAAAATAATACTGCCTCTCCGGTTCCTCAAACGGAGCTGGAAGCCCCAGATCTATGCCGTCAATAACTTTTTCCAAATCATTCATAATCTCTATGTATCCTTATCTATTTCTTTAAAGCTGCGTAAATCCTTCTGGAGTTATTCCTCTATGCCCAGCTTACCAAGTATCCTGCCTATGTTATCCATAGTATTTTTCACGCTGGAATCCGCGGCATCCATCCTCATCTGAGTCTGTATATCCGCAAGATCAATATCCTTGTAATGATCCAGCGCCGCGATGTAATCAGGATCATTCTCAAAATGAACCTTAAGTGCCCTCATGGCATCCTTATAACCGAGCAGGCTTCTGAATTTTACTGAATTTGCAGAGAAATTCAAGGTTCCATCTATCAGATCTCCCAGGCTTACACTTGGATATATCTCTATGATATCCGCATCTGTATATGCAGATATGTCTTTCTTTGAGTCGGGATTAAGGCCGCACACAACGATATTCCTGTATCCCATATCATACAGAGGCTTCACCGGAACATTGTCGGCAAGACCGCCATCACAATACTCCTTACCGTTATAAGTCACAGACTCATAGAGCATAGGCAGGGTGGATGATGCCATGACAACTGTCCTGATCTCCTCCGCATCCATTCCTGCAAGGCTTATATACTCAGCCTGTCTTTCACCTTCCTGCGCGCACTCAGCTATGGCTGCATACACGGTGACCTGCCCATCAGACAGCTTTCCGTAATCCACATAGCTGTCCATGAGCTTTATCATCTCCCTGCGCGACATGAATCCCGATTTGTCGTTGAACATCAGATCAGGATCAACGTCAAACACCGTCTCAAAATGTATCTTCTTCCATGCCTCCTCGCTTCTGTCAGGATCATTGCACGCGAAAAGCACGGCATTTATCGCACCTATGGAAGTTCCTGATATGGCTGTAACCTTGTCCATAAGTCCATACTCTGCAAGTGCTCTGTACACCCCGAGCTGGTACGCTCCTTTACCGCCGCCACCGCCAAGGCACAGCGCATAGCTGTCAGCCTTCACTCCATGCTCTGCAGATCCCACAACACTTCCTGTGCTGTATGCACCATTTTTTTGCAGCTTATCCATCTGTATCTTCTTTTCCAGTTCAGCGATCTTTGCTGTTATCTCGTCTCTGTTCATTGACCCTCCATTATGATATAACTTCCGATTCTGTTACTATGATATGTGGTCTGATATCTGTAGGTTCACTGTCTATCTTATCAACTATCTGGAATTCATACGCAAGTGCCACCGTGACAAGCCCTGCATGCCTCGCCAGATATCTGTCGTAATACCCTCCGCCAAAACCTATGCGGTTGCGGCTGTGATCAAATGCAATCCCAGGCATGAACATAAGCCCATCTTCGATCTCCTCAAAATCATCAGAAACCGGTTCGAGTATCCCAAAGTTTCCGGATGTAAGTTCTCCGTAGTCTGTTATCTCAATAAACTCCATGTTTTGTCCATAAACCTTTGGAACATATACATGCTTTCCGTCCGACCACGCCTTCTCAATTATAAGCTTTGTATCCACTTCATTCCCTTTGGAAATATATGCACATATATTGAGAGCATTCTCGTATTCAGGAAGCTCAGACAGACGTCTGCATATAAGTTCAGATCTCCATGCACAGTCACCCCTGTCCATGGCATTTCTAACCGCTTTTATTGTTTTCCTTATATCGGCTTTGCTGCCGGGTTTTACACTGTCTTCGCTATTCATAATACAGTCGTGCCTACGCCTTTCTTGTAGGATCAAGGTCCTGAAGTCTGGTTATGGAGCCGTCCTTCTCTTTGATATCTATATTGTTGAGCGTGCTCCTGAGATTATTCTTCACAGCAAATATATATTCCTGCCTTAACTGCTGCTGTTCCTTCTTCTCAGCGTCGGTGAGCCCCTCAGCCTTGGACTTGTGATATAACTCATTTATACGTGCGATCTTTGCCGCATCGATTATCGTCTCTTTCATAACTATATAAGATACTCCTTATTCAAAATAAATCTGACAACGTCAAAGTCATGATCCTTATATTTTGTGAACAGAGTTCCTATACTTTCTCCGTTCATTACCTTAACAATATTGTCCATATCCGCTCCGGATACTATGACCATATCCGAGTTGGAGTTGGTTGCTATCCTGGCGGCTGCGATCTTGGTCGTCATTCCGCCGGTTCCGTACTTGGAGCCTGCACCTTTACCCATATCCATTATATGGTCGTCTATACAGTTCACCTCTGGTATAAGCTTTGCATCAGGGTTATTGTGTGGATCATCAGTGTACAGACCGTCTATATCCGTGAGAAGTATCAGGAGATCTGCATGGATCATGGATGCAACTATGGCAGACAGTGTATCATTGTCGCCAAATGCCACGCTGTCATCCAGCTCATCGATGGCAACCGTATCGTTCTCATTGACGATCGGTACGACACCGAGCTGAAGAAGCTCGTTGAATGTGTTGATGGCATTCTTTCTCCTCTCATCCGACGATATAACATCAAATGTTAGCAGAACCTGAGCTGCTGTGCTGTGATACTCTTGAAAAAGCTTCTGATATATCATCATTAGCTGTCCCTGTCCCACTGCAGCACACGCCTGTCTGAGCGAGGTCGTCTTAGGTCTTCTGGCAAGTCCCAGCGCCTGTACTCCGACTCCGATGGCTCCCGATGATACGAGGACCACATCCTTGTCCTGATTTCTCAGATCACATATGATGCGCACCAGCTTCTCAAGCTTTGTATAGTCAAGTCCACCCGTCTCCTCGTGAATAAGTGAAGATGAACCAATCTTTATTACTATCTTTTTCTTGTCTTTCAAATACTCTCTATCCATTTATATTCTCCTGTGTACCGTCTGTTATTGCCTCATTGCTGAATCTGGATGCTATGGCCTCGGCCACCTTCATACCATCGACAGCGGCTGAGGTTATTCCCCCTGCATAGCCCGCGCCTTCCCCGCACGGGTATATACATGTCCCCTCACAGCGCAGCTCATCGCCTCGTATCATACGAACAGGTGATGAGGTTCTGGCCTCGATTCCTGAGAGAACTGCATCGTCAGATGAATATCCCGGCATCCTCTTATCAAATGACACAACTCCTTCTATTATAGCATCCTTTATATACT
>NC_021018.1:2773267-2786512 GCF_000210595.1 Coprococcus sp. ART55/1 | reverse complement strand
TCCTCTTATCAAATGACACAACTCCTTCTATTATAGCATCCTTTATATACTCTGGCAAACAGCATTTGAGGCTTGTAAGCCTGTACTTACCCATAATCTGAGGCTTAACACCGCCCAGCTTTTCCGTAGGAATGTCCCTTCTGTAATCTCCGAAGAGTTGCACCGGAACAGCCCCCTGTCCGGCCTCGTATGCGGCCTTCTCCCATCTTCTCTGAAAATTCATTCCCGCAAGAGGATGATCTGACCCGTAATCCTCCGGGGTAACATTTACCACAATGGCGCTGTTGGAATTCTCACCATTCCTGCCGCTGTAGCTCATACCATTCACACACGTCTCACCGTGCTCGGATGATGCATTCACCACGTAACCTCCAGGGCACATACAGAATGAATATACAGCCCTGCCATTTGACGCCTGATGCGTCATCTTGTAGTCTGCCGCCGGCAGCAGCTTTGCATACGCCGGATCATCGCCATACTTCATGACATCTATATCTGCTCGCTTGTGTTCGATACGAAGTCCCATGGCAAATGGCTTTGGCTCCATCGGAACACCTTTTTTGTAAAGCATCTCCACAGTATCCCTTGAGCTGTGTCCAAGTGCCAGAACAAGGGCATTTGTCCTGTATTCCTTCTCACTGCCATCTGAAAGGTTCTTTATATGTACACACACCTCATCCTGTGTGATCTGATCATAACCGGTAAAAAGTGAATCAAAATGTACCTCTCCGCCAAGTCTCTTTATATCCTCACGCATATTCCTTACAATACCAGACAGCACATCAGTGCCGACATGTGGCTTATTTATATACATTATGGACGGATCTGCACCATACTCCACAAATGTCCGCATGACCTCAGTGCGTCTGCCCGAGCCATCCTTTATGACCGTATTCAGCTTGCCGTCCGAAAAGGTTCCTGCGCCGCCCTCTCCAAACTGTACATTACAATTTGGATCAAGTCCTTCCTCACCCTTCCAGAATCTCTCTATATGCTCCATTCTCCTGTCAACATCCATGCCGCGCTCAAAAACAACCGGTCTGTATCCGGCTCTGGAAAGATACAGTGCAGCAAATAAGCCACCCGGTCCTGTTCCTATCACCACAGGCCTATAGGTCATTTTGACATTTCCCGGCTCCGGAAATCTATATTGGGTAGCATTTGTTAACATAACATTATTATTGTGAAGTCTTTTCAATAATTTTTCCGGATTCGGAACATCCACATCTATGGATGCAATATATTTCACCTGGTTTCTCCGCCTGTCATCAAGAGACAGCTTGAAAAAAATATACTCAAACTCCTTATCTGTCTTCAGCGTCTTTTTGATAACACTTCTAACATCTGCCTCTGTAAATCCAAGCTGCAGTTTTACATTGTTAATTCTGATCATCTTTTATTCTCTTTCCTGCAGACTCCCCGGCTCTCATGCCGCTTATAACAGCCCACATTATATTATATCCACCACATTTGCCGGTCACATCGACATACTCTCCAGCGGCGTATAAGCCTCTGTGTCCATCAAGTTCCAGGTTATCTGCCCTGAGCTGCAATGTGTCAACTCCACCGCTTGCCGCCTGGCTGTCCTCATAGCTGCCGAATCCATCTATGTTGAATCTCATATGTTTGAGCATATCACATATGGATGTTATATCAGCCGCGTCAAGTCCGGCCGCTTCAGAAGCTTTGATACCAAGACTTTTTATAATATACCCGGCGATCTTCTCGTTGACAATACCATTGAGCATCGCCTCGACTCTCCGTCTGCCATTTACCTCGGCAAATCGTCTCATCCTGTCCGCCAGCATATCATCACTGATGTCCGGAACAAGTTCAAGTTCTATGTATGGCTTCTTGCCAGTCTCCATCAGGTCTATACACTGTATACTCATATTAAAAACCGCTATACCCGAAAGATATCCCGATACAAACTGAACCTCGCCTCTCTCGTGGTCATACTCCTCGCCATCACACATTAGGCGGACAACAGCCTTTGCACGTACCCCTGACATATCAGATATATATTCATGGCATTTTAATTTACACAGAGCCGGATGCGGTTTCACAAACCGTACATTCAGATCATCCAGAAGTCTGTATACTCTATCAGATCCGCCAAGCTTTGGCGCAGCCGCACCTCCGGGTGCAAGTATCACCTGGGTCGTCCTATACCCGCCTTTGTCTGTGTCTACAATATATGTACCATCTTTTCCCTGTTTTATACTCAGGACTTCTTCCGATGTGCTGTTTTCTATACCAAGAATTTTGAGCCTGTCCGTCAGTGCCCACACTATGGTAGATGCCTGCAGCGATGCAGGATATATATATCCATTATCATCATAGCTGGAAACACCAAGACTTTCAAAAAAATCCATGACATCATTATGACTGTCCGTTGTTACGAACTGAAATGGGAAAAATTCATTTGCACTGGAATAGCACGACAGATCAAGCTTCGTATTTGCAATGTTACATTTGCCATTTCCCGTCGCATACAGCTTCTTTCCGAGTTTTTTGTTTTTATCTATAAGCTTTACCGAAGCCGATGGTGCTGTCTCTTTTGCTTTTATTACGGCTGTCATCCCAGCCGGGCCACCGCCGATAACTATAATATCATAAATCATTCCGATACACCTTTCCCATAATCATTTATCATACGTTTTACAGGCTGTCAATAAACCTGTTCATGTCATCTATATCATTGAAATACACGTGCTTGTGGATCAGTTCTCTTATACGTTTGTCCAATGAATCCACTGTACGAGTCGTCTCCCTGCAAAGACTGCCAAATCTGTTGTACACCGCCACATGTCCATTATAAGTGCTCACATAGAAATTGCCATGTGGTGTTCCACCCTCAGCAGCAATCACGAGCCCTCCGTAAAGCTCCGGTTCACTCTCATTTGATATGGGTAATATATGCCCGCTATCCATACCGTCAAATTCTCTATACACACTTTTACTGTCTCCGGATCTGCACGCCGTACTCACCACGATCTCTCTAGTTATAAAAGATAACACAAATACCGCTATAATGATAACAAAAAAATACATAATTCTTTTAAACATTACCACACCTTCTCTTCATAACAAAAAACAGAAGACAGGATATTCCATCCCATCTTCTGTCCTTGTTAATATATGTGGTTTATGTCTGTATTATTCCCATACAACTCCGGCCTTATTGTCACTCTCAAATACTGTGACATATGTCTTGCCCGGATTGAGCTGAAGTTCTTTTCCATCTGCTGTTGAATACTTTGTCACGGAGTCATCGGTTGACTTTGTCCATGTGATAGGAACGATCTTTCCATCTGAAACATAGTATCCGTCTCCTGTGCCAACGAGATCGATCATCTGTCTGTCGTGATCATCAATGCTGGTGTAGTGAGCAAACTGTATGATGATATTCTTGAATGTGAGCTGCTTTCCTGTGAGGTCATCGATCTGCTTGTCACCATACTGGAATCTGTTATATACCTTATTCTTTGAATCATATTCAAACCAAGGCTGTGTGTAAACTGACATGTTGAGTGTGAGCTTGTTTACAGACTCGCCCTCAGGAACCGTATCTTCCTCATTGAACTCAAACTTGCTCTTGTATCCCTTGTTGTGGGTAGTTGAGCATCCAAGATAATCAAGACCAGCCTTGATCATATCGCTGTTTGTGTACACATTGTGTGGAGCCTCGCGGTCTGATGATCTGTAGAAAGATACAGATCCTTCTCCACCAAGTCCGCTTATATGATCTATTCCTGTCCTGTCAAGCTCCTCCTGTCCCTGTGGAGACTGACCATAATGCATGTATATAGCATCAAACTCCATGGCAGTTGTAACATAGTAAGGTCTGCAGCTTCTGATCGAACCGACCTTCTCAAGATTGTCATAGTCGTTGAATATTGCAAGCATTCTTGTTATTCCGCCCTCAACGACAAACTCATATAAAACATCAGCCTGGCCTATACCTGACTGAGGAATCGCATTCTCAATATTGTTGATCATTATAGCGATCGGTCTTCCGTACTCTTCCTTTCTGTCGGTGTTCCACTCGCCTGTAAGATCATTATATACTCCCTCATGGTAAGTCTCATCAACCGCTGTGGCAGACTTCATCATATCGGCCTGTGATACATCCACCTCTGCCTTAGCCTCCGTTGTAGTGACATTCTCCTCCGTTTTCTTCGAGCCGCATCCAAAAAGTGATAATCCCATCACAAGAGCGGTTGCCAGAACTAATCCCGTCTTAATTCTCCTCATAGTCTCTTGTATATCCTTTCATTGTAAGTATTTTTTCCTGCATCTCTTCCATGACCCTGCGCTCATCGTCCTCCATATGGTCATATCCTGACAAATGGAGCATGCTGTGGGCTACAAGAAAAGCCAGCTCTCTCGTCTTTGAGTGATTGTACTCAGTTGCCTGCTCATACACCTTATCAATAGATATAACGATATCTCCCAATAGCAGTTCATCTGTAGTAAGATCAAAGTAGTCACACCGGCTATCCTCGAGACCATCAAAGTTTCCAGGAATTGTATAATCAATCAGTGGAAATGACAGAACATCTGTCGCCCTGTCTATATTCCTCTGCTGGTTATTGATTTCATGTATGGAGTCATTGTCCGTGAGCAGCACGTTCACTTCGCAGGGATATGGACACCCAACGAATTCCAGCGAAGCCTGGACGATACTTGTTATGACATCCTCATAATTCTTAATATCAATATCTCCATACTCATTCTCAATATTAACTGACATATTATTTTCCTCTGTTTTTCTGAGCAGTTGTGGTTTTTCTAGGCTTTGCCTGTCTGCTCATCTTATCCTCATATTTTTCATACGCATTTACGATCTTCTGCACCAAAGGATGTCTCACAACATCAAGACTCGTCAGATGGCAAATGCTTATGTCATCAATATCCTTTAACACCTTGAGTGCAACATCAAGACCTGACTGCGCGTCGTGTGGAAGATCCTTCTGTGAAAGGTCTCCTGTTATTATGGCCTTTGAGCCAAATCCTATTCTGGTAAGGAACATCTTCATCTGGGCAGGAGTGGTATTCTGGGCCTCATCCAGCACAATATACGCATTATCAAGAGTTCTTCCTCTCATGTAGGCAAGAGGAGCAACCTCGATCAGTCCCTTTTCCATATTCTTCATAAATGCATCAGCACCCATTATCTCATACAATGCATCATAGAGCGGCCTAAGATAAGGATCAACCTTGCTCTGAAGGTCACCCGGAAGAAATCCCAGTTTCTCACCGGCCTCTATGGCCGGCCTTGTAAGTATGATCCTTCCAACCTCATTATTCTTAAATGCCGTTATGGCTTTTGCCATGGCAAGATAAGTCTTTCCTGTTCCGGCAGGTCCCACTCCGAATACTATCATGGACTTTTCTATTGAATTGACATATGATCTCTGTCCGACAGTCTTCGGTTTGATCGGCTTGCCGCTCATCGTGTGACAGATTATGTCCCTGTCAAGCTCAGCAAGACTCTCCTTAGCCTCCTGCGGGTGTTCATTGACTATCGACATAGTGTAGTCTACCTTCTGTTCATCGATGGACGAGCCACGGTCTGCCATCTGGAAGAGCTGTTCTATAACCTGAATAGACTTCTTCACGCCTTCCTCGGAGCCGCTGACCTTAAGCTTGTCATCGCGAAGTATCATTGACACACTGTATTCTTTCTCAATCTTTTTTATATTGGCATCAAACTGTCCAAACACAGTCTGTATATAGTTTGATGCAACAGTTACGGATTCTGAATATTCGCTCAATACTTGTATCCCCTGTCATTATTATTTATCAGTCAGGCTCCACCTCTTCGCTCCCCGATGTATTGTTTACGTCAATATATCTCGGCACAGCAACCGGGAGTCTGATACTGATATCGCCTTCAGCCGAAGCCTCACCGCGTTCATTAGTAATAATAACATTTTTTCGGACAATTTGCACCCCTTTTTCTTGCATTTTGCCAATATAAACATGCAGATGCTGGTTAAGTCTGTCTTTCTGCTCCTTATCCGTAAGCCTACGTGTATTTACTTTATAGAACACTTTTCGCTCTATATTCACGGATAACGGAAAATACATATCGCCGATATGCAGCCGTTTTTCCTCGGCGGAAAGGTCGTATGAGCCGTCGGAGGCAGCAGTTTTATACGGAGTAAATACCCGGCGTCCAATTTTTATATCTACTTTGTTTACCTTCCTGTCTGTAGTCTCCTTTTCCTGGAGCTCACTCTCAACCACATCTCTGTACTCTACATCACAAAGACCATATATCTCTCCGGAAGCAGGTACAAACACCGTATCCACAACCTCACTGTCATCATTGTATATGTTAACTGTTCCCGATATAAGAGTATCCCCTTTTTTTACTTCATCTCCAACCGATGCAACAGGCGTCCCCGCCGATGCAACAAGGGAATAGATCGTACAATCCATTGTGGCCACGAGATCACACGGTCTGCCATCTTCCGGAACTGTAAATACATCCACGGACTCCTTGAGCGCAACTGTAAGCTTTGTCCCACTGATGCTGCAGGATGCCCAACATATCTCCCCAAGATTATCCGTCAGCATGTCTGTCAGTTCGCTCAGATCAATACTCTTTTTTCTATGTCCATAGCACGGATACTCCATCTCGATAAGATCTGCAATTTCCTCACTTGTATAATCCTCACATCCGTCAATTTCTATGTACCATACATACCCTGATTCCCAGTATACAAACAGCAAAAATAATAAAACTCCGAGTAATATCGAGATCCTCTTCCTATTGCCCAGCAAACCGGTTCTTAGAGTCTTCTTCTCAGCTATTCGGATATCTATCATACATTTGTCCGCTATCTCTTCAAGTCTTTTTCTGTCATCGGAGTATATGCAGAAGTTTTCTGCCTTGCCATTCCATTTACTGTCATTCTGTTTACTGCCATTCTTTTTTCTGTTCTTCTTTACATCCCTCTCGCACCATGTACGTATTCCTTTATGGCTGCATATATTCATCAGGCGCAGAGCTGCGCGGCTGTCACAGCTCACATAGCACACACCTCTTATTTCCCTTCTAATATTCATGCAGTCACACTGTCAGCCAATCTACACTGTTTATCGAACCGCATATTTTCACTTCATAGGATGCATAGTAAGCGATCTGTAATCTTTCCCCATATATATTCAATATCCCTTTCCGGGTCTTAACAGACACTCTCTCGTCGTCAGAGTAGATCACATGTCTGAAATTCTCTATCACCAGCTCATCATTGTTGAACATGGTGAGTCTGGAGGTCGTTCCCGCCGAGTCCGGACACCAGCACGGAGGTTCAAATGCTATAACTTTTTTCGCTCTGTCTTTCATGAATACCACCATAACGCTTTTGGAACATTATATGAATACACATAAAAAAAGAGTACCGAATAAACTCGGTACTCTTAGAAATCAATTTAAAATCAAATATATATACTATGATTTATTTGTACTTGCGCTTTCTAGCTGCCTCTGACTTCTTCTTACGCTTTACACTAGGCTTTTCGTAATGCTCTCTCTTACGAATCTCCTGCTGAATACCAGCCTTCGCACAATTTCTCTTAAATCTGCGAAGAGCGCTATCTAAGTTTTCGTTCTCTTTAACTATTACACTTGACATTCTCTCACCTGACCTCCCTCCAGTTGTAAAATTATGCTACCAAATAACAACTGATTGGGTATTTTTAAGCACAAAATGTATTATATACATAAAATTCCTAATCGTCAACAGGAAAATGACAAATTAATAAAATATCTGTCACGAAACCTTAAGCTATCTGATTCTGAGCCTCTGTAACCGCCTGGGCAAGAGCTGCTTCGATTCCGTCAGGATTCTTTCCACCGGCCTGAGCCATGTTAGGACGACCACCGCCGCCACCACCTACAAGGCCAGCCACGGCCTTGATGATATTACCGGCATGGGCTCCCTTAGCAACTGCGCCGTCTGTAGCCATGGCAATGAGATTTACTTTGCCATCCTTTGCAGATGCAAGAACAACAACGCTGTCACCAAGCTTGCTCTTGAAGTCATCTCCGAGGTTCCTCAGTGAATTCATATCTGTATCCGGGATAGCCGCTGTGAGGATCTTGATTCCGTCCTTGTCTATAGCACTTGAAAGAACGTCTCCAGCTGCCTCCTTTGCCATCTTATCCTTGAGCTTCTTATTCTCATTCGTAAGTTCCTTAACCTCTGCAAGAAGCTGTTCTATTCTTGATGCCACACCATAGATATCAGTCTTAGCTGCCTTTGCAGCATCCATGAGCTCCTGCTCTACATTTCTGTAGTAATCAAGTGCTCCGACAGATGTAAGTGCCTCGATACGTCTTGTACCTGCGGCCACACCTGCCTCTGATATGATCTTGAATGTTTTTATAGCTCCTGTGCTGGCAACATGTGTACCACCGCAGAGCTCCTTTGAGAAGTCTCCCATTGATACCACACGGACCTTCTCACCATACTTCTCACCAAACAGAGCCATGGCTCCGGTCTCCTTAGCCTCATCTACAGACATTACATCCGTGCATACAGGTATATCGAGCTGGATCTGCTCATTTACAATATCCTCAACCTTCTTGATCTCTTCCTTAGTCATCGCCTGATCATGTGAGAAGTCAAATCTCAGTCTTCCCGGCTCAACGAGTGAACCTGCCTGCTCTACATGATCTCCGAGAACCATCTTGAGTGCTCTCTGAAGAAGATGTGTTGCGGAATGGTTGTTACATATGAGTGCTCTGTTCTCAGCATCAACTGTGAGTTCTGCCTCATCACCAACATTGAGTTCGCCTGACTCAACATAACCGATATGTGCGATCTTGCCGCCTACAACCTTGACAGTATCCTCAACAACGAATGTACCGTTCTCTGTCTTGATGATTCCCTTATCACCGATCTGACCACCCATGGTAGCGTAGAAAGGTGTCTCAGGAACTATAACTGAAGCCTGTGCTCCCTCAGATACAGTATCTGCAAGAACTGACTTCTTATCATCACCCTCACCAACCTCTGTTGTGATGGCTGATATAGTTGACTTGTATGTCAGCTTGTCATATCCGACAAACTCAGATGTCATGTCAACAGGAAGCTGCTCATATACGGTTGCGTCTGCACCCATGTATGTTGTGGTCTTTCTGGCCTTTCTTGCAGTCTCCTTCTGGATATTCATGCACTCGGTGAATCTGTCCTCATCAACCTCGATCCCCTCCTCCTCGAGGATCTCCTTTGTGAGATCAAGAGGGAATCCATAGGTGTCATAGAGCTTGAATGCCTTGTCACCTGAGAGAACCTTCTCACCTGCAGCCTTAGTCTCGTCTATATAATCCTTGAGGATCGCAAGACCTGTATCTATGGTCTTATTGAAGCTCTCCTCTTCCTTGTCTATCTTATTGAAGATATATTCCTTCTTCTCACTGAGCTCAGGATATGCATCCTCTGACACCTCGATAACTGTCTTTGCAAGCTCTGACAGGAACTTGCCCTTGATGCCGAGAAGTCTTCCGTGTCTTGCAGCACGTCTGAGAAGACGTCTAAGAACATAACCACGGCCCTCGTTCGATGGAACGATACCATCTGATGTCATGAATGTAACTGAACGGATATGATCAGTTATAAGTCTGATCGATACATCCTTCTCATGATCTGTCTCATATTCCACGCCTGCCATCTCACATACCTTGTCGCGGAGAGCCTTGATCGTATCAACATCAAATATAGAATCAACATCCTGAACAACAACTGCGAGTCTCTCAAGACCCATACCTGTATCTATGTTCTTCTGCTCAAGCTCTGTGTAGTTGTTGTGTCCGTCATTGTTGAACTGTGTAAATACGTTGTTCCAAACCTCCATGTATCTGTCACAGTCACAGCCTACAGTACAGCCAGGCTTACCGCAGCCATACTTCTCGCCTCTGTCATAGTAAACCTCTGAACAAGGACCACAAGGACCAGCTCCGTGCTCCCAGAAGTTGTCCTCCTTGCCGAATCTGAATATACGGTCAGCATCGACACCGATCTCCTTATTCCATATATCAAATGCCTCATCGTCATCCTGATAAACCGATGGATAGAGTCTGTTCTTGTCAAGTCCTACAACCTCTGTGAGGAACTCCCATGTCCATGATATAGCCTCATGCTTGAAATAATCGCCAAATGAGAAATTACCCAGCATCTCAAAGAATGTACCATGACGGGCTGTCTTACCTACATTCTCGATATCTCCTGTTCTGATACACTTCTGACATGTTGTCACACGTCTTCTAGGTGGTACCTCCTGACCTGTAAAGTAAGGCTTAAGTGGTGCCATACCTGAATTGATCAGCAGTAAGCTGTTGTCATTGTGTGGAATAAGTGAAAAGCTCTTCATTCTAAGATGACCCTTGCTCTCCATGAATTCCAGGAACATTTTTCTCAGTTCGTTCACGCCATAATTTTGCATTGTCTAATATCCTCCACTCTATCTTCTGTCAGCCAGTTCTTCTGTAATATCTTTCCAGCTGATTCCTCTCTCTACCATCAGACACATGAGATGATAAAGGAAGTCAGATATTTCATATTTTATATCCTCTGAATCAGGATTCTTGGCAGCTATGACTATCTCCGTAGCTCCCTCACCGACCTTCTTCAGGATCTTGTCAATACCCTTGCCGAACAGATAATTGGTATAAGAATCATCTCCTGGCTGATCCTTTCTGTCGCGTATGGTATTGTATACCTCCTCGAATACCTTCATAGGATTGGTATCATTGTACTCCTTTCTCACCAGATCTGTAAAGAAACAAGTACGGCTGCCTGTATGACACGCAGCTCCTATCTGTGACACCTTGGCAAGTATGGTGTCCTTGTCACAGTCTATCGTAAGAGACTTGACAAACTGATAATGACCGGATGTATCACCCTTGGTCCACAGCTCATTGCGGCTGCGGCTCCAGTATGTCATGCGTCCTGTTCTGATGGTCTTCTCATACGACTCCTTGTTCATATAAGCGACCATGAGCACTTCACCGGTCTTATAGTGCTGTGTAACACATGGAATAAGTCCATCCGAATTGAGTTTGAACGCCTCAAAAGGCATGGACGATTCAAACAGATCCACATCTATATTTGCCTCACGGCAATGCTGTTTAATCTCCATTATATCCATCTTCTGGAGATTGTACAGAGAAATTGATTCAGCATTTGTCTCATTGAGCATCTCTGCCACAGCTTCCCCGTTAGTGGAATAGGTAGAAACTATAACAGGAAGTGCAACATTTTCTCTTATGGATTTTACTATATCCAGATATTCCGGCACCATGTTGTTGTGAAGCAGCAGAAGTTCTCCCGCTCCAAGCGTCTTCAGTTTTCTGGCATATCCGACAGGATCATCACACTCACTAAGATCTATAGTACAGATTATTCGCTCTGAACCAAATCTGTCAGAAGCCTCAGTGACAAGCTCCGGCGTGTTCAGCGCCGCAGATTTCATACATACCTTGGATGCACCTGCATACAGAAGCTTCTTGACATCTTCAAGCTCCCTCACACCGCCACAGGCAATAAGTGGAATATCAACACTGTCACATATCTGTCTTATAATGGCAACATTGGGTTCTCTGCCATCTTTTGTTGCCTTGCTGTCAAAATAAGCTATCTCATCAGCTCCGGCATCATTGTAATATTTTGCCATCTCGACCGCATTGTTCAGATCCAGACATGGAATTATCTTTTTGCAGATCATATCATTATCCATAGTGAACCAGCACCTCCTTAAAGTGTGCCTTTGGTAGAAAGCACCTTTCCGTTTAATCTTCTGTCATAAGTTGTCGCCTCATCAAGAGCCTTCGCAAATGCCTTGAATGCGGCCTCTATGATGTGGTGATCGTTCTCCCCTGAGAACTGCTTAATATTGAGATTCATCTCAGCAGCGTATGATACTGCATAGAAGAATTCCTTGACCATCTGTGTGTCGAAGTATCCAACCCTCTCTGTGCGTAGGTTCAGATCATAGACAAGATATGGTCTTCCCGACAGATCTATGGCACACATTACGAGAGTCTCGTCCATCGGCAGGAAGAAATTGCCAAATCTCTTGATGGCCTTCTTGTCTCCAAGAGCCTCCTTGATGGCCTTGCCCAGCACAATTCCCACATCCTCAATGGTATGGTGACAATCCACATACAGATCTCCCTTGACTGTAACGTTGAGATCAAAGAAACCATGCTTCGCAAAACTTGTGAGCATGTGGTCAAAGAAACCGATTCCTGTGTCGATCTTTGACTGTCCTTTTCCATCTATATTAAACTCGAGGGTTATGTCTGTCTCGTTTGTCGTTCTTGTACATTTGGCGATTCTAGCTGCTTTCTCTGCCATATCCCTGTCTCCTTCCCATATTCTATATCATTATGTCTTATTTTTCAAATCTTACTGCTATTGAATTGGCATGTGCTGTGAGCTGCTCAGCCTTGGCAAATGCTTCAATGTCAGTGTGAACTGCCTCAAGTGCCTCTCTTGAATAGTAGATTATGCTGGATTTCTTGATGAAATCGTCTACTGAAAGCGGTGAGAAGAACTTTGCTGTACCGTTTGTTGGAAGTACATGGTTAGGGCCTGCAAAGTAATCTCCAAGAGGCTCTGATGAGTATTCTCCGATAAATATAGCTCCAGCATTCTTCACTCTTGTCATCACGTCAAATGGATTGGCTGTGACGATCTCGAGATGCTCTGATGCAATGTCGTTGACAGCATCTATGGCATCGCTCATGTTGTCTGCAAGAAGAATATATCCATAATTGTCTATAGACTTTCTCATTATCTCTTTTCTTGAAAGCTCATCGATGAACTTGTCAACCTGAACTGATACCTTCTCGGCAAGCTCCTCTGATGTGGTCACAAGTATGGCTGATGCCATCTCGTCATGCTCTGCCTGTGACAGCAGATCTGCAGCCACGTATCTAGAATTGGCAGTCTCATCGGCAAGTACCATTACCTCTGATGGGCCGGCTATGGAATCTATGCTGACATGTCCGTATACGGCACGCTTTGCAAGAGCGACAAATATGTTTCCAGGGCCAACTATCTTGTCAACCTTAGGTACTGACTCTGTTCCGTATGCAAGGGCAGCTATGGCCTGCGCGCCGCCTGCCTTGTATATCTCATCCACTCCTGCTTCCTTTGCTGCAACGAGTGTTGTGGCGTACACCTCACCCTCAGCATTACATGGAGTTGTCATGACTATCTTCTC
>NC_021018.1:2770319-2772549 GCF_000210595.1 Coprococcus sp. ART55/1 | reverse complement strand
TTCCAAACTGCTTGAGAAGATTATTGTAACGGCCGCCCTTGACAACAGCATCACCGGTTCCATAAGTATATCCGCGGAATATGATTCCTGTATAATAGTTGTATCCGTCAAGCATACCGAGATCAAAGCTTATGTGATCCTGATATCCGTAGCACTCAAGAGCTGCATACACTCTTCTGAGCCTCTTCACAGCCTCAAGTGATGTCTCATTTGACACATATCCCTCAGCCTTGTCAAACATGGATATTCCGCCGAACAGAGAATCAAATGCAACAAATGCTTTCTTAAGAGAGTCACTTATATCAAGTGCATCCACATACTCCTCAAGTCCGAAA
The DNA here is from genome assembly GCF_000210595.1 of Coprococcus sp. ART55/1. NCBI lineage: Bacteria > Bacillati > Bacillota > Clostridia > Lachnospirales > Lachnospiraceae > Coprococcus > Coprococcus sp. ART55/1. Next base: position 2,772,214 of record NC_021018.1, on the reverse strand, counting down.
AAGTTCTTGATATGGATGTACTCTTTTATCTGATCCTCCTCGTCCTCACTGATACCAGATTCAGCAACCAGGCCCTTGAAGTAGTCTATCTGGCCTATCTCTATCTGGAAATCACTGATCCCGATCTCGTTGAAGCAGTCTATCACAGTTGCGATTATCTCAGCGTCAGCAGCGGATGAATCATCATTTACAAGCTCGGCACCGATCTGTGTGACCTCCTTGAGTTTTCCCTGAAGCTTGAGTGTGTTTGTATAGGTATTGCCTGTATAGCAGAGTCTGACAGGAAGTTCCTCATCTGCATAATACTTTGCAACACATCTCGCTATTGAAGGTGTTATATCCGGCCTGAGCACCAAAGTATTGTTGTCCCTGTCAAAGAACTTGTACATCTCATTGGAAGGTGCTGAACCCTTATCTCTGTTAAATATATCAAAAAACTCAAATGTAGGTGTCTCTATATCGTGATAGCTGTATAACTCCAGAATATGATGGAGTTCATGCATAACCTTTCTCTTCTTCTTACATTCTACATCGTAGGTGTCTCTCACTCCATCCGGGGTCTGTAACAGTTTGTCCTGCATAATCATATCTCCTTGTCAATTAAACTTTGCCATGCTTCACGTTCTTTATTATTGCTTTATCGCATTAAAGTGATAATTTGCTACTTTGGTAGCATGTCAACGTGCACATTATATTAAAGCGGATTGTATTTGTCAACCTCTATCATCAAGATCCCTGCTTAGAGGTTCAAGATAATGTACCAATGCACCACCCTTGGCTCTTATAAAGAAATTGGGATCAAGTTCATTGTACTTGAAGTTGTTGACATGCCCATTCTGGACTCTCTCAAGATACCCCTTAAGTTCCTCGAATCTCATATAATACAGTTCATTTCGTCCCGAGAACATTATGATAAGGAAGCTTACACCGTTCTGTCTCTCGAAATCCTCCATGAACCTTATCTGATGCTCATGAATGTTACGCATTGTAAATGTATCAGTGGCACATTCCTTTGCATCGAAACATACCGGAACTCCCTGGACAACACCTATATAGTCGACGGTTGAATCCTTCTCGAAATACGCCAGGGTGATCTGGCTGCTGTCCTTGTCAATCTTTATCGGCGTGATAGGTGTCGGGATCTTCTGGACCAGCGCGAGGTTCTTCTGTCTGTAATATTCATTTGTGTTGTTTATCATATCCTCCAGTGTGGAGCCACGAAGCCCTCGCGAATTCCATGTAGCCATCTATTCAAACAAATCCTTTTCTATTCTTTTATACATATCAGGCTTGAATGCTGAGAAGCTCTTGCTCGTCAGATAATCCAGTCCACCGACAACATCGGTAAACTCCACCTCGCCGCAGTGCAGAATCTGGTTTCTAAGCTTGTATGTCTGTCTGAAATGTATGTTTGTCTCCCTGTCACCATACTTCTGGTCACCGATCACCGGATACCCCATGTGCTGGAGCTGTGCCCTTATCTGGTGAGTCTTACCCGTTATGAGCTTTACCTTAAGCTCTGTATATTTTCCATTTGTTCTGACCGGCTGGAATATGGTGTGGATCTTATCATAGTCCAAGTCCCCGGCAGCCCTGCGTATCTCCTCCACGCTGTCACGTATTGTCACAGTGTTCTTCTTATCATCCTTCACGAGATATGCCGTAATATCCTGCGTCTCTGTCATATTTCCCTTGACTATGGTGTAGTAATATTTGTCTATGCGTCTCTCCCTTATGATCCTCGAAAGCTCCTGACTTCCCATAAGTGACACTCCACACAGAACAAGGCCGGAGGTATTCCTGTCCAGCCTGTTGCATACAGAAGGCTTGAAGGTTCTGAGCTGAGTCTCAGTTATATACTCATTGTCAAGCAGATAATCGATGACACTCTCATT
>NC_021018.1:2767152-2770021 GCF_000210595.1 Coprococcus sp. ART55/1 | reverse complement strand
CGAGTAATCGTCCTTCGATGCCTTCTGTGACAATACACCCGCCGGTTTATTGACTATAAGTATGTTGTGGTCGTGATATATGATCTCCGGTTTAAACCTGTTTCCACCTGTGGAAGCACCGGCTCTCACGCTGTCATCCCTGAATGATTCTATGGTCTCATCCGACAGATAGAGCTGTATCACATCCCCAACATACACGATCTCATTTCCAACCGCCTTGCCGTTATTAAGTTTTATGTTTTTCTTTCTTATCATCCTGTAGACGAAGCTTGAAGGAGCCTTGTTAAGGTACTTCATGACCAGCTTGTTAAGCCTCTGGCCGGCTTCGTTCTTTGAAATAACTATCTCTCTCATTTTTGTCTATATTCCCAGCTCATATAATCTGTTTCTGATCTTCTCATCGGCACCGACAAATTCATCTGAAGGTGCTTTGATCTTCTCGGCCTTTGCCACAAAACCATCAATGTCTGTGGCTATGATCACAACATATTTTTTCTGGTCTGCCAGAGCCTCTGTAATGATCTTCTTGAGCGCTGCCTCATCAGGTATCTTTTTGCCATATCCACCATTGTAGTAAAACAGCATTCTGCCATCTCTTATGACCGCAGCAGGGAAATACACTATTCCCTCGTACCTGCTTATCGACACATCATATACAAGTGACGGATCTCCAAAGTATGATAACTTCTCAAGTTTAGCGTACTCATCCTTCGTGAGTTCCTTGAACCCTGCACACATTATGTATGCCACAAGCTGTTTTGCAAGCGGCAGGGCGACGAGTATCGGTATGACTATAAATACAGTCTTTCTTGTGTCAAACATAGCCACAGTAAAGAATACTCCGGCTATAACAAACAATCCAAGTACAATGATACTAATAAGAACATTTCTCTTATGCCTGTTCATGTATCCGTGTTGTCCTTTTTCCATATCATCCTCCATTTATCTCTGGTCTGGCTGTAGAGCTATGTCCGCCTGCAGCCCATATATCTACTTCATAAATCTGATCAGCAAACTGTGAGGCAGGTACTTGCTCACAAGTCTGAACGCCTTCATAAGCGGCGAATACACCGATATATCGCTCATATAATACGCGTCAAACAGTGCCTTTTTTACAACCTTCACAGGATCTGCTCTTAGAATCATCTTATACGGCTTGGACTTTGTGTACTTCTGCGCAACATCGAAGAACTCTGTCTTGACAGGTCCCGGGCAGACAGCCGTAACAGTTATCCCCTTTTCCTCAAGCTCTCTGTTAAGTGCTCTTGAAAAGCTCAGCACCATTGATTTGGATGCCGCATATATAGCAAATGATGGCTGAGGCAGAAAAGCTGCAGATGAAGCAAGATTGATTATATTTGAAGGGCCTGACATATATGGCAGAGATATATGTGTTATGGCAGCCAGCGCCCTGCAGTTGAGATTCAACATTCCAGTCACGTCGTCCACTGTCATATTCTCAAAATGGCCTGCTATTCCGTATCCAGCTGCATTTACAAGTACTCTTATTGATGGAGCCTGTCTCTCAAGAAGATTTCTGTAGAACTTGATATCAGTCTCATCGGTTAGGTCAAGCGCAAGTATCCTTACAAGCTTTCCACTTACCGCGTTTATCTCGGTCTTAACCTCAGCAAGCCTGTCTTTTCTCCTTGCTATAAGCCATATCTCGTCGATTGTCCTGTATCGCTGTGCTATCTGAAGTGCAAATTCTCTTCCAATCCCTGAAGATGCTCCTGTGATTATCGCTACCTTTCTCATGACATCATCCTCCATCCCGATAAATATTTGTTTTTTAATACTCCTCTGTTGTTCTTGGCCCACCCGAGCGGATATCCATCCACGCAGACAAGCACATACCCATTCTCTATATCCTGATCATCTTCCAGCTCGACGGTCTCTCCCTTTAAATACTTTATGACCCTTATGTCATCCGCCAAAAAACTCACAACATTGTCAAACTGATCTGACTTGAGATACATCGCAAGTGACTGACTCGGTTCAAATCTGTTCTTCTTGACCTCACCGAGGAACAGTCCATGCCTCAAAAGCCTGAGTCCCTTAACATCAGGCATTCCCTCTGATATATAATAAAGTCTTCCCTTATTTTCCTCTATCCTGTCTGTCTTTATACCCGCAGACTCAGATACATGCTTTATAAATGCGATGAAATCCTCATCCGGCCTGTACGACTTGAACGAGTATGTTGAGTTTCCTCTATATGAGTCATCCTGATCCTTTTCAAACAGAGCTATGAAATGACCTTCGCCCTTCACGTGATGAGGCCACAGTCTTGAACATTTCACAAGCTCAGGATTGCCGGTCTCTCCCCAGGCCGGATTGCCGTCATCAAATTTCTCATATTTAGGAAAATCCACAAGATGCATACTGTCATCTATCGACAGCAGATACTCCACCGACCTCTCATCCTCCTCGGGGGAAAATGTACATGTGGAATAAAGCAGCTTTCCGCCCGGTTTCAACATCTTGCACACTTCATTTAATATTCCTCTCTGCAGTCCGGCAAAAAGTTCAGTTCCGTTGTTCTCCCATGCAGTCATCATCGATGAAGATTTTCTGAACATGCCCTCTCCGGAACACGGTGCATCTATAAGTATCTTATCGAATGTACCCTCAAATGCCTTTGACAGATTATTTGGAGGTTCACTTACCACACACATGTTTCCTATTCCGAAAAGTTCCAGGTTCTTCAGAAGCGCCTTGGCTCTCGAGTTGCTTATATCATTGGATATAAGTATTCCCGTGCCATTAAGCTTCGCCGCAAGCTCGGTGGATTTGCCTCCCGGTGCCGCGCATATATCTAGTACCACATCTCCATCCTCTATATCCAGAACGCTGGCAGGTGTCATGG
>NC_021018.1:2763434-2766826 GCF_000210595.1 Coprococcus sp. ART55/1 | reverse complement strand
GCCCCGCATAATAGTATGGATGCTTGGAAGGCGTATACTTCCTGTGATCATAGTAAAAACCATTCTTAGTCCACGGCACAGGCTCCAGCTCGAAAGGACTTATCTTCAGAAAGTCCTCCACGGATATCTTGGATGTATTCACCCTGATTCCATGATACATATCACTGTCAAAACACTTTATATAATCCTCGTATTCATCGCCAAGCTGTATTCTGATCCTCTCGTCAAACGCCTTTGGTAAAGTCATAACAAACTCCTTTATCTTACGCTCTGGGCCTTGTAACCCTCAGCTATTATGTCAAGCTGCTTTGCAAAATTCTCAAGCAGCTCCATATCATCCTTCTTATATATAGAATAAAACTCATCCTGAATCTTCTGGATCTCTCTTGGATTTCCCACCTTGTACAGATTCTGGATATTAACAATGATCTCCGAAACTATATTCGCCTTGATATTGAACGAATTCTGTGCATCCATGATCTCTCCGCGGACATATGACATCTCCCTGTCAAGTGCAACGGTGGCATCCGCAGCGTTCTTGAGCTTCGCCCTTATGTCCTCTGGAATTCCCTTCCTGTACTTGTACTGCAATGAATGTTCTATGGTTGCCCAGAAGTTCATCGCCATTGTCCTTATCTGGATCTCCGCCTGTATGGTGGTGCATCCATTTACCGTATATACATCGTAATCAAGTATGATGTGATAGCTCTGATAGCCGCTGGCCTTGGCATTTGCTATATAATCCTTCTCCTCACGTATCCTCATGTCCTGTCTGCCACGTATAATCTCAACCACCTTGCTGATATCCTCGGTGAACTGGCACATGATCCTGATTCCGGCTATGTCATCCATCTCCTCAACGATCCGGTCCATAGGAATATTCTTCTTCTGAAGCTTATCGATAATACTGGAGACCGTCTTCACCCTTCCGGTCACACTCTCTATAGGTGAGTACTTTCCCGTACTCTTGTACTGCATTATTATGTGGTTGAACTTCACGAGAAGCTCATCAACCGCCTGCTCGTAAGGAGACAGTATCTCCTTCCAAAGCTGAATCTCCATATAAAATAACTCCTCCCAATACAAATACTACTGTGACACTCTTGTGCTCAGGAATGTATACTCCTTCTGTCCTTTCTCATAATCCGGATACTCAGACACAAGCTGTCCCGCTATCTCATAAGCCTTATCGTAATCCTCGTTCTTCTCATAATATGTTATCTCAAGCATCAGGAGCTCTTTTCTGTATATCTTGTCTCCACTGTCAAGTCCATTTGTAATATATGCGATCGCAGACTCCATATCACCGTTATTCAGATAATATGAACCGTACATGGCATATACATACGAGTTGAATCCAAATGTCTGGACATATTTTTCATAGCTCTCAAACATCTTATCGGACTCATCAGTAACTGCGTAGCATGTTCCTATGTACATATAAAGCTCCGGATATGTCTCCGCCTGCTTCAGAAGCACATCGAGAGCACCGCCATAATTTCCCTGTGAGAAATCACTGAGTGCAGTTGCCAGTTCCTTCAGATCTTTTACATTTGATCCGGTAAATGAATCCTGTATCAATTCGTTGTATGTATTTGCGGCCTCTGTGTACTGCGCGCTCTTGAGATACGCATCAGCCAGATACAGCTTTATATTCTGATCCTTTTTCTTTGAGAACAACTGATTCTCTGCCAAGGCATTGTCAAATGAATCTATTGCCTCCTGATACGAACCTGACTTGTAATATTTTACGCCCTGATCGTAAAGTTCATCCTTCTGTGACACTATTGCCGATATAGCGTATGAGATCAGCAATACAGCCACACACGCAAGTATCACCAATGCAAAAATTAGTTTATAGTTGATCTTTCTTCTCTCTTTAAATATGCTGCGTTTACGTCTAGACATATGTTATCTCCTTTGAATCACAGTATTTTTATTACACGGCATAGCTACCGCAGTTTATACATCATTTTATATTAGCACAATCCAACAAATATATAAAGTAAAAAGCGGCTTTGCTGATTTTCATCAGCAAAACCGCTCTCAATTCTTCTATAAATACAATATCTGACGCCGACAGGTCTGGCAGATTAGTGATGGAATAATCTGATTCCTGTAAATACCATGACCATATCGTACTTGTCAGCACACTCGATAACAAGATCGTCACGAACTGATCCGCCAGGCTGCGCAATGTACTTGACACCGCTCTTGTGAGCTCTCTCTATATTGTCTGAGAATGGGAAGAATGCATCTGATCCAAGGACAACATCTGTGTTCTGCGCAAGCCATGCCTTCTTCTGCTCTGCTGTGAACACCTCAGGCTTAACCTTGAATCTCTTCTGCCACTCGCCTTCCTTAAGAACGTCCTCATACTCATCACCCATGTATACGTCGATGGCATTGTCTCTGTCGGCTCTTCCAAGTCCGTCAACAAACTGAAGTCCCATAACCTGTGGTGACTGACGAAGGAACCAGTTGTCTGCCTTCTGTCCTGCAAGTCTTGTACAGTGGATTCTTGACTGCTGTCCGGCTCCGATACCTATAGCCTGTCCGCCCTTTACATAGCATACTGAGTTTGACTGTGTATACTTGAGTGTGATGAGCGCGATCTTCATATCGATCTCAGCCTGCTCTGGAAGATCCTTGTTCTTTGTAACAAAGTTTGACAGAAGATCCTTGTCGATCTTGAGCTCATTTCTTCCCTGCTCAAATGTAACACCGTATACCTGCTTTCTCTCGATCTCAGCAGGAACATAGTTCTCATCTATCTGGATGATGTTGTAATTTCCCTTCTTCTTTGCAAGAAGAAGTTCCATAGCCTCATCTGTGTATCCAGGAGCGATAACACCATCTGATACCTCTCTCTTGATAAGGCGTGCTGTGTCTGCGTCACATACATCTGAAAGTGCGATGAAATCGCCGAATGATGACATTCTGTCAGCACCTCTTGCTCTTGCATATGCGCATGCAAGTGGTGAGAGCTCTCCGAGATCATCTACCCAGTAGATCTTTGCAAGTGTATCTGTAAGTGGAAGTCCAACTGCAGCGCCTGCTGGTGAAACATGCTTGAATGATGTTGCTGCTGGAAGTCCTGTTGCCGCCTTGAGTTCCTTTACGAGCTGCCATCCGTTAAATGCATCAAGGAAGTTGATGTATCCAGGCTTGCCGTTTAAAACCTTAACAGGAAGATCACTGCCATCCTCCATATATATTCTTGATGGCTTCTGATTTGGATTACAACCGTACTTTAACTGAATCTCGTTCATGATCAAATATCTCCTTTATTCTTTAATTACTTATTCTTGTTCACGATCTTTGTCTCATACTCACCTGTTGCGATGTCAATATATCTGACGAACAGTGACACCTTGTTGTCCTCATTGAGG
>NC_021018.1:2759796-2761720 GCF_000210595.1 Coprococcus sp. ART55/1 | reverse complement strand
GTTAAGCGTTGAGGAACTCCTTGCTTGTCTTTACCTTCTTGTTTGGATCCGGACGGAACAGCATGAAGAAGAACAGAACAACAAGTGCAATTGCTACTACTGACCATACACCGAATGTACAAGCTCCTGTGAATAGACCTGCGATTCTGTATACAACAAGTGCTACAAGGTAAGCAAATCCACACTGATATCCGATTGCGAACCAGAACCACTTAGCACTGTTCATCTCTCTCTTGATAGCACCCATAGCTGCGAAACATGGTGCGCAGAGAAGGTTGAATACAAGGAATGAGAATCCGCTTGCTGTTGTGAATGCGCCTGCAAGTGCCTGGTAAACTGTACCATCTCCACCACCGTAGAGGATACCCATTGTACCAACGATGTTCTCCTTGGCAACAAGACCTGTGATAGATGCTACAGTTGCCTGCCAGTTGCCCCAGCCCTGTGGAACGAAGATCCATGCTATCGCATTACCGATCTTTGCAAGGATACTGTAATCGATCTGGCTCTCATCAAGCATCTGGAATGAACCATCAACAAATCCGAAGTATGTTGTGAACCATACAGCAATTGTTGAAAGTGTGATTATCGTACCAGCCTTCTTGATGAATGACCAGCCACGCTCCCACATACTTCTGAGTACAGAACCTACTGTTGGGATATGATAAGGTGGAAGCTCCATAACGAATGGTGATGGATCTCCGGCGAACATCTTTGTCTTTTTAAGTATTATACCAGAACATATAATTGCTGCAATACCAATAAAGTAAGCACTTGTTGCAACTATTGATGAACCACCGAATATAGCACCGGCGATCATAGCGATAAATGGAACCTTAGCACCACATGGTATAAATGTTGTTGTCATGACTGTCATACGACGGTCTTTCTCATTCTCAATTGTACGTGAAGCCATGATACCTGGCACACCACAACCTGTACCTACAAGGATAGGTATGAATGACTTTCCTGAGAGACCGAACTTTCTGAAGATACGGTCCATGATGAAGGCGATACGTGCCATATATCCACAGTACTCAAGGATTGCAAGTAAGATGAACAGTACGAGCATCTGAGGTACGAAACCAAGTACAGCACCAACACCGGCTACAATACCATCGATGATAAGTCCATGTAACCAATCTGCACATCCAATCTTGTCAAGTCCTGCAGAGATGAGATCTGGGATTGAAGGAACAAATACGCCATAATCAGCAGGATCAATCTCTGCCATCTGTGTCTCGTTGAAGTAATCAACTGCATCAAGATATGACATTGCGTTTGTTGTCTCTTCGTCAGCATTTGCTGGAACCTCTGAGTAGTATACATCGATATCGTATGTATCGAGTGTCTCCTCATCTTCCATCTCATACTTAACGCTTGCCTCTGTGTTTGTGTTTGCCTCGATAGCTGCCTTTGTGGCATCTACATCAACAGCATCCTCGTCATCTGTTACGAGTACGCCGTATGCATCAAGTGCTGTTGTTGCTGCATCATAGTCACCTGATGCATCTTCATAAGCTGAGCTTCCGATGCCGAAGAGATGGAAACCATCGCCGAACAGGTTATCATTTGTCCAGTCTGTGCACCATGCACCTACTGTTGACATTGCTATATAATATACGAGCCACATGATGAGAACGAATATAGGAAGTGCAAGGATACGGTTTGTTACAACACGGTCGATCTTATCTGATATTGTAAGCTTCTGTCCATTTGCAGCCTTCTTTACACACTTGTCAATGATTGATGAAATGTATGAATATCTCTCACTTGTGATAATACTCTCTGTGTCATCATCGAAGTCATCCTCAAGCTTCTTGATCTCTGCTGAGCAATCTGGAGCATTCTTCATCTGCTCTATGATCTTGCTATCCTTCTCGATGAGCTTGATCGCGAAGAATCTCTTTCTGTTCTCCTCCAT
>NC_021018.1:2756461-2758564 GCF_000210595.1 Coprococcus sp. ART55/1 | reverse complement strand
TAAAGGAGCGACTTTGTCCTTCTGGATGAGAAGAATGATTGTTGAGCCACCAAACTCAAAATAGCCCTTTTCCTCTCCTCTTCTGACATCCGTGGAATCCACATACCTGTTAACTATACGACCAACCAGAAGTGCTCCAACCTCCATATCAATGATGGTTCCCGCATCCTGCGTCCTTATAAGACAATACTCTCTGGTATTTTCTTTGTAAATGTCGTAATATTCACTGGCTATAGGGTTAACTGTGTGATATAAGCCTTCTATACGTCTGACATCAGACTGCTTTCCAGACACGTTATATATGTATCTGTGATAATCATCGACACACAGTCTGAACAGCCACAATTTTCCACCTCTGTAGTGTCTCGCAAGCTTTTTGTCCCTGAGGAGGGATGCCACCGTGTACTCTGAATCCTTTATATTGAAAGTCTGTCGTTCTGTGTCTTCTATATCATATACCGTAAGCCTGCTGTCACATGGACTCACAAAACCTTCATCGGTCATATCTATGGTCCTTGCTCCCGGCACCAGCTTTCTCTTGAAGAAATCGTTATATGAGTCAAACTCATTCTTCTGACACACAGATATATCAATATCATTTTTCTTAATGAATGGATTGATCATGATTCTGGATAATCCAGTGTCCATGAATCTTCCCACAAGCTTTGACACCTCTGGTCTGATCAGCCATCCCAGCACCATACGACCCGCTCTGTTGCCATATAACAGGCGCAGGACTCTGTCCTGTGTCGATACGCACTCATTATGTTTTGATCTTTTGTATATTGCATATTTGTTCTTTATCATATCTTATACATCATCCTTCATCGCTTCTGTATATCCGGTATAGCCAAATTACTTCTATATCTTTTATTTTCCATAGCTCCTATACACTTATAATAGAAGGGATATAAAATAAGGAATAGTTATGATATGACGTCTGACCATGTATCTTATCATAAGCCAAACTACGGCAACTGCCACAATGACAATTATCACCATAAGTTCCTTTGTGGTTGGCTTAGGGAATCTGAAATCTGTTATGAAAAGTATCATTGCAAGTATCATGATTCCATGAAGCAGAATTGGGAAAGAGAACCCAAGCAAAGGTGACGTAACGTATATTATAGGAAGCCCCACCGATATTGCGGTGATCGGCATTCCATGGAAATACTTTCTTCCATCCGGCTGCTCTATGACCTCAGCATCATCATCGTCATTGTTCTTCTTCTCCTCGAGCACGTTATAGTATGCAAGTCTTATCATTCCAGCCAGACAGTACAGTGCAAGAATAACCATTCCAAACGGCGTGTTCATTCCTGAATACCAGCACAATACAACAGGAAAAACTCCAAAACTCACCAGGTCACAGAGAGAATCTATCTGGATACCAAATCTCTTCTCATCCATAGTCCTATCCTTCTTGCTCCTTGCGACTTTTCCGTCAAATGCATCAAACAGACCGGAAAGTGCAAGACACAATATTCCTATGCTAAGGTGTCCGGTAAATGTAAAGAACATGCCTGTGATAGATGACACCAGGCTCATATATGTCAAAATAACTGTATAATTATAAAATCCTACCATGTGTGAAATACCCCGTTTTTTTCTTTTATACTTGCAAAAAGCACGTATGAATCAAATTATACACAATTACTTGACATAAAACCACATCTTTTTGCAAATCTTTCATACAATTAATCCTTTGAAGCTGTTTTCCATACACACGGTCCCCCAGCCTGTATATCTGTTCGGGTAACTGCCCAGTGATCCGAGAGGCTTTGCTCCCCTTATAAGCTGAGCCTTAACCCTCTCTCCGTACATATATGGATCGTTCCCCAGGACTATCCCCCATTCCATGATAAGTGCCGCACAGCCAGACACAAATGCCGCCGCCAGCGATGTGCCATCGGCATTTCCGTATCCATACTCACCATAGCTGACAGTCACTCCGACACCCGGAGCTGCAATATCCGGTTTTATGGCATTATCCGACGTAAAACCCCTGCCTGAAAATCCCGTTATGGATGCATTTACCTGATCATAGGCAGCCACCGTTATTATATTTGATGCCGTACCCGGGATCGTGAGGGTTCCATACAC
>NC_021018.1:2744906-2755794 GCF_000210595.1 Coprococcus sp. ART55/1 | reverse complement strand
AGCATACCGCTGGTATGCAGTTGTCTTCCACCGTCATTTCCTGAACCCGTGACAACACACACCTTAGCCATCTGGGCCACAGAATTAACAAACAGCTCAAGTGTCGACGTGCCATCATGGGCTCCAAAGTTATTTCCATATGAAAGATTTATCACTACCGGAGTTCCAGTCTCCATGCTGTATCTCACAAGTAGATCTATCCCCATCATTATACCTATCGTGTCCGGCAGCGCGCGTTCAAGCGACTGTTCAACGACAATGATCCGGGCTTTTCCCGCCACTCCTATATTGCTCCCGGCGGCCACAGATGCAACCTCCGTGCCATGCTGCTCTCCCATGACACCAGGCAGCCGCCTGTCCTCATACATTTGCCCGATCTCACTTTGATCATATATCCGTCCAAGACCATAGCGGTTTGGGTAAGTCCTTTCATAATCTGTATTCTGGTTCCAATACATGACTATCCTGGAGCCGGCGTCATCTGCAAATTCCCGGTTGAGGATATTCACGCCGCTATCTATAATTCCGATACATACACCTTCGCCTGTGAGCCCATACTTCGACATGAAATTTTCCGTTATGCAGGATATGTATCTGTCATAGGCGACACCCGCACCATAACTGTAATATTGCGCTTTATCGATATAAAGTACCCTCGGCTCCTCCTGAAGCCTTTTTATATTGTAGGAATACACGTTCACTATGGCATATCCCCCGAGCAGATAAACGCAGCTATTCAGAATATCTCCCTCAAGATCATCTATGTCACCGGAATGTCTGATTATCAGCATCCACGAATCATCGGATGCGTTATATCCAAGATAAAGACTGCTGTACGGCATGTAACCATCCGCATCCATGGCAAGTTTAAGTTCAGGACTTATTTTGTCATCCATACATATACATTTCTCATTTTTTATCATTATATTGCACAAAATATCGTTCTATGTCGCAAATTGTTTGCTTATTTCACACTTTTTAGGATGTTTTAGCACTTTTCCACATTATCCACAGATTTATACACATTTTTCAAATATATAGTCGTATATTGAAAAACTTAACCACATTTCCATCAACAAATTAAAAATTCAATCGAAATATCGATGCTTCATTTATTGTAATACGACCATTTTCTTACCGGCCCACATATATAATTCCAATTGCACTACATGAAAAGAAGTGAATTATTTGAACTTTCTGACAAATGTATTACTAGGCAGACATTCAAGGATCACCAATGCTATCGGTTACCTGGACACAGGTAACACGCTAAGATGCAATCTCACAGGACGCAACGTCGCCGTGACTACATACGCCGTAGCCATCGAACTGGCTCCACCGGAACTGACTCCACTGCTCGATGACTACATCAAAAAACCGTCTTCCATATATGAATATGATTACCGTGATGACATTCCGGCCGGAATACACATAATTCCCTACAATACGATATGCTCCGGAAATCAGCTTATGCTCGCCATGGACATTGACTACATGTTCATCGACAGCTCATACATGGAACACAGACCACTGATCGGTATCAGCCCAAATACATTTAATATACTTCACACAGACAAATGTATTCTTTTAAGCAAATATTATATGAAAAGAGGCAAAAGACATGTTAAACACAATAAGGGGTAACGACTTCAAATTTACTGTTGCCAGCAATATTTCACTGCGCTCCCTGAAAAGCGGCAAAGATATATATTATATTGGAGGAACCGAGGTACTTCCCGCCCCGCTGGAGCCCCACGAGGAGGCCGTGGTCATAAACGAACTCACAAACAACCAGTCGGATTCCGCAAAGAAAATGCTGATAGAGCGAAATCTGCGACTTGTCGTATACATTGCTAAAAAATTTGACAACACGGGTGTCGGAATTGAGGATCTGATATCCATAGGCACGATCGGTCTCATCAAGGCCATAAACACCTTCAAAAATGACAAAAACATAAAGCTTGCCACCTACGCATCAAGATGTATTGAAAATGAGATACTCATGTTTCTCCGTCGCAACAGCAAGCTCAGAACAGAGGTGTCCATCGATGAACCGCTGAATGTTGACTGGGACGGCAACGAACTGCTTCTGTCCGACATTCTGGGAACGGATGAGGACGTAGTCTACCGTGATCTGGAGACAGAGGTAGACTACAATCTCCTCGACAATGCCATATCAAAGCTCTGTGAAAAGGAACGTACCATCATAGAACTGCGGTATGGAATAAACACCATAGGTGGGGTAGAAAAGACTCAGAAGGAGGTGGCTGATCTCCTGGGAATATCCCAGTCCTACATATCCAGGCTGGAAAAAAGAATAATCAAGAAGCTTCGCAGAGAGATAATGAAGCAATACTGATACACACAGACAAATATGACCGGGAAGCTACATACATCCGTTGTTCTGCAGGCTCCCGGTCATAATCTTTCAGTGACGATATTATGTCATTATGACATACTGTCAGTGATGATATCCCGCCATACGTCTCTTGTAATCATCCACTTTATCCCTCAGTTTGGTGTAGTCCTTTTCCTTGAGCTGCCCCTCCTCATTAAGCTTCGTAACCAGCTCATCAAGTTCCTTCAAGGCTTTATGCGCCAGATCCTTGTAGTTGTTCGCCAGATTCATATCCAACTCATTCACAGCCGAATTCACCTGCTGTTTTACTTTTCTACTCATCATAATATATCACCGCCCATTCATTTCAAGATCTTATTCCCACGTATACCAAAAGAGCCTGAAACCCTTGATTCTACTCAGGTTTCAGGCTCAATATAATGCCGGCTGCGGGACTTGAACCCGCACGATGTTGCCACCAACAGATTTTGAGTCTGCCTCGTCTGCCAATTCCGACAAGCCGGCGCTTGCGACATTTGTTATATTAACACATGCCCCATTTAGTGTCAACTACTTATCATCCCCTGTTATCCTTCGCGCAACCACGACAAATCTGCCATCCTCAGTGTGTGAAGCGCATGTTGAAAGTGTGATGAGTTCATCACCGTACTCAGCCGTAACACCGCTGTCATATGATGTGTTTGACTTGACAAAATCAATATATTCATCAAATTCCGCCTTATCCGCAGCGTTAAAGAACTCATAATAATGATAGTGCTCCGTGTCATCGTCAGGATATATCTCCGATCGGAATGCACCGATGACCTCGTATGTTCCGGTCTCATACAACGTGTCAAACTTGATATTCTTATGCTTCTTATAAAAGCTCTCGTCCTCATACTGAAGCAGCTCTCTGAACATTATTCCCGACTTCATGTTATGTCCGTATATGAGAACATTGTCCGTTCTGTCATCAAACGGCCTGCAGTTCGTATCTATGAACGGTGTACCCGGATCACTCCAGTTCTTATCGAAATCCAGATGCAGATAATAATCGTTGTCATCGGGAGTGTACATAACCGGATAATCTATGGTCGTGCCATCGATCGTGAGCCATCCTGCAATATCACTGTTCTTCTCGTATAACTTCTCGAATTTCTTGAGTATCTTCTTCTCGCCATTGTCCTTACTTTTATCCGAGACCTCCACCGTAACCTTTTCGGTATCATCCCCATCGGTATCGAGCATTCCTTTAAGATCATTGAAGTTATTCTGCGCATTCTTCGCAATATAATAATACCTTCCAAGATACGCACCGCTCCAAACTGCTATAAGTAAAAAAACGACCAGCAGTATGTCCAGAACTATATCCTTTGCTGTTCTCTTTTTCTTTTGTTTTGATCTGTCTGCATTCTTTCTGTTCATGTCTTACCCTCAAAAGAAAACTAAAAAGGCTTCTGTACCTGCATACAGAAGTCCTTTTGTTGATTAATAATACTTCTTGTTTCCCCACAGATTCTTTTTCTTAAGATCAACATACTCTGAATATGCCTGTTCAAGTATCTGCTTCTCGTTAGGAAATTTCAGAAGGTGGTAGGCTTCATGGTATTTGTAGTAACCGGAATCCACGAAATACTCTTCTCTCTGTGGCTTGCTGTAATAGCTGTCAGACATCATGAGATACCAATGAACATCCTTATTTACCACATCAAATGCCGTGTTAAAAGTGTAATTGCTCTTTCCCACGTATTTGATTATAGATGCGCTTACACCTGTCTCCTCTTTCACTTCTCGCAAGGCGGTCTCATCGTGCTCCTCGCCCTTTTCAACAGTTCCCTTGGGGAGAACCCATCCTTCGTATTTGTTCTTGTAGTTCTTATACAACAACAATACTTTTCCTCTGAAGATTACCACCCCTCCACAGCTTGTTGCTTCTATCACTGCAATTCCTCCTGTTTCTTCCGGGTGTGTAATTAAAACTTGAAGTCAGTATATCATATGTCAAATTATTTTTAAAGTAAATATGATCACGTATTAATGGCATACGCATCATTTTGTGCAATTATTTCACATAATTATAGTATGCGTCAAAGAGCTGTCTGGCAATATACTTTGCTGAAGCTCCAGTTGAGCTTGCATTCTCAACTATGACACATACGACTATATCCGGATCATCAACATTTGAGAATCCAACAAACCACGAATGTGAATCCATGTTGTCGTTGAACTCCGCAGTACCTGTCTTTCTGGCTATGGTATATGAGCAATCTGCAAATGCATCCGATGCCGTACCATATGATGTTACGCCAAGCATCAGATCCTTCAGAAGTCTTGCGTCAGATGCAGATATGATCTTACCGTAGGTGTTCGGCTTGAATGTCTTTACAAGATTGCCATCGCACGTCTCTATCCTGTCGATGAGATATGGGGACATCATGACTCCTCCGTTTGCTATGGTGCTCATGATCATGGCACTGTGCAGAGGTGTTATAAGTGTGTCGCCCTGTCCTATGGCTGTCTGCGGTATCTCCGAATCATCTGAGGTTGCATTTAACTCGAATACTGATTTTCTGTAATATCCGTCATAAGGAAGATCCTTGTTAAACAGGAACTTCTCACACAGATCCTTGTACGACTGCTTGTTGAGCTTCATTCCTATATTGGCAAATGAAGTGTTACAAGATTTCGCCAGTGAGTCCGCCAGATCCACAGTTCCATGAACCGCATAATCTGAGCAGTGTATCTGTACTCCGTCAAATATATCCTCGCCCTCGCACTCATACGAATATTTCTGATAATTGCTGTTCTCATGAATATACTCCAGAGCCGTGAGTACCTTGAAGGTTGAACCAGGTGGATACAGACCCTGTGTTGCACGATTCAACAGATAAGAGCTGTCAGAATCCTGTGAATCCTCTATCACACTGTCTATATAGTTCGGATCAAAATCAGGCTTTGAGACCATGGCAAGGATCTTTCCAGTATCCGGTTCCATAACCACAACAGCGCCGTCATTATATCCCAGTGCATCGTAAGCCGTGCTCTGCAGCGTGGTATTCAGTGTACTTATGACATTGTTTCCCAGACTCTTCTCATTTCTGAGCTTGTTGTATGTCTGCGTGATTATGTTCTGGTTTGATGTCAGGAGATAGTACGCGGAGCTCATCTCAAGTCCCGCCTGTCCGTTGCTGTCATATCCGACAACATGTGCGAACACATTGGAATATGGATAATTTCTGTACTCGTTTCCATCATCATCCGTCAATGTCTCCGCAAGGACATTTCCATCGCTGGATATGATGCTTCCCTTCTTTATCTTCTCCGCATAGAGAGACTGTCTCCCATTGTATGAATTGGCGATGAATGTTCTTGAATCCCTCACCATAAACACGATAATATATGCAAACATACAGATAAAGATTATGACAACAAAATATGTTATAACCAGAACAGGCACATTCTTTTTGTCATTTGTCTTCTTGTCCAGAATGTCACTATTCTCCCCAGAATTCATCTGAGTTCGTCTCTTTCCTGTCGTATCCTGTCTTTGCTTTGCGCTGGACTGGCTTTTTCTGTTTGCGTTGTTTTTCACCGCTGTTTGACTGACCCCTGACCGCGACTGGGGTCTCTGGCCACTCTTCCCTGCTGATACTTTCCTGTCTGACATTTTTATCAACTCCACTGTTATCTAATACACATATACCCTGAATTATTCCAAATATAATGAGTGTGCTGACAACCGAACTCACTCCATAGCTTACAAGCGGCAGCGTCACACCCGTAGATGGTATGAACTTCACAACACCGCCAACGTTCAGGAATATCTGGAATATGAAGCATATTGTAAAACCAAAGGCTACATTCTTATAAAAAGCATCTCTTATCTTCATCGATATATTGATGAAATATATGAAGCAGCTCAGATACATAAGAAGCAGGCAGAGTCCAAATATAACTCCAAGCTCCTCACATATCGCAGCAAATATAAAATCACTGGACACGACCGGTATCGATGTCGGAAGTCCCTGGCACAGACCCGTTCCCTCGAATCCGCCCGAGCCTATCGCAAACAGACTCTGTGCAACCTGATATCCACTTCCATCTATTTATTCGATCGGGTTAAGCCATGCATCGATTCTCATGGTGACATGGCTGAAATGATTCTTCAAAAGCATATATCCAACCACAGCAAGAACCGAACCTCCGAGGCCTCCGCCTATAAGTATGCTGTGCTTACCAGTGGCAAGGTACAGCATCATGACAAATACCATGAAGAAGATCACCGCACCACCGAGATCCGTCTCAGCCACCAGAACCAGCATGAAAAGTCCTGCTACACAGATCGTTTTCATCATATCCTTAAAGTTCTTTGCCTTTTCAAATGAGCTGGCAAGGAAGAATACGAATATGATCTTGACGATCTCCATAGGCTGCATCGATATTCCGCCTATGCTTATCCAGTTGTTTGAACCATATTTATCAACTCCCACATGCGGGATGAACACCGTGCACAGGAAGCCTATACCAAACACCGCATAGAATATATTCCATTTCTTTATCTGCGGGAACTTTACCACGAACAACGGCACAAATGCCGTCACCACCAACATGATCGTGGCAAATATAAACTGCTTCTTCGCCAGGTCAAAATCAAGTCTTGTCAGCATGACATAACCTATGAGAAGAAGGAATGACATATTGTTCGTTATAAGTCTCGATGAGCCCTTATAAATGGCATGATATGAAACCATATATGTTATGGATACTATCATCTGTAGCAGATAAAATATAAGTATGCTCTTCTTCTCATAATGCAGATATAATGTCAGATAGCAAAGAAAATGTATCATGAACACATAAAATATCTGCACATTAAGCGCCCGCCGTTTCTTATCGGCAGGCACAGGCTATAAAACCGTAAAGCATTTTACGGTGTATAAAACCATAAAAAATATGATCAAATACTTCGCTATCTCCGTTACTATTGTTATCATGTTTCCACCTTTATCAAAAAATCTTAATCGATTCCTTTGTAATAATGTCCCCTGGTATACTGATCTACAGACATGGATACTGCTTTTTCCCCTGACATGGCAAGCTCCAGACTGTCCATTATATCCTTTACTTTATTAGTATCCTCAATTGTAAATTCAATATAACAGTCTTTACCTGAAATACCGGTTTCAGCCAGTCTGTCTATCATATTTGTAGGAACACCATTATATATAATGTTATAGCAGTACGCACAGTCATTTCTGACATAGAATCTGTTTCCCCTGTCATCCGTCAGGACATTCCGGGACATCTTCCTTGAGGCACAGCCGTTCATGTAATTGCCTGCTATACAGTTTGCAGTGATCATAACCTTCTGATGACCATAGAGCTTTATGAGTGTATCATATGAAAGACCATGTATCTCATCAAGTGTGAGCTCGTTTGAGCACATAAAGCACACATCACCCATATTCTCTCTATAGAAATCAAACGCATTATCATTATACGCATAGAGACTGGCATCTGCGATCACGAGTCCCTTATAGTCCAACTTCTTTAGAATTCCCAGCTCGTCATAATTTCTGATCATCACACCGTCAAATGAACCAAGTTCACCGGAAAGGCCTGAATATCTGTCAAGCTCTCTCTGCCGCAATACCTCAGGCAGAGCAAGGATCACTCTGAATCCGGCCTGCTTCAATTCATCTGCATATTTTCTGACATTATAATCTACTATTACATTGCTGACCCATTTATAATTCTTAACAATATTTACATGGTCAGCGTCCGACACTCCAACTGTAACACCGTGAACAGTGTTGTTTTTCACATTTTCAAGAGGTCTTTCAGCGCCAGGCAGGCCAGTTCTTACTGCACCGCCATCCCGCCTGTAACTCTGTGAGATCTGCAGTCCAAGCTGTTCAAGTGCCTCCCGCCTCAGGTTGTTCACTGCGCTTATCTGTACAAACAGGTTGTCAGATACATCAGCAGCTATATCCCCGAGCACATAATCTGTACCGCCTGTCTTTTTGATCTTGTCAACTATCTGTGACTCTGTGACAGGCTTGTTAAGTGCCTGTGTACACACAGGCCCCTCGACTGAGACAGAACACTTTCCTTCTACAGTTGAAAGCTTAAGCTCTAATGGCTGATCCGCATACGCACTGACATGTGCAACGAGCTCTATCTTCCTGTCGGCATTTATTATATTATTCTGTATATCTTCCAGAAGCTTACCGTTTCTTGTACGGTATACATCATTGAACTTTGCAATGCTCCTGAATGACTTCGCCTTAAGTCTGACATTCTTTCCCACTTTTGCCGCCACATTGCATGTGAGCTCCACATCACCATTTCTGCCTCTTATCTCAAGGACATCGCCTGCGGATACATTCTCGTCAAGTTTTATATCCACATATGGCTTTTCTACCGCATTCACACGCCCAACCTTAATTCCTGTGTGGTTTGGTCTGCTGTTCGCAAGCATCTTTTTGCCATTGGATGTGTAATGATAACCTGAGCAGAATCCGCCCCTGTTATATATGTCGAGAAGCTTCTTCTCCTGCTCCTCTGCCAGTTTCTCCACTGATTCGCCCGCCAGATAAGCATCTCTGACCTCACGGTACGCAGTCACGGTTGCAGCCACATACTCTGGCTTTTTCATTCTTCCCTCTATCTTGAAAGAATCAATTCCCGCATCTATGAGCCTGCTCAGACTCTTCAACATGCACATATCCTTCAGGCTGAGCATATACTCATTTACATCATTTGAGGCATACTGCTTTCTGCACGGCTGGGCACACCTTCCCCTGTTACCGCTTCTTCCTCCGGCAAAGCTGCTCATCAGGCACCTTCCGGAATAGCTGTAACACATCGCTCCGTGGACAAATGTCTCCACCTCTATATCAACATTTTTCTTGATCTCTGTGATTTCTGACAATGACAATTCTCTCGATGGCACAAATCTGGTCATGCCTATGCTTTTCAGAAACGCAGCGCCCTGTGAACTGGACACGCTGAGCTGTGTACTTCCGTGCAATGGAAGGTCTGGAAACGACTTGCCCAGAACGGAGACAACTCCCATATCCTGTACAATTATCCCATCCACGCCCTGCCTGTAATAAGGCTCCACATATGATGGGAGCCTTTGTATCTCTTCATTCTTAAGCAGTGTGTTGATCGCCATATAGACCTTCACTCCGAATCTGTGACAATAGTCTATGGTATCAAGCAATTCTTTTTCATCAAAATTACCGGCAAATGCCCGGGCACTGAACATACTGCCTCCAAGATATACCGCGTCTGCATATGCATTGACTGCAGCTTTCACCGCCTCCGTATTGCCCGCCGGTGCCAAAATTTCAGTCTTATTTAACATTTTTCTCCGCTTCAAGTTTTATGATCTGTCTCTGAAGTTCACTTATCTTCTCTTTGTATTCCTCTATCATCTTCTGTGCAGACTCATACTTTATCTGCACCTCGATAACCTCATGTCTCAGATCATATATCTGCTTATCCTTGTCGTCATCCTCGGTGAGCATCTGATTGACCTGATCCTTTGCCTTAAAGTAGTCATCGGCTATATTCAGTGCAAGCAGAACATTCTGATACTCTGCGTTAAATCTCCTGTACGCCTCAGATGACTGACATTCTGCTATCTTGCCATTGATATATGTCGCCACATTCTGGAGATAGTCCTCGCTCTCCTGGCCGCTCAATGTATATACTTTATTGTTGATTACCACCTTGATATCATTCTTCTGTGCCATATCCCATTCTCCTTTACTTATCCTTTATAAATGCATCCAGTCCAAAATGTCTGTAACATAGATCAGTGACAACTCTTCCCCGGGGAGTTCTGTTTATGAATCCATTCATTATGAAATACGGCTCATACACATCCTCTATCGTGCCCGGATCCTCACCGACGGCAGCCGCCAGTGTATCCAGACCGACAGGCCCTCCTGCAAATTTCTCTATCATTGTCATTAATATATTTCTATCGTTCACGTCCAGTCCCATGGAATCGACCTGAAGCTTGTCCAGAGCGGCCTTAGCAACATCGTGATCTATATGGCCGTCATGACACACCTCAGCATAATCCCTGCAGCGCTTGAGAAGTCTGTTCGCAAGTCTCGGTGTACCTCTTGATCTTCTTGCGATCTCAAGTGCACCCTCCTCGTCTATGTCAACTCCAAGAACCTCCGCTGACCTCATCACTATCTCTCTCAGATCGTCATGGGTATAAAATTCCAGCTTGTCCACCATTCCAAATCTGTCCCTTAGGGGAGCCGACAACATTCCGACCCTCGTCGTTGCACCTATCAGTGTAAATCTTGGCAGATCAAGTCTGATCGACCTTGCACCTGCGCCCTTGCCTATCACAACATCTATTGCGTAATCCTCCATAGCCGGATAGAGCACCTCCTCAACCTGTGTGCTGAGTCTGTGTATCTCATCGATAAACAAAATGTCGTTGTCCGACAGATTGTTGAGTATCGCGGCAAGCTCACCGGGCTTTTCTATGGCAGGTCCCGAGGTGATCTTGATATTTAC
>NC_021018.1:2741594-2744219 GCF_000210595.1 Coprococcus sp. ART55/1 | reverse complement strand
GTGATCTTGATATTTACCCCCATCTCATTTGCCACAATGGTCGACAGCGTCGTCTTACCAAGTCCCGGCGGTCCATACAGAAGCAGATGATCCAGTGGCTCATTTCTCTTCTTCGCCGCCTCTATGAATATGTGCAGATTATCCTTGACCTTTTTCTGTCCAATATACTCCGACAGATACTGAGGTCTGAGATTATATTCACTTTTCTGTTCTTCTATGTCCAAGCTTTCTGTTGAAATAATTCTGCCCATTTTTTTCTACCTATCTGATCAATAATCTATATCATAAATCTGAGTGCCGCCTTAAGGAGCTGCTCCTCATCCATATCCGCTGAACCATCTACGCGCGAAACAGCACGTCCCGCCTCAACACCTGAATATCCAAGTGCTGTGAGAGCCGATATGACATTTGTTCTCACATCGCCTGCAGCGTTCTGCACAGCAACCGAATCATTGTATGCTGCATCTATCATATCCTCCATGCTCAGCTTATCCTTGAGCTCCAGAATGATCCTCGAAGCGCCCTTTGCCCCGATTCCATTAGCCTTTGATATGGCCTTTACATCCTCAGATATGACCGCAAGCCTGAGCTCGTTCACGGTGAGTGTTGACAGAAGAGACATGGCAACCTTTGGCCCCACACCGCTCACTCCCAGCAGTATCTTGAACACATTGAGTTCATCTGCGTTCTCAAAGCCAAACAGACATATCTCATCCTCGCGTATATACATGTATGTGCTTACTTTTATCTCTGAATGTACCGGTGGAAGCTTCTCCATAAACTTTCCGGATACCATGAGCTGATACCCTATTCCACCACACTCGATCACTATATAATTGTCACCCTTTATTTCAAGTGCTCCTCGAATATATGAAATCATCCGTTAACTCTTCCTGTCCTGTAATATATGACGGTATCTCAAAATCGCATAGAAACCGACACTAAATCTTCGTAATTATATCATATTATTTATCAATTGTGAATATATGTTTGCTTTTTTGAAAAACGACAGCTACTATATATATTGCAGAACAATGCATGTTCTATAATGTACCTTACGCAAGGAACCAAAAGGAGCCATTATGAAAATTTTTGAATATACTGAAGACATAAATGTAGATACAGCTCACATATCGGACGAGCTGTCGGATATACTCTATTTTGATATAGAAACAACCGGCCTCAGCGCCAAACGTTCGGATCTCTATCTGATCGGATGTTCATATTTCTCAGACAGTGCATTTCGCACCCAGTTGATATTCAATGACAACGGAACTTCAGAGCCTGAAATGCTGTCCCATTTTGAACAGATCCTAAAGAATCACAAAATACTGGTGTCATACAACGGCGATACCTTTGACATCCCCTACTTGCTGAAAAAGATGGAGCAATTCGACGTGGACACTACGCTTGACAATATACAGAGCGTGGATATATATAGAACAACCAGAAAATACAAAAAGCTTCTGCGTCTGGACTCGGCTAAGCAGTTTGACATAGAGCATCTGATTGACTTCCAGAGAAATACTTTTATATCAGGAGGCGATCTTATATCCGCCTACAAACATTATCTGAGTTCTCACGACGAATCTCTGCTTGACGATATGCTCACCCATAACCATGACGATATAAGAGGGCTTATATCTATATCTGAATTTGTGAATATCCCTCATATTCCTGATGACTTTCAGATAGATGATATATCCGATACCATCGATTCAATAACATACAACTGTTCCATTCCAAAGCTTCCATGCCGCATAACGGAATCCCTGAATGGAATTCTTGTAAATGCATGTGACACACATATGCATGTGGTCGTTCCAAAGACCCGGGACACCGAAATGAAATACTTCTTCAAGGACTACAAAAATTATTACTATCTCCCTATGGAGCACATGGCCATACACAAATCAATGGCGGCTTATGTGGACGATGCCCACAAGGAAAAAGCGACAAAGGACAATGCTTTCACCACCAAAACCGGCAGCTTCATACCCTGTCCACCAGGATTTCACGGAGAGATATTCTATGATACAGATCTTAAAGGAAACCGTTTTCTTTCGGACAGCACCGAATTACACGAAAAATGTGAGCAATCCCACGCCTATATCCTTGCAGTCCTGAACAAACTATTCTGATATAAATATTCTGGCATAAAAAAACCGTAGTCATTATCGACTACGGTTTTCTTAACTGTCTATATATCAGATTACTCCTCTGTGTCCTCTGCTACATCATCTGTATACTCTGGAGCTGGAAGTAATTCCTTTACGCTGAGACTGATCTTCTTGTCATCTGCATTGCACTCAACAACAACTGCCTCAACCTCATCGCCTACCTTGTATACATCCTCTGGCTTGTTAACATGCTCATATGAGATCTGTGATACATGGAGAAGTGCGTCAACACCTGGCTCAAGCTCGATAAATGCACCGAAATCAGCCATTCTTGCTACCTTACCTGTAACTACTGTTCCAGGAGCATACTTCTCTGCTGCGTTAAGCCATGGGTTTGTATCATCAAACTTAAGGCTGAGAGCAATCTTCTCGCCGTCAATGTTCTTGATGAATGCCTTAACAGTATCACCAACCTTGAGAACTGACTTAGGATCGTCAACTCTTC
>NC_021018.1:2739116-2741155 GCF_000210595.1 Coprococcus sp. ART55/1 | reverse complement strand
CTTGTAACGTTCTTTACAACACCCTCAACTATCATTCCAACTTCTATTCTATCAAACAGAGCCTTTGCAGCCTCTGCCTTTCTTGCTGCAACGATCTGCTTTCTGTTACCAATTATTCTTCTCTTCTTTGGCTGGTACTCTGTGAGTACAAACTCGATATCCTGATCAAGGTACTTGTCAAGATTCTTCTCATATGTATCTGAAACAAGACTAGCAGGGATAAATACTCTTGTCTCATCGTACATAACGTTAAGTCCACCGCTTACAACCTGAACAACCTTACCTGTAAGGATCTCTCCTGACTCAAGAGCAGCCTCAAGCTTCTCATTAGCCTTCTCTGCAGCAACTCTCTTGTATGAGAGAAGAACTGATCCCTCGCCATCGTTTGTCTTAACAACCTTGGCTGTTATCGGATCATCAACATGTACAAGCTCTGTCAGATCTGCATTAGGTGTGTTGGTATACTCGCTTCTAGGAATAATACCATCTGACTTGTAGCTGATGTCTACCAGAATCTCATCAGGTTTAACATCGATAACTCTACCTTCTACTATCTCTCCTGTCTTGATTGAGACTCTGCTCTCATCATTCTTTAATAATTCTTCAAAATTCATCTCGTCCATCCTACCATGAACCTCCTTAATAATTTTGTTTGGGGTAGATGCCCCAGCTGTAATACCTACCCTACTAACGGATTCAAAAGTAGTCAAATCCAAATCAACGAGTGTCTGTATATAGTAAGTATTCTCACATTCTTTTTTACTAATCTCATATAACTTCTGAGTATTAGAGCTGTTCCGACCACCTATAACAATCATGGCATCTACCTTTGATGCAATCTCCTGCGCCTCCCTTTGACGCACAGACGTAGCATTACAGATAGTCTTATAAGCAGTAACATTATACAATTTATTTCGAATAATATCAACAATATAATTAAATTTTCTGTAATTAAAAGTTGTCTGACTAACTATCGATATATTATCCGCTGTTTTGACCTCTCCGTCAATATATTTTCTTACAAAAGCCTCAGCCTCCTCCTCGGAACCTATGACTACCGGAGGCTCTACACACCAGCCCACGATTCCTTTCACCTCGGGATGGCTTGAGTCGCCTATGATGACGACTGTATTTCCTTTCTGTCCTTCCTCGCGCACTATGTTGTGTATCTTCTTGACAAATGGACAGGTCGCATCTATCACCGTATTCCCACCAGCCTCCAGAATGTCATATATCCTTTTCTCAGCGCCATGGGATCTGATTATGACCTTGCTGTCTTTTATCTCAAGCAATTCGTCATCACTGTCGATCACCTGCACTCCGTGCTTTGTAAGATCACCAACCACCTCTTCATTGTGTATTATCTGACCATAAGTATACACATTTTCCTCATCAGCATGTTCGTATGCTGTATCCACCGCACGCTGAACGCCAAAGCAGAATCCGGCACTCTTTGCAAGTAATATCTCCATATCTAAACCACCTGTATTACATTCTCTCTCTTGCAAGTCCGACTATAGTGTCTGTGACCTGCTCTATCGTCATATCTGAGCTGTCGATAAGAACCGCGTCATCAGCCCTCTTTAAAGGAGCTGTTTTTCTCTCCATATCCTGCTTATCCCTCTGGATTATATCCTGCTCTATCTTCTCTATATCAATATTCTCAGCGCCCTTTGCGACAAGCTCGTCATATCTTCTTTTGGCCCTCACTGCCGAAGAGGCGGTAAGGTATACCTTGAGCTCTGCTGAAGGAAGTATATTTGTTCCTATATCCCTTCCATCCATGACAACATCATTTGAAGCAGCGAGATCCCGCTGGAGTGACAGAAGCTTTTCCCTGACGCATGGAAGTGCAGATGCCTTTGAAGCCATATTACCAGCAGCCTCAGTTCTCAGCTTTCCTGTTACATTCTCGCCGTTAAGGTAGACCTGCTGTGCTCCATCCTCATATTTTATTTCCACGGAAATGTCCGCTATGCTTTTCTCCACCAGGTCTTCATCGCTGGCAGATATATTGCTTTCTGTGAGATATACAGCCA
>NC_021018.1:2734449-2738642 GCF_000210595.1 Coprococcus sp. ART55/1 | reverse complement strand
CTATCATCTTGATCGGAAGCAGATCTCCAAGAGAATTCTTGAAGTCTTTGTTTGCATATTTCTTGAAATCCTTGAGGAGTCTGGCATCAAGCATATCTCTGTCCATAGCCGGCTTCAGATCTATGTACATGTCTATATCTTTTCCAATATACCTGTGTATATATGCGGAGGCCTTGATCACCAGCGGCCCACTTATGCCAAAGTGGGTAAACAGCATCTCCCCCTGTTCGTCAAATATTTTCTTCTTTCCACTGCTTATGTGAAGTGCCACGTTTTTAAGCGACAGTCCCATCATCATGGAGCAGCATTTCTCTTCTATCTCAAACGGAACCAGTGATGGACTTAACGGCTTTATCGTATGACCCATATGTTCTGCCAGTCTGTATCCGTCTCCGGTAGATCCCGTGAGTGGATACGATCTTCCGCCGGTACAAATTATAACAGCATCACAGTATATCCTGTCATTGCCTGTCCCGCCGTTATCTCCTGATACGTCAACACTCTTTATCCTGCCATCCTCTATATTGATTCCTGTAACCTTCGTATTCAAATACAGACTTATATTTTTATTTCTGTTTATAAGAGTTTTGAATGCTCCTATAACGTCTGAAGAATGATCGCTTGTCGGGAACACTCTTCCTCCGCGTTCTATCTTGAGCGGACATCCGGCCTTCTCCAGATAGTCCATTATCATATTGTTGTCAAATGTATAAAAGGAGCTGTACATAAACTTGCTGTTCGTGACCACTGAATTAAAAAATCCGTCAGCGTCACATGCATTTGTCACATTACAACGTCCCTTACCTGTTATAAATAACTTTTTCCGATCCTGTCATTCTTTTCAATGAGAATGACCTTATTCTTCTGTGCCGCTGTCAGTGCAGCCATTACCCCTGCAGCTCCTGCTCCTATAACCACTATTTTTCCTGTCATATTATCTCCATATATTAAACAAAAGGACAGAGACTCCGCTCGCGGAGCTCCGTCCCTTTTTATGATCATTTATATATCTGACCTTATGAATTCAGTTATTAAACTGGATAAGCTGTGCTGTCCTTGTCAGCAAGTGTGACATCGACCTTCTTATCCTGGGCCTCTCTGTACTTGAAGAAGTCAGTTGCAACCTGTGGGAACAGTGCATATGTGAGTACATCCTCATCCTGCTTCTTGTACTGGATCATCTCCTTCTCAATCTTGTCGAGCTCGTTCTCAAGAAGATCTGCTGGACGGCATGTGATCTGCTTCTCATCGCCGATAACCTTCTTCTTAACCTCTGGATCAACAGGCTTTACTGACTGACCATACTCGCCACGTACAAGTGCCTTTGACTCCTTTGTACACATCTTGTATCTCTCGCCTGTTACGACGTTGAGAACTGCCTGCGTGCCAACGATCTGGCTTGAAGGAGTAACAAGTGGTGGCTCACCATAGTCCTTACGAACTCTTGGAACCTCCTCAAGAACTGCCTCGAACTTATCCTCAGCACCCATCTCCTTGAGCTGTGATACGAGGTTTGAAAGCATTCCACCAGGTACCTGGTAGAGAAGTGTCTTAACGTTAACGCCAAGAACCTTTGGATTTAAGAGACCGCTTGCGATCCACTCTTCTCTGAGTGGTCTGAAGTAGTCTGCTATCTCAGCCAGAAGCTTCTGATCCAGACCTGGATCAAACTCTGTTCCCTCAAATGTCTTGGCCATAACCTCTGTTGCAGGCTGTGATGTACCAAGCGCAAGAGGTGAGATTGCTGTATCGATGACATCACATCCAGCCTCTACAGCCTTGAGATATGTCATTGAAGCTACACCTGATGTGTAATGTGTATGAAGCTGAATTGGAAGGCTTGAACCATCCTTGAGTGCCTGTACAAGCTCTGTAGCCTTATTTGGAACAAGAAGTCCAGCCATATCCTTGATACAGATTGAATCTGCTCCCATATCCTCGATTCTCTTTGCCATATCCTTCCAGTAATCCAGAGTATATGCATCACCGAGTGTATATGAAAGAGCTACCTGGGCATGTCCACCCTCTTTGTTACAAGCCTTAACTGATGTCTGAAGGTTTCTAAGATCGTTCAGACAGTCAAATATTCTGATGATATCAATACCATTTGCGATTGACTTCTGTACGAAATACTCTACAACATCATCTGCATAATGACGGTATCCGAGGATATTCTGTCCTCTGAAGAGCATCTGCAGCTTTGTATTCTTGAATCCATCTCTGAGCTTTCTGAGTCTCTCCCATGGATCCTCCTTAAGGAATCTGAGTGATGCATCAAATGTTGCACCGCCCCAGCACTCTACTGAATGATAACCAACCTTATCCATCTTGTCGATGATAGGAAGCATCTGCTCGGTTGTCATACGAGTAGCTATAAGTGACTGATGCGCATCACGCAGTACAGTTTCCGTAATCTTTATCGGTTTCTTATCTGCCATTTTATCGTCCTCCTATAATTATATAAATTCTGATTAAATTCCAAATATTGCAAGGAATGTACCTGCAGCTACGGCTGTACCGATAACACCTGCAACGTTTGGTCCCATAGCGTTCATCAGAAGGAGTTTGTAGGATCATACTGTGATCCAACCTTCTGTGAAACTCTGGCTGCCATTGGAACGGCTGATACACCAGCTGAACCGATAAGCGGATTAACCTTACCCTTTGTCGCCCAACACATGAGCTTACCGAAGAGAACTCCGGCTGCTGTACCAAATGCGAATGCGACAAGACCAAGGAATACTATCTTAAGTGTACTCATCTTAAGGAATGCCTCTGCACTTGTAGATGCACCTACTGAAGTACCAAGTAAGATAACAACGATATACATAAGAGCGTTTGAAGCTGTCTCTGTGAGCTGCTTTACAACGCCGCACTCCCTGAAGAGGTTACCAAGCATCAGCATACCTACAAGTGGAGCTGTTGTTGGAAGTATAAGAACTACCACAAGTGTAACAATGATAGGGAAGAGAATCTTCTCGATCTTGGTTACAGGTCTGAGCTGTGGCATTCTAACAAGTCTCTCCTTCTTTGTTGTGAGAGCCTTCATGATAGGTGGCTGGATAACTGGAACCAGTGACATATATGAATATGCCGCAACTGCTATAGGTCCGAGAAGTGTTCCACCCATACCGAGCTTACCGGCAAGGTAGATAGATGTAGGACCATCAGCACCACCGATGATTGATATAGCTGCAGCCTCTTTACCATTGAATCCCATAAGGAATGCAAGGAAGTAAGCTGCATAAATACCGAACTGAGCTGCAGCGCCAAGCAGGAAGCTCTTTGGATTTGCAATAAGCGGACCAAAGTCTGTCATGGCACCTACACCCATGAATATAAGCGAAGGTAAGATACTCCACTCATCAAGCAGGTAAAAATAATGTAACAAGCCGCCCTCTGCCATAATATCTGGGAACATGTTTACAAGAAACATACCAAATGAGATAGGGACAAGAAGAAGTGGCTCAAAGCCCTTTCCGATTGCAAGGTACATGAATACAAACGCTATAAGGATCATAACGTAGTTCTTCCAGTCAAGACTTGCAAAACCGGTCTGATTAGCTAAATTTGTCAAAACGTCAACTATTGTGCTGCCCATTTAGTTGTTTCCTCCTATAAGATTTATTCTAATTCAAGCAATTAGTTGAGTGTTGCAAGTGTATCGCCTGACTCAACACTAGCGCCTACTGTAACGTCTATGCTTGCGATTGTACCATCTTCTGGAGCAACAACTTCGTTTTCCATCTTCATAGCCTCAAGGATAAGGATTACCTGACCCTTCTTTACTGAATCGCCAACATTAGCCTTTACTGCAAGGATCTTACCAGGCATAGGTGATGAAACCTTAACGCTTCCTGCGCCGCCTGCTGCTGGTGCTGGAGCTGCAGGAGCTGCTGCTGGTGCAGGTGCTGCCACTGGAGCTGCTGCTACAGGTGCTGCTACTGGAGCTGCGCCACCTGATAATTCTTCAACTGATACATCGTATGATGTGCCATTAACTGTGATTCTATAATTCTTCATAACAATTATCCTCCTATAATTATCTCTTATTCTTTTTTCTTGATCTTACAACCAACTTATCGTTACTTGGATAGTTTACACGAACTCTTGTCTTTCCGCCCTGTGCCGCCATAACCGCTGCTGATATAACCGCAACAAGCTCTGAGTCGTTCGTAACGCTCTCACCGGTC
>NC_021018.1:2730061-2734235 GCF_000210595.1 Coprococcus sp. ART55/1 | reverse complement strand
TCACCGGTCGCTGTGTTGACAATGTCTACTATTCCAGCCGGAGCAGGTGCGTTTCCTGCAGGAGTCTCATCCTCCTTGTCAACATTTAATGTTGCAACGCTTCCAAGAGCCTTCTTTGCCTTCTCAGCCTTTCTCTTCTCTCTTGTCTCCTTGTCCAAAAGAGCCGGAACATACTTGAGAAGTGAAATTATGAATGATATGAAGATAAGTGCTATAAACACGATACCCATACCTATGAGGGTATTTGCTCCCGCATCCTTCATCTTGTCCTTAAGTGTCTGATTAGCAGCAACTTCAAATTCGGAAATCTTGTATGGATAAACACCATTTGATGCAAGCATCTGATCAGCCTCTTCTTCTGAATACTGATTCTGAGCCATCACTGAATACTTCTGGAAATTGTAAGTTACCGAATTGTCTACAAATGTTGCCTTTACTATAGCTTCTTTTTCTGCACATTCTGCATATAATGTAACAACAACCTTGTCATCAACTTCTTGTATTGTTTTATCATCTTCATCTTCGAGATTGACCGGCTTAAACTGCTGGAATTTACCATAGTCAGACTCAATCGTTGAAAAAACCTTTAATGCATCAGCAGTCGTTTCATCTACCTGACCGCCATTTGCCTCTTCATCCACATAGAAATTATATACATCTTCAACCTGCGCAACCTGCATGTAATTCGTAGCCTGTGTTTCTGCTATCTGAACCAATGTGTTTCCGTCATAGTCAAATTCTACTTTCTTGTCTGAAGACGAACATCCGGCAAGTGCAAATGTAACAGCTAACATAGAAACTATCAATAATAACTTTTTCTTTATTATCTTTTCCATTAAGTTGTCACTCCTTTATATTGTTCCATGCTTCTTGAATGGTCTGTCCTCACTCTTAGAAAAAAGCATATCGAGTGCTGCTATAACTCTCTTTCTTGTTGCATCAGGCTCGATGATATCATCCACGTAGCCTCTTCTCGCTGCAGATACGGCACCTGAAAGAGCATCTGTGTACTCAGCCTTCTTCTCCTTGATATAAGCAAGCTTGTCACCGGCTGCTGCGATCTCATCTTCATACATGATCTTTACAGCCATCTCTGGATCCATTGTTCCGATAACTGACTTAGGCCAAGCAAATACAACATCAGCTCCGATAGCCTTTGAACACATAACTGTGTAGGCTGTACCATATGCCTTGTCAAGCATAACAGTTACCTTTGGCACTGTTGCGTTGGCATAAGCGTAAGTAAGCTTTGCAACAGCCTTTGAGATAGTCTTCTCTTCCTTTACAGTTGCTGCAAATCCCTTGATGTTTACAAGTGTGACAACTGGGATATTGAATGAATCACAAAGCTTTACGAAATCCTCTGCCTTATATGCACCGGCTGTTGTCATGACATCCTTCTGGTTTCCGACAACACCGACTGTCTCACCGTTAAGTCTGATAAATGCAGTAACAACGTCATCTGCAAAATCCTTCTTGAGCTCGAATACAAACTCATCATCAGTGATATCTGCTATAACAGCCTTCACATCCCCTGCCTTTGTAGCAAGATCTGGAATGATTCTGTTCACATCATCCTCACATACTGCGCAGTCGCCATCATCCTCATTGTTTGATGGAAGAAGACCTACCATAGTTCTCACTGCACCGAGAAGCTCTGCCTCTGTGTCGTATACTGCGTCAACATTTGCTGTGTTCTCTGCAACATAATCTGCTGCTGCAGTGTCAAGCTTCTCTGCACGGTTCTCATCCAGAGCATTTGGACTGTTAACAAAGAGCTTAGCTCCTTCCTTAGTCATGAATGTTACGTCTGTGAGATTAGGTATAAGTGCTGCACCACCACCGCATGTACCAAATATAGCTGTGATCTGTGGTATTACACCTGATGCAAGAGTCTGCTTCATGAATACCTCTCCAAATGCATTAAGAGCATCTGTAGCCTCCTGAAGTCTGAGTCCGGCACAATCGATCAGCCCGATAACAGGTGCACCCATCTTCATTGCCATGTCGTAAAGGTTTGCGATCTTCTTGGCATGCATCTCGCCTATAGAACCGCCGAGCACCTTTGCATCCTGGCTGTAAACATAAACTAAATTGCCATCGATCACTCCATAACCGGTTATTACGCCGTCTTTTGGAGTATCCTTGTCCTGAATGTTGAAATCTGTATTTCTAGCAGTTACATATGCGCCGATTTCAACAAAACTTGAGTCATCAAGTAACATTGAAATTCTGTCACTTGCTGACAAGCTTGGTGTGTTGCTCATTTTTAGCCCTCCGTTTAATTTATTTTAGGACTATATATAGTCCAATTTTCGCCGAGTATAATTGTAAAGCCTTTGTCGTCATATTTCAAGTAAAATCGAAAAAACCACCAAAGGTTTATCGGCGTTGTAAGCGATTTTTTTCAAAATAAAACAGGGAATCTGTGTAAAATATACCCTCAAACAAAAGTATACCCCAAATTCCCCGTTGAATTATAAAATCTGTTTTATTTTTACTGTTTTAGTCCTTGAGAACTTCTCTGTTGTGATACAGATAATCTCCAAGAGATATAAGTGTCAGTGCAAGTGCAAGGTAGATGAGCACCTGATCAAAGATGTAGAACACCTTGAGATCAGCTATCAGAAATCCTACCATGATCATCTGAACCGTTGTCTTGATCTTTCCCCACCATCCGGCAGCAATAACAATTCCCTTTTCTGCCGCAATAAGTCTGAATCCGCTTATTATGAAATCACGCGCTATGATCACTATAACGATCCATGCTGGGATCCTGTTCAGATCCGACAGTGCTATGAGTGCCGAACATACCAGCAGCTTATCTGCCAGAGGATCCATGAATTTTCCAAAATTGGTGACCAGATTGTATTTTCTTGCAATCTTTCCGTCAAGCATATCTGTAAGTGATGCGGCTATGAATATTCCAAGTGCCACCCACTTCGACCATCCCGGTGACATATATAAAAACACGAGAAAGAATGGAATCATTATAGCTCTTAGTATTGTCAATTTGTTTGGTAAATTCATTCTACTATCACTCCTGTCAAGTCATATTCATTTGCCTCGGTTATCTTCACATCCACAAATGAACCGGATATCAATTCATATGGTGCGCTGACGAACACTATTCCGTCAACCCCCGGAGCATCTCTGTAGGTTCTTCCCACATATACATCATCGTCGACCAGATATCCCTCAATGAGAACCTTCTGGGTGCTTCCGATCATCTGCTGGTTCTTCTCATAGGAAATCTCCTGCTGAAGCTCCATAATCTCATCGCGCCACTTTACAGCCAGCTCTCCATCCACCTGATCCTCGTACTCCGCAGCCGGAGTGCCCTCCTCAGGCGAATAAGTGAATACTCCAAGCCTGTCAAACTCGCACTCGTCAACAAAGTCGACCAGACCATCGTGCAGTTCCTGTGTCTCACCTGGGAAACCAGATATGAGCGTGGT
The DNA here is from genome assembly GCF_000210595.1 of Coprococcus sp. ART55/1. Classification (NCBI taxonomy): domain Bacteria; kingdom Bacillati; phylum Bacillota; class Clostridia; order Lachnospirales; family Lachnospiraceae; genus Coprococcus; species Coprococcus sp. ART55/1. Next base: position 2,730,777 of record NC_021018.1, on the reverse strand, counting down.
TCTGATGGCTATATCCGGCATGGCTGTCCTCAGTCTGCCGACAAGCTCCACAATGTCCTCTCTGCTGGTCCGTCTGCCCATTCTCTTAAGTATCGCATTCTCAGAATGCTGGATAGGTATATCGACATAATGGCAGATCTTCGGATTCGTGGCCATAACCTCTATTAGTTCATCTGTTATCTCCTCCGGATAACAGTACAGAAGTCTTATCCACTCTATGCCTTCTATCTCACTGAGTTTTGTGAGAAGCTCTGGAAGCTTCTTCTCACCATACAGATCAACTCCGTACAGCGTAGTCTCCTGTGCCACAAGGACAAGCTCCTTTATACCATCAGACGCAAGCTTTTCAGCGGATGCGATCAGGCTGTCCATCGGCATGCTTCTGTATCTGCCTCGTATGTGAGGTATTATACAATAAGTGCACAGTTTATTACAACCTTCTGCGATCTTAAAATACGCCATCGACGCATTTGTCGTTACTATTCTCTCGGCAATCGGCCTTGGAGTATAATTTATATCATCTATGATCGACTCCTCGTCGGTTCCTATTGCCTCAACTATCTTATCGTAATTGGTCGCACCAATAATGACATCGATCTCCGGAAGCTCCTTCATTATCTCGTCCTTGTATCTCTGGGACAGACATCCCGCAACGATAAGCTTTTTTAGTTTTCCGGTTTTCTTCAGTTCTCCCATCTCGATGATGGTGTTGATGC
>NC_021018.1:2723748-2729623 GCF_000210595.1 Coprococcus sp. ART55/1 | reverse complement strand
CCATCTCGATGATGGTGTTGATGCTTTCCTCTTTCGCATCGCTGATGAACGCACAGGTATTTACAACTACTACATCTGCCTCTGTCTCATCATTTGTAAGCTGGTGGCCGGCTTTGTTCAGCAAACCGAGCATGACCTCGCTGTCCACCAGATTTTTATCACAGCCTAGTGATATGAGTAATACTTTCATCTGTTCTCCAATAATTTTGCACTTGTTCTTAGTTTATATTTATTGATTCTACACAGTTTGACATGAGCATGGCTATGGTCATAGGGCCGACTCCGCCAGGTACAGGAGTTATCGCTCCGGCAACCTCCTTGGCTGATTCAAAATCCACATCACCGCAGAGCTTATTATTCTCATCCCTGTGGATTCCCACATCTATAACTGTTGCGCCTTCCTTGATGTAAGATGCATCGATCATTTCTGGCTTTCCTATTGCCACCACGAGTATATCAGCACGTCTGCACACTTCCTTGAGATTCTTTGTTCTGGAATGGCACACGGTTACGGTTCCGTTCTCACGGAGCAGCAGCATGCTCATAGGCTTGCCTACTATATTGCTTCTGCCGAGTACCACGCACTCCTTACCCTCTATCTCTATTCCTGATCTCTTGATGAGCTGGATAACTCCGGCTGGTGTACACGACACAAAGCCCGGCTGTCCTATGCTGAGTGCACCAACACTCATCGGATGGAAGCCGTCCACATCCTTCTTTGGAGATATGGTCTTTATGACCTTATCCTCATCTATATGCTTTGGAAGCGGGAGCTGTACAAGTATTCCGTTCACCTTGTCGTCAGAGTTGAGCTTCTCTATAAGTGCAAGAAGCTCCTCCTCAGTTGTCTCCTCTGGTAGCTCATATGACAGTGAACCTATTCCTATATACTCACATGCCTTCTTCTTATTTCCAACATATACTGACGATGCAGGATCATTTCCGACCTGAATGACAGCAAGGCATATCTCTACGCCCTCTGCCTTGAGTCCCGCAACCTTCTCCTTGAGCTCATCCTTTATCTGTTTTGATATAACCTTACCATCTATAAGCTTATACATTTATTTGTCCTCCTAGAATAATCCGACGATCTTGCCGTCATCATCAACATAAATCCTTTCTGCCGCCGGGGATTTTGGAAGTCCAGGCATGGTCATGATAGTTCCGGTAATCGCTACCACAAATCCTGCTCCTGCACTGACATAAACCTCACGGATATTTATATCGAATCCTGTAGGTCTTCCAAGCTTCTTTGGATCATCTGACAAAGAATACTGGTTCTTTGCCATACATACAGGGAAGTTACCAAATCCCATCTCCTCGATCTTGGCGATGGCCTTGCTGGCCTCTGCGCTGTATGTAACACCATCCGCACCATATATCTCTGTAGCGATACAATCTATCTTATCCTTTATTGACAGGCTGTCATCGTAGAGCACCTTGAAGTTGCTCTTCTTGTTCTCCAGCGTGTTGAGCACTGCATTTGCAAGGTCTATACCACCCTTGCCTCCCTGCTCCCATACATTTGCAAGGGCAAAATCGCAATCTCTGTCCTCGCAGAACTTCTTGACAAAGTCAAGCTCTGCCTGACTGTCTGTGACAAATCTATTCAAAGTTACAACAACAGGAACGCCATACTTCTGAAGATTCTCAATATGCTTCTCAAGGTTTACTATACCAGCCTTAAGCGCGTCGAGATTCTCCTCGCCGAGATCTGCCTTTGCAACTCCGCCATTGTACTTGAGGGCTCTTACTGTAGCAACCAGAACCACCGCATCCGGCTTAAGGTTGTTCATACGGCACTTGATATCGAAGAACTTCTCAGCTCCGAGATCTGCGCCAAATCCTGCCTCTGTTATTACATAATCTGCAAGCTTTAATGCTGTCTTTGTAGCCATTACACTGTTACATCCATGTGCTATATTTGCAAATGGTCCGCCGTGTACGATTGCCGGTGTATGCTCAAGTGTCTGGATAAGGTTTGGCTTGATGGCATCCTTTAAGAGCGCTGCCATAGCTCCTACAGCCTTGAGATCAGCCGCTGTCACAGGCTCATTGTCCATGTTGTATGCAACGATTATTCTGCCAAGTCTCTCCTGAAGATCCTTCATGTCACTTGCAAGACAGAGAATAGCCATGATCTCCGATGCAACTGTGATGACAAATCCGTCCTCTCTAGGCACTCCATCGACACGCTTTCCAAGTCCGACAACTGTGTGTCTGAGAACTCTGTCGTTCATATCCATACATCTCTTGAACACTATTCTGTTCACATCTATTCTCAGTGCATTTCCCTGATGGATATGGTTATCCATCATGGCTGCAAGGAGATTGTTTGCAGATGTTATAGCATGAAAATCTCCTGTAAAGTGGAGGTTGAGATCCTCCATAGGTACTACCTGTGCATATCCGCCGCCGGCTGCACCACCCTTGATTCCAAAACATGGTCCAAGTGATGGCTCACGAAGTGCGATAACCGCCTTCTTTCCAAGCTGTCCCATAGCCTCACCAAGTCCTACAGTGATTGTCGTCTTTCCCTCTCCTGCAGGTGTTGGATTGATGGCTGTAACGAGGATAAGCTTTCCGTTCTCGTTGCCCTCAACCTTCTTTATAAGCTCATCTGAGAGCTTTGCCTTATACTTTCCATAGAGATCGAGGTCATCCTCTGATATTCCGAGCTTTGCAGCAACCTCCCTTATGTGCTTCATCTCAGCCTTCTGTGCAATTTCAATGTCTGTCATCATAGCTCTTATCCTCCGCTTTTTATAAATTAGTGTCTATATATTCATCAAACTGTTCCTGAGTCATCAGGATCTTTCTGGCCTTTGTGCCCTCCTCCGGGCCAACTACTCCCGCAGCCATCAACTGATCCATGATCCTTGCGGCTCTGTTAAAGCCTATCTTGAACGTTCTCTGAAGCATACCTATAGAAGCTTTTTCTTTCTCTATAATGAATCTTCCCGCTTCCACGAAATATTCATCCTTATCACTGGCTGAAGCCCCACCTATCGCTGTGGCGCCTGATCCACCATTTCCGGATATTGATTTAGATATCTCCTCATCATATGTTCCCACGCCATTGTTCTTCTTGAGGAAATCAACAACCGCTGTAACCTCATCATCCGACACAAATGCGCCCTGTACTCTGACCGGCTTAGGATAGCCTGTCGGATAGAACAGCATATCTCCCTTTCCAAGAAGTTTCTCTGCTCCTACCATATCAAGTATGGTTCTGGAATCAACTCCCGACGAAACTGCAAATGCTATTCTCGATGGAACATTTGCCTTTATGAGACCTGTTATGACATCAACCGACGGTCTCTGTGTTGCTATGACAAGATGTATACCCGCTGCTCTGGCAAGCTGTGAAAGTCTCACTATAGCATCCTCGACTTCGCCGTGGGCAACCATCATAAGATCTGCAAGCTCATCCACTATGACCACTATCTGTGGCATCTTGGTCAGCTTTTCTCCATCAGCTCCCGCTATAACGGCATTTTCAACCTTGTCATTATATCCCTGTATATTACGTACACTGTGCTCAGCAAAAAGCTGGTATCTTCTTGTCATCTCCATGACAGCCCAGTTGAGTGCCCCTGCCGCCTTCTTTGGATCTGTTACGACCGGTATCAGAAGGTGTGGTATGCCATTGTAGCATGCAAGCTCAACCATCTTAGGATCTATCATTATGAGCTTTACCTCCTCCGGTGTGGCTTTGTACAGTATACTCATTATAAGTGTATTGATACACACTGATTTACCCGAACCTGTGGCTCCGGCGATCAGAAGATGCGGCATCTTGGCAATATCCGTTGCGATGACCTGTCCACTTATATCCTTACCAACCGCAAATGCCACTTTGGACTTGAGGTTCTTGAAATTATCTGATTCTATAAGCTCCCGGAACGCCACAATTGAGTTCTCCTTGTTAGGGACCTCTATTCCTATGGCTGCCTTGCCAGGTATCGGTGCCTCTATACGTATATCCGCAGCCGCAAGGTTGAGCTTTATGTCGTCCGCAAGGTTCAGTATCTTGCTGACCTTGACACCCTGCTCCGGCTGCATCTCAAATCTCGTTACAGCAGGACCGCAGCTATAGTTTGTTATGGTTACATTGACGCCAAATGTCTCGAGGGTATTCTTAAGCTTGATGGCTGTCTCCCTGACATGGGCATCCCTGTTGGAATTGTTCGTCTTTTTAGGCTGGGACAGCAGATCTGCCGTTGGGAATTTATATTTTCTTCCCTCCTGATACTGCTTTGAGCTCTCAGTCTGTACCGCCGGCTTCTTTTTGCTTTGAGCCGCGGTATCCGTCTTCTCCTCCTCCGCAAATGCAGAGTCGTAGAGCGGATTGTAATCTGACACACTCTCTGGATGCATATTGCCATTTACCGCTCCCGCAAGGACATCCTCCGCATCATCAGTAAATGAAAGTATCTCTGCATCCTCCATATCAGTGTCCACAGCAGCCAGCTTTGGTTCTTCAGGAGTTACGACCACCGGCTTTCTTCTCTTCACAGGTGCATGCTTCCGCACCGGTTTATGCACAGGATCCTCTCTGTCTATCTGAACTGGATTGACGATCTCTTCTCTGTCGGTCATGACGATCTTCTCTATATCATTGTTAAATTCATCATAGGACATATCCACAGCGCCATCTCCAGGAGTGAGCTCGTGGACATCCTCCATGGCAAAGAAATCCCTGGCAGGCTCCCTCTCTACATTCTTCTGTGTCTTAGTCTTCCTTGGCTTGACCTGCGTTGCAGCAGTCCTGTCGGAAGCTCTGTCATCCTTGGACTTATCGCTGCTGTACACATTGAGATTTGCCATCGATGGTCTCACTCTGCGAACCGGAGTATCATTTACATCATGTGAGTAATAACCATCGTCATATCTGTCACTTTGATACTCCTCATCTTCATACTGTTCGTCATCATCGCTTTCTCTGCGCTCACGGATAGATGCTATGAAAAGTTTGATCTCGTCTATAACTGATATCTCCGTTATGAGAATGAACATGATAACCGCAGCTATAAATATTACTATGCACGCACCCGGAACTCCAAGCAGTGTCCTTATCGCAAAGAATATTCCTCCGCATATAACTCCTCCGCCCGATCTGTCCTTATACCCATCCATGTACAGAACCTTGACCGACTCAAAGGTCGATGAATATATAGCCTGAAATACCATGGACAACAGGATGAGCACAACGCCAAAATATACAACCTTTTTGACGATCTTCCCCCTGAAATCATTTGATATAAGATAGGCAGCCGACACAAATAGATATACCGGGAATATATACTCGCTGAAACCGATTATTCCAAAGAAAAATCCCGATACTGTATCTCCCACTATTCCGCAGATCCTGAAGTTTGCAAGTAGCAGAAATACCGAAAATGCAAAGAGAACTATGAGTATGATCTCACTTCTCATCTGCTTCTGCCTAGCCAGTTCCTCTTCCCGGGCTTTGCGTTCTATGGCAGCCTTTGATCTGGCAGATGTTTTTTTCGATGCAGTATTCTTCTTCGCAGATGTCCGGTTATTTGATCCACCTTTTGAAGAGTTCTTTGCCACAGTCTTTTTAGACGCAGCGTTTTTGGACGTGCCATTCTTTGATGTATTGTTCTTGTATGACTTTTTATTACCAGCAGCCATTTTCTACCTCTATTCTAAATCTTAAGCAGCAAAATACCATATTACAGACACGATTCCCGCGATCATACAATATATGGAAAAGCCCTTAAAATTCTTTTTCTTGACCGTATAAAGCATAAATTTTATACATAAATATCCAACAACACCTGCAACTACCATTCCAACTATGTAATTTACAACATCAGTTCCTGAAATAGATGACTTAAACAGATCA
>NC_021018.1:2719195-2723495 GCF_000210595.1 Coprococcus sp. ART55/1 | reverse complement strand
TAATGAATACTTTACCGTGAATTTTCTTGTGTAGCCGCATGCCAGACCTGCAGTTATCGTACTTCCGGATCTTGATATTCCCGGAAGCGTAGCAACAGCCTGTACCAGACCTACAAATATGGCGTTTCTGTATGTAGCCTTTGCCGCACTCTTCTTACCAACCGGCAGTCTGTCCGCAAAATACAGGATAACAGATGTTATACACAGACAGATACCCGGTATCAAAAGTGTATCTCCCGCATGTCCTATAGCTTTGTCAAATGGGACTGCGATCACCGTCGTCGTAAGAGTTGACACGAGTATGAGCATAACAAACTTTCTGTATGCCGTACACACGATCTTCCTATACGGATATATCTGTTCCTCCTTCGAGGTCTTGTTCTTTATGAAATTTACCAGATTGACACAGCAGTCTCCAACTATCTTGAGTCCCTCTATAACAAGCTTCTTTATATCTGCCCAGTAGACTATAAATATGGCAACCAGCGTGCCAAAATGGAGCAGTATGTCAAATAATATACCCGTATCGGTCTCCACTCCAAAAATATTCTTGAAAATAGCCAGATGTCCCGAACTGCTGACTGGAAGAAATTCTGTAGCTCCCTGTATTATTCCCATCAAAATTGCCTGTAATAAGCTCATGACCAACCTCCCTTGATCGATGTTTATACAATATCCTATGGAATTTTACTATCATTTTCTTAATTAATCAAGTCATACAGCGTTTTTAAAGCCGCCGACATACCACCGATCCTGTCTATAACCCTTTTTTCGACAGCCTGTTTTCCTATCAGAACCGAGCCCACATCCTTGGTCAGCTCTGTCGTGTTAAACATAAGTTTCTCCAGTTCTTTCCTGTCTATAGATGAGTGATCCACTGTGAACTGTATGATCCGCTCCTGCATCTTCTCTATATATTCAAAGTTCTGCTTAACTCCAAGCACCGCCGTATTTGTCCTTATTGGATGAACTATCATCGTTGCGGTCGGCACTATAAAAGACACATTTCCCGACACCGCCAGAGGAACTCCTATGGAATGTCCGCCGCCAAGCACGATATTGACGACCGGCTTTGACAGGCTGGACAACATCTCAGATATGGCAAGTCCGGACTCAACATCGCCTCCGACCGTATTTATCAGAGTCAAGACTCCCTTTACATCTCCGCAGTTTTCTGCCTGGGCTATCACCGGAAGCAGCTTCTCGTAGCTTGTACTCTTCATACCGGCAGGAAGCTTGTCATGCCCCTCAATCTCTCCATATATTCCACATAACAGGATATAACCTCCACCTGGAACATCCATAACATGTATGTTGTCAGTGAGTTTTAACCTCTCAGCGATCGATACCGATTCCACTTCGCCTGCACCACCTTCCAACCCCAATCCACTCATTCCGCATCAGGGCAAAAATTAAGAAGGGCTGAGCCCTTCTTAACTTAATATGGTATAAATAATGTATTTATATTCATTACATTACAAGCACGATATCGTTTGTATCAGCAAGCTTGTCAGCAGGGATATAATTGGCCTCAAGTTTCTCACCATTTAATGTGAGGCTCTGGAAACCGCTCTCATGTCCATCAGGATTCTGAACCTTGATTGAGAGCTTCTTACCCCTGAACATCTTCTCGATCTCAAACTCCTTCCAGTCTGATGGGACTGAAGGCGCGATCTTGATTCCGCCAAAGTCTGGTCTCATACCCATGATACCCTCAACGCAGCCAACCATACATGTGGATGCTGTACCTGTAAGCCAGTGTACATGAGCGCGACCCTCAAATGGACTTCCAACAGACTCTGTGAACTGTCCATGGCAGTATGGCTCAAGCTTTCTGATCTCTGCCTTATCATTCATGGATGCAGGAGAGCTCTCGTTGAAATACTCAAACGCTCTGTTTCCATGTCCCATGAGCGCCTCGGCAAGTATTATCCAGCCCTGTGGCTGTGAGAATATACCCGCATTCTCCTTTGTTCCTGCATTGAACAGAAGCATGAGTGCTCCGTCAAATGCATGCTCTCTGTATGGTGGGAACATAAGTCTCACACCGTACTCTGTGTTAAGCTCCCTGTGAACAGACTCAAGGGCGATCTCAGACTGCTTTCTTGTGGCAAGTCCGCTTATAACTGCCCATGACTGAGGATTCAGCCACATGCTTGCCTCAGGATCATTCTTTGAACCGATGACCTGTCCGCCTTCCTTGTATCCACGGATGAATCTGTCATCCTCCCAGCACTTCTCCTGAATGGTCTCACCCATCTTGTACTGAATGCTGTTGATGTAATCTATGTACTCTGCATCATCCTTCATCTCAGCAAAATACTTGATAACTGTCATCGCATAGTAGAGCTGCATTGCAACAAATGTTGACTCGCCTCTCTTTCCAAGTCTCAGACAGTCATTCCAGTCTGCCCAGAGTCCTGCCGGCATACCATTATCTCCAAGTCTGTTCATGGAGAAATCTATCGCTCTCTTAAGATGCTCATAAACTGTACCCTCATCCTTGTTGGCAAATGGAATAACCTCGTCTATGAAGTCAAGGTTGCCTGACTCAGCAATATACTTATATACAGTTGGGAACAGCCAAAGTGCGTCGTCTGCACGGTATGCAGGATGTCCTGTCTCCTGTACATATGATGGATCATCCGGTGTATCCTCATGACCTGCGTTATGTGTGAACTTTACAAGTGGAAGTCCACCGCCGTTGTCAACCTGTGCTGACAGCATGAATCTGATCTTCTCAAGAGCCATCTCAGGTGCAAGGTGGATAACGCCCTGGATATCCTGAACTGTATCTCTGTATCCATATCCGTTTCTCAGACCACAGTATGAGAATGATGCAGCTCTTGACCATATGAATGTCATGAAACACTGGTATGCATTCCATGTATTTACCATGTTGTTGAATGAATCACTAGGTGTGTGCACCTGGAAGTTGTTGAGCTTTGAATGCCAATACTCGATCAGCTCGTCAAGCTCCTTCTGACATGCTGCGGCAGGATCTGCGTATCCGGCTATGACAGCATTTGCAGCGTCATTGTCCTTCATTCCGACTATGAATGCAAAATCCTTTGACTCGCCCGGAGCAAGTGTGAATTTTGTCTGGAGTCCACCGCAGGCATTGCTGTTGTAGTTGAGCTTGTTGCCAAGATCTCCATTTATAACTCCGATCGGATTGCCGTAGCCGTGATATCTTCCAAGGAACTCCTCCTTGTCACCACAGTATGATGCAACATCACTTCCGGCAAGTGCAAAGAATCTTTTGTTTGCCTTACTTCCATTGATCTCAGCCTTCTCAACATTCTCATTGATGACCTGAAGGATCTTGTTGTTGTCCATGAAATATGTTCTGGTTATGAACAGTGTATACTGGAGATTTACCTGATCCTGCTCATAATTGCAGTCATTTGTAAACTCACAGTATCCGATAGCTGAAAGGTTACGAGGCTTATCAGAGTTGTTGGTAACTCTCACCTTCCACACTTCATGTGTCTTGTTAAGTGGAACATAATACATCACCTCTGACTTGATATCAGAATAATCTGCATACATCTTTGTATATGCCGTTCCATGGTGACATTCACTCTTATACACATCAAGACTCTTGCCTACCGGCTGCCATGATGCTGACCAGTAATCCTTTGTGTCATCATCGCGAAGATATACATATCTTCCAGGCTGATCAAAGCTGTTAAATATGTATCTCAGTATTCTTCCGTTTGCTCCTGACTTCTCAAAGCTGTAGCCTCCTGCGTTGTTGGAGATTATAGCTCCGTATTCCGGTGAACCAAGGTAGTTTGCCCAAGGTGCCGGGGTGTCTGGTCTGTCAATTACATACTCTTTGTTCTGTTCGTCAAAATAACCGTATCTCATATGTTCCCCCTTAAATCTGCATTTATTTTTTAGTTTGTTTATGTATGCCTTTATTTACTACAATGCCCCGGAACCGGCCATATGACAGACCGGCTTCGAGACATCAAATTTACCCTTATAAAAAATATCCTTATTATAGTTTAGCTCAGAACTGTTATTTACTGTACATCCTTGAGACTCAGGCTTATTCTTCCTGCTCTCTCGTCGATCTTGATGACCTTAACGTCAACCTCATCACCTACATTTACAACATCCTCAACCTTTGCAACTCTCTTGTCTGAAAGCTTTGAGATGTGGATGAGTCCATCCTTGTTAGGTGCAAGCGATACGATAGCTCCACAGTCGATAACTTTTACAACCTTACCATGGTAGTTCTTGCCAACCTCAAGAGGCTCTACGATCATGTTGATCATCTCGATAGCCTTGT
>NC_021018.1:2716451-2718919 GCF_000210595.1 Coprococcus sp. ART55/1 | reverse complement strand
ATATCGATCTTAACACCTGTCTCCTCGATGATAGTGTTGATAGTCTTACCTCTCTGTCCGATAACCTCACCGATCTTCTCTGGATCGATCTTGATCTGCTTGATCTTTGGCGCGAACTCATTGACCGTTGGTCTTGGAGCTGCGATGGCCGGCTTCATACATGTCTCCATGATGAAGAGTCTTGCCTCACGTGTTCTTGCGATAGCCTCCTCAACGATAGGTCTTGTAAGTCCGTGAATCTTGATATCCATCTGGATAGCTGTGATACCCTCTGTTGTACCTGTTACCTTGAAGTCCATATCTCCGAAGAAGTCCTCAAGTCCCTGGATATCTGTGAGTACGATGTAATCGTCGTCTGTATCACCTGTTACAAGTCCGCATGAGATTCCGGCAACCATAGCCTTGATAGGAACACCGGCAGCCATGAGTGACATACATGATGAACATGTTGATGCCATTGATGTTGAACCATTTGACTCAAATGTCTCTGATACGGTTCTGATCGCATATGGGAACTCTTCCTCACTTGGAAGTACAGGAAGAAGTGCTCTCTCAGCAAGTGCACCGTGTCCAATCTCTCTACGTCCAGGTCCTCTTGAAACCTTTGTCTCTCCTACTGAGTATGAAGGGAAGTTGTAGTGGTGCATATATCTCTTGGATGTAACGTTCTCGTCAAGTCCGTCAACTCTCTGGATCTCAGAAAGTGGAGCAAGTGTACATACGTTACAGATCTGTGTCTGTCCTCTTGTAAACATAGCTGAGCCGTGGACTCTAGGAATGATGTCAACCTCAGCAGCAAGTGGTCTGATCTGGTTGATAGCTCGTCCATCAGGTCTCTTGTGATCCTTGAGGATCATCTTTCTTACTGTCTTCTTCTGATACTGGTATATAGCGTCTGGAAGGACTGCAAGCCACTCCTCGTTGTCTGCAAATGCCTCCTCAAGCTTCTCTGTGATCTGTCTGATGTTCTCCTCACGAACCTGCTTCTCGTCTGAGAATACAGCCTCCTCCATAGCCTCTGGAGGAACGATCTCCTTAATCGCTGCAAAGAGCTCCTCTGGAACTGCACAGCTTACATATGAATGCTTTGGCTTTCCAACCTCAGCTACTATCTCATTGATAAATGCGATGATGTCCTGGTTGATATCATGAGCCATGTAGATAGCTTCGATCATCTTAGCCTCAGGTACAATATTTGCACCGGCCTCGATCATGATAACCTTCTGTGATGTAGATGCAACTGTGAGCTTCAGATCCCCCTCATCCCACTGCTTCTGTGTTGGGTTGATGATGAACTCTCCGTCGATGAGACCTACCTGTGTCATGGCACATGGTCCGTCAAATGGAACGTCTGATATACATGTTGCGATAGATGATCCGAGCATTGCAACCAACTCCGGTCTGCACTCTGGATCTACTGACATAACAAGGTTGTTGAGTGTTACGTCATTTCTATAATCCTTAGGGAAAAGAGGTCTCATAGGTCTGTCGATTACTCGTGATGTGAGGACAGCGTTCTCTGATGCCTTACCCTCTCTCTTATTGAATCCTCCAGGTATCTTTCCTACTGAATATAACTTCTCCTCATACTCTACTGAAAGTGGGAAGAAATCGATTCCGTCTCTTGGCTTCTCTGAAGCTGTACATGTTGAAAGCACTGTTGTGTCACCGTACTTGATAAATGCAGCACCATTTGCCTGTGCAGCTACTCTGTTGATATCAACAGTGAGCATTCTGCCAGCGATTTCTTTCTGGTATCTCTTGAATTCCTTACTCATCTCAAAATCTCCTTGATTTAATATTTATTTGTATTGTGGAAGACGTCGAAACAACTATAAAAAACACCATGTCTTATAACCTTTTTGCCATCTTTCAGCGATGATCCATGATATTCTTTATAGAAGTCTCGATATGTCATTCCACAATCTTTTAAATTTTATCATACGAATATAAAAAATACAATATCCAAACACCTCTGTTTACACTATTTGATACCATAAAAATGTGTCCGGGCAAATAAAAAGGAATCATGCTTGTACACATGATTCCCATAATTGTTATTGTATTAAGGCTCGAATAGAAATTACTTTCTAAGTCCAAGGCTCTCGATGAGCTTTCTGTATGCCTCGATATCCTTGCTCTTGAGGTATGCAAGAAGGTTTCTTCTCTGACCAACCATCTTAAGAAGACCACGGTTTGAGTGATGATCCTTTGGATTAGCCTTGAAATGTCCGTTGAGATCGTTGATTCTTGCTGTAAGAAGTGCGATCTGAACCTCTGTTGAACCTGTGTCGTTTGCATCCTTGCCGTACTTAGCTACGATTTCCTGCTTCTGCTCTTTTGTTATCATAATAACAATCCTCCTATAAAATAATATACATGACTGACACCGGGCAAAAGGCCTAGAGGTGTCCTCAAACTAAGTGTCAGTTGACCTTGTGTAGGATAACATATGTGTCTGGTTTTGT
>NC_021018.1:2712342-2714848 GCF_000210595.1 Coprococcus sp. ART55/1 | reverse complement strand
ATTTTTACTGAAAAAATGTCCCACTGTGAGCTGGTCACTTATCTGCTGTGCGGTATATCCATAGAGCTCGCATGCCTTGTCCACATACTTGCTGTTTGATGCAGCCATCAGACCTGCAGGTATATAGTACATATTTGCAACGCAGTGCTCAAAACCTGACACGACGAATACCATTATCGGGAAGAAGCATGCAAACAGCTTTCCAATTATATCCTTAGCCGAAGATGACATGAGAACCGCGATACACACGAGAATATTACACATTATTCCCGACATGAACGCATTGCAAAAATCAAGGCCTGTCTTACCCATAGCCACCTTGATGGTATAAGCGCCAAGGCCGCCTGCTGAATTATCAAACTGACCGCTTCCATATATAAGAGCTGCAGTCACAACTGATCCAAGCATATTGCTGAGATATACAATAACCCAATTCTTGAGCATCTGCACAAGCTTTATCCTACCATCAATAACCGCTGTTATCATCATACAGTTTCCGGTAAACAGCTCTGCACCGATAATCGATAACATCATGAGTCCTACAGGGAATATGCATCCTGCAAGAGTCTTCGCAAGTCCGAAATTGTCCACCGTATGCACCGCAAGGTTTGATCCCTCAGCTCCTATCGCAATGAACATTCCTGCAAAGAATCCCATCATGATCATCTTGTACAGCTTGAGATTTGCCTTTCCAACAGCACCCTTGAGATTATTCTCAATGATCTGTACCGGAACGTAGTAATTGTTTTCCATGATTTAATTGTCTCCTTAGTTTATAAGTTATTTGTTAGGCCCTCGGATATGCCTTTGCATATTCTTCCTTGAGCTTACTCTGCTTATTTGTAAGATATATCTGGGTTGTCGCAATATCCACATGTCCAAGCATCTCTTGAACAGACTTTATATCCGCTCCATTCCCCAACATATGTGAGGCAAATGAATGCCTTATCATATGAGGTGTTATATCCTTATCTATGCCGGCCTTAGCCGCATAATACTTTATTATCTTCCAGAATCCCTGTCTCGTCATAGGTGCACCCTTGCAGTTGAAGAACAGATAATCACTGCCTCCACTCATATCATCGCGCACCTCAGTAATATATCTGCTGAGGGCTCTCTGAGCAACCTCCGCAACCGGAACAGTCCTCACCCTGTCGCCGTCGTGGCACTCAATGAACCCAAGCTTTATGTTGACATCCGTGAGTTTCAATGTCACAAGCTCTGTGACACGTATTCCTGTAGCATACAACAGCTCCAGCATCGCCTTATCCCTGATCTCCTTTGGAGTCTTGTTGGTAGGCTGGTCGAGAAGCTTGTTCACCTCACTTATGGTAAGCGTCTCAGGAACCTTCTTCACGATCTTCGGAGGCTTGATATTCTCCGTTGGATCATCATTCACTATCCTCTCCCTCATGAGATAGGCATAGAATGACTTTATGGATGCAATGTTACGTGACACCGTAGCCATGGACATCCCCTGTTTCTCCATTTCCAACACATACGAAGTGATATAAGTTTCATTAATATCATCAATCCTCGTTATGCCCTTCTCGTCAAAATACCTGTAGAATTTTATCAGATCTCTCCGATATGATGCAACAGTATTCTCACTGGATTTTTTTACATTTCTTAAATAATCAACATATCTGTCTATGTATTGTTCCACTAATTTATCCCCTTAGTTATGTAGACTGAATTATATTATAAATACAAATGTAAATAAAATCAAACACTATTTTAACAAGTAAAATCAAGGCTTCACGGCATTTTTAATAAAAGTACAAAATGCGGTGCACGATCAAATTATGTATACTAGATATTGACATAATTCTTTTCAAAAATATTTCCACATTTTTTAATTCCGACAATGTTTCAGTTGAATTTTCTATGTTTCAAATTATGTGATTGCTTGTTTGGGAGCATTTCTTACCCCAATATGCGTAGATTGCAATTATTGTTTTGGAATCCACTATCCTGCCATCTCTTATCATATTGAGTGCATCATCAAGACCTATCTCCTCGGTCTCTATAAATTCATTCTCGTCCAATGCACATATTCCTCTGGTAAGTTCCCTGCCTATATACACGTAAGTCTGTTCATCACTTGTACCGATAGCCAGAACTGTTCTAGTCACATACTCCACAACCTTCGCGGTAAACCCTGTCTCTTCCCTGAGTTCTCTTCTGGCTGCATCTTCAGGAGACTCTCCCTCATCGATAAAACCAGCCGGAACCTCGTAGGTTATATCATCAATAGAATTCCTGTATTGCTTTATCAGTATGAGCGATCCATCGTCTTTCACTGGAAGAATGCATGCTCCCGGGTGATGCTTTATCAGATCATATACAACATCTCTGCCATCAGGCAGTTCAAGATAGTCGTTATATACATCAAACACATGCGCTCTGTATGCCACTTCCGTCTTTATCCTCTTGAATTTTTCCATCTTTTAATCTCACCTCCCGTTTTATAGTTTATCATGCATAAGAATGGTAAACTGTATAT
>NC_021018.1:2709934-2710907 GCF_000210595.1 Coprococcus sp. ART55/1 | reverse complement strand
GAACTAATGAGATCGTTGTCTCTGAGATATGATCAACCGCACATCTCTGTATTGCATTGACAACATACTCCTTCGCCTTCTTGTTCGCTTCTTCTTTAGCTCTGGTTTCTAATTCCTTGACCATAACTGCTGTTTCATGCTTTACTTCATCTTCAACAGTCTTTAATAAGTATTCTTTTGCTTGTTCAGAGGTCAAACCTGAAATTCTTTCAAGTTCCTGTAAACGTTTCGCCTGTAACTCTTCAACCTTAGCCTTCTGCTTGTCCAGCGCGCTTTCCTTGTTAGCTAAACTAGCTTCCTTCTTCTCAACTGCCTCAGTCTTCTTATCAAGATTCTCTTCACGTGCAAGAATTCTCTTCTCCATACGTGAAAGTTCTCCACGTCTGTCCTTTACTTCCTTTTCAAGGTCATTACGTGTCTTAAGGGAATCTTCCTTTGCCTCAAGCAGTATCTCGCGCTTCTTAGCCTCGGCGGTCTTCTGAGCTTCGTCAATAATCTCTCTTGCCTGTGACTCTGCTCTTCCTATCTTGGTCTCTACTATGTTCTTGCGATATGCAATAGCGATAAACCATGTAGCAACAAGCAGTGCAACTACAACAACAGCGATTATTCCCCATACTATTGGTGAATTCACAGGAGCACCTCCTTATTAAGTTTTCATTGTACAAGAATACAACTATTTAAGTTTAATATTTTTAAGATGTTATGTCAAGTAATATCAGAGACAATATTTCGTATACACTCAGAAACCTTGCGCCTGTCAAAGCCCTTGCTGTACATGTATGCATAGACTTTATCACGCTTTTCAGTCAGTTCTTCCACGGTGTATTTTTTTTGTAAAAATATGTGTTATCCTGTCGATTTCGTCTGATATGTCTGAGTCTTCCACAGCCAGATCGATAATATCCTGGCCTATATGCTTTGCCTGCAATTCAAATCGTATGACACGAATGCCTTTTTAGCGGAGTTTCTG
>NC_021018.1:2707485-2708974 GCF_000210595.1 Coprococcus sp. ART55/1 | reverse complement strand
AAGCATAGAACTTAAGTGCACGACCACCTGTTGTAACCTCAGGGTTACCGAACACAACTCCAACCTTCTCTCTGAGCTGATTGATAAATATGACAACACAGTTGGTCTTGCTGACAACAGCAGTGAGCTTTCTGAGCGCCTGTGACATAAGTCTGGCATGAAGTCCCATATGCGAATCGCCCATCTCTCCGTCTATCTCTGCCTTTGGTACAAGTGCAGCAACAGAGTCCACGATAACGACATCAACCGCTCCCGATCTGACCATGGTCTCTGTGATCTCAAGAGCCTGCTCTCCGCAGTCAGGCTGTGATATGTAAAGATTGTCTATATCTACACCTATGTTCTTGGCGTATGTCGGATCAAGCGCATGCTCGGCATCTATAAAGCCTGCGATTCCGCCTCTCTTCTGTATCTCAGCAACAATGTGAAGTGCTACCGTCGTCTTACCACTCGACTCAGGTCCGAACACCTCTATGATTCTTCCTCTAGGCACACCGCCAAGTCCAAGTGCTATATCAAGGCTGAGGGATCCTGTAGGGATCACATCTATATTCATATTCGCATTGGAATCGCCAAGCTTCATCACCGAACCCTTACCATACTGCTTCTCTATCTGTGCTATAGCGGCATCCAATGCCTTTCTCTTATCATCAATATTTACATTACCGGAATTATTCGCCATTATATTTTCCTCCTAAACATATGTTCGATTATCTTTTAATATAGTATTAGATTATTGCCACTTTGTCAACCATAAATTGGCTGCCTTCACTTAATTAATCAATATCTGTCTGGTATGTGGGGATCATCGGCATCAGAACAATGCCGCATCTTGAATTTTTCACTTAACATCTTTATGTCCGTCATTATAACACACTTTACAGCCATTAATTATTAAGATAGAATAAACTTTACCGACAAAGGCATTATAAATCGTGACAGGTTATAAAACACGCATTTCAAGGAGGAGCCATGAGCACAGTAGGCATAGTTTGCGAATACAATCCATTTCACAAGGGACACGAATATCAGATACAGCAGGCGAAGCTTCTAACTGGTGCCGAACATGTCATATGCTTTATGAGCGGCAATTTTCTTCAGAGAGGTGTTCCTGCCATAGCAGATAAGCACACAAGAACCGAGATTGCTTTGAGATGCGGTGTAGACGCTGTGTTCGAGATTCCATTTGTATACGCATCATCAAGTGCCAGAGACTATGCACATGCCGCAGTCTGCATGATGAACGCTCTTGATGGCATAGACTATATCTCATTCGGCGCAGAATGTGATGACATGGATCTTCTGCAAAAGATTGCCGGACTCACCGTCAATGAACCGCCACAGGTATCGGAATCCATAAAAAAATCCGTATCTTCGGGCATCTCATATGGATCAGCCAGAGCAGCCGCCATCTCCGAGTATCTGCAGAACCAGAACCTTACCGGTTATACCAGCGCTGATCTTGACCGTATCCTGGCAAGCCCGAACA
>NC_021018.1:2704538-2706345 GCF_000210595.1 Coprococcus sp. ART55/1 | reverse complement strand
AATACAATTGGCATATGAAGAACGTATGTTATATAATTCTAACAGCTTCAATTATAATATTTGCATGTTTAAATTCAGACATCATCAGATCCGGATGCACCCAGGGGTTACAGCTATGGTACTCATCCATTGTACCTATCCTGTTCCCCTTTATGCTGCTGACCGGTGTTATAACCAGCTTTCTCAGATCGATACAAGTATCAAAATGCTGCGCATATGCGATCATCTTTATAATAGGCCTGCTATGCGGTTTTCCCACAGGCACGATCATCATAGCTTTCTTTTACCGAAAGAGGGTCATCTCTGAAAACGTATGTCAGAGCCTACTCCCGATGTGCAACAATATAAGTCCGATGTTTCTTTACAATTACATATACAGGGATCATTTGATGGAATATATATCGTTTGCACGGCTGATCGAGGCTGTATATCTTCCACAGATCATTTATACTGTAATAGCGCTTACTCTGTCATATATGTCAACCCACCGCTCCAGCACTTCCACGGAGCTGCTTACTGCCGCAACAGTCCAGGTATCATCAGACAACCAGAGCCCCAATTCAGGGAAGCCAGAAAATACGTATTCTGACATAATAAGCAGCTCGGTACACAATATAACTGTGATCGGTGTGTACATGGTCATATTTGCTATTGCAGGAAATCTTATGTGCAGCTACTTTTCAGGCGATGCATGCACCATAATATCCACATATCTGGAGATAGGCGGCGGTGTACCAGTATTATACAGCATGGATATTTCCACAAAAATAAAGACAGCCCTCATTCTCTCACTCACTGCCTTTGGAGGGCTATCCGCCTTGTTCCAAAGCCGTGATATGATAAGAATATCCGGGCTGTCTTTCATCAAATACACAACAGGGAAAATAGTATGTGCCTTCTTGTGTTTCATTTTCTATATGATGTGTCTGTAAATACATCCTGTATCATCTGGCGTGATTACTCGTCGAGGAACTCCTCATCATCCTCATCCTCGTCGTCATATTCATCATCGTAATCCTCGTCATCATAATCCTCATCGTCAGAGTCGTCTGATGAATACTCTGTCTTGCCGTATACATTGTAATCTGTGTTGTCATCATCAGCAAATGCTGAATCGTCAGCACTTGGCTGTACCTGCTCAGGAACACCGTTGATCTGAGCTATACTCGAATCAAGCTCTGCCATATTGTCTGCAACTCTTGCCGCATTGTCCTCAAGAGACTTAATGAGGTTCTCATAGTTCGCTCTCTCTGCCTGAAGTGTTGCATTTATATACTGGCTTATCTCTGTGAGCTTGTCCTTTGAATAGTACATGGAACCTGCTCTGACTTCCTTGGCATCCGCATTCGCCTCAGCGATGATCTGCTCAGCCTGGCTTCTCGCCATGTCTGTTATCTCATTCGCTCTGATGTTGGCAAGCTCAACTATCTGGCTCTGATCAACCAGTCTGTTTGCCTCTGCAACAGACTCTGTGATGATAGAATCAGCTCTGGCTCTTGCATCCGCAAGTATAGCCTCCTTGTTTCTCATGATCTTCTTACATCTCTCTATCTCATTAGGAAGCTTGAGCTTGAGTTCGCCCACCATCTGCTCCAGATCTTCCTTTGGCACAATAATCTTACTGGATGACAATGGCTGATACTTACAATTGTCAATAAATATCTCTATCTCACTGATCATCTCTTCAATACCTTTTCTTGCCATGTTTTTCTCCTCCTAATAATCTATCTAAAAATTCTTCCTTCGCCTGTCAATCTCTGTCTATCGAATATCGATCTCTCAATGTATCCCTGATCTCCTCCGGGAT
>NC_021018.1:2701198-2703986 GCF_000210595.1 Coprococcus sp. ART55/1 | reverse complement strand
CATGGCTGCCCCACGGCTGAGCGCCTCTATTCCAATAGCTCCGCTTCCGCTGAACACGTCAAGGAACCGGCATCCCGGAATATCATTTGAGAGCATATTAAATAAGGTTTCTTTTATCCTGTCCGTTGTCGGTCTGGTGTCCATCGAATCAATCGTCACCAGCTTCAGACTTCTTGCACTGCCGGCAATAACCCTCATATTCTTCTCCTATCTATATGTACTGTATATCATAAACTTTTCCTGCCAGACATTCTTATACCATGCCTTTTGCCAAATTACAAGAAAAGCTTCCAATCTTCACACTATTTTCCCATTATTCTGTCTCTCACGTATTTTCCGGTGTCAGACAGATCTCCATCGGATAAGCTGCCCGTGGCTGTTGAATCGGACTTTATAAGTGCCGATGTCTCATTCTTGTTACACAGACTCCATGATGAATAGCTGAGATTATTCTCGTTTATAAGCTTGAACCACTCGTCAGATGAATCGTAATCAATACCTCCATTGCCCGATGCATCGCACAGGCTGAACTCACTCACAAATACAGGAAGTCCGTTGTCCAGAGCCGTCTTAACCTTATTTCTCAGGTCATCCTTGTGGGTAGCCGCATAAAAATGCACTGCGTACATGATGTTGTCATAACCGGTTATCGGATCCTGTGACGCAATATCGACATCCTGGCTCCAGTTTGGAGTTCCCACGATTATCAGAGCATCTTTGTCGTTTGCCCTGATGACCGGTATTATGGTCTCGGCATACGACTTGACACTGCTCCACTGGGTTCCACCATTCGGCTCGTTGCAGATCTCATATATGACATTCTCCTGTGCCGCATATTTCTTAGATACCTTGTCAAAGAATTCTTTTGCATCATCTATATGATTATTCGGATCACTATCGCTTAGTATGTGCCAGTCAACTATGACATACATGCCAAGCTCAGTCGCTGCACTAACTCCTTTGTCGACAAGAGCAAGTATCTCGTCCTTATCTCCGCCACTGCAGTATCCGTAGCTGTCTCCTGTATCCGTATACATCGCAAGTCTTATAAGATTTGCACCCCAGTCATCCCGCAGAGTCTCAAAGGCTTCCTTATTCACATAATCAGGGAACCATGTGATTCCATGGGTGCTGACACCCTTAAGCTGATATTTGTCTCCATTCATGTCCACTATATCCGTTCCTTTTACCGAAAGTTTTCCATGTGTTTCAAATGGGATCTCTCCCGGAACATTTGTATTGTTTTTCTTCTCAGTAGCAGCGGATTCTGTAATTTTCCCGCCTCCGCTTGTTTCATTGCTGTCGGTTTTCTCAGGCGCTGAAGCTGCCATCTTAAGTCCATCTCCGCTGTACTGTGTGTCATTTACATACAGCACGTATTTCTCAACGGCGAGGTCATCTGAAGAGAAATTATATCCGAGGTTGATACTGCCCTTAGCCGGTATCTCCTGGGTGTAATCCACGGCCTTTATTGACACTGTTTTGCCTGATATCTTGTACTCTCCGCCCCATATCTGATCTACAGCCGGAGTTCCCTTATATGTAATCTCAAGCTTCCAATCCTTTGCAGGCGCAGATGTGTTGTTATATATGTTGATGCTCTCTGTAGCACACTTTTTGCCATCTGCCTCCCACGTGGTATCATGTCCTATCTCAGCATAGAAATCGCCTGCAATATCCAAGGATTGGTCATCCTGTTTTTCTGACGACTCAGTTGTATCGCCCGTATTGTCAGCACTTTTCACTTCTTCTGTGCCTGCAGAAGTCTCCTGCAGCGTTTCTTTCTTAACGGAATCACCTTTCTTTCCCGAAGCGATCACATATCCCATAACCGCTATAATTATCAGCAAAATGCCAATAATTATTCCCATAACTATCGTTTTCTTATTTTTCATGGTATACCCCCTTTTTTATTTATAATACAGGCATAGTGTACAGCCTGTCATCCCCTTTGTTTATCAGTTTCGCATCTATCTCCTGTCCATAGCGGTCGTATACGTCCTGCGCCGCCCTAAGCATGTCAGCATGATTGTATATATCCCCAACCTTGAACATCAGCTCCCCGCTCTGTCTTATTCCAAAGAAATCGCCCGGGCCCCTCATCTTGAGATCCTCACCGGCTATATAGAAGCCGTCATTTGACTTCTCCAGAACATTCAGTCTCTCCATAGTATCCTTGTCCTTTTTTCCGCTCATGAAAATGCAGTACGACTGGAGATTTCCTCTTCCTACACGTCCCCTGAGCTGATGGAGCTGCGCAAGGCCAAAACGCTCTGCATTCTCCACCATCATAACTGTGGCATTTGGATTGTTTATTCCAACCTCTATGACCGTAGTTGAGACAAGAATGCTTATCTTACCATCCGCAAAGTCCTGGAGAATCCTGTTCTTTTCCTCCGCCTTCATCTTACCGTGCAAACATACCACCGAAGTGTCAGCGCCATATCCATCCCTGATGGACTTCTTCAGCTCCTCCGTATACTCGGTCACATTTGCAACATCGTCCAGAACTTCGCTGGCCTCCACCATCGGGCAGACTATATATATCTGATGCCCCTGTAAGACCTCCTTCATGATAAAGCCGAGAGCCGTCTTCCTGTAGCTCTCATCCACAACGCAGTTCTTGATCGGGATTCTTCCTGCCGGGAGCTCATCTATAACTGAAATGTCAAGATCGCCATACATGATGATCGCAAGGGTTCTCGGAATAGGTGTGGCACTCATAACAAGCGTGTGCGGAGCTTCTCCCTTTGACGCAAGTCTCTCGCGCTGCTTTACTCCAAATCTG
>NC_021018.1:2693014-2701003 GCF_000210595.1 Coprococcus sp. ART55/1 | reverse complement strand
TCAGTTACAACGAGCGCCAGTCTTCCATACTCCACCTTGTCCTGTATGAGGGCATGTGTTCCGACCACAACCTGCACATCCATATTCTTGATGCGGCTGTACATCTCTCTTTTCTCTTTCGCTGTCATGGAACCCGTCAGAAGTCCCACAGATATTCCGTATGGCTCAAACAGTGAACTGAGCTCCTTGTAATGCTGAACCGCCAGAACCTCAGTCGGTGCCATGATCACTCCCTGATAGCCACTTGCAGCCACTGCGTATAATCCGGCTGCTGCAACTATGGTTTTTCCTGATCCGACATCCCCCTGAACCAGCCTGTTCATGACATGTTCAGAGCGCATATCGTCAAGCATATCACGCACCGCATTCATCTGCGCCCCGGTAAGCCTGAACCTCAAGTTCTCAATAAACGTCCTGACCTCCTCATCACAGTTTATTATACATGTATTTTCTGCATACACATTGTCGTCTTTTATCCTGTGAAGGTTTGATATAAAGCTGTAAAATTCATCAAATGCCATCCTCTTCACAGCCCACTTGAGCTTCTGCTCATCCTGAGGAAAATGAATCGAGTGGATAGCCTTTTGTATACCCATAATATGGTACTCATCAAGCACATTGTCATGCAGGTAATCCTCAAGCCTGTCTATGGCTTCCTCTGCGCCTCTCACAGCCTTCTGTATGGTCTTCGAGGTTATACCGGGCGTTACCGTGTACACCGGCTGCCAAACATGCGTAAGTTCGCCGTATTTATCATCAGTGTAGTATTCCGGCTGCGTCATGGTCATCATACCGCCCTTATAAGCCACATTTCCTACAAACACAAACTCCTGACCTATATGAAAGAAATTACGCAAAAAAGGACAATTAAACCAGGTAAGTTTAATTGTCCCAGAGAAATCCTTTGCGTACAATATTACTATGGTCAGTCCATGTACTTTTCTGACCTCCGCACGGCTGTTCACAACAGCCCTCACGGACTGCCTGCTTCCCGCCTGCAGATCTGATATATCCACCGGATCCTCATAGGTGACATATGTCCTGGGGTAATTGAGAAGCAGATCGTTCACCGTCTCTATCCCAAGCCGGGCAAATGCCGACGCAGTCTTGTCACCTATGCCTTTTATTGTCTTTATGGAGTCATTCAATTCCATACATACACCTCTTCACAACGGATCTCACAGATACACAGAAAGTTATTCCACAGATACTATATAATAGTATATCGGCTGTCCGCCATAGTAGCACTGCACATCAACGTCCGGATATGCCTCCTCCACTCTGCCAGCAAGCTTCTGCGCATCCTCCTCAGACACATCAGCACCATTATATATGCTTATGACCTCTGAATCCTCATCGACCGCATCTGCGATCAGTTCAAATGTTACATTCTCTATATCATTTCCAACACTGACAAGCCCCTTATCGCCGATACCCATGATATCGCCCTCCTTGATGGCCTTTCCATCGATCGAGGTATCTCTTACGGAATAAGTTACCTGTCCGCTTTTGACATTCTTGACAGCCGACTTCATGGCAGATCTGTTCTCGTCCACATCGACTGTACTGTCGAATGCGATCATGGCGCTTATGCCCTGAGGAGCATTCGCGGTTGGAATCACAATTATATTCTTATCTTCACACAGAGTTGCCGCCTGATTAGCCGCAAGAACAACATTCTTATTGTTCGGGAGTATAAATATATTCTCGGCATTCACATCATCGATCGCATTGAGCATATCCTCAGTGCTTGGATTCATGGTCTGTCCGCCTTCTATAACACGGTCTGCTCCAAGCTCTTCAAAAAGAGTCTTGAGACCATCACCCATGGATACCGTAATAAATCCATACTTCTTACGAGGCTCCTTATGCTCCTGCTTTCTGTGCTGTCTCTCTTCCTCCTGCTTCTCGGCCTCATCGCGCTCTGCCTGACCGATAACACGCTCATGATGCTCTATCCTCATGTTGTCTATCTTCATATTAGTAAGGTATCCAAGTGTAAGACCCTTTTCAAATGCCTGACCAGGATGGTTGGTATGCACATGTATCTTAACTATATCATCAAGAGATACACATACTATCGAGTCACCTATAGACTCGAGGAAGCTCTTCAGATCATCCTCCTCAGCCTCGCCATATGGCTTCTCAAGATTGATAATAAACTCTGTACAATATCCAAACTTTATATCCGCTGTGGATATGGAATCGTTGCCTGCGCCTGTGGATGTTCTTGCCACATTCACTGTTCCTGTGTTCTTGCTGAGTTCAACTGTAACTCTGCCCATGAGACAGTCGACAGCACCCTTGAGCACCACCATGAGTCCCTGTCCACCTGAATCGACCACGCCGGCTTCCTTCAGAACCGGAAGCATCTCAGGAGTGGAATCAAGAACGGCATCTCCATATTCAATAACCTCGTCACAGAACTGTGCAAGGGACATATCTGCATCAGCACACTCCCTTGCCTTGGACGCCACGCCCTTGGCAACTGTGAGAATCGTTCCCTCCTTAGGCTTCATGACAGCCTTATATGCAGTCTCCACAGCCTTCTGAAAAGCGTCTGCTATAACGTGAACATCTATGGTCCTTGCGTCCTGCACTTTCTTGCTGAAGCCTCTCAAAAGCTGTGACAAAATTACACCTGAGTTACCTCTGGCGCCTCTGAGCGAACCTGTGGACATGGCCTTTGCTATGGACTTCATATCATCAGGTGCCGCCTCAACCTCCTTCACTGCAGACAGGATTGTCAGCGTCATATTGGTTCCTGTATCTCCGTCAGGCACAGGGAACACATTAAGTTCATTGATATATTCCTTGTTCTTATCAAGATTATTGGCACCGGCAATAAATGCTTTCTTCAGTGCAAGCGCATCAATCGTATTACTCACTTTACTCTATCCTCCAAACTAATCAAGTACTTTAACATCTTCAACATAGACATTGATATGGCTGACCTTAAACGACGTAAAATCCTCTACCTTGTACTTTACCGACTGCATAAGATTGTCTGTGACAGCCTTTATACTAACGCCATAAGCAACAACTATGTGCAGCTCAATGACTATATCACCATTCTCATCAAAACGTACATTTACACCCTTAGAAACATTGTCTCTGCGGAGCTGCTTTACAATTCCGTCCTTGACACTGACTATTCCCATTCCTACTATTCCAAAACAGTCAAGGGCTGTAAGTCCTGCAACCTGTGCAACAACACTCTCATCTATACTTACTTTACCGTTATCGCTATTAATATATTCCTTCATACACGACTCCTTTCTAACAAAGTCACCAGTGTTCATCATATCTACCGACTTATAAACACAATTACTCATCAATTATAGCATAAATCTAATTTTATTCTATAGTATTTCTTCATTTCCAATAAAAAATAAATATTTTGCTTGCATATGGAAAAATAATCTGCTATTATATGTCTTGTTGTGAACTTAGGAAGAAAGTTAGTTTATTCATTGAAGGAGGTGCTATTATGGCAAAATGTTCAATTTGTGATAAAGGTGCTCATTTCGGTATCAAAGTGAGCCACTCTCATAGAAGAGCAAACAAGATGTGGAAGTCAAATGTTAAGTCTGTTAAGGCTGTAGTTGATGGTACACCAAAGAAGATCTATGTTTGTACATCTTGCTTAAGATCTGGTAAGGTCGAGCGTGCATAATATTTGCATAATATCACCGATTCAGTTCTGGTATAAATAAGAGTGATGATCCTCAAGGATCATCACTCTTATTTTTTTATCTGCAGGAGAATATATAAGATAACAGCAATAATATAACGATTATGAGAAATTCCACAAATCCACTTATGAAATATCCTATAACCACTCCCACCGCTGTGAAGAAAAACGCAAATCCTGTGAATTTTTTCCAGATAAAAAATCACCACCATAATGATTTATTATCATTATATGTGGTGACTTTTTAATAATGCATTTCCCAACGCACTGAATCTCACTTATATTATATATTCTGATATTTATTATTCTGTGACAGATTCCTCTGACTGTGCGACATCATTTATCGCCTTGTCAACATTCTTCTCTTCCTCTGTCTTGTCCTTCTTGAACAGACCCACGATCTTATCTACGACCTCTGGGGCCATGTCTATGATCTTTGTTACGGCATCCTGGTTCTTGAGATTTACAAGTCTCGTATTTCCTCCTGAGACGACAAGAACAGCAGACGGGCTCATCTTTGCTCCGATTCCTCCGGCAGCTTTGTTGCCGTCCTGCTTATTGAACGCTCCGGCAGCCATACCAAAATTGACATCTACAAGAGGAATAATGATCGTGTCACCGACATACACAGGCTCTCCCACCACCGATTTCGATGATATAAAGCCATCCATTCCCTTAAACATAGAACCAAGTGTTCCCTCAATATTCATATTTGCCATATCAATTTCCTCCTGATATCTTTTTTAATCGAGCAATAGTTATCTTGACATTCTTGTTCCAGATCACCTTCAGCACGCTCCAGCCGATTGTTCCAAGTCTTATCCTGCCCTTCATGAACAGGTCTCCTTCCAGCCAGGCTTCAGAGAAATCCGGTGTTATATCTATATTATCATAGTATAGCGGGAAAAGCAGGCTCATATACCCCAGGCGCTCACCTGTTGTTGCCGGGTCATCCGCACCATATATGATCTGCCCCTTAAGCTTTGTGGGCTTAAGATGCTTTAACACCTTTATCAGTTCAACCTTGAAAACTCTCATGGCTTCCTTTGTTCTGACATTGTGTACAAGCTTAGTATAGCCATCTTTTTTCTTTTTCAGACTGGCAAACTTCTCTGACAGATCTTTGAACTTCGATACAACCGTCTTTGCCATACTGTCTATCCTTCTGCCCAGCCTGATGAGCGGCCCCGGTACGGGCTCCTCAAATTCGCTGTCCTCAAGAAGAAACTGCCTGTCCTCCGGCTCCACCGATGGATAGTCTTCATATCCCGGACTGTCAGAAGCTTCTTCCTCTGTCTCAGCCCGACTGTATTCCCCGGGTTCAGAATATACCTCTTCTTCCGGCTCCGGTATGGCACTTTTTTCGCTGCCCATGATGGTTCCGCCAAACAGCCTCAGCCTGTACCGAAGGCCGTCCGAATCATACAAAACCTTAAAACACAGGACAAAACCAAGCCATCTGGCAGAGAACTTCGCAAATATGTCATCATCCTTCTTCACATACGCCCTGTATCTCACCGGCGCAAACAATACGAGAAGTGCAAGAAGCACTACCAGTCCCACCAGCGACAGGATAACTATGAGCAGTATCTTCAATATCAACCAAACAATATGCATGCTCCATCCCCTTAGACCCAGAGACTATCTGGTCACGATGCAAAAAATCTCTCCACATCAACATCCCCGGTCTTCTTATATATATCATCTATTATATCCCTGACAAGCAGTACAGCCTGGAATCTGCTTGGAGCTGCACCGACAATATGTATAGCATCGCCCATGTCAGTGTAGATCTTCTGCCTGAGTTCATTCAACTCATATATCTCCAGAATCCCATCTCCAAACAACGGAAGTGTGATAACGAACACTCCAGGCACATATTTTACTCTGTGGAAGCGCCTTATTCCTCTGACCATCCTTATGATCTGCCGATCCCGTGCTCCACCAACATAAAACTTATCATCAATGACCATATTCAATCACCTGTAATAAACAGTTTATTCTTCCATCATCTGCTTTATAACAATATAGTCCGCAAGAAGTTCACTCTTTTCCCTGCATCTCGAAAGAGATCCGTTTACATATTCCCTGATCTCATCAGTGGTGTTGAAGAAAACAGGTATGTTGGAGAGTATCTTTGCCATGATGGCTCTGTTGACTGTCATTGAGTTGGCAGCAAACAGATCAGCAAACTCATTTGTCAGCTTCTCCTTACATGCAGCTATATAATCAGTATCCACATTGAGTACGCCCATCACAGCTATATTGTCTATATCCACAAACATACTTCCCGAGAGAAGCTTATCCATGATCTCCAGATCTCTGTATGTATCCTGAAGCTCATTTGCGGCAATATCATCGGTGTAACCGGTTGAGATGTCGTACACAGCGGACTCAAGCATTACCTTATGCTCTCCTGCCAGCTCCTGTTCTCCGACGATATCGTCAAGGAGTGCATATACATCCTCAAGATGCTCTCCGTCGTCAGCGACAGCCTTCTCTATGACGGTCATCGCTTTCTTACAGCTCTCAGATACGCCTTCCTTTGAATCCAGCGCAAGCATCATAACATAGAGATCATTTACAAGCTCTATGATGAGCATATATTCAGTCACAACCGAATTCAGGAATGCTGCACTTCTGTCCAGCACATCAGTGAGCTTTCTGTAACCATCGTAATCAAGAGCAGTGTAATCACCGGCCTTTAAGACCTCAAGCGCCTCATGTAGTTCAGGGTACTCTGTCTCAAATCCCTCTGGAAGTCTTATGAGAGCAGTATTCTCGATCATCTCAATAAACTGGTCAAGAGACTCCTTCTCCACTCCATTATATATATCAAGCGTTTCTCCCAGAATGTCATAGAATCTGTTCTTTGTCATACGTATCGGGAGCTGTCCTATTATGGACTGCAGTTTGGAGTTAATGGCAACCTTGTCCTGATCTGCGAACACAAATCTGTATATCTCTTCTGCAAAGTCACTGACGCCCGCCTCATCGAGCTCCTTAAGCTCCTTCTGTATCTCCTCGTCAACATTCTCCGGATAACTGTATTCTTTCCTGTTTAAAATATACTCATACATCTCAAATGCATCCGTGTATGATGTGAGCACCTTCATCTTGGCTGTTATGGTGTTCCTGACATCCGAGATAAGCTTCATATCAGCATCCTCGCACACCGTCTTATCTCCCACAACAAAGTCGCCTATCAGCTTGTCGATCACAGCCTGGCACTGAGCGATATATGGATCATCAGGGACATCCCCATCCATATGCATGTCCTTGAGTGTCAGGTAATTCAAGGTGAATTTGTGGCATGCATATTCATAATTTGCTTTCGATGCCACCCCTGCAAACAGTGCAAGATTCCTGTCCAGATCCTTCTTTCTCTGTATATCGGTTATAAGCTTCTTCTCTTCATTATACATAATAAACTTCCTCTTTTATCTTCTTTATAAATCTTTGATCATATATCCTAGTTGTGTGTATGGGTAAACAGATGATCCTGACAATACTCCTTGTTACCTGTACACTTTGAGCAGTACCTGAACTGCAGATCAGGATAATCTTTGTCCGTTCTTCCACACACAACGCATCTGTGTCCGATATTCTCCTGTTTTGCTGTCCGCACCTGCCTGTTATAATTCCGCCGCCTCTTCATCTGCTTTGGCGAAAACTTTCTGAAGTTCTTCGTGCTCAGATAGAATATCACAAAGCTCACAAGTGACATGGCTATGTTCACTCTTCCCATAAATGTCTCATTGATGAAGTAATACGCTATAATGACGATATACAGTATCGAGAGATACTTCATCTTGATTGGTATGATCATGGCGTATAACACGCTCATGTCAGGATAGCATACCGCTATGGCAAGGAATATGGACATCAATATATAATATGTCGATGCATATGCGAAATAACCAGTCGAGCTCGCGTAATCATACCTTATGATATAGGTACAGAATATGTGTGCAAGCATTATACCGATCATGGTAAACAGCATGGAGCTGAACATGTACAGATTATAAAGGAATGTTCCGATAGTACGTTCCAGCAGAGATCCCAGACTGTAGTAAAATATCAGCATGATTATCGTGAATATATCGACACCGAATACCGGTGGTGTGATTATCCATGTGAAAAGTCTCCACACCTGTCCATGCATTACCGCCGCCGGATCAAGTGTCAACATGAACAGTATCTTTGGCTGGAACATGAACAACAGATATCCTATACCGTAGCCTATGATGAGGTATAATGTGAGGTTTCGAATGGAGTATCTGCCAAACTTCTTC
>NC_021018.1:2689973-2692663 GCF_000210595.1 Coprococcus sp. ART55/1 | reverse complement strand
TACTTTTTTAAACTACACCTTTTGAATTATATAATATAAAAAATGAGTTTACAACAGTAGAATAATTAAGTTTTTCTAACCTGGCGGATAACAGCAAAATAGCTGCCAGCTATAAACCGGCAGCCAGGACAGATATCATACAGCCATGTGCATCCATCTACTTCTGAAAGTCCACATACTTTATCTCCATGTCCGCGGCAAGGGCCATCTTGTAGAGACCCGGATTGAATTTGAACAGATCATCCGGAGATACTCCGGTATTCTTAAGGACATCCTCAAATGTATCTCCATCCTGCACTGTATATATAAGAAAATCTTCCTCCATGATCACGGGAATACACACTTCATCCCCGGCCTGCATATTGTATACGTTGATGTACGGGTTTGCTGATATGATGTCGCTGAGCTTTACCTTGTATATCCTGGACAGCTTATACAGTGTGTCCCCTCTCTTCACTACATGGATAACTCCGTTACAGGTATCAAAATTCATAGCTTACCCCTGAAAGGCTTTTTTATAATATATTCACCTCCGATGATATAGTTACCTGCAAAAAACTTTTATTTTTACATTTTCTGGTAATGGTTAAGTTTTTATAAAGTCATTGTATTTTTTTAAACCCTACACTATAATAAAGTAGCTTTATCGGCAGAAATGTCGAAATCAAACACATTCAACACACAAAAGAAATTGGAAGGGTTGTTTTATGTACACATTAGGAATTGATATTGGATCAACAACAGTTAAGGTTGCTGTCCTTGACAAGGACAACAAGATACTTTTCTCCGATTACAAAAGACATTTTGCAAATATCAAAGAAACACTTAAAGATCTTGTACAGGAAGCAAAGGATGCCCTCGGCGAGAACGAGGTCAATCCATGTATAACCGGTTCAGGTGGACTGGCTCTCGCTCAGCTCATCGGTGTGCCATTTACACAGGAGGTAGTCTGTGTATCAGAGGCACTGCAGGACTATGCACCACAGACCGACGTTGCCATAGAGCTCGGCGGTGAGGATGCCAAGATCATATATTTTACAAACGGAATAGAGCAGCGTATGAATGGTGTCTGTGCCGGAGGTACAGGCTCATTCATCGACCAGATGGCTACACTTCTGCAGACCGATGCATCAGGTCTTAACGACTATGCAAAGGATTACGATACCATCTACCCTATCGCTGCAAGATGTGGTGTATTTGCCAAGACAGATATACAGCCACTCATCAACGAGGGAGCTACAAAGCCAAACCTGGCCGCTTCCATATTCCAGGCCGTTGTCAACCAGACTATATCCGGTCTTGCATGTGGTAAACCTATCAAGGGCAATGTTGCATTCCTGGGCGGTCCTCTTCACTTCCTCCCAGAGCTGAAGAATGCATTTATCAGAACTCTTAACCTGACAGGTGATGCCATCATAGATCCGGGACACTCACATCTGTTTGCAGCCGTAGGTGCCGCCATGAACTCCAAGCCTGAGGTATCCATGACACTTTCAGAGCTTATACATGCACTCTCACAGGAGCTCAACCTCTCCTCAGGTGTAGAGAGACTTGCGCCACTCTTTGAGAGCGATGAAGATTACGAGAAATTCAAGGCAGATCACAACAAGTACGCCGTAAAGCGCGGTGATCTCGCAACATATAAAGGAAACTGTTTCATCGGTGTCGATGCCGGTTCAACCACCACAAAGGTTGCACTTGTCGGTTCTGACGGTGAACTGCTCTACGACTTCTACAGCAGCAACAACGGAAGTCCACTTAACACCACCATCAGAGCTATAAAGGATATATACAGCAAGCTTCCTGAGGGCGCAGTGATCGCAGGCTCATGTTCTACTGGTTACGGTGAGGCTCTTATCAAGCAGGCTCTCTCTCTGGATTTAGGCGAGGTTGAGACAATAGCCCACTACACAGCCGCAGCATTCTTCGACCCTGAGGTCGACTGCATTCTTGATATCGGCGGTCAGGATATGAAGTGTATCAAGATCAAGAACGGCGTAGTAGATAACGTTATGCTGAACGAGGCATGCTCATCTGGATGTGGATCATTCATAGAGACATTTGCAAAGTCACTGAACTACGATATCGCAGACTTTGCGCACATCGCCATAACAGCAAGAACACCTATAGATCTCGGTTCAAGATGTACAGTCTTCATGAACTCAAAGGTTAAGCAGGCTCAGAAGGAAGGCGCATCCGTGGCTGATATATCCGCCGGCCTTGCCTACTCCGTCATCAAAAATGCCCTGCTCAAGGTTATAAAGCTCACGGATCCAAAGGATCTCGGAAAAAACATCGTGGTACAGGGTGGTACCTTCTACAACGATGCAGTTTTAAAGAGTTTTGAAGTCATATCAGGAAGAACAGCGATAAGACCTGACATCTCAGGTATCATGGGTGCTTTTGGTGCTGCCCTCATAGCAAGAAACAAATACAAAGAGGGATTTGTCACGACTATGCTCCCTATCGAGGAGATAAGAAAGCTCACATATGAGAGCTCCATGACAAGATGTAAAGGATGTACAAACAACTGTCTCCTTACAATAAACAAATTCTCAAACGGCAAGAGGTTCATCACCGGAAACAGATGTGAGAAGGGTGTCGGTCTGAAGAAGAACGCAGACAACATTCCTAACCTCTTTGAATATAAGCTTGGAAGAATATTTGGCTATGAGTCACTTAAGCCTGAG
>NC_021018.1:2682887-2689681 GCF_000210595.1 Coprococcus sp. ART55/1 | reverse complement strand
TTAAGCCTGAGGAGGCAAAGCGTGGCGTGATAGGTGTTCCTCGTGTACTCAACATGTACGAGAACTATCCTTTCTGGCACACATTCCTCACAAAGCTTGGATTCTCAGTTGTACTGTCTCCAAAGTCATCGAGAAACATATACAGCCTGGGTATCGAATCCATACCTAGTGAGTCAGAGTGTTACCCTGCCAAGATCTCACACGGACACGTTATGTGGCTGCTGAAAAATGGAATCAAGTCCATCTTCTACCCATGTGTACCATATGAAATGAACGAGACTCCTGAGGCAAACAATCACTACAACTGTCCTATCGTTGCTTCTTATGCAGAGAACATCAAGAACAACATGGAGGAACTCAAGGCTGACGACATAACATTCATCAGACCATTTGTGGCCCTGGACAACGAGGAAGCTCTCGTAAAACGTATGTACCGTGAGATGTCCAAGTACTATGATGTGACAATGGACGAGATTGGAAGCGCCATA
This sequence comes from Coprococcus sp. ART55/1, assembly GCF_000210595.1. Lineage (NCBI taxonomy): Bacteria > Bacillati > Bacillota > Clostridia > Lachnospirales > Lachnospiraceae > Coprococcus > Coprococcus sp. ART55/1. The sequence goes on along the minus strand of NC_021018.1, from coordinate 2,689,193 downwards.
CATGCGGCGTACGCAGAGGCAGAGAAGGTCAAGGAGGATGTGCGTGCTAAGGGCGAAGAAACTCTCAGATACATTGATGAACACGATATGCTCGGCATAGTTCTGGCTGGTCGTCCATATCATCTGGACCCTGAGATCAACCATGGTCTCCCAGAGCTCATCAACTCATACAAGATTGCTGTATTTACCGAGGATTCAGTCGCACACCTTGGCAAGGTCGAGAGACCTCTTATTGTCTCCGACCAGTGGATGTACCACTCAAGACTGTACAAGGCAGCCAACTACGTCAAGACCTGTGACAACTTAGAGCTCATACAGCTCAACTCATTCGGCTGTGGTCTGGACGCTGTAACAACTGACTGTGTCAACGATATACTTACCAAGTCAGGCAAGATATACACTGTCCTCAAGATCGATGAGGTCAGCAACTTAGGTGCAGCAAGGATCAGAATCAGATCCCTCATAAGCGCGGTCAACTCAAGACATGAACAGCACTACAAGACATGTCCGCCAAGCAGTGCCATCAACAGAATAGAATTTACCAAGGAGATGAAGAAGGACTATACAGTTCTTGCACCTCAGATGTCTCCTATCCATTTCGATCTTCTTGCACCTGCATTCAAGTGCATGGGAATCAACATTGAGATCCTGCCGGATGCAACCAAGGAGACGATAGATGTTGGTCTGAAATATGTAAACAACGACGCATGTTATCCATCTCTGATCGTTGTCGGACAGATGATGAGCGCCATCACTTCAGGAAAGTACGATGTGAACAAGCTGGCTGTCATCATGAGCCAGACAGGAGGCGGATGCCGTGCAACAAACTATGTAGGATTTATCAGACGAGCCCTTTCCAAGGCAGGCTACGGTCAGATACCTGTAATAGCACTGTCTGCCCAGGGCTTTGAGAAGAACTCAGGCTTCAAGATAAACTACAAGGTAGTAAAACGTGCAATGCAGGCTCTGATATACGGTGATGTATTCATGAGATGTCTGTACAGGACAAGACCTTACGAGAAGGAAAAGGGTTCGGCAAATGCACTCCATGAGAAATGGAAGAAGGTTTGTCTGGAGAGCCTTACAAAGACCGGAAGCAACGCAGTATTCAAGAAGAATATACAGGGAATCGTCCACGACTTCGACACTCTCCCACTCCTTGACATCAAGAAGCCTAGAGTCGGAATTGTTGGAGAGATACTTGTAAAGTTCCTGCCATCAGCCAACAACCACTTAGTTGACCTGCTGGAAGCAGAGGGAGCAGAGGCTGTTATGCCAGATCTCCTGGACTTCTTCATGTACTGCTTCTACAACAACAATTACAACTATGAGTTCCTTGGCAAGACCAAGAAGGGAGCCATAGTCAGCAACACTGTTATAAAGGTTCTGGAATCCTTCAGAAAACCTGCAAGGGATGCTCTTGAAAAGAGTAAGCGATTCGAGGCTCCTGCCCATATCGAAAAGCTTGCTGCCTATGCAAGACCAATCGTATCCATAGGAAACCAGAACGGTGAGGGATGGTTCCTTACAGGTGAGATGATAGAGCTCATAAAGAGCGGTGCTCCGAACATCGTGTGCGCACAGCCATTTGCATGTCTTCCAAACCACATCGTGGGCAAGGGTGTTATCAAGCATCTGCGTGAGGCATATCCTGAGGCAAACATCGTGGCAGTCGACTATGATCCTGGTGCATCTGAGGTCAATCAGGTAAACAGAATCAAGCTCATGCTTGCCGCTGCGAACAAGAATATGAATAAATAAAAGATAGTTATATAACGGTAAAGGCACATCACATACAGAATATTTCTGCATGTGATGTGCCTTTTTCACGTTATGAATTACCTAGGTTTAATTATATCTTTTCATGAACCGCTGCTTATCTTTGCTTAACTGTTCTGCACATGCGATCCTCTCATCACCGGTTATCCGGCTGTCAAACCAGTTGTCGTTGTCATCAGAAAACCATCCCGCAAAGTAATCCGAGCAGCCCTCAGGTATAACGCCATTCCGCTCCCTGAGTTCCTCATGTGCGTCACTTACCACCTGTGTCTTCCAGATGTCCACAACTGACTGATATTCATCCGGATCGGTATCATCGATGGTCCTTATATCAAATATCGTGTCCGGCGCCAGACCGGGATCCATCTCTATAATTCCAAATCTACAATACTGGGCTCTGTTCTCCATGACCTTGAGGCTTCTGTCCGTATAATAATCCCTTCCCAGTATATACACACCACATCCGGTGGCGGGATCTACCTTGAGCGGAATACATATATCTGTTCTCTGCTCTGCGTTCAAGATGTCCAGAAGCTTTGTGCTCTCCTCCTCCAGCCTGTTCTCATCTCTCTGTGGCTCAACAACTGAACTGCCTAAAAAAGGATTATTCAGCCTCTTAGTCTGAAATAAATGTTCAACAAGATCAAGACTTTTATCCTTCTTTCTTGGAATAAGGTTCTCCACCTCTGAGACGTTATCCATACGACCTGCATCCTCACCGCTTCTGATCTGTCTGAATCCCATGTCGTAGAATTTGGCGGCTATATCATACATTATTATGGCGTACAGCATCTCGTATGTTATCATCTGTACAATGCCGGGGCTCTGGCAATCTTCGCACGGAAGGTCTATATCGGACTCATCCAGAGAAACAGGAACCACATCGTCATCTCGAAAACACTCTCTTACTGTTCTGTCAAATAACTCCTTGTCTTCACCGGCAGCCTTGAGCAAAGCTTTGAATTTGTCATTTGTCTTACGTTTTCCAGCCGCAAGCTCATCTTCCAGCCTGTCAAAACCTCTTCTGATGAGCTGTCTGTTTTTCACTCTGGCCATGGTCTTCCTGTTGCCATACACTACACCGGCTTTGTCTTTTTCCATGTTGATCTTCGGCATATTGAGCTTTATTCTGATATATCCCTCCATGAACTCAGGAATATCGATCTCTCCGCGGTCGTATCTCAACTGGAGTCTCCGGAGTTTTATGTAATTTCTTTTATCATCCCCAGCTTCCCGGGTATCGATGTCTTTCTCGTATTCATCCCTTATATATGTGAATATTGCGGACTTCTCTATTTTCTCATCAAAGTCTTTTTTGAGATTTTTGTAGTATTCCCTCTTAAAATCCTTCATCAGTCATCCGCCCCGCCTTCTGCGTGCTTCTTTGCCGCATAGCTCACCATGCGCTGTGCCCTTTTCATGTAAATGTATGAGTCAGAAAATGTATCCTCAAATCCATATGACGATGCATTTATGCTGCACAGATAGATATTGAGCATCCTCTTTACTACATTTGCAAGATCGATATCCTGCGGAAGTTCATCGGAAAAATATATTTCCCTGAAGCGTCTGTATTTTGTGCAGAACACGTCAGGATTCTGGACATCACAAATCCCAATGAGCTCTGGCATCTCTTCCCCAGTTACCGATTCGCTCCAATCTTCCATTTCCTCTCTTATCTCCTCAGGAAGATCTTCTATTTCCTGATATGAACCGTTGATACGCTCCACATCTTTCTCATAGAGCTTATTTGCCCTGTCAAGCATCTCATCTGTTATCAGGCTTTTTATCCTCTCACCTGAAAGCAGCTCGTATAAAGAATCACAATATGCCAGAAGATTGGCACGCTGTACACCACCGCAGTAGAACTCGGTAAACACATCGTCATATCTCATCTCACCTGATCCAAGCTCCTCTGCCATCATGTATATCTGTTCAAATGTCGCCACCGGCAGTTCAACCAGCTCTTCATCACCCAGATAATCCTCCGTCAATATTACCTTTATTGCAAGATACATAAAATCGCTCAAATACTCCCGGAGCACATCCGGCATGTGCTCAGAAGTGACCGACCTGAAACCGTTTTCTCTCCACATGTTGTTGGCTGTTCCATACTCTTCTATACGATCTACATTCGCCGCTATGAAGCTATCTATACGTTCCTCGCTGACTACACCATTAACATCCGTAATCTCCGGCAAAAACGATCTGTTCCTGCCGCTCATCTCAGCTTCAATGTCGCGCAGCTTTTTCTCAAAGCTGTACTGACGGAAGCTCATATTTCTCATTTTATCTACCATATACCCCATAAATATTGCTCCTTGTATATTATTTATATTCATTTTCATACTTACATCTGTCCATGTCAAACATATTCTCTGTTTTTTCTGGTTAATTACTTACATACCTTATCGCCATTCTCCTTATCGTCATTCTCCATTTCAGTATGTCGATTTAAATACCTTCCATTCCGGATGTTCCTGATCACCATGTCCGCGGCAGCGCTGCTGAGTGTTATCTTAGTAACACCTTCCGACGTGGTATATCTTCCCATGCCTATCTTTTTACCTTTTTTCGTTACGACGCAGTCATACTTTCCTCTTGAACCTTCCTTACTCATCAGATATTTGTCTGACACAAGCCCCATCACAATGGAATATGTATTTAACATATCCTCCTGTATCACCTCTGCCAGGTCATATATATCAATACACTCTCTTACCATGAATACAAGTCTGTTGAGAGTGCACCCATACTTAAAATCCATCCTGTCAACATGCCCGGCAGCGTAATAAATTATATCCGTAATTATACGAAAAACGTTCCTTTTCCAACTGTTCCAGCCCAGGCTGGTCTGTATTTTTACCCATCATATTCCTCCTCTATGTCACAAATGTCTGCAGATCAATTATATTTCTTTATTATTTCTTCCCGCCTATATCACTGCTTGCGTTTTATAGTCAACTTATTGAGCATATTAATTGTATGAAATGTGATAGTTTTAACAGTAATGGAGGTTTTTCACATGATTTCTTATAGACCCTTTTACGAAACACTATACAAAAAGAACATCACTGAATATGCTCTCATATTTAAGCACGGCATACCGGCCAATACTATTCACAGTATGAAATATGGTGAAGCCATAACTACAAAGACTCTCGATGTTCTCTGTAACATTCTCGACTGTCCGGTATCCGATATAATTGAATTTGTCAAATCTGACAGCTAGATAAATTCCTTTTCCACATCTATATACTCGCCTCTGGCAATCATTTGCACATATCTAAGCAATTCCTTCTTTGTCTCCCTGGCTTTCTGCAGCCTGCCGATCAGCTTTTCAACCCCCTCATCATCAAGAAGATAGTTTGGATATCGACACAGATTGATAAAAATATCATCCTCAGTTGATGAATATATCATCGGCATCCCATCACCATTCACCTTCATTTTCACAACAACCGCCAGATTCTGCATGTCCAGCTCATTATTTTTCAGGTCTCCCATATAGTCGCAAAAATAGTTAAATGCAACATAGTAATCATCATTCTCTATCTTGAGAGTTGAAATATAATTCTGTTTCTCCGCATATAAATTGCTTCTTATTAACTTGAATTTCTTCATAAACATTGCCTCCTTTTCTTATACTGGTATGTCTCAAGCTTCTATATCATAATATCAGCCGTTTATTTTTCTTCCGTTTTTTTTACATAAAAATACCCTCTTTATCGGTTGACCGGTAAAGAGGGTAAATATCTCTATATTTATGCTAGCGTTTTTAGGTGTTATTGGTGTTACTATGTTCTATGGCACGACATTAGGAGTTTGTCGGAGGTTTGGGATTGATTTTTTCATACTGATACACTAAGTTGTTATGGGTTGCTTAAATTGGATGGTACACTAAATTGCTTTGGGTTGCTTATATCAGACGGTACACTTTTTATAGACGGGCTGTTTTTTGTTATGGTTCTGGATTTATATTATGACAAATTAAGCTCGTCCCTGACCTGCATCAGTATAATACCGAGTTTATTTGCACCTGTACCGTTCACTGTTCCCCAGATTCTGTCACCCCATGTATTGCCCTCTTCTAAGTGAGCATTATCTGTAGCAAGCAGTTTCTCAGCGAGGTCAGGGTTCTGTGTGAACTTAGCCTTAACCAAGTTTTTCATAACTGAGAACTTTATGGATTCCCAGTCTTTTCTTAAGGCTACTCTCCTACCCAGTTTCTTTGCTGCAGACGGGTTTAAGCTTATAAACTTTGTTTTGTCGGAATCGTTTATACACTTCTGAGCCTGAAAAGCTGTTTCGTTATTGGGATATGTGATGCCCTGATATGTCACTGGACACTCATAAAAGTTGCTTAAAAAGAAATAATCTCCCCTAAAACTGTTAATCGTTGTCTGCATAGTTTTGTATCTCCTATTTTAATTTTTAATTTATTATAATATCTTGATATAATAAAGTAAATAAAACCCAGTCCATAATCTAAATTACAAACTGGGTTTCTTGTTATTGATGATAAAG
>NC_021018.1:2677035-2682475 GCF_000210595.1 Coprococcus sp. ART55/1 | reverse complement strand
CTCAGCCTCACCACCAGTCCTCCTGTCGTGATGATCGCCAAATATTATGTCACTTACCCGGCCACTCGCATCTGAGTCACACGGAATACTCTCCTGGTCAGTCTTGCTGTATGCACACATGAGCGTAGCCGAAATGTCCTCCACATCCTCGTCTCGGATGTTCAGGTTTTCCAGAGCTGTGAGCAGCAATTCTCCGACCGTTTTGCTGGTTTTGTGCTGCCAAACCCTGTTCAGCTCTTCAACCTTATCGAGCTCCTCATAATACTCTTCATCTGTCATAGAGTCATAGACCCCAGCCTTTGCCTTTTGGGTGAAGACGACCGCCGGATTGGTTATACTCCTGTTCCTGAACCCTCTTCCTGCCGCCTTGATAAGTTCTGCATAAAGTTCTTTCATATTTGTTATATCCATGTGTAAACTCCTTTCTTTCTCCGAAGTATCAGCAAATGTCTTGTTTTCATGCTTAGAGTATACACACGATATTTTTTTGTCTCGTAAATTCTACGAACGTCTCTCATCCCCGTCTGATCTGACCTTGAGATACCCTCCACTTACCAGATTGGCAACCACCGACTGCTGGGCAAATGAGTCAAGCCCCACAGCATTTCTGCCGTTTCTGTCCTTGTACACATAAACTCCCATTTGATTACCAAGCACTGTCTCATTATAGGTTACGCAGTCATCGTCAATGTCAGCCTGAAGCAGCCCGTCATCTATAAGCCCATTTGCAATCGATTCCATGTTGATGATCACCTTATCGGTTATCTGCTCATGCATATCCTGTGACTCAAGATGTTTATGTAGATTATAAACCATCGCCCTGAGTGACAATCTATCCTTCTCTATAGGAAATTCAAATGTCCTTAGTGCTTTTTCCACCATATCTACACTTTCATTTCCATATAAGTAAGCGTTCTGTATAGCGGCATCATCGTGCTCATTTGCTCTGATCTTAAACACCTGATAGCACATATTTGCAACATTGTCCATGGAATGCAGATTCCGTCCGACCACATCGATCCATGTCTGTACATCCGTGATAGCCGGTGAATTGTCTTCCCCATAAAACAGCTTGTCAAATGAACCAAAGTCATCATTTCCCATCTGCCACAGTTCAAGCTTCTCTCCGTCGGCACACCTTTTCCCTGTATAGAAATGATTCTGTTCGTATCTGAAGTAATATTTTTTATTCTCCTCAGTGTCATTTATGATTTCCATATCCTGATATCCAGGCCTTGTAATATGCCCAGGTTTTAACTGACTCACCTTGAGTTCCCTGCGGGTCAGGCAGTCAACAAGATATGTCGCATATCTCGTATCATATGCATGATAATGCTCAAGTCCCTGTGGCTTTCTCCTATATGTAACCGCTATATACAAAGTCTCGCCTTTTTCCAGTCTGCTTCCGATCAGTCCCGAAAAACGGGCCATGGACTGATATGCATTGTACCTGTACTGCTCTGCACCACCATCTGGCACAGTGTGCATACACACCTCCTTCAGTGAATGTGGGAAGAAATATATATCCAGGAGTTTCCTTGATCTGTCACTCTCCATAAGACTTAGATACTCACCAAAGTCCGAACACCTGCACCCATCCCCGCCGGCAGGATCATGAATACTGTTTATATCTACCTGATCCCCGGCAGGCATATCCGGTGAATCGGATATCTTGTATGCCCAGTTCGCAGGGTCGATTCCTGTATAGCTGAGTGATACCTTATCATTTCGCAGTATAACTCTGGCAGCATGAGACATTCCCCAGTAATCTATACCGGTTCCACATCCAAAGCTCACCGACGATACCTCTTTTTTACTCTTTAGGATTCTGGCAAGTATATCTGTATAAGCACGGGAGAATTCAAATCCATATGCTCTGGCATATTCCATTACGTAGTAGGCAAGAAGATACCTGTCACTGTAATCCCCCTCGCCGTTTTTGAACAGATTGCGGCATTTTTCATGAAATTCCTCCAGCTCCTCCGGGCTGAGTCCGTCAGTATATTCCTTTAAATCCTTGAACACTCTTCGTAGGTATTCCTTCAAATTAACTATATTTGCCATGATTATCTTATGTCCTTTCTACTGCTGCTTCCATTACTGTACTGATAATAAAATCCTGTCTCTGTCTAATACAGAGAATCGGGACCGTATGTTCTCTCCATTCTGTACAACATATCCGTCTTCTCCATCGCCTTCCTGATGTAGATAACCGCATCTGCCATGTCATATGCATTGCCATATATTGATATGTTGTGCTTACATAGATACATATCAAGAGCCCCTTCGACCACCTTTGTCATGATGGACAGATAGCTATACGGCACCTCATCTGAATAGAGAAGCGCCATAAACTCCCTGAACCGTGCGCAGAATGTCTCCGCATCCGCCACATGTTCGTGAAGATATTTCCACGGCTCAAGATCATGGAAAAATGGCTTCTCCTTCAATGGGGTACCGCATCCTTCCATAAAGAATTCATATTCTTCTTCATCTCCACCTATACCATAATCACAGTCCATAATATCAGCAGGAGATTCATTTGAACTCCGAACATCCCCGTTCTCAGCCTCAAGCTGCTCAAATGCGTCTTCCATCCTTCTTTTCATGTCCGGTGTCATCCATGTGTCCTCTGTGCTGTCACTTAGCCAGTAATACACCTCAATGCCCCACGAGATGACTCCTGAATCCGACAGAAAACCATCACACTCATATTCCAGGAGCAGATTATCCTTGTCCTGCCCAGAATTGAAATTCCTGCATCCTGCAAGTATTGTGTTAAATGACTCGTCGGGAAGCGTCTCAATCTTATTCTCCAGCCAGTCAAGCTTGAGCAGAGACATGCGGACAGCCAGGTACAAATACAGTCTCATATATCTGCAAAAGCTCTTCTGCCCGGGCAGGGCTTTCTCATCAACTATCCTGCCAAACCAGAGCATGTTTTTACCGGCATATATATCCATCAGCTCTAAAAACTCACCTATGAAGGTCTGCGTTTTAGACTCACTGAACTTTCCGTTCTCATCTGTTACATATGGGACGATCGAGTGAGACCTCCCGCTTATGATCTTTTCAAATTCGTCCATGAGATCATGGTATTTTTTCTTATTTTCGCTGACCTCATTGAGTCTTTGTCTCTCAAACCAATCCACGATCATTCCTCCTTATCACCCGTCCTAACTTACAGACTCCTATGTTTTTTCTTCATAACCGAGTGAAATGCAGCTCTCTTTCTGTCTTCCTGCACCCCCCTGTCGAATTCCGCCAAAGTCTCAGCTATATCCTCATCACTTACCAAATCTTCATGTATCTCTTCAGCCGCCGTATGTCCGAAAAATTTCAGGAACACATCAGGACATCCGACCGGTGCATCACTGTTGCAGTTTCTGTATTCCTCAAGGGCATCCTCCCTGTAATCATAATTCTGAAACCAACTGACAGCCTCCTCCATACCCGGAAAGGCATCTCTGTCATAGCTGCTTGACTGAAATGCAGAAAACTCAAACGCACGGCCCTCCTCCACTCCAAGGAAATACACCACGCCGAGTTCACAGTTACTGTCTATCCGCACTCCCGCAGACTCCTCAAACCGGTTTCTGCCGATCAGGAACACACCACCGCCGATCTCCCTGTCAAGCCACATTGGCAAGAACACATCGTGGTGCCCTCTGTCATTCCTGTTTGCGTTCAGTGTATCCTTCAGATCATCGCATGCATCATAGTATTCATTCCATGTGAGATAGTCCCCTGGGATAGCCGATTCATCATGTCCGCCAAATGGATTTCCTCCCGCATACTTGAAATACGCATCCAGTATCTCCATACTTTTCTCTTTTTTTCTGGGAGGTCTGTAGGTTTCATTATCGGAAGAGAATCCGGCGTCATACAAAAGTGTGTTGACCTCCACCTTGAGAATTTCATCCTGAATCCTCTCGGTAAGCTCTGCTGCATAATTTCTCTCCATCAGAGAATCAGCAAACCTGGCAAATAAAACATCATCACTCTCCGCAAACTGCGCCAGTCTGGCAAGCTTGTCAACCGACTTTCTGACTCCGATAAAAACGTCTTTTCCCCACACGGCCAACGCATTTTCTTGCAGGACTGCCATATCAGCCTTTCCCGGTATGTATTTGCTGTTCATGGAAAAGAAATCCAGCAGACCTTTTATATAATCGGAACTGTCCAGAACTCCGTGATACAGATCCATATAAAGCGAAGTGAGCTGAACATACGGATTCTTCTTCTCCCCTTCAAATTCAAATGAGACTAGAATCTCATTTGTGACCGCTCTAAGCACATCCACATCTATATCAAGCACCGGATGCCTGTCAAGACTCTCTGACAATCCTATAAGCTTCTCACGGATGCTGCCATTTTCCATGTTTTCCATGGAGTCCTCACCCACCGAGGTTTTTTCCACCAGCTCTCGAAGAGACATGATTCCATCCAGCCCCGCCACAAGATTCCTGTCTGTGAGCAGCGCTCTTACGAGAAATCTTGTGTACCTTCCCTTGCTGAGGGGAGTGTCTGCAAGGCAGAATAATTCTTCCTTTATTCTAAGCCGGAGGTTCTGCTCACGCTCTCTCCTGACATATCCATATATGAACGAACTCTCCATGTGCTCGTGATAATCGCGGCCTACCCTACAGTAAAAATCATCTCTGAATCCAGCCACAGACTACACCTCCCAACGAAGCTCTTTTATCCTGTCTATCTGCTTCTTTATGCAGGTATATGATCTGACAAACTCCTTAACATCGACATACAATGACATTCCACGCCTGCACAGGAATACGTCGATCATTCCCTCAACAAGATCATCGAACTCAGCCATGGCATGCTTCATCTCGTCACCGTCAAGCTCCATATAGAAGATCTCCCTGAGCCTGATATAGCGCTGACAATACACCTCCGCATCGATAAATGTTCTCTTAAACTCATTCTCGCTATTTTCTGTGCGCTCAAGCATCTCATCCATGTATTGATTATATTCTTCATCCTCATCAAGTTCACTCAAAGCCGCATCTATCTCCACATCAGACATCACATCCTCTTCTGCCTCTTTGAGATACTCCTCGTATGCAGCATTCTGTTCCCCGCACAATTTTTCTACCATAGACCTCATCTCAGGAGTCAAAGTTGTGCTGATATCGACATCCTTAAGCGACTCGTACGCCAGTGTAAATATATCGAACAGACTGCCGTCTCCCCTGCCACAGTAATACGACTCACCCCACAGCTCACAGAACTTTGCCACATCAGACTTTATTGCAAGCCTTCTCACCTCCACGGCATGTGACAATATCTGCTGAAAAGAATCCTCAAACGGCCATGTGAGCACCTTCTCTACCCAATCCATATTACTTATCATGAGACGAATGATACAATACAGATAGTCCGACACAAATTCCCGGAACTTCTCAGGCATTCCTGCCTCATT
>NC_021018.1:2671240-2676849 GCF_000210595.1 Coprococcus sp. ART55/1 | reverse complement strand
AAATTCCCGGAACTTCTCAGGCATTCCTGCCTCATTCTCATCCCCCAGAGCCTTTAACCACATGTTGTGTCTGTTTCCGTACTCATCCATGGACTTTATCAGCTCATCTACCAACCTGTCGAGAGCTTCCGTGCTGTATCTTCCGTCTTCGCACAATACAAATGCAGATACTTTATTATCTCTTCCTGTGACAGCCTCATCAAGCGCCGCCTTGAGCTGTCTGTATTTCTTTTTTCTGAAATCAATGTTTTCCCATTCCTTTTCAGATATCCTCAATTATCTACGCCTCCTAATTATATTTATCCGTTCTGTTATTCCTGACCGTCAAATCTGAAGCTGAGCTGAGTCTGCTTCAGTGACTTCACTTTTCGTTCTGTGATCTTGTCGTACTCACCGACCGAACCGCAGAGAAGCGGTGACGCGGGATCATAACATTTGCAGTTGGCCTTCACCGCATCCGGCGAGTAATTCGCATAACAGTATTTGCATCCATTCAGACAGGTGTTGTATGAGCCAATCTCCACGCTCTCCATGCAGCCGCACTCAGGGCGCTGGGACTTATCCTTTGCCACCTTTATGTCACAGCCTATAATCTCCTCTATGAGCTTCTTGTCTATGCAGCAGTTGTGTTCAATTCCGCACTTCTCCAGATCCACCACCTCTGCACAAGTAGCCATCGACATTCCATGTGATCTTGCAATGTCCGCTATCGCCTTTGCAAATGCTTCCAGATCGTCGTGACTCATCTCATAGCTGTCCACAACCTGCATATTTTTCCTGTTCTTGGCATATATATCGACGAAGCTGATGACGCATTTCTCAGTGCAGCCATCTAACGCCTCCGCAATCTGTGTAAATGCCCTTATGTGGTAATCCGGCGTATATTTCTTCGTGAATACTATCGGGTCATATCTCCAGATGACCCGTTTTTTCCCTATCTTTCCGGCAAGCTCCTGAAATGCAGGAATGAGCTGTCCCTTTTTATCAGGCAGATTCGTCTCCATATCCTTGCCGTAACCTGTCAGAGTGAACTGGAAATAGTATTTGTACGCATCCAGTTCCGGAAGCCTTGGAAGCATCGGTATGGGATTCTTTGTCCAGAACACAATGCAGTCAACCACCTCAGGTGAGAGGTCTATCCTGCTTATCTGATGCGCATTCATAGGATTCCTCACATACAGAAATCCTTCCTTTATTCTATTAAAAAACCATTCCGAGTAAAATGTCGGTATGTCCGTTCTTCTACTGGCACTGAGTATCATATTTCATCCCCCAATCAATAGCCTATCTGTCAACAGATTTAAGTATAATATAATGACCTGCCTGTTATCAATATCGTGTTTTGATCTATGCCTGCTTATATCTCACCTCATATGGAGGCTTATTATTGTTGTAAGTATGTGGCCGCGTCGTATTATAGTAATTCTCCACAAAATCATCTACTGCATCGTACAGATTTCTCTCATTACCATAGCTTTTTCGGTTGATCAGCTCGCTCTTTAACGTGCTGAAATACCTTTCCATGGGTGCATTGCTGTAGGGATGCCCCGGAGGGCTCATACTCTGACGGATACCTCTCTCCAGACAATATGTCGTGAATTCCTCCGATGTAAATTCATTTCCCTGATCAGAGTGAAGGATCAGCCGCCGTGGATCTATTCCTTCATCTGTGGACAGAGCCTTTTTCAAAGTCTTTATAGCAAGTTTCGAGGTCATTTCAGTGCCACACAGAGATGCTACAATACTCCTGTCATACAGATCCATAATGGCACAGTTGAACCGTATACTTCCATTTTCAAGTGCGATGAATGTAAAATCTATGCTCCACTTCTCATTTACCCGGCCCGCCTTGAAATTACCCTTTAAAATATCCGGACAAATGTGAAAAGGCATGCGCTTTTCATACGGAGGATGTCTGGCACCAACCACCGAACACAATCCAAGTTCCTGGTTCATATACTTTCTCGTTGTCTCAAGGCTGATATTATAACCCCTCTGAAGCAGATAATAATGCATTTTTCTGTATCCGTCGGTGCCATTATGCTCTTCATATATAGAACGGATCTCATCTAAAATCTGATCTTTCTGTGCCTTGCACCCATCTCTTTTACTGTGCAGGTAATTATAGTACACACTTGGCGACAGCCCAAACTCGTTCAAAAGCCAGCGCACGCCAAACCTGCCACTATACTTTTCTATGAATTCGTATATTGCTTCCCTACTCTCGCCATCCAGATCTTCTGACCTCAGCCGTGTAAAAGAAATCTTCTTATCGGTCTCAGCAAGCTTCTGCAATAGACCGCTCAGATACGGATCTTTCCTTTTCGCCTTGCTCATACGCAGTCCTCCTTTTTTGTAAAATCAATATCTCATGTCAGGTCTTATTGTACATCTGGTACATTTTTGTCCCGTACAAATTACGAAGCAATTTTCAATATTGATTTTTGGGATAGAAATTTTCGTATCCATGTGCTATTTTGATATTTTGATTTGTTTTATATATGAGAACTCAATTGAGAAGGAACAAGATTCCTGATTCTCTCATACATACAAACCACGGAGGTGATGACACTTGAAGCAGCAGCAACTGCTTGAACTATATGACAATTACTCGGACAATGCATTCCGTCTGGCCATGAGTTTTCTTGGCAATATAGCGGATTCCGAGGACATTGTCCAGAATGTATATACCAAGCTTATAGAAAAAAGTCCTCACATATCAAGGGGCTGTGAGAAGTCCTATATTCTCACCATGACCGCAAATATGTGCAGAAACCATTTGAAATCAGCGGCAAACAGACTGAACAGCAGCTATGAAGAGCTGGCAAACGATGATCTCACAAGTGGCTTCAATATGGAGGAACAGTCAATGTTTGCAGCCATAAACAGGCTGCCCGATACATACCGCACGGCTCTGTATCTGCACTACTACGAGGGGTATTCATTCAAGGAGATCGCTAAGATGCTTCATTTGTCAGTCTCAGCAGTCTCCATGCGGATATCCCGCGGAAGGGATCAGCTAAAAGAATTTTTAAAGGAGGAATAGATCATGAATAATAAAGATATAAACGAATTATACAAAGCTACCATGGACAATGTGACCATGCCCCAGGATGACAAAGACGATCTCAGGGCAAAGCTTGCCGAACAGGCTCAAACCGGCAGATCTGGTCACAGACTCGCCCGCGTCGGCAAATATGCCGCCATCGCCGCTGCCGTGTGCGCAGTTCTTCTGTGCATCCCGGCGACAAGGACCACTGTCTCGGCTGCCATCGACTACATTAAGCAGACATTCCACCTGGCAAATGGCACCGAGGTGACATACGAGGAAAACAGCGAGGGAAACTCCATACAGTTCACCATATCTACAGATGATGTCAATGGGTACACAAAAGTTGAAAATGGTCGTCTCTACCTTGTTCTCGGAGATACCAAAAAAGATATCACCGACCAGTGCGGTCCTGACAAATATTTCCGTCATGAGATCAAGAATGCGGACGGCTCACACAGCGTCATCCTCATAGGAGGTACACCTGAGAGCTGCGGATGGGCAGAGCTCTTCTTTGACAAGAATGGGAAATATGTATTTAACAACATGAACGTTGAAGACTACAGCGACCCATGGCTTAATGACGCCCTGCATGCTGAGGGTGTTGACACAGGCAATCCTTACCTGGATGATGACCTTTCAGATACATCCGGCACCGCCGCTGA
This sequence comes from Coprococcus sp. ART55/1, assembly GCF_000210595.1. Taxonomy (NCBI): domain Bacteria; kingdom Bacillati; phylum Bacillota; class Clostridia; order Lachnospirales; family Lachnospiraceae; genus Coprococcus; species Coprococcus sp. ART55/1. Next base: position 2,673,135 of record NC_021018.1, on the reverse strand, counting down.
CGGAAATGCAACATATATCGAACAGTAATTTTTCCTAATAAGTCATATTAAAAAGCAAAAGATACAAAATTTTCCTAAACAAGCCTTTTTCGATCAAAAAGGGATAAATCATCAAATATTTACCTCATATTTCTCCCTTTTTGATGATTTAACCTTGTCTTAGGAAAATTTTGTATCTTTATTTCTTCTATCATATATATTTTTAGGAAAATAATCTCTGAATAGGTATCCATTCCGATCATTCTGTGTCGTAAGATTGATATAGAAATCGCTACAGTCTCATAGGAATTCCCTTGTCCTGAAGGTATCTCTTCAGATCTCCTATCTCAAGCTCTTTATAATGGAACAGGGATGCCGCAAGTGCTGCGTCCGCGCCGCCCTCTGTCAGGGCATCATAGAAATGATCCTTAGTTCCTGCACCGCCTGAAGCTATAACCGGGATGTTCACGTTGTCTGCTATGGTTCTGGTGAGTTCTATGTCATATCCAGCCTTTGTTCCATCGCAGTCCATGCTGGTAAGTAATATCTCTCCCGCACCAAGCTCTGCGGCCTTCATGGCCCACTCAACTGCATCTATTCCGCAATCGATTCTGCCGCCGTGCTTGTATATGTTCCAGCCTGAACCATCATCACGTCTCTTGGCATCTATTGCTAAGACTACGCACTGGCTGCCAAACTTGTCAGCGGCATCAGCTATAAGCGTCGGATTGTCTATGGCTGCCGAGTTCACGGATATCTTGTCTGCGCCCTCACGGAGTATTGCCTTAAAGTCATCGACAGTTCTTATTCCGCCGCCGACTGTGAACGGAATGAAGATAGTCTCAGCAACTCTTCTTACCATGTCGACAACTATATTTCTCTGGTCTGATGAAGCTGTTATGTCAAGGAATACAAGCTCATCAGCTCCCGCCTTGTCATAGGCTGCACCAACCGCAACCGGATCCCCGGCATCTATAAGATTTACGAAATTCACACCCTTTACAACTCTTCCGTTCTTGACATCAAGACATGGTATTATTCTCTTTGTATGCATGCTCTACACCTCCAGGTCGATAAAATTCTTCAGTATCTTAAGTCCAACTTCTGAGCTCTTCTCAGGATGGAACTGACATGCAAATACATTGCCGCGCTCCACAGAGGCATGAATCTGAGTTGAATAGAATGTAGATGCTGCCACATCATCTGGATTCTTCGCCTTCAGATAATATGAATGAACAAAGTATACATATGGGTTCTCAGGAAGCCCCTTGAAAAGTCTTGCCTTCGGATTTATCTCAAGATTATTCCATCCTATCTGCGGTATCTTAAGTCCCGGCGCATCCGGTATACGGAGTATCTCACCGTCCAGGATCCCAAGTCCTGTTGCCTCCGGTGACTCCTCGCTGGTCTTGAAGAGGAGCTGAAGGCCAAGGCATATTCCGAGGAATGGCTTGTCTGCATCCACAACATCATAGATGACGTTCTCAAGACCATACTCCCTGATCTTATTCATGGCATCTCCGAAACTACCAACTCCCGGAAGTATCACCTTGTCGCTCGCCATGATCACATCTCTGTCTCTTGTGATGACAGCCTCCTCACCCAGATACTGCACTGCCTTCTCAACACTCTTTATGTTACCTGCATCGTAATCCAAAATTGAAATCATCTGTTTTGTCCTTTCATATTGAGTCTTTTCCATTATTGTACTCTTTCTTAATGTTGTCATAGGCCATATCTCACTTAGTCTATCTGTCACTATAATGATATTTGCAAGCAAGAATATATACATTAGTATCGTCAATCTTGTATATTATTCTGTCTTTATCATTTATTCGTCTACTCCAGAAGCCAGTCAGATTTCCAGTTAATGGTTCGGGTTTCCCAATGCCTTCATTTCCATTTCTGCATATATC
>NC_021018.1:2667230-2670883 GCF_000210595.1 Coprococcus sp. ART55/1 | reverse complement strand
ATTTCCATTTCTGCATATATCTTCTATCAGACTATTTATTTTCTTTAGTGTCTTTCTATCCTCCGTCTGCCAATAGACATAGTCTTTCCATCCATTATCAGTAAAGACTTTATTCATCGACAGATACCTCCGTCAGATCATGAACAGCAAAATTTCCTTTCTCAAGCTGGGTCTTTGACTCCATAAGCCAGTCATAGTTTGCTTTGTTTCCCATCACATATACATTTTCCATCAGATTGTTATATGCCTCTTCTGAAAGCATAACAACATTTTTATTATCCTTACGGGTTACAATCATGGTTTCATAATCATCTGTAACTTTATCCATGTACTTTTTCATATTGTCTCGTAGGTTTGTATAATTAACAGCTAACATAAGAACACCTCCTCAAATCCATGTACAGTTTTCTGTACTTATATTGTACTGTACAGAAAACTGTACGTCAAGTACCTGTATTATCTTATGCCTATGTTATAATAGATATTCTGCTCTCGCATGTAATTCTTTAGAACCTCAGCTTGCTTCCCTTGCCGCCGCGCTTGCCCGGCTTAACTCTGGTAAAGATTATCTCGTTATCTCCAACCTTGAAGGTATCCTTTGTGCTTCCCACAAATACCGACTCAAGGACATCGTCACCCTCTAAGTTGATGAGCCTGACTCCCGCTGCGCCCTTGCCCTTCTCAGGAATCTCCGCTGCGTCAACTCTTATGTAATAGCCCTTCTCTGACTGTGCGATTATGAAGTCGCCCTCGGAAATTTTGCCGATATATATGATATCATCACCGACTTTTGAAGCATTTGCAGCACGCCTTGTGGTGTCAAATGCGGAGCCGTCAACAACCTTGGCAAGACCCTGCTTACTGACGAACAGCAGCTTGTCAGTCACAAAATGCTCTATGCAGTCCATGAACAGGATATTCTCGTCACCATTCATGTTGCAGAACTCGAACACCTGGATTCCCTTGTCGGCAAGACGTCCTATGAGGCTTCCTCCGCCCTTCTTACTGGTGTTCTTCTTCGCCTGAAGCTTAATGATGTCTGCAACCTTGATCGTATACACCTGATTATTGTCAGCAAATACCGCTATCCTGTCAAGATTCTGACACTTAACCGCAAATCTGTAATCCTTAGTGATCTGGTCGATGTTCTTCTCGTATACATTTGCATCTACAACTTTGATGTAATAGAATCTGTCGAGAAGTACAGCCACATCTGTAGCCACGACCTCAGCCTTCTTCACAACAACAGTTCCATAGTTATGGATCTGAGTCCTTCTAGGTATGGCATACTTTGCCTTGATCTCAAGCATGTCATCTATCATCTGCTGCTTCATGGCATCCCTGGACTCCATAAGCCTTGTGTACTTCTTAATGAGCTTCTCAGCGTCAGCCAGCTCTTTCTTTAAGGCATTGATCTCCAGTCCAATGAGCTTCTGAAGTCTCATGGCAAGTATTGCATCCGCCTGCTTCTCTGTGAAGCACAGGAACTTTGCGTCCGCCTCTGAGCCCTTGAATCTGAACTTAACGTTTGATGTATCGCCGTGCATGAGACACGCCTTGGCATCTGCAACCTTTGTACTTCCGCGGAGTATCTCTATGATCAGGTCTATGCAATCGACAGCTGTGAGGAGTCCCATCTTGATCTCTCTGATCTCCTCCTGCTGTGCAAGAAGCTTTCTGTACTTCGTGTCATACAGACCGTACTTGAAATCTGTGTACACCTTCAGTATCTTCTTGAGTCCCATTACCTCCGGCTTGCCGTTGTTGATGCAGTTGATATTCACGCCAAATGTATCCTCAAGGGCTGCCTTCTTATATAATATATTGATAATGTTCTGTATCTCCTCATCAGAAGTTCCCTTCTTCACATCGATACACAGACATTCACCGTTCTTGTCTCCTCTGTCCGCAATATCCACGACAGCTGGAAGTTCTCTGTTCCTGACAAGCTCTGCAACAGTATCGAGGAACTTGGCGGTGCCTCCGATCATGGTATATGGAAGCTCTGTGACACAGATACTCTTTCTTCCGTATCCGATATCCCTGACCTCTACCTTACCGCGCACCTTGATCTTGCCAAGTCCTGTGGCATACACATTGTACAGTTCCTCAGGTGTGGCATTGATGATTCCACCTGTGGCAAAATCAGGTCCCGGCATGAGTTTTAACAGGTCCTCAAGCTCTATCTCAGGATCATTCAGATATGCAACAGTTGCGTCTATGACCTCACCGAGATTGTGTGTAGGAATATTTGTCGCCATACCTACTGCTATACCGGTTGAACCGCTCACCAGGATATTTGGCACCTGGAAAGGCAGGAAAGTCGGCTCTGTCTCCGTTCCGTCAAAGTTTGGTATGAACTGATCCTTGAAGAACGGAAGATCCTTCATGCACACATCCTCTGTGTACTTAGATATACGCGCCTCAGTGTATCGCATGGCAGCCGCACCGGAACCGTCCACCGCGCCAAAGTTGCCGTGTGGGTCAACAAGTGGTATCGGCAGTTTCCAGTTCTGTGCCATATTTACAAGTCCTTCATATATGGAACTATCTCCGTGTGGATGATATTTACCCATTGTATCTCCGACTATTCTCGCACATTTTCTGTGTGGCTTGTCGGAGCCTGCAAGACCATCCAGTGAGTAAAGTATCCTTCTCTGGACAGGCTTTAATCCATCCCTTACATCTGGGAGCGCTCTCTCTGTTATAACCGACATGGAATAATCCACATAGGACTGTCCCATCTCGCTCTCATAATCTACATTTAATATCTTTTCCGACATGATCTATCCCTTTCATAATACAAACTGTGAAAACGCGCTGCTAAGCATTCCCAAATATCACTTTTATATATCTAGCACCGCATCTGCACTGTGTGTCTCTATGTACTCTCTTCTAGGCGCAACCTCAGTTCCCATGAGCGTCTGTGTGAGCTGATTTGCCTCAACACGGCTGTTCACTGATACCTGCTTTAAAAGTCTTGTCTCAGGGTTCATGGTCGTCTCATAGAGCTGGTCTGCATCCATCTCACCGAGTTCCTTGTATCTCTGGATCGTGAACTTGTTCGTGTGTGTCTTCCTGTACTTTGCAAGCTCATCATCTGAGTACAGATATTTGATGTTCTTGCCCTCGCCAACTCTGTAGAGAGGCGGAATAGCTATGTATATATGTCCCTCGCTGATAAGGTCAGGGTAAAATCTATAGAAGAATGTAAGCAGAAGTGTCGCTATGTGGGCACCATCCACATCGGCATCAGTCATGATGATTATCTTGTCGTAATTCAGCTTGCTTATATCGAAATCATTGCCGTATCCCTGCATGAAGCCACAGCCAAATGCATTGATGAGTGCTTTGATCTCGGCATTCTCAAGCACCTTTGCAACAGGCTTCTTCTCCACGTTGAGTATCTTACCTCTAAGTGGAAGTATTGCCTGATACTTTCTGTTTCTCGCGGTCTTGGCTGAGCCTCCCGCCGAATCTCCCTCGACTATGAATATCTCGCATTTAGACGAATCTGAGGACTCCTGCTTTGCAAGCTTGCCATTTCCCTCAAATGAAAACTTGTTTATATTGATCTTGGACTTCTCAAGCGCCTTTCTCTTGGAGAGAGCCACCGCCCTGTCCACTATATCCTTCAGCACATCATAATTTCT
>NC_021018.1:2664496-2666898 GCF_000210595.1 Coprococcus sp. ART55/1 | reverse complement strand
TGTGAGCTGTTCCTTCACGATATCGTCGATGGCCTTTGACACGTCCGTGTTGGAAAGCTTTGTCTTAGTCTGTCCCTCGAACTGAGGATCCGGATGCTTCACGGATATGATAGCCTGCATGCCAGATCTTATATCTGCACCTGTCAGATTGGAATCCTTCTCTTTCAGAGTTCCAAGCTCATTTCTCGCATAATTATTGATAAGCTTGGCAAATGCTGACTTGAATCCTGTCACATGGGTTCCACCTTCAGGATTCGTGATATTGTTGGTAAATCCTATGATATTCTCCTCGCCGTCCTCCGTCATCAGAAATACGATATCTGCGGCGATTCCGTCCTTCTCCCCCGATATGGCGACAACCGGTGATGTATGTGTGAGTCCCTGGGATATATCCTCAACAAATGCTGCAAGTCCCCCTGGCTGATGGAACACTATAGGCTCCTCGCCATCCCTCTTGTTCTGGAATGTGATCGTAAGATTCGGATTCAGATATGCTGTCTCTTTAATCCTCTGCTTGATGGCGTCCGCCTTGAACTTTACTGTCTCAAATATTGTATCATCAGGATAGAGTGTTACCGTCGTACCTGTTCTCTTTTCCTTGAGTTTTGTCTTTGGAAGCATACCGTCAACAAGTTCAGTTGTCGGTATTCCCTTCTCGTATGTATCGTGATAGAGGTAGCCATCCCTGGCAACATCTACTATAAGCTTGTTAGACAGTGCATTTACAACTGCAGAACCTACTCCGTGAAGTCCGCCGCTTATCTTGTAGGTGGAGCTGTTAAACTTGCCACCTGCATGCAACACTGTGTATACAACACGCTCCGCAGGAATTCCCTCCTGCTCATGTATATCGACAGGAACACCTCGTCCATCGTCAGACACGGTTGCCGAGCCATCCTCGTTGATGCTCACCCATATATTGTTGCAATACCCCGCCAGATGCTCATCCACCGAGTTGTCTATAAGCTCCTGTATGAGGTGGTTCAGTCCGCTTCGCCCTGTGTTGCCGATGTACATTCCCGGTCTCAGTCTTACCGGCTCAAGTCCCTTTAACACCTCAATGTTTTTTGCACTATATGACATAATCTTCTCCCATTTTATAAATATATTTGCAGATGCCAGAATCCAACAGAAAAAGGAAACCCTTAGAATTATAGCCTAAAAGTTTCCTCCTTGCAAAGTATTTATTGTTCTGACGTGTTATCTGCGCTATTCTCCGGTATCATTTCCGGTTCGCCATCATCCTGCTGTATGATATCAAGGTCGAAGTAGAATACCACTCCATTCTCCACATTGTAAACACCATAGTTCTTGTTGTGAGCCGCCATGGACGCCGCAACTATAGAAAGTCCAATACCGCTTCCACCATACTCTCTCGTCCTCGCCTTGTCCACCTTGTAGAACTTAATGAATACCTTATCAAGCTCATCGTCAGGAATGTTCGGTCCCTCATCATATACAAATACTCTCAAGTTGCCTGTGACGAGTCCATCCTCAGTCCTTCTCGGCTGATCATAGTCCTTATTCGCCGTCCACACTCTGACCTTGCCTCCATCGTTGCAGTAATGAAGTGCATTTGTAAAATAATTGGTGAATACCTGCTCTATCATGAACTCATCTGCATATACGTTGCACACATCATTCAGCTCATCCGCCAGCTCAACTTCCGCATGGTTCTGCTCCACCAGAATGGATGATGAATCCACTACATTCTTTATGAGTGCATCTATGTCAAATACCACAGGATGAACCCTGTCCACTCCAAATTCAAGCTCATTCAGATCAAGTAACTGTCTGACAAGCTTATTCATCTTGCCAGCTTCGTCCAGAATGACATCACAGTAAAACTCCTTGCTCTCATCATCCTCTATAACATTGTCCTTAAGGCCCTCGGCGTATCCCTGTATGAGAGCTATAGGAGTCTTCAGTTCATGGGACACATGGGACAGGAACTCCTTCCTCATCTCATCTATCTGTACCTTCTCATCAATATCCGTCTGCAGCTTAGCATTTGCCTGTTGAAGCTCTGTCAGCGTGTTCCTTAGCTGATATGACATCTCGTTCATACTGTCCGCCAGCTCACCAATCTCATCGTTGGATGCGTGATCCACCTTCACATCGAGATCAAGCTGTGCCATACGATTGGCAACCGACGCAAGATTCTTTATCGGCTTTGCAACCGCATTGCTTATAAAATAAACCATCACAAATCCAAGCAGTGCCACCACTGAGAACACCAATAAAAAGAACTTCAAAGATGTAACTATCGTTGAGTCCACACTGGAAATAGGTTTTCTGATGATGACAACAAAACCATTGTCAAGGAATCCGACAACGTCATAATAGCTGTTGCCTGTATTCCTGTCATTTGTGATCTGTATATCATATTTATCTGTCTTCTC
>NC_021018.1:2660178-2663878 GCF_000210595.1 Coprococcus sp. ART55/1 | reverse complement strand
CTGCTATTTTCTTCGTTTCTTTTTCTCCTTAGGAGGATTCTCGATCATATACTTCTCGTACATGTCCGGCCTGTGCTCCTTCGTCCTGGTGATAGACTGTTCAAGTCGCCACTCATTTATGAGCTTATGGTTGCCCGAAAGCAGTACATCCGGGACCTTCTTCCCCATGAATTCAGGAGGCCTGGTATACTGCGGATACTCAAGCAGATTGTTATAAAAAGTCTCTATCTCAGCACTGTCCTCGTTATTCAGAACCCCTGGAACAAGACGAGACACAGCATCCACGATAGCCATGGCTGGAAGTTCTCCGCCAGTCAGCACAAAATCGCCTATGGACATATAGTCATCGACTATCATCTCAAGGACCCTCTCATCTATTCCCTCGTAATGGCCACACAGAAGAACTATGTCCTCCTTCTCCGAGAGCTCCTGTGCAATACCCTGATTGAAGGTTCTTCCCTGCGGAGTCATATATATGACCCATGGTTTTCTGCCAAGCTTCTCCACCAGTGCCGTGTATGCATCATACACAGGCTGCGCCTGCATGACCATGCCTGCGCCTCCCCCATATGGGTAATCATCCACATGATTGTGTTTATCCTGGGTGTAATCTCTTATATTTATAGCTTCTATATGAAGTTTTCCCGACTCTATGGCCCTTCCCGTGATACTCGTTGAAAGTCCATTCATAACCATCTCGGGGAAAAGTGTCAAAATATAAAAATTCATAGTCCGCTCCTAGTATATGTTCATCATCTCACCAAACGTCTGTATGCGATCAATCCTCGTCATCTGAATCATCTGCTTCTACCATCTCAAATGTTCTGACCTTGACCTTCTTATTCTCTGTGTCAACATCGAACACGAAATCCGGTACTACAGGTATAAGGATCTCGCTGCCATCATCCTTCTTAACGACAAATACATCATTTGCCGGAGTCTCCAACACGTCGTCAAGGATTCCTATGTGCTCGTCATTCTGATCATATACATCAGCGTCAAGGACATCACAGATGAAGAACTCTCCATCCATGAGAGGAACTGCATCCTCCCTGTCAACAAGTATGTCATAGTTCTTAAAACGCTCTATATCATTTATGTTATCGTATTCTTTGAACTTAAGAATAACCATATTTTTCAAAAATTTGCAAGATGTACAATTAACCTCCAAAGTCTCTCTGCCATTTGACAGATAGCACTTCTTCAAGGTCTTGAAACGATCATTGTCATCCGTTGTCGGATATACCTTAACCTCGCCCTTTATACCATGGCTTGAGGTTATCACTCCTACTCTGAGTCTGTCTTCTGTGTTGTGTTCCATTCTATCTCCTATATATAACTCATATATAATATAAGGGGGAGTATAAACTCCCCCTCTTAACTCGGTAATAAATCCTCTGTCATATGAAGATTAAGAAATACCACTTATCCTGCCTATGCAGTTCTACTTAATATCAACGACAACCTTCTTATCACCCTTTGAAGCAGCTGCCTTGACAACTGTACGGATGGATTTGGCTATTCTGCCCTGCTTGCCGATTACCTTACCCATGTCTTCTGGTGCGACTGTAAGGTCTATCTTTATTATGCCGTCTTCTTCAGTCTCGGTTACAGCTATCTGCTCAGGATGATCTACTAGGGACTTTGCAATGATTTCTACTAAATCTTTCATCTCTATACCTCCCAAATGGAACACCAGCCATGCAAAATCGACTTCGTCGATGGCTGGCGCTGCATATCAGCTTTTCATAGAAAAGCTGATACATCCGTAAAATTACTTCTCGATACCTGCCTGCTTTAATAACTTTGCAACTGACTCAGTTGGCTGTGCTCCTGTAGCTAACCACTTCTTTGCAGCCTCCTCGTCAATCTTTACTACAGATGGCTCCTGGTTAGGATCATATGTTCCGATCTCCTCGATGAATCTACCATCTCTTGGTGATCTTGAATCTGCTACGATTACTCTGTAGAAAGGATGCTTCTTATAACCCATTCTTCTTAATCTAATCTTTACTGCCATTGTTCTTGTTCCTCCTAAATATTAATTATCTTAAGCCAAAAGGCATTTTAAAACCACCGCGTCTTCTCTTTCCGCCCATCATGCCTGACATCTGCTTCATCATCTTCTTAGACTGTTCAAACTGTTTAAGGAAGCGATTCACATCTGCTATCTGGACACCTGCTCCATCTGCGATACGCTTCTTTCTTGACGGCGATATCGGATCCTGGAGTGAACGCTCTCTAGGTGTCATGGACAGAACGATTGCTTTTGGTGTTTTAGCAGCGTTCTCATCTATCTCAACATTCTTCATCTGACTTGCCATGCCAGGCATCATGGAAAGGATCTCCTGCATGCCGCCCATCTGCTCAAGCTGAGCCATCTGATCAAGAAAATCGTTGAAATCAAAACTTGCTTTGCGGAACTTCTGTTCCATCTCTTTGGCCTTCTCCTCGTCAATGGCCGACTGGGCTTTCTCAATAAGTGACTCTACATCACCCATTCCGAGGATTCGGCTCGCCATACGATCCGGGTAAAATGGCTCCAGATCGGTAAGCTTCTCTCCCATACCTGAGTACAGGATCGGCTTGCCTGTGACTGCCTTGATCGACAGTGCGGCACCGCCTCTGGTATCACCATCCAGCTTTGTGAGGATGACACCATCTATACCTATCTTGTCATTGAACGTTGTCGCTACATTGACTGCATCCTGACCTGTCATGGAATCCACAGTCAGTATGGTGTAGGCAATGTCCAGATTCTCCTTTATCTCTGCAAGCTCGTTCATCATGTCCTCATCAACATGAAGACGTCCTGCGGTGTCAAGGAACACCAGATTGATATTGTTCTTGGCTGCATGCTGTACTGCCGCCTTCGCAATATCCAGTGGCTTGTTGTTGTCTCCCATGGCAAACACAGGAACTCCAACCTTCTCACCATTCACCTGCAGCTGCTTTATAGCCGCCGGTCTGTATACATCACATGCCACAAGAAGTGGCTTCTTGCCTTTGTTCTTGAACTGATACGCAAGCTTTGCCGCCGTGGTGGTCTTACCTGCTCCCTGAAGTCCACACATCATGATGATCGTGATCTCATTGGATGGTCTGAGCTTGATCTCTGTCATCTCAGAGCCCATGAGCTTATCCATCTCTTCCTTAACGATCTTGATGACCATGTGTCCAGGATTCAGACCCTTGAGAACTTCCTCTCCTACAGCTCTGTCACTCACCGACTTGACAAATGACTTGACAACTTTGAAGTTAACGTCGGCCTCAAGAAGTGCTCTTTTAACTTCCTTCATAGCCTCCTTGACATCATCTTCTGTAAGTACGCCCTTGCTTCTCAGCTTCTTAAATACGTTCTGCAGTTTATCTGATAAACTGTCAAATGCCATAGACATTCTCCCTTCTGATATTATCTATCATCAGAAATCTTCGAGTATCTTATCTGAATAATTCACTATATCTTCAATTCTGCCCGCAAGCCGTTCATCCGAGTTCATCGCCTTGAGCTCATCCGCACATTCCTTGATCTTCTGAACCTGTTCCTGTGCCTTCATGAACTTATGTACCAGCATAAGCTTCTCCTCATACTCCTCGAGAATCTTGTCACAGCGCCTTACCATATCATATACGCCCTGTCTGCTTATGTTGTTGAGTCTCGCTATCTCTGAGTAAGACATGTCATTGTTCACAACATCCT
>NC_021018.1:2651671-2659697 GCF_000210595.1 Coprococcus sp. ART55/1 | reverse complement strand
AGCAGCTCACCATAAAAATCATATAACATAGACTGTCTGACTATCTTCTCCATAACAAACTCTCCGTAACGCACTTGCATGTAAAGTGTTTTTGCTTTACCATGGGCTATTCTAATACAGGCAGGGTGGGTTGTCAAGTGTTTTTTCTTGACAAAGTGAATTATATTTTTGGTCTAGACACCATGTACACAAACTATTCAATATTGAATAGTTTGAAGTCAAAAAGGCGCCATACTATTCAAAACTGAGTAGTTTGACACATTGTACTGCTTTTGTATCTATATCTGCAGCAGATCCTCCGTCTTACAACACAAAACCCGGAACAACCTCCCAACATCTGTTGCCTTTGTCTTGTTGATATCCCTCTGTCGCTGCTCAAACAACTGTATCTGACGAAGTGGCACTGCCTCCCTCATTATATCTATCATATGCAATTCGTTTGTTATATCGCTACAGCGATAGTTTTACAAACTGTATTCAATATATCTTCTTCACATCATCCACCCGGTAAAGTCTCTTAAAATTCTCAAGATCCTTCTCCGACTGTATCACCATCACACCCACAAAGCTCCCGTCCTCTCTGCTCCTGAATCCGGCGACCTGTTCTCCGGTGCAGATAGAACATCTGATGACAGCCTCATGCTTTGCCTCATCATAGGGGAACAACTTTGCGTTCCCCTTGTGTTTTAACTTTAATTTAGAAATAAAACTTTTTCCAGTCACTATATTCCACCTCTATACATGCCATGTAAACAACCGACAAGATACATTCTGAACCATCATCTTATCATTATGCTGACATTACGCCTCGATCTGCTCCAGTATATATGGATCCTTGATCTTATTGTCCTCCGCAAAGAACAGTATCTTCGTGAGCACCTCCGAGGTCTTTGGATCATCATCCACGAATGGCAGGAATATTCTGCCCCGCCTCTGGGAGTGTACAGGAAGTACATTTATCATAGGGCCTGCCTCCTGATGCACCACTCCGCTTCCAAGGTGGACTGTATAATTGGCACGCTTGCCCTCTATCACTGCATGGTTCTTTGTAAATGTGACATTTGTCAGCTTGAAAAGTGGCATAGTGAATTCTGCTATCGCCTTTCGCATCTCAACAGTTGAGTGTGAGGTCTCAGGATCCACGCCTCCTGCATGCGCCACGGAAACAGCCATGTCCACATCCCTCATGACCTCAGAGAATATGATATCTGGGATATCCTTGATCTTGAGATCCTTTCCTGTCTTTCTATCCGAAAATACCACCCATTCAAGCGTCGGTGATTCTATATCTGCAGGTGAGAACCAGTCTGCAAGAGCGTAGATCCGCGCTACTATATTCTCCTTGTAGTACACCTTCTGAAGTCCATCCTCTATATCAGCCACCCAGTGTCTTGACTTCAGGCAGCCTAGTGTCTTCTTCGGCTGGATCTGATTGCCCGCGTATCTGAGGGAATGTTCCATGTTCATTTCCTCTTCGGTCTTCACATAGAGCTCTCTGAACACCTGCTTGAACGGCTGGACGATCTTGTTGTCAAATACATATTTCTGTATATCATGCCATTTGCCAGCCATGTACATGTGGAATGGATGTGCTACTGTGAGCTTGGTGTCGTCTGACAAATGTTTGTTTTCATCACCAGCGGTTGTTTCAACAAACACATTGAATCCATCCTCAGTTGCAAATCCAAGAACTACATTCTGACTAGGTACGCCAGCACTTTCGCCTATTGCATTATCTAACTGCACATCACCAGCATCGCTGTTATTCCTCAAATCAATATTCTTGCTATCATAAAGTTCATTTGCCCCTGACATAATACTGTCAGCCGTACTATCCAGCCCTGCCTTCACACCGTCAGGCTCCACTACCTTAAACACCAGCGCAGCCACCATGTCATGTATAACAGGATTCTCCAGCATGCCCCTGATCTCAGCCCAGGTGTATTCCTCCTGGCTCTCCATCGCATCCTCAAGCATCGCCTTTGTACGCCTTGACTGCTCCGCCATCTGCTTCTTGGCATCCATCAGAGCCAATACATACTCATCCTTCTTGATCTTTGCCGGAACTGACTTTAACTGTTTGCCGTTCTTCTCACAGATGACAGCGCATTTGCCGCCGTCCTCCATCTCAAGCCATACGGTCACTTCTCCGACCTCATGCGGCTGAAAATATTCTGTCATGCCCTGAACTACAAGGCTTTCCATACGTAGGGTAAGTCTCGTCACGTCCTGATATCCGGCATTGATCGCCATATTGCGCATAGCTGTAGAAACTGCTGCCGCCTCGCTGGCTCTCCTCTGTGCTCCGAACTGCCTGCTCTCCTTCTTGAACTTCTGAAGGAACATGTATCTGTCCTTTATCTGCTCCTCATTCTCTATCGGCAGGATTCCCACCGCCATGAGCAGATCCTTGTTTCTCTTTGCCTCGATCTCGGCTATCAGCTCGGACTCATTGTATTTGCCAAGCGCCGCATCCGCGTATTTTCTCGCCCTGGTATGCTTTGCACCGTCCGAAATGTATTTCGCCGCCTTGTATATAAGCTGGAATCGCTTGTCACCCAATCTGTCATAGACTTCGGTAAACCACGTCCTGTCAAATGCCCCGTCGTTCAGCTCATCCACCTCAAGCGGTGTAAATCTCGCTATCATAGCCTTTCTCTTGTCATCAAATGACTCGTTCATGTGCGCCATGAAGTAATAGCATCCCGCAGTAAATCCATCCCATCCAAGATACTCTCCAACTATATCTATCCACTCTGGAGAATACATAGCCGCCTCTATAAGCCTGGCATCACTTATATCCGTACCTGTAAGATATGTCTTGAGAGTCTCCGCACTGTCATTTGCATCTGGCACACACGCCTGAAGAAGATGCGACATACTATTCTTCTTGCTGACCTTCTGACGGTTATAGTAATAACCGGTATTGAAATACGTTGATCTCTCCAGGGTCTCCTTGCCGAGGGCTGACAGTATCCTGACAAAATACTCCGCTCCGAATATTCTTGTAAGCCCGTATATATATGGAGAGAATTCTGTCTCTGTATCTCCCCTTGTGAGCTCTGCAGAAAGCACAAGCTCTGACATATCAGTGTACAGCTTCTTAGCTATATCCAGCCTTTTCTCGTCCGTCTCTGAGAACTCTCCTTCCGGACTGTGAAGAAGTATCTGCCGCACACTTCTCAGCCTTTCACGCTCCGTATATCCCCACTCATAGCCTCTGGTCTGCACCTTCCTGTTGCGCTCCGTTATAAAACGCATCACGTCAGATACACATTTGAGGCTCCTATCCAGGGAATTCCCCTCAAACGCCATCTTGTACATATAATCTTTTGAAATCAAGCCACGACTGTATGCAGCAATATAGTTCTGGAGACCTGGAACCGGCATGACACTTCCTGTGTGTACCCAGTAATATGAATTTCTATCATTTACAACGTCTGAAGGTATATTAAAGTTATGACTCTTTGCAAGGGCATAGTTGTATGGAAACAAATGCCTGAAATCCTCTTCATTCTGCCTTGCCTCGTCAGAATCCTCTTTTACGTCTAATATATCGCTGTCACCATCGATCGCAAGCCACCTTGTTATTATCATGATCTGCTCATTTGTGAGCACACTTCTGTGATATACCTTTGAATCATCACCAGATATACTGCCGCCACCTTTATTCCCGCCAAATGTATATATGAGCTCATCACTTCTTCCAAGCAGATAGTCTGCTGCCACAACGGCAAGTCTCATCTTGTCACTATCCATCACATATCTTCTATACAGGAATCCAATTACAGCTCTGACAATGGCAAGATATCCGAATGCCGGACATTCTTCTATATATATATTTCCAAACATATCCGCCATAAAGCTCTCGCAGTACTTCTTGAAATCCTGTTTGTCACTGTTGTAGCCATTCAGATACACGTAGAGCTGCATGCACATATACGGAGTCTGAATATTTTTCTCGTAGAAATCTACCCACAATTCCTCACATGCCACCTTGTCACGGTTCACATATATGTTTCCACCTGCCTCACCAAGCAGGCCGATCTCTCCGTCAGCCATCTCATACTCATCATTTTTGTGCTCATCCACAAATGCATCAAATTTTCTTAATATGTTTATAACTTCTGAATCAGATGTCGTGTCTTTCTTTTTAGGCACAATCTTTGATTTGAGTTTTGCAAATGCACCCTCGCTCTTGGCAGTCTTGCACAGATTATCATTTGCAATCCCGCTTTCAGGGAAATACTTTTTGTACAGCTCAAGGCACTCAGCCAGATAACTCTTGTCAAATATCGGCTCATAGTCCGCATTTACATCATAAAGTCCATACCCCTCATCTGCACCAGCCCGGTCTGTGCCAACATTTTTTATCTCACGTATAAGAATCTGCTCCTTAGTTGTAACACTGGATCTTCCATTCGCAGACTCCCTCTGCATAGCGTCTATATGACCAACACAATCTGCAAAAAGTTTCTGCCTGTTCTCATCATTTTTGAGCTGGAGCAGTAGATCAAGTCCCGCTGTTCTCTTCTCCTCCTTGGAATCCGCGAGAAGTCTTCCGATGAGATCGTCCATGTCATCACCGTCAAGTTTATAAAGTATAGACAGTACAGTCTCCCTTATGTCTGACTTCTTGTACTTGAGCATATTCTCAAGCTGTACATAATTCTCCGGCGAAAGTTTCATATCCTTAACGATCATCGCCGCCTTGTTTCTGGTATATGTCTCCTTGTCGGCAACCGCATCCACCAGTATGGCACGCTGTCTGTCATTTGCCGGCTGCCTTACAAGCAGAAGCAAAAGCGCATCTCTGCTGTACCTTGCGGAATCTATCTCAGGAACCATCTCCGCTATGTAAGTGATCTTGTCCTCATCCCTGAGAGCGCTTGCGCAGACCGCAAGTCTCATGATGATTGCGGATCTGTCCAGATATTCGGCATTCCATGGAAATACACACGGATCAAACTCAAGCCTCTTCTTTGGCATGCGCTCAAGTATGCCCATGAGGATGTCGTACATCTCCTGACATTCTTTCCTGCTGTCAAAATATTTGTCCACCTCGGCAAATGTCATTTTCTTAAGTTCATTGTTGTACGATCTGCCGTCTTTATATATGAGACTATTCATATAAGGCTGGTAATCCGACATGAAGCTTGGCATGATGACCGCCATGGTGTCCATCTCGTCTGGGAATCTCTTGATAAATTCCTTTGCAACGCTATGTGTGTACACCTTTCCCAGACTCATTGCCCTGATATATGTGCCAAATACCAGTCTTTGGTGTCTGCTGCCATCAAGCGCCAGCTTGTTCATCACATGGCATGCCTCGTCCACATCAAAGAAACCATAGCTCCACAGCGCAAGATAGATCTGCATGGCATCCTCGCCGGATAAAGCTTCACGCCTTGCATTTTCATCATTCAGATATGTATCTATAAGAAGCAGCTGTTTCTTCTGTATACGGTCAAGCTTGCTCTCCTCGTCAGCCACAAGTCCTGTCCAGGTGGCTACAGCCCTCATGACAGACGAGAATCTCAGAAGATCATTCTCCTTTATCACATGGAACAGGGTCATAAATGCACCTGCCGTTCCATAATCCATGTTCTCACAGATCGCCTGCCTGAGTCCCTCCTGAAGCTTTGCCGCAACGAGCAGCTTGCCTACAGCCTCATGGAGTCTTGTGTTGGAGCTCATATATATTCCCCTGAGGATATTGGTCGTGAGCCTTGTCTGCGCACTCTCACCGAACATGATGTCCATGAGCACTTCCTCAAGCTCTGCATTCCCCCTGTCGAGCTCCGCCTGTATCCAATATTCAGATACTATTCTATACCCATTGCTGTTGCCATCCCTGTAATAGCACAATATATCCTGCGGCAATTTCTCCCTGTAGAGAGATACTATGTCGCATCCGTATATCCCCATGGAGTGATATTCATTCATTATCCTGAAATATCTGTCAAGAAATGCCCCATACCTCTTCGTACGCATGGTTCTTCTGTAATAATACTGGCTTGTCTGCCACTTGATTATGCTGTCTATAGAAGTGTAGAAATCCTCCATCAGATGATCCGGCACCCACCCTGGCAAATGCTTCAGCTCCCTCCTGAAGAATTCAGAAGGAACATTCTTTTCATTCTCAAGAAATGTCTCAAGTCTCTTGCCGATCGTTGACTCTTTTACATCTCCATAGTAATTATCCATCTCCTTAAGAAGCTTCTGCGCATCCGCACTGTAGCTCTTTCTGAGCTTCGTGGAATTCTCGTCAAATGCCTCTCTCACTTCATCTGCGATCTTCTTCTGCTCCTCAAGCTCAAACCTTGTCTTCTTGTCCACCGCCATTGTAACCCCTTTCTTTATGTTCTACCACATTCTGCCCGCCAGCATTGTGAGGCGGATAAATGTGATCTCATCCCCTTCGTTAAACTTCTCTTCCCTGTCCAGCTCCGTTAATTCATCCATACCGCGGAACACTCTGAACAGCCCATCCTCAAATCCTTGAATGGCTGTCTTCACTGCTTCATCCACATCCGGTTTCTTCTCCCCATAGACGATCCCGAACGCTATCTTTCCTATTCTTCCCATATCATCGATCTGTTCATCTGTCAACACTGCATCGCCGCGATCCATGCGGGATATGTACTGTGCTACGCAGATCTTTACTGTCTCTGTTATGAGTTCCCGCAGCGTGCTCGGTGCTGTGTCATATTCAAACGGGACCTTGTGCACTGTGTTCTTCCGCTTGCCAAGCTGTTTTATGTTCATGTATAAAGTCATGTGATTCCCCCTATATTATTTTTTTATCCCCATAACTTGATTTTTCCTCAGCAACATTAGCAAATTTTGCCTCTTCACTATATCTAAACGTACTATCATGCTCTCCCACGTAAGGCGCATTACTATTATCCGTCCACAGCTCACACTGGCTTATTACTGTATTTATGGCAAAATCATAATCCTCTGGTGGGTAATGATGTTTCTTAAGCAGTCTCTTAACCATCTTTCGCATAGTTGCCCTTGCAGTTTCCTTCTTCTGCCAGTCTATGGTTCTATTCTTTCTGAGCATTTCCGTCAGTTCCTTGGTAAGCGCAATCAATTCATCATTTTTATAAAAATCTTTTATATGTTCCGGCTTTGTCAGCGCATCATAGAATGCCAATTCCTCCTGGGAAAGTCCAAGTTTCTGTCCATTCTTATACAGATTTGCAATCTCTTCGGCTGTCTCAAGAAGCTCTTTTATTACTTCCTCATTTGTTATAAGTCCGTTATAATACGAATTCATAAGCTGTGCTATCTTCTCTGAAAACTTCTGCGACTGAACAACATTTGTTCTTTTGTATAAAGAGACCTGCTCTGCCATGAGTTTTTTCAATATTTCCACAGCAATGTTCTTTTCTTTCATTCTAGATATTTCATCCAATACAGCCGGATCAAATAAGCTGAAGTTCTCTCCACCAGTCTTGCTACTGTCAAACAGATTGATTACACCCTCACTTTGAACTGCTGCCTTGAGCAGATCATTTATCTGGTTGTTTATCTCCTTAAGTGAAAGCGTCTTACCGTCTGCACCGCCATATGTAATCTTGATAACTGTTGAGCGAACCGCCTCCATATAAGCTGCCTCGTGGCGTTCCTTCTCAGTAGTCATACTTGAACAGAGAGACTGGGACTGTCTTAACAGCATAGCCTCCTTCAAGAACAAATCCTTTCTGTCAGGTACCCTCGCATCAAGGACAAAATTCACTCCCTTGGTTATAAGTTTTGCCATAACAAGCGGCGAGCCATCTATAAATCCACTGAAATCAAATCCATGTAGCAGATCCTTGCACACCTGTAGTTTTTCCTGGAACTTAGGATATGCCACTTTAGCAATATTCATATCCCCATATCTATTTTGATCTCTCTTAGTGTATTCCTTCATGGCAGCCTTAAGTGCAGAAGCTATACCTACATAGTCAACAATAAGACCGCCTTCTTTGTCCTTAAACACGCGATTAACACGTGCTATTGCCTGCATAAGATT
>NC_021018.1:2648943-2649473 GCF_000210595.1 Coprococcus sp. ART55/1 | reverse complement strand
GTGATTCTTGATAATCTGAAAGATACTGTCTTAAATCATCTGTTGTAATAGCCCGTACATTCTTATTCAAAGAATTCAACATCTTTTCTATTGTTATCTGGTAATACGATAATGTTCTTTCTGATCGTCCTTCCAGACGTTTAGTAGAAATAAAACGTTTTAATAAGTCTTCTGAATCATCTTTTTTTCTCTCCCCACTATCTACTTCCTCTAATACTTTCTTCAACTGCAATAACTGCATATTGTCAAGCACATCTGCCATTTGAGACATAATTATATTTATCTTTTCTTGATCCATAAAACATACCTCCTTTTTGAGGTATATTTTACCTAACAATTATTTCAGCAAATACCATTTGTCGGAGTAACTAAATATCCAAGTCTGATACATCAAGTTCACCCGACATAAGTTTTGGAAGTAAAGTATCTCTTAATTCAGATAATCGCCGATTTTCTATCACATTAGCACAAATCATATCAATTATAGGTTTAATAACCAAATTAAACTCTTTTATCTCTTCTCCAGGAAC
>NC_021018.1:2648064-2648923 GCF_000210595.1 Coprococcus sp. ART55/1 | reverse complement strand
AACAGATGTAGGTTTATCTAACTTATTTACATAACCAATTTTTCCAATCGTTCCATCCTTAGAAATAAGAATATCTCCTTCTTGAAGCATAATCTCTGGTGATTCTATGTATCTTTCCTCTGAGATATATCCCGCTTTATTCCAATCAATGCCAGTTACCGTTAATGATTCTCCATTAATAATACGATATTCAGACTCGGAAAGATATTCTTCTTTCTTCAATCCTTTCCATCCAATCCGCCCCTTGATATACAGGTAATCTCCAAGACTAGCTTTATTTTCTTTCTCCATTTCTGAATAAAAGATTGATCCAAAAATAGCTTGCATCTGCTCCGATAAATTCCTATTAATCTGATTATTATTCTCAATTTTATCATCAATTGTCTTAAGAACACTTACAATCTTTTCTCGTATATTCTTTTTAGGTACAGGTATTGGAAAATCTCTAAGCCCACCAAGAGGTAAGTATTGTTGTGTTGAACCTCTTAAATGTTTAAAAACATATTCCTTGGCTTGCGGAGATTTTAGATAAAAATAGAGCCATAACGCATTTTCTTTATCTCCACCCATTTGAAAGATTCCCATGTTTTTACACGCATAATCTACACACTCATTTTTTTCTAAATATGTATTACCAATAGTACCAATCATACTAAATAAAATATCCCACTGTCCTACAGTACTTCTTTTTATTATCTTTTGATAATCCTCTTCAGAAATTTGCTTAGCAGTGCTAAAATCAATTTCATATTCACCCAAATGTCTAGATGTAATAAGATAACGGCCTTCATCTACTGCTTTAGGCGAATCATGAGTTCCATCAGTAACACCTGCACAAAAATCTTCTGCTTTAATAATA
>NC_021018.1:2646181-2646987 GCF_000210595.1 Coprococcus sp. ART55/1 | reverse complement strand
CGTTTTTTATTGCAAAGTTTATCTCTTGTCTTGAGATAAACGAAACAACCCCTACAGTACCAATCATACTCATTAGCACATCATGATAACTCTCAAGTTTTTTCTCTCATTTTCTGTCAGTTTAGAATCATTTTCTATTGCCATTGCCACCTTATGCAATACATGAGTCACTAAACTATTTGTCTTTAATAAAGACCCCACCTTAAATCCAGTTACACATTCGTATTTTGCAAGATAATATGAATCCCCAGGTTTCAGACCAATCTCTCTAGGTAACACAAATTCCATCGTTCCCAAATATAATATAGGTTTTCTATCGTAATTAAACCTCCCCCTTTTTACATATTTAGGAGGTGCCAACCACCATTCATTCTCATTTACCAAAGGAATCCCATTATATTTCCTTGCCCTATATAAAATTGTTCCTGCTGGAACAGTATACTCATTCCCTAGTACTGACATTCTTTCTTGGAAACTCAATCCAAAAAACCTTGCAAAAAATTCGTCTAGAGATTTACAATTCATTAAATCTTTTATGTTTTCTTCTTTCAAACAAGTCCCCCAAAAGTACAAATTGCAATAATCCTCAAATTATATTTTATATCCTAAAGCACCAAGTTTGCGCCTAATCTCATCCTCCAACTCATGACTCTTATCAAACAATTCAGACAGTTCCGATGTAAGCCTTGTCATCTTCTCCTCGAACGGCTCTCCATCATCCTCCTGTTCTTCTATTCCTACATATCTGCCCGGAGTGAGTATGAAATCCTGTTTTTCAATCTCTGCAATATCTGCAACTGCACAGA
>NC_021018.1:2632291-2645466 GCF_000210595.1 Coprococcus sp. ART55/1 | reverse complement strand
GCTCTGGTCTGGCAAAATTCTTAGGAAGAATATCCTTAAGTCTCTTATTTTCTTTCTCTATAGCTCGCATTGCATTATCTATTATTGTTCCTATCTCCGGAGTATGCGCATTTGCTGCTATATCATTCCAACGTGCTCCTGCAGGTACAAAGAAGATACCTTCTGATGTATATTCATCTACATCTTCCTCAAATCCGTCTCCTTCTTCCACAAGTTCATTATATTTCTCATCGAATCTATCCGATATGTATTTCAAGAAAATCAGACCAAGCACAACACTTTTATACTCTGATGCATCCAGATTTCCACGAAGTACACATGCCGCATCCCAAATCTGTTTTTCAAAGCCTATTTCAGCAGTATTCTTATCAGCCATCTTCCCTCTCCTCCTATGCGCAAATTTTTATTTATCATGCTATAAATTATACACCACGGAATATCAAAAGCAAACAAATAAAACTCCCCAGGCTAGCCATTTATGAAGGGAAAATAACAGATATGGAACATCATATAAATGCAAATGAGCCATATGACAGTCAGGCACACATAGACGAACTCTCACGGATACCCGATGATTTCGACGACTTCAAATACAGTGCAGGCAGATTGCAGTTCTAATTGGTAATTTTGATTACCATTATAAAATAGTTTATACGATACAATTTTATCCAAAAGTCCTAATGCAATTGCTCCATTCTCTCCCTGAGCACTTCCTCCTCAGTGTATGTGTGCTTTCCAAGAAGTTTATCTCGTTTTCCGCCAAATGCCTTATTCAACTTGCCAAGATTGAATCCAACAAGGAATGCGGCAATAACAGTACCGGCGCCCACGCTTCCAAGACTATGTATGCAGATCAGACATGTTACGACCGACACAGCCACCATAGAACAGTCAAATCCGATCTTTACCTTTGAAAATTCAATGTGTGTGCCCTCTGAGACAGCCTGCATAACACCCTCCCCGGCAAGTGGGATAAGATTCGCCGGCAGATAAAAGAATATTCCGCCTGCTATGAATATGGTACTCACAAGCATCAAAACAACCCTGACAACTATGTTATCTGTTGATGGCAGAAATGTGGCAAGATAATTGCAGAATGTCGTGAAGTATCCAAATACTACTCCAACCACTATCTGAAGGAGATTTATCGGTTTGAAATTCTTTCGAAGTATAATGATCTGTATAAGCACCAATGCCGCATGGAATATGATCGTTGCCTTTCCCATCTCGATTCCCCATACACATGTCATCGTATATGGTATAGAGCTCACCGGTGACACTCCCAGATTGGATTTGACTGAAAGTGCTATTCCTATAGTCATAATAAACAGTCCAACGAAATACATTGGAATTCTTACCTTCATGTTCTTCATCTCTTACGGTCCTCTTTTCTGTTATCTTTTTCGCTGCCCTTCATATTGTCGTACACCCTTACAAGAAGTGACTGCAATTCTTCCGTCTCTTCCGCTGTAAATCCCCTCAGTGCCAAAGATTCAACTAAATCAAACTTCTTATTGAGCATCTCCACATACTCTCTGCCCTTATCTGTCAAATACACGTACAGGGATCTTCTGTCCCCTGACTTTGTACTTCTCTGTATATAACCTTTATTCTCCATGCCACTCAACACAGCGGTTATCGATGCCGGCTCTATATGACATCCCGCCGCGATATCCTTCTGGCACGCCCCATCATGATCCTTCAGATAGTCCAGCACCTTGGGCTGTCCCATGGTGAGCTCTGTATCCTTTATCTGACTCAGCAATGCCTTCTGCACCATGAAATGATCCGCCATCAGCAGATAATGTATGGATTTTGTATGTTCGTCCATATGGATTCTCCTCTCCAGATAGTTATAATTCTAATTATTAGAATGCTAACGATATTATACACATATTTTTACCCATGTCAAATCGAACTTCGGTCACCTCCATACGCACAAAAAAGATCCGGGATCATATGAACCACCCCGGATCTCAAATTATTCTTTATTTTATTGAGCCTTTATTTCTTTATGACTGCTTTCTTTGACACTCCTCTTTTCAGAAGGATTGTCTTATAACTCTTAAGCTTCTTCGACGGAACCTTGACGGTCATCTTGGCGTATGTCCCTGTAAATGCACCAGATCCAACTGTTTTTCCTGTCATCTGTGTATTCTTTATCACTACTGTCCTGAGCTTCTTACATCCATAGAACGCCTTGGCACCTATAGTCTTGACGTTTTTGCCCAAGGTCACCTTTGTAACCTTTACATTCTTCTTGAACGCCGCTTTTCCTATCGCTGTGACCTTAAATGTCTTGCCACCAAGCTTTATAGTGTCAGGAACCACAACTGTCTTGGTCTTCTTAACAACAGATACGAGAGTTACCGTTCCCTTGCCATTCAGGGATGCATTTGTGATCTTGTACTTGTAATTTCCATTTGCATAGATCTTACCCACAGCCGCAGTTATGTCAAAATACTTTGTCTGTGTTCCACTGTAATTACCGATTCCCATTATCACAACTTTTGCCTTGCCAAAGTCTTTATTTGACGAATATGCAACTCTGTAATCCTTGCCCGCTGTGAGTGTCCGCTTACCGCTAGTCACCTTCACCGCTGGTGTTATAGCCTTGCCTGTATATACAGCCGACTTTGTGATTGTCACAGAGGCTTTACTTATCGCCTGCTTGTTTATTGCAAATGTAAAAGTCTTTGAGCCCTTATATCTGCCCTGACCTTTGACAACTACCTTTGCTGTACCGGCATTGGTATTGCTGCTATATGAAACTATATAGTCAGTTCCCGCATCAAGTGTTCTTCCACGTGATACAACCTTTACGGCCGGTCTTATCGCTGCGCCTGTATATGTAGTCTTGTACGAAGCATTTCCAGTTGCCGCAAATGTAATATTTGCATCAACGCTTATATCCACAACTATCCATGTCCATACAGCCTTAAATGTTATATCCTCTGATACAGCGCCGTATGCAGAATCAGCATTATAGCTTGTTCCGGCTTCATCCTGCCATGCCAGCGCATATCCAGCCCTCGATGTCTTGTAATCAGTACCATCAGACATGGTGATATTTATTTTCGACAGATCAAGAGTTGATCCCTTGTTTACAGATGACGCATACAACTGGTTGCCATTCTCATCTGTGAACACAACCTTTACCATGGTTACACTGTCGCCCTTGCTGTCTACCGGATCCTTGGAATAAATTGGATCTCCACCTATTGACACATCGCCATCAACAATGATCGTTCCATCATCTGACTTTACGCCAAATGAATTTCCACCGGTTGATCCGGATGCATCCGCCGTAACACTTCCACCAACCAGTTTGATAGAATTGTCTGCTGAGATTACCGACTCCCCATCGCCAAGTCCTGATGACTTTGCATCAACAGAGCCTCCGGTGATCTCCACATCCGATGCCGATATTGCAGAAGATACGGAATCTATGCTGTTGCTTCCTCCAGCTATCTTCACCGTTCCTGCAGATTCAATTCCCTTGCCGTCGGACTTTATCTGTATATTGTCTATCTCGATATTTCCATCTGCCTTGATCGCAGCCGCACCCGGTGTCGCCGTTGATATCTTGGAAGATGTATCCTTTCCAGAAACCTTTACATCCGCTGCGTTACTGTTATCGCTTACACATGTTATACCATCAACAATCTTATTTTCTCCGCTTACCTGTATTACAAATGTTCCAGAATTGCCCGGACGAACCGTGATCTTCTTTACAGTAGCATTGTCCACGGTTATTCCACTTGCATTTACGGTATCGACAATTACATCCTCGCCATTGCCTGTGATCGTGTAATCCTTATTCTCGGTAAATGAAACTGATATGATTCCACCAGACTGTGATACCTTTACAGTCGGATTTCCTTCACTGTCAACGAGCGCTCCAACATATCTGCTGTCATTCAGTCTTCCGATATCAATTACGAAAGGATCTGATAAAAGTGTAGTCACCCCAAGTGCCTGGCTGATCTGACCAGCCTTGACATTTGCAGTTTCTTTTACTCGGCTATACACATAATATGTAGTAAATTCCTTAAGCCCGGTAAACTGAGCATCCTTCTGCCATACAAGCTTTGATTCAACCATATTCTTATCGCCTGATATTGCATACTCAATCTCGCCTGCTGCTCCTGACACCTGACCGCTGACGGTCACCGAATCAGATGTTACTGAAGTTTTTGTCAGAGTGACAACGGCGGTATTTTCTCCCTTTGCCACCGTCGCCTTAAGTGTTACGTTCGCTGAGCCATTTGCTGTTGATATAACCAGTGTATCACTGTAGATTCCGGCGCCAAGACCGTTTACCGGTTTCACAGACACTGTTGTTTTATTCCCTGCAGAAATCTGCCCTGCTGGTGATGAAACGATCTGGAATGCCGTTCCATCCTTAAGCTCGGCCTTTACATCTGTAAGGGTTGTCTCCCCGGAGTTTGACAGCTCAATAGCTGCATGATTCGCATTTGTATAGCCATATACGAGGTCTGTCCATGCCTTGGCATCACTGCTACATGACAGCTTTCCAGGAGTGAGTACCTTGACAACACAATCCGATTTTATTTCCGAGCCATCCTTAGCCGTAGCTGTGATAGTCGCCGTTCCGGCTGCGAGGGCTGTTATCTTGCCATTCTGTACGGATACCTTAGCCTTGTCTGAACTTGACCACACAAGGGATGTATCTTTTGCATCAGCAGGTGTTATCGTTGCCTTGATCTCATCACTGTCGCCCACATTAAGTGTTATGTATGTCTTGTCAAATGAGATTCCTGTAACCTTTACGGCTGGGGGCTCTGACGGAGTCTCTGTGTCTTTCTCAGACGTTGAACCCGTTGTTGATCCAGTTGAGCCAGTTGAGCCAGTCGATCCGGTTGAGCCGGTTGAGCCAGTTGAAGGATCCTTCGTGTCGACCTCTGTTGTCATGCCTCCACCTGACTCTCCGCTTATTGTCCTGAGCTCTGATGACACTTCACTCTTTGGAACTACCTTCTGTACTGCCTTCTCCTCATCTGTTCCGCTGTTCTTCACATACAGATAAAGTCCTGCTGCTGCACCCACAAGGCCTGCATTATAGTCCAGTGCAACCTCGTTCTGGTTATAATCTTCTGAGCTATCTACATAGGTTGTACTCGAACCCGCCGGTCCGCCAACCAAAGCACCGACTAGTACATGTGCCTGCTTTGTATATGCATTTCCAGTTACAGAACCCTGATATCCGCTTGAGGCTCTGTGATGAGGGTACTTTGATGAATACTTGTTGTAACCTACAACGAAACACTTTGAACCAGCATTGTTGCCAAGTATGTACTTCATCTGACCATTTGCCCATGATGAATAATCAGTCTTTCCATATATCGTGTCATACATGAGACCTGTCATCTGATGAGCGGTGTTATATCTTGCCGATCCCCAGCTGTCTATCAGACAGAAGTTGTTATCTCCTGACTGTGTCTTGCTTGCTATAAGTCCTGACTGGTTCTCCACGAACACGCTCTTCTTGGATGAGTTAGGGCTGTAGAGCAGAGCCGCCTGAGCCACATTATTCCAGCAAAGAGCCCAGTTAGGATTTGTTCTGCCACCATATACATTATTGTATTTTGTTGCATATGCCGATTTACCTGTAGCCTTGTACAGAAGAGCCGCCGCAAGGGCATAGTCATCTTCCCATGAATCTGAGCTATAGAAACTTGATGCCGGACCCGAGCTGTTCTTCTTAGCCTTAGTATCCGCATATGTGAAAAGCTTCTCCGCATAGGAAAGCGCTTTCTTATCCTTGTAATTTATATAATATGCCGCAAGTGCCGCCGCTGTCTCTGAAACGATATCTGTACACGTATCCGAATCAGATGTGAATGTTGCCTGTCCACTTCTTGATGACTGCTTTTCCGGAGCTCCCCAGTATCCATGATCGACATTTCCATCACCGACCTGATAACAGAAAGCCTGAACCGAGCCATCACTTCCAAGGACTGTGCATCTCTCGAAATAAGCAACGAATCTGTCCATGATCCTCTTATAGTGTGCCTCTGTAGCAGTATCCGCAAATGCCTCGGCAAACTCCATGTGCGCAAGTCCTAGAACTGTAGCCGAATATGCCTGTGGCAGACCAAACTTGGCATGATCTCCCGCATCATGGTATCCACCGCTGACATCCACAGTCTTTCCATTATATGTTGTTTTTGCATCCTCAGTATGGCAGTTTGATCTCCAAGAAAACTCACTCTTTGCAGATACATCACTTCCGCACATATTCGCATCATAAAGATACAGTGACTCCTGAAGAAGCTTCGCATAGTTGTACTCAACATCCGTATTGATCTCACCTGTATTGTCCCCGGCTCCGCCAGATGATGATGAAAGTGAACCGATAAATGAGTCAAATGCACCTGACTGTGAGCTGTAGTACACCTTGACACCTGTTATAGACACACCGTTTGCCGTACCTGTGTAGCCAAGCTTTGAATAGCTCACGCTCGAACCTGCATTTACTGCACCTGACTTCTTGGATGTGTTTGGATATATGTACAGCTTTCCATCACTGAATACACCCTTGAGGGCTGACCAGCTGCTGTAATCCTTAACTGCAGTTACCGAGCCACTCACATCAGCCACCGCTATCCAGTCTGCTACGTATGAATTGCTCTTGTTATTTATCGTTATCTCTGTCTCGTAGTAGCCGTCTCCCTTGGCTGTTCCATCTCCATCAGCAAGACTTGCGGTTACGCTTGAACTTGTGTTTCCAATTGAATCAAGGTCCGCACTGCCTGATCCGCTGTCGCCTGAACCGCCTGACTCCCCTGATGAGCCACCAGAGGTGCTCTTTGTTCCTGAGAGAACCGCTGACACGATTCTGAACTTGATCGTGCTGTTCTCCTGAAGATTGGCAACCTGTATTCCAAATGCCACCTTCTCCGTGCTGGTTGTGCTGATAGATGACAGATCAAGTACGGTCTCAAACTGACCACTCTTGGACAGATCTATCCACTTGTCATTATTCGACCATGAAGATCCATATGATGCAAATGGCATAACTCCCGCATTCTGTCCACTTGCAGCGGTAAATGTGTCAACCGCATATGTGATCTTGAGCGTCTTGTATCCCGCATCCGCAATAGCCTTCATGGATGCCAGATCTGATGAAGGCGAAAATCTGATCTCCGCCTTTCCATAATCACTCCACTCATCTGTTGCCGCAGTCACCGTCTTCCAGCCGGTGTCCGGTTTCAGATCCTTTGTGATGCTCTCCGCCTTAGCTGTGATCTCCGGCCAGGTTATACTGCCGATGATCATGCATAAGGTGAGAACATATGCCAAGATCCTGCTCGCTGCTTTCTTTCTCATTTTACTTTTCCTCCTTGTACTTCCTTTTTCCTCCTAAAAAATACCCTATTATTAAAAATATAGCACAGAAAACATCTTCATGCGACCCAATAATCCGTCATTATTTATGCGCATAATTACCAATGTTTTCTGTGCTATTTTACCAATACTTTATTAGCAAGTATTCTTTTTGAAGTTTCTATGTCATTTGCCATCTGGGCCTTGAGCTCATCTAGGCTTCCAAATTTCTTCTCACCTCGGATCTGCTCGATAAGCTCCACCTTGATGACCTGTCCATATATGTTCCTGTCAAAGCCGAAGATATTCGTCTCTATGGTGATATTTCCCTTGTCGTTGACTGTAGGATTGTCTCCTATGTTGGTGATTCCCATATAGACTCTGAAAGGATCCTCATGTCCCGTATGCTTCCCCCGGATTATCCTGATCCTTGAAGCATACACACCAGCCGGCGGGTACAGCTTGCGCTCCTCCGGCAGCATATTCGCAGTCGGTATTCCTATTGTCCTTCCAAGCTGTTTACCGGACACCACTTCACCTGTCATACTGTACGGTCTGCCGAGCATCGGAATGACCGACCTCACATCTCCCTCAGAAATATTCTTCCTGATGACAGTTGAGCTGACCACCTCGTCATCCTGTTCCAGCTTGTCTATGACTATGACCTTATATCCATACTCGTCCGCATAGCTTCTGAGGGTATCCACATCGCCCTTTCTGTCTCTGCCGAATCTGTAATCGCTTCCAACCACGACATATCCGGCCCGCATCATGTCCACCAGAACATCTCTGATGAACGCCTTCGGCTCTGTAGCCGCAAATGCATCGTCAAACGGATATTCAACCAGGACGTCAACTCCGGTATCCGATACCACCTGTGCCTTCTCGTCAGATGTGTATATGGTCTTCATATTGCTCACATCAAACACATGATTCTCCCTCATGTCAAATGTGAACACAACGCCCATATATCCCTGTCTCTGAAGCTTCAACACCTGCTCTATCAACAGCATGTGTCCCTGATGGATACCATCAAACTTGCCCAGGGCAACCGCCGTGCGCTCTGTGCTATTCAGTTTTACCTTCTTCGTGTCCTTTATATGAATCATAACTGTCTGTCCTTAATTACTCACCGGAAACATCTTAAATGGCACATACTGCCTCTTCTCATCGCTGTATTCATACAGTGCCGCAAATCTTCCATTCTCATCGAACACCTTGACATAGGTATCCCTGTGTATCTTATTCTCGGCAAATGCATCCGCACTGAGCTTATTTCCATTTGCCAGAAGCTTAACACCCTTCTCAGCTATATGAAGCTCCGGTATATCCGGCATGAGCTTATCCGTTGTTAATATATGCTGCATGAGTGTCCCGTCATCCCTTGCCTTCTCCACCTCATCAAGCGTCAGACTTTCTTCTATAGTAAAGCCCTTCACCTCGGTTCTGACAAGCTTCTCCATCACCGCACCGCAGCCAAGCTTCTCTCCTATATCCCTGCACAGGCTTCTGATATATGTTCCCTTGGAACAGCTCACATCGAATGTCACCCTCGGAAGTCCTACCGACTGTATGGTGATACCATGTATCGTGACCAGTCTCGGCTCTCTCTCTATAACCTGTCCGGCCCTCGCCAGCTCATAGAGCTTCTTACCATTTACCTTGATGGCTGAATACATAGGCGGGATCTGCATGTAATCGCCTACAAAACTCATCACCGCAGCCCTGACTGTCTTCTCATCAGGATATACATCTGTCACGTCTGTCATGACTCCTGTCACATCTTCGGTGTCGCTGGTCTTTCCGAGAAGCATGGTGCATGTGTATGTCTTGTTCTTCTCAGTGAGCAGGTCGCACATCTTCGTAGCACTTCCCAGACACACAAGAAGAACTCCCTCCGCCATGGGATCGAGAGTTCCGGTATGACCTATCTTTTTCTGTTTTAATATACCACGGAGCTTTGCCACCACATCAAATGACGTGAACCCCTGCTCCTTATATATATTGATAAATCCATCTATCATAACTATTTCAAATCCAATCCAAAGTCTTTTACATCAGTCCGCTGTATCAGTACCTGTTCCAGATCACATCTTTTCTGCAATTTATCAGCCAAGCTGTTTCTCTATATCCGCAACTATCTCCGCAACTATCTTTTCCGGATCACCTGACATATTGCATCCCGCAGCCTTCACATGGCCGCCACCGCCGTGGCTGCACGCGATCTCACTCACGTTCACGATATCATTTGCCCTGAGGGATATCTTGTAATTATCCTCACCAGCCTGATACATGAAGAAAGCAACCTCAGTACCTGATGTCAGTCTGAGCTGATCCACGATTCCATCCGTATCCATCTTGCTGGCACCAAATCTGTCAAAGTCCTCCTTTGTCAGAAGTGTATGGGTTATCTTTCCATCTGCAAACTGCTTCATGTTGAGAAGCGCATAGCCCAGAAGCTTATTCTGTGTGAGCGTCTTCTTGTAAAATGTCTCATCTATGACAAAGCTTGGTCTCGCTCCCTTCTCTATCAGGATTCCCGCTATGGTCATGGACTCTCTGGTGGTATTGCTGTGCTTAAACACTCCTGTGTCGTGGACTATACCGGTATACAGACACTCTGCGCACTGCTGGTTGATCTTTTTCTCATCCAGGAGCTTGAATATAGCCTCCGCAGCGGAGCATGCATCACTTTCCACATAGCACACATCACCAAAGCCTTTGTTAGACACATGGTGGTCTATGCAAAGAGTTCTCTTCGCAGTCTCATAATATCTGACAAATGGTGTGAATCTGTCCATATCTCCGCAGTCAAGCGACATAAACAGATCATAGGTCTCGTCATCTGCCTCATGCTTTACAGTAGATGCACCATTCAGGAACATGAATACATCCGGGAATTCCTGAAGATATACCTGAACCCTCTTGTCAGGGTAATTGCTTGTAATATAGTTATACATTCCAAGTGTTGAACCTATACAGTCACCATCAGGATTGATATGTCCTGTTATGGCTATGCTGTCTGCGTTCTCTATCTCCCTTATAAGATCGTTCATGATATACCTCCTTTTAAATTCTCATATTATATCCTACTCTTCAAACTCATCTTCACTCTCTGAGTTTTCATCTGTACTCTCGTCAGCATCGCCATGCTTTCCGAGAGCCTCATCTATCTTGTGGGACATACTGACACCATACTCTATGGACTGGTCCATGATAAATGTTATCTCCGGTGTATTGCGCAGATTTACAGAATGAGCAAGCTCTCTTCTGATATATCCCATTGCGCTGTTCAACCCTGCAAATGTGGAATCAACAGCATCCTGGTCACCCAGGACACTGATATATGCCTTACAGAACTTGAGATCAGGTGTGACAACCACATCAACGACCGAAGTCATAGGTGATATTCTTGGATCCTTGATCTCACGGCTGATGATCCTGCTGAGTTCTCTCTGGACCTCACCGTTGATCCTGTTATTCTTTACACTGTTTTTTCTCATATCTATTACTACTTTCTAGGCACCTCTACCATCTCGTATGCCTCTATCTGATCTTCCTCTGCAACGTCCTGGAAGTTCTCGAATACCATACCACACTCAAAGCCGGACTTAACTTCCTTGACATCATCCTTGAATCTCTTGAGTGAAGCAAGCTTTCCTTCAAATATAAGATTGCCCTCTCTGGTAATCCTTACGCTGCAGTTTCTGTTGATTGTTCCGTCGAGAACATATGAACCGGCAATGACACCGATACCAGAAGCCTTGTATGTCTGTCTGATCTCTGCGTGTCCGATGACCTTCTCCTCATATATAGGATCAAGCATACCCTTCATTGCTGAATCAATATCCTCTATTGCATTGTAAATGACTCTGTACAGACGAACATCTACCCCCTCGCTGTCAGCCATATCCTTTGCTCTCGCATCCGGTCTGATATTGAAACCGATTACGATGGCATTTGATGCTGATGCAAGAATTATATCTGACTCGTTGATAGCACCTACACCTGCATGTATGCACTTGATAACGACCTCGTCATTTGAGAGTTTTAAGAGACTCTGCTTAACGGCCTCAACTGAACCCTGTACATCTGCCTTGATGATGATCTTGAGCTCCTTGAGGTTGCCGGCCTGGATCTGGCTGTACAGATCGTCAAGTGACATTCTCTGCTTTGTATCTGCAAGAAGCTTCTCCTTACCCTGCGAGATATATGTCTCTGATATGGTTCTTGCTTCCTTCTCATTGTCAACTGCCATGAATATCTCGCCTGCATCAGGAACTGTGTTGAGACCCTGGATCTGTACAGGTGTTGATGGAAGAGCCTCTGTAACTCTCTCACCTCTTGAGTTGGTCATGGCACGTACCTTACCATGTGACGCTCCGACAGCGATGTAATCTCCAACATGGAGTGTTCCCTTCTGTACAAGCATTGTTGCAACAGGTCCACGTCCCTTGTCAAGCTCAGCCTCGATGACGATACCTCTTGCCTTTCTGTTAGGATTTGCCTTAAGTTCAAGCACATCCGCTGTGAGGAGGATCATCTCAAGGAGATTGTCAATACCTTCCTTAGTATGTGCAGATACAGGACAGAATATTGTTGAACCACCCCAATCCTCTGGGATAAGCTCATACTCTGTAAGCTCCTGCTTAACTCTCTCTATATTTGCACTTTCCTTATCGATCTTGTTGATCGCTACTATGATCTCAATCCCAGCAGCCTTTGCATGGTTGATAGCCTCGATAGTCTGTGGCATTACTCCATCATCGGCAGCTACAACAAGGATAGCGATATCTGTACTCTGTGCACCACGCATACGCATTGCTGTGAACGCCTCATGTCCAGGAGTATCAAGGAATGTTATAGTCTGGCCATTTACATCGACAACTGATGCACCGATGGCCTGTGTGATTCCACCAGCCTCACCTGATGTTACCTTTGTCTGTCTGATGGCATCAAGAAGTGATGTCTTACCATGATCAACATGACCCATAACGCAGACTACAGGAGGTCTTGAAACCATATCCTTCTCGTCCTCTTCATCCTCCTTAAGGAGCTCCTCGATCACATCAACTTTCTCCTCTTCCTCAGCTATGCAGTTGTACTCAAGTGCGATCTCTGAAGCCTCGTCAAATGGAAGCTCTGAGTTCACATTGACCATCTTACCTGCGAGGAACAGCTTCTTGATAAGTGCTGTTACAGGAGTCTTTACCGCATCAGCCAGCTCCTTGAGTGTTACAACCTCAGGAAGTGTGATGGTTCTGATTGCATCCGGATCCTCCTGTGGTGCCTGCTGCTTCTTCTGTGGCTTGTTCTTCACATTCTTCGCAAGTCTGCTGATATCAGCCTCGACCTCCTCAGGTGATCTTCTGTTGCCCTTACGTGGCTTGTTCTTATCTCTGTTGTAGTTATCTCTGTTCTGGCTCTTTAAATCCTTACCCGGCATCTCCTTCGCATCGAAGTCCTTGCGGTCTCTCTTGAATGGTGCTCTCTTCTGAGCTGGGCTGTCATCCTCGTCATCCTTGCCAAATGGCATATTGATACGGTTGCTGAAACGGTTGCCACCATCTCTGTTAAAGCCTCTTCCGCCCTGGTTTCTATCGCCATTGCCGAAGCGTCCGCCACCCTGGTTTCTGTCTCCGTCTCTGTTAAACCTTGGTCTGTCACCCTGGCCGTCCCTGTTAAATCTTGGTCTGTCACCCTGGTTTCTATCACCATCTCTGTTAAACCTTGGTCTGTCATTCTGGCCGTCTCTGTTAAATCTTGGTCTGTCACCCTGGTTTCTGTCGCCATCTCTGTTAAACCTTGGTCTGTCGCCCTGACCG
>NC_021018.1:2615456-2632084 GCF_000210595.1 Coprococcus sp. ART55/1 | reverse complement strand
TTCCTGTCGTTGCTGAATCTGGCTCTGTCTGAACCGCCCTGTCTGTCGTTGTTAAATCTGACTCTGTTACCGTTGTTATTCATCTTGCCGCCGTTTCTGTCCTCCCTGGCAAATCTTACATGATTGCCAGAACCCTGTCTGGCTGCTGAATTGTCATCCCTTGAAGGATTCTGCTTCTGCGCGTCCGCCTTTGGCGCTGCAGCAGGCTTTGCTGTCTCAGGCTTTGGCTGCTCTGTCTTAGGCGCTGCCTTTGGAGCCTCCTGCTTTGGTGCTGCAGGCTTTGGGGTCTCAGCCTTTGGAGCCTCGGCCTTTGGCGCAGTCTTTGCTCCAAACTTAGCTTTAATTATTCCAACCATCGAATCGTCCAGATTGGACATATGACTCTTGATCTCTATTCCCTTTGCGCCAAGTGTATCTATGATATCTTTATTTGAAATGTTTAACTGTTTTGATAATTCGTGTACTCTGATTTTAGCCAAATGTTACACCTCCATGTTTTCATTTACATTCATGTACTTTATGATCTGATTCCCGAATCCCTCGTCAAGTATCGCAATGGATGTTCTCATCTCATTGCCACTGTACTTGCCAAGCTCATCCTTTGTCCCGTACTCATAATAAGGAATCCCATAATAATTACATTTCTGGTCGAAAAGTTTCTTCGTATTGTCAGAAGCGTCCTTCGCCACAATGACCACGTACGCGCTCTGATTCTTAACTGCTTTCTCTACTGAGAAATTGCCACTGCACAGCCTTCTGGCTCTGGCACACAGAGAAATTAACGAGTAGATCTTGTTATTCTTCAATGTCACGCAGCTCCTTGTCTAATTGTTCATACACCTCAGCAGGTATGCTGACCTTGAAAGCCTTCTCAAGTGCTTTGCTTCCAACCGCCTTCTTAAGGCACTCGGATCTCTTGCATATATAAGCGCCTCTTCCGTTGAGCTTGCCGGTTGCATCAACTGCGAACTGCCCGTCATTGCTTCGGACTATCCTTATCAGCTCACTCTTCGGCATCATCTCACGGCATCCAAGGCATTGCCTCAGAGGTACCTTCTTTGCCATCTCATCACTCCCTATTCTCTATCATGTGCCACTACATCAATGCAAATGATTACTCTTCGTCGTTTGTGTCTACTGTTTCATCTATGTCAAATGAAGCAGCATCGGCATCTTTATCTTCGCTTACTTCATCATAATATTCATCTTCGTTATAAGGATCAAAGTTCTCATCCTCTGGCTGCTCATCAAAGTAACCCATCTCCTCGGCCTTTGAATGGCTCTTAATATCGATCTTGTATCCTGTCAGCTTGGCTGCAAGGCGGGCATTCTGACCCTTCTTACCGATTGCAAGTGAAAGCTGTGTATCAGGTACTACGACAAATGCTGTCTTCTCATCAAGATCAACTGATACGTCCTCAACATCTGAAGGACTGAGCGCATTGTAAATAAACTCAGCAGGGTTCTCACTCCAAGGAATGATGTCGATCTTTTCACCGTTCAGATCTGCAACGACAGCATTTACTCTGTCACCATTGATTCCTACGCATGCTCCAACTGCATCGACGTTCTCATCGTTTGACCATACTGCGATCTTAGATCTTGATCCTGCCTCTCTGCAGAAGCTCTTGATCTCAACTGTTCCGTCTGCGATCTCTGTTACTTCCTTCTCAAAAAGTCTCTTGACGAGCTCTGGATGAGTTCTTGATACAGTGATCCTTGGTCCTCTGTTTGTCTTCTTGACCTCTGTGATATAAAGCTTTATTCTGTCGCCTCTCTCGTAGCTCTCTCCCTCGATCATCTCTGACGGCTTTAAGAGTGCCTCTGTCTTGTCATCAAGGCTCACATTCACGCTGTCTCCAACCTGTCTCTGAACGATTCCTGTTACGATATCCTTCTCCTTCATATGGAAGTGATCGTATATAGCTGCTCTCTCGTTCTCGTTGATCGCCTGAACGATGACATTTCTCGCACGCTGGGCTGCGATTCTTCCAAAGTTCTTAGTTGTGATCTCTATATTTACTGTATCACCTATCTCGTACTTGCTGCTTATCATCTTGGCCTGCTCCAGTGTTATCTGGCATGCAGGATTCTCAACTTCCTCAACAACCTCTTTGGCTGCATATACATGGCACTCACCAGTCTCTCTGTCCAGTGAAACTGTAATGTTC
Source organism: Coprococcus sp. ART55/1 (assembly GCF_000210595.1). Taxonomy (NCBI): domain Bacteria; kingdom Bacillati; phylum Bacillota; class Clostridia; order Lachnospirales; family Lachnospiraceae; genus Coprococcus; species Coprococcus sp. ART55/1. Next base: position 2,629,913 of record NC_021018.1, on the reverse strand, counting down.
TCGTCTGTATTGAAATCCTTCTTGCAGGCTGTCTTGAGTGATCTCTCTATAGCCTCAAGCAGAACATCCTTGCTAATGTTTCTCTCCTTCTCAAGCTGATTCAATGCTTCAATGATCTCTGACACCTTTTTATCCTCCTAATATATAAATGCTAATCGTATCATGGAAATATCTTTTCTCGTTATCGTTATCTCTGTCTCATCCTCAAGCTCAATGGTAACTGTATTCTCATCATATGCCTTGAGCACACCCTCGAATTCCTTTGCACCATTCACCTTGGCAAATGTCTTGATCTCCACGACCTTACCTATGCTTCTCTTGAAATCCTTCTCTTTCTTCAGTGGTCTCGTAAGCCCCGGTGAGCTGACCTCCAGTATATAGGCATCTCCTATATAATCATCCTGGTCAAGCAGGTCTCCAAGTGCTCTGTTCACTATCTCGCAATCACCGATCGTGATGCCACCTTCCTTGTCCGCATACACTCTGAGGTAATAATCACTGCCTTCCTTGACGTACTCCACATCAACAAGCTCCAGATTGTTCGCCTCAATGATCGGCATCACAAGTGCCTCCGTCTTTGCTTCAATATCCGCTCTCTTCGTAAATACGACCACCTTTCTGTAAAATATTATCCCCACAACAATTGAGAGTGGGCCAAGGCCCACTCTCATGCTGTAATCTATAACAATCTTACTTATTGTATCATAATTATCAAATAATTCAAGTACAAATATTAACAAATATTTATGCGTTTCTTCTGGCTGCGTCCTCACGGTAATATTTGTCAAGCACCTTGTTCGCCTTCTTGTCGTCAAGAACGCATTTGTTGGACAGTGCAACCTTGACGAGTTCATCCAGTGCTTCCTCCCTAAGTGCCGTGCTCTTGATGTTGACATTTGCAAGCTCTGTGTACGCTCCCATCTTTCTTGTGAGCGCCTCATACTCCTCTGGAAGCATCCTGTCTATCATATTCCTGATCTGCTTGGATACCGCCTGGCTGTTGCCGCCTGTTGTGACTCCCACCACAAGATCTCCGCGGACGATAACGCCTGGAAACAGGAAGCTGCTGAGCTCCTTGTTATCAGCCACATTTACCATGATGCCCCTGTCATTACAATATGTACCTATCTTGGCATTGATCTCCGGGCGCCTGGTTGCCGCCACAACAATGTCTGCATTCTGCAGTATGTCAAGTGCCACGTTGCTCTCATGTACATTTATTCCCTTTATCGCTTTTATATCATCGCACACCTTTGGCGCAATGACCGCTATCTTCGCTCCGAAATACAGCAGCGAATTGATCTTTCTAAGTGCTGCCTTACCTCCACCTACAACTATTACTTTCTTGCCCTCAAGATCGATGTACATTGGAAAGTATGCCATATCTTATCTCCTCCGAATATTCTATAAATCTAGTCATATACTTACTGTGAAAGCTGCTTAAAAAACTTTCACAGCAAATTATAAATGAGGAATTAAGAAATGGCAATTACAAATAACGTTGGCTCACTAAAAATTCAGATAACGAACAACAATTTCTTTCCCGTCGAGGGTGCTTCCGTATACATAAGCCCTACGGGAATGCCCGATTCCACCTCAGAGGAATTTATCACCGATGAAAATGGTATCGTCATCGACGAAGAGCTTCCCGCCCCCGATGTCGCCTACAGTCTGGAGCCTGGCGAAAACCAGCCATACTCGGAATACAACGTGCTTGTGAACGCTCCCGGATACAACGAGCGCTTCATCTCCGGGGTTCAGATATTCTCCGGTGAGAACGGGATCCAGAACATAGAGCTGACACCATCCGATGGAAGCGATACGAACCCTACCGTTCTCGACGCCCACACCCTCTGGGAGCAGTATCCACCCAAGATCGCCGAGGACATGATAAAGCCGGTGAATCCATCAGGCGGCATAGTGTTGAGCCGCGTCGTTGTACCTGAGACCATAGTTGTCCATGACGGCGCCCCGGCGGACTCCACCGCCAGGGACTACTATGTTCCATATAAGGATTACATAAAGAATGTTGCCTGCAACGAGATATATTCCACCTGGCCTGATGCAGCCATCCGTGCAAATGTACTTGCGATACAGTCATTTACCCTTAATAGGGTCTATACCGAGTGGTACAGGGGAAAAGGATACGACTTTACTATCACGAGCAATACCGCGTTCGACCAGAAGTGGGTCTACAATGCAACCATATTTGAAAATGTCTCCCAGATCGTCGATGAGATGTTCGCCAACTATCTCTCAAAGCCCAACGTTACACAGCCACTGTTCACCCAATACTGCGACGGCAGACGTGTATCCTGTCCGGGCTGGATGACACAGTGGGGGTCAAAATCCCTGGCAGACGACGGTCTTACCGCCATCCAGATTCTCAGATACTATTACGGGGATACAATATACATCAACACCTCGGAGACTATATCCGGTATACCTTCTTCTTATCCGGGCTACGAGCTGACCATCGGCTCAAGCGGTGACAAGGTCTCCCAGCTCCAGAGACAGCTCGCCAGGATCGCACTCAACTATCCTGCCATCGGTACCGTAACCGTCGACGGCGTATATGGTCAGAACACCGCTGATGCTGTGAGAAAGTTCCAGCAGATATTCAATCTTCCGGTTACCGGAGTCACCGACTATAAAACGTGGTATAAAATTTCACAGATATATGTGGGAGTTACGAAGATTGCGGAGAATGTGTAGCACCGCTTCACACACTATGGCATGAAAACACAAAAAAGCTGAAATCTTAATGATTTCAGCTTTTAGCAGTTCGTAGGGGAATCGAACCCCTGTTTTCGCCGTGAGAGGGCGACGTCTTAGCCGCTTGACCAACGAACCATAGGTCTTGTATCCTGCCGCTTCGCTTGCGACCTGTTTAATATAACAGAAACGAAAGCAGAATGCAAGCACTTTTTTTATAAAATTGCAAACTTTTTTCAGATTATTGACTTAATTTGTTCCGCCAGCCTACATAAAGTCAAACAGCGAAAGCTGATTTGTCTCCGGCATTCCGTCCAGGATGCCCAGCTCACTCATCTTCTCGATGGTTCCCTTGCCGATCTTTGCACGCTCATTGATCTCCTCCTTAGAGAGGAACGGCCCCTTCTGGGCGGCATCGTAGAGCTGCTGTGCAGCCTTCTCTCCCATTCCTTCTATGGATGCGAAGGATGGCATGATCTTGCCGTCTATTATCTGGAACCTGTCAGCCTTTGCCTTGTATATATCTATTGGAACAAAGTCGTAGCCTCTTGCGTACATCTCGAGAACTATCTTCAGATCCTTGAGCTTGCCCTCGTCCTTGGCTGATCTCTTGTTCTTGTCCACCTTGCTTATCTCATTGATATGGAAGAGAACTCTCTCCTTGCCAAAGCACATCATCTCATAGCTGAAGTCATCAGCTCTGATACTGAAGAATGCTGTATAGTATTCAAGCGGATAATTGACCTTGAACCAGGCAATTCTCCACGCCATCATGACATAGGCCGCCGCATGGGCCTTCGGGAACATGTACTTGATCTTCTGACATGACCATACGTACCAGTCCGGTACTCCGTGGGCAGCCATCTCCGCCTTCCAGTCATCCCATTTGTCACATTTGCCCTTGGCAACTATTCCCTTACGAACCTTCTCCATGATGTTGAAGGCAAGTCCGGCATCAAGTCCCATGTGTATCAGATAAACCATAATATCGTCACGACAACAAATGGCTGTCGATATGGTACACTTGCCCGACTTGATGAGCTCCTGCGCGTTGCCCAGCCATACATCGGTTCCATGCGCCAGACCCGCTATTCGCACAAGATCTGAGAAACATGTCGGCTTGGCATCTATAAGCATCTGCATAGCAAAGTCTGTTCCGAACTCCGGCACCCCCAGGCTTCCAAGAGGTATCCCATTGATATCCTCCGGTGTGATCCCCAGCGACTTTGTGCTGTGAAACAATTCCATGACATCCTTGTCGTCAAGTCTTATCTTCGTGGCATCAAGTCCCGTCAGATCCTCCAGACGCCTGATCATGGTCGGATCATCGTGTCCAAGAATATCGAGCTTCAGCAGGTTATGATCGATTGAATGGTACTCAAAATGTGACGTTATGATATCCGATGTCACATCATTTGCCGGGTGCTGTATAGGTGTAAATGAATATATCTCCTCGTGTCTCGGGAGAACTATCATACCACCCGGATGCTGACCCGTAGTTCTTCTGACACCAGTACATCCAAGAGCCAGACGCTCCATCTCACACCTTCTCTTTGTAACTGTTGCATTCTCCTCAGCGTACTTCTTCGCGGATTTCTCATCCATTCCGGATGCCTTGGCCTCCGCCATAAGCTCCTCTTTGGAGTGATCCTTGAAATAATTGTACACATATCCAAATGCTGTCTTTTCCGCAACACCACCTACGGTTCCCGCCTTGAATGCCTTGCCCTTGCCGAAGAGTACCTCGGTGTATGCATGTGCCTTCGACTGATACTCACCCGAGAAGTTCAGATCGATATCAGGCTCCTTGTCTCCGTTGAATCCAAGGAATGTCTCGAATGGTATATCGTGTCCTTCCTTTATAAGCGGTGTTCCACAATTCGGACAGTCTCTGTCCGGCATATCACATCCGCTCATTCCCGAATACGACTTTACAAGCTCTGAATCAAAATCCACAAAGTGGCATTTCGGACAGATATAGTGAGCCGACAGCGGATTTACCTCCGTGATACCGGCCATTGTTGCGACAAATGAAGATCCAACCGAACCTCGGGAACCAACCAGATATCCGTGGTCATTGGAATCCCACACAAGCTTCTGTGCGATGATGTACATAACCGCAAATCCATTTGAAATGATGGAGTGCAGCTCCCTGTCAAGTCTCTCCTGAACCTGAGGTGGCAGGTCTGGGCCATATATCTCATGTGCCTTGGTATAACATATATCCGTAAGTGTCTGATCCGAATTCTCGATGATAGGAGGCGCCTTGTCCGGTCTGACCGGCTCTATCCTCTCTATCATGTCCGCTATCATATTCGTGTTTGTGATGACGACTTCCTTGGCCTTGTCACTTCCAAGATACTGGAACTCTGCCAGCATCTCCTCCGTGGTACGGAAATACAGCGGTGGCTGCATATCAGCGTCGTCAAAGCCCTTGCTCTTCATGATGATCGCCCTGTATATATAATCCTCAGGATCAAGGAAATGCACATCACAGGTTGCGACCACTGGCTTGTTGAACATCTCTCCGAGCTCCACAATCCTCTTGTTGTATCCGATCAGATCGTCCATGGTCTTTGGATTCCTTGTATCCCTCGTCATGAATTCATTGTTGCCAAGCGGCTGTATCTCAAGGTAGTCAAACCAGTTGACCAGTCTCACTATCTCCTCATCCGACGCATCATCAACTATGGCACAGAACAGCTCTCCCGCCTCACAGGCAGAGCCTATTATCAGACCCTCTCTGTATTTGTTGATGAGACTCATCGGCATACGCGGCCTTCGCGCAAAATATGTCAGATGTGACTCAGATATGAGCCTGTACAGATTGACTCTTCCTATCTCGTTCTTTGCCAGGATGATTCCGTGATATGTCTTATCCTTCTTGATCGCATCAGGTGAGGTGCTTCCAAGGACATTTAGATCATCCATGGTCTTAACATCTCTCTCCTTCAGCATGTCGAGCAGCTTGAAGAATACTTTCGCCGTGGCCTCCGCATCGTCTATGGCTCTGTGGTGATGCGCATTCACGACTTTGAGTTCCTTACACACTCTGTCCAGAGTGAATTTTCCAAGCTCCGGCAGCAGTATATGGCTGAGCGTCATGGTATCCAGAACCGTGTTGTCGAACTTAAGTCCAAGCTCCTCCGCATTCATTCTCACAAATCCCGTATCAAATGACGCATTGTGGGCAACCACGATATCGTCACCGCAGAACTCCACAAATCTCGGAACGATCACATCGAACATCGGCGCATCCTTTACCATATCATCATTTATGGATGTGAGCTGTTCTATCTGGTATGGGATAGGCACACCCGGATTTATAAACTCCGAGAATGTATCTACGACCTCTCCGTCCTTCACCTTGACCGCACCGATCTCTATGATCTTGTTGTGCTTCTTGGAAAGTCCCGTTGTCTCTATATCAAATACCACGTATTCCGAATCAAGGCTCTGATTCCTTGAGTTCTTAACCAGATCCTTCAGGTCATCGACAAAGTAACCCTCGACACCATATATGATCTTGAAATCTTTTCTGAGTCCCTTTGTATGGTTTGCTATAGGGAAAGCCTGAACAACACCGTGATCCGTGATCGCTATGGCAGGGTGTCCCCAGTCGCTGGCACGCTTCACGATGGTCTCTATATCGACCACGCTGTCCATCTCGCTCATCTTGGTATGCATGTGAAGCTCGACACGCTTCTCAGGATATGTATCCATACGAGGTACACGAAAGTCCTGAATGTGCTTCATACCGAGCACTCGGCATATCATAACCTCCTTGGCATACGAGTCGAACTCGGCAAGGCCCTTCATCCTATAGAACTTACCCTTCTGTATCTCCTCGCGGTAGACCTCCATATCCTCAGGACTGCAGAACATCTTGAAGCCTATGGTGTCTGTGAAATCTGTTATATATCCCGTCAGTATGATCTTGCCATTTCGGAGCTCTCTCTCCTCAGTGCTCATGATCTGTCCGTGGATGACGACCTCTCCGATACCATCGTTGATGCTGGATATCTCAAGCAGCTTGCCCTCCACATCTCTTCCTATGAACACCTCTGGATCATCTGAATATCTTCGCCTTCTTCCGAACTTCTCCTTTTCACCGCCATTTTTCTGGCCTGAATCGCCGCCGGAGGATGCAGGAGCAGCCTTCTTCTCATCAGGCTTGTGTCCCTCGCTCTTCTTATCTTCCTTCTTCGACACTCCGAGCTTATCCTTGTCCACGGCCTTTCCATCCACGATGATGTCGCCATGATCCCTGAGGTTGTTCAATATGGCATCTATCTTCTGCTGCTCAACAAGTGCACTGGCTCTCCTCAGCTTCTCCTTGTCCGCCTCACTGTACTCAAATGCAACATTGACATTCAGGTCAAATCTCTCCTGGAACATCTCCTCCATATACGCCTTTATTTTCTCAGCGTGTATATGCGCTATCTTACTGTCCTCTATAGCTATGGTTATCGCGTCTCCGTCACAGTACAGTTCTCCTATCGATCTGGATATAAGCCTGTAGCCCACATTGCTGAATGATCTTATATCGTAGAGTATGCTGTCCTGATATGCTTTGACTATTGCTTCGAGATTGTACTGTGTAGAAAGTGTATAGTGTTCCCGTATCTGGACCGTATACCTTTTATTGCCAAATACAAACTTACGGATACACTCCTCCGCCTTTTCTATATTCGGTCTGCTTATTATATGTCTCGATCTTATGTCAACCTGCAGGATATTTTTACTGTCATATATCGTGACTTTTGTCACATACACCTCGGTGAACAGACCTGCAAGCTCCTTAGTCATCTCCACTCCGGGGAACACCGTCATGAAGAGCTCCGCCTGCTCATTTCCGGCATCTGAAACCGCCGTTGCAGAGCCATCACTGACCACGTCTTCGTCCTCGGCATCTTCCTCCATATCATCTGCGATATGCCAGTCCGAGTCGTGAACATCCGCCTGGGTGTACGATGCGCTCTCCTGCTGCATATCAGCATACATCTGGCTCTCATACATCTCCTGTTCAGCCATTTGGGCTTCATAATCCATCTGAGTCTGCATCTCATCGGCATACATCTGATCTATATTCTCTTGTTCCCAAATACGATCTTCGTTGTTCAATCCTATTCACTCCAATTATCTAACTCGCGCTTCAGCGCCGGTATAAATTCATCCTCACTGAGTTTGCCTACTATCTCACCCTTTTTGATGAGCAGTCCGCAGCCCTTGCCTCCTGCAATACCAAGGTCTGCCTCCTTGGCCTCTCCCGGGCCGTTCACCACACACCCCATAACTGCGACTTTAATATTGAGATTGTCATAGTCTGACACAAGCTTTTCAACCTTGTTTGCAAGTCCGATAAGGTCAATCTCAGTACGTCCACAGGTCGGACATGACACAAGCTCTACTCCGCCCTTTCTGAGTCCAAGAGCCTTGAGAATAAGCTTTGCCGACAGGATCTCATCCACCGGATCTCCTGTCAGGGACACTCTTATCGTATCGCCTATTCCCTCATGGAGTATGATTCCAAGTCCCACCGATGATTTGATATTTCCTCTTGTGACGGTTCCTGACTCCGTGATTCCCACATGCAGAGGGTAATCTGTCTTGTCCGCGATGAGCTCATGGGCTCTCACGCACATCATAACATCAGACGACTTGATGCTTATGACTATGTTGTGATAGTCAAGCTCCTCGATCATGCGCACCTTGTCAAGAGCGCTCTCAACTATTCCCTCTGCGGTCACTCCGCCGTACTTCTCCACGAGATTCTTCTCCAGAGAACCACTGTTTACACCGACCCTTATAGGAATATTTCTCTTTCTGGCAGCCTCGACTACCTTTGCCAGCTTCTCCTGTCCTCCGATATTTCCCGGATTTATCCTGATCTTGTCCACACCATTTTCTATGGCCTTTATGGCAAGCCTGTAGTCAAAATGTATGTCGCCCACAAGCGGAATGTGGATCTGTTTCTTTATAGCCGGGATTGCATCTGCTGCAGCCTCATCGTTTATCGTACATCTGATTATGTCACATCCGGCCTTCTCAAGCTGGAGTATCTGTGCAACCGTAGCCTCCACATCGCTCGTCTTTGTGTTGGTCATGGACTGTATAAGTATCGGATTGCCTCCGCCTATAACCCTGTCACCTATATGGATCTCTCTTGTCTTCATATATACTCACAGCGCCAGTACATAAGCACTAGCGCCTTTCCTCCTTCTTTAATTGCCTTTAACTGAAAAATACATTCTTTATATCATTGAACAATATTACGACCATGAGGATCATGACCAGCACAAATCCCACAAATGTGACTATGTTTTCCTTGTCCTTCGGAACCTTCCGCCTGGTTATAAGCTCGATCAGCAGAAACAGGAAACGTCCTCCGTCAAGTCCCGGTATCGGAAGCATATTCATGATTCCAAGGTTGGCCGAGAGAAGCACTATATAGTTCATCCAGTTGAGGAGAACCGTAAGGACATCGACCTTTGCAGCCTCATTGAACGTATCGTTCATGGACTTTGCCACACCCACAGGGCCGGACACCTCATCTGAGCTGACCTGTCTGGTGACTATGAGCTTAAGGCTCAGGAACGTGGCCTTGACCCAGTATCTGACCTCATAGGCAGAATACTTCATCAGCTCGCCAAAATTCTGTGGCAAGACATAACCGCAGCTTACGATTCCCACCTTATAACCTGCACTTGTCTCCACCGGATATACAGTCGTATCGTACACCGTGCCATCCTTCTTCTGCATCTTGAGGTCTATAGGAGAACCGTCCCCGTATATCTCAAGATATATCTGAAGTTCCCTGAAGTTCTTGATCTTGCTTCCGCCGATCTCAAGGACGGTATCTCCATCCTCTATCCCGGCCTGCTCCGCAGGATAAACTCCATTGAACTCCTTGACAACATCCGCATACTCGCTTTCCTTCGCCATCTCGCTGTCGTACACCCTGCCGATAGTCGCAGGATCTGTACCACAGAAGTGGATTATGACCGCTGAAAAGATAAATGCTATAACTATGTTCATGAACGGACCGGCAAGAACCTCCGCCATACGCACCCATATGGACTTCTTCTCAAATGCGTTCTCGTCATCCTCATGACCTTCCTCGCCTTCGCTTAGCAACATACAATAACCGCCCAGAGGTATGAGTCTCAGTGAATACTGTGTATCCTTCTTGGTAAACGAGAAGAGCTTTGGGCCAAGTCCCATGGAAAACTCAATTACCGATATATGATTGATCTTTGCGACAATAAAATGTCCAAGCTCATGGAAAAATATTATCACACCAAATACTAGAATTATGAGAATTATGTTCAATCTACCACCTGCTTTCTACAAAATCATATACCCAGCGCTCAGTGTCAAGTATCTGTGACACGTCAGGGTTTTCTATAACTGTATGACTCGCCATACACTCCTCTATTATCCTGTATATATCGAGGAAGCGTATCTTCCTGTCAAGGAATTTTGCCACTGCGCACTCATTTGCCGCATTGAATACAGTCGGCATTGAACCGCCATCTGCTATGGCAGAATACGCATACTTTAAGCCCTTAAATGTATCCATGTCCGGCTTCTCAAGAAGAATCGAGTTCATAGTCCAGAAGTCCAGTCTGTCACCGTCCATGTATCTTCTCTCCGGATAACACAAAGCGTACTGTATCGGAAGCTTCATGTCAGGAGTTCCAAGCTGTGCTATAACTGCGCCGTCCCTGTACTCAACCATCGAGTGGATTATGCTCTGTGGCTGGACTACCACCTGGATATTCTCCGGCTTCACATCAAAGAGCCACTTTGCCTCTATAACCTCAAGTCCCTTGTTGACCATGGTTGCTGAATCTATTGTTATCTTTCTTCCCATACTCCAGTTTGGATGCTTGAGCGCATCCTCCACCTGAACATTCTCAAGAAATGCGGTATCCTTTCCCCTGAAAGGCCCACCTGACGCTGTGAGCAGTATCTTCTCCACATCACCGTGCACATTTCCCTGAAGGGACTGGAATATAGCGGAATGTTCGCTGTCAACAGGCAGTATCGCTACATTCTTCTCCGCCGCCAGCGGCATGATGATATGTCCCGCTGTCACCAGAGTCTCTTTATTGGCAAGTGCTATGTCCTTTCCCGCATTTATGGCTGCTATAGTCGGTCTTATTCCGATCATGCCAACTATTGCCGTGACAAGGATGTCTGATGACGAAAGCTCTGCTATCTCTATCAATCCGTCCATGCCCGCAACAACTCTTATGTCAGTGTCCGCAAGGCTCTCTCTGAGTCTCGCAGCATTCTCTTCGCTCCATATTCCCACAACCTCGGGCGAAAACTCCCTCGCCTGTTTTTCCAGGAGCTCTATATTACTTCCGGCGGCAAGCGCCACTATATTCAGATCTTCCTGAACCCTAACTATCTCAAGGGTCTGTGTTCCAATTGAACCTGTAGAGCCAATTATCGCTACATTCTTCATGTTATCCTCCCGTATCCGACTTTCCCGGATCATCTATCCGAATATAATAGGCAGTATCCAGTGAACCCACTGGGCACTGCCCATCATATATCCTACAGCAGATATACAAGCAGATAATAAATTATCGGTGCTGTAAATATTATGCTGTCAAATCTGTCCAATATTCCTCCGTGACCCGGAATCAGCTTTCCGTAGTCCTTGATGTCGTTATTTCTCTTTATCGCAGATGCTGCCAGATCTCCAATAACCGCCGGAAGTGCACCGACAGCGCCGACAACTGCAAAAAGTAATGGCGCATAGTTCATGGTGTCTACATACTTATCAAACAGTATGCCAAACACCGCTCCGAATACACCTGCTCCAACGATACCGCCGATAAGACCCTCTATGCTCTTCTTAGGGCTGAGCACAGGTGCCATCTTGTGCTTTCCGAGGGCTCTTCCCACGAAGTAAGCACATGTATCATTTATCCATGAGCTGACAAATATCAGCAGGACAAGTACCAGTCCATGCTCCATGTTTCTTATGAGATATACAAATGACAGCATGACACTTACATAGAAGAAATCCATAAATGCCGCCATGATCTGTTTATCGCTGTATGTTGGGAATGTCAGCACATACACAGCAAGCATAACCAATAAATATACGACCATCATAGGAACAATAATGTCCATACGATTCAGGTATATGGCTATATAATACAGAACTGTCGCCAGGTAACACACGATTCCCGGAGTCTTCTTGTTCACTCCGTATACTCTGAGCAGCTCCATATTGCCCACAAGGGATACCAGAGCCATAAGGCCGCATGTTACTATCCCTCCAAAATATAATGTGATGGCCAGTATCACTACCAGAACCGCACCACTTATCACTCTCTGTTTCATTAACTAATATCCTCCGGATAACTATTTTGCATCTCCGAATCTTCTCTCTCTCTTATTGTAGTACCTCACGGCTTCTATCAGAGAATCCATGTCAAAATCAGGCCACAGTGTGTCTGTGAAATAAAACTCAGAATATGCAAGCTGCCATGGGAGGAAGTTGGATGTTCTCTCCTCACCGCTTGTCCTTATTAGCAGATCAGGATCAGGCACACCCTTTGTGTCGAGATATTCCGCAAACAGGCTCTCGTCAATGTCATCCGCACTGATCTTTCCCGCATCGGCATCCTTCATGATCTTCTTCACCGCCCTGACAATCTCATCACGTCCACCGTAGTTTATCGCTATATGGAACTGAAGTCCTGTATTCCCCGCAGTCTCCCTCTCCAGATCATCCATCTTCTGAACTATATCCTCCGGGAGGCCCTCTCGCTTACCTATGAGATTAACCTTCATGTTGGAGTTGTTAGATCTCTCTATACTGTCAACCAGGTACTTTCTGAAAAGATTCATGATACCTGTGACTTCCTCAACAGACCTCTTCCAGTTCTCCGTGGAAAAAGCATACACTGTAAGATACTTTATTCCAAGCTTATCGCAATTTTCACATATAGCCTCTAGAGCCTTCGCACCCTCTGCGTGTCCATAGTTTCTGGGAAGAAATCTCTTCTTTGCCCATCTGCCATTTCCATCCATGATCACAGCCACGTGCTCCGGCACATTAAGTAATTCTCCGTTAATCTCTCTCTTCATATTCTCTCCACATTCCATTTGAGGGATACATCATATCCATGATTATTATACTGTCATGATCTCCTTGGATTTTGACTCAACAGCCTTGTCGATCTGACCAACGTACTTATCTGTGAGCTTCTGGATCTTGTCCTCGTTGTCCTTGAGCTCGTCCTCGCTTATGTCTCCGTTCTTCTCCATCTTCTTGATGGCATCGTTGGCATCACGTCTGATGTTTCTTATAGCGACCTTTGCGCCCTCACCCTTCTTCTTGATATCCTTGACGAGCTCTTTTCTTCTGTCCTCTGTGAGCTCTGGGAAGTTAAGGATGATGTTTCTTCCATCGTTGTTAGGTGTGATTCCAAGATCAGAATTCATGATAGCCTTCTCTATCTCCTTGACAAGTGATGGCTCCCATGGTGCGATGACCAGTGTTCTGGCCTCTGGAACAGTTATATTTGCAAGCTGCTGCATAGGTGTTGGAACTCCATAATACTCAACCTTGATCTTGTTGAGGATGTTAGGGTTCGCTCTTCCTGCTCTGATTGTAGCATACTCAGCCTCAAGATTCTCAACTGACTTCTGCATCTTCTCTTCGTACTGTGTTAACATGATTCATTCCTCCTGGATTATATATTTTTCTTATTATTTTCCCTTTTATTCCGCATTCACATATGTTCCGGTGAAACCGCCTGTAACGGCTTTCACTATGCTGTTCTCATCATTCAGGCCAAACAGCATCATAGGCATCTTGTTCTCCATGGCAAGAACTGCTGAGGCAAGATCTATTACTCCGAGCTTGTTGTCTACTATATCGCTCATCTTCATGCTGTCATACTTCTTAGCGTTCGGATTGGTCTTAGGATCACTGTCATATACTCCATCGATGGCCTTACCTGAAAGAATGACATCTGCCTGAACCTCTATTGCCATAAGCACTGTCGCCATATCTGTTGAGAAATATGGATGGCCGATTCCACCTGCAAAAAATACGACATCTCCCTGCTCCATATATGCGATTGCCTTGTCCTTGTCAAAAAGCTCAGTCATATTACCACATACAAATGGTGTCATGATGTGTGTCTTTATTCCGCAGCTTCTGAAGCTGTCCGCTGTGTAGATACAGTTCATGACAGTTGCCAGCATTCCTATGGAATCCGCCTTAACTCTGTCCATGTTGTCTGAGGTTCTTCCTCTCCAGAAGTTTCCTCCTCCTATTACTACACATACCTGTATTCCCTTGTCTACTATCTGCTTTACCTGATTGGACACATCTCTGACTGTCTCCTCGTCAAAACCATGTTTCTTATCACCGGCAAGAGCTTCACCGCTCATCTTGAGCAGAATTCTGTCCATCTTCATATCGCGATCCATCCTTTGTGTTCATATTTTATTATTCATATTATATATCGTCATATCCTGGCATGATAACCCATGCAGACATCTGCCTGACGACCTGATTCATTATAGCACATACCCTTTACATTTCAAAGTAAAAAAGAAAGGCACATATCACTGTGTACACGTGCATATGATATGTGCCTTGCTGTTATGCTTATTTCTGTTATATGTCACCCGACATCCTGCTTTCAGATCCCAGATATCATCAATAGCCATCAGAATAATCTGACTCCGTCGATACAATGG
>NC_021018.1:2606372-2615248 GCF_000210595.1 Coprococcus sp. ART55/1 | reverse complement strand
CTGTAAATGTATCAAGATCGAGCTGATTCTCACAGCCTGAATCATTGATGATGTTGTAGCTTATATTCTGTACGGTAGCTGACGGTGTATAATTCATGTCGTCGAACAGGAATCTGTGAAGTGCTGTGGCATTCGTTGCGAGATCACAGGCAACGACATAGCTCACCTCATCCATGGTAGGACTGGCGATGGTAAACGGGAATCCTGTTGTAGTAGACAGCTTGTAGTTGAAGCAGGATTTTGCCATATCAATGATCTCTTCCTCTGTAAGGCTTGATGCAACATCATCCACAACCACGTTGATACAATCAAGCAGCTTGGAGATTCCTGCTGTCTTTGCCGCCTCTATCATCTTGGAGATAACTGTTCTCTGTCTCCATGTTCTTGTTATATCACCCTCATCTGTACTTCTGATTCTGGAGTAGGCTGTAGCCTGCACACCGTTCAGATGAACGACACCTGTGTCATATACATAATCTGAATAAATACCATTTACACCCATCTGCTCGTCAATACACTGGTTGAGCTTATAAAGCTCCTCCTCCTTCAGCTCTATATCAATTCCACCCAGGGCATCGATGGCTTCTGTGAGGGCTGTGAAATTGACTGCAACGTAATCTGTTATATTCAGGTCAAGGTTCTTATTTATCATATTGACAGCGCCCTGTGCTCCGCCGTATGCGTATGCATGAGCCGCCTTCTCGTATGACTGGCTGTCATTACAGAGCTCAAGGTAAGTATCTCTGTACAGTGAGAGAAGCTTGACCTCCTGTGTATCATTGTTGATGCTGCAGATGATTATACTGTCTGAACGCACTCCTTCGTCAACCATGCCTGCATCTCTGGTATCTATACCAAACAATGCGATGTTGGTGTATCCTGTCATCTTCTTGACTGTTTCTTCATCCAGATCCTCATTTATATGAGTGTCCTTCAGCTCTTTGTACTGCATCTTGTTATATGTGTTGTTGATGTACGCCTTCACAAACAGAACGCCTATGACTATGGCTGCAACAACCTCGATTGCAAGTATGATTCCCCATACTCTGTTCTTTTTCTTTCTCTTCTGATCCTTCATATCCTGCTCTTCTTCCGCATATTCATCTTCATAATATTCATCATCCGATGTATAAGCTTCCTCTTCTGATGCCGCATCCTCTTCATCGTCTGCGCCCGGTCCAAATGCGCTGTCGGAATAATCATCCTTTGCAATACCGGTTCTGCCATGATCATCTGAATAATCGTCGGTATCGTCATCGTAATCATCTTCATCGTCAAAAAGCATCTCTCCGGCATATCTGCCCTTAACACGCTTCATATCATCGTCATCATGACCACTCATTTTATTTCCCATATTTTTCTCCTAAATATCGAATGTATCTGTCAAAATTTAACTCATATAGCAATACATTCTACTACAAATATCTCATCAATTCAACGGGATACACATAATTCACACATTTTTTATACTTGATCAGTCAGCCAGGATAAACTTGTCCACCACCGGCACAAGTCCGTCCTCGTCATTTGACAATGTTATATAATCGGCATGTTCCTTCACTATGTCCTGTGCATTTGCCATGGCGACTCCCACCCCGGCATACTCTATCATCGTGAGGTCATTATATCCGTCACCGCACGCCACAAGATCCTTTCTGTCCATATCAAGGACCTCAAGAAGCTTCTCAAGGGATGTTGCCTTGTGAACATTTGGCGGCATGATCTCCACAAAATATGGCTCCGAGCGGAATATATTAAGCTGATCACCGAACTTTTCTGCAAGCTCCTGCTCTATCTTCTCCGCCTTGTCAGGATCTGCGGTAAGAAGACATTTGTTGAGAGGAAAATCGATATATTCCCTGAAGTTATCTATCCTCATGATCTCCATATGATTGATACTTGCCTCAAATGTCATGTATCCGTCTATATCAGTTCCGGTTATAACTCGGTCTCCATCGTATGTCACCATTCCGCAGCCCGCTTTCAGACAGTAATCATATATATCCCTCACCACATCATTGTCAAGCACAGCCTGATATACCACCTCGCCGGTATTGTAATCGACGATCCTTCCGCCGTTGAAAGCAAGCACATATCCGCCAAATCTGTCAAGCTCTATGGTGTCTGCTATCTTCCTTATTCCAGGCAGTGGACGTCCCGATGCTATCGCAACGATATGCCCCTTCTCCTGTGCCTCTATTATTTTCTCCAGCGTTGCCGGAGTAATATCCTTCTGAGTATTTGTCAGCGTTCCGTCAATATCAAGTGCCAGTAATTTTTTACTCATTTTATCCTCCATAATGTTATAACATAATTTGCTATATATTTTCTCCTTGATGCTATATAATGTCAGAGTTAGGATGCCGTTACGCCATCCTGCCGCCCATTTCTGACTTTAGGAGAAATCACATGGATATAAACATATACGTTAATCAGAAAAAAATCAACCCTTTGTATCAGAAAGCCATCGCCGAGTACGTCAAGAGACTTTCTCCATACTGTACTCTGTCTATAGTATGTGTTGCAGGGAAAATTAAATGCACCTCAGGGAAAAACACCACAAACTACTGCATATCCGGCTCCGATACCATCTCATCTGAGGACTACGCAGCCCGCATCAACAGTCTGACTTCAAGCGGTACCTCAAAGATAAACTTCTACATAGGGTACGATGAATCACTCACAGCTGATATGGAAAATTTCTCTCTCTGTTCAGTACAGCCGTCCGCCGAGATGACTGCCCTCCTGCTGTCCGAGCAGACCTACAGGGCATACACTATCCTGAACAACATAACCTACCACAAATAATCCCTGTCAGCTCCGGCTTATGATCGCAAGCTGCTCCGCCAGCGTCACCCTTATGAGCTGATGCGGAAATGTCATATCCGACACGCTCATCCTGTAATCAGCCCTCCTCACTATATCTGCAGCAAGTCCAAGAGATCCCCCTATCACAAATGTAACCGTGTCATGTCCGCGCTCCGATGCCCTGCGGACCTGATCGGCAAGTCCTTCCGTGGTCGTCTTCTTTCCTTCTATACACAGTGCTATAACATAGTCGTCTCTCCCGATCACATGTCTCAGCCTGTCCGCCTCGGCCTCAATGATCATGGCATTTACCTTGTCGCCAGCCTTCTGAGGTATCCTCTCGTCAGGAACCTCGCATATCTCCAGACGTCCTCTCTTGTCGATCTCCTTCTTATATTCATTTAACATCTGCGTAAAATGCTGTTCCTTTATCCTGCCGACGCAGGCAATCCTGTATATCATATGAACTCCTTCAGATCAGGCCTGATCAGCCCTCATCCTGTCAAATATCTTCAGTTCTTCCTCTGTATTTTTCTGCGTGCACACACTTACTCCAATGGTGAACAGCAGACTCACTGCAAATCCAACCACGTCACCACTGATACCCGAGTATGCCGCCAGGCTGCCTCCGTTCACAAACGGGAGATATTTCCACATAACAAATGTGAGTATTCCTGCTATTATTCCGGCATACATGCCTTTTCCGGTCGCATGCCTGTACGTCAGTGTACAGAAAAGAGGAGCCGCAAGTGCCGCCGCACACAATCCCCAGTTGTCGGCGATCATATGCTCTCTGTTGAATTCAACAAACTCTGCCACCAGGAAAATGCAGCATCCGGTCAGCACAACAACACCTATATCTATAAGAAGCTTTGCGATTCCACCGGCTCTTGAGATTGCCGGAACAAGCCCTCTTATATGTTCGCATATATTTCTCATGAACGATTCCAGCATTACGACAACCGCCGCTATAAACACCATAAGCGCGGCAAATCTGAACACATACGCATAGGTTCCCGTTCCAAGCAGCTTCTTGAGCATCAGGTTGTACACCTGGAATGAGTTCATATTTGCCCATGCCTTCTCAGGATAGAGCACCGGTACGACCAGAAGTGCCAGTATACAGCTTGAAAGTATTGTGAACCCTTCAAAGATTACAGCCCATATTCTTCCGACATCGAGCTCCTTGATATCCCGGATATTTAAGACACCCTTGTACATCAGCGGCATGGCTATACATCCAAGTCCTACTCCCGTCATGGATATCGCACTTCCTATATCCACTGTTTTGCCATCGTAATACAGTATATTCAGATAAATGCTGGTTCCCCCTGCAAGCCTTGATCTCCTGTAATTGTCAAGTATCTCCCTCGCATCCATCCTGTAAAATACCAGTCCGATCATCGTCAGACATACGATTATAACCATTATGAACACTATTGTCTTGATTATTCCCATCAGCTTATTGTCAACCAGTATGGTGGCAAGGATGAGAAATGACACTATGATGGCAAGGCTTATGCTCTCCGGCATGTCCATAAAATAGGCGACAACCGATACGATAACCTTGAGAACAGACACCAGTATCAGGCCAAGCGTCACTATCCATATGACGGACACCAGATCTTTCAACTTCCATGACCCATATCTTGCTGCGAACAGCTCCGGAGCATTGTGTATCTTTTTAGGGGATATCTCAGCATACGAATTCATACGCTTTGACAGAAATATCCATCCGACAACATTGCCCACGAACAATCCCATGGCCACAAGGCACTGTCCTGCACCATGTATTACTATATTAATAGGCAGCAGAAATATGACCCACAATATTACATCATTGGCGCATACCTGCCCTGCGGTGGACACACCGCCACAGTTCTGCCTTTTGATTCCAAATACTCTCTTATCACTAAAAACAGACATGTATCAGCCACTCCATTCTTTTATCTGAATCTTCGTTATCATTTTTATATAATATACCCTGCTCATTCTACCACAGTTGAAGTTTTGCCGCCACCATCATATTTATTGTGACATTTGCCGAAATGTTACCATCAATTGCATTATTTTTTCAATAGTACAAAAACTAGTGATGTGTTATAATCTGAATCGTATGGGATTTTACATATTTATTACATATTTTTTACCTGTCAGAAACACAGGTAAAATTCATTTTACTCAGGAGGGCTATAATTTTGGATTTATTTTCTATTTTAACATTGCTCGGAGGCGTAGGTTTATTTCTGTTCGGAATGAATCTCATGGGTGCCTCGCTGAAGAATCTCGCCGGTGGCAGTCTGGAAAAGGTTCTTGAGAAACTTACAACCGGAAAAAATCAGTTTACGGGAACTATCAAGGGTTTTACACTCGGTACAGCCGTAACAGCCATCATTCAGAGTTCGGCAGCAACGACCATCATGCTCATCGGCTTTGTAAATGCCGGAATCATGAAGCTTGGGCAGGCCATACCTGTCGTGTTTGGTGCCAACATCGGTAGTACCGCGACCGCACAGATCCTTCGTCTTGGAGATCTTGCGGAGACTAATATTCTTCTTAAACTTTTAAAACCGTCATCATTTGCTCCTATCCTTATATGTATAGGTGCATTTATCATACTATTTACAAATAACAACAAGAAACGTGATATTGCAAGTATTCTTGTTGGTCTTGGAATCCTCTTTCTCGGCATGAATACCATGGAGGGTGTATTTGCGCCACTTAAGGAATCAGAGAGCTTCCAGAATCTGTTCACATCGTTTAATAACCCATTACTTGGTATTTTAATAGGACTTGTGCTCACAGCCATCATACAGAGTTCATCTGCATCAGTAGGTATACTCCAGGCCATTTCGTCCACAGGCGTCGTTACATACGGAACAGCCATTCCTATCATTATCGGTCAGAACATCGGTAAGTGTATGACCATTATCCTCGGGGGAATCGGTGCGAACAAGAAGGCAAAGAGAGTTTCTCTCTCATATCTTCTCTTTAACATATTCGGAGCTGTGTTCTTTGTTATTGTCATATACGGACTTCAGCTTTTCATAGACATGCCTTTCATGGACAAGGTCGTAAACCGTGGTAACATTGCAAACGTCCACTTCCTGTTCAACTTTATCATAAGCCTGATACTTCTGCCATTCTCCAATCAGGTGGCAAAACTTACAGGAAAGATCATCAGGGACGACGAGGAGTCCAAGATCGACAAAGAGCTCGCCACACTGGATCCGAGACTTATCGCTACCCCTTCCATCGCTATTTCACAGGCAAGAAATGTCATGTTTGCCATGGCTGACTGCATAAGAGAGAACTTTGCAATAGCATGCAGACTCATCAGTGATTTCAATGAAGAAGATGCCGCCAAACTCGAGGAGAATGAGGATTTCATAGACAAATGTGAGAGCTCACTCAACAACTTCCTCCTCAAGGTAACATCACAGAACAACATGTCCAGATCCGAACGACTTGATGTGTCTGAGCTTCTGAACAGTCTGAGTGATATGGAAAGGATTGGTGACCACTGTGAGAATCTTCTCGTTGTATCGAGAAATATAATAGATCAGAAGATAAACTTCTCAGATCAGGGAATGAATGAGATCCAGACAGCGCTCAAGGCGACTAACAATATTATTGATATGACTCTGAACGCCTTCAAGGAGGACGATCTTCAGGCAATATCAAGAATAGAGCCACTTGCACAGACCATCAGCGAGATAACAGAGCTTATAAAGGATCACCACGTTGTGAGACTTCAGATGGGCGAATGTGGTATCCCTGGAGGATTTGCACTGGTTGACATTCTCACAAGTCTTGACAGGATCGGAAGCCACTGTAAGAACATCGGCCTTCACATTGCCAAGAAGATCAGGGGTATCCATATGGACGAGATGCACGGACACATCTACATCACCGGATACAAGACATCTGAGGAATACAAGGCTCTGTATGCATATTATTCATCCATGTATGCCGATCCGATAACAGAAGGCTTTGATGCCAGCATCCGCGAACTCCGTGAGTTAACAACACCTGATGAACCTGATAACAAAGCTAAGGTTTCCGGCGACGAGCAAAAGAATGAGTCAAAGAACGACCAGAAGTCCGACCAGAAGAAAAAGTCATCAGCAAAAAACAAAGTAGCCGACAGGCACGAAAAGATAAAAGAAAAGATAAACGAGAAATATCCTGAAAAGGGTAAAAAGAACTCCAAGAAAAAGTAAAGGAATATAACAAACTGCTATGTGAAAAAGCTCTGCACAGATAATACACTGTGCAGAGCTTTTTCGTTATATTTATATTGTAGTTTATATGCCTGGTCTTTTAAACCATATCAGTCACGGCTATAATTGACGATCATATAGCCATCTTCTATCTCTATCCTTGCATCCTCCGATACAACCCGGTTGCTCACTCCAAGGCTGTCTCCTATCTCAAATGTACGATTCTCCACGTTGTATTCAAACCCTGTAAGTGTTACCCCCGTGACGCATCCACCGTACGGTATAAAAGATATATAATCGTATCCCTCCAGCCGGCTTATTCCGGCACTGGAATTTATCATGGTTATTACATTATGGTCATCCTCTATATACGCATTTACGCCTTTATCCGCACATTCCTTGAGTAGCCCTATGTTTGCCATTGTGTGATCAAGTCTTGTTCCTGTGGCCCCCGATATATAAATATCCGTAGCACCTTCCTCCATGGCATGCATGATGGCTACATGAGTATCCGTGAAGTCCTTGTGTGTGTCCAGATCAACAAACTGTATGGAGTGCATCTTTTTAGCCATCTTCCTGTACACGCCCACAGTCACCTTGCTGGCTGAATCGAAGTCACCCACGATCACATCCGGTACTATTCCTATCTTATTGCAGGTCTCTATACCCTTGTCCACAGCTATCACTCTGCTGCTTTCAAGGTGTCTGTCCATGATTTCCTGAAGTGAATACAGATCAACTCTGCCTCCGGATATTATAATATAACTCTTCATATCACTATTTGCCCTTTATTATCTATGCCTCATATTTCTCAAATACTTTGAGAAAGCTGCTGCTGTTCTCATAAGCATCACCGCCGAATACCGCAGAACCGGCAACTATGACATTTGCACCGGCTTCTATGACGTCACCCACATTCTTCAAATTGACTCCACCATCCACCTCTATATTGAGCTCAAGGCCTCTGTCATCTGCCATTTTTCTGACCTCAGCCACCTTTCTGAGTGCTGAAGGAATGAATGACTGTCCGCCGAATCCCGGATTGACACTCATAACAAGTACCATATCCAAATCGTCTATCACATAGTCAAGCACTGATACAGGAGTTGCCGGATTGAGTGCCACTCCGGCCTTCATTCCAAGCTCATGTATCCTGGCAACGGTTCTGTGCAGATGCTTACAGCTCTCTGCATGTACGGTTACCCAGTCAGCACCTGCCTTCTTGAAATCCTCAAGATATCTGTCCGGCTCCTCTATCATGAGATGCACGTCAAATATCATGTTCGTCTCTTTTCTGAGACACTTTATGACAGGCGCACCAAATGATATGTTCGGAACAAACGCACCGTCCATAACGTCAAGGTGCAGCGCAGGAACTTTCGCTCTGTCAAGCTCCGCAATGCCGTACGCAATATGTGCAAAATCAACTGACAATAATGAAGGTGAAAGAATTATCATTACCATTTCCTCTTTTCTTTTAAGTCGTTATATATCATTACATAATCTTCGTATCTTATACGGCTTATCTCTCCGTCCGCAACCGCCTGCTTTACCAGACAATCCGGCTCACTGACATGATTGCACATGTTGAATCTGCACTCTCCCGTATATGCCGCAATATCCGGGAAATACTCCTTGAGATCCTCCGCCTCTATGGAATCAACATAGAGCGATGAAAAGCCCGGTGTGTCCATAATATATGTCCTGCCGCCAATGTGCATGAGCTCAGAATGTCTCGTGGTGTGCTTGCCACGCTTTATCTTGTCACTTATAGCGCCTGTCTGGGCCTCCGCCTCTGGCTTGATCGCATTGAGAGTAGACGACTTGCCGACTCCCGATGGCCCC
>NC_021018.1:2599463-2606059 GCF_000210595.1 Coprococcus sp. ART55/1 | reverse complement strand
GGTCTTTTATGATCTCCATGAGCCTGTCTATGCCCTCGCCTTCCCTGGCGCTTATGAAGATTGTCTCATACCCGCTCTTGCTGTATGATCTGCAAGCCTCCATATTGTCCGGCGAAAGATCCGTCTTGTTAAAACAAATGATAGTCTCAACACCGCTTTTCTCCATGCTGACAAGGAATCTGTCAAGCAGGTTAAAGTTCGGCTCAGGCTCGCTCACGGCAAATATTATGATCGTCTGATCCACATTTGCCACAGCAGGTCTTATTAAAGAGTTAAATCTAGGCAATATCTCAACGATATTACCTAGATTGTTCTCAGGATCAAGTATCTCTATATTCACATTATCTCCGACAAGGGGCTTGATCTTTTTGTTTCTGAAGATGCCCTTCGCCTTACATTCGTACAAATGTCCATCCTCGGCGTCTATATAATAGAATCCACCGATTCCTTTGATTATCTTTCCTGATATGATCTCTGCCACTACTAATTACTCTCCTGTGTAAATGTAGCGGACAAACCGCCCGTGTTAAAGCTTGATGTGACATCTATTCCCTCTGAATCCGTGATGGTCACAGAGAATGACCCCTGGTTGCTCTCAAGTCCTGTAGGACCCTCAACTCCATCTATATTGATAGGGAAGTCTCCTGCACCAGCCTTGCCGCTGTATACAGAGAATGTCTGTCTGCCTATTGTGTATGAGATGTCAACTGTCACACTTCCAAATGTATCAAAATCAAACTCTATATTCGATATTGAACCGCTGAAAGATACAGAGTATGTAACCTTCTGCGGTCCCTTACTGACAACATATGACACGGTAGTTCCCTCGTCAACCTCAGTGTTGACCTCAGGATCCTGTGATATTACCTGGCCTTCCTTCACATCATCGCTGTACTCATAGCTTGGATTGCCTACCAGGTTGACCTCCTGAAGCTTAGCTGCTGCATCTGCCTCAGACATACCCTTGAGCTTAGGAACTGCGATCTTCTTCGTCTCCTTACCGTTACTGATGATTATCTTGACTGTTGAGCCCTCCTCAACCTCTGTTCCGGCAACAGGATCTGAGAATATTACATGATCCTTCTCAACATTATCATCGTACGCATAGCCATGTGTTACCTTAAGTCCTGCCTCCTCGAGCAATGTTGTGGCCTGACTGTCCTCATATCCGAGAACATCCGGCACCTTGGTCTTTTCCTTGCCCGATGACACGTAAATAGTTATCTGTGTATCCTTTGTTATGGATGTTCCATCATCTATACTCTGTGATATTACATAGCCCTTCTCAACTGTGGCATCTGTCTTCTCCACAAATGTATAGTTGGTGAAGCCATTCTTCTTCATCTGCTCCTCAGCCGCAGTCTTATACAGACCTACTACATTGACCATAGGTACTGTCTCCTGTGCAGTTGTGTCGTTCGTTCCCTCTGTGGTTATGACATCGGTGCTTTCCTCCGTCTTACCCTTACCGCCCAGAATATTCCAGCCGGCTATCTTGCCTATGAGAAGTATGGCAAGTATGGCAAGAACCACCGCGATAGCAATACTTGATACCATGATTATCTTCTTAAGTCTTGGATCAAGCTCCTCTTCTCCATCGTATTCCTGCTCCTGTTCTCCATCATCTGCCACTGACTCGTCCGTATCATCCTCTTCATCGTCGTCATCTGGGAACAGATCGTCGAACTGTGACGGCGGCATAACTGGCACGTTAGCCTTGATCTCTGACGTTCTCGGACTTACAGGTGGAATCTCCGTAGTATCTGCCTTATCGACCTGTCTTCCGGTCTTGATCATCTCCATCTCCTGCTTTGTCATCTCAATGGTAGGGGATGTAGGAACGCTGGTCTTAGGCACTACTATACAATCTATATTAGGATTCTCTTTTACTCTGTTGAGATCAGCTATAAGCGCATTTGCTGTGAGATATCGTCTCTCCGGCTTCTTCTGTGTACACTTTCTTATGATCTTCTCAAGGCTTGTAGGTATATCCGGGTAATACTCCCTAGGTGATACCATCTCGCCCTGAATGTGCATCAGCGCTATAGCCACATTGTTCTCGCCTTCAAATGGAACATGTCCTGTGAGCATCTCATACATGGTGATACCGAGTGAATAAATATCACTTCTCTCATCTGAGAATCCGCCCCTTGCCTGCTCCGGTGATATGTAGTGAACACTACCCATCGCATTTGTCGTGGTCGTGCTTGACGATGCGGCTCTTGCGATTCCGAAATCAGTAACCTTCAGCGTGCCGTTGTTCGACATGATGATGTTCTGAGGCTTTATATCTCTGTGTATCGTGTGATGCTCATGGGCTGCCTGAAGTCCCTGGGCTATCTGTATGGCAAAATCGATCGCCTGCATAGGCTCTATTCTGCCGTGGGCCTGTATATATTCCTTGAGGGTGGTTCCCTCCACAAGCTCCATTACTATATAATATATTCCGTTGTCCTCACCGACATCGTATACATTCACAATATTAGGATGTGACAGCCCCGCCGCAGACTGGGCCTCTATCCTGAACTTTGTAACAAAATTAACGTCTGAGCTGAACTCAGGCTTAAGCACCTTTATGGCAACATATCTGTTTAACACATGACATTTTGCCTTATATACCTCTGACATACCGCCAGATCCAACCAATTCTATGATCTCATAACGACCGCTGAGCATCGTTCCCGGATTTAACATACCAATTTATTCCTCCCAATCTATCGCAGCTACAACGGCAGATATATTGTCCTTGCCGCCGTAGTAATTCGCTCTCTCCACCAGCTTCTCACCGACTGTCTTAAGATCATCCGACTCTGATACAATGTCCCGAATCTCGTCGTCCTCTATCATGTTCGACAAACCATCAGAACATAGAAGGATCTTATCATCCGCTGAAAGTTCTACTTCAAAGAAATCCGGAACCACATCATCACCTATTCCAAGTGCTCGGGTTATAATGTTCTTCTCTGGATGATTCCGTCCCTTATTCCTGTCGAGCTGACCATTCCTTATCAGCTCCTCAACCAATGAGTGATCAAGTGTGACCTGTCTTATCTCATTGTTAACTATATATAATCTGCTGTCACCTATATTCGCGACATACATGATTCCATCATCGATCACTGCAGCTACAAATGTCGTTCCCATACCTGCGTAATCCTCCGGATTGCTGAGCGCAAGCTTATACACCTTGTCATTGGCATATATTATCGCCCTCTTGAGCAGCGATACAGGATTGCTTATCTCGCTTTCACTTATATATTCAACTGCGGCTTCAATCGCCGTTCTGGATGCAACGTCCCCGGCCTTATGACCGCCCATGCCATCCGCAACTATGTACAGATTGCTGATAGCCCCTATTGGCTCATCTGTATAAAATATGCTGTCCTGATTCATGGAACGCTTTTTTCCAACATCTGTTATTCCAAATGATTTCATATATTCTCTCCATCAGCCTAAAATATTATCTGATACGCCACCTTGCCTATTTTAGCACAACACATAAAAAAGAACAAGACGAACTATTTATCCGTCTTGTTCTCCTCCTCATATTTACGGCGGAGCTGTCCGCACGCTGCGTCTATGTCACGCCCCATGCTTCTTCGCACCGTAGCTGTTATCTGGTTTCTCTCCAGAATATTTTTGAAATTCTCAATGGCGCTGTTATCCGCCCTCTCGTAATCCCTCTCCTTGATCGGATTTACGGGGATGAGGTTCACATGGCAGTTTCTTCCCCTTATGAGGCGCGCCAGCTCGCATGCCTTCTCAGGGCTGTCATTCTGTCCTTTTACAAGAGAATACTCAAATGTTATCCTCCTGCCCGTCCTGTCAAAGTAATAATCACAGGCGTCCAGAACCTCTGCAATGCTGTATCTGTTGGCTATCGGCATGAGTGCCCTTCTGTCCTCGTCATTTGGCGCGTGAAGCGACAATGCAAATGTAATGGAAAGCCCCATATCCGCAAGCCTCTTTATCTCAGGCACTAAACCGCAGCTCGACACTGTGACATTTCTCTGGCTTATGTTCAGTCCATTCTCGTCCGTCAGCATCTCTATGAACCTGACAAGATTGTCAAAGTTATCCAGCGGCTCTCCTGTTCCCATCACGACCACATTTGACACACGCTCACCTGTTATCTTCTGGATGCTGTATATCTGTGACAGCATCTCGGACGCTGTGAGATTCCTCACCAGCCCGCCTATGGTCGATGCACAGAACCTGCAGCCCATACGGCAGCCCACCTGGGATGATATGCACACGGAATTGCCATGCTTGTACTTCATGAGCACGCTCTCTATGACATTCCCATCATGGAGTCTGAACAGGAATTTATTTGTGCCGTCATCCTCTGAAATGAGTCTGGTGACAACGCTCACACCATATATTCCATATTCATCCATCTTCTCTCTGAGGCTTTTCGGCAGATTGGTCATCTCCTCCGTTCCGTCCGCAAGCTTCACATGAAACCACTGATATATCTGCTTCGCCCTGAATGCCGGCTGACCGGCACCGGTGACCCAGTTCCTGAGTTCTTCCATATTCATTGATTTCAGATCCGGCTGTCTAATATCCTTATCTTCTCTATCCTTTACTTCCATACTCTGTCCAATCTTTTATACATGTTCTATCTATTTTGTACGCACGAACTTCGATATGAAAAATCCATCACACTCATCTACTCCCTGTAACAGAGTTACATATCCTTTATCGCCACCGTGCCTCGGTACGATCTCATCTATACTCACAGTCTCAAAATCATGATTTTCCACAAACCACTTAACATTGTTCTGATTCTCCCTGCTGTCTATAGTACATGTCGAATACACCAGTGTTCCACCCGTTTTCACATATCTGGATACAGTGTCAAGAATATCCTTTTGAAGCTGTGCCAGCTCGTCTATGCTGTCACCTGTCACATTGTACTTGATATCGTTCTTCCTGCCCATTATGCCAAGTCCCGAACACGGAAGGTCTGCTATTACCACATCAGCCTTTCCGACAAGGTTCTCATCAAGGTCTCTCGCATCCCATGCCTCGACAGTGACATTTGTCAGTCCAAGTCTGTCCACGTTCTCCTCTATGAGCTCCGTCTTGTTCTCGGTGAGATCCCTTGAGATAACCCTTCCTGTCTGTCCCGCAAGACTTGCGGCATACATGGTTTTGCCGCCCGGTGCTGCACACACATCCACCACCAGATCTCCATTCTGTATACCTGCTGCCCTTACAGCCAGACACGAACTCTGATCCTGTACAACAAATTCTCCATCCATGAATCCTGGGATCCTTCTGACATAATCATATCCCTTTATAAGAAGTGATGTGTCATTCAGGCTTCCTCGCACTGTCTCTATTCCAGCGGCCTCCAGCTTCCTCTCGACTTCATCAACGCTTATCCTGTCTGTATTCACCCTTATGGATGTCGGACGCATTTCGTAGTTGCTTCCGAGTATCCTGTCCACCGTTTCGCTGTCATAGTCCTGCAGCAGTATCTCCACAAGCTCCACAGGAACTGAATATTCAACCGAATAGTATTCCAAAGGTGATGTGTTCTTATCAGGGTATTTTATACCATCCCTGTTTCTTGCGATATTTCTGAGCACTCCGTTGACAAAGCCTCTGAGGCTTCCAAATCCATGATCCACCGCCAGCTTCACCGACAGGTTGCAGGCAGCCGAATCCGGAACAGAGTCCATAAAGAACAGCTCGTAAGTTCCCATCCTGAGGACGCATCTTATGAGCGGCTTGCACTTGTTCACCTTTGTTTTGGAGAACTGGTTTATTATGTAGTCCAGCTTTATCCTCTGCTCTGTGACTCCCTCGACCATTCTCGTGATGTACGCCCTGTCCTGTTTGCTCATGAACTGGTTGGCGCGGAGTGCCGTTCCAAGTGCTATATTTGAAAATGTATGATTTTTCTCTATGTCCAGTAATGTGGTCAGAACCACCTCTCGAGTCTTTGTATCCATTCTACCTCTGTCCATTCTTCATCAGATATATTTGATCAGATGTGCTCTCCAGCTGTGAGTTTATTGCCCGCAAGGAACGCCACCGCATCCATAGGCTTCTTGCCCTCAGGCTGCAATCTTGTTATCTGGAGTGCATCCTGTCCACACGCTATGGCAAATGTCTTCTTGGTCACCATGGTTATCTCACCAGGTGCAATGCCATCCTCACGGCTCACTACCTTTGCCCCATATATCTTGACATTCTTGCCGCCTATCCTTGTGTATGCACAAGGCCATGGCTGAAGGCCTCTCACAAGTCTCTCTATCTTCTCTGCCGGCTCACTGAAATCTATATCTCCCATACCCTTGTTCAACATGGAAGCGTAACAGCTCAGGCTGTCATCCTGAGGTGTCCGGACCGCAGTTCCATTCTCAAGCTTTTCAAGGGTTGACAGTATAAGCTGCGCACCGCTTGCCGCAAGCTTGTCCGTCAATGTCTCTCCAGTGTCATCGTCACCGATAGACACAATCGAATGTTCTATCATATCTCCGGTATCAAGTCCCTTTGCCATGTACATGGTGGTGACTCCGGTCTCCTTCTCGCCGTCAATGATCGCCCACTCGATAGGCGCCGCACCGCGGTACTTTGGGAGC
>NC_021018.1:2583005-2599036 GCF_000210595.1 Coprococcus sp. ART55/1 | reverse complement strand
TCTGATGATGTCCACGTTCTCCTGCTCACGGAGCTTCACCGGCTGATATACCGGAATATCATATTCCATTGCCTGTACCTTCACCGGTGTCGGTTGAAGCTTTTTGCTCCTTCCCTTTGCCTTGTCCGGCTGCGTAAAGCATGCCACAACGTCATGTCCCGCTTCCACTATGGATACAAGTGCGTGCACGGCAAAATCAGGGGTTCCCATATATATAACTCTCATCTGCATGTCCTCCTTGTTATAGGTTAAGTATCTCTTAATTCTGCTCTACCTCGTGAAGGCCATCCTCGACAAGATCCTTGTAGAGCTTTCCGTCAAGATGATCAAGCTCGTGGCAGATAGCTCTCGCCAGAAGTCCCTCTCCCTCGACTGTAAACTCCTCCATATTCTCGTCAAATGCCTTGCATATTACATGCATAGGTCTTGTAACTGTTCCAAATTTTCCAGGAAGGCTGAGGCATCCCTCCTCACCTGTCTGCTCTCCGTCTGATTCTGTTATCACAGGATTTATAAGACAGAGTGGATTGTCATCGCCGACATCAATAACAACTATCCTCTTGAGGATTCCAACCTGAGGTGCGGCAAGTCCAACTCCATTTGCCTCATACATGGTATCAAACATGTCATCTATGAGTGTAAGTGTTCTGTCATCCATCTTCTCAACCGGTCTGCACACCTTTCTGAGTATGTCATCTCCGTCATATCTTATATTTCTTATCGCCATGTCCACAAATCTCCTTTTCACTAATACATATTTACCGGATTCAGGTCAAAGAATACGCTCACATCGTTCTCTCCGTTCTCCTTAAGCCATTCCTCGACATAATCCTTGACATCCACCAGCATCCTGTAATCCCGGTGTTTTATATACAACACCCGCCTGTACACATCCTTTATCTTTGATATGGCCGGTTCCGAAGGACCGATCACAGACAGATGTCCTGCATTTATATATTTTCCCCTTATAAGAGAATACATCCTATCCATTATATTGGCAAGCTGTTCTTCGTCCATGCCCGTTCCCATTATGACCATCATATTCCACTCCGGCGGATACCTCATGAGTGATCTGTACGCCTCCTCGATATCGTAGAATGCCCTGTAATCCTGGGACGCTGCCGCAGTTATGGCGTAGTTGTCCGGCTTGTAGGTCTGTATCACAACCTTTCCGGGCACATCACCTCTTCCGGCTCTTCCCGCAGCCTGGGTCAGCAGGTCAAATGTCCTCTCACCGGCTCTGTAGTCTCCGCTGAACAGTGTGAGATCCGCCAGCAGCACACCCACAAGTGTCACTCTGGAAAAGTCATGTCCCTTGACTATCATCTGGGTTCCTATGAGTATGTCCGCATCGCCTCTTCCGAAGCTCTCAAGTATCTGCTCATGAGAATTCTTCTTCGAGGTCGTATCCCTGTCCATCCTTAAGGTCCTGGCCTCCGGGAACAACCTGTGTACCTCCTGCTCGACCTTCTCGGTTCCGACTCCATAGCCTCCTATGAGCTTTGAACCGCACGCCGGACATTTGTCCGGCTCCGGCATTCTGAATCCGCAGTAGTGGCACACAAGCACGCCCTTCTGTGTATTATTTCCAGAGTGCAGTGCCATGGACACGTCACAGTGCGGGCATTTCACTGCCTCTCCGCAGCTCCTGCAGGATACAAAGCTGTTATATCCCCGCTTGTTGATGAACAGCATGATCTGTTCCCGCTTGCTGAGCCTGTCCGCTATATCATTTGCAAGCTCGTCGCTTATTATGGATCTGTTGCCCCGGTGGAGTTCATCCCTGAGATCTACTATGCTTGTCTCTGCCATGGCTCTGCCCTCAATACGGCTGTCCATGGTCCACAGCCTGTACTCACCCGCCAGTGCACGCTTGTAGCTCTCCACAGAAGGAGTTGCGGAACCGAGTATGACACTCGCCCCCTCAAGCCTTGCACGTTCTATGGCAGTCTCCCTTGCGTGATATTTTGGCGGGCTGTCACTCTTATAGCTGCTCTCATGCTCCTCATCTATTATTATAAGTCCCAGCTTCTCAAATGGGGTAAACAGCGCAGACCTCGGGCCTATCACCACATCCACATCGCCCTTCCTTGCGCGCTCAAACTGATCATACTTCTCCCCGCTGCTGAGCTTTGAGTTGACCATGGTCACACGGTCACCAAAGTATCTGGAGAAATATGTAAGTGTCTGATACGTGAGTGCTATCTCAGGTATCAGCACGATCGCCTGTCTGCCCGCGCGGACGACTTCACGGATACACCTCACATACACCTCAGTCTTGCCGCTTCCCGTCACGCCATGAAGAAGATATGTCCTGTGTATACCCTGATCTGCATCACTTACGAAATCATCGACTATCCTCTGCTGGTCACTGTTAAGCTCTATATCAGGAGCCTCAAATGCCTGCTGCCTCACCGCGTCAGACACCACATCCCGGTATCTGCTGTCCTCAACGATACGAACGACACCTTCGTCCTCCATGGCCTTAACCGCCTGATATGACACATTCAAAGTCCCGGTGGCCTCCGTCATTGGGAGCTCATGTCTCACCATAAGCTCGCGGAGGAGCCTGAGCTTTGCCCTGGCATTCTTCTTCATATATCTGTATTCCCATGTGTCCACATCCTCGCATGAAAGGACAACATATCTGACCACCACGGACTTAACCGTTTTTTTCACCGGCATCACCGTCTGGATGGCATTTATCATGGTGGAGCCGTAGTTCTCCTTTATCCACGCCGCAAGGGCAAGGAGCCTTCCCGGAGCTGCCACGCCGTCCTCGCACAGAGAATCTATAGACTTTATCCTGCTCTCATCATATTCCGTGGAATCCGATATCCCTATGACATAGCCTTTTCTCAGATTATTTCCCTTGCCAAATGGAATGTTGACCTGACTTCCTATCTGTATCCTGCCGGCAATATCGTCAGGAATAGCATATTGAAATGTTCTGTCTATCGCCTCATGGGATATATCAATTATCACATCTGCGTACAATCCCCGCATTTTTCTCCTCCAATATCTGCCGTATCATTTCTCTCTCGTCCATTTGTGTCCTGCGTCCCTCTATATCCTGATATGTCTCATGGCCTTTGCCGGCCAGAAGGACTATATCATCCCTGTCCGAAATCTCCAAAGCGTATCTTATAGCATCCAGACGGCTGCATATCTTTACATATTCTCCTCCGCCCTCGAGAACCCCGGTCTCAATATCCGTCATTATCGCCTCCGGGGATTCAAACCTCGGGTTATCACTTGTTATGACCGTCATATCAGCCAGCCTGCCCGACACAAATCCCATGCCTTTTCTGCGCCCGGCTGATCTGTTGCCGCCGCATCCGAACAGACATATAAGCCTCTTCGGCCTGTACTGTCTGAGGGTGGTCAGTACATTTTCCAGGCTCACGGCATTGTGGGCATAATCGATGAATATCCTTGCGTATCCCGGAATCTCCACCGGCTCGAGTCTGCCCCTCACCTTCATATCCGACTGCGAATCCTGCATTACCTCCATCGGTATCCCGATGATCCCGCAAGTGGTTACCGCAGCAAGAGAATTGTACACATTGAACTCTCCCGGTATGCCAACAGTCATGTAAGTGCTCTCCCCGTCCGTTCTCTCACACTCATAGCCTATCCCCATAACTCTATGGAGAATGAGCCTGTGTATTGCTCCCGCCATACACACATTGCCATCCCCGGCTGCAGTGTGATTCCTCACACCATAATATACCACTTCAGCCCCTGCATTCACAGCCTCGGCAGCAATACACCCAGAATACATGTCATCTGCATTTATCACCGCAGTCTTACACTTTGAGAACAGGCTTCTCTTCCATCTCCCATACTCGGCAAATGTGCGGTGTTCATTCCGCCCAATGTGATCCGGAGCAAGATTTGTATATACGCATATATCAAATTCTACCCCTGACACACGGCCGTGCATAAGCCCCTGTGACGATACCTCCATGACGCAGTATTCCGCACCATTTGCCACCATGTCTGCAAGCTTGCGATGGAGATATATCGTTCCCGGAGTGGTGTTCACAGATGGTATCTTCCGGATACAGTCATCGATCTCTATGGTTCCCACAAGACCGGTTCTACGCCCCCATCTGTCCAGCATAGACTTTATCATACATGCGACCGTGGTCTTTCCCTTTGTCCCGGTCACACCTATAACCTTCATACTTCGTGACGGAAAATTCCAGAAATTATTACATATCATTCCTATACCGTAGCGATAGTCATACAGTCTCACGATCAGTACACCATCGGTATCCCCCAGCGTCCGGCTGACCGCTCCGCAGGTATGCCGATATCATCTGTCACGACTATACACGCTGCGCCCCTTGCCACGGCATCATCTATATAACGATGTCCATCTGTTCTCGCACCTCTCCGGCACACAAAAAGAGTTCCCTGTGTGACATCTCTGGAATCATCTGCCAGATCCGTAATCTGACAGTCAATGTCCCCTGCCAGGATCTCATAGACCGTGCCTTTTAGAACATCTGACGCCCTCATGATACACCTCCCGTCGACATATTCCTGTTTATTTAGAATATGCCACATCCGGCACAGTTGTGTATCAGAAAAATAGGAGGCTGTGCTAAAAGCTCCAACCTCCATTCTTCTCACTTACCGCTATATATTCCGGTCTGTTAATCCTCGTCTGCTCCGACGATCTTTACCTTTCCATGGTAAACTTCATCTACAGCGATGGATAATGGCTTCTTCTTTGGGTCTGCTGCCACCATAGGCTCCTGACCATCAATGATCTCTCTTGCTCTCTTTGCTGTTGCAAGAACGATTGAATATCTGCTGTTTACTACAGGCTGCTCACCTGGCTCAACCTCTGCATTTACTACTGACATTAAGTCTGTGTATGATGGATGTAACATGATATTATATCCCCTTTCTTATATGATTATTGAAATATTCTTCTAAACTGCTGTCCACTGTTATCCAGTCTAATTTATCAGAGTTTCTTTATCTCTGCAAGCTCTTCTTTTATTCCGGCTATATATCCAAGCTGATTATCTCTTCTGCAGCCATAGCTTCTGATGACTGAATCCACGGTGTGTATACACTCGTCCAGATCATCGTTGACTATGATGTAGTCGTACTTGTCCATGTCCTCAGCTTCCTCTGTGGCCTTTCGGAGTCTCTTGATTATGGTCTCCTCCGACTCTGTTCCTCTTCCTGCCAGTCTGCTCTTAAGCTCGCTTATGCTTGGAGCTGATATAAATATGAGAAGCGCATCAGGGAACTGCTTCTTGACATTGAGTGCGCCCATGACCTCTATCTCGAGTATGACGTCCTTGCCATCAGCAAGCTTCTCCTCAACATACTTCTTTGGAGTTCCATAATAATTCTCTACATACTGTGTCCACTCGATAAATCCGCCGTAGTCAATGAGATTCTCAAAATCCTTGCGATCCATGAAATAATACTCTCTTCCATCGACCTCACCCTCTCTCGGTGATCTTGTCGTCGCCGACACTGAAAGGTTATATCCAAAATCCGACACAAGTCTCTTGACAACTGTGCCCTTTCCAACTCCTGAAAAACCGGATATGACTATGAGCGATCCACGCTTTGTATTCTTATCTGCCATCATCATTACCTCTAAAAATTATGTATTCTATTCCAGATTCTGTATCTGCTCTCTGACCTTCTCTATGTCAGTCTTGAGCTGTATCGCCTTGTCTGACACATCAAGTGAATTGGCCTTTGAAAGTATCGTGTTCGCCTCTCTGTTCATCTCCTGTGCGATGAAGTCCAGCTTCCTGCCGACGCTTCCGCCATCCTCCAGAATCTTCTTCGTGCTGCTGATATGACTCTTAAGCCTTACAGTCTCCTCGTCCACACATATCTTGTCCGCATATATAACGACCTCTGTGGCGATCCTGTTCTCATCTATAACAGGATTGTCAAGAACCTCTATGATCTTGTCCGTGAGCTTGCGTCTATACTCCTCCACAAGTTCAGGTGATATCTCCTCTATATAATCAACGGCAGCTCTCATTCCGTCAAGCTTGTCGATCATGTCCTTCTTAAGGTTCTCTCCCTCTGTTATCCTCGACTGCACGAACATCTTCGCAGCCTCGTCAAGGGATGTCTCTATTATCTTCCACAGCTCATCCTGGTCGACCGCCTGCTCCTCAACCGTGAACACGTCAGGGAAGCCTCCAAGCTGTGCAGGTGTTATGCTGTTCTCAATTCCAAAATCCTTGGACATCTCCTCGAAATATCCCATGTACTTCTCGGCAACGTCCTTGTTGTACTTCAGCTTGACATTGTCATCCGAGAAATCCTCGTATGTGATGAACACGTCAACCTTTCCTCTCTCAATATATTTTTTGAGATATGTTCTTATGTTTGTCTCAAAGAAACTTATCTTCTTCGGGAGCTTTATATTGATGTCGCAGAATCTGTGATTGACTGACTTCATCTCTACAACTATCTTGTATGCATCAGTCACCCTCTCGCTGCGGCCAAATCCTGTCATGCTTTTTACCATATCTGTCTCCTAATATTCCCAGGTTATATGTTGTTTTCAATTACCTGATAACAGATAATATATTATACTTCACACCTGTTTAAAAATCAAATTATTTATTGTACTTCCTCTATTCCCGCAATTCTCGGCTCTGCAATCATCGAGTAATTCGTATGATATATTACAAATCCAGGCTTTGCCCCCGCAGGCTTTTTGATATTTCTGCGCTCGGTATAGTCTATCTCCACCTTCGGTGCCGTCCTTCCAGACGAATAATACGCTGCAAGTCTTGCCGCCTCCTCATATGTAGAATCAGGAAGTTCTCCCGCACCCTCAAGTCTCACGATGACATGGGAACCCGGCATCTTCTTAGCATGGAACCACATATCCCCACCATTTGCGAATTTAAATGTGAGCTCATCGTTCTGGATATTATTCTTGCCCACATACATATGGAATCCATCGCTGGATATGTAGTGCAGCGGTTTTGACTTTGCCTTTTTCCTGTCGCCCTTACGTCCGTAATGTCCCTTTACATATCCGCAGGCTACGAGCTCCTCCTTGACCTGTGCCAGTGAATTCTCATCTATCGCCATATCAAGGAACGCCTGTACCGACTGAAGATGCTCCAGCTCACTCTTCGTCTCGACAGTGAGCTGTGTAAGTGCCTCATAAGTCCTCTTGAGCTTGTTGTATCTCGCAAAATATCTCTTGGAGTTGTCCATAACAGATATGGTCTTGTCAAGCGGGATCTTTATCATCTCGTTAGTATAGTAGTTGAGAGCCTCAAAACTGTCCGCTCCCTGTTCTATATTGTAACCATATGTGTTGATCAGTTCTCCGTACACACGGTACTTTTCCCTGGATTCAGTGTCCTTTAACTGAGCGAGCTGCAGGTCGTACTTCTTGCTCGTTCTCTCAATGGCATTCGAGACGATCTTTCTGAGATCCGATGACTTCTGTCTTATCCTTGTGACCGCACTCTTTCTGTAGAAATACTCATCAAGCACCTTTGAAATGTCGTCCCTTGATTCTATGGCCTTGTCGCTGTACATCGACAGATGCACCGACGAGAACTCCACTGGAGTGTAACCGTCCAGTATGATCTCAGGAGTATAGTTCCCGTTCCTTATATCAGATACTATCCCGGCAAATTCATCATAAAGCCTTGCGACATCCGCCTCGCTCATGCTGTCCACAGGCATGTTGCCGTCAAGTCCTGCCCTGTAGGTTATCTCACTCGCCACAACCGGTGAAAATCCGGTTATGTTCTGGTATATCGCCTTTATGATATTCGTAGGGCTCGAGCTCACACGCTCTATGAAGTCCCCGCGCTCTATCTCAAGCGGGGATACCTTTCCTCCCGCCGGAGGATACTCATAAGTCCTGCCCGGAAGAACCTCCCTCACTGAGCTCACCATATGGGATATATGCTTTATGCTGTCGATGATGACATTCTCATCCGTGGCAAATATGATATTGCTGTGCTTACCCATGATCTCTATGATGAGTTTCTTTCTCTTTAGATCTCCAAGCTCGTCCAGATGCTCGATGACCATGACAACTATTCTCTCAAAGCCCGGCTGATACACATCAACTATCCTTCCGTTGTTGATATGCTTCCTGAGGAGCATACAGAAATTCGGCGCTGTCATAGGATTCTCCTTGGCGGACTGCTGAAAGTATATAAGCGGGAGGCTTGCATCCGCAGACATGAGCAACCTGTAATTCTCCCTGTTATTCTTTATTACTATGTTGAGCTCGTCCTTCTCCGGCTGATATATCTTATATATCCTTCCGTCGATGAGTTTCTCCTTCATGTCTCTTACCACATTGGATATCACTATTCCGTCAAACGCCATATCTGTCTCTCCTATATCCCTGAAAAAAGGCAGAAAATGCAAATTCATTCTCTGCCTCTTCCATATCTACTACCACATTACTGCTATCCTGATCCTACAGTGAATTGTAGAGATCCTTATATATATTCGCCGAGTTATACCATGAGTAATCCTGTCTCATGCCACGCTCCTGGATTCCATACCATGCCTCTTTGTTGTTATAGTACACTTCCTTTGCATAGTTTATGGCATTGAGGAGCTCATATGCATCATAATTAGCAAATGAGAATCCTGTTCCTGTACCCTCGAACTGATTATAAGCCTCAACAGTATCTGCAAGACCACCTGTCTCTCTTACTACTGGAACTGTGCCATATCTGAGTGCCATGAGCTGTGTGAGTCCACATGGCTCAAATCTTGAAGGCACGAGCATCACATCGCAGCCTGCATACATCTTATGAGATCTCTCATCTGAATAATAGATGTTCGCTGATACCTTTGCAGGATGTATTCCCTGATAATACTTGAACATGTTCTCGTACTTGCCGTCACCGGTTCCGAGGACGATGAACTGTACTCCGTCACAGCATATATCGTTCATGATCCTGTCAACCAGATCAAGACCCTTCTGGTCTGTGAGTCTGGATATGATTCCTATTACAAACTGATTCTCATCCTGAGGAAGTCCACATTCCTTCTGCAGTTCGATCTTGTTGATCTTCTTGAGCTGTCTGAAGTTATCCACGCTGTAGTTCTTATATACCTGTGGATCTGTTGCAGGATTCCATACCTCGTAATCTATACCGTTGACAATGCCCCAGAGTGACTGCCATCTGGCACTTAAGAGCCCGTCAAGTCCCTCTCCATAATATGGAGTCTGTATCTCCTTGGCATATGTGTTGCTTACCGTTGTTATCTTATCTGCATATACAAGTCCGCCCTTAAGCATGGAAGCATCCTTCTGGATCTCCAGCTTGTCCGGTGTAAATACATAATCAGGGAGTCCTGAATACTCCTGAATGGTCTTTATATCCCACTTGCCCTGGAACTGGAGATTATGAATAGTCATAACAGACTTCATGCTTGTATAGAACATATCTCCTGCAAACAGAGTCTTGAGATATACAGGCACAAGTCCTGCCTGCCAGTCATGACAGTGAAGTATATCCGGCTGGAAACCGATCGATGGAAGGATCGAAAGCGCTGCCTTTGAGAAATAACAGAACTTCTCGATATCCCACTTTACATCACCATAAGGTGTAAATCCGTTAAAGTAATACTCGTTATCTATGAAATATACCTTGACACCCTCATACTCCAGATACATAACGCCAACATAATCATTCTTGTAACCGATGTCCATATAAAAATGCGTTATATACTGCATCTTCTCCCTGTACTTGTTCGGAATACAGAGATAATTCGGCATGATGACTCTCACATCATACTCGTTCTTATCAAATATCTTTGGCAGTGTTCCAACTACATCCGCAAGACCACCCGTCTTTATAAATGGCACACACTCTGATGCTATATATGCAACCTTCTTCATCAAATAAACCCTCCATAACATTTAGACATTAAATCCTTGTACATTATATCACACGGGTATCCATAATTCAATAAATCAGTGTATCTATATTGTTGCATTTGCCACATTCCGCTGATATACTTTTAGCATGCAGCCGCACGCAGATACGGCTGGATCACAATCCAGAAAACAGGAGATTTTCAATGTTAGACATCACCATCACCGAGACCAGGGACTTCGTGAAGAAGCTTCTGATGGACAATACATTTGACCGTTTTCTCGCCATGGAGGCATTTGTAAAAAGCGGGATAACATACAGCTTTGACGGAAGGGTAAACAAGGATTTCTATGACAAGGAGGAGCTGGAGCTCATGGCTTCCACATCCTACGCCTCATGGGAGTCCATAAAACCACATGTATATAATGTTATAAGAGGAAAGAAGCTGCCACTGAGCTTCAAGATAGTGCTCGTGCTCTCCCAGCCGGACATCATGGATATGCTTGAGAAGAACCATCTCACCATACCGGTATCCGATGTGGCAAATCTCACCTTGAACGTCTACTATGACGGCATGAGCATACAACTCACATCCATGGCGACCCAGAACATATTCACCATGGATAAGACCCTTGAGCATGTGTGGGATGCGGAGATCAAGGATTTCCTGAAGACTGCCGGAATATATTTCACCGAAAGCTGATTTTTTGAAGAAATTTAATATGATTTTTGAAGATCCGGCACCTCATCTGATGCCGGTATTTTTTACGTCGCCGCCCCTGTTAGCACTCATTTTGTCTGAGTACTAATTTTTTCTTGACTTTAGTTCCCAGCTGATTTATCATACCTTTTAGCCTGATGTGTCAGTGTACATTTCTATTAAGATTGAACACAGATCGGGGATGACACATCTTTCATTGAAAACCATTATATTTTAAGGAGATGTATACAATTATGAAGAACGGAAATTTATCGATCAACAGTGAAAACATTTTCCCTGTCATCAAGAAGTGGCTGTATTCAGACCACGATATATTTGTCAGGGAGCTTATATCAAACGGCTGTGATGCCGTGACAAAGCTTAAGAAGCTGTCTCTCATGGGCGAATTTGACGAGCCTGATGAGCCATATCGTATAGATGTGACCACAAGTGCCAACGACAAGACCATCACATTTACCGATAACGGTATCGGTATGACTGAGGAGGAGGTTGAGAAATATATCAACCAGATTGCTTTCTCAGGAGCCGAGGCATTCCTTGAGCAGTACAAGGACAAGGCAACAGAGGAACAGATCATCGGCCACTTCGGACTGGGCTTCTACTCCGCATTCATGGTTGCCGACAAGGTCACCATCGAGACAAAGTCATACAAGGACGGCGAGGACGCTGTATACTGGGAGTGCGAGGACGGCCTTGAATACTCCATGAAGAAGTGCATTAAGGCTGACCGAGGTACTACCATCACCCTTTATCTGAACGAGGACAGCTATGAATTTGCAAATGAATACAGGATCAAGGAGGTCATCGACAAGTATTGTTCGTTCATGCCTGTTGAGATCTACTACACCAACGCAGACGAGCCACAGGAAGATCCTAAGGATGCTACTGTAGACGTGGATGCAAAGGAAGTCAGCGACACAGCAGATAATGCTGAGGACAGCAAGGGCCCAGACGCAGACGATACAAAGGCCGAGGAGAAGAAGCCTGAAGCTCCTAAGCCACTCAACACCACTACCCCACTGTGGGCAAAGCATCCAAACGACTGCACCGACGAGGAATACAAGGAGTTCTACAGAAAGGTATTCCACGACTACAAGGAGCCTCTGTTCTGGATACACCTGAACATGGACTACCCATTCAACCTGAAAGGTATCCTGTACTTTCCTAAGATCAATACACAGTATGACAACCTTGAGGGAACGATCAAGCTGTACAACAACCAGGTATTCGTCGCCGACAATATCAAGGAAGTAATTCCTGAGTTCCTCATGCTCTTAAAGGGATGTATCGACTGTCCTGATCTCCCACTGAACGTATCACGTAGTGCGCTTCAGAATGACGGATTTGTCAAAAAGATCTCAGACTACATCACCAAGAAGGTTGCAGACAAGCTGTCCGGCATGTACAAGACACACAGAGAGGACTACGAGAAGTACTGGGATGACATCAACCCATTTATCAAGTTTGGTTGTCTGAAGGATCTCAAGTTCCTCGACAAGATGAAGGACTTCTGCATCTACAAGAACCTCGAGGGCAAATATATAACTCTCCCTGAGTATCTTGAGGCAGGAAAAGAAAAGTACGAGAACAAGGTATTCTATGTAACCGACGAGCAGGCTCAGTCACAGTACATCAACATGTTCAAGGCTGAGGGCATGGACGCTCTGATCATGACACAGACCATAGACAGCCCATTCATCACTCTGCTTGAGCAGAAGAACGAGAATGTTCACTTCTACAGAATAGACGCTGAGCTCTCTGACAACTTTGTCGGCGAGGAGCTCTCAGAGGAGACTGCAAAGGAATACAAGGATAAGCTCACAGCTACATTTGAGAAGGCTCTCGACATGAAGAACCTGAATGTAAAGGTTGAATCCCTGAAGGACGAGAACACATCTTCTATCCTCACCCAGCCTGAGGAGACAAGACGTATGCAGGAAATGATGAAGATGTACGGCATGGCCGGTATGGATCCATCAATGTTCGGTCAGGGCGAGGGCGAGACACTCATCCTGAACAGCAACAACAAGCTTGTTAAATACGTTCTGGACAACCCTGACAGCGACAACACAGCTACGATCTGCTGCCAGTTATATGATCTGGCCGTACTTGCCAACCGTCCACTGTCAGCAGAGGCAATGACCAAGTTCATCGCAAGAAGCAACGAGATCCTTGGAATACTTACAAAGTAATATAATCTGTCTGCCGGTTTACGGCAGCAGATCCTAATGGATAACTAACACAACAAAAAGCAGCAGCCCGATATGTCTTTGATAGCATATCAGGCTGCTGCTCTTTTATTCTATTTCACTCCCTAGTGGGCAAGTATCTCCACTCCATGTTCTGTCATAACCAGTGTGTACTCCCACTGTGCCGATG
Organism: Coprococcus sp. ART55/1; assembly: GCF_000210595.1. NCBI lineage: Bacteria > Bacillati > Bacillota > Clostridia > Lachnospirales > Lachnospiraceae > Coprococcus > Coprococcus sp. ART55/1. Next base: position 2,586,061 of record NC_021018.1, on the reverse strand, counting down.
GTGAGCCATCCTCCGTGTAGATAGTCCAGCCGTCATCTGCATCCTGATATACATCAGGGCCGCCCATGTTGATCATAGGCTCAATGGTGAACACCATTCCCGGAGCAAGCACATAATCCTTGCCAGGCTGTCCTATATGACTTACATAAGGCTCCTCATGAATTGCAAGACCTACTCCATGGCCGCCTATCTCACGGACAACCGAATAGCCCTGCTCCTGTGCAAATTTGTTGATGGCATATCCTATATCTCCTATGGTCACATATGGCTTGCTGCACACCTCAACACCTATATCAAGAGCCTTCTTTGTATCCTCTACAAGCTTCTTCCATGCAGGATCAACATTTCCCAGCATGAACATTCTTGATGAGTCTCCGAAATATCCCTTGTACTCTGTTGTACAGTCGATATTAACTATATCTCCATCCTGGAGAATAATGTCATCACTTGGAATGCCGTGGCATACCACATCATTTACCGATATACACACACTCTTAGGATATCCCTCATATCCAAGACATGCAGGAATAGCATCTATGGACTTTGTATAGTTATAGATAAGGTCATCCAGCTCTCTGGTAGACACTCCTATCTTGACAAATGGAGTTATGTAGTCGAGCACAGATGTGTTGACCTTTGAAGCCTCCCTGATTCCCTCGATCTGCTCTGCGTTCTTGATCATCGCATGTGTAGGGATCTTGAATCCTCTGTTCTTCATATCCTCAAGCTTATCGTCAAGAGCCAGGTGACAGGTCTTGTATTTCTTACCACTTCCGCACCAGCACATATCATTTCTACCAAGTTTCATAATTAACCTCTTTCTTTATTGCATAATATTTTCATTACATACCTATGGTATTAGCCACAAATACTATAATACGTTTTTGAGAATAATTCCACATTTTAATATGATAAATATTGTCAATTATCCTCGTCTATCCCCAGATACCTGGCAACATATGTATAATACCCCGACTCTGTTATGTTGTCAGCTGCTGTAAATTTATCCGCGACATATAGTTGCATCGCAATGAAGCTGTCATCCGATACCTCCGCACCCGTGTGGGATGTCAGCGTGTCCGTGACTGCGTTATATTCAAATGCATCCGTTATAAAGCTTCTGTCCGGGAACAGCACCAGTCCTGTACTGTCTGACAGGATATCCCTTCCTATGATGAGCCTCGAATCATAATCCACTCCCATGAGATTGAGCATGGTCGGCAGGATATCTATACTGCTGCACACCTTGTCAACTCTCACCGGCTTCTCCATCGACGCCGACCATATGACAAGTCTGCTCCTGTACGCCTCAAGACTGTTTCCAAAGTTCTCCCCTGCCAGTTCATCCACAACGTCCATATTGTCATACGGTACATGATCCCCCGCCAGGACGATAACAGTATTGTCCAGCAGCCCCTTCTTCTCAAGTCTCTTCATCATATATTCAAGCATCTTTTCCATTTCGTACTGGGATGCCAGATATGCCTTTGTCGTATCCAGGACATAGTTAAGGTCACTGACCACAGCCTTGTTCTTCTCCGCCATGGCATTTGCCGCACCGTATCCATATGGCACATGACCGCTGACCGTCAGGTAGTACAGGTGGAACGGCTGCATCTCTGTATACTTGTCAAATGTCTCCTCCATCATGACAAGATCCGACTGAGGCCACATGTCCTGCCCGTTCTCGTCAGTCTGGTACTCAAGCCCATTACCGCTGGCTATCCACTCGTATCCCAGCGCCGGATGGGTGATATTCCTGTCATAATATGTATAGTCGTTGTCATGGAATCCGTAACAGCTATAGCCGAGTCTCTTGAGCGTATTTGCCATGGAAAACAGCATGCCATTCTCATTGTCGGCAGCCCTGCACATACTGAGGTATGAACCGTTCTTAGTCGGGCTTCCCATCAGGTTTGCATACTCTCCGCCTAATGTTGAACCGTACCATAGCGGCTGATAGTAATTTTCAAAGACAAAGCCCTCGTCCGCAAGTTTTGACAGTGTAGGGAACAGACCGGAATCAAGCGTATAGCCTGAGAACCCCTCCGCAGTTATCCATATGACATTATAGTCCTCGAACATACCTGTATATTCATTCTTATTTGTCGGGGGTATATTTGCAAAATATTCGCTGAGCGATGAAACCGCATCATTTCCCGCAAGGTCATTTATGGCATCAAAATCCAGATCCAAGACATTCGGGGATGTGTCGATCACAACCTCCTCTGTGGTCGCTTCCGCGACATCCACCGTCTCGGTGGTAATCTCCTGCATCGTTGTGCTCTCTGTGGAGGCAAGTGAGTCGATATCGACCTCACCACCCGAGGCAAAGTTTATCCTGCTCTGTGCTGAGCTCTTGCCTGCGATACCCTCTCTGACATCCACCACCAAACTCTCCATGACGCCGAGCTTTTCAACAGAGAGATCAACCGATGTATATTCCTTGTATAAATTGTACGGACTGTACACATCCGAGTTCACAGCCCACATCACAAACAGTGTTGTGGCATACACCAGAGCTGTTCCGGCGGCACCTATGAGGTTCACCCACCACCTTCTCCTGTCAAATGCCATAAATGTCCATATGCACACGATCATTATGAGCACCGGGACAGCCAGAAGAATAACGTCCACTATCTGTGCCTTTATATTGGATATGACCGTGTCCGCATTGTCCACAGCCTGATTGCCGAATTTTATGGTTCCAATAACAGACAGATAGTTGTTGAAGACCGAATGATATACGTACTGGGCGATGAAGATCACACCCGTAAACAACGTGAACAGCGTTGCAAGTATCTTATTGATGACCGGCGGAAAAAATCCTGTCAGCACGCCGAACACGCCTCCAGCCACCACCGCAAATGCTATTATAGCGGCTATGTTTCCATCATCCAGGCTGAAATTCATGCCGTGAAACAGCAATTCATAATACAGGATCAACACAGTGAACAGTATCCACCCCGACCATTTTCTGAAATATTCCCTTACATCCCCAAACATCGCCTTAAAAAACTTTATCATACGTTGAAATCTCCCATATAAACAAAAAA
>NC_021018.1:2579528-2582645 GCF_000210595.1 Coprococcus sp. ART55/1 | reverse complement strand
TGATCGTAGTAAGCGTCGATAGCGGCCTTAAGGGTGTCATCTATGATAACTCTTCCCTTATACTCTCTGTTGTAAAGATGCTCCACTACCTCTGCCATTGTTACGATAGCTGTTGTCTTGATTCCGTAGTTCTCCTCGATCTCTGTCAGCGCACTCTTCTCGCCCTGGCCTCTCTCCATTCTGTCTACTGAAACCACAAGACCCATGACATCCACGTCGCCCTGTGCCTTGATGATAGGAAGTGTCTCCTGAATAGATGTTCCGGCTGTTGTGACATCCTCGATGATGACAACCTTATCGCCATCCTCTATAGGACTTCCAAGGAGTATTCCCTTGTCGCCGTGATCCTTTACCTCTTTTCTGTTTGAGCAATACTTGATGTCCTCATCGTACATCTCTGCTATGGACATAGTTGTCGCAACTGTGAGAGGTATTCCCTTGTATGCAGGACCAAATAACACATCAAAGTCCAGACCAAACTCTGCATTTATAGCCTCAGCATAATACTCGCCAAGTCTCTTTAGCTGGGCACCTGTTCTGTAAAAGCCTGTATTGACAAAAAATGGTGTCTTTCTTCCACTCTTTGTAACGAAATCTCCAAACTTGAGTACGTTACAGTCAATCATAAATTCGATAAATTCCTGCTTATATGCTTCCATTTTAATAAAACCTCCTGTATTTACAGGGGTTCCGGGGAACCCCTTATTCTCAAAATAGCCTTACTACACACTTACTACACACTTTTGAGCTTACACAGCCTTTTCCATCTTCATCATCTCTGTAAACAGTGTATCCTCTGTCACATGACAATACAAATCCATTGTCATCTGCAAGGAGCCATGTCCGAGAATCTTCTGTAATGTCTTTGGCTGCATTCCGTTCTCAATTGCTCTGGTTGCAAAAGTATGTCTTAAGCAATGTGGTGAAAACATCTCATAGTCAGGATGCTCTTTTCGAATCCGGTTTACAATGGCACCGATTGCCTCCTGCACTATGAACTGTTGTGTAGGTCTGTTGTTTTTCGTAACAAACACCAAGTCCCTGTACTGTTCCTCTGTTTCGATTCCCTTAAAGAGAATCTTCTGTTTTTGAATGCGCTGTCGTTTCAATGCCTCCAACGCCCTCGTGGTTAATGGAATCGTTCGTCTTCCATTCTTGGTCTTTGCATCATGCATCTCAAAAATGTACTTACCATCTTTTTGAAAATAGCACAATGTGTGACGCACATACAGTACCTTCTTGTCAAAATCAATGTCCTTCCACTGAACACCACAAAGCTCTCCAATACGCATTCCGGTTTCTATGGCAAGCACAAACAGATTATAGTAGAAACTACTCTGTGCCTCACCTAAAAACAACTCTGCTTCACTTACTGTCAGTACACGTCTTTCCTTCTTATCTTCCTTGGAAATCACCGTGTTTAATTGCTTTGCAACATTTTTTGTAAGTAAATCAGAGTCGATTGCTTTTTCCAGCATATCCACCGGAATCTTTTTCGTGTTCTTTCTGGCATTATCAGAAACAAGCTCATTGAGTGCATTCTGCATGATAATCAGGTTCAATGATGTCAGCTTACGCCACCCAAGCTCCTTCTGTATCCGCTTATAATGTGTGGCATAGGATTCCCTAGTGGAATTCCTGCAATTCTTCTTACAGGTATTCATCCAAATCTCATACCACTCATCAAGGGTTACATCCTTGGTGACAACATTCAGTGCCTTCTCATCCTCATACTGTTCCTCACGCATCCTTTTACGAAGTTCATTCAGATTGCTTGCGTATATGGTCTGCGTCTTGCCGAAACGATTCACAAATCGTCCCTGATAAAGTCCATCACTCTTTCTCTGTGTAATGCCTTTACCAAGTTCTTTACCTTTTATGGATTTACCCATATCTGCCTCCTTCCAGCGTGTATATACGTTGAAAGGAACCATCAGTCCACCCAATTGTAGCATATACACACTTAATTTTCAATTAGTTTCATGGTTATTTAATAAATTCATTGTCTTTTTATGAATCAAATTTCCTAGCATCCAATCTGATTCAAAAGCCATTCATCCAGCTTGCCCTTGTGAGCATACAGTCTGTTTCCGATGCGAACCGCGAATACATCAGCATTTTCAGCCAACAACTCACGTGCCTTTGTCTGACCAATCCCCAAATAAGAGCAAAACTCTTTTACAGTCAATAAAGCCTTATCCTTCATTCTTCTACCTCCTCAAAATCCTATTTCTAAGCCAAACACAAATAAATTTCTGTTTTTTCTCCAAAAATATAGAACATTTGTTTGTGTCATATTATAATGGTTATGCGCATACCATTTCTTTTCAAAAGTAATCGTTTCTTATCAAAAACTATTACTCTCTCACTTATAGGAGATTTAGAAGGGGTTTTGCGGAAGTGTTTTTAAAAAAAGTTGCAAAAAATTTTAAATATGTATATACAAGGCAGGTTTTACGGATAAATGAACATTAGAAAACATCAGGAATTGATGGACTTCTGGGAATATTCTCATAACTTCGACAGCGAAGACGGAGCCTTTTCCATAGATGATGATATTACCTTTGAGGCATCCCAGCAGGAATTACAAATTGAATTAGAGCATTTTAATGAAATGGATTTGGAACAGGAATTACATCCCATAAAAGATGATAATTTCCAGCCGAAGGATGAGCACCCCAATAAGACCATGTTAAAAAAGGAGCTTCGTGCCATTGCTTTAAAGCGACTGGAGGACGGTGCCCGCACTGTTTCGGATTTTGAGGAAGTGATAAGGGAATGGGACCTATTAGATTCCAACAGAGAACGCAAGGAGCGATATCACGAAATCGGCAGAGAAAACCTAGACAGCAAGAAGGATGTGGCACCACTTGCCATTGTTATCCCGGCTCCCATCAATCATGCTTACTGGCGACAGCTTATGAAAGGGGACTATATAGACATTATCTCTAACTGTCCTTTTGAGATGCACAACTCCCTTTCCGATGAGGACTATTCCAAGATTATTTATGACTTAAAGGGCGACCATAAGGAGTTGATATACTTCCTATATCTTAGAGATTTCACTACCAGTCAGCTTGCTGCTTTACGTAATCAGAGCGACAGAAATATCCGTGG
>NC_021018.1:2575238-2578083 GCF_000210595.1 Coprococcus sp. ART55/1 | reverse complement strand
GCAGAAGTTATTTACCAGCGTGCCGATGCTGAAAAAGATAATATGGGACTTACCTCATGGGCTAGTGACACCATCCGTCGCCCCGATGTAGAAATTGCAAAAAACTATCTTACCCAGCAGGAATTGGATGCTTTAAACAAGATAGTTACAGCCTATCTCGATATCGCCGAGGTACACGCTCTCAATCAGGAACCAATGTATATGAAGGACTGGCTGGAAACCATTGACGATTACCTGAAAATGACCCGCCGTGATATTCTTACCAGTAGCGGTCACATCAGCCACAAGCAGGCACTTGATAAGGCTCATGCCGAATACACCAAGTACAAGAACCGCTTGGAAAACACCATTTCCCCAGTTGAACAGGACTTTATCAAAAGCATTGGTACATTGGAAGAGATTGCAGATTCCGACAAGAAATAAATACCCAAAAATACTTCAGGCGGGCCTAAACAGCCCGCTTGCAACAAAATCAACTTCTTGGATTTCCTAAATCAAATTTAGCAATCGCTTCATCCAAGATTCCGCTCCATTCAGCTAATCCGCATTCATTAAATTTCTGAATCTCGGAATTAATCACGTCTAACAACATTTCCAGCTTTATTTGGTTCCGGATTAGGCTTTGAATATAACCAATGGTTTATAAAAACAGATTTTTCACTCATCTTATTTCTCATGCTCCTATGTTTTATCTCATCTCGGCACACACCATTTCACCCTTAGAATTTACATCCACATCTATCTCATGTCCACCAAATACATAACCATCATCGTATCCTACAGTATAAGAGCCATTCTGATTCACAAATATATATTTCATTCGACCCTTTAATGCGTCTGCAAATTCTTCCGGTGTAGAAAAATGAATTTCGCATTCATCTTCATATTCTTCCACGCACTCCAATGCAGCATCATACAGATCCTCATCAGATGCAATATACGATCTAAACACCTCATCCTTTGAAGCAATATGCTCTGCAAAATCTCTGGCAACAGTCAAAGGCTTTTTCCAAGTTGCCTTACTGTCCCACTCTACCTCAATATAAATTGTGATGTCATTACCTGCAAAATCATACTTACCTTCAAACAGACCTTCCGATTTTTCTAACACTAATTTCCCCAGCACCTCATCCTCTAAGACAATTGGTGCCAGATACTTTTCCTGATTTTTATCAAGCTTTGTTCCGGATGCATTTTCTTCCAAAACCTCTCTGATGTACAGAAATGCAAGTTCTCCGAAGTAACTATACTGTAATCTTCCTGCCACCTTATAAATGACACCCTCTTTAAATCTGTTAAAATATCCGCTGTTTTTCTCCTGTGCATCATGTTCCTCGTTAGGTATAGGCCATGTCATAACCTTTATCTTCTTCACCATACTGGCAGCGTTTATATCATAGATTGCAACAGCAGAACGTGTAATAATATAATACTTGTGACTCTTGTCCCATCTGGACGAGTCACCTTTTCCAACAAGAACGTAATATATGCTCTCCTCACCCTCAAATTTATTATCTTCCTGATAGATTTCATGTATATCCATAGTCGCTCCTCCACAATAATCAAATCTATTTATGCCGTTGTACACCAAAATATATAATAAAACATTTCCTTTGTTTCTATAACCCAAGCATTGTCAAAATCTGTTATAGTACCCAAATATTTATCTAGGTTTGGACATAGATTACAATATTCAGTATTTGAAATTGATAACAGTCAGCGTATAATAGATAACATAGTTACTGATATAACTAATAGATTTGAAAAAAACTTCACACAAGAGGACAGTGTCATTATATTTAAGATGTCATCGAGTTGTGAGGTGTTAAGATTTGGTTATGCCAAGAATGACGAGAAGAATTTTATAGTTATTCAGTAATGCAAACCTCAGTCTTTCTGAGGAAAAATTAAGGGGTTACTCAACAGATATGAACATAACAAACAAAAAAAGACTGTATATAGTGGTTATAAAACAAAAAAATTGTGCACAAACACCAATTTTGAGTTGAGTAACCTTAAATAATTTCTACTGTTGTAGATAGGCGTGCGTAGGCGAGGCTGAATTTGTTGAGTAACCTTAAATAATTTCTACTGTTGTAGATGACAGCCCTTGGAATATGGCATTAAAAGTTGAGTAACCTTAAATAATTTCTACTGTTGTAGATCAAGAGCTTGCCGCCGGTGTCTGGTGGTTGAGTAACCTTAAATAATTTCTACTGTTGTAGATTCTATTTCCCAAATGTCCATGCCGAAGTTGAGTAACCTTAAATAATTTCTACTGTTGTAGATTAATATTCCGAGTCTTGCGTATAATCAGTTGAGTAACCTTAAATAATTTCTACTGTTGTAGATATAATCATGGCACAGTATAGTGTAACAGTTGAGTAACCTTAAATAATTTCTACTGTTGTAGATAACTGGTCATTGATTGAGTCTCCAAGAGTTGAGTAACCTTAAATAATTTCTACTGTTGTAGATCAAACGGCGGTCAGGATTATCTGATTGTTGAGTAACCTTAAATAATTTCTACTGTTGTAGATATGATCTTGTCAATGGCCTGTTTCATCGTTGAGTAACCTTAAATAATTTCTACTGTTGTAGATATTGCTGGGTTAATGTGTGGTACGTCTGTTGAGTAACCTTAAATAATTTCTACTGTTGTAGATAGGCTGGCGAAAAAACACATACAGACGTTGAGTAACCTTAAATAATTTCTACTGTTGTAGATACCTTTCGTATATTTTAGGGTATTTTGTTGAGTAACCTTAAATAATTTCTACTGTTGTAGATACACATTCCGCTGTAACTAATAAATCAGGTTGAGTAACCTTAAATAATTTCTACT
>NC_021018.1:2573828-2574815 GCF_000210595.1 Coprococcus sp. ART55/1 | reverse complement strand
ACCAATCATGCTAACTATTGTTGAGTAACCTTAAATAATTTCTACTGTTGTAGATACTGTTGATGTGATATCTGTAGCTGATGTTGAGTAACCTTAAATAATTTCTACTGTTGTAGATACTGTTGATGTGATATCTGTAGCTGATGTTGAGTAACCTTAAATAATTTCTACTGTTGTAGATATATTTCCTTGACTTGGCGTGGGGATAGTTGAGTAATCTTATGTAGATAGAGTAATGTAAATTTATAGAATAATGACATTATTTGTTAACCACAGCACTTACCACTGTTGGATATATTGACGTGATAAAGGACAAAAAAACAATGATGATATATGATGGGAGAAAGAGATATGAATGACAAGACAAATACTTTAAAATCCGCCATCTACGGCCTTGCTGTAGGTGATGCGTTGGGCGTCCCGTATGAATTTAAATCTAGGGGCGCATTTGAATGTACAGATATGATAGGCTACGGTACGCACAATCAGCCGGAGGGAACCTGGTCGGATGATACCAGTATGGCGCTTGCCACTTGCGCCAGTATCAAAGCGTGTGGCAGAGTTGATGTGGACGACATCAGAGACAGATTCCGCAGATGGCTAAAAGAAGGAGCATATACACCGTTTGGAGAAGTGTTTGACTGCGGAAATACGTGCGCTGCGGCTATCAGATCTGGAAGAGGTTGTGATGACGAGTGGTCCAATGGCAATGGTTCACTTATGAGGATCATTCCGTTGGCATTTGTTGAAGGAATAACGGACGCGGAGATAGAGGCTGTGTCAGCTATAACACATGCACACAGCTTGTCAAAGCTTGCCTGTGTGTGTTATGTCAGGATTGCCATTGATCTTGTAAATGGTGTGTCACTTGCAGAGTCGATAAAGAGACATGTGCCGGGCAATTCAAAGTTGTCGGGAGCTATCGGTATTGAAAATGTGTTGAGAAGTGATGGCATGGGATCTTCAGGCTATGTGATTGATACGTTT
>NC_021018.1:2561743-2573252 GCF_000210595.1 Coprococcus sp. ART55/1 | reverse complement strand
TATGTGGTGCCTGCTTACGACGGATAACTACAGGGATTGCGTGCTCAAGGCGGTGAATCTGGGCAGCGATACAGATACTACGGCAGCGGTAGCCGGAGGACTTGCGGGAATCATGTATGGACTTGAAGGTATACCAGATGAGTGGTTGTCAAAGATGAAGTCAATGGACATGATAGATCAAGAATTATTTTCTTCGCTCCAATAATTGTAATCCCACGTCTCTGAGGATATAGCATCATTGAAAAGCCTCATAAAAACAGGTATAATGATTAACAACGGCCCATCACATCAAACAAAGAGTTGTGACGGGCTTTATCTTTAAAGAATAAAGGAGATACATAGAAAATGGCAGATTTTAAATACGAAATAGTGGAGCACATAGGAGTGATCTCGGAAAGTGCAAAGGGATGGACTAAAGAACTTAATAAGATATCGTGGAACGGTGGCACACCAAAGTATGATATCAGAGAGTGGGCACCGGAGCATGAGAAGATGGGTAAGGGTGTGACACTTACAGAAGAGGAGGCGTCTGAATTAAAGTCGTTGCTGTAGAGACAGCACGAGAAAGGACTAGGTCAATGAAGATATTTGTTGATGCTGACGCGTGTCCGGTGATTGATATAGTTGAAGACATAGCAACAAAATACAACATCCCAGTAACGCTTCTATGCGATACGAACCATGTCCTCACATCTGATTACAGTGAGGTTGTAGTAGTCGGTGCCGGAGCGGATGCGGTGGATTACAAGCTGATAAGCATTTGCCATAGAGGTGATATAGTTGTTACTCAGGATTATGGCGTGGCTGCGATGGCACTGGGAAAAGGTTCATTTGCGATACACCAATCGGGAAAGTGGTATACAAATGAGAATATCGATCAGATGCTTATGGAGAGACATTTGAATAAAAAGGCAAGAAGGGCATCGAGCAGGAATCATATCAAAGGGCCGAGGAAGAGGACAGAAGAGGATGACCAGAGATTTGCGGAGTCTTTTGAGAAGCTGCTGCGAAAGGCAAATAATCTGTAGATACATATGAAGGTGTTGAAGGATTCGAACCCTCACCACCAATGAACCGGAAGAGGTCAGATTTTAATGGATGATAAAAAATACAAACAGAACAATAGAATACTACAATACACATGCTGACAGATATTCCGAGGTAACCAGAAATGCTGACATGTCGGACATTTACAAGCGCTTTGAGGAACATCTCAAGCCGGGCAGCAGGATCCTTGATCTTGGCTGCGGCAGTGGTCGTGACAGCAAATATTTTCTGGACAAGGGATACAAGGTTGTATCTCTGGATGCGTCTGAGGCTATGTGCAGGAAAACTCAGGAGCTGACGGGAAAAGCGGCTGTGCATATGCGCATTGAGGACATGAACTATGAGAATGAATTTGACGCTGTGTGGGCATGTGCTTCGCTGCTCCATGTTGCCAAGAGCGATATGCACAAGATCCTTGAGAAGGCTATGAAGGCGCTAAGAGTCGGCGGGGTATTGTATGCTTCGTGGAAGTACGGCAAGAGTGAACGGACGCGGGATGATGGAAGGACATTTGCCAATTATACTGAGGCCCGGGTTTGCGATATGGTGGCGTTGGTTTCAGGCGCATCGCTTGAGGATGTATGGACGAGTCAGGATGTCAGGCTTGACAGGATAGGTCAGGGACATTTGTGGGTAAATGTTCTGGTGAAGAAGACCAGAGTTGTCATAACTGAGAAGGAATTTCTGAACATTTTCTGGAAGCAATACCAGATCATTGAGAAGGATGTCAGGATCAGTTCGGAGTATGTGGACATTCACAAGAGCAACTTCCCGACATTTTCAAGCAGATACATAAATATGTTTCTGAACATCTGCAGCAATATTGATTCTCTGATTGAGATATATTGCAAGATGGTAGAGGAGGACGATTACAGGAAGAAGTACAATATACATGACAGGCTTACTCCTGTGCTTAGGAAATTCCCGGCTATCAGGCTTGACGCAGTGAGGACGATAGACACATTTGAAGATATCGAGTTGAAGCCGTTCAGCGCATTTGTGGATGGCAGGATCGCGGATTGGTGGAATGACTATAACCTGGTAAAACATGCCAGAAGCGAGAAGAATGAGAAGACAGGGAAGTACAATTTCCAGAGCGCAAATCAGAAGAATGTGCTGACTGCCCTGGCTGCGTATTTTATCGTGTGCAACCGCATATACGAGGAGATATGCGAGATCTCGGCGACGCCGAAGAAGCTGCTCAAGTCTAAATTATTCCTGTACGTGAAGAATGGTGAGTAGATAAGGAAAGGTAATAGACTATGGTAAAACAGATAGTAAGAGATCAGATGTTTCTCAGCCAGAAGTCATCTCCGATGACGACTATGGATGCGGGAATCATAGCAGATATGCAGGACACATTAGCGGCAAATCAGGCGAGGTGCGTCGGCATGGCGGGCAACATGATCGGATATAAGAAGAGGATAATTATCGTCAGTATGGGATTTGCCAATGTTGTCATGCTGAATCCGGTACTCCTGTCAAAGTCGGGGGCTTACGAGACAGAAGAGGGATGTCTGTCTCTGGACGGCACGAGAAAGGTGACAAGGTATAGAGACATAGAAGTAGAGTTTCAGGATGCATCATTTGCAAAAAAGCGTATGAAGTTCAACGGATATATAGCCCAGATAGTGCTCCATGAGATGGATCACCTTGAGGGGCGAATAATTTAGGAGAGTTTATGGAATCAAAAGACGGAACATGGATCATGTATGGAGTTTCGGAGAATGATCCGGAGTGCCTGCATACGGTGGACGAACTTATCGGATATATAGAGGAAGTGGGATTTCTTCCTCTTTTCCGCAATGAGATACCTGGATTTTCGGTGGAAGAGCGAACCACGGAGAAGTATTGGTGGAGTGAAGACCCGCAGAGGGATCCTTGGGTGTGGCGTGAGATCATAGCCAGAAGAGGCGATATCGCATACGGCAAATTTTTCCACAATAAGGCGGGATTTATCTCAAAGAAATGGTTCCCGTATTTTGCAAATTATAGAAGAGCTGGATATGATTTCGATGCCAGATGGGATGATGAGCTTGCATCATTCAGGCAGAAGAAGATCATGGATCTGTTCATGGATGACCGGATAGACGAGGAGAGCGATGCGGAATTTGCAGCAGAAAAGCTGGATAGTATGTACAATACAGAACTTTTTTCATTCGATATAAAGAAGCTTGCCGGATTTGGCAAGGGCGGAGAGAAAGGCTTTGAGGGTACGATGACACAGCTCCAGATGCAGACATACCTGTGCGCATGTGACTTCAGAAAACGGTTGAACAAGAAGGGCGCGGAATACGGATGGAATGTGGCTGTGTATTCCATGCCGGAGAAGCTGTGGGGATATGACCACGTGACGTCCGCATATGGTGAGAGCCCTGAGGAATCGTGGGAGAGGATAGTGAAGCATATGGATGATGTCTACCCGATTGCCACAGAGAAACAGATAAAGAAAGTCTTAAAGTAGAGACGGTATACAGAAAACTCTAATTCAAAAGTTTACATCAAAAGTTTACACATAACATTACATATATCTTTACATATGTGTTTACATATGTTATGTTTATATGCAAGTCAGGTTATAAAGAATAATATGATGCCTACTTGAAGAGGAGAAATGATGAACACTGTATATGATGTTATTATTGTGGGAACTGGCGCTGCAGGTTTGTTCTGTGCGTTGAATTTTCCAGAGACAAGAAAGGTCTGTATTATCACAAAAAGGCGGGCTGATGAGTCCGACTCTTTTTTGGCCCAGGGAGGCATATGTATGCTGCGGGGTGAGGAAGATTACGAAGATTATTTTGAAGACACCATGAGAGCCGGCCATTATGAGAACAATAAAAAGACAGTCGATCTTATGATCAGATCATCGAATCTTGTTATCAGAGAATTGATAAGGCTTGGAGTTAGATTTGAGAGGGATGAGAGCGGAAAGCTTGCCTTCACCAAGGAGGGAGCTCATAGCCAGCCCAGAATATTGTTCCACGAGGATATTACCGGCAAAGAGATTACATCCACTTTGCTGGAATGTGCAAAGAAGAAATCCAATATCGAGATATATGAGTATACGACTATGCTCGACATCATCTGCAATGACAATGCCTGTGGTGGAGTGGTTATAGCTGATGAGGCGAAGAATATAAGCATACTTAGATCCAACAACGTTGTATTGGCGTGTGGTGGAATCGGAGGTATATATAAGAACTCAACGAATTTTGCCCATATAACAGGTGATGCCATAGCAATTGCCTTAAAACATGGAGTAGAGGTAGAGAATCTGAACTATGTGCAGATCCACCCGACGACACTGTTTAGCCGGAATAAAGGAAGAAGGTTTCTGATATCTGAATCTGTGAGAGGCGAAGGCGCTTGGCTTCTAAACAAGGCGGGCGAAAGGTTTACAGATGAACTGCAGCCTCGTGATGTAGTCAGCCATGCAATATGGAAACAGATGGAGATAGATGGAACGGAGCATGTGTGGGAAGATCTGAGACCGCTTGGAAGAGATGTGATCTTGCAGCATTTTCCACATATATACAAGCAGTGTAAGGATGAGGGATATGATGTGCTTGTTGAACCGATACCGGTTGTGCCGGCTCAGCATTACCACATGGGCGGAGTGAAGGCAGATCTCGCCGGAAGGACATCCATGGAAGGATTGTACGCGGTAGGAGAAGCCGGATGTAATGGAGTGCATGGCAGAAACAGACTGGCAAGCAATTCGTTACTTGAGTCGCTTGTTTTTGCACAGAGAGCGGCAGATGATATCATGTTCAGCAGAGAGCACAGAGGCTGTGGAGAAGACAACATAGATCTGTCTGAATATGAAGATATAGATGGTTTGTTTAGAGAATATAAGAATATAGTTTTGACAGAAACAGAAAGAAGAGGCTGAGAATGAATCAGATAACAATGAAATTGAATGCGGACAAGCTTATAATGATGGCTTTACAGGAGGATATCACAAGTGAGGATGTATCCACAAATGCGGTGATGCCAAAGGCACAGAAAGGAAAAGTAGACCTGATATGCAAGCAGGATGGAATCATTGCAGGACTTGATGTATATGCAAGAGTATTTACACTCTTAGATGACAGCACTGAGGTTGAGTTCTTCTGCAAAGATGGCGATGAGGTGAAGGCTGGCCAGCTTATGGGAATTGTGACTGGTGATATCAGGGTTCTTCTCTCTGGAGAGAGGGTTGCGCTTAATTACCTGCAGCGTATGAGTGGTATAGCTACATATACCCATGAGGTTGCAGAACTTCTTAAGGGAAGCAAGACTACTCTGCTGGATACCAGAAAGGCCACGCCTAATTGCCGTATATTTGAGAAGTATGCAGTCAGAGTTGGCGGAGGCAGCAATCACAGATACAATTTGTCGGATGGAGTATTACTTAAGGATAATCATATAGGCGCTGCGGGAAGTATAACCAATGCAGTGAGAATGGCAAAGGAGTATGCACCATTTGTCCGCAAGATAGAGGTTGAAGTTGAGACACTGGATCAGGTAAAAGAGGCTGTTGAAGCGGGAGCCGATATCATTATGCTTGATAATATGACAACGGATCAGATGAGGGCTGCGATCGATTTGATCGATGGACGTGCGGAGACAGAATGTTCAGGCAATGTTACAAAAGAGAACATAGAGAGACTGGTATCATTGGGAGTGGATTATATATCAAGCGGTGCGCTTACACACAGTTCACCTATAATGGATATATCGATGAAAAATCTTCATGCGGAGGAATAAAGTGAAGGCAAAAGAGAGAAGGGAAAGGATACTTGACATTGTGAAGAATTCAGATGTCCCTGTTCCGGCAAATAAGCTTGCGTCAGAATTTGAAGTCAGCAGACAGATAATAGTGCAGGATATTGCAGTGATCAGGGCGGCTGATGATGGCATAATTGCAACTAACAGGGGTTATATATACAAGAATGAATCAAAATGTCAGAGAGAGTTTAAAGTAAAACACGGTTATGACAGGACTGAGGAAGAACTCACGATCATAGTTGATTATGGCGGTGTTGTAAAGAATGTAAGTATAAGTCATACGGTGTACAATCGTGTTACTGCAAAGATGAATATTGCTTCCAGATACGACGTGGCAAAATTTATGAAAAAATTGGAAAACAGCCAGTCGTCCCTGCTTGGAAATGCTACGAACGGATATCATTACCATCTGATAGAGGCTCCAAGTGAAGAGATCCTGGACAACATAGAGCAGAAGCTCGATGAGACAGGCTTCCTTGTTCCGTGGCAGGAGTGGGAGAAATAATACAAAATGATTTGGAGAGAATAAAATGACGATAAAAGAGATACAGGAAGAGATAATCAGACTGAAGAAAGAGAAAGATTTCTGCATACTGGCACATGCTTATCAGGGACATGAGATTCTTGAAGTTGCAGATTATATGGGAGATTCATATGGACTTAGCGTAGAGGCGAGCAAGGATTCCCGCAAAAATATAATAATGTGTGGTGTGCGTTTTATGGCGGAGACATGTAAGATATTGTCCCCTGATAAGAATGTGTACCTGCCTAATCCTGAAGCCGGATGTCCGATGGCTGAGCAGATGAACCTTGAAACGCTGGATGAGATGAAGAAGAAGTATCCGGGATATGCGGTTGTCGCCTATATAAATACGACATCTGAATTGAAAACTGCCTGTGATGTATGTGTGACATCCTCATCAGCAGTGCAGATCTGCAGCAAGCTTGATAATGACAAGATTCTTTTTATTCCAGATCCGAATCTTGGAAACTATGTTCAAAAGCAGATGCCGGAAAAGGAATTTGCATTTTTTAACGGCGGATGTCCTAGACATCTTGCGGTTACCCTAGATGATGCTTTGAAGGCAAAAGAGTTACATCCACATGCGGAACTTCTTGTCCATCCTGAGTGCAGGCCGGATGTAGTTGCAGAGGCTGATTATGTAGGTTCAACCACAGGAATTATGGCATATGCCAGAAAGTCAGAGAAAAAAGAATTTATCATCGGTACAGAGCACAGTATTGTGGAGCATCTTCAGTATGAGTGCCCTGACAAAATGTTCTATCCAATTTCTTCAAAGCTGATGTGCCATAATATGAAGCTTACTACCCTGGTTGACATATTGAATGTATTAAAGGGCACAGGTGGCGAAGAGATAGTCCTTTCTGATGAGGTGATGGAGGGAGCTTCCCGCTGCATCAACAGAATGATCGCGCTTGGATAACGAGGTGTGGATTATTATCCAGAGCAGTGGGACATATCCATGATCGATGAGGATATGGACAATATCGTAGAGCTTGGATGCAATGTCATCCGTATAGCGGAGTTTGCATGGCATATCATGGAGAAGACGGAGGGGCAGTATGACTTTTCGTTCTTCGATCATGTCATCAGCAAGGCAAAGGAGAAGGGGCTTCATGTGATACTTGGAACCCCGACAGCGACTATTGCTTAATTATATAAAATACGGTTGCTTATTAGTTCATTAAGCGACCGTATTTTTTTGTACCTGTGTTATAATGTTATAAAAGTGTATAATATTATTTGCAAATTATGATCAGCCAGACTGGCTGGAGTATAGGAGGACATGATGGGTATTGTTGAATTAAAAAATGATAAGATCGCTATAAAGGTGAATACTCACGGCGCTGAGCTTGTGAGCCTGAAGAGTATCGAGACAGACAGAGAATACATGTGGTGCGGTGATGCTGAGTATTGGGGAAGAGTTTCTCCTGTGCTGTTTCCATTTGTGGGAAAGCTTGAAGGACAGCGTTACAGACATAACGGGGTGGTTTATGAGAATATACCTCAGCACGGATTTGCAAGGGACAGCGAGTTTGTAGTGGGTGGCCAGACTGGTGATACACTGCTGTTTGTGCTTGAGAAGAATGATACATGGCAGAAGAGCTATCCGTTTGATTTCAGTCTTTGTATAGGATACAGACTTGAAGGTTCATCTGTACATGTTATGTGGACCGTTGTGAATGAGGGAACTGACACGATTCATTTTTCTATCGGTGCCCATCCTGCATTTGCATGTGAGGGAGGCATCGGCGGTTATTCTCTGGATATGCACACAGGTAAGAACGAGATTGAATGTGGTCTTTTGACAGCAAATGGAGTTCTTGGAGATAGAACAGTTACGCACAGACTGACAGATGGAGTCTTAAAGCTGCGTGATGAGATGTTTGATGAGGATGCCCTGATCATGGATGGTAAGGGTATAAATACGATTACATTAAGGAACTCATCTGATGCGCCGGTTTTGCAGTTGAGATTTGATGTGCCGCAGATAGGCATATGGTCTCCTGCAAAGAAACATGCGCCATTTGTCTGCATAGAGCCTTGGTTTGGCAGGTGTGACCGCGAGGGATATGACGGAGATCTGGCGGACCGTGAGTATTCAAACAGTCTTGAGGCTGGCCATTCGTTCAGCAAGGAGTATGTCATCGACATACTATAATGGAAAACATATCATGTGTCAGATTAAGATATAGCAGAATATAATTTGTAAGCAGGGCGGGACATCCCATTGGTGAGATGTCCCGCCCTGCTTGTTATGTTTCATATACATTAATGTAAAACCTATGTAAAAGGTGCCTGACTCCATTGTTGTTCCTTTTTGTAGAGTGCTGAAAATACTACTTGACATATAATACTATGTGACGTATAGTATACTGCGTAAGGAGGTATAGCGATGGATATACAATTGAAGAGAGGGATGCTCGATGTGTGTGTGCTTGCGGCCATCAAGGACGAGGATTCCTATGGATATCAGATCATCAAAGATATGAAGCCGTATGTGACGATATCAGAGTCCACACTCTATCCTATCCTCAGAAGACTTGAGGCGGGGTCGCTGCTCACGGTTCATTCCGTGGAGCACAACGGAAGACTCAGAAAGTATTATCATATTACGGATGCCGGAAGAGCCAGGATAGAAGAGTTCAAGGAAGAGTGGAAGGAACTGGAATCCATATACAGATTTATTGTGAAGGAGGAAGTCAGAGATGAACAAACAGGAATATCTTGAGTCGATAAGAAGCAGGATCAGTGCGATGCCGGCTGATGATGTGAACAGGTTTATGGATTACTATAGCGAGATGATAGATGACCGCGTGGAGGATGGCCTTTCCGAGGAGGAGGCTGTGGCAGATATGGGATCACCTGATGCAGCAGTGGAGCAGATACTTGAAGATATGCCGCTTACAAAGCTTGTGAAGGAGAAGATCAAGCCAAAGCACGAGCTCAAGGCATGGGAGGTCGTACTCATAGTACTTGGTTCTCCGGTGTGGATACCACTTCTCATTACAGCGGCGGTATTGTTGCTCACACTGTGGATAGTTGCATTTGCACTTCTTATATCATTCTATGCGGTGGTGCTCAGCTTTGTGGTTGCGGGAATAGGCGGATTGATATGTACCATACCTCTGTTCGTGGCCCACAGCCCTTACACAGCAGTTCTAATGCTCGGAGCAGCACTCATAGGAGTTGGTATAGCGATATTGTTTGTTGTATCGGTTAAGCCTGTTACGGTTGGTATATTTAAGGTCTGCAAGGCCAGTGTGAATGGAATAAAGAGAATGTTTGTAAAGGAGAAATAGTCATGAGTAGAACAAAGAAAGCTGTTATTGTTGCATCGGTCATGATCGTGGCAGGCATTATCACTGTGATCTCAGCACTTGCTGTAAATGGATTCAGATGGCCGAATGTGACAGTTAATCTGGCCCACATGACATCGGAGCCGGTGAACTACGTAAAGAAGACTGTTGATATAAAAGATAAATTCACTGCAATTGATGTAAAAAGCGCATCAGATGTGGATGTTTCCGTGAAGAAGGCGAGTGGAGATACAAGTTATGTGGAGTATTATGACTGCGAGAATCTGACGCATCATGTAGATATATCAGATGGCGTGCTCAGGATAACCGCAGATGACAGTAGAAACGCGGCATTTAACATTTCCATTGGTATGTACTCTGGAGCATGGCCGTCCGTGACGGTGTATCTGGCCGGCACGGAGTACGATGATCTGAAGATCGTGACCAGCAGCGGTGACGTGGATATGGAATATTATCTGGCAATAGGCAATATCGATATAGAGGCCGCCAGCGGCGATGTGATCGTAAAGGGGGTAAATGCAGATGCTCTGACAGTGGCGACCAGCAGTGGTGACATTAAGCTTGACAGTGTATCGTCAAAGGATACAAGAATATCAGCAAACAGTGGTGACGTCAGTCTTGGTGATGTGGTGATGGATAATATTGATCTGAAGACCTCCAGTGGCAATATCACATCTGGCAGTATAAAGGCAAAACGTATAAACGGTCGTGCGTCAAGTGGTGACGTAATGATTAGAGACTGTGATGCTTCTGAGATCAATGTCGTGACAACCAGTGGTGATGTATCGATCGGCATTGGCTCAGAAATGAAGTATGAATACAATACAAAGACATCCAGCGGTGATGTAAATGTACCGGACTCGGTTGAGGGAGCAGATGGAAAGTGCAATATCGAGACTAGTAGCGGAGATATTGATGTCACACAGTAAGTCGTAACTGAATACATTTGAAAATTGGTTCAAGGCAGGTCTTCTGAAATGGAATGACCTGCCTTGAGTTGCATTTAGGCTAAATTAAAGTTAATTAATGAAATAAAATGTCGGTAAAGGCCTCTGCTTATTGTGGATTTACGCTAAAAATGGTATCTTTAATATGTATATATATTTATACGGAAGAAAATATCAGGGAGAGTAAAGGATGAGTGCATTTGCATTGAGACTTGCAGTATTACCTTCGGTGTTACTGCTGTTATTTGTAGTCAGAAGAAATAAGAATAGCAGGGATCCAATGAGCCTGCTAGTATGGCTTGCGGTTCTGGGAGCTGTCAGCACGATACCGGCAGTAGTCGTGGAGCTGGTTGGGGGCGTATTGTTATACTACATGGGATTGGAATCCGGAACGGCGGTTTATGAGCTGGTCAACTGCTTCTTTATAGTGGCGATGATCGAGGAACTGGGCAAATTCCTTGGAATGTTAATACTTACATGGAAAAATAAGAACTTTGACCACAGCTATGACGGCGTTATATATGGCGTGTGCTCGTCGCTCGGATTTGCAACACTGGAGAATATCCTGTATGTATTCCAGGGTGGAATAGGACTCGGAATCCTGAGGGCTGTGACAGCAATCCCACTTCACTGCTCATGCGGCGTTATCATGGGATATTTCTACTCAAAGGCGAGAGAGAATGCGAACAAGGGCGAGGGTGCCGCAGGCAATATGCTGATAGCGTATTTTAGCACCATGGGAATACACGGACTGTATGATTTTGTGTTGTCGATTGATGACACCAGCGTGATCCTGTGCATACTGGTTCTGATCCTGTCGGTGGTTCTGATGTTCCTGCTCATATCCCATGCGGCAAAGAACGATCATATCATAGCGGTAAATCCTATATGGGTGAATC
>NC_021018.1:2555889-2561492 GCF_000210595.1 Coprococcus sp. ART55/1 | reverse complement strand
TACCTATGTGTGGATATAATCAGCCAAATATGTACGGACAGAACATGCAGTACAATCAGCCAAATGTATATGGCAAGTGGCAGAACACCTTCCAGCCAAATGCATACGGCCAGGCGAATCAGTACAATAATCAGCAGAGTGGCTATGGCCGGCAGCCTCGGTATGGTCAGCAGAGTGGCTATGGCCAGCAGCCTCGGTATGGTCAGCAGAATGGTTACGGTCAGCGGCCGGGGCAGTACAACCAGCCGGGCAGCTATACTCAACAGCCAGGACAGTACAATCAGCCGTCAAGTGGCTATGGTCAGCCACAGCGGTACGATCAGCAGAATGGCTACAGCCAGCAGACCCAGTATGGCCGGCAGTCACAGCAGAATAATCAGTATAGCGGCTACGGTCAGCAGCCACATTACGGTCAGTCATCACAGTATGATCCGCAGAACACATACAGACAGTAATAAAATATTTATATAGAGGAGAACAGGCAAATGTTATTGATAAAGAATGGAAGAGTCATTGATCCGGTCACCCATACAGACGAGGTCATGGATGTGCTCATCGACGGCAATCATATAGTTAAGACAGGATACGATCTGGAGGCAGAGGGTGCGGAGGTCATCGATGCAGATGGACTTGTAGTTGCACCAGGACTGGTAGACACACATGTACACTTCCGCGATCCGGGATTTACGTACAAGGAAGACATCGAGACAGGTGCTGCCGCCGCTGCAAGAGGAGGCTTCACGATGGTGGTATGTATGGCGAATACAAAGCCGGCGGTGGATAACCTTGAGACTCTCAAGTATATACAGGATAAAGGTGCAAAGACCGGAATACATGTAGTTCAGACAGCCACAGTCACAAAGGGCCTTGCTGGCAAGGAACTCGTGGACATGGACAGTCTTGCGGCTGCAGGTGCAGCAGGATTTACCGATGACGGAATCCCAATCATGGATGAGAAGCTTCTTCTTGAGGCTATGGAGAAGGCAAGGGATCTTGATCTTCCGGTGAGTCTTCATGAAGAGGATCCGCTGTTCATTGTACAGCCGGGAGTGAATCAAGGAAAGTATCAGAAAAGCTTGGATACGGCGGTGCATCCCGCACAGCGGAGGATATTATGGTTGCAAGGGACTGCGTCCTTGCACTTCACACAGGTGCATCAGTGTGCATACAGCATATAAGCTCAGGCAATTCCGTGGATATAGTGAGAACTGCAAAGAAGCTTGGAGCGGACGTACATGCGGAGGCAACTCCACATCATTTCACCCTTATAGAGGATGCTGTGCTGAAGTACGGAACCATGGCGCGTATGAATCCTCCACTCAGAACCGAGAAAGACAGAAGACAGATCATAGAGGGAATACAGGATGGCACAATAGATATGATAGTGACGGATCACGCCCCGCACAGCAGTGAGGAGAAGGCGAGACCGCTTGACAAGGCGCCAAGTGGAATAACAGGGCTTGAGACATCTCTTGCCCTTGGAATATATTCCCTTGTACAGCCTGGATATATCTCACTCATGAAGCTCATGGAACTAATGAGCAGGAATCCTGCAGAATTTTACCGCATGGAACCGGGCAAGATAGCAGAGGGAGCTCCTGCGGATATAGTCATATTTGGCGAGAATGAGCAGTGGACAGTGAACAGCTTTGCGTCAAAGGCATCCAACAGTCCATTTGCCGGATGGACTCTCCCGGGAAGGGTTCACTATACAATCTGTGGCGGAAATATCGTGTATGACGCAGAAAAGTACGATGCTGAACATGATGTGTAAGATGCGGGCAGCAGGATATAATATAAAATGTAAGATATGAGAAGATCATAACAGAGATGGGACATATAGATATGGACAAGATAAGACGACATTATACATTCAGAGGAAGAGTGCAGGGAGTTGGCTTCAGATACAGGGCGAGCTATGCTGCATCCATGTACGGAGTCACAGGCTGGGTGTGCAACAGATATGATGATTCTGTTGAGATGGAGGCTCAGGGGCTGCCTGAGGCTATAGACAAGGTGATAGCAGTTCTCAGAAATGACAGATATATATTTATAGAGGATATGGATGTCAGAGAGATACCTCTGGAGAATGACAGCGGATTTCATGTGAGATCAAGCTGGTAACGCGCGTAGATAAGGAGAGTGGACATATGGTAAAGATAGATTTGATAACGGGCTTTCTGGGCTCAGGCAAGACGACATTTATTAAGAAGTATGTGAGCTACCTTGTTGGCAAAGGATATAATGTCGGAATCCTTGAAAATGATTATGGTGCAGTCAACGTGGACATGATGCTTCTTCAGGATGTGATGGGCGAGAACTGTCATGCTGAGATGGTGGCAGGTGGCTGCGGCGAGGACTGTCACAAGAGAAGGTTCAAGACAAAGCTCATAGCTATGGGGATGAGCGGCTATGACAGAGTCATTGTTGAGCCGTCCGGAATATTTGATGTGGATGAATTCTTTGACGTCCTCCACGAGGAGCCACTTGACAGATGGTATGAGGTGGGAAGCATCATTTCCATAGTCGATGCCGGACTTGACCGGGACATGAGCAGACAGTCCAGATATGTGCTTGCGTCTGAGGTTGCGAACTGTGGAACTCTGGTGATGAGCAAGGTTCAGGATGCATCGGAGGATGAGAAGAGGAGCACAATAGAATATATCAATGAAGTGCTCACCGAATTCCAGTGTAAGCGTCAGTTCGGCGATGATGTTCTGGAGAAGAACTGGGATGATTTCACGGATGATGACTTTGAAGGTTTTATGTCAACCGGATACAAATTGAACGACTATGTAAAATTATGGTTCAAACAAAGTGATGTGTTTAACTCGGTATATATCATGAATAAGGTCATGCCTCAGGAGCGGCTTGAGACGATAGTCAGGGATATATTTGCGGATAAGGAATGCGGAGATGTCTTTAGAATCAAGGGTTTTCTCCCTGTAAATGACACCGGATGGATAGAGCTCAACGCCACGGTAAAAAAGACCGAGGTGAGACCTATAGAGAACGGGCAGGAGATCATAATTGTGATCGGTTCGAATTTGGTGGAGGACAAAATAAAACGGTACTTTGAGTAAAGAGGCTGATGGACAGGAGCGGATTTTCATGACAGACAGGGCTAAGAAATTGAACAGAGAAGAGAAGCTTCAACTTCAGGCTGAAAAGCTGAAAGAACAGGCACAGATAGATCTTGAGGGATACGTTATGTGTCGTTCTGCACTCAGGGCGACCAGAACGGATCTTCATGAGGAGTCGGAACGGTATGACAGACTTAGGGAAGAATATGAAGAGCTGAAGAACAGACGCGCACCGTACAAGGTGCTGTTCTATAAACGCAGAAGGATCAGAAAGTGTAAAAAGCACATAAAGGAGCTGGGAAGGGCAAAGAAACGTCTGCGCAAACAGATGAAGGAACATCGTGAGGGTGTCAGACGAAGAACTGCTACCAACACATTTGCATTTGTTGCAGCGCTTGCGATGTTCGCCATGATGGCGTGGAGGATATGGCAGCTCGCACAGGGTGTGTACTATATGGCATTTTACAGAAATGGTGAGGCCCTTGAGATAACGGCTGTTGCTGTGCTCAGGCAGCTTCTGCTTGTGGCGTGCATCGTATATGGCCTTGTGGTTGTATGGCAGTCACTGCAGGTGTGGGGCATGAAGCGGGAAGGCTGGAATGGTGTAATAAGAATTAAGGTGAAACAGAAGGCCTACTGGATTATGATGATAGGCGTACCGCTTCAGATAGTCAGCCATGGAGATATGCTGACAAATGCCATGATGCTTATAACGATTATCAGTCAGATGGTCATGGCGGCACTTTTGTCGACGGTCCAGTCGAGAAGGATACTTGTGAAGATATTTGCATGGTGCTATGTCGGGGGAATCTGCGTGATATGGCTGTATGGCGGAGTGTACTGCAGAAACTTCGAGATATCGGGAAATGATTCCGGAACCAGCACCTATGCGGTTGACAACAAGTCGAATTTTTCGCAGATATGGGAGATGTCGACTGAACCGGAATTCTATCATATGGGTATGTATGCCCAGAACAGGGATACCGATTATGGCATGATGATCATTCCGGGACTTGCGTATGCTGATACGATAGGCAGTGAGTCGAGGAAGATAGAGAACTGCACGTCCATGACGCCACAGGGGCTGGCAGTTACGAAGGAGTATACATTTGTCAGTGCTTACTGCAAGACGAAGAAACACAAATCTGTGATATTTGTTCTTGATACACAGACCGGGCAATATATTAAGACACTGGTTCTCAAGGACACGACACATGCCGGAGGACTTGCGTATGATACGAAGAATAATGTGCTGTGGGTTTCCTCGTATATGATTGATGAGGATGAGGACAGGAGCAGGAAGGCATCCATATCATGTCTTACGCTGGACTCCATAGAGAAATACGATGTGGCTCAGGGAAAGCCGATAAAATACAGGAACACATGTAGCGTCATGTTCCCTGCAACGTCATTTATCACGATATATGACGGACATATATATGCGGGCTACTGGCGAAAGGATAAGAACAGCTACAGCATGGCAGCCAGCTACGAGATCGTAAATGGCGGCACCGCCATATCCTCGGAGGAGGACGAGGCTTTCTATATACCAGGAAGGGTGCAGGGGCTTCAGGTGTACAAAAATGAGATAATATTTTCTATATCATATGGTATAGATGAATCCAGGATAGAGGTATACGATACAGATACAGGCAAGCTGTCCAGTGTGAATTACGGAACAGAGACACCGAGACAGGTGGTTAAGCTTCCGCAGAAGCTGGAGCAGATATATTCGTATAATGGCAAATTATACTGCCTGTTCGAGTCTGCAAGTTTTGCCTACAGGCTGACAGCACCGGTGTGTATGGACAGGATCGTGGGGCTTGATGAGATGGCACTTGTAGAGTAGCTCAAAGTGGTTCAAGGTGAAAAAATGGAGGGTTTGGGATGAACGAACAGAATATTAACAATGGAATGAATGGAGGCCCGGGGATGCCCCCGCCGCCACCGCAAGGGTATATGAACATGAATGGAGGCCCGGGGATGCCCCCGCCGCCACCGCAAGGGTATATGAACATGAATGCCAGACCGCCGCAGAGGAGAAATCCTGCGGTGTCTCCGAACAGATTCAGGATGTTTGGTATTCCGGTACTGGTATATGCGATCATATGTGCGGCATGTCTGTACAGCAACTGGTCGAGTATATTGTCGGCTGTGCTTTCGATAGTATCAATAGTGTTTATCAGTACATGCATGGTACGATATGAGAAGAACATCGGTGCAGACCGTGAGGTCATGACCACTGGAGCTGCGTTGTCGAAACAGAGTATACTGATCCCATATTATATTCTTGTGTTCATGATGTCGGTTGCCCTGAGTCTCACAGACGAGGGATATATCATATTTGGATGTAATGTGGGAATAATCGTTACAGAGATGTATGCGGTTATGACATACTTCAATGACACTGAAAAGCATGGGATATTCAAGGGAATATTCTCATTTTTCGAGATGTTCTTTGGATCGATAGGGTATGTAAACATGCCATTTGCCGACAGAAAGGCGGAGCGTGAGATAACC
>NC_021018.1:2550671-2554741 GCF_000210595.1 Coprococcus sp. ART55/1 | reverse complement strand
ATAGTGATGAAGATACCTACGAACAGTATGGCAACCTCCTGTATAGCATCCCATGTAAAGTTGTTGGCCTTACGGACTTTCTTGCTCGTTGTCTTGAATGAGAGGAAAGCCGCTGCGAGCATGATCACGATCTCGATGATAGCAGCCCATGAGAGCGTTACGCCCTCACAGAAATTGATACCCTTTGCAAATGCAGGAAACTTCATAGGAAGAACACCGCTGAGGATAACTGCGCCTACGATCATTACAAGGAATATAATGTTGTGAGCGCCCTTAAGTCTGATTGGCTTTTTGGTATCCGCATCGAATACCGGCTTCTGTCTGCCGTCTGCGATATCCTTCTTGTACGCTCTTGTGTCGAGAAAGAAGAATACAGTCAGCAGGATGATGAGATTGACAACCATGACCTTTGCAAGTCTGAGACTCCAGAAGAAGTCAACACCATTCATGAATCCCATCAGAAGTGGAGGATCACCGACAGGGGTGAGACAGCCACCAATATTTGAAACGAGGAAGATGAAGAATACAATGATCTGAACCTTTCTTCGTCTCCATTTATTTGCCTTTATGATAGGTCTGATCATCAGCATACTTGCACCGGTAGTACCGATCCAGCTTGACAGCAGAGTACCTATCAGTAGAAGCAGAACATTGAGCTTAGGTGTTCCCACCAGGTCGCCTTCAAGAGATATATTGCCTGCCACACAGAACAGGGCAAAAAGCAATACAATGAAGGTGAGATAGTCACCGATCATTACCTCGAGCAATTGTTCGCCCATCGTACCAAAGCCATGGAATATGGCAAATGGAATTAAAAATAAAAGAGACCAGCCTGCAACAGCCCACTGTTTGTGCTTTTCCCACCACTCACCGGCGATAAGGGGCATAACAGCTATGCACAGAAGCATACACACAAATGGTATACACCATGTAAGTGGAAGCGCAGCACCGAGTGTTTCAGTACCGGATTCGCTGTCTGCCGCCAGGGCACTTACCTGTGACAGCCCAAGAACTGAGATGACTGTGCCGAGACCTAGAAATAACCTGTTTTTCATCGTTTTTGCCTCCTATTAATTATAATTGAAAAACCTTATCTATGCTAACAAATATATGGTAAAAATTCAACGAAAAAAATCGAAACTTAACCATTTATTTTCCAGAACAAAAAAATAATAAGTATAGCCCTAAATGATGGATCTGTGATAGAATGAAAAAGGTTGAAAAATAGCAATACTATGGCCTTAGGGCAGAACAGAGGTAATGATATATTATGGAACATCAATGGTCAAAGGCATACAAACCAAAGAGAAAACTTTACGTGCTGAGGTCCAGAGAGTCAGAGGGATTTGACGATTTTTGTCAGGAGAATGGCTATGACTGGTACAAGTGCTTTAGCAACATATACAGGCCGCTGGCAAACAGGGCTTTGTTTTATATGCCTGAGAAGATGATGGACGCCGGATATTCGCGTTTGTGTGGAGGAGTGGAGATAGGATACAGTGATATGGAGGTGGTTCCTCAGAACTGTGTGAGCATCACGGTTCCGGGATTCGACGTTGTGGATATAAAGGGATTTGATATATCTCTGATAGAGGATATACCGAGACTCATGACCATGGCGTATTCATATGCCAAGTTGTATATAGAGACGGAGAAGCTGCACATTGTTTCTAACCACAAGCTTCCATATATATGTTACATGGAGAGCGCAGACAGTCTGTGCGTGGAGATTCCGGTATGGTCCAAGAAGACCAAGACGGAGGAGATGCTGACTCTTGACAACATGAGTAAGAGAGATCTCTATGAGATAGCATACAGGGAGCCTGCCACCGGACATTACAACTGGACATGGCTCAAGGAGAAGCTTGAGCAGTGTGAATATATAGGACTGGATCAGTTTATATTTGCCAGATTCGACATAAAGGGCTTCAGGCTCATCAACAACGTTATGGGCCGTGAGGTGGCGAAGGATCTGTTCAGATATATATGTGACGCTATGACCAAGCAGGACTGGATATTGTACTCTGCAAAGTGTGAGAGTGACGATTTTGCCATGATTATAAAGTATATGCCGGAGGATGAGATAATGAACCGGCTATATACATTCTTTGAGGAGATAGGACAGCTTCCGTCGAACAGGAAGTATAAGATATTCTATAGCTGTGGTATCGTATTCTATGATGAATTCGAGAAAATCAACATGTCAATGCGCATTGAGGACATGGCGCAGATGGCACACCTCCAGTGTATCAAGACCAATGTAAATGAGATAAAGATATACACATCGGAGATGAAGAAGGAATACATCATGGCACAGCAGTACAAGCTGGAGCTTCCGGATGCCATAGAGAATGAGGATCTCATGGTATATCTTCAGCCGAAGTACAATCCACAGAACGACACCCTGACCGGTGCTGAGGCTCTGATAAGATGGTTCTACAAGGGCGGAGATATTCTCTCGCCGAAGTATTTCGTGCCGCAGTTTGAGACTGACGGAACTATAGACATCATAGACAGATATGTGCTGAGACAGGTGTGCAAGAAGTTCAAGGAGTGGAAGGAGCTTGGCTACCCGCTCTACCCGATATCCTGTAACCTCTCGAGACACCAGATATCGAGACCGGATCTTATATATATACTGTGTGATATAGTCGATGAATACGGAGTGGATCACTCGCTTATAGACTTTGAGATAACTGAGAGTGCAGATTTCGCTGACGTGCAGTATCTGATAAAGGTGCTCAAGGATCTGAAGGCTGAGGGCTTCAAGATATCCATGGACGATTTTGGAACAGGATACTCCAGTATGGCACTTCTTAAGGATATGCCGCTGGATATAATCAAGATAGACAAGAGCTTTATTGACGGAATAGCCACCGGCGAGCCGAACAACAAGGACATGCTCATGACACAGGATATCCTTACCATGTCAAGGCATCTGGGAATCAGAAGTCTTGCGGAGGGTGTTGAGACATTTGAGCAGAAGGAATACCTGAGAGAGTGGGGATGCCACTACATTCAGGGTTATTACTACAGCAAGCCTATACCTATCACGGGATATGAATATCTTCTCAAGAAGATAATGCTGGGACAGAGCTAGCCGGATAATGATGCTATATAGCGACATATAGAGAATATACAGAAGAGTATAAGAGGATTGATATATGAATGTATCGATCCTCTTTTTCTATTTATATTGGACCTTAACAGGATGTAATCTCAATAATGTAATGTATATAATTTACAAGTCTTGTATATATAATCAACAACCTACTAAAAAAATAATTAAGAATCATTCCCAATAGGGGTTGACTTTGATCAAAAAATAGGTATAATAAGACATAGTTGATAAATAAACATCAACAAAGAAGACAGAATATATTTTAACAATCAATGATGGATATTGATTAGATTATTTAAAAGAGAAAAGGAGAATTAAGTTATGGCAAAGTTTGTATGTACAGTATGCGGTTATATCTATGAGGGAGAGCAGGCACCAGCAGAGTGTCCTATCTGTCACGCAGGAGCAGATAAGTTCAAGAAGGTAGAGGGAGAGCTCACACTTGCAGCAGAGCATGAGTTTGGCGTATATGCTGAGACAGTTAAGAACAATCCAGAGATCAGCGATGAGGACAAGAAGTATATCTACGAGCAGCTCAAGGCTAACTTCGAGGGAGAGTGCTCAGAGGTTGGAATGTATCTCTGCATGGCTCGTGTAGCACATCGCGAGGGCTATCCTGAGATCGGTCTCTACTGGGAGAAGGCAGCGTACGAGGAGGCTGAGCATGCAGCTAAGTTCGCAGAGATGCTTGGATCAGACCTTGAGCAGAACATGACAGCTTCAACAGAGAAGAATCTTGCATGGAGAGTTGACTGCGAGTTCGGTGCAACAGCAGGAAAGGTAGATCTTGCAAAGTGCGCTAAGAAGAACAATCTGGATGCGATCCATGATACAGTTCATGAGATGGCAAGAGACGAGGCAAGACACGGCAAGGCTCTCAAGGGACTTCTTGACAGATACTTCGGTAAGTAAGAAGAAGGTAAAGATTATTCATAAGGATAGTCAGTCT
>NC_021018.1:2546487-2550486 GCF_000210595.1 Coprococcus sp. ART55/1 | reverse complement strand
ATATGCGGAAAGCAGTCAGGCTGCGATCCGTATATACCTTTTTAGATTTATGTGTGCTATTTAATTGTTACTCATCTTTCTTGAGACTGAAGGAAGAGGAAGATGTAGTTGAGCTTGTTGTTGTATAAGGATTAGATGCGTGGGCATCCTGCTCTGAAGCTGCCGGCTGCTGTGAGTAGAACGGATCACTGTAAGACGTCTGCGGTGCCTGTGTCTGTTCTGCAGTGCCGTAGCTGCCACTGTTTGTAGTGCCGTACTGCTGTGTATAGCTGCCACTGTCTGTACTGCCATACTGCTGTGTATAGCTGCCGTTATTTGGGCTGCCTGTGCTGCCCGGAGTGTACACGCCGTTGAAATCGCCTGTACCGTCATAGTAACCTGTGCCTGCTGGCTGTGCAGATGCGCTGATGGTGTTCTTGCTTCTTGTTGCCTTCAGGATCATGATCACTGCTGCCAGTAGGAATACAGCTCCGAGGACAAGCTTGAATATGTAATCTGAAGAGTCAACCATCTCTATATAGTAAGGAAAAGCTTCTGCCTTTGCGGTCGCATAGTCCTCACTTGTAGGAGTGTATCCATAATATTGTGCGTATGCGTCGACATACTTGGTGATGTAGTCGTCAAGGAAGCCCTGCACCTTGTCGCTGTTCTTGCGGATGACTCCTGTTATGTAGATTGGTTCTGCATCGTCAGCAGATGAGATCGCGTCAAATTTGGCGTCATCACTCTTGGAGATCGATATTCCGATCCACTTGGATGTGTCTCTTTTTGAGCCGTCTTCATTCTTGTCGCAGATATCAACGAGATAGTAGTATCCGTCGGTCTTGGTGACCGTGTGATTGTACGTTGTAGTCTTCTCAATGTAAGCTCCGTATCCGTAGGTGAGTGTTCCCTCCACATACACTCCCGGTTTAACTTCCGATTCGTCACATGTAGTAACGTTTAGAAGCTTTCCGTGTAAACCGATAAATGTTCGTATACCCAGGAATAAAAGAACTATTCCGAATATACCGAAAACAACTGCTGATACGATGGGATTCCCCCTTTTTCCTTGTCCTTGCCATAATGTTACCTCACTTTTTTATTTGTTATGAATTATACATAACCACTTCAATACCTCACTTTTCTACAGTACAGGTAAAAAACTAATATTTCAAGTAAAAAAGGCAAAATCAAAAAAAATTAGACATTTTTTATGGTATACTCATTCATGGTGGTGATTTTATGGCAAAGAAAACAAAAAAGAATGAGAAAAAGTACATATATATAATTCCGGCAGTGCTGTGGATGATATTCATATTTTACATGTCGTCCAGAACAGGAGATGACTCGTCGGCGGTGAGCAACCCCATGACAGACTTTATAGTGGGTTTGTTCCAGAAGGTGAGAAATGATTCCGCGCCCGTGGTTGACAGGATGACGGGAGTGGTGGAGATCATGGTCAGAAAGGGTGCACACATGACGGAATATGGAATCCTTCTGGCTCTGCTGGCCCTGGCGGTCAGAAAGGCCGGCGGAAGGATGGCTTCGGCTGGCGTGTATATATGGTCAGTTGTGATAACATTTGTCTATGCGTGCTCCGATGAGATTCATCAGCTCTTTGTCGCTGACAGGGCAGGCAGGGGCACGGATGTGCTTATAGATATGTGCGGCGCACTGGCAGCTCTTCTTATTATATGGGGCTCAAAGAGCACAAGGGGAAGGATAATAATGGGCTTTGTGATAGGGATAGTGCTGGTGGCAGCGGTTATGTTCCTTTTCCTGTGGCCTTTTTAGAGCGCATTTAGTATTGGCAGCCTTGAATTAGAGTGGGGCAGATGGTATATTAAAAAAGACTATGAGCATCACATTACCGATGCTGACTGGAGGATGCAGAATGACATTAGCAGATGTTAGAAAGAACATAGACCGGGTCGACAAGGAGATCAAGCAGCTCTTCAAGGAGAGAATGGTTCTTGCGGACAATGTTGCTCAGGTCAAGGCAGAGACCGAGGATGACATATATAAGCCAGACCGCGAGGAGGCCATCATATCCAATCTCACAGGGGATGTGGATGATAACATCAAGATGGAGTACACGGCGCTTATCAAGAGAATCATGGAGATAAGCAGAAAGTACCAGTATGGAAGGACTCTGGAGCTCAGGAACTGCCTAGATGTGGAGTATGATGTGAAGGAGCCTGACATAGATGCGGTGGCGATGATAAAGCCGGAGCTGTACATTTGTCAGGGATGCTCGAGGGACAAGGTCATTGCGGTGGACTCATACGATGAGGTGTATGAGCTCATAAAGACTGGCAAGGTAGACGCCGGAATGGGAATACTTGAGGACATAAGCTACGGAGTTTCGGATGCGCTTCACGAGGTGCTCACCAACAACAAGCTGTATATATACAGATGTAACATTGTAAATGAGAATGGACACAACAAGAAGGTTGTCACATTTGCAGACCACCTCATAGTGGAGGAGAACCACAACAGGCTGAAGGTGATGTTCGTATGTAAGAATAAGAGCGGAAGTCTCAGCAGCATACTGTCCATGATCTCTGATTACGGGGTGAACCTCACAGAGATACACTCGGCGCCAAACAGGCAGGAGCATTGGAATTACAGATTCTATGTGGAGCTGTCTGCCAATTTACTGAAGAAGGATATACAGGCTTTAGTGTTCCAGCTCATGAACGAGACGGAGGAGTTTACGATCCTCGGAAGCTATGCCTGTGACGAGGAACAGTTTTAGAGAAAAAATAATTTTTAAGGAGAAAATATCATGATAGACAAGTTAGTAAAGAATATCCAGAAGACAAATGCACCTATAGTAGTTGGACTTGATCCAATGCTCAACTATGTACCGGAGCATATCCAGAAAGCTGCATTTGCAGAGTATGGCGAGACACTTGAGGGCGCTGGTGAGGCTATATGGCAGTTCAACAAGGGAATAGTTGACGCTACATATGATCTTATACCTGCAGTTAAGCCACAGATAGCCATGTATGAGCAGTTCGGAATCGAGGGACTCAAGGCATTCAAGAAGACAGTTGACTATTGCAAGGAGAAGGGACTTGTCGTTATCGGAGATATAAAAAGAGGCGATATAGGTTCAACATCAACAGCATATGCGGTTGGTCATATCGGAAAGGTACAGGTGGGAAGCAAGACATATGCTGGATTTGATGAGGATTTCATCACAGTAAACCCGTACCTTGGAACAGACGGAATCAAGCCATTTGTGGATGTGTGCAAGGAGGAGAACAAGGGTATATTCGTTCTCGTCAAGACATCCAATCCATCATCAGGTGAGTTCCAGGACAGACTTGTGGATGGACGTCCACTCTATGAGATAGTCGGAGATATGGTTGACAAATGGGGCAGCGATGTTGTAGGTGAATCAGGATATTCAGCGGTTGGAGCTGTTGTCGGTGCCACATACCCTGAGATGGGCAAGGTGCTCAGAAAGGTTATGCCAAAGTCATTTATCCTTGTTCCGGGTTACGGAGCACAGGGGGGTAAGGCTGCAGACCTTGTACACTACTTCAATGAGGACAGACTCGGTGCGATCGTCAACTCATCAAGAGGAATCATAGCTGCTTACAAGCAGGACAAGTATGCACAGTTTGGTGCTGAGAACTATGCAGATGCCTCAAGACAGGCAGTAGTTGACATGATCGAGGATATCAACGGCGCACTTGATGCGTAAAAAGCAGAAAGTGTTTGGCGGATCAAGGTAGTTCGCCGTACACTGATAATAGAATGATTATGGAGGAAGAGTATGGGCAAACTTAAGATGACAGCAAAGGTGGTCAGTCAGGAGACTCTTGCCACAGATGTATACAGTCTGGTGCTTGAAGCTCCAGAGATAGCTTCACAGGCTATAGCAGGACAGTTCGTGTCTGTATATACTCACGATGGCAGCAAGATGCTCCCGAGACCTATCAGCCTCTGCGGAATAGACAGGGAGGCGGGAACACTCCGCCTTGTATACAGAGTGGTTGGATTTGG
>NC_021018.1:2535120-2546259 GCF_000210595.1 Coprococcus sp. ART55/1 | reverse complement strand
TTTTCACAGCTTGCGGCTGGAGATACGGTCGATATATTGGGGCCTCTCGGCAACGGCTTCATGAAGTCCGACAAGAAGGCGATCCTGATAGGCGGAGGTATAGGAATCCCACCTATGTTACAGCTTGCAAAGGAGCTTGACTGTGAGAAGTCAGTCGTGCTCGGCTACAGGGATGAGATATTCCTGAACGAGGAATTTGAGCCATACGCACAGGTGTATATGTCATCTGAGGATGGACAGCACGGTGTGAAGGGCAACGTAATAGATGCCATAAAGGAATACGGCGTGGACGGTGCTGTCATATATGCATGTGGCCCTACTCCTATGCTTCGGGGAATCAAGGCATACGCCATGGAGAAGGGCATCGAGTGCCAGATATCCATGGAGGAGAAGATGGCGTGCGGCGTGGGCGCATGTCTTGCCTGTGTATGCAAGACTAAGGATATAGACGAGCACTCACAGGTGCACAATAGAAGAATATGCAAGGATGGTCCTGTATTCTATGCAGAGGAGGTGGAGCTGTAATGTCAGATAAGATCAATATGTCAGTGGATATAGCGGGTGTGACTCTCAAGAACCCGATAACAGTTGCATCAGGAACATTTGGCTCAGGTATGGAGTACAGCGAGTTTGTGGATCTTTCACAGCTCGGTGCAGTGACAACCAAAGGCGTAGCGAATGTGCCATGGCCGGGCAATCCTACACCTCGTATAGCGGAGACCTATGGCGGAATGATGAATGCCATAGGACTTCAGAACCCGGGGATAGATGTTTTCAAGAAGAGGGATATTCCATTTCTCAGAGATTACGATACAAAGATCATTGTTAACGTGTGTGGAAAATCCAAGGAAGACTATGTTGAATGTGTTGAGAAGCTTGGAGACTGTGACGTCGATCTGCTTGAGATCAACGTGTCATGTCCGAATGTCAAAGAGGGCGGAATCGCATTTGGCCAGCAGCCGGATGCGCTCTATGATATAACAAAGGCAGTCAAGGCAGCGGCAAAGCAGCCTATCATCATGAAGCTGAGTCCGAATGTCACAGACATAACCGAGATGGCCAGAGCTGCAGAGGCTGGCGGTGCTGATGCGGTATCACTCATCAATACACTGACAGGTATGAAGATAGATGTGAACAGAAGAACATTTGCAGTGGCAAATAAGACTGCAGGTGTGTCAGGCCCTGCAATCCATCCGATAGCAGTCAGAATGGTATACCAGGTGGCAAATGCAATAAAGCTTCCTATCATCGGAATGGGCGGCGTGGCTACCACAGAAGATGCCCTTGAGATGATTATGGTTGGCGCAAGTGCGGTGGCAGTTGGAACGGCCAACTTCCACAATCCTTATGCAACAGTGGAGATCATAAAGGGTATTGAGGAGTATATGAAGAAGAATTCCATCAGCGATATCCATGAGCTGATAGGCTGTGTAAAATAGAACGATATAAGTCTTCTGTAAGAGTTTTAAGGGGTGTTGGGTTATGGAAGATAACATAGATATTGAAAAATATGCACAAAAACTCCGCATGGAACTGGATGAGGCGCTTGGCAGAAATGAGGAGCTCAGCGAGGAGATATCTGATCACGCAAGGATGCTGGAGAAGACTCTTGACAATCTGGCAGGCGGTGTGGGTATATTTGAACTTCACGGGAATAAGCCGGCTGTCAGGTACATGAGCAAAAGCTTTTACAAGCTGTTCAATGTGACCGAGGATCAGATGAGTGGATATGCCAGTGACTACGTGATGCTGGCTATTCCAGAGGATCGGTCTGTCCTTAAGAAGCAGATCCTGGAGACCATAACGAGTAACAAGACCACGGTGCATGACATCCGCTTTACGGATGTGAATACCGGGGGATATTTGTGGATACAGGTCTGCCTTTCTGTCATGTCCATAAAAAAGGGAATTATCGCACTGTGTGCGGTGTTTATCGATGTGACAAGCAAGATGGAAGCGGAGCTGGAGAACAAGGCGCAGTCTGAGATGCTCAGGCTGATACTTCAGGGAAGCGGAGAGTCCATAATCGTGTACGATGTCCCAACGGATACTCTGATAAATAAGAAGGTCGTGGATGGCGAGATGGTCACCACCATGAAATATGAGAATTTCTATAAGGGCATCGACACTAACAGGATAGTCCACGCTGACGACAGAGACGCCGTGACCGGCATGTTCAGAAAGATCCTTGATGCGGATGCGGATAGCTGTGACAGGCTGATGGGTGATCTGCGCCTTGATCTGAATGGCGGAGGCAAATGTGAGTGGTACAGAGTGCTCTTTGTTCCTCTCAGGGACTCCAAGAAAAAGGTTTGCAAGATATTCGGAAAATATTACTCCATAAACGATGAGAAGATAAGAAGTCAGGAGCTTCAACTCAGGGCGGAGAGGGATTCTCTGACGGGACTTTACAATCATGTCACATTTCAGCACAAGGTGACAGATATGCTTGAGTCATTCCCAGGTGAGCTCTGCGCTTTTTATATCATGGATATTGACGACTTCAAACATATAAATGACGCATTTGGACACTATGCGGGGGATGATCTCCTGTGTGATGTTGCTGTGACTCTTGAGGAAGTTGCCTCGGCGGCCGGAGGATTCTCAGGACGACTGGGAGGCGATGAATTTGCACTGTTCATCCCGATCGTCGACAGAAGGGAGGATGTGTATAAGCTTGCTGATGATATACAGTCCAGACTCACCACCATCAACTGCAGTCTTCCGCACACTATGTCCGTGGGAATAAGCGTTCACAGGATAGAGGATGGGATAGAATTTGATTTGTTGTACAGCGAGTCGGATCAGGCGTTGTACGCGGCAAAGAGGGGCGGCAAGAACCGTTACTGTGACTATGCCGACTCAGCGGATATGCATTCATGTGATTCGCATCACAGCGGATATACATACAATGATGACGAAGGTCTTATGCTGGATGAGATATCTGGTATAGCATATGTTGCGGACATGAAGACCCACGAGATGTATTTCCTCAACAAGGCGGCTAAGAGAAGCCTTGGAATTGCGGAGAACGACGATTCTTACAAGGGTAAAAAGTGCTTTGAGATAACCCAGGGCGGTGATGACCAGTGCCCATTTTGTTCTAATGAGATACTGGTTCCCGGACAGAGCTATGTATGGAATCACTACAACAGCAAGGCAAAGGGACTGTATGTGGTGAAGGATAAGATAGTTGACTGGCACGGAAGAAAGAGCCGGCTTGAGATTGCAGTTGACGTGTCTGATATAGATAAGACAACACAGGTTCTGGCGGACAGCTATGACATAGAGGATGCCCTTGTCAATTTTATGGCGAATATAACTTCAAAGCAGAGCAGTGAGGAGAAATATACCAGTCTGCTCGAGGTGATTGGAACTTTCTACAATTCCAAGAACGCCTGCCTTGTGGAGTATGGACAGGATGGTACAGGGGAGCTTTATTACTGGAAATCATCAGACGAGGAGTCGATAGAGGATGGTCTGAAGGCTCTTGTCACACAGAAAATGAGGGATGAACTGGAGAAGGAAGTCCTCAGGGACGAGGTTCTCATAGTGAACCGTTCCCATCCATTAAGGAATCCTGAAACAGGATTTGCACGGATGCTGAGTGACAGCAGGATATGGTCACTGTATGCGGTCCCGATCATAGTGGACGATGAACTGCTCGGCAGGGTATTTGTGTTCAATCCGGAGAAGCACAATGGAAACATAAGACTCATGAAGAACTTCACTGCTTTTATCGGAAGTGAGATATATCAGAGACATCTGAAGGAGGACCAGCAGTTTGAGTTCACCCACGATAAGCAGACAAAATGCTTTAACAGGAACAGTTACATAGACTATATAAGAGGCAGAAAGAATCTGAGCAGTATTGGACTTGTGGCTGTGGATATCAATGAGATAAGGGGCATCGCGGAGATGTTCGGTCCGGATTATGCGGACGATGTGATCCTGCAGCTTGTCGGCAGGATAAGGAAGACGTTTCCGGACGAAAGGGTGTTCCGCATGGGTTATGACAGCTTTATCATCATATGCGAGAACATTGAGCAGTTGAAGTTTAACGTATATGCATCAAGACTGCGGGAAAACCTGCTCTACGGTGAGTTCACGGCATGTTGCGGGTATGTCTGGACAGATTATAACATTGACGTCCGCAGGATGGAGGATCATGCGGCAAATCTCCTGTATTCTGAGAAACAGCGTTGGTATGAACAGCAGGACTGTCATTCGGTGAAGTGGAATACGCTGAAAAAGGATATGGTGAAGAAGGAACTTGAGGAAGGACTGTTCTATGTCCTTTATCAGCCGAAGATGCTGTATCCGTCAGGAAAGATATGTGGGGCAGAGGCCCTTGTAAGATATTCCGGAAATGATGACTTAGCGGATGTTATCGACAGGCTTGAGAAGAGCAGGACTGTAAAATATGTGGATTTTTACGTGCTTGAGAATGTGTGCAGAGATCTGGCAAAATGGCATGAAGAGGGAATGCCATACATCCCGGTATCCTGTAACTTTTCCAGAATGTCGCTTATAGAGAGCAATGTGGCCAAGCAGATAGCAGCAGTGGTTGACAGGTACGGAATACCGCATGATGTGGTCGAGATAGAGATAACGGAGTCGGTCAGTGAGCAGGAGCATGATACTCTGGTGAACATTTCGAACAATATACATGAACTGGGCTTCAGGATCGCGATGGACGATTTTGGAACAAAATACTCAAATGTCGCCATGCTTGCCCACATGGGATTTGACATTATCAAGTTCGACAAGAGCATGATAAATGACGTAACTGTCAATCCGGTGGATCGCACGGTTATGTGTCATCTCATAAACATGTGCAATGAACTGGGAATGTTCTGTATAGCTGAGGGTGTGGAGACCGAGGATCAGGCGGATGCGCTCAGCAGCATGGGACTGGCTTGTATACAGGGGTATCTGTGCAGCAGGCCGCTGGAGAAAGAAAAGTATGTGGAGATGTGCAGGGAAAGAGGCATATCACAGCCGTACACCAATAAATAATTGAATCTTTATATGGATTATGGTAGTATGTGTAGGAAAAAGGGCAAAAAAGCCTGAAAACAGGAGGATTCGCAGAGACATGGAACAGTACAAGAAGGAATTTATCGAATTCTTGGCTGTCCTGTTTTGAAGACTCTCCCAAACCTCGAAAAACGCCGTATTTACAAGGCTTACAGCACTTTTACAGAAATCGCAAAAGTATCGTAACTTATCGTAAAAGTGTGTAGTTTATCATAAAAAGTGTGTAGTAAAGTGTGTAGTACAAACGAATAGGAATCATTAGATGAGGATGATAAAAGTATAAGTCCATGTACTTGTAGAAATGCAGGTATGTGGGCTTTTTTTATTATCAAAAATTCAAATGGATTATGGAAGGAGAGTTAAGATTATGAGTAATGAAATTTCATTGTTTGAGAAGCTGGGAGGTACTTATACAGAGGTGGATGGTATTTTGTATCCGAATATCGGTATGGATGATACTGATACGAAATCCGATACGGCTTCGGTTGTAGCAGCCGCCGATATCGGAAAATACGGTCATCTGTGGATTTGTTATATGAAGGAAAACCACCCTGACAGGTATCGTCATCATATTAGGCTGGGTCAGCTTCTGATTAGGGCAAAGGAAGTAAATGAGGAGGCTTATGAGATGTTAGATAGGATTGTAGAGAAGTATCTGGTGAAGCATAAGCCAAAGGATGCACATTCCACTATGGAAATGTGGAAAATAAGAGAGCAGGCAAAACAGCTTGCGGAGGAGGTTATTTATGGAGAGATTGTTTACAAGTATCACTAATGCAGGAGCGACTGCAACACAAAACAAAAATATTATGCAGACCGGTTATTATGCCGGAGAAAGAGAGGATTTTATGAGAGAAAATTTATTTATGACTGAAACAACTATGGCACCTGTTAAAATTGCACTGGATCATGGCTGGAGTTCCATTAAGGGCGAGCATACTTTTATGGAGACTTCTATAGTTCCGGTGGATTATGAGCCTCTTACCAAGAACGGACTTTTGGAGTATAAAGGGAAAAAGTATATCGTAGGACAGGGCAGACTTGGAAAGCAGGCAACCAAGACAGAGAATGAGAACTATTTTCTGCTGACCCTTGCAGGGATTGCCAAGGAATTGCAGTATCAGGGTAAGACAGCGGCTTCTCATGTGGAATTATATGCAGGTGTGCCTCTGACCTTGTTTGGTGCGGAGCGTAAGGAGTTTCGTGATTATCTGTGGCATAAGGAGCGTATTTCTTTTACCTTTGAGGGAGTGCATTATTCTTTCTTCATGGATAAGGTAAAGATTTATGCCCAGTGTTATGCAGCTATTGCGAACCGTATGGGAGATATGGACAGACTCAGATGTGTGGACTTGGGCTCCTGGACCTTGGATATATTAAGCGTCCGTGACAGAATCCCTATGGATAAGGATGCCTGTACTTATGAGCTTGGACTGATTACCACCATTGAGCGTATCAAAAAGGAAGCCCTTCCCAAGTTAAAGTGTGAAATGCCGGAGGATGACATTGTTGATGTTATCCGTGGAAAGCAGTCCAATGTAAATGCTGACTTTATCCCTTTTATTGAGAAGGGCTTACAGCAGTATGCAGACGAGGTGGAAGCGAAGCTTCGGGAGATTAAGGTGGATTTAATGCATGAGAATATTGTGTATGTGGGCGGTGGCGCCTGTGTGATGAAGCGTTTTGGCAGAGCGCAGGGCAGAAACATCCAGTATGTAACGGATGTGAAAGCCAATGCCATCGGCTACCGTTATCTTGCAGAAAATCTGGGATAGGAGGCTTTTATGGGAAATGCAATATCTTTTCGGTTGAATCCGAAATGTGAAAGTGACAGAAAAATCCTTGCGTGGCTGGAGGCAAAATCCAGCCAGCCGGGATATCTGAATCAGACAGAGCTTATCAAGCAGGCATTGTTTTCTGCTATGGAAAGTGAGCAAAGGGGCATTCGGGAAAAGGAAACCACAGAATGGATGGAGCAGGCAATCAAAAGCATGGCAGAGGAATTTACCAAGGTGGTGCAGGAGTCCTCACAGAATATGGCTAACAATATGTTTGCCGGAGTTCTGGGAGCAATGGCTCAGCAGATGAATATGGGAGTTGTTCCTATGGCTACGTTGCCGATGTCTGGTGCAGTTCCTAATGGTATGACAGTTGCTGTACCGAATGTAATGCCTTCTGCTGTAGCAGCTAATGTGCCGGAGCCAACGGTTCCCGATAATGAACTTGCCGCAGATACTTCCAATGCTATGGATAGTGCCACAAAAGATATGCTTGGAAGTCTGTTTGATATGGATGATGAGTAAGAAAATGAAAAATCACAGTATGACGGACTGTCTTACAAAAAGGTGCCTTGTATGAGGAAATGACCTTATCTGTAAGACAGTTCTTTTTCTATGGGAAAAGCTGTGATACGAAATTCTTACGAAGCCAGCCAAGCCTTTGGCAAAAAATAAAGTCTGCTTGCAGGCTTTATTTTTATGTCCATAAGGCGAAAAAGCTAGGGCTTGGGGATGTCAAATCCCCAACAAGTTCCTGCCCGTGTATATACAGGGCGGAACTTGATCTACCTTATGCGACGTATCCGGAGCCCATGCCGACTTAGGTCGGCACGCATCAGCGAAAGAAGGATTTCTTAAGGAAAATGATGCGGAGGCTATAGCAGGATTTCTTATGAGAAATGTGATTAGCAGATTTCTGTAAGACAGGTGTATGACACATTTCCATATATTCGGCGAGCGAATTATAACGAGCCGCAACAGACTGCTAAAGGAAATATCCGTGAGTGCAACGAGCGCATTGGTGAGCGACCTTAGGGGAGCGAGGCTATGCACGGGAGGGGAGATGCAGAATCTGCATCGGGGAAAATCTTCTGACGTATCCGGCAGTTTAATTATTCTATTGGAGTAGCAATTAAAAATTTATATTTTGTAGGTACGAGGGAGCAGGTATTTATTTACCTGCTTTTTTGTGTATCGGAATGGAGGAATTTATGAGAAATACAGATAAAAAGAAAGAGAATATGGTTCTGATGTCCATGCGTATTTCGGCAGAGGATAAGGAAGAGATTGAAGCGAAGGCAAGAAAGACCGGGCTTAGCACCTCGGAATATATCAGACGGTGTGCATTAGGAAGAAAGCTTCCTTGTTATGGTGATACCAGTCTGCTGAAGGAGTATTCCATGCAGCTGGGCAAGATTGGTTCCAACCTGAACCAGATAGCAAAGCACTTAAATGGTGGCGGAGATTTTTACAGCATTTATTATGAACTGAAGGAAGCCATAAGGGAGCTGTTGGATTTGAAATTTAAAATACTTCCTGCATTGGAGGATGTTGCCTGTGGAAAGAAGCGTAGGCGCAAAAGTGGAGAGGATGGTGAAGGTTAATGGCGATTTTGAAGCATATCTCAGTAAAGAACCGATTTTATTCTTCGGCGGTGGAGTATCTTACCTGCCAGTTTGATGAATATACCAACAAGCCTGTGTTGGATGAAAAAGGCAGAATACAAGAGCGTGAGAATTATCTGATTGTAGGTGTGAACTGTGATGTGGACAGCTTTGGTGCAGAATGTATCGAGGTCAATCGTCTGTATGGCAAGAATAATTCCGTAAAGGATGTAAAGGCGCATCACTATATCATCAGCTTTGAGCCAAATGATCCCATTACCAT
This sequence comes from Coprococcus sp. ART55/1, assembly GCF_000210595.1. Taxonomy (NCBI): domain Bacteria; kingdom Bacillati; phylum Bacillota; class Clostridia; order Lachnospirales; family Lachnospiraceae; genus Coprococcus; species Coprococcus sp. ART55/1. Next base: position 2,537,554 of record NC_021018.1, on the reverse strand, counting down.
AGAGCAGGCGTTGGAATTTGGCAAGCAATGGCTTTCGGTATTCGCACCGGGGCATCAGGCAGTGGTGGCAGTTCATCCGGATGGTCACAATGGCAGTCAGAATATGCACGTTCACATGGTTATCAATTCTGTCAGAAAGTATGCCGGAAAGCAGAGCAGGTGGCATGAGAAACCCTGTGAATGGAAGCTGGGCTGTAAGCACAAAAGCACCGGGAAGATGATGTTCCATGCAAAAAAGTGGGTAATGGAGAAGTGTATCCGACTGGGTTTAGGACAGGTAGATTTGCTTGCTAAGAAGCACACGGACAACTACTGGGTGGAAAAGAATCTGATGAATCAGAATGCCAAGGACGGTGTTGGTGTCACTTCTAACAGAGAATTGATTCGGGATACCATAGACAAGCTGTTGCCTTTCGTGGATTCCTTTGAGCAAATGGTTGAATGTCTGCAATTTATGTATAACTGGAAGATTCGTGTTACGAATAAAACAGTGACATTTTCCACGTCGGGTATGAAGCAGGGTATTCGAGGAAATAAGCTGGGAGAAGGTTATGGCAAAGCTGACCTTGTAGAAAGAATTGCAAAGGTTGTGGCAGAGCGTAATGCGGAAAAAGAAGCCCGTCGCATTGCTGAGGAAGTAGCAAGGGTAAAAGCAGAGGCACTTGCCAGAGAAGAGGCTGCAAGGAAGGAGAAACAGCTACAGGAGGAGCAGAAGCAGAGAGAGCTTCTTGCGCGGAAAAGAAAACTGGCATTTGACAGAAATCGTATTTGTCAGGATTATTGTAGTGAAGAGCTTGCAAGAGAGGACTGGAATAAAGACTATGTGGATTATCTGCAATCACAGTTTATAAATGTAAATGATGCAGCCGGATTCATGGAAGGGGAGCTTACAGCACCGGTTATGACCAAAGATGAGTTTGAGCGACAGCAGGCAGTAGAACTGTATCATGAAAAAGCTGCCAGAGCAGTAGAACTTTGGGATATGGTGTTAAGCCAGCTTTCCAGTTCTACCCATAAGTGGAAGTGGGAGTATATGGATTATTTGGAAGATATCAAATACCAAGATACAGCAGATGTGACTTTGGAGATGGCAAAGGAAGATATTATGTCTTATGAGGAATTTGCGGAAGTGAAGGACGCAGAGAAAGCAATACAAGAGCAGATTTCTGAGACTGTAGAGGATTCTAAGATCGCAGCTATTCAGACTGCTTCAATAGACGAGCTACTGGCTATTGTAGTATCAGAGGAAGCAGATGTTGAAATTCCTGAGACAGAAGAAAAAGTATCAGAAGATACAGAGGTTTTTCCGGAAACGATTGATTATACTAAGCTGTCTATGGAAGAACGTGCTTCGCTTCTACCTGTGCCTACAGATGATTATACAGCAGAATATAATGCTTACTGTCAGCGTATGGGATATACGAGAGAGAAGATGAATAGTATCCGTTATAAGATGACTGTGTATGATGAATTTATGGCTGAATATCAGTATCGTAAGAAATACTATGGTGTAAGAGATGATTCGAGAAGTATCAGCGTACAGAAGAGTAGAGAAACAAGGTAGTAATTATTAAAACGTAATATTTGCTATATTGTTATGTTGTGGGCGAATTGTTGTAATTTACAGTTCGCCCTTTAATAAAAAATATAGAAAATACGATAATTAATTTAAAATTACCATCAAAATACAAGCCATGGGAAACGTATCCTTGGAGATTTAATAGAAGATATTCTTTTAATAGAAGACCTGTAATAGAAAAAAGATAATATGTTGATATGGGGAAATAGGCAACTTTATCTTATGATGGAATATGTGAGTAATTTGATTATTACGGGCAAGTTTAAGGCGGAAAGTGATGAGTTAAGGGCTTTAATAGGTAAGATAAGTTATGATAGAGGAGAAGCATTTAATAAAATGATTTTCAATATTATTAACGATTTTAATGAGTTTGAATTATATGCCAATATTAAAAAGATTAATGGAAAGAAAATATCGCAACCTAATGGAAATGATTTAGGAGACATAGATATTTTGATTATTGATGATAAAAAACATACGATAATTGCTGCTGAAGTAAAAGATTTTCATTTCTCTAGGAATCCATATGAAATACAACAAGAATATATGAAAATGTTTGTGGATAATGAAAATAAATTGTGTTTTGCTACAAAACATCGGCGTAGAGTTGAGTGGATAGAAAATCATTTATCGGATATTAAGGCGGTATATAAATTAGATGATAGAGAGTGGAAAGTTAAAGGCATATTTATTGTGAGTGAGCCTCTTATTAGTAGTTATATTTATAAGCAAACGATAAAGTGTATTTCTAGAGCAGAATTAACTGCTGATGCAATTAGGGAGTTGTAGGTAAAATGGGATTATTAGAAATACTAAAAGGCGAACAGCCAGGCATAATAACCTCACTCCTGCATT
>NC_021018.1:2529859-2533200 GCF_000210595.1 Coprococcus sp. ART55/1 | reverse complement strand
CGGATCCTATATACAAGGATATGCTAAAAGCAGATATGATAAGTAAGATCTTGCCAGAGTATATCGTTGATAAATATGACGATGCAGCTTCCAGAATAGAGGCTGTAAAAGTATTTTATGGATTTGCGGGTTATTTTATTGATTTCTGGGCCAGCAGAAAAAATATCTTTAGCGATACGAATATTGCGTCAGCAATTCCGTATAGAATCGTCAACGAGAATGCACGAATTCATATGGAGAATATTACTGCTTTTAATCGAATCGCAGAGATTGCTGGTGATGAGGTAGCGGAAATTGCGGAAGATGCTAGTGCTTACTTGCAGAATATGTCACTGGAGGATGTATTCACAGGAGCTTGTTACGGTGAGTTTATATGTCAGAAGGATATTGATCGGTATAACAATATATGTGGCGTCATCAATCAACATATGAATCAATTCTGCCAGAACAAAAAGATATCCAGATCAAGGTTCAAAATGGAGAGATTACACAAACAGATTTTATGCCGGTCGGAATCGGGGTTCGAGATTCCCGTTGGGTTCCAGACTGATGGTGAGGTTATAGATGCGATCAATTCTTTTAGTACTATTCTCGAAGAAAAAGATATTTTGAATCGACTTAGAACTTTAAGTCAGGAGGTTACGGGATATGATATGGAAAGAATATATGTATCCTCTAAAGCTTTTGAAAGCGTATCTAAATACATAGATCATAAGTGGGATGTGATTGCTTCAAGCATGTATAATTATTTTTCTGGCGCTGTTCGCGGTAAAGATGACAAAAAAGATGCAAAGATACAAACAGAAATTAAAAAAATAAAGTGTTGTAGTCTGCTTGATTTGAAGAAACTTGTGGATATGTATTATAAAATGGATGGAATGTGTCTGGAACATGAGGCAACAGAGTATGTTGCAGGAATAACAGAGATATTAGTTGATTTTAATTATAAAACCTTTGACATGGATGATTCAGTCAAGATGATTCAGAATGAGCAGATGATAAATGAGATTAAGGAGTATCTTGATACTTACATGAGTATCTATCATTGGGCCAAGGATTTTATGATTGACGAGTTTGTTGATAGATCTTGGAACCAATGCCGGAGTCATGGCAGCAAATGGATTGGGGTATCCGATATCAATCGAAGGTGCTGCAAAGTATTGGAGAGATGACATTCTTGTACAACGAAAAATTTTTCCTGAAATTACGACAAGTACCGTGATTGCCTGGAGACGAAACATTCCATATTCCCTGGCGGTTAGTAAGATGATAGAAGAAATAAATGCTTTTCAGGCATAGGAGAGAATTTAATTGACAAGACTCTTGAAATTGTATCCAGGTGGTAGGGGATGAAATACCAGTTATTGACAAAAAGTTATAAATGATATAGTATAGCAACAATTAAAAAGAGCTTGTCTCGGCACGTAAGAAGACTATAGATTTTGCTGTTTCTGAACATAACAGTTTTATCTATAGTCTTTTTATTTGGCAACGGGAGGTTGTATGAGTAAAAGAGAGTGGATAAAGAAGATAACTGTTATAATAATTGGTTCAGTTATTGCCGCATATGGTATAACCCTGGCATTGTATGCCGGATTTGGCGGTGCAACGCTTGCGGTATTATGGCAGGGAATATCCGGTACGTTTCATGTGAGTATTGGAGCAGCGTCGTTCATCGTGGCGGTGATTATGATCTTGTTTGTTCTCATATATGACAGATCGCAGATACATATAGGAACGATACTTTACCAGATCGTTTACAGCTTGTGTGTTGATCTGTTTGCGCAAATGCATGTCTACAGCAAATACATGTGGCTCAATATGTTGATCATGCTCGTCGGAATTGTGCTGTTTGCGGTGGGAACAGGACTGTATGCGGCAGCAGACCTTGGGCGTGGTTCGTACGAGGCTGTGACATTTGCACTTGCAGAGAAGAATCACTGGCAGGTGAAGATAGTCAGGATGATACTTGATGCGGCCATGGTTGTGATAGGTGTGATCCTTGGGGGAAAGTTCGGTGTGTGTACGGTTGTTACTGTGATTGTATCGGGGCCAATAATTCAGTTTACTGTTGGGAGAGCAAAGAGAATCATAAAACTATAAATTCTCTTTCCTATATTCATTCGGCGTAATCCCATAGTGCCTGTGAAACAACTCACAGAAATAGCTCGTACCGGAAAATCCACAGGCGTATGCCACTCATGCCAGTGGCTGACACCTCTGTAGTCGGGATAGAGGGATAGCTGTTCCATCATTATGTAGGCTGGAAATTGCAGAAGCTAAACTTCATGGAACGCTCGGATTTCAACGGCATATCAGAGGTTGTAAAGGAGTTGTTTGGCAAGTCTGATTGAGCTTGTGTTAACCCACCATTTTACTGCGATTACGGTTCACATATAGAAGTGGGCAAGAACTTCTTTGCAAATTATAACTGTACAATCCTTGATGTTGCAAAGGTGGCCATAGGTGACAATTGTTTCATGGCGCCAAATGTAGAGATATACACAGCGGGTCATCCGATATATCCAGATGGAATCCCAGAAGATGTTTTTGGAATAAAATAAATAACGAAAAAAGATTCAAATTGATGATATAGGATATAGAGTGATCGGATTATCACACGGAGTTAAACCACCATTTGTATCGCTAGAAATAGAAAAGACAGAGAAAAATCTAAAAGAAAAAATTTCTTACGATGGTTTGAAGCAAAAGTTAAATGGGGGTAGCCAAAAACATAGGAATTAAACCACTTTTGAGCGTATATGAGTGTATATAAAAACATAGTGATTTTAAATTACAGGTTCATTGAATTTCGCTGGGGGTCAGCGCATAATGAGAACAACGTGGACTGACACGATTCAATCCGAGGTTACATCGCTTGTGACCTATCCTGTTGCGAAAGATACAGGACGCTGGCAGGCAGCGAAAAACCTTGCTCCAATGCCGAACGTAAGGGTCGGTCTCGTTGTTCGGACAACAGAAAAATACAGTCACTAGAGGGTGGGAGGTATTGCTGAGGCAATTCACCATCCTCTTAAATTTTGTGTAAATTGATCGTTGTACTGTCATTTGCAGGGGCGGTCCATATGATTATGAAGAAGTAGGGATTATTTGAATATTATACGAGGACTATAAAGTGTGATTTATGCCGCACACCCTGCAGACCTCATGAACCCAGCGGTCGGCGTCAAGCAGCAGTTCTTCGTGCTGCAGATCAAATTCACAGATATCCGGATCGGCGAAACACTTCCTGTAACGCTCAAGATATTTCTCACCCATTTTCTTGGCGTAGAATACGTGGATAGTCGTTCCGGGTACGTTTATGTGTTCTCCAACGCTTG
>NC_021018.1:2527105-2528272 GCF_000210595.1 Coprococcus sp. ART55/1 | reverse complement strand
CATTTGCAGGAGAGTCTCAGGCGAGAAATAAGTATACCTATTTGCTTCTGTAGCGAAAAAGGAAGGCTATGAGCAGATGTCTGCATTATTTTTAAAGACCGCAGATAATGAGAAAGAACATGCAAAGATGTGGTTCAAGGAATTAGCAGGAATTGGTGATACAAAGAAAAATCTGGCGGCAGCTGCAGAAGGCGAGAATTATGAGTGGACAGATATGTATGAAGGCTTTGCGAAAACAGCCGAAGAAGAAGGTTTCCCTGAGCTTGCAGCAAAATTCAGAGCAGTAGGAGAAATTGAGAAGCATCATGAGGAGAGATATCGTGCACTTCTTAAGAATATTGAAACTGCACAGGTATTTGAAAAGAGTGAAGTTAAGGTATGGGAATGCCGTAACTGCGGACATATCGTGGTAGGAACAAAGGCTCCTGAGGTATGTCCGGTATGTAATCATCCACAGAGCTATTTTGAAGTACATGAAGAGAATTATTAAGGAGATGAGATTATTACGAAAAAGCAAGTGATTAATTCAAAAAAAGCAGTAATGATAGGCTGTGGTTTTGTCGGTTCTGCGTCAGTCTTTGCTTTAATGCAGAGTGGCTTGTTTACAGAGATTGTCCTTATCGATGCAGATAAGAACAAGGCAGAAGGAGAAGCGATGGATATCAGTCATGGTATTCCATTTGCGAGTCCGATGAAAATATATGCCGGAGATTATGATGATGTGGCTGATGCTGCAATTGTTGTCATATCTGCCGGAGCGGGACAGAAACCGGGAGAGACAAGGCTTGATCTCGTAAATAAAAATGTAGCAATATTTAAGTCAATCATTCCTGAAATAGCAAAGAGAAATTTTGCAGGTATCATGCTTGTAGTTGCGAATCCGGTAGATATCCTGACTCAGGTAGCCATAAAGTTATCAGGACTTCCAGAAAACAGGGTTATTGGATCGGGTACTGTGTTAGATAGTGCCAGATTAAGATATAAGCTTGGTGAGCATTTATCTGTGGACAGCAGGAGTGTTCATGCATTTATAGTAGGTGAGCATGGAGACAGCGAAGTTGTAGCATGGTCATCAGCCAATGTATCTGGTGTTCCATTAAGTGAAATGTGTGAAATGCGTGGACATTACAAGCACAAGGAAAACACGGCAGAAATAGCTACAGCAGT
>NC_021018.1:2522999-2524725 GCF_000210595.1 Coprococcus sp. ART55/1 | reverse complement strand
GGATGAATGGAAGAAAAGAGGTGAGAAGGCATGACAAACATCGTAAATACTGGTAATGCGTCGGTGGATGCGCTGGCAGAAATGAACATCAGTGGAAATGTTACGCCGGTGAATTGGTATAAAACGATTTTACGTGAAAATGGCAAGCCATACCTTCTCGCTATCTGTGTGTTGTCGGAAATCGTGTATTGGTATCGTCCCGTGGAAGTACGGGACGAGCATAGCGGCATGACAATCGGTTACAGAAGAAAATTTCGAGAGGATTTGCTCCAGAAAACCTACAATGATTTTGCCGAGCAGTTTGGAGAATCACGGAGAAGTGTGAAGGCAGCGTTTGACAGACTAGAGGAAATAGGTGTGATCCGTCGTGAATTCCGTAACATAGAAACAAATAGCGGAATGGTTTTAAATAATGTCATGTATATTGATCTATGCGTTGATAGACTTTACACATGTACATATCTGAACATACCAGGAGATGACGAAGATGTAGAAAACACAGGGGAAGAAATACAAAAACAGGCTGAATACCAAGCAAATAAGCCTGTTACAAAATTTTGTACCACCTCCTACAAAACTTTGTGGGACAAATACAAAGAATACTACAGAAAATACAGAGGAGATTACCTATCCTATCATTCCATCAGGCACAGGCGTGAAAACTGATGCGATGGATAGGATGGATGAAGTGCGCTCATTTATCAAAGACAATATTGATTATGACGTATTGCTTCAGTGCCATCCTACAGAGAAGATGGACATAAACGAATTGGTGGAGCTGATGGTTGAGACCATAGCGGTTAAACAGCCAGTAATCCGTATCAATAAATATGATTTCCCATATGATGTTGTTCGGAGCAGATTGGAGAAGATAGATTTTCATACGATGGAGTATGTGCTGGAATGCCTGCGGAATAATACTACAAAGGTACGCAACATACGAAGCTATATGCTCACGACACTGTATAATGCTCCTGTAACATGTAGTAATTACTATAAAGCAGAAGTAAACCATGACTTCTATGGTAAGTAACGATTCATAGCTGCTGGAAACAGCAGTTGACTATATATTTTTCACCTTCCCTTCCTTTTGAGGGGCAGGAGGCACACCTGCCTCTCGTTTTAAGGAGATTGCTGCAAGCATGATTCTTTGATATAATCAATGCAACAGTTTTACAAATCGGAATTTAGCGACGAGGTGAATAATATGGAAAAATGGGGAATGTTTGAATTTAATTCGCCTTATTTTGGAGAAATTATAGAGAAAATAAATGACGTGGTATTGCCAAACGATTACATAGAATTGATGAAAAAACATAATGGTGGTGAAGGCGATATTGGTGAAACCTGGCTTATATTATATCCGTTGGAAGAATTGCAAGAAATAAATGATGATTATGAAATTGAAGAAATTTTGCCGGGTCACATTATTATTGGCTCAAATGGTGGTGGTGAACTTTATGGAATTGATAATAAGGGAAACTACTTTAATGTACCAGTGCCAATAGATGAAGATGATGTTGCTTTGCTTGGAACGGAGATAGAATTACTTCCAGATAAAATTAATGCACTATGGGAGTAGATTCTGTTGTTGGTTATATGACGAACAGATCATAAGCTTTGAAGTTGTAGAGAGGATTAATTATGGGATTACTTGATAAATTTAAAAGAGTTGAAAAGAAAGCGGATAATAGAAAATTTCCGTTTGAAGATAGTCCTGACACTG
>NC_021018.1:2518362-2520828 GCF_000210595.1 Coprococcus sp. ART55/1 | reverse complement strand
AGGGAATCACTGTAATTCTCTCCAGTCATATTCTCTCAGAGGTACAGTTACTTGCAGATAAAGTCGGGATTATTTCAGGTGGAATCTTAGGATACGAAGGAGCATTAAAGCAGGGAGATAATCTTGAAGATTTGTTTATGAATGTGGTAAGAAAAAACCAGAAAGCAGGTGAAATCCATGGTTAATATTATAAAAGCAGAACATCAAAAAGCCAAAAGAACCATGCGAAAAAAGTTTATCTGGGGATTTCCTCTTCTTACATTTGTCATGGCATTTATATTTACTCTTGGGATGACAAATGCTTATGCAGAAAGTGTTTGGAACTGGTGGTATACACTTTTGCTGCCGGGGATGATTGCTCTATTTTGTTATCTTTCTGTGGCGCAGGAGAAAAAGATAAAATACTATCATTTAATGACTATTCCCACAGACAGAAGAAAATTGTTGCTGGGGAAAATTATTTATATTGGGTACATGATTTTGTTTTCTAATGTGATTGTGTTTGCAGGAGCAACGCTTGGAGGCTTTCTTCTAACGACACATGTTCCAGTTGGAGGAGCGTTGATTGCAGTATTGTTTCTGACGGTTTCTGAGTTATGGGAGATTCCGGTAGCTTTATTTTTAAGTGAACGATTTGGAATGATTGTAAACCTGTTCGTCTGCCTATTTATTACCGTCAGCGGTGTGGTAATATCACAAACCAGAATCTGGTATGTACTTGTTTCTGCAATCCCTATGCGAATGATGTGCCCGTTGCTTCATGTTTTACCAAATGGACTTGCCGCAGAAGCAGGGAATCCTCTTTTGGATACGGGAGTCATTGTTCCGGGAATGTGTCTCTCAATCATCTGGTTTGTTTTTGTAACGGTTCTGTTTTTGAAATGGTTTGAGAGAAGAGAGGTGAAATAAGATGATTGGAAGATCTCTTAATGCAGACTTGCGAAAGATGAAAGGAACATCTGTGATTCTGGCACACTTACTGATTCCGATTATAACCAGCGTTATATTTTTAATATATTACTTTTTTTCACCATGGAATGAAAATATGAAAGTGATTGCCAGTCTTTTACCGTATAACTACAAAATTTAATATAAATAATCCTACGCAACATTTTATATATTTTGCTACTCCCAATTATAACAGCTTATTTATTAATCACTCTGGTTCTTCATACTCATAATCATTCGATTGTATGCCTCTTCTAATCCAATTTCTGGCTTCCATCCTAATTTTTGAAGCTTGTCAGAATTCAGTTTCATTCTAGTATCAGCAGCATATCCAAATGAATTTGAATTTGGTATGTCAAACACTACATTTATCTTTCCATATCCACATTTTTCACATACCATTTTAGCCATTTCTGCAATTGTCATATGAGTTTCTGGATTAGAAACATTATATGCCTCCGCATTTTCTCCCTTGAGAAGAATAAACAGAAGTCCCATAATAGTATCTCTAGTATAACAGTAATTTCCCTCAGACAGCCCCTTTGTATGAAGAACAATATCTTTGCCTTCTATCACGCTCCTTGCAAACTGCGCAAAAACTCTATTTTCTCCTGGAAGAATTCCTGCACCAAACGTTTGTGAAAGGCGTGCAATTTTTACCGGCACTTTATATTCTGAATAAAATGCCACGCACATATTTTCACAGAGTCTTTTGCTCTCTGGATAATTACTTCTAATAGCAAGGGGATCGATATATCCCCATTCATTTTCTGTGACATTTCTATTTGCTTCTGCAAATGAGCCATACACCTCCATTGAAGAAACATAGACAACTGACTTACACTCATTATCTTTTGCAAATTCCAAAACATATTTTGTACCATCAACAGAAGTCAATAACGTTTCCACGGGATTACTTACCATAATCTTTGATGTAGTTATACTTGCACAATGAAATATGTAATCCACTTTCTGTGACATAAATAGTTTCTCTGTTACGTCACCAAGAATTAATAACAAATCCTTTCTCTCCAAAAGATCTCCATAAATAGCTTCTGCTTTCTCCCTATTCCTAATCAGGGCAAAAACACGAAGATTCAATTTATTGACCCTATTCACACATAATAGTGTTCTAACTAATGATACGCCTATCAGTCCCGTTGCGCCTGTAATAAGTACATTTGAATCCTTTAACTTTTCAAAATCCATTCCACTATTTGCAATATAATCTAAATCTTCCTGCAATATTTTATCTTTTCCTGCTTCATTCATACAATTACTCATCAAATCCATATATCTGTGCATTCTCCTTTGCTTCCAATATTGCACGCATGGTATAAAAGTCTTCAGGTGTTGTAATTTTTATATTCTCTCCTGGTCCGTCAACCAAATGCAAATTATACCCGTTTTCCTGCATCATAGTGCAGGAATCAATGCAATCCGTAATACCTTTTTCAAGCATTTTATTATGTGCAGCCAAGATATCATCAAGCCAAAAACTCTGCGGAGCCCTTGCAA
>NC_021018.1:2516693-2517877 GCF_000210595.1 Coprococcus sp. ART55/1 | reverse complement strand
TACTAATCTTTTTAGTCTTTACTATTTGTAACATGCGGTTATAATCTTCTCTCGGCATCATAACATCAATGTCATCATCCCAAGGAATAAAACCTTTATGTCTTATAGCTCCTAGTAAAGTTCCTCCAGCTAATGTATAATATAGCTCTTCATTTTTACAGAAACTGTCAAAATGGATAAGGATATCCAATTCGGTTTGTTTCACTTCATCCAATGTAAGATATTTCATTTATTTTCCTCTTTTTTTATTCTCTCAAACAGTATCTCATGTTCTTTAGCAACTCTTCGAGCGTCAAACCTGTTATGTGCATCCTGCAAGCCTTTTGTTACTACCTTATCTCTCAAGCCAATCTCATTATGTATTCGTAATACTGCTTCACTCGCCCCTACAGCATCGTCAACTTCAACTAACAAGCCGTTTTCACCATTTTTTATAATATTTGGAATAGCATCAACATTACTTGCCACAATAGGTTTTCCTGCCATCATATACTCAGGCAACACCAATCCAAATCCTTCCCATCTACTCAACAGACATGCAACATCAAAAAGTTCCACATAATTCATTGGATTATCAACCCAGCCCGTAATATGTAAACTATCTATAAAGCCATTCTTCTCTGCATAACTTATGATTGTATCTTCCTGATTGCCATTACCAACTATAATAAAATGTGCATTTGAAATTTTTTCTTTTATTAACTTTGCCATTTTTATAAACACATCTGGAGCTTTCTGCTGACTTATTCGGCCAACCATGCCAACAACAAATGCATCTTCAGGTATGTTCAATTCTTTTCTGTTTATTTCACCGTGTATACCATTTTCATACGCTTCAATATCCACACCATTAAAAATAACCTGAAGCTTATTCTCTTTACAAATTTTATTATCTAATGCAGACTGTTTTTCCGCGTCCGAAATGCATATAACCTTATCACAAAATGGTGCAGCCAGCTTTTCAATAACTGTGTACATAATCCTTTTTTTTGCAGAACAACGCATATTAAATGACCAACCATGCGGGTTATATATACAGTAATTTTTTAATCCAATATTTGCTACACGAACAATTGCGCCAGCTTTACTGGAATGGGCATAGACAATATCAGGAGTATAGTGTTTTATCAAACTTCTAACTTCTTTAATTGCCTTTAAGTCATTACCTCCAATTGCTCTAGTCA
>NC_021018.1:2498612-2516373 GCF_000210595.1 Coprococcus sp. ART55/1 | reverse complement strand
CAATTGCTCTAGTCATTTTAACCTGTTCAAAAGAATTAACTAATTCTTTATAATCTTCCTTGTGAAAATCCTGAGAGCAAACCAGTATGTTTTCAAATCTTTCTTTATCTAAATACTTAAGAAGCATCCGGATATAACGATCTACACCGCCAGCAGCCTGTGCTACATGAAGTATCCTAATTTTGTTATTTTCCATCCAGCAAATACTCCTACTCCTATTTTCCTCAATGTGTGTACCATACTAAACCAAAGCTGTATCGCTCTTTTCGCAAGCCTTTGTGTTGGTAGGAAGTAGTCATCCATAAGTTATTTCTGTGACCTTATTTCCTCGGTTCAAAAAGCACTTTTTTACTGCTATTCTCATATCTACTTCGACCCTTCCCTACCAAGCACTACCTTAATAGTCTTCAGTACTATCCTAACATCAAGTCCAAAGCTCCAATTCTCTATATACTCCGTATCCAGTCTCACGACCTCCTCGAAGTCCGTGATGTCGCTTCGGCCGCTCACCTGCCACATTCCGGTGATACCCGGTTTCGTAGCAAGACGGCTCTTGTGGTGCATCTCGTACTGCTCCACCTCAGAGATGAGAGGCGGCCTGGTTCCAACCAGTGACAGATCCCCTTTTAGCACATTGAAGAACTGTGGGAACTCATCTATGGAGAAGTCTCTGATATACTGACCTATTCCCTTCTTCTTGGTGCCGTCCGGCAGGATCTTGTTGCCTATGACTCTCGCGTCAAAGTCCGTCTTGAACATCTTCGAATCGCTCATGGTGTTCTGCGCCATGAGTTCCTTCTTGCGCTCCTCAGCGTCCATGTACATGCTTCGGAACTTGTACATCTTGAATATCTTGCCGTTCAGTCCCACTCTCTCCTGCTTGAAGAAGATCGGTCCCGGGGACTTGATGTATATGATAGGTCCTATAAATATGGTGAGGATGAGCGTGAATATGCTGCCCACCAGACCTCCTATTATATCTGCCGTTCTCTTGAGCAACATCTGCTTTGGTGTTGCGTAGTTCATCATGGTCGTGACCACGGTCTCACCATTTATCTTCTGGATGAGCTGCTTGTCGCCGTGGGTCCTCACGATGGATGATATGCACATGTGAACTGTGATGCCGCCCTCGATAAATGCGTCTATCAGGGTGTTCGCATATCCGTATGCTCCACGCACATCCACGTATATCTCGTCCACCCATGCGGTTCTCACATAATCAACTGCACTGTTGTAATCCGCCACCACCGGCACTCCCTGGATCTCCTGACCGATGAGATTGGCATCTATCACCATGACTCCTACTATATCAAACCCGGAGTAGTTCTTCTCCTTGAGGCCTGCCACCACTTCATCTGCTACATGTCTGGTGGTCATGACCAGGAGCTTCTTGCCCTTGCCATGCTCTGCATATTTCGCGAGATGCTTCTTCCACAGGCTCCTCACTGCAAATGTAGCATATACGTATATGGCCCACATGAGCAGTATAGTAGTTCTGGAATATATAGATGTATCCTTGAGGACAAACACATACAGAAGGAGCAGTGCAACTATCACGAAACCGTTCTTGAAGCTGGATATGAATTCCTTGAAGTATCCTCTTCTGATGACGCCCTCATATGTATTCAGAAATATCATGGCTACTATATCCGCCAGCTCCGTGATAATAGCCAACGCGAGATAGTCTCTGTTCGCATACGGATTTACCATGCCGTGTCTGATCTGGAATGCCACAAGAAATGACAATTGAAGTACTATAAGATCCAGCAGCATGAAGTCAAAGTGCTTCAGCCAGCCTTTTGCGCCTTTCTGATACATAATTTTCTCTCCTCATCCTCTGTCGTCAGGGTCATATTTGTGCCCGCATGACCCGGTCTGTTGATTCATACATGAAATGACTCAGCCCGTGTGATTGTCGGCTGAACCTTTTCATCTGTAAACCATGATACGCATTAAATGGTCTGTTATTTATCACCCACACTGGCGGCGCGGAACGTCCTGTGGCATGGACATTCGTTTTGCGCCACCGGCTAGGGCTTGGAACTATTTAACATAGCAGGTTGATTATTTAACCTTGTAAATAATTGACTTGCTGTATGCCTTGTAGTTCTTTGTTGCAGCAACCTTAACAGTGATTCTTACCTTTGTGCCCTTCTTGACACCCTTACCAACAGTAATCTTGCCATTCTTAACCTTGACCTTCTTATTGGCTGACTTGTAAGTAACCTTTGCCTTTGCCTTAACACCAGATACAGTGATCTTCTTCTTAGAAGCATTTACCTTAACCTTAACAGACTTCTGAGCAGCCTTGTTAATTGTGTAGTAAATTGTCTTTGTACCCTTGTAGTTGTTGATACCCTTTACGGTAATCTTATACTTGCCAGCGTTCTTAGCCCTAGTTACACCAGTAATCTTGTAATCAGTACCTCTCTTAAGAACTGTGTTACCATACTTAACTGTAACCTTGGTTGTCTGATTCTTAGCATTGTATGTCTTTGCAGCAGCAGTAGCCTTGTAGCTCTGCTGTGCGTTAACTGTGTACTTAACTGTTGTATCGCCTGAATAGTTACCTATTCCCTTGATCTTAACTGTGTATGTACCAGCCTTTGTTGCCTTAAGGCTTCCTGAAACGACTTTGAAATCCTTGTTCAGGGTAAGTGTCTTACCGTTAACAACAATTGTTGTTGTCTGGCTCTTTGCATTGTATGTAAGCGACTTTGCTGTAGCAGACTTAACGTTTACCTTAGTTGGTGATGATGTAGCTGCAAATGCAACTGTTGGCACCATCATTGCGATACATACAACTATAGCCAAAAGCTTCTTTAAATTCTTCACAATAAATTCCTCCTTCCCAAAAAGTTCTATTGTATTGAATATATGATAAAACGCCCTGCACGCCACTATACATGGCGTTATATCCAAAGTGAATTATTTTGACGGGGTGCTGTCGCTGGCGGCTGCAGCCTCTTTGCCGTAAGTGCCATAACCATAGCCGTACTGGCTATAGTATTTGCCATACTTGCCGTAGTATTTCTTGTATGCTCTCCCCGTTGTCTGGGCTCTGTTGAGTATGACTCCAAGCAGCGTACAACCTACCTGGTCAAGCTGCTGGAATGACTGTTTGATGAGACTTTTTGATGTCTCACCTGCTCTGACTACCAGAGCTGCGCCATCGCACAGTGATGCGATCTGAGCGGCATCCGCCACACTGCCAAGCGGTGGCGAGTCTATAATGACATACCTATATGTCTCTGCCAGCTTGTCAAGAAGCTCTGCAAATCTAGCATCCTCCAGAAGAGCCGATGGATTCTCCAGAATGTTCATACAAGGTACGATGTATGCATTTTCTACCTGTGTTTCATAGATGACATCCTCCATCTCGGACTGTCCCGAAAGGAAATATCCAAGATCCGGAAGCTTGTCAGCATCCTTTATGTGATGTCTGTCCTTTATGACTGACTTACGAAGATCCACATCCACCAGCACTGCAGGGAATCCTGCCTCAGCGAGCATCTTCCACAGGTTGATCGCTACGCTGCTCTTGCCCTCATTTGGCATGCTGCTGGTTATGAGTATCTTTCTTGTGTTCTTGCCACAGAACTTTATGTTGATCCTGAGACGGTTCATCGCCTCCTCCACTGCATATGGGAGTTCCTGAAACTCTATGTTAAGCTTCTTCATGCTCTGACCCTCTCTTTCCTGTTGTGTTTCTTTCCAAATTCATCCTCTGTGTCGTCTGTCCTGAACTGATCACTCTCAGGTATTGTCGTGAGCGGTACTATTCCGAAATACTTCTCCATGTCGTCTGCTGAGTGGATCGTGTCATCCATCAGGTATCCCACAATGACGATCAGGCAGTAGATGAGTGCTCCAAGCAATGCACCTATGGCGGTGTACTTAAGGTAGCTTGGTCCGACCTTCTGGTCTGCTACCCTTGCAACCTGGGCTATGTTAGGTGCGCTTGTGCTCATGGTATCCGGGAGATACTCTATCGACACGTTTGCCAGTGTATTTGCAATGTCACATGCCTGCTGCTTGTCAGTGCTTGTGACCGTGATCTTCAGGACTCGTGTGTCTGAAGGATTCTCAAGGGTTATCATCTTGGCAAGCCCCTCTGAGTCCATATCAAGGCCGAGCTTTTCGATGACCTGGTCGAGAACCGGATAGCTGAGTATCAAGTCTTCGTAATCCTTGGTAAGGGATGAACCGATGTTAAGGTCCTGGAGATTTACTATGGAATCATCTGATGCTGATACCACGTACAGCTTGGCTGTCGACTGGTATGTCGGCTTGATCAGGAAGTATGCAAATGCGTTGAACAGCACCGCACCGATCAGGAAGCACAGTATGATGTATGGGAGCTTCTCAAGAAGCGCCATTCCCATGTCCAGGAGATCGATCTCGTTTTCATCATCCTCTGTATTCTTGTATGTGTTCACTGCGGCTATCTGTGTGGTCTCATCCTGCACAGCAGCCATTTTCTTGTTGGAATTCATATATTCCCTCCATCCGTTTTTTGTATCTATATCCCCTGCATCAAATGTGTGATGCTAGTTATATTCCTTGTAGAACAGCTCTACGATTGCCTGCTGAAGGCTATCCGCATCCGGCTCCACCTCGACAAATCCGAGATCATCTACGGTCTCTGTTCCAGCTATCGACACCGTTCCGGCGTCCTTTTCCTTGAGAACAAGGAGTGCCAGCTTGGAGAACTTCTGTGAGCTGATGTCAGTCACCATGTAATCTCCCAGTGCGTCATATATTGTCAGTGGATATGTGTTATCCTCGCTGCACTTTGCCGCCAGGTTATCCTTGAGTCCTGCCTTGTACACCTCCTGACGCTTCATTCGCTGGGTGTTGGATTCATCTCCCACATCGAATCTGTCATGGATAAAATGTACTGCCTGCTCATCGGTCAGTGTGATGGTCTCTCCCTGCTTCATGGTCTTATCCACCTTGGAGAAATCATCCTCTATGGTAACCGTGACTCCGCCAGCCAGATTGTTGATGGTTCCTATGGCCCCCATATTCACCGCTGCGTATCCGTCTATCTTCTGGCCGCCAAGGAAGTTTGACACCGCCTTGACCACGTTCTCGCAGCTTATCTCCATTCCGTCACCATTCTCATGTGCCAGAGCAAGCTGCGCCGGGCTCGTTGCAACGTAGGTTCCGTCGGGATCCAGTGTATCCTGCTCCACTATGGTATTTCTGTCTATGCTCAGCGTCTTGTATGTTCCATCTGTCAGGTCTCTGACCATCAGCATGACCACATCGCATCGGCCTGCCCCCTCATAATCGGTGACTTTCTGAACCTTGCCCATGTTGTCGATTCCCATAAAAAGATATGTTTCTATATTCTTCTTTGGAACGTATTTGACTCCGTCCACCTCGATCATGCCTTCGACCGCCTGTGTGCCCGATGCATTGTGTGATGCATTTCCTTTTGTCGGTCTGAGTGCTATCGCCAGTGCAATGCATACGACCAGTATGGCTGTGATCACAAGTCCAAGCTTCTTGTATATTCTCTTTTTTTCTGATAGTGTTCTGTTCCTGTATGACATATGTATCACCTCTTCGGAATGTAATGTGCTATCTCAGAACGTTCAGCATAAGCAGGTCTGTTCCCGCTGTAGGCCACTTCTTCTCGCACACAATAAGACCACACAGTATTATGAACAGCACAATACTGATGATTATCGCTGTCTTCTTAGACATGTTGTTGTCCTCCATCTATCTGTTTATCTTTTACATGTTTCGTTGTTATTGCTGATTATGGGTGTATCTGATGTTCTTTAAGGAGCTTTGTTCCGTAGCTGTCCATGTTCTCCAGAAATTCATGTCCCAGCTTCTTCTCCAGCACCTCGCGGCCCAGCCACAAGTTCGGCACCCTGTGATGCATACCATGGCAGTCGCTTCCTATGATGTGTGCCTGTCCTTTCTTGAACATCTTGAGCATTTTGCCCTTCTGTCTGAAATCCAGAAGTGTCTCCGCATTCACCTGCACCGTAACTGGCAGTTCAAGGATCTGTCTCACATATGGCTTGTTGCCTGGTATCTGTAAGAATCGCTCTATATGAGCTAGTATGATATGGAAATGTCTCTTCTCAATTAAGTCTCGTACTTCCTGCACTACCGAATCACTCCATGTCACAAACGGCATCTCCAGCAAAATGATATCAGTTCCTTCTACTTTTAGTGCATCCGTTTTCTCCGCTCTGCTTATTCCTGCAAAGAACGCGACCTCTGCCCCCATTATAATTTGCGGTATGTCCATATTCTCAGCCATGACTTTATCATATGCTTTCTGTCTTGAATCAATGAACCTCTCCACAGTATTTGAATCAGCATAAAAGTGCGGCGTCGCTATCATAGTATCCACGCCGTGCTCTTTGCACATCCGAAGCATGCCTATAGATGTCTCGACATTCCTGCTGCCGTCGTCTATACCCGGCAGTATATGTGAATGAAAATCTATAACACCCATGTTTTCCTCCTGTTTTCTTTATAAAAAACTATAAATATTTATATAGGAAAATTCTTTATCCATGCTCACACCCTAATTTAACAGTTTCTTCACAATTTTTCAATTCCATTTGCGATTTAAAATCGACAAAAATCCTCGTTGATTTTTTGCTTAACTATACAATTTGTATAAACCACTTTATTTTCTTAATCCAATTTCTTCCATAATAAAAAAGCGGAATATGATATTTCATATCCCGCCGTGTCAATCTCTTCTTTATTCTATTATACATACATCTCCGAGCCGTTGCCCAGGCAGTATATTCCAAGCTGTCCGCCCTTGCCGCACCCGCAGTCGATGGCAACGTTGTTGTTCTTCTTAACGATCTTGCCCTCACCGCCGAGCTCTGTGGTTGGCACATGTCCAACGACGAGTGTTCTGTTCTTGTAATATGTCTTGTCCAGGTCTGCTGGCTCTGTGATGAAGTCCTCTGTGTCGTACTCATCCAGTTCCTTCTTCGGATCGAAGTTTCTTATTCCGGCGTGAACCAGCACAAATTTCTTTCTCGCCATCATCACTTCGAGGAACGCTTCCTCAGAAATCTCATCTATATACTCTATGACATCCTCACGCTCTTCATCGTCAAGCTGCAGGAACTCCTCCACCGCACCTGAGAGCTCTTCTCCAAGCATGGATGTTATCTTGTCTACCAGCATCTGTGGTGGCACCTCACCTGTGGACTGGATATGGTCATTCAGTGCCTTGAGTGCCTGTGTGATCTTGTACTCGTTCTCACCGACAACTGCGATGACATTATCTCTGCTCATCATATCCTGAAGTATCTTCATGGATCCGCCGCCTGCTCCGATTATATTGCCAAGGACATACAGGACATCCTCGCCCTCAAGAGTGCTGATGACTGCCTCCTCGTTCATGATGTCCTCTTCCTTTATATCGTCAAGGTTCTGAAACTTAAGTTTCTTGAGTGCTCTCTTGTATGCCTCATAATCCCCGTTAATTCCTGAAATAGCATAAAACATGTCTATCATCCTCCTAAGTCTTTTCCTTCTGCCGACTGTGAGCCTGTCCGTTCACGTCCTGACTATTATAACATATTTTCCATATCCTGTAGATATGTATGCGTATTTTTTGAGGGAGGTTTTTCGACGTTTTACGAGCGCCTGCCAAGCTCCCAGAATGCCACGGCACTGGCTGCAGCCACATTCAGGCTGTCCACTCCGTGATACATTGGTATCTTCACTGTGTAGTCGCTGGAATCTATGGTCTCTGTCTTGAGGCCTTCTCCCTCGGTTCCCAGTATTACTGCAAGTCTGTCGATTTGCTTCAGCTCCGGGTCGTGTATGTCTATCGTGTCATTTCTTAGCGCCATGGATGCCGTCCTGAAGCCCATACTGTGAAGTTGTCCCATCCCAAACTCCGGCCATATGCCATGATCTGCTTTATTGTGTGCAAGACCCAGGGTGTCAAATGTAATATATGTCCACGGTATCTGGAACACCGTTCCCATGCTGACCCTTGCCGCCCTCCTGTAGAGCGGGTCACTGCAGCCCGGCGTGAGCAGTACAGCATCCATCCCGAGTGCCGCCGCACTTCTAAATATCGCTCCCACATTTGTCGGGTTCATCACTTCCTCAAGCACCGCTATTCTGGCGGCATGTTCACACACGCTCTCAACAGACGGCAGCTCTGCCCTCCTCATGGCGCACAGCATCCCCCTTGTCAGGGCAAATCCCGTGAGCTTCGTGAGGACATCAAATGGTGCTGTGTATATCGGTATATCTCCGCACCGCTTTATTATATCCGCGCACTGTCCTTCCACGTGCCTGTCTTCCAATAGAATGGACACTGGCTCGTAACCCGCATCCAGTGCCCTCTCTATGACCTTTGGACTCTCAGCTATGAACAGCCCGGAAGCCGGTTCATATATGTGCGCCAGTTGATTCTCTGACATGCGCGCATATATATCAAGCTCGGGTGCCGAAAGGTCGGTTATATTTATTATTCTCATATCTGTACCTTATCCAGTGCATTTTCAAGATCTGCTATTATGTCTTTTACATTCTCAATGCCCACCGACAGTCTCACAAGATCAGGACTTACTCCTGCCGCCAGAAGCTCCTCGTCATTCATCTGTCTGTGTGTAGCTGATGCAGGATGAAGAACGCATGTATGTGCATCCGCCACATGTGTTGCTATCATCGCAACCTTGAGTTCCTTCATGAAGGCCTCCGCAGCAGCTCTTCCTCCCTTGACGCCAAATGACACAACTCCACATGTGCCGTCCGGCATATACTTCTTAGCACGCTCGTAATACTTGCTGCTCTCAAGTCCAGGATAATTTACCCAGGCTATCTTATCGTGTGCCTCGAGGAACTTCGCAACCGCCAGTGCGTTCTCACAGTGACGTGGCATACGCACGTGAAGCGACTCCAGTCCAAGATTGAGCATGTACGAATTCATAGGTGCAGGTATCGGGCCGAGATCTCTCATAAGCTGTGCCACGATCTTGTTGATATATGCGCCGCCTTGGCCGAACTTCTCTGCGTATACCACTCCGTGATATGACTCATCAGGTGTGGTGAGTCCTGGGAACTTGTCTGCGTGTGCCATCCAGTCGAATTTGCCTGAATCCACGATCGCCCCACCCACGGTTGCATCATGTCCGTCCATGTACTTCGTGGTGGAGTGTGTGACTATGTCTGCGCCCCACTCTATAGGTCTGCAGTTGATCGGTGTGGCAAATGTGTTGTCCACGATGAGTGGTACTCCGTGTGCATGTGCCGCATTTGCAAATCTCTCTATATCGAATACTATGAGTGCCGGATTGGCTATGGTCTCGCCAAACACGGCCTTGGTGTTCGGTCTGAACGCTGCCTCAAGTTCCTCGTCCGAGCAGTCAGGATCCACAAATGTGAATTCCACACCCATTCTCTTCATGGTCACAGCAAAAAGGTTGAAGCTTCCTCCGTATATGGTGGATGATGCCACAACGTGATCTCCCACTCCGGCAATGTTGAATACCGAGAAGAATGTTGCTGCCTGTCCTGACGATGTGAGCACTGCTGCCGATCCCCCCTCCAGGGCACATATCTTGGCTGCCACATAGTCATTTGTCGGATTTGCAAGTCTGGTGTAGAAATAGCCGCTCTCCTCAAGGTCAAACAGCTTACCCATATCCTCGCTCGTGTCGTACTTGAACGTTGTGCTCTGTACGATCGGTATCATTCTTGACTCCCCATTCTTAGGCTGGTATCCAGCCTGTATACACATAGTCTCTCTTTCCATTATTCCTTTATACTCCTTTGAATTAATAACGCTCTACTACCTTGCGCTCTATATTCTCATTGTTCAGAACGAACATGTATCTTCCATTCACCAGACGTATGTCCTGCTCTGCCGCGGATATATCTATGTTCAGTGAATTCCTGACAACCACATTCAGATCTGCATTATTGCTGGACAGCATGCCTGTGCCGTCTCTGCTTCCAAGTGCGAAGCACGCTTCGCCCTGAACCGCCAGCCTTGAGTTGGCGTCCGTCATGCGTATGTCTGCTATTCCATGGTCAGATCCCATGGCTATGCACGAATTGCCCTTAAGGTTCATGTCCACATGTGCTCTGCTTATATCTACGCTGCATCCATCTCCGTCCAGGGTTCCGACCGCCACGTATCTGTTGCCCGATCCTCTGAGCGATATGGATGTGTTCTTTATCGCGATATCTGCGTGCTGGCTCACCGAGCCGATGGCGACTCCATTTGCAGCCTCATAGGTTATGTCTATGTCCGCCTGCAGGAGATTCAGATTCACCGGGGTGCTTATGCTTCCAATAGCAACTCCGTTCTCGCCGTTGATATACAGGTCGTATCGTCCCTTCTCTATACGTATATCTCCTCCGAGTCCGGCGCCTATTGCCACTCCGTTCACACCGTTTGTTTCTATATTAATGGCGCCCTCCTGCTTGAACTTCATGACTCCATGCTTTGAATTAATGTCATTGCCTATTCCGTAATAGCTGTTACCGTTGACGCGGATCATTATATCCCCATCTCCGATAAATGTCACTCTGGACGACTCCGGTATCTTTATTCCGCCATTCCTGCAGAAATTCTTACCCTCAAGCATGATGTGCAGATCCGTATTCTCACCGCAGTCTATACAAGGCTTGTCACGGTCGCCCGAGAAGCTTACATTCTGCAGCACTATGGTTCCGGTGAAACCATCCTTTATCTTGAGTGTCATATCTGACTTGAAGCCCTGTGCGCCGACTATGCGGACATTGTTGTCGCCACCGGCTCTCTGTGCCACAACTATCTTCCTGATTCCCCGGGATGTGAGCTTCAGAAGTGATGCACTTCTCTCATGCTCCATGACAAATATGCTGCTGTTCTCAGCCACCTCTTCCTGTTGGTTGTACTGAACTATCTCATTCACAACCTGTGGGGATATGAGCTGTACCACCTCCGCGTTCGGATGGGCGGTATAGTATCCCTGAATGAGATCCGCACCGAGCTGGATGACGGTCTTCATCTCCTTCGTGGTCTCAACGCCCTCTGCCAGCGCCTTGATGTCGTTGGTCGAGGTGAATTCTATTATATCCTTGACGAAATGCTGTCTGTGTGGGTCTGCATCGATCCCTGTCAGAAGCATTCTGTCTATCTTCACATACTCAGGCATATACCTGAGAAGATTGTTTACATTTGAATAGCCTGAGCCGTAGTCGTCTATGGCGATCTCCATGCCATTTCCTCTGAGGAATGCCTTGAGATCATTCAGTTCCGCATCCGACAGCTCTGCTCCCTCGGTAAATTCTATGACGATGCCTGCACACTGGAGCGTCTTCACCTTTGAAATGAATTCATTTCTGTCCTGTGCGTTGAGCATATGCCCCGGCATGCTGTTGATAAATACCTTCTTGCCCCTGAACATCTCAGGATTCGATGCCACGATCTCCACGATGTTGAACAGTGTGAGTTTTTCCACATCGTACAGTCTGTTCAGTCTCTCTGCACTCTCCAGAAGCTCAGGGGGTGACATTCTCATAGGAACCAGTATCCTCATAAGTGCCTCGTATGCAAATATGCTTCCGTCACGGGCACTTACTATAGGCTGGAAATGATATGTAAGCATGTTGTTGTCCAGTATCATAGCTACTATCTCATCTCTCTCCAGATCCCTGTTCGTTATCGTCGCTTTGTTGCGTCCCTTGGCATTGTTCTGTTCTTTTATGCGGTTCTTCTGGTTGACCGCATCGTTGATGAGGGTCTCCAGCTCGGCAGATGACTTGACCAGAGCCTTCTTACATCCGTAATATATACCGAGCTCGTAATCGTCCTTTCCGCCACTGTTTGCCGCCTCAAGCTTCTTCTTGAGTTCCTCGGCTATATATTCTCCCCTTGAGATATCGCCACTCTTTGCCACTGTGGCTATGACGAACTCGTCATTTCCCATCCTCATGGATATCTCGTATGGGGTAAGTATCTCATTTATCGACTGGGCAACATAGCTCAGGACTCTGTCACCCTCTGTTCTTCCGTAATTGCTGTTTATCTGGCGTGTATTCTTCAGATCCACCGCCAACACAAGTATCTCGGACTTCTCTTCAGCGGCCTGGACTATCATGTCATTTGCCCTGCCCATGAAGCCTCTGAAGTTGTACATTCCGGTGAGACCATCTCTTATCTGATCCGCCTCAAGCTTGTTTAGAAGTACATTGAGTCCCTGATGTCTTGCAAATGACTCCATGTCCCTGGCAACCGTCTTGATCCAGGATCTGTATACATCTTCGTACACCCTCGGCTCTGCACCGTAGTTCACCACTGCATAGCCAAAGCTTCTGTCCTGGAAGAACAATGGTGTAAATATGAACGCTGTAGGATAATCCCTGTCCTCGTACAGCTCCGGCAACAGCTTCGCAGACTCGAATACGTCGTCGTAGCGTATGTGTCTCTCTTCTTTTTCATCCGGGCCACACTTTATCAGTCTGTATACATGATCTGTGTAACCGTGGCGAAGTGCCTCATCGCCGGTCATGACCTCCGGATTTCTCCAGTAGTCGTTCAGGCACAGATGGAAGCTCTCAAATGGTCTTATCTGGTACACGTATTCCGACACGGTGTCGAAGAATGACTCCACGCTCGTCTGCGCCACAAGGTCATCCGCCATGTTGTTGAAGCAAGAGTAGAAGCCGGTCTCTGAGAGGTCTGTCTCCCATTTGTCTCTTCTGATCCTGACTGTCTCTCGTTCCCAGCCCTCACAGCCACAGGTTCCACCTATGTACAGCTCCACGTTGGACTTGAATTCCGGTACGTCATGTCCGTTAAGCTTTGCATCTATATATTTCATACAGTAGTGCCCGCAGTCATCCGCCGGTATGTCCGCAGATGTGATCGGAACAGGACTGTTTCTTCCGTCTTCTATGGAGTCATAGCCCACCACGGCTATGTCCTCGGGAACTCTTATTCCATATCTGTCAAATGCGGTGCACACTCCGATGGCCATACAGTCATTTGCACATACGATGGCATCCGGCAGATGCTCCTTATCCTTCACAAGCTCGTCCACCATGTAGTCGCCGCTGTCGTACCAGTATGTTCCATAATATATCATGTCGTCCGTAACCGGCAGGTTGTGCGCCTTCATGCTGTCTATGTAACCGGCGAGTCGCTGCTTGGAGTGTATGTGCTCTTTGAGTCCGCCCAGGAAATATATATTCTTGTGTCCGTGAACCTCTATAAGGTGATCCACGAGTTTTACTATAGGGGTATAATGATCCATCATGACCGTTGGGAATATGTTATTCTCTTTGTCGACTACCACTACCACACCATTTGCAAATTCTGACTGCAGGCGCTTCTCCAGCTTTTCTACGACTCCCGGAGTCTGTATGGTGTCCTGACACAATACCACAGCATCAAAAAGGTTAAAATTAATAAGGTTGTAGATGTTTGAATCTCCAACCTCCCTGTCTGTTGAATCCTGGTACTTCAAAAACATGGAAAATATGCAGACATCGTAATTCATATCATATGCCTGCTTCAGAAATCCCTGCATGAAGCGATTCTGTGTACTCTCTTCAACCTGTGCTGTTATAACGCATATTCTCTTCCTGTTGCTCATCTGATCATCCCCAACTGCATTTTCAAAACATTCTTTATGCAATTATATCATGTTTGCAGGCTAAAAAAACCTTATTTATGCAATTTGACAAATGCCATAGTTTCTGTCTACATTTTTAGTCTATTTTTCACCTCAAGCGCCGTGCGAGTGGTTGCAAGGCCTCCACGCGCAGTCTCCTTCAGTGTATTTCCAGAAGTCCTGCCACTATGGCCTTTCTGGTACCATGCCCTTTGCTGGTCGTCAGAAATAACCCATACAGGCATATCTTAACTGCCTTATTTCAATCATAGACCACGAGTGCGGTTATTTGGATTTTATTATCTTAGTTTTTTGACTCGGATATACTGTCTTTTTTCTTTTTCTGCCCGAAAAAGCAGGAAAATTTTTTCGCAAACCCGCTTACTCTGCCTTGAGCACATAGAGTCTGGAATCATAGTCTCCGCAAGGCATATCCTCTCCGACTATCTCTCCCGCCGATGTGTCGCTGGTGATGAGTCCGAGGTTCATCAGCTCATCGCCATAGCATGATGGGCCTGCGATGACATTGACTGCAGAATCCTCTCCTTTGTCTCCTGACACTTTCTCATATATCAGCTTTCCATCCGGTGTCTTGCTCACTGTGAGCGCCTGTCCCCCGAGCACATTGCAGCTATATATCGCATCAGGATCAAGGCCGTGGAGCTTCATTCTGGTGAAGCATTTGTTCGGTGTGTAGAGTGTTCTGAACCACGCAACGATGGCGGTCTTCTTATCGTCTGATACGACCATCCAGCCGCACTCCTCATCGTCAAATGGACTTGCAAGCCTGTAGAATGTTCCGTACTGGATCACCTCACGGTATGCCTTCATGAACTTGACCTGCTCCTTGACCTCCTCTATCTCCTCGGCTGTGAGCTTGTTCAGATCCAGCTCATATCCAAATGTTCCAAAATATGCAGCATTTGCACGGGTCTTAAGCGGAGTCTCACGTCTTGTCTGATGATTTGGCACAACCGAAACGTGGCTTCCCATACTGCTGATCGGGTAACACATGGATGTTCCATACTGGATCTTGACTCTCTCTATGGCATCCGTGTCATCACTTGTCCAGCCCTGTGGCGCATAGTAGAGAATGCCCGGATCAAAACGTCCGCCGCCGCTGGCACATGACTCAAAGAGTACATGTGGAAATGTGCTTGTGAGTCTCTCATACAAATCGTACACACCAAGTATGTATCTGTGAAACACCTCGCCCTGTCTGTCAGCCGGAAGAGCCGCACTATAGCACTCGGTGATACTTCTGTTCATATCCCAC
Organism: Coprococcus sp. ART55/1; assembly: GCF_000210595.1. NCBI lineage: Bacteria > Bacillati > Bacillota > Clostridia > Lachnospirales > Lachnospiraceae > Coprococcus > Coprococcus sp. ART55/1. The sequence goes on along the minus strand of NC_021018.1, from coordinate 2,501,478 downwards.
TTCACATATGACACCTTTGCCGTGCTGAGTATCTTTGCCATCATCTCATATATTCTGTCAACGACCTCTTTCCTGGAAAAATCCAGAACGTACTGGAATCTTCCGTGTGAGTCATGTCTTCCCGGAACTGAAAGTATCCAGTCTGGGTGCTCTCTGTAGAGGTCTGAATCTTTATTTGTCATCTCCGGCTCGAACCACAGTCCGAACTTCAATCCTACCTTCTCTATATCCTCTGCAATTCCTGTGATTCCCTCCGGGAGTCTGTCTGGATTTGCAACCCAATCTCCAAGGCCTGCATGGTCTGTGGTTCTGGCTCCAAACCAGCCGTCGTCAAGAACGAACAGCTCAACTCCGCACTCCTTTGCCTTCTGTGCGATGGCTATGAGCTTCTCTCTGGTGAAATCAAAATATGTAGCCTCCCAGTTGTTGATGAGGATCGGCCTTGGCTTGTCTCTCCACTCGCCTCTTGCAAGTCTCTTCTGATACAGCTTGTGGAAAGTCTGGCTCATCTTGTTGAGTCCCTGATCTGAGTATACGATGACTGCCTCAGGAGTCTGGAAATGCTCACCTGCATCGAGCTTCCAGTCAAATGTATCCGGATTTATTCCGGCAAGAATGCGGGCTGTATTTCTCGTGTCAACCTCTGCCTGTATCTTAAAATTGCCGCTATATACAAGGCTTATTCCAATCGCCTCTCCCTGGTTCTCGTCCGTTGTCTCTCTCTTCAATACGATGAACGGATTGTGCTCATGGGATGAATGACCACGATTACTGCCTATCGACTGTACGCCCTGCTCGAGATCCCTTGTTATTATGTTGCGCTCCCTTGCCCATGCGCCTGAGAGCTGCATCCACTGATAATCAGGATCAGGGAGATCCAGACACATACTGTAAGCAGTGGTGAGATGTACCGCCTCTGTGCCTTCATTTACATACTCCACACTCTTTGCTATGACTGGTCTGTCGCTCCATATCGTATAGAGCATTCTCGCCTTTATGCCTGTGAGTGAATCCTTCAATGTGACGATCAATGTCTCTGCCTCGTCATCATTCTCTGTGTATGTTGCCGGCAATGCCTCAAGCTTTGGCTTGCCCTCATTTACCTCATGTGATACATATACAAAATCTGATATCCTGCTGCCATTTGACTGAAGTACCTCAACCATCGGTGCTCTGTAGTCTGTGGTTCCGTACACAGGAAGCTCCTGCTTCACTGACTCAAGTGAGAACAGTCTGTCATCGTCATATACATACTGGAACATAGGTCTCTGGACAAGCTCCAACAGATGTGAGAAATCCTCTCTGTCCCTTATCGCCTTACCATAGTACAGATTTCCCAGATGTCCATTGGGGAGCACTGTCATGATGTAGCTTATCTTGCCATTTGTAAGGTGAAATGTCTTTGTTTCTTCGTGAAAAATAATACCCATAAGTGTGACTCCTTTTCTCCATTTATTTGTCTGAGCAGACAACCTCCGTTACGCCTGTGCACTGCGCACCCTCTGCTCTAAAATCTCATGTCTGACTGCTTTTAATACAGTTATTTTAATATCTGGGAATTAGATTTTATATGGAAAAAAGTTGACCAAATATGGTACCGATAATGGTTAAGTTGGGTGATTATTCTGAACTGTGAATACGCTCTGAACATTAAGACATATCTTGCATTTAATGATCCATTCACTTTGTCTATAGATTTGAGCAAAGTATCCCAAAAGTATACAGGCAATGAAAAAAGCCTGAATACTGATACCAGACCAACTGTAATTTTCAATCAGTCTCCACCAATATTCAGGCTTTTTCTGCCAGCTCCGGCCTACACCGCGTACACCACAGTCTCATAAGGTCTGAGCGTACCATCGTAATCCGCATAATTACCCATAAGCACATCCGCAGTCTCAGGAATTGCATAGCCCACATCCTCACCGGTCATGTTGACAACAACATATACCGATCTGTCTGTGCTTTCTGCATTTGCTCCAGTTCCACATGCACACTCAATCTGAACCGGCTTGCGCCTGTACACTATGATTCCTGCATTATCCGTCTCCACATCCTCCAGGTCTCCGTAGATGAGAGTCTGTGTGTACTCCGAGTGATTTCTGAGCTGTATCATCGCCTTATAAAAGTTAAGCACAGAATCCTTATCAGCGCTCTCAAGCTCCACTGTCTGGAGGTCACACTGATTGTTGCATGCCAGCCATGGCTCATGCACTGAGAATCCGAAGTTCTTATCGCTGTTCCACTGCATCGGAAGTCTTGACTGGTCGCGGCTCCTGATATTTACAGATTCCATCGCCTCTGCCTCGCTGTATCCGGCTTCAATGCATCTCGCAAACTGTCCCTTGGAGTTGATATCGTCCAGCTCATCTATGTTATCAAAATGAGTGTTTATCATACCAAGTTCCTGTCCCTGATATACAAACGGCGTACCCTTCAGGAAGAAGAACAGCGCGCCCAGCGCCTTTGCCATCTGTGTTCTGTATTCAGGAATATCACCGGCTGGGAAGTACTTGCCTATACTTCTAGGCTGATCGTGGTTTTCCAGGTAATTTGCTGCCCATCCGATCTTTTTCACAAGTCTCTGATTGGTGAACAGCTTGTCCTTGAATTCCTCTATCGTCCAGTCTCTCTGGTGCAGCCAGAGATCGCCCGGATTGATATCTATATCTGTGTAGCTAAAGTCAAATATCATGGAGAAATGTCCATCTCTCCCAATATATCTGTCCAAATCCTCATTTGGAACTCCAGGAGTCTCTGCGACAGTCACAAAGTCTCCTCTGCCATATGTGTTGAGTTTTAACTCGTGAAGGAACTCATCTATTCCCGGCCTGTTGAGGCAGCATTTGCCAACATCGCATCTGCC
>NC_021018.1:2495478-2498250 GCF_000210595.1 Coprococcus sp. ART55/1 | reverse complement strand
ATAGGCGGGAATGAGAGGTCTTTCTTGATAAATGTTATGGCATCCATTCGGAATCCTGAAACTCCCTTGTCAAGCCACCAATTCATCATGTCGTAGAGCTCTTGTCTCATCTCCTCACATTCCCAGTTGAGATCCGGCTGCTCCTTCGCAAATGAATGGAAATACCAGCTGCCATCCTCAATCTGTGTCCATGTGCTTCCACCGAAGTTGGATCTGAGATCTGCAAGTCCATCTATGTTATCCTTAAATATATAGTAATTTCTGTATTTGCTGTGTCTGTCCCGGCACGCCTCCTGGAACCATCTGTGTTGGTCTGATGTGTGATTGATGACCATGTCCATGATGATCTTGATGCCATTTTCATTTGCGCATCTTATAAGTTCATCCGCATCCTCTATGGTTCCAAACTCAGGATTCACATCGTAGTAATCCGATATGTCATATCCGTTGTCCTTCATAGGCGACTTGAAGAATGGACATATCCACACAGCGGTCACGCCAAGATTTTTGAGGTACGGCAATTTCTCAGTTATTCCCTTCAGATCTCCTATTCCATCTCCGTTGCTGTCATAGAAGCTTCTAGGGTATATCTGGTAAAATACCGCCTCTTTCCACCATTTTCTGTCCATATTTTATGTTTATCCTTTCACAGCTCCGGCTGAAATTCCCTCGATGATATTCTTCTGAAGTATGATGAATATGATCACGATAGGGATGATGCAGAGAAGTACCGCAGGGAAGATTAGCTCCCATGGATTTCCATACTGTCCTGACAGACTCTTTGCATAATATAAGCTCAGCGTGAGCGTCTTTTTGTCGTTATTTCCTATTACGAGGAATGGAAGAAGGTAATCGTTCCATATCCACACTGCATTTGTGATGACAACTGTCATGGTCGTAGGCTTTAAGAGGGGCATGACCACATATCTGTATATCTGGAATATATTTGCTCCATCGAGCATGGCTGCCTCCTCAAGTGACAGCGGGATACTCTTGATGAATCCTCTGTACAGCAGAACCGACATACTGATTCCAAAGCCTCCGTACATGAGGATCAGACCCGGTGTGTTTTTGAGTCCCAGCTTGTCCATCAGCGATACCAACGGGTACATAACTGACTGGAAAGGTATGAGCATGGCTGCTGTGTATGCGATGAAGAGTATATTTGCCACCTTGGAATCTGTCCTGGCAATTGCCCATGCGGCAAATGAAGATATGACCACGATAAGTGCCACTGCCGCAACTGTTATGAGTACTGTCTGAAGCAGGCTGCTGCCGAGATTTATCTGCTCAGCTGCATTCTTCAGATAGTCCAGATTCCATGATTTCGGGAGAGCTATTGGAGATGCTACTATCTCCTGCTGTCCCTTGAATGAGTTGACGATCAGGAACCATATCGGGAATATGGTCACGATTGCCAATACAGCGAGTATAACCACTATGAGTGCTCTTTTGATCTTGCCTTTTACTCCCATTATGATTCAATCTCCTTTCTCTTAGTGATCATTACCTGAGCTATAGATATAACTGCAATGATAACGAAGAATATAACTGCCTGTGCCTGCGCCTCTCCGTATGCCGGAGGAGAGCTCTCTCTTACTGTTTTCAGTATCATGTAGGATATCATGGTCGTTCCGAAATTGCCCTCTGTCAGTGAAACATTGAGGTCAAGCATCTTGAAGCTGTTTGCCAGTGACATGAAGAGCACTATCGTAAATGAAGGCATGAGAAGCGGAAGTGTGATCTTCCTGAAGCTTGTCCAGCCCGTAGCCCCATCTATTCTGGCAGCCTCATAAATATCCTCTGAAATATTGTTGAGTCCGTTGAGGTAGATTATCAGGTAATAACCTGCAACCTGCCATACACCAACGATCGCATATGCCAGAAGTGCTTTCCACTGATTCTGAAGCATGTTGTTGAGCACCTCTACGTGTACCACACCGTCTGTTCCGAACAGCGTCTGTGAAAATACATTTTCAAATATGAAACGCCATACATAACCCATGGCGAGCATTCCAAGTACATATGGAAGGAACAGTACCGTTCTGAAAAGTCCCTTGCCCTTGGTAAGCTTCTTGATCATGAGTGCCAGAAGAAGACTGACAACATTCTGTGCTATTACTGCGAGTACAGCATATATGGCCGTGTATCCAAGTGACTGAAGGAAATTCTTCGACTTGAATATGCTTGTATAATTCTTAAGTCCCACCAGTGCATTCCACCAGTGCTCCCCACCTACGAAGTAGGAACCTCTCCACTCGGTGAAGGAGTAGATCACACCCTCTATAAAAGGAACTATGATAACCAGCAGAAACAACACTATAGAAGGCAGAACCATAAACCAGAATTTTCTCTTGTAAAATCTTTTCATAGTTTTTCCTTTCCTACATTGAACACCAGCCATACAAAATTTGCCTTCGGCAAATGGCTGGCGCTACATGTCAGGTTTTCATAGAAAACCTGACACATCCCATTTAGCACCGATTACTCTTTGATGCTGTCCTTCCACTTTGTCAGTGCATCTTCCACACCTGTTCTTATAGTGTTCTCATCCCACTGATCAGGATTTGTAAACAACTGCTCCTGAATAGTTGCACCGATGGTGTTGAGTCCCCATGACTCAGGGAAAGCATCGAAGTCATTGCCCATCACAAGGTCATTGCTCATATAGTATACAAGTGAATTGCTGAGCGGATTCTCAAGCTTCTCGCTCTCGTCTGCGTTGAATGGGACAAATGCGAATTTGTTTGTGATGTAATCTTTTCCTGTATC
>NC_021018.1:2492929-2494966 GCF_000210595.1 Coprococcus sp. ART55/1 | reverse complement strand
CAAGGAAGTCCTCAGCGGCTTTCTGCTCCTCTTCTGAATCCTTCTTGTTGATAACGTAATACTGTGAAACAAACTCAGGGATTGAGCTGTTCATCTTGTCAACTGTAACGCCCTCAGCTGAGATGTCACTCTGCTCAAGGTTGACCTTCATTGGGAGCATCGTAAGTCTTGATGCCTTGTCTGCATCCACACCTGCGATGGTTCCGTATATCCAGTTACCCTGCTTGATGAACATTGCCTTACCCTCGGCAAATGTCTGAACTGCCTGATCATATCCTGTCACTGTTGAGTTGATGTACTCTGATCCACGCTCTACCTTGCCGCTTGGTCCTGCTGTGTAGCTTGAAAGCATATCAAGCTCCTGAACCATCTTTACAAGTGGCTCCTCAAGCTTATCAACATCTTCCTTTGTAGCTGCTGCCGTTGCATTGTAATTAGAGAACACTGCATTCAGTGCGTAGTTTGTATAGTGGTTTGCATATGTCCACTTCTCAGCACCTGCGATTGCAAATACTCCGTTCATGTTCTCTGTTGTAGCTGTCTTGTCCTTTGCCGTGGTGTATGCATTGCCTGAAAGTGTAACCTTCTCACCACCCTTGCCGTTTATGTAATCATCGATTGCCTTGATCATGCCTGTGAACTCTTCATAATTGGCACTTCTGTAATCAGCGACAAATGCGTCTGCGCTGTCAAGTCCAAATACATCACATATCATCTGCGTATCTGCGATAAGTCCGTAACCCTCTACGTTGTAAGGGATTCCGCAGCTTGCTCCGCTCTCATCTGCGAGCTGCATGCTCTCTGGAATTGAATCGTAGATTGACTTTAACTCCTCATTCTTTACTGATGTTGATGGAAGTACAAATCCGCCCTCGTTCCACTCTGTGAACTGTGCCTGATTTATCGCGTACAGTGTAGGATAGTTCTTGGAATTCATCTCAGATCTGAGTGTCTCCATGGTCTCCTGTGTACCACATGTGTAAACCTTAACCTTAACTCCTGTCTCTGTCTCATAATCCTTGCACAGATCCTGGATGCTGTCTGCAATCTCAGACTTTGTGTTGTAAATATACAGATCGTAATCCTTCTTTGCTGAACCACATCCTGTCATGGATGCAAGTCCCAGCATCATAGCTGCTGAAAGTGCACATGCTACTAATTTCTTTGCTCTCATAACCTTTTCTCCTTTTCTTGCTTTGAATTTTCCCTCTTGTTAATTCTCGCTATCATTCATATTGTTCCGATAAAACACATTTCATAAGCGCTTAAATGAAACATGTTTCATTTGCATTAAGATTATCATATGAAACATGTTTCGTCAATAGGGGATTTATAGATTTTTGTATTTTGTGCTCTTAGTAAGTTTTTTATGTTTTGTACCCGCATAAAAAAGAAGTTCATGATTTTTGAGTGGCACCTCATTTTCTCTTCATGAACTTCTTTTCGTAATCATACTATAAAGTTGTATCGCCTTTTTCTACGCTCACCGGAAGTAGTATAAGATTTCCGTCTATATGTGTGTTTCTCTCTTTTGCGCTGTCGATCTGATCTGCGGTTGCTCTTTCAACCTGTCCTTCGGCATCATCTTCCTCCTCCGGTCCGTCGATCATCTCCATAAGCTGGCGTACTGCCTCCTGGGCGATCTCCTTGTACGGCTGATGTATCGATGTGAGCCTTGTCGTGCTGGCGTTGGTTATGTACGTTCCGTCGTATGCCACGATCGCCAGGTCATCAGGAATCTTTTTGCCTATGGCAAGTGCCGCCTTAAGGAATGCTATCGCCGGCATGTCTGCGGCAAATATTCCGTCCACGTCAGGATACTCCTCCAGTATGCATTTTGCCATCTCAAAATATCCATGAAAATCAAAGTCGTTCCACTGTATTGGAACTCGTCTGGATTTTATCCCATTCTCGGCAAGGACTCTATCTAGTTCCTCATGGCACTCAAATGACATGATATTCTTATCTACCTTGATTCCTGATATGTGGATGACATATTTGCATCCACTGTTTATAAATTCCTGGGCAGCAAGCTGT
>NC_021018.1:2476444-2492559 GCF_000210595.1 Coprococcus sp. ART55/1 | reverse complement strand
CTTGTGATCCGACACTACGACAGGAAATTTGCTGCCAACCTTATAATCCAGCATGACCATCGGCTTATCTATCTTCTGGTATTCCTTCGCCGTACATGCCGACGTTCCGCATATGATCCCATCCACGATGTTGGACTTTAACAGCTTGAAACACTCCTTCTCCCTCTGCTTGTCATCGGATGTTGAAAAAAGCATAAACTTGTATTTCTTCTCATAAAGTATCTTTTCTATCTCCGATGCCAGTGATGAGAACCATGGGTGCTGGATATTTGGAACCAACATCGCAATGGAGTTTGATCTGCCCTTGAACATGCCTCGCGCAAGCTCATTTGGAACATAATCCAGTTTCTTCATCGCATCTTCTATCTTCTTCTGAGTCTCAGGTTCAACATTTGCCGTGCCGTTGATAAGTCTCGACACCGTGCAGATGGCGACCCCCGCCTCCTTCGCAACGTCTCTTATACTTGCCATATATAAATATACTCTCCTTATGAATTTCAGACTGTAGTCCATGAAACTTGTTTCATAAGAAGAGTATACCATAATACTTTCCGTAATGTAAATTGTGTAATATGACGATAATCAGCTCAAAAGCTCCTCTATCATAGCTCCGTCAAATGTCACGCTCTGAACGTGATTTACCTCGATCTGGTAAAGCGCATGTGCAACTATGTGCTCTGCAGCCTGCTCTATATCTCTGATTCCGGTCACGCCGTCGCACTTCTTGATGACAGCATCCACGCCGTCTGGAAGGATGATGCACTCGCTCTTGTCAAGTCCGATGCGCTTGAGCACCTTCGGCAGAACAAATTTGTTGAATATCTCCTTCTTCTCATCCGGGGTGTAATCCGGTATGTCTATAACAGCAAATCTCGACATGATCGGCTTGCTGATGTTCTCCTTGTCATTTGCCGTCGCTATAGGATACACGCCATTTGTCGGGATCATGCACTCCATGTAGTTGTCGGTGAATCCCAGGTTGTCCAGCAGTGTCAGCAGTACATCCGCAGGATTGCCGTTGCCCTTGCCGGAATTTGCCTTGTCCAGCTCGTTGATGATGAATACGAGGTTAGATTCTCCAGCCTGTGAAAATGCCTCCATGATGATTCCCGGCTTGGCATTGGAATATACTCTTGAACTTCCTGTAAGCTGTTCCGGATCGTTGATGGAACTCATGTCAAGGGTCGTCCATGGAAGTCTGAGTATTCTCGCAACCGCATAGGCTATCTGTGACTTTCCTGTTCCGGCAGGTCCGCAGAGCAGAAGTCCATATGCAGGAAGTGTATGTGTACGGTTGATCTGGATGATTGTCTCGATGATCCTCTGCTTTACCTTCTCCATTCCGTAGAGTTCCTCGTCCAGTATCCTTCTAGCCTCTTCCGGATCTATCGCCTCAAAGTAATTGCTCTTCCATCTGATGTTCATCGCCATGGAAAGTGCTCTCTGGGCGTGGCGTCTCTCCTCCGGTGATACCTCGCTGGATCTCGCAACCGCAAGATTTCTTCTGGCCCACAGCCTTATATTGTCAGGAAGTGTTCTTCCGGCGCAGTGCATGAAGTCAATGATGCTCTGCATGCTCGTGAGCTTCATGTCATCGCCCAGTGCCTCTTCCTCTTCTTCCTCCTCGGATTTCTCCTCTTCTGAAGGGGCGTCGCTGGCAAGAAGTCTCTCTATCATAAACTGCAGGAATCCATCATTTGCCGAGAGCTTTGATCCGCCGCCGAACTCGGTCTCCCTTATCTTGTATACCGCATAACCCTCCGGTCTGTTCTCTCCCGACAGACGGACGTTGATGTGATTCTCGCCGAGCCATTTGAGAAGGCTTACAAATCTCGCATCTATCTTCAATATGTCTGCGGACTGGACTCCGTCTACCTCGTCAAATTCAAATGCTGTTCTCTTGATCGGATTGGTGAACTTTCCGCTGGAGTGGTGAGCCCACTTCCTGGTCGTGTTCTCAAGGATCATGATCGGCTTCTCCGCTGTTGCTGTAGACTCCGAAGACTGAAACGTCTCATATGTAACTATGTTCTTATTCTTGTTGTCACTTCCACTGAAATCAAATACTGGCATATTTTCCTCCCTGTTTAACGATGTTTTATTGCAAGTTTAATCATGCCTTGCAATTATAAAACATCATATTTAATGTTCGTCAAACACCCGCATCCATCTTTCCCGTTTAAGCCTTGTGGTGAACAGGATTCCTCTGAAACAGAGCTCCACGCACATGGCGATCCATACACCGTAGAGACCGACTCTAGGTGCAAGTATGGCTGCAAGCGGTATCCGCACACACCACATACTTGCAAAGTTCATGCAGCTTGGGACCAGAGTGTCCCCGGCTCCCCTGAGTGCTCCCGATGCAACTATGGATGCGGCATAAAATGGTTCGGCAAATGCCTCTATCCTCAGCACTGCCGCCCCAAGATTTCTTATCTCTTCGTTCGGTGTCAGCACACCTATCATGGACGGAGCTGCTATGTACATAAGGACTCCGCCAATGGTCATAACCGACACACCTAATCCCATTGTAATCCATGCCATTCTTCTGGACAACTGTTTTTGTCCTGCTCCCACGCATTGTCCCACAAGTGTGGTTGATGCCGCCTGTACTCCGTACCCCGGCATGTAACAGAAGCTCTCCGCAGTAACCGCAAATGAGTTGGCTGCGATGGCTATCGTTCCAAGCGGTGACACGATCTTTGTGGACATGACATACGCTGAGCACATGACCATCTGCTCAAGACCCACAGGTGCTCCAATCTTCACCGCCTTGGCAAGGGTATCCCTGTGAAATCTTAAACGTTCTCCCTTTCTTAAATGGAGTGTCCTGTTCTTCCAAAGAAGTGCAGTGACCATGATGGCACAGGTAACTGCTTCAGCAGTGATGGTTCCAAGTGCCGCCCCAGCAACGCCAAGTCCAAGTCCCGGCATGGTAAATGTCAGTCCATTCATCGAGGTTTCAGACTGCACAAGTGTTGACAAATGGGAACCAAAGGCTCCTGCCTGAACCGTTCCTGCCATCTGAGAACCAGCCAGCCTTACGCTGGATAAAAACGGAATACTTAAATTTACAATTCTTGTCGGAAATATAAAGAACAAATTAAAAATCACATCCATCACACAGCACATGACATTCAGTATACCTGGGAGTCTCATATTTCCGGAGCTCTGGTGCATACCGCCCGCTATGCTGTTCATCTGCAGAGCAGGAAGTCCCAGCATATACACAAGGAAATACTGGCTTGCCATCTTCTGTATAGCAGCTTCACCGCCGAGCCAGCTCGGAAGCGGTGTGCTTATCACTGCTGCAATGAGTGCGAGTATGACGCTTATGCACAGGGCTATTATGAGTCCCTGTTTCATGATATTTCTGGCAGATTTATCCTCACCGGCCCCCACAGCCTGGGCTATCTGCACAGTAAATCCTGTAGTCACCGCAATGCATAGCCCGCCAAACAGCCATGTCGTGGACGAAACAAGTCCGATGGCTCCCGATGCATTTGCACCAAGACGCCCCACCATGGATGCATCGATGTACTGCATGACAATGGACGAGATCTGGGCAAGGATCGCCGGGATGCTGAGCCTGACCGTAAGTCCTATCTGCTGGGATGCGGTCATCGACTTTCCAGATATCATGTCCTTCAGCAAGTTTTCACTGCTACTCATCTATATCTCCTTTTTTAGCCGCATTGTCTATGTTTACCGTCTCTGCGTTCATTTTTCTGAATGCCGTGGTTCCCTCGGCAAGTCTCTTCATGCCCTCTTCCATGATCGACCTTGGACATGCGATGTTAAGTCTGATAAATGCCTTTCCGTTCTTACCATATGAAAGTCCCGGCGACATATAGAGCCCTGTGTTCTTCCTGATAAATGCTGAAAGCTGTTTTGCGTTGTCAGTTATCTTACTGCAGTCAAACCAGAGAAGGTATGTTGCCTCCGAGTACACCACCTTCATGTCAGGGATATTCTCAGATACAAATTTTCTCACATACTGCTTGTTCTCATACAGATACTGCCTGAGACTGTCCAGCCACTCGCCGCCATTTGTAAATGCTGCTATCGCCGCATCCACCGCAAATGCATTTGGCTCGGCTACTTCATCTGTGTTCAGACCTCTCCACATCTTGTGTCTCAGGAATTTATCTGGAACCACAATGGCCGCAGTCTGGATTCCGGCTATGTTGAAGGTCTTTGTCGGCGCAATACAGGTCACACTTATATCCCTGCATGTGTCCGATGCCGTGGCAAATGGCACATACTCCTTGTCAGGATCGGTGAGATCGCAGTGTATCTCATCCGAGATGACCGTCACACCATACTTTGCGCAGAGCTCTCCCACATGGGCAAGTGTCTCCTTATCCCAGATCTTCCCCGCAGGATTCTGTGGATTGCAGAGTATCATGAGGCTGGTCTGTGGATCTGCAAGCTTTGCCTCAAGATCCTCAAAGTCCATGGCATATCCCTCGCCGTCATATTTCAGAGGACTCTCCAATATATTTCGCCCATTGTTGTATATAGAATTGAAGAAAATATTGTAGACAGGGGTCTGCACTACAACATTCTCTGCGGGTGTGGTGAGCTTTCTCACCGCCGTTGATATGGCTGGGATGACACCGGAGCAGAACACCAGCCAATCCCTATCTATCGCAAATCCGTGTCTGTTGCCCCACCAGTTCACGTAGGCATCTGCCCACTCGTCCGGGATGATGGAATATCCGAATATTCCGTGCTCAACCCGGGCTGCCAGTGCCTCCCTGATGCACGGAGCCGTCTGAAAGTCCATGTCTGCCACCCACATTGGCAGTTCGTTTTCCGGCACGTCCCACTTCAGGGAGCCTGTGCCGCGTCTGTCTATAACCTTGTCAAAATCAAACTTCATGTTTGTCCCTCCACTTCATGGAGAGATTCCGCGGCTGCTGTGGCAAACGGCTGGCACATATAGAGTGCTCCATCACGTTCGTCTTCCCTCGCCTTGCTTTGCTTCTATCTGCACTGCGCTCTGCAAGCGATAAGGGCGTTGCTTGCGCCGCTCCGGCAAGAAGCAGCAATGCTCAGTCGACTTCACTACCGATTGAGCACTCTATATGTGCCAACTCGTTTCACCACAGCAGCCGCGGAATCTCATTTACGTTATGATATATCACCAAATCTTAAACTCGTTTAGTCCTGTACTATTATTTTTGTCTTTGACGGATCTACTTTGTCTTTTTCTATTATCAGGTTGTCGATGTGCTGGGCTTTGATGGTTCCTGATGTCGGGTTCATGACACTGTCTATCTTGCTACAGATGTCGGCATCCACTGTTGAATATTCAAATGCAAGTGTTGTGTTGATGAGCTTGCAGTTCTTCATCACAAGGTTGTCGATGTAGCACATTCCCTGAAGGCTCTCGATGGTGCAGTTTATCAGGGTGAGGTTCTTTGCGTTCCAGCCAAGATACTCGCCCGATATGAATGAATCATATACGGTCACATTCTCGGTATTCCAGAATGCATCCTTTGAAAGCAGATTGGAGTTTCTTATCTCTACATTCCTGCATCCGTCAAATGAATAGTTGCCGTCAAGCTTCAGGTCGTCTATCTTCATATTATTGCTGTTCATGGCAAAATAGTCGCCCTTTGCTGTCACGTGATCCATTGTCACGTCATCGCAGCTCCACAGTGTCTCCTCCGCATGGGTGAATGTCACATCCGTAAGCTCCAGCCCTTTACATCTGCGGAAGTTCTTTGGCGCCTGGATGAGTGCCCGTCTCACCGCGATATTATCAGTGTACCAGACTCCGGCTCTCGCCATCTCAAACCAGTGGCAATCCTCCGCAACAATATTCTTGCTGTACCACAGCGGATACTTCCATTTGAACATGCTGCCGTACAGATTTATGCCGCGGCTCTCCTTAAGCGGAGACTCGCCATCGTCAAATATCGTATCATATATATCGAGATTTTTTCCCATGAAAAGAGCTCTCTCACCTGTCAGAAACTCCTGTCTTATAATTTTCTTTTCTTCTTTCTTATCCATCTCGTTCATCTTCCTTTTGTATATTCTCTATTATATTATTGGCCTATTATCACCATGTTATCACTTCTGGCAAATGCGAATATGACTGAGCTTATGACCACCATGAGTGGCAGTGCAAACAGTAATATATTTATTACCTGAAATTTGCTATATTAACAGACTTATCCTCTTAAATTAAGGGATTCTCAACCAGTCTTCTTTATATTATAATCTACACATACAAGTCCGGCATGTAAATAGGGATCTCATGTCTGATATTTTGGGGAAACAACAATTTCAGGGGGTACATTATGATTTTAACATCGGGGGATTCTATCAGTATTTTTTTCAGACTATTACCTTATACGACTTACATTATTCCAATAGCATCATTCATCATAGCTGTGGTCATCGGCCTTTCCATACGGGGTAAGGCATGCCGTATCGAGCGGGACTATACCAGAACATCCGCCGATATCACATCTGTCAGAAGATTCAGTAAAAGAACCCATATCAACTATGAATACCGCGACCAGTCCGGAGTATTGCACAATGGTTTTCTTTCCGTCCGCGGTATAACAAATTACAACTCCATGTCGTCCATCGCAATATATTACAACCCGAATAATCCATCCGTATCTTATACGGAAAGAACTATGAACAGTGACAAAAATGCACCATTCATCTATGGTGGTGCGGTTCTGCTTGGAACTCTGGTATTTTTATGGAGAAGGCGCTGATTTCTCAGCGTCCTTTTTTATTACCTCCTGATGAGATCCTTTGCCACCTCACCGGCTATTATAAGCCCTGCGACTGATGGCACAAATGCCACGCTGCCCGGGATGTCTCTGCGCTCTGTACATTTGTGTTCTGCACCCGGAGGACAAATGCAGTTGTTTCTGCAGCTTATCGCCATATCTTCGATCGGCCTTGTCGGAATCTCTTCCGAGTATACGACCTTGAGTTTCTTGACGCCCCTCTTCTTCAGCTCTCTTCTCATGACCTTCGCAAGCGGACACACCTTTGTCTTGTATATATCTGCAACCTTGAACTGGCTTCCGTCAAGTTTGTTTCCCGCACCCATGCTGCTGATGATCGGGATATTCTTCTCCTTGCACTTCATGACAAGAGCGATCTTGGCTGTCACGGTGTCCACCGCATCGACTACGTAGTCGTAGCTGTCCCAAGGGAAGTCATCCGCATTTTCCGGAAGGAAGAAACATTTGTGTACCTCAACCTCCACATTTGGATTGATGTCAAGCATCCTGTCCCTCATAACATCGGTCTTATACTTTCCAACTGTGCTCCTTGTCGCTATGATCTGTCTGTTGAGATTTGTCAGGCACACCTTGTCATCATCTATCAGGTCAAATGCTCCGACACCGCTCCTGACCAGTGCCTCGCATACATAACCGCCAACTCCGCCTATTCCAAATACCGCTACCTTAGAGCCTGCCAGCTTGTCCATGGCTTCCTTGCCAAATAGCAGCTCTGTTCTCGAAAACTGTGTTAACATCTCTTATTCTCCTAATATGATATATATCCCACTACAACTATATACAAAATAAGTTTTTTTTCAACTGAAATCTTATTGACATCTGGCCCCTCCGTCCCGATTTATATCGAATACATGTATCCGATCCGGTCACTGTACTCCCGGGTAAGATCGGCGATGGTTTTGTTATCAAGGACATTGTTGATGGCAGATTCAAGGTCATCCCACACCTCTCCAATGACATCGTTCATGACCATGTTGGTGTCGCCGTCCTCATCAACTCTGTTATCTATCGGTGATATCCTGCCCTCTATCGCCCTTAGCACCATCCCAACCGTGATCTCCTCCGCCGGCATGTTCAGACGGTAACCGCCCCTCGGTCCTCTCACGCTTCTTAAATATCCTGCCTTTAGCAGAGAAGATGTAACCTGCTCAAGATATTTGTCAGACAATCCACATCTTCTGGCTACAGCTTTGACAGTAACCGTGCTGCCACTGTTTATCGATATATCTACCATGAGTCTCAGTGCATATTGTCCCTTTGATGATATTAACATTTTTCCGCCTCCTGTTCATTGTTATATTTTACCTATAGAATTACTATGAATTAGTTTTATTTTTTTTGGTCAGGGAGAAAACAGGTATGCATTTACATTCCATGCTTTATCTCCATGCCAATTGCTTCCCAATTATTCTATTTATTTTTTTGAGTATGTTTCTATATCGTTAATCATATATGCCGATCAGCTGTTTCAGTTGTCCTTATTTTTTAACCCATTCAGGTATTCCTCAACATAATGGATAACTGCTGCACCATCTCCAACTGCTGTCGCCACCTGGCGCACTGCCTTGGTCCTCACATCTCCCGCGGCAAATATTCCCGGTGTGCTGGTCTGTCCGGTCTCGCCCGCTGCAACATAACCAGCGTCATCAAGCTCCACAACGTCACCGAGGAAGTCTGTGATAGGGCTTGTTCCTATGGCAATGAATACACCGGCTACCGGAAGCGTGAATTCGCTGTCTGTCTGTCCGCCCACTGTTTTTGGTGTATTCACAGCAACCTTGAGATTCAGCTTGCCCGGCGTTCCGCCTATCTCTGTCACCTGTGCAAATGAATGAAATTCTATATTCTCTGTTTCAAGCACACGCGCTCCAAGTATTTTCTCGCCTCTGAACTCATCTCTTCTGTGGATCAGATGCACCTTACTGCACATCTTTGACAGATACAGGGCATCCTCAAGAGCTATATTGCCACCGCCCACAACTGCGACTTCTTTGTTCCTAAAGAACGCTCCATCACATGTGGCACAGTAAGAAACTCCTGCCCCTGTGAATTCCTCCTCACCGGTAACGCCAAGCTTTCTGTGCTTTGCACCCGTGGCTATCAGAACCGCCTTTGTCTCTATGCTGCTGCCATCCTCCAGGCTGACCTTCTTGTGATCGCCGTGATCCTCGATGGCTGTCACCTCTCTGTCATCAAACTCCACGCCAAATGTATCCGCGTGTTCTCTGAACTTCATACCCATGTCAAAGCCGCTTATGCCCGGCAGTCCGAGGTAGTTGTCCACCTGCTCTGTATTCACGATCTGCCCGCCGGAGAATGCTTCCTTCTCCAGTACCACCACGTCCATCATCGCCCTCTTGGCGTAGACTGCGGCGGACAGACCCGCAGGGCCGCTGCCCACAATAACCAAATCTCTCATATTTCCTCCTTGTCGAAGAAGGTCGCTGTCATGTTTATGTGATGCTCCAAGGCTACGCACGACTCTGTCACCTTGTCTTAGCTCCTGACTGCATTCGCTCCCGCCCCCTATAAAGGCAGGGGGGCTCCCGCTCAGCAAGGAGCGACAAGCTTCCGTCGTCTATGTGCTACCCGCCTTTGTAGCATCACATAAACATGACAGCTTACTCTTCGATAACCGTTAGTTTTATTATGTTATTTCCAAACCACTCTTTTAATACTTATCTAATTATTTCTACAATATAGGAATATAAATTCCTTTTTAATGAGACATCTTCTGACCTACTAAGTCTCTCTAGTTCTCTTTGTATTTCTTTATCAGCTCACAGGTTTTGGATACGTCTTCCTTGCTGTGTGCGTAGGACACGAACATTGCCTCGAACTGTGATGGTGCAAGGTAGATTCCGTTGTCCAGCATGTATGAGAAATACTTTGCATACCTTGCGGTGTCGCTGGATATTGACGTGTCCATATCCACTACTTCCTGATCTGTGAAGAATACGCTCATCAGTGAGCCTATCTGGTTGACATGGACTGTGTCGCCAAATGTGCTTCTGACTGTGTCGGCTATCTGCCTTGTGCTCTTTTCTATCGCCGGATATATTGTATCCTTTTCCTTCTGGAGTATGCGGAGCGTTGTGAGTCCGGCTGTCATGGCTATCGGATTGCCCGACAGAGTTCCCGCCTGGTATACTCCGCCAAGTGGTGCCACCATGCTCATGACATCGCGGCGTCCGCCGTATGCTCCCACCGGCATTCCGCCTCCGACTATCTTGCCAAGTGTTGTGAGATCAGGCTTTACCCCGAAGTATTCCTGGGCACCGCCAAGGCTGAGTCTGAAACCTGTGATGACCTCATCAAATATAAGAAGTGCGCCGTACTCATTTGTTATGTCCCTGAGGAACTGAAGGAATCCATCATGCGGTGGGACAACTCCCATATTTGCGGCAACCGGCTCGACCACGATTGCGGCAATGTCTTTGCCCTCCGCCTCAAATAACTTCTTTACGCTGTCCTCGTTGTTATACTCTGCTATGAGTGTATGCTGTGTATACGACTTTGGAACTCCCAGGCTGTCCGGAACTGACTGTGTGAGTGCCGCCGAGCCTGCCTTGACCAGAAGTCCATCACTGTGTCCGTGATAGCAGCCGCGGAACTTTACAATCTTGTCTCTGCCTGTAAATCCTCTCGCCACTCTAAGGGCACTCATCACCGCCTCTGTTCCCGAGTTGACCATTCGTGTCAGCTCCATTGACGGCATGAGCTCATTTACCAGCTCTGCGATCTCGAGCTCTTTCCTTGTCGGTGCGCCGAATGTAAGTCCGTCATCACAAGCCGCCTTCACCGCATCTATGACTCTGTCATCGGCATGCCCCAGAATTCCCGGGCCCCAGGAACAAACATAATCCACATAGGAATTGCCATCCTCGTCAAATATATGTGAACCTTTTGCTTTCTTCATAAATACAGGTGTCCGTCCCACCGAGCCAAATGCCCTGACCGGTGAATTGACGCCGCCCGGAATTACCTTCTGTGATTTTTCAAATAGATCCTGTGAATTTGTCATTGTCATTCTTCTTTCTATAATTTATCGTCCTGTGTGACTTTTTTCTTTGTTTCCTTTTGTTTTTCGCAAAGCTATGTTATTTTAGCCGTTTAGATACAATATTGTATCTTTTTCTATTTTATATTCCAAATAGATAAAAACGCCTCGTTATGCATAGCAACTATTGTCATACTCAGCTCTATCTTCTTTTAAGTGTTGATGTCGCATTCTCCTCATCTTTGGAAACGCCTCTCTCTCCTCCGTCGAGTGGGGCAGATCGTCGGAATCATTCCGAAATATGACTCCGTCATATTGATTCCGACTCAAGCCAGTGTGCCACGTCTATAGCATGATAAGTTATGATGATTCCTGCGCCGGCTCTCTTCATGGCTGTCATGTTTTCCATGACGATCCTCTTCTCGTCTATCCAGCCATTTGCCGCAGCTGCCTTGACCATGGAGTACTCGCCGCTAACATTGTACACCGCTATCGGATAGTCCGTGTGGTTTCTCACATCCTTGACTACATCCAGATAAGCAAGTGCCGGCTTGACCATGATTATGTCTGCTCCCTCGACGATATCCGCCTCGCACTCTCTCAGAGCCTCCCTGCCATTTGCGGGATCCATCTGGTATGTCCTTCTGTCTCCAAACTGTGGTGCAGAATGTGCCGCATCGCGAAATGGTGCATAGTAACCAGATGCAAATTTCGCACTGTAACCCATGATCAGTACATCCGTCAGCCCGTTGTCGTCAAGTGCCTTTCTGATGTATGCGGTGTGTCCATCCATCATATCCGACGGAGCCACCATGTCTGCGCCAGCCTTTGCAAGTGATACAGCCATCTTGCCCAGATATGGAAGAGTCTCATCGTTGAGTATCTTGCCGTCATGGATAATTCCGCAGTGACCGTGTGATGTGTACTCGCACAGACAAATGTCCGCTATGACTATCATGTCCGGATACAGCTCTTTTATCCTTCTGACCGCCTTCTGCATGATTCCCTGATCATCATATGCACTGCTTCCAACCTCATCCTTGTGGGCCGGTATGCCAAACAGAAGAACCGCACCGATTCCAGCGTCCGCCACTCTGCGAAGCTCCTCCTCAAATGTGTCGAGTGAATACTGGTATATTCCCGGCATGGAGTCTACCGGATTCTTGATCCCTGTGCCCTCCGCCACAAACATCGGATATACAAGATCCTCCTTGTTAACCCTGTTCTCTCTAACCATATTTCTGATGGCCTCGCTGCCGCGAAGTCTTCTGAGTCTTATCATGTTACTGCCTCTTTTCTCTAAAATAATAATCACCGATGGCTGATATAAGGTGCTCGATATCACCAACCTCCGGAACTATATCCGCATGATAACCAGCCTTCTCCAAAGCCTTCTCGGTCACATTTCCAAGTGCCGCTATGCGGATATTCTTCATTATATCATGTATTTTAAAACTGCCGTCTGTATTGTCCGTATGATCCCCACATGAATCTATATCATTCAACATATGAGCCACACCGCAGTTTTTTTCCTCTGCATCAAGAACATCTAGAAATCCTCTGACTCCTGATGCGCTGACAAATGTTATCACATCCAGATCCTTCAGATACTGTATGCTCTCCATCCTGCGTCCAACCACATCATAAACTGGGATCTCCTCATATACCACACCGCCCTGATCAAGTATGTCAAGCATCGTCTCGCTGCCCTGGACTGCCCTCGGAAGGAGAAGTTTCTCTCCGTCATTCATCACATTTGCAAGTCCCATAGCAAGGGCGCTTGTGGTGTACTCGTCCGGCACGTAATCCGCTATATATCCCTCAACCTTAAGTGCGTCCCTTGTTCCGGCGCCGACCACTGCAAGTTTCAGATGAGCCAGTTTTCTGACATCTATATTCCACTCCCTGAGCCATTTGAAAAACAGGGTTATGGTGTTCTGACTGGTAAATGCCAGCCAGCTGTAATCTTCTATATGTTCCAGAGCCATGCGCAGCCTGTTCTTCTCCTCTGTCTGCTCCACGCTCATATCCACTATGCTGTAGGATTGGCCGCCAAGTGCATCTATTGCAACTCTCATCTTCTCGCGAAGCTTTGGCGTTCCAACAAGTCCAACGTGGACATTCTGAAGCGGTCCTCTGTTTGGTGCTGTAAAATCCAACGCTGCATTTTCACCCACAACTATGATCGCAGGAGATTCAAGCTTTGCCTCGTTCACCTTGTCCGCAATTGTCTGTATATCGCCGCGGACTATCCTCTGCCCTGGCATGGTTCCCTTGGAAATGACCGCGACCGGAGTATTCTCCTCCGCCCCAGTCTGAACAAGTCTCTCCATGATCTGTGACAGTCTGTTCAGCCCCATCAGGAACACGCTTGTCCCTTCCTGATTTCTGATGTAGTCGTAGTCATCTAAACCACCTTCATCAGATCTGTGTATGTCCGCCCGCTTGTGTCCTGTTATCACGTGAAAGCTTCTGCTCGTTCCGCGGTGGGTCACCGGTATTCCGCACACCTCCGGAACCGCCACTGCGGATGTTATTCCCGGTATCACCTGAAATGGGATCCCCGCTTTTAGAAGTGCAGTAACTTCCTCGCCGCCTCTTCCAAACACAAATGGATCGCCACCTTTGAGGCGCACCACCATGTTGCCTTTGCGGCCTTCCTCAACAAGTATCTCATTTATCTCAGGCTGCTTCTTGTAGTGGCTGCCCGCCTGTTTGCCGACGTATATCCTGCGGCAGTCCGGCTTCACCATCTCCAGAAGCTGATAGGTTCCGAGTCTGTCATATATGATTGTATCGCATTGTTTTATGAATTCCAGGCCCTTCACCGTGATTAGTCCCGGATCGCCGGGGCCTGCGCCTATCAAATATACCATTTTTTTGCTCTCCATTCGCCGTGTGAGTTGGATGGGTGTCTCTCGGCTACGCACAGCTCAGTCACCTTGTCTTGCTCCTATTTGCACTCACTCCCGCCTCCGATAAGGGCGTTTGAGGCTCCCGTTCGGCAAGGAGCGACAAGCTTCCATCGCTTATGTGCTACCCGCCGTAGAGACACCCATCCAACTCACACGGCTTACGCATCGAAAAAATTTACTTCTTTACTTTTCTTTTATCTTCAATACATACTACTTCAAAACAATCTACATTTTATGTTTTTATTTATCTTTTAAATATACTGTTGCAAAACAACTTACTCTACTTTATTAAATTCTCTACCAGCTGTTCCCATTCTGCGGTGTTTCCTTCTACCGTCTTTCTGTGTATCTGGATTTCTTCATCTTTCTCTTTGTCCGATGAAGCCGCATCTGCTTTCATCAGGCTTAGCTTCATGTGGTCGCCATGAAGTTCTGAGTACACGCCTATCGGTTCGTGACAGCCGGCGTTCAGGCGACTTAAGACTGCGCGCTCGCATGTGAGCTGTGTGTATGCCTCTGTGTCATTTATCGCTCTGACCATGTCGTATACCTCGCCAGAGGTTCGTGTCTCTATGGCTATGATTCCCTGACATGCTGCCGGAAGCATGGACTCTGTGCTGATGTATCTGAATGTAAGTTCGTCCTTGTGCACTTCAAAGCATTCTGTGCTGTCATTGCCTTTGTCTTCAATAACTCCCAGGCGCTCAAGCCCTGCCGCTGCAAGAATGATGGCATCGTATTCGCCATCTTCCAGCTTCTGTATGCGGGTGCCGACATTTCCTCTCAGATTCTTGCACTCAGCATTTCGATACATGTCTCTTATCTGGTACTGCCGTCTCAGGCTGCTGGTTCCCACCACGAAACTGTCGTTTCTGTCAAATATTCTGCCACTCTTATATATGAGAATATCCTGCGGACATGCCCTCGGAAGTGTCCCCGATATCGTAAGACCTTCCATGATCTCCATCGGCATATCCTTGGCACTGTGTACCGCTATGTCTATGTCACCTTTAAATATAGCTTCCTCGAACTCCTCGACAAATACCGCTTTGCCTCCGAATTCCAGAAGCGCTCTGCTGGTGTCCCGATCCCCCCGGGTACTCATTGTAACCATCTGAAAATCAACCTGGGGAAATCTCTCATTGAGTGCCTTTATCACCAATTCAGTCTGAGCAAGAGCAAGCTTGCTGCTGCGGGTTCCAACTTTTACTGTTTTTTTCTGTCCTCCGCTTTCGAAATCCAAACCGTCACTATTGAATCCATCTGCCATGTCATTCTCCGCCAATTTACGAATATTCGGTTTATTTTTACCATGTCCATTCTCAACTCTCATCTAACAGACTCCTAACCATTTGCTGAAACGCTTTCTTTCGCTCTTCCTCGCCGTCTATCTGTGCTTTGATCTGCTCCCGGAGCTCACCCATACGCTCTGCTATATCGCCATAACTCCTACCTAAATGGCTCTCTATATTTCTCTTGATCGTGCCCGCAAGCACTGGACTCTGTCCTCCAGTGGAAACGCTTATCACGACCTCTTTATCCTTTATGATCGCTGGAAAATAAAATCCGCAATCCGCCTTCACATCAACCACATTTACAAGTATTCGCTGCTGCCTGCAAAGCTCAGCCATGTCGTGGTTGACTTTCTCATCGTCCGTCGCCATTATGACGACAAATGCACCGTCAATATCCTGTGGCTGCACGCATCTTTTCACAAGTGTGAGATGTCCTGAACTATATTTATCCGATACACATAATCGCCACGCCAGTTCTAAAAGCTCCGGGCAGAACTCCGGTGACACCACCGTGACCACCGCGCCAAATTCCAGCATGCTGCACACCTTTCTGTATGCAACAGTTCCGCCTCCTGCGATCAGGCATCTCTCATTATTCAATTCTATCATAAATGGGAAATACGACATCACTACCTCTAATTTCTATTATTGAGTCTCTATTAAAAAGCACCAAAAGTTGTTCCAATTATCTGACATCTGACATAACCATCATCAGCCGATGATACTGCATAACCTCAGGCAAACAAGCAGTATTCAGTTCTCACATCCGGCGATCACAATACTGTCCAGCATTTTCTCAAATGCCTCATACTCAAGCTGTCCTTTAAGTTTGTATACCAGCTTTGCTCCGTCTGTTGTCTTTAGTTGTGCCATCACGTCTCCGTGCTCCCTGTTGAACCTCGAAAATGCTATGTTCTTCATGATCTCGTCAACCTGTGATATGAGCCACGGCTCCATCTCTGTGATTGTCTTTGCCCTGCTTTCATTGTTCTCTCTGGAGAGTGTCCTGATATAGTCTATGTCACGCAGCACACATCCGTCCACATCTGAGACCGCAGGATCAATGTCCTTTGGCATTGCCAGATCAAGGAGCAA
Organism: Coprococcus sp. ART55/1; assembly: GCF_000210595.1. Taxonomy (NCBI): domain Bacteria; kingdom Bacillati; phylum Bacillota; class Clostridia; order Lachnospirales; family Lachnospiraceae; genus Coprococcus; species Coprococcus sp. ART55/1. Next base: position 2,476,472 of record NC_021018.1, on the reverse strand, counting down.
TCTCCGCTTCGGCTGCATTTTCACAGCC
>NC_021018.1:2470610-2476134 GCF_000210595.1 Coprococcus sp. ART55/1 | reverse complement strand
AATGCGGGCTTGCTGTCGCACTGATGATGACATCCGCCCAGGCTGCCAGCTCATATCTTCTGCTGTAGTCCTCTATCCTGATCTGCTGATGTCTGTCAAATATGCTATCTGCACTGTGGTGACTTCTGCTTGTGCCTGTTATCTCTATATCTGGCGCAAGATCTGCAATATCCTTGACAACTATGCTGCCTATCTTGCCTGTGGCTCCTACGACTAGGATATGCCCGGTATTTGCCTTTTCAGCATCCACACTCTCAACTTGACTGCTGCTTACCACATCACTTCGAACATCTCTGCACGTGTTTTCAATGCCGCCATTTCTTGTAAAATTCACTGCCTCCCGTGCTGACAAGGTTCCGACGGATACCGGAAGTCTCGTAGTGTCACTCTCCGTCGCCACCGCCTTTGCCGCCGCAAGTGCTCCCTGAAATGCTATATTCAGCTCGCCGTCACAGGCTCCAAGCTTCTTTGCCACAAGATATGCGCTCTTCACCTGATGTATGATCTCCACCTCGCCGAGCACCATGGAATCCATACCACACGCCACTCTGCACAGATGTAACATACACTGGAATCCCTCATAATTCATGCTATATCTTCTTATGAGGCTGACAGGGACATCCCTATCATTAGCCAGAAGCATTTCTACCTGTTCAAGCAGGCCACCTCGCCCACCGGAAGCTTCACCGCTGCTCATTTTCCCTGTTATAACAGACCCACATGGCTCACATTTATCCGTAAAGTATATTTCCATCCTATTGCAGGTCGACAACACGACACATCCACCCACCGCAGCCTTTAGCCGCTCAGTGAACTGTCTCTGTCCTTTTGTCGAAAATGCAAAGCTCTCCCTGACATCGGCCGGTGTATTCTTATGATTTATACTTATGCAAAACATATCTTCAGTAACTCCAAATGAAAATTTATGACAAGCCCACGTAAAGAACAAGGGCGGGTATCAAAGCCCGCCCTATTCTTTCAAATGCCTGCTATCTATCATGATTCTATAACAAGCTCCTCTATCGTCACATTCTTTTCCTCATCTATGTTGAAGGCCTTGAGTACCGGATTGTCTATCTCCATGAGGGAGAGAATCAGATAATTCACCTTGGAATCATATGCAAGTCTCTTATCCTCCTCCGAAGGTCTGGATGGAGACTCTGGATGGGAATGGAAGTTGCCAAGAAGCTCGTATCCATTTGCACGCATATCCTTAACTGCCGCAAGCTGCTCTCTCGGGTCCATGGAAAAATGCTCGTTGCTGGCGTCAATATTTGTCAGGAGATACACCTTCCTGATGTACTTCTTGTCTCCCTCTCTGACACCGCCGATCAGACCACAGGACTCATTTGGAAGGCCTTCCTTGCAGTGTGCAAGTATCTTCTCGTAATCAGACTTTGTCATGTACAACATCTTACTTCATATCCTCCTTATTATCAAGCATTGAGCAGACGCATGAAAAGGCGCTTCGCGCGGCGTCTGCGTGCTTCATAAGGAATCTCCCGCAAGCGGGTCCTCCTTATGAAAATTACTTTCCGTCGCACTCCACCTGCTCGTAGTCGATGAGCTTGGTGATGGTTGGATTTGGTCCACATACAGCACATCCACAGCCCTTCTTGTGAGGGAGCTTTACTGTGTGGAATTCCATCTTAAGTGCGTCAAATGTAAGGAGTCTTCCTGTCAGAAGATCGCCAACTCCAATGAGATACTTGATTGCCTCCATAGCCTGAAGACTTCCGATAACACCGCCCATTGCTCCGATGACTCCGGCCTGCTTACATGTAGGAACCGCATCCTTTGGAGGTGGATCCTTGAATACACATCTATAACATGGTCCCTCATCTGGAACATATGTCATAAGCTGACCCTTGAATCTGATGATTCCTGCATGTGAAAATGGCTTCTTAGCCATAACACAGGCATCGTTGATAAGGAATTTTGCAGGGAAGTTGTCTGTTCCATCGATGATGAAATCATAGTCCTTGATGAGATCCATGATGTTCTCTGATGTCACGAACTCTCTGTATGTGATCACATTTACATCAGGGTTCATGGCGTTCATGGTCTCCTTTGCGGATTTGACCTTTGCCTTGCCCACATCTGCTGTTCCGTGAATGATCTGCCTCTGAAGATTTGACAGATCTACCTCATCGGCATCAACGATACCGATCGTACCAACTCCGGCTGCTGCCAGGTACATAGCGGCTGGTGCTCCAAGTCCGCCTGCGCCTATGATCAGCACCTTGCCATTTAACAATTTCTTCTGTCCCTTCACGCCAACTTCCTGAAGGATGATGTGACGTGAGTAACGTTCCATCTGTTCGTTTGTGAATGCCATTAGAAGCTGCCACCTCCCATGAAGTAGAGGAACTCTACTGTATCGCCGTCCTTGAGCTCTGTTGTTGCAAATGCATCTGAGTCAACAAACTCATCATTGACTGTTACTGTGACATAGTCCGGATTCTCAACGTTCTCTGACACGATGATCTGAGCTATTGTTGTCTTCTCTGCTATCTCTTTCTTCTTTCCTGCTATTGTGACTGTCATTTTTCTTTCCTCCTGACGATTCATTTGCCTGTCCGGCGTTGCCAGACTGACATAAAATGTGATTATATACTTTATAATTTTAATTATATAGTTTCATTCTTCTGTACACCGAAAGTAATTGACTACAGTCAAATACTCCATTGTGTCACTTTACCAACGAATTTCTACTCTACAATAATTTGCCAACTTCCTCCTCCAGCGCATTTCTCTTCACAAGACCGCGGATGCGGGAAACCTCCTCGCCTCCCTTGAAGAAGAGTATAGTTGGTGACGCCATGACTGCGTACTTCTCAGCAAGCTCTGCGTCGAAGTTTACATTTACCTTGTATACATTTACCTTGTCCTCGTAGTCATCCTCGATGCCGCCAAGGATAGGTGAGAGCTGCTTGCATGGTATGCAGCTGTCCGAATAGAATTCCACGATGACCGGGAGCTCCGACTGAAGAACCTTCGCATCGAAATTCTCTGCACTGACTCTTACTGCCATTCATTTTCTCCTTTCCTGATCAATCCTCCAGTTTTTTAACTATAAGATCATAAGTACCATTCTCGTTGTCGATGAGCTTCAGGATCTGCTGTCCTTCCTCCTTGAAGCTTCTTGGTACGTTCTGTACAGGCTCGCCGTCATTCATGGTAACCGCAAGCACCTGTCCTATCTCAAGCTCCTCCATGGCTACCTTCGCCTTGACAAATGTCATCGGGCACACCACATCAGTTATATCTACTCTGTCATTGATTTCATAATCAGCCATTGTAAGCCTCCTTTAATACTTCTTTGAATTTGTCTAAGCCCACGCGCTCCAGTGTAAACTGGAAACGCTCGCTTGGCTTTGCATTGTCTGCAAAGAACTGTATTGCCGCATCTGTGATACGGAAAAGCTGTTCCTCAGATGTAACAACCGGAAGTAACTCCTCGCCGCGGTGGATCGTGTTACCAAATAATCCTCCGAATGAGACAAGGTATCCTGTCTCGCCCTTCCATGCATCTGTAGGACATGCCTTTGCGCATCGACCGCAGTAGTTACATTTGTCTGTGTCGAGGATGATCTTGCCGTCCGCCATGGTGATCGCACCCTCACGGCACGCCTTGACGCACACGCCACACATGATACATGATGGCTCATCCCACTCTACTACCATTGCGCCCTTGATTCCCACGTCGTTCTCCTCTGCCTTCAGACAGTTGTTCTGGCATCCTGTGACACCGAACTTGAACTTGTGAGAAAGCTCCCTTGCGTAATATCTCGCATCAAGCTTCTTTGCTATATCATAAGTGTCTATATTGCCGCTCGGACAGATCTGATTTCCCTGGCACGCTGTGACTGTTCTTACTCTTGGGCCACACACACCCGGCTTACAGCCTCCCTTTGCCAGTTCTTCCTTTACCTCTTCCACATCGTCAAGCTTAACAAATGGGATCTCGACGCTCTGTCTCGATGTGAGATGTACATGTCCATCTCCGTATTTCTCGGCAACCTCTGCTATCTTCTTGAGATTCTCTGCGGTAAGATTTCCTCCCACCACCTGAAGTCTCAGAGAAAAGTTATTCTTCTGCTTCTGTCTCATGAATCCGCCCTTTTTCAAAGCTGCGTAATCTACTGCCATATGTAGTTCCTCCAAATCATTTGTGTATTAGTCGGCAAGGGCCTTCTGGAAATCTTCTATCAGATCCTCCACATCCTCGATTCCGACACTAATACGAATCATATCATCATATACGTTGGCGTCAAGCTTCTCCTGCTCTGTGCTGTGCGCATTCAGTGTTGATTCAGGATGCACGATGAGCGTCTTTGTGTCTCCTATGTTCGACACTATCTGCGGTATTGTGAGCTTGTTCATCACCGCAAATGCCTTCTCCTTGCTGCCGACTCTGATGGTGATTATGGCACCATAACCACCGTGGAGCTGTTCATTTGCGATATCATACCAAGGACTGGATTCAAGTCCCGGATAGTTGACCTTTACACCCTCCTGACTTTCCAGAAACCGAGCAAGGGCAAGTGCATTGTGACAACATCTCTCCATCCGAAGCCCCAATGTCTCCATGCCCAGCATATTGTAAAATGCCGTCTGCGGAGCTATGCAGGCTCCTGTATTTCTAAAAAGTCCGTTTCTGAGCTTTGCTATGTAGGCGAACTTTCCGAACATCTTGTACTGCTGCAGAAGCGGATAACGCTCTGCGTCCCATTTGAAATTGCCGCTGTCAGTGATAACTCCGCTTATGGCATCGCTGTTGCCATTGATGTACTTGGATGTGGAATTGATGACTATGTCCGCTCCAAGTGTAAGCGGTGTGACCAGATATGCAGTTGCCACTGTATTGTCTATTAGGAGCGGAAGCCTGTGTGAATGTGCCAGCTCCGAAAGCGCCTTTATATCCACCACATCAAGCTTCGGATTGCCGATGGTCTCAGCAAATATCACTCTGGTGTTCTCATTTATCGCTGCCTCGACCGCATCCTTATCCGATATCTCCACAAATGTCGTCTTGATCCCAAATGCCTCCAGATCGTGGAACAGATCTATCGTTCCCCCGTAGAGTCCTGTGCTGGAGACTATCTCTCCGCCAGTTCCTACTATATTTAAGAGTGCATTTGTGAGTGCCGCCATTCCAGAAGAACACGCTACCGAACCTACTCCCTTTTCAAGATTCGTCATCCGCTCCTCAAATGCAACTATCGTCGGGTTGTTGATCCTCGTGTAAGAAAACCCCGTCGCCTTGTTGTGGAAGAGCTTCTCATGCTGCTCCGCTGAAGGCTGATAGAATGCACTGGATTGATAGATCGGTGTAAGTGTGGCGCCTGTATTCTCATCACCAAGCTTTGCGCTGTGTAATAATGCTGTGTTAAATCTCATGATCTTCTATGCCTCACTAAATAATAAATCCTATAATTCCTACGAACATGATAGGATTATAGCTCTTATACCCTACTATGTCAATAGGAATTATAAAATAAGCAATGCAGATAATAAAAAA
>NC_021018.1:2454354-2470277 GCF_000210595.1 Coprococcus sp. ART55/1 | reverse complement strand
CAATGCAGATAATAAAAAAATGCCAGTTGATGGGAGCTTGCTCACAATCAACTGGTGTTTTTTTGTTATCTATATGGCGCATGCCATTCCACGAGCCGCATTAGCGGCGAGGGGGGCATTGCTTATTTTATAATTCCGTCCGTCTTCCACGGCGTATGCCATTCTCTGGTAATGCCCCCTCGCCTTCGCTCGGCGGCAGGTCGTCGGGGCTGATTAAATATGAACTTCGTTCATGCAGCCCCTCCTCACGAGCTGCGTTAGCGGCGAGGGGCGCATTGCTTATTTTATAATTCCGTACGGTATACACGGCACATGCCATTTCTCTGGCAGCTTCCCCATACGTTTTCACTCATTTCTTATTTGCAATTTTCTTATACAGCATCTTCCTCACATAGAAATAACATACTATCTGCATAGCAAGGGTTATGATCCAGGACGCCGGATATGAGATGAACAGAACCGCCAGGGATCTGTGTCTCGGGAAAATCCAGTATATCCACACGATTCGGGTTCCCACCGTTCCTATGATCGAGAGGAGCATCGGAACTCCGGAATGTCCCATCCCACGAAGCGCCCCCGGGAACAAGTCCATAAATCCGCACAGGAAATATGTGACTGTCGTATACAGCAGAATCTCCATTCCGCACTTTATAACCGCGTCGCTGCTCGTATATATATGCAGCAGCTGCGGTCCAAAGAAATACGCTCCATTGCCCAGAACCATCATTGCCGCAAATGACAATATCAGACAGTCGATCAGAACTCTCTCCATACGTTTCCATTTGCCGACACCGTAGTTCTGGCTCGTAAAACTCATGCACGCCTGCGTTACAGCATTCACCGTCACATACAGAAAGCCAAATATATTATTTGCCGACGTGTAGCCCGCCATGGCAACCGAGCCAAACGAGTTGACTGACGACTGCAGCAGTACATTTGAGAAGTTGATGACCGTGCTCTGGATTCCAGCCGGAACTCCGACCGAAAAGATCTGCTTTACATATGCACCCTTGATGGTAAGCTTTGAAAATCTAAGCTGATAGCTCGTTTCTGACCTGCACAGGCAGCGGAGGACGAGTACGCAGGATATCAGCTGTGAGATGACTGTTCCGATTGCGACCCCCGCAACTCCAAGCTTGAAAATGATCACAAAACACAGGTTAAGGCCTGTATTTGCAATTCCGGATATAACCAGAAAAAGGAGTGGTCTTTTGGTATCTCCCACCGCCCTGAGTATGGCAGCGCCGTAATTGTACAGCATGAAAAATGGCATTCCCAGGAAATATATCCTCATATATAAAGAAGAAAGTCCGATGACATCCCCCGGAGTATCCATAAGCTCAAGCGCCGGTTTTGCGCAAATCCACCCGACAAAGGCCATAATAATACCGCTGACCAGCGCCAGCGCGATCGCGGTATGTACTGTCTCTGACATTTCTTTATCTTTTCCTGCGGCATAAAGCCTTGCCGCAAGCACATTTGCCCCAAGGGATATCCCTATGAACAAATTGGTGAATACATTGATAAGTGCTGTGGTTGAACCGACCGCCGCCAGCGACTCGTTACCACTGAACTTCCCTACAACAATGATATCCACCGCATTGAACATCAGCTGCAGAATACCCGAGAGCATAAGCGGGAGCGAAAATGAGATCAGCTTATCCATGATCGTCCCGTTGCACATATCAATTTCATATTTATTTTGTTTTAATGTAGAACTCATTTCTTTCCTCACCAACTAATATCATATATGTTCTGATAAATCACACACAGCAATGCTTATGTTCGCTCTTCTGCCTGTACATATATTCATCAGCCCGCTTCATGGCGGTCTCCCAGTCGCAGCACCTCGTACCATTGGTGCCTAGTCCCATGAACAATTTTAACACAGAGTATGTTGGGGCACAATGGAGGATGTGAAGCAAACAAAACAAGAGCAAAACATATTCCCTCGTCTACTATACAAATAGTAAAATCACCTCCCATTTCCCCCTTATTTTTCCACTCACAGCGTCACTCTGCGCTTTATAAACGCATTTGCCAAAACCTATTGACACAGCGATTTGAATGGTCTAAAGTGTGCCTACCGGCCGGATAAAATACTAAGGAGGAACACTCTTGCCAACAACAAGAAAACTTTATGACAGCATCTTCAAGAAGATTCTCACGCTGTCCTCGAAAGCTGTGATCAACATGATTAACGGCCTGTTCAACATGTTTTACGATCCGGAAAACTCAACAGTATCTTATCACTGGACTGAAAATGTTCACGATAATCAGAATTCTATGACCACAACTCTGGCCGACACCATACTCGTAATCAACAATTCCGATGCATATCATATGGAAGCGCAGATGAAAAAGGATGATTCTATTGTATTCCGTGTATTTTCATATGGAGCGGGATATGCAGATCAGACTAAGGAGATACTGCAGGACGAAGAGGGCTGTCAGGTATATCGAATTCATTTTCCTGAACCCTGTGTGATATATCTGAGCAATGTACCAAAATCAGTACCTGATACATATTCGTTGCAGGTGGGATTCGGGCATACCCAGAACATAATCTATAACGTCCCTGTTACAAAACTCACGTCCTGCTCCGTAAAGGAAATAAACGACAGGAAAATGATCATCCTGATTCCATTCTACATTCTGAAACTCCGCGAAAAGCTGAGGAATAAGAAAGCACGTACACCAAAGAATATAGCCTCATTGAAAAGCCTCATCAAAACAGATATAATGGGTAGCATAGTCAAGCACGTGGAACTTGGGAATATAACAGCTGAGGATGGAGCACAACTATACAGATTTACTCAGATGCTTTATACTCGCCTATATTCCCAGTTTGAAGAGACCGAGGAGGTTACGGATATGGTGGAACAGTCGATTATTACATTTGTGGATGTTTTTCAGGAAGAGAAAGCCAGGATGGAAAAACGTATGGCTGAAATGGATAAGGAGATTGCCGACAAAGACAAGAAGCTCGCCGACAAGGACAACGAGCTTGCCGAATTAAGGGCAGAAATAGCCAGACTTAAAGGTTCTGACAAATAAATATTTCATATTACTACTTTCTATACAAAAGCGAAGGACGAAGGCATAAAACACCTCCGTCCTTCGCTTATTATTATATTACTACGTGATCTTTTTAGATGTAATTTCCATCGTGAACCTGGGCTGCATCGTATACAGACTCCTTGCGGATCTCGTCTGCTATCTCGTCTGCGTCAAGCTCGCCGTCAGCATTCCAGTCGCCATTGTAAACCTCGGCGCCTTCTACCTTGATTCCTGCGATCTGCTGCTCGCTTGCGAAGAGAAGTACAATGATTCCTGCGTGGTGAAGATGCTTTAATACAGCATTTACATCCTCGCGGATATCTGGAGCGTACAGATATGTATGACGTCCATCGATGCTGAGCTTCTTCTCTACAGACTCAACGAAATCTCTTGTGACATTGCCTGCTGCAAATGGAACAATGACAGCCTTCTGGCCCTTGATCGCTGCACGCACATTTCTGTCCACGCGTCCCTCGTAAATTCCGGTCTCCTCAGTGTGAACCTCCTCGACAACACCGCAGGCACTTGTCATGTCTGTGACACGGTCGATGAGTATGAGTTCTCCGAGAGTCTTGTGTTTCTTGAACTCGTCTACCACGATCCTGTCGGCAAATGCGATCCTGCAGACTGCGATACCATTCTTGGAAAGGGTGTCCGCTGATTTCTGCTCACCTGTATTTACATCTATGGTGTAATCGATATGTGTAACTGTACCAGGGATCATTTTTGTTCCGAGCTTCACAAAGAAGTTCTTGCCATTGTACAGCTCATCGTCATCCATCCAGAGGAGTGTTGCGGTGATCGAAGATGCAACCTTTGCACCTGAATCAACTGTGAGCACACATCCTCTTGACACATCAACCTCACGGTCAAGCTGAATCGTTACAGGCTGTCCCTTCTGGGCTGAGTCAACTGTGTCAAATCCCACATGGATGCTCTTGACCTTTGCAGTCTCGTTGCTTGGGAGTGTGTTGATCTCGTCTCCAACGTGGATCTCACCATCCTCGATCTGACCTTGGAAACCTCTGAAGGTGTGGTCAGGACGGCACACTCTCTGAACAGGCATATAGAATCCTGCCTCTGTGTTATCCTCTGCGATATCTATATCCTCAAGGTATGTAAGGAGTGCTGGACCCTCATACCAAGGAATGTTCTCTGACTTATTTGTCACATTGTCACCCTCTGTAGCTGACACTGGGATTATCGTGATATTTGGCAGGCTGAGCTCTGATGACAGCTCATTTATCTGCTCAACTATCTCGTTGAAACGCTTCTCATCGTATCCGACAAGATCCATCTTATTTACTGCAAATACAAAGTATCTGATTCCCATCAGCGCGCAGATCCTTGCGTGTCTTCTGGTCTGCACCAGCACGCCCTGCTTTGCATCGATGAGGATGACTGCCAGGTCGGCAAATGAAGCTCCAACCGCCATATTTCTTGTGTACTCCTCATGACCCGGTGTATCCGCCACGATGAAACTTCTCTTGTCTGTTGTAAAATATCTGTATGCAACATCGATGGTGATACCCTGCTCACGCTCCGCCATCAGTCCGTCCAGAAGAAGTGAATAATCGATGGCACCGCCACGGCTTCCTACCTTGGAATCAAGCTCCAGAGCCTTCTCCTGATCTGCATATAAAAGCTTTGAATCGTATAATATATGTCCTATAAGTGTTGACTTTCCGTCATCTACACTTCCGCATGTTATAAATTTCAGTAATCCGCTCATCTTAGAAGTATCCCTCCCTCTTTCTACGCTCCATGCTGCCTGCTGCCTCGTTGTCAATAACTCTGGTGGTTCTCTCTGAGGATACCGCACTGAGCGTCTCCTCGATAATCTCAGGGAGTGTGTCCGCTGTGGACTCCACGCCGCCTGTCAGTGGATAGCATCCGAGAGTTCTGAAACGAACACTCTTCATCTCTATCTTCTCACCAGGTCTGAGTTTCATTCTGTCATCATCGACCATGATGATATTGCCGTCACGGTATACAACAGGTCTCTCCTTTGCAAAGTACAGTGATGGGATCTCTATGTTCTCACGCTCTATGTACTCCCATATATCAGCCTCTGTCCAGTTGGAAAGTGGGAACACTCTGACCTCCTCGCCCTTCTGGATCTTGGTGTTGAACAACTTCCACATCTCCGGTCTCTGGTTCTTTGGATCCCAGGCATGCTGTGCATTTCTGAATGAGAGTATCCTCTCCTTCGCACGGGACTTCTCCTCGTCTCTGCGTCCGCCACCAAATGCTGCTGTAAAACCGTATTTGTCAAGAGCCTGCTTGAGTGCCTGTGTCTTCATGATATCTGTGTATGCTGAACCGTGGTCAAATGGGTTGATGCCCTTCTTGACACCCTCCTCGTTGATGTACTCGATCATGTCAAGTCCGTATTTCTTCGCTGTCTTGTCTCTGAACTCGATCATTTCCTTGAACTTCCATGTTGTATTTACATGCAAGAATGGAAATGGCGGCTTCTCAGGATAGAATGCCTTGAGTGCCAGATGAAGCATTACCGAGCTGTCCTTTCCTATGGAGTAAAGCATAACAGGCTTCTCACACTCCGCAGCAACTTCGCGGATAATGTATATCGCCTCTGCCTCCAGTTCATCAAGATGTGATAATGTACCCATATCTATACCAACCTTTCTTCTTTTTAATATTTATTAGCTTCCTTCTTGTCTATCACTATCTGGTCTGTGGTGCCATCCATCTTGCGGATATTCCACAGAAGCAGATCTCCTTTGTTCTCCACCGACATCTGGCTTCCCATTCCGCCGATGTCAGCTCCGAGATATAATGAGATGGCGTCAAATGCACACTCCTTGATACAGGATGAGCATCCCCAGCAATCCTTTGGGTATTTCATGAATATCTGTCCATCCTCATCTCTCTTTATGAGGTAACCCGGGCAGACATTTGCACATTTGCCGCAGTTTTTGCAAAGCTCTTTATTTATCACTATGCTCATATACATCCCCCTTTCCTTGGAACATCAGCCCATTTGAAGTCGCCTCCGGCGAGGGGCTGACGCTGCATGCCATATTCCCTGCGGGAACCTGGCACAAATTAACCAGCTCACGATGTATCATCTTAAGCTCGCCGTCCACCATCTTTGAGTTTACAAATATCTCCCAGTCTTTGCTCTTCTCCGGGTAGTCCAGGTTCTCAGCAAAGCTGTGCCATCTCGTCTCCTTCCTGTCTTTCAGGTGTGCGATTACAGAGAGTGCAACTGTGAGTCTCTCCTTCACCTCATACACAAACATGAGCTCGTGCATGTCGTGGGCACTTATGTGCCATACAAGCTTCTGGAGCTGCTCTATCTTCTCCTTTGCCAGCTCAAGCTGCTTCTCGTTGAACTGGTAGTGGGTGGATATTCCTCCGGCGTAGTTGTCCATGACCTTCTGCATGGCCTCCTCTATCGCCTCGTATGTGAACATCTTCTCGTCGGTATCGAGGAAATGATCGTACTCTTCTATCTTTCTGTCAAATGCAGCCTCCTCGTCAAGCTCAGGATCAAGGTATCCCTCGTCAAGCTGCTTTACCATGGCAATGGCTGCTATCTCTCCCTCAACCATCGCTCCTGTCACATACTTCTGTGGACATCCGCCCGCCACATCTCCGGCTGCGAACAGTCCGCGTATTGTGGACTCTCTGTCGTTGTCCACCCAGTAACCGCTCGCCGTGTGGCCGCCGACTATATAAGGCTCTGTGCCCTCTATCTCCACATTCTGCTCACTCGGATTCTTACCGGACTCAAGCCATTTGAGAGTCTGGCTCGGAGCCATGTTGAGGTATGCCCTCTTCAATGAGTCATCCTGCTCAGGGGTGATGCCCTCTGTTCTCAGGTAACATGGACCTCTTCCTTCTATATTCTCCCTCACCGTTCCATACACTCTCTGGGATGTGGTGAGTCCGTATTTGTTCTCGTATATCTCGCCGAGTGAATTGACCTGCTTGGCACCGACACCCTGGGCTATGGTTCCCGTAGGTGCTATTGTGTCCTTACATCTGAGTGCTATAAATCTCATCTCAAATGTGGTCATCTCCGCTCCGGCATTTATTCCCATTGCGTATCCCGCTCCGGTGTTGAACGGCGGATACCACATCTTATGTCTCGAAAATCCCGGATTGTTCGGTCTGTAAAGTCCCGCCGCACCACCTGTAGCACAGAGCACTTTCTTTGCTCTGATCTCGTAGGCTGTATTATCCTCTATGGAGAATCCAAATGCCCCGAGGATCTGATTATTTTCAACTATATAATCCGTGATGTTGACTCTGTTCAGTATCTGACAGTTGTCAAGCTCCTCCACTGCCTTTGCAAGCAGCGGCTTCATGTTCTCGCCATTTATCTTGATATTTCTGTTGCCTCTCGCAACATACTCACCGTTCTCGTCCTTTAAGATGACAAGGCCCAGCTTCTCCATCTTGTCTGTGACACGGTTCAGCCCCTGTGACATTGAAAGCAGAAGATCTTCTCTGACAATTCCGTCAGCATCTGTCCTGCAGTAATCCACATAGTCCTCAGGCTTTCTGCCCTTCACTATGTATGCGTTGATGGCGTTCACACCCGCCGCCAGACATCCACTTCTCTTTATGTTCGCCTTCTCGGCGATGATGATGGAATAATCAGAATGTTCTCTGACGGTCAGCGCTGCATAGCAGCCAGCCGTACCACCACCGATTATCAAAATGTCCGTATGAAGTATTTTCCTGTTTGCAATACCCATATTTTCTCTCCAATCACTTTTATAATTAGATGTAGAATACATCGTTGTCCTGCATTGCCTTGTTCTCCAGCAGATATGTCTGATTCTCATCAAATACATACAGCCTGTAGATTAGAACGTGGACCTGCTCCCCCGGCTTTACGACATCCTTCTCCATGGATCTCTCGGCGACGATCTCCACTCCGTTGACATCCACCGTGACGTCCAGATGGCTTCCGCGGAACAGCACATCCTTGACTATCCCCGACTCCGCCGCACTCTGGTACTGATCCAGTCTGCCGCTCTTGGATATCTTTACAAACTCAGGTCTGATGACTGCCTTGTCTGCTCCCGGCACTCTGTCAAAGCCCTTGAGCTTCTCGTAGTCCTCCACAACAGTTGACCTTCCGATGAACTGTGCCACAAACGGTGTGGACGGCGTCTTGTATATCTCCATCGGCGATCCCATCTGCTCTATCTGTCCGTGGTTGGTGATGATGATCTCATCCGCAACCTCCACAGCCTCATCCTGATCGTGAGTGACAAATATGCTCGTTATGCCAAGCTTTTCAACCATCTCCTTGAGCCATGTCCTAAGTTCTGTCCTGACCTTTGCATCTATCGCGGCAAATGGCTCATCCAGCAGCAACACCTGTGGATTCGGTGCCAGCGCCCTGGCAAATGCCACTCTCTGCCGTTGTCCGCCTGAGAGCTGATTCGGATATCTCTTCTCCATACCTGACAGCCCTGTAAGCTCCAGAAGCTCCATAACTCTCTTCTTGATCTCCTTCTTTGGAACCTTCATGAGTTCAAGTCCAAATGCCACATTGTCAAATACCGTCATGTAACGGAACAGTGCATAATTCTGGAATACAAATCCTATTCCTCTCTTCGCAGCTGGTATATCATTTACACGCCTGCCGTCTATGTATATGTCACCGGAATTTGGATTTTCAAGTCCGGCTATCATTCGGAGAAGTGTCGTTTTTCCGCTTCCCGACGGTCCCAGAAGCGCCACCAGCTTGCCCTTCTCCACACCAAAGCTGACATTGTTGGACGCCAGGAAATCTCCATATTTCTTATATATATTTTTCATCTCGACGTACATGTCGTCAGCCTCCTTTTTGTTCTCTTATTCTTCCGCACCTGATCTATCTCTCGAAACTCCTGCAAGCCATCCCATATGCAGACTATCTCACTTCGCCCTTATCGGATATCGCCCTTTTTCGGGTATCGCCCCCTCGCCTCCGCTCAGCGGCAGGTCGTCACGCGCATGAGAGTTATGAACTTCGTTCATAAGCGCGTTTCCTCTTCGCTCTGTACTCAAGCAGATTTCTCAGAAACAATATGATGACCGCTATGATCACCAGTATGGATGATACTGCAAATGCCGCTGTGATGGATTCCTCCGTTCCCGACATGTACAGCGCATCGATCTCAAGTGGAAGTGTAAATGTCCCGCCCCTTGTCTTGGACAGTGCATTTACCGCACCGAACTCGCCGAGTGCTCTGGCGGTACAGAGAATTATTCCGTATATGAGTCCCCATTTCATCTGGGGAAGTGTTATCCTTCTGAATATCGTGAAGCCCTTCGCCCCCATGAGCGCCGCAGCCTCCTCCTCATCCTTGCCCTGGGCGTTCAGCACCGGGATAAGCTCCCTTGACACAAATGGGAATGTCACGAATATGGTAGCAAGCACAACGCCCGGAACTGCAAAAGTTATCCTGATATTTGTTCCCAGCATATCATTGATCCATCTGATCGCCGGATACGTCCATCCGAGTCTTCCAAATGTCATGAGGTAGGCAAGACCTACGATGACAGGTGATATGGAAAACGGAATGTCTATCAGTGTCGCCAGCACCTGCTTGCCTTTGAAGGAGAACTTCGTCAGCAGCCATGCCGCACATATTCCGAAAAATGTGTTTACCATCACAGCTATGACTGTGGCAATAAGTGTGACACCAAGTGCACTTATCACGTACTCTGTCGTGATGGACTGCAGGTAGAACTTAAAGCCCTCCTTCAGCGCACTTGTTATCACCGATATAAGTGGAACAACAAGCATGAGCACTATGAAAAGCACCGTCACGGTTATCAGTATTATCTTTGTCCTGCGCTTGCCGCGCTGCAGCTTTTCCTGTTCGCTCATTGTGTTTCCTCCTTTTTCTAAATTAAAGTAAGTTAGTCCTTCTGGACTGTCTCAGCTGTACTATGTTGATCGCGAACAACAGTACAAATGATATTACCAGCATCACCAGTGCTATGGCTGTTGCGCTGGCATAGTCTATGTAGCTGAGCTTCTGCATGATCACGTATGATATGACCTGCGTCTGCTCCTTTGCGCTGTTGCCCGATATGTAGATGACACTGCCGTACTCTCCGATTCCTCTGGCAAATGCCAATCCAAATCCTGTAAGCAGCGCCGGCCTGAGCTCCGGAAGAATAACCTTGAAGAATGTTCTTCTCGGTGTGGCTCCCAGCATGTAAGCCGCCTCCTCGTACTGATTGTCCATCTTCTCAAGTATCGGCTGCACCGCCCTTATGACAAATGGTATTCCAACGAATACGAGGGCGATGGTAAGTCCTATCTTCGTGTATGCAACGTCTATTCCAAGAGCCGCAAGCGTTTTTCCAAGAAATCCATCCTCACTGTAAAGTCTCGACAGTGTGATACCGGCAACCGCCGTTGGCAGACAGAATGGAAGCTCTATGAATCCGTCCAGTATCTTCTTGCCGGGAAAATCGTATTTGACCAGTGTCCACGCTATTATCAGACCAAACACCGTGTTGACTATCGCCGCTATGAACGAACAGCCGATGCTGGTCTTAAATGCATTCAGCACATTCTTCTTCAGAAGCAGATGCCAGAATTCACCCGGTGAGAGCTTCAGCGATGACACCAGCACCGATGCCAGCGGGATCAGAACTATCAGCGACAGCATTGCAATGACTATTCCAAGCGTCAGATGATATCCCGGGATAACTCTGGTCTTCTTTGCGTTATTAAGTTTATCCTTCTTGCCATTTTCCTCTGCTGCCATCTCGTCTTCCAATCCATTTTAATAATCATATATCTCGTCAAACTTTGCACCGTCATCGAAGAAATCCTCATAGGCTTTGTCCCAGCCTCCGAAATCATCTATGGTCCACTGCTTGATGTCCAGATCAAACACATCCGCATACTCTGCGAGTATCTTCTCATTTGTCGGGCGGTATCCGCTCTCAGCCTCAAGCCTCTGAGCGTCATCGCTGTACAGGTACTTCAGATACTCTGTGCTGACCTCCTCTGTCCCATTGTGCTTTGCGTTGTCATCGACAACCGCCACACTCGGCTGAGCCAGTATACTCACCGACGGATTAACTATCTCGTAATCCTCCGGGTATTCCTTCAGGGTTGCTATCGCCTCATTCTCCCAGGCTATAAGCACATCACCCTTGCCATTCTCCACAAATGTAGTCGTCGAACCTCTGGCTCCTGAATCCATGACCGACACATTCTGATAAAGCTTCTTCATGAACTGCCATATATCAGCTTCATCGCTGTATGTAGTTCTGGCATAGGCAAGAGCCGCAAGAAAATTCCAACAGGCTCCGCCGCTGCTCTTCGGATCAGGTGTTATGACTTCCACATCGTCCTTCACCAGATCGTTCCAGTCCTTTATATCCTTAGCATTTCCCTTTCTCACCAGGAACACGATAGTGGATGTGTAGGGTGCTGAATCCTTGTCAAATTCATCTATCCAGCCCTTATCTATCAGACCATTTGCCGATATGAGGTCAATGTCATGCTCAAGTGCCAGTGTGACAACATCCGCATTACAGCCCTCCACAACCGATCTGGCCTGTGAACCGGAACCTCCATGAGACTGGATGATCTTGATGTCCTGTCCGTACTGCTCTTTGTAATACTGTTCAAACATGTCATTGTATCGCTCATACAGCTCCCTCGTTGGGTCATACGAAACATTTGTAATTGTGATAACATCGTCCTTCTTCCCGCCACAGCCGGCAGCACCTATCGCCAGCACCGCCGCCATGGACAGAAGCAATACTCTTTTCCCAAGTCTCATATTTTTCTCCTAATTACAGGTTAAACAGTGATGTTGAGAGGTATCTCTCTCCTGTATCCGGGAAAAGAACCACAATAGTCTTGCCCTCGTACTCAGGTCTCTTTGCAAGCTCAGTTGCCGCATAGAGTGCAGCACCTGCAGATATTCCAACCAGCACACCGTCTGTCTTTGCTATTTTTCTTGATGTGTCAAATGCATCATCGTTCTGGATCCTGATGATCTCATCCACGATGCTCAGATCCATAACGCCAGGTACGAATCCTGCTCCGATTCCCTGAATCTTGTGTGGGCCAGGTGCACCGCCTGAGAGAACAGGTGAATCAGCAGGCTCAACTGCTATCAGCTTGACATTCGGGTTGTGCTCCTTAAGTCCGCTTCCTGTTCCTGTGGCTGTTCCGCCTGTTCCTACTGCTGATACAAATGCATCAACCTTTCCGTCTGTATCTCTCCAGATCTCCTCTGCTGTTGTCTTCTTGTGGATAGCAGGATTTGCCTTGTTCTCAAACTGCTGTGGGATGAATGCATTTCCATACTGCTCCTTGAGCTCATTTGCCTTGGCGATGGCTCCCTTCATTCCTTCTCTTCCAGGTGTTAATACGATCTCAGCACCGAGAGCTGAAACAATCTTTCTACGCTCAACACTCATGGTATCCGGCATTGTAAGTATCAGGTGAAGGCCCTTTGCCGCTGATACAAATGCAAGTCCGATTCCTGTATTTCCTGATGTAGGCTCAATGATGACTGTCTCCTGGTTGATGAGACCATCCTTGATTCCCTGCTCGATCATGGCTGCTGCCACACGATCCTTTACTGAGCCAAGTGGGTTGAAATACTCAAGCTTTGCAACGATGTGTGCCTTGAGTCCAAGCTCCTTCTCATAATTTGTGAGCTCCAGAAGTGGAGTGTTTCCTATAAGTTCTGTCAACTGTGATGCTATCTTTGCCATGGTTCTTGTTTCCTTTCTTTTTTTACTTTTTTCAAGTCTCTATGGTCTTTCTTGATTCTTTACTATCTTTATATACTGTACATTATTTTCTATATAATTCTTTTAACAGGCCATCTGATAAATCTTTTCCTCTATCGCTCCCGCCAGAGCCGCATGGCCTTCCAGATTCATGTGCTCCTGATCTGCCTCGCTGCTGTCCGCCACAGATGACGCCGCCAGAAATTCTACACCAAACTCGTCGGCTATCTTTTTATAGACATCTGTGAGCTTCCTTGACACCTCAACGGATTCCGGTGAGAACTCAGGATCAAATTCATCCTTCCACACCTGCTCGCCTAAGTGTATCGGCGATACGAGAAGTATCCTGCTGTCTGCTGAATACTGTTTTGCCTGAATGAGCAGTCTCCGTATTCCCTTGCCTATCACATCCGGTGATGCCGAGAACACCGTCTTACAGTCATTTGTTCCAAGCATGATTACTATATTCTCCGGTTTGTGTGTCTCCAGCAGAGTTGGGAACAGCGACACGCCCTTTCTTCCCTGTCTCAGTGGATCCTCGAACACTGTTGTTCTTCCACAGAGGCCTTCCTCTATGATCCTTATATCTTTATTTGCCAGCTTCTGCTGCAATATACTGGTCCATCTGATTCCCCAGGGAAATCTCTCCCCATTCTCAGGATTGTATCCCCATGTATTGGAATCTCCAAAGCACAACACCTGTTGCATGTGTCCACCTCCTGTCTATTGAACCTCGCTCTGTTCAATGGATTTCATCATCAATCCACATATATCCTATCTGATATGTAGTAATTATCTGTCAACGTGTTGGAGTATACAACTTATTTCCTACTATGTCAATAGGGATTATGTGTTTTTGTATACAAAAAGGCTGTCACCCGACTTAATCTATAAGTCAGGCGACAGCCTGTCCACATTTTTAAATTAACTTATTCACCCGATCACGGAGAAACGGAAGATATATACAGTTTTCTTGTTGCTGACCTTTGCTGGAGTGACCGTAGCCTTAAGTGCAGCGGTCTTACCCTTGACCACGATCAG
This sequence comes from Coprococcus sp. ART55/1, assembly GCF_000210595.1. NCBI lineage: Bacteria > Bacillati > Bacillota > Clostridia > Lachnospirales > Lachnospiraceae > Coprococcus > Coprococcus sp. ART55/1. The sequence goes on along the minus strand of NC_021018.1, from coordinate 2,456,429 downwards.
CGATGTCTTGCTCAGCTTCACGCCTGTCACCGGCTGTCCGACCGTTACTGTGATCACCTTCTTCACTGTAATACTCTTTACACTCGTTGTCGCTGCTTCTGCCGGCACGCTGACACTCGTAAATGTCAGCGCGAAAGCAAGGAGCACCGCAACAAATGCCATATCTTTCTGTACCTTTTCATACAGTCCCTCTTATTTTAACTTACCCCCCCAATAGTTAATTACCCGATTTCGGGTTAGTTTTTGATATATATACATTCGACGAATATCTGCTTACGGATATATAATATGCCTTGCCCGCAACACATTTATAACTCATGCAAAAATCATTTTTATTAGTTGACAGATCGTGATTTACATCATCCACTGCTGCCAGCTCTTTTCTGTTCTCATCATACAGATATCCATACGGATCTCCTGTCGAAATTGAATAGAAGTAATATGTGCCCGTGGTTTTTGGAACAAATTTGTATAACTCTTCTTTTTCCGCATAAAATGATGTTTTATCGCCAATCTCGATCACATCCTCAGACATTTTTGCTGTGACTGAAACTGCCTTTCTGTCTACCTTTGCAGTTATCACTCCTCGCTTACCCATTCCTTTGGCCTTAAGTGTATATGATGTTCCTGGAACAAGATAAACATACCCATTTGTACCGCATTGTCTGTCATATTCATCATACCATGCTCCGATATCATCAACAGAATACTTGGCATTGTCAGGATTTACAGTAAGTTTTAATACATCTGATACAAAGTTTCTGCCAGTCTCAGACTTGTCAAATTTCTGATTATACAGATATGTGCTGTCATCTCTTATGGATATTACCACTTCGTATGTACCAGGGAACAGATCCATCGAATATGAGCCATCATTTCTTGATGTAGCACCATTCCACGCAAGCTTATAAGGAGTTGCTTTATCCTGATTGTAGAACTTGATCGATACCCCGTTCAGGTTATTTCCATTTATATCCTTAACATACCCCTCAACCTTGATCGCCTTTTTAGCATTTATCTCACAGTTAACTGTGGTGCTGATCTTCGTATCGTTGTCATCCGTTATCTTTACCTTCAGGTTATATGTTCCCTCCTGATAAATTTTTCCTGTGACCCTTCCTGTTATATCAACACTCAAGCCATAGTCATCCCCGTCTATGCTATAAGTGTATTTCCCTGAACCGCCTGCGACAGATGCAGGCTTCACACTTACTGAATAATATTTATCATCCGTGCCTATCATGCCGTATTGAGGTATATAATACGCCGCGATCACCGACGAACTGCTGACATTCCATGTGATTATGTATGTAACTATATCCCCCAGCTCATCAACAGACTTAATTGTTGTTTTCGTTGTTCCTGTCTTTCTCACTGTTCCACTGAAACTGATCGCGTTACTTCCATCCGTTTTTATTGCATATTTCACACCATCAGGGAGCTTGTCTACAGTAATTTTACATATTCCTCTTGCGCGATCCACTGTAAATTCTCTGCTGAATGACTCATTCTGTTCAAGTTCATAAGTCATATAAACCCTTCTATTTGAATGATCCTTGGAATAATATGTCTCAATACTTGACTTACCTGTGCCATACAGTCCATCTACATAGACACAGACTCTCACATAATCGCTTAATGAGCATCCTCTTCTCAGCGCTATGGTGTAGGTTTTATTGTCCTTTGTCGTCACGCCGTCCAATGGAATGGTATAGTTATATGTTCCATTCAGTACCGTGCTCGCCTTTACAACAAAACTGGAAGCCGGAAGTTTCTGACTTCCCGATAATGTAACCTGCACAGTTTGTGGGTCACTGACAGTTGCAGATGCTATGGTGTTCGCTTTCGCAACTGTGACTTTGTATGTCGCCTTCTTACCTGTGCCATCTGTAGCCTTTGCTGTTATCACTGCTGTTCCTGCAGCAACCGCATATACTTTTCCTTCAGAATTTACCATGGCTACCTTATCATTTGAAGAACTCCATGCACATTTTTTATTTGTTGCATCTGCCGGCTTTATCACCGGGCTTAGCTGCATCGTTCTGCCAACATACATCTTTCCATTTGTTTTGCTG
>NC_021018.1:2435998-2453618 GCF_000210595.1 Coprococcus sp. ART55/1 | reverse complement strand
AGATCGCTTTCTTTCCTGAACCATCAGCAGCAATCGCTGTGATCGTCGCTCTACCGCCTCTTACTGCTGTGACCCTGCCTGATACGCTTACCTTTGCGATCTTGGAATTGCTGCTTTTCCAGATAACCTTCTTATTGCTGGTTGTGTTAGGACCTACTGTCGCCTTTATCACTGCCGACCTGCCCTTCTTGATCGTCAGCGCAGATTTGTTCACCTTGACTCTTGTGGCCGGCTGTCCGACTGTGACCTTCACCACCTTCTTGATCTTCGCATTTGACTTGAGAGAGATCGTGATATTTGCACTACCCTTTTTCACTGCTTTTATCTTACCTGTAGAAGATACTGTCACGATCTTTTTATTGCTTGTTGAGAATTTCAGATTGCCTGAAGTCGTATTTGTCTTCAGTGTAAATGTTTTCCTCGCCTTGAGTGTAAGAGTATTACTTGGAAGATTCTTCACCGTGATACTCTTGACGGTTGATGTGGCCGCCGCATTTACCGGAATGCTGACACCTGTAAATGTCAATGCAAATGCAAGGATCACCGCAATGACCGCCATAAACCTGTTACTTCTTTTCATAAAGTTCCTCCTTTTTCCTTAAAACATAACCTTCCCTTTTTAATACACCATATCACAATTATGAATTATACGCATTTTTTTGTCAATCTCGCAAAATTCCCTATTATTTTGTATAAAAAGGCGAAAAGCCGGATATACAATCCACTTATTGTATCCCCGGCCTCTCGTCTTATTCCATTATCTGTCACTCATCATCACACATCCTGTATCCCACGCCCAGCTCATTGATGATAAAACTCTTCTTGCCCGGCTTCACTCCGAACTTCTTTCTTATATTCGCCATATTGACCTGAAGTCTCTTGGTGCTTCCCATGTCATTGTAGCCCCAGACCTCCTTGACTATAAAACTGTATGTAAGCATCTTGCCCGGATGTCTGGACAGAAGATCGACTATGTTGTACTCAGTCTGAGTCAGCTTGATCTCCTCATCCCCTATGAACACTCGTCTGGCCTCATAGTCTATGAGCAGATCCCCAGTCTGGAATTTCCCTGTCGGCAGTTCACTGTCATGTGCCTGGTAAAGCACTGTGCGGAGTGCAGATCTGACCCTGGCAACCAGCTCCTCCGAACCAAATGGTTTTGTAACATAATCATTTGCACCCAGATTGAGAGCCTCCACCTTATCCTTCTCATCAGATCTCGCCGAGAGAACTATGACCGGCGTGAAATCCGTCTTTCTTATCTCTGTGAGGAACGATATACCATCCTTATCCGGGAGTCCGAGATCAAGTATAACTATGTCAGGCCTATGAGACGCATACATCATAAGTCCACTCCCGCAGGATGTGGCTATGATCGTCTGATAACCATTTGCCTGCATCAGGGTATCCAGCAGGTTGTTGATATTTTGTTCATCTTCTATTATCAAGACTTTGTATTTGTTATTGCTCATCCGTAACCTCCTCTATCTTCAGTGTAAACCTGAATACTGCACCACCTTCCGCGGAATTGTATGCACTTATATCTCCTCCATGTGCTTTTATGATGGTCGCACATACCGACAGACCTATTCCGGCATTTCTTCTCGGCCTGCAGTCCGCGGACACCTCATCAGAGCTGTCCCCCAGAAGGCTTCCATCAAACAGGTGCTTCAACCTATCCTCCGGTATTCCATCGCCATCATCCTGTACCTCAAACACAACCCTGTCGCCATCGCATTTCACATTCAATGCCAGATTCTTCATTCCCTCTGCATGCTGTACTGCATTCTCAAGGATATTGATGATAACCTGCTCTATGAGAATTGCATCCATTGGTATGATGACCAGCTCATCGGGCAGCTCGACTTCTACCTCCTGATCAGGATATCTCTTTGCAAATTTGATAAGCACCGAATCTATCAGCTCATCCAGGGCTATCGGGGTCTTTATGAGATTAATGTCTCCGTCCAGCCTCGTTACGGACAGCAGATTCTCAACCATACGATAAAGCCACTGGGAATCCTGTTGTATTCCCCTGAGCATCTTCTCCTTCTGCTCATCCGTAAATTCGCTGCCACTCTCTATAAGTGCCGAGCTGGCCCCGTAAATGGTGGTAAGCGGAGTTCGAAAATCATGCGACACTGCACGCAGCAGGTTCGCCCTCATTTTCTCCATCTCACTTTCTTTCTTGAGCATTTCCTGATGCTTTATCTTACTTGTAAAACCACAGGTGATAAACGCTATGGCTATCATGATTATCGCCGATGTGATATTTTCAGGTATCAGGAAATCTATCTTGAAATACGGAAATGTAAATGCAAAATTCACTATTATCACACTGACTACAGATGCCAGTATTCCATACACATATCCGTCAGTGAACACCGATATCAAAAATACCGAAAACACCATGACGGCCGGTATCAATATGTCTGTAGTAAATGTTGTCTTTATTATCAGACACAATCCAACCCCTATGGCTATCATCACCAGCATCAACAGCACATTTTTTATAATGTCCTTACATTTACACCCCTTATTTTTTTTGCTTTTTTGTATATTTATTTTTTTCATATGTATCAATCCCTTTTGGATTATTTTAAAGAAAGCGCCACCAGTACACCTTATGTCACAAACGACATAGATCTTACCAGCGGCGCCCGCTTTCACACATTCAAGTGAAGTATATCATGCCTATAGTTAAGATGCAGATAAAGAATATCTACGATATGTGGAGCAGACGCATTCCGATGCGCTTCGCGCAGCGCCCGCATTATCATAAGGAATCCACCCTTATGATATATTCTTCAGTGCTTCCTCAAGGGTGTGCCATCCGAGAACCGCACACTTTACTCTGGCCGGCATGTGCGCTATATCCTTGAGCGCTGATGCCTCCTCAAGCTGGTCTATCTCCTCGTCTGTAGCCTCTCCCTGTATCATCTTCAGAAAGAGCTGTCCAAGCTTCAAGGCCTCCTCCTTGGTCTTTCCTATGATCATTCCAAGCATTATATCTGCCGACGCCTGGGATATAGCACATCCATCTCCCACGAATGATCCATCCTCGATGACTCCGTTCTCAACCTTCAGTTTAAGCCAGATGTCATCACCGCAGTTGGGATTTACACCCTCCAGCACAACATTTGCTGCAGGAAGATCATATTTGAATTCAGGTCTCATATTGTGCTCTGTAAGGATCTCATTATAAAAATTCCTGTTTTGAATATTATTCTGCATATCCCATTCTCCTTCTCACATTTGTGACGCTCTCCACAAATGCATCTACCTCTTCATCTGTATTGTAGAACATAAAGCTTGCCCTTGTCGTGTTGTACACGCCCAGATGTACAAGCAGTGGCTGTGCGCAGTGATGTCCCGCTCTCACATCTATTCCATCCGCAGCCATGATCTCGCTGACATCGTGTGGGTGTACATTGTCTATGGTGAACGCTACTATTCCGGTGTGGTTCTCCGGCTTATCTGAACCGATGACATGTACGTGAGGAAGCTTTGCAAGTCCCTCCATAGCACGGGTCGTGAGCTCCAGCTCTCTCTTTTCTATATAGTCAAATCCAACCTCTTTGATGTAGCCTATAGCAGCCGCAAGTCCCGCAGCTCCTGCCGCATTGACTGTACCTGCCTCAAACTTGTGAGGCAATTCCGCGTATACCGCACCATCTCTTGAAACCGAATCTATCATCTCTCCGCCTGACATGAATGGAGGCATCGCGTCAAGCAGTTCCTGTCTTCCGTATAACACGCCTATTCCCATAGGTCCCATGAGCTTGTGGCCTGAGAATGCAAAGAAGTCCGCTCCCAGCTCATGCACATCTATAGCCATATGCGGTGTACTCTGTGCGCCGTCGACAACGACAACCGCGCCAAAGCTGTGTGCTCTGTCAGCCATCTTTCTGACCGGATTCACACATCCGAGGACATTTGACACATGTCCGACAGCAAGCAGCTTTGTGTGCTCGTTGATTCCCGCATTGATGGTCTCGTCAGTCAGCGTTCCATCCTTCTCGCAGTCGAGATATCTGAGAGTTGCACCTGTGACTCTGGCTGCCATCTGCCATGGAAGCATGTTGCTGTGGTGCTCCATGATCGTAACTGCTATCTCGTCACCAGCCTTAAGGTTATTCAGCGCGTAGCTGTATGCCACAAGGTTAAGGCTCTCTGTGGTATTCCTGGTGAAGATTATCTCCTTCTCAGAGTCAGCGTGAATGAAGTCCCTGACTACCTTTCTGGCACTCTCATACTTCTCTGTCGCCTCAAGGCTGAGCGGATAGAATCCTCTGAGTGGATTCGCATTGCTCTTCTCGTAGAACTCTCTCTCAGCGTCTATGACCACCTGTGGCTTCTGCGCTGTGGCCGCATTGTCTATATAAGCTGTGTCATTGTTTCTCAACAGAGGAAAATCCTCTCTATAATTCCTGTCTGTCATATTCCATTACCTCCGCAAGCTGCTTCTCCACCAGCTTCTCTGTGTCCTCGTCCTGGATCTTGCGGTAGAGGACCTCCATCTTGCCCTTGGTCATCATGTCCTCGGCTGTCTCCATATCGATTCCCCTTGACGCGAAGTAAAATAAAGTATCCTCGTCAAGCTCACCGATGGTCGCTCCATGTGATCCCTCCACATTTTCCTCTGCACAGAGGATAAGCGGTATAGTCTTGTTCACCACATCATCGCCGAGCAGCAGTACATTCTCAGTCTCAGCGCCCTTCGAATCCGATGAACCTGTCTTGAAATCTATCGAACCTCTGAATATCTTCTCCGCAGCATCCTTAAGCGTTCCATCCACCTGTATGTTGCAATTGGTCTTCTTGCCTATATGGTTCACGACAAGATTTATATCTATCACCTGTTTTTTCTGTCCCAGATAACCTATATCCATGTTGGTTGAAGCACGCTTACCAATGAGCTCAGTTCTCACGCCGTTGTACAGATTGCCCTTGCCGATAAATATCTGAAGCACATCTAGCTGGCCATTCTCCGCACACTCACTTCCCACGTCGTTGAGTATGGTCGTGTTCTCATCCTGCATAAATATCTGTACAAGACGTATGTGTGCATCCTTCTCTATATTAAAACGCGTACGGAATGCCAGGCTGCCGCCCTCCGCATTCTCGCCAAATGTCTCTATGACTGTCATGTCTGAACCTGCATCTGCCTGCACGTAAGCATAACCGCTGCTGCCATTTGCCCCGGTTCCATTTATCAGCACGTGTACAGTCTGCCCTTTATTGGTCTCGTCCGCAACGAGTACACTTCCTGCTGCCTGCTGTGCGAAGAGTACGTCCGCATCTCTTCCTGCACCAGTCTCTATTCCATCGAAATCAGAAGCCTGCTTATCAGCTTTCTTGCCGCCATCTATCTTCACACTGCATCCCGCCATGTCCGGATTCCAGTTAAGTGCTGTGTCGTTCATGCGAAGCCAGTACCATGTCTTTGCCGGGAGCTTGTTGATCTTCATCTCGTTATTGTTCTCCATGTCACCGCACCTCCTTAACCTATGCTGCCCTTCATCTCAAGACGGATGAGGTTGTTCATCTCAAGAGCATACTCAAGCGGCAGCTCCTTCGATACATTATCTGCAAATCCACTGACGATACATGCTCTCGCGTCTTCTTCACTCATTCCTCTGGACATCAGGTAGAACACAGCCTCGTCACTGATGCTTCCTATCTGTGCCTCATGTCCCACATTTACCTTCTTGGTTCTGATATCCATGGCCGGTATGGTGTCCGAACGTGATATCGAATCAAGCATAAGTGACTGGCAGGAAACTGCTGCCTTGGAGTTCTCAGCCTCCTTTGTCACTACAACTGATGAACGGAATGTGCTTATACCCCCGTCCTTGGAGATAGACTTTGTGTTGATATATGAGCTTGTGTCAGGTGCCGCATGAACTACCTTCGCTCCTGTGTCAAGGTTCTGTCCCTTACCAGCAAATGTAACTCCGGTGAACTCCATCCTGGCGCCCTTGCCCTTGAGCACGCTCATCGGGTAAAGGTATGACACATGTGATCCAAATGAACCCGATACCCACTCGATGGTTCCACCCTCTTCAACTCGAGCTCTCTTGGTGTTCAGGTTGTACATGTTCTTGGACCAGTTCTCTATGGTTGAATATCTGAGCTTTGCGTTCTTGCCGACAAACAACTCCACACAGCCTGCGTGAAGGTTCGCCACATTGTACTTCGGTGCCGAACATCCCTCTATAAAGTGGAGGTCTGCTCCCTCATCTACTATGATGAGTGTGTGCTCAAACTGACCCGCGCCCGCTGCATTAAGTCTGAAGTATGACTGAAGTGGGATCTCAACCTTTACTCCAGGTGGCACATATACAAATGAACCGCCTGACCACACAGCTCCGTGAAGTGCTGCAAATTTGTGATCATGAGGGGTGACAAGCTTCATGAAATGCTTCTGCACCATGTCTGCATACTCACCTGTGAGTGCACTCTCCATATCAGTGTACACAACTCCCATGTCCGCAACCTCCTGGCGGACATTGTGATATACGAGTTCTGAATCGTACTGTGCACCAACTCCCGCAAGGGATTTTCTCTCAGCCTGAGGGATTCCAAGTCTCTCAAATGTATCCTTGATATCCTCAGGGACTTCATCCCAGCTGCCCTTCATCTTGGTATTTGGTCTTACGTAAGTAACTATATTGTCAATATCCAGTCCCTCGATGGATGGGCCCCAGTCAGGCACCTGCATATTGTTGTATATCTGTAAAGACTCAAGTCTGAAATTCTGCATCCATGCCGGATCATGTTTCTCCTTTGAAAGCTGCTCAACTATCTCAGGTGTGAGACCAGCTTTAAGCTTATAGGCATCTTTGTCATCATACTTGAAGTCATATATATTTCTGTCTATGTCCTCTACATATGTCTTTTCCTTCATCTTCTATATCCTTTCATACTCTGCAAATCCAGACTCGTTGATCTTGTCCACAAGTGATGCGTCACCAGTCTCTATGATCTTGCCCTCAACCATGACATGTGTGTAGTCAACGGTGAGTGACTCAAGGATCTTGGTGCTGTGTGTGATGATAAGCAGACTTCCCTTGCAGTTCTTCTGGTATTCCTCGATACCTGCTGATACTGTACGGACTGCATCAACGTCAAGTCCTGAATCTGTCTCGTCAAGGATTGCCAGTGATGGCTTGAGCATCAGAAGCTGAAGTATCTCTGCCTTCTTCTTCTCACCACCTGAAAATCCCACATTCAGGTCTCTCTCCGCATAAGATGGATCCATCTGAAGGATCTCCATGGTTCTCTCAAGCTCCTTCTTGAAATCCCAGAGACGGATTCTCTTGCCGGTCTTCTGCTCAAGGGCATTTCTTATAAATGAGCTGAGTGTCACACCAGGCACCTCTAGAGGATTCTGGAATGAGAGGAATATTCCTGCCTTTGCACGCTCATTGACAGCCTCTTCTGTGATGTTCTTACCATCAAACCATATCTCGCCCTCTCTGACTGTATATCTAGGATTTCCCATAAGTGCATATCCAAGGGTTGACTTTCCGGTTCCATTAGGTCCCATAAGTACATGTGTCTCGCCCTTGCCGATCTCCAGGTTCACACCGTGAAGGATCTGTTTATCCTCAACATCAACATGTAAATTCTTAACTTCCAATAATTTTTTATCTGACATCAGTCTGCCTCCTTTTATACCAAGCCCGGCAATTGCTTTATCACTTCTATATCCGGCGATTCAATTGTCCCGCTTTAATTATCTTTTTGCTTGTATCAAATTACTCTGCTCATTCCACATTTCTGGCTATATCCGCCAGTGTCTTACCCTGGAAATAATCCTGTATCAACTCCGCCAGTCCCTGCCATATCGGCAAAGTGTAGCACTGTCCGGATCTGTCACAGGTCATTGCGCTGTTCTTCATGCATGCCACCGGAGCAAGTCCACCTTCCGTGAGTTCAAGTATCTCCCACAGTGTATATTCCTCAGGAGCCTTTTTGAGTCTGTAGCCTCCGCCATGTCCGCTGGCTGCCTCTATCAGATTTGCCTTGGACAGCATGCGCATTATACTCTCCAGATACTTCTGGGACAGTTCCTCTTTCTGAACTATTTCTTTTAACGGAATGAATCTGCCGTCGTGGTTTATGGCAAGGTCTGCCATGACCCTCAGGGCATATTCTCCCTTTGAAGAAATCACCATATCTGTAAATCCTCCTTACATATGAGTGTGATCACATTCCAGCCGCAAATACACGGTCATTCCAGTCATCACCCTCATCCGCCATTTTTTGGCGTAATAAGTCAATATCTGACTCGCAAAAATAGGATATTCCCATTTACCTACTATGTCAATAGGTTAATACACAAAAAATAATAGAAGGTGTGGCAGCCTTCCATTATTTTTCATTATTTTGTCTATTTCAAGCATTTTATATAATTTATCCGTGCAGCAGTCTACTCATGATATGTTATTATCAGCCCGTCTTTTCCCATATAATAGCTGCACAGCCCGCTTGCAGGTACGACGCTCACATCCGTGTCGAGCCATTCAGCCTTGATAAGATGCCCCAGCTTTTCTGCTCCCTCCTCATTCATACAGTGGCTTATGACCAGCTCTCCCCCTGCAAATCCCGTCTCCCGGAGAGTATCTATCAGCTTATCATATGTCTTCTTCATACCTCTGAATTTGTGTCTGAGTTCAATTCGTCCACCAGGTGATGCCACACCTATTGCGGATATATTGAATCTATGAGCCGCATAACCCACAAGCTTATTTAATCTGCCCGCCTTTATCAGGTTGTCCAGACTCCCCAAGGCAAACATTACCTGCGTCTCCCTCACTGCTTTGTCGGCAGCACTTACTATGGCATCAAATGAATCACCTTCATGAATACCTTCATATATTATATTTGTCAGCTGTTCCGGGAGCCCCCCGGCACCACATGTGTTTATCACCGCAATATTCCTGTCCGGATATTTCTCAAGCGCCATATGTCTTGCAGCTATGGCGCTGTTGTAACTTCCCGACAATGCAGCTGACAACGTAAATGCGATAACATTTTCCGCATCCCCCCACGCCTCAAGCCACGCATGGGGTGAAGGGCAGCTAGTTCTTCCGCCTGACCGGCAATTTGCAATATGTTCAAGCATCTTCTCTATATCTATACCCGGTTCGTCTATATAATCTGTGTTATCAACAGATATTACAAACGGAACCTCAGCATAATCTATATCTATATCTATTCCAGCCAGTCCATCCGATCCATCCGGCACAAGCAGACTGCAGCCGGAATCCGAAACCAGTTTCCATCCATGATCATTTCTTTTCATCTCAACAACACCTCCATGCACAATATGCATCACACAAGTATTATTAGATATTTTTCTGTATTTATACATTTTAGACATTTTTTCTGGGAGCATAGATTTTACAAAAAAAGGTATGATCAAGCTGCACTCAACGCAACCTGATCATACCTTTTATTTATTATATAAATTATCAATTCTTAACCTTAACAACATCCTTCTTCCTGTACTTCTTCACCTCATACAGCTTCTCATCTGCCATAGTCATGGCATTCTGAAGACCTTTCTTGTTATATTCTACGATCTGACAGTTTCCAAGCGATACACTCACTTTATAAGGCTTATCACAGTGCTCATTAAACTTCTCAAATGAACTGTATACTTCCTCAGCAAATGCATCTGCAGCGTCAGAGTCCTTAAGGCCGAGTACAAGACAGCAATACTCGTCTCCACCTATTCTGCCTACGATTCCATTATCGCCTACAGATTTGATCAGAATATCTCCTATGGTTTTAAGAGAGAAATCACCCTCATCATGTCCATATCTGTCATTGATGATCTTGAGACTGTTCATATCAGCGTAGAATACCGTAGCCGTCCTTTTCTGCTCCTCACATTCCTTGAGCAGCTGTAATGATCTGTCAAAGAAACCTCGTCTGTTCATGATTCCTGTCAGAGGATCCTGTTTTGACAGATTGTCAAGCATAATGTTGTTTTTTTGCAGGATCGCCATACTCTCCTCAAGGCGCTTCATGATCTCCTCGTTCGTCTTGAGCAGATTGATCATCTTGACAGCAGCTGAGACCTGGTTTCCAAGAAACTCCCCATTCACCAGAACTCCTTCCGTGAGATCACACAGAAGAACTCCATAGAGTATTTCGTTGGAATACAGCGGCAAGAGTACATATATTCCAGCTCCTTCCACACCGAGGCTCTCAAAATCATAGAGATTTGATGATGACACCTTCTGGTTCACAGTGATCACACTGCTGACCTTCTCTTTAAGATCCTTAGTCTTGAGATATAACTGGTCAGGCAATTCAAATGGCTCACCGATCAGATGTATTATTGGCTCTTTATATAAGAATATAAATGCATTCTCTATGTCCAGCCAGTCCATGGTGCCAAGAATCTCTCCATAACTTCTGTCGTTGCCTCTGTCAAAGCTCAAGACCTTCTGGATAAATGTCTTCATCTTGAACTGAGTCTTATTCCGCTCTTCCCACTGCTCTGAGAGCATATGGTTCATTGAGAGATATCCCTCAATGACATTCTTACTACGTTTTCTTGATCCGCCTTTTTTACAGAATGAATCTCTTCTGATAAACTCAGTAGGAAGTATCTTACTCTCAACCTGCTTGCCATCAATGAGCCTGACCATAAGATTTACAGCCTCTGAGCCAAGTTTTCCCGCGTCTGCACGCACAGTCGAGAGCGTCGGATATATCTGTGTAGCCCACTCAATATCATCGTAACCCATGACTGATATATCTCTCCCCGGCAGAATGCCCCTCACCTTAAGTTCTTCATAAAAACCAGATGCACAGGAATCATTCACACAGAACACTCCCTGCATGTCCGGATTCCTGTCCAGAATATCTCTGAAAACCTCTTTTGATTCCGATGTAAGATTGCCCTCCACATAAAGTCCCGGATCAAACTCTATTCCATGAGCCTCAAGCACCTCAATGTAGGTTCTCCTTCTCTCCTTTGCATCATAATTGGAGTCCGGACCGCCTATCATGCCTATTCTTGTATAACCAAGTTCCTCGATCATGTAATTGAGTCCTTCTCTTATGCCTGCTCCATTGTCATATCTGACACAAATCTGATCCGGCTCATCTGCAGCCACTATCACGCACGGCATCTGCAGATATCTTTTCATAAATTCGCTGATACGCTCCTTGGTTGCAAAGCAGCCAATACAACTCGATGCAACAATAACGCCGTCCAGATTCTCCTTTGTAGCATAGGAAAACAGTGTCTGATACTGATATTCATAATATATATCTGACGTTTCTGGGTATTCCCGGTCAAGAAACTTACCCGGAATAACAACTATATTGACATCAAGCGTCTTTGCTCTCTCTATAACCCCATGACAGAGCAGCCTCGTAAAATCATCCGTGATTCCACCTACCAGAACACCTATCGTCTTTCTCTTCATAACTATCCCCCTTGACATTCTCTTCCAAAGGCAGGATCTTACTTGCTGACTGTGGATGCTACGATCTCCATATTGCCCTCAAACACTGGGTTGCTGTATCCGTTTGGCAGGATAAAGTGATCACCCTTCTTTATAGCGTTTCCATCCACTGTTCCACTTCCCGCAACTACAGACATGATAAGGAATGGCTTGTCGCCCACATTCAGCTCTGCCTTTCCCTCAACATCCAGCTTGTATACTGTGTAATACTTACAGCTTATAAGCTCACAGAGTTCATTTGCCTTATCTGCCTTGACACTTATAACGCTGTCCTCAACCGGCTTTGCAGGAACTGTTATAACATCTATGCTCTGCTTTACGTGAAGATCTCTAGGCTTTCCATTGCTCAGTCTGTCATAATCATAAACTCTGTATGTGATGTCACTGTTCTGCTGTGTCTCAAGAAGTGTGATTCCTCCTTTGATCGCGTGTACTGTACCGGGATCTATCTGAATGAAATCCCCCTTCTTAACAGGGATCTCTCTGATAAACTCCTTCCATTTCTTACCTTCGATCATATCACATAATTCTTCCTTTGTCCTTGCATTATGACCGATTACAAGTGTTGAATCTTCCTTGCAGTCAAGAATATACCAGCACTCCATCTTACCAAATGAACCATTCTCATGTTCTGCTGCGTATGCATCGTCCGGATGCACCTGAATACTCAGATCATCTTTTGCATCGATTATCTTTATAAGCAGTGGGAATCTGACACCATCTATGCCGCCAAACAGCTCTCTGTGGCTGTCCCATAAGTCGGCAAGCGTATGACCTGCAAACTCGCCATTTTTCACTGTACAGTTGCCATTCTCATGTGCCGCAACTCCCCAGCACTCGCCTATATCATCGCCCTCAACATCATATCCATATTCTTCTCTGAGCTTTGTACCGCCCCAGATATTGTGCGTAAACACGGGATTTAAAAAAAGTATTTCCTTGTTCATTGTCATTTTCCTCCTTTTGACGTACGGCAATTGTGTGCATATCCGTACGGTGTACACATCCGACTTGTCTGGCTCGGAACGCTCCCGCTCGTTTCGCCCTGCAGCGGATACTAAGATGCCGCTAACGCGCCATCTAAGTACCGGCGGGCTCAAATGTCCGAACCATGACAATGTCGAATATGTACACCTGTTACTGATTACACCATTCCCCAATTGCCTGTTCTATATAAGACGGTGAAGAAATCACATTTTTACATTGACCATGACTTCTTCACTCGTCATTTCCATGATAATGTATGTCACTGTTATTTTATTGCATCTGTTGCCTTTTTTTCTACATATTACAGTCTTTTTTCTGCCTTTTTAGTTTTTATGATTGCCAAAACCCTCAGAATCAAATTCAGCCCGGCTTACTGCCAGGCTGTCATAGTCTAAAAGTTTTGGCAATCACCTGCCATTACATTTCTTTTTAGAGGGGCCCCGAAGGCGGCGGGCACCGCCTTGGGAAATGAGAAAAAAATAATACAATTGCCGCGTATGAGTAGGGGCTCATAGCGATCTATAACTAACTATCTTCTACCGATCTCGGTATCAGAAGTTGTTACCACACTGTGTGACTTGATATAATCTACGATCTCATCAAGCTTTGTGAATGCAAGGCCAACATAGCTGTCAGCTGCACCGTAGTAAATGGCGATCTTTCCAGACTCGCTGTCGTGAATAGTAGCACATGGGAAGCATACATTAGGAACAAATCCACGCTCCTCGTACCACTCTTCTGGTGTGAGAAGGAAGTTCTCACAACGATACTTAACGATCGATGGGTTGTCGATATCAAGGATTGCTCCACCGATTGAGTATACATAACCATTACACGTTCCTGATACTCCGTGGTAGAATAACAGCCATCCTTCAGAAGTCTCGATAGGGGCTGCACCGCCGCCAATCTTGAGTGACTCCCACCACTCGCTGCTCTTGCCCATGACATGTCTGTGCTTACCCCAGTAAACCATATCAGGACTCTCACTTACGAATATATCACCAAATGGTGTGTGTCCACTGTCACTTGGACGTGACAGCATCACGAAATTACCGTTGATCTTTCTTGGGAAGAGAACTGCATTTCTGTTAAATGGAAGGAATGGGTTCTCGATTCTCACAAATGTCTTGAGATCCTTTGACTTTGCTATACCTATCGCTGCGCCATAGAAATCCTGGCACCAGATCGCATAGTATGTATCCTCTACCTTTACAAGTCTTGGATCATATGCGTATATAGGCATGAACTCTTCACCGTTCTCATCAACAAACTTGATCTTCTCCTCGCTGATATTCCAGTGGATAGCATCCTCGCTCTCTCCGAGGTAGATGTATGGAATTCCATTTACCTGCTCGCCTCTAAATACTCCGACAAATTTTCCCTCAAATGGAACTACCGCACTGTTGAATATTCTTGCAACACCCTTTGCCGGGTTTCTTCCTATTATAGGATTCTCTGTATATCTCCAGATTGGAGCGTCATGATTGTCATTTGCCGGTCTGTCCTGCCATGGCACGTTTGGCACAGGCTCGCTGAACATTTTTACTTCTGACATAAGTACCTCTTTCTTCCAGCATCTTAGCCGGATTTTTTATTTTATTATCACGTTATATGGTATCTGCACAGGCAAAGGGCATACTAACCAACGTGCTGTTTCATCTGGCAGCCCATATATTATACTTTCTTACTTGTCTGTATTCTTAAGAAACTCCAGGTTCTTCTTGATAAGCTCACATCTCTGTGCTACGCACTCTACACTTCTTCCCGGATCAGATGGTGTGTTGAATACATAATCGATAAGTCTGTCAACTGTTGTTGTTGCAACATGCATTCTTGTATCGCTTGATGCGTAGTAGATGAACACCTCGTTGTTCTCGTTTACGATGGCGCCATTTGTGAATACAACGTTTGATACATCGCCGACTCTCTCCTCACCACGAGGTCCGATGAGCATTCCTGATGGCTCAGCGATAACCTTTGAAGGATCATTGAGGTCTGTTGCAAATGCGTAGAGTACATATCTAAGACCGGCAGCTGTGTTTCTCACACCATGTGCGATGTGGATCCAGCCCTTGTCTGTCTTTATAGGAGGTGCACCTGCACCGTTCTTTGCCTCTGTTATAGTGTGGTACTTACGAAGACTTGTCATCTTCTCCTCGTCTATAACCGCATGCTCTATATCATCACAGAGACCGAATCCTATTCCGCTGCCGCTTCCTGTCTCGATGAAATCATCCATTGGACGTGTATAGAATGCGTACTTGCCATCCACAAATTCAGGGTGAAGTACAACATTTCTCTGCTGTGGGGAACGAAGAGTCTTGAGGTTGTCAAGGCGCTCCCAGTGCTTTAAATCCTTTGTTCTCACGATACCTGCTGCTGCAACTGCTGCTGAGAGGTCATTTACAGTTGTATCCTTGCTCTCTGAACAGAACACACCGTAGATCCATCCATCCTCGTGCTGTGTCAGTCTCATATCATATACATTTGTTTCCTCAGGACATACATCATCCAGAAGGATTGGATAATCCCAGAAACGGAATCCATCGATACCGTTGTCACTCTCAGCTACGCCGAAGAATGACTTTCTGTCATTTCCCTCTATTCTTGCGACAAGATAATACTTGCCGTTCAGGTAGATAGCACCTGAGTTCATGACAGCGTTAACTCCGAGACGCTCAATGAAGTATGGATTTGTCTCAGGGTTTAAGTCATATCTCCATGTGAGAGGTATCATCTCTCTTGTGAGTACAGGGTACTCATATCTGTCATAGATTCCATTATAGAAATCTGTCTTCTTATTCTTTCTCTCAAGAAGCTTGTTCAGTTTGTCAAGCTCTACATAATATTTCTCATTCATCATTTAGGCATTCTCCTTATAATTTGAAAGCAATTGAACGCTATCTACTTGCCGTCAGCGAGTCTGCTCATAATCTCAAGGCACATTCTGCCGTTGTGGTATGGGCACTTCCATGGCTCAACTATAGGACGTCCGACTCTCGGTGTTCCATCTGCATTCAGATCCCAGAACCACTCTGATCCCGGTCTCTTGTCGATAAAATATTCCTTTATGTACTCCCAGACTTTCTCGGCAGCCTCGTAATACTTTTTATCACCCGACTTTTGATAAGCATTTATAAATCCTACTATTGATTCCGCCTGAACCCACCATACTCTTACCGTGTATGGCACGCCCTTTTCACATTCTGTCAGAACTGAATGTCCATCGAAAGCAAGCTCATATATCTGCTCTGCAAGGATATCTGTTATCTTTGTAATCTTCTCTGTGTACTCTGCCTCTCCAAGCACCTCGGTCGCTCTATCCAGGAGCCACGATGTCTCAATGTCATGTCCGTATGAGTACAGATCGATCAGAGAGTTATAATCCTTATCAAAGAACACTTCCTGTCTCTTAAGCTCCGGATTGTATACCTTATCAGCAAATACATCGAGCAGCCATTTCAGGCGCTCCTTTACCTTGGAATCCTTGGATACCTTATAAAGTTCTGTGTAAGCCTCAAGTGCATGGAGCAGTGTGTTCATTGTTCTCTCTGCGAGAACACCATTCTCAGAAAGCTTATCATTTGACTCTGGCTTGAACTCTCTTGTAAATGCCTCGAGATAGCCACCTTCGTCAGTACATTTCTCTTCTATTGTATGGAAAAGCTGCAGGGCCAGGTCCAAAGCTTCCGAATCGCCGGAAGCTTCGTAATAGGCGGATAAGGCATATATGCTAAATGCCTGATTGTAGGTGTGTTTTGTCGTATCTTTGGGTGAACCATCGTAATTCATGGACCAATATATTCCGCCATATTCCCTGTCTATACAATATTCTTTCAGAAATTCATATCCATGAGCAGCCTCATCTAGAAGCTTCGGGTCCTTGAGTGCCTTATACGCACTTGCGAAGAACCAGGTAATTCTACTGTTAAGAATACAACCCTTCTCAGCCTTTTTATCAAGGTTGAGGTCATAATCCATATACCCATAAAATCCGCCGTACTCATCATCCCTCAGGGCCTCCCAAAATGGGATGATAGCATCTATTAATTCTTTTTGAATTTCATTTCTCATATTCATGAACTCTCTTCTTCTAATAAATTATTAACCCTTTACAGCACCCTGTGTAATACCACTGTAGATCTGTTTCTGACAGCAGATGAATACTATAAGTGCCGGTATGATCGATATGATAACACCTGCACATATCAGGTTGTACTGGCTGCCCATAGGTCCTACGAACTTGTAAAGTGAGATAGCCATTGTCTTGATCTCCGGGCTTATGAGGTAAAGGTTTGCAGCGTAGTACTCGTTATAGATTACAACGCCTTTCAGTATACAAGCAGTAACGATAGCCGGCTTGAGAAGTGGAAGTATGATCTTCCAGTAGATGGTCCAGTATGATGCACCATCCACGATAGCTGACTCGTCAAGAGATACTGATATGTTCTCCATAAACTGTATAAAGATGTAGATCGAGATAACATCTGTACCACAGCTCATGATGATGTAACCATATAAGTGATCTATGAATCTCAGATCACCCATGATGTTGTAGACTGTAACCTGCATAGCAACTGCAGGGAGCAATGATGCCACAAGGAAAAGTGTTCTGATAAAGCCGTTTCCCGGGAACTTGAATCTGTTAAGCACATATGCAAGCTGTGTTCCTATTACAACTGACACGATAAGTACGCATACCATGACTATTACTGAGTTGAGGAATGCACGTCCCATGTTGGCAGTCGTGAATGCCTTTACAAAATTGCTGAAGTTCAAAAAGCTTTCAGGAAGTTCCATTACTGAAGTAGCCTTATACTCATCTGTTGTCTTGAAGGCTGTTGTAACACATGATATAAGAGGTACAACCGCACACAGTGAGAAGAATATGAGTACAAAGTACTTGAGGAAACCTCTTACATAATATCCAACGGTTCGTTTTTCTTTTATTGGTGCTATGCCTGGCACATCTGTCTTTTCTCTTGCCATGTTACTTGCCCCCTTCGCAGAAGCAGCCATCTGCTTCACGTATTTCTTGGTATCTCTCTCCTGTTTCTTGCGAAGCTTCTTTGCCTTATAACTCTCATCATCTGAGCTTGAATCCTTGAAGATGTACTCAAAGAACAGCTTCTGAAGCG
>NC_021018.1:2425224-2435547 GCF_000210595.1 Coprococcus sp. ART55/1 | reverse complement strand
TGAAGCGCAGCACATATAAGTATGATAAGGAGAAGTACAACGGCCATTGCTGAAGCAAGACCGACCTTCTGGCTTGTATGTGCTATCTTGTTCATGATGATGAAGTAAGTACCTGTTCCGTTTGCACCTGTTGTGATAACGAAAGGCTGCTCGAAAGCACTGAGTGATCCTGTTATTGCTAAAATTACATTTAATGTAACGATTGTCTTGATACTTGGCAGTATGATATATCTAAACTGCTGGAATTTATTTGCACCATCAAGCTCTGCCGCCTCATAAAGTTCTGCATCTACCGACATGATAGCTCCAATGAAGAGAACCATCATCTGTCCAAGGTATCTCCAGACCGAGGTTGAAACCAGTGTCCAGTTGTTGACACTCTGGTCTTTGAGCCAGTATGGAAGGTTGTCTAAGCTAAATCCACACAACTGAAGGATTGAGTCAAACACGAATCCTCTTGTGAAGAAGAATTTGAAAATGAAACCTACAGCGATACCACTGATAAGATAAGGGAAGAAAATAAATCCCTTGAAAAGGTTACCACCTTTTACTTTGAAACTCAGAAGAGTTGCAAGGAAAAGTGCAAGCACTAACTGTACAAGTGCTCCTACGATGTAATACAAACTGAGCTTTAATGCACCGAAACAGTCTTTTCTTGTGAATACATCGATATAATTTGCTAATCCTACGAATTCTCTCTTTTCTACAGGCGTCGTATATTTCATCTTGTAGAAACTAAATTTAACCATCTCTCCGAATGGTATATATGTAAATACTAATAGCAAAAGCAATGGGATAATTGCGAAGGCTGCGCATATTATAACCTGCTGCCCCTTCCTGCTTGACGCCCATTTACCAAAGCCGGATTGTTTTTTGTTAGCCATACTCATTCCACCGCCTTTTTTTTAATAAACCGGGGCGGGCAATCCCACCCCGGTCTGTAGCTTATTCTTACTTATTTATATTGAAATCTTTATTACTTCTCAGTAACTTCGATTCCTAATGACTCCTGAGCATCTGACCACTTCTGATTCCACTCAGCCATGATATCATCGAATGACATGTCGCCATTTGCAGCATGCTCGATGATGGCCTGGATCTTGTCGTTACCACCATTGCTTACGTTAAGCTCTGACTCTGAGTTGAGCTGGTTGAGGTAATCCTCCTCGCCCTCAAGAGCTGCCTCGTCTGCAACGAAGTCAACACCGTCGAATGAGATCTTTGACTCTGAACCAGGAACAATTGCAAGTGAATCCTCGTTGTAAGCATATCCTGACTTCTCTGTCATCCACTTAACAAATACAAGAGCTGCCTGTTTCTCATCATCTGAAGCGTTTACGTTGATACCGTAGCAGTAATCTGCACCTGATGAAGCGTACTGCTTACCATTTACTGAGATAGGGAAAGGAATGTATCCGATATCGTCTGCGTTAGGTCCGCCTGCTTCCATCTGTGGGTATGCCCATGAACCAAGTACCATACATCCGATCTCGCCGTTGTTGATCATTCCCTTACATGACTCCCAATCTGTTGTTGAGTAATCATCCTCTGTAAGTCCCTGTGATACTGCATCGTAAAGGATCTTATATACTGCATAAGCATGTGTATCGTCGCCATAGTTCTTGAATGGATCCTTTGTATGGGCTAACTTCTGGTTCTTGTATGTAGCATCGCCTGTTGCTGTGATTGAGATATAATCATCCCAAGCTCCCATTGTCCAGCCTGCTGCATAGTTTGTGTAAAGTGGAATACAATCCGGATTCTTATCCTTGATTGCCTTGAGTGCTGCGATGAACTCCTCTGGTGTCTTAGGTACGTCTGTCACACCTGCATCAGCAAATACCTTCTTGTTGTATACGATACCCTGTGTTGTAGCTGCAAGAGGTACTCCATATACCTGACCCTGATAAAGCCATCTGTTTGAGTAATTTACAAGACTGCTCATTGTATCATAATCGCCAAATGACATGAAATATGTTGAAAGGTCTGCCATATCAACTGCCGGGATACACATTACTGTCTCGTAGTTTCCTGACTGAAGATGTGTAAGAGCATCATCTGCATAGTTTGTATCTGTGATAACATCAACCTTGATATTTGGGTACTCCTTGTTGAAGTCCTCAAGATACTGCTTCCAGTTCTTTCCGCCGTAGTCATCTGAGTCCATATCAGTTCTGTTGTTGTAGAACTTGATCTCCGCTGAAAGATCTGTGAAGTCTGTTCCTAACTGGATGTCTGCATATGACTTGATTCCCTCAGCATCAGCTGTTGTGTCATCTGCTGAATCACTTCCTGCTGCCTCTGTGGCAGCCTTTGTTGCCTCTGTTGTGTCCTTGTTATCGCTGTCTGAGCCTCCACAACCTGCAAGTGATGCTGCCATAAGACCAGCCATTGCGATACATGCAATACGCTTTGATTTCATAGTTTTGTCCTCCTTAAAACCTTCTTTGTTTTTAACTTTATATTAAGTATACATTAATTTACTTTTTAGTCATCACTCAATTTTGTTTTTAATCACAGTATTTTGTACTTTTCGTTAATTTTACCATTATCGTTATTTTTTTTCTAATATCGTATAGACATTTTATCTATATATTTTTATCTTTAATTAGCATTTTATTGTTTTTTTAGCTAATTAGCCACTAATTTATATCGCTTTTAGCTTGTGATGATTGTTTAATAATTGTATTATTATGGATAGGAGGTGGTTTACATGTTAGCTAAAGAATTAATTTCCTGCACTGTACTGTCAGGTTACAATATTCAGAAAGGTATTGAGAACGCAAGATTCCACAGTGCGTTCTTTACATATGAAGAATCAATGATTAACGATGGCCTGATTCATCTTCTGGCCAACGGCGATATTTCTTTTGCTTATTCATGCAGTTATACCTTCTCTTTCATTCCGTGTTACCATTTCTTCTATATATATGAAGGAACTCTTACAGTAACATCGGGCAGCAGCAAATCATCATATTCCAAGAATACAGCCGCGCTTTTTGAGGCAGGATCAGAAATAACATACACCACGAACGGCAAGTGTCGTTTCTACGAGGCATTCATCCTCGGAGCTCCACTTCGCCTGTATCACGAGTTTCTCCCCGAATCCATATATTATAAAAAGGACTCTGCCGGAGCCTCTGTACTCTGGAGCCATCTTTCACTGATAAGCAGACTCCAGGGGGAGTTGTCTGCCACCGATATTTTCAGAATTTCCAAATGGTTTAATGATATCCTGACCGAATTATGTGTATTTATTGAAAACTCATCCAAGAAGATGGATTGTGTGCCTTCTTATCTTTTATCGGTAAAGAATCAGATGGATACAAACTACGCCGAACCAATGTCGCTTGATGACCTCGAGGCAACTTACAGGATCAGCAGATACAGGATATGTAGAGAATTTTCATTTCACTTCGGTGAATCACCTATGCGCTATCTCAACAGTCGCAGGATCGATGCCGCCAAAAGGCTCCTTCTCACAACAGATCTGTCCGTCCACGAGGTCGGATCCCAGGTTGGAATCGAGAACACAAACCACTTTATCAACTTGTTCAAAAAAGACACCGGTACAACTCCGCTGTCTTTCAAGCAGGCTGCACCGGTGTCTATTTCCGATTTGCATTACAATTGATATGTAGTTTTATTATCGTTTCATTATCGTTCTATTCTGGCGACGCTATCCTTTATCACGATTCGTCCATCCACAACAAATATGCCATCAGTATATTTTTCGTTGGATATCTTTTTTATAATCTTATGCATGGTTCTCTCTGCCATCTCCTGCATATTGATCTCGTATGTGGTCACGCCTATATCGCAGATTCCAGGATACATGTAATTATCAAACCCCACAACGGACACATCCTCAGGAACTCTGTAGCCCGCAGCATTGAGTATCTTTATGAGCGTAGCTGCCGCAAGATCACAGTTGCACACAAACGCTGTAGGCATATTTCCCGGAAGTTTAAAACACTTCTCCTCGTCAAACTGCCCCGTCTTCACATCTCTGTCCGGAATAACCCAGTCTTCTCTGAACGGAATATCATGCTCCAACAAAGACTTTCTATAGCCCAAATATCTGTCAGTTATACTGTTCGTTGAACCTATCGTGCCAACATATGCAATATCTCTATGTCCCATATCATACAGATAATTAGTCAGCATATAGCTTCCATAGAAACTGTTTGCTATAACCGTGTCTATCGGCCTCGAATTGTCATAATAATCCACATACTCTATAGGAACCTTGGCTGTCTTCTCCAGCTTTTCCAGGTATTCCTTACCCATGGAACCTACAACAACCATTCCATCAACCTTGTCATCCTCCAAGAGCATAGGCATCTCAGCATTCAATACACTATCTCTGGAAACAAATTCCAGCATAGTAAAGCAACCTCTTGCCACCGCTTTTTTGTTAAGCACCTGATATAACTGCCAATAGAACGATGGATACTTTCCAAGGTATATCTCCTGGATGAGCACTCCTATATTATACTTTTTCTTTGCCGTCTTCTTTCTGATCTCAGATGGTGACTGATATCCCATCTCATCTGCCAACTGTTTGATCTGTGCTCTGAGTTCCTCGCTGACACCCTTCTGATCTGAAAGTGCCTTTGAAACCGTCACGGTACTCACGCCAACAATGGCAGCTATGTCTCCCAATTTTACTGATTTTGCCATAACTAGTCCTTCTTATTCTATTTTTTCACGTGGTTAAATAACTTAATTTTTATTTTATTTTTAAGTTAAACTATTGTCAAGTACAAAGTGATACAGTCTGCTCATATAATCTCCACGCATAGTTTCAATGAGCATTCCGGCATTCATGAGGAGATCTCCCCCATACACTTTCTCCGTTCCGTCAAGTCTGTAACCAGCAGTCACGTCAAGCCCTAAAAGTTTTATCTTTCTACTGTGTACGTTAGGTCTTCCAAGCACCTGAACGTAAGTCACCAACGCCTCACTCTTATCCTTTGCAACAACCATCCAGCAATCATACAGTCCATTTTCCCTGTACGATGCAACCCTATAATAATCACCCTCCCTTACAAGGTCATTATATTTATGATACATAGACACCTGCTCAGGGATCATCGCACGTTCTTCTTCACTTATTTTTGTGATATCGAGTTCATAGCCAAATGTTCCCGCCAGAGCCACATGTGCCCTGGTCATAAAAGGTGTACTCCTTCCAACTGTGTGATTAGGGCAATCCGACACATGGGCGCCCATGGTCGAAAGTGGATATATCAGTTCCGTTCCCTCCTGTATAGAAAGTCTCTCTATGGCATCCGTGTCATCGGAGCACCATATCTGCGGACTGTAGTAAAGCATGCCAGGGTCAAATCTTGCACCACCGCCCGAGCAGTTCTCAAGCAAAAGATCTGGGAAATCGTTAACAAGGCGCTCTTGCAGCTCATATACTCCAAGCACATACCTGTGAGCCAATTCTCCCTGCCTGTCTCCGGTGAATTCTACGCTGCCGATATCCGTGAGCTGTCTGTTCATATCCCACTTAACATACTCAATATTTGCGGATGATATCACGTTATGCACACATTCATACACGTAGTCTCTAACTTCTTTTCTCGAGAGATCAAGCACGTACTGATTTCGCGATAATGTAGCCGTTCTCTCCGGAACCGCAAACGCCCAGTCAGGATGCTTTCTGTAAAGTTCAGAATCAGGGGAAATCATTTCAGGCTCCATCCATATTCCAAATTTCAGCCCCAGCTTATTCACCTCATCAACAAGATGTTTCAAACCGCCCTTGATCTTGTTTTCATTTACAAACCAGTCTCCAAGACTTGTGGCGTCATCATTTCTATGTCCAAACCAGCCATCATCCATGACCAGCATCTCTATTCCATGTTCTGCCGCACTCTTTGCTATCGCAAGGAGCTTATCGGTATCAAAGTCAAAATATGTAGCCTCCCAGTTGTTGATGAGGACAGGTCTCTTCTGATGAAGATATTTGCTCCTTATCATGTGGCATCTGTAAAAATCATGAAGATTTCTAGTCATCTGTCCAAGTCCATCATGGCTGTATGTAAGCACAACCTCAGGCGCTGTAAACGTCTCTCCAGGCGTGAGCCACCACTCAAATCCCTCTGAATGTATGCCCATGACTGCGCGTATGGAATCAAACTGTGATTTCTCTATCTGTGCGATGAAGTTACCCGAGTACACAAAATGCATTCCATATACATCACCCGTAGTCTGATCTGTACCCTTTGTCATCCATGCCATAAACGGATGGTCCTGGTGGGATGACTCACCGCGGAGAGAGATTACACTCTGCTTGCCATAAGCTATCGGGCGTCTCTCGATCTGTCTCTCCCTGGCCCATGAGCCATGAAGAGTGAGCATCTCAAAATCCTCGTCATCCATATCTATACATGCAGAATATACCTTTGTGAGCCTGATATCCCTATCACCTGCATTTTTCACGCTCACACTTCTGGTTATAACATCCTCATCCTCAAACACAGAATATATCAGGTCAACATCAATGCCACATCCCCCATCCATCATATGGACAACGAGAGTCTGAACCTCCTCTTCTCCCGCAAATGATGCCGGAAGGCCACTAATCCCCGGCTTTCCATTTACAATATCGTAATCCACAAATTTCAGATCAACGGTTCTGCTGCCATTTGCGGTCTTTACTGCAATACAACTCTCCCTGTAGTCTCCTATTCCATTTCCGGAATACTCTGTAGGAAATGTGTCCATAAATGAACATCTCTCCCTGTTATTCTTGGACGGAACAAAAGGAGCCTCACACGTTCTCAAAAACTGATCACATTTCTGCGGACGAATCTTCTGTCCATAATATATATGTCCGACAAACCCCTCTTCATCGACGATTCCGATCCGGTAACTCGTGTTTCTCGTATCAAGTTCAAATATTCTGTTTGCCTCATCATATCTTATGCTCATATGTATCTATAGTCTCCTCGTTTTATTTATGGGTATCACTCTCTGCTTATGTATTCAAGAAATTCAAGTGCAAGATCCATATTCTTGGCATTCTCACCAAATCCCACTGCAACATCCATTTCATACCAACCGGTATCCTTCACCCAGGAATTATCACCGATCTTTATTCCGACAGGTATCTTCTCACCCGTTTCAATAACCGTTGCATACACAAACGAATCTTTATACTTTTCTTTCAGTTCATCAGTCAGCACCTTATCAAGATCCTGCATATATCCGAACTCTCCAAAACTCATGACAAGGTCTGTGTCGGCAAAGAACACGTCCACCGCATTCGCCATGAATTTGTTCTGTATAAGCTGTAGACTATCCTGACTCATGGCATCATTCGGATCAGTTGATACGCCGATCCCTGTACTTATGCTGACATATTCCTTCTCCGCATCAAGGCCATTTTCACTGAGGAATTCCTCATAGTATGCCTTGTCATTCGCCGCAGATTCCTGTTGTGTAGTGTTGACCGCAAGGATGTTGAGTGCAGCAGATTCCGCCGTAAAATGTTTTACGACAAGGAATACAACTATGCCAACAACAACAAGTGCAAATAGAGCCTTCGGGGCATAATACTCCAGTATATATTCCCTTTTCTGCTGTTTGTTCATAAGACTGAACTTCTGTTTCTCAGACATATGCTCATCCACATCCAAGACACTCTCCGGCTCTCGTTTCTCTTTTTCATCGGTTTTCTCATCGATGATATGTCCAGCGATACTTTTTATATTTTTCTTTTCTATTTCTCTCTCTTTTTTTATTTCTTTTTCTATTTCTATTTCTTTTTCTGGCATATAATCTCCTATACTACTCCTATACGCGTTTGCCACACACTGCCGTTACTTTATACATTGTAGCATTTTTTAGTTAATTTTTAAACAGGTTTTTAGCATTTTTAACTATATTTTACTTTTACAAAAGGGACCTCAGCCTCAAAGCCGAGATCCCTCTTGTTCAGCGCATTGGCTGGAAAGTGCATTCGTATGTTAATTTTTGTAGTATATGGAAGGAATGTTTTTATTTTTCGGCAGTAAATTCTGCCATACTTTGTGATTGTTTATTTAACAAGCTCCTGCACACATGCTTTCATCTCGTCTATCTTTGACATGGCATTTTTTAGGCTGTTTTCATTCACGCCAAAGTAGAATTTGATCTTTGGTTCATTTCCGGAAGGCCTAACCGCGAACCACGCATTATTTTCCAGCTCATAGTACAGCACGTTCGACTTTGGAAGGCCCATATTCTCCTCCTCGCCATCAAGCGGCTTGCGGATTCCGCTCACATAGTCCCTCATGCCGATAACCTTGATACCTGCAAAGGTCGTAAGTGGATGGTTTCTGAAGTTCTCCATCATCTCCTTAATCTGTGCTGCACCATCTACACCCTTTAGAGTTATCCCAAACGCACCTTCAAAGTAATAGCCATATTTGCGGTAAACCTCTTCCATGGCATTACAGATGGTTTCTCCCTGCAGCTTATAAAATGCTGCTATTTCACATAAAATGACAACGGCTGCGCAGGCGTCCTTGTCACGAGTGTAGTCTCCTACCAAACATCCAAAGCTCTCCTCCATTCCGAAGATGAACTTGTATGTGTTGTTCTTCTCAAAGAGAAGTATCTGCTCACCTATGTACTTGAATCCGGTGAGTGTCTCTATATATTTCAGTTTGTAATTCTCTGCTATCGCCTTTGTAAGATTGGTGCTGACAACCGTGTTACAGATAGCTCCGTTTGCCGGCAGCTTGCCGACTGCCTTCTGCTCGCGGCATACATATTCTGCTATCAGGGCACCTGTCATATTGGCATTGAATCGGACATATGGATATGCCGGATCATCTGCAAATTCCGTGTCCTTCCAGATTCCCGTGCTGTCCTTGACGTATATTCCAAGTCTGTCTGCATCAGGATCTGTGGCCATGATAACGTCCGCATCAACCTTCTTTGCCAGTTCTATTCCCATGGCAAATGCTGATGGTTCCTCCGGATTTGGTGACTTGACTGTACTGAAGTCCCCGTCAGGAACAGTCTGCTCCTCTACAACATATACGTGCTTGAAGCCAAGTCTCTTGAGCACTTCCCTTACAGGTACATTTCCTGTTCCATGAAGTGGTGTGTATACTATCTTGATATCGTCTGCAACCTTCGGAATTATGTCGCCGTGGATGGTCTGCTTTATGAGCGCCTGATAATAGTTCTCATCAACACTTGCAGGAACCATACAGAACAGACCGTCTGCAACCGCCTTGTCCTTGTCCATGGTCTTGACATCCTCGTATCTCTCTACATCCGCCACATGCTTCAGGATATCCTGATCCTGAGGGGATACGATCTGGCTGCCGTCCTCCCAGTACACCTTATAGCCGTTGTACTCAGGTGGATTGTGGCTTGCTGTTACCACGATTCCGGCTATACATCCAAGCTCTCTCACTGCAAATGACAGTTCAGGTGTAGGGCGGAGTGCATCAAACACATAAGTATTTATGCCATTTGCATTGAGACACAGAGCTGATGCCTCTGTGAACTCTGCTGACATATTTCGGCAGTCATGTGCAATTACTACACCTCTCTTAGCAGCCTCAGGGCCAACCTCAAGTATGTATTCTGCAAGGCCCTGTGTAGCCTTTGTAACTGTATATATATTCATTCTGTTGGTTCCAGCACCCATGATTCCGCGCATTCCGCCGGTTCCAAATTTCAGATTCTTGTAGAATCTGTCCTGGATCTCTTTGTCATCATCTGCGATACTTCTAAGCTCTTCCTTGGTCTTCTCATCAAAGCAGTCTGACTCAAGCCAGAACTTGTATTCGTCCATGTAACCCATCTTTTTTACCTCCACCTTGTAATTATTTTTAGTCGCGACCGCGATCTTCGAACCTATTTTCTGCTGACATTTATTTGCCAGCCATTTCGTTTCTTACCAATCATCCCGTTTTATGAGAACATCGCCTTCACATTTGCCGCAAGCCCGTCAAGCTGCTCTGCCGCATCCTCCTGTGAGTTTCCCTTTACCCCGAGATAGAACTTGATCTTCGGCTCTGTGCCTGAAGGTCTCACAAGGAACCATGCGCCATCCGCAAGCTGATAATATATCATGTTGGACTTTGGAAGCACCGCCGCCTCGGACTTGCCTGTCGCTGCGTCTGTCTCTGTTCCAAGCTTGTAGTCGTAGATCTTCTCCACGCTGTAAGTTCCGACCTTCTGCACCGGATTATCTCTCAGCGTCTGTATCATTGACTGTATCTTTGCAGCACCCTCGCGTCCGTCAAACTTCATGGTCTGAACCTTCTCTTTGTAGTAACCATATTCCTGCCACAATTCAACCATTCT
>NC_021018.1:2395539-2424802 GCF_000210595.1 Coprococcus sp. ART55/1 | reverse complement strand
ACAATTCAACCATTCTGTCCCACAGAGTCATGCCACGGTTCTTGTAGTATGCCGCAGCCTCACAGAGAAGCATCAGCGTTCCAACCGAGTCCTTGTCCCTTGCATATGTACCAGGCAGACATCCAAATGTATCTTCAAGCCCGAACACATAATTGTGTTCACCTGTCTGCTCATAAGCCCTCATTCTCGATGCTATATTCTTAAATCCGATCAGGTTGTTGCAGTCACAGAAAGTGTCGTACTTCTTACATATCTCCTTGACCATATTGGTGATAACAACCGTAGTTACAATCGCCGGATTCTCAGGCAGTCTTCCGCTCTGGGATCTCTGCATCAGCACGTAATCACAGAGGATCGCACCGAACATATTGCCCGTAAATTCTTTATATTCATTATTCTTGCTGTCATATCCATACATTCCGAGTCTGTCAGCATCAGGGTCTGTGACAAGAATCAGCTCGCCGCCGACCTTCTTCGCCAGCTCAAGACTCAGGGCATACGCCTCTGCGCCCTCAGGATTTGGAGATTTCACAGTTGGGAAATTACCATCTTGAACAGCCTGTTCCTCAACGACATGTACATCCTTGAAACCAAGTTCGCTGAGAACTCTTGTAACAGGCTTAAGGCCTGTTCCGTGAAGCGGAGAATATACGATCTTCAGATCTCCCGCCTTCTGAATCTCCTCCGGATTCATGACAAGCTTGTGAAGCTCTCCTATATATGCGTCATCGATCTCCTGACCGATCACATTCAACAGTCCTGCATCTATTGCAGCGTCCTTGTCCATAGTCTTAACCATGGAGAAATCTTCTATATTGTTGACCTCTGCAATGATCTCCTTATCCTGAGGAGATACGATCTGGGCTCCATCATCCCAGTAAACCTTATATCCGTTGTATTCCTTTGGATTGTGGCTTGCCGTTATATTCACGCCGATATTGCAGTGCAGATGTCTCACTGCAAATGAAAGCTCCGGTGTCGGACGGAGCGCATCAAACAGATACACCTTCACGCCATTTGCACACAGGCAGAGAGCAGTTTCAAGCGCATACAGCGAAGCATTGTTTCTGTTGTCAAATGCTATAGCTGCCGACGGCTCTGATATTCCGATCTTCGCCAGGTAGTTAGCAATTCCCTGTGTTGCCATGCGAACCGTGTAAATGTTCATGCGGTTCGTTCCCGCTCCCATCACGCCTCGAAGTCCACCTGTTCCAAACTCAAGGTTTGTGTAAAATCTATCTTCAATCTCCGCTTCATTATCCTTTATGTTTACGAGCTCCTGCTTCGTAACATCATCTACCTGATCGCTGCCAAGCCACATCTCGTATCTCTGCTTTGCGTCCATCTTCTACCCCTTTCCTGACCTCACAGGCCACACAGATTTTTCCTTTTTTATCTATCCACAATTTATCTTCCGTTCATTTTATTAGGCTATTTTTAGCTAATTTATTGTTATTTGTATAATATATTAAGCAGTTTTTAAATTCAATATTTAATCTTGCAATTTATATCACTTTGTTGCGCAGATGTATATTGCAGCCGTTTTATTATGGCGGTATTAACTAAAAGAATTATATTTTCTGCAATTGACTTGTAATATAACCGACCTTTTTTATTCCTTTACAGAGGCCATTTGTGATCTGCTCAAGATCAACCTGAGCGTTGTAGCCGGATTTGT
Organism: Coprococcus sp. ART55/1; assembly: GCF_000210595.1. Taxonomy (NCBI): domain Bacteria; kingdom Bacillati; phylum Bacillota; class Clostridia; order Lachnospirales; family Lachnospiraceae; genus Coprococcus; species Coprococcus sp. ART55/1. Next base: position 2,423,124 of record NC_021018.1, on the reverse strand, counting down.
GTACAGCAAGATCACGGAGGCACAGAAGGATCAGAAGGAGCTCGTAGTCCAGGTGGCATCCAGGGATCTGAAGAGCCGAATGCCGGAGTATGAACTGATCAGGATCATCGGTATACTGATCGATAATGCGCTTGAATCGACCGCCCCATTTGGCACTGCATATCTGTACCTGGACAGCAGGCAGAACCAGATAGAAATAAGAACAAGAAACAATGGTTCCGTCAAAACCAACGAATTCCGCCAGAATATGTTCTCACCGGGATATACCACCAAAACCGGAGACAGACATGGCCATGGTTACGGTCTCTACAACCTGAAAAAACTGACCGACAAGTACAATGGTAAAATATATCTCGACACGGTAAATACCGACCAGGGAGACTACATACAGTTCGACGTCATCGTATAATGACAGCAAAGCGCCGTCCGGTCACCAGACCAGACGGCGCTTTTTTGTATTTGCTATATATTATACTTATGCTACTCTGCCAGCTTGTTGAGCTTCTCAACAAGTGCTGTCTGGAGAGCTTCAAGCTTTGCATCTGCATCATCAAGGCTTGTTCCCTTGATTCCGTAGTACAGCTTGATCTTTGGCTCTGTTCCTGATGGACGTACACATGCCCATGCGCCATCCTCAAGGTCGTAGTAGAGAACGTTGGACTGTGGAAGTCCTGACTCTGTGACCTCTCCGGTGGCAAGATCTGTTATCGTGTTCTTCTCGTAATCACGAACCTTGAGAACCTTGAGTGTATCGATCTGAGTAAGTGACTCAGCTCTGAGTGAGGACATGATCTTGCGGATCTTCTCTGCTCCTGTAACACCCTTGAGCGTTATTGTGTAGAGGCCTTCCTTGTAATATCCGTACTTCTCATAGAGATCAAGCATGTGATCCCACAGAGTGATTCCCTGGCTCTTGCAGTATGCAGCAGCCTCGCAGAGACACATAACTGCAACCGGAGCATCCTTGTCTCTTGCGTATGTTCCAACGAGACATCCGTAGCTCTCCTCCATACCCATTACGAAATTGTATGAATTATTCTGCTCGAAGAACTTGATCTGCTCACCGATGAACTTGAAGCCTGTTAGAACCTCGATGAGGTTGACATTGTAATCTGCAGCCAGTGGATCAGCCATATTTGTGGTTACAATAGTCTTGACCATGGCCGGATTCTTTGGCATGAGACCGCATTTTGTTCTCTCTCTGAACTGGTATTCAGCGATTATAAGTCCTGACATATTTCCTGTAAATGGCATATACTTGCCTGTCTTTGTATCGAGTGCGTATATTCCAAGACGGTCTGCATCAGGATCTGTAGCGAGAACTATGTCCGCATTCTTCTCCTTTGCCAGCTTGAGGGCAAGCTCAAATGCCTTTGGATCCTCTGGGTTTGGATACTCAAGCGTTGTGAACTCAGGGTCTGGAAGCTCCTGCTCAGGAACAATGTATACGTTTTTGAAACCAAGCTCGGACAGGACTCTCTTTACAGGTACAAGACCGGTTCCGTGGAACGGTGTGTATACGATCTTGATGTTCTCTGACTGCTCCTTGATGATCTCAGGATGAATGATCTGCTTCTTGAGTTCCTCCATATACGCGTCATCTATCTCGGCACCTATGATAGTGAGAAGGCCCTTGTCAAGTGCCTCCTGCTTATCCATGGTCTTTACTGTATGGAAATCTGTTACAGCCTTAACCTCTGCGATGATCTCTCTGTCCTTTGGAGCTGTGATCTGCGCGCCATCCTCCCAGTATACCTTGTAACCGTTGTACTCTGGTGGATTGTGGCTGGCTGTTATAACTATACCTGCTGTACATCCAAGCTTTCTGACTGCATATGAAAGCTCAGGTGTAGGTCTGAGTGACTCAAAGAGAAATGACTTGATTCCATTTGCACACAGGCAGAGAGCTGCTTCTGCTGCAAACTCTGGAGAATACTTTCTTGAATCGTATGCTATTGCCACGCCCTTGTCCTGCGCATTCTGCTTCACAATGAAGTTTGCAAGACCCTGTGTAGCCTTGCGGACGGTGTAGAAGTTCATTCTGTTGGTTCCCGCGCCTATCACACCTCTGAGTCCACCAGTTCCAAATACAAGATCACGATAGAATCTGTCCTCGATCTCAGCCTCATCATCAGCTATGGCTGCAAGCTCCTTCTTGGTGTCCTCATCGAAATAATCATCTGTCATCCAAAAATCATATGTGTCTCTGTAACTCATCTTTCTACTTCTCCTTCTTTTTTCTCATTTAGTATGCCCTTTTATGAACGTTCTGCTGTTTGAGCAATCACTGCTCAGCGCTTCCTATTTTCTCAGGAATTCTAGTGGATCTCCCTCAGCCAGAAAATGTGTCATGAGGTATGCTCCTCTGAGCGACACCTGTTCCTCTGACAGGATTCTTCTGACCTCACCTCGGTCTGCGAGTATGACCTGTATGTCCTCTGTGCTCTCCTTGCTGTCGAGATTTGGTGTTCCTGTAACTGTTCCAAATACAGCACTGCTCATCTCATCCGTAAATCCCGGGCCCATATAGAATGGCCTTCTGTAGAGTTCTTCTCCGCCCTCATATACATCAAGGGTAAGCCCTGTCTCTTCCTTCATCTCCCTGACTGCTGCCTGCGCCGGAGTCTCATCTCCGTCCACCAGTCCTGCAGGAAGTTCATATATATACGCATCGAGTGGGTATCTGTACTGCCTTATGAGCACCAGCTTCGGCTCATCTTCCAGCTTAACTCCATATATAACTATTCCTTCCGGTTTTACATCGTGGGTCTTTATCTTGATGTCGTTCTCTTTATTCCTTGAAGCAAAGTAATAATTGAAGGCTTTTCCAGCCGTGTCAACCGCATCTATATGATAGAGGTTGAGGAACGGATTGTCTGTGAGTTTTTGTACACCTTTGTATTTCTCTTTCACTTCATCACATCCCTTCTGTGTATTTTAATGTATTCAGCCGACCATACATTCGCAAAACCGCACGGTTCCCGTGCTCTTTCGCTGCTGCGCAGCTATTTTGCTCATTGTATGGGGCGGTGACTCTATTCGAGTCACCACAGGATAAGAACACCTGATTCTTACATGCAAGCATGTCGAATCCGCTGTTCTTATCCTGCACGGCTGAATATTTACCTTTATTCAAAATTAGCATAGTTTTTACAATATATCAAATTCTTTTTTAAGTAATTTTATCATTTTTTAGCTATTTTTAATGTTTTTTAGTATATTTGCGTCATTTTGCCATATTTTTCTATGTGATTCCTGGTTTTGATGCAGCTATGTTCCTCCTGATTCTGAATATTTTTTACTCAAAAAATCCGGACACTTTGATCTGCCCGGATTCCAAAAATGTTATGCAATTTATACTCTACTGATTCTCTGTCGATACCAGTTGATATTCTGCATCTCTCAACCTGCAGTAATAAAATGTCTGTCCAGCCTCCTCTGTGTAGGTTTCAAATACTCCCGTAACGATCACCTCACTCTGGTCCGCCGGGTAATCGCCTGGATATACTGCACCTCCACCAAGTTCAAATTCAAGTCCCTGACTGCAGCATGCCAGAGCGTCAGCTATGAGACAATAATTATAATATTTGTCGGTTATTGGATAATAGGATGCATAATACTTTCCTTCTATCCTTATCGTCTTGCCCTCATATTCCTCAGGTTTTGACATCATCTGATATACCGTCGCATATACAAGATCGCTTCCCATAAGTGTGAGATCCACATCCACACCCTCAGACTTGTATTGCGCTATAACTGAGCTGTCTCCATTCACAACCTGCCCATATGTTGGTTCTGATGTCGCCTCAGTTACAGATGCGGATTCTGTCTCTGTCGTGGTTTGCATCTCTGTTGTGATCGTCGTCTCTGTTGTGGCTCCCACTGACGACTTACTTTCCACATCACCATCGCCTGTTTTCTGATTAAGCACCTTATCCACTGCATTCTGTGTGTTCAAACGACTGCCCGCAGTCTGAGATGCTCCACCACAGCCTGTGACAGTCAGCAGCATACTAAGCACCAATATTGACATAATCAATCGCTTAAATCTGTGTCTGCATCCATGCATTCTTCTATTTCTATTCATATACATATTCTTATCTCCTCATCACTTTCCCTGCTATACTGTTAAAAGCAAATATAACCATATCACACGCAACTATCGTAGAACCCACCGGTGTTGAAAATAATATGGATACCAACATTCCAGCCAAAGTTCCCACAACTGACAATACAGCCGAATATAATACCACCGACCTGAAGCTATACATAACTCGCATTGCTGAAAGTGCAGGGAATACCAGAAGCGCCGTGATGAGCAGGGAGCCCACCAGATTCATTGCAAGCACTATTATCACAGCGATTATCACCGCCAGCGCCAGATTATATGCCCCTGCATTTTTCCCGATTGCCCTGGTAAAACTCTCGTCAAATGTGACTGCAAATATCCTGTTGTAGAATAAACAAAAAAACGCTATTACACATATTGACATAACTATACACAGCCACACTTCTCCCATTGTCAATGTAAGTATTGAGGTTGAACCAAACAACGTTGAGCACACGTCGCCAGATACATTTGCCGACGTGGAAAATACATTCATTATCAGATAACCTACGGCTAAAGCACCGACAGACATCATAGCTATCGCGGCATCTCCCTTAAGCTTCGCATTTTGTCCCGACATAAGTATGAGAATTGCAGCAGCCACAGTCACCGGCATCACTATGATCGTGTTGTTTGTCAGTTTCAGAACAGATCCTACCGCCATTGCTCCAAATGCAACATGCGAAAGTCCATCGCCGATAAATGAAAATCTTTTCAAAACCAATGTTGCACCGAAAAGTGACGAACACAATGCTATAAGAATACCAACCACAAGAGCATACTTAACAAATGGATACTGCATATAGTAAATTAACTTATCAACAAGCTGCACTCTGTCCACCACCTTTCTCATATTCTACCGAAATGATGTTCCAATATCTGCTGTTCTTATATTCCTCTCTGCTGCCCCAGAACGAGCCCTCATGATTCATATGAAGCACATGTCTGGCGCAATCTATTGCCCTCAGATCATGTGATATCATGATCACTGCCACACCATTTTCATTTAACTGCTGTATCATCTGATAGAACTGTGCCGTTGCGACAGGATCAAGGCCAGTTACCGGTTCATCAAGCAGAAGAAGATTCTCAGTTGCACACAGGGCTCTCGCCAGAAGGACGCGCTGCTGCTGTCCTCCCGACAAATGCCTGTAACATTTCCTGCGTATATCCCATATTCCAAGTCGTTCAAGTTGAGATTGTGCAAGCTGCTTTTCCTTTCTGCCATAAAAAGGACGTGCTCCGCACTTAGGCAGCGTTCCCGACAAAGCCACCTCCCATACAGTCGCAGGGAAATCCTTCTGCACAGGTGTCTGCTGCGGCAGATAGCCTATATCACGCGATGTCAAACCATCGCCAAACTTTATCTCTCCTGAAACCGGTTTCAACAGGCCAAGCAGAGTTTTTACCAAGGTACTCTTTCCCGCTCCGTTCTCTCCAACTATACAGAGATAGTCTCCCTTGTCTATACTGAAATTAAGGCCTGACGCAACTGCACGTCCATCATATCCCACTGCCAGGTCTTTGCACGTTATATATGACATTTGTTTTCTCCTATAAATCTAAATTTGTTTTATTGTTCAGCAATTAATTCAATGCCTGAGAAAGTACGTTCAAGTTATCTTCCATCACGTTCAGATACGTCTCACCATCAGCTACAGTCTTTGCAGTCACAGACTGCATCGAATTCATCGTCAGGATCTCCTGATTTTTCGAATCTGTTGTCTTCTTTATCGACTCTGCTATACTGTGATCCGCACCCTCTATCGTCAGAATAACCGGAAGCTTTAACTCATCCACCTTCTGCGCAAGGAATGTTATTGTCTCAAAACCTGCCTCCGACTCAGCACTGCATCCCACAAATGCAGCATAGTAAGTAAGCCCATAATCATCCGCCATATATCGGAAAGGGAATCTGTCGCCAAACAGAATTGCCTGACGTTTTCCCTTAGAAACTGTTAGTTCGTACCTTCCATCAAGATCATTGAGTTCATCAACGTACTTACCTGCATTCGCCATGTAATCAGATTTATTATCTGGATCAAGCGCCTGGATATTATCCGCCAACACATTCGTCAACGCCACTGCGTTCTTGAGTGAAAGCCATACATGTTCATCATACTCCGGGCCTTCCTCTCCTTCCTCTTCTTCCTCTTCTTCCTCTGCCTGCATGCCTGGAACAACCTCTTCCTCTTTGACTGCAGTTCCCAAAGCGTCAAGCATATTTACAACCTTCATATCCTTATTAGTCGCTTCTTTCAGGGCACTATCCACCCAGCCATCAGACTCACCGCCAACATACACAAACATATCTGCGTCAGCTATCTTTGCTATATCCTCTGCAGTTGGCTGATAACTGTGAAGATCCATCCCCTGATCGAGCAGCATAGTAAGCTGAAACTTGTCGGAATCACCGCCTATAATATTGCGGATCCAGTCATACTGAGGAAAAGTCGTACATACAATGCTGTACGCCGCAGCATTTGCCGTATTTTCAGGCACACTGCCCCCTTTCTGATCAGAATCTGCTGCCGTCATTGATGCTCCGCAGCCACAAAATGCTGAAACAGTAAGTACCGATGCCATAACAAGGCCAAATATTCTATTTTTCATAATGATCAATAAACCTCCGAATTGATTGATAAAATTGACAGGCATATTTTGATGCCTATAATTGGGTAAATTTAATAAACTGCCTCTAGATCAAAAACACCAATAATAAGTATTCGCCCTTATCTTTAGATGTATTTCCAGACGCAATTCTCAGTCAATATCCGTACTTTAAATCAATTCAGCAATTCCACCTTCAGGGAAACGAGCGTATCGGTACAATACTCGTGGGTATACACCAATACAACTCCAAGTGTGAACACACTTAAGAACGCCAGGAACACTGGCGTAGTTGACATTGTCTTTATATTTGAAAGGAACTGTGCAGCCTGCTGCAAATGCATACATATAGGACATTCCTGCCCCGTACAGTCATGCTCCACATTGCGCGCAATATAGCCGTAAGAGAAAAGTACTCCCGATACAAAGAACACTATAAGAATCCATGACATTATTCTCTTTTTACTCATTCTGCACACCTCCTTTTCATTGTAGGAATTTGGGGATATATAGTTTTCGTTGTGACCGTAACGATACAATCCCATCTGTAACAATCACGTTTAGTTTAGACTACAGCGACTCCACAACGTCTCTGACAATCTTTGCAAATACCACATATCGACGATCTGTCACAGTCGATCATAAATCCATACCTCTCCTGAACTCCTTTAGCTATGTGATTCATGGTATCGCGGTCAATATGTATGACTCTTCCGCACTTAACACACTGCATATGAAGGTGTTCGTGACAACTATGATCAGCCTTTTCCATTCTATACATACTTGAACCACCATCAGCACTCTGATACTTTATCAATTTGTCCTGGGTAACCATGCGGTCAAGATTGCGATATACAGTTGTTGTATTCGCATCTATGCCATTCTCATCCAAATACACACTTACATCAGCCGCGCAAAACCCTCTGTCCTGCCTCTCTGCAGCAAATGCCTCTATAGCCTGACTTATTCTCGTTTTATACTCCCTCGCCATAATATTCCTCTTTTTCGAATTTGCAAGTCATTTGCATTTTACTGTATCATAAAGGGCTTTTAACTTTATGTCAACACTTTTTTATCACTTTTCCATCACTACTATCTTGTTTGATATATTGCTGACAAATGGTATTTTGCCAATGACTTTATATACCGGTATGAACTCAGCCATTCCTTCTACAAGACTGTGCTGTTCTATGTATCTGTATTTCGGTATGATCTCCGCCAGCTTCTTTCCATTTGACACGCCCCAGGAAAACCTGGCATAGCTTCCATGGATGGATTTCTCCTTGATATGCTTTGCCATGAACGGAGCCATAGTCTCTACGAGCACCGTAGCATGAGTAAATTTCCTGTCTATTATGTCGAATATTTTCTTCACATCAGCTTCTGTGAGATACATCGTAAGCCCCTCTATGATGACCAGCACAGGTTCACCTGCATACTCTACCATGTCTGCCCATTTGCCGTCCATGGCGGATTCCGCTATCTGGTACACCGGTCCGTCCTCCTGCAGGAACTTTGCCCTTACAGTCATGGTCTCCGGGAGATCAATGTTGTACCAGCCTTTATATCTACCCTCATTTCTATAGCAACGGGTGTCAAGACCACAGGCGATATTCACAACCACAGCACCCTTGTGCTTCTTCAGGAATTCTGATACAAGCTTATCAAGCACTATGGTTCTCGCTATAACTCCGCTCCCCATCGCCAGATCCTTGTCCGCCAGTGAAAAGTCATAATCCAGGCTGTCAACTATCTCTATGGCCTTGCCATCATATATGACATGATCCGGCTTTCTCGATTCCTTCGCCCTGGCATAAAGCGTCTGGAGCATCGTCTCCGGGACTCCCGTTATATCTACCTTTGATCTGCTTACTGTATTGTTCTGTGTGCTAACCATTTTCTCATTTCCTCCTGCTTTTTAATTGTGCAAACGCATGAGAGGCGCTGCGCGCGGCGTTTGCGTGCTTCACAACATGTCGTCAAGCGCAGCTTGATGACCTGCGCGCACATCAGTGCGCTTCCTCTGTCGGAATCCTCCCACTTACGTGGGTCCCTCCTTATAATGGAGCAAACGCATGAGAGGCGCTGCGCGCGGCGTTTGCGTGTTTCACAACATGTCGTCAAGCGCAGCTTGATGACCTGCGCGCACATCAGTGCGCTTCCTCTGCCGGAATCCTCCCACTTACGTGGCCCCCTCCTTATGAAATATAACATTTGTCATGTTTTGTTATGTTCATAAAAATAAGAGGTTCATCATCGATGAACCTCTTTCTTTAAACTCTCTATCAACTTTTCTGTACCGCCGGTGGCATGAATGCCAATCTTTTCTGTCAGATACATTTTCTTCTCCACATCTACATCCTCGTTCAGTATCGCCATGGCTCCTTCAAGCCGCATCTTAGCCAGCACGCGAACCAAAGTCTCATCCGGCTCGCATCCAAGCTGTGACCTGTAATATGCCGCAAATGAATGTCTCATGAACTCCTCAACCCTCTGGTGATAATTCTCATAGCAGCTGCCGTCAGCGCCATGCATGATGATCATTACCTCTTCCCTGTGTGCCAGAAGGAATTGCATCATAATCTTATCTGCATCTACGCCCGTGGCGGGGTTCTCAATCTCCCCCTTCATAAGTTCTCCAAGCATGGCTTCATATTGGTTCACAAGCGGTTCAAGTATCGCCTTAAACAGAGCCTCCTTGCTCTCAAATGAAAAGTAGAAAGCTCCGGTGGTAACTCCAGCACTCTTGCATATCTTTCTGAGGCTTGCCCTCTGGTAACCATTTTCAAGGAATTCCTCTTTACCTGCTTTTTTCAGTTTTTCTATCGTTTCACTGCGCTTGTCGTTTTCCATAACATATGTTATGTTAGCACAAACTAACTAGTCTGGCAACATATTTTTTATATGTAATGCCTTTCTTTACGCCCTGGCATTTTTCCTACTATCCACTACACACAACATTCTTTCAGTAACTTTAACGTATTCTTTCTTTCAGGTATTTCCTTACCGTCTCAAGCCCTCCAATTGGCACGCAGAACTTCTGGTCATGATTCTTACATGCCTCATAAGTGTCCTCAAGATCAAACCAGCACACGCCGTCAAGCTCTTCCTTCTGTATTGTCAGATCTGCTATGTCCACCTGTTTCTGATACACGAACACAAATGCCACCTCATTGTCCCTGAACATTTTGCCGTGAAATTCCTTCTCATACTGGATTCTGAATGTTCCCGCAAAATCGAGGTCTTCATTTTGGGCATTTATGCCCAACTCCTCCCCCAGTTCTCTGAGTGCCGACTCCATCGGTTCATCACCCGCCTGTATATGTCCGGCAGAGGAAGTGTCATACCTTCCGGGAAAAGAATCCTTATCCATCGACCTCTTCTGCAGAAGAACCTTATACCTTCCATTCTCTTGCTTCGCTATCCAGATATGGGCAGTCCTGTGACATATGCCTTTTGCATGTGCCTCGCTCCTCTCCACTGTGTCTCCGGTAGGGTTGCCCTGTTCGTCGCATATATCAAAAAGTTCCATTATTTTGTACCGTCCTTATTCATTCATACATGAACCATTATTGTTTATCAACTCCGATTTGTAAAGCAAACAGCTAACATTTTTCTACTATTCTACACTTTGTATACTTTTATAAACGTTTTATAAAATATCAGTAATTGCACTTGATATTGATCACTTTTTAGGATATTCTCAGATCACTATAAGTTACTAAATAAGTCAGCTCTAATTGACACTAACATTATTGAATGTTAGAATTCTTGTATGATATGATTATGGTAACCTTACCATGCGAAATGGGAACTTTAAGAGATGGGTGTTCTACCATATAAAACAAATGAACAATTTTAATATGGATGTTCTGCCATACAAAATGGAACAATTTTATGGGAGCCCTACCATGCAAAAAGGTTTTTAAGAGCTGTGCATTTTAGCACAGCTCTTTTATATTCTCAGAAAGGCGATAATGGATATCCTAAATTTTTACTATATTGATTTAAAATACATAAGAAATCTGTCTCGTGCAGATGACAACGTAATGTCAGTCTCCCCTCAGGTAGGTAAGGAGAATCGACCATTTCTTGGAATAATCATTCTTATAGGTGGTCAGAAATATTGCATCCCCCTTACCTCACCAAAAAAGAAATTTGAAAATATGAAAAGCCAGATTGATTTCATCAAAATATTTGACCACAACAGCAGGCATCCTGAGTATTCTTCTAAAATCATAGGAATTCTCAATCTAAACAATATGATTCCAGTTAACAACTCAATTATATCTAAGGTCAATCTGAAATTAAACCCTCACGATACCCCAGATAAAACAAAACGAAAGATTCTTATTCAGAAACAATTATCCTGGTGTCGGGATCATTCCGATACTATAATCAACAAAGCCAATAAAGTCTACTCTCTCATAACTGATTTTCCCGACAAAAATCGCAACCTTACAAAAAGATGTGTAGACTTTAATAAACTTGAGCAAATTTTATCTAAATACTCAGATGACTAAAATCCCTACACCACCAGCCTCGCCTTCGCCCTGCCGGTTCTGTCCTTTTCCACCACGATCTGCTTGTCAATCTTCTCCTTGAGTTCAGTCACGTGCGATATTATTCCCACCAGCTTGCGTCCCTCGGTCACGCTGACCAGCGCTTTGTATGCCTGTGGCAGAGTCTTTTCTGTATCAAGGGATCCAAAGCCCTCATCCACAAACATGGTATCTATCTGAATTCCGCCAGCCGAGGCCTGCACCTCATCGGAAAGTCCAAGCGCAAGGGAAAGTGAAGCCATGAATGACTCGCCCCCAGAAAGAGACTTAACGTCTCGTCTGCTGCCGTTGTAATGATCCACAACACAGAGGTCAAGGCCGATCTGGCTTCGCCTGTCACTGCTGTCCGTCACACGCCCCAGTTCATACTGACCGTCTGACATCTTCAGAAATCTCAGATTTGCACGCTGAATTATCCTGTCAAAATACGACATCTGTATGTATGCCTCTAGGTTTATCTTATTCTTGCCGGATACATTCCCTGAGGCAGTGTCATAGAGCGACTTCACACTGACGTATTCCTTTTCTTTTGCCAAAAGCTCATCGGACTTTCTGCCGATATTCGCCATCGCCGTTTCATTTGCACGGATGCGGCTGTTTCCATCCTGCATGAGAAGTCTGATCCTTCCCAGCTCATCTCTTGCTGCGTTTTTATCTTCCTCAAGCTTGGCAAGTTCAAGCTTCTCTGCTGACTCCAGCGTGTCTGTCAGAGCCTTTATCTGCCCCTCCAGCGTCTTAATATCCTGGATCACAGCATTATATTTCTTCTCAGAGACGTCAAATGAATCCTGCAATTTCTTTGCTCTGCCAAGAATCTCGTTCATCTGCGTTTCCGCCTCACTCCGATTCCTGAATCTGAGCCCCGCGGCCAGTTCTGTCGCCTGTTCTCTGTCTGAGACAACCTTTGCCGTGAGCGCCGATATATTTCTCTCAAGCTCCGCCAGCTTAACCTGCATCCCGGCAAATGTTTCTTCTTCCTGAGGAAGTTTTGCAGCAAGCTCATCCCTTCTGCTGACCCTTTTGCGTTCAGCCTCAATCTGTCTGTCAGTCTCCGCAATCTTCTCATTATAGTATCCAATATTCTTCTCAACCTTTTCCGGCAGAACATCTATATCCTCCGGATCGTCAAATTTCCTTCCAGCCTGCTCAATAATGCTGTTTCTGATCTCCATGACGCTGGCAAGCTTTACCTTTGCATCCGTAGCACTGGCATTTGCCCTGTCGCGGGCTTTGTCAGCATCCTTCTTCGCATCATCTAACTGTGCATCTGTCGGAGCCTCCTTTGGCAGCGATGCAAGGAGTTTGTGCTCCGTCGCACCGCACACAGGGCACGCCTGTCCCTCCTTCAGATCCTTTGCTAGGATCCCCGCCTGGGCATTCCTGTAGAGCGTGCTCATATGCTCATACATATCCTGCTTTCTGGTATACATCTCATTATCAAACAGATACTGCTTCTGTGCTTTGTCCACCGCCTGCTTTCTTCTGCTGTATTCCATGAGCAGTCTGCTTATGCCATTCAGATAGTCAACAGCGTCAGCCATCTTCTCCCTCGATGCCGTGATTGCAACTATTTTCTCCCCCGCATCCGCAAGCTGTGTCTGCTCCTGCCTCAGCTTTTCTATGCTCTTCTGTTTGTCTGTCACAAGCATTCTGCCCTTCTCGGCCTGTTCATTTTGCCTTTGCAGGAGCTGTTCCTCGTCTGCAATATTTTTTCGCTTCTCGTCCAGTTTCTCATAGTTTGGAAGCTCGTTATTTATAACTGCTGCCTGCCTTTGGAGCTCTTCCGTCTCTGGGAGCGCTTCCTTTGTCCTGTTTAGCTCTGTCTCAGCAGTAGTTCTGTCATTCTGTACATTTGCAAGCTCCAAATGTGTCTTTTCAAGCTGCACTCTGGCTTTCTCTGTCTGCTGTGCCTTGCCTATCAGCGTGTCAAGTTCCCCGACCCGGGTCTCAAGTGTACCGATCTGCTTCTCATATGAATCCGTTCTTGCCTTCTCCGTTACAATAAGCTTTCCGATGAGTTTGATCACCTCATCAATTGGCATCTGGCCGTCCTTCGCTTTTTGGACACTGAGCCCAAAAGGGTCATCCTCTCCGCAGACTATCCCGGATATATACTGCTCTATACTCTTCTTCATATCGTCCCGTTCACTCTGAAGCTTTCTCGTCTCATCCTGAAGACGCTTCTGCAGAACAAAATACCTTGATGTGTGAAAAAGCTTGCTGAATATCTTCTGTCTGTCCCCGGACTCCGCCACCAACAGTTCCTTGAACTCGCCCTGGGCAAGCATGGATATCTGCGAAAACTGCTCTCTGTCCACACCCAACAATTCCTGAAGATATGAATTTACCTTCGTTCTGTTGGAGATGACCGAGTCATCCGGCAGATACAATTCTGCAGCCGCATCCTGCAGGGTAGTTCCTTCACCTTTTTTCTTACGTCTCTCATAGGAAGGATTTCTTTTAACTCTGTAAGTCTTCCCCATATGATCAAATGTCAGTTCAACGTAGGTATCTGTGTCCACATCGGCATACGTTGATCTCATCATCCTCGCATCACGGCTCGCTCCGCTCGGCTCATCATACAGCGCATAACAGATGGCATCGAATATCGTGGTCTTTCCCGCACCTGTATCCCCAGTCACAAGATACAAGCCTTCAGCCCCAAGCTGGGCCATGTCAAGCATCTGGACTCCCGCATATGGTCCAAATGCCGACATCGTAAGATTTATGGGTCTCATCACCAGGCCTCCTTTCACAATGTATCGCCCCTCTCGCCTCCGCGAGCGTGGCAGGTCGTCGGAGCGCATTTGAGTTATTCGCTTCGCTCATAAGCGCTCCTCCTTCCATATAGAGTCTATAATATCCTGAACAAAACTCCTCTGTTCATCGCTCATTTCCTTGTTGTTCTGCTTCTCATACAACTCTCCAAACAGATCTATAGGCTTTTTCCCTTCAAGCACAGCGCCATCGTCTATCGTCTGTGTCACACGGGTTCTGGTGTTGTCGTATCCAAGCTTCATCACATTTGGATAGACCGTTCTGAGTTTTCCCAAAGCATCCGGCACGTCATCCTCGTCCGTGAGAACCACATACAGATAATCATCCACAGCCGTCCCCTCATAGTTTCGCCTGTCCATCAGCTCGTCAAATGTTCCCTTTACCTCGCGCAGCTCATGCATCGGAACAAGCGGAACAGTCCTTATCTCTATTTTCTTGTTCTCAGGGATGTCAACAACTGTCACCGATTTGGTGTGGTTAGCCTCCGAAAGAGAATACTTAAGCGGTGTTCCACAGTATCTGACAGTCTCCCTGCCCACCTTCTGCGGCCCATGTATATGCCCCAGCGCCACATAGTCAAATGAGTCGAATACCGACACATCCACATTGTCCAGACCGCCCACATTCTCCTCCGACTCCGAGCGCACAGCCCCGGTCACGAACTGGTGGGCCACAAGGATATTTGTAACCTTCTCATCAACATCCATGTGCTCCACCGCCACACGGCAGGCATCCGTGTAATCCTTTATATAATCCGCCTCATCAGGGAATACCGCTCTGACCATTGCCGGCTTCACAAATGGCAGCATGTATATGTTCGCCATCTGTCCTTTTCCATCCTCCAGCTTATATGGTCTGACCAGCCCATCTCCCATCATGGCTATCTGTGCCGAATCATATACCGGCGATATATGGATTCCACTGAGATCAATCAGACTTGATGCAAATGCCAGCTTGGCCGCCGAATCATGGTTGCCGCTGATGATATATACCTGCAGCTTTCTCTTTGCAAGCGAAGTCAGGAAGCTGTCCAGCAGTTTCACCGCCTCCTCGCTCGGCACAGACTTATCATATACATCCCCGGCTATGATGACTCCATCCGGCTGCTCATCATCGATGATGCCCAATATTTCTTTTAATATATACTCCTGATCCTCCAACATAGAAAATTCATTTACACGCTTTCCTATGTGAAGATCAGATAAATGGATCAAACGCATATACACTTCCCCTTTAAACAAAACATTCGTTGAAATAATTATAACATCACCGACAATATATCCCAATTATGTTTATCTTAATTTCGTTGATTTCGGTTTCTCCGCTACATGAAATACCATATTCGTCATATACTATGTAATATAGCACTAGTTTTCATCGGAGAACTCTCTATGGCAACTACTAACAAACTCAATTTTTTTCGTTTTTTCTTCATATCGATCCTCGGAGTGCTGCTGCATTTCACCTACGAGTGGTCAAATGACAATCCCGCTGTCGGACTATTCTCGGCAGTGAACGAGTCAACCTGGGAACACCTGAAACTTATATTCTTTCCAATGCTCCTGCTGACAATGATTGAATTTCTCTGGGCTCATATAAAAGATAAGCCCCTGCCGGAACATTATCTTCCAGCAAGGACTGTCGGTATCCTGTCAGGTATGGCATTCATTGTGGTCGGTTTCTACACTCTAAACGGTGTACTGGGCAGGAATTATGAGTTTCTGAATATCGCACTTTATTTCGCCGGTGTTATGTATGGCATTGAGGGCTGAGAACAGATTAGAATCTAAGCAAATGTGCATAAATGACTACGTTGCCATGACCATCCTGGCTATTCTCGCGGTTGCATTCTTTGCATTTACCAACTATCCGCCTGAACTTGGGATATTTTCGGATCCTACAGCAGATTAACCACACACATCAAAAGCACCACCTGCATTACAAGTATAAGTGGCACTCCAACCGAGAAATAATTCTTCCTTATCTTATGCCTGAACACCACCATTCCAAGCAGAGCACCGATACTTCCACCGGCAAATGCCATGCCGAGAAGGACCGCTATGGGGATCCTGTATCCTCCCTTGACCGCTCTGTATTTGTCAATTCCGAACATGACAAATGTTACAACACTCACTGCCGCAACGAACCAAAGTGTCCATCTGTATTCCACAAACACATCCCAGAATGCAAAGCTCCATTTGCCCACAGGTCTGAGCTTCCACGTCATGAACACCGCAAGTTCTATCACACACACGCACACAGTGAACACTCTCAGCATCATATTCGTCTTGGAGGCCGTCCTGTCACACAACGCAAATGCTATTATCATGCCAGGGGCACCACCGGCAATGGCTATGATCCCCAGCAGAACACTGAGCGCCTTATGGCTTGTTCTCCTGCGTCTCGCAGCCGTCACTCCATCAAGGACAGCTCCTAGTATATTTATACATATCAGATATATGATCAACTTATCCATTATATATACCCACCTTGTCTACTGACATTGTATACATAGTTCCACTCTCCTATATACTTCTACTGATCTGCGATGAGCACCTGCGGCTGAACCTTTCTGATGTTCCCCGCTCTGATAAATGCTACCACAGAGAATAACACGCTCATAAATACCAATGGTATAACCAGTGATATCACGCTTGTACTTAAATTAAAACTGTATATTCCAAATGATTCAAATCCTGCCTTGAAGAATGGCTTGCTGACGATAAGTGCCAGAACTATACCAAGCAGCGAACCCACAACTGCCGTCACGATAAAGCGAACCGCAAGCTGGCATCTGAGTCTGAAGGATGTAAATCCAAGTGCCTTGTATATTCCGATATCCTTCTGCTCACGCATGAGAACCTTGCCACACACGATTATGACCGTGACTATCACGAATACAGCCCCTAACATATATGTGAGCAATGTGAGTCCCTGTATTGCAATGTTGACTGTACCCGCCACTTCTTCAAAATCATCCTTTGCTGAATGTATTGAATACGTGATGCCCTGATTATCGCCATATCTCTTATCTATCTCCTGGATTATCGCATCACATTCATCAGTATTGTCAAGATCATAACATATTCCTTTGCCGCTCCATTCCTCCTCATCTGAACTGCTTTTGGCAGCTCCACTGACACCAGACTCACTTACGGTCTCTTCGCTGGCAAACTTACTATATGCAGCCTTACTAATTGCAAAGTTCTTGCCCATATCATTTGCCGAATCGTATATGCCGGAGATCACCATCTTCCTTGCCACGCCGCCGCGCTTGACTGTGACTGTGTCACCTACGTTCATGTGAAATCCATCAGCCACATACTGGGTTATCAGCACTTCATTGTCATATGTGCAGGTTCTTCCCTTTCTTATCGTGTTGATCATATCAGGGTCCTCCACTATATAACAATACATCTGCACATCATCGAACAGAAGGTACTCGCTGGACATTTGATATTTTCTATACGCTGTGTGTTCTGATATAACATTCTCTATATCCTTCTGCGTATCCTCATCGACAAACGAAGCAGTCAGGTCATACTTCGTGACTGAAAACATATCCACCAGCATATTCTGTGAATTAAACCAGCGCATCATATCATTCATAAGTATCATGAACATGGCAAGTATAGCAGTCACTATGATGGCTGCGGCATACTGTTTCTTCTCAGATATAAACTGTCTGTATGCAAGACTCACACCAAGTTTCTTGCCTGAGACCGGAAGCTTCAGAACGCTTGAGAAATGCACACTGTCCCGTCCACCTCTTATTGCCTTTATAGGTGTGGCCTCGGATATTCTCCTTGTCTTCAACATGATAAATGCTGCTACCAGAAGCAGTATCGCCAATATGACACACAGCACAAGTCCTACATTAATATCAGACGGAACTTCAAGTCCTGAAGAAGATCTTGTGGAACTATTTATAATTTTTAGTATCGGAATGGCCAGTGGTATTCCAGCAAACAGTCCAGCCGCCACAGTGCACATATACCCGGCAAGCAATGACAGCTTCACCGATGCATTTGTCATTCCGACCGCTTTGAGTATTCCTATGTTAACAAAATCCATCTCTATGCTGCTGCCGATGTTGTGTCCTAGAACTATCATAGCCGCCACCAGAAGCAGCACAACAAATATAAGCAGCACCGCAGAGAATACCTTTGTCATAAGAAGCATGTAACTTCCCGCCTGCTCCTTTGATAAAGTTATCCAGCAATATGACTCGAAATCACTCACATTATTCAGTTCTCTCTCAAACTCCATCTCCGTAAGGTCCAGGCCCGGCTTTTTATCTATTATGATAAGCTTTGACAATTCAAAGGATCTCTTGTCATCTTCCAGTCCGCTTCTATTATCTTCCGCAGCCTTTGCCTTGAGATCCGCAAAATCCTCATCTGAGATCAATATCGTCTTTATTCCCATGACCGAAGATCCCATATATGGATCCTCGAAAAATGACGCAACTTTGAAGGTATAAGAACCGTTATCATTGCCCAGCTCGACTGTATCACCAATCTTGCAGTCATACATACCTATGAAACTGAACGGCACACTTACCTCACCTTTTTCAAGCCGGCGATCTGTCATTTTGTTATCCACATCATACTGATCATATGTGAGCACGCTGTCTGTATCATTCAAAACGAAGCTGCTGTTTCCGCCTTTTCCATTGCAGTCCTTAAGCAGCAGATATACAACATCTGCTGCTTTCACTTCCTGCACCGCATCACATTTGCCAATATTCTTTATTATCTTGTCTGCACTTGTTCCATAGGCATCCAGCCTGTTCTCCCCATAAAGTGCGGCAAGCATACCTCCATAACCAACCTCTTCCATAGCTTCCGAATCATGCCTTATGGAATTCGTGTAGTAAGAAAGCACTGAACAGAATGCCAGAGAAATGATAAGCATGAGCACGAACACACTTATATGCACGCCCTTGTTTCTTCTCATATTTCCTCGAAGCACCATCATAATATATCTCATCCCGGCACCTCCTACCACTGCATTGAACCAAGCCATGCATCTATCTGGCTCTCACGGCTCTTGCGATCTTCTTCAATATACTGTGACAGCTTCAGCTCACCTATGATCCTTCCGTCCTCTATGTAGATGATCCTGTTCGCCCTGATAGCAGCCCTCACATCGTGGGTAACCATGAGTATGCTCTGTCCCTCCACGTTAAGCTCGGTGAGAAGGTCCAGCACATCCTGGGTATTTCTGCGGTTTAATGCGCCTGTCGGCTCATCCGCGAAAAGGATACCCGGACTGTTGATGACCGCTCTGGCAATAGCGCCCCTCTGTGCCTCTCCGCCGGACACCTGTGCAGGAAGTCGGTCAGCAGCACTTTCTATATTCATCTTTTTTATGAGTTCATCAGCCCTGTTTTCAGTCTCTTTTGTT
Source organism: Coprococcus sp. ART55/1 (assembly GCF_000210595.1). NCBI lineage: Bacteria > Bacillati > Bacillota > Clostridia > Lachnospirales > Lachnospiraceae > Coprococcus > Coprococcus sp. ART55/1. Next base: position 2,403,657 of record NC_021018.1, on the reverse strand, counting down.
CTCGTATCCTTATTCATATACCCCGGCACAAGTATGTTCTCTCTAATGCTGAGGTTACTAACAAGATGTATCTGCTGAAACACAAATCCAAACTCATACACCCTGAGTTCTGCCATGCGCTTCTCATTATATTCTGTTATATCCTCGCCATCATATATGACCTTTCCCGAAGTCGGTCTGTCCATCCCGGACAGACTGTAAAGCAGTGTGGATTTTCCCGAGCCTGACGCTCCCATGATGACTGTAAAATCTCCCTTATAGATATCCAGATCCATGTTGTTGAGCACATGATTCTGCACACCCTCACTGGAAAAGCTTTTGCAAAGGTCTCTTGCCTGAAGTATTATATCTGCCATTTTTCTCTCCTTTTTATAGTTGTAGCACGGGGGCATTCAGACATCCTCTACAGATCTTCACCTCGCCACCGTGCTACAACCATATCACCCTATTTATTAACAAGTCCTTAACAAACATTTTTTGCTGCAAAATATAACACTGCCTCCAGGCCATCAGCATGATTTACAAGTTCCACATCTCCGCCCATTCTGTCCATGAGATAATGGACAATAAATAGTCCAAGGCCCGCTCCAGGTTCATCACCGGAGTTTTCCCCTCGATAAAACTTCTCATATATGAACGGCATATCCTTATCCGGAATTCCTGTTCCATGATCCTTTATGGACAGACTGTATACCATATCAGCGCCGCTCACATGGACATTCCTTGGAAGTTTTTCGGGCGATATACATTCCGTAACAATACTTATCTCCGTGTCTCTGGCATACTTAGAGGCATTTGATAGTATATTTTCTATCACCTGAACCACTCTTCCCGAATCTGAATGCTCAAGCACTGCCTCGGTTATATCTCCATTCACCACGATATTCATACCAAGTCCTATATCTGACAGGATCTGTTCCAGCAGAGGTTTTATCTCAACCTTATCACTCTTCACCACCAGTCTGTCCAGATCATGCAAAGAATGAATAAACATGTCATTCGTTATGGACGTCACCTCATCACATTTCTTCATGATGACCGACGCATACCTCTCCCTGCGCTCCTGGGTGGCATCCATATTCATGACCAATGCCTCCGCATATCCTCTTATGGATGCGATCGGAGTCTTTATATCATGTGACAGCGTGGCTATAACTGTCTTGTTGTTCTCTATCGCTTCCTGCTCTCTACGCCTTGCATGCACTATCTCCGTTCTCATATGGTCAAATGCCCACGTGAAGCTTCCGAACATATTTACCCGTCTGTACTTAAGTTCGGTGTCCATATCCCCTGCTGCCAGATGTGATGCATAATCCTCCAACTCGTCAAATGGCCTGAGAACACACACGTATATGTACAGGAATAATACAATCACAACACACAGGACAACGATATACATGATCACTATATTTCTAAGTCCTGGCTTGCCGGTATCTAGCTTTTGTTCCCTGAGTTCATTCATTACAGCGTCAAGCTTTTCGTCAGCATCTGTGGATCCCGAATCATACAGTTGTTTCACTTCATTCAGTTCCACTATATACTGCCCATATTCATCATCTTTTATCCGCCGTGTCTCGTCCTGCTTCTCCCTGTAGAACAGCCAGCCAAAAACTATGGTTATAGCGCACATGAACACGATCAGCATTTTTATTATATTGCTTCTTACTGAATGTCGCTTCATATAAACTCCCTATAGCTGCCAAGTGGACATCCACCTTACAAGCTCATATTATTCTCACTGTCTTTGTCTATTCACTATCTCCCAGCACATATCCCGTTCCCCATACCGTACGGATAAGCTGCGGATGTGAAGGATCTGTCTCAAGCTTTTCCCTGAGCCACCTTACATGCACCGCAACCGTGGATGGCTCCACATCGCTGTACAGCCCCCACACGGCACTCATGATCTGTTCCTTGGTCAATACCCTGCCTCTGTTCTCCGCCATGTATACAAGCAGGTCAAATTCCTTCGGCTTCATATCCACATTACTTTTGTTTCTGTTCACAGTCCGTGCGTGCCTGTTGATCTCTATCTCGTTCCCGTCTGTGTTCAGGGTCAACATCTCAGACTTATTGTCATCAACACCATAAGTTCTCCTGAGTATCGAACGGATACGAGACATAAGCTCTTTCAGTGAATACGGCTTTGCGATATAGTCATCTCCACCCATATCAAGGCCATTCACCTTGTCATCCTCACTCGTCCTTGCACTTGCAAATATGATTGGCACCTGCGAAGTATGCCTGAGTTCTTTACAGAATGAGAAACCTGTACCATCGGGAAGATTGATATCCAGAAGTATGAGATCACATTTGTTATCTGTCAGCACTTCATATGCATCGTCTATGCTGGCTGCGTACAGAAAAGCATAGCCGTTGTCCTCCAGCATATCCTGTATCAGCATAGACAGATCAGCGTCATCATCCACTATAAGTATTGTTCTCTTGTCTGTATGCTTTTCTGTCATCCTATACCCTCCAATGTCTTCACTGTAGACAATTCATATTATATGACTCTAAACTGCCCACATATCGTCTGTAATATCATCCACAAGCAGTGCATACAGCCAACTATTTTTCTTTATTCACCAGCATGTCATATGTAACACCATACTTCTCCGCTATGTCACTGGCATATGATTTACCAGCAGGTGGCGCTATCTCGATCTTGTAAGATCTTTGTGAGCCCTCGTTGTGTACGATCAGCGAATATACCTTGCCCTCTGTACGCCCTTCATTCATCTCATCCACATCAAAGCCCAGCTTATGCATATGCGTGTTGTATATCGTTCTCGTTCCCTTTGTCAGAATAGCTCTCACGGAATCCCTGGCTATATAATAGCCCTCCTCAAATGATGTGGTTGAAAATGTCTCATTGAGAAGTATGAGACTGCGATCATTCGCACCGTCAAATATCTCCCTGAATCTCTTGCACTCCTCACCAAGTCTTCCAAGATCCAGGGTCTTGTCTTCGTCAGCAGGGAAATGTGTAAATACGCAGTCCACTGGAGCAAATTCAAATTCATCACCTGGGATATATATACCACCCTGAGCCAGTACAAAAAGCTGACCTATCGTCTGTGTTATGGTCGTCTTTCCACCCCTATTTGCTCCTGTCAGAATATACACTCTGTGCTCGCTGTCAAAGTCCAGATCATTGGTCACTATGTGCTCCGACTCCTCCGTGTCAAATGCCGCAAGCTTGATATTGTATATGCCACGAGCCTTCATATAATATCTGCTCTTTGAATCGTCCTCCTCGGAAATATCTGCATTCGGCTGATATGCAGAGTTCACAACCTTTGCCTTGGAAAATGCTGCGCCGCGTTTCTGCAGTTTTTCTATGTACTCAGCCCATCTTATATAGTAAGTGAGCTCAGGTATGAGATCCGTCATATCAGTTATAGTAATCGACACATACTTATTTAACGTCTCCCTCATCCTCTTGACAATTCTTGTTATGAGCTTGGTGACTACCCTGTCTGTATACCGCGTAATATCTTTGGATTTGTCAGAATCAGGAATACCAACCATTCCTGCCGCCAAGTTATTTGCACCTCCAGTTACCACTCTTCCCTGAAGTTCCTGCTGAAATTTGGATAATGCTTCATTTACCGCATCTAACGGCTGAAATCTGAAGTCACTCTTAGCGTCGAGGTTGTCACTTATCTTATCTCTGGACATCAAATGACCGTAGAAATTGCTCAGCACACCGCCCCTCGTAAATTGCTTACTATTTACAGATATCAAGCCAACGCCATCAGCCTCATATCTGCTGTTCAGATTAATTCCTATAGTTATACTTCGAACCTCACCACTCACCTTTTTCAGCTCTGATATGTCCTTCTTCAACTCACTGAAACCGTTGTCCTCATATATATTCTGAACATACTCCTTAAGACCTGTAAATCCCTCGGAATGCAAGTTTTTATCCTTCAGGCAGGAATATAACGAATCTACGCATTCTATGTAATCGTCTATCTCATCAAGTCTGTGCATAAGATCCCATATACCTGAATTCTCATCATAATCGCGTTTAAAGCTGCCGTAATCCTTGAGAAAGCTTATCTTCCCAAGAATCTCCATCATGTCGTCTCTGAGTTTTTTATTTCCAATTATGTCGTCAAACACACCACCTCTGTACTTTGTAACAGATGGATCTGCATATATCCGTGACATAACTCCCATTATATAATTCTGTTCAGACTCATTTGCCGACAGTTGTCTGCATATCATATCAAGCCCAAGGTCATGCATGACCACAGGGCTCAGTACCCTAAATGAATACTCACCATCCGGTACCAGAAGACTGTATTTTCCTGTTGTATTTTTCCCCATATCTACACCTTTCAAGTAATGCCTAAAGCCTGTCAATCCAGCTCATACCATATATCTTCCGCCAAGCTCAATTCTAATTTCTGCCTATCACCTTCATATACGCTGAAACCATCTCCACGACGCCGTCCACGCCGAGCTTCGCCTCATCAAGGCACAGGTCATAATGTCCTGAATATCCCCAGTTCTCTCCTGAGTAATAGTCATGATAGCTTCTTCGCTTGGCATCAGTCTCCTCCACAAGACTCTTTGCCTTTGATTCTGATATGCCATGCTTGTCCATTATCCTCTTTATTCTGCTGTCTTTATCTCCGCACAGGAATATTCTCACTGCATCCGTTCCTGTTCTTGAATGCAAAGTCCGAGGCTCTTCCCACTACAACGCCATCCTGTCCGTCAAGCAATCTCTCAAGTACATCCTCCGGGGTCTTTCTTCTCTTCACGACAAAGTCATCTGACACCGACTGCATCATAGAATCTATAGCCTTCTCTCCAAAGAAAAACGGATATTTGTCATACACACCCTTCTCCTTTGCCAGCCTTATTATCTCTTTCTTTGTGTAACAGGCTATACCATATTTTGAGGCAAGTCTTGCCGCCACCTCATCGCCGTCACATCCACACTCTCTGCCTATTGTAATTATCATTCTGTGCACCTCCACTCGTCATTCTTATATAATAGAAATGTCTCATCTCTATAACTCATCAAACAATACACCCCCATTATATTACAATATAGCTGCAGCTGCATCCTATAACTTGCAATATCTACCTCTTTAGAATCCCCGTTCCATACATACGAAATGCTTATCAAAAAGATCACACTCTCCAACCGTTTCAAAACCAATCTTGGCGTATGTCGAAAGCGCCACCACATGTCCTTCTCTGACAAGTATATGAACGCCCTTCATGCCTCTGCTTTTCAGGACATCACAGGCATAGTTCATCATAGTCTTCGCAATTCCCTGTCCCTGCATATCCTTCCTGACGCACAGCCTTGAAAGTTCTCCCGATGGAGCCAGATCTGCTCTCCAGCACGTAAGTGCCTCAACAGCATCGTCGTGATCTATGGATATTGTGGCTACAATCTCTTTTTTGTCATTCTTCATAACAAACAGATCCTCGTTCTTCAGGTCAAATGCTATGGTATTCTCGTCAGGATAATTCTCGCTCCACTCACACGGTCCACCTATCATGGCGTGATAAAGTGAGAGCAGTTCTTCTTTGTCTTCTGGTGTTGCATTTATTATCTTCATATGTCATCTATGTCCTTTCCATAATATAACTGTTGACTTTTCCTGTAGCATGTTTTATTCTTATTCCATTAAGAAATGGGTTTTCTACTGGGTAGGGTTTATACCTGACAAGGCTTGCTCGTTTCTTTTTTTATTTCTAAAACATCGTACAGATACATTTTCCCGGAAGCGGCATGTCTGATCAATAATCTTGCACTAAACACATTGTACCGCTCAACCTCACCACTTTCATCGTAAACCGGTAACGCAAATCTGGTATCATATCTATACCATCCATTTTTAGCATTACGGCTATGTTTCTCTTTTTTATTTTCTTCCGCCGTTTTGGATGTTGCTATTTCAATGATCTCTGGAATTGCCTGAGCCGCATTTGCCTTTGCTTTTGCCACTGCCCCTTTTATATGTTTTGTGTAATTAGATCCTGCATATTCGTCTGGCAAATCCGTACCGATATAAACTATATCTCCAGTCTCTGCTATAGAATAGAACTCTCCCACATACTGGCGCAGATATTCCTCAACATCGGGCCATGTTATAGAACGTTTTCCCTTAAAAATAATATCATTGATAACCACAATATTATTCCCATCCACATCCTGTATAACGGCAACTTTTCTCTGTGGTGTCCTGGTCTCTTTCGTCTCTGTCTTGTCAATAAGCTCCATATATCTGAGCATATGCTTTCTCACATAATTATCCGATCTGCGATAACACTCCACCAGATATTTCTCCTCGGCACTGTAATCTGTGCCACTGCTCTCAGCCCCGTCTTCTCCAAGCAGCTCTGCCAATGACATGCCAAGTGCCTTACAGATAACAACCAGCTTATCAGCCTGTGGATTGATCTTCTTCTTTTTCCAGTCATTTATAGTGCTGGTGGAAATCCCCGTTCGCCTCGAAAGCTCTGACTGGCTCATACTCAGATCATCAAGCCTTGCAAATATCTTCTCATATACCTTCAAAATATGTCCCCCTGTTTCTTCCGACTTTTCGGACATTGTATCATATATCAACCTTTACTGCAATATCTAAGGTTTGCTTTTCACTACCACTGTGCTATACTGTTCTCAGCAAATGAGTGATTGTACAAAGGCGCACAAGCTCCCAATGGGGCAGTGCGCCTTTTTTATGTCTTTTAGAAATTACAAATACGTATGCATCAAATGAAAGGGATTACAGATGTGAAGCTTGAAAATTATGAAGTACATCTGCCTAGCTACTCGATAGCTGTGGCTGTCGCTGATACCAGACTTACTATAATCGGAAAATGGATGAATTCGAGAAGGTATACGAGCTCAACAAAGCCATACATCTCCCAGTATGCCTGAATGACATAGAGATCACAGAAGGAGAGTGGGAAGAAACTAAGAGATAGCCTCCAGAAAAAGCATTGCCTCAATCGCCGGTGTCTTTGAAGCATATTCGGTATTTTCTATGCCATTGGTAAGCAACAGCCGTTCCCAAAGCTTAGGATAATTTGCGAAATCAAATGTATTGTCATCCAGTATCACGTATTCATCTATCTCGGGATGTTCCGCCAGATAGCTCTGAATGCCCTCTCCTCTGCCAACCCAGACATCGGTTGTCTTTCCAGACAGGCTTAGTCCAAATTTTCCCAGCATAGATACAAGATATGAGAAGTCATCCCCGTCTTCTCTCATAAGCTTCCAATCTGAAGTCAAAACGATCTCCGCATCTCCAAACTGTTTTAACGCCTTTTTCAGCAGCCTCACTCTGGACTCATCTATCCCGGTTCTTCCACTCGGTGCCCCCACAACTGTCGTCCGGGTATTCAATACACCATCTACGTCCAGAAACAATGCAAAGCTCATATGGCTTCTCCTTTCTTGTGAATGCCAGCACATATATAATGCGCTGGCATTTACCATTTATAAATCTCTCTTATCAAGATCAACTTATATCATATACACTTCTAAGCCTCAGCTTATCCACACTTCCACTTATAACCTTTACAGTCTTTGAATCTGCATTCAGGTCAAAATAGTTATCCGACAGGATAAGATCCTCATTCTGGTTCAGGATCTCCACACTCTTCGCATAAGCATCCGCACTGACTGTGATATAGTCGCCATCCACTGTCGCCTGCAAATGAGGCTCCTCGTAGCAGAAATACTTCGGATATGAGAATATGACAGTCCCCTCTGATATTACCTGTCCTTTCATGCTTGCCTGATAGCTCACATACTGATGGTAAATGTCGATACCAGGAAGTTCAACCTTGTCAAGCCATACGCTCGTCAGCGCTGGCGCAGTGATCTCCTCCTCGTGGGATTCAAGAACACGAGCTGACGCATCCCTCAACTGCCAGGACACAAGTATTTTCTCTGTGTTCATGGTTTCATTTGCCACACAGAGGCGTATGGACTTCGGGAATTCAAATGGGAGTCTCACCAGCTCCTGTCCGCTTCCAAGCATGCCCTCCTCTTCACAGGAGATCATGATCGGAGCAAAGAAACGTCTTGCATAGTAGTGAAGTGCCTTTAAGCGCTGGCAGTAATCCACACTG
>NC_021018.1:2392684-2395249 GCF_000210595.1 Coprococcus sp. ART55/1 | reverse complement strand
TACACTGCTCCCATGCACCTGTCATCATTTCTGTTTCTTCGAAAATGCTCGACGCCATACCTGATAGCATCCGCCTGCAGAAGCTGCGATGCGTAGATAACCGTCTCGAAATCAGATGGATATCTATATGTCTGTTGCATATAATTCATTATCTTTCCATTTGCCGAGCCATTTCTCTGATGCCGCTCCATAATGTATGAAAAGATATTCATATCACGCTCATCATCCGTAAATGTCTCAACAGTCTTCTTTGAAGGAAATGACTGGAAACCGAATTCGGAAAGATATCTGAAGCAAAACTTTCTGTACTCAGAAAATGGCTTATCACCATGCCACACAGCCCAATAATGCACATCTCCGCGGTTCTCGTCTCTCGGATCATCAAATGAACCACCTGAGGACGGGCTCGCTGGCCAATAAAATACCTGTGGAGCATACTGCTTCATGATCTGCGGGAGAATTCGCTCGTACATAATAATATAGTCCCGAACCTCGCTGTCCTTGCTCACCCATTTTCTCTCCTTAACAAACTGCTCCATCTCATTATTGCCACACATAAGTCCGAGTGACGCATGATGACGGATCCTCTTTAAGTTGTCAATAAATTCCGCGGTGATATTTGCCTCAAATTCTGGTGTGAGATCGTAGACAGCACACGCAAACATGAAATCCTGCCACACCACAAGTCCCATCTCATCACACATATCATAGAACCAATCGTCAGGATAATATCCACCGCCCCACACTCTTATAGAATTGAAGTTCGCAAATACCGCCTTCTCAAGCAGAGTCCTTGTAGTCTCAGGTGTCACACGTCCAAGAAGATGATCCTCCGGAATGTAATCGGCACCCATGGCAAATATATTTACGTCGTTTACGCAGGTGGCAAAGCTCTCACCCCATTTGTCCTTTGTGCGGTCCATGGTTATTGTCCGCAGGCCGATCTTTCTCGTCCAGTTGTCAACCACCGTACCATCATCTTTCACAAGGTCAACGGAAACAGTGTAAAGGTTCTGCTCACCATACCCACGAGGCCACCAGAGCTGTGGGTTGTCTATATGTATATTCTTCGTGATATCTTCATTTAATATTCTATTTATAATTTCGTTTCCAACCGGATCTACTACTCTAACGTTTGCACTCAGCTGTCCCGTCTCTGATCCAGAACCAATATACTTCCGGGCAAATTCTATCTCCGGCTTTATATCAAGTTCCACTGAGTCCTGATCATGATGCTGCAGGATTTCAACAGAATCTATCCGTGCGGTATCAATTCCAAGCAAGCTGACCGGCCGCCATATTCCTGCATCTGGAAGGTGAGCGCCCCAGTCCCAGCCAAACATGCAGTGAGCTTTTCTGATATGTACAAATCCGTTCATGGCATCCTCGGTTCCCCGTGTTGGAGCCTTCGCAAATGCATCTGCGATGAACTTTGTCGGCGAATAAAAATATACACTTAATATATTATCCGACTGCTTCAGGGTATCCTTTACCGAATACTCCCATGTCCTGTGCATATTGTCGGCGTGTCCAAGCTTCACACCATTTAGCGTGATATCCGCAATGGTGTCCAGCCCTTCAAACCGAAGGATAACCTCATCCGATCCCAGCAGCTCATCATCACACGAAAAGCTGGTGCGGTACTCATAATCGTAATCCATCAGCTTCAGTGCTTCTATCTCATTGTCCTTCCAGAATGGATCTTCCATCTTGCCCGCCTGCAGCAGATCCCCATACACCGATCCCGGCACTGTCGCAATGATCCAATCGTCATCGCCTACGCGATGCATTTCCCAACTGTTGTTTACATCAATTTTTTTCATTTTTTCTCCACGGGGACGTTCCTACTACAGCATCTTCTCTGTCCACTCTTTTTCTTTAAATCCAGTCAGCATGAAACCTTCAGCAACGACAAGCGGTCTCTTCACCAACATGCCATTTGTCGCAAGAAGCTGCAACTGCTCATCCTCGCTCATGTCCGGAAGCTTGTCCTTCAGTTTCATCTCCTTATACAGCATGCCGCTCGTATTGAAGAATCTCTTGAGCGGAAGTCCACTCCTACCATACCATTTCTTAAGCTCATCATATGTAGGATTATCATCCACAATGTGGCGCTCCGTGTATTCGATCTTATTCTCGTCCAGCCATTTCTTTGCCTTCTGGCAGGTTGAACACTTTGGGTAACATATAAATTCCATGATTATCCTCCTTTTCTATTTAGCTTATTGATGCAAGCCTCAATTTCATCATATCAAGTTACTTAGTGATTTTCTCTCCAATATTTCTGACAAATGTCACACATCCCCATGTCATTTACTCTAAGTGGGAAAAAATACTTCTTTATGTTTCTTGAAAATACAGTGTTATATTCTCCATTGCCATCTCTCGAAGTAATCTTTTCTGGCATATCAGGGTTATAACCCATTGTGCCACAGCAAATGCAGGTATTCATCCATTTTGTCATCTTAGGGTATTGTTTCAGGTAGTTTAGGGCTTCGGTTTTTCTGTCCATGGAGTCTCCTTATCTTCTTTATCCTTTTTAGGCAATGCTAAATACTGCATTGG
>NC_021018.1:2390009-2392478 GCF_000210595.1 Coprococcus sp. ART55/1 | reverse complement strand
CTATATTACAGCCTCATTTTCTTTATGCTCATTTACAGAAAGATTCTCCATCAAATTTCACCAATTTTGTAGGTGGGTAACTTATCGATTGCCATTTGAACCTGAAACTCATTTAGTTCGATCTCAACATCATAAATATCTCCGCTTTTTGGCAATCTGACATGAATAACTGCAAAATGCTGATACTCCTCAGTATTATAAATTCCATCCTCATACTTCTTAAGGCGTACTATTTTTCTTGATATTCCTTCCACCAGCCGATAATCTATTGCATATATTTTTTTCTCTGTGAATCCATGTAAATGTGTAGTTCCAAATGCTAATGCATTTGTTTTATAGAAAAGCATTTACTTTTTAAATATGACGCTTCAAGCTCCTCATAATCAATATCACCCTTCAACCACTTCCGTACCGGCATTCCTATATACAGTGAAAACTCTAGCCAAAAACAAAAATCCGAATAGGCAAAATCCTATGATAGCCATATAATAACGCCCTAAAGGAATAAGACACAAGGTACAAAACATTAGGAACAATGGCAATATCATTTTGACAAGATATTCCCGTCTTTGAAATCTTTTTAATAAATCCAGTTTCATGCTTTGATATTTAGGTTTCTCAAATGTGTGCTCATTGAGATAGGCTACATATTTCTCATGCCACTCAGGGCTTTCAAAATAACTGCCATTCATATATTGTGCTTTCATCTCACGAGCTTTCGTATCTGCTTTACTTTCCTTGCAATACGCATAGAGCAAATATGCAATGAGCATCGGACAAACAATGCATGCCGCACATTTTCCAGCCATATCTCCTATGACAAAAAACAGAAATAGTCCCATAAGAACTGTAAAAACAATATACACAACCAATGATTTCTTTGTCATAGCGAAATGAAATCCGTCATTTTTTTCTCATATAATTCTACTTTTCTCCAACTACGAACTCATTTCACAACAATAGGTACAACTATTCGCGTACACATTATCCGTCAGAACCACCTAAATACCGCATAAACTCAAGGTTTCTTGCTTAGCAAGCAGACGGTCTTCACATGAAAAGACAGCACTCTATGAATTACCGATTTGTGTCTGGAAGTTACTCATCCGAACCCATCCACATCATCACTGGTTTCATGCTACTTCTTCGCATTCTCTTCCAATTCCAACATGTACTTATCAAAATCAGACATGAACAGCCTATCCTGAATAACACGATATTTTTCAAATTCAGTTTCAGCTTTTGCCTTGGCAATCTCAGCAGTGATTTTGCCTGCATCCTGAAGAACATCTCTGTCGTCGGCCATCAAGAATAAATCCAAACGCTTTGCCCAATCCTCCATCGTCATTGGAATATGACGTTCCGCCCGATCCTCTGCCAAATCCAGATAAGCAGATACAATACGCTCTAATGAACGCATTTCCTTCTCTGAAAGATAATTCTTCGCAACACTCACATCACTTTTTACAATCTTGCCTTCCGGCGCTGCTGCCCAAGTAGTTAATCCCATGTGTGGCTTATCTGCATCAGCCCGCTCATAAATCAACTCTGCTGCTGTATGTCCGTGAACTGCATAATGCATCTTGTTTTGAACCTTTGCAAAGAACTGCTTTGTTGTTTTTGCTGTTCGGTCATAATCAAGAGCTGTAGCATAGATGTCCGTTATTTTCTGATAAAATCTCCGCTCAGAGAGACGGATCTCACGAATCTGCTCAAGCAGGCGGTCAAAGTATTCTACTGTAAGCACAGAGCCACCATTTTTCAGACGTTCGTCATCCATGACCCAGCCTTTAATAGTGTAGTCTTTCACGATACCATTGGCCCACTTGCGGAACTGCACCGCTCGCTCATTATTAACCTTGAATCCGACCGCAATAATCATTTGGAGATTATAATGCTTTGTATCACGAGTCACCTGACGGGAACCTTCCGTTTGAACTATCCGGAAATTCCGGATAGTTGAATCTTCCTCAAGCTCTGAGTCGGAATAAATCTTCTTAATATGCTCATTGATTGTACGAACATCCACATCATACAATGTGGCCATCATCTTCTGTGTCAGCCATATATTCTCATCCTCATAGCGCATCTCAATACTGTCCTGCTGACCACCGATAGAGGCAACATAGGTTAAATATTCTGCTGCACTGGAACGGATGGTTATTTCATCCTTTTTCTTTTTCAAATAAGAGGTCTCCTTTTGCAAATACTTATTTATTTCTCCAATATTTCTGACAAATGGCGCACATCCCCATGTCATTTACTCTCAGTGGAGAAAAATACTTCTTTATGTTTCTTGAAAATACAGTATTATATTCCCCATTGCCATCTCTCGAAGTAATCTTGTCTGGCATATCCGGGTTATAACCCATTGAGCCACAGCAAATGCATATATTCATCCATTTCGCCATCTTGGGGTATTGTTTCAGGTTAGTTTAGGACTTTCGGTTTTTCTGTCCACTTGGTCTC
>NC_021018.1:2388364-2389746 GCF_000210595.1 Coprococcus sp. ART55/1 | reverse complement strand
CCGCTTTCCTTCTATTGCTCCATGCCTCGTGGTTGTTGCAATTTTTGCAACAACCACTTTTCATCTAATTTACCTGTTTCAAATATTTTTTCAAATGTCTGCTTATTCCGGACTTATCCACCCCAAATATCTCAGACATCTCAATCATCATCTCAGGAGGAAGGTTTGGATTATCGAGAAGTTTACTGCAATCAGCTTGCACTTGTTTTACAAAAGCATAAAACTGTTTTCTACTATCTGCAGCCTGATCCATTTCTTTGTTTGCTACACCGTAATACTCCTTAATACTTGCATCATCACTACTTACAATTGTATCAAGCATCTCCTTGTATTCAGTTAATGAAGATTTCATTAATCCAACAAATTCAGGAAACTATGCAAGCACTTCTTTAGCCACTTCAGGACGAAGTTCGCCTATCTTTGATGCAAAACTAATCACATCACCTTTTGATATATTCTTAAAATCAGTTCTCTGCATCATATCAAGAACATCCTTTTCCATTGGTGTATATTCCATGTTTCTACCTCCTAGTGTGCTGTCTGTATTCCCTTATTTGTATCCAATTCAAAACCAACCTGCCAAAATCCCATATCAATCATCTTCATCTGTGGATACGGCATACCTTCAATTTTCATTTTCTCTCTAACTGGTTCAAATCGAGCAGAATTTTTTTCGTAAAAATCGACAAGCTGCATAATGGATTTCAAGTTGTAATTACCGATTGCAACCTTCTGATTTTTAATGCCTGCTATAAAATATCTATCGTATGCAGGAACGCAACCAAGAGTTCCCATAAGTATTTTAGTGATTAGTGTAAAGGACAATTGATTTTTTAATTTTTGCTCTTTTACTTCTCGTCTGATTTTATCGTAATACTGCCCTAAAAACGAATTTATATCTAGAAGTAATTGTTGATTGCTTTTTTCTCTAAAGCTAACGCACTCAATTCCAGCCAGCACATCATACTTCTCACTTAACAGTTCTTTCACTACCGGAATATGTACTTTATAATCCTTTTGCAATAAAAAGGATGAACCACGATACATTCCCCAACTAGCCAAATAAAAGGCCAATTGCAAACTCAAATAATCATAATCAATCTCTTGGCTCCCTCGTGCTTTTATGAAATGTGAATAGCAGTGTTCCCAAGAACGATATCGACCATTCTCATCACCCTTCAAATCATTATAAAATTCTGTTGATGATTTAATAATCAAATCCACAGTATCCATGCTACTCACCGCCTATTCGTTACTTGTTTTTATCTGTTCTCCATCCGGGAAGATAAATGATTGCTCAAAGGTAACCTCCATCACATCAGCTATCTGTTTCAACTCCTCAAGAGTAACTGTATCTCGTTTCAGTTTCTTACCAAAGTTCT
>NC_021018.1:2387259-2388344 GCF_000210595.1 Coprococcus sp. ART55/1 | reverse complement strand
CATCCTGACTCAGATAATTCTTCGCAATCGTGACATCACTTTTCTTAATCTTTCCATCAGGAGCATCTGCCCAAGTAGTTAATCCCATATGCTCTCTTGTATGGTCAGCTCTTTCTACAATCAGTTCAGCTGCCGTATGACCATGAACTGCGTAATGCATTTTATTCTGAACTGTTGCGTAAAATCTCCTGGTAGTTGCAGAATTCTTATCGTAATCAATGGCTGTGGCATACAGGTCAGTTATTTTCTGATAAAACTTTCTTTCGCTTGCTCGAATTTCACGAATTCGTTCTAACTGCTCATCAAAATACTTTTCTGTCAGATATGTTCCGCGTTTGAGACGCTCGTCATCCATAACCCAGCCTTTGATGGTATAGTCCTTTGCAATTTGATTGACCCATTTACGGAACTGCACCGCACGCTCAGAATTTACCTTAAATCCTACTGCAATGATCATCTCTAAGGAATAATGATTTGTGCTGTAGCTTTTTCCGTCGGCGGCAGTTATTCGAATTTTTCGAATAACTGAATCCTCTTGTAACTCACTGTCCTCAAAGATTTTCTTAATATGATAATTTATAGTGTTAGTGCCGACATCGTACAATGTTGCCATCATCTTCTGTGTCAGCCATATATTCTCATCCTCATAGCGCATCTCAATACTGTCCTGCTGATCGCCAACTGAGGCAACATAGGTCAAGTATTCTGCCGCGCTGGAACGGATGGTAATTTCGTCTTTTTTCTTTTTCAAATAGGAGGCCTCCTTTATAAATCGAAATGCGTTTTTGCTATTGTATTTAGCTGTCCTGCTATTTCATCAAATGGTAAATTCAAATCCAGAGTCCTGACAGTAATCTGGTTTCCACTCATTCTCTTAAAATGAGCCTATCTGTTTCAAGTACCATCTTATTCCTCCATAAAATCCCGATTTACCGAATATTCTTCCCTTCACATCCATTCCACTGCCTCAAATTGCGACATCTAATCCGAGGTTACAACCTGATACAGATTTTACGGTAGATATGTTTCCATATAAGAAAACCGAGCTTTTCAGATGTCGGGGCTTACATCCCAACTTCCGAAAA
>NC_021018.1:2385275-2386538 GCF_000210595.1 Coprococcus sp. ART55/1 | reverse complement strand
TGATACAAATTTCGCAGAATGCCGGTAATCCTTATGCTGTTTCCTTATGTATTATAACAAAAATGCAGGAAATTAGAATTCATAATTTGCCTTATGAGAAAGTCGGAAACGAGGTCAATTGTTTTTCTGATTTAGCATCGTTTACCTACTTTGTTCCATGCTCCACAATCATCTCAACATTCTCAAATACATCGACAAACACCTGCTTTGCTCTTTCTAAAAGCTTACGGCATATCTCTGGTTCCTCAAACAAAAAACTAACACGCAGTTCTACGTTTTTAACATTGGGGTACTTTTCTTTATATTGTCCTGAATCTATGTACCAGATATAGGTATTGAGTTTATCTTGCAACAGCAATAAATGTCGATTCATATCTGACCAGTCCATTCCGTCTGTAAGAAGAAGTATCAAGCTGGAGGTGTCTTGCTCATATGCCAAGCCATCAATGGTATCTGTTTTTTCAATATTAAACTTATCATCGTTATTCTCTAACTCCATATCATCACCTATTTCCTTTATTGTATCAAATAAATCTTTCCTTTTTTCGTACCATGTAATAACTTTAGAAAGCTCATAATCCATCCTCCGCTTAAACTAATATCTCTGCATTATTAATATCCACACAATCAGTAATCATTTCGGTCCACTTATTCAAAATCCATTCTTTGTTAATACAATTAGGATTTCCATCTAACATAGATTCTTCTGGAAATATGTATTCTAGTTCCCCGCATCATGCATATCATCAAGATAAACTTCATTGTCCCTCTCACTGTATGATACATTAAGTTTCACATCATCTTTATAAAGCCTTCCGTCTCTGGCAGTAAGCATAACATCTATCTTTACAAAAGACTCCTGCCGTAGCTTTCGGGCCTTTTTTATTGACCAGATAGTGACCGGAATGAAACATAAAAATTCAAGAAACATAGGTAATACAAGAAATGAAATATCCGTTATACACATTACACCAAATATGATAAAAAACAAAACCATCCATACTAAAATAGGTGCCGATAAGTGCAGCGTATCTTTGTCATTCAAAACACGTAACTCCATGGGGACGTTCCTTTTGTCACAAAGAGCGTCCCCTGTATTATAAAATCGTGACATGGGGACAGTCCTCGTGACAAAAGCAACGTCCCTACTACAGTAAGTCTCAGTTGCTTGAACCAGTAGTAATACTGATCCTTTGATATGTTATTTTCAGCAAGCCAGTCCTTTGTTTTCATACCGCTGTTCCTGCATTCCTGAATAATCGC
>NC_021018.1:2380934-2384035 GCF_000210595.1 Coprococcus sp. ART55/1 | reverse complement strand
GGTCAGTGGACGTTACCTGTTACATTCTGCTTTATTCAGTGGCTGCCCACGTGACAACCTCCACTATAGTTGTGCAACAGCAATTTCTGTAAGAGTATCTGCTTTTTCTCGACCCTCCGTATCACTTACCGCTGCCATTAATTCATTTGCCACCCGCTCTCTATCATACTTCAACCGTTCTAGCATCGGTTTATGCTTTATTTCAAAACTTTTAAATATATCGTCCCAAGTAAGCGCATATACTTCACAATTATCCACCTGAAATACTAATCCTACTTTTCCTTTATCTTCAAATGCTTTATATTGACTT
Organism: Coprococcus sp. ART55/1; assembly: GCF_000210595.1. Classification (NCBI taxonomy): domain Bacteria; kingdom Bacillati; phylum Bacillota; class Clostridia; order Lachnospirales; family Lachnospiraceae; genus Coprococcus; species Coprococcus sp. ART55/1. The sequence goes on along the minus strand of NC_021018.1, from coordinate 2,383,725 downwards.
TTAACATAATCATCTACTTCTTTACATACAGCAATAAACTTCCATTTCCGTAATTCACTATTGAATTGAGGCTGCCTTCTAACGTAATCCATATAATCTTCCACTTGTCGTAATACTTTTTTCGTTAACGGAACTCTCGGTGCTTTTAATTCAACAACAATATTTTCTTCCTGCGTTGTTTCAAATGTTGTTTCGACATTTCTCGTATTGCATAAAAAAATGTCCATGCGTCGTTCATTTTCCGCATCTGGATTCAATTCTGCTGTAACATCCTCTTCTCCATACAAAATATTCCTATACTGTTCCAATGCCTTTTGCATTCTCTGATCAGCACTTGCCAAATTATACTGTTCACCAAAAAGCCAAAAATGTCTTTCTACAATTTTCTGTACATGATCACGTTCATTTGCAAATTTTGTCAAATCATACACGATACTTTTCAATAATTCTATCACTTTATATCTATCCTCAATAAACTTGATAGTATCAATGATATTCTCCAAAGACGTTTTTTTTAATATCATTGAAAAATCAGCTCTCTGCTGAGGTGATAATTCCACAACCTGCTCTATTATAGTTAAAACATTTTCCCTCTCTTCAGAACTCAAAAGCAAATTCAAAAACCCTAGCAACGATTTTTCTTGAATTTGTTTCAATTTATGAAAAATCAGTGGCTCCAATTTAAAAATTTCCTTTGTTACTCTTTTCAAATCATTCTTACGCATTTGTCCATATACATCATCTGAAAACTTGGGAAAAGTTTTTCTTTCGGTTATCATAGCTTCAACTGCTTCTTCTGCTTTATCCGATAAATATACGCTAATTTTTTTCTCGATAAGCTTTTGAATTTCTTTATGCAACTTTTTCAGAATCTTTTTCTCATCCTGAGACTCAAACAGGTTAATCTGCGTATCTTCATGATCATCTATAACATTTTCTTTATCATCAAAAAAATCTGATTTCACAAACACACTATGGTTAAAATTAATGGTATTATGATTAAAAGTCGTGGTTCGTTTTCCCTTCAATATGTTTTTTTCATCGAAATAATAACAACAGAATTTTTCAGAGATTGATTCCTGCCATACAATCAAATTAATCTCAAACCTATATCCATCAATTGTTACCATGACTTTTTCACTCAAATCAGTATTTATATATTTTTTATAATCAATCTTTTCTCCATTAACTATTATCTCGGCATCTTTATTTTTATATAGATACAAAAACCATGCGAAATCTTTGAGTAATGCCGACTCTATTACCTCAAAACTCATATTCTCCACAGTTAATGTATTTATATTGAAAAATCTCACTTCTGTTCCTGTTGCATTTTGCTCAGACAACTGCGGCTCTGAACAATCAATCACTTCTTTTTTATCACTTGACATAGCAATATCATATTCTTTATACACATCATTATCTTTATAAACAGTATGCCACTCTGCATTATTAGAAAAAGCAATAAAAGAGAATCTACCTTTACCCTTATTTGCCTTAGATTTCATTTGTAATGACAGCAAATTCTTCTTTGATGCCAGAAAGGCACCAAACGTCTCCCCTAGTTCATTATAATTTATTCCTTCACCATTATCTTTTATAATTAATTCCTTGACCCCAAACGCTTCATTATGTGTATATTCTATACTAACTTTTGTAGCATTGGCTTCAAAGCCATTCCAAACATATTCACTTATGGCAGCTTTGTAATCACTTGTGATTCCAGAAGATCGATACTTTGGTTTTTTACACTTACAGGTATAATCATGATATTCGCCTCCCATATTATAAGTGTATCACATCATTTTTATATTTTCTATCGGAACAAAAAAATATAATTCCCAGTCAAACGGAATTTTTCACAACTAAAGTTTATATCTCCACAATTATTCCATACATATATCCAACAGAAATCCCCCACTCCATGCATCACGATACACTCCTAAATCATATTCTTTTATTTCGCATCAAATGTCTATATATTCTTTTCTACATATCGATAATGAAGTGAACACTTTTAATTCTATTACTTAGGCAGCTTAACATAAAAATATTCTCCGTCTTTTTACCAAATATATCTGATTAGGCTAAAGAGAAATAAGCGTACCACTATTTTTAATGATACGCCTATCCTCAAATCTCTTCAAAATGCTTCAACGCATCCTTTATGGCTTCCACTTTCTCTGCTGTCGGATGCTTCCTCGGCTGTTTCAATTCCTCTACCGCATTAGGAGCATCGTACATTGGCAAGCCTAAATCTCTCTTTACCTCTGCGATATATGCGGTATGTACCTTGAAGCCGTATTTAGCTTCTATGTACTCCTTTATCATTTTGTAGGTCACTCGTTCTTTGGGCTTATATTCTTCGGCTCTTTTAGCGATATTATCAAGCGGAACTTTTCCCTCACCCTCGCCAAACTCAACTTTTACGTTGATATGTCCGTCTGGCTTTTTGTGGGAAAGCAGTACCACCGTCTCCACATGCCCGCTATGGCAAAACTGATCCACGACCGCCACCTTCTTCGCCACATACCCCTTCTCCTGAAGTATTTTCACATCCCTAGCCAGGGTTGCCGGGTCGCAGCTCACGTAGACGATACGTTCCGGCGCCATATGGACCAGAGTATCCAGAAGAACCTGATCACAGCCCTTTCGTGGTGGGTCCACGACCACGACGTCCGCGTGGGAGCCGTCGCTGCCTTTCTTGTATATGTCGGGAACGACTTCCTCTGCCTTACCGACAAAGAACTCAGCATTTGTGATCCCGTTGATCTCGGCGTTGTGTCTTGCA
>NC_021018.1:2330128-2379403 GCF_000210595.1 Coprococcus sp. ART55/1 | reverse complement strand
CCGCCTTTGCAGGGAAATTGTCTATGGTATTGATCTTGTCGCGGATCATCATCGTTCCCATGACTATGTGTCCCAGAAGCTGACCTGCGTCTGTGTAGTCGTTCTCAGGGAACTTGGAGATCTCGTAGACCTTGCCAATGTCGTGGAGAAGTGCCGCTGTGATCAGCAGATCCCTGTTGAGCACCGGATAATATGTGGTGTAGTAGTCACACATCTTGGCAACTGCCAGTGAGTGCTCAAGTAAGCCTCCTATGTATCCGTGATGTATTGACTTGGCCGCTGAATGGTTCTTGAACTCCTTGACAAATGCAGGATCTTCGGCGAAGAATTTCTTCAGAAGCACTTTGTAGTAATCCTTGTCGAGTGACTCTACGAGTGCCATCAGGTCCTTGTACATCTGCTCTATATCTTTCTTGGTGCATGGCATATAATCAGCCTCAACGTACTCTCCCTCGTCTGCAATCCTGATCTTCTTGATGTTGAGCTGAAGCTCATTGTTGAACGATGTCACCTGACCATCAATCTTGATGAAATTCTTTGCCTCAAAGTGCCCTATAGCATTGGTCAGCTCCCAGACCTTTCCGGCTATGCTTCCAGTCTTATCCACAAGCTCCAGGTTGTAATATGTCTTTCCTGATTTTGTAGTTCCTGTCTGCTTGTTCTTGCAGAGATAGACATTCGATATCATGTCGCCTTCGTTGAAATCTGTTATAAATACCATTTTTTCTTTTCCTCTTTCTATGTTTAATTATTATTGTATGCTTTAATTTTAATCATATATAAGAATACAATAGGCGGTTGTGAAAATCCAGTATTTACTGAACATTTCCACAACCGCCTGTATTACAGGTCATCACACGTCAGTGTTATGACCTACACACGCCCAAGCATGATTTCTTATATGCATCTCCTCAACATGTTCCACATACAAATTCACATTCAATGTATTATCCCTACACTACATCTTGTCATACTCATGAATCTTATCCGAAGCCGCCTTGCCTTTCTTTCGTGACTCCTCCCTGTCAAGCTTTCTCACTCCAAACAGCCCCTTGATGACAAATGCTATTCCCACGCAAAGTGTTCCAAGGATCAGTGTGAGCTCAAGTCCTGACATATATCTCAGTGAAACATTCAGTGAGATTATGATGCATACAAAGAATGCTATACAAAGTCCTGTGAACACAAGTCCTGTTCCCATGTTCGGCTTAACCAGAAGTGCGATAAATGCGATGACCAGCAGGACAATAAAGATTCCTCCAATATTCACACCACCACCTATACGAAACAGTGAACTTAAAAGTCCCCAGTCGGACACGACGACATTCTTAAGAAACATCACACCGCCTGCTATCATCAATACTATCCCCAACAAAAACTGCAATAACTCTTTCATCCGCTTTTTCTCCTCTTCCTTTTGTAATACGTAACTCTCTTTGTCTTAAGTCATATATCGCTTTATTTTTCCCAGATCAAACTGTATTTTATAATATCAGCTTTGTGTTTCTCCCGCAACCACAGCCGCTGAATTAATCAGGGAAAATGTGCCTATTTCTACACCTGCAATATGTTGACGCTCTATAATTATAAGGGGTATAATCAATTATGTATGTGTAGAATTAGAGACTTTATGTATATTTAATTATGCTTTTCATGCACTTATCATGTTTAGTACCTATCCGATTCAAAATCTACATAATTATATACATAAAATATAGAACACGACATTAAAAACAAATAAGGAACACAGAAAATGAATCTAAGAACATTAAGAGTTATAGAATACAACAAAATAGTTGAGATGCTGACAACATTTGCCTCATCACCCATGGCGAAGAGGAAGTGTCAGCGCATAAAGCCCCGCAAGGATCTCGCAATGATCGAGGCTCTTCAGCAGGAGACAAGGGATGCCTTAAGGCGTCTGAACACCCAGGGCAATCTGTCATTTGCAGGACTTAAAGATATCGGGGCATCTCTAAAGAGACTTGAGGTTGAGGGAATCCTCACAACCGCAGAACTGCTTGATGTGGCAAGCATGCTGGACCTCGCACTCACCGCCAAGAGATATGGTGAGAACGAGGGCACAAGCATGACAGATACGAGAAGACGCAGCAAGGAGCAGATCGAGGAGGAGAAGGCCTCCAACAAGATGCTAGGATTGAGCATGAACCCGGATGGCACCACATGTCCGGACAGCCTGCGCACGAGATTCCTGGAGCTCATGCCTCTGGAGCATCTGTCCAGAGAGATCCACAGATGCATAATTTCCGAGAACGAATTTGCCGATGACGCTTCATCAGGTCTCAAGGCAGTGAGAAGGAACAAGCGCCTGACAAATGAAAAGCTGCACAACCAGCTTGCAAAACTTGTCAGCGATACCAGCAAGCAGACCATGTTCCAGGATAACCTGGTAACCATGAGAAATGGCAGATACTGTATACCGGTCAAAGCCGAGTACAAGAACCATTTTCCCGGTATGATACACGACCAGTCGTCAACCGGTGCCACAGTGTTCATCGAACCTATGGCCATCGTGAACCTGAACAACGAGCTGAAGGAGCTGGACAATCAGGAGCTTGCCGAGATCGAGAAGATACTTGAATCACTCTCCGCCCAGACAGCGGCTGAGATAGAATATATCAAATACGACTTCGACACTCTGGCAGAACTGGACTTTATATTCGCAAGGGCATCATTTGCAAGAAGCTACAAGGGAACCGAACCGATATTCAACACCGATGGGATTGTCGATATAAAGCAGGGAAGACATCCGCTGCTGGAGAAGCACACCGTCGTACCTGTGGACATCAAACTGGGTGAGGACTACAACCTCCTCATCGTGACCGGTCCTAACACCGGTGGTAAGACGGTATCACTTAAGACTCTGGGACTCTTCTCACTCATGGGACAGTCCGGACTTCATATTCCGGCACTTGACGGTTCAAGACTGAATGTATTTGACGACGTATTTGCCGATATCGGAGATGAGCAGAGTATAGAACAGAATCTGTCCACCTTCTCATCCCACATGAGCAACATCGTGTACATACTGGATCACGTAACTCCAGGCAGTCTGGTCCTCTTCGACGAGCTGGGCGGCGGTACGGACCCTATAGAGGGTGCAGCACTTGCCATCGCCATCCTGTCACATCTGAACAACATGGGTGTCAGATGTATGGCGACCACACACTACAGTGAGCTCAAGACATTTGCCATGAGCACACCGGGTGTCGAGAATGCAAGCTGCGAATTTGACGTGGCAACACTCCAGCCGACATATAAACTGATGATCGGTATTCCTGGAAAGTCAAATGCTTTCGCCATAGCAAAGAAGCTTGGAATCGACGATAGCATCATCGAGAGCGCCAAGGCCAATATCGACAGCGATACAGTTGACTTTGAAACCCTGATTGCGGATCTTGAGAGAAGCAAGAGGGAGATTGAACAGGACAAAGCCGACATTGCAAGACTCAAGGAGGATGCAAAGCAGCTTCAGGAGCGTGCACAGATGAAAGACTCTGAGCTCTCCGACAAGAAAGCCGAGATTCTGGCAAAGGCACGTCAGGAGGCATCCGAGATCATAGAGGAGGCGAAGGCTGAGGCCGATGCCGCCATCAGGAAATACAACAAATGGACCACTAACCCGGCAAAGGCCGATGCAAAAGCGATGGAGGCCGAGAGACAGAAGCTCCGCGCGAAGATCAACGACCTCGGCAAGATGAACGAGGAGAAGCGCAAAACTGTAAAGTCAGACCACAAGGCATCCGACTTCAAGGTTGGCGATACCGTACATGTCATCAGCATGGATTCCGAGGGAACCATCATGGCACTGGCTGACTCCAAGGGTAAGCTGAAGGTCCAGATGGGTATAATCAGCGCGGCTCTTCCACCTACTGATCTTCTGCTGGTTGAGCATGAAAAGAAGAAACCGCAGAAGGCCACAGTCACAGGTGGCAAGAGCATGAACAGGATGATGAATATCAAGCCTGAGATAAATGTACTCGGTATGACGGTCGACGAAGCCACATCACTTGTGGATAGATTCCTTGATGATGCCCTTATGGCACATCTGCACAGAGTCACCATCATCCACGGAAAAGGCACCGGTGCTCTTCGAAAGGGAATACATCAGTTCCTGAAATCACAGCCACATGTCAAGTCCTTCCGTCTCGGAGAATTCGGAGAGGGTGATGCGGGAGTCACCATAGTGGAACTTTAAAATAATGCTTCAACAATGAAATCGGTGTACGCCTTCGGATTTTTTACAAACTATATTATTATAAATTTACTGGGAGGTTTATATATATGAGCAAAAATAATATTCTCATCGTTGACGACGACGAGAACATCGCAGAGCTTATATCACTCTACCTCAACAAAGAGTGTTATGAGACCGAGATAGCCGCAAGCGGAACGGAAGCTCTACAGTTATTTGAGGAATATTCACCTGATCTGGTTCTCCTGGATGTCATGCTTCCGGGAATGGATGGCTACCAGGTGTGTACAGAGATAAGAAAGACATCGAACACGCCTATCATCATGCTCTCTGCCAAGGGTGAGGTATTTGACAAGGTGCTGGGGCTGAAGATCGGTGCAGATGATTATATCGTCAAGCCATTTGACTCCAATGAGCTGGTGGCAAGGGTCGGCGCCCTTCTCAGAAGGTCAGCCATGACTGAGAGTGCACAGAAGCAGCCACAGAGCGCAGCTTACGATGTCACAAGTGCAGACCATGTAGGTACATTTGTGGAGTATGACGGGCTGGTCGTAAATATCTCCAACTACACAGTAACCTTTGAGGGACACAATCTTGAGATGCCGCCAAAGGAGCTGGAGATCCTCTACTTCCTCGCCAGCAGACCAAATCAGGTATTTACCAGAGAGCAGCTTCTGGACAAGCTGTGGGGATACGAGTATGTGGGCGACACTAGAACCGTGGATGTACATATCAAGAGACTTCGTGAGAAGCTGAACAACAATCATAACTGGAGCATTGCCACTGTATGGGGCATAGGCTACAAGTTTGAATGGAGATCATAATGAAGAAAACAGCATTTGACAAGATCGTGGTCGGATTCGTAGTGCTGGTTGTGATCATATTTGCACTGCTCATGGTGTACAGTATATCAACAGCACAGAATTCTGTTCTCTCAGAGCGCAAATCCACCATGAAAAACGAGATCACAATGCTTGCCGACGGCGCCATGACTGATTACAGCAACGGAACCATTGACAGCAAGGAATTATACAAGGAGCTTCAACATGCGGCGGATACCCTGGACATGGGAATCTGGCTCACCGATGAACGCAGCAACATTATTTTCAGGTCGGGAAGCTCTTCAGGAAGCAGTGAATCCGGTGGATCTTCCAAGGATTCAGATTCACACAGCAGCACAAATGACAACCTCAAGAATTATGTGGAACCGGATGAATTGTTTGCATCATTCTGCTTCGAGAATACATTTGGCGGCTATTTCTCGGAGGACACTCTGGTGATTGGCCAGCCTCTCTACTCGTGGAACAATTACATGGGAACTATCATCCTGACATCACCTATGACATTCAAGCAGGATATAAAGAGCAGGATGCTTTCAACGACATTTGTGCCATTCCTGATCCTCATGCTGATCGCCATGATCGCGCTTATGCTCATGTCAAACAGCCTGCTCAAGCCTATACGTGAGATCATCAAGACGTCCAAGTCATACGCCCAGGGTAACTTCAATGCCAGGGTAAATGTGACCGCGAAGAACGAATTCGGCGAACTTGCGAGATACATGGAGGAGATGGCAGATGAGCTGAGCCGTTCAAATGAGTACAGGAAGTCATTTATATCAAATATATCCCATGACTTCAGATCGCCACTCACATCCATCAAGGGTTACATAGAGGCCATGCTGGACGGCACTATTCCACTGGAAAAGCATGAGAAGTACCTCGGCATAGTGTTAAATGAGGCACAGAGACTGACCAAGCTGACACAGGGACTTCTGGAGCTGAACAACTTTGACTCATTTGACCTGCAGCTTGACAAGTCCAACTTCGATATCAGGGATATCATCACACCGACCATCAACACATTTGAGAAAAGGTGCAAGGACAGGGGAATTTTCCTGGACAGCGTATTCCTCACCGACAACACAGTGGTATACGCCGACAGAACCAAGATACAGCAGGTTATATACAATCTGGTTGACAACGCCATAAAGTTCACACCTGAGGGACGCCAGATCAGGGTTCAGGTGACTGAGAAGGACAACAAGATATATACAAGCGTCAAGGATGAAGGCGTGGGAATTCCAAAGGATGCCCAGAAGAAGGTATTTGAGAGATTCTACAAGACGGATCCGAGCCGTGGCAAGGACAAGACCGGAACCGGACTGGGACTGGCCATAACCAAAGAGATCATCAAGGCTCACGGCGAGCAGATCACCCTCACATCCGAGGAGGGCGAGGGAAGCGAATTTATCTTCTCTCTTCCTAAGGAGAAGGATATGCAGGTGCCTATCAAGCCTGTGCATGTCGAGCACACTGAACACCACTCCGATACAGACATATCATCGTCCGGCGTGAAGAGCAATGGCAAATTCAGGATCAAGGACTCATAAGATATCGCAGAATATTAAAGCCGGGGTATTACCCCAGAGAATGTCTCTGTTGTAATACCCCGGCTCTATTTATTTCACTTTACATTTCCTACCATCTATCCACACATTTTTCACCTGTGAAACATCTATCGGCTTAGTGAAGTTCAACTCCATTCTCTGTATGCTGTCGCCATCACCGGTCTTGCCGATTCCATATACTACATCTTTCAATTCTTTATTGTCTGTCATCTCAAGTATTATATTCTCCAGCGAGTCATCATCGACCGCCGCATTTTCAGCAATGTCAATGGTTATGCCCTTTGTATTTATTGTACATTTTTCAATGCCATCTATGCCGGATACATCCACACTATGTCCCTGCATATCATCCTGAACCTTAAACTGTAAGGTCCAAGGGCCATCCACCTCGTCTGCTACATAGGTGACCGCGCCATCACTTGATTTATTTTTGTTGAACAGGGTAATGCTGTTACATCTCATGGTGATGACATCCCCCACCTTGTATGCATTTTTCTTTTTTAACTTGTATACAATATCAGACATTGTCTGCTTGTTCGTGAGCGAGATTCCATCGCCAGGAGCCGTGCTGCCCGCATATTCACTGACGATGTTCGCACCGCCTTCTATTATCTGCATCTGAGCATCAAAGCTCTCATATTTTTCTGTGTCAAAGTCATCGTATGTTATCACCATCGCAATGTTGACCTGATTGCCATCCACTGCTACCTTCTTCAGATCAAAGCTTACTTTTGCATCGGACTCGGTTATCACCTTTACACTGCCCTTATACTCGTTATTTATGTAGCTCTCGTCCACATATTTTGATGGAATAACACTTCCTGTCTCCCTGCTCAGACTGTCAAAAAACCATGCCAGCGAGCCGTTCTCTGCCGCATATGTCAGTCCGCCTCCCGACAGGATCAGAACAGCCGCCACTGCCGCTGCCGCCGTCTTCCATCCATGATTTCTTCCGGTTTCCCTCGCCTTCACCTTGTGCCTGAGCCTCTTCACACAGGCATCCTTCTCTTCATCCGACATATCCATGGTCTCAATGTCCACATTTACATCGTTCATAACATCATATACATTTCTGTCTTTTCCGTTTTTCATGATCATTCACCGCCTTTACACTTGTTTCAATCGACTTCTTGCTCTGGACATTCTGCTGTAGATAGATGATGAAGATACCCCATAATCTTCCGCTATCTCATCTACACACTGGTCATCCCAGTAGTACCTCAGAATGATGTCCCTGTCTTCGTCCGACAGACCACTCAGCAGCTTTTCCATGCTGTCCGATATCTCCTCATTGAGTATCTCCAGCAGGTTGTCATTTGCAAGCTTGTTCTCATAGTCTGCTATGTCTTCCTCCGAACATCTTCTGCTGTATCTTCTCAGATAATCTATGGATCTGAATCTTGCAATTGCCGTTATCCAGCTTCTGAACGAGCCTTTGCTCTCGTCAAATCTGTCTATATTGTTCCATACATCCAGAAACACATCGTCCATGCACTCTTCAATTTCCTCCGGCATGCCCGAAAGATTCTTGTACACAGCAGCTTTCACCTGCCCTCCATATTCCTGAACCACAAACTCCAGAGCTTTCTCATTATGCCGTTTCAGCTTCGATATATAATTGTTCCTAGTTACCATATCATTCACCTCCCCGTGTGTTTCTAATATATATTCCGATCAAAATCTGTGTTTTCTTGCGGTAAAAGCGATTTTTTTTATAAAAAAGCTGCCAGTTTTTTGAATTATACTGACAGCCATCTCTTTAATTATTATATTTGTTATTCATTTCCTTTACAGCCTCACCGATCTGGGCTCTGAGCTCTGTGGGATAAATGACCTCCACCGAGGTTCCATACTGCATCGCCCAGTGCGCCATCGCCTGACGGCTGCACACAAGCCGCACGTAAGTTACATCATCATCAGTCTCCCTGAAGCCTTCGTACTGTCTGGCTATATTTTCATCGACCACATCAAAGTTTCTTCCAAACCAATCCACCACATCCGATATGGCAGCCTTTCTGACACGCATCACTATGGTCACCGGCTCATCGGCAAACATATAGATATGCTCAGCCATATGCTTTGGAAGGTTGAGTCCATGCTCCATTCCCTTTACCTCTGTGCGGTTCTTCACAGGCCTGTCAACTATCTGGACCTGTGTCATCTTATCCACTCTGTAATTCGACAGATTGTCATACTTGTCGTAATTGCAGATGAGGTAATACTTTCCGTCATTCGCCACCATCTGATACGGATTGACTACGTACGGCTCCTCCCGCCTCGGATGAAGCTTCTTGTCCTCACCATAATTATTGTAAACAAATGATATCTGCTTCTTCTCAGATATGGCATCATCTATCATTCCCACGTTGAACAGTGTCTGCTTGTTGCTGGTGTGCTCGAGACCCGGAAGACTGCTCACATGCGTCATCTTGTTTGTAAAATATATATTTGACAGACCTGCTATCTTGTCTATGAGCTGGCTTGCCTGACCAGCCGGTATGGTCTTGGAGAACAGGATACTGTCTATCATCATTCGAAGCTCTGCATCGTCAAACTCGTGATTATAATACCAGTTTGATGTAAGTGTCTCCTTTGTGCCGTCCTTCTTCTCTCTCTCCGTCTCGGTATACTCAATGTCATAACCATAATCCACCAGACAGTTGAGATTTGCCTTTACGGATTTTCTGTCCACAGTTATATCATAATCCTCTTTGAGCTTCGCAATGATATCCTTCTGATCCATGGTGTGGTCACAGTCCGTATATTTCTTCAGTATATCCAGAATGCATATGTTCAGCATCTTTTTTCCACTTGTAGGATACGCCATGTATATTCCCCCTCTATCACTACATGTTCCAACTAAGACGATGTAGATTTCCCGCTTCCTCTAGACCTGGGAAATCATTCTGTCTGAGTGCTTCATACAGCACTATTGCCACAGAGTTGCCCAGATTCAGTGAACGAATGTCTGGGAACATCGGAATCCTGATAGATGTATCCTTATAATCAACCAGGATCTCCTCAGGTATACCCGCGCTCTCCTTGCCGAACATGATGTATGCGTCATCCTCAAACTTCACATCTGTATACTTCTTCCTGGCTTTGGTTGTCGCCATGTATATCTTTGCTCCGGGATTCTTTGCAAGGAAATCCTCGAAATTCACATACGTTGTCACATCCAGCTTGTCCCAGTAATCAAGCCCGGCACGCTTCAGCTGTTTCTCATTTATCTGGAAGCCCAGCGGCTCTATGAGATGCAGTCTTGCGCCTGCTGCCACACATGTTCTTCCTATGTTGCCTGTATTGGCCGGGATCTCCGGCTCATGTAATACTATATTTAGCATACTACTCCTCCTATAAAAACCTTGGCGGTGTAAGAAATCTCCTCTCGTCGTCGTGCACCACAACCCTATCGCTTTTTTCCGTAAGATGGCCTATGACTGAAGCCTCATATCCTGCCTCGTATAACTTATCAGTCAGATGGTCTCCGTCTGGAACCACAAAAAGTGCTGCGCCACAACCATCTATCATATACGGATTATCCCCGGTGTGCTCACATATCTCTATTGTCTCCTGAAGTATCGGTATATTGTCATGACATACCTCAAGCCCGCACTTCAGCGCATCTCCCATCTCCCAGAGAGCTGCAAATACGCCACCCCTCGATATGTCGTGTGAATATATACAGCCATGATCTAATGCTATGTCAACCTGGCCGCCAAGCAGTATAAGCTGCTCGAGCTGCTCCACAGGTCTCAGATAGCTCTCCGAATACCTCTCAAAAAGCTCCTTCTGATTATCATAATAGATCTTCAGGGTTCCACCAACACCGGTCTGTCCACACATAACTATATCCATGCCAGCCGGCCATTTCAGTCCTCGCGTACCAGCTACACCATGTCCTGCAGGCATCTGGTATCCGTGAACATCCTGATTCTGCAATTCCTGCATATCCTCGCCCTGACCTGCATGCCTTCCCATCATAGTCACACTTATAACCGGCTCAGATACAGCATTATTCACCTCGGTATGCCCCGTAATAATATCTACTTTATATTCCACACATATGCCCGCAAGCTTTCTGAGCAGTTTCTTCATGCGTCGTTCATCGTCATCAGGCATAACTATGGTATCTACTGCCGCCCATGGCATATATCCGCCAATCCTTATACTGTTGTAAAGTCTCGCTATATCAAGTCTGAGTCCCATATACCCGCTGTCACAGCACACACCAGCCGCAACATTCACGCTTTTAGCTGCGCCGGTGTCTCCGCTACCCCCATCACGCAACAAGAGCCGGGCATAGTCATCTCCTATTCCGGCTCTCGTCACATCGTCGTGGACAGTACGTGGCAGACTCTTAAGTATCGATCGCACCGTCTGGTGCTCTCCAAACTTTCCTCTCATATCTACTCTCCAATTCGACCTGTTTTCCTATTAGAATGCTGAAACTAAAAGTGTAACAACCATTGCGATACACAGAACCACAACAATTATTCTGGATACCAGTGTCTTACCTTTCTTGCTGCTAAGATCTATCATCTTTCCACACTCCTTATCAAAGTATCTTGCTCTACAAAATTAACTTAATAATAACAAAATATAAACCGTAGTTCAACAGCAATTATTTTTACAATCCCTGCCCCTTAAGGTAGTTGATAAACTGCTGTGCAGTACGTCCGCTTATGCCGCCATGTGCAAGCTCCCACTTGTTTGCCTCTGCGCAGAGCTCCTTCTCGTCCATGGTGATGTGCTCCTTCTCAGCAAGTCCCTTGACGATCTCAAAGTATTCCTTCTGTGAAGGTGCGCTGTAGCTGATCGTGACTCCGAATCTGTTGACCAGTGACAGCTTCTCCTGAATGGTATCACTTCTGTGAATACCATTGTTATTCTCCATATCATTCCTGTCGTTCCATGTCTCCTTGATGAGATGACGGCGGTTGGATGTGGCATATATGAGCACATTGTCAGGTCTGATCTCAAGTCCACCCTCGATGACAGCCTTGAGGTACTTGTACTCTATCTCAAATTCCTCAAATGAAAGATCATCCATGTATATGATAAATCTGTAATTTCTGTTCTTGATAAGCGATATGACCTGCGACAGATCCTGGAACTGATGCTTGTATATCTCTATCATACGAAGTCCTCTGTCATAGTACTCGTTGATGATCGCCTTGATCGTGGTTGACTTTCCTGTTCCACTGTCACCAAAGAGAAGTGCATTGTTCGCCTTGCGGCCCTCCACAAATGCCTCAGTGTTGTCCACGATCTTCTTCTTCTGGATCTCATATCCGATGAGATCATCCAGCATGACATCCTCTGTGTTATTTATAGGTACAAACTCCAGATCTCCATGCTCACGGGTGATCCTGAACGCTTTGTTGAGACCGAACATACCAACACCATATGCCTTGTAGAATGATGTCACTATGTCAAATATCTGGTCCTCGTTCTCAGCCTCCTCTATCGCATTGCTGACAGCCTGAACCTTCTCGCTGACATTCTTATTGTACATTCTCTCCTTCTTGCCAATAGACTTGTAATTGTTGATAGTTGAGAAACAATCTATTCCAAGTGCGCTCTCTATCTCTGAGAAATCAAAGTCGAACAGCTTCTTGAATATCCTGAAATCATTCTTTGCAAAATAATTAACTGTTCCGTCATTTGCTCCCACCTTCTCACTGGTTATACTGAATGAGTTCTCATTGGTGATGAGTATAAATGCCAGATAGTTGTGCCACAGATTCTTGTCGAATCCATAGCTGGTCGCAAGATCGAGCAGTCTCTTGATCTGATCATAAATCCGGGCACACAGCTCCGCATTCTCACACCTCTTGAGATCAAAATCCTCAAATATTCCAGACAGCTTCATAAGTATGCTGTCCTCACCAAGATCTCTGTATAAAACCAATTTCGCTATGTCTCTGTACATGTGTATATCCTTCTTTCTGAACGGCTATATGTATCACCACACAGATGATGCCATATATGAGCCGTTATTTCTTTCTCTTCTTGTAGTTTTTATTTCTGTTACTGTTTCTGCCTGTGTTATTTCTTTCTATGTTATTTCTTTCTGTGCTATTTCTGCCTGTATTATTTTTTCCAGAATTGCCGCTTCCGGCTGTACTGCCCGGTGCATTCGACTCATTCGTCCCGGTCTGCCCGGCGTCCACCTTGCTGACATCAGACGCACATTCCTCATCCAGCCTTCCATTCCATCGCCCCTCGGGGATGTTGCATGCCAGATTATATTTCCTCCACGATATGCCCTTGTCTCTGAGTCTCTTAACCACATATTCTTCAGACATCGCATACAGGACGGAGAAAAGCGGTACAAATATGAGCATACCCAGAATGCCCAACATATCACCTCCAAGCATGACCGCCACAAGTACCCATATAGATGGAAGTCCCACCGAACCGCCAACAACATGAGGATATATGAAGTTTCCCTCTATCTGCTGCAACACGACAAATATGATCAGAAACACTATGGCACGCTTCGGATCCTCTACCAGGATCATAATCGTTCCGGCAAAACATCCAACAAATGCTCCAACAACCGGGATCAGTGCAAATACTGCTATGATGATGCTGACCGTAAGCGCATACGGAATACGGAATATGGTCATCGTAATGAAAAACATAAGTCCAAGTATGCACGCCTCAAGGCACTGACCTGAGATGAACTTGGAGAAGGTCTTATCCGCAAGAACACAAGTCTGAATGAATCGGTCCGCCTTTTCTTCCCTGAACACCGCATACAATACACCCTTTACCTGCTTCTCCAGAGTCTCCTTCTGAGCCAGTATGTAGCACGCAAAGAACAGTCCCACCAGAACATCGACCACGGCGCCTACCACACTGCTGGCAATGGAGAACGTGGAAGACAATACACTGCTGCCGCCGTTCTTCACAATACCAACCACATTTGATATAAGTGCATCCCAATTAATATTGATACTCTTTATCTTATCCACTATCTCCGGCTGGTCCTTCATCAGCTTGATCGCCTTCCTCTGTATATCATCCATGGCCGATGGCAGCTTCTCTGCAAACATAGTTATAGTCTTGGACATCTCAGGTATGATCATAGTTATTGCAAACGTGAGAACAGCTATTATGCACAGGAACGACAGTATGAGGCACACTGGTCTCCTGAACCTGTACAGTCTGCTGTCTTTATTCTTAAACAATACCTTTTCAAGTCCCTTCATAGGTACATTCACCACAAATGCTATGGCAAATCCTATGACAAATGGCATGAGTATATTGATGAGCCAGCTGAACATACTGGACACCTTATCAAAATTAAACAGTACATATGCAAACAGCACCACACCGCACAATATAATCACGGTCCTCACTGTATCCCTCTTATTCCAGTTCATGAAGTCCTCCTAATAATCCACATTATTATTCTATGTAGTCATCAATTACATATCTATTCATCCAGATGTATATCTCCAAATGCCTCGGACAGGGAATATGTCAGATTCTTCTTGGGCTTGTACACATCGATGACCGGGGCCATGATCCTGAAAAAATTCTTCTCATCCTTTGAGAGCTTGAACACCTCAGCGGTATTCCTGGCATCCCACAGGGCATCATGCTCTGCCCCCTGAAAGTTTTCTCCCAGATAAAACACAGCGTCCGACAGTGATATCCTTCTTGACGTTCCTATGAGCTTGGCATATTCCTTCTGGAAATCCTTCCACCTTGATATGATACTTTCCAGCCCGGGGTGCGTGTATTCCTTCAGCCTGGCCTCCTTGCGGAGCTGTCTCAGGTCATTCTCACTCCATGCGTATATCACATCGGCATCAGCACACCACTCTATAAAGCTCCCCATGGCAAAAGCATATGAAGGAGCATCCTCCACCATATCATCTGTTATTCCTGTGAGCTTTATTATACGCGAAGCCATGGTTCCATATGCCGGCTTCACATAACTCTTAAACGAATCTATCTCATTATAATCTTCATCCAGTTTAACCGCACCGATCTCTATGATCTCACTCTTACATATTTTCTTTTCCTTCTTATACTCTGAATCTATCATATTCATTTCAAAGTCCACAAATACGTATATCATACACTGTATTTCCCCTTACATTGCCGATTTAATCATTGTAACACTGTGACCGGAAAACTGTAAACAAGCATATTAGGTATTTGTCAGCATTTCCGCAAATATTTGAGTATATTTTTGTCCTATTATGAGTTAAAATTTCTGTGACGACATAATCTGCACTTATACGGCAGCATATGACACGAAAGGAATATACATATGAAAAATATAATCTTTGATATTGGCATGGTCCTCGTAGACTTCCACTGGAAAAGCACCATGGAGAAACTTGGCATACCAGCGGACGTGATAGATACTCTTGATCACAACATGATAAACCTCCCTATGTGGAATCATTTTGACCTGGACGATATGCCTGAGCCAGAGCTCATCAAACGTTTCAAGGAACTCAGCCCGGAATGCAGCAGCTACATAGACCTGTTCATGAACAATCTCGATGAAGTGGTGGACATGTTCCCGGGAGCCGACATGTGGCTCAAGGATCTCAAGTCCAGAGGTTACAACATCTACCTCCTGTCCAACTACCCAAGAAGACTGTTTGCACTCCACACGCCTAGATTCCACTTCCTGCCTTACACGGACGGAAGAGTGGTCTCCTATGAATACCACGTGACCAAGCCAGACGCCGCCATCTATGAGCATCTCTGCAGCAAATATAACCTTGTTCCTGAGGAATCCATTTTTCTTGATGACAGGCAGGCGAATCTCGATGCCGCCGCAAAGCTTGGTTTCCACACTCTTCTGGTCACAGATCCTATAGGAGTGAGGGGCGCACTTGACGACATACTCACACGCGAATAAGGAGATGCCAGATGAAAACAGATACAACTCAAAGCAGACACAGTGGTCTGCTGTGGCGTTCCATATTCTTTCCGCTGGCCTTTATTTATATGGAGCTCCTGTTTCACATTGCAATTTATGGATCTGCAGGCAGCAGCATACTACATCCCCTGACATTTGCGCTGGCATGCGGACTTACCCTGTCAGCACTGACCTCCTTCTGGCACAGATATGCAAATGCAGCCATAGCCTACCTGCTGTGGAGTATATTTACGATCTACTATATTGCACAATTTGTATACTATAAGATATTCAGAACATTTTTGAGTCTGGTGTCCATCGGCGGTGCCCAGGATGCTATGAACTTCAGGACTGTGCTTTTTTCAGCATTGCGATCCAACTGGTATATCATAGTGCTGTTCCTGCTGCCACTTATATGTCTTATCATCATGAACAGGTTCTGGTTTTCATTTGGCAGATGCCGCATCGGGCAGAAGCCTGGTGTGCTCAGGGCAGTGCTGGTGCAGCTGGGTATCTCCGCAGCTGCATGGGTACTTGCCATCTGTATTCTGGCAGTGCACGGGACTGCGGCCTACACTCCATATGCGCTGTTCCACGGACGCTATGTACTTGAACTGTCCATGAACAAGCTTGGAGTCATGGTCACCACGGGAAGAGACTGTGTGACCATGGTGACTCAGAGCAGCCAGAGCAAGACATTTGAGCTTGCAGATATTGAAGATAATCAGTCAGATGCACAGACTGCCGCATCAGATATCAATGCCGCATCTGCGGACGAGACAGATTTTTCATCAGCTTCTCAGACCGGCGGCTCAGATCAGGCGGCAGGATCAACCCAGGCCAACGAGCCTGTATATGTTCCGCAGGTCGATGAAAGCATAGATTTCCAAAGTCTGTATAATCAGACAGATGACGAGGAGCTTAAAAGCCTGACGGCATATTTCTCGGGGGTACAGCCAACTTACACGGACGAATACACCGGCATGTTCGAGGGGTACAATGTGGTATTTGTCACCGCTGAAAGTCTCAGTACATATGGAATATCCAGGGAGGCCACACCGACACTGTACAAGATTTATCACGAAGGCTTTGAATTTACTAACTTCTACAACCCACTGTGGTATCACAGCACCATAGACGGCGAATATACCAACTGCCTCAGCCAGTATCCGGCATCCTCCAAATGGAGCTTTGAGGCATCCGCGGACACCTACCAGCCATACGCCCTCGGCAATATGCTGAACGCACAGGGCTACAAGAGCTACGGCTACCACGACTTTGATGCCACATACTACGACAGAACAAGAACCCATCCGAATATGGGCTACACCACCTTCAAGGCCATCGGCGCAGGATTGGATATTCCTGACCACGTTATGTATTCCGATCTCGAATGTATGGAGGCTGTGTATGGGGATTTCATTCAGGATGACAAATTTAACATGTATTTTATGAGTTTCTCCGGCCATCTGCCTTACAATTACGACAATCAGTATATATGTATGATTAACAGGGAGGGAGCCGAGAATGTCCTCTCTGAAAAAGGGTACTCAGATGAGGCCATAGCCTATGTTGCAGCCCAGATGGAGCTTGACAAGGCTCTGGAATTCCTGATGGATAAGCTGGAAGAGACTGGCAAGCTGGACAACACTCTGTTCATCGTGGCACCTGACCACTATCCTTACGGACTCAGCGACGGCACCTACAACGAGCTTGCGGGCAAGGACATAGAGAGTGATGACTTTGAGCTTCACCACAACCAGTTTGGTATATGGAGCTCATCCATGGAGAAGCCAGTAGTTGTCGACAAGCTCTGCTCCAGTGTGGACATACTTCCAACTGTGTTAAACCTTCTCGGAGCCGACTTTGACTCAAGACTCCTGGCAGGACACAACATTTTGTCCGATTCCGATGAGCTTGTGATCTTCGCGGATCAAAGCTTTATGACCGACAAGGTCAGGTACGATGCCAGCACGGGGGAGACCTCTTACTTCGTCCCTGAGTCACAGATCCCTGATGGATACGTGGATCAGATGATCGAGGAGGTTGAAAACCGGCTGTATATATCGGACGAGATGATAAACACGGACTATTTTTCATTTGTATATAGCAGATAAAAGGCCGAGACAATCCCCGCCAGCACATCGGCGGCGGCCTGGACAAAAGCCACTCCATCTACGCCATACATGCGCGGCAGTATGAATACCAATGGTATAAAACATACTCCCTGCCGCAGGGCGGATATGAGGGTGGCTTTTCCATATGCTCCAAGAGCCTGATAGTACATTCCGGTCACCAGACACACAGCTGCAAACGGCATGGATATGGCATGCGCCCGGAGAGACAGCGCCGCAAGCTGCATAGCTTGAGTGCCACCTTCATGCAAGAATACACCGGCCACCTCGGATACCCACACCCAGGTCGCAGCACCCATAGCGCACATGAATATCACCGCAGTTATCATGGTAAATCTCAGCGACCTTTTCACTCTGGATTCAAGTCCTGCACCATAGGCAAACCCGCACACCGGGGCAAATCCCTGCCCATAGCCCACCAGCACCGCAAATATGACTGCAAATATCTTATTTGCAACTGTGACGCCCGCCATGGCTCCATCTCCGTACTGCCTACAGCTTCTGCTTATCATGACCGCCGCAAGGCACATGAGCCCCTGTCTCAGGAAGGATGGCAGCCCTGTTCTCACTATACGCACCCCATATCTGAAGCTCCACACATCAGACACATGAAGCCTTACCACGCTGCACCTTGACCTGACACATATATACATTATGGCAAGACTTATCCCCTGTCCGGCAAGGGTCGCTATGCCTGCACCGGCTATTCCAAGTCCAAGCACTCTCACCAATATATAGTCAAATAACGCATTTGACAGTCCGCCTGCCAGAATACCCAACAGGGCTAGATACGGCTGCCCCTCAGCCCGCAGGGCATTGTTCAGGACATAAGCACCACACATAACTGGAGCCGCGAGCATGATATATATTCCATACTGCTCCGCAGGAGCAAGACTTGTGTCCGTGGCCCCGAGAAGTCTTACCACATCCTCCCTGAACACGGCAAATATAACCGCCATGACCGCGCCCGACAGTATTCCTCCCGCCAGTGCCGTGGCAAGCGTCTGCTCCGCCTCACGCTTCTTCTGCTTACCGAGGAGTCTCGCTATCTCACTTCCAGCTCCCATGCCCCAGGTGTAACCCACAGCCTGTATCAATGCCATAACAGAGAACATGATCCCAACTGCGGCCACACTGCTTTCTCCAAGATCTGAGACAAAATAAGTGTCCACAATATTGTAGGAGGTTGCAATCAGCATGGTGAATATTGTAGATACCGAAAGTGACAGTATGAGCGAAGGCACAGGAGTCTCAGCCATTTTGCTGTGATTCTCCTGTGCCTTCTTCTGTGTATCCACACTCTCAGGAATGTCCATTCCCGAAAGTATCAATCTGTCATATATTCCATTATCGGGTCTGCTGTGTAACCGCCGTCTGTTGCTGCGCCTGTCCATGTGTGTAGTCCCTGCTTTCTTCCTTACTCTCACGCAGGAATTTCTTAACCTGCTGCAATTTCTCCTTTGCATCGTACACACCCAGCTCATACATGGCCTCGATCATCTCCGGCTTCTTCTCAAGCCTTGATATCTCTATAGTCTCACTCGGTCTGATTATCAACGTATCACCCTCCTTTTCAAGCTCCTCCAGCTTGTCCAGGGTCTTGTTGTAATACATGTGTCTCATGTGACATCTTTTAACGAACTCAGGGTACTCCCTGTACCTTCCGGCCTCCAGCCTGAGCATCTTGTCCGGGCCCTTGCGGTATCCCTCCGGTCTTGTCAGAACTACTATATTTCTCCTGTAGCCCATCCTTCTGAATGCAAATATCGGTATGCTGTCGGATACACCTCCATCCAGCAGCTTCATTCCGTCTACCTCAACAATATTGGACACCAGTGGGAGGGATGCCGAAGCCCTCACCTTATTCACATCCTCAGGCTTTCTCATATCTGTACACTCCAGATACTCCGCCTCTCCTGTATCCAGATTAGAACATCCCACATAGAGCTTCGTAGGATTTGCAAGGAATGCATCGTAGTCAAGTGGATCCAGTTTCTCCGGGATATCGTGGTAGCAGAACTGCTCACCACATATATCTCCTGTAGTTAAAAGGGAGTACAGGCTCATGTAGTGCTTGTTGTTCCTGTACTTCATATTGTAACGCATGTTGCGTCCCCTCTGTCTCGCAACAAAGGAGAGTCCATGTATGGCTCCCGCCGACACCCCTATGACACCGTCGACCTCTATATCATTGTCCATGAACACATCCAGGACTCCGGCGGTATATATGCCTCTCTGGCCGCCGCCCTCAAGTACCAAACCTGTCTTTGCCATATCGATCACCTTTCATCCAAATATTTATATGTCCGTCTTTGTCTGAAAAATCCTCAGACTCCTGTCAAGAATCCCATTCATATGAGCTATAGCAGTTCCATAATTCGTCATCGGGATACTCTGCTGCTCCGCCCTTCCCTGACGACTCTTCATCTCGCGTTCATTCAGCATACAGCCTCCGCAGTGTATCACCAGATCATATCCTGTCAGATCCTCTGGGAATTCCGTTCCGCTGACAAATGTAAATTCAGGCTCAAGTCCTGTGTATCTGCGTATCCATCCTGGCAGCTTCACAGTTCCTATATCATCACACTGTCTGTGATGGGTGCAGCCCTCAGCTATGAGTATCCTTGGAGGTCTGCTGTCCGCATCTGTACGCTGGCCTTCATCCCTCAGCCTGTCCAGGACATATGCGCCATTTACCGCCGCATCAAGCTGCCCTTTAAATCTTGCCATCAGTATGGAGAACGATGTCAGATATATGTCATCCGGCACTATCTTCATAACCTTTGCAAATGCCTGGGAGTCAGTGACCACCAGAGATACATTCCCCTCCAGCCGTCTCAGAGTATCCTCAAGCTCCGTGTCCCTGCACACCACAGCCGTAGCTCCGGTCTCAAGAACATCCCTTATGACCTGCTGCTGCGGAAGTATCAGCCTGCCCTTCGGAGCTGCAGAATCTATCGGTATGACCAGCACCACCATATCACCCGGCTGTATCAGATCTCCGACCAGTCTCCTGGTCATGGTGTCTGTCACCGTGAGCTTTCCTATCAATTCCTTCAGCTCCTCTATTCCCTGTCTGCGCTCTGCGCTGACCCATATGGAATTCTCCGCTGAATTCTGAACCTGTATATCATCCTTAACTAGATCACTCTTATTGTACGCAATTATATAATTTATATTCTTCTCTTTGAAAAGCTCTGTGAGCTCCCTGTCCGCCGCCGAAAGGCCAACCGAACCATCAACCACCAGCACAGCGACATCTATCTTCGCAAGCACCTGTCTGGTCTTCGACACCCTGAGTTCACCCAGCTCGCCGGTATCGTCTATTCCCGGTGTATCTATGATGACCACCGGTCCAAGCGGAAGCAGTTCCATGGACTTGTACACCGGATCCGTGGTGGTTCCCGCCACATCCGACACAACAGCAAGGCTCTGCCCCGTCACTGCATTTACCAGACTGGACTTGCCTGCGTTCCTGCATCCAAAGAAACCTATATGCACTCTGTTTGCCGACGGTGTATCGTTTAAACTCATTTTGCTCCTCCACAATGTGTTAGAATCTAAAATCTCTGTCTCCGTGCTTTATCCTGTCAAGTCTCTCGACCACTATCTGTCTGACTTTCTCATTCGGAATATTCTTCAGCTCATCCTGTATGAGTCTCCTGCCGATCTCCGCGGTCTCCGGCGAAGCATAATCCACCAGATATTCCTCCAGCGTCATGAGTGCGTTCGGATGACAGCAGTTCTGTATCTGTCCGCTCTTGCACAGGCTCATGAACCTGTCGCCGGTTCTGCCCTCTCTGTAACATGCCGTACAGAACGATGGTATATAGCCCTTGGTCATCAGCCAGTTCACAACCTGATCCAGAGTTCTCGTGTCGCTGACATCGAACTGCTCCGACTTCTCATCCTCTGGCTCCGGCTCATAGTAGCCCCCCACACTGGTCTTTGAACCACCGCTTATCTGCGACACTCCAAGCCTTATGATCTCATCCCTGACCGTTGGATTCTCCCTTGTGGAGATTATCATTCCTGTATAAGGAACGGCGATTCTGATACATGCTGCGATCTTACAGAATACATCGTCGCTTATTCCGTTGTCAAATGCCTCTGGATCTATGTCGTCAGCCTTCTTGACTCTTGGCACACTGATGGTGTGCGGACCAACTCCATGAACAGCCTCAAGGTGCTCCGCATGCATCAGCAGCCCCGCAAATTCGTACCTATACTTATCCAGACCAAAGAGCACTCCCAGACCCACATCGTCTATACCACCTTCCATAGCACGGTCCATAGCCTCTGTGTGATATGCATAGTCATGCTTCGGTCCATATGGATGAAGCTTCTCATACGCTTCCTTATCGTAGGTCTCCTGGAAGAGGATGTACGTTCCAATTCCTGCCTCGTGCAGCTTCCTGTAGTTCTCCACTGTGGTCGCCGCTATATTTACATTTACACGCCTTATTGCACCGTTCTTGTGCTTGATGCTGTATATCGTGTCTATACACTCCAGGATGTACTCGATAGGATTCATCTGAGGATCCTCACCGGCCTCAATGGCCAGTCTCTTGTGACCCATATCCTGCAGTGCTATGACCTCCCGTCTCACCTCTTCCTGGGTGAGCTTCTTTCTGGCTATATGCTTATTCTTGATGTGATACGGACAATACACACACCCATTTACACAGTAGTTGGACAGATACAGCGGCGCGAACATAACTATTCTGTTGCCGTAGAAGTCCTTCTTAATCTGCTCCGCCAGATCATATATCTCATTTATCTTGTCCGGCATCTCACACGCAAGAAGCACGGATGCCTCCCTGTGGGTAAGCCCCTTCCTGAGCTTTGCCTTCTCTATGATACTGTCGATAAGCTCCACATTGTCCTTGTTCTGATCCGCATAGTCCAGCGTCTCACGGATCTCGCCATCATCTATGAAGTCCTCTGCCTTCATGGATCTCACATCATACATTTTTTGTCAGCCTTCTTTCTTGTATACTGTATGCCCTTCCAATCTTATACACACAATATTATTCAGTGATCTCCGCCTCTGTTGTCTCCTCACTGTCAGCATCCCCGGAATCGACCGGCGTACTCATGCTGTCTATTTCATCCGGCATACGGACATAGTCCACATACCAGCCATCGTCGCACTTCAACATACATTCCTGAACGTGTACCGTGACCTCGCCGCCATCCTTGCCTGTCACTATCCAGTCGGCTTCCACACTTCTGTACTGGGACACGCCCTTAACTCCGTTGTCCGCAAATTGCTGCTGCACATCCTCTATATTGCTCACCGCCTGTATATCGGTGACCTTGCACTCGATCGTATCTATATCCCCGACCTGCTCATCTGTATACGCTCTGAACTTGTTTATATATATGTCCTGTATGTCACTCACCGACAAAACCTTTGACGAATCCTCAAACTTCTTCACGTATCCCGGGGCTATCATGTCAGCCATCTCTCCGCCATCGCCAAATGCGTATATGCGGGCGGTCTCCTTTGCCAGCTTGTCCGCCTGATATGAAAATCTGTAATAGATCACATAAAATACCGCAAATACTACCACGATCGCCACTGCCAGAACTATTATAAGCTTCTTGAGGAATCCGCTTTTTTCATTACTGTTTCTCTCTTTACTCTGTCCCATATCTCTACTTCCCAATCCTTGTTTTTGTGGTTAAATACCCTTTTATATTGTATTCACCTGATTTGATATAGTCAACACCAAGCTTCCGTAACACCCGAACGGGCAGATCATCAACATGACCTGCCCGTTCAGAATAATTATCCATATATCGTTACCAACAATTCATTGTCTCCATCGTATCAAGCTTCCTCTGGATCTTGTCAACGACCATATCCCTGATCTCTGTGGTCGTCTTATCCGCTATAACCTCATATGGGATCGGCTCCAGAAATGCAAGCTGTGTCGTCACACGCCTCAGTGACCATCCCTCAAATGGCTTGAAGGAATCATACAGCACGACTGGAACGATAGGACACTTCGCCTTCTTGGCGATCTTGAAGCTTCCCGGCATGAACTCCTTGAGCTCATTGTGACTGTGATCGTATCCTCCCTCCGGGAATAAAATATATCTCCTTCCCGCCTTGATCTCCGTGGATACATCGTTTATAACCTGTACCTGCTGCTTTATGTCTTCCTTGTCAAGTCTCTGTGCCTTCACAAGATCCGTAAGCTGATCTGCTATGAACAGCTTCGACCTCTTGGCATCCATGACATACGTAATCGGTTTGTCATGGGAAACTATAACTCCCAGTACATCATACTTACCCTGATGATTGGCATACATGATATATCCGCCCTCCTTAGGAAGGTTCTCCATACCCGTGGCAACCGTCTTGATAAAAGCACGACGTCTCACATGATTACACATAACCTGTGCCATCTGATAACATATATCCTCACCATATTTTTCCGGGTGTCTAGCATAATACGACATCTTTGGCACATAGTACATGATCAGAAACAAGCACGAAACTATTACCCAAATAAATCTTAACATAAATACCTCTAACCAAATACCTTTAACTCAAAAATGTGTGCATATACATGCACACGTCCTCTTTTTCATAAACTCTTATATACATAGTTCACTGTATATACAGTTCACCATATACTATCTAGTAATTTTCTCAGTAAAGGCAAAAGTTGTCAAGTAACATTTTATCTATTGTGTCTGCACATAAAAAGGCAACGCCACATCGGTTTCATCGTCCCGCTGCTGGCACTGCCTTTTATAATAGACTCGAAGTCCCGCGCTGACGCGCTCTATGTTCGGCTTACGCCGAACGACTTCTCGTTAAAACCGCTTGAAACCCCCAAATGCCTGCAAGCAGGCGCTTGGGGTTTCTGCGCTGGGTTTTATATCTTCTCTGTTACTTTGAGTCTTGTGAGTGCACGGGCAAGTGATGCCTCGCTCTGCTTGTATTCCTTCAGACTCTCTTTCTGTCTGAGTCTCTCTTCCGCTCTGATCTTTGCCTCCTTGGCTCTGACCCTGTCGATATCCTCCGGCTTCTCTGCGGAATCCACGATAAGGACAACTCGGTTATTTACTATCTGAACAAAGCCCTCACCGACAACACCGACTACCTGCTCACCCTTGCTGGTGGTAATCCTGATCTCGCCTATGCTGGTGGCTATGACCATGTTCTCGTGATGTGCAAGAACCGCTTTCTCTCCATCTTCAAGTGGAAGAATGATCTTCTCTACTCGGCCTTCGAAGAATATCTTATTGCTGGAAATAACTCTCAGATAAAATGTATTCATCTACGCACTTCCTTTACTGACCTTTCTCGGCCTTTTCCTTTACTTCCTCTATAGTACCTACATTGAAGAATGCCCACTCAGGATACTCGTCCATCTCACCGTCAACGATCATCTTGAAGCCCTTGATCGTATCCTTGAGACTTACATACTTTCCAGGAATACCTGTGAAGTTCTCAGCAACATGGAATGGCTGTGACAGGAATCTCTGAACCTTTCTGGCTCTGGTAACTGTAAGCTTATCCTCATCTGACAGCTCCTCCATACCGAGGATTGCGATGATATCCTGCAGCTCCTTGTACTTCTGAAGTATCTCCTGTACACGTCTTGCAACATTATAATGCTCCTCGCCGACTATATCAGCCTCAAGAATTCGTGAGCTTGACTCCAGCGGATCTACTGCCGGATAGATACCCTGCTCAACGATCTTTCTTGAAAGAACTGTATTTGCATCCAGATGCGCAAATGTTGTGGCTGGGGCAGGATCTGTAAGGTCATCGGCTGGCACATATACGGCCTGGACTGACGTGACTGATCCTTCCTTGGTAGAAGCGATTCGCTCCTGAAGCTCACCCATCTCATTTGCAAGTGTTGGCTGATAACCAACGGCTGATGGCATACGTCCAAGAAGTGATGAAACCTCTGAACCTGCCTGTGTAAATCTGAATATATTGTCGATGAACAGAAGCACATCCTGATGATTTACATCACGGAAATACTCTGCCATTGTAAGTCCTGTCTCTGCAACTCTCATTCTGGCTCCAGGTGGCTCATTCATCTGTCCGAACACCAGGGCGGTCTTGTCGATAACGCCTGACTCGCTCATCTCTGTCCACAGATCATTTCCCTCTCTTGAACGCTCTCCAACACCGGTGAATATTGAGTATCCACCATGTACGGATGCGATATTCTGGATAAGCTCCTGGATAAGGACTGTCTTACCAACTCCGGCACCGCCGAACAGACCGATCTTACCACCCTTTGAGTAAGGTGCAAGAAGATCTATGACCTTGATACCTGTCTCAAGTATCTCAATGACAGGACTCTGATTCTCAAATGTTGGCGGCTCTCTGTGAATTACCCAGTGCTCTGTGTCTGAGAGATCCTCCTTGCCATCTATTGTCTCACCAAGCACGTTGAACAGACGTCCAAGTGTCTGATTTCCTACTGGAACTTTGATTCCTGATCCGGTCGCAACGACTTCCATATCTCTTGAAAGTCCCTCGCTGGCGGACAGCATGATACATCTTACTGTATTATTTCCTACGTGCTGTGCTACTTCCATAACACATTTTTTTCCATGATTATCTACTTCAAGAGCATCCTTGATGTATGGCAGATCGTTGTCTGGAAATTCTACGTCTACGACAGGTCCCATGACCTGTACTATCTT
This sequence comes from Coprococcus sp. ART55/1, assembly GCF_000210595.1. NCBI lineage: Bacteria > Bacillati > Bacillota > Clostridia > Lachnospirales > Lachnospiraceae > Coprococcus > Coprococcus sp. ART55/1. Next base: position 2,353,058 of record NC_021018.1, on the reverse strand, counting down.
ACCATTTTTCAAAACATCAGACCTCCTTTACAATTATTTATTGAGCTTATTAGCTCCTGTCTCTCTGAGCTCTGGCGCCGCCCGCGATCTCTGTGATCTCCTGCGTTATGGCTGCCTGCCTTGCTCTGTTGTATTTGATATTGAGATCATCCAGCATCTCCTTGGCACTCTTTGTGGCTGAGTCCATCGCCATCATTCGGCTGTTCTGCTCACTGCAGAAGGACTCTACCAGAGCGCCGTATATATATCCCATGACACAGTTTGGCACGATTCGGTCAAGCACTGCCTTCGGTGAAGGCTCCATGGTAATCTCCTCGTGGAACACATCCGCAGGAACGCCTGCGAAGTCAGTCCTCTTCATAGGGAGGAGCTGTATCATCTGCGGTTCAACGACCACACTGCTCTTCATGTTGGTATATATGATGTATACCTCATCTATATCGCCATTCTCATAGTTCTCAAGCATCTTGTCCGCTATGACTCTGGCTCTGTGAAGACTAGGATTCTGCGCTGTATACTGGAAATGTATATCTATAGGCACTCCCTTCTTTGCGAAGTAGTGTCTTCCCACCTGGCCGACTACATACAGCTCACTGTTTGGGTGGGCTGCAAGCTCCTGCTCAGCGATCTTGATTACATTGTGGTTGTAGGCACCAGCCATACCTTTGTCGGCGGTAATGACCAGATAACCTCGCCTTCTGTCCTCTTCCTTGATTCCCTCTCTGCTGTCGAAGTACAGATGCTCCATCTCAGGAACATGTCTGAGCATTCTGGCAAGAGCAACCTGGAGTGTGTAGAAGTAAGGCTCCGTGTTCTCAAGATCTGTCCTCGCCTTTTTAAGCTTGGAAGATGAGATCATATACATTGCATTGGTGATCTTCTGAGTATCCTTGATACTCTTTATTCTATTCTGGATTTCTTTGGTATTTGCCAATCAAATCACCTCTCAACGAATCTTCTTATTTCTCCTGAAATCTATCTCTCGATAAACTCCTTAGCGGCTGCGACTATCTTGTCCTTCAGCTCATCGGTAAGCACCTGCTTCTCCTCGATCTCATCCACGATATCCTTATGGGCACTGTGGAAGTATTCAAGCATCTCAAGTTTCTTCTTCTTGACCTCTGAAACCTCAACTGGAAGGAATACCTTATTGGTAGCTGCTACCAGAATGATAACCTCCTCGGCCATTGACAGCGGATTACACAGAGGCTGCTTTAAAAGCTCCATAAGTCCCTTGCCATACTGAAGCTGTTCCTTGGTGTTCTCATCAAGATCTGAACTGAACTGTGTGAACACCTCCATCTCTCTGTACTGTGCCAGATCGATACGGATACTTCCTGCGGCCTTCTTCATCGCCTTTGTCTGCGCTGCACCACCAACTCGTGATACCGACAGACCAACGTTGACAGCAGGTCTCATACCTGAGAAGAACAGATCGCTCTCGAGGAATATCTGTCCATCTGTGATAGATATAACATTTGTAGGTATATAAGCAGATACATCGCCTGCCTGTGTCTCGATAATAGGAAGGGCTGTGATGGAGCCTCCGCCCAGCTCATCCTTAAGCTTACTTGATCTCTCAAGAAGTCTTGAATGGAGATAGAATACATCTCCAGGATATGCCTCACGTCCTGGTGAACGTCCGAGAAGCAGTGACAATGTTCTGTAAGCAACAGCGTGCTTTGACAGATCATCGTACACGATCAGCACATCCTTGCCCTTATGCATGAAATACTCAGCGATCGCTGTACCTGAATAAGGCGCAATATACTGAAGTGGTGCTGAATCACTTGCTGTAGATGCAACGACTATCGTGTAGTCCATGGCATCATATTTGTTCAGGTTATTTACAACCTTGGCTATTGTTGAAGCCTTCTGGCCTATAGCCACATATACACAGATGACATCCTTGCCCTTCTGATTCAGAATGGTATCTATCGCTATGGATGTCTTACCTGTCTGTCTGTCTCCTATGATCAGCTCTCTCTGTCCTCTTCCGATTGGGAACATGGCATCTATCGAGAGGATTCCTGTCTGAAGCGGCTGGTTGACCGACTTACGATCAACTATGCTTGGAGCCGGATTCTCTATTGGACGATAATCCGTTGACTCTATGCTGCCCTTTCCATCTATAGGTGCTCCAAGGGCATCAACTATACGTCCGATAAATGCATCGCCTACAGGGATGCCTGCACGCTTTCCCGTTCTGCTGACCTTTGTTCCTTCTTTGATTCCTGTATCACGACCGAACAGAATACATCCTATCTCTGTTCTTCTGATATCCTGAACCATACCTTTGACACCATTCTCAAAAACAACGATCTCACCGTACATGGCATTGTCTATACCGTATACGGTTACGATTCCATCACCTACATAGATGACCTTACCGACTTCTTTGTCCCTGGAGTCAAAATCATAATTCTCTATCTCTTCTTTGAGTATAGAAATAATATCCTCTGAACTAATTGAACTCAATTTATCACCTCATAACCAGTTTCTGTCTAAGGGATTTGTACCTGCCCAGAATGCTTCTGTCGTACTCGCGGTCTCCCGTTCTTATGACAAATCCACCTATCAATTCTTTTTTCTCCACCATAGAAAGCTGTACCGCCTTGCTTCCATACTCTTTCATAAGGAAGTTCTCGATACCTGCCTTCTGCTTATCAGTTGGCGGTGTGACATAATAGAGAGTTGCCGAAAGGATATCCTGCTGCTCTCTGGCATACTTCTCATACTCGTCAAATATGTCATGTATCATGTCAAATCCATCGTTGTCACACAGGGTCTTCATGAAATTTACCAGATCCTTATTGCCAAATCTGTCAAATACCCTGTCAACGACCTTGCGCTTGTCCGCGTGGCTGACCACCGGATCTGCCAGTGCATATACCAGCTCCGGACTACCATCCACAAGCGCCTTTATCTCCTCCACCATGTCCTGACTGATTCCAAGCTGATAGAGGACAATTCCGTAATTAATTGCCTTCTGTGTCACCTGAATCACCTACTTCATTCAAAAACTCGTCATACATGGCAGCTCCTGCTGATTCCGCATCACCTTCACCGCCCACGATCTTGCCGGCTGCTGCCATTGCAAGCTCTGCGATCTGTGACTGCATATCAGAAAGTGCCTTGTTCTGCTTGATCTCTATGGTCTTCTCCGCATCCTTTATCATCTTGACTGACTTTGCATCAGCCTGATCTATGATACGGCTGTACTCATTCTGGGCCTCCACACGGGATTTCTCACGGAGATCCCTGCACTCAGCATCAACCCCTGCAAGGGTATCCTCATACTGAGACTTGAGTTTCATTGCTTCAGCCTTCTGATTGTTGGCATCCGATATGGTGCCAGCGATCATATCTTCTCTCTTCTTGATGACATCGTTGAGCGGTCCTATCAAGAACTTCTTCAAAAGAAGAAACAGAACTATTAAGTTGATAATGGTGATGCTATTGTAGAAAATTCTATATCAATCATATAGCCACTCCTATCTTTCTGTTTCTATTATCCGCATCTCTTCTGCAATTCCAGATTTCTATTAGATATTTCTATTAAAATATCCATCTGACCAAAAATCTGATTACTTAAGAAGAATGATTGCAAGAAGTCCGATTACGAAACCGTAGATAGCTGTTGCCTCTGCAAGGGCACAACCGATGATAAGAAGCTTTGTGATCTTTCCGTCTGCCTCCGGCTGTCTAGCTACAGCCTCAACTGCCTTTGATGTTGCAAGACCGATTCCAAGTCCTGCGCCAAGTCCTACTAATGCTGCTATACCTGCTCCAATTGCTAATAATCCGTTCATATCATTTTCTCCTTCTTATTTTCATTTTTAAAATCAGATAATCTTTACTCCATCGCTTCCTGCATGTAAAGCGTAGTCAGGAAAGTAAATACAAATGCCTGTAAAAATCCATCAAAAAAATCAAAGTACAGGCTGAGTGGGATAGGGACAATGAGTGGAACTACTGCCTCTATCAGCTTCATGATGACGAATGCTCCGAGAACATTACCAAAAAGTCGCATACACAGCGACAGCGGCTTGATGACAAGCTCAAGTACATTAAGCGGTGCAACTATTGCTACCGGCTCTGCAAAACTCTTGACCCAGCCTTTTGTCCCCTTTCCTCGTATTCCTGCCACCTGTACGAGTATGATACTCATGATGGCCAGTGAGGCTGTCACATTCAGATCCTTTGTCGGTGGTTTAAAGCCAAATACACCCATGATGTTGGCCATGCCGATGTACAGAATAACCGTTATCAGATACGGAACATACTTCATGCCCGCCTCTCCGATAACACCTTTGAACAGGTTGTTAAAAGTAGTTATTATGGTCTCCAGCACAAGCTGTTTCTTACCCGGATTCTCAACTTTGAGATTCCTTACAAGGATAATCGACAACAGCACAAGCACTGCCATAATGATCCATGTTACCACCACAGATTCCGTTACCGGTATTCCACCAAATATTGGTATTGTAAATACTGTTTTGCATTGGAGTTCATTGGATAACTCTTCTGCCAGATCCGTAAGACATCACTTCCTTTCACACTGTTTTATTGTATGTCAAAATGCTATTCCAGTTTATTATTGGTTTATTATAGAAATAGCATTCATGGCATCTGCCTCAGACAGCCCCACAAGTACGTTCTCTGTGTTGATCCAGTGAGAATCGAGTTCATGAGCCTCCCAGTCCATATCCATATCATCCAGTATGACATATCCCTCTACGGAATTCGCAGTCACATAATCCTTGACTGCACAGGCTCTGGTATAATCCCCATACTTGCTTCTGAGCTCATCCCCTGAAGAAGTTGCCCCATATACTTCCATTCCAGCATCGGCAAGTCTGCCTATCAGTTCTCTTACATGAGCTTTACTGACATCCTTATCAATCACCTGTTTTCTCCAGTCACTGGTCATAACCAGCTTAGCATGTGTGGCATCAACTATCATTTTAAGATTCGCCACATTCTTTGGATTGATAAACTCCCCTTGTTTATCACACAGGAATTTTTCTGAATTCAGTACACCGTCTACATCAAAAAATACTACATTCATACGGTCATACTCCCCTATCTTTTTTTCTAAAAAGCTACTCTCGCTCCTTGCTTGCGTATTTTATCACCATTCAAAACAAATTTAAAGTCATTTATTTGCCCTTATAGTCAAATTTTAATCATTTTTTATTTTTGTATTATTTTTCGTAACAAAAACAGTTTTTTGTCACAGTTTTCCCAAGAAGCCCGCATAAAACCTAGTGTATCACCAGTTTATACTTTTTTTATAATTTTAACATTTCGTTTATAATTAGCTTTTCTTCCAAATCATCAAAGTAAAATTCGCCACTCCCATCACCCTTCCGCCAGAAACAGGCTGGGTATTCTTCCGCGGCTGTATATCATCTGCTATATATGTGGTATCGGTAGCGAATACGACTGAGCTTCGATGCTTCTTGCCGAGTTGGAAGCCGCATCGCCCTTATCGCGGCCGGAAACGAGTGCATATAGAAGCTAAGCCGAAGCGAAGGAAGTAGAGCGTGATACCACATATATAGCAGATGATATACCCGCCCCGCGGAAGAATACCCAGCCGTCCGTCCTTCGCCCCCACGAAAAAAGGCTATCTCGTGTTCGACGCCCTAACGCTCGACACGTGATAGCCTTGTTCCCTCTGCCGTAATCCGTCACCCCCATTGTGACAGACTATTGTAGAAAATGACCCCCTTGTCATCTCTCGATGTAACAGATAAATTCATTATATCATATTTAATTTCATATTAAAGAGCAGTTCATACACTTTCCTGCGCATACACAAATCGCAAAAGTGTATATTCTTACACTTTTCAACTGGACAAGCCTGTTTCTTCTATTATATAATGTTACTGAGGTGAATTACATGCAGCAACAATACGATATAGGGAAAAGACTCAGGGAAGTCATGGCTGAACGCGGGGTTACGATCAGTCAGTTAGCTGAGTTGACAGATGTCTCTGAGGATACGATAAAAGCCATCAGGAGCGGCAAGACCAAGAGCCCGGGAATACAGCTTATGATATCCATCGCAGACGCACTTGGATGTACCATGGATGGATTTCTCCATAGGCGCAGCCTTACGGACGAGGAATTGTATCTCCTGCAAAAATACAGAACACTCAACATCCACGGCAAGCGGATGGTCATGCTAATGGCGGACTCTGAAGATCACATGCAGAAGAAGCTTCCTTCAGCGGATGCGTACCGCGCCAAAACGCGCAGGATTCCGTGTATTTCCTCAACTCACACGCTTGCTTCCAATTCAGACTACTCAACACACGCGACAGAATTTATAGAGATACCCGCCGATTATTTTCCAAATGCAGATTATTGTCTGAGGCTCACGACCAATATGCTCCATCCTATCTATATTAAGGATGATATTATAGCCGTGGAACAAAACTTTCCTCATTTCGGAGATATTGCGTTATTCCTGAACGAGAATGGAGTCGAGATGATCAGAAAATATACAGAAAAGGATGGCTCACCATACCTTGAAGCTGTCAGCAGATGTGATAGATCCCTGTATCTCACAAGTGATATCATTTGTCTGGGAACGATCCTCGGAATCGTCCGTCTGGAGGACACAAGAAAACCGCCTATTACATAAAGGCGGTTTTTCTTATATATAAATATTATGATGTCGATTACTCTGCTCCACCGGTGATAAGCCATGGTGACGGCTGGGTAACGAACATGTTGTCCTTGTTGGTTTTGGATACAGATATCTGAATAGCCTCCATATTCTTTATTCCGAGCTTGTCAAATATGAGCTTTGCCTGTGCAAGTATTCCAAGATCAAGTGTGTATATGACAAACTGCATATTCGGATTGATCTTGAGCAGTCTCTCCATATCTGACTCCAGATAATGATTTGCAACTATGAATGCCAGTCTCGGAACAGGTATGGCTGCCAGAGTCTCCTCGCTCATATCTGGGATTATCTGTACATTATGTACTCCGAACTTGTCAACATTCTCCTCCATGGATCTTCTCGAACCCTCGTCCGGCTCAACGGCTATAATGTTGCCCTCGCTTGCCACGATCGCAGCCTCAATGACTATACTCTCGGCCTGGAGTGCCAAGATGGTGTCATGCGTATCCACATCCAGCAGACTCATGATGACTGCTCTTATCTCCTTGCCGACATAGTGTACTGTTCCAGCCGAGAAGAAATCATTTGCAATTCCGTATCTGACGGATTCCCTTGTCTTCTCATTCATGATGAATATAACTGTTGACCCTGTTATCTTCCTGTTCAGCACCTTCTCCAACTTGTCATGATGAACCTCGCCGCCGGGCTCCACACCCTCTGCATACCACATGTCATACTCGCCAAAGCCCTTCTCCCAAAGCGTGTACAACAGATCCTCATGACTCTGATCTGCAAATATAAGAACTCTCTTGTGTGTGTCTATAGTCGGAACAACGTTCTTCTGCTTTCCGCATATATTCAGCATCTTTATCTTCTCAGGACTGACCTTCATCATGTCTGCAAAATAGCCAAGCCAACTGAGCATATCCTTGTTCTCGTACATAACCATAACCCTCCTTTAGTTGTCCGTCCAATCTTTTATATAGCACATTTATTATACTATTTTATCGATCTTCTGTACACCCAAAGAGAGGCAAACAGACACTTTTTTGACTGTCATCAACTTACCACGTTCAGCTTGTGATCTCTATACATATTGTATACGGACTCCGGAAGCTTATCGTCGGTTATGATGGTGAATTCCGGCTGGAGATCACTGAGCTTGAAATCTCCCTTTGTCTCGAATTTCGTGCTGTCCGCCAGCAGAAATACCTCGCTAGCATGGCCTATCAGCATGCACTGATTCTCATAGGTCTCCCTTATAAAATCATGTGCGCCATCCTCGACCGAAAGTGCCGAAGGTACTACAAATGCCTTTGAAAAATACAGTTTCTGCATCGCCTCATGTGTCAGGAAGCCATAAAACAACTTCTCCTTCGGGAGATATTCACCGCCCAGCAGGGTTATCCTGTAATTTCCACATTCCGATAATATGGAGAACACCTCCGAGGAATAGGTTATGACGGATAGTGAGTCAAATTTGCGCGCCTTCAATGCCATGGCGAACAATGACGCCGTGCTGCCTGAATCTATCGCTATGGTGTCTCCATCCTTCACATACTCAAGCGCTTTCCTGGCTATCTGCTCCTTGAGTTCCATATTGGATGTGCCCCTGACATCCATATCCTCAAACCGGTATCTCTTCTTCACAGAAACCGCACCGCCGTGTACCCTCGTGAGCATGTTGTTATTTTCAAGATCCTCAAGATCACGTCTCACCGTCTCGGTCGACACGCCCAGCAGCTCAACCAGTCTGGCAACAGTAACCGAATGATTAAGATTTACCTGATCTAATATTATCTGTTTACGCTGATCTGCTAACATCTGTCCCCTCCCTTACTTCCTTATAAACTGAGCCCTATGTTTTCTAACCTGCAACATGATTGTATCAAAATAAGCGGGGCCGTGTAAACCTTTATTCCGGCATATCCAGTCCATACAGCCTGCAGAGAACCGCAGTATATCCCTCTATACAGTCGAGGATCCTGTCGATCTCCACATGCTCCTGTGCCTGATGCGCCTGACTCATCATCGCACCCGAATATCCTATAGTCGGTATGTTGTATTTACCGCATATAACGCTTCCGTCGGTTCCAAACTGCCAGTATATCTTCTCAACATCCTGACCAAGCTCCTTAAGCGTCCTGTATGTCAGCTCGACATACTCATTATCCTTGCCGGTCACCCACGCCGGATGCTGCTTTGCCGCCTCCGCCTCATAACCGGTGTAACACGTCCTCTTATTCATTCTCGGATGAACGACAGCTCTGAGCTCAGGATCCTTTTTCTTCTGCTCATCCAGGAATTTCTGAACCCTGCTCACCGTATCCTCTATGGTCATAGGTGGCACATATCTCTGATCCACTGTGATCTCACAATAGTCCGGCACACAGGAATACTTCTGTCCCGGTGTTACCACCACATCAGTGATGACCATGGACGTCTTACCCATCTCATGTACGAGCGGTTCACTGCCAAAGTTATGCATGATCGCATCCATTATAGGGAGCGCTTTCTCAACAGCATTTATGCCCTCCTGCGGAGCGGACGAGTGCGCCACCTTACCGTACACCTCTATGACAAGCTCGATCTTGCCTCGCTGTCCGATGGCAAGATTGCCGTCTGACGGCTCCCCCAGATAGCACAGGTCAACATCAAGGCCGTGCTCCGGAAGAGTGTGCTCCATAAGATAAATCGTTCCGATACTCTCCGCCGGCTCCTCATAGACGACTGCAGCAAATATAAGATTGCCCGATATCTTCGCCCCGGCATCCACCAGCTTTTTGATCTCCATAAATGCAAAGAATTCCGAAGTCAGGCCAGCAAGCATATCGCTTATGCCTCTGCCGTATAACTTTCCATCCTCCACCTTCGGTTCAAATGGCGAATACGGACTCCATGCATCTATGCTTCCCTCAGGCACAACATCCATATGTCCAGTCAGAAGCACGTTTGGACCGTCGCCCTCTCCGCGGATGACTCCGACCACGTTGCCGCACTCATCGCGGAAATGCTCAATACCAAGCTCCTCCATGGCCTGCATAAACACCTCCGAGGTGGCTTTCTCCTCCCCGGAATATGCCTGTGCGCGTATATTCTTACTGACAAATTCTACCCATGAATCTTCCATATTCTTATAATAATCCTTCATGCTATACATCTCCCTTTCCTGAACCGGTTTCATAATACGATCTGCTGATCATCAACTGATACGGGTACTCTTCTCCCTCGCAACGTCGAGCCAGTAATCCAGCCTTGAATCGAGCCAGAAATGCTGCAGTCTCGCCATCTTCTGTCCATACCAGTTCATGTAATCAAACTCCACGTTGGAGCTGGCCGCCTGATACAGTGCCCAATACGCCCACTTGATATCGCAGGCTATCTTGTTCAGCTTCATTCTAGCAAATGCTCTCTCATCAACCTTGCCTCCGCCGTATATCTTCATCATCTCCACGTCCATATCCTCGGTGAAATAGTTCACAGCAGATATCAGCCCCAGATCCACATAAGGATCATTCATGGACGCATACTCATAATCTATGATCTTCAGATCATTTGTCTCCTCGTTGTACATCAGGTTGTTTGTCCAGAAATCATTGTGGCACGGACACAGCTCCTCACTGCCCGCCAGCGCCTTCTCAATAGCAGAGAGCAGATACTCCATCTTGTCATTAAACGGTGATATATAGCCGCCCTTCTTCGCCCTTGCGTTCATATCCCACGCCTGTTCAAATATGCTCTGCTTCAGGTTCAGCGGCTTTGTCTCGAGATGGTGGAAGTCCCTGATCCTCTCGAATATCGACTGGAATATATCTTTGTCATACACATCGCCAAATGTCACCTGGCGGTAGCCGTCAAGCCACTGGAATATCTCAACACCTGTATCCTCGAAATAATAATAGACCCTTGGGCCTGCCTTGCTCTCGTCCGCGATCATATTTGCCTCGTGGCATACTTCACGGTTTATGTAATCCGTGCCGGCTCCCGGTATCTTGAGGAAGAAATGCTCTCCCTCCACATCCACTTTGAAATTCGGATTCGTTATTCCTCCTGAAACGGGCTTGTAACTGATCTCCTTGCCCTTCCAGTCATCGACCCTTGCGATCGCCTCATCAATTGTTGTCCTGCGCATAAAAAAGCCTCCTCTCCTACTTGCTCTCATCAATCAATGCTTCTCTTCCAACCTCTCCGGTTCTAACCTTCACAACATTTTTCACATCGTATACGAATATCTTGCCATCGCCATAGTTGCCGGAGTACAGCACCTTCTCCGCAGTTTCCACAACCCTGGACACAGGTACAGCGCTGACTATGACCTCGACCTTCACCTTAGGAAGCAGGTTCAGATCCGCATCCGAGCTGCGGTAATATTTGTCATTATTTCCCTTCTGTATACCATATCCGGTCACATCCGTGATCGTAACTCCAGTTACATTTATGTCATTCATGGCGTGAAGCAGTGCGTCAAGCTTATTCTTTCTCGCTATGATGACCACCTTGGATATGTTAAGATTCTCCGCATTTTCTGGGCTGTCAAATGCCTTGCCATCGATCTTAGGCACATTCATCATAGGCGCGCTTATTCCGTCTGAGGACAGCACCTCTGTGTAAGTATTTGAAAATCCGTGCTCACTGATATCCAGTCCATCCATCTCATCCTCAGCCGATACACGAAGGCCGATGGTCTTCTGAACGATCTTGAACAGTAGTGCCGAAGCTGCAAATACATACAGGAACACAACTATTCCGCCAAGGATCTGGATTCCGCACTGGTAGCCACCACCGCCGAGCAGCAGGCCCTTTGTCTTTGTGGCGGTTCCGTCTGAGAACAATCCAACCGCTACAGTTCCCCACAGGCCACCGAATCCGTGTGCCGCGATGGCTCCCACAGGATCATCTATCTTTACCACGTTCTCTATGAAATGCATTCCCCCAACTACTATCGCTCCGGCCACGATTCCGACCAACACCGCAAGTGGCGTACTTATAACGTCGGCTCCCGCAGTGATAGAAACCAGGCCTGCCAGAGCGCCGTTGAGTGTCATGGCGATATCTGGCTTCTTCTTCCACGCCCAGCTTATACACATCGCTGTGACTGCTCCCGCCGCAGCGGATAGATTGGTGTTACAGAACACCTTGCCAACTAGCGACACCGTATCTCCTGTCAGTGGCAGAACCGAGCTTCCGTTGAAGCCGAACCAGCCAAACCACAGGATAAATATTCCAAGCACTGACAGCGGCATGCTGTGTCCCGGTATCTTCTTCGACTTTCCGCTTCTTGAATACTTTCCGATACGCGGGCCGAGCATCCACGCTCCTGCAAATGCAGCGGCACCGCCCACCATATGTACAACTGTGGATCCGGCAAGATCATGGAATCCGAGCTGTGCCAGCCAGCCGTCTCCCCATATCCAGTGTCCCGATATAGGATAGATCACCAGACTTATCATCAGACTGTAGATACAATATGCTGCAAATTTAGTTCTCGCCGCCATGGCACCCGACACGATGGTCGCCGCCGTCGCAGCGAATACTGTCTGAAATATCAGGAATGCCCAGAATGGGATCCCGTCAGGAAGCATGCCGCCTCCATATACCGATTCCATTGCCACACCTTTGATCTTGCCCAGTACAGCTCCGTCGCCGCCATACATAATTCCGAATCCTATCAACCAGAACGTCACCGAACCGATACAATAGTCAACCAGATTCTTCATGGCGATATTTCCTGCATTTTTTACCCTCGTCATGCCGGTCTCAAGCATCGCAAAGCCCGCCTGCATGAAGAAAATGAGTACCGTTCCTACCATAATCCATATCGTACTGACTGCACTATATTCCATCACGATTCCTCCTTAATCTCTGTTATATCTGTCCTGCCTTGTGACAGCGAACCGTATGTCCCGGTGATACCTCTGTCTCCTCCGGGCGCTCTTTCATGCAACGTTCATCCGCATATATACAGCGTGTACAGAACGGACATCCCGGCATCGGCTTTGCCGGATCAGGTATATCACCTGGCTTAAGGTCTATGTCAAAGCCCGCATCCTCAAGTCCCTTGCTTATACTCGGAGCCGCCTTGAGCAGAACCTTTGTATATGGGTGCTGCGCATTCTTGTATATCTCGCTGCTCGGTGCACTCTCGACTATCTCTCCGAAATACATGATCTTTATCTGATCCGCGATCTGTCTCACCACAGCCAGATCGTGGGCGATCAGCAGCATGGACAACTTATATTTGTCCTGCAGATCCATCAGCATATTTATGACCTGTGCCTGCAATGACACGTCCAGTGCCGATATAGGCTCATCGGCAAATATGATCTTCGGTGTGACGACCAGACACCGCGCTATGATTATCCTCTGTCTCTGTCCACCGGATAACTGATGCGGGTATCTGTCAAGGAACATCGGTGCCATTCCGACCTGTGAAAGTGTGTCCAGAATGATCTTCTCCCTCTCCTCCTTGTCCTTCACTCCATTCAGGATCAATGGCTCCTCAAGTGATTCACGGATACTCATTCTCGGATGCAGCGATCCCAGAGTGTCCTGAAAGATCATCTGTATCTTTGCCTTCATATCGCTCTTTTCCTGGGGCGTCATATCGTCCACGGATTTTCCTTCAAATACGATACTTCCGTCCGTCTTGTCCTCAATTCCCAGCAGGACTCTCGTCAGCACCGTCTTGCCACAGCCCGACTCTCCGACGATCGCAAGTGTCTTGCCCTTTTCCAGCTCCAGCGAGACATGGTCGACTATGTTCTTCTGTCCGACAACCTTGTTGAACATTCCCTTTTTCACCGGATACTGCTTCAGCAGATTATCGCAAGATAATACTATATCCTTCATATGATCACCCCAATTCTGTATCTTCGTTAATGTCATAATCCAGTGGGAAATGGCAGGCACACATATGTCCCTCTCCAACCGGTTTCAGTGCCGGCACCTCTTTATGACATATATCTTTCGCATATTCACAACGGGAAGCAAATGGACATCCCTCCGGGACATTTGACATATCCGGCGGGAATCCCGGAATGGATTTCAGTCTCTTCGTCTTACGAGCCTCGAGAAGCGGAACAGAACGGATAAGTCCAACCGTATAAGGATGCTTTGGATTTCTGAGCAGATCCTTCTTGGATGCCGACTCCACGCATCTTCCCGCATACATGACAAATATGTCGTCTGAGAACTGGGACACCACGCCAAAGTCGTGGGTGATTATCATGATGGAGATGCCGGTCTGCTTCTGCACCTCACTGAGGGCTTCGATGATCTCCGCCTGAATGGTGATTCCAAGACTTGTTGTAGGCTCGTCCGCTATGAGCAGATCCGGGTACAATATCATTGACATCGCTATGAATATCCTCTGTCTGAAACCCGCTGAGAACTCACACGGGTATTTCTTTATGACCTCCTCGCCGTTGGTTATTCCGACAAGCTTGAGAACTCTCATTATCTCCTGTTTTGCCTTTTCTGAACCCGATGGGGTATGTGCGTTATAGGCCTCGGCAAGCTGTGCTCCAATTGTCATGTAGGGATTGAACGATGTAGTAGGATCCTGGAATATCATGGAGATCTCATTTCCACGGATGCTCTTCATCTCCTTCTCCGGGAGCTTCAGTATATCCTGACCTTTGAACCTGATCTCGCCGCCTGCTATGTAACCCGGAGATTCCACGATCCTCAGTATCGATCTCGCCGTCACGCTCTTGCCGGAACCACTCTCTCCTATTATTCCAAGCACCTTGCCCTTCCGCAGTGAGAAGTTGACTCCCTCAACTGCTTTCACGACTTTGTGCGGACCGGTCTTGAAATAGGTCTTTAAATCCTTTACCTCAAGGATCACATCTGTATCTTTTTCTGTATTATTATCCATACTGTTATCCTCCTATTTGCGAAGCTTTGGATCGAAATGAACCTGAAGATTGTCGCCGATAAAATTCAGTCCGAGAACCATGATGATAAGAACGATGCCGGGGATCATGATATACCATGCATCAGATGCAATATAGCCACGGGCATCGGACATTATGTTTCCAAGGGATATCTTTGGCGGATTTATACCGAGTGACATGTAGCTGAGCAAGCTCTCGTTGATGATCATTCCGGCGATATCAAGCGGTATGAGAGGAAGCATGGCAGGGATCAGATTCTTGCCGATATACTTCGTGGATATCCTCCATGAGCTCGCCCCCATGAGCTTTGCCGCTGCGATATAATCTGTGCTCTTCTGGGGTATTACATTTGACCGCACCGTTCTCGCATAGGCCGGCCACAGTGCCAGACTCAGCACTATGGTTACCGACACCTCATTAGGTGCGAACAGTGTGAGTGCGATCATGGCAAGTACGATAAATGGGAATCCCATCTGTACATCGGTGATTCTCATCAGCACTGAATCCAGAGGTCCCGGACTTGTGAGACCGGATATGATTCCGACTATCAGTCCTATGAGAGCGGCCAGCAGAACGCTGCAGAAACCAATTATGACTGAGGTACGGATTCCATACAAAAGTCTCGAGAACAGATCACGTCCTATGGCATCAGTTCCCAGCCAGTGTGCCGGATCCTGAAATGGTTTCAATAATCTGATGGATGGATTTGCCTTGCCCGGGTCCGACGGCGCGATGAGCGGCGCAAAGATTCCGGCAAGGAGATAGATTCCTACAATAATGATTCCAAGTGTAAATAATTTGTTTTTACCAATCCACTGAAGGACTGATCTAAATTTACTTTTTTTCTTCATAATTACAGTCCTCCCTGTGCTTTTCTCATTCGTGGATCAAGACGGATACTTCCAAGATCAATGGCAATATTCAAAACAATAAAGAATACGGAAAACAGAATGATAATTCCCTGGACCAGGTTGTAGTCTCTTCGAAGGATCGCATTTAACACCGTGTATCCGATTCCCGGGAAGTTAAATACATACTCGACAACAACGATACTTCCTACCAGAAAGCCAAGCTGTGTTCCTAGGGATATCAGTACAGGGATAAGTGAATTCCTGAGTGCGTATTTGAAATATATCGCCACTGTCGATATTCCTCTCGCATATGCAACCTTGACAAATTCCTGATTGTAACTGTCGATCAGTGAGGAACGCACCACCTTGGTGAGCACCGCCGTGAGCGGAAGTGCCAGTGCAACTGTCGGGAGCACGCAGGATGCAGGTCCCGAATAATCCATTGACGGCAGCAGTCCAAGTCTGACTGAGAAAATAATGATCAACACGGAGGATACCCAGTAGTTAGGCATTGACTGGAACAGTACCGCAATACTCGAGATGAGACGATCCTCCCATTTATTTCCATTTAGTCCTGCGATGGTTCCCAGGATCAGGGATAATATGATCGATATGACCACTGAAGATATCAGCAGTATCAATGATAAAGGTGTGGCCTGCTCCATAACATTCAGGACTGTATCGCTCTTGAAATATGACTCTCCAAGATCTCCGTGGAACAGATTCACCATGTACATTTTAAACTGCTCCGGGATGGACTTTTCCAGTCCCATACTGTCTCTGATCGCCTGCTGCTGTTCTACTGTTGCTGTCGGAGCCATGACCTTCGCCGGATCTCCCGGTATCATCCGAAGTATTACAAAGCTGATAAATATAACGCAAAAGGTAACAAAAATGCCCTGTGCAAGTCTTTTTAAAACGGTTCCCAGCACTTTGATTTCCTCCCTTCTTAAAAAGGGCCACATGCTGTATCCTTACACATGCACGTCCCCTTTTTGTGAATCTAATATATTGCTATGCGCTTACTCTTTTGTGACATTTGTGAAGATATAATCTGCACCACTTGTGTACTCAAGACCCTTGACATTTGATCTTACTCCGAAGATAGTCATGGACTTGATGATAGGGATATCAGGCATCTCCTCTGCCAGGGCCGGAAGGTACTCGTCCTGAAGGATCTGCTTTCTCTTATCTGGGTCTGTCTCAGTTGCGAATCTGTCCATGATGTCCTGAAGCTCTGCCGTAGGCTCATAGTGGCTGATTCGACCTGCTGCATACCATGAATTCAGCTTCAGCTCAGGCTCGATACCTGATGGCTGCCATCCACAGTCGATCATGTAGCAAGGAGTTTCTTCATATAACACATCGCCCCATGATGAAGTATCAAGTGGAACGACCTTACAGTTGATACCGACAGCCTGTAAACAAGCTGCAATGTACTCGTAATATTCCTTTGTTTTAGGGTAAAAACCAACGGATGTGTAAATGTTGAGCTCTGGAAGGCCCTCGCCATTCTCATAGCCGGCTTCCTTCAGGCACTCTGCAGCCTTCTCAGGATCGTACTCGCCGACACCACCTACAGCCTTGTAGCCCCATATAGTTGAGGAGATAAAGCTGTCTGCCTTCTCTGCATATCCGCCAAATATATCATTTACGATTCCGTCATAATCGATCGCGTAGGCTATCGCCTTTCTGACAAGCTTCTCATTCATAGGCGGCATCTTGAACTTTGGAATAAGGTGCTTACACTCTGTGGTGAGAAACTTGTCAACCACGATATTGCTGTCTGACTCAAGCACAGACACCGCATCGGAATCAACACGCTCGATGACATCGGCCTCACCTGACTGCAATGCTGACAGACGTGTTGTGGCATCCGCAACGTACTTGTACTCGATCTTCTTTATCTTAGGAAGAGTTCCCCAGTAATCGTCGAACAGCTCATATGTCGCTGTATCGTTCTCAAAGCTTACCATCTTGTATGGGCCGGTTCCGTTGTATCTCTTATCCAGAGTGTTCTCAGGATCTGCAAGATCGTCAGCGGACATTATCGGAGTTGAACAAAGCATGTTGACCAAAGAGCCAAGAGGCTTTCCCGATGCCGGAGTTATGGTAAATGTATAATCGTCTATGACCTTACACTTTAACTCATCTGCCCACCATGAACCGGATACGTTCTGTGAGCTTGAATATGCCTCACATGATGCTGCGGCATCCTCTGCGGTAAAGTCTGAACCGTCGTGGAACTTTACGCCCTCACGGAGCTTGACCGTCAAGACTGTCTGACTGTCGTCATATGACCACTCAGTAGCAAGATTAGGCTGTGGCTCCTGTGTCTTCTCATCCATGACCAGTAGATGTTCCAGAGCTATGGCCTCTGCGTGAAGCATCATCGTGGAAGTGTGCTTCAGAGGGCTGAGTGATGCCTGCCAGTTCTCTGCTCCCAGGATCACCAGTGTGTCCTTGTCCGTCTTGGACTCAGAGCTTGTTGTCACTGCCTGTGTGCTCCCATCTGTACTTCCTCCAGAGCTTCCACATGCAGTCACCGTAAGTGCCAGTGCGGCTGCCAAAAGTATTGAGCAAATCTTCTTTTTCATAATTCTTCCTCCTTTTCGTGTGTTATCTATGACTCAAGCTGATGCAGACATTTATCGAGGGTTGATGCTATCCAGTCGATATCGCACTCCTGGAATGCCATAGGCGGACGAAGCTTTAAGACATTTCCATAAGGGCCTGCAACAGAAGTCAGTACATTGTTGTCTCGCAGAAGTTCGATGGCATCCAGTGCCTTCTGCTGATCCGGAGTCTTCTTGCCGTCATTCTTCGCAAGCTCAAATCCAATGAACAGGCCTGCGCCTCTGACGTCTCCCACAGAATCAGGATGTCTGTCCTTTACCTCCTGCAATGCTTTCAGAAGCTTTGCACCGACCACCTTGCAATGCTCCTGCAGCTTTTCTTCTTTTATGACATTAAGCACAGCCTGTGCGGCTGCGATAGCCACTGGATTTCCTCCAAATGTATTGAAATATGGAAGTTTGTCGCTGAATGCGGCGAGTACCTCATGCTTGGCGGCAAGTCCTGATATCGGGATTCCGTTACCCATAGGCTTTCCTGTTGTCACCATGTCAGGTATGATCCCATGTCTGGCGAATCCCCAGAACGCATCTCCCGTTCTTGCAAATCCCGGCTGCACCTCATCAGCTATGAATACACCGCCATTCTTATGTACCACATCGATGGCCGCCTTCAGGAAACCGACCGGATTCGGATGTACTCCATCTGATGAGAATATAGAATCTGCAAGGAAGCATGAGAACTTATATCCTGCTGCCTCCAGCTCATCGATCTTCTTCTGCATCTCTCCTGAGTACCATGCGGTGAACTCCTCAGGTGTACCGCCATGTCTGTAATAGTCAGGGGTCTCAATGAGTCTTACATTCGGAAGCAGTGGCTGCTCACTTCCAAGGGCTGGTGAACATCCAGATGTCAGAGCACTTGTTCCGTGGTACGCCTCCCTTGAAACTATGATTCCGGTGCCGCCCGTGTATTCCTGTGCCACTCGGAGTGCCAGGTCATTTGCCTCAGAACCGGTACACATGAACATTATCTTGTCTATCTCGTCCGGCATCATCTTCAGCAGATCCTCACTGTAATCAATGATCCTCTCATGCAGATAACGTGTGTGGGTATTTAAAAGCTTCATCTGCTCTGTAACTGCCTCGACCACAGCAGGATGGCAATGACCGATTCCTGCCACATTGTTGTACATGTCCAGATATTTATTCCCCTCTGCATCCCAGAGGTACTGTCCCTGTCCTCTCACAAGGTTGACCGGCTTTCTATAGAAAAGTCTGTATGCACCACCCATCCATTTCTCACGGCGGTTTATCATATCCCTTGTCGTGTTACTGAGCAGTGAACTGTAGTCATCACTGTAGCTGTTAGTGTCCATAATGCTTGATTTAGTAGCCATATTCCACCTCCAAAAGATTTCCCTGTTAAAACAAAAGGGGCACAGAGATGAAACTTTACAGTTCTATCTCCGTGCCCCTTTGCACTCTAAAATCAGATACGCGCTTCTGTTTTGCTTTGTATCATAGCCACGCCATGTGGGATTGTCAACACATTTTGTGGGTTTTTCTGGTTTTCATTTGTTTTTCATGTTTTTTTGTGTTGTTTTGTGGTTTTATTAGTTTGTGTCCCCCAAATATTTATTTTATTAACCTGGGACAGCGCACAAAAAAACATCACCCCTGTGTCTGAAGTGATGTTTTCCTGTTATATGTAATTATCAGTAATCCTGCCTGTATTATGCCTCGAACTTCTTCACAAGTATACTTGCGTTGTGTCCGCCAAATCCCAGTGAGTTGCTGAGCGCATATGTAATATCCTTGTGTACACCTTCGCCCATGGTGTAGTTGAGATCCATCTCACCCTCTGTCTCGCGGAGACCAACTGTTGGATGGATGTATGAATCCTCTATGGACTTCACACATGTTATGAACTCAACTGCTCCGGCAGCTCCAAACAGATGTCCTATCATGGACTTTGTGGAATTGATGTTCACGTTGTATGCGTCATCGCCCATAGCATACTTGATGGCTCTTGTCTCAAAGAGGTCATTGTGATGGGTACTTGTTCCATGTGCGTTGATGTAGTCAACGTCAGCAGGTGTGATTCCGGCCTCCTCCATGGCAAGCTTCATGGCACGTCCTGCACCACTTCCATCCTCCTTAGGGGATGTGATGTGATATGCATCACAGGTTGAACCATATCCGACTACCTCAGCCAGGATCTGGGCACCTCTCGCCTGAGCATGCTCAAGTGACTCAAGTACAACAACTCCTGCGCCCTCTGCTATTACAAATCCACATCTGTCCTTGTCAAATGGTATGGACGCTCTCATAGGATCCTCTGCACTTGAAAGCGCTGTCATTGAGATAAATCCTGATACATTTGTCTCACAGATAGGTGACTCTGCACCACCTGCAACCATGACATCGGCCTCTCCTGCCTGTATATATCTGTAAGCCTCTCCTATAGAGTTTGTTCCTGTGGCACAGGCTGTAACTATGTCAGTACATTTGCCCTCAAGGCCAAACTGTATTGCAACATTGCCCGCAGCCATGTTGGATATCATCATAGGAACCATCATTACACTGACTCTGTTCGCTTTGCCCTCTACAACCTTCTTGTGCTCCTTCTCTATGGTTGCCACACCGCCAAGTCCGTTTCCTATACATGTTCCGATCCTTGTTCTGTCTTCCTTCTCAAGGTCAAGACCTGCATCCTTGATTGCCTCGCCTGTAGCTGCTATGGCATACTGACAAAATGGCTCCATACGTCTTGCCGCCTTTGGATCCATATACTGCTTTGGATCAAAGTTCTTCACCTCAGCAGCAAGCTTGCACTTGTAATCGCTGACATCAAACTTTGTGATCTCTCCGATACCAACTGTATTCTTCTTTATATTATCCCAGAATTCTTCTACACTGTTTCCTATAGGTGTCACAGCACCCATGCCTGTTACAACTACTCTTTTCATCTCATACCTCGTATTTTTCATTCTATCTGCTGACAGTGCATTTTTGCACCCCAGATAAAAATAATTTTACCACAATGTAATATATATAACAAGGTTAAATAGTTTTGATTACTACATAGTTTGCTATTTGAGCAGTCCGCGGCTCTCCTTCAGGGTGAGTATCCTTCGGACGCTCTCGTCTATCCTGTCCTCTGACAGCTCGCCGTCCGCCACTGCCTGTTCTATGGAATTCACCGCCGACGCCATATCCTTCGGCTGCAGTATCATATCCATTCCGGCTTTTACCGACATCACTACCGCATCATCCACACTGTAATTGTCCGCTATGGATTCCATCTCAAATGAATCGGTTATGGCAACTCCTTCAAACTTCAGTTCATCCCTAAGAATACCGGTCGCTATCTTGTATGAGAGAGTGGCTGGAGCCTCGTCTATATCCGGGACGATCAGATGTCCGACCATGACAAATTCTGCCCCCGCCTCTATACCCGACCTGAACGGCTGCATCTCATCCGCCATAATCTCTTCCTTTGTTCTATGCACATAGGCACTGCTATAATGTGAGTCCTCCGCCGTGTCTCCATGCCCCGGGAAATGCTTCAGGGTGCACATGACTCCTCCGTCGTTGAAGCCCTTCACCGCATTTCCAACGAGCTCTGCCGCCTGGGCGTAGTCATCGCTGTATGCGCGCTCGCCGATAACCGTATTGTCTGGGTTCGACCACACGTCCGCCACCGGCGCAAAGTCGAGATTGAAGCCAAGCGCCGACATATCATTTGCTATGGTGTATGCGTTCTCATATGCCGTTTCGTCTCCGTCGTCCTTGTAATAGTACATGGAGCCTATATATGTGGTTCCGACAGTATCCATCAGGCGGTTTACTACGCCGCCCTCCTCGTCGGTCGCCACAAATAATCCTATACTGCTGTACTTCTGGGAGTTGTCGATCATCTCCTTCACCTGATCCTGACTCTCAAGGTTCTTCGCAAAGTACACGATACCGCCAACAGGATAATTCTCCAGAGCCTGTCTGGTCGCATCCCCTGCCACAGTCACGCCGTCCTCTCCCGTGAGCTCCTCAGGAGTCACAAACATCATCTGACAGACCTTTTCATGAAGCGTCATCCCAGCAAGTGTCTCATCCACCAGACTCGGCTTCTCCTCCTCGGTCACCTCCGTCGTTTCCTGGCTATCCGCGGTCTGCTCTTCTGTCGTAGTTCCGCTCTCCGTGACATCAGCAGCTACGCCTGTATTTCCATTGTCATTTTCTACGTGGCCTCCGGCTTTCCCCGCGCTGCCTCTCAGCATGAAGATTCCCCATATTCCGGCTGCCAGACACACCATTACGATCAATACCACAAGTGCTTTTTTCATTGGTTTTCTCCGTGATTCAATTACAACTGGAACACAACCACCAGAAGCATCTTGAACTGCTCCTTGCCGTATACGGCATGTGGATGCTTTGCAGGCATTACTATTGACTCGCCCTCGTGGAGTTCATACTTGACACCGTCTATTGTCACCTCGCCCACACCGTCAAGGCACGTCACGAAATGCATCTCCGTCAGACTCGTGTGTGCTGATCTCCCATCCTTGTCAAATGCAAATAAGGTTATACTCATGCATACATTCTGGGCAAGTGTCTTACTTACGACCTGTCCCTCCTGATATGCCACCTGATCCTTGAGCTTAAGTACCTCTGACTGTGCGATATTCTTCATGATTCCCATGTTCGTTACCTCCTGATATATTCTGATATATTGTTCGCTTATAGTATTATTCCACTTTTTAGTATTCTAGTATGTTGAAAAATCAACGTACTAGAATTGTTGTAATGATTTATTATGACATTTGTACGAATCAAAACAACCTGGCATGCACACATTACTATCAGAGTACATCTGATCAATAACAAATGCCCAAAACATGACAAAAAAAGCCATTTTTCTATTATAAGTATAGTTTTATCTTTTGTAAACCCAATACCATTCAGCTA
>NC_021018.1:2327125-2329890 GCF_000210595.1 Coprococcus sp. ART55/1 | reverse complement strand
AATACCATTCAGCTATTATTAATTAGTGAGGGTCACTACGTTTTTTTGGATTTAAAGGAGCTCTGATTATTATGATAGGTGAACAATTAAGAACACTGCGCACCGCGAACAAGATGACACAGAAAGAGCTTGCAGGGGAGTTATCAGTGGCATTCCAGACTATAAGCAATTGGGAGAACAATTCCATCGACCCGTCTGTGAGCATGATTCTCCGCATCGCTGAATATTTCAACTGCTCCACTGATTATCTTCTCAAAGGGGATGATTCAAGTGCCAAGTATATTGATACAACCCAGTTGACAGAACATCAGCACGCACAGCTTCTTGGGCTTGCAAAGGAATTCTCCAAACTGAACAAGAAATAAAATATAACTTTATAATGTTCATATTACAGATACAGGGTATCACAACATTGTTGCGATACCCTGTTTTCTATTTGTATTATTCCAGATCGTGATCTGTATATCCTACAGGCTCATGCCACCGTCAACCTTTATGACCTGGCCTGTTATGTATGATGCCTTGTCTGAAGCCAAAAATGCCGCTGTCTCAGCGATATCTGAAACCTCACCGAGTCTCTTGACTGTGATATGGTCAAGCATAGCCTCCTTTGCCTTGTCTGAGAGTGCATCTGTCATGTCTGTCTTGATAAATCCTGGTGCTATGGCATTTGCTGTGATTCCACGGCTTCCAAGCTCCTTTGCTATAGACTTGGTGATGCCGATCACGCCTGCCTTTGACGCTGCATAATTCACCTGACCTGCATTTCCCTCTATTCCGACTACTGATGACATGTTGATGATACGTCCATACTTCTGCTTCATCATGGTTCTGTACACATGCTTGATACAGTTGAATGTACCCTTGAGATTGATATTGATAACATCATCGAAATCAGCCTCCTTCATGCCAAGCACAAGGTTGTCTCTTGTGATTCCCGCATTGTTCACGAGAATGTCTATTCTTCCATATGTAGTGACTGCAAACTTCATGAGAGCCTCAGCCTCAGCGAAATCTGCCACATTTGCCTTGAAAGCCACTGCCTCTCCGCCTTCTGCCTTGATCTCCTCAACCAGGCTGTTTGCACGCTCCTCTGAGCCGTTGAAGTTTACTACTACCTTTGCGCCATATCCGGCAAATGTCTTTGCTATCTCACGTCCGATACCTCTTCCGGCACCTGTTACTACTGCTACCTTATCCTTAAGCATTCAGTTCCTCCAATTTCGCTAAATCGTCTACAGTTGCAATATTTATACTCTTTACCTCTCTGTTGATCTTCTTCATGAAGCCTGTGAGAGTCTTGCCCGGGCCGACCTCGATAAATGTGTCAACACCGTCAGCTATCATGTTCTCTATTGTCTGCTGCCATCTTACTGATGAGTACACCTGTCTCTTCAGGAGCTCCTTAACCTTTGCTGCGTCTGTGATCTCCTCTGCGTCTGCATTGCAGTAGTAAGGAGCAAATCCCTCTGCAACATCCACGCCCTGAAGGAAGTCGTAAAGTTTCTCACCTGCAGGCACAAGCATCTGTGAGTGGAATGGACCACTTACGTTAAGTGGGATAACTCTCTTGGCTCCAGCCTCTGCAAGTGCTGCTGATGCTGCCTTAACAGCCTCTGCCTCACCTGATATAACGATCTGTCCAGGACAGTTGTAGTTTGCTATCTGTACCTTGCCAGGTGTGTTCTCACATATCTCGGCAATCTTGTCAGCGTCCATTGCTATGACTGCTGCCATTCCGCCCATTCCGAGAGGTACTTCGTTCTGCATAAGGATACCTCTTCTTCTAACTGTCTTGATGCCGTCAGCGAGAGTCATGGCTCCTGCTGCAACAAGTGCGCTGTACTCACCGAGTGAGAGTCCTGCAAATACATCAGCCTTGAGACCTGCGTTCTTCAGGTGCTCATATATGGCAACCTCTGCAGCAACCATGGCCGGCTGTGTGTACTCTGTCTTGTTGATGTCATCGTTCTCCTCGAAACAGATCTTCTTAAGCTCTATATCCAGAACGTCATCTGCCTCGTCAAATACCTTCTTGCTGTCCTCAAAACTGTCATAAAAATCCTTTGCCATGCCCACATACTGTGCGCCCTGACCTGGGAATATAACTGCTGTCTTACCCATTTCTTTTTTACCGCCTTTATTATATTTTGTAATTGATTTACATTCGCATATCATTGATGTCTGTCTGTACTGGATTTTATCAACCATCTCTCATGCTACATCCAGAAGCCAAGTCAACCATCCCTTATTATAGAACAGGGCTCCGCAAATCGCAAGGTCAAGAATTAATACTGCGTTAATACTTCAGCTTGCTCCGCACTTCGTGCTCCCGCAATCTGCCGCGCTTCATTCACACTCCGGCCTGTCAGCCTCCGTGTTTCATGTACCGCTTAACCGCCAAATGATACCGGATTTTTTCGAGCGAGCTCGAAAATCCGGCATCATTTGGCGGTGTATTAACGCACAAAAAAAGCACATGCCATCAAGCCCCACGGCTCAAAGCATCTGCTGTAAATCAACTCTCATATAATATATATAACCTTGGATGGTCAGTCAGGACTCATGTCCTGGCTGGCTACCAAAGTTATGTCATGTCCGATACATGACAACTTTGAATAACAAATGTATTCAAAACAGTCCAATCTGTTCAGTTAGCAATATTACTCCTCAACACCCTTGCTCTTAAGGTAGTTAAGTACGTCCTCAAATGTAGCTACGTCATCGAGCTCCTCAGCAGGGATCTCAACATCGAACTCATCCTC
>NC_021018.1:2310499-2326913 GCF_000210595.1 Coprococcus sp. ART55/1 | reverse complement strand
ATCTCGTAAAGATCAAGTGAATCAACACCAAGATCATCCTTGAAGTTTGTGTCAAGCTTCATCTCGTCCTGTGAAACTCCTAACTGCTCCTCGAATATTGCCTTAACCTTATCAAACATGTTTTAATCCTCCTAAACTATAGTAAATGTTACCATTATCCTCACGGACGCTTATACTATAACCTAAGGCTACAGTAAAGTCAACACGAAGATTTTCATTGTTTTTTCGCTTATTTTTCAGCGTCAGACTTGATCGCACCTGTCTCATATATGAACTTAACTGTGCTCTTTGTACCATCGATCGTACCTGTGAAGCTTGTGTAAGTTGTGTCGTCTGAGAAGAGTGCCTCTATATAATCAATGTCTGCCTGATAATTGCCTGCAAACAGCTTTGTGATCTTCTTGATACCCTCTTCGTTGAACTGCTTCATTCCATCGCTGAGAGTCTTTGAACCTGTTACAAGCTCCTTTGCTCCGTCATCCAGAGTCTTGCTTCCGCTGTCAAGCTGTGATGCTCCATCACTGAGGGTCTTTGCTCCTGCTGCGATCTGGCCTGCACTTGAATCAAGAGTTCCTGCCGCCGTCTTTAACTGGCTGCTTCCATTTGCCAGTGTTAAGCTTCCCTGATACAGTGTGTTCATATTTGTTGATATTGTAGCTGCTCCATCGCTGAGAGTCTTTGTACCCTTCTTGAGTGCTGCTGCACCTCTTGAGAGATCTCCGGTTCCCTTTGCGATTGCCTTGACACCTGCATATGCGGAATCGATTCCTGTTGAAATGCTTGAAGCACCGTCACTGATGGTCTTGAGTCCTGTTGACAACTCGCCCATCTTGGTATCCAGTGTCTCAGCACCCTGCTGTAATGCTGTTATCTGTGCTGTTGTCTCCTCTGAAGTCAAAGTAGCTGTGAGGGTCGTTCCTATCTGATCGATCGCATTGAGAGCACCCTTTGCCTTTGCAAGGCCTGTGTACTGTGCAAAATATGCATCGTATGTTCCATCGCCCTTTGCCGCATCCAGAGTAGTCTTACCTAATGCAAGTGCTCCTTCAAGCTGTGACATAGCCGCATCTATTCCGGCCTCGCTTGTTATGGAACCGCCGAGCTGGCTGTATACATTTGACTGAGCCTGGCTTACGATCTGTGATGGCATTCCTGTCAGCATGGTGATCAATGTGTTCACACCATTATTGAGCTCTGTAGCGCCCTTTGCAAGTGCCTGTGAACCTGCATATGCATTGCTTGCTCCTGATGCCAGTGAGCTTGCGCCCTTGGAAAGTCCAGGATTGCTGTCCGTTCCCTCAAAGCCTGCCTGAAGTTCATTTGCACCCTTGTTTAACTTATCAGCACCACTCTTGAGTGTGCCAACACTTGTATCTACTGTCTTAGCTCCAGTTGCCAGTGTCTTAGCTCCGTCATTAAGTGCTGAAGAACCATCCTTTATGGACTTGATTCCATCGTCCAGGGTTCCCATGGCTGTTGATATCTGTGAAGTACCATCTGCCAGCTGGCTTGTATATGTCTCAAGTGAAGCTGCACCGTCTGCCAGTGTGTCAGCACCCTTCTTTAATGAGTAAGTACCATCCTTCAGAGTCTCCAGACCATTTGTGATCTTTCCTGAACCCTCCTCGAGCTGATCTGCAGAATCACCGAGCTGATCCACACTGTCTGTGAGTGAGCTGACATCAGCCTTGTCCTTAACCTCGTCTATGGCATCCTCTGCGCTTGATCCAAGAAGGTCACTTGCTGCAACCGTCATGGTCATTGAGAGCTCGAAGTCTGTGACATCCGCTGTAACCTCAACATAATCAGGTACATCTATGTTATCAAGTGCTGTCTCTATCTTGCTGTCATTTATACCATCCTGTAAGCACTGCTTGAATCCAGGAACTGCATATCCGACTACGATCTGGTTGCTTCCCTCTGAGATGACCTTACCATTCTCAACCTGAACGTTTGAGAACTTATCTACAGGAAGGATCATTCCTGAGAGCATTACAAATGGTGAGATGACCTCTGTATTCTTGCTGTCCACTGTGACTGTCTTCTTGGTGTTGTTGGTATAATCAAATCTGATGGTGACCTTACCGCTCTTGCCTGCAAGCTCTGAAGGCTCTATCTCCTCGCCGTCAAGCTTGTATGTTATCTTTACATCTACAGGGAGCTCCTCATTTGACTTGCCCTGATAGTAGATATCTGATCCATTTGCAGCCCATGTTATAGTGCCATCGCCGTTGTCCTTGTATTCCTCATAGCCCTTCACGTTCTGGATGTCTGTGAGGTTTGTCTTGTCGTTGAGTCCCTCTGCACCATCTGAGTTCTTCAGCCATGTGCTGACTGTAACGTCATTTGCATTTCCATTTGCATCGGCAAGGACATATACTGTCTCTTCCTTGTCTGCGTCAGATGCGCCATCCTTGGATATCTCAGATGTAAGTGCATCCTGAAGTGTGTCTGACTCGCTCTCGGTTGTAGCCTCGGCCTTGTCTGAGGATGAGCTGTCATTTGTATCTCCGCATCCTGTTGCCAGTGATGCCATCATAACTGCTGATAATGCAACGCATATATATTTCTTCCATTTGATCATATTATTACCTCTTTTCATAGATTACAAAAGTTCCGTAGTTACATCTGTTTATAACTGCTATGCCTGAGTGGCTGCAGTGTCCTCATCGCTAACCTTCGCTGATGGTCCATCCATCAGGTTCTTCCTGTATCTGAACATGATGACCTTATCGAAGAGCATCAGTGCTGATGGAAGCATCAGGATAACTGCACACATACTTATGAGTGCTCCACGAGCCATAAGTGTACACAGCGCGCTGATCATATCTATATCTGAGTAAAGACCTACGCCAAATGTTGCAGCGAAGAATGAAAGTGCGCTGACAACTATGGACTGTACTGACTCCTGGCATGCTGTTGCCACGGCGTCAAACTTTCTGTATCCGTTCAGTCTGTTTCTCTTGTACTTCGTTGTCATCAGTATGGCGTAATCAACCGTCGCGCCGAGCTGGATAGTACCGATAACTATTGAAGCTATGAACGGTATCTCTGTTCCGGTGAAGCAAGGGATACCCATATTGATGAATATCGCAAACTCTATGACTGCCACAAGTACGATTGGCAGTGATATTGAACCGAATACACAGAGGATGATAATGAATATCGCTCCGATGGATACTGTACTTACAGATGCGAAATCCTTATCTGTTATAGTGATAAGATCCTTTGTACAAGGAGCCTCACCAACCAGCATGTTCTTCTCGTTGTATGAATCGATGGTATTATTGATCTCTGTACACTGATTGTTAACCTCATCTGAAGCAACCTCATACTCTGATCCGACGAGTATCAACTGCCAGTCATCGCTCTTGAGCGCCTCTGTGACATCTGAAGGTATGAAGTCGGTTGGAATACCTGCTCCAATGATGCTGTCAAGTCCGAGACAGAACTTAACTCCATCGATGTTCTCGATATCTGACATCATGTTTCTTGTGTCCTTGTCACTCTGATCATTTGTGACAAGTATCATATGTGTTGAATTCATGTTGAATACCTCAGCCAGCTCTGTGTTGGCCTGAACACTCTCCAGACTGTCTGGAAGTGATGAATCCAGCTTGTAATAAACCTTTGTATGATTGTATCCGTATATTGCAGGGATCAGGATGATCACGAACAATACAAGGAATACTTTGTAGTGCTTAGCTATGAATTTTCCTACTCCCTTGAACTCTGGAAGTATTACTCTGTGTGTTGTCTTCTCTATCGCCTTGTCAAATACAAGGATGAGTGATGGAAGTATCGTTACACATGCGATAACTCCGAGTACGACACCCTTTGCCATGACGATACCAAGGTCAAGTCCGAGGGTAAAGCTCATGAAGCACAGTGCAACGAATCCGGCAACTGTTGTTATGGAACTTCCCACAACTGATGATATTGTCTCTGCGATGGCGTGTGCCATAGCCTCTTTCTTATCCGTGTATTCCTTCTGCTGTGCCTTGTAGCTGTGCCACAGGAATATGGAGTAATCCATTGTAACTCCGAGCTGAAGTACCGCAGCCAGCGCCTTTGTTATGTATGATACCTGACCCATGAGGATATTTGATCCAAGGTTGTACACGATCGCCATTCCTATACTTGCAAGGAAGAGTACCGGGATCATGATAGAGTCCATTGTGATCGCCAGGATGATACTACTCAGGATAACCGCTATAAGTACGTATATCGGGGTTTCCTTCTCTGACAGCTTCTTGGTATCGACGACAACCGCTGACATACCGGACAGGAAGCACTGCTTGTTTGATATGCTTCTTATCTCCTCGATGGCATCCATTGTGCCGTCCGCCGATGTGGTATCATCAAATATGATGGCCATCATGGTGGCATTCTTTTCGTCATTATTAAATGCATCATAAAGGCTTTCAGGAAGCATATCCTTTGGTACTGACAGGTCTGCAAAGCTGTCATACCATATAACCTTTGATACATGGTCTACTTTTTCAATCTTTGATTTCAGTGCGGATACATCTTTGTCTTCCATCCCCTCTACCACATACAGCGAGAAGGCTCCTGTACCGAACTGGTCAACCAGTATATCCTGACCTTCCATGGTCTCGATATCCTTCGGAAGATATGACAGAATATCGTAGTTTACCCTGGTCTTGATATAACCGTATGCCGCTGGTATGAGAAGAACTAAGCTGAGAATCAGTATTACGACCCTCGCACTTACTATCTTTTCTCCTAGTTTTAACATAGCCATAACATCTCCTTTTTCTATTCTGTGGTGGATTATACAACCTGATATTTCTTAAATAAACTACCCAAAATACGAAAACGTTTACATTTTGTTACAAATATGCTAATCTGTAACAAACGTTTGAACACATATTCAAAATTGATTATAAACAAATTATAAACTGAGGGAGGTTTGGGAAAGTGCCTAATCCAAGCGAGGAAAAGACTGAAGATAAAATTATCAAAAGCTTCAAAAAGCTTGTAAACGAATATTCCTTTGATAAGATCACTGTCACGATGATCGCTGAAGACGTCGGAATATCAAGACCGATATTCTACAGACATTTTAAAGACAAATATGAGCTGATGGATTACATGCTCTACAATGAGGTGACCAAGGAACTGGAGGTACTGCTTGAGCACAACATGATCCTTGAGGCCATAAAATATCTCTTCACACACATTATTAATGAAGCGAAGCTTTACAGAAAGCTTTTTGAGACAACCGGGCAGAACAGCTTTGAGCAGGTCATGATCGAACAGTTCACCAGTTTCTTCAAGGAACACCTGAAGATATTTGACACGGATCAGATTCCTGACAATCCTATGCTGTCTCCTCTTATTATATGTAAGTATCTGGTAATGGGTCTCACCGTTGCCATCAAGGGATACCTGAACAGCCCGGAGATCACGAGTATCAACGTGGATCAGGCTGTGGAGGCTTATTACTTCCTGGTGTCACACTCCATATTCGAGCTCACCAAGGAGGACTTCCGGCCGAAGCTGTTCCAGGCGGTGGATCGAAATTACATTACGCTGCCTTCCAAGAATTAACTGCCGGACGCCCATGGGTGCTGAGACGGACGCCCATAGGTGCTGACGAGGGATTGTGCCCATCCGGGAAAGCGCAAAAAGCCTACACGGTGG
Source organism: Coprococcus sp. ART55/1 (assembly GCF_000210595.1). Taxonomy (NCBI): domain Bacteria; kingdom Bacillati; phylum Bacillota; class Clostridia; order Lachnospirales; family Lachnospiraceae; genus Coprococcus; species Coprococcus sp. ART55/1. Next base: position 2,321,246 of record NC_021018.1, on the reverse strand, counting down.
TGTAGGCTTTTTATTATGCTTTCCCGGAGGTAATCTACTTTTTCGTTAACACCTATGGGCTGGTTTTTTATAGCATTAAATTACACTATATGTCATTTAATATTTTCATAATTATACAATTCCTCCTTATTCCTTCTTTTCCGTTTACTTCTATGTTTTCGCTGCATGATGCATTCTGATTTTACTTCCGGCAGTTATTGGAAGCATGTGGAATTACAAAACTTGAAAATACAGGTTGCCAGTTACATATACATACGTCCTTATACCTCTTATCATTTAGCCTCTGACTGTAATCTGGCTTGATATATCTCGTTATTTCGGATGATCTCGTCAGCGGTGCACGGCATGTAGTTGTTGATCATGCAGCCTACATTGTAAGCACGTCCCTGGCCGGTCATGAAGCTGTACACTTCAGGACTGCTCTTGTGGATATGTCCATAGAAATGGTATGCCCCGCTTTTCTTCTTATTCCACTCAGCTATCGGAAAGTGACACATAACTATCAGCTTACCTCTGTCGCTCACATAGTCCATCTTCTGTATATCGTCGAAGTAGGACTGCAGCTTCTCACTTCCCATTATTACCTGATCGTGATTGCCAAGGATGAGGCGCTTGTGTCCTTTAAGTCTTGCAAGGATCGGCTCCGGATCTTTCAATTTAAAGCAGAAATCCCCGAGAATATACACTGTATCATTCTTTCCTACCCTGCTGTTCCAGTTATGTATCATTCCATCAGCCATATCATCCACATCTGTAAATGGTCTCTCATCAAATTTTATAGCATTTGCATGTCCAAAATGAAGATCTGACGTATAAAATATCATACAATATCACCTCTCATTCCTACTCAGCGTACCATGTAAATATATGCAGCAGCCTGGATAATTTTCTATGTCTGGCTGCTGCCATGATATAACATAACCCGTCAAACATTCACCGTGTTATCTCTTATGATCACCTATATCAGGCTATCGCCTTCCGCCTGCTTCATGTCATTATAAAACCATCTTCTAAGCGTGCATATATCCCTCGGAACATTTGCGGGATCCTCTGTATCGTGAAGCTTTCTCACCCACGCATAGTACTCATTTGCAAGAGGGGTGGTGAGTGCCGATGTCTTCTTGATATATCCGTTTCTGATAGCCTCATGGGATATTGTCCTCATAAACTTCCAGAAATTGTAGTATGCAAGCTTGAGCTTTGTCATATATCCGGCGCTGTCCTCGATGACAAACCCCTCTATGACTCTGCCGTTATACTCGTAATCATCCTCAAGGATATCATAATACCAGTCATAGAACTCCTGCCAGGTTGCAAGCTCGCAAGCCTTCTTCTTTGGTGTCAGGCCGAACCGGTGGGCTGTATCACACATCGCATCGTAATCATACTTTGCATAGTTTATCTGGTTGTAAACTATATCAAGCAGATACAGATTGCTCTCCGGGTACTCTATGATGTGAGGATCATGCTTCATATCAACACACTCAAATACAAATGTCACATTATTGTCCTTCGCAAACCGCTTCATATTCTCTATATTCTCCAGTGTCACCTTCTCATATATCATATCCTTCAGCCAGCCGGCGAATGGTCCCTCTATGGTGGATTTGCTCGCTATCAACAAATCGTCGTTGTACTCATCGTAGCTCACGAGTCCCAGGAAACCGTTCTCCTTGACATAGGCAGTCACCGGAAACTGCAGCTTATTCTGCAGCATATCAAACTTTGTCTCAGGGCGCTCATTGATATTAAAGAACTTGTCATACGCCCTCGCTGCGACTCTTCCCTTGAATGTGTCAATGTACAAGCCCCTTGCTCTTGTGGTCTGCTCATCCCACACCCTGTCATTGAATGCCTTGCTCGTGAAGTTGAATGACGAAATATTGCCAAATGTCTTCTCCTGTATGTCCCTGTTCCCCCGCAAGGAGATGATCACATCTGCAACAGAGCTTGTGGTAACGGTCTGTTCCTCCTGTATCTCAGGTGCCTTGAACACATCATTGTGGATCTCCACCTCATGGATTCCATCAGCATCCACCCGAACGCATCTGAGTTCCCCGCCATACTCGACTCTGCCCTCAAGGTTGAACACTCTGTCATTCACCCGCACCGGGAGCAGCTTGGTGTTCCTGTGTCCATGGATCTGATAGTAATTCGCCGGCATCTTCCCGTAGAATGTCTCTGCGATCTTCTCGAAATCATTGTAAGCTCCGACTCCATGTATCATCTGATCAGTTGCCACAAATGTGAGATTGTCGGGAATCACACTGAGTCCCGCATGGGTCACCAGATATACATTATCACCGTAGCTATAGTAAGCACACTGTCCAAACCTTCTGTAAAGCTTCCGCACCTCCTTCTTGTCGATTCCGGAAGCATCGAGGATTGGTCTTGTCACAAGCTCAAACTCCTTCGACCTGCCGGTGCAGTCATTTGCCCACAGCCACAGCCATCTCTCGTGATTGCCCTCAAGCATGAGAACATTCTTCCTGTCCATGATAGATATCAGGAAATTTACAACCTCCGCATTCTCCACGCCTCTGTCGATATAATCACCTGTAAATATATAGAACTCATCATCCTTTATACCGCCATTGTCATCCAGATACTTCATCAGCGCTGTATAGCATCCGTGAACGTCCCCGATGTGATGGATCCTCTTATACTGGGAGAAATCCCTCTTCTTCATCCAGATGCTGTCAAGCTCGTCCGGCTTTATGACCGTGATTCCCGAAGGGATCTTTTGTGTGGCAAAGCGGGAGTACATCTTGTCAATAACGTCATCTGATACCCTCTTGAACTCCTCCCTCCCGGCATTTCTTCTCTTCACCTCTTCTATAGGTATATCTGTAAAATCTACACAATACATTCTGTATCTGTACGTCTCACACATATTCTTATATCTGTTCATCTCCGAAGTCTTGGAATTCGTGGCATCTATCACCGTAAATTCGCCCTTCTGCATGCGGATCTCAAGAAGGCTGAACAATGTCTTCCACACCGTACCATCATTGTTCTGACTGATTCCTCTCGTACCATCCACCTGCAGCACCGGACTCTGACAAAGCAGTCTGATGTCGTCCGCTGAAAGTGTGTATGGTTTTAATCCATTCTGCTCGATCCATGTAGATTTGCCACAACCGGCAGATCCCCTAAGCAAAAGCAATACTCTCATATTCTATCTGCCTCCTTCTTTACAATACTATTTTGTCCAATATACCCTATCTCCCTATATTTTTCCACCCAACCTGTAGTTTAATCTATCTGTTTTCTAAATTGTGTTTCTTGGATGGTGTTTCTTGGATCGTTACAAAGTCATGGACAAACATAGAATTCGGCTCGCCGCAGATTTAGACGATAACACGGGCAAGCAATTCCATTTTCAATCCATTTTCTGTGCAAGCATTACTCTTGCAAATAAAAAAGCTCCCCGGCAAATGATTCTTTCAATAACATCATTCGTCCAAAGGAACTTTTTTATATTTTTATGTCATATATCTTTGTCTTGTATATCTTTGTCTTGTATATCTTTGTCTTGTATATCTTTGTCTTCCGGCCATCAGGCACGAACAAGCACCATCGCACTCATCTTTGGAGCCTTGATCGTGAGTACGTTGTGCTCCACCATGAAATCCTGTGGCTCCAGCGTGTACCCCTCTTCATTTGTCAGCATGACTCTTCTGAGGATCGAATGGTTGTACACTCCGATCTGACGGATATGAAGCTTCAGATCCACATCCTCATAGTTGGTGTTCATGATGACTACCACCTGCTTGTTGTCAGTAAATCTTCCATAGCAGAGTATCTTGTGTCCGCCGTGGAGATATAATACAGAACCAGACTTAAGTGCCTCGTAGGACTTGTGTATTCTTATCATATCCTTGTGGAACTGTATAAGCTCCTTGTCCTCGTGGCCCCACGGATAAGTCCTTCTATTATCAGGATCTGTCCATCCGCACACACCAGCCTCATCTCCATAGTATATGGTAGGAGCTCCCGGCCACGTCATCTGGAATACGACAGCCTGTCTGAATATACCCTTGTCCACGCCCTGATCAGCAGCATCCGCTCCCATGGTGTGAAGACGTCCGACCTTTCTGTTGGTTCTCGTAAGGAATCTGGAATGGTCGTGGTTGGACAGCTCATTCATGGACACGTCTATCGATGGTCTAAGAAATCTGGACATGTGATAGTTCATCGCGCCCTTGAACGCGTCATAATTACCCAGAAGGTCACCGCGGAACTCGTCGCTGTGCTTCTCAACACCGCAGAGGAACCATGTGATAGGCTCCATGAACGCATCGTAGTTCATGACAGTATCCCACTGATCTCCCTTCAGCCAGCTCTTTGGATCACCATAGTGCTCAGCCAGAATTATCGCATTCGGATTTGCCTCTTTAACATTTCTCCTGAACTCCCGCCAGAACTGGTGGTTGTACTCTGGGGAATGTCCCAGATCCGCAGCCACGTCAAGTCGCCATCCATCTGCATTATACGGAGGTGACACCCATTTCCTTGCTATCTTCATGATGTACTCAACCAGCTTCGGCGAATCCTCGTAGTTGAGCTTTGGCAGGGTGTCATGACCCCACCAGCCATCATATGTTGTATTGTATGGCCATGCATTGTCATTGTAGAACTTGAAGAAAGTGTTGTAAGGGCTGTCCTTCGATACAAACGCACCCTTCTCGTAGCCCTCCTGATTCTCGTATATACACTCCCTGTCCATCCATTTGTTGAATGAACCACAGTGGTTGAACACGCCATCCAAGATGACCTTCATGCCACGCTTGTGTATCTCCTCAACCAGCTCGGCAAAGAGCTGATTGCTGGCCTCAAGATTCTTTTTATTTGTAACTCTGTTGATATATCTCGACGACTGCTTGTTCTCAAGGCATCCGCCCGGAAGGCAGTCACCCTCATCGTCAACTATTCTTCCATAGTGTGGATCAACGTAGTCGTAATCCTGTATATCATACTTATGGTTGGATGGTGATACGAATATAGGGTTCAGATATATTACATCCACTCCCAGATCCTGCAGATAATCAAGCTTATCCTTGACACCCTGGAGATCTCCGCCATAGAAACGTCCCACATCCATGGTGCTCGGCCTCTGATTCCAGTCCTTTACCTGAACTGAACCGGTACCTATATATGCGTACTCATTATCCAGCACATCATTGGAAGTATCCCCGTTGCAGAACCTGTCCACAAATATCTGATAAAATACCGCACCCTTTGCCCACTCCGGCACCTTGAATCCCGGACATATCTCAAAGTCGTACTCTCTGTCGTTCTGCTTCGTAGGTCCCAGCTTGTCATAAAAGCATGTGACCCTTCCCGAATGTATCTCAAAATGATATCTTATGAATGGCAGACCTCCAGGTATCGTTGCGGTATAAAAGTCAAATATTCTGTTGGAACTCTCCTTTGTCATCTGTATCTTTTCTTCATTATATATAAGGAACACTTCATCCACATTATCGGCTGTAGTCCTGAATCTGACATTCACATCCTGATCCACATCCGGCTCCTGTGGGCTGACATAATATTTGCTTCCGTCCGCAAACAGTCCGCCTTTATTTAGTATGGGCTTTACATTATATACATAATCATGTATCTTCTGCCCATTGGTCTTCTTTTCCACCATACAATAAAATCTCCCTTGCACATACTCTTTTTTATATTAATACTTTTCGGGAGATTAGGCAACAAGATAAAACATATATTAGCTGCAAATATACAGCAGGAATCGCCTCATATCAGACCATCCTGCCCAATTTCTGTTTTCACCAAAAGTAAAAGAGACAGTCACCGAACGACTGTCTCTTTTGGAGAAGGTATTTTGTTACTTTTATGGGGTGTAGCCAAAACTATATAATGTATTGGGGGTTACAAGTATTATTATATACAAATCCCGTCAAAAGTCTGCCCAAACATTTTTTTATTTGGCAAATGTCATTGTGCAATATCACAATACATTTCCTGAATATTACCTGATTTTTACTTTTTATTGTTCACATTAGACAAAACACCGGGCATTTTCTAAAAACCGCGTCTCTTCAGGTCACTCACAAGCTCCACATAAAATTCCCTCACATCAAATGTATCTATATTTTCCCTGTTCAGGTCTATCACGTCTCCGTGGGAGATTCCACGCCTGCCCTGAGGCTTCAGGTATATGAAGTTTGAGCCCCATTTGAAAGATTCATATCCGACAAGTCCATCGTTCTCACCATCAAACTGCTTTACGAATGCGTTGGTGGTGTTGAGCGGGAAGCGTCCACCTGAAGGCTTCTTCATACATGAACCCGTGCTCTGTATGTATACGCCCTGTGGATCAGGGAGCTCTCTGTTCAGGTTTTCACACGCTGATGCCGTGAGATCCGTCACCGCAGCTATGAAGTCCGGGTTTGTGTCACCCAGCTTCTTGAGTGCAGAATTGTAGGCATTTGCCACGGTCTGCTGCTGTTTCTCCGGTATCTTGCCCAGAAGATAATCCGCAAATTCGCATCCCCTGTGCGGAGTGTTAATCGTTGTGAGTGATGCTACATAAGGGGCCATACCGAGCTTCGATATGGCATATCTGCTGTCAAGGCCTCCCTTGGAATGGGCTATGATATTCACCTTCCCGCATCCTGTTTCCTTCAATATCTGCTGTATCCTGTCAGCTATCTCCCGTCCGGAGTCAGCCACAGATGCGGCGGACTGATGGTTTCCGTAGAATATGGTCGCACCATTCGCCTCAAGTGCCGCAGGGATCCTTCCCCAGTAATTCAGATACCTGAAATCCCTGAAGAACACTCCGTGTACCATGAGTATTGGATATCTGGTGGCGCAGACCCGGTCAGCCTGTCTTGCCTTATCCTTTATAATCTTCTCGTTCTCCAGAACCGTCTCACCTGATGCCAGACTTATCAGCTTGCCAAGGACTATCAGATGTACCACCGGAATCCAACCGCACAGTATACCGATCACTCTCCATTTGATACCGAGCTGCCTGGATGACACATATATCCTTATTATTCCAACCCAGAATGTGACCGCCAGCACAGTCACCGCCGTGAGTATGTACAGAACCCAGTTCTTCCATGTCCACGCACCAACATCTATCACATGCACCAACAATAGTATCAGCACAGCCACAGACATGACCGTTGCCGCCAGGAAAGAGTACAGATTCTCGCATCCCCTCTGACACCTTCTGATCCCACTCGACTGGATATTTTTCAGTCCGAGAAATGGCATAGCGGTCAGCAGTACATATACTGCTATGAACACCACAACTATAAGCGGCATGAGTGGTATATTCCACTCCGGACACCTTGCCAGCAGATATACATTTGCCAGCAGGAACGGTATCACCGCATTTATCCCTCTCTTTATTATCTTCATCCCTTGTTCTCCCTTCCGTCATATATCCAACATAAGCCAAATGCCCGCAAGAAAACTGCGGGCATCTGTATTGTCTTTATATATTACTGTTTGTCTGTCTGAGTCTCAGCTTTCTGCTCTGCAACAGCATTATCTGCTGCATTTACATTCTCTGCTGTACTCTGCTCTGCACCGTTGCTCTGAACATGTGCATCTGCATCCTTAGCATCGTCTCTATCGAACAGTGCTTCAAACTCAGCTCCTGTTATTCTCTCCTTCTCAAGAAGAAGCTTTGCAGACTTGTGAAGAACATCCACATTCTGCTCCAGAATCTCATAAGCCTCCCTGTAACACTCGTCAACGATCTGCTTAACCTCCTCATCTATGGCGGCGGCTATCTTTTCGCTGTATGGCTTGGTATGTCCAAGATTTTTCCCGAGGAATACCTCCTCCTGATCATCGCTCTCATAGTTGATAAATCCAAGATTTTCGGACATTCCATACTTCGTAACCATGGATCTTGCATAACCGCTGGCCATCTTGATATCCTGTGAAGCACCCGTGGTAAAATTGCCAAATATGATCTTCTCTGCAATTCTTCCGCCCATGCTAACTTTTATCTCGTTGAGCAAATGCGCTTTAGTAATATATTCCTGATCACCCTGTGGAAGCGGCATGGTATATCCTCCGGCTCCGGTACCTGTAGGTATGATAGACACAATATGCACCGGGCCAACATATGGAAGGAGATGGAACAGTATCGCATGTCCCGACTCGTGATATGCCGTGATTTTACGATCCTCCTCGGAGACCACATGGCTCCTCTTCTCACCACCGACTCCAACCTTGATATATGATTTGTCGACATCTTCCTTATTGATATATTCCCTGCCGGCCTTCGCAGCAGAGATCGCAGCCTCATTCATCAGGTTCTCAAGATCAGCTCCCGAAAATCCGGCTGTTGTTCTGGAGATCTCGTTGAGATCAACATCTTCTGCCAGAGGCTTGTTCGCAACATGAAGCTTGAGGATTTCCTCTCTGCCATTGATATCAGGAGGATTGACAGATATCTTTCTGTCAAAACGTCCCGGACGGAGGATCGCTTTATCCAGTATGTCCACACGGTTGGTAGCTGCAAGAACTATGATTCCCTCATTCGCTCCGAATCCATCCATCTCTACAAGGAGCTGGTTCAGAGTCTGCTCACGCTCGTCATGTCCACCGCCAAGTCCTGTACCTCTCTGTCTGGCAACGGCATCGATCTCATCTATAAATACGATACATGGTGCGTTCTTCTTTGCCTGTGCAAAAAGATCTCTCACTCTCGCTGCACCGACACCGACGAACATCTCCACGAAGTCTGATCCTGAAATACTGAAGAACGGAACCCCCGCCTCTCCTGCTATGGCCTTTGCCATGAGTGTCTTACCTGTTCCAGGAGGGCCGACAAGAAGAACTCCCTTCGGTATACGTGCACCGACCTTGATGAATCTGCCCGGGTTCTTGAGGAAGCACACTATCTCTTCGAGATCCTCTTTCTCCTCACTGAGACCGGCAACATCGTCAAATGTTATTTTCTTCTTATTATTTTTCTTATCTTCCTTCTCTTTCTCATCAGGCTCTGTCATTTTCGCCCTGCTCTTGCCAAAGTTCATCATCTGGCCTCCACCGCCCTGTGATGATCTCACGAACAGCAGCATGACAAAGAACATGACGATCATGACAAGGGCATACGGAATTATCACACTCCATATGCTCGTCTTCTCCACATCGTTCAGGCTGCATCTGGCAACGACCTTCTTATCGTCATCCGAGCTTACGGTCGCATTATACTTGTCCACACTTGCCTGATAGTCGTTATAAATCTTCACGACATCATTGACATCTGTGGAATAAAATGCAAGAGTCTTTCCGTTGGTGAACTGCACCTGAACTACCGCCGTAGGAATCTCTGCATTTGGCTGTATCGACAATGCCAATATCTTGCCATCATCCAAATCCTCTGTCAGATCTGTGTAACTGTAAGTGGTGGTCACTTCAATCTTGTCGCTCTGCATCCATCTGTTTATGAGGATGAAAGCAACTATCAGGATCAACAGATAGATTATCATTCCATTCCTGAATTTTCTCTTATCCATATTTTCCATGTATATGCTCCTTAATCAATATATTACTGCTCTATGACACCTATATATGGAAGGTTTCTGTACTTCTGGGCACAGTCAAGGCCGTATCCCACAACAAATCTGTCAGGGATCTCAAAACCTGTCATATACAGCTCAACCGGGATAACTCTTCTGTCCGGCTTGTCAAGCAGGGTCACAACCTCAAGGCTTGCAGGCTTTCTCTCGCCGAGAAGCTTCACAAGGTATGAAAGGGTTCTTCCCGAATCAAGAATGTCCTCCACGATAATTACATCCTTTCCCTCTATAGACTCATCAAGGTCCTTGTTCAGCTTGACAATACCTGATGACTTTGTTCCATCGCCATAGCTGCTCACAGACATGAAGTCCATGGTGACCGGACTCTTCATTCTCTTCGCAAGCTCACACATGAAGAACACGCTTCCCTTAAGGATTCCGATCAAATGTATCGTCTTTCCCTCATATGCCTTATCTATGGCTGCTGCCATCTCGCTTATTCTGTTTTCCACCTCACTGCTGCTGAGCATAACACCAATCTGTTCTTTCAACTCTGTTTCCTCCTGTTAAAATTCAACTCAATTATCTTTTGTGTATCTTCTGTCACTTTATAATTCTCGCCAATCCTAAGTCCCACGGCCCACACGACCTCCTGCCCGGATGTCACAAGTGGAATATTACGCCGCTTGTCCACCGGTATCTTACAGTCAGTATACAGACGGTTGAGCTTCTTTCTCGAGCCCGCAGAATTAACGACTATATAATCCCCGTTTTCAAATGTCCGCAACTGCAGACACTGTTTTATTTTACCATAATCAAGAAACTTCGTACACTCTTTTTTTGCAAGATCAAGGGCTTCAGGTCTGTCGTAGATCCTGACCGTAAGCCTTCCCTCACACAGCTCATACTCACCATCACAGGTGATGTCTATGTCCACGCAGCCCGGCAGCCCGCCGTCCTGACAGCTCTGGTCACCGGCGCGGTTCTCACCGCCGGCAAATACCAGTCTGCCGTACTCCAGCCACACCCTCGCACCGGCAGGAAGATTGATCCCCGCCCCGGTGTCAGCCGAGTACAACTTCGTAACCTCCGACACATGGCTCATGCCGATATCCTTCAGGCCTCCGCACACCATTCCGATGAGCTTTCTTATGACAAGCTCCTGCACGAGCCTGTCCTGCTCCTTGAGAGCCGCCATGTCCAGCTCATATCTCCGGTCAGTGCTGTCT
>NC_021018.1:2279924-2310195 GCF_000210595.1 Coprococcus sp. ART55/1 | reverse complement strand
TCCGGTCAGTGCTGTCTCCGGTCCAGCCACAGCCTTCACTTCTGACATCAATTCCCTGTCCCGTCAGGAAATCATCAACCAGTCCGGCAGCAAGCCGCTCGTAATCAGCCGCCATCATGGCCATCTGGCAAATGTGCTCCGTGGCCTGTCCATTTATCTCATTCATAAGAGGAAGTATCCTGTGTCTTATCTTGTTCCTAGTGTAATCATCCTCATTGTTGGTGGCATCCGTACAGTATCTGATCCCCTGCCGGCCAAGATATTCCTCTATGTGGCTCCTGTCGCTCCCAAGAAGCGGTCTCACTATGTGATTCCTCACCGGGGCTATACCCTTTATGCCGCCCATTCCGGTTCCCCTCGCCATGTTGAACAGAACCGTCTCAGCCACATCGTTGCGGTTGTGGGCGACTGCGATCACACAGCCCTCATCCACATATCTGGCACGCATTCTGTCAAATGCATCATATCTTGCATGGCGTCCGGCCTCCTCCACGGTCTGTCCGGCCTGCTCCGCAAGCTTCCTGACATCGATCCTGTAAGAGTCGCATGTGACACCATATTCACCACTCAAAGTCTCAACGTAGCTCTGGTCACCATCCGCAGCCTCACCGCGTATCATGTGATTTATGTGTACAACGTGTATATCTATTCCCAGCTCCGCCCTGTGCCTTGCCAGCACCGTGAGCAGGCTCACCGAATCCGCGCCGCCGGACACACCGCACACGCAGTGACTTATACCATCAAACATGTGGTATTTTTTTATATACTCAAGAACATCTTTTTCAAATACATCCATACATTTATCCTTCTGTAAATATCATAATTTCATATTATAGCATAGAGTTACTCAGGCTGCGCTACTTTTCTCAGATCCTGATATCACCGCCGCCATGACCGTCACGTCATCCCGAAGCGACACATCCCCCTGTCCTATCATGGCGCCCAGTATATCATCGACCATCCGTCTGCTGTCACCCACTCTTATTCCCTTGAGCACATCCTGCATGTGATCGGACACATCCATATCCGAGAGTCCATCGCTCACCATGACCACGGCATCCCCCGCCGCAAGTTTCACATCCGCCATGTCGCACTCGGCATCGTCCAGCACGCCCACGGGAAGAGTAGTGCTCGTTATCTGGCGGACCTCATTTCCATCATCGCCCGGGCGTATCACATAGGTCACCGACGCCCCCTGCTTGAAGCTCCTCATGGTGCCGTCGTACATGTCTATGACCACCATATCAAATGTCGTGAATATTCTGCCCTTATTTCTCCTGGACATACATCGATTGGCAAATGCAATGCTGTACTCCGGGGCAAATCCCGCCTCCAGCAGCTCCTCCATGGTGTCCAGCATCATGCAGCTCTCGCAGGAGGCCAGGCTTCCGCTTCCCATGCCGTCAGACAGCATCATCACCAGCCTGCCATCCTCATACTCCTTCACCGAGAAATTATCCCCCGACACCGGAGATCCATATTTCTTTATCCTTCTGACATGGTAACGCCCCTTGTAACGCGCCGCCTCCTCGTACACGGCGGATCTGTACTCATCGAAGAAAAGGCTCGGCGAATCCATGCCCGCCCTTATATTCTTCCTGAAATACCCACTCAGTACATCAGCCACCTGTCTTGACAGCACCATGCCCTGACCTGACGTTCTTCCCGCCACATAGTATCGGCTCCTGTTGCCACTGTCCATGGATGCCGTGATCCTGACCTCGTCCATCCCCAGCGATCTTATCTGCCCCAGCAGCTTTTCATCGGATATCTCCCTCGCCTCACCTATCAGATCTATCTGTCTCCTGAAGCCATCCACGAGCTCGCCAATCTGTCCCAGGCTTATCGCCGGCTCATCGCTCCCGGCAAATGTATAATCGAGCCGTCTGAACACATTTGCCATATCTTCTATCTTGCAGGCCGTGAGTCTGTTAATCTCCGCAGCAGCCGCCTGAAGACACGCCGGATCTGTCTCCTCGTCCATGGCGCCCAGCAGAGCACCAGGTATACACGCAAACAATACGACCGGAACGGCGATATTTATATAGTAAAATGCGGTCTCCCGCCCAGAGCCGTTCCACAGCACTGTTCCATCCGCCACGGAGGCAAGAACGCACCCCAGAACATAGAACAGACTTGCAGACACCTTTCTTCTCCCGGTGAGTGCCCGGCCTATGAGCATGACCAGCGTCACAAGGAGCATCCACATGAGCCACCTGCTGTCATTCAGCTTGACCGACACGATGCTTCCCGCCACCGCCGCCATTCCGCATCCGTACACCGCTCCAGTTCTATACACCGCGTACAATATCAGAACCAGAGCTAGCATAAATGCCGGATTCACACCGTAGATATCCTCACCCGGAACAACCCACAGAACGACCGCCGCCAGCGCCATGAGGCTCACTATGCCCTGACTTATATTCCAGCTCTCATCCCTCTCCACATCCGAGGCATCCCCGCAGATATATGTATATAGAAGTCCAATCCCCGGTTTCAGTATCACACTGGCACACATGAATATCGCAGCCTCCACCACTCCATAAGCTGCAGCCATAAGCATGTTATCCGCATATACCACTATGTTTCCCATAAGCACGGCAGCCGACATGACGACGATCACCCTTACATACGATCTGGAATTTCTGGAGTACACGATCTTCATAAGACACATCGCAAGTCCCAGCAGCACCAGATATTTCTCCGTCACCATCACACCGGAATACACAGGCCCCGGTATCATATACTCATATGCGTGCAACAGCCCTGCTATGCCCATAGATCCGGCTGCGACTCCCGCCGCACACCCGATGCAGGTTATCATGTATCTCCCACACACCGCACAGGCCGCCACATACACAGCCAGAACCACCGGGGCTATCCCCCAGACCATGCATAAGCCGCTGACCATACACAGAATAGCCACCGCCATCACTCCGACGAACCCATTCACCTTTTCTCTCATCAACATTTTCCCGCCTTCCTGTTCATAGTGACAAGAAGTATATCCGTCAAATGCGCAAAAAAATAGCGAATGCTGAAATCAGCATCCGCTATGTTCTGACTTTATTCCTCAGGCTTTACCACGATCTCGTCAGGATATATGAGACCGAGCTGTGATCTGGCCACATCCTCAACATACTCATCTGTCTGCATATATTTCTCACGCTCTTCAAGCTTCTTATAATCTTCCTTCGCACTGTCAAGCTGTTCCTGAAGCTCCGCAGCCTGAACCTGCAGGCTCTCCTTCTGTGCTTTCAGGCTCTGTGCTTTGTACAGTACAACCACTGCCAGCAATATCAGACAGCTCACAACCAGAACCATTCCAAGCTTCGTTGTGATCTTGTTATTCTTTTTTGACTTTGATCTGCCGACCGTCTTATTCATTAGAAACTCCCCATTCATTACTTTATTACTTGTCTTTTCTTGTAATAATATACAAAAAGTTCGTAGCCAAACGAACATATTGACATAATTTTACTATTTAAGACTAATTATGTCAACGCACTTTTTGCCGTCACATTTTCACATTTTTTGAATCTTGTTTTTTCTTACACAATATATGGTTTGCAATTTTCGAAGCAGCCCAATTTATAGTAAAAAATACAAGTAAAAAGCTTGAAAAAAATCCTAAAAAAATATATAGTCTCAGATCTCCGTCACAGCATATGTAACTGACCGCCATAACTACTACACTTAATATCAACCAAAGTGTAATATCGCATATCCACGCCACCGCGCGGCTGTTCCTAAAGAGCTTTGAGATGAACCAGAACAGCGATCCCAGTACACCTGAGCACGCTCCGGCTGCAACACATATCCCATATCCCCAGAGCTGCCCTGCCGCCATATCGCTCATCACTTGAACAACCCCTTTATAGAAAAAGCACCTTCCTTGTCACCCGAATATATCATGGAGTTGATATTTCCTGTGAGATCCAGCATTCCCTTGTCAAGGTCCAGATTTGTCGCCTGCATATTCTTGCCTATTATCTTGAGTTTCCCCTGCTCGGTCACCAGCAGAACCAGATCAGGATCTATGGATGTGACCTTGCTGATCCCTGTCATGGACAGACTGTTCCTGTTGTCCATGACCACCTTGTGGGTTTTTGCCTTATTAACTTCCCCCATGTTCAGAAACCTTCTCAAGCTATTTAATAAACTATATGAGCCCAACAAAAAAAATATGCCGGAATACACTATGTATATTCCGGCATATTTTTACACATACTCAAACATATCCTTGGCATCTTCCTTTTTAGTGGAATCTGCAATCATTGTAACTCTGACCTTCACCGTCTTGTTGCCAAATTCTATCTCGATAACATCTCCAACCTTGACATCGGTTCCGGCCTTAGCCACTTTGTCGTTGACCATGACTCTTCCGGCATCGCATGCCTCGTTCGCCACGGTTCTTCTCTTGATGATTCTGGATACCTTAAGGTATTTATCAAGTCTCATATCAAACCCTTAAAGATTAGTTGATTGAATCCTTTAATGCCTTTCCAGCCTTGAACTTAGGTGCCTTTGAAGCAGCGATTGTCATTGTCTCGCCAGTTCTTGGGTTTCTACCCTCTCTAGCTGGTCTCTCTGATACCTCGAATGTACCAAATCCAACTAACTGAATCTTCTCACCTTTCTTTAACTCATCTGCTACAACGTCTGTGAAAGCCTTTAATGCTGCCTCAGCGTCCTTCTTTGATAATTCTGTCTTCTCAGCGATTGCTGCAACTAATTCTGTCTTATTCATTAGATAATTCCTCCTTTAAAAAATAAATGCTCTCTGTCATCCGCCTGCTACCCGCAAAAGCAGAAAACTCTGAGCTCAACATGTATAGTTATACCTAAAATGGTTATATTTGTCAAGGAAAATAAGGGATTTCGAGGCCGAAACCCCTTGATTTTACTCACTTTTTGCCAAATTCTTGCATTACCGGCTACCCTTCCATCTGTTTGCCCAGAAATGCCGCCGCGATCACCGCTGCTTTTTGCTCTATCTCACCTATTCTGTGTCCGCTGTCACGCACTATCACGATGACAGAGCCCACTGCATCGCCCTCTGATATAATGGTCTGCACCACCTGTCCATCGTAATCCAGGTCGTCTGTGGTTATGTGTATGAACTTCGCATCGCCTTTGCGGGCAACTATCGCTTTCCTGTCGTTTATCACGCTCTCAAGCTCACTGTGAAGCTCCTTGCCCATCAGCTCCTTCTTCGGCATTCCCGCCACCGCTATGACTGAATCCCGGTCCGTGATGGCAACCGGCAGTCCAAGGCTCTGGGATATTGCCTCCACATACTGCTGTGCAAATGCAGTCAGATCAGCCATGGGCGAATACTTCTTGAGAACTATCTCGCCCTCCTTGCCGGTAAATATCTCCAACGGGTCCCCCTCTCTTATCCTGAGAACCTTTCTTATCTCCTTCGGAACGACTATCCTTCCGAGATCGTCTATCCTTCTCACTATTCCTGTCGCCTTCATAAACAGTATTAACCCTCCATTGCATGTTAAATAATTGCTTTGGAGTTATTATGTGGAAAATCATCAAAATTATTCTTCCACGATCCCAGCCAGCGTCATCTTTAGATCCTCTGCGCTTATCGGCTTGGCTATGTATCCGTTCATGCCCACCTCAAAGGCTTTCTTACGGTCTTCGTTGAACGCATTTGCAGTCATAGCGATTATAGGTATATCCGCCAGGCGTCTGTCGTCCAGCTTTCGTATGATCATGGTTGCCTTGTAACCATCCATGTTCGGCATCTGTATATCCATGAGGATGAGATCGTAGTATCCCGGCTCCGCTTTCTCCAGCATGTCTATACACTGGATTCCGTCTGCGGCTCTGTCGACCTCCATGCCCGCACCGGCAAGTATCGTCATTGTTATCTCAGCGTTCAGATCGTTATCCTCCGCCAGGATTATCCTTCTGCCCTCAAATGAATAATCCTCGTTGCGCTTCTCTACCGAACCAGCATCCTCAACATTCTGGGATATACGATGCTCAAGTGTAACAGTAAATGTCGTACCCTTTCCCGGTTCACTCTGCACATCTATATCTCCCCCCATAAGGTCGACTATCTTCTTAACTATAGCCATGCCAAGTCCTGTTCCAAACTGTCCGCTCTCCGTGGATGTCTGTTCCCTGCTGAAATCCTCAAATATATGCTCCAGGAAATCCTCCGACATTCCAATTCCCGTGTCACTGACCACTGTGCGTATCCTCACATAACCATCCCTGTCGCATGGAAGCTCATCGATCTTCACCGCAACGCTGTCTCCTGGAAGAGAATACTTATATGCGTTGTTGATGATGTTCATGAGTATCTCTTTTATCTTCACTACATCACATAGAATATTGTTATGCTTCACATTCACATTCCATGTAAAGTCTATGTTCTTCTCCTTCATCTGACTTTCAAACAGCCAGTACACCGAATCAAGACTTTTAAGTGATATACTGCTCTCGTCCAGTTCTGTCTTGCCGCTCTCTATCCTTGCCATCTCCAATACATTGTTGATAAGGGACAGCAGATAATCACTTGATGATCTGATCTTGGCTATATAATCGCGCGCCTTGTCTTGGTCGGACAGGTTGTCATTCAGAAGGTCTGTGAAGCCTATTATCGCGTTCATAGGGGTTCTTATATCATGAGACATGGAGTTGAGGAACACCGTCTTAGCGTTGTTAGCCTTATTCGCCATATCCAGGGCATTCTCCAGCTCGTGGTTGGCCTTCTCGATAACCTCAAGCTTCTCAACCTTTCTAATATCCTCCATGCAGAGCTCTATATACACGAACATCGCCGAAAGCGTCAGTCCAGCCAGAACATAAGAACCACCCGCAACAATCTGCAACACTGAACATATAAGCGCAGGTATGAGTGCTATAGTTATGATGACGGCAGATCTTTTCTCTCTTCTGGTAATGGAATATACTATCGCACTGACGAGTGTCACAAATACATAGGTATATGGAAGTACCACCTGAAGTGCGAACAATGCTCCTCTGCGATACATGCCCGTATCATCCACGTAGAAAAGCCAGCCTGTCCACCACGAGACCACACACAGCACAATCATCAGAACAAGCGGAATACTGCGCAATGCCCGTATTATCTTTTTTTCCACAAATAATGAATTCTGTATGCTCTCGAAAAAATAAAACCATTCATATGTCACAAATGTCTCTGCGATCATGAATCCGCAATTCAACACAAAAACCACCGCGGCCGGCATACGCACCAGTCCTGCGTCAACCATTCTTACAGGTATATTTATTATCTGGAAAGCAATTACTCCGAATACAAAATGAGAAAACGATCTTATGATCTTATTATTTCTTTGATTAAGACATCTCACACCTATATAGAGCATGATTATCAGTATGGTGTATTCACACATCATCGTCTGCAAGTGCTGTGTCATATTTACCCCCCTTAGCGCAATACGCTGAATTCTCTGTTATGACTGCTCCATACCTCGTAGAGCATTTCCTCAAACTTTCCTATGTTCACCGGCTTGGACAGATATCCCTTCATCCTTGCCCTTGGTAGCATTGAACTCATCAACCAGATCGTCAAATATTGCCTGCTAGGGTTCCATTGTAGTAATGCCATATCTTCAGTGATACCGGATGATCTGGATCAAGATTCACCTTCTTCGCTGTATCGCCGTCTGAATCACCACAACCAGCAAGCATACTCACGGCCATAACAGCCGCCATCATTCTGGCAATAGTCCTCTTCTTCATCTCATAAATCTCTTCTATTTTCTCACACTACAATGATCTATTCAACACTCTTAAGAGCATTTACAGTTATCTTATACTGCTCACTGACCTTCTCATACAAAGCCTCATATCCATCAAGCTCTCTCCCCCTGAGCTTCTCTGTCAGATCCGAGCTCACTGTATACAGATTCTTAAGTCCAAGGTTCAGGCATATCCCCTTCAGTGTATGTGCTGCCCTGAATGCCTTCTCGGCATTCTTCTCCGCAAGAGCCTCTGTCAGTTCATTGTAGCTTCCATCATCTATAAACTTAAGTGCGAATCTCTGTATAAGACTCTCACTGCCAAGTCTGCTAAGTACATCCTCAAAATCTGCTCCTATTGTATCATAACACTCTCTGATGTTCATATCTGGTTCTCCTTCTTCATCTCATATCTGCACACAAGCTCTTCAAATTCCTGTCTGGACTCCTTGAAGCACTCTATAAGTCTCGGTGAAAATGTTCCACACTCTCCATCAAGTATCATCTGATATGCCTTGCCCTTCTCTATCGCTTTCTTGTACACGCGATCACTCACAAGAGCGTCATACACATCCGCTATGGACACAAGCTGTGCCGATATCGGTATATCCTCACCGGCCAGTCCGTCAGGATAGCCCTTTCCATCATATCTCTCATGATGGTGGCGGCATATCTCATAGCTGATCTTCTCGTATTCCTCACTCCACGTGCCTGCAATCTGTGTAAGTATCTCACAGCCCTTTGTCGTGTGGGTCTTCATATATTCAAACTCTTCATCTGTAAGCCTGCCCGGCTTCAGGAGCACACTGTCCTTAATGGCTATCTTGCCTATGTCATGAAGTGGACTGGCTGCAACTATTACAGTTATCTTCTCCGGTGTAAGGCCGTACTCCGGATATTTCTCCGCAGCCTTCTCTGCAAGTATATTGGTAAATTCCTTTACCCTCTTGATGTGCTCACCGCTCTCAAGATTTCTGTATTCAACAACCGTGCCTAAAACGTCCACTATCTTCTCATTGGTCTCACGTATCTGCTCTGCCTGAGCCTGAAACAGTTTGTTCTTCTCCTCCAGCTCTCTTGTCTGCAATCTGACTTTATCCTCCAGATGATTTTTGTACATGAACAGCTCGGCTGTGTTCTTGACTCTTCTCCTGACCGTAACACTGTCAAATGGCTTTCTTATGAAATCTGTAACACCCATCTCAAGACATTTCACCTCAACATCCCTTGCGGATTCAGCACTTATGACGATAACCGGTATTCTCTCCAGCAGACCATGCTCTCTCATATAATCCAGTACAGCGTATCCATCCACATTCGGCATGATGAGATCCAGCAGCATAGCAGTTATCCCCTCGCTATCCGTTTTCAGGATCTCTATCGTCTGTACACCATCTGATGCCTGCAGTACCTCGTACTCATCGCCAAGCGCAACCGCCAGAATCTCTCTGTTCAGTTCGATGTCATCAACAATCAAAACTTTTTCTCTCATTTGATCCACTCCTCAATGTAGTATTTTCACTTGCAACTGCTTTTGTATTTTTCATATATTGGATCTTTTGTATAATTACGCAAAATCTTTGTAAATACCCGCATTAATTCTATTGTCTTTAACAAATATTGTCTATGGAATTAATTGACATTAATATGGATTTTTTCTCTCAAAATAGGTAAAATTGTCTTAAAAACAGAGCTTTATGTATTAATATATCAAAAACCTACACACCTAAAGGGGGGGTATTTTATGGATAATTTTGTTATACTACAGCAGATGGTTGCCATTGACAGAGCCCAGAACCGTTTTGAACTCCGAGCATCCATACAGACTCTGCTCCGTATCATCGGAAGTTGCACTTCGTCAGAACGAGTTTATATTTTTGACTGGGATGAGACTGACAACGTATTCCGCAACTCATATGAGTGGTGCGGTGACAATGTGCAGCCATGGATTGACAATCTTCAGTCCGTGGATTCCGCCGACATGCCTTACTGGCTGGAAGCATTTGAGCGCGGCGACAGTATGATCATAGATAACGTGGAGGATGTGAAGGATCTCATGCCTTCCGAGTATCAGCTTCTGGTCATGCAGGATATCCACTCTGAAATAGCATTTCCTATCTTCTATAAGGACCAGCTCAAAGGCTTTATCGGTGTGGACAATCCCCACATAGATAGTTCGGAATCCTTTATAAGTCTGCTTGGGGTTGTGGGCGGTCATCTCGGAAATGTAAGGGAGACTCTCAGAATGACCGAGCTTCTTGAGCAGCGCAATAATTCTCTCGAAAAGAGCCTGTCGGATCTGAACCGTGAAAGGACGTTCATGTCTGTTCTGTGCACGGACTACATATCCGTCTACTGCGTGGATCTTCAGAATGATTCTCTCGAGCCTTTAAAGCTTGACCCAGCGGCAAATGCTGCCCACATGCACGACATCAAAGCTGGGAAAACATTCTGCTACTCAGAGCTGATCGGACAGTATTACGAAAAATATGTCATCAAAGAATCTGCCCCGGACTTCACAGAAATCCTCAGCGCAGAGCATATACAGAATCATCTTGCCGCTCACCCTAAGCTTTCTTACAGATACCGGGTGACTCCGAACGCAGCGGGTCAGGAAAACTTTGAGGCTGAGATATTCCCTTTTTCAGCGGCTTCATCTTCAAGGGTGCTGATTGGCTTCAAGCAGATAGACGAGCTTGTGAGCTTTGAACAAAATTCGAGGAGGCAGCTCCAGGAGGCACTTGACGAGGCTAACCTGAACAATGAGATCATATCCGCCATAAGCAAGATCTACTTCTCAATATACAGGATAGATCTTACACAGGACATGTACGAGGAGGTGTCCAGCGATAACAAGGTACACAGACTTACAGGCCGCATGGGAAGAGCTTCCTCCAAGATGAAGGAGCTGTGTCACCGCTTCGTCGTTCCCGAATATCAGGACAAGATACTTGATTTCTTTGATCTGTCGACCATCGCAGAGCGTCTCCACACAGACGAGACCATAGCCATGGATTATCTCGCCAACGACGGCAACTGGCACTCGGCAAGATTTATTGTGAAGAAGCGAGATGCTCTTGGCAACGTGACCAACATACTGTATGTAACAAGGCTTATCAGCGAACAAAAGAGACGTGAACAGAGCTGGATGCTCCTGGCAGAGGAGGCCAACAAGGCAAACGAGGCAAAGTCCGAGTTTCTGTCCAAGATGGCTCACGACATAAGAACACCTCTGAATGCCGTAATGGGATTTGCCGACATAGCAAAGCGATCACTAGGCGATCCAAGCAAGATAGACGACTGTCTGGGCAAGCTCAGGACGTCCGGGGCTTATATAGAACAGCTCGTCAGCAACATCCTTGACATAACGAATCTGGAAAACGGCAGACAGCAGCTTAAGCCTTGTGAAACATCTGTATCCGAGCTGTGTCATACTCTGAACATGGTTTTCGATCAGGCTCTCATGAACGACGGACTCAATATAACCTTCAACTGTCACGATATATATCACGACTACATCCTGGCCGATGGACTCAAGCTGAAACAGATCTACTCTAACCTGCTGTCTAACTCCATCAAGTTCACACCTGGTCATGGCGACGTTGGGTTTGAATTATATGAGGAGAATATACCGGGCTCCGATAAGATACGTCTCGTCGCCAGAATAAGCGACACGGGAATTGGAATAAAGCCTGAATATCAGGCGAGCATGTTCAACAAATTCTCCCGCGAGACAGACACCAGGATCAGTAAAGTGCGCGGAAGCGGTCTGGGGCTCGCCATAGTGAAGGAGCTTGTGGATCTAATGCAGGGTACCATCACAGTACAGAGCAATCCGGGTGGTGGAACTATCATCGAGGTAAGCATCGACGTCCCTTATATCATAAAGGATGATCTGTGGTCCGGACAATCCGGTGATAGCAGCGACGCAGAATCCCTGTGTGTAGGAATGCACCTTCTGGTGGCAGAGGATAACGAACTCAACTATGAGGTTGTGTCTGAACTTCTGGGTATGAATGGTATTTCCTGTGAGCGCGCTGAGGATGGATCCGTGTGCGTTGACATGTTCTCCACATCTGCTGCCGGAACCTACGACGGCATCCTTATGGATCTTCAGATGCCTGTGATGGATGGAATCTCGGCGTCCTACGCCATAAGAAAGCTCGAGCATCCGGATGCACAGAACATTCCTATCATCGCCATCACCGCCAACACATTTGCTAAAGATCTCGAAAGATGCCGTCTGGCGGGCATGAACGAACACCTGTCAAAGCCACTGAACATAAGGCAGCTTATAAGCATCCTCTCAAAATTCAAGAAATAAAAAAGTCAAGAAATAAAAAAGTCCCTGTATGATATTTCAATCATACAGGGGCTTTGCCGTTATTACTTATTCATGATCGCATCTATAGACTTAATGCATGCACTCCTGAGACCTGACTCCTCAAGGGATGCAACACCGCAGATGGTTGTTCCTGCAGGGGAACATACATTGTCCTTCAACACGCCGGGATGCTCCCCTGTCTCTAGCTGAAGTTTTGCTGAACCAAGTATCATCTGTGATATGAGTCTGTACGCAGTCTGTCTAGGCACACCATACTTAACCGCTGCATCCGCATATCCCTCTATGAACAGATCCACAAATGCAGGACCACAGCCGGTTACTGCGCCTCCTATTCCCATGAGATTCGATGGAAGCTCCTCCACAATTCCCACAGCCGCGAACAGCTCTTTGATCTGTATCCTTTCTTCCTCCTCAAGGGAATTCTGTGCTTCAAAGAGCATAACTCCCTCATATACCATTGCCGGAGTATTCGGCATCACAAACTGCACTCTCACCGAACTGTCAAAATACTCACTGTACTTCTTAAAATCCCAGCCAGCTGCCACCGACACAAGAGCCTTGCCGTGAAGTCTCTCTCCTATCTCAACGAGAACGTCATTGATCTGATAAGGCTTGCATGCCATGATGACTGTATCCACGGCATCCACCAGCTCTGCAAGTGTCTTACACGGGGTAAATCCATACTTCTCTGAGTTCTTCACCAGCTTGTCATAGTGTGGTGCATATGCATATACACTCTCAGCCGCTATCTTCCCTGAATTCACAAATCCTGCACAGAGTGCCTGTGCCATATTACCCATGCCTATGAAACCTAACCTCTCCATGATACATTCTCCTTCTTTCAAGCCTTTATATATTTTGTCTTTTATATCTGTCTTACTCAGCCATCCGGCGAAGCTTCTTTGCACGCTTCTCCTGATAGAGAAGTCTGTCGACAGTTGCAAGCGCCTGGAACACATCCACATCCTTGTCATTATCTATGGTGCAGAACATGAACAATCCTCTGGTACCTTCAGAAGCAGTCTCCATATATCTGTTGACCATCTCCGGGCATCTGTCTGCAAATCCTCCGATTATGCCCTAGTGCAGCAGACTGCTTATAGTAGCAGCCACATCTTTATCTCCTATGAGAGATATGTTATTTATACAGATAAAATCATTGACCTTTTTGCTCTTCACAAAGTCAAGGATGTTTACCTGTGAATATCTGTAATCTATGATATATATTTTGGAGTAGTGATCCACAAGAAATGGAATAAATGCATTTCCGTAGGACTCCTTCATTACTACACACGATGAACCGTCTGTCACATTCGGGTTCTCTATCACTGCCATCGGCGTGTCACCGCCCACAAATGTAGAATACATGGTTCCCTTATCCCATCCATTCACATCCATTATGACATTCCACTTCTGCTCCGAGCCATCCTCGTTCCAGTAGGTCATGTCATTTGTTCCTATCGGTTCGTAGGCGTATATAGTATCAGGATTATTCTTCATGTCAGAGTTCTGCAGGGTGCTGTAGAAGCTTCCGAGGAATCCCTTGAAGGTATCCGTCTTCCTCTTGTCACGTGGAATGGCCGTTATGCCCTTCGTCTTGCAGAAATCCTCATACGCATAGTACGCGCCATCCGCGGTCCAGTGGTGATCTGTCCTGAAGAATATATATTCATCCTTATGCGCCTTTAACGTGTCAAATATATCGACCGTCTTCACGCCATTCATCATGCCATAGTAATACTCTATCGCCTGTTTCTGATCGGAACCGCCAAGCTTATCCAGCTCGTCATCCGATAGCAGGACACCTGAATTGTTCGGCACAAGAATATCGTACACATTTGTCTGGCCCGAGAGCTGTGCCGCTGCATTGTTGATAGCATCTATATATTCTGTTGCGGAGTCCTGAACGAAATAGTACAGGCTGTACGCAGAACCATCCTTCACATACAGGTTGTCCTGAAGCTGCTTCTGGAACGCCTTGTCCATAGCCTTTGAATCTGGTGGATCGACCGTCTGGACCGAACCGCTCTCAGTTGTCGCATCCTGCTTGTTCTTCGATGTCAGACTCGCAGGAAGTCCTATCTCAGGATCCTCTGTCGTAACCTCCGTGGTACTCTCAGTTGTCGCCTTGCCTGCATCATCAGGAGTGGCGGTCACCGCACTCTTGTCCACATCAGGTATCTCATCGCCCTTGGCATTTCCTCCAACCACCTGCGTTCCGAGCTGTATTCCGTACAGCTTCTTAAGGCTCTGGTCAGCCGACACAAGCTTATCCCTCATAGGGTATGTGTCAGAATACCACAGTGACACGTCCTCGAAGTATGATCCGTCGAGGAATGACGTTATAGTGAATGACGGAAACTTTGCAAGCGTCCTCTTCTCCACCGTGGATTTCTTAGGTCTGACAAAAAACAGCAGACCAATAAATGCTCCTATCGCCATGACTGCGGCAAATATAAGAACACCCAGAGTTCTGAATTTCTTTAATTGTTGTCTCTGACTTCTGGTATATCTTCTCTTCATAAAAATCACCCATTAAAACTGGAAATACAGGAAAGGATTATAGCTTGCACCCACAAGCGCCAGCACTGAGATCACGAGCATAAGTACCGGTGTTATCATCTCAGTTACATTGAACACGTTGAATACAAGTGGGTTGACCTTTCCAACTTCTATAGCCCATTTTCTGAGTCTCTTGCCCAGATCCGTACACGCAATACATGCAAATATCAGGAAGAATATGTTCTTCACAAATATTGTTCCAAGTGCCATATTTGCAAATCCCGATGTTCCTATTCCAAACATTCCCGCAAGCACTGTTCCAAGCTCACGAAGGCTCTCAAATCTGAATATGGTCCATCCGAACAGGATAACGAGCAGCGTATATATTCGGGATGCCACAGGGCCGAGTCTTCCGCCCAGATAAAACTTCTCCAGAAGGAGGAAGCCCAGATAATAAATTCCCCAGAATATATAATTCCAGCTTGCTCCGTGCCACATTCCCGTGAGGAACCACACGATAGCCATGTTGCGGATGTACTTCGCTGTGCTACATCTGTTGCCGCCAAGCGGTATATATACGTAATCCCTGAAGAATGAGCTGAGTGATATGTGCCATCTCCTCCAGAAATTATTTACCGATGTAGCCATATATGGGTAGTTAAAGTTCTCATCATAGTGGAAACCTACCATCCTTCCCATTCCGATGGCCATGTCTGAGTATGCTGAGAAATCAAGGTATATCTGAAGCATATACGCTATCATTCCAATCCACATTCCAAGTGTCGTCTGAGCCTTGAGGCTCGCTACTCCCGCCGGGAGCAGGGTGTCGGCTATGCTGGCACAGGAATTGGCCAGTATCGCCTTCTTTGCCAGTCCGACTGAAAATCTTCTCAGTCCCATGTATATATCGTTCGCTGTTATCTCCCTGTTGTCTATCTGATCAGCAACGGTCTCATATCTGACGATAGGTCCCGCTATACACTGATGGAACAGACTTGAATACAGAAGGAGCTTCCAGTATTCTCTCTGTGGTCTGACTTCGTTCCTGTACACATCCACCACATATGATATGAGCTGGAATGTATAGAAAGAGATTCCTATTGGGAGAGCTATTCCAGGCACGATCTTCGGCACGCCGAACACTGCCTTTATGTTGCCGAGGAAAAATCCCAGATACTTGAATATCGCAAGACAGCCAAGCATTATCACAAGGTCACACACAAGATAAAACTTCTCAGATCTCTTGGTATATCCGGCACGTGCCTCATCTATGCGAATGGCAAACAGCCAGCTCACCAGAGTCTCTCCCGCCAGGAGCAGAAGATATCTCGGGCCTCCCCAGGCATAGAACACCAGTGAAAATATCAGCAATACCTTATTGCGTTTCTCAGGGCTCACCGCAAAATATGCTATCAGGTTTGCAGTGAGAAAAACAAACAAAAATATTAAACTCGAAAAAACCATAAATATTCTCCCATCATGTCAATCGGCTGTATTATACTTCACAACAGTCAACAACACAATATTAATAATGATTAACTGTACGCTTCGGAATAGGCGCCTACAGATCGACCATCTGCACTTCCCTGTTCTTTGATATTCCATTCACCATGAAGCTCACTCTACCGTTACCGATCACGATATTTTTCTCCTCTGCACCTATATCAGTTCCCACACTGTTGATCACCTGTGTGTTGATATCCGAGTTGGAGAATTCCAGTCTGGCGGTGTGGGTGCTGTTACCCATGGCGTAGGCATCCTTGCCCTGTGCCACCACCTTGACGTAAGCGTACTGTATGCTGACGTCCGTATCGCCCTCACGGCAGCCTATACCATAACATTCATTTGCCCTGATGTTCATAGTAATATTGATATTCTTCATGGCAACCCTGCAGAACTTTCCATTCATGGTTCCTATGACTGCTGTCGAGATGGATGCCCCGGATATCTTGCCGGATATATTGTCAATAGCTATATCCGCGCTTCCGTTATATGAGCCTATGGATACACTCCTGGCGATTCCATTGTATATCTCCATGTCACAGTTCTCTATGTGAAGAGTGCAGTCGCTGTCCATGCAGCCTATCATCACACCCTCCTGACCTCTCTGATCTATCTCGTATCGTCCGTGTCCAATATATATATTACCGCCAAGGCCGGATCCTATTCCAATGCCCCTCATTCCGGTGGCCGTTATGGACAGCGTTCCATCCTGATTGAAATACAGATCTCCGTGTCTCGACGCAAAATCGTTTCCTATTCCAAAGTATCTGCCACCCGCAAGTGTGATCCTCAGATCTCCATCTCCGGCAAGCTCGAGCTTTGACGACTCGGCTACCTGTATACCGCCTGTGCGCAGCTCATTGTCCCCGGTGAGGACTATCCTGACATCGCAGTTGTCTTCTATCTTTATACAAGGTATGCCCTTCTCTCCTCCAAGGCTTATGCTGTCCACCCTGAGCTCGCCTCTGAAGCCGTCTCCTATGGTTATCAGCATGTTGGACTTGAAGCCCGGTGTACCTGTCATGTTGACGTACCTGTACTGGTCATCTATCTTCTTGAAATCAAGCGCCGTATATTTGTTAAATGCAAGCTGAACCATCGATATCTCGTCTTCATCGGTTATGACATAGGTCTTCTTGCCATGCTTTGTGATCTCGTTCTGATTGTACTGGACTATCTCGTTTATGATCCTCTTATCTATCTCGGCAATCGCCTCCGGTGAAGGCTTCGCCGTGTAGTAACCCTGAATGAGATCTGCGCCAAGTCTGATGACCTCCTTGAGTTCAACATCCAGCTCAACGCCCTCCGCCAGAGTGACGATATCATTGTCATGCGCAAATTCTATAATATCCTTAACAAAATGCTGCTTCTGCGGATCCTCATGTATATTTGTCATGAGCATCCTGTCTATCTTCACGTAACGCGGCATATATCTGAGAAGATTGTTGACATTTGAATAACCTGAGCCATAGTCATCTATGGCGGTCTCTATGTTCATCCTGCCGTACTTGTCCTTTATCTGATCCAGTAGCTGGTCGCTCATCTCAGCCTCCTCGGTGAATTCCACGACCACCTGTCCACCAAATTCCCTGAGTTTGCTCTCTATGACAGCGGTGTCCTCCTCCGACAGCATGCAGCCCGGTATACTGTTAAAGAATATCTTTCTGCCCTCAAGTTCCTCTCGCTTGTCCTCAACGAGTCTCAACACATTGATAAATGTGGCTCTCTCCACATCGCTCAGACGTCCAAGTCTCTCAGCACTCTGTATTATGTCGAGAGGAGACATGTACTGCTCTCCTGCCGATCTCATGAGCACCTCATAGGCATAGATCTGACCTGTGCGGGCATTAACTATAGGCTGGAAATGATATGTGAGCAGATTCCTGTCAAGAATCTCCGTGGCAAGCTTGTCCTTCTCTATATCCTCCTGTGACAGCTCTGCATTTCTCGTGCTCTCAATGTACGCCTTCATCTTGGCATTGTTCTTGTTGCTTATGAGTGCGTTCACATAGTTGTCCAGAGCCTCCGCATTCGCAACCATCTGTCTGTCCACCGCATAGCATATCTCCATGACAAAATTGTCGCCATTTTTCCTGTTAAACTCCCTGGTACGGCTCTCCACACTCTTAACTATGGCGTCTGCGTGATCCTCCGCATCTCCCATCACCTGATATGCCACGATGAACTCATCGTTACACATTCTCATACATACGTCTGATTTCTCAAGGGATGCCGAGATCATTCTGGCAAGTGCCTGTATGGCCTCGTCCCCGACCTTTCTGCCGAGACTTGCATTTATCTGTCCCAGTCCCTTTATATCTATAGCCAGCAGCTCAATGCTCCTGCCATGTGCAACGGCATCGTTACACATATCCCTGCACCTCGCCATAAATCCGTTATAATTGTACACTCCGGTCAGATCATCACGGATCTGCGATGCATTGACCTTGTCCAGAAGCTTCTGAAGACTCGCCTGTCTGTAGAACGCCTCCATGCCCTGCATGATCTGCTTGATCCATGTGCTATATGAAATATCGTACGCCCTGCACTCGCTTCCATAGCTCACAACCGCATATCCAAAACATCTGTCGTCGAAATTGAGTGGAGTGAATATGTAAGCCTCAGGTCTGTCCCTGTCTGCATCCAGCTCAGGTATCAGTCTGGACACGTCAAAACAGTCATCGAAATCTATCGCACCGTCTCCATCACCGCAGCTTCTGATGACCCTGTATATATTCTTCGTGTATCCGACTCTCAGTGCATTTGACCCCATCATGACCTCAGGAAACTTCCAATATTCATTCAGGCAGAGACTGAAACTGCTCATGTTGCCATCCGTATGGGCATACTGGAATATGGTATTGTAGAATTCCCTGTAATCTCTCTGGGATAACAGATCCTCCATCATATGGTTATAGTATGAACCATAGCTTCCCGGCTGAGCGTTCATATCCCATGCCGTCACGTCTCTCTTTCCCGGCTTCTCCGTACACTGCTCACATCCACAGCTTTTTCCCCAGTGTATAGACGCACTGCTCCTATAGTTCTCCAGAGATCTTCCGTTTATCTCTGCGTCTATCCATTTTGCGGCGTACTCGCCGTCAACCTTTGCAGGTATATCAACCGATGTCAGCGGTATGACTCTGTCATCGTTCGTCTCCGCAGCGTCATATCCCGTTATCGCTATATCCTCAGGGACCCTCACGCCTCTCTGTTCCAGCTCAGCCGCCAGCCCCAGTGCCATGTGATCACTGGCACACACCACAGCCTGTGGAAGTCTGTCTCTGTTCTCTGTTATCTCCATTGCGGTCTGGCGTCCTGAGTCAAACCAGTTATTGCCATAGTAGACCGACGATTCATCCACATCGATACCATGACTCTTCATGCTGTCAAAGAATCCCTGCTTCTTCAGCTCGGAATTGGCAGTATTCTCCCAGCCATCAAGCAGCACTATATCACGGTATCCGTGCTCTTCTATGAGATGATCCGTAAGCCCGCATATATTCTTTCTGTGATCAATATTTATGGATTTATATCCTTCTATCTCGTCGCCGACTATCAGTACCGGGCCATCAAACTCATGCTCCACACGCCACCGGAGTCCCTCCTCTGTTCCCGGCGTCCTGATCCTGTCAGTACATATGACCACCGCATCATATTTGTCAAATTCTATCAGGTTGAATATGTTGGCGTCCCCCACTTCTCTGCTAGCTGTATCCTGATACTTCAGATACATTGAGAACACGCACACATCATAATCAAGCTGAAATGCCTTCTCAAAAAACCCCGAGAGGAATCTACCCTGGGTGTACTCATCAGCCTGGGCTGTCAGTACCGCAATCCTCTTCCTTGTCATAACATATACACCCTTTACCCTTTTAATTTTTACCCCCTGGGCACCATATCCACCAAATAACATGCCCATAATTAGTATAATTCTATCACGTTCTGTCGAAAGTGTATATCTTTTTTATTTTGCCGTATCACCCATGCTTCCGGCACGCAAAAAGGACGCATATACGGAAAATCTGTATTCCGGTATGCGTCCCTTTGTATGGCTTTATAATATGCTCTATCTCACGATTAGAACTCTGCCTCAACACACTCAAGTGCTGCTGCGATTACCTTGTCCATATCATAATACTTGTACTGTCCAAGTCTTCCGCCGAATATTACATCCTTGCGTGTCTCTGCAAGCTCCTTGTACTTCTCGTAAAGCGCATTGTTCTTGTCGTTGTTTACAGGGTAGTATGGCTCTACGCCCGGCTTCCACTCTGCTGAATACTCACGGCTGATAACTGTCTTTGGCTGCTTTCCAAACTCAAAGTGCTTGTGCTCGATTATTCTTGTGTATGGAACATCTCTGTGTGTGTAGTTCACAACAGCATTTCCCTGGTAGTTCTCCTCATCGAGTACCTCTGTCTCGAATCTTACTGAACGGTACTCAAGTGGTCCGTACTGGAATCCGAAGAACTCATCGATCATACCTGTGTATACAGTCTTGTCTGCGATGTCAGGATTCTCCTTGATAAAATCGAAGTAATCTGTGTCAGTCTTGACCTCAGCGCCCTCAAGCATCTTCTCAATGATCTGTGTGTATCCGCCCATTGGGATTCCCTGGAAACGGTCATTGAAGTAGTTGTTGTCGTATATGAATCTCAGAGGCAGTCTCTTGATAATGAATGCAGGAAGCTCTGTACATGGTCTTCCCCACTGCTTCTCTGTGTATCCCTTGACAAGCTTCTCATACACATCTGTACCGGCAAGCTTGAGTGCCTGCTCCTCAAGGTTCTTTGGCTCTCCAATGTTCAGATCTGCGATCTGCTTCTCGATGATTGCCTTTGCCTCTGAAGGCTTCTTGATTCCCCACATCTTGCTGAATGTGTTCATGTTGAATGGAAGGTTGTACAGCTCATCCTTGTATGAAGCTACAGGTGAGTTAATGTAGTTGTTGAACTCTGCAAACTGGTTTACATACTCCCAGATCTTCTTGTCAGATGTGTGGAATATATGTGCACCATACTTGTGAACATTTATACCCTCCACCTGCTCTGTGTAAATGTTGCCGGCAATATGTGGACGCTTGTCTATAACCAGACAGCTCTTGCCTCTCTTGCCTGCCTCGTATGCAAATACTGCGCCGAATA
The DNA here is from genome assembly GCF_000210595.1 of Coprococcus sp. ART55/1. Taxonomy (NCBI): domain Bacteria; kingdom Bacillati; phylum Bacillota; class Clostridia; order Lachnospirales; family Lachnospiraceae; genus Coprococcus; species Coprococcus sp. ART55/1. The sequence continues at coordinate 2,288,947 of NC_021018.1, read as the reverse complement.
ATCCGGCTCCTACTATGAGGTAATCATACTTTGCCATGTTACTTAATCCTCCTTATCTTCCGCCAATCTCTTATCTATAATTGGATATGCTCTATAACCCTCAAACTCCTTAGGTCTGAACAATACTTCCTTAAGCCATGCAAGGGATCTCTCCCTCTCTGACATAAGTATCTTATTAACATTGTCGTAATCCACAGGCTTCAACAGCTCATCATTTCCAAGAATGTCTGCCGCATCCTGAACGTAATGATCTCTCACCTGGAATACATCCACGAGGGATTCAAATCTTGTCATTCCTCTTGCACTGTTTGCAAGTCCGATAAAGTTTGTCTCAAATACAAGTGAGAAGCTTATTCCGTGGCATGAATCAGTGAGAACGAAATCTGCATTTCTGAAATAGTTCAGCCAGTCCTCGACTGTTATGTCGTCGACGATCTTGTCGTCCATATCCATGATCTGACGGTTCTTCACCGGGTCCTTTGGACGTCCGTCCAGAAGAACAACTACCTCAAGGCCGAGCTTCTCTGAAACCTCAACCACTGCGGCTCTCTTCTCCGGAGTTGGATCAAGTATATATGCAAGCATATATTTGCCATCGTGCTTCTTCTTTGCCTTGTCTGCCAGTGAATCGAATACCTTTCTGTCTGCAACAAATACAGGATCGAGAACTCTCACCGCATCTATTCCATACACATCCTTACAGATCTCAACTCCACTGGTCTCTCTGATGGATATTCCATCAAACTGTCTCATGTATTCAGATATCGTCTCCCTGTCCTGTACATTACAGAAATCCCTGTCATGTCCAAATGATGCAGAGAATGCGATCTTCTTCTTATCCGGCTCAACAAAATCGAAATAGAATGAGAAGCCGAAGCCTCTGCTTATACCTCTGTTCCACACCTGATCTGATCCCATGATGAATGTATCGACCTTGGAATTGAGCTCCCTCATATCCTTCAGTGTGTATCTCTTGCTCTCATGGTAATGTGCCTTTGCAAATCTTCTCGCATGGGTGTCAGGCTTGCCGGCTCCGGTCTTGGCTGCAGGCATGTCTATCATGAGCACTGACAGACCAAATGATCTGATGATCTCGTGAAGTGCGTAATAGGTAGCAACACTTCCGTAGTTTGCACCGAACCACACGCCATATATACCTACATCGTACTTGTCCTTTATGGCATAATCGTATGCCTTCTCCATGGATGAGCCATTCTTTATCTGCTCAAAATATCTCTGTCTGGCAGGATGATTCTTGAAGCAGTGGTCAAATGGCTGTCCTGTCTTGAGTACATCATCACAAGGTATCTCCTTGTTCAGGAGCAGCTTGTCTGCTATGGCAGCATATATCTTCTCACCCTGTGGGCTGTTGACTGACACAATGGATGTTCCCTTGCCGTCAGTGTAATCTCTGTTGTACTTCTGGATTCCCCAGAAATCTGCAAGTGTTATATCACCTGTTCTCGGAAGCTTCGCATATGCGCAGTGTCCACAGAACTTTCTCGTCGATATACAAGGAAGGAATGCTCTGTAATATGGATCCTGTGTCCTTGTTCTGTGATAAACTGTTCCGTCAGTGTACTTTACAGTCATCTCTGTAGACCAGCCGAAGTAGTCCTTGTCTCTGAATCCAACATCAGCAACCTTGCCCTGATCCTTGCCGTGGTATTTGTTCAGATAATCATCGAACAGCTTTGGCGATGGGCCGCCGTGGCACATCAGATCTATTGTGTAGAGATTTGATATATCCACATTCTTGAGTGTTGCGTAAAGTCCTGCGACCTGACATCCGCATCCGCAGAATACTACCACTCTGCCTTCCTTGAGTATCTTCTTAACGTCCGCATACACCTTCGATGCATCAGCCTGAACATACTTGGATTTTCTGAGCTTGTCCAGATCATCCGGGCTCTCTATGATAAAGTGTTCAACCTTGAAATCGTCTGTGTATCCTGCTCCGCATACAGCTCCCCCCTGCTCAAATGCATACTCAGCCAGCAGTGTGAATATTCCACCTGACGAACTCTTTGCCCTTATCTCATCGTCTGCATATGCCGCATAACATGCAGGCTCGACAGTGTTCTTATACTCAAGATTTATAGATGGACAGATCTTTCTGCACAGACCGCAGTTTGTACATTTGCTGCGATCCACTACAGGAGCAAGAAATCCCTCTGAATCATACTTCATGCTTATAGCATTTACCGGACATACACTGTAGCACGCGCCGCAGCCACAGCAGTAATCAGGATGTATGCATCCGACTGTCTTGTCGCTGTCGCGTCTCACCGCTTTCTTTCTCCACTCTACTCGCTCTTCTTCTCTCTGTCTGGCACTCTCCTGCTTCTCAAACACTTTGATCTCAGGCTCTGCTTTTTCCTTCGTGGTGAATACCTTATTCATCCTGATCTCAGCAGGCTCGACCTTTACAACAGGCTTTTTGCCGTCTCTGAGAGCGTAATCACCGCTCATCGCCCTCTGCGCCGCATTTACTCGCTGGGACGCCTTGAGCTTATCCTTTGGCTTCGAACCGTTCTTCTCTGAGGTGTAATCTCCCCCCAGTGCTCTTCCCGCAGCCGCCAAACGGTTTTTTATACCTTTAATAGTAGCCATACCCTAAAGATACTCCTTCCATATCACTTTATATATGCAGATATTCCTTCCAGAACTTAGTTGTCTTCATCTCGTCAAATGCATTTCTGTAAGCCTGCTCAACTTCCACATGTGTCTTCTTGTATTTAGCCAATACTTTTCTATATCTCTTTATAAGCGCAAAACAACGCTTTCTGTTGATTGTTCTTCTGACTCCTGTTCCACCGTTCTTGTTCACGGCAACGAGAGTCTTCTTCATGTAATTCTTTCCCGGAACAAAGAACCAGTCGTACGCGATGATATACGGTGTTCTTCTGAGCATGAAGTTTGGAAGAAGATGTCCGTTTATCGTGAGCACATACATTGCCTTGCGGAACAGATTAAGACTCTCATACTTGTATGGATCTGTAGGAAGATCCCCTGCATAGCCAAGCTCTGCCAGCGGCACAAGCTTCTCGTTCTTAGCATTGTGCTCCTTGAGGCTCTGCTCTCCGTCAAGATGCATGATATACTCTGGTCCCTTGAGGTAATCCTCAATGGAATCTATGAGCAACTCAGCATTGTTGTATGCAAATCTGGTTATATCCTTCCAGAACATTCCCTTTACTCTCGCAAGGAAATCCACATCCTGGCATATTCCGCTTGCCGCCTGGATAACAAAACTGTTTCTGTGAACCTGATAAAGCTCCATGGCGGCGTTGAATTTGCCTGCAAATCCCACATGCCATATACAGATACCATTAAGTGCTATAAATCCCGGCTTATTTCTCAGTGAGAACTCTACATCGTCACCTCTGACAAATACCGGAAGTGGTAAGCCTCTGTCCTCGATGTGCTCCACAGGTATACAGCAGTACCACCAGCCTGCATATGCATCATCGACATTGAAACTGTAGTTCTCATTTGCAACTATGTTCTTGAGAAGCCTCATATCCATAGCTGACTTGACCGGACCGTATGATCCGTCTGCCTTGTGGACAAATCCCACGTCCTCATACTGCTTCTGGCGTATGTCGTAATCGAACATGGCTCCACTCAGGAAGCACTTCTTGTACTCGTCTTTGAGGAGTCTGAGCAGATAATATGTTCTGAACAAACTCTCTGGCATGACCATAACGTCATCATCCATGAGGAGTACATGTGTAGGCTTCTTTGGAAGCTCCAGTGCCTCTATCATTCCACGGGTGAAACCGCCGGCTCCACCTACGTTGTTATTCATATAAACCTTGAGATCCTCACTGTCGAGCTCTGATGGATCGAGTTCTCTGTCATTGTCAATGACATGTACGAACATGTGTCCCTTGAGGTCGCTTCCATCATAGAGTACATTTGACTTGATGAGGTCTATATTACGCTTGATATATTCCTGCTTCTTGAATGTTGTTGTGACAAGAGAGATATTTACATCTCTTATTCTGTCCTCCTCGATGTCAGCAGAATAGTATCCGCTGTATATCTCTGTATCTTCCAGGGTATCCATATAGAAACCTACAAGAGCCTTATCTGTCTCTGGTATGTTCACAACCACCTCTGAAACCTCATCACTCTCAACTACCTGTGATACAAGTGGATTGTAGGTAACCGCAACGGATGCTGAATATATTGCATATACGGATATTGTAGCTTTTCCCTTCATTGTGAGGTGGAGCTTGAAGTTCTTTACCCCTGTATACTCTGACCAGCGTTTTACCTGAATGCAGTTGTAATAGCTCATGAAATTAACCTTTGTGAGCTTCTCAACAACATGACATTTCTTCTCTGAGTCGTATATAAATGGTGATTCCTCTCCCTTTCCAATGGCGCTGAATTCAGGATACTCTATCAAGTTCACATCCAGATTCATCTGCAGCATCACATTCTGCAACTTCACATTCTGTAACATTATCCAATCCTCCTGTGTTGTATATCAAACATCTTGCCTGATTTCTTGTTATTTCTTGTCCTTGCTCTGGGCCTTTGCCGGTGCAGGTGCATCCATCTCGGCCTTGAATGCATCGCATACCGTATCGGCATCTCCCACCATAACTACATTTCCATGATCCAGCCACATAGCCTTGTTACACTGCTTCTTGACAGCAGCTATGTTGTGGGATACATACAGCAGGGTCGTTCCATCCTCCAGCATGGCAGTCATCTTGGCCGCACACTTCTTCTTGAATCGCATATCACCTACAGCAAGTATCTCATCCGCAATGAGAATATCCGGCTCAACCGCCGTCGCTATGGAAAATGCAAGTCTGGTCTTCATACCTGAAGAAAAGTTCTTGACCGGAGAGTCAAGGAAATCCTGCAACTCTGAAAACTCAACTATATCGTCAAACTTCGACTCTATAAATGCCTTTGAATATCCCAGCAGAGTTCCGTTGAGAAATATATTCTCACGGGCCGTGAGCTGTGGATCGATTCCGGCTCCAAGCTCTATGAGGGCTGCCACAGTTCCCGATACCTTAACAGTACCGCTGGCAGGCTTCAATATTCTGCTGACTACCTTGAGCAGGGTGGATTTTCCGGCACCATTGGTTCCAAGGAAGCCCCACGCCTCGCCCTTCTTTATATCAAGATTGATGTCCTTTAACGCTATGAACTCCTGGAACATCAACTGTTTTGTCACAAGTCTTATAAAATACTCTTTCAGATTGTCCACCTTCAGATTGTTCTTGTTGAATCTTATGGTCACATCCTTGAGCTCTATAATGGTCTCACCCTTTGCCACAGTTGTTGTACGCTGTGCATTTGAGGTGAAAATCTTCTTATCATCAAGTTCGTTCTTTTTCTCTTCTACGTTAGCCAACTGCCACACCTCCTAAATATACAGAATGAACTTGTCCTGATTCTTCTTGAAACACAGCACTCCCAGTCCAAAGAAAAAGAATGCATAGAGGAATCCGAGACCGATAGTAGTGAGATCAGGCATCACTCCCTGATGCGCTATGCATCTAAACTGCTTGATATATACATACAGTGGGTTGAAGTAATTCACAAGTAACTTCAACCAGTCTGGCAGCATATCTATAGGATAGAATATCGCTGAACAGTACATCCACGCTGTGGTGACCGCATTCCATATATATCTTGTATCTCTGAAGAATACATGGAGCTGTGCAAGAAAAAAGCCCAATCCGCAGGCAAATATATAGGCCTGAAGGAATATGAACGGGAACAACAGCATCGTCCAGTAAAATGGTGAACGTGTGAATATGATAACGATAAGAAACGCTCCCAGTGAAAACAGGCAGTCAACAAGTGAGCTTGTGATCTTTGCCAGCGGGAACATAAACTTTGACACATACGTTTTCTTAAGCAGTGACGAATTATCTGTTATACTTCCAAGTGCCTTACCACATGCACCTATTACAAATTCGTACAGTATACGTCCTGCAAAAAGGTACACAGGGAAGTGTGGTATCGATCTGTTGAACATCTTGGAGAATACGATAACCATTACGATCATGATGAGCAATGGGTTCAGGATACTCCACACATATCCAAGAAAACTTCTTCTATACTTTAACTTTATATCTCTTGAAACAAGCTGATTTAAAAGATCTTTATAATTAAAAACTTCTAAAAAGCTTCCGCTTTTTACTTTCATTTTTCGTTAATCCTCCATAGTAAATCTATTCAAAACTCTTATTGTGCCTTACCTTGTTGTAAAGCTTTGAATTAAGCATTTTGTTGTAGCCTTCCAGACCCACATGCGCAGCATTCAGAAGCTTAAGTATCTTATAATGCTTCAATGTCATATCAACGACGTGTCTGTCTCTCTTGACTATATAACTCATAAGCTGATCTACCCGTGCAACACCTCTCTTTCTGTCGGAATCGCATAGCATGGAAGTTACCATGAAGCTCAGCAGAAGAAGATGTATCTTCTTGTCGCAGTATTCAAGAGCCCACTGCTCCGAGATGTCCTCTCTGTTCTTGAGCATCTTTACTATGACCATCTTGGTATGGTCGATTCTCTTGAACTGATTCTGCGCGGATACGCTCTGGGACACATCCCCGATCCTGTACTCGTACACGAACATATCGAGTGGCAGTATGGTTTTTGCCAAGCAGCATGGATATGTCGCATATTCGTGATCCTCGTAGAATACTTTTTCTGCAAGTCTGACTCCATTCTCACGGTAAAACTGTGTTCTATATGTTATTCCATGGAATGTGAGGCTTCTGTCAAATTTTTTCCAGTCTGACATGACCTCTTCCATAGTATATTCTCTGTCGAATTCATCAGGGAAACATCTCCAGTTCTTTATCTCCCCTGTTGTTATATTGATGGTGTGGTGACATGTCAGAACAACATCCGCACTGGCATTCTCGAGCTTTCCTATAAACTCAGGAATACTCTCTGTGAGAAACCAGTCGTCGGCGTCAAGCACCTTCATGTATCTGCCCCTGGCCTTCTCAGCTCCGGCATTTATCGCTGAGCCATGTCCTCCGTTCTCCTTATTAATAAGTGAATAGCTGTCAGGATACTTCTCAATGTACTCCTCACATATACTCTCACTGCCGTCTGTCGAGCCATCGTTTACCACTATCACGTCTATTTTGTCCATAAGCTCCGGAACAACAAGTGATCCAAGACATTTGTCAAGATATGGCTTGCTGTTGTAAGACGGAATTATCACACTTAATATTTTTTCACTCATTTCTTCTTCCCTAACCTGTTCTCATGTATTCCCTTCATAATAAGTCTGAAGGCCTTAAACCATGATATATCACTGTCAAACTGATGTCTCTTCCTTATACTGTAATACGCTGCGTACAATACCGCCGGTACATAACCCATGATGTATCTTGTCGTATTACCTCTGTTTATGAAAAATTCTTCGTTATACCCCTTAAACCATGTTGACTTTGTCTGCGCAACATCCGCTATGACAAATGGTACATAATATATTGCAAGCCCGTTCTTCCTGCAATCCGTGAGGAATCTGAATTCCTCTTCAGCTCCGTTGCCCGAGCCCGCACCCATGCGCTCATCAAAATATACATTATTATTGACTATGCTCTCTCTCTTGAATGATATCTGCCAGGATGCCACATGCATGAGATCCAGATATCCAAGCTTCTTAGGCATGTCGCCCCAATGGGCAGGTCTGTTGCCTATGTTGAATATGATGACATCCGCCTCTGGCAGATCTCTGTACGCAGTCAGTATCCCTTCTTCGTAATTTCTGCTGAACACCTCATCGTCATCACACAGCAGACACACATCCGCCTCGGAATGCTTTATAGCATAGTTCCTGCTCTTGGTAAGACCCTTGTCATTCACCGAAAAAATTCTTGTCTTATGTCCGTTCCTGTCATATTCATTGTACCCATCATATCCACACTGGTTGACTATGATCGTGTCGGACTCTATATGGGATTTCGTTATGATATCCTCATCCTGAAGGTTCATACACGAAAGCAGTATTTCTAGTCTCATATGTCAAACACCCATTTCTATCTGATAAAGCCCTAAAAAAGGGCATAATTAACAAAGACCGCAGAAAGCGTAGTTTACTTACTTATACAACGTCTCTTTTAAAAAGTCAATACACAGAAAAGAGCACCGGCAAATCTACATCTGATTATATATAGTATTTGTCGGTGCTCTGCTGCTTTATGTTATTTATATTTTGGAATTAGTCATTATATCCATTTGGATTCATCGACTGCCACTTCCATGAATCAGCACACATCTCGTCGATTCCGTACTGAGCCTCCCAGCCAAGCTCCTTCTTGGCAAGTGAAGCGTCTGAGTAGCATGTTGCAATATCTCCAGGACGTCTCTCCTTGATCACATATGGAACGTCATGTCCACAGGCCTTGCTGAACGCCTTGATAACATCAAGGACACTGTAACCATTTCCTGTTCCAAGGTTGTATACCTTAACTCCAGGATTCTCCTTGATCTTGTTGATAGCCTTTACATGTCCAACTGCAAGGTCTACTACATGGATGTAATCTCTCACACCTGTTCCATCCGGTGTGTCGTAATCATTGCCAAATACTCCAACGCTCTGAAGCTTTCCGATTGCAACCTGTGCAACATATGGAAGAAGGTTGTTAGGAATACCCTTTGGATCCTCTCCGATAAGTCCGCTCTTATGAGCTCCGATTGGGTTGAAGTAACGGAGAAGAATTACATTCCACTCTGGATCTGCTGTGTGGAGGTCTGTGAGGATCTGCTCGATCATCCACTTTGTCCAGCCATATGGGTTCGTAGGTGTTCCCTTTGGGCACTCCTCCGTGATAGGGATAAATGCAGGATTGCCGTATACTGTAGCTGATGATGAGAAGATGATGTTCTTGCATCCGTTCTTTCTCATAACCTCGCACAGGTTGAGGGTTCCTGTGATATTGTTCTGATAATACTCAAGTGGCTTTACAACTGACTCGCCAACTGCCTTGAGTCCTGCAAAATGTATTACACAGTCAGGCTT
>NC_021018.1:2274465-2279497 GCF_000210595.1 Coprococcus sp. ART55/1 | reverse complement strand
AATGTGAGATCCTTTCCTGTTATCTCCTTGATTCTGTCGACTGCCTTCTCGCTGGCATTGTAAAGGTTGTCGAGAATGACTACCTCATAGCCTGCATTAAGCAATTCAACACATGTATGACTTCCTATATAACCTGCTCCGCCTGTTACTAAAATCTTCATAATGTTTTTCCTCCTTTATGATACTGTGATTCATAACCATCTGCCGGACACCTGTGCTTTTTGGGGGCACTGTTCATGTCTTGCGCAAATGTCGATCACCAGTTTATAAACTTTTTTATTTTGCAATGACGTTTTCTCCAACACTATACCACTACATCCTGTTATGCACAATAAAATGTGGCATTAATAAATATTAGTTATGGAATACGTCTGTCACAAATACACATATATTATTGCATTTTTAGTGCACACTATATTACTGTGCATTCACATAATCTACGAACTTGAGGAATGCAGCCTTTCCGGCCTCATCTCTCTTGTAAACGCCTGCACACTCAAGGATCTTTGCGAATACATCGCCGATCTCATCCTGAAGTATCTTGTGTACGTTATCCGCATTTATGTCGTACTTTCCAATGAAAGTCTGTACCCAGTCGTAATGCTTTGCTATATTCTCGTGGGCCTTGATGTCTCCACCTGCCACAAGAACCTCTGCAAGCTCTTCCATCTCGCCCTTGAGTCTTGCAGGAAGCACCGCAAGTCCCATAACCTCGATGAGTCCAATGTTCTCCTTCTTGATGTTGTGATACTGCTCCCATGGATGATAGAGACCAAGTGGATGCTCCTCTGTGGTGATGTTGTTACGAAGGACTAAGTCCATCTCGTACTTGCCATCTCTCATTCTTGCGATCGGAGTGATCGTGTTGTGAGGCTCTCCGTCTGTCTCCGCGAATATGTACGCATCCTCATCTGTGTAGCCTCTCCATGCGCCGAGAATCTTGTCGGCAAGCTCTATGATCTTGTCTGGATCCTCTCCGTCAAGCCTGATGACTGACATTGGCCATTTCACGATTCCTGCCTCGACATCCTCATATCCGGCAAATGTAACCTTCGTCTCAACAGGTGCCTTTGTCATGGCAAATGTATAACGGCCGCCCTGGAAGTGATCGTGTGTGAGGATAGATCCACCTACTATAGGAAGGTCTGCATTTGATCCCAGGAAGTAATGTGGGAACTGTCCAACAAATGAAAAGAGTTTCTGGAATGTAGCCTTTTCTATCTTCATAGGGATGTGCTGTCCGTTGAACACGATACAGTGCTCATTGTAGTATACATATGGAGAATACTGGAATCCCCACTTGCTGCCATTTACCTCTATAGGAATGATCCTGTGATTCTCTCTTGCTGGATGGTTGATCCTTCCCGCATATCCCTCGTTCTCCATACACAGCTGGCACTTTGGATATGATGACTGTGACATGGTCTTAGCAAGGGCAATCATCTTCGGATCCTTCTCAGGCTTTGAAAGGTTGATGGTGATGTCGATATCACCATACTCTGTAGGCTTTACCCACTTGATATCCCTTGCAACTCTGTATGTTCTTATATAATCTGTTGCTCTGCTGAGCTTATAATAGAAGTCTGTCGCCTCCTCTGGGGACTTTGCATACTTCTCTCTGAATGTCTTTATGATCTGGCTTGGCTTTGGAACCAGTGCGTTCATGATCTTCGTATCGAACAGGTCTCTGAGAACAACTGAATCCTCTGCGATAAGTCCATTCTCAACTGCGTAATCCAGAATCCCCTTGAGACACTCCTCAAGTTTTTCCGGTGTATCTATAGCTGGCACCTCACCCGGCTCCTCGTAGCTGTCCTTCTTCAGCATCTCAAGGATGGTGTTGGTCGTGTATATTCTGTCCTCTTCCTCTATCAGCTCATTTGCAATTCCGTACTCAACAAGCTGCTTGATATTTGTATCTATCATGGTTGTAACCCTTCTTTCCTTATATCTATTTCTACACTCTCTTCTCCGCAACGAGACGGGAACACCAGCCATTAAAGTTCGCTTCCAGCGAAGGCTGGTGCTACATAATAATTTTTCTACGAAAAATTATCACATTTACTCAACTACTTTGATTCCGCCGTAAGGTCTTACCTTGAGGACGTGGCATGCGCCCTCTCCGAAGATCGACTCGATGTTCTTCTTGTACTCAGCAACAGCCGCATTCTTGACAAATGCCTGGATGGTTCCGGCAAATCCGCCGCCGTGTACTCTGCACACACCATCCTCGCCGATGAACTTCTCTGAGAATCCAAGTGCTATTGATACGTTCTGTGTGAGCGGATCCTTTGCGCTGTATATATTCTGAAGAAGCTTGAATGATGAATCTCCGCTTCTCTTTATAACATCGAGGAAATGGTCAAATTCCTGATTCTCAAGTGCTGCAACACCCTCTGCAACTCTGTCCTGCTCTGTGTAGAAGTGAAGCGCACGAAGGACTGCTCTGTCATTCACCTTGCCGCTGGCTCTCATCTCACCAACCTTGCTGATGAAATCCTCCTCTGAAACTCTGCTGAGGAGTTCCTCGCCGAAGTAATTTGCAACCTGCTTCATCTCTGCAGGGATTGCTGCGTAGTCGTCTGTGAGGTCTGCATGTGAACCCTTTGTGTCAACGATACACAGGCTGTACTGATGAGCCTCAAAGTCAACCGGAACCTGCTTGATGACAGGATTTGCCTTGTCAAAGAAATCGATATATATAAGTCCTCCGACTGCACATGCCATCTGATCCATAAGTCCGCATGGCTTGCCGAAGTATACGTTCTCTGCGTACTGTCCTATCTTTGCAACATCAACTGATGAAACCTTCATGTCATTGTAGAGGCCTGAAAGGATAGTTCCTATAAGACTCTCAAATGCTGCTGATGATGACATTCCAGCTCCCATGAGCACATCGCTTGTCACAAATGCTGTGAAACCGCCTACCTTGAATCCGTAGTCTCTGATCCCTGCAACAACGCCCTTGATAAGCGCTGTTGTTGTTCCCTCAAGTGCAGGATCCTGCTCGATATCATTTACATTGATAACTTCCTTTGGCATATCGTCTGACACAAGCTCGATCACGCCGTCCTCTCTAGGTGCCACAATTGCTATGGCATCAAGGTTGATCGATGTAGCAAGTACATGTCCGTTCTGATGGTCTGTATGGTTTCCACACACCTCGCTTCTTCCGGGAGCGCTGTAGATAGCAACCTCCTGATCTCCGAATAACTCTGTAAATTTATCAAGAGCTTTTACATATCTTTCCCTGTTGTATGGGATCATATCCTTGTCGAGATAGATCTGTGCAAGCTTCTCGTCAAACTCTCCACCTGCGATAATTTCCTTTAATTCTGCGATTTTCTTCATTGACTGTAACTCCACCTTTCTCCATCTTTTTATATTTTTTTCTTAATGTCCGTTATTTTGTTGTCCATATTGCGCACATTTTCTGCGCTACGCCGTTGCGCTTCTTGCTTTGTGAATATAATTCTATAACAATATACAGATTTTGAACATGGCATAGCGTTGCAAATATATGTCCATTTGTTAGATTGTTTTTTCTGGCGGAACATATTATTGTATGGATAATCCGGTTGAATGTATGTTATACTCTTATACAATGAGAGAACGAGTTCATATGCCTTCATTACAGAAACGTTCAGATCTTATAAATTTAGAACAGTACGAGAATCTGTATATGGGCTTTGCCAAAATCTCCTGAAGATTATCAGATCAATTTATGAAGTTACTTTATTAAGAAAATGCGGAGTTTGTAAAATGGAAAATAAGATCGTAATGGAATTCCCCCAGGAAAATGACACAGACCTCTACCTGAACGTGTTCGGTCACTCAATAACCGAGCCTCTTCATAAGGCAGGTCCTGCGGTCAAGACCTTCTACCTCATACATTTCGTGCTGGAGGGAGAGGGCGACTTCTATGTAGGGAACGCACACTATCATCTGAAAAAGGGTCAGGGATTTCTGATTGAGCCGGACACCCCTGCCACATATATATCAGACGAACACCATCCATGGAGGTATGTCTGGTTCGGATTCTCTGGCAGATGTGCCCAGGACACGCTGAGCAGTATTGGTCTGACACAGAACCAGCCTATATTCACCTGCGAGGATGGCGACAAACTGAAAAAGTACGTATTTGATATGCTTGCTCACAACACCTCGGATCACGCAGATCACTTCAGGCTCATGGGCATGCTCTACCTCGCTCTGTCTGTCATCGCAAATGCACAGAAAGACAAGCTGGAGACTCCATCGGGAAATGCCTACGTAAACCACGCCATCTCCTACATTCAGAACCACTACAGTATGCCTATGAAGGTGGAGGAGCTGTCGGATTACGTAGGCATCAACAGAAGCTATTTCTCTGACCTGTTCAAGCAGTACACCGGGATGAGTCCTGTGAAATACCTGCAGAATTTCCGCATAACAAAAGCCCAGCATATGCTTACCATATCTGAGCTTTCTATAGAAAGTATTGCATTTTCATGCGGCTACCAGTCCGCCGAGGCTTTCCACAAGATTTTCCGCAAGACCACCGGCATGTCGCCTAATGCCTACCGGCAGGAGAAACGCCAGAGAACCATCTCCAGCCAGGAGACCATGAACAACAACCGGCCGGATTATATTGATACAGATGATGATTTTTAAAATTATCTCCAGTGGCAAAGGCACCAGACATTATTACTGTATGCTAACCAAAAGTAAATCAATGCCATCAGCATATTCTTCTAAAAATCAGCAGGCGTCTGTGTGCAAAATTCTCCAATATGGTGAGCCTGTGATCGTCATCTGTGATATTACAGAATATAAGTGCTGACACATATTACAAATTCCTACTTTCTTTTCCACCAAATTATCATCATAATAATAGATGCACATACGCACAATCCCCCTACAGCAAATGCCACAACAGCTATTTCCTGCCACATTTGTGCATTATACAATTCTACCCCCGTAACTATTATGCAAATACCTAATAATGCCATTGCCGTAATCACCAAAGGCATCTTTTTAGTCGCTATACCAA
>NC_021018.1:2251054-2274243 GCF_000210595.1 Coprococcus sp. ART55/1 | reverse complement strand
GCCACAACTCCGATGGCAGCCACAACAATTGCCATATTCATATTTTCTTCTCCTCTACTTCTTTTTTGACGGAACCTTTATCGATGTTTGACACGCGACATAGCTCGCACCAGTATTTTTCATTGCTATGTATCTTGTTGTGGTACTCCAGCCATCGTGGACCACCAAAAACGTATACACCTTTCCCGTTCTCATATTCTTATATTCCTTATAACCTACCACTGCAACAGTATGATTATAATAGTATCCATTTGCAATAGAAAACATACACGGATTTCCACTGTCAATTTGTTTCTTCAAAGTTGAATATGTCCACATATAGTTACTGTTTCCAGTGCCTGAAGAATAACCAAATCCCTTTTGCCACGTCCTTTTCACCAAGTTATTATTTTTATTAACTGGCAATCCCCTTTTCTTTGTATAGCCAACATTACCAGAATTAGTCTTATTTTTTCATTGTGTTTTATCCCCCTCTTTAATTATATATAAGTTCAGATCAACCTAGTTTGTAATTCAATAATGTAGTATATCTATATTGATGTCAACAAATTATTTTGCTAATATGTTCAGTTACAACGACATCTCTATATGCCAATGAAGGTGGAGGAGCTGTCTGACTACGTTGGAATCAACAGAAGCTATTTCTCCGACCTGTTCAAGCAGTACACCGGGATGAGTCCTGTGAAATACCTGCAGAATTTCCGCATAACAAAAGCCCAGCATATGCTTACCATATCTGAGCTTTCTATAGAAAGTATTGCATTTTCACGCGGCTACCAGTCCGCCGAGGCTTTCCACAAGATCTTCCGCAAGACCACCGGCATGTCGCCCAATGCCTACCGCCAGGAAAAGCGCCAGAGAACGCTCTCCAGTCAGGAGACCATGAACAACAACAGGCCGGATTATATCGAGACGGACGACGAGCTGTGATCTTTACAAGGCCACAGCTCGCTTATCATTTTGACATATTCTATTTATCATAAGCACAATATAAACGCAATTACATGAATCACCAGATCATTGTCGGATGCCACATTATCAGCAATAACAAACACAAACCAAATCTCCTTTGAATCAAACGCATTTATATTTTAAAAAGTGTTAGCAGTAGAATACTTACCATTTCCATACCTTGACTATAGTTCAAGAGATTACATATGTAATCTCTCTTTCTACCATTAACACTATGTTCTGATTTAGGTTAAACTCAATCTTTGTCATTTGCTTCACGATATTATAATCTTTACTAATTTATCTTATAAAGTTCGTCTGGTTGCCTCTCTCCGTGTCAGGGAGTGCAACACCTGCTGCCTTGCCGGCTTCAAAGCATTTGAGCATCCATGCAAGGTTCTTAGCAAGATTCCTCATGGTCTGCATACCCTCCGCATCCAGCTCAGCCTCTCCAGGCACGCGTCCGTGTACAAGATTCCAGTATGTAGAGCCAGCCACCGGCATCTGTGATATTCCAAAGTATTTATTCATCACATCGAATGATGCTGATGTTCCGCCACGTCTTGCAACTGCCACAGATGCACCCGGCTTGAATGCAAATGCACGGCCGCTGCTGTAGAATACTCTGTCAAGGAATGACTGCACACGTCCGCTTGGATGAGCATAGTATACAGGTGTTCCAAATACCAGTCCGTCTGCTTCCTTTGCCTTGGCAACGAACTCATTTACCTTATCGTCATCAAACACACAGCCTTTTTCCGTACACTGTCCACAGCCTATGCAGTCTCTCAGTGGAGCTGCTCCGATCTGGAATATCTCATAGTCTATTCCCTCTTTCTTGAGCTGCTCGCCTACCTCGTAAAGTGCACGGTATGTATTGCCCTGCGGCTTCGCGCTTCCATTCAACATTAAAACCTTCATATTCAGTTCCTCCAATCATTTACACCACTATTTATATGTAACTGTCGATTACTTATCAGCAGTTCTCTTTTCTTTTATATATTTGACTAAAAATATTATCGCCAGTACAAGCAAAACGCTGACACAGAATACCGTCACGCCCAGGGAATACACTGACTTTTTTATCAGCTTAGCCACCACAAATACTATAGCCAAAATTACAAATAATATTGATTTGTATAAATTGCTGCTCACGTTTTATCCCTCCATGTTAATTTCCACCGCCACACACACATGGCAGTTTCTTCTATATTATATATACACTTATTGATAAATTTTTTCCAGTTATTTGTCAATGTCTGAGCGACTTCCTATACTCCATAGGTGACATACCCTTTTCCTTCTTGAATACTCTGCTGAAGTAGAGCGGATTATCGTATCCAACTATCTTTGCTATCTCCGTCATGTTGTAGTCCGAGCTCTCGAGAAGCATCTGGGCGTTGGCTATACGCTTTGACATGATGTACTGTGTGGGCGTGGTGCCGATGCGCTGTCTAAAGTTCCGTATGAACCAGCTCACGCTCATGTTATGCATGCTTGCATAGTCCTCCACAAGTATTCCCTCGTTATAATGCTCACTAAAATATGCCGCCGCACGGTCCATCTCCTCTGCCATGGCCGACACAGTTTTGGAATCATCCTGCCCCTGCTGCCTGTGAGCTGAGATAAGCATCTGTCTGAATATGTATTCCAACATCTCCTCATAGTCATCCCGGCAGAGCTGTAGCTCCTGTATCATTTGCCTGAACAAAATTCTGTACTCAGCATGGTCTCCACCATAGAACATATTCACATCGTCATTTATTCCGTATCGCCTGAGTGTCTGCTTCACCTCTCCCCCGGTGAAATGCACCCAGAACACCTCCGTGTGTTCGTCTCCGTAATACACATACCGTTGCATCTGTCTCGGCCTGTATATCACCATGCTTCCGGGACAGGCGATCACATCCTGCCCATCTATCTCAAAATGTGCCTTTCCCGCCGCCACATATATGAGCTGATAATCCTTACGCCCCTTAGGTCTGTAGGTCGTAAACTCTTTCTGTGTATACAGCTTGTACGTTCCGCAGCTTGTGACTATGAGCGGTCTGCTCTTGTCCACTATGTCGAGCAGTTAGTTGTGAAGATATGCTGAGTTTGTATACATGTGTGGCTCCTTTCTATATGGCAAATCACACTATTATTTCACTATTTTTACACTATTTTGAAGCGTGTGCAGACACATCCTGTATGCTTTATACTTTTTCTTTTGTCTGTTCAGAGACTTCACCCTGCAAGCGGACTTGCAGGGTGCGGTGTATCCGCCTTATAAAACTAGAATGTGCATATTTTGTCTCATTATATGTATGGACTTTTCATGTGCCGTTATCTTATAATATATCTAACAAACGACGAATATACAACGTTTTATATATTAAATTAACCACAGGAGGTATTGTTATGATCATTCCGCGTCACTACGAAAATCTGCATATTCTGCACGAGAACACCATGCCGGATAGGAATTACTATATTCCTGCTGGGAAGGCATACAGCACATCCCTTGATGCAAGGGATCACTCGGACAGAGTACAGTTTCTGAATGGAACCTGGAAGTTCCGCTACTATGACAGCATTTATAAGCTTCAGGACGAATTCCACAGTGAGGGATATGATATATCCGGTTTCGATGATATTCCGGTTCCATCAGTATGGCAGATGCACGGATACGACTATCACCAGTACACCAATGTCAGGTATCCATTTGCATTTGACCCACCTTATGTTCCAAAGGACAACCCATGCGGAGCATATGTGACCGACTTCGACTACGATCAGAACGAGGACGCGCCACTCGCGCACTTGAACTTTGAGGGTGTAGATTCCTGTTTCTATGTATGGCTCAACGGCAGGTATGTTGGCTACAGCCAGGTATCCCATTCGACCAGTGAATTTGACATAACCGAATTCATAAGAAACGGCTCCAACAGGCTCTGCGTGCTGGTTCTCAAATGGTGCGACGGAAGCTATCTTGAGGATCAGGACAAGTTCCGCATGAGCGGTATTTTCAGGGATGTATATATCCTGAAACGCTCTGAGGGTGCTGTATACGACTATTTCATAAAGACCAGCTGTGACGATATAAAGGATCCAACTAAGGCAGATGTAACCATAGACTTCACAGCATTTACAGAATATTCCTGCGTTGAAGACCGTTTTTCATCAAAACCGGAAGCAGTGGTTGATAAAGGCGCTGATTCAAATGTTGATATTGAAGTTACTATTCTGGACGCCGATGGCAGCATATGTTCATCAGGCTGTGTAAAATGTGAAATTTCCGCTCAGAGCGATGCCAATACCAATGCAGACGAAGGCAAAACCGCAGCCAGCTCCAGCAGCATTACTTTGTCGATCGACTCCCCTGTGCTGTGGAATGCAGAAAAGCCATACCTCTACACTGTCATCATAAGATGCGCCGGTGAGGTCATCACTGACAGGATAGGAATCAGGGAGATAACGATAGAGAATAAGATCGTGTACATCAACGGCATGCCTATCAAGTTCCACGGAGTGAACAGACACGACTCTGACCCTGTGACCGGTTTTACAATCAGCAGAGAACAGATCATCAAGGATATGTCGCTGATGAAGCAGCACAACGTCAACGCCATAAGGACAAGCCACTATCCAAATGCTCCTTATTTCTATGAACTCTGTGACGAATATGGATTCTATGTGATAGATGAGGCTGATATTGAAGCCCACGGGCCAAGCGAGCTTTACTATGCAGATAACAGCTGGGACAACAAGGCAGCAAGGTGGAATGAGCCGATCGCCAACAATCCTGAGTTCTGCGAATCCATTCTTGACCGCATCAAACGCTGCGTCATCAGGGACAAGAACCGTGCCAGCGTAGTCATCTGGTCCATGGGAAATGAGAGTGCGTACGGAGTGACATTCGAGGAAGCTCTGGCATGGGTCAAGTCCTATGACAGCTCCCGTCTCACCCACTACGAGAGTGCACAGTATACAGACGGCAAGCGCAAATACGACTACAGCAATCTGGATCTCTACAGCCGCATGTACCCATCCATATCTGAAATGGCTGATTATATAGAAAACGGCGGTGACAAGCCATACATTCTCTGCGAATATTGTCATGCCATGGGCAACGGCCCTGGAGATCTGGAGGACTACTTCCAGTTCTTCGACAGCCACGAGACCACCTGTGGCGGTTTTGTATGGGAGTGGTGCGACCACGCCATATACAGGGGCAAGGCGGCAAACGGCAAGGATATATACGCCTACGGTGGAGACAGCGGTGAGACTATCCACGACGGCAACTTCTGTATGGATGGTCTGGTGTATCCGGACCGCAGACCACACACAGGACTTCCTGAATTCAAGAACATCAACCGCCCGGTAAGGATCACTGGATATGATGAGACAAATGGAGTTTTGACTCTGCACAACTACATGGATTTCACTGACATCAGGGACAACCTCACAATGAGCTACGAGGTTATGCGAGATGGTCAGGTTGCCGCATCCGGGGATATCGACACGCCTTCCATAGCTCCTCACAGTGTCGGAACTATCAGCCTGAGCCCTGTTACAAATATACAGAAGTCATCGTCAGACTTATATGCATCAAGTCATTCTGACATTTCTGACAGCTCGGATATTACCGATTGTTCAAGTGTTGTTGAATGTTCAGATGTCGCCGATTGCACAAAAGATATTATTACACACAGCTTGTTTCTCCGTGTGATATATAAGGCAGCTTGTGACAGTGCATTTGTCAAGGAAGGTGATGTGTTGGGATTTGACGAGATAGAACTTGCCACACAAAAACAGAACGCAGACAAGGTCCTGGATAAAGCATCGTCTTTGGACAAGGCGCAGAATTTGGCGGAACAATATCTGACTACTCAGGATACAGCTTCTGCCCATCTTCATGTATCGGAAAGCGACACAGAATTTGTTGTCAGCGGAAGTAATTTTGAATATATATTTGACAGAAATACAGGAAACTTTACGGACATTGTGGTTGATGGTCAGGAACTTCTATCTGCACCGTGCGACAAGACTATCTGGCGCGCACCTACGGACAATGACAGAAATATAAAGAACGAGTGGTTAAGAGCCCACTATGACATGATATCCGAAAGGACATATGAGACTGGCTGCATTATAAAAGATGGATGTGCCGTGATATCGTGCACGTCAAGCCTCTCAGCACCAACGGTACAGCCTGTTCTGAGGATAAACGCTGAATGGATAATAACACCTGAAGGAACTATAAAATCAAAAATGCATGTAAAGAAAAATGCTGAATTCCCTATGCTCCCAAGATTTGGCGTGAGGATGATTTTGAGAGAAGATATGCGAAATGTAAATTATATCGGTATGGGTCCATATGAAAGCTACGCAGACAAGCACCATGCAAGCTGGCATGGCTCATTTTCTGCATCCATTGACGAGATGCACGAGGACTATATCATGCCACAGGAAAATGGAAGCCACTTTGACTGTAGCTATGTCCAGATCGGCAGTCTGATGGAAAACGACATCAAAACAGATATGTCCGCCCACAGCATAACCGTGACATCCGCTGTGCCATTTTCAATGAACGCCTCGCCTTACACCGCAGAGGAACTCACAGTGGCAACCCACAACTACGAGCTGCCAGAGAGTGACAAGTCCGTCCTGTGCATAGACTATCGCCAGAACGGAATCGGCTCCAACAGCTGCGGCCCCGAGCTTGATGAGAAATACAGATTTGACGAGGATGAGTGGGAATTTGGATTTACCATGCATGTGAAATAGATACAAAATTATCGCTAAATTAAGTTTATCTCATGAAAAAGGACAAAGCCTCCAAACTTTGTCCTTTTTTCCGCTTATATGAGTATTTAGATACAATTTTGTATCTTTTTCACCATTTTGACTGTGATTAGCGAGAATCAATTATCAGATTTACCCGAAATCTGCCAAGCAGCGGTATTCCTCTTCATCCGGCGCATCTTCTCCGGATCCTTGCCCGATTTTTGGACGCCACCTACCACATCGTACTCTATGCCAGATGACACATCGACTACGTCAGGATGCACCTGCTCTATCGCCCGCCGCACATTGTCCGGCGTGAGACCTCCGGCAAGCACAAACAGCCTTCCATCTCTGTCGATATCCGTCAAACTGTTCCAGTCAAATGTCTTGCCACTTCCAGGTTCACCGGCATCGAACACATAACCTGCAACATTCGAAAGGCTTTGATAATGTGGGTACATATCCATATCCTTCACATTGAACGCCTTCCACACAGGCAAATGCGCACTCTCTATAAGCTCATCGCTGGTCTGTCCATGAATCTGTATCACATCAAATCCCAGCTCACCTATCTCCGCTATCTGCTCCGCATCCGGGGATACCACCACTGCAACCTTCTTCACATCTTTCCTCAGTTCTTCAAGCAACCTGCGCGCAGTCTCCACGCTGACATTTCTCTTTGACTTTGGGAAATACATCACCATTCCTATATAATCAGGTCTCACCTCATTCACCGCGGCCACATCGGCCGGGGTCGTGATTCCGCACATCTTTATCTTCATGCTGTCTCTCCTATTTTTTAACATCGGCTCGTCAACAGGCGAAAACTGATGCTACATATCCTTATCGAACGTCAACCCTGATAGGTCAAGTTTATATATCGTGTCAGCCATCTTTTCGTTTTCCAGAAACATCATCATATATATTGGCAAATATACTTTTTTGCCGCTGACCTCTACGTTTCTCTCCGAAAAAACATATGCATATTCTATTCCGTAATTTTCATCAGCCAAGACATTGCACAGCGCAGAGTGTCGTTTGTAATCCTTACCCGATTTTATCTCCAGTGGAACTACTTTACCATTCAGTTCTATTACAAAATCAAGCTCACCCTGCTTTTTGCTGTTAAAATAATATTCTTTATGACCTTTGCTGAGTAGTTCCTGGGAAACCACATTTTCAAATAGCGCACCATTGTTTATAGACTTTTCTTTATTCAGTATCGCCATTTTCACCTGATCCGAATACCTACTTGTCAGCAGTCCTACATCGGAGAAAAATAGTTTAAAGAGATTCCTATTCTCACTGATCACAAGCGGAAGTTTCGGCTCACTTATATTGTAGACCGGTATCGCAACCCCAGCATCCTTAAGCCACAGAAAATCATTTGCAACCCTATCATAACTGAGGCCTTTACCTATACTATTGATCTGGAATCGTTTATTTTTCTGATCAAGCTGTCCCGGCATAGCATCATATATCTCCTGCAGTTTCAGTTTGTATCTTGTCTCATACTTTGTAAAATCACTCTTGTACAATCTAACTATCTTTTCATGTACCTCCGCTACCTTCGCAAGATCATTTGTCTCCACATAGGTATTGACCGCCTCCGGCATTCCGCCCACGATAAGATACAGATTGAATACATCAAGCATTTTTTCATGTACAAACGAATCAACAGGCAGCCTCTGCGTAAAGCATTCCTTCATTGTGTCGATCACATTCTGATTCACACCAACAGAAACCATAAATTCGCACAGATCCATCGGATACATATCGCATACTCGCAGATATCCAACCGGTGCAGATCTGAGATCATTCAGCTCTACGCCCAAAAGCGAACCGCTCATGATATACCTGTAGCTTCCATCTTCCACCAGGAACTTCACTCTTGTCACTATATCTTTAAACTCCTGCACCTCATCCAGAAATATGATCGTACGGCCTTTCTCAAGAGGCTGTTTTGTCACCAGGCTAAGTCTCATAAGCAGATCCTTTGCATCTCTGGCACCGTCAAACAATGTTACAAGCTCCGGCTGGTCAATAAAATTTAATTCCACATATGGCACTCCACTTTCCCTGAGGCATTCTTTTATAAGATATGTCTTACCGATCTGTCTTGCTCCAGTTATGAGCAAAGCATCCCTGCCGCTCTGAATCCATGAATCTATATAATTTTTTGCCGATCTTTCCAGCATAAAATCACCCCCACACACTGCATTTGCAACTTTTCTATCCCTATGATATCAATTTTTTGCAACTTTTCCAACCTTTTCGCGGTGATTTTTGCAACTTTTCCAACCTTTTTTCGGCAGATTATGCAACTTTGCGAGCTTTAGTAACAATTTTCTTTTATTTTACGGCGGGTCCTCCTTATGAAAATATCTGTCCGGGCAGTGTCTTTTTCTCTTTATATAGAAACTGCCTGTCGAATTCTTCCACAGCCTTTTCGTCCACGAAATATCCTTCTGGCGGAGCGTACTCACCCGTGACTCCATCAAGATATCCGGAAATCAGCTCCTTGCAGAGGAAAAACGATGCATCCTCCCCCTCATCAAGTCCATGATAGCGAATGCCAAACTCGCTTGCCGGTCTGAATCCGCTTTTGCCATAGAAATCAATATTCCCCTCAAAGCATAGTGCTCCGCAGCCGAGCTCTGCAGCTTTCTGCAACGAATAATCTAGCAGTATCTTTCCATAGCCCTTACGTTTAAGTTCATTCTTTATGCATATAGGGCCCATCGTCATAACCTGAATACTTCTTCCGTCATCCGCAGTTATTTCTGCTCTCATAAACATATTCTGGCCGATGAGTTCTCCTTTTTGCAGCATAACTAAATCCAGTTCCGGGACAAATGCACTGTCTTTTCTCAGCTGATTGAGCACATAGTGTTCCAGGCAGCCGGGACGATACACATTCCAGAAACTGTCCCGCACCAGATTCTTGACTTCCCGGTATTCATCCTCTTTCTCCAGCCGTATAACCAGATCATCATTATGACTGACTTGCGTAATATTTATGTGAATTTGTCAAACATTTTATATATTATTTTCTCACCTGTCTGGCAGCCTCAACCATATTTCTGAGGCTGGCGTCAGTCTCAGGCACACCTCTGGTCTTAAGACCGCAGTCCGGATTGATCCAGAGCTTATCCCTGCCTATCTTCGTGAGCATGACATTTACCGCCTTCACGATCTCTGCCACCGACGGAACTCTTGGAGAGTGAATATCATATACGCCAGGTCCCACCTCTGTCTCAAAGTTGTTCTCCCTGAGAGAATCCAGGATCTGCAGATCGGATCTTGACGCCTCAAATGTGATCACATCCGCGTCCATATCATCTATGGCAGGTATGATATCCGTAAATTCACTGTAGCACATATGTGTGTGTATCTGTGTCTCAGCCTTCACACCGCTGTGTGTCAGACGGAATGCAGGTATCGCAAAATCAAGGTACTCCGTATACCAATCAGATTTTCTGAGTGGAAGCTTTTCTCTGAGTGCAGCCTCATCTATCTGTATCATCTTTATTCCATGCGCCTCCAGATCCAGCACCTCATCTCTGATCGCAAGCGCTATCTGTGATATAGATTCCTTGATTGATATATCCTCCCTTGGGAATGACCAGTTGAGTATCGTCACCGGACCGGTCAACATTCCCTTCATGATCTTGTCTGTGAGCGACTGCGCATATACAGACCAATCAACCGTGATCGGCTTTTTGCGGTATACGTCACCCCATATCACAGGCGGCTTTACGCATCTCGTTCCATATGACTGTACCCACGCTTTCTCAGTGAACAGGAATCCGCCAAGTGCCTCACCGAAATATTCAACCATGTCATTTCGTTCATACTCGCCATGCACAAGCACATCCAGTCCGATGTCCTCCTGCCACTTTACACATTCCTTTATCTTTCCCTTTACAAAGTCCACATATTCCTGCTCAGATATCTCTCCCTTTCTGAGCTGTGCTCTCTGTGACTTTACATCCTTGGTCTGTGGGAATGAACCTATAGTGGTGGTCGGAAGTTCTGGAAGCCCAAACTTCTTCTTCTGAAGAGCCTGTCTCTCGCTTCTCTTCGGAAGTCTTGCATAATCTGCCTCAGTCACTGCCGCAAGCCTCTGTCTCACCTCGTAGCTGTTGCAGTCTCTTGTTCCCGCAAATAACTCCTGATTCTTGTGGTATGCCTCAAGCTCTGTATAGTTATAACTCTCGGCAAGTGCCGCAAGCTCCGAGAGTTCAATAAGTTTCTCCTCCGCAAATGCAAAGAACCTCAGATAGTCCTGTGACAGCTTCGTCTCTTGCTTAAGTGTGTATGGCACATGAAGCAGTGAGCATGATGTAGACAGAACCACATCTATCTTCTTATCGCGGAGCTGCCCTACTACCTTGAGAGTCTTGTCGTAATGATTTCTCCATATATTTTTGCCATTTACCAGGCCGGCAAAAAGTACCTTATCCCCAGGGAAGCCGTATCCGTCTATAAGCTGACCGGTCTGTTTGCCCTCTATAAAATCAAGGCCTATTCCGGCAAATGGCATATTTATGATATCTTCATACACATCCCTCACATCACCGAAGTATGTCTGGAGAAGTACCTTACATCCTGCATGATCTGCAAATACCCTGTCATACACCCTGTGGAAAAGTGCCTTATCATCGTCATCCATATCTCTCACCAATGATGGTTCATCAAATTGCAGCCACTCCACATTCTCTTCATCGCACTCGGCGATGAGCTGTCTGTAAGCCTCTGCCACATCATCAGCAAAGTCTTCTGCATTCTTTGATCCCACATATCTGCAGAGCTTAAGCATTGTGTATGGTCCTATAACCACAGGCTTTGTCTTGATCCCCAGCTCCTTGGCCTCCTCGTATTCACCTGTAAGTTTCTCGCAGTCAAGGCTTATCACCGTGTCATCCTCTATCTCCGGAACTATGTAATGATAGTTTGTGTTAAACCACTTCTTCATCGCAAGAGCCTTCACATCCCCGGATTCTCCCTGATACCCCCTTGCCATGGCAAAGTACGTGTCAAGCTTTGAGACATTTAGCTCTCTGTATCTCTTTGGCACTATTCCGAGAAGAACTGCTGTATCAAGCACTATATCGTAAAATGAAAAGTCGTTGCACGGAATAAAGCCTATCCCTGCTGCCACCTGTGTCATCCAGTGTCTGTGTCTGAGATCCGCTGCAATTCCTGTAAGCTCCTGCGCCGTTATCTCATGTCTGAAATATTTTTCAGATGCAAATTTTAACTCTCTTAATGTTCCCACCCTTGGAAATCCTATAACCGATGTCTTCATCATATCCTCCTGTAATTTCATGCGTCTGCTCCACATTATATAAAGACATCCCTCACTTGTATAATACATAAAAATATAGCGTGAATATAGTTTTACGCTATATCCGCGCTATATTTATATCTTGTATTCTATGTCAGCTATGTGGCTTTAACCCTTCTCATATGTTCCGCCGCCTTCTCCCTCACATCTCCGCAGGCAGGCTCTCCGTCATCCCTCATCTCGTTGAAGCGTCCCCTGTGCTGGAGCTTTCTCTGAGGAATTTTTACTGAATCTTCCGGCCCGTCACTGCCAGACGTGAGATAATTTGCCAACGCACCGAGATAGGTGTTTCCAAGTCTGCTGAGGATCGCCTTCCTGTGGACGATATACCCTATCCTCATATCGCTCTCATCCGCAAGTGGCACCGATATAATGTCCTTGCCGTTCAGCTTTTCATCTATGACACCGCTGCACACAGTATATCCATTCAGGCCTATCAGCAGATTGAACAGTGTCGCTCTATCCCTGACTCTTATATTCTTCTTTCGCTCCGTCGTAGAGAATATTTCCTCCGAGAAGTAAAAAGAGTTGTGCTCTCCCTGCTCAAATGACAAGTATGGATAAGCCTCCAGCTCTTCATTTGTTATGATATCATTCTTCGCCAGTGGATGCTTTCTGCTTATGAACACGTGAGGCTTTGCCACGAACAGCTCATGAAATTCCAGGTCATTTGCCCGGAGGATCTTGTTCAGCACCTTCTCATTGAAGTCATTCATGAACAATATTCCGATCTCGCTTCTCATCCTGGCGACATCATCTATGATCTCATAGGTCTGTGTCTCCCTTATGCTGAAATCATATTCGTCCTGTCCATACCTCTTTATCAGGTCAACAAATGCATTTACCGCAAATGAATAATGCTGGGTGGACACGCAGAAGCTCTTCTTGCCGCCATCGTCCCCCTTGTATTTGTCCTCAAGGACCTTCGCCTGCTCAAGCACCTGTCTCGCATAGCCGAGGAAGACCTCGCCCTCTATGGACGGACTTATTCCCTTATTTGACCTGTTGAATATATTTATCCCCATCTCTTTTTCCAGCTCATGGATGGCATTTGTCAGGCTTGGCTGGGATATATACAGCCGGTTCGCTGCCTCGGTGATCGTGCCCGTATCCGCAACCATCACCACATATCTAAGCTGCTGAAGTGTCATATTCTCACCTGCTTTCTACTATTATTTTCTTGAACTGCTTTGCTGCCTCATTCAGCGGGTGCAAGCAGTCATACACAAGACATACATTCCTGTCCGGAAGCTTTTCCTCAAGTGAAAGTTTTACAACCTCTTTGTTCTTTACTGCCTCCCTCGCCATCAGTTCCGGTATAAATGCAAGTCCAAGCTCACACTTCACAAGTGGCAGTATCTGATCCGTGGTGGCCGCCTCCGTGTCCGGCGCAAGCTCCACGCCATGCTCCCTGAATATTCTGTCGTAGAATCTGAATGTCATAGTCTCCCTGCCCAGACAGATCATAGGATAGTTCCTCATCTCCGCAATGGACAGTTTTTGCTTTTTAAGTGAAGAAAATGTCGTTCCGCCGATAAGTATCTCACGATATGACTGCAGCACGATCTTCTTGAGAGGAGCCTCCACATCAGCCGGAGTTGTAACTACTGCAAAGTCTATACTTCCATTCTTCACTTCATCCACAGCCTGAGGTGTAGAATGGTTGTATATCTTGAGATTTATACCCGGATACGCCATGTGAAATGCCCGCAGTCTGTCCAGCAGATATATATTTAACGCCGTCTCACTGACACCTATCGTTATACTTCCGTGAGTGAGATTCTCACCATCTGCCAGCTCATCCTCCGCCGTCAGAAGCTGTGACATTGCAGCCTCCACATATGAATAGAGCTGTTCCCCGTCTCTTGTGAGCTGTACACCCCTGTTTGTCCTGACAAATAGTATCCTTCCAAGCTGCTGCTCCAGGCAGTTCATCGCCCTGGTCACATTTGGCTGACTGTTTCCAAGAACCTTTGCGGCTTTGGTAAAGTTATGATATCTCGCAACATAATAAAATATCTTATAATACTCGAAATTAACGTTCATAATCTATTGTTAGCCACAGACTATATTACATGTCTGCTATACTCCCTTTCTTAAAATTATTTTCCATGCAGCATCCCCAACATATCATTTTATTATCGCTGCCATATCAATTATGATTTTCACTTATTGCTACTCCGATAGTATAATCTAACCAGATTTAAATGACAAGACAGCATTTATCATATGAAAGGATGCGCATATATATGGAAGAAAAGACCATTTTCCCAAGGGAAGAAAAATCGGAAATATTATTTGAAAAGATCCTCAGGGATCCCTGGGCATGTGAAAAGCTTATGGATACATTTTGCAATTATCTGTTCTGCAATGATGACTTTGACTGCAATCTGTCACCGGAAGAATTTGCAAAATCACTTCTCTCCGCTTATCTGGACAGAGATATGTCTGCATTCCTGATGTCCATCTGCAACAATACCATGTTCGATCTGCTAAGGAATTCCTACCTCATCCCATATCGCTTCAACGCCGATGGCAAGACCAATCCTGTCATCACGACCGATGAGCACGGCGAACTTCTGCCTGAATTCAGAAACTCTGTAAAAGAAAAGGATTATCAGCACTTTCACGATATATAC
The DNA here is from genome assembly GCF_000210595.1 of Coprococcus sp. ART55/1. Taxonomy (NCBI): domain Bacteria; kingdom Bacillati; phylum Bacillota; class Clostridia; order Lachnospirales; family Lachnospiraceae; genus Coprococcus; species Coprococcus sp. ART55/1. Next base: position 2,259,534 of record NC_021018.1, on the reverse strand, counting down.
ACACATATGACACACAACGAGAATATGTATCTTGCAAAGGCATACAGATACAGCCATGAATACACTTCTGACAACATGGAAGTCGGACAGAAGATCCTTGAGGAGTGCACTGGAGTCCTGCTCATCAGAGAGCTGCCGGACACGGTAAAGCTCAAGGAGACCGAAGCTGAAGCATACTGTGCTGTGTGGGATATCATGGTCGAACTGGAGAAAAATCTTCCCATGGCATTTGTATTCTATGGTCAGGATACCCTGGACAGGCAGGGCATGCGATATGACGAGCTTGGAATATTCCTGCCGGATTCACTGCTCATGAAGAATCTTGAAAGACACGTTGCGAAAGCCGAGGCGATCATTTATGCAGAAAAGTAATACTGGCAAAACAGCAAAATCCTCAAATTCTGGATCATACATAGACATCATGGAAAAAAATCACATGGAGATCCCATGGCATGACTACGCCAATGCCGACAGCAATGTACTCATATGTAAGGCAGGTCTTATTGAAAAGGCTTCTGTCATAGGCAGAGTCGGTCTTATCATGCTCTCATGCGGAACAGGTGCATGGCGTGTCCGTACTTCCATGAACAGGCTTTCCAAGGAACTGGGCGTCACATGTACCGTTGATGTCGGTCTCATGTCCATAGAATTCAACTGTTTTGACGGTCACGACTGTGTATCACAGTCCCTGTGCATCGCCAATACCGGGGTGAACACCTCAAAACTCTACAGAATGGAGCAGTTTGTTGACAATTTTCCAAATGAAGAGGCGCATCTGACTGGCGAGGAGATCCATCAGAAGCTTGATGAAATAGAAAGAATACATGCCTTATACTCTCCTCTCCGTCTCGGACTTGCCTCTGCCCTAGCCTGCTGCGCCTTCACATTTCTTCTAGGTGGCGGACCTGTAGAAATGATACTGGCATTTGTCGCAGCCGGAATCGGCAATCTCATAAGGACAAAGCTTATCAAACACCATTTTACTTTATATATGAACATAGCGGTATCCGTGTCAGCCGCTTGTCTTGTGTACGCACTGCTGCTAAAGGTCGCTGAACTGGCATTCCATATACCCGCCTTCCACGAAGCCGGATATATCTGCTCAATGCTGTTCATCATACCGGGATTTCCATTTATCACCAGCGGCATAGACCTTTCAAAGCTGGATCTGAGATCAGGACTTGAGAGGCTTACATACTCGATCATCATTGTGCTTGTGGCAACGATGTTCGCATGGATCATGGCGCTTCTGCTGAAGCTCCACCCACAGGATTTTGCGGCACTCGACATAACACCAGGACTTCATCTGGTGTTCAGATTGATTACCAGCTTCTGCGGTGTGTTCGGATTCTCCATCATGTTCAACAGCTCCATACACATGGCTGCCACAGCAGCTGCCATCGGCGCCATAGCCAACACTCTCCGTCTTGAACTGGTAGATCTTGCCGGCATTCCTGCAGCTGCCGCCGCATTTGCCGGAGCCCTCACGGCCGGACTGCTCGCTTCATTCATCAAAAGCACCAATGGTTATCCGCGAATCTCACTGACAGTCCCATCTATAGTCATCATGGTTCCAGGACTTTATCTTTACCGGGCAATATACAACTTTGGAATCATGTCACTTTCCGATGCCGTGTCCTGGTTTGCAGCTGCCATCATGATCATCATAGCCCTGCCACTTGGACTGATATTTGCAAGGATCCTGACGGACAAAACCTTCAGGTACTGCACCTGATCCCCAAATGGGGACAGGCACCTCCGTCCCCCAGATGGGATCAGCGCCTGAATGTCAAATCTACAACCAAGGAGTATATGAACCATGAAGTTTTATCCACATAGACAAATGTCAGAATCTTTCATCACCGCGGCCTTCCTGTCAGTATCAGGAGGTCTGCAGGATGCATATACCTATATATTCAGAGGAAAGGTATTTGCAAATGCACAGACAGGCAACATAGTTCTTCTCGGTCAGAATCTTGTAGACCGAAACTGGAGAATGTGTGTACACTATGCCGTTCCTCTATTATTTTTTGCGCTTGGAATTGCTGCTGCCGAGTGTATAAAACAGAAATTTCAGAATATGCAGCAGTTTCACTGGAGACAGATCGTTGTATTGTGTGAGATTTTTCTGCTTCTTATCGTGGGATTTCTTCCCATAAAACTCAATCTTCTCGCAAATGCCATGGTTTCATTTTCATGTGCCATGCAGGTTCAGGCATTCAGGAAGGTCAACGGCTACGCATTTGCCAGCACCATGTGCATTGGAAATATCCGAAGCGGCACAGATGCCCTGTGTGCATACTTCAGAACAAAGGACAGGAACACACTGTTCAAATCCCTATGCTACTGGGCGATCATCCTGCTATTCGGAATCGGTGCCGCTGTGGGCGGTCACTTCATCCGTATATTTGATATGAGGACCATCTGGTTCTCCTGCTGTCTGCTGTTCGTGAGCTTTCTGTTCATGTTCATCAAGGAAGAGAGAGAGTAAAAATGAGCTTACGCGAGTCCTCAAGGAGCAGACGCATGAAAAGGCGCTTCGCGCGGCGTCTGCGTGATATATCGTCAAGCTTTGCTTGATGACCTACGCGCACATCAGTGCGCTTCCAGACATCATAAGGGATCTCCTCTATCGACAACTACCTGGAATCCGAACGCCTCTGCGCGCCTGTCAAGGCAGCCGCGGCACTGAGCTGATTCCTCCCCCGTGCATATCTTGTTGTCGTAGAGCTCGTATTTCTTTCGGACAGACACAGGAGACAGATTCGGCATGACCACATTCGCACCGTGCATAAACCCACGCTCCCTGCCATCCGCCGCTATCGTTCCGAGAGATGTGGTGGATGGTATGAGTGCCTTCGGGAACATCAGTCTCAGCAGGCTTATCATCACCAACGTCTGCCTGACCGTTCCCTGCTTCATCTTCGCAAATGGCGTCTCCTTGTGAGGAACATACGGCCCGATTCCTATCATCTGTGGTTGCAGCTTCGCAAGGAAATGCAGATCCTCGGCCAGATTCACCGGCGTCTGATACGGCGATCCCACCATGAATCCGCTTCCCACCTGATACCCAAGACTTTTAAGATTATACAGACATCTGACTCTGTTGTCATAGCTCATCGAATCCGGGTGTAATCTTTCATAATGCACCCTGTCCGCGGTCTCATGTCTCAGAAGATATCTGTCCGCCCCGGCCATCCGCCACAGCCTGTAAGTCTCATATGGATGCTCGCCAAATGACAGCGTGACAGCACAGTCCGGATATCTCTCCTTGATGCACCTCACTATGTCAGCTATAGCCTCATCCGAAAAGCCTCCGTCCTCGCCTCCCTGAAGCACAAATGTGCGAAATCCCAGCACATATCCCTCATCGGCACAAGCCAGAATCTGATCCATTGTCAGACGATATCTGTCCACATGGCTGTTGCTCTTCCTGATACCGCAGTAGTAGCAATCATTCTTGCAAATGTTCGTAAACTCGATAAGTCCTCTTATATATATCCTGTTGCCAAAACTCTGATGAGCCAGATCGTAAGCCTTCCTTCTGAGATACTCAAAGTCAGAGAGATCATCCTGAGAGCTCTGAGGGTTCTCTGAATCCGACAAAATTCTTATTGCTTCACCCAGCTCATTGACTCCCGGCAGTTCACCTCTGCCCTGTCCATATTCAAATGTCTTATCTATGATATCTCTAACTTTTCCCATATAAACTCTATACCCTGTTTTTACATTTATAACTCTGTATGATCAAGTGACTTCCGATACAAGGTAAACAAAGTTACATCCAGATACTCCATTCCATCCCTTTCTACTCCGTCATACACAGCAGACTCCTAATGTGCGCAAGTCTGGCATCAAACTGATCATAGAAATCCTTCTCCGCATCATACATTCCCACATACATAACCTGCAGCACCAGCATGGTCTGATTTCTCGCTGTCTCATCCTCGCCAGCGCGCATATACTCGATCAAGTTTCTCTGCATGTCCTTCTGGAACTTGTGCCAGTCATTTATATATTTCGTGTACCGCGGCAAGTCTTCTGTATCTATCCATTTCGACACCTTGACCTTAGTCCTGCCCGCGCGCTCACACTCATGTATCTGCAGGATGTATCTGAATCCGTCATCGGTGTAATATCTGCCAAGTGGAAAGAGTCTGCAAAAGCCAGGTCTCGCGCTATGGATGCTGCATCTGCCCTCATCGTTTAAGAATGGGCACTTATCCGCCGTCATCCTTATATTTGGAAGCACCAGACCATCCACCACATTGACCTCAAGCTCCTTTTCAAGCAGCTGTGTAAAGTTCTTTCCGGTCTCCTTACAAAGTCTCATCACGTCCAGTGGATCAAGGATGATGGAACTCCCCATCCCTGTGCAGCAGGCATGGCACCCCTTGCACTCATCGCAGTACGCCTTCACCATATCATTTGCATCGTATAATCTTCCATCTGAGATATCTTCCAGTTTCTCATTTCTTATCATAGCAGTAATCCTCAATCATTTTATTATTTGTCTACAGAACACCATACTTGATCCGCACCCTGTCAAGCTTCTCAAGAAATGGTCTTGCCAGCAGCCACAGGAATATCACCGTTGCAGTTCCATGCACCACGTCAAATGGGAATCCCGTCACATATGACGCTATGATCATGCTCCTGTTCACAGCCGGCTGCCAGATTATCACCGACGCCGGATTCATTATTCCGCCATATATCAGGATACAGATAAGTGCACCGAATATGCACAGTCCAAGCTTTGTCGTGTTCTTTGTCCGCACTCCGCTTTTGGAGAAGAAGAGTCCCGCCATGAACCCCACCAGTCCCATGGCAAACATCTGCCACGGAGTCCACGGGCCCTGCCCCATCAGAAAATTAGACACGAACATGGACATTGCGCCGACCACAAATCCTCCTTCGCAGCCAAATGCCACTCCGGATATGATCACTATGGCCATGGTCGGGCTGAAGTTCGGGAGCATGAAGAATGCCGCCCTGCCCGTGACGGCCAGAGCACACATAACCGCCAATATGACTATATCCCTTACCTTGGGCTTTCTTCCCTCAAATGATACGAAGAACGGGATCATTACCTCTATTATAATCAGCAGAGATATAAAATAATATTTTTTGTCTCCAAGTCTCTCGCATCCAAACCATATCGTAAGTGGAATCACAACGAGCATAGCCACTATACTTAATATCGTTCTCCTGACGGATCTGTGACCGGCAGCTTCCATGACGATATCCTCGTTCTTCTTTTTGGTGACAGGTCTTATAGCAAGGAGCAGCCCCGCTATGGCACATATCATCACTCCATACATAGCCAGATATTTCCATCCCTTTGACGTGATGGTCATCCCTCTCTGCACAAGATCTGCCAGATTGGACTGGGCCATGGTCTGCCAGAAGCAGAATATGATGATCACCGACGTGACAGATATCGTGAGTATCTGCCACCATTTCAGGGGATCAGCTTCGCGCTCCTTCGTCAGCACAATATCTCTGGTTATTTCAGCGTCAGGAATCCTGTTATCATCATCCACATCTGCATCTTCACATCTGGGCTCACGTGAGTCACCACCAGAGCTGCCTTCCCCTCCGGCTTCGCTGTCAGAAACGCCATATGCCCTCAATATGTCGGTCACAGTAACAGCACCATGAAGTATTCCCTGGGAGATCCTTGCCGCCGCAGTGGTGAAGAAATTGTTGCCCGCCAGATATTCCTGTACGCCGTTCACTGTGGCAAGCTCGCCATCGAACAGCAGCGCTATGCGGTCTCCCGCCACAGCGCAGAATTCCACATCATGGCTCACCACCACTATGGTCTTGCCATGTCGCTGCAGATCTCTGAGCATACACTTGAGTTCTGCCTTAAACCCATTATCAAGCCCCTTTGTCGGCTCATCCATGAGCAGAATATCAGGATCATACAGAAGTACCTTTGCAAGTGCCAGCCTCTGCTTCTCTCCTCCTGACAAATCGTAAGGATGTCTGTCCATCAAATGCTCCAGCTTACAGAACCTCACTATGTCCACCAGCTTTTTTCTGTCACTTGCGTCCACCAGTTCTTCCCGTACAGAACGTCTTGTGAAAAGAAGCTCCGGGTTCTGTGGGAGCATGCCCACACTTTTACCCTGTTTTATCTTTATTCTTCCACGGTACGGCTTATTTACCCCCGCTATCAGGGAGAGCAACGTCGACTTGCCGCATCCGTTGCTTCCATTTATCATAAGTATCTCATTATCGTATATGTCAAGATCCAGACCGCGAAGTACTTCCTGCGAACCCTTGTCGTATCTGAAGTGAACCTCATCTATCCTGACTGCCCAGGACTTGTCCTGACGATTCGCAATTTTTCTTGTATTTTCTACAGCACCATGGTCAGTTTTCTGACCATCTGCCTCCCTGGCATCCCCTTCATCCACCAGCACATACCCAGGCGCAACCTCATGCCCCGATTCCCTGTACTTACTGTCAAACTGTGACAACCAGTTTCGCCCCTCCGCTACGGTCACCGGAGATTCATCCGAGCCATCAAGCCCCAGATACACCTGGACAGCCGCCGGCATGGAGAGATACAATCCATTTCTGTTTATACCTTTTTCCTTTAACCTCTGTCCTTCATTTTTCAGGGTGGCAGCTACCTCCTTGACAGTTCCCTGACACAGCACTGTGCCTTCATCCATGACCACCGCTCTGCTGCACAACGGAAGCACCTCCTCCAGCCTATGCTCAGTCATGATGATGGTCGTGCCAAGCTCCCTGTTGATTCTCACAAGACATGCTATGAATTCATTCGCAGCTATCGGATCGAGCTGGCTGGTTGGTTCATCCAGTATCAGCACCTCCGGAGACAGAGCCATGACCGACGCAAGATTCACCATCTGCTTCTGTCCGCCAGACAGCTCTGCGACACGCCTGTGGAATATCCCGGATAACCCGAAGAATGAACACATCTCCGCAACGCGTCGTCTGATATATCCATTATCGTATCCCAGACTCTCCAATCCAAATGCCAGCTCATGCCACACTTTATCAGTGACAAGCTGTGCATCGACATCCTGCTGTACAAATCCGATCTGCCTTGCTGATGTCCGGTCATCCATCTCCTCCAGGCTTCTTCCTTTGAACTCTATCTTCCCGGACGATCTTCCGTGAGGAGCGATACTTGTCTTCAACTGCCTAAGAAGTGTGGTCTTTCCACATCCGGAACTTCCCAATATGACCACGAATTCCCCCTGTCCCACTGATAGTGTCACATTTTTCAATGCATCAGGCAAATATCTCTCGCCCGAATCATCATTGCTATCGGGATATGCAAATGTCAGTTCTTTTATATCTAATATATTCACCGCTTCTCCTTTGTCACATTTTGCGAATCTTAACATTTTCTTTTGCCTGCATATATATTGGAACACATATAAGACATACATACACTACATACATACTTACAGTAAGTGTACCACTTATACTTCCTCTTATAGACGGATAATACCAGAACGCAAATCCTCCGCACACACTGCCGGCCAGCACATACAATCCACACACAAGTATAAATGCAAGCGCTTTAGTATCACTTTTTCTAAATCTATACAGTGAATATGCAGATCTTCCGGAAAGTCCATATCCCCGTGATCTCATACTGTCTGCAGTGACAAGCGCCCGTTCAAGAGCCCAGGTTACAACGGCAGAAAACACATGGCAGCCCGTTCTAATTCTCACAAAATACGAACCTTTTGGTTTGTATCCAGATGCCCTCTGAGCTCTGTACACCTTTCCAAACTGTCCTGCTATGTCCGGAATAAACCTCAGTGTCATGGAAAGTATCAGTGACAACACTGGCGCCGCCTTGCCGAACAGATACACCATCTTGTCCGATGATATAACGCAGTTAAAGCACGAAAACCAGCATATCACTGTCACCAGCATAAACGCAGCCATGATTCCATACATTATAGACTCCAATGTCAACGGATTTCCAGACGGAAAATATGTGAGTATCGTCACTCCCTGATGGCTGAACGCCGGGTTGATGAGCGCCGTCAGCAATATAAGCGGGATCATATATTTTATATTAATCCTGAAGCCATCATATCCCCTAAGCAATACCGAATACACAAATGCCCCTATAAAAGACATGCCCAGGCAAACCGGATGGGTAAATGCCAGGGCATATCCTATAGTGAATATAAAGTATACCAGATTGACTATAGGGTGATATGTGGAAAATGAATCCTGTCTTTTCACAATTATATTTTTATCTCCTATCAATCACTATGTCCAGTACCCATGTCTCAGCGAATCTGTCAATGCATCTCGGATCCAACATCTGCTCCCAGGTCACATGTATAGAGCCATTTTATCACATCTCCCTGCTTGAGTTCATAGCTTGAACAGCCATAATTCGGGAACCAGCCATTTACCGAGTACATCCAGCCTGAGCCATCACCACAGTCAAATTCATACAGATTGTGAATTCC
>NC_021018.1:2229643-2250831 GCF_000210595.1 Coprococcus sp. ART55/1 | reverse complement strand
CAGAATGACACCATCATCAGGTACATAGTCCTTTTTCTCCGGTCTTAGCAGTTCCAGATTGTCAAATATTGTGGAACATCCTATTGATATAGTGCAACTGTAGGTTTTCTTCGGCGCCTCAGTTGTATTCTCTGTGGTTGCCTTTGTCGTGGCAGAAGAATCAGCAGTTGTCTTATCCGGTTTCCGCTTTTCCGTAGTCGCCGTGGTCCCCGGCTTATTCTCCGTTGTTTTTTGAGACTCCGTGGTGGTATTCTTCTTTGTAGTAGCCTCCGTCTTCTTCTCCGTGGTTGTCTCAGTATTTCGCTCCGTCACATTCTCCGATGTGCTCTCAGCGGAAGTCTGATATTCTGTTTCCGATGTATCAGAATCCGAATGAGTTCCTGAGGAGGTATCGGTTACAGAACTGTCTGATTTCTTTTTCCTGTCATTCCCTGCATCAGTATTTTCCTCTGTCGCACTCTTCGTTGTCTCCGTCAGTTCCGCACCGCCTACAGCTTCAGTTGTGACTCCCTCTTCGGTCTTTTCCAGCTTGAAACCTCTGGCTCCCGGCGCATTTCCCCCGTACCAGAAAGCCCACACCAGGATCAGCAGAACAATCACAGCTCCACCTATGTGTTTCTTATATTTCTTTACAAATTCTTTGATCTTATCCATATACCTACTTCTTTCGGATCACAACGTTTACACTCTTGCTCCACGCTCCGTAATAATAAGTCTTTCCAACCTTCTTGAATCCCTGAACTCTGACATAATACCGCTTTCCCGCCTTGAGTCCGCTCAACGTCACATTTGTCTTCTTGTTTACCGATGCCCTGTACACCTTGACATTCTTTTTAAATGTCTTATCCGTGGAATACATCACCCTGTAACCCGAAGCACTCGCATTTTTTTTATAAGTCACAGTGCACTTTTTCTTCACCGTTGACTTTATCTTTGTTATCTTTTCCTGATTGACCCTGTATATTGTCTGGGTCGTATACGCAGCCTCCCCGCCACTTCCAACAGGCTTAACTGCATAGATATATTTCTTGCCATTTGCGACCTTCCGGTCAGTGTAGCTCAGAGATTTTGTGGTGGCCACAGTCGTCCAATTCTTTGCATTTCCAACCTTTCTGAGCACCACATATCTGTCAGCCCGTGCCGCTTTCTTCCACTTTACTGTTATGCCTGCTGCTCCATTACCCGCCGACACACTCGTCTTAGCCGGCGCAGCCATCTTTATGACAAATGTCTTGCTGGCTGAGCCCTTGAATATTCCCTTGCCGGTCACCACTACCTTTGCCGAATTGCCAATATTGACATTGTTCTGATATGAAATGGTGTAATCCACGCCATCCTTAAGCACTCTGTCACCAAGCTTCACCGTCACGCCCGGCTTCTTGGCCTTGCCGTCATACACATACGTGCTGGTGCTGAGTTTCACATCCGCTGTCGCCACGGATCGGATATATAATGACTTTGCATCAGACATATCATACAGTGTGTTCTTTCCTTTTTTGAATCTGTCATAGGCAGCCAGAGCATATCCTGCCTGCTGCGAAGCCATTCCATTTACAACCAGTTCTCCATTCTGATTTGCCGCATGCGCAAATCCACCGGCACTTGCAACATAGAATTCCATCAAAGCATCCATCACAGAATGTCCATTTTTGACAAATGCCTCATCTGTTCCGGCATCCCTGCCTATATCAAGCAATCCACATATCACCTGCGCACAGCTCTCAGAATTCACAGTTCCCCATGAAGCAAATCCACCATCAGCCTTCTGCAGCCCCGACATTACATCAAGCGCCCTGTCAACCGCCGTCTTAACCTCTGTGTTAGACTTGTAATACGGCGCAAGTGCCTGAATTGTCATACCTGTCATATCCGGGTCAGCATTACTACCAGAAAATGCCCAACCACCACTAGAAAGCTCCCGTCCAAGGATATATTCAACAAGTCCTTCTCTTGTCGTCTGAACACCGTCACTTCCATCCGGAAGCTTCGGAATATCATAACCTGCCGTGTCAAATGCAATCAACGCAAACACCGGGCCATTGATTCCCTGTGTTGTTACATAATTCATATCGGCCAATGGCTCAAGCAGATTGTATCCACCAACATCTGTGGCATCAGCGCCAATCGCAGTTAAGGCCAGTATTACCCTGGAATTATCCGTACCCTTATACTGCTTTTTATCGAGCTTCAGAGAACCTGTCTCCTCAACACATGACTGAACATATTTCACAATATTGTCATAGTATTCTCCATACCATGCCTCATCCTCATAACCGCATCTGGCAAGAGTCATCACATTCCACTCAGCCTCATACTGTGGATCATCCGCAGTCTTCCTCAGATATACAAGAGTATTGCCAAGGGCCTGTGTGTAATCAACCATAGCCACATCTGCAGTTTCCTCTGTCGCAGTTCCTGTCACCGGATCCGTCTCGTCATTCGTCGCTGTAGATACTGCTGGATTCGTCATATCGTCTGGCACTGTGTATATCGTAGAATCTGTTACACCATCCGACTCTGCATATATCGTAGAATCCGTTACATCATCCGCCGCATACACGTTCACAGCATTTCCTGTTGTTCCCGTGAACATAACCATTGCCACCATGCACATCGCCATACACACAGCAAAAATTCTTCTCTTCATAATCGTGTCTCCTTTCACATTATTCCGAGTGGATATATAGCAAGCGATCTGACTTGCCAGAGTCTATGCTCTGCATACAGTAATGGCTGTTGCGACGGATTCTCACCGCACTTCTCTTCTTACTGAGCACACCTCGTTTACAACATCATCCAGGCACCATAAGCTTCCTTATACGCCCAGTCCGCAATGTGTGTGGTATGTCTCATTCGCCGGAATTCTCCGGGACTATACACCCAACATATTATATTGTCACAATTACCCCAATCTTATCAACGCCCATGTTCTATGTCAACCTGAAACAATCAAGTCAAATAGCACAAAATTTTATCTTTTTTGCAAAAAAATTCCTGAAATAACACAAATTTCCAGGAATTGTATCTTTTAGCCATTTTAAAACTCATTTAGATACAATTTTCTCCCAAACAAGCCAAAATCCACCAAAAAGAACACAATTTTAAATTTTTTCAAAATGCAATCCTCAAAGCCGGCCACAACGTAAGACCCGCTTGGTAATATATATATCCGACAATCGGTAGCGCAGACGTCTGTGCTTCGATGGTGCTTGCTGGTGCGCAGATCCGCCGACGCCCTTTTGGCGGTCGGAGCACCATGCAGATAGCACCCAATCGAAGTGCAGTAAGTCAAGCGTGATTGCGGATGTATATATTACCAAGCGGGTCGTCTGTCACAAAAGCTTCTTAAAATCCTCCAGACAAACCGGTCTGGAGAAATGATATCCCTGATAGTAAGTGGAACCATACCTATGAAGGTAATCGAACAGTGCCTTGTCCTCGACACCTTCAATGCAGCTCTTGTATCCGAGTTGATGTGCACAGGACACAACCGCCTGTACAAGGACCTGATTAGGCTTGCTCTCCTGTATTCCCCTGACAAATGACATATCGACCTTAAGCTCATCTATCGGTAATTCCGTGAGCAGATTTAGGGTAGCATTTCCCGTTCCAAAATCATCGATAGCGATCTTTATTCCAAGTTTCCTGAAATATTCCAGCTCATTTTTCAGAAATGCTATATCCATATTCTTACATCTCTCTGTGAGCTCTATGCACAAATACTCAGGAGGGAACTTCGTCTTTTTTAATATATCCACAACAGCCTGCCTGAATCCATGATTCTCAAGCTGAGTCGCTGATATATTGACATTCACCACAAAATCAGGTCTGATCTTGTGGACCTCCATACCATCCGTGAGTGCCTGCTCTATTATCCAGTTGCCAAGTTCAAAGAAACACGGCTCCATCTCAAGCCACGGTATAAATATTCCCGGTGGAACCACTCCAAATTCCTTGTGTTTCCATCTGAGAAGAGCCTCCATACCTACTATGTGTCCTGTCTCGGAATTTGCTATAGGCTGATAGCACATGAAAAAGCCTTCCATGTTGTTTGCCACACATTTGTGTATTGTGCTGTACAGCTGCAGTCTCATTCTATCATTGTCCTTGATCTCCTCATTGAAGAATACAAGTTCACCATGATGATCCTCCTTGGATCTCTCCAGGGCATATTCCACACTGCTCTTTATCACATCCTCATCGGCTCCTACATGGTCATATATCAGACCACCTCCGTACAATTTAAGCGGGATCGATGTGCCACTCAGACCTACATTGTCAAGTGCAAGATTCTGTACATGTCTGTATACCTCTTTGAGTTCCTGTTTGGTATACACGTTTGAACAAATCGCAAATTTTGCACCGTCAAGTCTGAACACGAGTCCCTTTCCACCGACAACATTTTTGAGCTTTGTGGCAAAATCCTTAAGAACAGCATTGCCATATGCATATCCATACATCATATTGATACTGTTGAACATGGATATTCCTATTGCCAGAATGCTCATCGTCTGCTTGTTTCTCAAATGTATTGATATATACTTGGTATACTCATGCTGATTGTGCAGGTTAGTCACCGGATCAACCCCATCTATGACACCGTGGTTTATGACAGTGCCCACAAAGAACTCCGGATCACCATTTTCTTTCTTGGTGATGAAACCTCTACAGGTGCAGACCACATATTCACCCTTTTTGTTTCTCATTCTATATTCTACATCATGATACTTTTTGCGCCCCGCAAATACCTCTGTAATATCCTGTTCAAATATTGCTCTGTCATCTGGATGTATAAGCTTCTCCCACACTTTCTGTGTATCATATATGTATTGCCCCGGAAGCCCAAAGTAATCCACCGCACTTGCAGACCATTTTGTAACATTCGTATCGAGATCATCCATAAATATATAATTTCTGAGTGTTGTAGCTGCAAGGGCATCAAATATCCTGTCTGTCTTTCCAAGATTCCTGTAATGCGGGACTCCATCCTTTGTAGTTCCTACAGCTATATTCGCCTCATTCTCCACGCTCTCGCGCCTCTTGACCTCAGGATGCTTCGAATAGAATCTCTTCTTATCCTCATACATCAGTCTTTCGGCTTCGTTCATTATCTTGTCTATGGAATCAGCCTCAGCCTTCCAGACTGCGCCGAACGCAACCGGAGCCTCCTCCTGCTCATCAATTACCTCTTTATATCTGGCGATCATTGAGTTAAACGACTGCTCAGCAATATCCATAATGATGACAACAAATTCATCGCCACTTATCCTGTAACATGCATTTTCGCCAAAATGCTGTGCCAACATCTGCGATACCCTCTGAAGATATAGATCTCCTTCTTTATGTCCATAATGATCATTCACATACTTCAATTTGTTCACATCGTTGAATACGAATCCGACCGACCGCTTATCATTTCGGTCTGCATACGCGTCGCACAGAATGTTAAATGCATTTCTATTGCCGAGACGAGTGAGTGTATCCTTGTAACTGTAAAATTCCAACAGCTCCTGCTTCTCTATGCTCTCAGAATACTCCTCATGTATATCCCTCGTATAAAGATAGAATACCTTATTGTCATCTCTATAGTCAGCAGTAGGTATGACCTCAGTCATCACCCATCTGTACACCATATCCATTTTACGCTTATATCTAATGGTAAATCTGTCATGTCCATTTGCAAAATATTTTATGAGGAACTCAGGAGACAGGCACTTTCTTACCCTGTCCACATCGTCAGGGAATATCTCACCACCCATAGTCATGTCTTTCATGTAATCTCCAAGGCAGTCATGCTTAACCTCATCTCTGCTTCTTATATATCCGCCTCTCAATGTCTCGCAAATATTGTGCGTCACATCAATCCTGAATATACGCCTGTATACCCTTGTCAGTGTCCTGAGACTATCCTCCAGCACCAGGGTGTCAAGGCTGACTGCCCTCATGCCGAACACAACCCATTGTCCGTCCTCTCTCGGCTCTTTCTCAGCTTCTATATCCATGGAAACCCACTCATAGTCCTCGCCAAGTCTCAATCTGAACCTGAAATTACGCACGATGGATCTGGCTCCGGCTTCTATGAGTGCTTTGACATGCTTCATATCACACATATATGCAAATTCTCTGACTTCATCAGGATGACAGCAGTCCAGTCCCTTGTTATCCTTAAAATAGGAAGATACGTCAGAGGTACTTTTATAATTATCTACATTCTTGTCCACACTGATAACACTCACATACTCCCCAGTATCAATGTTGACCAGCGCCAGTTTCACATAATTATCATATAATATGTTCTGTATATGTTCTTTGTAGTATTGTTTATCAAGTGATACTTCTTTCAAAAGATCCCTCCTTGCAGCAGCATCCAGCCTGCCATATATTCCCACGCAACCGTTTCCATTATAGCATTTACGCCATAATATAAAAAGGATGTTTTAACTAATTACATGTCTAAATAGATAAAAATAGCTGATAAAAAAGTTACACAAACAATTTTACCAGCTATTAATAACCATCAATTAATACAATATTAAATTATTTATACACCAGACAACAGCTCTGTTTATTTGCTCTGACGTTTCTTGTAATCCTCAAGCAGCTCCTTAAACAGCTTATCATGCTCAGGATATGCCTTTCTGATGAACACAAGCTTGTTGTTGCCATCCAGCAGACAATGTGAGCTTGTGCAAAGTGTTCTAAGCTCGCCTGTCTTCTTGTCCACGATCTCATATGAAAACCCTACACGGACACCTGTATACTCCGAAAGACTGACATGTATCAGCACATCATCGCCGAAGTGGCACATACTCTTATACTCAGCCGTCACACCAAGCACAGGAATTATATATCCGTCATCCTCTATAGACTTGTAATCCCAGCCTATCTGCTTCATCCAGTCCAGCCTTGCCTCCTCGATCCATCTGATGTAATTGGAGTGGTGTACTATCTGCATCCTGTCCGTCTCATAATAATAAACCGATCTATCATATGGCTTGATCTTACTCATATCTATCATTTTTCTTCACCTGATTTCTGACTTACTTCCAGTCCTTTTCCTTGATCTCAACACGTCTTACCTTGCCGCTGATGGTCTTTGGCATCTCATCAACGAACTCGATAACTCTAGGTCTCTTGTAGCTTGCGATGTTCTCTTTAAAGTATCTCTTGAGCTCCTTCTTGAGGTTCTCATCGCCAACTGTACCCTCTGTGAGAACGATAGTGGCCTTTATTGCCTGACCTCTTGTGCTGTCAGGTACTGATGTAACTGCACACTCAAGGACATAAGGTATTCTCATGATCTCATTCTCTATCTCGAAAGGTCCTACTCTGTAGCCTGCAACCTTGATGATATCATCCACACGTCCAACGAACCAGAAATATCCATCCTCATCCTGGTAAGCCGTATCACCTGTGTGATAGAAGCCGTCATGCATAACCTCGGCTGTTCTCTGTGGATCCCTGTAGTACTCCATGAACAGTCCGTCCGGCGCACCGTCTGCGATGTTGATGACGATCTCACCTGTCTCACCAGGTGCAGCAAATGTTCCGTCTGCCTTCATGATCCTCACGTCATACATTGGGCTTGCCTTACCCATTGATCCCGGTCTTGGAGTAGTATTCTCAAGATTACCAATGGTAAGAGTCGTCTCTGTCTGACCAAATCCTTCATATATAGTGAATCCTGTCTTCTCCTTGAATACGTCAAATACCTCAGGGTTAAGTGCCTCACCCGCTGTTGTACAGTATCTGAGGGATGAGAGGTTGTACTTACTCATATCCATACGGATAAGGATTCTGTACAGTGTTGGAGGTGCACAGAATGTTGAGATATTGTACTTCTCTATAAGCTTGAATATAGTGTCCGCACTGAATGTATCAAAGTCAAATACGAATACGCATGCCTCGCACAGCCACTGTCCGTAGAGCTTGCCCCAGAGAGCCTTACCCCAGCCTGTATCTGAAACTGTGAGATGAACCTCACCAGGTTTGTTGCAGTGCCAGTATTTTGCTGTGATGTAATGTCCAAGTGGATACAGATGATTGTGTGCAACCATCTTTGGATGCTCTGTTGTTCCCGATGTGAACATGACGAACAGTATATCATCCTTTCCTCCTACGGCATCCTCGCCTGTAGGTCTTGGAAACTCGGTGCTGCACTCCATGATTCCCTCATCGAAGAAGTTCCAGCCTTCTACTGGATGATTTACAACGATCTTTGTCAGCTTGTCATCAGCAAATGTATCTATGGACGCCGTGATTCCGTCATCTGATGTACACACAACCGCTGATACGCCTGCTGCCTCAATTCTATACTGATAATCTGTTGCCTTTAATATATTTGTCGCCGGTATAGCTATGGCTCCGATCTTGTGGAGAGCCATCATGGTGAACCAATACTGATAATGTCTCTTTAACACGAGCATTACCTTGTCACCCTTCCTGATGCCCAGGCTCTTGAAGTAATTGGCTGCCCTGTTGGAATAATCCTTGATATCCTGGAATGTGAATTTCTTCTCGATCGTTCTATCCTTTGATACATAGATGAGCGCTGTCTGATCAGGCTTCCTCTCTGCCAGAGCATCCATTACGTCGTATGCGAAGTTGAAATTCTCGCTGTTGGTGAACTCAATCTTGCTGAGAACTCCATTCTCATCAAGAGCTGACCTCACAAACTTTCCTGCTATTCCCTGCTCTGGTCTCATTTCTGTTGACATGTTAATTTCCTCCATAAACTATAAGTTCTGATAATATATATGGTAAAACGGCTTTTCCGCCTTTTAACGCCGGCGATACATGCCGTTTTTTATCACATTATGTATTAACTTAGTATAAAAAGTCTTCTAAGTTCGTATTTCTATCTAGCAATCAAAATAAACATTACTTTAATTTGCGTTTTCAATTAACTTTACATGTAGTTTCGATTACTACATCCATATATTATCATATCTCTTTGTCATGTCAACAGAAAAATAAAAGTTTTAATTTATTTTCACATATTGGTATTACATTTTGACTGCACAGTTTTTTCCCTCAATCCATAAAAATAAGGCGTGCAGCAATGAATCCCCCCGGATAAGTCCAGTTTCATCTCCATCGCTGCACGCCTTAATTTTCTTATTATTTCATTATATATCACAGTCTCTACTGATCCTGTACCTGCTTGGAATCCTGTGTCTGCTCCTGACTATTCCACTGAAGTCTCTTCCTTCGCATCTGTGACTTGTATACAAGTATCGCCGTAACCACCGATACGCACACAAATATAAGCACACATATCACAAATATCAAAACTGTTGTCATGTCTTTGTCCTCCATGCACTAATCTCTCACCATATCAATCTTGTCTGCTCCCTGCTTCTCAAGATTCTCTGTGATGTTGATATCTGTAGAATTATCAAGGGCTGCCTTTCTGTCACGCATCGCCATGTTCGGATCCCTGTGTCTTGAAGGGCCGCCCACGCAGCCACCTTCACACGCCATACCTTCCATGAAGTCATCCTGGAATCTGTTGAACTTCATGAGAGTCAGTGCCTTCTTACATGCATCTATTCCATCGCATTTGCACACCTTAACCTCGTCCTCGCAGCCGAGCTCCTTCATGCTCTCTATGACTGCCGCTGTAACTCCGCCTGCATTTGCAAATTTCTTGCCGAACAGTGTGGACTGGTCGTTATCTTCAGCCTCAGGCTCAAGCTTGACATCCTTTGCTCTCAGCATGGCTCTGATCTCTCCGTATGTCAGCGCATAGTCCGCGGATTCCTTCTCTCCGGCCGCGCTCTCCGCCTTCTTGCCGATACAAGGGCCTATGAATACTGTCACGGCATCCTCATAATTCTCCTTGATGTATCTCGATACTGCGCACATAGGTGATACGGTCTCAGATACCCTGTCTGCCAGCTCAGGGAAATGCTTCTCCACCAGAAGCTTGAATGCAGGACAGCATGAGGTTGTCTTCTTCCTGCCCTCTGCCTTGGCCTCCATCCATTCCTTTGCCTCTGCCATGGCTGTCATGTCGGCACCAAGTCCCACATCCACCGCATCGTAGAAGCCTATCTTCTTCATGGCTGTTCTCCAGCTCGCCATGGTGATATCCGCACCGAACTGTCCGTATGTGGCAGGTGCGAACATGGCAAATACCTTCTTACCGGCTCTCATGTCATTTATTATATCTACTATATAAGACTTTGATCCGATCGCACCAAATGGGCACTTGTGGATACATGAACCACAGTCTATACATTTGTCCTTGTCTATGACCGCAATACCTGTTCCATTCTCAGCCACAGATATGGCACCAACCGGGCAGCTCTTGATACATGGACGCATCAGATCTGCAATGGCATTGTACGGACATGCCTTGGCACACTGTCCACACTCCTTACACTTTGATGGGTCGATGTAGGACTTGTCACGTCCCATGCTGATGGCACCGAAACGGCACGCCTGCTGGCACGCTCTTCCCATGCACTTCTGGCAGTTATCAGTTACTACGTAACGTGAGATCGGACAACCCTCACAGGCAGAATTGATGATCTGGACTACATTCCCATCATCCTCTGTTCCAGGGGCTTTGCCCTCGGCAAGTCTGATCCTCTGTCTGATAACCTCCCTCTCTCTGTATATACAACATCTGAAAAATGGCTGTGGACCGGGAACCATCTTATATGGAAGATTGTCCCTCTCATCATCCAGCCTGCCTTCATACGCAAGCTTTGCCACCTCATAAAGCACCTCGTGCTTTACCTTTAATAATGTAGCGTCATTTGTAATCATATGTTAACCTCTACTCATATTATATTGATCTTTGCCCCTGTATACCTAATATGTATACCTCTTAGATCCAGTTATAATCTCCGCCCGTTATAGCCAAGCTGAGCAATGCATCCATCTTCTCTACCTCTTCTGCGCCCTCTACGATCCGCATGAGCTTTGCAGTTTTCTCCTCAGCTTCCATCACACTACCTCCATTTATAACATAATTTTCGTTCAATAACAATCTATGCAATTGACCAAAACCATTTATTTTCATTTGAGGGCAGTTATGCTATAATAAAAAACACTTTTAAATATAGTAATCAATCTTTTATATAAGGAAGGCGAAATACAAATGTACAAGATCAATTTTTCAAAGCCAATCAACGTCCATTTCATGGGAATAGGCGGAATAAGCATGAGCGGTCTCGCAGAGATACTTCTGAAGGCCGGATTCAAGGTTACCGGATCAGATATGAAAGCATCCGAAATCACCGATCAGCTTGCCGACATGGGAGCGCTTATCAACATCGGTCAGTGTGCATCTAACATAACAGACAACATAGATCTGGTCGTATACACAGCAGCCATACATCCTGACAATGAAGAGTTCAAGGCCGCAGTGGAGAAGAACATTCCTATGCTCACCAGAGCCCAGCTTCTCGGCCAGATCATGGAGAATTACAAATATTCCATAGCCGTCAGTGGAACCCACGGCAAGACAACAACGACTTCCATGCTGTCCTACATCCTCATAGATGCGGACACTGATCCTACCATATCAGTCGGAGGAATCCTCGACAGCATCGGCGGCAATATCCGTGTAGGCAAATCTGAATACTTTGTAACAGAGGCATGTGAGTACACCAACAGCTATCACGCATTTAAGCCTTTTATCAGTATCATACTGAACGTGGATGCCGACCACCTTGATTTCTTCAAGGATATAGATGAGATCGCTGAGTCATTCCATGTATTTGCCACCAAGACTCCAAAGGAGGGCCTGGTCATCGTGAACGGCGATATGAAGTATTATGATACCGTTGTCAGAGACCTCGAGTGCCGCGTGGTAACATTTGGAAAGGGCGCACAGAACAAATATTCAGCACACAATATACGGTTCGATGACTTCGGCCATCCAACCTATACACTGGTTGTGGACGGCAAAGAGATCACTGACATAACTCTCAAGGTATTCGGTGAGCACAACGTATACAACTCACTGTCAGCCATAGCGGCATCCCTTGAACTTGGAATCTCCATAGATGTCATCAAACAGGGACTGTCAGAGTGTGTCGGTGCCGAGAGACGTTTTGAGTACAAAGGAACCATCCTCGACAACGTGAGAGTCATGGATGACTACGCTCACCATCCAACTGAGATAGCAGCCACACTGAAGGCAGCAAAGAACACAAGCTACAACGAACTGTGGTGCGTATTCCAGCCACACACTTACTCAAGAACCTACGCTCTGTTCGATGAGTTTGTAGACGCACTCAAGGTATGTGACCACGTCATCGTGGCAGATATTTATGCAGCCCGAGAGAAGGATACCGGACTTGTCTCAGCAAAGCAACTCGCCGAGAAGATCGCCGAGACGGGTACTGATGCGTTCTATCTTCCATCTTTCGACGATATAGAAAATTATCTCTTAAAAAATTGCAAAAAAAATGATTTGTTGATAACTATGGGCGCCGGAAACGTCTATTCTATCGGAAATGACCTGATAAAAAATTAGTTATCCACATTATCCACACAGCTCTGTGGGAAAGTTTTCCCCACAGAGCTTATATTTTTTTGTTGACATAATTTTTACAGAAATATTACAAAGCCCTGTTAAACTATGACTTTTGTATTTTTATGTCTCTTTTTCGTCCACATTATCCACATTATCCACATCCCCACCATTTTTCCCAACCGACTGTATGTTCTGTTTGCATTCCAAAAAGTTCATGTTATAATGCATTTGCGCTAAGGGAAATGCGCTATTTCAGGAGTATGATCAAGGAGTTTTTTGACATGAGCTACATTACTATTACAACAGAAAAAAACGAAACATATTCCTCTATATCAAACTTTTTTATAGACTATTACATGACCTCCGCCAGCGGAGAGTTTGTTAAGGTATATCTGTATCTGGTCAGACTTATGTCTTCCAGTAAACCCGTGTCTGTCGCCAACATAGCAGATCATTTTAATCTCACAGAGAAGGATATTTGCAGAGCCATAAAATACTGGATAAGCCAGGATGTTATGAAGCTCAACTACAACAAGAAGAAGGAGCTTACAGGAATAACTCTTCTCCCTCTTCACGACAAGGGCAGCTCCTCCGACAGCGGAGTTGACGACCTCTCTATTCTCGGCGTGGATTATTCCACCGGAGATGACGATAACAACAGCGAGATCACGGCGACGATCACAGACGAAGACAAGGCCGAGGTGCCGGAGCGCACTCTGCCTGACAAGATAACAGTTACACCAGAATTTCTTAGGAAGAAACAGGAGGACGAGGTTCTCTCTGATATTATGTTTGAGACAGAGGCATATTTTGGCAGACCGCTTTCCATGCCTGAATCAGAAAGTCTCATATACATATACGACCAGCTTGGCTTCTCCCAGGAGCTCATCGAATATCTGATCGAATACTGTCTGACCATGGGCAAGGCAAGCTTCAGATATGCGGAGACCGTAGCCATAGCATGGTATGAAAAAGGAATCGACACGGTTGACAAGGCCAAGGCAGACAGCTCCGCCTACAACCCATTTTACAGAAAGGTCTTCTCTGCACTTGGAATACGCAGAAGCAATCCTACCAGCATAGAGACCGCATACATTGACGCGTGGACAGGTGAGATGAATTTCTCAGAGGATCTTATCCTTCTGGCATGTGAGAAGGCCATAATCTCCAAGCCACAGTCCGCCAACTTCGCATATGTCAATGGAATTCTTGAAAACTGGCATAAGAATGGTGTACAATCCATTAGGGATGTCGAACTGCTCGATCAGGAGTTCCTCAAGAAGAAATCAGCGGCCACAGCGCAGCCTGCAGCCACCAGGAATCCGAATGGATTTGCGAACTTCAAGCAGACAGACATGTCCAACCAGTTGGACAAGCTGGAACAGATGCTTGCAGATGAACTCAATCTTGACAAGAGGTAATATATACATATTATGGGCAATATAAATTATGATGATATTTTGTCCCGACTGAGCAGGATCAGACAGGACAATCTTCGCAGACAGGACAACAGAAAAGCTGAGGTATATGCCAGGATCCCTCGTATAAAGGAGATCGACGATGCCATCGCCCACAGTGCCGTCCAGGCATCAAGGGCAAGGATACTGCATCAGGAAGTGGATGAAGAAGCACTCTCCATGAAGAACCACGCTCTCCGCGATGAGAAGCATCAGCTCATGGCACAGACCGGATACCCTGACGATTATCTGGCACCGATATACAACTGCCCCGCATGCAGAGACAGCGGATATGTAGATGGTAAGCCATGTTCATGTCTGAAACACATGGTCATCAGCCAGTTGTACCAGCAGTCCACCATAGAGAAGGTGCTGGAGACGGAGAATTTTGCCAGCTTCAATCCTGATTTCTACAGAGATGAACACATTGCTGGCTACAATTACACTCCTTACCAGAATGCACAGAGCATATTGTCTGCATCAAGACAGTTCACAGAGAATTTTCAGGACAGCAGACCGGGCATTCTTATATATGGAGAGACCGGAACAGGCAAAACCTTCCTGACAAATTGTATCGCTAAGGAACTTTTAGACAAAGGTTATACAGTTTTATACTTGTCGGCGATAAATTTATTTGATAATATCTTACAGGACATTATAATAAAGGGTGGTCATGAACCGCATCAGAAGATGCTGTATGACTACATATATAACTGCGATTTTCTTATAATTGACGATCTTGGCACAGAGTACACCAACTCATTTGTCCTGTCTCAGTTATTTGAGATTATAAATACGAGAACTATCAAGAGACAGTCTACTCTCATTTCTACCAATCTTGATCTGCAGGAATTCAAGAACAGGTATACAGAGCGTATCATGTCACGAATAGTTGATAGCTATCTCATCTTCAATCTCTACGGAGATAACATCCGCTATGTAAAAAGAATGAAAAGCATAGCCAGGAACAAAAGGTAGACAACGAAAGCAGATTAGGAGGATTTTTATTATGCCAGACGATAGCAAGTTGGAAACAATACCTGTAGGAAGCTTAGGAATCATTGCTCATAAGAGCATTGTACCTCTCGGAGAGAAGGTCGATTCTTATATCGTAAAATGGAGAAAGAACCGTCAGAACGAGAACAAGTCAAGCATCGTATTCCACGGTTACGAGAAGGACTCTTACCTTATCAAGGCAGACTGCCCTAGATTTGGTTCAGGTGAGGCAAAGGGTATTGTCAACGAGTCAGTCCGCGGTAAAGACATATATATCATGCTTGATGTAGGAAACTATAGCTGCACATACACCATGGGTGGCCAGACTCAGAGAATGTCTCCTGACGATCACTATGCTGATCTGAAGAGAATCATCTCTGCCATGACAGACAAGCCTAGAAAGATCACTGTCATCATGCCTTTCCTGTATGAGAGCCGTCAGCACAAGAGATCAGGACGCGAGTCCCTCGACTGTGCAGTTATGCTCCAGGAGCTTCAGCAGTATGGTGTAGACAACATCGTTACATTTGACGCTCACGACCCACGTGTTGTAAATGCTATTCCAAAGAGCGGTTTCGAGAACGTAAAGCCTACTTACCAGTTTGTAAAGGCACTTCTTAGATCAACTCCTGATCTTGAGATAGATAACGACCACATGATGGTTATATCACCTGACGAGGGTGCTATGCACAGAGCTATCTACTTCGCTAACCTTCTCGGTGTAGATGTAGGTATGTTCTACAAGAGAAGAGATTACTCAAGAGTTGTGGACGGACGTAATCCTATCGTTGCCCATGAGTTCCTCGGTGATTCAGTTGAAGGCAAGGATGTTATCATCATCGACGACATGATCGCATCAGGCGAGAGTATGATAGATGTTGCCAAGCAGCTCAAGGCAAGAAAGGCTAAGAGAGTATTTGCACTTGCTACATTTGGTCTCTTCACCAAGGGTCTTGAGGTATTTGACAAGTGTCACGAGGAAGGTCTCATTGAGAAGGTCATCACAACCAACCTCACTTATCAGCTTCCTGAGCTTGCAGACCGCGACTGGTATGTATCAGCCGACATGAGCAAGTACATTGCACTCATTATCGATCACCTCAACCACGATGCATCTCTCAGCGATCTTCTTGATCCATCAGAGAGAATCAGTGCGAGAATTGCTGAGTACAAGGAGAAGCACACTATCTCAGATAACTACGAGAATTACTAATATCCAATTATAGACTTACAAAAAAGACCTACGGAAGCTCACCTGATACATACCATGTATCGCAAGCTTCCGCAGGTCTTTTAATTATTTATTATTAGAAACTTTCTACAATGTCACCACATTGCATGCTATATGCATATCCTCAAGTCTGTTAACCAGATCCTTATCGGATGTAAGCAATATCGTCTGCTCCGTGTTCACCATACTCATCGCCTTGAGCACTCCCGTGAGCTGACTCTCATCGGTCACATCTATCACATCGTCCAGCACAAGTGGCATTTTCTCGTTGTTAAGTATCTCTGCAACAGCCAGCCGCACAGCCAGATACACCTGCCGAACGACCTCATGTCCCAGGAATTCCGCCCTGAAGAAATGGTCATTCTTTTTCACTGCAACATGCATCTCATCATCGAGCTTTGCCTCCTGATACTGTCCACCGGAGAGTGCGCTAAGAATATCCGATACTCTGCCGTCTATACCGGCAAACAGTCCTGAGAACTCCTCCGATATGTCCATTATGGTATTGATAGCCTTATCTATGGCCTTCTTCTCAGTCTCAAGCACATCATAATCGGCAAATATGGCGTCTCTCTTCTCCTTGAGTTCATAGTAGGCATCCCTCTTCTCTATGGCATCATGCTCCTGGAACTTGAACATATCAAGCTTCCTGTCATGCTCCTCCTGAAAAGCTCTGTCTATCTCAACGCGAACCGTCCTCGACTCAGTTGCTCTTCCCATCTCATATATGGTTCTCCTGAACTCCTCCTCAGACGGAAGCTTATCACCGTCAAATGCGCCTTTCCTGAACAATCCATCTATGATGGTTATAGCAACAAACGCAATCGTACATATCGTGAATAGCTGCTGTATGGACTTCTGAAAACCAACAAGGTGAACCACTAGCATGACCACTGCAACAACCAGTATTCCTGTTGCCATTATGACAAATATATTGTCCGTCAGCTTCTTGTCCTTCTTCTCCTGCTTCTTTTTCTCCTTCAGCTCGTCCTCATCATCTATAGCTTCAACCTCGAGGAATATTCTGCTTCGCTCCCTGTCCTCATCATCGTCAGGGATCTCAGCATCCTTTTCATTCACAAGCTGCCTTGCCTCTCTCTTCAAACGTGCGATCTCCATATTATAAGCATCAAGCTCCTCACGTCTGGCAGTTCGGATGTCTTCAAGCTCCTTATCAACTTCACCCAGCTCATCCATCTGGGCTTCCAGCTCTTCTATCTGAACCAGATACTTCTGATTGTCATATTTCTTCTTTTCGTTCTCAAGATACGCCACTGCGTCTGCTCTGTTTATTCCGCTGCAGCCCGTCTCCTTCATATTCTGAAGATACTTCTCGAGTCTGTCACACAAAGCTTTGTCATCTCCGCCCATCTCCTCCGGCGGATCAACACACATTGCATCCACAAATGTGCTCTTGTCCATATCAAACAGGACACCTCTGTAGGAATTCTTAGACACAAGTCTCTCATCCTTCCCGCTCTCTATATCAGTGAGCGTTGCACCGTCCGTGGACATGTTGAAATTTCTCTCCATAAGATGACTCTTTCCAGCATTTGTCACCTGTGCCTTTCCGGCATATCCATTTCCACCGGATGGCTTTCTTAATGCAAAATTGTCTCCCCGGGCTCCAAGACCCTTGGTTTTATTCATACCATACAGTATACCGGACACAAAATCCCTGATCGTACTCTTGCCGGCTCCGGGCTCTCCATAGAGCACATTCAAGCCTTTGTCCAGCTTTATTTCTTTGTTATTGAATTTTCCAAATTCTTTCAAAAAAAGTTTATTTATATACATTACTTTTCTCCAGTTGCTATGATCGCCTCAAGACCATATTCAAGTGCCTTTTTGCTGACCTCGTCATCCTCACCGGACAACTCAGCGATAAATCTTCCAAGTACATTGTGCTCATTGTCCCTCTTGAGACCATCAGCATTGTACTCGAACATCGTATTATCCACAACCTCATATATCTTGTAATCCTGAGACACATCATCAAACTGAGGTCTCACTCCGCGCCCCTTCTGGCCCTTCAGGATAACTCGATATATGTTCTGCGTTCCCATCTTATCGATCTGTTTCAGAACAGCATGCTCGATCTGTCTGTCAGTATATTCCGGCTTTATCTCAAGTCCAAGGTTGATGTAATTCCTGCAGGCAACAGGCTCCCACTTTATCCTTGTCTCTCCGTTTATTATCTGTCCATAAATAAAGCCATGCTTTCCTGTGTCAGAAGGTGACAAAGGCTCCGGCGATCCCGGATATGCCATACGGTTCTTCACCATGTGCTTCGGCTTTCTCAGGTGTCCGAGTGCCACATAGTCAAATCCTGTGTCAGCCAGCTTTCGGAAATTAAATGGACTGTGGCTGGCATCTCCTCCATACATGAGAAGTATATTGACAGCGCCTTCCGTCTGGGCATCTATCCCCTCTGAGAAATCCTCCGTGTATTCCACCTGTCCATAGCTGAAACCGGTCACACAGGTATTTATATCTTCAAAATACGCATTGCTGAACTCCCCAGCCGGAAGAAGCACTGTGTTCGATGTGAACTCATAATTCTCCGATGGAGATCCACTTTCAATGTAATCACTACTGCCCGCAATGATCACCGTTCTTGTATTTGTAAGTTTTGCAAGTCTGGCATCAAGCTTTGCAAGATCCGCTGCCTTCGGCGCACTGTGATACAGATTGCCGGCAATGAGGAGCAGATCTACCTTTCTCTCCTCCGCAATATCCAGGATCCTGTCAAATGTCTCTTCTATCTCTTTCGCACGGACATCGCTCCAAGGCTTTCCCTTGTCAGGAATCATCCCCAAATGCACATCCGAAACATGAATAAATCTCATATCCTAACCTCTAATCTATAGTTAAACTGCCATTTTCTAATAGCCCACACTTAGTCCACTATTATACAATCATCAAAAGTTTAACCCAAATCAGAGAAAAATACAACATAAGCTATGTTAAAACTTTGTGACATGCAGATACTTCTCCCTCGTGGCAAGCCCTCCTCTTATATGTCTCTCCGCCTTGTTGGCATCCAACACCACCCTGGCCTGGGCCGCCAGCATGGGTCTTATACGGACCAGCCGTTCCGTTATATCCTTGTGCACCGTTGATTTGCTTATACCCATCTTGTCCGCTGTCTGTCTCACAGTCGCCCTTGTGTCTATGATATAATTTGCCGCTTCGATTGCCCGCTCTTCTATGTAATCCTTCAAAGAAAAAGCCCCCGCATATTCTGTTTTTACAGTCTATGCGGGGGCATGCGGTTTATGTACATTTAATCCTGATTTATGGGAATCAGCACAAGTGTTTCATATTCCCCATATGTATTCTTTATCTCCATTATTCCATTGTACTTGTCCATGGTATTTTTCACATTTTGTATACCATATCCATGAGTCATATCCTTACTGCCGCCCACGTCAGACTGTGTACTGCTATTTTTCACATCTATTACCAAATGCCGATCTGTCTGCACTATTGCCAGCTTTATATATACCCCCTCTTTTTCCTTCTGTTTCTTACATGCATTGATACTGTTATCCAGCAGATTTCCTATTATTATACACATATCATAGTCAGAGACCATTATTGAATTTTTATCGAACTTAAAATCCGTATGAAATTTCACGCCATTGTTTTGGGCAAATGTATACGCACTGTTCACAAATGTATCAATAACAAGATTTCCTGTTTTTGAAACAACATATTTATTTTTTAATTCTTCCTCATATCTATCACATACTGTTCTTATCCTGTCATATTCTTTCTCTTCTATGCATGACCTTATATAGCTTATATGCTTTTGGGTATCATGAACCATACTGCCAATTTTCTTATAAGAAAGAACCAATTGGTCATATTTATCCGACTGATGCTCCAACTGATAACCAAGCATTGTTACCTGATTTTTCAATTTATAATTATCCACCATGTTATCAAACAGATAATAATTCAAAACATTTAAGACCAGCACAATTATCAGCACAAATATAAATCCATACCCTGACAAAAGCACGATCTGTTCTGGTATTATCAAGTATAGATAACAACTTATCATTGGAGTTATAAGCACTATGACCAACTGTTTAAATGAATATCTACCTGATACATAATTTCTCACTACCAGTATTATGATCAGGACAGGCAGCATAATAAACTGTGCATACATATCCATCACCGAGATCAGATGAGTTATTCCACCGTCATACAGCATCTGATCCGTTGTAATTACCACTACATCAGATAAACCGATGCTCACCAGATAACCCAATACCCATATAATAAACGCAGATATACATTCAGCTATACGGGAATCATATAGGCAAATAAATACGAGCATGATAACTATATGCGCGGACACCTGGCTGACCATTGCTTTCTCCTGTGACACATCTATCATGAAAAGCTGTCCGCCTCTTGAAGCCAGCTCTGTTAAAATAAATATACCCCAATATGCCATTGTCGATATTCTAAGCGGAGGCTTTCCAAGCCATTTCTCTACATAAACTTTTACAGTCACAGCATCCATAATTGCTGATATAAAAATTAATACTAAATAACTCACCCTTTAACCTCTGATGCTCACCACATCTGATATAACCGTATTAATAAGACTCTTCCTTACCTCTTCCTCATATTTCCTTGACAACGGAATAATCTCGTTATTATCCAAAACAAGCTCCCCGCCTCTCAAGGTAACTATGTGATCTATATTTACAATATACCCCTTAAAGCTGTATACAAACCTTTTGTCCTTTAACAAGTTAAACCATTTTTTTAAATTTCCTGTAACCTGTATAATCTCTTTTGCAGAATGAATATCTACACTCTTTTGAAATTTTCTCGAAGTTTCTATATACATAATATCAGATATATTAACAACTCTTTCTCCATCTGCCGCTGGCACAATCAACTTGTTAAACTCCATGTCGCTTATCTCACGCAAAACCTGAGATAATACTTGTTCTAACTCTATATATTTAAGAGGTTTCTGAATATA
>NC_021018.1:2227623-2229130 GCF_000210595.1 Coprococcus sp. ART55/1 | reverse complement strand
TTTTATATATATACAATTAAGGCTATTTTCACACATGTATTTATGGTTAACACTTGTGCGGTTATGACTGGGCTCATCATATCGTATATCAACAATACTATCCTTGCCTATCTTGCATTATTTGGGTTCACTATAGTTGCCATATTGCAATCGGGTAAGTTCACCTTTCCTGCGGAAGATAAAATCGGCAGTATACAGGAAATATCCAATATATTCTGTGCTTCTCTTACTTATATTCCAGATGAAGCAGCTTTAATTCCTGTAAATATACATTTTCTGTCCAAACCTTTGTATATAGTATTTGGCGTGATCTCCGTATATTTGATCACAAATTTCTTCAGATACAAGAAGTTATCTTTGATTTTTGCCACCATATTTTCAGTGTTATGCTCGTTTTCCTTTATTTATATCTGCAACATCCCATATAATGGTAGTAACCCTGGATACGCAGACGATTCCTCGGATTTATTTGCAAATGAACAGGAATTACTTACTCCAACAAAGGAAATAGATTTTTATGTTACAGAGTATAACATACATTTTGACATAAGGAAGAATTTGATCGCAGATATGTATATGCAGCTATCAGACACCAGTCTCCCTGAATACCATTTTATACTCTGTAAAGATTACAATATCGACTATATAGCAGATGATAAGGATAATGCTATCCGCTATAGCAGAAATGGGAATAAGCTATGCATATACAACGAAGCCGGCAATCTCTCATCCATATACATAAAGTATACAGGAAAATCCTACAATATTTGCTACACAGGGGAAAATGGTGCATATCTTCCTGGGAACTTCCCGTATTACCCAATTGCTGGAAATGGAGACTTATTTCAAAACGGATATTGCCAGCTTCCTAAGGATCTGAGCAGGTTCACAGTATCCATATACTCTGATTTTACTACGTATAGCAATCTCAGCTTGTCCGGTGACACGTTCAGTGGTTTCAGTGATCAGCTAAGCATTGTTTCCGGCATATTTTGGAGAGAACAGATTATTGATAATGTGCGATACATTTTCCCATATATTGGCGCGGACACCGATCCGAGTCGAAACCACTACATAACAAGCCAGATAAAAAAATATATAAACTATACACCTGAAGAAAAGGCAACTGATTATTCCCTTATCGGGAAAACAATCCTGATACAACCAATACACAGAAATGCATATATGTACGGTTCTGACATGGTGATGTTTGATGCTGCAGGTAATTTGGATATTTACTACACCAATTATATACGGACAGGTAATTGGTACAATATTGATTCAATTCTCACCGATGAGGAACTTCAAAAGATTCAGGAAGATGTATACGACGAACTTGGCATCACTGAAACAACAGAATAAAGTAACTTGTATCCGTTCAGAGTAAAGGGGGATTATTATGCTGGAAATAAAAAATATGACAACTACTTTGGGAGGGAACACAATTCTTCACAATTTAAACTGTAATTTTGAATCAGGAGTACACGGACTACTCGGTCCTAATGGT
>NC_021018.1:2221848-2226875 GCF_000210595.1 Coprococcus sp. ART55/1 | reverse complement strand
AACGGAGCAAATAATACATTCTGTTGTATATCGGGTATCTGCCTCAGAAATTTGGTCTTTTTCCCGGAATGACCGTAAGAGAATGTATGCGTTATATTGCATTTTCCAAGGGTATTTCATCATGTAGTCTTGATGAAGACATCGAATCAGTTATAGAAAGTGTCAATTTATCAAGTTATATTGACAAAAAGGCTCATACTCTGTCTGGCGGAATGGTGAGACGTGTTGGAATCGCCCAGGCTTTTCTTGGCAATCCCCCTATAATAATATGCGATGAACCGACAGCAGGTCTTGATCCTGAGGAAAGACTCAGATTCAGGGATCTTATAAAACAAACCAATTGTGATGACAAGATAATTATTATATCCACACACATCGTAGACGATGCGGAGTTTTTGTGTGATTATATAGAAATTATCGATCAAGGCTATATAATTGCAAAAGACACTACAGACGGAATCAAAACAGCCATGACCAGGCTTTTGGCTTCCCCTTCTATTGATACCTCAGAGCCTGCATCAGCTGATCCCACTTTGGAAGATGGATACATGTATATTCTTAAGTCTTACAGGAACGGAGTGTAACTATGGTGCAAAGAATACATAACTCACTATTTATATTGCGTAAGGGAATGATACTCTGTGTAATTATAGCTGTTTTAGCTGCTATTACGGGCTTTATGATGATGAAACCCCTTGATCTGCAGGATAAAGAAAACGCACTGCAGCAGTGTTACTGCATAGCATATCCTGTGTGCGTTATGCTGCTATATACAATAACCTTTATGCCGTTTGTATATAGCCCAAGCCGGGAACTTTTTTACATAGCCCACAGAATAAAATGGGTAGAAACAATTATTCCATTTTTATACCTGTCTTTATTAATGTGTGCCATAACATCGTTGTTGTTCTTCAGGACAATTCTCTACCCAGAAAGATTTATAGCCAAAAATCTTATTATAATATATTGCTTCTGCGGTTTATATTACGGCACAGTATATACAGCGAAGAACATCACCATAGCCATCATTTTATCATTTACACTGATCATCCTGTCTCTTAGCGGAGGAAATCTCTTTAATGCTATCATACCATGGTATATTGATGTTCACTCAGTTAAGACTCTCGCCTCTTTTATGAAAGAATACATAATTTTAGGAAGTGCAGGCTGTATTCTGGGATTGTTCAGCAACCACAGATACTCAGATTACCAATAAATATATGCAACCTCTCTTTTTAAGCAATTTTAGGAAACCTCACAACAAATCTTGATCCTATATCCGCTCTGGATATTACCTGTATGGTACCTCCGTGGGCATCAACTATCCATTTAGCGATGGACAAGCCAAGACCTGAGCCTCCGGTCTCATTATTCCGGGCCTCATCCGAGCGGTAAAATCTGTCAAATATATGAGCCAGATCGCCCGGATTCATTCCGGTTCCCTCGTCCTCTATCATATAACTGACATAACCGGGCTCCTCTTTTACACCGAGTATTATGGCCGTGCCGGGTTCAGAATACTTCGCCGCGTTCTGGACAAATATCCTGACGGACTGCTTGATCATCGCCACATCGCCGAGCACACACGCCTCATTCTCAGTACCACGGAACTCATATCTGTGGCTCTCGTCTATCATCATGGACTCCTCCCACACTTCACTTACCATGCGGTTGAGATCGGTTTTCTCCATGTTCAGGTGCTGCCTTCCACTGTCGCCCCTTGCAAGGAATAACAACTGTTCCACAAGCTCCTTCATGTGCTGGGATTCATTTTTCAGCGCCTCTATGGACTCTTCCAGAACCTGTTCGTCCTCCTTACCCCATCGGTCGAGCATATTCACATATCCCTGGATCACCGCAATAGGCGTCCTGAGCTCGTGGGAAGCATCCGACACGAATCTCATCTGACGTTTCTCATTTTCCTTCATATTTCTGAGCAGATTGTTGAGCGCGATCTCTATGCTCTGGAGATCCTTGTCTCCGGTGTGTATAACCTGCTCGTCATCATCCGCAGACAGGTGTGATATGGCTTTCTCCAGATCGTCTATCTTATTGTGATCCATCGGCTCTTTGCTGAGCTTTTCCGCCGTAACTGCCAGATCGTTCAACGGCTTTAATCTCCTTCTGACATCCGCTGTCCTGAACAACGCAGCAAACAACACTATAGTCTCCATCCCCAGCAATATAATGCCCGGAAGCTCTATGATATCCCAAAGGATCTTAACGTCATATCTGTACTTCTTCTCATCTGACCCTTCTATTATATATTCATACGCTCCGCCATCTTCATTTTTCTCAACGTAATATCTCATTCCGCCCACGCCCTGTGGAAGCTGCTTTCTTCCCCACACGGCAAATGCGCTTACAATAAGAAAGGCAATGACGATATCTATAAGTATCACATTGCCCAGTTCTTTTAGCCAGAAGCTCATATTTATCCTTCTGGCTATCGATGACATTCTTTTGTTTTCGTTAGTTTTCTTTCCCATGTATTTTCTCTCTATCTGTGCGTATCCGTGCCATGCGTTGCTGGCTTGTCACATATCTATCTGCTCTATCCTGGCATCCAAAATGGTCATTCTCTGATAACATATCCGACACCTCTGACGGTGGTGATCAGCTTAACTCCAAATCTGTCATCTATCTTTGTTCTCAGATACCTCACATACACATCTATGATGTTTGTCTCTCCAAGGTAATCGTATCCGCACACTGCACTGAGCAATTTCTCCCTGTCCATCACGATGTCCTTGTTTTCCATGAGCGTCCTGAGCAGCTCAAATTCCCTGTTTGTCAGCTCAACTATCTCGCCGCACACTGTGACCTCATGTCTGTCGGTGTCCATGCACACTCCACGGATCTCTATCCTGTGTGTGTGAACCTCCGCAACTCCGCGTCTCTTCAACGCAACCCTTATCCTGGCAGCAGCTCCTCTATGGCAAATGGCTTGGTGAGATAATCGTCTGCACCGGCATCAAGACCAGATACCTTGTCCATGACCGCATCTCTCGCGGTCAGCATGATGACCGGCACATCACTCTCCTTGCGGATTCTTCGAAGCACCTCCAGACCGTTGAGTCCCGGAAGCATCACATCCAGCACCACGAGGTCGAAGCCACCGGACAGAGCTTTGTCCAACCCTGTTCTTCCATCAAATACCTTCTCCGCCTCGTATCCCTCATGCAGCAGCTCCAGCTCCACAAATCTTGCAATTTTCTCTTCATCCTCCACAATGAGAATCTTCTGTGCCATATCTTTTTCCTTTCTTTTATGACGGACGCTGATATAGTTTGGTTTTGAAGTAAGCCTGTGAAATATGCCTCGGCAAGAAGCACCAAAGCTCAGTCGCCACGGCTACCCATTGCAGAGGTATATTTCACAGACATTACATTCTCAAAGCCAAACTATATCAGCTGGTAATTAACAGAATATCGGCAAAAGATATTCCTGTTTTCATCTTTTTTATGTCTGTTTTTACTTTTAATATTTTTCTTTTTCAGTTTATACCAACTTGATATATATGTTGTTTTTATTACATATAGCTTTTTATTCTGTGTTGATATTGTTTTTATATATCTTTCTGATTACTTGTTGTTGACGTCGGACTTAAGGTTGTCAACTGAGTCTGCCATTTTGTCACATGCGCTATTAAGGTTTACGTTGATGTCGCCGATTCCTTCAAAATGGTACCTGCACTCACAGAAGAGACCTACCACAAGAAGTGGAAGCACTACCCAGAATGCAAGTATAAGTGCGATCACAAGCACCAGCACCGGAACGTTTATCATGGTCTGGCCTCTGCGTTCTACTATGAATGTGCTATCCACACTCTTCTTTAACACCTTGCCGCACCATTTGAAAAATTTGTCCATCATCTGTCCAAACGTCACTTTATTGCAGTCATTTGTATATGTCTGCTGTGCCTGCTCGAACTCTGTTGATGTCTTCTGTTCCTCGCCTGTGGTAAAGCTCTCCACCTCAGGGGCTTTCACCTTATCAAGCTTCTCAAGATAAATGATCGCATCCAGCAGATCGTAATCGCATGCCTCAAGCGCATTCTTTGCATCCTCGTAACTTACGCCTGTTTTTTCTCTTAACTTTTCTACCTTTTCCAGTTTATCCATGATCTTTGCACCCTTTCTCATTATCTTAGTTTCATCGTCTTCCGATGATCTGTCATCTTTCTTATCGTTTGCTGCTGATATCATCAACTGATGTTATTACTATACCAACCGATGATTAATCTAAAATATGAGAAAGATTAAAATCAGGTTAATTTTATAATGAATAGAAGGATATGTCAAAGTTTGTTCCCCTTTTTATCTCGCTGCTGTTTTTTACTATAAGTTAACTTATATTTATTTTATATTGTATTAAATTAGCTTTAAGTGTATAATTTGTTCAAAAGGAGGTTGATTACTATGTCCGATATAGAATTTGAAAGAAGAATGAATGACCAATTTGCAAAGAATCTTTTCTTTTTTCTTAATAAATATCAATATACTCAAGCTGCCTTTGCTAAGCAGATGAATGTCAGCACTGCAACTGTGTCAAATTGGTGTAACGGACTAAAGTCTCCCCGAATGGACAAAATTGACCACATGTGCGCTATTTTCAATTGCTCTAGGTCTGATCTTCTGGAAGAAAAAGATATCATAAGAAGCCAAAAGAAATCAGAGGCATATGCAATTCCTGTATTTGATTATATATCATGTGACAAAACATTTTGTTCAACCGAAAAGATTATTGATACAGAAGAAATACCCGAAAGTCTTGCTAAAACTGGCAAATTCTACGCTCTTAGAATAAAGGGGGATAGCATGGAACCCAAGATCAGCAGCGGCGACGTTGTAATTGTCCGACAACAGGATGATGCAGACACAGGGGACACTGTTATTGCTACAATAGCTGGTGAAGACGCCGTGTGCAAACGCCTGAGAAAATATAAAGAAGGACTGGAACTGATTTCCACCAACCCCAGCTATGCACCGCTCTATTTTGACGATGAAACCATAAAAAATAAACCT
>NC_021018.1:2215785-2221635 GCF_000210595.1 Coprococcus sp. ART55/1 | reverse complement strand
TTTTTATGTATATGATGAGAATACTTCCTCGACTGTTCCTGTTGAGGTATCAGATATACCAGAGTTAAGCGAACAGGAACTTGAATTTATATATGATGATAAAGTCAGAAAAGTATGGCACTCACAGGAGGAGGAATGGTATTTTTCCATAATTGATGTAATTGACGTTTTGACCGATAGTTCCGACCCAAAACAATATGTAAAAAAGTTACGATCCCGCGACCCAGAATTATCAGCTAACTGGGGTACAATTTGTACCCCTATTCAAATGATAGCCGCTGATGGTAAAATGCGTAAAATCCAAGCAACCAACACACATGGGCTATTGAGAATTATCCAGTCCATTCCGTCAAAAAAGGCTGAGCCATTCAAGCAATGGCTGGCAATGGTAGGCAAACAACGTCTGGACGAGGAAGTTGATCCTCAGATTGCTATAGATCGTGCTATAGAATCATACCGCAACAAAGGATATTCTGAAGAATGGATAGCCCAGCGTATGCGTGGGATAGAGATTCGCAAAGATATGACCAATGAGTGGAGACGTGCCGGCATTACCGATTCCAGACAGTATGCTTCTCTTACAAACATACTTACTGCCGCATGGTCAGGAAAGACAGTGAAAGAATATAAAAAGTTTAAGGGACTGAAAAAAGAAAATCTCAGAGACAATATGACTAACACAGAGCTTGTCCTGAATGCTCTTGCAGAGATATCAACAACAGAGATATCAAAGGCAACTAATCCTCAAGGTATAACCGAGGCCACAGATGCTACCATCCAAGGTGGCAATATTGCCAGAAATGCACGTGAATCCCTTGAAAAGCAGATAGGGCGCAGCATACTATCCCCATTAAACTCCAACACTCCCAAGCTGCTTGATGACAGCAAGGAAAAGTAATATAACCCGAATATGTCACAACTATAAAATGCGTATGAATCCTCAGACAACAGTCTCGGTTATTTATACGCATTTTTATCTTTTCCATATCACACCGTTCCCGCAGCAATCTTCGCCGTGGACTTCTTCACGCAGTAGAGACATGTCGGCAATATGTAAACGGTCGCTGTGACCCACGCCGTCTGGTCAGCAAAACAGATGGCCGTGAATCCAAATGTTCCGGCAAATCCAAGGCTGACTATGATCCTTGCCAGCATCTCCGTGACGCCGGAGAATATGGCACGGCCGGAATATCCCAGGCCCTGTGTCACCATTCGTGCAACATTCAGTATTCCAAGGCTCCAGTAGAAGCAGCCCATACATCTGAGATACTTGGCAGATGCGTCAAGCACATCCACTGCGCTCTTCTTGACAAATATCATGGAGAGCGGTCTTCCAAATATTATCATCACAAGTCCTGCGACTATACCGTATTCAACTGCAACAGCAATCGCCTGCCACAAGCCCTGCTTTATACGCTTTGCCTGTCCGGCGCCAAGGTTCTGGCTGCAGAACACAGATGCCGCCGTTGCAAATGCATCAAATGGACACATAGTGAACTGCTTTATCCTCATACCGGCTGTGAAGCCTGACACATACACACTTCCCAGCTTGTTATTTGCAGACTGCATGACCATACTTCCTATGGCAGTTATGGAAAACTGCAGGCCTGTCGGAATTCCCATGACGAGAAGTTCCTTCACTGCAGATCCCTCTATCTCCCTGTCCTCCGCCTCAAGATGCATGATCTGAACCTTCTTGAAGATATATACAAGACACAATATTCCACTCACCGCCTGTGCCGTGATGGTTGCTATAGCCGCACCGGCGCAGTCCCATTTGAGGACAACTATACAGAACAGGTCAAGGAATATGTTGAGTATTGCCGAGAACGCCAGAAACATGAACGGCGTTCTGCTGTCTCCCAGAGACCTGAGCACACTTGACAGATAGTTGTACATGAGTGTGAACGGAATTCCCAGGAATATAACTATAAGATAAGCATATGCCTTGTCATATATATCCTGCGGAACCGAAAGC
The DNA here is from genome assembly GCF_000210595.1 of Coprococcus sp. ART55/1. NCBI lineage: Bacteria > Bacillati > Bacillota > Clostridia > Lachnospirales > Lachnospiraceae > Coprococcus > Coprococcus sp. ART55/1. The sequence continues at coordinate 2,219,657 of NC_021018.1, read as the reverse complement.
AGATGAAGTATCTGATTACAGCACACCGAACATACAATCGTGACTATCAACGCTATGATGCCCGTCAGCACCGCGCCGTTAAATATATACTTTCTCATCTTGTGCAGATTATTTGCACCAAAAAACTTTGCAACAGGAACACCAAATCCTGTGCAACAGCCCATACAGAATCCCAGAACCAGAAACTGTATACTGCTGCTTGCTCCAACTCCCGCCAGAGCCTTATCTCCCAGTATCTGCCCCACAATAGCCGCATCTATTATATTGTACGTCTGCTGGAGCAGATTGCCGAGCAAGAGCGGGGTGGCAAACTGCAGCATCAGACTGAGGGGCTTACCGGAAACCATGGACTTAGCCATGTCTTACACCTTCCTTACATTATTGATAGGACGGTGAGTTGCCAATTCTATCTTTGAACACAGAGCTGCTATACATATCATTCGCTGGGTCGCTTCCGCTTATTTCGCCCTGCAGCGGTACTAATGTGCCGCCTCACAGCGCCACCTAAGGACCGGCGGGCTCAAATTCCCTGCTCACGATATGTATAGCAACTCTGTGTAACAACTTTATTGTAGCAACTCACCTGTTAGATGAATAATAACTACGTATGTAAGTCGGTTTCAGACTTACTTTATGTTTATTATCCTTATCTCTTATAACAGTTTTCCAGCCAGCGCCTCGAGTGCTGCCACATCCGACTGCTTGAACGCAGACCTTATGGTCACGTGCTCGTCCACAATCTCTATATCCTTCATCGCTGACATCTGTTCCTTCATGAGCTTGGCTGCCATTGGAGCCCACGAACCATTCTCAATGAATGCCACTTTTCTCTTCTGGTACGCCTTCATCTTCAGGTGGTTGATGAAATCCGCCATGACAGGCATCACACCACCATCATATGTTGGGGCTGCCAGAACCAGTCTGTCGTATCTGAATGCATCCTCTATACACTCTGCCATGTCATCTCTTGAGAGGTCTGATATCGCAACCTTTGGAGCACCCTTCGCCTCAAGTATCTCCGCCAGTTTCTTTGCAGCCTTCTCTGTGTTGCCATGGAGACTGCAGTATGCGATGAAGATTCCCTCATCCTCAGGTGTGTATGTTGACCACAGCTGATATTTGCCTATGTAATATTCAAGATTCTCTGTGAGGATTGGTCCGTGGAGTGCACATATCTTCTGGATATCCAGTCCTGCTGCCTTCTTCAGAAGTGCCTGTGCAGGCATTCCATACTTTCCTACTATATTGAAGTAATATCTTCTCGCCTCGCATGCCCAGTCCTCGTCGGTATCCAGAGTGCCGAACTTGCCAAATGCATCCGCTGAGAAGAGTATCTTCTCTCTCTGTTCATATGTGACCATAACCTCAGGCCAGTGGACCATAGGAGCCATGAAGAACTGGAGCGTATGGCTTCCAAGTGAGAGTGTCTGTCCCTCCGCAACTGTCACGCTTCTGTCAGCCACAGGAACCTCGAAGAAATTTGGAAGCATTCCGAAAAGCTTGGCATTTGATACGATCTTGATATCCGGATACTTCGCAAGCACATCACCAAGATTGGCGGAATGATCCGGCTCAAGATGGGATATGATGAGATAATCCGGCTTTCTGTCGCCAAGCACCTCTGCCACATTTGCAAACCACTGGTCTGCACACTTTGCATCCACCATGTCCATGATAGCGATCTTCTCGTCCATGATGACATATGAGTTGTACGCTATTCCGTTTGGCACGATGTACTGATTCTCGAACAGGTCTATGTCCTTGTCATCCACACCCACATAAAATACTGTGTCTGTTACATTCTTAAGCATTGTATATCCTCCTTTTGATCCTAAGTATCTAATATAAATAATCCACGTTGTGTCCACATGATATAATGAGCATTGCGACGGATGCGCTTGCGCAAGACGTCATAATGCGAATGTCCTCATTGAGCCGACAGGCGATATGATATAATGAGCGCAAGTGAGCCAACATGCTTGCATGATTGGCGAGCGGCGAATTGGATCATGACAGTTAATTATAACATACTAAATGAAAATAGAGAATCAGCACATAAAACCTGATTCTCCATTTTTTGATAATTTTTTATTATTATCTGCTTACCCTTCTCTGTATCTTCTCCTGATACATGCTGTGATCCGCTTCCCTCACATACTCCTCAAGGGTTTTATCACCATCCGGGGCTGTTATAACATAACCTATACTAAACTCCAGGGCAAATGGAAGCTTCTCCTGTGCAGCTATCTCCCTGGCTTTCTCAAGGATCGCCGTCTTTCTTTCCTCAGGAGATTCCGTCTCATCATATATAGATATGGATACAAATTCATCTCCGCCGTATCGAACCGGAATACTGCTTATTCCGCCTCCACCTGCTATGGCTCTTGCGGCACTCCTTATGGCTTTGTCTCCGTACTCGTGACCATAAGTGTCATTTATATATTTGAGCTTGTCCATATCGGCAAACATTATGAGAAGTGCCCTGCCCTGACCCGCAGCCTTGTCAAATGCCCTTGCGGCGATCTGTCTCATACCTTCCCTGTTGTATATCTGGGTAAGTGGATCCTTTATGGATATCGCCGTAAGCTCCTGATTGATCTGCTCTAGCCTCCATTTGTTGAACAGGTTTATCATGGCTACATTCACTTCGCTCATTACAGTTGACCAAAGCTGCTTATCCATGAGGTAATATCCATTTTCGACACAGCAGAACCCAACTGCCTTTTCTCCAAAATGAAATGGCGCAAATAAAAATATATTGCCGCCTGCCTCATCATCCAGAAGAGGAAACATACTATGGTATGTATCGTCACCGTCATCAGCTATGCCCTGCCTGTACACGATCTGCATTCTCTGAGGATAGCCTTTCACAGCAAATACATCCTCATCGTATGCTGCTGAGAGAGTCGGGCCAGCTTCCCCCATCTCCACAAGGGATCTGTCGACAACCATAACGCATTTCTTACACTCTGCCTGTGAATATGCCGTCTGTACACATGGATAAAGGCCACTGTAATCACCACATTTGCTGAGCAAATGCGTGAAGTCAAGTGTGCTCTCATCTATCTCCTCGCGTTCCACAACTCCCATTATATAATTCTTCAGGTACTGTCTGCCGTTCAGCATAGCATCCGTGCCACAGCCACAGCTCTCCGTAAATATACAATTATAATCTATATAAGAGCTGGTATCCGGATTGTTTCCCGCCCAGATATTCAGCATGATCTCTGCAGCCGCAGCTCCGATCTTCTCACGGATCCTGCTCACCGTTGTTATGCGCGGCGTATAGTACGCTGCTTTATCAAAGTTGTCGAATCCTGTAACCTTAAAATCCTTTGGCACTGAAAGTCCAAGTGCTTCAGCTCTGTTGCATACACCCACAGCCAGGTTGTCATTTGCACAGATTATTGCATCCGGAAGGATCTTCTTCACTATCTCCCGTTCTTCCAGCCTTCTATCGTCCATCTCCTCATTATTCGAAGCCTCGGCATTCGGAGCAGAATCCGCAAAGCTGCCACTGGTTATCTCACCGTACACCTCCGCAGGGCCGCCGTAATCCGGTCCGTCCTTCTCGTGTTTTATACACGTATGTCCATGTGCTCTGAGCAGCTCCTCGAATCCCGTCACACCGTCATTGAAACCAAAATCTCCAAACAGGACATCCTCATCATCCACAGTCAGGCCATATTCATCCATACAGTCCCTGAATGCCCGGCATCTCTCCTGAGCCTCATAGTTGTCCTTCGGTCCGGCAAGATACCACACCTTCTTCGCACCGTGTTTCTCTATCATATGCCGAGTCATGTCATACATGGCATCATAATTGTCTATACCCACAAAATGCAGACCATCAAAAGCAGTCTCGAGGCTTA
>NC_021018.1:2206553-2215317 GCF_000210595.1 Coprococcus sp. ART55/1 | reverse complement strand
GCTTATAGCCGGAACTCCGCTCTTCCTTATCCTGTCCAGCAGTTCCGCCGTGACTTCCGGATATTTAATATTGTTGACAGATATTATGATCCCATCAAAGTCTGTCAGCTCCGGAAGATTGTATATATTGTATTCTCCATAGCTGTAACCGTCGTCCCTGTTCCAATTGCCGTTGCTGTTGAATATGTACAAATTAACATCAGCCCTGGCTTCCTTTATCTTCTGCATAAATCCCAGCGGCCAGGCATAGGTGAAATACCTCTTCCAGCCATCCATGAACAATGCTACTTTTTTCATACCTTACCTCCTGATCAATCAGAACAACCCATCCTGTCCCCCATCTGTAAATTTGCCAAATATATTAAAAGGGCGCATCTGTATATATTATACACAGACCCGCCCAACCAAAACATATCCAAATGTATCAAAAATATGTACTTTACTATCAGAAACCACGGGGACGGAGGGGACAGACACCTCCGTCCCCATAATTCACTTAAGTGGATAGTCGCTGTGCAGCGGCTTGTAATCACGTATAGTCTTAAGTGCCGGCAGAGCATGTCCGTCATAATCAAAAAGTGCCTGATTTGCCCATTCATTTCCGCATGGTCCAGACTCCTCTATATATGACAGAGCACCTTCCGTAGCCCAGCCGCTTCCCGGTACTGGTATCCAGCCTGCCTCCCAATAATAAAAGCCATCGCCACCGGGAACATCATCTATCAGTTTCATTATGTCGTTCATAAATTCCGCCTGTCCCTCAGGTGTCATAGGGTAGTCAAGATTCTCCACCAGTGAAGGTTTTGTGGCATAGCCCTTTCTATCGTCAGGCCCCAGTTTCTCATAGTCAGCATAGTCCTCCATGGTAAATCCCATGGAAACCTCAGCAATAACTATCTTTTTGCCATATCTATCCGCCATATCCCGCATATTTGCCTCTAGCTCCTTCATGGTTCCATGCCAGAACGGATAATACGACATTCCAATTATATCAAAATTTTCTCCTCTTTCCATGTAGTGGTCAAACCAGTCCACATACATAGGATTGTTGCCACCATTGTCGAGATGTATCATGACCGGAATATCAGAGCCAACCGATCTGACCGCCCTTATTCCTGCGCTCACAAACTTCGCGATATTGTCATATTCTGGTTTCTGCCCAAGCGGCCACATCAGTCCGTTTGTAAGCTCGTTTCCAACCTGAACAAGCTGAGGTAAAACGCCCGCATCTTTCATCTCTAAAAGAGTCTCCCTTGTGTAGTCGTACACAGCCTGCTCAAGCTGATCCGCATCCATGCCTCTCCACGCCTTGGGCACCCTCTGCTTGCCCGGGTCAGCCCAGAATTCACTGTAGTGATAATCAAGCAGAATGCTCATTCCATGATCCATAGCGCGCTTCGCGAGTTTCTTGTATACCTCAAGGTCATTTGTGCCCGCACCATAAGGTACGCCGTCCTCCGTGTACGGATCATTCCACAGACGAAGTCTCACAGAATTCACACCATAGTTCTTAAGTATGTCAAATATATCTCCCTGCACACCATTGTCATAATATTTCGCACCCAGCTCTTCAACCTCGGCAACAGCGGAGAGATCCACGCCCTTTATATAATCTGCCATATTTTTGTCTCCTTCACCTGCATTTATTTTACTACCTGTTATAACCAAGAACAGCCGCCGAAGAAAAATGTTCTGCATACCCCTGATGTACCAGTTCATCTTCATCTGTCGGCGGCCTTCTATCAAGATGACATCTGTCACCTAGTCGTCAAATGTAATCCTGTCATACATTCTTCCATATTTTATTCTGATGAGCTCGTTCTTTGCCAGAACGTCCTCCTCTGGTCCAACATACTGACAACGGATACAGTAGTATTCCTTCTTGTCCTTATCATAGAACATATCTATATCCAGATCTCTCATAAAACACATTGGACATCTGTAATTTAATTTGCCTTTTCCAGACTGAGCCATGTTGAAAATACCTCCTTATCCTTAAGTGTCTTTGTATAACCAAGAGTGAACATTGGCGAGAACGCATATCCCTCTTTGAAATATCCTGTTGCGTCACTGCCTGATGCTCCCATGGCAGCCTTTGTCTCGATCGCAGGTATAACTGCTGACACCTCATCGGCGCCTGCGAGATCCTCTTCTCTGCACTTGTACTCATATGTGAGTGACTTGCTCTCTGAAGCATTCTTTGCTGTGAGAGTGATTCCTGTCATGTCCTCTGGGTACTCTGTTGTACCGTAGCATGCCACCATGTACTCATTGATCTCAACCTCTGCATCAGGGTTGCTCATCTCGAGGATAGTTCTCTCATGTCTTATCTTGGATGAACCCTCCTCAAAATATATCTTTGTCTGAAGTTTAACTGTCAGATCGTAGAACTCGATGTCAACCGGGTCAAGTGTAAGGATTCTTGTGCTTCCCTCCTGCGAGAATGTTGCCTTTGTTCTGCACAGACAGAGGTCGACCTCCTCACCCTTGTAGCTGATCTTGGCACTTCTTACAGTACCCTCTCCAGCATAGTGTGTGAAATATCCTGCTCTGTACTTCTCCTGGATCAGGAATGGATATGAAGCATCCTGAACATGTGGAGTTCCGATACCTACAGGCCAGTTGAGCTTTGCAGCGTATGGTCTGAGGTCAACGATCGCACCGCCCTGATCCATGTTGATCTGGGCTCTCATGTATGGATCGCAGTACCAAAATATCTGCTTGTCTGATCCGTACAGTATATCCTTCCAAAGAGCACACTCAGGCTCCTCGTATGTCTTGTTCTCTCTGTAGAAGTCAGCAAATTCAGCCATTGTCATGTCGATACATTTGCCTTCCTTCTTCAGGTCGCCATAATACTTCATTCCGTCCTCGTAGCTCTTCTTGAGCAGCTCATATGGAGCCTCCCAGCGTCCCATCTTATTCAGCCAGCCCGGTCCAACGAACATCATGTTGTATGAATATCCATTGTTGAACTTAGCCAGATGACGATACTGGTCGATAAGGTTGTACAGATATGGGTACTCCCATGTCTTGCTGTCATAGATCATTCCACGGAGAACGTTCTGTGGATGTGTACCAAAGTTAGAACCATTTCCATCGTAACATGCCAGCAGATCTCTTGAAAGATGAGGGATAGCGACGATTCCGCTGTCCTCAGCCTCATTTGCTGCAGGTGCATGTGTGTTCTGCTTTGAAGGTATCCATGGATTCCATGGGCCGCCATCAAACAGTGTGTACCATGAGTTGTTACATGTGTGGTAAGCCTTAGGGCCCTCCTCCCAGCATGTTGCAACTGCACACTTAACTGATGGGTACTTCTCCTTAATGTAGTTTGTGAGCTCTGCGTCCATGTAGTATGAACCTGTAGACACTGGATAAAAGCCAAATATATCATGGAACTTTCCAAATACGTCATCGACGATATTCTTCTTGTCCTCCATTGAGAACATCCAGATACAGAAGTCCTTGGTCTTGTACTTCTCTCTGAACTCTGTGCAAGGAAGTCCGATAAGTGAGAGCGCTATCTCATCTCCATACTTCTCATGATGCTCCTTGGCGAGTGATACAGCCTCCTCATTGAAAAGACTGGCATATGTCATCTGAATAGTAGTCTTGAGTCCGTTCTTGTGAGCTGTCTCCTGCTGGAACTTGAATATGTCCAGTGACTCTGTGAGGAGAGCTTTTCTTCCGATATCCTCTGCCTGACCATGGCCTGTAACCTTCTCGGCATACTCAGGAACCATCTCAGGGCGATGGATAATGTTTACAATAAATGTATTCTCCATATCTTAAATCTCCTATTTCGTATATGTTGTAACCTTTTGATCTAAAGATAATTGTCCCCAAATAAGCGACAATATCCTCATTTTTCATCCTGTCTGCCCTATTTTAGGGCTAATTATAGCAGGCATCCACACCACCATCCATATGTGGTCCATCCGGTACGCAGACACCTGCCCAAAATAAATTTTCTAATTTCTCTCAGACCGTCCGCCTTAACCCTTTACAGAACCGCCAGTTACACCCTCTACATAGTACTTCTGCATGATGACGAACAGTATTGAGATAGGGATAGCTACCACGATACCGCCGGCACAGAATACTGAGAAGTATTTGTTGACAAGTGATTTTTCAAGCATATTGTAAAGACCTATAGCTACTGTCCAGTCCTTCGAAACTCCTGAGTTGAGCATAAGCTTTGCGAATACAAAATCGCCCCAAGGTATAAGGAAAGAACTGATTACCTGATACACTACTATTGGCTTACACAGAGGAAGAATTACCTTCATAAATATCTTTGCCTCCGAAGCGCCCTCAAGTCTGGCAGCCTCCTTAAGTGACATTGGTATTGTGTCCATGAATCCCTTCATGATGAGGAATCCAAGTCCCGATCCCGCTGAGTAAACTATGATCATACCGAAATGGCTGTTTGTAAGTCCCAGCATCTTCAGGATAAAGTAAATTGCTATCATGAGAAGTGGGCCAGGGAACATGTTGAGTATCAGCGACGCACTCATGATCTGTTTTCTGCCGTTGAATCTCATACAACTCATCGCATAGCTGACCATAATTACAAATATAGTAGAGATGATACATGTAAATACTGCAATGATAAGTGTATTCTTGAACCATGACACATACTGCACAACCGAGTCAGGTCTTGTGAGCAGCTGAACAAAGTTGTCCATAGACCAGCTAGTTGGGAAGAAATGCGCTGTGTTGATTCCCTTATATCCGCTGAATGAGGTGACAACCAGCCAGATGATTGGAACCAGCCAGATAACTGCGAGGACAAGTAATACGATATGTTTAACGATCGAACCTATTGTTTTCTTCATTACTGGTACTCCTCCTCTTTATCTCCTGAGATCATTCTTGAGAATGATATAAGTGTAAATGCTGCACATATGATAAATACTATGATACCGATAACAGATGCCATCTTGTAGTCGTAGTATTCATTTGTAAGTCTGAACAACCATGTAACAAGAAGGTCAACTTCCTTTGCATGCGAATTGGCAAGCGCCTGATTCTGTGTGACGAATACATCCTGTGTGAGCAGGTAGATTACGTTGAAGTTGTTGATATTCTTTACAAAGTCTGTTATAAGTGCCGGGCCCTGAATGAACAGGATATATGGCATTGTGATCTTCCAGAACACCTGGAAATTTGTTGCTCCATCAATCTTTGCACTCTCAATCTGATCTGTAGGTATGTTCATCAGAACACCTGTTGCGATCAGCATCTGGTATGGAACACCGACCCAGATATTGATGAGAATGATCATTACCTTTGCCCAGTGAGGATCGGTCAGGAACGGTATATATGTAAGATGCTCACCGACAAGTCCTGCATGCTTAAGCATGTCTGTGATACCAATATTTGAGCAGATAGTGTTCACAATACCTGAATCAGCAAAGAAGTTTCTAACCAAAAGCAGTGTTACGAACTGTGGAACTGCTATTGATATGATGAAAAGTGTTCTCCACATCTTTGGCAGCTTGGTTGTCTTGGAATTGATTGCCTTGGCAAGAAGGATACCGCCTATGAATGTGGTAAATGTTGCCATGACCGCCCATACAAGTGTCCAGCCAAGAACCTTTCTGAATGAATATCCAAATGTAACTGTCATGCTGTTTGAGAACAGGCTTGCGAAGTTCTTGAAGCCCACCCATGTAAACAGTGAGTTTGGTGGAAGGTGCTGCTGGTCATAATTGGTAAATGCCACCGCTATAAGAATAAGTATCGGCAGAATATTCATTATGACTACACCAATTGTAGGAAGTGTGAGAAGTGTTATGTGGAACTTCTCGTTGAAGAGTGACTTCATATCTTCCTTGAATGTATTTATATGTTCTCCATTTTCCTTCATCTGCTGAAGCTTGTACACTGTCTTGATATTGTGAATGTAGAAAAGCACGAATATAAGAATGATGAACAACGCAACCACCGAATTGAGAAGGATCTGGAAAGAATTGTCGTAATTATTAGTGGTTGTCTGCATGGTGAGTGGATCAAATACCTGCTCAAACTTTACAGTTCCAAGAGTTCCAAATTTGGCAAGGTTTGGTGCCGCATAGCCTACGCACATCAACACAAACGCAGCCTCAACGATGAGCATGATCAAACCATTGACGATCTGCTTTCTTGCGAAGTAACCTGCACCCATGATAACCGCTGAGAGCTTAACCCATATATCACCTTTTGCAAAAGCAACACCAAAATTCTTGAAGTATCTTCCTATGGCTTTAAAGAATCCTGATATTTTCTTCATGAAAAAGCTCCTCTCTTTTTAAAATGCCCCACATGCCACGAATGACATATGAGGCATTCTCATTATAACCTATAAATATTATTCAAAGTACTTCTTAATTGAGATTACTCCTGTGATACAGGTGCTTCAATTCCTTCTACAGCATTGTCGAGAAGCTTCTGAAGATCTGTTCCGTCCGGATTACCCTGGGCAAGGATTGAACCAAGTGTCTCAGCTGGTGTCCAGTAGTTGCCGCCTACACGCTGTGGTGTTGCATATGCTGCCTGAGCTGCAAGAGCTGATATAGCTGGATCAGCCTTAACTTCTTCTGACTCTGAAGCGTTAATGTTTGAAGGACCAAGGCCTCTCTGCTTAAATCTTGTAACCTGTGTATCCTCTGATGTAAGATACTCAGCAAGAAGCATTGACCAGCCTACGTTCTTTGAATGTGGGTTTACACCTACAAGCTTGCATCCTGAGAATGAAGCCATCTGAACCTGCTTGCCTGCAACTGTGTATGTAGGAAGCTTAGCTGCTGCATAGTTCTCGCCCCATGCTGCCTGAGCGTCTGCCGCTCTCCATGTTCCGTTAACTGCTGCACAGATCGTACCCTCAGCGATTGCTGTTGCCTGTGTAGGATCATCCATATCTACAAATGCGCCAGTCTTAAAGAGATCAAGAATTGCCTGAGCTACGTCTGTACCGCCTGCCTGATTCCAAGTACATGTATTTGTAAGTCCGTCATCGTTAAGTGTAAGGTCAAGACCTGCACCCTGGAAGAATGAGTATACATACCAGGCATCTGATACGTTCATAGCAATCTTCTTATTTGCCTTCTTTGCTGCCTCGATCATAGCATCCAGTGACTGAACATCATCCTCTGTGAATACTGATGAATCATAGAACATGAAGTATCCGTTATCTGCTGTCATTGGATATGCATATAATGTTCCATCAACAGAAGCTGCCTCAACAGAAGCTGCTACATTCTCGTTTGCAACATCAAAAGTATATGTAGCCTGTACCGGCTGAAGTGCTCCAGCCTTAACCAGCTCATTGATCTGGTCATCAGCAAATGCGAATACATCAGGAGCAGCCTCAACGTCTACCAGGATATCATCCTTTGTCTTTGACTCTGACTCGGCTCCGAGTGTGATGTTGAAGTCAACATCTGAATACTTTTTCTTGAATTCTTCAATAACCTGTGTTGTGAGATCCTGATCTTCCTCAGAAGCCCATACCGAAAGATCTACAGTTCCTGTTGTTGCATCAATTAAGTTCTGAATCGCATCATCTGATGCTGCAGCCTGTGTTGTGCTGTCGCCAGCAGCTGCTGTTGTTCCTTCGTCCTTTGAATCTGCGTTGCCACATCCCGCAAGGCATCCTGCCATCATCGCAGCAACAAGTGTTAATGATAAAACTTTCTTTCTCATTCTTATGTCCTCCTCTTTAAATAAATAATAAGAAAATTAGTTGCCCTTATTGTTTCCCGTGCGCAATCGGTTGTTCTTTATGGTTATATATTATCAGTTCTGTTTATTGTTGTCAACTACTAATTCATATAACTTTTAAAATAAAAAAATATACATTTTGCACAAGCCGCTTCATTTGGAAACGTTTCCATGTTCGTTATATTTTGCGCACCCGTTTGCGTTGTGCACTATATATGGTAATATTTGTTAATCATCCGCAATCCCATATGTGAGATTTTCATGTTTCATTTCCTTTTCTAGCCATTATTACACTCATTTAGGCCGTTTTTTCATTACTTTCCTCTTTGTTACACCATAGAATATTGCTATAACAGCAATATTCTATGGTGTATTTTCATGCCCGTCGCGCATCATTTTTTGCGCATATTGCGCATATTCTGGCCCTTTTCACATAAAAACAGGGCGTCAGCCAAACACTGACGCCCCTCTAGGAAGGATATATAACTATGAATTACTTCGTTGACTCTTTTAATCTGAGTTCATAACCCAGATGTGTCTTCTTCTTAACTTCGTTGCCCTCTATAAAATCCACCAGCAGTTTACATGCCACCATTCCAAGCTCACGCGGATCAAACTGGAGCGATGTGATCGCAGGCTGGTAATTGTTCAGAAGTGAGCTGTTGTAGAATGACGCAACTCTCACATCAGTTGGCACCTTTATGCCCTTCTTATCCAGTATATTAAGTACATTCTGGCATATTCCATCATCCATACACAGTATGCATTCTGCTTTCTGCTTCATTATCTCTTCAATGGCATGTTCACATAATACGGAATTATCTATATCAAAGTATACCAGGCTGTTATCTACCGGTACCTCCATATCCTCCATCGCATCAAGATATCCTCTATACCTGTTGAGGGTTACCACATGATTCTTATTGCCACCCATGAGGGCTACCTTAGTCATTCCTTTGGCAAGCAGTATAGATGTAAGCTCACGGCATGCACTTCTGTGATCATGATCAACCTGGACAACATTGTCATCATCCATACTTCCAACCACAACAAATGG
>NC_021018.1:2200026-2206215 GCF_000210595.1 Coprococcus sp. ART55/1 | reverse complement strand
ATTCTGCCGGGGCATCATTCACAAGAGTTCTTCCAAGTACAACCCCATCCACCTTATGATTCTCAACAATTCTCTCCAACTGGCTCATATCATCCGGTGACACTGTACACACAAGCACATCATAATCCACTGGCGCAGCCATCTCCAGCAATCCCATCAGGCACTTCTGAAAGAACGGCAGATCCACCACGCTGTAGTCGCTCGGCATGACCCATCCTATATTATAGGATTTTGACTGTGCCAGCCCCTTCGCTATAACGCTTGGCTTATAATTATGCTCCTCTATATACTCGAGAACTCTCCGCCTTGTCTCGGCACCGATCCTTCCCTTTCCGGAAATCGCTCTCGATACTGTAGTCTTAGATATATTTAACGCCTCAGCCACATCAGAAATGGTCATCTTCTGGCCTGACTCTTTTGTCTCCATGTTCAAGTCTCCTTTTGTTCAGCACATATCTCCGCATTTGCGCAACGCTCCATGCGCAATCGGTTGCCCTTGATATTATCATAGCTTTTTTTGTGCACAAGTCAAGATTTTTTTGATTTTTACCATGTCAAGTTGGATATTTTGTCAAAAAGAACAAAGATATTTTTTTTATTTGTGCAATTATATCTTACTTTGATGCCCACAGATCCCTGAGAGCCTGCTGCAAATAAGAGAAATCCACAGATGGCACATCCTGATTCAGTCTGCCCTCTTTCCTGCACACATCATATAATCTTATTCCAAGAGATGCCACATCCCGTCTGTCCTCCGCAGGCAGACTTGCATACAGCATGTCAAATTCAACCAGAGCTTTAAGGTCACCTGACCAACCCGATGCAAGCCAGGCTATATCAGCCGTCTTGTCATCTCCAAGTGCTTTAACGCTCTCAACCAGTTGACTATATTTACTGTTGACAGTTCCATTCTTCATACCCTGCCAGTGAAAAAGTGCAGTCTCAGACACACCGAGAACACTAGCTATAGCCGGAATGTGCCGCGCTGTCGGAAGCCTCTCCTCATTCTCCCACTTGTAATATATCCCTTCTGTTATCTTATGATTCTCCGGCAGGAGCTCATTTATCTCCGCAACCATATACTTTACCGTATACTTCGAAGATCTGCTGTTTTTGCGGATATCCCGCATATTGAAGCCTATCGTATCTACCATTTCTGTAGAATCCGACGCCCCCTTTTTTGTTCTCCTTCTATTCATCTCTCTCCTCCATTGTATACATTTATACATATTGTACAATTTTGTATCCATAAATATCCTACCACTTATCGCGTTAAAGTGCTACATTTTTATCCATACAAAAACAAAGGAGATCATTATGACAGACTTAAACAATGCCGAAACACAAACCGATGCCCCCTGTTCCGCCATCAATTATTGTAACCTCAACGGATACGAACTCACCGCAGAAGAGAAGATAATCTTTCTTAGTTCCTATGTATCCCGCATTGACAACGAGACAGTGTATCAGCCCGCAACCAGGGAATTTGTCCAGAATTTCAATGTAGATGCAGCCATCAGCATAATAAACAATTATGCCACAGCAGACTCATTTTTCAGAAGAATGACAGGTTCATTTCCGTATATCAAAAACTCGCAGCGTTTTTCATCCCCGGATATATATTTTCTTCTATTGGAGTTAAAACTGTACATCAACGAGAGACGGCGCGTAATAGCAAAAAATAATTCAGCGGACACGCTCTCTATCATTGAACAATACAAAAACCGTTACTCGTTCAACCAGTCAGCCACCCAGAAAATGGAAGCCCTGCACAGCATAAAAGGTTTCGCACATCCATCTTTCTTTGTGCCGGAAACTGTACTGTACATAAACGAAAACTCTATCCTGTACGTACACTCAGCTTTGCGCTATATCGATATGCTTCTCGAATACATGCAGCGGAATGACAATTCTATAGATTATGAAATTTATTCTTTTTTTCAGAACTTCAAATCCATGTTATTCAACAACGAGCACGACACAACGCCAACATATATAATCGACCAGTCAAGAGATTATATCTATAGCATTCTCGGAAATAGCAAAAGAAAATCTAAGATGACTGACATATGCAAATACGCAGCCTTCGTGGAAAGTCTCACAGAACTCGGTAACGCCATAAGCGCATCCAATATGAAACTCTAAATCCCCCCTGTTTTTCAGAACATAAAAACAGCCCGTCGCTTATGCGACAGGCTGTTAAGAAGGGGGGAGTGGAGGATTCCTATGTTTTGGGGTTTGGGGTTATGGGGTTACATTACATCGTATAAAGGGATTTCTACGAATTTCGTGCTAAGGGAACCCTCCGTCTATCAAAATATAAGTGATTGTCTTTTTTATAACCAGAAGGCTTGTTGATCACAACTCATCTCCTTGTTATGCCCATATACTATCAAAACACTTTGAAATTGTAAATACGCAAAAATTTATAAAACGAAGGCTTTTTTTTGTGGTAATTTATCAACAGTTGCGCATTTCAATAGTTTTTAGAAGATTTTTGAATGCAAAATGATTGTTTTTTTCACGTTTGAACGGTTTATTGTTCATTATGATCACTTTTCGCAACAATAAATTTCAGATTATCGTGCAAAGCTGTCAAATTCGTTTGACTGTTGGCGAAGATCGGAGTGTTGTAATATAATAGTAAGAAGTCAATCATCTCGGAGGACATGCTATGAATGAAAACGATATTCTAAAGGGGCGGTTAAAGGATCTGGCAAATGCCGCCTTCCGCCAGAACAGATATACATATACTAATTTTCTGAGTGCTGCAGACATGGAAGTATTTTACAGCAATCTTGAACAGTTGTCATTTGCAGGATATACCATCTTTGGAGGCAGGGAATCCTGCGACCGCGTTATGATCGTCTTTGGAAATGAAGCCGACTGCGGCTACGCACCGGCTTTTCCCATCTGCACCATGAAGGTTTCCGCTGTTTCGGACAAATTCTCAGATGATCTGAACCATAGGGATTTCCTTGGGGCACTTATGAATCTTGGCATTGAGAGGGAGATGGTGGGCGATATACTGGTCACCGAATCCACTCATTCTGGCAAACACAACAATGCCTATATATTCTGTGTGGACACTGTTGCCGATTATATCGCAGAAAATCTGACAAAGATAAGGCACACAAATGTAAAATGTACTTTTTGCAGCACCCAGGATACTGATGAGATACAGATAAAAAAGGAACCTCTGCACATAATCGCAGCATCTGCAAGAGCTGACGCAGTGACCGCCACAATAACAGGCCTTTCAAGAAGCAGCACATCCCTGTTGTTCAGGGAAAAGAAATTTTCACTAAACAACAGGTTGTACGAAAACAGCAGCTACCAGTTAAAACCGGGCGACGTATTTTCAATACGTGGATATGGCAAATATGAATTTGTCGAGACAGGCAGCGCAACCCGGAAGGGCAGACTGAACATAGAATTACTCAGATATATTTGATCTTCTAACAACTAGCAATTGATCAGTTCATTGTAGTATCTTTTCACATCAGCGCGTCTTGTTGCGCTGATGTGTATACTTTTACCATTTGTCAGTATCATTTCATGAGCCGTGCATCTGCTCACATGATCCGGATTTACAAGATAGGATTCATGTGGTCTGATAAATCCCCCGTAGCCCACCTTCATGCGTTTTTCCATCTCGCCAATACTTCCATAAAAAACATATTTTTGTTCCGTTGTGACCAGATTTATGCGACGCAGTTCGCTTTCAAAATACATTATGCTCCGGGTATCTACACTGTATCTCACCCTTCCGGATACAAATGTGAATCTTCTCTCATCCCGGCTCCCCTCAACCGCCATCGTCATCACCTTTTTGAAATTTGCCGCATTAACAGGTTCATACAGAATATAACACGGTTGGATATCATACAATCTCCGGTTTATTCCTGCTGCTATCATCACGAGACTACCTACCCTGCGGTCTTTTTTCAAGACATCGGCCACATCCCAGGAACGATACACCACCACTACATCGTAAATTCCTTCAAGATCCATGTCGACCATGATCGCATGCACATTGTCATAATATCTCACAGCGCACACACATCCCGCATCTCTCTGCCATATACCCATGTACTCCTGCAACAACGGGCTCATTACTTTCTCCTCACTGTACACAGCAATCTTCAGCATATCTCCCTCCAAAGCTGCAGAAGCTTCCGCTCCTGTTCATCCCGGATAACGATTTCCTCCCTCGGAGTCACATCCTCCTCCATCACATCGATATCCCATATGAAATAATCACATGTGCGGTTAAGCACCCTCGACAACAGCACCAGCCGCTTCAGGCTCGGCAGACTTCCGCCATTTTCAAGACGGCTTATATATTTGCCATCTGCATAGATAAGATACCCCAGCTCCTTCTGTGTGAGGTTCATAGACTTGCGGGCATCCTTTATTCTCTGCCCAATAATAACACTGTTCAATTTTTTCTCCTCCCTATCCGTCCCCGCGGACAACAATATTACTTTACAATAAAATCGCAAAATAAAAAACCGCATCCCATGCGGACTTTCCACATAAGATGCGATTTTTAGTACACTTATTTACTAAATATTTCGAAAAACTTTATTTTTATTCTTATTTTGTAATTCCAAGCTTTATTGCCTCGTCAGCTACAGCCTTGGCAACCACCTTAGCAACTCTCTCGTCAAATGCTCCAGGAATGATGTAATCCTCCTTGAGCTCATCATCTGTTACAATGGATGCGATAGCCTTGGCTGCTGCCATCTTCATCTCTTCAGTTATGCCTGTTGCCTTGGCGTCCAAGGCACCTCTGAATATTCCCGGGAATACTAGAACGTTATTAATCTGGTTTGGATAATCCGAACGGCCCGTCGCCATTACTCTTACTCCGCCCTTTGCCGCTTCCTCAGGCATGATCTCAGGTGTAGGGTTTGCCATGGCAAATACTATAGGATCTGCTGCCATAGATGCAACCATCTCTGCTGTCACGATATTTGGAGCTGAAACTCCGACAAATACATCCTTACCCTTCATTATCTCGGCAAGAGAACCTGTCTGTCTGTCCTTGTTTGTAATCTCTGCCATCTCTGCCTGTGCCGGATTCATCCAGTCCTGTCCAGGACACAGAGCACCCTGCCTGTCCACAAGAACCACATTGCCTATACCGAGCTGAAGCAGAAGCCTACATATTGATATACCTGCAGAACCCGCTCCGTTGATAACCACATTTGCCTCGTCAAACGGCTTGCCGACAAGCTTTAACGCATTGATGAGTCCTGCTGACACAACGATAGCTGTACCATGCTGATCGTCATGGAATACAGGAATGTCAAGTTCTTCCTTAAGTCTTTTCTCTATCTCGAAGCATCTTGGAGCTGATATATCCTCCAGATTGATTCCGCCAAATACAGGTGCAATGCGCTTTACTGTCTCAACAATCTCATCCACATCCTTTGTGTCAAGGCAGATAGGGAATGCGTCAACTCCGCCGAACTCCTTGAAGAGTATGGACTTTCCTTCCATTACAGGTATAGCTGCCTCAGGTCCTATATCTCCCAGGCCGAGAACCGCTGTTCCGTCTGATACCACGGCAACCATGTTGCCCTTGCATGTATATTTGTATACGTCAGCCTTATTGTCACGGATCTTTCTGCAAGGCTCTGCAACGCCCGGTGTGTAAGCTGTGCTCAGATCGTCTCTGTTCTTCACTGCTACCTTGGACACTACCTCTACCTTACCCTTGTGCTCCTCATGCATCTTAAGACTTAAACTATTGTAATCCATGTCTGTTCCTTTCTGCGCACCCGCGCATCCTGTATTTTATCTACTGTATATATAACAGCGCCTCTCCTATATAGCGCTGCTCCGGAATCCCTGTTTTCCCCGGCAACACCGCTTATTCCATAATAACCTTGACTCACATTTTAGTCAACGATATGTGCCAGCATATGTACTCTGTTGAATGGGAACGAGAAGTAATATCCATCTGCAAAATCCGAAGTGTACTCAAGTATATCTCTGGCGATCTGTATGCCGCACTCCTCGCCTTCCTGCCTTGTGGCATTTTCACTGTATCTCTCTATGATCTCGTCCGGGATCTCTATGCCCGCCATCTCATTTTTCATGAACAAGGCATTTCGCCTGCTGACAAGCGGCATGATTCCCACAAGTATTGTCGCGCCGGTCTCAGCCTTCATGTCTCTT
>NC_021018.1:2134876-2199688 GCF_000210595.1 Coprococcus sp. ART55/1 | reverse complement strand
TAGGATCTGTGCCTGCTCTCTGGAGAGCACCGGCTGTGTCAGAAAGAATTCAGCCCCGGCTTCCATCTTTCTTTTTATTCTGTCTATCTCAAACTTTGTGTTAAGTCTGTTCTGGTTAATCGCTCCGCCGTAGGTGATCTTATCCCCGCTGAACACCTCTTCGTTCATAGACTGCAGCAGCTTCATCATTCCGACTGAATCAAAGTTGAACACGCTCCTGGTCGTCTGTCTGAACATGACCGGAACCGGATCACCTGTTATGACAAGGAAATCCTTTATGCCATTAAGCTGTGCACCGAGCACGCTTCCCCTTATGGCTATGGCATTCTTATCACGGCAGCACAGATGCGGCATGACCCTGAGTCCTGTCTCCTTGTGCACTTTCTCCGCCATGAGTATGGAATTCGCTCTGGTTCTTCCCGATGGCGAATCAGGGAATGTCACCACATCCACATGTGACTGCTTAAGTATATGGGCTGCATCAAGCAGCTTCTGATCGTTGACATCCACCGGTGGTGCCAGCTCCACAGCAATCAGCTTGTGCTTGTGTCCGTCGGCATTTTTTGTGGCTGCCCCGCCACGCTCCAGACGTCCTTTGAGGAAATTGTCCTTTACAGCACTGTCAGCCTGTACCTTTTCCACATGAACCTTGGCAGCCTTTGCAATATCTCCGGTTTTCACCCGTTCCATGATCTGATGTATGTATTCAGGATTTGTTCCGCAGCATCCTCCTATGATATCTGCACCAAGCGCCGCTATGTCCTGGATCTTATCTATGAATCCCTCTTTGTTGTCATTGAACACCAGTCTGCTCTGTGTAAACTTCGGGTATCCCGCATTCGGCATGACTGATACAGGCTTTCCGCAGTCTATATCCAGCTTTTTCAGAAGCTGAAGCATATGGTACGGACCAACTCCGCAGTTGAATCCAACGCAGTCCACGTCCTGATTTCCTGCCACCTGGGAGAGCAATGCCCTTGCCGAAAATCCACAGTTGCTGTACCCAAACTGGTTCACGCAGAACGACACCATGACCGGCGTGTCCTTTCTTGCCTTCAGGTGCTTCACCACAGGCTCGAGCACATTGAACTCAGGAAATGTCTCAAACCAGATGATATCCACTCCCATGTCCTGCATCGCCTCACCCAGCAGCTTGTACTGTGACACCCTTTCATTCAGTGTGAGACCGGCATCCGCAGGTATTGGGCCTATATCTCCGGCAATGTATACCTTTTTGTGATCCGTTCCAGCTTCGCCGTCCGCAGCCTGCTTCGCAAGCTTTACCGCCGCACGCACATTTGAAATAACATAATCCGTGTCAGCATCAAGGCTCGCTGTATTTGCCGCAAATGTATTTGTCCTTATAAGCCCGGCTCCCGCCTTCACATACTCTTTATGGATTTCAAGTACCCGCTCCGGGTGGCGCATGTTTGCAAGCTCAGGAGCGACAGTTCCCTGCTCTCCGTACATTCCCACATAACAGGTTCCAAATGCCCCGTCTGCAACAAGTAATTTATCCTTTAAACTCTCAAGTATATTCATCTAACATCTCCATCCTAATATTATTTTTCACCTGCGTCTATATCCGTACGATTATACAGTACTTTTTGAGCAGATGTATCTATTTCTGCGCTGAGTGCGCATTTATCTTTAGCACTTTACCATATTAAACTGTCCTATATAGAATAATATAGGAATTTCGATTAGTCAAATTTACGCTAAAAAATTGCCAGGTTCAAAAAATCTATTTGAACCTGACAATTTTATAATATCTGATCACTGGAGCAGCGTGTACTGCTCCAGATTCCACACGTCTGTCACAAGACCATCATAAAATTCAGGCTCATGACATACCAGAAGTATAGACCCCTTATACTCGGAAAGAGCACGCTTCAATTCATCCTTGGCATCAACGTCAAGATGGTTTGTCGGCTCGTCAAGCAGAAGCACATTTGTATCAGTGTTGATTAACTTGCAAAGTCTCACCTTCGCCTGCTCGCCACCCGAGAGGACCTTCACCTTGCTCTCGATATGCTTGGTGGTAAGTCCGCATTTGGCAAGAGCCGCACGTACCTCATACTGGGTATATCCCGGGAATTCCTCCCAGATTTCCTGCAGGCATGTATTCTCACTCGGCTTGACCTCCTGCTCAAAGTATCCAATGTGCAGATAGTCGCCAAGCTGCGCCTTGCCGGATATAGCCGGGATAAGTCCAAGCACACTCTTCAGGAATGTCGTCTTTCCTATACCATTCGTTCCTGTGATGGCTATCTTGTCACCGCGCTCCATGCGGAGATTCATCGGTTTGGAAAGCGGCTTGTCCTTGCTGTAACCTATCACCAGATCATCGGTCTCGAATATGACCTTACCAGAGGTTCTCGCTTCCTTGAAGTTGAACTCAGGCTTCGGTTTCTCACGCTCAAGCTGAATGACATCCATCTTGTCAAGTTTCTTCTGTCTGGACATAGCCATATTTCTTGTGGCAACCCGGGCTTTATTTCTCGCCACAAAATCCTTCAGCTCAGATATCTCCTGCTGCTGCTTTCTGTACGCAGCCTCAAGCTGGGATTTCTTCACCGCATACACCTCCTGGAACTTGTCATAATCGCCGACATATCTGCCCAGCTGACAATTCTCCATATGGTATATGATATTTACAACTGAATTCAGGAATGGAATGTCATGGGATATAAGAATAAACGCATTCTCGTATTCCTGAAGGTATCTCTTGAGCCACTCTATATGGTGTGCATCAAGATAATTCGTAGGCTCGTCGAGCAGAAGTATCTCCGGCTTTTCAAGCAGAAGCTTCGCCAGCAGAACCTTGGTTCTCTGTCCGCCCGACAGCTCAGTTACATCCTTGTCCAGTCCCAGCTGCAGCAGGTCAAATGCTCTGGCAACCTCCTCAACCTTCGAGTCTATTATATAGAAGTCATGGCTGTCCAGAAGATCCTGAAGAAGTCCCATCTCCTCAAGAAGAGTGTTCATCTCATCCTCGTCAGTGACCTCCGCCAGCTTGTCACATATCTCATTTATCCTCTTCTCCATATCGAAAAGTCTGGAGAACGCATCCCTCAGCACTCCGCCTATGGTCATGCCCGGCTCAAGGACCGTGTGCTGATCCAGATATCCGACCTTCACATTCTTCGCCCAGGTCACTGTACCCTCATCCGGCATGAGACTGCCCGTCACTATATTCATGAAGGTTGATTTACCTTCACCATTTGCGCCGACAAGCCCTATGTGCTCGCCTGCCAGAAGTCTGAATGACACATTTTCAAATATTGCCCTGTCACCAAATCCATGGCTGAGGTTGCTTACATCTAATATCATAATCTCTCCTTTTTACTAATCCACCGGCTTTAAATACATTACAGACAGAGCCGGAAGATCAAAGCCGAAGTCACCGCATACGCCCTTGATACTCTTCACGGTGTCTTTAGTGTTTCCACCGTATTTATTCCAGTCCGTGTTCATGAGGACTTTCATGGAATTGCCCTCGCCGTATCTGAAGTGATAATCCCTGTATGTATTTCCTGATAGGTTCATGACTACTACTATCTTATTTTCCTCAATAACTCTCTGGAATATATATACAACATCCTGCTCTTTGCCACAGAGTATCCAGTCAAACCCGTGAGGATCATCATCCCACCCTGACAGCGCAGGCTCTTTCAGATAGAGCTTATTCAAATCTTTTATAAATCTGTTAAATGAATCGTGGTTCGGGTATTTCAGTATATCCCAGTCCTGCTCACGCTTCTCGTCCCACTCTCTTAGCTGGGCTATCTCGTTACCCATGAAGTTAAGCTTCTTGCCCGGATGCGCATACATGTAGGCGTAGAGCGCCTTTGCATTTGGGAATTTCTCTTCATATGATCCCGCCATCTTCTGGGCTATGGTTGCCTTGCCATGTACAACCTCGTCATGCGAGAGTGGCAGCATGTATCTCTCATTATAAAAATACATCATGGAGAATGTCAGCTTGTGATACTGGTCGCCTCTGCAAAACGGCAGAGTTCTGAAGAAATTCAATGTGTCATTCATCCAACCCATATCCCATTTGTAGTCAAATCCCAGTCCGCCGTATCCGACTTCCTTGGTGGTTCCCTTGTAGTCCGTGGAATCCTCGGCGCAGAGAATACATGACGGGTGTCTGTCCTTAAGTCCCTGGTTAAGCCCCTTTATAAACTCAACCGCCCTGTCATTTACACCTCTAGACTCGTCGCCCATCCAGTAGATTATCCTGCTGATGGCATCCATTCTTAGGCCATCAAAATGATACTCTGTGAGCCAGTAATTCGCCGCACTCTTGAGAAATGTCTGAACTTCTCCCTTGGAATGGATGAAATTCTTACTACCCCACTCGCTGTAGCCCACATCATCGGTCGGATGCTCATACAGATTGGTTCCGTCATACTTTGCAAGTCCATATCCATCCAGTGCAAAATGCACAGGCACATAGTCCATGATGGCACCTATGCCGTTCTTGTGAAGCGTGTCGATGAGGAACTTCAGGTCATCCGCCGTTCCGTATCTAGCCGTCGGACTGAAGAATCCGGTATTCTGGTAGCCCCATGACTCATCACATGGATGCTCCGAAAGCGGCATAAACTCCACATAATTGTAGCCCTGCTCTTTCAGATATTCCACAAGCATCGGTGCTATCTCTCTGTATGTATACCAGCCCTCAGCAACTCGGTCAGTCTCAATGACTTCTTCCGGTGTCAGCTGTTTTCCATTCTCATCATACACCGGCTTGCAGTGCCATGAGCCCATGTGCATCTCATACACATTGAGCGGACCACCCTTGCACTCATTCCGTGTCCTCATCCATCTTGCATCGCCAAATGTATACTCATCCATATCTCTTATTATAGATGCAAATGCCGGTCTCAGCTCCATGCCGAATCCATACGGATCACAGTGATCCACACAATATCCATCTCTCTGGTATATCTTATATTTATACATCTGTCCGGCCTTTGCCCCCGGCACAAAACACTTGAAAAAGCTGCCATCGTAACACCTCTCCATGGCAGTCTCTCCCCATGAATTGAACTCACCTGTAACCGTCACCGACTCCGCATTCGGTGCATACGTCACAAAGTCCACTCCTGTCACTGCTTTCCTCCTGCTCTTGCCCACGTTCTCCTTCACAACGTGTGCGCCGAGCTCATTGTAGGCATCAAAGCACCTTCCCGAATAAAACTCATACAAATCCATAACTTTTCCTCCATACAAAGTTAGTGTTCAAGTTCCATCATCCAAGCCCTCTCAGTCATTTCTTGACTGTAGTAAATTACCTTCAGTATACCGTTGCACATCCGCTATATGAATATTCGTTTTTTGATAAAAGTAAAATAATTTACTCCAGACAATTATTGACAATTAGATTTAATATGTATATACGTTTTTTTGACTATATCTTTCTTTTGTTGTATTCTATATTATAATGCATAGAGCATCATCAGGGCGCTTACAGCCATTTATAATCATTACCCGCGTACAGCTTTTGTATGATCAGAAAGGAGCTTTTATGGACAGAAGGATTCAGCGTACACGCAACAGCTTATTCAGCGCATTTATCGAACTGCGTGCCACCAAACCTGTGGAGAAGATCACAGTGAAGGAACTCACAGAAAAGGCCAATATCAGCAAGCAGACTTTCTATCTGCATTTTCAGGATATATATGATCTGTCGGAATACCTCGAAAATGATGCTCTTCTGTCCCTCATCGGTGACATTCCAAATCCAGAATATATGCTTACCAATCCTGCAGAAGCAAGCAGGCAGTTATGCAACGCATTTATCAACCAGGGACATTTGTTCTCCATACTCTTTCCTGATGACAATAGAAGCTATGGAGTCCTGACCAACAAGCTCGACGCCCTCATCAAGGAGAAGATATATGACGCCCGTCCCGAGTTCAGAGATGACCTTGCCAAGAATGTTGAGGTGTCAATGTTCGTACAAGGCTGTGCTTATACTTTCCTGAAATACAAAGATCAGGATGCCGCTATGGTCATAGATACCCTTGCTGGGATCATAGACAGGGCAACCAGAGCGTAAATAAATGGCATGTGAGCTTTTCAGACGACAAGCTCGCATGCCACATATTCATAATTCACTTTCTCTCTCCGGTTTATCTTAAGCTGATATCCTTTATCTATGCCACCAGAATGACCTGTATCAGCATTTTCATCGGAATGTACCTCCAGCACAGCATATACAGTTTCGCCTCTGCCAGCAAGCGTCTCATATGGATACTCTGCAAGCAGCCTTCCTTTTCGCACCTTCTCACCATCACCACATGTAAGTCTTATATCTACATAGCTCTGTGTCCTCTGCCATCCGGTGTCGATCTCTGATATCAGATATATCCTGACCACGTATCCTTCCTCAGATGTACACTCTATCTGACCTTCTCCGGCTTTACTATATCCAGCCTTGCAGTCAAACGGCGCTCTGATCTCTCCCCGTGTGGCTCGAATCGCACACAAGCCGACACTCCCGTCTCCCAGGTTCTGTAGGCAATGTATATCAGATACGCGCACAACATCACCTTCAACAGGCACATACACCTTCTTAAGCACTCTTTCATAATCGATCTCAGCCTCCTGTTCAATATTATCTTTCCTGTGTCCATCTATATATCTTCCAAGCTCTCGGCATATCCTTTCCACCTGATCCTCATAGAATACCTGCACCTGCCTGCCCTTTGCCAGTATTCCCAGAGCTCCTGTGGCTTTCAGTTTTCTCCTGTCCACCAGCGCCCCGTTGTTCACCGTAACTCTAAGTCTTGTATCACTGCTCCTCAGACTGTAAATATTTGCTGTTCCTCCCAAAGCTCCAGCAATGGCAATGGCTACAGCATCACCATCGATGTAGTTATCCTCCGATGAATACTCCCTGTCCTCCCGCTCATCCTGACTATCTTCCAGACTGCCTGAGGCATTTCCCCTGACGTATTTTCTTATCCATACGGTCAGACATACCGCAGCCGCCAAACAGACAATCACCAGCACCATTGCCACCATAAACTCATTTTCAATATTATTGATCCCAGTCAAAGCAAAAAGGACATCCATATCCGCATTCAAATTTCTCATAAGAATTCCTCCTGCAAATATAATGTCCTTCTCTTAATTTTAATATTCATTTATAACTTCCGCAAACCTGTTCACATCCGCTTCCGGCAGCCTGTATATCTTCTCTATCTTGTTCTTAGTCATCTCCAGAATCTGCCTGTCAAACTGTGCACCTTTTATGTACTCAATCGTCTTGTCCGGGAACACGAAATAGCTCTCCGCCAGGCCAAAGGCTACACCGTCCTTTGCATAGTAGCCGCCATCCTGCATATGTTCAAATGCATAAAGGCATTTGTCGATATACTTGTCATTCACAAAGTAGCACTTCAGCATGATAGCCACGAACCTGAGTCTGAAGTCATCGGACATATCCTGCCAGGTTCCTACTGCGATGCCTCCCTGTCCCTCTGGAATCTCTGCCTCCTCCTTCTTTCTCCACGCAGGATTCAGCTCGGAATCTCCCATATACTTCATGATGAATTCCCACACTATCTCCGGGTACATGGATGCCGCCACAAATGTACTGCAGAACGAGTCACACACCCACCAGTTGTCTATCTTGGGAACAAATTCATCGGCATATGCAAGTATCTCCTCCAGCTTGCCCTGTGCGAATCCAAGGACAAGCCCCTGAATGACCACATCCTCCAGCGTATCATCCGGCGCATGCTTCAGATACTCCTTCCAGTTTATGTCGGCTATTTGTCTGGCTATCTCCTTCAGGTCATCCAGCCTCACACCTATTATATTGCCACAGCCCGGAAGGTTCATGGCCAGATATTTGCCAAATTCCGGATCCATGTGCTCATACAGTTCAGACCTAACCAGTCTGTTCACATCCTCAAAAGAACTGCTCTCCATCTTCCTGATCTATCCTTTCTTCTTACAGCTAAATTTCTGCTCTATGGCTAATCTTATTCTTTTTATACTGTATTTACAGGCTTTCCATTGAGAAACGCCTCTATATTGCCACCCGCTATATTGAGAAGTCTCTCCCTGACCTCCTTCGGTGCCCAGGCGATATGTGGTGTTATGATCACATTCTTTGCCGTGAGAAGCGGATTGTCCGCCGCCATAGGCTCCTGTGCTATGACATCCACCGCGGCTCCAGCTATACGTTTCTCGTTCAGTGCATCTGCCAGATCCTTCTCCACTATGCAGCCGCCTCTGGCAGTGTTTATGATGAATGTAGTCTTCTTCATCCGGCCTATCGCACTCCTGTCTATCATTCCCTCCGTCTCAGGGAACAGAGGACAGTGTATGCTTATCACATCCGACTGTGCGAACAGTTCATCCCTCTCAGCCCAGCTTATCCAATCGCCATCCGGCAGGGCTTTCCTCGTCCGGCTGTTCACCAGCACCCTCATGCCAAATGCATGTGCGATCTCTGCCACCTTCATACCTATACTGCCATAGCCTATGATACCCATAGTCTTGCCCGCAAGCTCCATGGTCGGCATCACACTGTAGGAGAAATCCTTACTTCTAACCCAGCCACCGTCCTTCACTGACGCATCATGCGCCCCGACCCTGTTTGCCAGTTCCAGAAGCAGTGCAAATGTAAACTGCGCCACAGCATCCGTACTGTATGCCGGAACATTTGTAACCACTATGCCGTGCTCATGTGCCGCCTCCACATCGACCACATTGTAGCCGGTGGCAAGCACACCTATATATCTGAGGTTCGGACAGGCCTCGATCACAGCCCTGTCTATCACCGTCTTGTTCGTTGTTATGATCTCCGCATCGCCTATCCTTGAGACCACCTCTGACCTGTCGGTTCTGTCATACACCGTCAGCTCGCCATACTTGCCAATACTGTCCCAGCTAATATCGCCGGAATTCGCCGCACATCCATCCAGAACAACTATCTTCATGTCCATCACCCTGCCTTATCGTATATTGTTGTTCTATATTTTACATCAACTGTCTGATTTTTTTAAAAAAATTATAATATTTTATTCAACTATACCATATTTTACACCATATACTTCACGGTAATTTTAACATTTAACACAAAAATGCACAAATATTTCTGTACGGATTGAATAATTTTATTGAAAAATACTGTCAAACACATTAAAATATAAGTAACGTGCATTGGTAACATATCAAAACGAATGGGAGGTTTGAAATGGACAAAGACACATTAACAAAAAAAGTATTGGAGGTTTTTTCTGATATTCTTCCAGACATAGATGCGGGCAAGCTGGACATGACTGCAGAACTCACCACCGAATATGGCGTGAATTCCGTTTCCATCATTCAGTTCATCGTCGGACTTGAGCAGGCTTTTAACATTGAATTTGATGATTCTGAGCTTGCACTTGGCCTCTACTATGACATGAACGATGTAGTCAAGGCTGTAGCAGCCAAGGTCAGCTAACATCACGTAATCTTAATATGAAATGGAGGTAATAAGCACATGAGCAAAAAGATTTTGCCAATAAGCTATCCAATGATAACATCCTGGCAGTGGCATGCCACACTTTTCTCGATCATAGGGGACGACGAGAAAGCCAAGAATTGGATATTCAGCAATTATATACAGTTAAGATGTTACAACATCGAAGAGATCTTCACAGGAGATGAGATGCTTCTTGCAGATATGATGCCGGGAAGCAGTTCACTTAAGGAATGTCCTTATCTTCTCTTCTCTCTCATGACAAAGGAGCAGGTGGAGAGCTACTGCGGAGATATTCTCACTTTCATCAAGAAGACCATCAATCTGGGCGGATATGTATACGGAGTATTTGACGAGGCTAAGATCCTCTGCGATTCCGGTGCCGACTACAAATTCCCACACGAGCTCTTCATCTACGGATATGACGACGAGGAGCAGCAGTTCTATGTTGGAGATTTCACATTTGGCGAGCATTATTCCTACTCAAAAGTATCATACTCAGATGTGAGAAACGGCTACGACACAATCACAGCCCAGGAGGATCATATTTTCAAGGACGACTACAAGGGACGCCGTGGAATATACGTGATCCAGAAGAATCTGGCTGATACATACTACGAACTCGACACACAGTATATCAAGGATACCATCATCGAGTACCTTGAGTCAAAGGATACCAAGAATCACTTCCGTATGATGAGGAATCGTTTTAAGGACACAGTATTTGGGGTTGATGTCTACGATGCGGTTCTGAAGCAGATCGGCAAGCAGCTTTCAGCAGAGGATCCAGACTTTGATATACGTGCTCTTCACATCCTGTATGACCACAAGGTTCTCATGATGGAGAGACTCAAGTACATGATGGATCACGGATATATCGAATTCAACGGTGATATCCTGAATGATTATATGGAGGTTGAGAACACCATGCTCACCGCCAGAAACCTTCTCATCAAGACTTCCATCACAGGCAAGGTTGACTGTATGGACAGATTTGAGAAGTACCTTATGGGTGCAAAAGAAAAAGAGATCGCAGTTCTGGGCAAAGTTGTTGAGCTTCTGTAATCTCATATCATTCTTTTCATGTTTTCCCTTTGCGGGGCAGTCCTATGGCTGCTCCGCATTTTTTTGCGATTTTACATTATTTTATAAATAATTTCTTCCAAATTATCATTTACTTCTATATACTGTTTAATAAATGGTTTTTCGGCAGTTCAGGAATACCTGGCATTGTCACATTGGAGGTTTTTATGAATATATGTGTATACGGCGCGTCAAGCAACGACATTGACAGATCTTATATAGAAGAAACAGAATATTTAGGAAGGGAAATCGCCAAAAGAGGCCACACTCTTGTGTACGGCGCTGGAGCAAATGGGCTCATGGGCGCAGTGGCAAGGGGTGTATACGAGGAAAATGGCACCATAATAGGCGTCACTCCTTCATTCTTTAATGTTGACGGAATACTGTTTGAGAATGTCTCCGAGCTGATAACCACTGAGACCATGAGAGAGCGCAAACAGATCATGGAAGATAAGGCAGACGCTTTCATCGTAACGCCCGGCGGAATTGGCACTCTCGAGGAATTCTTTGAGATCCTCACGCTCAAGCAGCTCGGACGTCACGGCAAAGCAATCGTAATTTTCAATCAGAACGGATTCTACGATCATCTTCTGTCCATGCTCAAAGAGACGTCGGACAAAGGCTTTATGACGCCTGCGACCAACGAGATATATACCGTCATGGATAATTCAGATGAGATCCTTGACTATCTTGAAAGCTACAAGACAGACATAGGTCGTGTATTCAAGTTCTGATAAGCTTCTTCACAGCTTCAATAGCCACACGTATGGCTTTATCGGTGTCGTGTACCTCAGGATTCGGGAGACCGGCTGCAGCCCTCTCCTGATTCGCCACCACAAGGAAGCACGCACCGACCCTGACCCGCAGGAACGCTCCAACTATGAACAATGCAGCAGATTCCATCTCAGAGGCCTTGCAGCCCATCTTCTTCCACGCTTCCCATTTGTTCATAAGCTCATATCCAACCGGCATGATTCCCGGCGAATGCTGTCCATAAAATGAATCCTTGCTCTGAACCACACCTGTGTGTGCCGTCACTCCAAGTGCTCCTGCTGACTCTCTGAGCGCATTCACCACATCTATATCCGCAACCGCAGGGTACTCTATAGGCGCATACTCTCTTGACGTGCCCTCCATCCTGACAGCTCCCGTGGCGATCACCACGTCTCCGCCGACGATCTCAGTCTGCATACCGCCACAGGTTCCAACCCTGATAAAAGTGTGGGCACCGGCGTGCACCAGCTCCTGCATGGCTATGGCCGCCGACGGGCCGCCTATACCTGTGGACGTGACACTGACCTTCTCTCCATCCAGATAGCCTGTATACGTGACAAATTCCCTGCTGTCCGCCACCAGCTCCGCATCTTCGAGACACGCTGCTATCGCCTTACATCTCTTAGGATCCCCCGGCATGATAACATACTGGCCTATCATATCCTCATTTACCTTTATATGGTATTCCAACCCCTGATCCGCTTCGTATATCATAATCATCCCTCCTGACACTTGTCTCACAGCATAGGAAAAGCAGGCTTGCAGAAAATCTGCAGCCTGCTTTTCTAAGCTTTCTTATGTATCCTATAGAATTAGCACTTAAACTCATCAAGCTTTGCCTGAAGCTCTGGTGCAACTTCTCCATGAAATTTCACTGTAAGTGGCTTCTCAAGATTTAAACTGAACACACCTAAGATTGACTTTCCATCTACGACGTACTGAGCTGATGAAACGTCAACATCATTTGGAAACTGATTCAGGTATGCAACAAACTTCTTGATGTCATCCATAGTGTTAACTTTAGCTTTCATCTCTGTAATCTGCATTGGCTGCGCCCCCTAATATCTCTTAATATTTATAAGGACATTCTAACACTCCATCAACGAATGTGTCAATGCATACAGACCACGAATTAGCTATGAAAATTATTGTAATAAATACTCCTTATGCAGCCAGCATAAATGGCTGTAATGTATTTATAAACGACTCTGTCGCTCCGTTATAGAACTTTACTGTGAGTTCCTGATCAAGTCCAAGACTAAAAACTCCCAGTATTGATTTGCCATCTACA
The DNA here is from genome assembly GCF_000210595.1 of Coprococcus sp. ART55/1. NCBI lineage: Bacteria > Bacillati > Bacillota > Clostridia > Lachnospirales > Lachnospiraceae > Coprococcus > Coprococcus sp. ART55/1. Next base: position 2,187,044 of record NC_021018.1, on the reverse strand, counting down.
AGATAATTCCTGTTGGATGAATATACATCAACGTCTCCATCATATTTTCTCATTGTCTCTACAAACTGTCTTACCTGCTCTACCGAATTGAGCTTAACCCTGATATTTGTTGATTCCATGATAATTACCTCCATTCCTGTCCGTAATCAATGTTCAATTTATACTACTTTTTGGAATAATTTGCAAATTACAAAATTGTAATTTTGTAAACCAATTTGTGCAAATGGCTTGTTTTTATTAACCTAAAGCGCCTTTTCAGGTTATTTTTTAGTCATGTTGTATAAATTCAGGAATGTTTTTTTACAAATATACTGTCGGGTGGAGATCATGGTCTTATATATTTTCGTCTATTTTTAATTATTCTCAAATGGTATTTCTATTATGATATGCTTCTTGACTCGTCAATTCTCCCCAATTACAATAATACTTACATGCAAAGCCGTTTTCACGGCTCATTTTGACGAAAGGGCGGGCACAAAGCCCCATAAGAACATATATGAACCTACTTACAATAAAAGGATTTTCAAAAGCATACACTGACAAGATTCTGTTCGATGACGCAGACTTTTCAGTAAATTCAGGAGAAAAGATCGGTGTCATAGGCGTAAACGGCACTGGTAAATCAACACTCCTCAAGATCATAGCCGGCATAGACGAATGTGATTCAGGACAGTTGTCAAAGGGAAACAACGTGGTCATAAAATATCTTCCACAAACCCCCGACTTCGCAGAGAAGGTCAGCATATACGACTATGTCATCACTGCAAATGTCGACGAGGAGAACAAATGGAGCATAGAGGGTGATGCCAAGGCATTTCTTCACCGTCTCGGATTTGACGACACCAGCCTCATGGTGAGCACACTTTCAGGAGGTCAGCGAAAAAAGGTCGCTCTGGCTGCGGCACTGCTGTCAAGATGTGACATTCTTGTTCTGGACGAGCCCACCAACCACCTCGACAACGATATGACAGAATATCTGGAGGATTACCTTAACAACTACAAGGGCGCTCTGGTCATGGTCACCCACGACAGATACTTTCTTGACAAGGTGTGCAACCGCATAGTAGAGATCGACAAAGGCAAAACCTACAGCTACAATACCAACTACGAAGGCTATCTCATGCTGAAGGCAGAGCGTGAGAGCATCGCACTTGCCACTCAGAACAAACATCAGAATATCCTGCGCAAGGAGATTGCATGGATGCAGAGAGGTGCTAGAGCCAGAAGCACAAAGCAGAAAGCCCATATCCAGAGATATGAGAAGCTTGCAAGTGAGGAGCTTATAAAGGAAACTCAGTCGGTTACCATGAGCTCAATCGCGAGCCGGCTGGGAAACAAAACAATAGAGCTCTCCCATATAGCCAAGACCTGGCCGGGCAGACCAAGTCCGGTCATAACGGACTTCTCATACAACTTCCTGAGGACTGACAGGATAGGTGTTGTTGGCCCAAACGGCTGTGGCAAGACAACGCTCATGAAGCTCATAACCGGTGTCACCAAGCCGGACAGCGGAACCATAGAGATCGGAGACACCGTAAGGATAGGATATTTCTCTCAGGAAAATGAAGCCTTGGATCCCAACATGAAGGTACTCGACTACGTCAAAGAAACCGCAGAGTATATCCAGACCACCGAAGGTCTCATGTCAGCATCCACCATGTGTGAGAGATTTTTATTTGACGGCACTCTGCAGCACCAGCGCATAGAGAAGCTCTCAGGAGGCGAGAAGCGAAGACTGTATTTGTTGAAGGTTCTCGTATCATCGCCAAATGTACTGATCCTTGACGAGCCAACCAACGATCTGGACATTTCCACACTGTGTATACTTGAGGACTATCTCGATTCCTTCCAGGGCATATTGATAGTCGTATCACACGACAGATATTTTCTGGACAGAGTCATAAGAAAGCTTCTGGTGTTTGACGGCTGCGGCGGTATCTCACAGTTTGAGGGCGGTTATACCGATTATTATCTGACCCACGGTTCATTTGCCAACAGCGCATCGGCAGGGGCAAATACCCAGACAAAGCCGGAGCGTGTCAGCACAGCGGACAAGGAACCCGCCCAGAAAAAGAAAACGCAGAATCCATCCATGAAGAAAAAATTCTCCTTCAATGAGCAGAGGGAATATGACACCATAGAGGACACCATCGCCCGGAAAGAAGCTGAGATAGAGCAGACGGAGACCGATATCAACAACTCTGTGTCAGATTTCGTGAAGCTTAACGAACTCACACAGAAAAAGGAACAGCTTGAATCAGAGCTGGATCAGCTTCTGGAGAGGTATGTGTATCTCACGGAGCTGGCGGAGTCATTTGAAAAGAACTGATCACATTGATCATTTGCCAGAAAAACGGGAGACGCGCTGCTGCACATCTCCCGTTTTTCTTCAATCGTCACATCTGATGTCTCACTATCCTGTATTCATCATCCAACTGAAATACGGACAATTGTCGTAACCTCTTGCCACAAATCTGGCAAAGTCATCCTCATCCATATTCACCAGGCACTCATAAAAATCATCTTCTTCATCGTACACATAGTGTGCACACATATCGCAACTGGAAGCCATGTGTTTCCTCCTTCCATCCGTTAACCATCAGGTTTTTACTATTATACACATATGCGAAGCAAAATCCAACCGCTTTAACCCATTTTCTCTGGCAATAATAACCATAATGTGTTATTATTGAAGGAAGTATATAAAGGGGCTTTGCATAAGCAAAAGAAGGAGTGTGTTCCAGTTATGAAGAAAAAATTTCTTGTACTGCTGCTTACGCTTACCATGATATTATCATTTTCTCCATATGTCGCAAAGGCGGCGGATACAGATGATACGGACAGCAGTAACAAAACCGATACCATAGATGGCAGAACTTATTTCTATGACCAGTTTGACAACAGTGCGTACAGAACCGTCTACAAACAGATCAACGATGCAGCTCAGAAATTCAACGAGTCGACATCCAATGCTTCTTATCAGGACGGCGGATATTACACAGCATTTACATTGTCGGTCAGCAACAAAGACTGGGAAGTTATCGGAAACGATGGAATGGATCAGATCGTCAACGCTGTACTCGCCGATCATCCTGAGTATTTCTGGATGTCCGACAGCTATCAGTGCAAGCAGGAATCCTCGGGAGAACTCAGATATACAGCTCTCACCATCGAGTGCTATTCACTGTATGCCAACGGAGATACACGTTCCATATACAAGAACAACTTTGACCTGACCGTCAAGAATTATGCAGCTTCTCTGGATGAGAGCGCAAAGGATTACGAGAAGGTATATCTCATACATAATTCGATCATCAACAAAGTTTATTATGCCTCAGATGCAACATCTAAGAGCAAGGACAACATATACGCATACACCGCAGACGGCGTGTTCAACTCCAAGTATCAGTCGGCAGTCACCTACGGATATGCAAAGGCTTTCAAGGCCATTATGGATTACGTCGGTGTGCCATGTCTGTACATTGAGGGACAGAATTCAGATCTTCTGGACGACTCGATGGACACACAGAAGCAGCTCAAAGAAGAGAGTTACATCAACAACTGTGCATGGAATGCCGTTTATCTCGGCGGAGAGTGGTATCTCATCAATCTCGGTCTGGACGATCCTATAACCACAACAGGTAAGGAGGCATTGTCATATACATACTTCAATGTAACCGACGAACAGGCAAGCAACCTTACAGCCATCACATCAAGACTTCCGGGTATACCAAAGTGTACCGGAACAAAGTACTGCCTCTCAAAGGTTCAGGCAGATCTTGAAGCGGATGGACTGTGGGAGAAGTCAAGCTACAACATAATCGACAAGATACTGGACAAATACGGTTTATCCGTAGTCCTCATAAGCATAGGTCTCATCCTGCTTCTGGTGGTAATGCTCATCAAGAACATACACAAGAGCAGATCGAAGAAGAAAAAGGAAAAGGTTAAAAAGACCAAGACAACAGTGGTTGACAACTCAGAGCTGGATGCAGAGCTGAGAAAGCCGCCTATCTCATAAAATACTAAAATCAAAAGGCTCAATGCTTTCGGATTTCATCCCCGTCAGCATTGAGCTTTTTTCTGTCGTTTTTCAAGATATTTTATTTCGTTCACACCCTACTCATCAAAGTTACTCTTGAGTACATTTACGGTGATCTGTCTGGACGCCTTGTTGCCTGCCCAGTCCTCCGCTGTGAGAGTCACTGTTACGGTTCTCTCCTTGCTTGTGTCCACATCCTGAGAAGCTTTAAGCGAATCCTGCACATCCGGATCCTCATCTGTGACATTGTAATAATCACTCCAGTTTATATCCGTTCCCATAGAAACGTCTATCTCGTCCGGGCCGTCTATGTATGGATTTACCTCGTCAACAACATTTATCACAGCCTTTTTTGTCTTGCTTAACTTTCCACGTCTGATCTTATATTTGATGGTGTACTTACCAAGCTTATCCGGTACAAATTCTGAGTTGTCATATTCCAGCCTGGCATCATTGCTGTCCGGCTCAATATAGTTTGTTATATCAAATATATCACCCATATTATAATCCGTCTGGATCTGCTTGACCCTGAGCATGCTGGATCTCATGATCATCGTGATCACAAGTGCAAGCACTATTCCAACCACCAGAGCCGCCACGACCATCATTTTCGTATTCAGCTCATATCGCTTCTTTTTATTTCTGCTCTGCGCGGATTTTTTACCGGAACCTGTTGACGATCTGCTATTCGCCGGTCTCCTGGTCTTGCTTCCTGAAGACACGGACTTCACCGACTTTTCAAGTGGACGTCCCGTACTTGTGCGCCTTTTGTCCTGCGCAGTTGCACTTTTCGGACGACTCGCCGATGATAAGTGGCTGCCCGATGCCGGACGATTTCCCGACACAGGACGGCTGCCTGATGCTGACCGACTGCCTGACGCTACTCCCTTGCCCGGCTGTGTCTTTTTCACACTGCTCGTTGTTGCACGGCTCACATTTCCCTTATGAGCTCCTGCGCTCCCTTTATTCTGCCCCATATCCTGTCTGTCTGCCAATTTATATTACCTCCTAAAACATTTGTCTTAACTTTATTCTCAGTACATTATACATAATATTTTACACCCATACAATCATTTCGGATTGCAATAGTTGTAAATAAGTGAGATAATTCAATGAAGACTTACCTGAAAGGAGTATTATATATGTCAATCAATAATCTTAGTTCATTTACGAAGGAGCGTCTTGGTCTCTGTATTGAGAACGATACCATAGATAACAACCTCTACGAGGAATACGGCGTAAAGCGTGGACTTCGTGATCTGAATGGAATAGGAATAAATGCCGGCATCACCAACATTTCACTAAGCCGGGCGTATACAATGGAGGACGGAAAGCATACTCCTGCTGACGGTGAATTATATTACAGAGGTTACGAGATCCGCCAGTTGATAGACGGATTTACAAAGGAAGGACGATTCGGTTTCGAGGAGTGTACATATCTGTTACTGTTTGGAAAGCTTCCGGACGAGAATGAGCTTGCCAAGTTCAAACAGGTCCTCAACCTTGCATACGACCTTCCACACAACTTTATACAAGATGTCATAATGAAGAACCCTACCAAGGATATCATTTCAAATATGACCAAGAGTATCCTTGCCCTCGGATCATACGATAAGTCTGAGACGGATATATCTCTGGACAACGTTCTTCAGCAGTGTCTTATGATAATAAGTGTATTCCCAAGACTCGCTGTATATTCTTTCCAGGGATACAGACATTATGAGCTTGGCAAGAGCTGTTATATACACAAGCCGGATCCTGAGCTTTCATTTGCGGAGAATATCCTGAGCATGCTCCGTTCAGACAGAAAGTACACACAGCTTGAGGCAAAGGTCCTCGATCTTGCCCTTGTTCTCCACATGGAACACGGAGGCGGAAGCAACTCTACGTTTACAACACGTGTTGTCACATCATCCGGCTCAGATACATACGCCACAGTCGCAGCAGCACTCTGCTCACTCAAGGGACCGCTCAACGGCGGTGGAGACCTCAAGGTCATGGAGATGATGAAGAACATACACTGCAATGTCGAGGATGTTACGGACGAGGAGCAGATCCGTGAGTATATCAGGAAGATCGTGCGCGGCGAAGCATTTGACAAATCGGGCGTGGTATACGGAATGGGCCAGCCTGTATACTCTCTGTCAGATCCAAGAGCTGTCATTATCAAGGAGTATGTAGAAAAGCTCGCCGAGGAGAAGCACGAGAAGGACGAATTCAAATTATACGAGCTCATAGAGCGCATCGCACCTGAGGTCATTGCCGAGGAGCGCAAGATCTACAAGGGTGTGTGCATCAACATAGATTACTATTGCGGATTGTTATACAAGATGCTCAAGATCCCTTACGCCCTCTACACACCACTATTTGCCATTGGCCGAGTGGTTGGATGGAGTGCGCATCGTATGGAGGAGCTGATCAACAGCTACAAGATAATGCGTCCGGCCTATCCAAGTCTTGTAGAGCCTAAGGACTACGTACCTATCAAAGACAGGTAATATGCCATGAACAATTCTGATAAATTCGAATATTCAGTCGTCAGGAGCAGGCGCAAATCTATCTGTATCGAGATAGACAGAGACCTCAACATAAAGGTTCGTGCGCCCCTCAGAATGACCGACAGTCAGATCCAAAGCTTTGTGGATTCCAGACAAAACTGGATCCGCAGCCATCTGGAAATCATGCAGAAAAGAATTTCCAATATGTCAGACGAAAAAAATCCAAGCACTGCCCTGACAGATGCCGATATAAAGGCACTGTCAGAACAGGCTCGGATATATATTCCTTCACGTGTAGAACATTTTGCTCAGATAATAGGCGTGACCTACGGAAGGATCACCATCAGACATCAGAAGACCCGCTGGGGAAGCTGCAGCTCCTCCGGTAACCTGAATTTCAACTGTGCACTGATGAACACCACTCCCAAAATCATAGACTACGTGGTAGTCCACGAGCTGTGTCACAGAAAGCAGATGAACCACTCCGCACTTTTCTGGGCCGAGGTCGAAAAAGCACTCCCAAACTACAAGGAGCTTCGTTCCGCCCTCAAAAATTACAGGTGTTAAAGCCTCTACCACTCCATAACCACAGCGCCGTATGTGAGCCCTGCGCCGAATGCCGACATGGCGATCTTGTCGCCGCGCTTCAGGCCGTGCTCCCTCACGAGCTGGTCGAGAAGTACAGGTACACTCGCCGCAGACATATTTCCTGTGTAGTCGAGAGTCGTAGGGAACTTCTCAAGCGGTGCCTTAAGTCTCTTGGCAACAGATTCAATAATTCTTACATTTGCCTGGTGGAGTACGAAGTAATCCACATCATCAACGGTCATTCCAGCCTTGTCAAGAGCCTCCTGGAGGCACTTAGGACACTGTCTCACCGCAAACTTGTACACCTCCTGTCCATCCATATACAGATAGTCATGATTGATCTCATCTTTTACAAATATATTGTTGGTCTTTCTGCTCTCGCAGTTGAGCACCATACCCTTCTTGCCGATTGAACCCTGGACAATGCTTATTATTCCCTTGTCAGACTCCTCTATATAAGCGGCACCTGCGCCATCTCCAAACAATACGCATGTACCTCTGTCATTCCAGTCAAGTATCTTTGACAGCGTCTCCGAACCTATTACAAGAGCATTCTTCACAAAGCCTGTCTCTATATACATCTTTGCAACATTGAGGGCAAATACAAAGCCCGAGCATGCCGCATTCACATCAAACGCAATCGCCTTATCCGCACCTATAGCCGCCTGAACCTGACACGCCCGCTTGGTGTGTAATAATCCGGGGTGACTGTGGCAAGCACTATAAGCTCCACATTCTCTGCGGACTTCCCTGCCATCTCAAGTGCCCTCTCAGCAGCCTCAACAGCCATGCTCGTCGTCGTCTCCTTAACAGCTATTCTTCTGTTCTTTATACCTGTTCTTGAAGATATCCACTCATCAGATGTATCAACATACTTTGCAAGCTCATCATTTGATACCTCTTTCTCCGCAAGGCAGCTTCCTGTTCCTAATATTCTGATTGCCATTATATATTTTCTCCCTTTTATCCGTTATTCTCTTTATTCTTCCTTGTCTCCAAGCAGCTCAGTCACATACTCACCCCATTTTGTGAGTTTCTTATATCCCTTAGTAAACATGGATGGCTCCACCGTATCGTCATATCCAACTGCGATCCATCCTATATTATGCTTTTCCAGATATCTGGTAAATTTTATTCCAAATACATTTCTGGTGCCCTTCAGCTTCTCATTCTTGACCTCGACATCATCGTCTGCATATCCCCACTCTGTCACTATAAGAGGATAACTTGTCACATAGCCCGACAGGAACTTCTGCCAGAACACCTTGTCTGGGTAAACATGAACAGAGAACGCAGTATTGTCATTCTTCACGCCAAGCTCGTCAAGCCATCCGAGATCATAACAGTAATCCGGACTTCCAACGATTATAAGCTGCTTTGCGCCGGCATCCCTTATAACTCCTATAAGGCTCTCCGCGCATCTCTTCCACTCTGAATCACTCATGCCAACCGGCTCATTGTATATCTCAAATATAACATTTGGAGTGTTCTTGAAATAATCCGCAATGTTCTTCCAGAATTCAGCAGAATAATCCAGCGGATTCTCGTCGAGATCCGGCATCTCATCCCCGGAACCATCTATCGGGTTACCTGTATAATCCCAGTCGAGAATAACATAGTTATCGTTCTCTCCGGCCCAGGTAACTATGCGGTCAAGATATCTCCACATATAGTAATCGTCATTCTTGTACTCCACAGGGCTTATTGGCACCCTTATGGCATTACCACCCTTGGCAAATACATCCTTGTAGAAATCCTCATTAAACTTCTTCTCCTCATACAGACTGCGCGACTCTGGAACCATCACACCCTTGAGAACAACCTGTTCTCCGTCTGCATTCAGGATCTGAGTCCCCTTCGCTGTAAGCATGGTAGGATATTTGTCTGTATCACCGATAAATTCTGCACGTGTTCCCACAGGTGTCAGCAGATCCTGCTCCTTGCCCCGCAGGTACATCACGTACCATATGATTGCTGCCGCAATGATGGCGGCCACGATAACTATCAAAGTAACCTTTATCTGTTTCTTCATAAACGCTCCTCCAATTCAAGCTGTATCTTCAGCCATATACATAAAGTTTACCAAAAAAACACCATCACTTCAACATATGCATGAATAAAAGGCATTCCCCGTGAGATAAATTTCTCACTTGAGAAATGCCTTTCATCTATAGTATATCTGTGATCTACAAATTTCTGAATCTGTCGTATCTGTCCTGTGCGATCTCCTCAGGAGTCTTGTCTGAATACTTCTTGAGGAATTCCTTAATGTTCATCTTAAGGTACTTGCCTATATATGGAACTGACTGCTCATCTGCTCCGCCGTACTCAGGTACGACCTGCTCGATAACGTTCAGTCTCTTGAGATCCTGTGCTGTAATCTGCATAACTTCTGCAGCCTCCTCAGCTCTGTTGCTGTCCTTCCAGAGGATAGACGCATATCCCTCAGGTGAAAGGATTGAGTATGTCGCATTCTCAAGCATCCATACCTCATTGCCAACTGCAAGGGCAAGTGCTCCACCGCTTCCGCCTTCTCCGATAAGGATACAGAGTACAGGAACCTTGAGTGATGACATCTCATAGAGATTTCTCGCTATGGCTTCACCCATTCCTCGCTCCTCAGCCTCAAGTCCACAGAACGCACCCGGTGTATTTACAAATGTAATGATAGGTCTGCCGAACTTCTCAGCCTGCTTCATCAGACGAAGAGCCTTTCTGTAGCCATCAGGAAGAGGCATACCAAAGTTTCTCTCCATGCACTCTGCCATGGAAGCTCCCTTGACCTGTGATATAACTGTTACAGGCTGTCCATCTATATGACCGATACCACCCACAATGGCTCTGTCATCATTCATGGTTCTATCTCCGTGGATCTCACGGAAATCATCGCATATATACTTCACATAGTCGAAACCTGAAGGTCTGCTCATCTGACGAGCACCTCTGAGCTTCTCCCACGGAGTCTTAGGCTCGTCATCCTTGAGTCTCTCCTTGAGAATCTCGCTTATGTCAAATTTCTCATCTTCAACAGCACTGTCAAAGTTAGCATAGCCCTGTCTCTGCTTATGTGTGACGATGAGATCATACATTGTGTCCTTCATCTTGTCTCTTGTGATTATGCCATCTATGATACCATGCTCAACAAGGAACTCTGATCTCTGGAAGCCCTCTGGAAGCTCCTGACCAATAGTCTGCTTGATAACTCGTGGTCCTGCAAATCCTACGAGCGCACCTGGCTCTCCAAGGATAATATCTCCAAGCATTGCAAAGCTGGCTGTAACACCACCTGTTGTAGGATCTGTAAGAATAGATACATACAGAAGTCCTGCATCAGAATGTTTCTTGAATGCAGCGGATGTCTTGGCCATCTGCATCAGAGAAATGATTCCCTCCTGCATACGTGCACCGCCTGAACAGCAGAACATGAATACCGGAAGCTTCTCCTCTGTAGCCTTCTCGACAGCTCTGGCAATCTTCTCACCCACAACATATCCCATACTGCTCATGAGGAATCTTGCATCACATACACCAACTACAGCAGGCTCACCATTGATGGTTGCCTTTCCTATAGTAACAGCCTCCTTGAGGTTTGTCTTGGCCTGTGCAGCCGCAACCTTATCCTCATATCCCTCTGTTCCAAGAGGATTTGAGCTTGGCATATCCTCAAACCATGGCTCAAATGACTTTGGATCTGTGACCATTCTTATTCTGTTCTTGGTCTTAACTCTGAAGTAAGAACCGCACTCATAACAAATGTACTTTGCGTTCTTCACTCTTTCCTTCTCAACTTCTCTTCCGCACTTAGGGCACTTTACAAGCTCCACCTTTGGTGCTTCCTGAATTCCCTCAGCAGCCTTTGCCTCCTCTGCAGCCTTTGCTGCAATTATCTCGGCATCCTTTGCCTTTTTTTTGATAAATAACATGATATTTACTGCTCCTTATACTTCTGTAAGACGATACATGCATTGTGTCCGCCAAATCCAAGTGAGTTGCTGATCGCAACATCAACGTCCATCTCGCATGGCTCCTTACAATAATCCAGATCAAGCTCCTCCTCGCTCTCCACAAGGCCTCTTGTTCTGTGGATATAACCTTCCTCTATACTCTTGACACAGGCAATACACTCGATGGCTCCTGCTGCACCGAGAAGATGTCCTGTCATAGACTTTGTTGAATTGATCTTGATGTCCTTTGCGTGATCGCCAAATGCCTTCTTGATAGCACGTGTCTCAACAAGATCGTTCAGATGTGTGCTTGTACCATGAGCATTGATGTACTGAACCGCATCAAGTGGAAGTCCTGCATCCTTAACCGCATTGGTCATGGCAACTGCTGGTCCCTCACCTGACTCCTCAGGTGCTGTGATGTGGTGTGCATCACTTGAACATCCGTAACCTGAAAGCTCTGCGTAGATCTTTGCACCTCTTGCCTTTGCGTGCTCAAGCTCCTCAAGAATAACAATACCTGCACCCTCACCGAGAACGAATCCGCTTCTGTCCTTATCAAATGGAATAGAACATCTGTCTGGATCTGTTGATGATGTAAGTGCTGTAAGTGAATCAAATGTTGATATACCGATAGGTGTAACTGCTGCCTCACATCCGCCGGCTACCATGACATCAGCGTCTCCGTACTGGATCGTTCTGAATGCCTCACCGATACTGTTTGTTCCTGAAGCACATGCTGTTACAACATCTATACTCTTGCCCTTGAGACCAAACTGGATCGCAACGTTACCTGCTGCGATGTTGCTGATCATCATAGGAACTACGAATGGACTTACACGAAGTGGTCCCTTTGTAAGTATGGTTCCATATGCGTTCTCAAGCTCCTGAAGTGAACCAACACCTGAACCAATACATGTACCAACTCTGTAAGCATCTTCCTTTGTCATATCAAGTCCTGAATCTGCCATAGCCTCCTGGGTTGCCTTCACAGCAAACTGTGTGAATCTAGCCATACGTCTTGCAGACTTTGGATCAATGTAGTCCTTTGCTACAAAGTTCTTAACCTCGCCGACAAGCTTGCACTTGTATGCTGAAGCGTCAAACTGTGTAATAGGTCCGAAGCCATGCTTTCCTTCCTTAAGTGAATCCCAATACTCGTCAACTGTATTGCCGACTGGAGTTATGGCTCCTATGCCTGTTATTACTACTCTCTTCTTCATACTTATCTCCTTGCATTACTTATTCTGCTTTTTATACATATTTAACCATTCAATTATACTCCAACTGTCAAATGTTTGGAAGTAATTGTGTCCATGTTTTTCTATAAAATTTCGATAAACATTCGCATTTATACATATCTCTTACAGTTTTTCCTTTATCTTTCTGAATATAAACTTCTTGCTTATATAATAATTGAGGAATATCACCAGCACTGATGTGAACGTCTTTATGCCCATCGCCCACAGGTGAAGCCTGTCAACCAGTATATAAATCAGGCCCTCCTCCACCACCAGTGTGAACACCCTGCTCACGTAGAATGACACCAGTTCTTTTATGAACTCCCACGCAGTCTCTGCGACAGTGTGGAACACCGATTTTCTATTTGTTATGAATGACACAAAATTGTACAGTATCCATGCCAGGAAGTTGGCCCTGACAGGTTCTATCCCGCATTTGTACATAAATATCCAGGCGGAGCCAAGATTTACCGCTCCCACGACAATTCCCCACAGTATATATATGTATATCTCCCTGGGTATCTTCTTCAGCACTTTATCTACAAACATGTAACTCCCTTATAACATCCGCCTCTTCCGGAAACTCCCGCTCTATCCGCTCGCAGAGACGTCCGTTAAACTCAACCCTTTTCCCATAGTTAAACTTCAGAATATTCTTATATCCCCACAAATGTGTGAACACATCCTGTCTCTCTATATCCGCCGCCTCAGGAAAAAATGAAGCAATGATCTTTCCCTTTCTCGCAGCACACATCGCAAGCAGTCTCTGCTCCGCAAATACCATGTGGCACAGATTTTCCTCAGTCTCCCTACAATTCTCCATAAATTGTATGGAGCTGTCCACATAATAGTTCTTAAATTGCTCCTTAGCCATATATAGCATACAGGTATTTACCGGCGGAACATCCCAGCTCCACAGGGGATCAAAGCTGTACGAACTGTCCATATTGAAGAAGTCCCTGCCGGGATATACATCCGGATATATTCCTTCTCTGTGTATTGCACAAATATCCGTCCCCGCTATGTATTCCCCTATATTCTTCCACACTATAAGGTCCAGATCCACCATGACCGCCGGCATATGCGCCGCCTTAAGCGCATACAGCTTGCCCGCAGCCCAGAACACTCCCGGGGATATGCTGTCAGGAACCTGTATCTCTTTTATACCGCCATTCCATATATGCGACAATCCCTGTCCCTCAACATAATCAATGGCCCTTGCATCACCGTAAAGTGTGATAGGGCCATTCATTTTTCTCCACATAAGAGCAGACAGGATCATGGTCAAAAGCTCATAATCCTGCATGCTGTAAGTGTCATCTTTACTTTTCTCAAAATAAGGAGCAGTCCACAATATGTGGAATCCCTCTATATCCTTCATATATCCTCCAAGATCCGGTCATGTACTAGATCAGATCCAGTCCATATCCAAACTTAGCATTGCCACCAATCCGGCTGGTCGGTCTTCTGCTTCTGTTGATAAGCTGCCACTCCTGAGGGAACTCAACCATCAGCTCCTGGCTTGTTCTGATTGAATCCATACTGTCCTGTGGCTGCTGTGTGTCACTTTCAAGCACCATCGGCATATTTTTTATCCGCTGACTTCCAAATATTCTATATTGGCTGCCTGACAATATTCTCTGGCTACCCAACAACATACGCTGGCTGCCAAACACTCTGTACTGGCTTCCCGCCAGGTATCTGAAGCCTCCCTGACTTCCAAACAGCAGTCTCATCTGACTGCCATTCCACCGGAACCGCTGACTTCCTATCATTCTATACTGGCTTCCCGCCAGGTATCTGAAGCCTCCCTGACTACCGAATAACTGTCTCATCCGGCTGCCATTCCACTGAAAACGCTGGCTTCCTGTCATTCCACTCTGACTTCCCATCAAAAGCTTCCGGCTTCCAGTATCCACAGTCTGTTTCGCAGCTTCGCATCCAAGCTCTTCGTATCTGTCCTCAAAAGGGATCAGAACTCCACCGCCGAATTCCACACTGAAAGGTCTGCCGTCCATCATGACATATGTCCTGTAAGGATACAGTCTGCCATTCTGCGCTATCAACTTCATATATACCGGCAATCCACTGTCGAGCCTGTGGAATCTGTACGCCTGCAGTGTGGTTGCTTTGACGAAATATCCTCCCGCCGGCAGTGAATATCCAAGCACTGCCTCAAGCTCACCATCCCATTCAATATATACTCCGAATTCTCCAGTCTGGGCATCATAATTCCTGAGGTCAAAATATGCCTTTCCCGTGACAAAAGGAAGCATCCTGGCTATTCTATTGTCAAATAGTGCCACACTCTCGCCGGCACCTCTATTTAAAGACGAATATATGAAACCCACACACAATCTCCATTCCCAAACTAGCCAAATTCTATATCCGACTATTTGCCTTATACTATGTATGGTACTCTATTTCTCCATATAATTCAATTTAATTTGAGGGATTTAACAGTCTTATTTTCCACTAATTTCCTAATTAAAATTACTTACCAAATGTAAGGACATAATATCTCTTATATCCCTGTTTATCATTTTTGAGAGCCACAAATACTGCAACGCCCATGGTCTTGTATGTAGTATTCAGCATATTGCTGTCATGTGCGGTCGACTTGGACCATGCTCTGAATACGAGATCTCCACCACTGAAACCACATGCAAGATTCTCTCCGTACAACTCGTACATGGAGTTGAGACACAGTGTTCCATTTGGTCTGTAATGGCTGTACTTGTTGCTTATCTCCTTTGCTCTTGTGGTAGCGGTCTCTGTCAGAGATGTTGACACCTTAAGGCTTGAAAGTCCATTTTCTGCACGATGCTGGTTGACCATCTTACTCAGTCTGTTTGCCGCGCCTATATCATAATATCCATATACTCTTGTCTTTCTGCCCTTACCAAGATCGATAGTGTAATATCTCTTGACCGAGAGATCGTACTCTCTCTTATATACAACGCCTCTTCTGTTGACATATGCTATGTAGCCATCGGCTGTCTTATACTTTCCAGCCTTTACAACTCGCTTTGCAGCGCTGTTGAAATAGTAATTGGCATTTCCGATCTTCATTATGAGCTTCTTTGCAGGCTTCCACTTTCTGCCTGTAAACTTGTATGCCTTCTTGGTGCTGTTGTTATAGCTCATTGTGGCTACGCCTTTAGAGCCGAAATAATATCTGCTGCGGTAGACAGTCTTCCACATATTTTTCTTCTGCACCCATGTGTTCTTCGAGTAATCAAAGTCGTATACCTTCTTTGTCCCCTTCTGATCTGTATATCTTGAGGTAACATATCCGCCGTCACATACGTAGTAAGCGGTACTTCCATTTACCTTCTTCCATCCTGATGATGTACGTCTGTTTCCATTTGCATCATAGAAGTAGTATCTGCTTCCGTTGAGCTTGTCGATCACATTTGAGACTCTCTTGTATGACTTGCTGCTTGATATGTATCTGTACAATATATTCGATGCCTGATCATACAGAATGGTACATGTGCCTGATCCATCAAAATACATCAGCTTTCTGCCTGTATTCTTCCACAGGTTCTTGTTCATATCCCAGCTCTTCTTTGAATCGTTAAATGAATACTTTCTGAAAATGCCTGATGCCTTGTAGATCCTCTCCTTTACATAGTGGGATCCACCGCCTGTTACAAATACCATATTGTCATAATTTATATGATACCAACCGCCCTTTGTGACCTTGTCACCATTTGAATTGAAATAATATGTTCTGCCATCGTTGAGAATAAGCATCTGGTTCTTCACCTGGACAAGCTTGCCGCTGCTCAGTGACTTTGCCTTCTTGCTGCTATTATCGTATATCTTTTCACACAGTCCGGAATTGTTCAGATAATAGAGAACGTTATCCACTGTCTGCCACTCGTTCTTGCAGATCGTCCAGTCCTTTGAATCAGCGCTGAATCTGTATATCTTGATGGTATCGCCAGAACGTGTAAACTTCATAGCTGCCACGCCATTTTCATCTATAAGATATCTGGTGCCATCATCGGCATCTATCCAGCCTGCAGTTTTCTGCACTTCACCATTAACATAATATCTGAAGTAACCATCCTCATCCTGTATCACTCCACTCTGAACTGCATCTGATGCTGTGGCCAGAACTGCCGTGCCGTCAGCTCCCATCTCATCTGCCTGTGTCACCACATTTGTAGAAAAAATCACAATAGCCAATACAGCAATCGCCATAAGACTGCCTATAGCTTTTGCCGCCATCAGGCTCTTTTCTCTCTTTGCAATATTAGTCTTCATTGTAGACATCTTTACTGTCCTCCTTTTTATTAAGCATCAGTTTCCGCATGGAATCTGACGTTTGTGTGCATTCTGCTACGCTCGTAGTATACACGTGTTACATATTTTTTACAAGTATAACTTTTTACAAGTTTTTTGTTACAAATGTGTTAAGCCGCCCCATCTTGGATTATTTGTCTACATATGGTAAAATAAATCCGCAAAATTCAAAAACAGACAACGAAAAATGTCTGCCAACGGCAGTACAGAGAAAGGATACATATATTATGGGAGCTATTGTTACATTAAAAAAGGGAGAGGGACGACTTCTGAAGTCCGGCGGAGCATGGATATTTGACAATGAGGTCGACACCATAGTCGGCAGCTTTGAGAACGGCGACATCGTCATAGTAAAGGACTTCGACGGTTATCCACTCGGCAAAGGATTCATAAATACCAACTCCAAGATCCTCATCCGCATGCTCACAAGACATGTGGACACCGAGATCGACGAGGCATTCTTCACAAAGAGACTTCAGGATGCATGGGATTACCGCAAGAAAACCGTCGACACCAGTAGCTGCCGTGTCGTATTTGGCGAGGCTGATTTTCTGCCGGGAATCGTCATTGACAAGTTTGAAAACGTGCTTGTTGTCGAATCACTGGCACTCGGCATCGACAAAGTTAAAAATTTGTTAATAAATATTTTAAAAAATATACTTAAAAATGATGGTATAATAATCGAGGGTGTTTATGAACGAAGCGATGCAAAAGTCAGAAAACACGAGGGGATGGATACCTATAAAGGGTTTATTGGTGACGAATTTAACACAAAGGTTCATATAAATGAAAATGGCGTTCGATATATTGTTGATGTGAAAGACGGTCAGAAGACCGGATTCTTTCTGGATCAGAAGTATAATCGTCTTGCTATTCAGAGAATATGTAAAGATGCAAAGGTTCTTGATTGCTTTACACACACAGGCTCCTTTGCTCTCAATGCAGGCATAGCCGGTGCTTCCAGCGTTTTGGGAGTAGACGCTTCAGAACTTGCTATTGCCCAGGCCAGAGAGAATGCAGCGCTCAACGGATTGGAGAGCACTGTCTCTTTTGAGTGCAGAGATGTATTTGATCTTCTTCCTGAACTGGAATCAAAAGGCGAACAGTTTGACGTTGTCATACTTGACCCGCCGGCATTCACAAAATCAAGAAATTCAATAAAGAACGCAGTCAAAGGCTATCGCGAGATTAATCTGCGTGCTATGAAACTCGTAAGGGATGGTGGATTCCTTGCAACTTGTTCATGTTCACATTTTATGGATTTCGAGTTATTTACCAAGACCATAAAACAGGCCGCCATGAATTCACATGTAAGACTTCGCCAGGTAGAGTTCCGCACACAGGCTCCTGATCACCCAATATTATGGGCTGCAGATGAATCTTATTATCTGAAGTTCTACATATTCCAAGTAATAAAGGAGAGATGACACAATGCAACTAATTCAGAGAAATAAGGATTCAGCATATTTGCAATACGACAAGTATGTAAATTATGACAATCCTATCGTCGCTGCAAAGGCAAAGGAACTTGCTGCAGATTGCAAGAGCAGTGATGAGATCATACAGGCATGTTACTATTTTGTCCGGGATAGGATTTCTCACACATATGACAGCAACTTTTCAGTAATAACTATCAGCGCTTCCGATGTACTGGAAGCCAGCACGGGCATCAGCTATTCAAAGGCCAATTTGCTGGCAGCACTGCTTCGTGCCAACAACTTATATACAGGATTCTGCTATATCCGTATCAAGCACAAGGGCGGACTTATGGCTATGCATGCACTTAATGCGGTATATCACCCGGATCTCAAGAAGTGGATACGTCTTGATGCCCGTGGCAATAAATACGGCGGTTTCAACGCCGATTACACACATAATGAGACTCAGATGGGACATGTGATTGATTCAGCAGCCGGAGAGTATGAGTTCAACGACCTCATCGCCGTACCGCTTCCATCAACCATGAGGGTTCTCGAACAGAGTACCAACTTCTACAAGATGTACTTTAACGATATGCCAGATTATGACGCTTAAAAAATATTACCAGCGGATGACCGCTGGTAATATTTTTCTATACTATATGAATAAGAGGGGAACCGATCCATGTCAAAGACAAAATCCAAAACCATATTAAGAATATCCTTTAACTCACCTGTGGTACTTACATTTGCACTCATTTGTCTGGGAGCTTATCTCCTGAATATCCTCACAGGCGGCAAAAGTAACTTTCTTCTATTTGAAGTATACAGAGCCCCTCTCACCGATCCTTTAACCTACATCCGCATGTTTGCCCATGTGTTTGGTCACGCAAGCTGGAGTCATCTTATCAACAACATGACGCTGCTGCTTGTGATCGGCCCACTACTTGAGGAAAAATACGGCTCAAAGGATCTGCTCATCGTAACCATCACCACCGCACTGGTGACAGGAATCGTGCATTTTATATTCTTCCCTGGTACAGCATTGCTCGGCGCCAGCGGAGTGGTATTCGCATACATTCTTCTGTCTTCTTTTGCATGTATAAAGGACGGCTCCATACCGCTCACCTTCATACTTGTTGCAGTGCTTTATATCGGCGGACAGGTGGCTGACGGAGTGTTTGTGAAGGACAATGTGTCGAATCTCACCCACATTATCGGGGGGATCATCGGAGCGTTCTTCGGGTATATCTCAAATGTCAGGAGATGATATGACGAACGGACGGATGACATATACCGCTCAATATTATAGCTATCGACTCTTACCTGTTTTTCTTTTATTCAGTTCCCCAGAGTGTCATCCCACAAAAATAATCATAGATATTTAATAAAAAATATATATCAACACAGACATCTATAAACTATAAGCTACCTTTCTATCTACAGATTCAGGATTTCCTCCGGTGTCTCTACTATGTTGTCGGCGCCGGCTGCCTCGAATTCTTCTCTGCTGCCGTAGCCGTAGAGGACTCCTATGGTCTGGAGGCCGCAGGCTTTGCCACCTTCTATGTCGTAGCGTCTGTCGCCTATCATCACAACCTGGTTTGATTTTATCATATCTTCTGTCAGTCCGTGATCTTTCTTGAGGCTTTCAAGGACCTGGGATATGATGTGCTTCTTGTCTGATCCTGTTCCGTCGGGATTACTTCCAACTACAACGTCAAAATATTTTCCCACACCGAACTTCTCAAGGATACGGAGTGTCGGCTCTGTCGGCTTGCTGGTTGCAACTGAGAGTATGCAGCCCTTCTCCTTAAGGGCACGCAGGGTGTCTGCCACTCCGTCGTACACCTCAGCCTCGAAGAGACCTACCACGTTGTATCTCTCTCTGTACTTGGCCACCATCTCTTTCGCTTTTGCGTCGTCCATGCCGAATTCCCTCACGAAAGAATCATAAAGTGATGGTCCTATAAAGCTTCTGAATACTCTGTATTCAGGATATGGAATTCCAGCCCAGTCAAGAGCGTATTTTATACAGTTGAATATTCCTTCCTCAGACTTGGTGATGGTTCCATCAAGATCAAATAATAAATATTTGTACATATACCGTCTTCCTCCTTGCGAAAATAATGGGTCAGGCACACCAAAAAAGCGCTTACCGAAATGCCCCGCAAATTCTATGAATCTGTGGGGCATTTGTAGTATTTATATATTGAAACTACCCATGAATATTACATGATATCAACATCTGCTGAGTAATCCACACCGTCGATCTTGAAACCGAACATGTTGTAGAAATCCTCCCAGTATCCATCGATGTCTGCTATATCCTTGACATTGTCATTGTTGACTGTATCCCAGTGCTCAGCAACAACTTCCTGAACATCATCTCTCATCTCCCAGTCGTCCATACGGATGAATCCGTTGTCGTCCACCTGGGTGTCATCCAGGATCTTATCCATGAACAGTCTCTGCATCTGCTCTATGCATCCCTCGTGGAGTCCCTTCTCTTTCATAACTTTGTAGAGAAGTGTGATATACAGAGGTACGATAGGGATAGCTGCACTTGACTGTGTGACAAGAGCCTTGTTGATGGCTATCTTCGCCTTTATGTTAGGGAACTTTTCATTTATAATGTCTGCTGACTTGTACAGATCCTTCTTTGCCTGTCCGATCGATCCCTCAGCGTAGATAGGGAATGTGATCTTTGGTCCTATGTATGAGTATGCAACTGTGATCACGTTATCTGCCAGAACTCCGGCATCTGAGAGTGCCTGCATCCAGTCGATCCAGTCCTCACCGCCCATTACCTTGATGGTGGCATTGATCTCGTCATCATTTGCCGCTGTTATATGTGCATCTGTGATGGTGTTGTCCTTGAGTACAAGTGTCTTGTTGGTGTACTCCTCACCAACCGTCTTGAGTACTGATGTGTACTTTGTTCCATCTGGAGTTGTTCTTCTAGGCGCTGCCAGGCTGTATACGATCATGTCTATCTTGCCCATGTCTGCCTTGATGGTCTCGATGACCTGCTCCTTGATCTCGACTGAGAACGCGTCGCCATTGATGGACTTTGCATAGAGTCCGGCCTTGTGAGCCTCCTCCTCAAATGCTCTGTTGTTGTAGAAGCCAGCGGTTGCTGTACGGCGTCCATTTGACTCCTTCTCAAACATAACGCCGAGGGTATCTGCGCCATAGCCAAATGCAACTGCGATACGTGATGCAAGTCCGTATCCTGTTGACGCTCCGATCACCAGAACCTTCTTAGGTGCGTTATCGCTCTTAACTGTTCCCTTTGACTTGACATACTCGATCTGATTCTTTACATTCTGTGCGCATCCCACCGGGTGAGCTGTTGTACAAATAAAATCTTTAACTCTTGGTTCAACTACCATTTTCAATTCTCCTTATAAAACATAATATATTTAGTGCTCTTTGTTGGCAAACTTCGTGTATTCCTGCAGCCATACCAGATCCACAGATCCGGTGGCACCTTTTCTCTGTTTAGCTATGATTATCTCCGAGATACCCTTCTTGTCGGTATCAGGATTGTAATAATCATCTCTGTATATGAACATAACCACATCGGCATCCTGCTCGATAGATCCCGACTCTCGGAGATCCGCAAGCACAGGCTTGTGATCCGGTCTCTTATCAACCTCTCGGTTAAGCTGTGACAGCGCTATGATAGGCACATCCAGCTCCCTGGCAAGCATCTTCAACGATCTCGACATATCAGATACGAACTGCTGTCGCGACTCAACTCGTCCCGTCGTGCTCATAAGCTGCAGGTAGTCGATGATGATGAGTCCAAGATTGTTCTTGCTCTTGAGCTGTCTGCATTTTGATCTCAGCTCGGATATGGTGAGTGCTGAACTATCCTCTATGTACAGCGGTGCGGCAGCTATACTCTCCGCACTGGCAAGCACCTGATCCCAGTCGTCCTCAGCCAACTGTCCCGTCTGTACCTTCTGGGAATCA
Organism: Coprococcus sp. ART55/1; assembly: GCF_000210595.1. Taxonomy (NCBI): domain Bacteria; kingdom Bacillati; phylum Bacillota; class Clostridia; order Lachnospirales; family Lachnospiraceae; genus Coprococcus; species Coprococcus sp. ART55/1. The sequence goes on along the minus strand of NC_021018.1, from coordinate 2,165,018 downwards.
ACCAGGGAATCCATGGCTATCATACGCGTTACAAGCTGCTCCTTGCTCATCTCCAGGTTGAATATCGCAGTGGCAATTCCCTTGCGCACGGCAACATGGTGGGCAATATTAAGGACAAATGCCGTCTTACCCATGGCAGGTCTAGCAGCCACCAGTATAAACTCCGATCCATGGAGACCGGTGAGCATATTGTCCAGATCTATGAATCCCGTAGGGATACCTGTTACTCTTGTGTTCTTTCTGGAAGCCTCCTCTATCTGCTCGATAACGTTCATGACGATCCTGTCGATCCCCACAAATTTGCTGGAGCCGTTCCTCTCCTTTATCAGATTGAACACACCGCTCTCGGCCTGTTCAAGAAGCTGTTCAACTCCCTCAGAATCCAGATAACAGTCCTTCTCCACTTCCTCGCACAGCTTTATCATCTTCCTGAGTATGGATTTGTCCGCCACGATCTCTGCGTAATGCTTGGCATTCACCGATGTCGGAACCGTCTCCAATATCTCCGCTATGGATTTGGTGCTTATGACCTCATCAGGTACATTGTTCTCCTCAAGCTTGTTCTTCAGGGTTACCAAATCGACCGCCTTACCCTCCTTGAACAGCTCTACCATATTCTCGAACAATATTCCATACTGACCGTAGTAGAAATCCTCCTTGGTCAGCATATCGGACGCCTCCACTATGGCGTCTCTGTCCATGAGCATGGAACCAATAACAGACTTCTCGGCATCCAGATTGTAGGGAAGCTTTTTTCTTGCAAATGCATCTTCCATGTTTTATCTATACTCCTTATGCTTCCTCGACCTTTACAGCAAGCTCTGCCTGAACCTCAGGGTGAAGCTTGACCTTCACTGAAAAGCTTCCTAACGCCTTGATGGAGTCCTTCATAACGATCTTCTTCTTGTCTATATCCTTGCCGAGCTGGCTCTTGATGGCATCTGAGATCTCCTTTGTGGATACTGAGCCAAATGTTCTTCCGCCCTCTCCAACCTTAATCTTAACAGTTACTGAAGCCTTCTCAAGCTCTGCCGCAAGTGCCTTGGCATCAGCAAGATTCTCTGCTGCCACCTTTTCCTCATGAGCCTTGCGGAGCTTGAAATCATTCATATTCTTTGGAGTTGCCTCCATGCCGAGCTTCTTAGGAATGATGAAATTTCTTGCGTAACCCTCATTTACCTCTACCATTGCGCCTTTCTTTCCAAGGCTTTTAACATCCTGTAATAATATGACCTTCATATCCTAAATATCTCCTTCCTTATACATCTCATTCAGGAGCCCAACAAGCTCCTTCTTTATATCCTCTGCTTTCGCATTTTCAAACTGAGCTGCCGCGATATTTGCATGACCGCCGCCACCCATTCTCTCCATGATTATCTGGACATTGACATCGTCAATGGCTCTTGCACTTATCTTGACATCCGCACCCATCTGCGCTATTACAAATGAAGCTCTGACACCTGCGATGTTCAGCATCTCATTTGCAATCTTGGCGGTGAGTACCACCGGCGACTCAGGGCCATCCCCAGGTGTAATGATTGATATGGCAAATGCATCAAGCACCATCTCTGCGTGGCTGACACCCTCCGCCTTCTGTCTGTAGGTCTCTATGTCAGTTCTGAACATCTTCCTTACTCGCATGACATCCGCACCGCTTCTCTTCAGGAACGCGGCTGCCTCAAAGGTTCTGACACCGGTCTTGCTCAGGAAGTTGTCGGTGTCAATGAGTATTCCGGCATACATGGCGTCCGCCTCTGTAGGCCTGAGCTTTATCTTCTCATCCATGTACTGGAGCATCTCTGCGATCATCTCACATGCAGATGACGCAAATGGCTCTATATACGACAGTGTCGCATTTGCAATGACATCCTTTGTCTGCCTGTGGTGATCGAATACCACTATGCTCTTCGCATATGCCAGCAGTTCCTCACACTCCGTGAGCGTAGGATTATTCACATCCGTCACAACTACGACCGTGTCGTCATCGACCAGACTGAGCGCCTGATCGTTGTTGATTATCATATCTGCCGGGTAGGAATTGCTCGAAGTGAAATTGCCGTATATCGGACTTATGGCCGATGACACCTCATTTACAACTATATGCGCCGTCTTGCCCAGCGCAGTCACCATCTTGTATATTCCTATACCTGAACCAAAAGCATCCATGTCTGGATTCTTGTGGGCCATGATTATAACCTTCTCCTTGGTCTCAAGAAGCTCCTTGAACGCAAGAGTCTTAACCCTCGCCTTAACTCTCGTGGACTTCTCCGTTCCCTGACTCTTACCACCAAAGTAGGTGATCCTGTCGGCGGACTTGATAACCGCCTGATCGCCGCCTCGGCCCAGAGCAAGCTCCATGGCGGAACGCGCTGCCTCAAAGTTTTCTATAAAGCTCTTGTAATCAGTACCAAGACTTATACTGAGTGTAAGCGGAAGATCATTTCCGATATTTATAGCCTTGACCTCATCGAGCAGGGCAAATTTGTTCTCCTTGAGCTGATCCAGATACTTCTGTGGCATCACGAACATGTACTTGTCCTTCTCAAGGCTCTTGACTATGGCGTCGACATTTGCCATGTATTTGTTAATCTTTCTGTCGACCAGGGCAACAAGAAGAGAGTGTCGTACTTCCTCAAGCGACTCAAATATCTCATCGTAGTTATCAATATATATGAGACCCGCAACCAGCTTCTGGTCATGGTTCTCCTGAGCGAGCTGATTCACCACTGTCACATCAAACATGTAGAACGCAAGGAAGGTGTCCGTCTTGCCGTGGTGTCTTGAACCACCGTGCGAAGACTTCGTCTCTTTCTTCTGCTCATCAGCCCCATCTCCGTCTGTGCCGGCCTCACCCGGCTGGGCATCCGTCTCTTCCATAGCAGGCTCAACCTTATTCACCTGTACACGTCTGATCTCATAACGGTATTCTCTTCCGTTAAATGCTATCTCTCCCTCGGTGACATCCTCCTGATAAGGAAGACTCTCCTCGGTAACCTCCTCAAATACCTGAACTATATTCAGCTTCATGAGCTTTCTCTTACTGGTCTCCGTTATACCTGAGAACTCGTCGTTCACCCACACAACTTTTCCATCCTCGTCAAGCAATGCGTACGGAACCGGGAACTCCTTTATGAGCTCCTTCTGCATCTTGCCGTGCTCCATGGCAAATTCCACATATCTGTCGCGGGACAAAGCATTCATCCTCAGGAAAACAACAATGCTCACCGCTCCGTATACTGCCGTAAAAATGGTGGCTATAACGCCGGCTCCTATTCCGACAAAATACATGAACACTGTCATCAGACAAAACATTCCTATCAGATACAATGGAACCTGTCTATATCGGTTGTACAGCCCCTCTACATCTCTCTTTTCATTCATATGTCACTGCCCTTCTTATCCTTCCATTCACAATGCAAATGATCAGGCTCAATTCTGAGCCTATACACTTCATAAGTATAACATTGTGCGATTCTGATTACAAGAAATATAGAATTGCAAAAAAATGCAGGTGTGGCAAAACACACCTGCATCTCTTATATATTAATCTGTAAAGATCTATTAACCGTTGATTCTTGCAAGAAGCTTCTTGCCAAGCTCCTCGTTGCCCGGCTTGCCGAGAAGAGCGAACATGTTCTTCTTGTAGCTCTCAACACCTGGCTGATTGAATGGATTTACACCAAGTGTGTATCCACTCACACCACATGCAAACTCAAATGTGTAGAACAGCTCACCGAGAGTGAACTCATCAATCTTGTCGATGTTGATCTGGATGATAGGAATTCCACCATCTGCGTGTGCAAGGATAGTTCCGTTCATAGCACTCTTATTTGCAAAATCAACTGTCTTGCCTGCAAGATAGTTAAGTCCATCAAGATCTGAGTCCTCTTCCTCCATAACAATCTCACATGTTGGGTTAACAACATTGATAACTGTCTCGAAATGGTTCTGTGAACCCTGCTGGATGAACTGTCCAAGTGAATGAAGGTCTGTTGTAAAGTCCGTAGCTGTTGGGAAAAGTCCCTTGCCATCCTTACCCTCGCTCTCGCCGTAGAGCTGCTTCCACCACTCTGATACATAGTGAAGTGCTGGCTCAAAGTTAGCAAGGATCTCGATTGACTTACCCTTGTTGTACAGTACATTTCTTACTGCTGCGTACTTCATAGCATCTGAATCGTCGAAGTCCTGTGCAAGACAATCCTTTCTTGCTGAAGCTGCGCCTTCCATAAGCTTATCTATATCAGCACCGCTTACTGCTATTGGCAGAAGACCAACTGCTGTGAGAACTGAGAAACGTCCTCCTACATCATCAGGAACTACAAATGTCTCATAGCCTTCCTCTGTTGCAAGTGTCTTGAGAGCTCCCTTTGCCTTGTCCGTTGTGGCGTAGATTCTCTTTGCTGCGCCCTCCTTGCCATACTTCTCAACAAGCTTCTTCTTGAAGATTCTTGAAGCGATACCAGGCTCTGTTGTTGTACCCGACTTGGAGATGATGTTGATAGAGAAATCTCTGTCACCGATCACCTGAAGCAGATGAGCCATGTATGTGCTGCTGATGTTTGATCCTGCATAGTAGATCTCAGGAGTCTTACGGATTGACTTGTCAACTGAATTATAAAAGCTGTGTCTTAAAGCTTCGATGGCTGCTCTTGCACCCAGGTAAGAACCACCGATACCGATTACTACAAGCACGTCTGAATCTGCCTGGATCTTAGCTGCTGCCTTCTTGATTCTCGCAAACTCTTCCTTGTCATAGTCTACTGGAAGGTCGATCCATCCAAGGAAATCATTTCCCTCACCGGTCTTGTTTACAAGTGTTGCCTTTGCAGCTACTACCTGATCCTTGATTGCTGCGATATCAGCGTCTGTAGCCATGGCTTTTGCATTCTTAAAATCGAAACTTACTGTCTGTGCCATTTGTTTTCTCTCCTTACTTGTATTAAATTTTTCACATTGAATCAATTTTAGCAAATAGGTATACCATAATCAACTATTAATCTCAAAAAACTCCCCCAAAGCCACAACCGGTTTGGAGGAGTTTTCAATTATAACCATGTCTAAAGCACTACTTAACCGTCACTTTGATCTTTGCACAAACACCATTTTCAGACATTACATAAACCGTACATGTGCCCTTACGCACTGCCTTTATAACTCCTGCAGATGAAACAGTTGCCACCTTTGCATTGGATGTTATGAACCTTTCCTTCTTCGTAAGATGGTTTAACGCCTTCTTCTTTGGATTCTCAAGCTTAACCTTCTTGGTGATCTTAAATGTTTTACCTTTTGCAAGGTTAGCCTTGGTCTTGTTCACAGTAACTTTCAGGACATTTGTCTTTGCTGCATAAGGCATTGCAACATGGACTGTATTTGTCCTGCCGAGATATACCTTCTTGCCACCCGACATCTTGTATGCGACTGTAAAATACTTGTATTCTCTCTTATTATTGAGGTTCTTATCGGCATATTTCTGGGACTTCGGTACATTAGCAAGCTTATTGAAGTTGTTCTTTCCATTACAGTATGACCAGTATACATCATATCCTGTTGCACCTTTGACCTTATCCCATGTCAGATCTATTCTTGTTCCTGTTCCCTTTCCTTTCATAAGGAAGAACGGAAGTGTCTTCTTATAGAGTTCTGTTCCACTAGGTTCAACATTTGGAGATTTCTTTATAACAAGACGGCCAATGGCAAATGTTATATTGTAGTTTGGATTTGCACCCTTCTTCTGGCTTGCTGTGATCGTGTATGTTCCGGACTTCTCACCAGCAGCTCTCTTGAGAACAATTCCTGTAAGCTTATCCTTGCCAACAAGTCCCTCCGCTGTAAATGTAAACTTCGGATCCGCCTTGCCTTCATACTTAGATGCGTCATTTGCAGTTACTCTGATGGCTTTTTTGTTTACCGTGATCGCAACCTTTGCAGCTGCTGCCTTATAGTTCTGATTTGCCGCAACGGATACTGTCACAACCGCCTTGCCTGCACCAACTATAGTTACCTTGCCTGTGCCATCCACCTTGACAACCTTTGTATTGCTGCTTGTAAATGTTTTCTTGTCATTTCTACTGCACTTCACATTGAGGGCAAACTTTGCACCTCCATATGTCTTAGCTCCAACCTTTTCTACAGTAAGAGTTGTTCCCGCAGGAGTGATATCTGCCTTTGCTGTCTGCTGCTGGGCATCTTCTGTAAGTACATAGTTTGAAGCGGTCTTTCCGCTGATCTTTATATCTGTGATGCTTACAGTTTTGCCTGTTCCCACATCTGCACTGTCAAATGTTCCTGTAGCTGTAACTGCAATCACATCTGCGCTGACCTTACCATTCAGAACAACGCCTGAATAGTCAAGCTTTGCCTCTGTCTGTCCATCGTAAGCCTTTGATGTAGCTTTGATTCCCGATACAGCAAGTGGTCTTCTGTTGATGGTGATAGTTGCATGTCCGGATATCGTGTCATATCCCCTTGCTGCAACCTTATAATATACAGTGTATGGTTCATCTGAAGCCTGGCTGTACTTCGGACTTACAGTCTTATCGCATGCATCCTCAGAAGTTCCATACGTCACAACCGCATCCTCTGGAATATCACCTGTAACTGTTATTCCATATGACTTGCCGTCATATGTCTTTACAATATCTGCCGCTGTTATGTCTGTCGGAGCTTCTCTCTTTGCAACTGTGAACTGAACCGGTTGTGTTACATACTCATTGTAATTGGTTGTAGCACAAACCTTGGCATACATATAATATGTGCCCGGATCTGCCGATCTGGAGTTCTCCCACAATGTTCCATCCGTGTTGCTGTTCTCTGTTGTGTAGTAATACTCTATAACAGGATCCTCCTGTGCTCCTGTAACCTCTGGAGCCTCTACACTGTCGCCAAATGTGTAATTGCATACATCAAATTCAACATTCTGGTCAAGTCCCTGTATTTCAAATTCTGCATATGCCGTAACATCAGCTATCTTCACAACAAACTTATAAGTACCTGCATTTACCGGCGCATTCTCATTTTCCGGATAATCGGTGTCACCTGTTCCCTCATAATATGTAACAGCTGCATCTCCGGTCTTCTCTGTTATCCAGTTATTAACAACTGCACCTGCATATTCTGTGCCGTCATACGCTCTGCTTTCTGCTGTCACAGTACAACTGACCGCCTCGTTTCTGCCCTGATATGCGCAGTGTGCCGAATTCTCAGTTTCATTGCAATATGCAATTATCTTGTTACTGTGGCCTTCTTTTATCTCATATGTCCAGTCATGATAATGAACCATATCCCATGACTTGTTCTGAAGCATGTAATTGGCTGCATTTCCCGTAGTTGCAAGCCCAAATCTGTATGTAGTTACAACCTTCTCTATTCCTGGTGTAACGTCCCACAGTACTACAGTATAATCCTCGTCATATACCAGTTCTTCTCCATCCAGCAATCCTGAGAACTGGATTCCCTGTATATCTGCATTTTCATCAACGATTACCTTATCCGCTGTGATCGTTTTCTTTTCGATAGTCACAGTCACATCGCCAAATACCGGTGAACACTCATCTGCTGTAACAAGGTAATACACCTTATATGTTCCTGCATTTTTAAGCTCAGGAACCGCCTGTGTGTACGGCTCATCTGCAGCCAGCGAATAACGGATAGAAGCTCCATCCAGGCCATCTGCAATTGTAACAGATGGGCTATGTACCAATCCATCGTAAGTGCAGGTTGTATCTTCTGCAGTTACTCCGGCGATCAGGTCACGTGAGACTGCCTTGGCATCTGACCACAATGAAGCTGGTTTTGTCGTATTAGCCACGTATCTTGTGCGAACATATACCCTCTGATTCTCTTCAAGTCCTGAGATAACATAATTATCTGACACATTCAGATCATCGAGAACTGTCCAGGTCGCTCCATCCGTCGAATACTGATACTGCTGTCCGCCAAGCGGGCTTACAGTCACAGAATCGCCAGTCACGCTTACTATCTCAACGCCTTCGCCGTCTGCAGCACTTTCCATATCGGCTGGTGTTGGATTCTGTATGTCTGCAAGAGTCTTCGGTGCAGATGGTGCCTCCGGTCTTGCTGCAACAGTTATATCAGCAGGTGTATCCTGACTGTCTTTCTTGCGGATACTTATATTTTTACCAAACAAACTATATGATACGTCGTTATCATCTGTTCCCTCAAGAGCTATATCACCATACATATCACTCACAATGTCATATGACTCGCCATCAACAGTGATGATATATGATGTATCGCCATCAAGCTCTGTCAGATTTTCTGTTATATAATCAACCTGTCCTGTAACTGCTCCTACATCAGCCACCGCTCCAACGCTGAATTTGAAACCTATATGTCCGCCATCTTCAACATTTGTCCATGACATTGTCAATCCCGAATCTATTCCTTCAACCAGGGATGCAGCATTCTGACCATTTATTTCAGCAGTTTCCTTTATGTAGCTTGATGAACCTGTATTGTACTCAAATATTCTTCTGGAATCATAGCCCCCGATCCAGTAATTACTTGCCTGTGTTATAGGGGCAAGAACAAATGATGGAGTATCATCTGCCGCATCCGCCGCTTTAGCAACTCCCATCATCGCTATCTGCTGTAATTCACCATTCTTGACAGTGGCAGCAAGCACCGCTTCATCTGCACTGTCAGAGCTTGTAATACTATTTCCAATGTTCGCATCCGCTCCTATTGCAAATGAATGCTGTCCCTCACCAAGTTCAGCATCAAAAATCAGATCGTGAGTATTCATAGGATCAAACGACAATCTTAGAGCTGCAAGCGAAGCCACAGATACTTGTGATGTAGCCGTTTCAGCTGAAGGCTCTGAATCGCTTCTGCTGTACAATCTCCATACTTTGTCGTAGCTTGTTCCAAGCATATAGTTCTTTCCGTCCTTGGTATACAAGCCAACAATATCAACCCCTTTGTCATTGGCCATGTAAGCCATAACTCCATTGCTTATATACCAGCAAGTATTTGGCTTTGTCCACGTATTTCCATTGTCACTGGTAGGGATAACTGCCTTTACCGCTCTGCTGGCTGTACCATCCACCACGCACCTGTACCAGTATCCATGAGTCGGGGTGAACGTATATGTACTTCCATTTGCACCTTCAATATCTGTAAATGGTCCACGCTTACTGGTTGCGCTCTGCCACTGATATGTTGCAGCTTCCCCTGTCACGTCCATAACGAGAGTGATTGAACTATTCGTCATATTCTTGCCATATGGATATCCATTGTTCATGAATACAACTTCTTCCTCCGAAGGATCTGTATTGCCTCCGCCTGAAAAGCCACCGATCTGAAATGTTATTTCATTGCCGCTGGCGTCCACGATCTTGCCAGCATTCAGATCAATACTTCCTATGTAAATATCAGGGAATACATAACCATTGTAATATGTCCACGTATACAGATAATACACACCCGTGGTACCCATATCTATTCCCTCTCCGGAAATGGTATCCGTTCTGTCATATGTACCTGAACTCCTTGAGAACGAGTTCTCTGTTATCCAGCCTTTAAATCCGCAGCCTTCAGGTGACTCGGCACTCGCCCATCCACTGTACCTATGGCTGCTCAGATAATCACCAAAGTTTGTGAGATCTCCAGTCGTGAACTTCTCAGACTGAATGCCAAGCTTGCAGCTCGCGCTGGCATAACCGCTGGTTGTCCACCCCCACTTGAGACCTCTCATATGTCCATCTGTGCTTATATCCACGTCTGTTACCTTGATATTCTCCATAGCCGCTGCGTAGGCAGTATTCTTACCACCTATCGAAATCAAACACGTTATGACCATGAAAGCTGTCATGAGCCATGCCATAACTTTTCTGCATAGAATTCTTTCTTTCATACACTTCCCTCTCTTTCTCAATAAAACCTCTTTTTCGTGTGTCCGTTAATGTTTTCTCTCTGCAACCATTACCTCCTGTTAATTCTTGACTCTTTCCCTTTAACAATTTATGATAATTATAATTCGTACATCAATGTTCAAGTCAACAATATTTTTGCGGTATTTATGCAATATTCACAATTTTTTTTGTCTATTTTTAAGGGGAGGGAAATCATATGAATCACGCAAATAAAAATCTATATCAAATTGGGGAAGTCACTAAAATGCTTGGAGTGACAAGAAGAATGCTGTTAAACTACGAAGACCTGGGGCTTCTGACACCCGCATACAAAAATGAGAGCAGCGGTTTCCGCTACTACTCTGCCGATAACATCGTACATATACGAATTATAAAAGTTCTTCAGGGACTAGGATTATCGTTATCCGAGATTAACAAGTACTTCAATAATACCGAAAAGCTTGAGGATGTCATTGAACGTATGACTGCGCTCCGTTCCCAGCTGGATCTGTGCATAGCCCAGCTTCAGCTGCGTCAGTCCCAGACATCAGAACCGGAGATCCATTTTACCACTCTTCCCTCATTCACTGCATTTTGTCAGGAGTTCAAAGACTCTGATCTGGCCAGAAAAACTGAAGATCTGCGCAAGACCTTTATCGAGGCAACAAAAAAATATCAACTGGACACCACAGGCAAAATGTGTACAGAGGTTTTTGTCGAATCAACATCCGAAGGAAGATATGTCATACCTGTCGCAGCAGATCCTGACACCAATGACGAACACATAAAAAAACTTCCACAGACTGCAGCTATCTGTATATACCACCGTGGTCCATATGAAAATTTCGATACTGTCCAGAAGAAACTATTGGACTATGCAAAAGAAAACAATCTTGCTACTTGTGGTTATTTTCGCAATTCATTTATGGAGGGTCCTCCAACCCACGGAGCAAATAAAGATGCTTATATCACACAGATCGCACTGCCAATACACAAAAGCTCTCCGTTCGGATCGGCATGATCCGCACAGAGAGCTTCTGTTTCTGATACCACTATTCAATTTTCATCTCATTCAAAGACCTGAATTCATATCCCTCCTTCTCCAGGTTTGTGAGAACCGTATCAAGTGCCTGCGCATTGGACGACGACACATTGTGTATTAGAGGAATGGCTCCCGGATGATGATATTTCGCAAAATGATCAATGACATAGTCCGTCCCCGGCTGATTGTTCACATCATAATCAAGGTAAGCCATACTCCAGAATATGGTCTTATACCCCATATCCTTAGCCAGCTGCAGAACCTGTTCACTGTACTCACCGCTCGGCGGTCTGAAATACATATCCATTTCATACCCAGTTTCATTCCTCATAAAGTCTGAGCACTCCTTTAACTCACTTTTCTGCTCCTCCACACTCTTCTCCGGCATGCACGGATGATGCACCGTGTGGTTTCCCACCTGATGTCCCTCCTCCTTCATCCTCTTTACTATATCCGGATTGTCCCTTATGTAAGTCATCGTCACGAAGAAGCAGCCCTTTGCATTGTGCTTTTTGAGCACATCCAGCATCTGCTCTGTATATCCGTTCTCGTACCCACAGTCAAATGTCAGATACATCACCTTTTCATTCTTCTCAGCACACACTCTGTCCACGTAGAACGCATCGTACTGCTCCAGCGGAAAGCTGTTGTCACAGCCACTCATTCCATGATTTTTGTCCCGCACTATGTACCATGAATATTTCTTTGTCGATATCTGGCTGTAATCCCTGAGTCTGGTCATATCCTCACCCTGACTCTCCCCGTCTGTGTCCGTGTTACTCTCCGCATCTTCCGTCTTGTCTCCCGATTTTTCTTTTCCTTCCGCATCACCTTCCCCATTCTTCGCACCGTCTGCCTGACACTCTGCGTCCCCCGGAGTCGCCACCATCTTGGACAGATCCTCCTTGTCATATATGGAGCATCCGCTGAGCACGGCTCCGATCACGCAGGCAGCATACAGTCCTGCTATCAAGTACAGCTTTCTCACTATCTACCATCCTGAATTTATTGGCTCATACAGGCTGTTTTCACCCGCATTTCATCTGCAGCCCACCTGCACATGTCCACTCGCCGGTTATCCATCCGCCAGCATCTTCTTCATGATCCCGTCAAGCAGAGCATCATAATCTGACTTATCACTCCGCTGTGCTTTCCGCGCAGGCTTCGCCTTTCTTTTTATCCTGTCATTTTCATCTGTCTCACTGCATGCTGCCATGGCCTCAACAGTATCCTGCTTCGTTGTCTGTTTCTCTTCTTCCTTTTTCAATCTGTTTGCCAGGCTGTTGCCCAGATAATTTCTGGCGCTGTCACGCAGAGTCCTCATATGCCATTCACAATTCCACTGGTTATGAGCAGCCACCAGCACTATGCAGGCTGCCAGTCCACACCCCAGCATCTTCAATGTCTCCACGCCATCGCCTACTACATAATATTGATACGCCGCTGCAAATATGCCTGTCCCAGCTGCGGCCACTCCCATATTTTTCACAAATCCATTCCACACATTTATCGGTATAAAACCTATCTTCAGCCTGTCTATGTACTTGTCCACAAATGCGGCAGTGTCATGTATGTTCACATCCAGCGATGTTATATCCTCATACCGCCTGCGCATCTCCATCAATTGTTTTTTCCGCGTCGTTCCCATGCGCTCAGCCGCCTTTGCCAGTCTTGCAAGATAACTGCTCATCACAGCCCGTCCTATCAGCCCTATACACCCACACACTATCATCACATACATACACACATTCTGATTCAACAAAATTTCAAACATAGTTTTCCCTCTCTTTTCAATTATTCGATCATATCCTGTCAGGGCTTAACCCCACATCCGTTTGGCCGGTCCGGATGGTAGTATTATATGAGCGACATTCCGGGGTATACAATTATTTTCGCTCGACAAATGTTTGTCTTTTGCATGCTCTTTTGATATACTTCAAGATGAAAAAAGCAGGATACATACATCTTAGAATGTATCAGCGAATATTAAAATGATTGGTTAAGTACAATAGAAAAGAGGTATTGTTATGGTTTATAAGACTAAAGGAACCTGCTCTGTCGAGATCAACTTTGACGTCATCGATGGCAGGCTGCATGATGTAAAGTTCACCGGAGGATGCAATGGTAACCTCAAGGGTATCGGAGCTCTCGTAGAAGGCATGAAGCCAGAGGACGTCATCGCCAGACTCGAGGGCACAACCTGCGGTTTCAAGCCGACTTCATGCCCGGATCAACTGGCTCAGGCACTCAAGCAGTATCTGGCTTCAGCACAGTAACAGGAGGATTAACAATCATTATGAAGAGAATTATATTGACAGGCGGCGGTACAGCAGGTCATGTCACACCAAACATGGCACTTATGCCGGAGCTGAAGAAGCACGGATATGACATCCAGTACATCGGTTCATATGACGGCATGGAAAAAAAGCTTATAGAAGATATGGGCATCCCTTATCACGGCATAGCTTCAGGAAAGCTCAGAAGATACTTCTCAATGAAGAACTTCTCAGATCCGTTCAAGGTACTTAAAGGAATATCTGAAGCAAAGAAGCTCATGAAAGAGCTCAAGCCTGATGTAGTATTCTCAAAGGGAGGATTTGTCACAGTCCCTGTGGTATTTGCCGCACACTCAGCAGGTATCCCTGTGGTGATACACGAATCAGATATGACTCCCGGCCTTGCAAATAAGCTCGCCCTTCCAAAGGCGACAAAGGTATGCTGTAACTTCCCTGAGACAAAGGATCTCTTCCCTGAGGGCAAGGCAGTCGTAACCGGAACCCCTATCAGAGAGGAACTTTTCCGCGGCGATTCCGCATTTGCATATAACTACTGCGGTTTCACTGACAACAAGCCTGTTCTCCTTATCGTGGGCGGAAGTTCAGGAAGCGTCATAATCAACAACGCAATAAGAGACAATATCGACCGTCTTCTGGAGACCTTCAACGTCATCCACCTGTGCGGCAAGGACAATCTGGATGAATCCCTCAAGGATAAGAAGGGCTATGTTCAGTATGAATATGTCAAAAAGGAACTGGCAAGCATGCTGGCACTCTGCGATATCATAATCTCCAGAGCCGGTGCAAATGCCATATGTGAGCTTCTCGCACTCAGAAAGCCAAACATCCTCATACCACTGTCAAAGGCTGCATCAAGAGGTGATCAGATTCTCAACGCCCAGTCATTTGAGAAGAGCGGATACAGCTATGTGATCCAGGAGGAAGAGCTGAACACAGATTCCCTGTTCGCCGGAATAAATGAAGTGTACAACAACAAAGAGAAATATATCCAGGCTATGGAGTCCAGCAACCTGACCGACTCAACGGGAATCATCATCAACATGATAGAGGATCTCGTAAACAGCCACGACTGATCTGCATAAGATCTGCAAAAGCAATTATAAAAAGGCAAAATAAAACTCCACACCGTCTAAATCATAGTCGGTGTGGAGTTTTATTGTATATTAACTATTATTAGTTAGCCAGAGCCTGAAGTACAGCAGCCTTCATCGCATCGTCACACTGCTCATCTCCTATGTACAATGTAACTGTACTCTTTCCGCCTGCAGGGAAATCAAATACTGCCTTCAGTGTCTTGTCTATATATGTTCCATCTGAACCATACTTTGCAAGATCCATGCTGACCTTTGTTCCATAATATGTGATTCTGAATCCACCGTTTGTTGTGTCCTCATAATACCATACTGTTGTCTTGGCCTTCTTATCAAGAGCGTCTCCATATGTAACACCTGTAGGAACCTTCTTCTCTGTTCCGTTGCTCTGTACATCTGTATAGACGATCTCATTCTTCTTAAGGCTGTCTATCTTGTCCTTTGCCTCATCGTTAGTACGATACTGAATATTACCCTTTACAAATATCTGAGCTGTCTCAGGAAGAACCAGATACACACCGCCACAGATAGCTGCTACCACAATAATGGCTACAAGGATCTTAACAAATGTCTTCATAATTATCTCTCCTATCCACAATCAAATTCATCAATCGATACTAGAACAGTTCTTTCTCAAGCTGGAATATGAAATCCTCAAGGAGCTGCATGCGTTTGCTGTACTCAAGTCGTCCAGCCTCCGTCTTACATCTCTTGATCTTTGGTTTATTGATCTTATAAAAATTCTTGATTCTGTAATATGCGCGCTTATAGCTTGCCTCGTCCTCTATAGCCGTAGCCATGGAATCCCACAGAACACTGATCGCTCCCACTTCATCCAGCAGGTCTGCATCCATAACTATCCTGCACTCAAGTGACAGATCTGCATCAGTATCCTTCTCCTCATGGATCATGATTATCTCGCCTATCTTGGCTATCTTCTGTGGATCGACTCCCAGACTGTCAAGATAATTGACAGCTATCTCTGCTCCGACCTCCCCATGTGGTCTCTCGTCATCCCAGCCCACATCATGAAGAAGTGCCGCGAGAACTATTATATCCAGATCTCCACCTAACTTCGACTGAAGCTTTATCGCCCATCTATACACCCGCATAGTATGTTCAAATCTGCTCCTGAATGGATAATTAGGCGGCCTACCATTAACGGCTGTCTGTTCCTTTACAAAATCAATTACTTCAGCGTAATTCATATCCGTTTCGCCCCTTGGAAATCACTATTCTGCAGCGCATAATAACACTGCAAAAGTATCATACTTGATGATAACATCTTTTGTGGGATTTTGCTATATTTTTTTAAATTTTTAATAAATAATGTTAAAAATAAAAAAATCCATGCGATCTTCCTTCGAAGCGTCACCATAGACGTTACCTCAGCAGTTAACTCAGCCCAGGCACCCTCACGGCACACAGGAGATTCCCCTTAGTGCTGCTTCGTCTCCGACCTGACACGGTTCGAAGATTCCTGTTGCGCGAGACCCAGACATCAACATCACTTACTGAGGGCAGCCCTACAGCGGCCACCCCTCAGGAAGACCATCACCCCTGCTATAGCGGATTGCAGGTACAGGGCGCCGCTACCTCCCCGGTTGCATGGAAACTTTAAAACATATTTAATTGGCTGTGCACAAGATGCACCGCAGGCTACATTATATCTGACATGCCGCCCGCCGTCAAGCATTCTTCGCTTTTCCCTGTCTCAGGTCGCGAAAAAAGCTCTTCATCATCTCACTGCATTCATCCTGCCGCACACCACGTATAACCTCAACCTGATGATTGAACTGTTTCATGTCCAGCAGGTTTATTATGGAGCCCGCACATCCGGCCTTGGGATTCATACATCCTATCACCACATTTGGGATACGGGCCTGCACTATGGCCCCGGCACACATCTGGCACGGTTCAAGGGTCACATACATTGTGCACTCCTCCAGCCGCCAGTCGCCGAGCTTCTTTGACGCCTGTTCTATGGCCAGTATCTCCGCATGTGCAAGTGTGGTCTTTTTCAGATTTCTCTTGTTGAAGCCCCTTGCGATTATCCTGTCATCGTGGACTATAACACAGCCTATCGGAACATCGCCATTTGCATAAGCCCTCTTTGCCTGGGCTATGGCTTTATCCATATACTTCTCATGGATACGCCGCTCCTCCGGCGTCAGCTCATCTATATTGGTATCTTCCATTCTCTTTATCCTCTTCTTCCTATCTTATATCCACTATCCAGTAGCCGAAGCTGCCGGTCTTGATATGTGTCTCCTTCTCCGGCACGAATCTGTCAAATCCAAATATCCCGGCAAGGTATTTCTCCCTCGAGGAATACACCCCCGGAACTCCAAGTATGTAACTGACGCGGTCATCATCTGGGGAAAATATGACTTTGCCAAACATCAGGTATTTGTAGCTGTAATACCCGTGTGTCAGGAAGCTGTTCACCCCGAGCTTCCAGTTGCACATGTCCAGCAGACCTATGTCATTCGGGGATATCTTCACGCTCTCTATTGACGCTGTCCAGCCCGTCATCCAGGGGAGCTTCCCGGAAGAAGTGGCAGACGTTCATAGTTCTCAAACATTTTGTCTATCGCCGTTCCGGTCTCGGAGGTCTCGACCTCATCAGAACATACAGGCTCCGCCGGTGCAGCACAGCTCTCAAGCTCCAACTCTGCCGTGACCGTATCTGTTATGGAGGCCTCTCTCACCGCCTCGCTCAGTTCCTCAGCATCGCGGACCGCACGTTTCGCATCCCACATTCTGGAATAATCTATCACACTGTCCGTCCAGGACGAACAGAATATATCGCTGTCGTAATACTCCTGCCCCATATTTCCATCCGGCTGTATACGCCTTATGACGATACCGGCAAATGCAGTCACAGGCCGTCCGCTCTCCATGACATCATCCCAGCAGAATGAGAAGCACTCCTCACCGTGTCCATTTCTGAGTCTCATCTTACCGACGAGCATCGGCAGAGGGATCATCACGGGTTCATTTGTCTGTTCACCGCCCACTGCGCCTTCGTCGGCCAGCGTCTCCCTGTAAATGAACACGCCATAGATTTCCTCTCTGCTGTTCATTCCGTTTCTCAGTCCAACCGTGAGTCTTCCCGTTCTCCCCACCTTTGCCACCTTGGCAAATCCTGAATTTTCACATTTGTGCCCGTCGTGATACCTGTAAATATACGATATAAATCGGTTCCAGTACACCATAGATAATCCTCCTCTCCCTTCCGGAATTCTGCGTCCTTTTCCGGGGGCTTTATCAATTATCTATGATTCTGTCTCACCACCTATGACATTATTTGTCCGTGAGAATGTCGCTCAAAGCTGCAAATTCCGCCAGGCTCAAACTTTCTCCACGGATATTTGCTGATATTCCAAGGGATTCCAAAGCCTTTGCGATCTGCTCCTTGGTAAATGACAGTTCTCCGCTGTTGGCTATACCATTCTGGAGAGTCTTTCTTCTCTGGTTAAATGATGCTCTTATCAGCCGGAACATGAGCTGCTCGTCCTTCACCTTGACCGGCGGCTCCTGGTATCTGTTCAGTCTGATGACCGCTGAGCCCACTCCCGGCCTCGGTATAAAACAGTTTGGCGGAACATTTGCCACTATATACGGCTCGGCATAATACTGAACTGCCAGGGACAGTGCTCCGTAATCCTTGGTTCCCGGGCCCACCTGCATGCGGTCCGCAACCTCCTTCTGCACCATGACCGTCACCGAGAGAAGCGGCACATGCTTCTCGAAAAGTCCCATGATGATCGGTGTGGTTATATAGTATGGAAGATTCGCAACCACCTTGATAGGCCTGCCGCCATTTCTCTCTTCAACTATCTTATTGATGTCTACCTTCAGTATGTCGTCGTTGATGATGGTCACATTGTCGTACTCCGCAAGGGTCTCGTCCAGAATAGGGAGAAGATTCTTGTCTATCTCCACCGCCACAACCTGTCCGGCACTCTCCGCAAGATACTGGGTCATGGTTCCTATTCCCGGACCTATCTCCAGCACGCAGTCGTCCTTCGTGATGTCCGCTGCGCTGATTATCTTATTTATGACATGGGCATCTATGAGGAAATTCTGACCGAACTTCTTCTGAAATGCAAATTCGTATTTCTTTATCGTCTCTATCGTGACCTGTGGATTGCTTAACTTCTCCATGCTTTGTCCTTTCCTGCGTCCAGACAATGGCGGTTTCATCAAGATTTGTGTCACGACCAGGACTTTGTGGTATGCCTGTCTGGGGAATACCACAAAGTCCTGGTCTCAATTCACATTACGAAACCTCCATTGCCTGTAATCTACGTTTTTATTACATCTTGTACATTTTCAGGGCATTCGCGTATGTCTGGTAATACACTTTCTGAACCGGAACACCCTTGATCTCGGCTATCTTCTCAGCTATATAAGGTATGTTGAGGGCAGAGTTCCTTGTTCCTCTGAACGGAACCGGGGCCATGTATGGGGAATCGGTCTCAAGGACGATCTTCTCAAGAGGGATATCCTCCACGACCTCCTGAAGCTTCCGGCTGTTCTTGAAGGTGACTACTCCGCCAACCCCTATGTTAAATCCCATCTTAATATATTCTCTTGCCTGTTCTACGTTGTATGAATAACAGTGTATCACACCGCCATTTCTGCCGCCATCCATATCTTTCAGTATCTCCATGGTGTCTGACGCAGCGTCCCTACTGTGTATGATTATAGGCATGCCTAGTTCTTGCGCAAGTTCCAATTGTCTGATAAACCATTTCTTCTGCACATCCCTCGGAGGATCATCGTCGAAATGATAATCAAGACCTATCTCTCCTATGGCTCTCACCTTTGGATTATCCAGCACCATGCTCTTAAGCTCCTGTATATCCGTCTCCGTCAGCTCACCGACCTCACTCGGATGTACGCCGACTGCCGCATAAAATTGCGGATATTTTGCGGCAAGCTCCACCGAATTCCTCGACGACTGCATATCCGCTCCGACGTTCATGACCTTGTCTATATCCTTCTCAAGGAATTCTGCAATTAACTGTTCTCTGTCCTCATCAAACTGAGTATCGTCATAATGACCATGTGTCTCAAATATCATATCTCAAACCTCTCTTATGGTACTAATGCATTGTTTATAGTACCGCAATATCGTATCCGTCACGCTGTATTATACAGAAATACCCGCACTTTGTGAACGTTTAATTATTTGTTTATGATTAGTTATTAATCTTTATAAATAGATTAATCTTTAAACACATTTTTTTCACAAATCCTGGATATACTAACAATCGTAAAGAGTTTTTCATTTATTTGAATCCTCTCTCCCCTCATTTTTTTGCAAGAGGCAGCAGATCTTCCCCGTTCTGTTACCTCTTGTTTTTTTGTGTCCAAAACTGTATATTTATTGTGATGTATAGATGTATATATGTACACATAGATTACATCAACGTATAATATGTGTCCACATTACATGTGTCATATTGCATTGATTTTATATGTATATTTATCATAACATTTTACATAACAGGAGGACTTTCATGATTTCAAAGAAATATTCATCAATGTTAAACAACACTTCCATCATCAGGGAATTTGCACAGTATGCTTCAAAGCGTGCCGCTGAGATCGGTGCTGAGAATGTGTTCAACTATACTATAGGCAATCCATCTGTGCCTACCACAGACGACTTCAACAAAGGACTTATCGACCTTATCCAGAATGAGGATTCACTGACACTCCATGGTTACAGCCCAACACTCACTATTTATTCTGTAAGAAAGGCTGTCGCAGATTCTCTGAACCGCCGTTTCGGCATGGAGTATGTTCCTGAGGACATTTTCATGACATCAGGTGCTGCCGGAGCCCTGGCTCACGCCATCAGATGTGTCACAGAACCGGGTGACGAGGTCATCACATTTGCGCCTTACTTCCCTGAGTATGTACCATACGTTGACGGAACCGGTGCTGTTCTCAAGGTCGTTCCCGCGGACATAACTTCATTCCAGATCAACTTTGACGCATTCCTCGAGATGATGAACCCAAATGTTCAGGCAATCCTCATCAACTCGCCTAACAACCCATCCGGAATCGTCTACTCAACAGAAACCATAACACGTCTTGCCCAGATCCTCACAGAGAAACAGGAGGAGTACGGACATGACATTTACCTTATATCAGATGAGCCTTACAGAGAGATCGTATTTGAGGGAACTGATTCGCCGTTCATCTCTAAGTTCTACGACAACACCATCTGCTGCTACTCATTCAGCAAGTCACTGTCACTGCCTGGAGAGCGTATCGGATATGTGGCTGTAAATCCTAAGTGCAAGGACGCTGAACTCATCATCAACATGTGCGGACAGGTATCACGTTTCACAGGACACAACTGTCCTTCATCTCTGATACAGCTCGGAGTTGCAAGGGTTCTTGACGAGACCTCTGATCTGTCTATCTACGAGAAGAACAAGAACATCCTGTACAAGGAGCTCACAGCTATGGGATATGAGTGTGTTGAGCCAGGCGGAACCTTCTATATGTTCCCTAAGACTCCTATCGCAGATGCAAATGAGTTCTGTAACATGACTGCCCATGAGCTTGATCTGATCCTTGTTCCTGGCGACAGCTTTATGTGTCCGGGACATATGAGACTGGCTTACTGTACTACAACAGATATGGTTGAGCGCTCTCTGCCACTGTTTGAGAAGGCTATTAAGATGTGTAAATAATGATCTGTGTGTACGACAATAACAGATCTTGTTTGTACAAAATTATTTTAGGAAAGTATAGAGATATAGCATATGACTAACATAAAGATAATTCTCGCCTCGGGATCGCCTAGAAGAAAGGAACTTCTGGCCCAGGCGGGATACGACTTCGATGTGTGTCCAAGTCTTTCTGATGAAGATCTTGAACCGATGGCTCCATCTGAATATGTAATGCTTCTGGCTAAGAAGAAGGCAGATGAAGTGTGCAACAGGATCATCGCCCAGGATGTTGTAAGACGGGTTAAAAAGCTTCCTGAACGCTTCGTTGTCCTCGGCGCAGACACTGTTGTATCGCTGAACGGAAGGATTCTTGGTAAGCCTTACGACTACGACGATGCATACAACACCTTGAACAGTCTGTCCGACCAGACGCATCAGGTGTACACCGGCGTGTGTCTGATATATGTGAACGGAAGAGCCAAGTCATCCAGCTCATTCTATGAGAAGACGGATGTCACCTTCTATCCTGTATCCCACGACGAGATAATCCAGTACCTCGCCACAAATGAGCCGTTTGACAAAGCCGGAAGCTATGGAATTCAGGGCAAGGGCGGTCTGTTCGTCAAGGGAATTGAGGGCGACTACAACAATGTTGTCGGGCTGCCACTCGCAAGGGTGTATCACGAGCTTGATGATTTGATTTCTTGAATGGTTTGGAAATATTTTCTCTAAATGGCAATTATATTTATTTTACGACACTAAATTATCCCTTTTTGAGGAAAAGATCTTGAAAAAGGCACAAAATCTGAGATTTTGTATCTTTTCAACTAAATTTCCTTGAAAAGGGATAATTTTATGCACATATTATTAAATTCCACGATAAACAGCACGAAGACTTTTATCCGCCATCGTGCCATAAGAAATAATTCCTACACGAATCCTTACATAAGCTCTTTCTTCACATTGAAGATAGTTCCAACGACCTTCGGGCCCGCATTTGATGCAACTGCTGCCCCGATCTGGAAGTAATCTGAAGGGCCATAGCCAACCTTCTCCGTCATACGGGCTGTCAGCTCGTCTCTTACGGTCTCATCGTTTCCATATACTATCTGGTACTCTGAACCCGGCTCCATCTCTTCCACTGTGACATCCACCATCTTTGCCATGAGCTTCTTCTCGCCGCGGCACTTGATTGCTGTCACGATCTCATTTGCCCAGATCTTCATGATAGGCTTCACGCCGAGTGCGTCACCAACCAGAGCTGCCGCACTTGGGATTCTTCCTGACTTGGCTGCATACTTGAGGCCATATATTCCGAAGTATATCCTTCTCTTTGGAAGCTCTTCCTTCAGATACCACACGATATCCTTGGCATCCCTGCCCTCCTGAACCATTCTAGCTGCCACAACCACCGGATAGCCATACTGTCCACTGTAGCCTATTCCGTCAAATATATATATATTGCACTTTCCGGCGCACTCAGGATATTCCTCCTCGAACTGATCTGCGGCCATCTGCGCATTTGCATATGAGGCAGAACCATCCTTGTTGATGCTTACATATATAATATCCGTGTAACCCTGCTCCACCAGCTCCTTATACACCTCGCCGAACTGGTACGCTGTGATCTGTGATGTCTTTGGAAGATCATCATTCTCTGCCATGAGCTTGTAGAAGCCCTCATTGTCAAAATCAACCCTGCTCAGATAAGATTTGCCGCCTATCACGACCGGGAAAGGAAGGATCCTGATTCCAAGCTCCTTCTCCTCCTTCTCCGAAATATCACTGGCAGAATCTGTCATTATAATTATTTTTCCCATAATTCACAAAACTCCATTTTTTGCTAATGAGCAGACGCATGAAAATGCGCTGCGCGCGGCGTCTGCGTGCTTCATAAGATGTCACTAAGCCCAGCTTAGTGACGGCGCACCCAGTGCGCCACCTCCTTACGAAAATTTACTTATCATTCTCCATACGCCACTTGATACATCTGTTGAGATAATGAACATAATCAGGGTTCTTGCACATACCCTTGCCCTTATCATCAGATATCTTGGCAACATCCATGCCGTTACATGCTGTAGTCTTCATAACTATGTTGAGCGGTTCATCGCACGTATCGTTGGATATATATGTTCCTATTCCAAATGCAACCTTGATCTTGTCCTTAAAATAGCTGTTGAGTTTGTCCGCTTTCTCGAAATCAAGGCTGTCGCTGAACAGAAGTGTCTTGGTCTTTGGATCAAGTCCAAGCTTCTCATAATGATGAACCATCTTGTCGCCCCACTCATAAGGATCGCCACTGTCGTGTCTCACCCCACTGAAAAGTGTCGCATATGTGAGCTGGAAATCCTTTAGGAAGCAATCTGTTGTGATGGCATCAGTGAGAGCTGTTCCGTTCAGCACTCCATACTCCTTAACCCATGCATCCAATGCATACCAGTTGGAATATGCAGGATTGTGCTTATGATTACCCTGTCCAACACACATGATCCACTCATGCGCCATAGTTCCAACCGGAACCAGATTATACTTCCTTGCCAGATATACATTACTTGTTCCGACAAATGTTGAACCCGGATACTTGCGCTTGCTGAGTTCCTTGACTGCAAGCTCCTGAGCTTCAGCCGAAAGTCTTCTTCTGAGTCCAAACTCACTGAAAGCTCCAAGGTTATACTCTCCAGTCTCGACTTTTCGGACCTTCTCATCAAGCTTCTCCCTGAATGATGCAAGCAGCTTATCATAGTCATCGTTCATTCTGAAGTAGACCTCATTCACTATAGCCAGAGTAGGTATCTCATACATGGAAGTATTGAGCCAAGTGCCTCTCGCCTCTATCTTCAGTCCACACTCAGCGTCATCTGATATCTCAAAGTCCTCATATCTTGCCTTCCAGAGTCTCAGAAAATCAACATAAGAACCCTTTATCCACTTGATATTGTGCAGATACTCAAGCTCCTCCTCTGTAAATCTCAGATCACAGTAGAGCTGTATCTGTCTCTTGATCTCATCAACCATCTCCTTTGTGAAGAACACGTCAGTATTCCTGCACTTGAATGACCATGTTGTCTTATAGTCACTGAACTGATGGTAAATCGCCTGTCCCATACTAAACTTGTACATATCCGTTTCAAGCAGGCTTGTGATTATTCTTTCCATTTTTATACTCTTCTTTCTCTTTTTATCCGCTCCACACATACGACTTAACCGCCATATATCACGGAAATACGGAAGTATACGCAAGTTCAAATACTTCCACTTATAATAAGTTAGCACACAGCCCGCTGTCAAGCACTATTACCTTGCAACTATCACACATAGTATTGTATAATGTTACCGTTCAGAGCCATGCAGCACAATATAAGAAGTGGCTTGTCATGCTTGCATGAACAAGGCGTTTCTTATATTGTGCTATACGGCGGATACGCCGCACCGAACAGGCTCGTAAGAGACTGTGAGGTGGCATGGTTCTGAACACGGCAGAGTCGTACACCAGCCGAACAGGCTCGTAAGAGACTGTGAGGTGGCATGGCTCTGAACACGGCAGAGTCGTACACTTTGAACAGGCTCGAAGAGACTGTGAGGTGGCATGGCTCTGTGTATACATTATGAAAAGAGGATAGATTATGTTAGAGCAGAACAACGGAAAAAAGCCTAAGAAGTACGCTGGTATTCTGGCTCACCCGACATCATTCCCAAGTCCTTATGGAATCGGAGATCTGGGTCCGGGCGCTTATCAGTTTATCGACTTTCTTGCAGCTTCAGGATTAAATCTGTGGCAGGTGCTTCCACTCGGTCACACGGGCTTTGGCGATTCACCTTATCAGCCATTTTCAGCATTTGCAGGACAACCACTTATCATCGATATCGACTACCTCAGAAAGAAGAAGTTACTTCTGGACGAGGACTTCTCAGCTATGCCTGACTGGGATCCTGAGAAGATCGACTATGGAACACTTATAGAATTCAAGACTGGCCTTCTGAAGAAAGCGTACGAGAGATTTATCGACGCTGACTATGCAGATGATATGTCAGGAGACGAGGATCTCATGGCAAAGTTCGATGCATTTGTCAAGAATACATCATGGCTTGCTGACTACTCTCTGTTCATGGCAGGCAAGGATGCGCACGAGGGAATGCCTTGGTACATGTGGGATGATTCACTGAAGAAGCCGACCGCAAGGCAGAAGACCGCATGGAAGAAGAAGCTTGCAGACGGCATCGGCTACTACAACTTCCTCCAGTTCCTTTTTACAGAGCAGTGGCAGGCCCTCAAGACATATGCAAATGATCTCGGAATCAGTATAGTAGGTGACACACCTATATTCCTCGCATGGGACAGCGCAGACGTATGGTCCAATCAGGAACTGTTTCTGCTGGATTCAAAGGGATACCCTATCGAGGTTGCAGGTGTTCCACCAGATTATTTCTCAGCTACCGGTCAGCTCTGGGGCAACCCTCTGTACAACTGGAAAAAGCATACCGAGACAGGCTATGCATGGTGGATAGAGAGAATCAAATATCAGCTCACAGTAACAGATTTCCTCAGGATAGATCACTTCAGAGGATTTGACCGTTACTGGGCAGTGCCTTACGGTGAGGAGACCGCCATCAACGGCGAGTGGAAGCCAGCTCCAGGGCTGAACTTCTTCACACAGCTCGAAGCTAATCTCGGCTACCATCTTCCTATCATCGCCGAGGATCTCGGCGAGATAGATGATTCAGTCATAGAACTCAGAGACAAATTCGGACTTCCTGGAATGAAGATCCTTCAGTTTGCATTTGAAAATCCAAACGAGAACGACTTCCTTCCACATAACTATACACCTAATTGTGTATGCTATACAGGAACACACGACAACGACACCACCCTTGGATGGTATACGCAGGCTTATGAGGCTTCAAAGGATAAGCTCAGAAGATACTACAGCACTGATGCAAGTGATATCTGCTGGGTTATGATAAGAGCATGCTTCTCTTCTGTTGCCAACATGGCCATCGTTCCTATGCAGGACGTGCTAAAGCTCGACTCATGGGCACGTATGAACACGCCAGGCGTTGGAGAGGGCAACTGGGCATGGAGATTCAAAGCCTCAGACCTGGGCAAGCAGTTGTCAGACAGGCTTCTTGAGACATCAAAGCTCTATGGAAGATATACTCCAATACCGGAGAAGAAGGATTCTGAGGAGAAGTAATCATACGACGAGTCAAATCAATGCTGGAACATTTAAAATAGCATAAGGAGAATTATAATATTGAGAACAATATTTGCATATTTATTTGCCTTTCTGGGCATCATCCTGTGTACTCCGTATCACCTGTATCTGTACCTTCTGGCTAAGAAGGATCAGGAAAAGGCGTACCGCCATGCCCAGAAGCTGGTCAAAGGCTTCTTTGGAATAGTCATGTTCATATGCGGTGCCAAGTGCACTGTCATAGGTCTGGAACGGGTGCCCAAAGATCAGCCTATTCTGTTTGTCGGCAACCACAGAAGCTTCTTCGATATACTGTGCTGTCACAACGCACTGGACAGGCCTCTGGGATTTATGTCCAAGGACGGAATCCTGAAGGTTCCTATCCTTCCATGGTATATGAAGGACATAGGATGTACATTCCTTGACAGGTCCGACCTGAAGAAGGGACTGGAGACTATCATGCAGTCGGCTGATATCGTAAAATCCGGACATTCCATGATGGTATTTCCTGAAGGACACAGAAATGACGGCGAAGAACTTCTTCCTTTCAAGGACGGAGCATACAAGATCGCACAGAAGGCCGGATGTCCTATCGTACCTGTATCCATATGCGGAACAGACAATATCATGGAGGCCAACAAGCACAACTTTATCAGAAGTCACAAGGTGGTCATCGAATTTCTTGACCCTATCGACATAAATGGCTTGAAGCCAAAGGAGCGCAAGGAGGTTCTTGAAACCATTCCGGCACTCATTCAGAAAGCAAGGGTTAAGAATCTTCCCCTTGCAACAAAAAAGTGATCAGACTATAATAATCTGATCACGACAAGACAAAACACCAATAACTAAATATAATCAGGAGGAACTAAACATGGCATGGTGGGTATGGTTGATAATAGTTGCAGTTATACTTATCGGAGGTCTTATTGCATTATACATAGTGGGCAATAAGCTTCAGAAAAAGCAGTCTGCACAGAAGGAAATGATGAAGGAACAGGCACAGCCTGTGACGATGCTTGTCATCGACAAGAAGATGCTCCCTATGAAGGATGCCGGATTGCCTAAGATGGTAATGGAACAGACACCAAAGCGTTACCAGAAGGCCAAGATGCCTATAGTAAAGGCCAAGATCGGACCTCAGATCATGAATCTTATCTGTGATGACGGTATATATGATCAGATGCCTGTCCGCGGAGAGGTAAAGGCTATGGTCAGCGGTATCTATATCATGAGCGTCAAGAATGTTCGTGGTAAGATCGAGGAGAAGAAGGGCAAGAAGACCTTTGGTGAGAAGCTTCGTGCAAAGCAGAGAAAGTATCAGGATATGTACGATAAGGATGTAGCCGAGTCAAAGCTCAGCAAGGAGCAGAAGGCCGCAGCCAAGGCTAAGGCCAAGGAAGAAAAAGAGAGAGCTAAAAAGATCCAGAAGATGTAACAGCTTGAAAGGAGATTCCCAATATGAAGAAATGTCATATTAACCTCCGCGAACTTGGAATAGCTTTACTCGCACCGATATGCATAACTTTTGTCCATGGGCTTATTCCATCATCTCTGGTATCATGTGTTATAATAATTATTCTCTGCGGATGTATACACCATGTATATCCTTGGGTATTCACCACAGGAGATAACCGTAACAATAAAAACAGAACAGGAACGAGATCACTCTCATTCCTGTTCTATTTTTGTATTTTTATACTTATTGTCATAACAGGCCTCAGCCTGCAGTTATTTTCGACCGGAATACTGAACGCCATTGAGCTCCATCGTCCAGAGCTTCTCGGCAGTTACAGAGACATGGTTCGTTCATCATTCTCTCTAAACAACGGTATCTTCAGAGTTACAACAGTCATGCTGCTTGCACCGGTCTGTGAGGAGCTTGTGTTCAGAGGGATCTCTCTGAGTTCTTCCAGACGTGCATTTACATGCAGACATTCAGATGCCATCGCCATCCTGCTGTCAGCGCTGCTGTTCGCCCTTTATCACGGCAATTTAGTCCAGTTCTGCTACGCCCTTCCCATGGGAATCCTTCTCGCGCTGCTCGCCACATGGACGTCTTCCCTGCTGCCATCGATCCTTCTTCACATAACGATCAACGTATCTTCTTATTTCACCGGGATGCTGCCATTTGCACTGCCACATACAGGCTGTATACTTGCAACTGGTATCACGTCAACCGCAGGTTTCATCGCCCTATATCTGCTGCTGCGCCGAAGTGGCAAATCACACAAAGTATCTTGACATGTGATACACATACACTTTTTCATCGGGATCCTCTTCGTATCCTGACAACTTGATGATATTCTTCAACACAAAATACCTGCTGTCCCTCATGACTCTCTGATATTCAAATGTCGGGTAGTACAGCATCAGATATATATTTCTCGGTGCCCTGCGCACGGAATCTATTATATTGTCTATGACCTTCTTGAACACCTCCGGGGAAAATGGATTGAAGAAATAGAAATAATTATCTTCATCTGCAACCTCATACTCCTGCGCCGGAATGTTATAGAAGTTCATCCTGTCTTCCTGATCATAAAATCTGCTCTGATAACCCGCGGCATTTTCCAGAAGCTTCTCGTATATGTCAGCATCTGCCTCTATACCCGTGGCGCGGCAGTAATGCCTTGAGTTGCCATAAAACAACACACGCCCCAGTCCGCAGCCAAAATCAACAAGTGTATCCTCCGGCTCCATGGACACGGCATTGAACAGGGTCACAAGATCCCTGTAGTAAGTCGCCTGATATATATTATTCTCCTCGGTGGGCTGCTCCGCACCTATACACAGCGTCGTATCTATAGACAAAAAATCATCAAACGCCTTCTCGTCATCCATATAGCTATCCTCACTCCACGGTTATCCTGAGTACGTTAAACGATACACATTCATTGCCATAATCCATCACATACACCACGACCAGACCAAGCCCCTTTTCCGTCTCCACGAGCTGATAGCCTTCAGTGAGTATGCTTATATTCATCATACCAACCGGAGTAGAATAAAATGCCTCTCTGGTCTCTCCCGATCTGAACGACATGGCAGCACTGACTTCGCCCTTCTTTGTCAGGTCAAGTCCTAATTTGTCAAACTTCAGCAGATTTCTCGCCGGTTTCTCAAGATCCTCATAATACTCATCGTATTTCAGGTAAAATACCCCGTCCTTCTCATGAAGGCTTCCCCTGGTAACAAGCTCTATGGGTTCAACATTGTTCTCTTCCCTGCTCGTCCTCTGCTCTCCAACTACTGTCACAGTAACATTCTTTACCATATAAACTTCCAATCTATGTAATTTTATAAAATTATCTCTCTTTTGCCATCTCAATAAGCGTTGTGACGAGAGTCTTTATATCGTATCCCTGAGCATTCCACAGCATTGGATACATGCTTATTCCTGTAAATCCAGGAAGTGTGTTGATCTCATTGAATACAACTCTGTTTGTTCCATTCTCAAGGAAGAAATCCACTCTGGAGAGTCCGAAGCCGTCAAGTGCTTTGAATATCTTCACAGCGTCTTCCCTTATCTCGTTCTCTGCTTCCTTAGGGATGTCGGCGCCGATAACCGTTCTCGACTCAGCATTGTTGTACTTTGCATCGAAATCGTAGAACTCAGCAGCGGCAAGTATCTCGCCAACTCCCGAAGCCTTGGTATTGTCCTTGTAACCGAGGACTCCGCACTCAAGCTCACGTCCAACTATCGTCTCCTCAACGAGGATCTTGTTGTCGTGCTTTACGGCCTCATTCAGCGCATACAGAAGGCTTGCTCTGTCAGTCGCCTTATTTACACCCTTTGATGATCCGGCCTTTGAAGGCTTTACAAATACAGGGTAATCAAGCTCAGCCTCAACTCTGTCCATAGCACTGTCTATGTCGCTGAAATCCTCTGCAAGCACAGGTACAAATCTCGCCTGTGAAACACCGATGTGATCAACGATTATCTTCGT
>NC_021018.1:2109766-2134705 GCF_000210595.1 Coprococcus sp. ART55/1 | reverse complement strand
GTATAGAATTTATCCATGGATGCTGCCGATGCCAGAACGCCACATCCAACATATGGAATATCTGCCATTTCGAACAATCCCTGTATAGTTCCATCCTCGCCATACATACCGTGAAGTACAGGGAATATGACGTCCACCTTCTGGCGCTCCACACCTGCATCGGAGAAAACTATAAGCTCTCTTCTGGTGTCCGGTGAGATCACTGCTGTGACCTTGCTGTCATACCAGCTTCCATCCGCTATACTCTCTATATTATCTGCCTTTAACCATCTTCCATCCTTGGTAATGCCAACCAATGTCATATTATACTTTTCAAGATCAACCCCCTTGGCAACTGTCTGTACCGATATACATGAAACCTCATGCTCTGATGATCTTCCTCCAAATATTACAACCAAATTTTCCTTAGCCATGACATGTGCTCCTTATACTTTAATCCGCGGTGCACCCGGGGCACACCACAGGTCAAAGTATAACACCTGGGAATCAACTTTTCAACGTCACTTATCCCCCAGATCTATACATAATGTCTCATACATTCCGGGCGGACAGTCCTCCCCGGAATCGCCAAAATACTCATAAGAAAATCCGGAGTTTGCATCGGCATCCACGCCCCACGCATTTGCCGCGCTC
This sequence comes from Coprococcus sp. ART55/1, assembly GCF_000210595.1. Taxonomy (NCBI): domain Bacteria; kingdom Bacillati; phylum Bacillota; class Clostridia; order Lachnospirales; family Lachnospiraceae; genus Coprococcus; species Coprococcus sp. ART55/1. Next base: position 2,134,072 of record NC_021018.1, on the reverse strand, counting down.
TGGGCAATGTCATTTATATCCTCCATCGCCATGACAAGATTGTGGCGCATCTGTATATAACTCAGATTCTCATTGTAGTCGTTCCCAAGCCACATGCCGATCTGCTTCATGACTGTGTTGCCCACATAGCTCTCAAGCTCATCTCTCTCATCCTCAGACTTCATATCGCCATCATAATCGACCTTAAGCCTTATGACCCTTCCACTGTCATCCAGTGAATTGTTGTACATGACCGCATCCGCCATTATCTCCCTCGACACCTTATCCTTATATTTCTTCACATAAGAAACCTGTCCAAATATCACACCGCCGACAATTCCTATGAGGACACCCAGTATGGCCGCCCTGAACATTCTCCACATAAACAATACCTCCTGATCATCTAAGTCTCTATTCACCTATCCCATCTCTCGCGTATGTCGCCAGACACTGGCCTTCATAGTGTGTCTTAAGATATTCATTTGTATTGTTATCCCCGGATTTCTCCAGTATATTCTGTTCTATCACCACAGTCACATAGCTTGTAGCAAATTCCTTCTCAAGTTCGGCTGCAGCCTCGTTCATTACCTGGGTATCCTCCGCTACTATATACTCCACATGACTCGTATCGAGGGACTTCGCATGACTCTCATTATAACTTCTGCAAGCATCGGCAAATGAACCGGCGTCCACCTGGTACACCCCCTCCTCGGTCAGGGAATCCTCATCGTCGTCCAGTCCTGTTATGACCAGACTGTATCTCAGCCCGCCGCCGGCAGGCTCCTCCGTGCTGCGCTCTATGATGACCGCATTCACATAGTCCACATCCTCCACCGGCTTGTATTCACACCCACTCAATATACACGCCGTCAATAACACCGCCGCCAGTCCGGCAGATTTTTTTACAGGCCATTTCCCGGCAAGTGATGCCGCCGGCAATATTATCGATAGGGGTACATCCACCAGAATAAGATATCCGGAGATGATCTTTATACGGTCCTGCTGTCCGGGCAGCATCCCGGCCCACAGGCATACGGCAAATGCAAGGACTGCCCACAATGTCTTCCACAGCCATCTGTGCCGAACACCCAGTCTGTCCACAGCGCCCCATCCACCTATGACATTTGGAACCAGTGCCATCACACCGAACACGATGACAAGGTAACACACCAGCATGAGCGGCCTGAGCTTCACTCCGCCAGGCAGTTCCATGGCTCCCACTATATATAGTATATTTTTCTCCTTAGCCATGAGCGCACCCGTGCCCAGTGTACATATCACAATTATCGAACACATAATGCCTATTATGGTACTTGTGCCTACGGCTGCACACAACATTCCTCTTCGCCTCCGAATGACGTGTATATACACCAGCACCACCGTCTCCATAGCCGAGAATCCAAGAAAAAGCAGTCCTCCCCTAGCCATGACACGGCTTATGGTGAGATTCGCCCCGCCCTCGTCTCCTATCTCAGTCACAGTCTTAAGCACTGACAGATCAAGGTTACTCACAGAAGACAGAATGACCACAGCCCCCGCCGCGACAGCGAACCAGAACACGGACTCCGCAAACCTGACCATCCCCCTTGTGCCACGGCTACCCATATACAGACATGCAAACAACAAGGGGATTGAGATAGCAATTACCGTGTATCTTTTCAACATCAACTGCCTGGAACACTCGGCAAGGACAAACAGCAGCAAGCCCATCCTAACGGCAGTTCTCGCCCCATAAATCAATTCAATAGTCCTATTTTTGACTTTACCGCTTTCGCTGTTCCCTCTCTCATCAATCTTCATGTATACAATATATAGTGCTATCACGTAAGCAAAAGCCATGCATAGCGTCAAAAAAAGTGACAAAATCAGGCAATTTCTTCCAAAATATGAGGGTATTAATGTAGCTACAAAAGTTATCATCCCTGGCAAAACAAGCAAAGCCATCTTAAAAAAGGCAGAAAACGTCACATTATATTTATCATTCATATCTATTTTCTCTTTCTGACCAACCTGCACCGCTCGTCAGGATTGCTCCATTTAGGTCTGTTGATCATTTTCTTTATAGGCACGCGGACAACAAAGTCCTTATATCCCTCGCCAGTGTATCCACAGGTCACGACAGGGGACATATACGGCACGCCAAAGCTGTCCAGGGATGCAAGATGAAACACGAGAACCAGCATCGCAAGGATAAATCCAAGTATTCCATAAAATGCGCTGGTGATTATAATTACAAACTTAAGCAATCTGAAAACAGACGCAAACGCCTCATTCGGAATGGCAAATGAAGCTATAGCCGTGAGTGCCACAACTATCACAACCATTGTGCTGACTATCCCCGCCTCCACGGCTGACTGACCAACTATCAGACCGCCAACCACTCCTATCGTATTTCCAAGCTGGCTCGGCAGTCGTATCCCGGCCTCCCGGAGCAATTCAAACAAAAGCTCCATTATCAGCACTTCAACTACAACGGGGAACGATAGCTGGCTTCTCGCATCGGCTATCGCATACAGAAGCTTGTCGGGTATCAGTTCCCTGTGATAACAGGTGATCGCAATATAAAGTCCCGGCAGTCCCACCGCAATGAACGCCGCCACATACCTTATCATTCTGGCAAATGTCGCCACCGGCCATCTGTTATAATAATCGTCCGCCGTCTGAAACAGAGTGTTGATGGTGGCTGGAGCAATTATGACCTCAGGGGAATTGTCAAACACAACGACAACCCTGCCCTCCACCAGAGCCGCGGCCGCCTTGTCAGGTCTTGTGGTCGCCTGGTATATCGGAAATATCTCCTGCCATTTCTTCTCCATCAGATGTTCAGCCATACCGCTGTCAAACACCGCATCTATCTCATACTTATCGATGGTGTCCCTTATCTGCTGTACCAGCTCAGGCTCCGCTATATCTTCCATATAGAATATCCCGTACTCTGTTCTGGATCTGACGCCCATTGTCCCCTGTTCCAGCTTCAGATGTACATCCTTGATCCTTCTCCTTATCAGAGCTGTGGATGTCCTAAAGTTCTCATTGAAGCTGTCCCTCGGCCCTCTCATTCCTCCCTCGGTGGAGCTTTCCTCTATACCTCTCACAGGGAAATGTTTCGATGACACTACTATTGCCTGATCGCTCCCGGATACAAATATAGCCGTATCCCCCCTGAGAACCGCCCTGACAACGTTGTCCATGTCACTTTCCTGGGTATAATCCGCCGTCTGACCCTCGCAGGAGATTATATGCTCCCACAGATCTGCCGTGTCTTTATTCCGCCATTCCCAGGTTATTGGTTTTATTAATGTGTTCTCAATCAACTCATGATCGCACAGTCCATCTATATACACCACGTATATTGCCGGATCATCTCCCCAGGCACAGCGGTCCAGATCAAACCTTCGCTCCACGATATCGCTCCAGTTACCGAACATTGTCTCAATTTGTGTGATGTTTTCGTCTATTTTTTTACTGATTGAAGCCATTGTCCGCCGTAAACACCTCCAACATACCGTTTATCTTCTGTAATCTATCTTGTCCAACGGATGAGTTTTTATTCAGACATACACGTAAAAAGGCGGAACACGTTTTCACGCATTCCGCCTCTTATACAGGTATTTATTATTATGCATATTGTTATTTCTGTGCTATGACAACATTTGCGATCACGATCTGTTCCTGATCGTATATATGTATACGGGTTATCTCCTTGGCTTTCTCTTCATCCCTGGCTATTATCGCATTCATGAGAGCCTCATGCTCCGCTATAAGCTTGTCGTGATAGCTGAAATCCTTTACATACTCCACGCGGTATCTGTACACCTGCTCACGAAGACTCTGGGACATGCTGATCAGTCTCGGATTGTTCGTCATGTCCATTATAGTATTGTGAAATGCAACATCCGCATCTACTATCTCCGGGATTATCTTGGAGCTTACCGCTTTCTTGAAGTCGGCATAGGACTGCTTCAACCGCTCTTTTCCCTCGTCGTCTATCCTTTTGCAGGCAAGCCCTGCCGCAAGATCCTCAAGCGCCATCCTGATCTCAAGCGCATCGCTCAGATCCTTTGCCGTTATCCTAGCAACCTCTGCTCCCCTTCTCGGGATCATGACCACAAGCCCTTCAAGCTCAAGCATTCTCATGGCCTCCCTGACAGGGGTACGGCTTACGCCAAGCCTCTTCGCAAGAGTGACCTCCATAAGTCTCTCCCCCGGCTCAAACTCACCATGAACTATAGCATTCCTCAAAGTCTTAAACACTACCTCTCGAAGAGGCAGGTACTCATCCATATTCAATCTAAGATCCATCACATACCTCTTCTTATGTTATACGGGTTGACGGCATACGCAGCCTGTATCTCGTCCTTTTCACGCAGCATATCTACTACCCTTTGTGCCAGTTCTTTATCCCTGTTGTCATATATTCCGAACACTGTCGGCCCACTGCCACTCATGAGCACTCCCATGGAGTCGTTCTCCGCTATGAGCTTCTTGACTGAATCTATCACAGGATTTGCAGGTATCGTAACCGTCTCGAGCACATTTGCCATTCTGTCTGTTATTCCCTTCAGATCTCCGGTCTTGAGTGCATCCACCATGCCATCGATATCTGGATGCTCCTCCAGCAGATCCACCTTCAGGTTCTGGTATACCCATTTTGTGGACACTCCGATCGCTGGCTTCGCTATGACGATCAGGCAGTCCGGCATAGATGGAAGTGGTGTAAGGATCTCTCCTATTCCCTCCGAGAGTGCCGTACCCTGCATGATACAGTAAGGCACATCTGCGCCGAGCTTCACTCCATGTTCCATGAGCTGTTCATCGGAAAGGTTCAGTCCAAACAGCATATTCATCGCCTTGAGGGCTGCCGCTGCATCAGCGCTTCCCCCTGCCATTCCGGCTGCAACCGGTATGTGTTTATCCACGGTTACATGAACACCCTTGTCTATTCCATATATATCCTTCATCATCCGGCACGCCTTGTATATGATGTTATCCTTCACATCCGGCAGCTCCGACGAATCCGATGTTATAACGATCTCGTCTGTGGTGACATCGCAAAATGTCAGTTCATCCCACAGATCGACCGTCTGCATGATCATTTTCACCTCATGATATCCATCCTCACGTCTCCTGACCACGTCGAGACCGAGGTTTATCTTTCCATATGCCTTTAATGATATTTCCATTTTCTCTCCTGTCCGTGACATTTCCCCTGCAGCTTTTCAGCCTGCGATCACTTTTTTCTAACAGAATATCCAAATTTGCCGAGTTTGTCGCCAAGTGCAAAATACTCTCCATGTGAATATGCGACAAGTCCCGTGCTGTTGAGGTTGAATTTGCCGGTCTTATCCATGTATTCATCACTTATCTGGACTCCGACCACCTCAGCGATAAACATGTGGTGGGATCCAAGCTCAACTACCTGCTTTACCTTGCACTCTACGTTCACCGGACTCTCCTCTATAGCCGGGCATGACACATTCACGCCGTCACATGCATGGAGGTTCATCTCCTTGAATTTATCCACGTCTCTTCCTGACTTCACACCACAATAATCAGTTGCAAATGCCAGTTTCTCGGTGACGAGATTTATGGTAAATTCTCCTGTCTCCTTGATTATGTCGTAGGAATATCTCTCCGGACGCACCGATATGGACACCATTGCAGGATCGCTGCATATGGTACCGGCCCACGCTATCGTCACTATGTTTGGCTTCTCTCCTGGTCTCTGGCAGCTCACCATAACTGCCGGAACCGGATACAACATATTTCCTGGTTTCCAATTCTGTTTTGCCATGTCTATACCTCTTTCTCTATTGACCTTCAACTCATTTTCAGCCACTTTCAGTCACTGTGGCGCAACGCACCACAGTGCTGATATCTCAAGCTGTCAATTGTTCGTATTTTGTATATTGTATACATTATACATAATAATACATGCCAGTGCATAAAATTACAACCGCATACAGCGCTCTTTATTTATCTTATTTTATTGACAGCGGATTTATTACTATAATATGAATGATCTGTCCCAGTGTTACACAAGGAAATGCAGACAAAAAAAATGATCACCCGGAAGATCATTCCAGATAATCACTTATTATTCCCTGTGCCGTTTCGCTGTCATCGGACACCATGTATACCACAAATGTATCATGCACATACAGAACCGCATCATCAAGTCTGGCGGCCTCCGACGATTTGTAATCAAGGTACATCTGCAACTGTGAGTCGCGTCTTTTCTTCATATCCGCCAGTATGCCCTGGGCATCGACCGTTGACGACGCCTGAAATACTGCGAGCTCCTCGGCGGTGGCTCCCGTTGACATGTACACTGCACTGTCCTGCACCTGAACGCTGTCTATACCATAATATCTGAGCGCCGTCTCAGAGGAGACCTCCTCCACGGAATCCTCAAACTTCACGTTCTGCATGAGCATATCAGCCAGAGAGTGCACATCCGGCGTATCTGCCTCGTCGTCTCCATTTCCTGCGCATCCCGCAAGCGAACAGATCATCAGACAGCATGCAAACAAATATATTTTTCTTTTTATCATATGCCTCCGTCTCCACTATCTCCTGACATACACGTTCTTTCTGATGTAGTCCATCATCTTGAGACAATATTTCTTATTACAATGTTTTCCATCTATTCCCGCATTCTCCGGCAGAACACCATCCACAGACACGCTGTGAGCCACATCGAGATAGATCACCTGATCGTAGCTGCCACACATCTCCTGCATGAGAGAATTGAGCTTGTCCACACCCGGGTTGTTATACACCTGGTCTTTTGATGAAAGCTCCGCCGATACAGGAAGTACTGACATCACATATACATTTGCCGCAGGCTGTAACTGGGAGATCTGATCCAGTAAAGTCTTGTAGGCCGACATGTACCGCTCGTTATACCACGAAAGCTCCTCAAGCCCAAATGAAATGTATATATTCTCATAGTTCTTCATGCCAAGCATCTCGACAACCGTACACTGTTCTCCTGAATCGCAGGTGAACATCTTGGTATTAGAGACCTTCTCTATGTCCAGATTCTTCGCTACACACATATCCCAGTTGTCTACACCGCTGTACAGTCCCAGCGCCTCGGCTCTGGAATCACCTATGAGCAGAGATGTCGAGAAATACTGGTCATCCGTGGCATTCGCCGGCATGTATATATTGCTGTCATATTTGTCCGCTCCCTTGCCGCTCACATCAGGGTTGGTGTAATTGACAAATTGTACATACTGACCATTTCGCTGATCCGGAATGGCCGCATCCTCCGCAGTTGCCAGATACTGCTGTGCAGCCTCCTCCGTGTCACTGTATGACATATCCTGACTGCTGCTCTCACTTATATCTGCCGATGTTCCGCTCTCAGGCTGGAACTCCTCCTGGCCGTTCACATTCTTTTTCAGGTTGCCCTGTCCAAGCGCAAATATCATTATGACTGCGACGACCACTCCTATTCCGCTCTCGACGAGTTTCATTCTGCGGTGATGCCGCTTTCTGTATATCTTTTTTCTATAATCAGTGTTATTATTCTTAGTCACCTTCGACCTCCGAATTAACTAACTTTCATGTCTTTCGCAAAATATCCTATGATAGTATAGCAATTAATGATAAAATAATCAAGAACGCCGCGTTTTGTGAACCTCATTGTTGCCATACAATTTTTTCCGTGTTACTATTTCACATAGGAAAGTTCAATGTTTTTGTGGATTTCAGCATACAACTTAAACACAACATATTTATAGAAGAGGAGAACACGATGAACACTACAGCACGTACAATAGACTACAAGGGCGAGACTTGTATTGAACTTATATCAGGCGATTACCGTGCACTGATCGCACCATTTAACGGAAGCAACATTATGAAGATGGAGAACACAGCTCTGGATATTGATATATTCAGGAACGATCCTTCCCTGACTCCTGCACAGCTCAAAGCAGCAGCAGAGATCTACGGAATGCCTACCCTGTATCTCCCTAACAGACTGTCACACGGCAACTTAAGAACCTCCGATGCCATGTATCATTTCCCATGCAATGATCCTCTCGGCAACCATCTCCACGGTTTTCTTCATCTCAGAAACCACAGCATAGAGAGCGTGTCAGTGGATGGAGACAAGGCCATCGGCAAGACTTCATATGTATATGATGAGAAGGATGAGTTTTTCGCTACATACCCTGTGAGCTTCAGAGCAGACTTCACATTCACTCTTGCTCCGGACGGTATGCACTACGAGTTCACACTCACCAACCTCTCCGACAAGCAGATGCCGTACGGCGTATGTAACCACGTTGCATTTAAGGGGCCTTTCACAAGCACAGGAAAGGGCGAGGATGTACGTCTCTGTGTACCTGTTGGAGACAAATGGGAGCTTGATGAGCACGCTATCCCTACAGAGAAGAACCTTCCTATAACAGATTACGATCTCCAGTACAAGAACGGAACCATGGTACCTGTTCTGAAGGACATCGACAACGATCTCTACACAGCGGAGATGAACGAGCTGGACGGCAAGCCTTTCTACGGAGTATACGCAACTGATGTTGCCACAGGCAAGAAGGTCTGCTATGAGGTTGACGACACAATGAAGTTCTGGATCATGTGGAACGATCACGGCGACAAGGGTTACTTCTGTCCTGAGCCAATGAGCTGGAATATTGACGCTCCAAATCTCTCAGGAGCACCGGAGATCACAGGCTACACAGAGCTTGCTCCAGGCGAGTCCAAGACAGTAAAAGAAAGAATATTCACAATGGCATAAAACATGACATTTTCTATGGAACGGTCTCCCGGCGGAGGCCGTTCTTTCATATTATTAATTTTTCCCCTGTCTCGTTGTTTTTCTCCCCACGGTATAATAAAATTATTATAATACCATATGCAAGGAGGGATTCTATGAAAAAGATACTTAGATTTTTACTGGTTTTCGCGGCAATGTTCTGTATGACATGCTTCACAGCATTTGCAGAAGATACCGACGATCCAGACACATACTATCTGGAGTTGGATGCAGCAGGAGGACAATTATCAGGGGAGACTTCCACTGTGATAAGCAGCCCATCAGCAGAATTTACGACTGTTGACCTGTCAAAGTACAAGCCGGAGAAAGACGGCTTTACATTCACAGGATGGTACAATGACAAGACAAAGGTCACCAGCATTGACACATCATACTTCCAGTCTACAAACCGTATAAAGCTGACAGCGATGTACACCAAGGACAGCTTCTCCGGTTCAGGGCTCACCTTCACACTGAATGCAAATGGAGGCAAGCTCGGAGATGCGGACAGCGGAACATATGACTTTGATGTAGCAGGATCAGGATATGGCGTGGCACTGAACGACTACCCACCGACCCGTGAGGGCTATGAGTTCAAGGGCTGGAACACGAAGTCCGACGGATCAGGCAAGACCGTGAACATCATATACACCTCTTCCTTTGAGAAGGCGGCAGATAACGGATATGAGTATTCCGATACTGATGACTCATCGGCTAAAAGAAACCTGGTATTTTATGCGATGTGGAAATCAGACTCTGCTCCTACAGGCACCATCAGCATGGGCGATAAGAGCTGGAACGTTCTCCAGGATGTATCATCATTTGAGCAGTATTACAACAAGACCCAGAAGGTTACCATCACCTGTGACAACAACTCCGACCCTTCCATCACAGTCGGCTACCTGATAAGCGACTCAGCTCTGTCATCGGACGATCTGGGTGCAGCAACATTTACCAAGTATAAGAAAGCATTTTCCATAAAGGACGAGGGCAAATATGTTATATACGCAAAGCTTTCATCAGAGGACGGCAAAACAACATACTTATCCACAGATGGTTTCATCATCGACACACATGCGCCAAAGGTCACAGGAATCGCCGACGGAGAGACTTACTGCCTGTCAGCCGTGATGACCGTGAAGGAATCCCATCTGGCAAAGGTCACAGTGAACGGCGAGGAGAAATCCCTTGACGACGATCACTCACTTGCTCTGGAAGCCACAGATGGTGAGCAGACCATCATCGTATCCGACAAGGCGGGAAATGAAACCAAATTGACTGTAACAGTAAACAAGAAACACACCGCAGAAACCGACGACGGTGACTGCACGACACCTCAGAAATGCCGCTACTGCGGTGAGATCGTCGTAGAGGGCAAGAGCAGCCACGACCTCGGCAACTGGACAAGTGATGGCAACGGCAAAACCCATTCCCGCAAGTGCAAGAACAAGGGCTGTGGATATAAGGTCATCCAGGACTGCTCCGGCGGAACCGCAACCTGCCAGAAGAAGGCAGTGTGCTCTGTGTGCGGCAAGAGCTACGGCAAACTCAGCACAACGAACCACACAGACCTTAAGAAGACTGATTATGTAGCAGCAACCACCTCCAGCAAGGGCAATATAGAATACTGGTATTGCTCAGCCTGCAAGAAATATTTCAGCAACAAGGGCTGTACAAAGGAGATAAGCAAGGCTGACACAGTCATCGACAAGGCAGCACCCGAGATTATCGGCGGCAAGGGAAGCAAATGGAGCAAGGCCAGCAAGAACACTATCAAGTTCAGATCGAACGCTGAGTACGCTGACTTTGTCTGTGTCCTCATAGATGACAAGGAACTTGACCCTTCATATTACAACAAGAAAGAGGGAAGCATCATAATCGAGCTCAAGACGAGCTATCTTGAATCCCTCTCGGTCGGAAGCCACACCATAACCATCAGATCCAAGACCGGAGATGCTGTGACAACATTTACAGTGTCCAAGAAGGAGACTTCCGCAACCACACAGACAACTACCAGAGCCACAACCGAGGCGACAACGGCAAGTACGACCGAGGTCACCACAGAGTATAGAAATACATTTACCCCTGTGACGACCGAGGCGACCACAACTGAGATATCCACGATAGAGCGTACCACAACCGAGACAACCACTGAGGTCACAACAGAAAAGAGCACACTCACCGTGGGCAGCTACGCTTCCACTGATAAGAGTAAGAGTAAGGTACATAACCTTCAGCTCATAATCCTTATAACAGTGCTTGCGACCATTCTAATCTCGTTTGTGATAATCATAATTTCAGGTATGAAGAAGAAATAATACCGAAAAGTTCAATAAGGCAGCACGTCAGGACAACCTGACGTGCTGTTTTTCTATGTTTTTCCATGTGACAACGTTTTCACTCTTTTCTTTTGATTTCCAGCATTTACAAGCATATATTGCATACATACCCGATATGAAAACGGGAAATTAAAAAAAGAGAGGAAGAAGATTATGAAGAAACAATTGGCAACATTACTCGCAGTCACAGCACTTGGAATTGGAGTTCTGTCAGGATGCGGTGTGAGCGCAGCATCTAACTCAACCGGCAGCTCATCTGACTCAGCGGGCGCTATTGAGATAACGAACGTATCCTACGACCCAACCAGAGAGCTATACGCAGCGTACAACGATTTATTTGCAAAGCACTGGAAAGAGGAAAAGGGACAGGACGTATCAGTTGTTCAGTCACACGGTGGTTCAGGAAAGCAGGCGCTTGAGGTGGCAAATGGGCTTCAGGCCGATGTGCTTCTCGCATGGGAGAACGAGGCGTTCCTCTCACTGGATGAGCATCCTGGTGAGTACGAGATCGTGGTTCCTTCCGTATCTATACTGTGCCAACCTACAGTCTCAGTAGTCGACGAGGTGGTTGACAAGAGAGGCACAAGGGATGTCGCAACCGAATATCTGAACTACCTGTATTCCGACGAGGCACAGAAGCTTGAGGCAGAGTGGTACTACAGACCATCAGATCAGGATATCCTGAAGCAGTTCGAATATCAGGGACAGAGCAACACCATATCGGAGCTGCCACAGGACGGCAAATGGATCATAACAAATGTTGACCTCACAGACATATCACACTTCGGAGGCTGGACAGAGGCCAGCAAAAAGCATTTCGCGGACGGAGGGCTCTTTGACTCCATATACGAGGAAAAGAATTAATTTGAAATGGCAGTCTGGCGGGAAATCCAGATAATACATACAGGAAAGGAATGACTGAGACATGACACATCGGCACACACACGCAAAAAAGAAAAGTAAAAGCATCATACCGGGATTCGGTTTGTCATTTGGAATAGTAATGGCAATCCTCGGAATTATAGTGGTGATCCCCCTGTGCTCTCTGGTGGTATTCTCAGCCAGACTGTCACTATCCGAATTCTGGCAGACCATCACCAGACCGAGAGTTCTGTCCAGCTACGCAGTGAAGTCAATACTTCTCACCTTGAAGGTCGTAGTCATCACGGTGGTGGTCAACACAATTTTCGGACTTTATGCCGCGTGGCTCATAACCAAATTCACCTTCCGGGGCAAAAAGATCATATCAACGCTCATCGATCTGCCGCTTACCATATCCCCGATCATCGCGGGCCTTATATTCGTACTTACATTTGGCAGGCAGAGCTTCCTGTATCCATACCTTGAAAAGCTCGGGATACAGATATTCTCACAGATCACACTCCCCCACATACGCTGGGCTCTGCTGTACGGAATTGTACTGTGCTCCGCAAGGGCCATGGGTGAATTTGGAGCTGTGTCAGTTCTCTCGGGACATCTCAGAGGACTCACCAACACCATGCCACTCTATATCGAGCTGCTGTACCAGGCATTTGACTTCACAGGAGCCTTTGCCATGTCGTCCATACTGGTCATCATGGCAATCATCATACTGATACTTAGAAACATACTTGAACACAGAGGAAATAAAGAGGGAGGTATATGATATGAATACACCTGCAGATACACATTCATACGTAGAGCTCAGAAACATCAATAAAACATTTGGAGATTACAGGGCATCCGATGATGTCAGTTTCTCCATTGAGAAAGGAAAGCTCATCGGACTTCTGGGTCCAAGTGGAAGCGGCAAGACCACTATCCTCCGCATACTTGCAGGACTCGAGACCGCGGACTCAGGGGACATATACATAGATGGCAAAAAAGTAAATGACATTCCCGCCAGCAAGAGGGAGATTGGCTTCGTATTCCAGAATTACGCGCTGTTCAGATACAAGACAGTGTATGACAATATCGCATTTGGAATGAAGATACAGAAATACCCAAAGTTAGAGATCCGCGACAGAGTAACGGAGCTGATAGAACTGGTTGGACTGAAGGGCCTTGAGAAACGATACCCAAGGCAGTTGTCGGGAGGCCAGCGTCAGAGGGTCGCATTTGCCAGAGCTCTTGCCACCCAGCCACAGCTCCTGCTTCTCGATGAGCCATTTGCCGCTATAGATGCAAAGGTCAGAAAGGAGCTCCGCGCATGGCTCAGGGATAAGATCTGGAACGCAGCTATGAAGCTCAACTACACGCCAAACCAGTCTGCCCGCCAGCTCAAGAATGGAAAAGGCGCGACTGTGGAGAAAACCTACTATATAAATGTGCTCATGACCAGAATGGACTCTGCCACGTCGGACCCATTCTTTACAGAACTGCTGCATGTCATAGAGAGTGAGATCCACAAGAACGGATGCATCCTGTCCAAGGTATGGTATCGGTCCATCTTCTCCGACGACAGGAGATGCAGGTATGAGAACGTGGATTCTGTAATCCGCAGGATGTGCGAGGAAGCGGATGGCCACAACGACGGACTTATTGTCATCGGAAAATGCAACCGCGCAGCCCTGAAGAAGCTCAGCCAGTGCTATCGCAGCACAGTGTATGTCAACAGGGATTCTGCAAACGGCGAGGTGGATGAGGTCATCTGCAACGGTAGCCAGATTGCCAGAACAGCGGTTGAATACCTCATATCTCTTGGACATGAGAATATCGGATATGTGGGAAACTGCAATAACGAGGCCCGCTACAAAGGATATCTTGAAACTCTTCACGATCATGGACTTGATATCGACACGGACTACGTCATCAACACAAAGCTCAGCGAGGTTGAAGGATTTGAGGCCATGGAACACTTCATGAAGTCCGACAAGAGCCCAACCGGAATATACTGTGCCAATGACATAACGGCCATAGGGATGCTGAAGTACCTTGCCAAATGCAAGAACAGGTATTACACTCCTTCCATCATATCCAGCGACGGTATCGAGGAAGCCCAGTACACAACTCCGATGCTGACCACCGTGGAGATATCCAAGACGGACATGGGGCACTTCGCCCTGCAGCTTCTAATGGACAGACTCAAGGGCGGTCACAAGGGAGTCACAAGAATTGAGCTCCAGTGCAAGCTCATCAAGAGAGATAGCTGCACACTGGCAGAAGACAGCAAATGGTGCGAATATTACATTTAATATCCGCACCATTTGTCGTCTGTTCATGTATCCATGTCCATATATTCAGTTTCTGTATTCAATATCTGTATCCAGCAATTATCCTTCTCGTGACTACTCTGTCGTATCATCTGTAGTCGTATCTCCCGTAGTCATAACTGTTCCGCCGAGATACCACTCTCCATCCTTCTCATAACAAATGATATCCATGTCCAGATCATACGGTGAAGTCTGACCCTGGAATGTCATCATTATCTTTCCGGTAACTGGAATGACATAACCCTTTGATATACCTGCTTCCTTCTGGGTCTTTCCATATACAGTGCTGCTGACTGCCGCCAGATCGCTGGACTCTGCCACATGCCCATCACCCATGGTATAGCTGACTGTATATTCTATATTATTTTCTTTATAAGTCTGGAACACAGTGACCAGATCCTTTGACGAATCGCTGTCTATGGTATCAGGATCCATAACACTCTCCACCTTGTCAAGATCCGCTTCCTCAAGGCCCTCCATGTAGGTCTTTATCAGATCCTCGCTCTCTGATTTTCCGGTCATATTTTTTCTGACAACTATGTATATCACCACTACTATCACTGCTAACACGATCGCACCAAGTGCTATAAACAGCTTCTTTTTGCCTTCTTTTCTGCTCTCCTCCATAAGCTGTATATCACGCTCGTCCAGCTCCATATCATCCATTCCGCTTCCGCCTACATAATTCTTAGTTTCATTTTTTCCCATAGTAAATAACTCCTATACTGTTTTGATATTACACAGTATAACACAGCATAAGCATCAATTAATTACTCAAATACAGGAATTAATACATTTAGTAATTGTGCAATTTTCACTATAACTTTGTTGTGTTTTAAAGTCTTTTATTATATAATCAGAGTGTATGGCTGACTTTAAGGGAGAATTTAGCACAAGTCGATACAAAAGCGGCTTCGAGGGGGGCTGGCATAGCCATCTGGAAGCCTTCACAAAACATTGGAAGGAAGGTATATGCTACATGAAATTTGGTTATTTTGATGATGCCAACAAGGAGTATGTCATCACATCTCCTAGAACTCCTTATCCTTGGATCAACTACCTTGGAACACAGGATTTCTTTTCACTGATCTCCAACACTGCAGGAGGTTACAGCTTCTACAAGGACGCTCGTCTTCGTAGAATCACAAGATATCGTTATAACAACGTGCCTATAGATATGGGCGGACGTTATTTCTATATCAACGACAATGGTACAATATGGAATCCGGGATGGTCACCGGTAAAGACAGAGCTTGACGAGTATCAGTGCCGTCATGGTATGGGATATACAATCATCACAGGTAAGAAGAATGACCTTAAGGCTGAGGTTACTTTCTTTGTTCCTCAGAACTACGCTGGAGAGGTTCAGCAGGTCGTTCTTACAAATGAAGGCTCAGAGGAGAAGACATTCTCATTCTTCTCATTTGAGGAGTGGTGTCTCTGGGATGCACAGGATGACTGCACCAACTTCCAGAGAAACTTCAGTACAGGTCGTGTAGAGGTTGTCGGATCAACTATCTACCACAAGACAGAGTACAGAGACAGACGTGACCACTTCGCATTCTACACAGTGAATGACGAGATCGATGGTTACGATACAGACAGAGATTCATTCATCGGACTTTACAATGGCTTCCACAACCCACAGGCTGTTGAGGCTGGCAAGTCAAATGATTCATTTGCTGATGGATGGTCGCCTATCGCTTCACACTACAAGAAGATCACTCTTGCTCCAGGCGAGACAAAGACTCTTGTATTTATACTTGGATATGTTGAGATGCCTGTTGACCAGAAGTTCGAGGCAGACGGCAAGACTATCAATAAGGTAAAGGCTCTCGAGATGATCGAGAAGTACAACACTCCTGAGAAGGTTGCTGCAGGTCTTGAGGAGCTCAAGGAGCACTGGAACAGACTGTTGAGCATTCTCAACGTTAACACACCTGATGACAAGGTTAACCGTATGGTCAACATCTGGAATCAGTATCAGTGTATGGTTACATTCAACCTTTCACGTTCAGCTTCATACTTCGAGTCAGGTATCGGCCGTGGTATGGGATTCCGTGATTCCAACCAGGATGTGCTTGGATTTGTTCATCAGATCCCTGATCGTGCAAGAGAGAGAATCATCGATATAGCTTCAACACAGTTCCCAGACGGTGGATGCTACCATCAGTACCAGCCACTTACCAAGAAGGGTAACGCAGATATCGGTGGAGACTTCTCAGATGATCCATTATGGCTGATCCTTTCAGTTTCAGCTTATATCAAGGAGACTGGCGACTGGGGCATCCTTGACGAGATGGTTCCATATGACAACGATATGTCAATTGCAAAGCCTATGCTTGACCACCTCAAGGTTTCATTCTACAAGATCGTGAACAACCTTGGACCACACGGACTTCCACTTGCAATGAGAGCTGACTGGAACGATTGTATCAACCTTTCATGCTTCTCAGATACACCAGGTGAGAGCTTCCAGACATACACCAACCCTAAGTTCGCTGCTGAGGGTGGATACTCAAAGGTTGCTGAGTCAGTTATGGTTGCTACACTCTTCACATATGCAGGTCCTAACTACGTTGCTATCCTTAAGCACCTTGGAATGGACGCTGAGGCTGATGCTGCTCAGGCTGAGATCGACAAGATGAAGGCCAACATCATGGAGTCAGCATGGGACGGCGACTGGTTCCTCAGAGCTTACGATGCAAACGGTGAGAAGATGGGATCCAAGGAGTGCGAGGAAGGTCAGATCTTCATCGAGCCACAGGGATTCGCTATCATGTCAGACATCGGTAAGGATCAGGGCTGCGACAAGAAGACTCTTGCTGCAATCGATGAGAGACTTAATACACAGCACGGACTTGTACTCAACAACCCAGCATTTACAAAGTATTACATCCAGTATGGTGAGATTTCTACATACCCAGGTGGATACAAGGAGAATGCCGGAATCTTCACACATAACAATGCATGGATCATCTGTGCTGCTGCTTACGCAGGTGCCGGTGATCAGGCATTTAAGTACTACTCAGAGATAGCTCCAGCTTTCACTGAGGAGACATCAGATATACACAAGACTGAGCCATATGTATACGGCCAGATGATCGGTGGTAAGGATGCCGGATCTGATATCGGCAAGCCGGGCAACCACTTCGGTCAGGGTAAGAACTCATGGCTGACTGGTACTGCTGCTTGGAACATGGTAGCTATATCACAGTACATCCTTGGTATCTCAGCAGACTTCGATGGTCTGAAGATCGATCCATCAATTCCTGCTGCATGGGATGGAATGACAGCTACACGTCAGTTCCGTGGTGCTACATACGACATCAAGGTTTCTAACCCAGCTCACATCAACAAGGGCGTTAAGAGCGTACTCGTTGATGGCAACGCTATCGAGGGCAACGTTATCCCAGCATTTGGCGATGGCAAGACTCACTCAGTAGAGGTTGTAATGGGCTAATATAGACCGTGGATTATAAAGCACATTTAAGAAAATATACGTAAGTATATAGTGCAAAAGCCCCACAATATCTATTTTAGATATTGTGGGGCTTTTTTGTTTATATGACCTATCTTCTTCATCCCGCCACGGGATTGTCGCAAAACGCTGTGTTATCCTCGCAAAAGATACAAATTAACAACCTGTCCAACCCTCCATCTACTGTATAAGCAGCATCGGATCCACAGGATTGCCGTCCTTCTCGACTGCAAAATAGAGATTGCTTCCTTCCTCGCTGTAGAATCTGCTTGGCTCGCCAACGGTTCCCACTACCTGGTCGGCATCCAGATGCTCGCCAAGTGCAACCTTCACATCCTGAAGCTGTCCAAGTGTCACGGTGTAGCCGTCTCCAAGCTCAAGCTTGACGTAATTGCCCAGCTCTGGGTTGCTTGAGACCTCCGCTACCTTGCTCTCATATACAGCCTTGACCTCATCGCCCGTCTGCGCCTCAATTACCATTGCAGGGCTGCACTTGTATTCCTTGAGTGTCTCAAAATACACTGTCGTATCCATGCTGTAAGGAATTATCACATTGCCATTTATAGGCCATGATATGCTATCCTTTGGATCGTAATGCAGGCTGTCATTTGAAACTCCTGAAGCTCCAGTCTCAGCACTCTCACTCTCCGCTGTGGATGCAGCGGAATCCTCTATGGTATTATCCGTCTCAATATCTTTCTGCTCTGATGTACCTTCATCCGACACTCCGCTGTTCTTATCATTTTTCTTATCGTTCAAAGCTTCCTTCGCATCGGCTTCCGTCGTACTGTCATTCGGCGTATTCTGTCCTATTGTTATGGTCTTCTCCTTTGAATTGGTCTGTGCGTTATAAAGTCCGAGCACTGTCACAAGCACTGCCATGCCTGTGATGAGCGAGATATAAAATATATTCTTCTTTATGCCGCCCAAAAATTTCTTCATATTCATCACCTCATCTGTATCATGTCCACTTATTGGCACTTATATACAGATGATTTGAATGTGTAAATATTTTTTATCAACCTTTATTTTGCAATCTCTATTCCAGTATAATAATACCTGAGGATCTGATCATACTTCTCTCCATTTTCCGCCAATACAGACGCCCCATACAGTGACATTCCCAGAGAATCTCCAACGCCCACCGTTATGATCCTGTATCCATCCTTAACCTTATCTATGTGTATATTCGTCGAGGCAAGTCCCAGTTGTTCTTTGAAAACATCAGCCTCCAGCTCGCTCCCAAATACATTTATGGTCTGTGCAAATCCAGATTCTGTGGCTGTCATAACCTTGACCTCATCCGTCATATTGTCAGCGTCTATCCATTTTCTGAATATCTTCTGAAGCCTGTCCCCGCTGTATATCTCAGTGGTCGAAAAGTCCTCCGCCATCTGATCCACATCACTTGCCACCTGCCTGAGATACGGTATGTCATGCCCATATATTTCCTGTGCACTCACAGTATGCCCTGTACTTATCATATGATACGCCGGAAGTATTACCTCTCCACCGTATTTCATAACCTGTCCACCGGTCGCATACACCGCCTTCTCCGCCCTTCTCATTATCCCGGAGCACTCGCCTCCCCATTTCTTCTTGAGCTGCGATTCCGTATATCTTATCTCCCGGAGCTGGGACTCATTTATAAGATTCTTTGTCTGCCCCTGTGTGGCGGAATTTCTGTCATTTTCATCCATCTGGTAATAGATTCCGGTCCTAACCACAACTGCGACCGCCTTGAGCATTTCATCGCTCCATTTGTCACTCATCATTCCCGCCAGCGTCGATGCTGTATACTCTTCCACATCCACGAGGGAATACTCCCCATTATCATAAATACACACATTGCGTCCGCTTTTTGCCGATCCGTCAGTGTTATCTCCCCCAACCGCCTTGTCGTATATTCCTGATATTATGTAAGCAAGTGCCATAGCACACGCAATCCCTATAATGATCGTCTTTGCATTCCTCATTTCACCCTCCCGCATTTTTATACCTCTTATATATATATCGTTTTTACACTGCTCATATACCCTTTTTACTGAGAAATCTTAACGCAAATTTTAGTCGTATCGTTTATTGACAAATGCAACATGACATAATATGATAATAGCGTATTCAAGATTAACGGTTCGATTGCTATATAAGGTAAGCTTTTCTTTGGAGTATTCTCTATAAGGTATATTGTAGTGTTTTCATTGAGTACAAATTTTCATTTTTAGGAGGTACTCGTGATGAAGAACGGTACAGTTAAGTGGTTCAACGGAGAAAAGGGTTATGGATTCATCTCAGATGATGAGACAGGAAAGGACGTATTTGTTCATTTTTCAGCAATCAACTCTGATGGATATAAGACTCTTAACGAGGGACAGAAGGTTACATTTGACGTAGAGGCTGATCCTAAGGACGCTTCTAAGGAGAGAGCAACTAACGTAACAGTTGTAGCTTAATTCACATATAACCATTAACACAAGAACAGGCGCTATACAGATCTTTGATCTATATAGCGCCTGTTTTTTATTGCTTGTTAATATCACGGTTTCCTCACGGCTTCCCGTTACGCCCTGCTTCCGAGAGCCTTCTTGCGGGCTCTGTATTTCGCTCTTATGTATCTGCCAGCTGCAGACAGCTCTGTAGTCTTCCACCTGCTTGTTTTCTTCGTCTTAGACGAAAGCAATGAACACGACTCATTCTTGTTGCTGAGACTCCAGCAGAAATAGCTGACATTCGCCTTGTTGAGTCTGGTCAGCCATTTGCCGGTGTAGGCTTTGCTTATGCCTCCATCGCCGCTTGCCGCGGACATTCCGAACTCTGTGACTATGACCGCTATCCCCTTCTTCCTTGCGTATGCAAGCTTCGCAGGAAGATACTGGTTGTGGCTCCACTCATTTGCATAGAAATGGAGTGAGTACATTATATTCTTGTAGCCCTTGATAGGGTTATCCGCAACCTCATTGTGTGTGCCATCCGAACCGAGCTGGGACCATGTCGGCGTTCCCACTACGATGATCGCCTTCTTGTCATACTTTCTTATGACCTTTATGACCTGGGACGCATATCGCTTGACAGTCTTCCAGTCGCAGCCATTTGGCTCATTGCATATCTCATAAATGATATTTTTCTGTTTCTTATACTTCTTCGCCATAGTTGCAAAGAATCTTCTTGCCTCTGCAACCTGTGTCATAGGATTCCCGTCGTTGAGTATGTGCCAGTCGATGATCACATACATGCCGAGGTCGGTCGCATATTTCACGCCCTTGTATATCTGATTTCGAAGTGCCGCTTTGCTGCCGCCCGCGCAATAGCCGTTGTATTCAGATGTATACATGGCAAGTCTTACCGCATTAACTCCCCAGTCGTCTCTCAGAGTCTTGAACGCCGCCTTGTTCACATAAGGATATCCCACATCCCAGTTGATACCGTGTGTGCTGATTCCCCTGAGCTGGAATTTCTTGCCTTTGGCATCCACCAGATCTGCCCCCTTCACAGACAGTCTTCCATGTGTCGCCACCGGCGTCTTTACCTTCGTAGCTGCAAATGCATCACAGTTCGGCTGTACGGCAACCGCTGTAAATATCATTGCAAATGCGAGCAGCAGAGCCGTGAGTCTGTGTCTCAATTTTCTACCTTTCATATGTTTATAACCCCCTTTTCATCACAACGTAACATATATATATCATAACATAGGCGCGGATGTATTAACAGATGCAAAATAAAAACGGACACCATACGATCCTTACCATATGATGTCCGTCCTTTATTTTGTTATTTCATTCTATCTGATAATTACTTATCAAGGGAAACCTTAACCTTCTTAAGCTTCCAGATCTCCTTTGCATACTCCTCGATAGTTCTGTCTGATGAGAACTTTCCAGCACATGCTGTGTTGAGCATAGCCATCTTTGCCCAGCCCTTCTCATCCTGGTATGCCTTATCAACCTTCTGCTGAGCCTCTGCATATGAATCGAAGTCCTTAAGGATGAAGTATACATCTTCCTTTGTAAGAGAATCATAGAGATCTCTGAATCTGTCCGGATCATCCGGTGCATAAGTACCATCGATAAGCTGTGTGAGAACTCTTCTTACAGCCTGGTTGTTATTGTAGATATCCATTGGGTTGTAGCCGCCCTCGCGCTCATACTTCATAACCTCTTCTGCTGAAAGTCCGAAGATAAATGCGTTCTCGATGCCAACTTCCTCAACGATCTCTACATTTGCTCCATCCATGGTTCCAAGTGTAGGTGCACCGTTCAGCATGAACTTCATGTTACCTGTACCTGAAGCCTCTCTTGAAGCTGTTGAGATCTGCTCTGATACATCTGCTGCTGCGAAGATGATCTCGGCATTGGATACTCTGTAGTTCTCTATAAATACAACCTTGATCTTGCCTTCGATTGAAGCATCGTTGTTGACAACATCTGCAACTGAGTTGATGAGCTTGATGATAAGCTTAGCTCTCTTATATCCTGCTGATGCCTTTGCTCCAAAGATGAATGTTCTTGGGTACATATCGAATTCTGGCTCTGTCTTCAGTCTGTTATACAGATGCATAACATGAAGGATGTTCAGAAGCTGTCTCTTGTACTCATGAAGCCTCTTAACCTGTACATCGAAGATTGAACGAGGATCTACATCCACATTGTTGTGCTCCTTGATGTACTTTGCAAGACGGATCTTGTTCTGGTACTTGATGTTCATAAACTCATGCTGGCACTTCTCATCGTTCACATATACCTTAAGCTTCTTAAGGTGTGAAAGATTGGTTATCCACTCGTCACCGATCTTGTCTGTGATCCAGTTTGCAAGAAGTGGGTTAGCATGAAGCAGGAAACGTCTCTGAGTGATACCATTTGTCTTGTTGTTGAACTGCTCTGGTCTCATCTCATAGAAGTCCTTAAGCTCTCTCTCCTCAAGGATCTTGGTATGAAGAGCTGCAACACCGTTTACTGAGTAAGAACCTGCAATTGCAAGATGAGCCATCTTAACCTGGCCATCGTACAGAACTGCCATATTCTTAACCTTATCCTGGTTGCCTGGATACATCTCCTGGATCTTGAGAACGAATCTTCTGTTGATCTCCTCAACGATCTGGTAGATACGTGGAAGCAGTCTTGAGAACAGCTCGATAGGCCACTTCTCAAGTGCCTCTGCCATGATCGTATGGTTGGTGTATGCACATGTTCTTGTTGTAATATCCCATGCGTCATCCCACTCAAGGCCTTCCTCATCCATGAGGATTCTCATGAGCTCGGCAACTGCTACTGTTGGATGTGTATCATTCATCTGGAATGTTACCTTCTCTGGCAGCTTGTGGATGTCCTTGTTGAGCTCCTTGAACTTGAGGATTGCTCTCTGAACTGAAGCTGAGATGAAGAAATACTGCTGTCTCAGTCTGAGCTCCTTACCTGCGTAGTGATTGTCATTTGGATAGAGAACCTCAACGATAGTCTTTGCAAGGTTCTGCTGCTCTACTGCCTTCTCATACTCACCCTTGTCAAATGAGTCAAGGCAGAACTCCTGGATTGCCTCAGCATCCCAGATTCTAAGTGTATTTACAACGTTGTTGCCATAACCGATGACTGGAAGGTCATAAGGTACGGCACGAACTGACTGATATCCATCCTGTATAAAGTAGTTTCTGCCATTCTTGTTCTCAACTCTGACATATCCACCGAACTTAACTTCAACAGCGTACTCTGAACGCTTAACCTCGAATGGGTTGCCATCCTTGAGCCAGTCATCCGGCATCTCAACCTGATATCCATCCTTGATGCCCTGCTTGAACATACCATACTTGTATCTGATACCACAACCGTATGCAGGATAACCAAGTGTTGCCAATGAATCAAGGAAACAAGCTGCAAGACGTCCGAGACCGCCATTACCCAGAGCGGCATCAGGCTCCTGATCCTCTATAAAGTTCAGGTCAAATCCTAACTCGTCAAGTGCTTCCTTAACTGCATCGTAGTAAGTCAAGTTGATAAGATTGTTACCGAGTGCTCTACCCATAAGGAACTCCATAGACAGATAATAAACTGTCTTGACGTTCTTCTTCTCATACTCCTTGTGTGTAGCAATCCATCTGTCAATGATGTCGTCCTTTACTGCGTAGCTGACTGCCTGGAATACCTGCTGTGGAGTAGCCTCCTCGATAGGCTTGCGGAAAAGGGTCTTTACGTTAGTAATGACTTCCTTCTTGAAGCCTTCCTTATCGAAATCTGCTAACATCTTCATCTGATTCATTCCCTCCTTGGATAAATAGATATAATTTTTTCCATTTTCACTGTTTCATTCTATCATCAACCTTTTTTTTTAACAATACATGAGAAAAAATTTGTTAAATAACACTATAAAATTAGACTATGGTCAAATAGAATTTGCAGTTTTTTTACATAAAAGGCGATAAATGTCTGATAATATCGAGATTAATCGGGGGTTCTAGCGTTTTCAATGATTACCAGAATATTGTAAATGCACCACGTATACGATATAAAACCCCTGGGAGAGGCAACTCCCAGGGGTTTT
>NC_021018.1:2097130-2109551 GCF_000210595.1 Coprococcus sp. ART55/1 | reverse complement strand
GGACGACACCNCGNGGGTTTTATATCTAACTTCGTCCGTATCCACTCGGCATGCAGCACACGCAAGGCATACCGCCCATGCAGCACGACATGAGAGCACATATGGTACAAAGGTTGTTGCAAAACTTTCCGCCGGTCGGCATATCCATTCCATACCCGGCACCTCTGTCCATGTACCACTGACGGCCGCTCTTGATGGACTCATATGCCTGACGGTATTCCTGATTGCCCGGCTCAAGCTCCATTGCACGCTTCAGCATCTCCATGGCTCTTATCTGATTGCCAAGTCCGGCGTTGCACACGCCACTGTAATAGTGCCACTTGGCATCGTGATTCTCTATCTGATTGAGGACGTTCTTCGCCTCCTCATAGCTTCCGCTGTTCATATAGTTCTTCGCGGCCTGAAAATATCTGGAATCTTTATCATTCGGATCGTAGTCATTCTGTCTCTGATAGCCACCGAAACCAAATGGGCCAAATCCTCCGAAACCGCCAAATGGATCATCATACTGTCCGTAGCCTCCTGACGAACCGCCGTAAGAACTTCCACCATACGGACCATATGAACCGCCAGATCCATAACCGCCGCCGTAGCCCTGCGAGCTTCCAGTTCCATACCCACCAGCACCACCATAACTTGCACGGTCAGCCTCGCCGCTCACTATGGACTTGTAAGCCTGCTGTATCTCCTTGAACTTTTCCTCAGCCTCATCCTTGTGAGGATTGTTGATATTCGCATCCGGATGATACTTCCGGCTCAGCCTTCTATATGCTTTTTTTACTTCTTCTTCGCTGGCACCTCTTTTGAGTCCCAGCACCTCGTAAGGATCTTTCATAATTTATTCCTCATCGCCGCATCTTCTATTTGTAGTCGAATAATATGCTTCCCATATTCCTGAGTATATTATGTTCCTGAGTATACCTACATTTTCAATAATAGGAAGCATCTCATACTCTTTTGCAAGTGGTGCCACCATCATCATCAGAACATCCTTCGTCCACTCTGCAAGCTCCTGCCATTTGTCCTGTTCTATGGTTTTATCCACACCCACTGATTGTACCTCAACACCCAGCTCATGCGCAAGCCTGCACACGAATGGATTGTAATTTCCGGCACCTATATCCTTCTCTATATCGTCATACGCGTCCATTATGTAGACAAATTTGCCCAGATAATAGCCTATGGTGCGGAGATATGATTCCCACTCATCATGTTTCGGGGCACATATCTCTGCCATTATATTGCCGAAATGCCCTGACAATGCATCCATGTCATCGGATCCCACCTCCTCAAGCTCACTTATCGCCTTGAGGTTCTCCGCAATAACCTGGATCTTCTGTTGATAATCTTCCTTGAGCCTCCTGCCATTTTGTCCTGCGAGCAGTACATCCGCATACAGCTTTCGGGTAAGCATATGCTCATCATCCCAGTCATCTATACATTTATAATAGGTAAGGATCACGTTCATATCAGCAACATAATCTGTGTACTCGTTCTGTACATAAGTATGCTTCGATGTCGGGTGTGCGATACATCTTCTGCTGCCCGAGTGCTTCTCCGGTTCGTACAGTCCCGTCAGAAGAAGGACCAGAAATGTCATATCATAGCTGAGACTTATCTGTCCTCTGGCACCATATCTGTCCTTCAGCGATTTGCACAGGCCGCAATAATACTTACGGTATTCATCATATTCTTTCATCTTAAGCTCAGGCTGGTTCACCACTATATATCCAAACATCTCTCAATCTCCACACTATATTCCAACATAAGACTTTATCCGTCTGCGCTGTTACTAAGACTTCTTCACAAATCTGTTGCCGCACTTAGGGCATCTGATCTCTATCTTGCCCTTTCCCCTTGGAACTCTGATCATCTGCTGGCATTTGCTGCAGACAAATATCTTGTATTCCTTGCCGGCTTCCTTCTGTTTCTTCGCACGCTTGAATATATTTCTCACGCCCGCGGTGTGCTCCATAAACCATCTGTTCTGAGCCGCGCGCTTGTCATAGTTCTTGGACATGATCCTGACATATCCATATATGAACATGAGAAGTCCAAGGAAATAAAATATCCCTGTCTTGATAAATGCATCCAGCACCATAAATATCAATCCGCCCCAGGTAAGGAATGATGACAACTGATCGTTGCCGTACCTGGATCTCATAAATCTTATAAATTTGTCTTTCATAATTCACCATTCTCCTCGCAAATTCTTACATTGTCTCCAGTTTCTCTGCGGATTCCTGGAGCTGTCTGTAGGCTTCCTTCATCCTGCCCATCTCCACGTCATCTACATGATTCATGTCTGTTCGTGTCACAAGCTTCCTCAGATACTCGCAGTCGCTCTTGATCCGTTTCATCTCCTTCTTGTCGAGCTGTGCGCCCTTGGTCTCAAGAAGATTCTCTACCTTATATACATACGCCTCGGCCTCGTTCATAATGTCTTTGAACTCTCTGGCTCCAGCCACATCATCCTCGTACTTCTTCGCATCCTCCCTGGCTCTGCGGATCTCCTCCTCCGAAAGGTTGGTGCTGGATGTGATCACTATCTGCTGTTCCACACCCCTGCCCAGATCCTTAGCTGAGACCTTGAGGATACCATTTGCATCCATGTCAAATGTGACCTCGATCTGAGGAACGCCCGCCATGGCTCTCTTGATACCACTGAGTCTGAAGTTGCCTAGCAGCTTGTTGTCCCTTGTGAAATGCCGCTCGCCCTGGTATACCTTGATCTCGACATCCCTCTGGAAATTGCCCGCCGTGGTAAATATCTTTGATGCCCTGGTCGGAATGGCAGAATTTCTCGGAATGATGACATTTGCCACGCCTCCAAGGGTCTCAATGGACAGCGAAAGAGGTGTCACATCCATGAGGAGAATGTCATTCACCTTGTTCGACACGGTGAGCTCGCCGCTGAGCTTGCTTCCCTGGACCGCCGCACCCATGGCAACGCACTCGTCCGGGTTCATATTCTTGGATGGCTCCCTGCCGGTTATGGCACGAACCTTATCCACAACCGCCGGTATACGGGTGGAGCCACCCACCAGCAGCACTTTGTCTATCTGATTTCTCGTTATGCCCGCATCGGATAATGCCTGGTTTACAGGTCCCGCCGTTCTCTCCACCAGGTCATAGGTGAGCTCGTTGAACTGCTCCCTGGTTATCGTCATGTCTAGATGCACCGGCTGATTCTTCACTGTCGATATAAATGGCAGATTGATGTGTGCAGTCTGCGCAAATGAGAGCTCCTTCTTGGCATTCTCACAGGCTTCCCTCACTCTCTGGGATGCCGTGATATCCTTCGCCAGATTGACCTTTGTCTCCTTTTTAAAGGTCTTGATGACGTAGTCCAGCAGCCTCTCATCAAAATCATCTCCGCCTAGATGATTGTCTCCCGCGGTGGCAAGAACCTCTATGACGCTGTCCCCTATCTCTATAACAGACACGTCAAATGTTCCTCCGCCCAGATCGTATACAAGTATCTTCTGCGCCTGTCCATTGTCAAGACCATAGGCGAGAGCCGCCGATGTAGGCTCATTTATGATTCGAAGCACATTCAGTCCCGCTATTCTTCCGGCGTCCTTTGTGGCCTGTCTCTGGCTGTCGTCAAAGTAAGCCGGAACTGTTATGACTGCATCAGATACCGGTCCGCCCAGATAACTCTCAGCATCGCTCTTCAGCTTTGCAAGTATGATGGCGGATATCTCCTGCGGCGAATAGTCCTTGCCGTCTATCCTCTTTCTGTATGTTGTTCCCATCGCTCTCTTGATGGATGTGATAGTTCTGTCCACATTCACAGTCATCTGCCTCCTGGCAGACTCACCCACCAGTCTCTCTCCATTCTTTGTGATGGCTACTATGGAAGGTGTGGTCCTGCCGCCCTCCGAATTCGGTATGACAGTTGGCTGATCGCCCTCAAGCACTGCCACACAGCTGTTTGTTGTTCCCAGGTCTATTCCTACTACTCTGCTCATATATGTCAACCTCTCTGTAATGGTATTCTAATCTACTCATGGGGACGGAGGGGTCAGGCACCTCCGTCCCCATATATTGTATATAATAACCATCACTTATGAACATAATTTGGACAAAAAATAAAGTAAGTATAAAGTTCAGTTAAGAGAGTATAAAAAAAGAGGACGGAGGTTTCTGACCCTTCCGTCCCCGGACTTAATATTCTACTTTGATGCTTTCTCTGCCTTGATAACCGCCTGGAATTCCTTTATATCCTTTGCGATCTCTCCGCTTAATGCCAGCAGGCAGATAAGGTTCGGAATCGCCATGAGCGCATTCGCTATATCTGAGAAGTTCCATACAAGATCCAGTGATATCGTCGCGCCTACGTATACAACGAGCGAGAACACTATCCTGTATATCATATTGTACTTGTGTGACTTGAACAGATACTCAAATGCCTTCTCTCCGTGATACTCCCATCCAAGGATCGTGGAGAATGCGAAGAGCACAATTCCTATAGTTACGAGCCAGCCTCCCACCTTGCCAAGTGCAGAGCCAAATGACAGGATCGTGAGAGCTGCACCTTTTATAACAGTTGAGCAGGCAAATGTTCCATCCTCAGCAAATGTATAATGGTTTCCGGCTGCATCGGTCCATGTACCGGTAAGACTTCCTATGGCCGCCTGACTCTCCTCCACCACAAGCTCACTTGCAAGCTTTGTATTCTCATCCTTGTTGAGTTCATCGGATGAAAGAACCGAAAGCGTCAGGGTATTTGACGAATTGGATGTATCTGTCAAAATGAGCTGGTCATCTGTGAATTCATATGTATAATCCGTCGTGGTAGTCTTGTTATCGGAATCAACAGCCTCCACAGTAACCTCAGTTCCGCTCACCTGATAGCTGCCCTTTGTACTGTTCTCCGTAATTCCAAGCACACCCGATGATGCAATACAGAGACCTGTGATGGTACATACTACTATGGTATCCCAGAATGTACCTGTCATATTGATATAACCCTGACGGACAGGATTGTCTGTTGTGGCAGCTGCCGCTGTGATGGCCGCAGAGCCCATTCCAGCTTCATTTGAGAATACTCCTCTGGCAACACCGAATCTCATGGCGTTCATCATAGCTGCTGTGATCGTACCACACAGACCGCCACCGACTGCCTTGACTGAGAATGCCATCTTGAATATCATAACAACTCCTGCCGGAAGATTCTGGATATTGACGATTATTACAATAAGTCCGGCTACAACATAGAATATCGCCATCAAAGGAACAACAACTGATGACACCTTAGATATGGTCTTGATTCCTCCAACTATTATAAGAAGGGCAAAAACCGTAAGTATGATTCCTGTAACATATGTAGGCACGCTGAATGTACTGCTAAGAGATTCAGATATGGAATTGGCCTGTGTCATATTTCCTATTCCAAATGAAGCGATGACTGCAAAGAGTGCGAACAGCCAGCCCAGCACTGCACCAAACTTCTTATGCTTGAATGCCTTCTTCATAGTGTACATAGGACCGCCGCTCATCTCGCCCTTGGCATTCACCTCACGATACTTGATAGCAAGCATACACTCTGAGAACTTGGATGTCAGACCAAATGCTGCGGATATCCACATCCACACCAGTGCTCCTGGACCTCCCGATACCATGGCCGTTGCAACACCAACGATATTTCCCGTTCCTATGGTTGCAGCAAGCGCAGTGGTCAGTGCCGAAAATGGTGACACGTCTCCGGTTCCTCTGCTCTTTGTCCTTGCCTCCTTGCTAAGTGTACTCTTCAGCGCATAGCCGAGGTTCCTCCAAGGAAGAAATCCTGTTCTGATCGTCAGAAATATTCCCGTTCCAACCAGAAGCACCAGCATGACCGGTCCCCAGACAAATCCATCCACCGCCGACACGATCTCATTTAACTTTTCCATACAACCGCCTCCTCTTTCCAGGTTATCCATATTATCCGACCCGGCACTCCCCTCATTTTTTGGTCCGAATCAGTTTATATACCCGTAAATTTACTTTATTTTTGCCACAAAGTCCAGAGCATTGTGGCATTATGGTTATTTTCCTTTATTAATTAAGTTATGTGGGCGGTTGGCGAAATATTATGCGGTGTGGTGGTCATTTAAAGTTCACCGTTATCGGGCATATCTCCGCCTTGGTTCCAACTCTCATATCGGGGCCAAACACACCGACTCCGGATGTCACTATGTTATGCATGCCGTCAACATTCAGGTAACCGCAGGAATTTTCCCACATCATCGCCACAAGTATGTTGCCTGGGAACATTTGTCCGTCATGGGTGTGTCCACACAGGTCCATATCCACACCTGCCGACGACAGCTCCTCCAGCTCCTTTGGCTCATGATCAAGGATTATGATAGGTTTTGATTTGTCCATATTTTTCGTGATCTCGTCTGCGGATACTCTGTCTGTGACTCCATTTCCCGGTCTGTGGGCATCGCGGCGGCCATAGATGTATATGGAATCGTTTATCAGCACTCCCTCGTCACGAAGAAGAGTGATTCCCGCTTTCTCCATAAACTCGTCCATCTCCGGACTGCTGGTCTTCTCCTTCTGTCCGCCAAATGTAAATCCGGCAAGCACCTGCTCCTGTATGTCGTGGTTACCATAGCATGCATACACTCCATACTTTGATTTGATCCCCCGGAGTATTTTCTCAAGCTCCTCCGGCTGGTCAACGGCTTCCCATTCGTTGTCAAATATATCACCCGCTATCAGCACCAGATCTGCGTCCTGCTTATTTATGGAATTCACTATTCTTTGAACCTGCCTGACGCCTATGTTGTATCCAAGATGAAGATCTGCAACCAGCACTATCTTCATGGAATCCATCTTCTGACCATTCTCATCCCGTGCTTCCTTATTGATGGTCACATCATAAGGCGTCACCCGCACAAGTCTCGCATTTACCACTCCCCAGAATGATATACACATGATGAGTGTTGCGCACACACAGCCTACTATCCTGCGAATCCGCGGCACACATATCTTATCTTTGCTCACTCTGAATACATGAAGCAGTAGGAATCTTCCAAGCTCGGCTATCACTATGAAGAATATCATATAAAGCAGAACACCCAGCCAGTAATTCCCACCAGCTTCATGCCACGTTTGAACCTTCCCTGTGGCAGGAAGAATGCGATCACCAGCGCCGACGCCAGAAATGCATATAGCACTATCGGGACTATCCAGCCCTTCTTGCCTTTGAGTTTCGGGAAATATGCCTGTACCCAGCCCTTTATTCTCCAGAACAAATATATATTTAACGCTATGTAAAAAGGTGCAATGAAAATTGCTATCATCTTTTTTCTCCTTTGTTTTTCTGACTGGCCAATATACATATTGACGGCAGTCCTTTGTACGATTTATTCATACAATAATATACTCCCAACACCACACATACACAAACTTAATAAATCGTAATTCCACCGTCATCCCCTAATATCCAAATATATTTAAAGAAAGTACAAAATTTTCCTAAATCACATAAAAATAGCCCGAAAGATACAAAATCTTTAAGATTTGTACCTTTCGAGCCGTATTCTCTTGATCAGGGATATTTTTTCCAAAATGCCTGTTTTAAACCCTAATATTATATCCCTTAGTCGTTCTTCTTCACTCCAAGAGTTACCTTCTCACCGTTGATGTTCCACTCTTTGGTGTATCCGTCAACCGAGCCGGTTATGATCTCTGTTGCCATAACGTCGCCGATGATGGCATCCGCATTTGCTGCGATGATGTCATTTGCCTTCTGGCTTCCGTCAGCGTATACAGTGATCTTGTCCATAACCTCGAATCCAGCCTCTTTTCTCATAGTCTGAACCTTGGATACTATCTCACGGACAAATCCTTCCTCAAGAAGCTCCTCTGACAGATTTGTGTCGATAACTACTGTCACACCGCCGTCTGCCTCAGATACGAAACCGTCCATCTGAGCCATGTCGATCAGAAGATCAGCCTCAGTGAGTACGATCTCCTCTCCGTCTGCCTCAAACTTCAGAGCGCCCTCTGCCTTGAGCTCTGCCATGGCTGCGTTGCCATCCAGTGCTGACAGATGCTCCTTGATCTTACCAAGGTGCTTACCGTACTTAGGTCCGACTGTACGAAGCTGTGGCTTGAAGCTGTATGTTGTGTAAGCGCTTACATCATCATCGAACTCAACATTCTTCACGTTCAGCTCATCCTCGATGATAGCCTTCTCCTCACCGAAAAGCTTCTTGTCAGCCTTGACATACATCTTGCCGATTGGCTGTCTGTTCTTGATATTTGCTGTATTTCTTGCTGCACGTCCCAGAACTACGATCTTCAGGATCTCGTCCATAGCTACCTCGAGCTCTGGATCGATCATCTTCTCATCCACCTCAGGGAATGAGCACAGATGAACTGAGAGAGGTGCATCCTTGTCTATATTTCTAACCAGATTCTGGTAAATATCCTCTGCCATGAATGGGAGCATAGGAGCTACTGTCTGTGCGATCGTAACGAGCGCTGTGTAAAGTGTCATGTAAGCATTTACCTTGTCCTGCTCCATGCCCTTTGCCCAGTATCTCTCACGACCACGGCGGACATACCAGTTACTCATGTCATCCACGAACTCCTCGAGAACTCTTGTTGTCTCAGGGATCTTGTATGCGCCAAGATTTGCGTCAACTGCCTTGACTGTTGAGTTCAGCTTGGACAGAAGCCACTTATCCATAAGTGACAATTTATCATACTCAAGCTCATGCTCAAGTGGATTGAAGTTGTCTATATTTGCATAGAGTACATAGAACGCATATGTGTTCCACAGTGTACCCATGAACTTTCTCTGACACTCAACAACTGCATCCTCATGGAATCTGTTAGGAAGCCATGGTGCTGAATTGCTGTAGAAATACCATCTGATGGCATCTGCACCGTACTTGTTCAGAGCATCCATAGGATCTACAGCATTTCCCTTGGACTTACTCATCTTCTGTCCGTCCTTATCCTGGACATGTCCGAGAACGATTACGTTCTTAAACGGAGCCTTGTCGAACAGCAGCGTTGAGATCGCCATAAGTGAGTAGAACCATCCTCTTGTCTGGTCAACAGCCTCACTGATGAAATCAGCAGGGAAGTGCTTCTCAAATATATCCTGATTCTCAAATGGATAGTGCCACTGTGCAAATGGCATTGATCCTGAATCGAACCAGCAGTCGATAACCTCTGTGACTCTGTGCATCTGCTTGCCACACTCAGGACACTTGATAGTTACAGCGTCGATGAACGGACGGTGAAGCTCGATGTCCTCAGGGCAGTTGTCACTCATTGAGCGGAGCTCTTCCTTTGATCCGATGGCATGTCTGCAGCCGCACTCACACTCCCAGATGTTCAGCGGAGTACCCCAGTAACGATTTCTTGAAAGTCCCCAGTCCTGAACATTCTTCAGCCAGTCGCCAAAACGTCCCTTACCGATGCTCTCCGGGATCCAGTTTACAGTGTCATTATTCTTAACCAGCTTGTCTCTGACTGCTGTCATCTTGATGAACCATGTATCTCTTGCGTAATAGATAAGTGGTGTGTCACATCTCCAGCAGTGTGGATACTCATGCTCGAACTTAGGCGCATCGAAGAGAAGTCCCCTTGCGTCCAGATCCTTGAGTACCTCAGGGTCTGCATCCTTTACGAACATTCCGGCAAATGGAGTCTCCTCAGTGAGGTCACCCTTGCCATCTACAAACTGTACAAATGGAAGATCGTAGTTTCTTCCGACATTTGCATCGTCCTCACCAAATGCTGGTGCGATATGAACAATACCTGTACCATCTGTCATAGTTACATAAGTGTCACATGTAATGAAGTGACCCTTCTTGTGCTGCTTCTCACATACAGGCTTTACGCACTCATAGAGTGGCTCATACTCCTTGTACTCAAGATCCTTACCAACATATGTCTCAAGAACCTCGTATGCAGGAACTGCTGCCTGATCGTCTGCTGCTTCCTTTGCAAGACCGCCGAGAACCTTGTCTGCAAGCGCCTGTGCAAGATAATATGTGTAGCCGTCTGCTGCCTTAACCTTCACGTATGTCTCATCTGGATTTACACAGAGTGCTACGTTTGAAGGAAGTGTCCAAGGTGTTGTTGTCCATGCGAGGAAATATGCGTCCTCTCCGATAACCTTGAATCTTACTACTGCTGAACGCTCCTTGACTGTCTTGTATCCCTGTGCAACCTCATGGCTTGAAAGAGGTGTACCACATCTTGGGCAGTAAGGCACGATCTTGAAGCCCTTGTACAGAAGTCCCTGATCCCAGATCTTCTTCAGCGCCCACCACTCTGACTCGATGAAGTCATCATGGTATGTTACATATGGGTTGTCCATATCAGCCCAGAAACCTACCTTGCCTGAGAACTCTTCCCACATGCCTTTATATTTCCATACGGACTCCTTACATTTCTGGATAAATGGCTCCAGTCCGTACTCCTCTATCTGCTCCTTGCCGTCGATTCCCAAGAGCTTTTCAACCTCGAGCTCAACAGGCAGACCGTGTGTATCCCATCCGGCCTTTCTGACTACGTTATGTCCCTTCATTGTCTGATATCTAGGGATCATATCCTTGATTACACGTGTGAGAACGTGTCCGATATGTGGCTTACCATTTGCTGTTGGAGGGCCATCATAGAATGTGTATGTTGGCAGATCCTTTGTCTCTTCAACACTCTTCTCAAATACCTGATTTTCTTTCCAGAAGTCCAATACCTTCTGCTCTCTGTTTACGAATTCCAGTTTAGTCGAAACCTTGTCGTACATGTCGTCTTTCCTTTCTGTGATAAATATAAAAAAGCCCTTCGTCGTAATCAGGACGAAGGGCTTTGAGTTCGTTATACCACCTATTACTTACATACTAACATATGCGCTCCCCTTAACGCAGGAAATACGTCAGAGCCTACTTGAGCAAATCTCTTTTGGTCTGCAACTCCAGAGTGATATTCCGAAAGTCTCTACTGTCACCGGGCTCGCACCGCCCCCGGCTCGCTGCTGATCTCGCAGACTCCGTACTGTCTCTGTCATCGTTTTTAACTTATATGATCCAGAAACCCGCCTGTATAAGCCATTTCTGAACCTATCCATTCATTAGTATAGCAAGTATTTGTGGTTTGTCAATCGCAATATGCGCAAATAATTTACTATTCTACTTCTTTATAACCACATTCTTTGTTGTGCTCCATGCAGAATAGTAAGTTGTTTTTCCTACCTTCTTGAAGCTTCTGACTCTCACATAATATTTCTTCTTAGCCAATTTTGCTATTGTGACATTTGACTTTTTAGCTCCGGTCACTTTTACAGTATTTGCCTTGGCAAAATTGCTCTTTACAGAATACTGTATCTGATATCCTCCTGCCTTGTTCGTGGTCTTGGTAACCTTTGACGAAGTGATTCTCATAATGGTTTTCTGATTGCTGTCAGCCGCATTGTAACTTGTCTTGCCTGCCGTCTTGCACGCAACAATCTTATATGTGTATACCGTTCCATTTTTAGCTGACTTATCTGTATAGCTCAGTATTGTGTTTTTGTTTATATTGGCCAGCTTGCTGTACTTTCCCTTTCCAGCCTTTCTGTATACGATATATCCACCAGCTCCATTATTAAGATACATATAAAAATTTCTTACGTTTTTTATATTATCACCATGCATATACAAATACAATTTGTTTTTTATGCATATTTACTACAAAACACGTTCGTATTTATCTAATATATACATAAATCTCATGAACTGAGAAATCAATCCTCAATCCATGAGATTTATTTTCTAATATACGTAGAGATCATAGTCTACAAGATACCACTTACCGCCAGTCTTTATAACTGTGTATATGATCTCGCCATCTGATTCGTCAGTAGATCCTTTTATCTTGACATCAAGATCCACCTCGTAGCACTTGTCAACCGTCATGTCGACATCCAGCATGTCAAATGTATCATTTACATCCTTAAGCTTATCCTCGTCATATTCCTTCTCTGATCGGTCCTCGACCTTGATACTCTTGACCTTGCCTACCTCATCTACCATGTCGCTGACCTGCTCGTTGAATGTATCCTTGACATAGTCATCACTGCCTGTATAGCTTCTTATCCTGTTATACAGCTTGTAATATTCCTTGTCCATCAGATCAACCATGGCATCGGCATCGCCTTTTTCATAGGCTGTCACCAGCTTGTCTCCGACCTTCTTGGCACTTCTCTCACCGGAACCACCCGCCAGGATCAGAACAACGACTATTATCGCGATCAGGACTGCCGCTGCGATTCCTCCTATTATTGCTATAAGCTTCTTGTTCACCTTTTACCCGGCTCCATAACACCCGGAGTCATGCCCGGCTGCTGGCTGTACTGTGGCTGACCATACTGTGGCTGCCCAAATCCTCCATACTGTCCACCTGTCGGCTGGACATTTCCACC
>NC_021018.1:2087401-2096774 GCF_000210595.1 Coprococcus sp. ART55/1 | reverse complement strand
CTGTCGGCTGGACATTTCCACCAAACTGCTGACCCTGACCGTACTGCGGCTGACCATACTGTGGCTGTCCAAATCCTCCATACTGTCCACCTGTCGACTGGACATTTCCACCAAACTGCTGACCCTGACCGTACTGCGGCTGACCATACTGTGTCTGTCCAAATCCTCCATACTGTCCGCCCATCGGCTGTCCAAATCCACCCGGCTGCTGATTCTGCTGTGGCTGACCCGGGTTCGGCTGCCCTTGTGCACTGTTCTGCACCGGAGAAAATGCGCTCACTCCCGGAGTCGTGAGGACAGTAGTTCCCTCGTCCTCATCGTCGTCCATATCATTAAATCCATTTACGTTATTCTCGTCCATCTTTCTCTCCTTATTCTGCTCATCCCTTTTGCTGCTCTGGAACAATAATGTTCCCATAGAATCATGGTAGCATTTTATGTCTGCCATGTCCAACCAAAAACATCACATTACCTCAATTTTTACACTTTATTACCTGTTTTCTTTCGCTATTATGTAATAAAAGGCGTTATGATGATGAACACACAGAATAAAAAACAATCCGCCACGGATACAGATTGTATCCATGGCGGATTCTTCTATTTCTTTTGATATTATCTCTTCTTTATTACAACCGATTTCTTTCCACTCCATGCGGAATAGTAAACCTTACCATCAATCTTCTTAAAGCTTCGTACTCTGACATAATATCTCTTGCCCTTAGTAAGTCGTTTGATGGTCTTACTTGTAACTGAACCTCCGTTTACATTGGCCGTCTTTGCAGATTTAAACGATGCATTGTCTGCATACTGTATCTGATATCCGGTGGCCTTGGCTGCCTTATTATATGTAACCTTGGCTGTTCCGGCAGATGCACTTGTGAATTTCTTCAGCTTCACGGCAGGTACATAACTTCCTGTCTTCTCGCCGCCAAATGCCGAATTGTATGTCACATCGCCAAATGTCTTATAAGTTCTTATCTTATATGTATACTTTACACCCACATTTTTAGCTGTGACGTCCACGAACGATGTTGTCTCCGGATTCTGAACAACACCTGCTATCGTATATGCTTTTCCATTTACTCCTCTGTAAACAACATATCCCGATGCCGCTTTATACTTCTTCCAGCTCAACTTTATTCCATTTGCTGTGTTGTCAATGGACTCAACTTTTCTCACACCCATCTTGATGTCAAATGTGAGTGTCTTCTCCCCTTCATAGTCACCCTTGAATTTGATGACAACTTTGGCCTTGCCGATATTCTTGTTATTTGAATATGAAACGCTGTAATTTCCTGCGGCAACCTTTCTGCCCTTTGAGTCTTTTACCTCTACCGCAGGCTTCTTAGCTGTACCATCATACTCAACAGCGCTGTATGCAAGCCTGATACTCTTTATCCTGTATATACTCTGAGTTTCCTTGCTGGCTGACTTGCAGTTTTTGCACACATGCGCCTTATATCCGTCACTGGTCTGTGATGCCTTTTTCTTAACCGTCCACACCGTCTGATAATCGTGAGGAACTGTGGTCTCATCGTCTATGATAGTATCCTTTTCTCCGCAGTTATTGTCACATTTTGCCGTCTTGGTTCCCTTCTGCGAACATGTGGCATTTCCATCTGACTCATACTTTGTGAAACTGTGTCCTGTAGCAGGGATCACCTCGGTCTCATATATATCCTCATCCTCAATGTACCTTGTCTTCTCTCCGTTCTCAGTACATGTCGGAGTCTTGGTTATGATCCATCCCCCGTCATCTCCAGCCCCAAACTTCTGGGTCTTTGACTCAGCATATATCCACTCTGATGAACCCGTATTCTTATATCTGAGATCCAGGGTCACATCTGTGTATGTGTCATTTTCCACAACAGACATGATTCCCTGAATGATATTTCCATATGCATCAGTCCATCTTCCGCTGACAAATGGTGTCTTCTGGCTCTCATTATTTGCATATGTTATCTCTATATCTCCGGTTACACTGTATCCGTCCTCTGTCTTCTTCACCTTGCATCCTGATATGCTCACAGCGGAGATATCGTACTCGTTCTCTACCTCTGCCTCCACCTTCTCAGGAGTGATCGTCACGCTTCCTGTCTGCTGCGACGCAAGGCTGATCCTGAATGTATAACTGCGGTTCGCCTCAAATGTCCTGTCTATAATGAGTTGTCCGCCGTTCCGTGAGTATGTCTTTTCCAGAACCCCATCAGCATAGATTCTGGTGTATACTGTATTATCTCCGCAGTCCACCGTAAATCTGTACTCTCCGGTCTCCGTTGGGATAAATTCATACTCGATGCCCTCTCCGTCATAGCTTATATCCGCTGTTGTCTTCTGACCCGGTGTTATTTTTCCATTACCTGTCACATACGAATCGTGATATGTAAATGTTATCTGATCATCTTTCTCTCTCGCATAGAGTGCTATAATATAGCTTCCCTTTTTCAGAGAGAAAGCATCTCCACTGCTATATGTATCTGAAAAGCTGCCATCATCCTCAATGGTATATATACCCTTAAGCTCAAAGCCCTGTCTCTGAAGGGATACCACTCCATCTGACGCAATATCAAATCTGTACAGCTTTACATCCCCAGTGTTCTCAACACCTGAAAGCACCGCAGGCTCACCTGATATCAGGTACTCCAGCTCATCCACATTCAGATCCACGACATCAAATGATGCTCCCTGAACTTCACAATCGTCAGCCATTCCCCATATGTAAGGTATTATCTCATATGATCCGGTCTGTTCTGTTATCGTGTCGATGCTTAAATAGCTGCTCACCCTGCCGTTTTTCGTGATCGTATAGCTTGTATCATCGTCATCCGCATCAAATGTTCTGGTGCTTCCATCAGAATATGTGACAACGGTTTTTATGCTACCCTTAAGCTCATCAAATTCCCTCAGATATTCAGTCTTAGAAACGGTTGTGCTTACGCTTACAGCCTTGACGATCTCCTTCATTGTCACGCCGCATTTATTTACATTTTTTCCCGGATACACACATACATACAGATCCCCGCCTGCTGTGTCAAATCCCGCACTGCCAAATCCATCAGATGAATAAGCCACGTTGTTAGTCGTTATCTCTATTCCATTTGCATCCAAAATCCTGATGCCATCGATCTTCTCATCTGCGGATACCACATACGAACCCGCCTGGGCACTTACCTTATATATATGCACATATCTGTCGCCTGAAATATCAAGCGTCTTTGAGCTGTTCCATGTTCCAAGGCTCATGCTCTGTGCAGTCTTCACTGCAAATGGTATCTCAACCGTATCCATGCCATCCGCACCAGCGATTGCAAGTTCAACCATGTATCTGCCAGTATCAACCCTGCTGCCAAAGCCTGCGATCTCGACATACTTTCCAGTTTTCTCGTTATATCTGTACCATGTACTCGTGATCAGCTCATTATCCTCGCTGTCACCGACACTGGCCTCTTTTACACTGCCATCATCATATACAAACTGGAGAGTCTCTCTATCCAGAAGGTTTTTAATACCTGATAATTTCATATCTGGAAGGAATTCATAGGTTCTGTTATCTCTCAGTTTCCATAAACTGATCTTTGAATTTGACAAAGTTTCTCCCCTTGTCACATTCATGCTCCAACTGGTCTGCGTATCTCCCCACTTGTCCTCTACTCCGCCATCGAGACAGATATAGTATGTATTACCGCTCTCAAGTACAGCCTCGCCATCCGATACACTAAGTTTCTTCAGATCATACATTGTCTCATCATCAGCGTCAATTTTGCTGTAGATCTCCATACCGCCCACTGGGGCAAATGTATACCTAGCGGATGTCGAAGGCATAAACGTATAATATGCACTGCCATTCTCCGACAGACTTACCTGGTTAGATCCCTCCGCAAGACTTCCGACAGCAACATCCTCTATATCCTTTATCTCTATGTCATATGCATAAGAGTCCTCACTATACAGTGTGTATATCCTAATCTGTGCCGCTCCGACAGGGCACTCATTTTCCGTATCTGTAACTATCTCAGCACGTACCTCGTCTCCTCTGGAGGTTTCCACACTGTCCGAATCGTCAAACACCAGCTCCTCTGTTTTTCCGTCAGCATACGAGATCTTTACTCTGGTTCCATCTACATAACTGCTGATATCCTTATCGTAGCTGCCCATTCTGATGAAATCTGTGTTCTCGGGAACAGCAATCATATCTGTCACTTTCGGAATAAAGCTCAGTCTCACATTTGTCTTGGAAGTAGATAACTCATTATACAGGCCTACGTAATAAGTGCTGCCTCCAGTAAGTTTTCCTGTAACCTCTACCGGGCCCTCATCACCGGACTCATATACACAATAAGGACTGTCGCTTTCTATTACCACACTTCCGTCAAATGGCATGACAAAACTGTAATAGGCCTTGTCATACTCATCCGTTCCGACACTCACATTGTTGTCACCTTCGGAGAGCTGTCCTGCGCTCAGCTTGTCTATGGACACTACCTTAAGCACTGCCGTGCCGAGCAGCTCCTGATCTTCCTCAGCCGCATCATATCCCACAGCTACTTTGTACTCGCCCTCTGAAAGAGTTACACCTTTTTCATATTCGTACTCTTTCCAGTTATCATCAGATGACGAATAATATACTGTATATCTGTTTCCATTACTGTATCCACTTCCACCGGTCAGATCTATGCTTTCCGTGGACTTATCATTATACTTTATTGTACTGCTCGCACCATTCATAAAGCTTATCGGCGTTCCGGCTGCCCATTCGCTCTTTGCCAGCTTCAATGTCACCCCTGAAGGTGCCGCATACTTCTTCGCCTTGAGCCTGACCTCATTCAATGTTTCATTATCATCATCCGTTGTTCCTGAAAGTCTGACATAATAGGTCTTTCCCTTGACAAATGAATACCTGTCATTATCGGTCTCAACCACCGCCATGTCCGAATCATATACATCTATAAATGCAGTTGATGATTTATCTACTTCAAACACAAAGTCAGCAGTTGCAGATGGTATAAATCTGTAATACTCGTAACCGTCCACCCTGGTATCATATGCGTAGGTATCCGTCTCACTGATATTCCTTTTTCCTACAAAATATTCAGCAGGAGTC
This sequence comes from Coprococcus sp. ART55/1, assembly GCF_000210595.1. Taxonomy (NCBI): domain Bacteria; kingdom Bacillati; phylum Bacillota; class Clostridia; order Lachnospirales; family Lachnospiraceae; genus Coprococcus; species Coprococcus sp. ART55/1. The sequence goes on along the minus strand of NC_021018.1, from coordinate 2,091,673 downwards.
TGCACCTTTGCAGTGTACGAATCGTATATCTTGGTCGACTGGTTCGGCTCACTATCCATTTTGTCTGTAAGCTGAACAGTATACGTACCGGCCGGAAGTTTTTCCGCATCCGCATACGATACCATATCCCCTTCATCGCCCTCATAATAATAACTTCCCTTGGAATTCTTCACCCACAGACTGTATGTAACTCCATCTATCTTACAGTCTGAGCCGCTGATACCTGAACCGCGCACCTTTCCACCGGAATAGGTTACCGTTGCGTACGCCGATGTTATGGAGTCTGGTGTTTCCTCCAGTATCGTTGTATTATCCGGCACCATTTTTATTGCCGCCACATCCGGAAGCTTTCTCACGCTTATATTTGCACTTTCGGAAACTGTATAAGAACGGGCATACTTAGACCCAAGAATGTATTTCTCCCCCGCAGTGCACTTGTATACCAGCCTGCAGCATCCACTGCCATCCTTTTTACCTGTAGCAAGGCGCTTACTCTTACTGTTATACAAGGTCTCCTGAAGCATCAGCCGTGACTGGCTTCCCTGCAATATTATCTCATAATATCCTGTCTCATCCGTGACAAATGATATTTTACTCTCCTTGCCATTAACTATGTTCACAACCCCATAGTCACCCTCAAGCTCTGAAATATCCTCTGTAGCTGCTGATATCTCAGCTTCATTCATCTGTACGGCATACGCTGTCATATTTGACAGTAAAGTCTGTGCCTGTGCAGTCGTCATCGGTATATGAATGCACGACGACACCATGGCTACAGTTACAGCCGCAGCCATTATCCCCTTCAATTTCATATGTAACCTCCCTTTTTTTCCCATACATATTCAGCACATTTATGCCGAATATATAAGCACAAAAAATTACAGCCTCATATTATCATGAAGCTGTAATTTAATACAATATAATTAATATTTATGTATAAATAACACAATATCACTTATGCAATTTTACTTTCTAACCAGGTGGATCTGGTAAGCATTGTACTCGCCGAACTTGAGTGGTACAGGAAGTCCTATCTGTTCAAGTCCCTGTCCGCTGTACTCTGCGCCGGTCTCCTCGTCAACATATGTGGCATCCACATCAAGTCCCTTTACTCTGACAAAAGGTACAGGGGCATTGCAGAAGCTCTCCACCGTCACGATATTGACAAGGGTCTCTGACTTGTCCCTTGCGACAAATGACCATGCAGCTACACCTTTGCTCTTATCCGCATCCGTCAGTCTGTAGTAAAGTCCATTATGAAGAAGATCCCAGTACTTCTTGTAGTTTTCTACCTGAGCCTTTACCTCTTCCTTCTCCTCATCGCTGACCTTGTTCAGATCAAGCTCGTAGCCAAAGCTTCCTGCCATGGCAACAACGGCTCTTGTATTGAATGGAGTTGTCCTGCCTGTCTGATGATTTGGAACCGCTGATACGTGTGAACCAACCACCGATATAGGATAGCCAAATGAAGTTCCATACTGTATGTCAAGTCTGCAGATGGCATCTGTATCATCACTGCACCAGATCTGTGGTGTGTAATACATCATTCCGGCATCAAATCTTCCGCCGCCACCACTGCAGCCCTCGATGAACATCTTTGGATATCTCGCCTGAAGCCTCTCCATAAAGTCATATACACCGAGTACATACTTGTAGAGGATAGTTCCATTGTTCTGGATTCCCTCAGTCATGGAGTATACATTTAAGATGCTTCTGTTCATATCCATCTTTATATAATCAACATCTATCTTGTCCAGCACTGCTATCATCTGGTCAAATATGCAGTTTACGACCTCTTTTCTTGAGAAATCCAGATTGAGCTGGCTTCTTCCCATGACAGGCTTTCTTCCAGGGATCACAAATGCATAATCCGGATGCTCCTTGAAAAGCTCGCTCTTCTCGGATACCATCTCAGGCTCGATCCAGATACCGAACTTCATGCCGAGATCCTTAACCCTCTTGACAACATCAGCCATAGGGCCGCCCATCTTATCCTCATTTACAAACCAGTCGCCGAGACCTGACTTGTCATCATTTCTCACACCGAACCAGCCGTCATCCAGAACCAGCATCTCAACGCCGAGCTCTGAAGCCTGCTTTGCTATATTAACTATATCATCACCGTTGAAGTCGAAGTATACTGCCTCCCAACTGTTGATGAGAATAGGTCTTCTCTTTATCTTGTACTCGCCGCGGCAGATATTGTATCTCACAACATCATGCATCTTGTGTGACATGTCGGCAAATCCATCAGGAGAATACACCATGACAACCTCAGGTGCCACAAATTCACTCTCTGGATAGAGTACATACTCGAACATATCATCCTGAACGCCCATGTTGAGTCTCACCTGATCTGTCTGATCCTTCTCAACCTCACAGTTGAAGCTTCCACTATAGAGAAGTGAGATTCCGTAGCAGTCGCCCGCATCCTCATTCGCATCCTTGCCTGCTATAACCACAAATGGACTGTGCTGATGGCTTGAAGTACCTCTTGTGCTTCCGATCTTCTTCACGCCGTGCTTGATCTCTTCTCTCTCATACATGCGCTCCATGGCATGTCTTCCGTGAAAATGTATAAGGTCGTAATCACCTGTCACAAAGTCCAGGCTCACGCTTGAAGCCTTTGCCACGAACATATCCGCATCGCTGATATTCTTGATGATAGCTGATCTGGTTATCAGATCCTTATCCTCTATAATTCCATACAGAAGATCAACCTCCACTCCCACCTGAGGATCCTGAAGAACGATCTTAAGGGTCTCACCCTTCTCGCCGTCATTTGTGTAAGCAGCAGGAAGTCCCTTGAGACTATACTTACTGTCCATCACCTCATATGAAACATATCTGAGATCACATCCATGTATTCCCTCTATGTCCTTTATGTTGAATGCCGGAGTCCTGAAATCTCCGTTGCCGTAGCAGCTATATTCCAGTGGAATGTTGTCCAGAGAGAATTCTCTGTGCTCCTGTGCTTCATAAGGATTGCCTGAGAATCCTCTATCGTAATGAGTTATGACATATGACATATCCCCGTCCATTTTCTTGCCATAATACAGATGAGCCAGATACCCATAGTCGATCACCTTCATCTGATATGTAGTATTTTTGGTGTTCAATGTGAAAAGCTTTTTCTCTTCATTTATCAATATTGCCATGCCCAAGTCCTCCTTTTCGTGATCTCCAGTTTCTCTACAGCCAAATTTCATTTGACTGGTCTTTCCTCATAATTTATCTACAACCAGCTCCGCCGGATTGTATTCCAAGTTCCACCATGTAGTCCACAAATTTCTCCACATATCCATAATCCGCCGCATATGCTGACAATCCAATATATGCCTTGCCATCTGTGTACTCAGTAAGTCCTGCCGCCTTGTATCCTTCAGATACATCTATTCCGACAGGTATCTTCTTCCCCTCTTCATCCTCGTAATAAATTATCCTATCCTTATACTTATCATATATATCGCCGACCTTCTCATCCGACAGGTCTGCAAGTCTGCCGCTCTTCGCCAGACCTATGAGATTGTCATACTGGCACAAGACTGCCTGAGCAGTGTCCGCCTCAAGGTATGCCAGCACCTTCATATAGTAACTGTTCTTATAATCTGAGTTATTTGCCAGATTAAAAAATGCATTGTTGTCAAATGTAACCCTTCCCGGGAGATTTTCTTCCCCTACATACGACACAAATCCCTGTGTCAGCCTGCAGTCCTCTGAAACATCATCGTAGTTGTTCACAAGGACGACATCCAGTATCGGCTTGTCCTCCCTCGTTGCAAACACAACAGTAAAATACACTACAAGTCCCACGAGAACGACCGCACCGATTATCCAAAGCTTGTAATAATCCCAGATATATCCTATTTTTTTGCGTATGGAGTCCATCTCTTTTATCTTCTGTTTTTCTTCTTCCGTGATTATCGGCTTTTTCATAGACGTCCTCCTTTTGTTTCGCACTTACGATATATTTTGGAACAGACGCATGAGAGGCGCTTCGCGCGGCGTCTGCAGCATCGCAAATACTTCGTATTTACGATATATTTTGGAACAGACGCATGGGAGGCGCTTCGCGCGGCGTCTGCAGCATCGTAAATACTTCGTATTTACGATATATTTCACAAGGGTGGCGTCAGTAACCGACGTCACCCTGTGGTCATATATAATATCTTCTTTAACTTTCTTTAGAGCTTTCCACCTGATGTTGCAATACCTTCTACGAACTGCTTCTGGAATATCAGGTATATAACGATCATTGGTATACATGATATA
>NC_021018.1:2084429-2086954 GCF_000210595.1 Coprococcus sp. ART55/1 | reverse complement strand
GATATAAGAGATGCAGCCATCAGCTGTGGATAGTTGGACTGATACTGTCCCTGCATTGTTGCAAGAGCTGCTGAGAGCGGCATCTTGTTTGCACTGCTGTTTACAACCAGTGGCCACATCAGATCCTTGAATGCGAACACTGCTGTGAATATTCCGAGGGCAACCATAGATGATCTTGCAAGTGGAGCCATAACGAACACGAATGTCTTTGGAATGTTACATCCGTCAAGTCTCGCTGCCTCCTCGAGATCTCCAGGAAGTCCCATGTAAGCCTGCTTGAGCAGGAAAGTACCAAACGCTGTTACGATACCTGGGAATACCAGGGCGAACATTGTATTTGTCAGTCCCATCTTACTGATCATCAGGAACTGTGGGATGATGAATATCTGTGAAGGAATCATCATCTGGAAAAGTATCAGGGAGAACATAAAGTCTCTGCCCTTGAACTTAAGTCTTGCAAATGCATATCCTGCGAGTGTTGCTGTGAGACATGCACACACAACTCTAAAGAATATGAGCAGTAATGTGTTCTTGTAGAGAACAAGGAAGTTCATATTATTCCAAACAGTAGTGAACGCGTCTGTACGCCACTGTGATGGGAATATTACGAATGGACTTACCGAAGTTGCCTCTGTTACTGTCTTAAATGCTGTGAGTGTCATCCATACAAATGGCACTATCATAATGATTGAGAATATGATCAGAATGAGGTGAATCAATAATCTCTGCATTCTTCTCTTAAACTGTACGCCTCTTGTCATATCGATTCCCCCTTCCTAGTTATAATGAACCCACTTCTTCTGACCGATCATCTGGAATACTGTAAGTACCATGATGACTGCGAGAAGAAGAACTACTATTGCTGATCCATAACCCTTGTTACCATTCTGGAATGAGTACTGGTAGAACAGATATACGATGGACTCTGTCTTCTTGAGAGCCGGATTGGAAATATCCATTACCATGTATACAAGGTCGAATACCTGAAGTGCTCCGATTACTCTTGTTACGAGTACGAAGAATACTGTAGGGGAGAGAAGTGGAAGAGTGATCTTGAAGAATGCTCTTACTCCTGATGCTCCGTCAATATCCGCTGCCTCGTAGTAATCCTTAGGTATCTCCTGAAGTCCTGCAAGGAACAGAACCATGTTGTAACCAATGATCGACCATACACCGATGATTGCAACTGAGATCCATGCGATCTTTGGATTGGATATCCACTCGATCTTTGTACCGAGGATGTGGTTTAACAGACCGAACTGTGAATTGTATAACCATCTCCATACCATGGCTACAGCTGCAGGTGCAACTACCATTGGCAGGAAGAATATTGCTCTGTATATTGTTCTTCCGTGCATCTTACGATTCAGGAATACCGCAAGTATAAGTGCGATGGCGATTGAGAATGGAACCTCAATGATCGCATACTTGAATGTATTGAGAAGTGACTGCCATACCTCAGGGTCAGCAAACATCTTCTTGTAATTTGCAAATCCTGCAAATGATGAATCTCCGAATGATCCAACCTTACAGAATGACTGATATATTGTCTGTACTATAGGCCATAAGTTAAGTACGATGATTCCTATCATTGTTGGGAGGATGAATGCCCAGCCCCATTTGCGCTGGTTTCTTTCCCATGTTGTTGACTTCTTTTTCTTGAACTCTTTATCTTCTGCTGCTGCCGGCTTAACTGTCTGTGTCTCTGTAGCCTGAATTATCTCAGCCGCTTTTTCTTCAACTTTCTTGTTGTTATCTGACATAAAATCCCTCCTCTTATCATTTATACTGTAATTAACACCCCATTGTTTCTGGTAAGCAATGGGCAGGACCTTCATCCTACCCACTGTTATGTTATCTTATAAATGCTCTGTAGGATTACTTGTCTTCCTCATCGATGTACTGGTTCATCTGAACTGCGAAGTCCTTACATGACTGCTCCATCTTTGATGGATCTGCCCATGCATCTGCGAAGAATGTCTGTGCTGCCTGTGACCAAACTGTTGAGTTGTATGTGTAAGGTCTGAGCACGAGCTCATTTGTAACACCTGCTACTGTTGAATCCTTTGTGATATCAAGGTAAGCGTTGAGGTTGAACTTGTCTGTGCAGTTAACCCACTTATCTGATGTGTTATTGTAAGCTGACATTGTTACACCGAGCTCAGCCTGCTTCTCCTGCATCTCCTTTGAACCTAACCACTCGATAAGCTTCCAACAGTCATCTGGTCTCTTTGTGTCTGCTGATGCAGCCCATCCAAGTCCGTTACAGATAGAAGTTCTCATACCTGTTGTCTTGTCGTATGGAAGAATTGCTACGTCACAGTTCTCAACGAGATACTCGTTGTCAAGGAATCCTGCTGTCATCCATGAACCCTGTGTGATCATTGCTACTGTACCTGACTGGAACATAACGTCTGTACCTGTCTCTGACATTGTTGTTGCCGGTGGGCAGCAATCCTTGAGGAGCTTTCCTACATAATCCATAGCCTTGATAGTGTTGGCATCGTCATATCCTGACTTTGTGT
>NC_021018.1:2068176-2083965 GCF_000210595.1 Coprococcus sp. ART55/1 | reverse complement strand
CATTGAGTAAACCATGTTGTAGTATGTGTCCTGATCGTTTGATGTGTTCATACAGAAACCGTACTGATCGCCATTAGTAAGCTTCTTAGCTGCATCATAGAGGTCATCCCATGTCCATGTCTCATCTGGATAAGAAAGTCCTGCATCATCAAACATCTTCTTGTTGTACCAGAGAGCGATTGTATCGTAATCCTTTGGTACTGCGTAATATGAGCCATCATATGTGTAGAGCTCTGTGATCTCTGACATATAGTTGCTCATATCAACCTTATCGCTCTTCTCAATGTAGTCATCGAGCTTTAAGAGCTTGTTGTTCTTCATGTACATCTGTGAGTTGTTGGAGTGCATCCAGAATACATCCGGCATATCTCCACCTGATGCTCCAGCCTCAAGAAGTGTCCAGTATGAATCCCACTCCTTAACCTGTACATCAACCTTGATTCCTGTCTCTTCTGTGAAGAGATCACATATCTGCTGCAGACCCTTCTGCTGATTGTTATCCCAGATAACCACCTCAAGTGCATCCTTACTGCCGCTCTTGCTTCCGTCGCCGCTTCCGCCACATGCGCAAAGTGAAAATGCTGTTGCTGCTGCAAGTCCAACTGCTACTGTTTTCTTTAATGTTCTTCTCATAAAACCTTCCTCCTTTTTACATCACCGGCAGGATTTACGACACCCACATTCTCTTTCATACCCTGAATTCTGCGTCCTGTTCTGCCGGTTCGCCTTACGGCGTTCTGTGTGTTTTCTATGATTGAATTATAAAATTTTGGTGAACATTTTCACATGGAAAAATGTCAAAATATCATGGGTTTTTGTCACAAATGTATATTTTTAAGTAGTTAAGTTCGCTGTTTTTGTGCTATTTTATGGTAAAATGTAGAATACCTATGGTAAATTGTAAAATTCGCTATATATTGGCATACCTTTTTGTGCTATAGTTAAACAAACGATATTATCACTTTTTACATCAGGAGGAATTTTATGAACATTTTCAACAGTGACGGCTGGTTTTCCAGATTTTTTGGAACGCTCGGCGATATTATAATAGTGAACATTCTATTTATATTGTGTAGTATTCCCATAGTCACCATGGGAGCTTCCATGAGCGCAATGTATTTCACTCTGTTAAAGAAGCAGAGGACAGGCGAAAATGGAGGTGTAGTGAAATTATTCTTCAAAGGCTTCAAGGATAATTTCAAACAGTCAACGATTTCATGGCTGCTATTCCTTCTTATATCATTTATATTCACTCTGGATTTCAACCTTTTTGGCAAGGGTGGTCCACAGGAGAACAAGCTCATGTACTACACCAGTGTCGTGCTTATGATATTGACATGCTTCATCGCAATTTACCTGTTCCCTGTCATAAGTGCCTTTAAGAACACATTGAAGAACCTTCTCTTGCAGTCCATTTACCTGGCAGCCAAGAACTTCATATTTACAATAGTGATCATGGTTCTCTACACTCTGCCTGCATATGTTCTGCTATCCAGCACTCAGGTATTCATGGTAGGTATATTCGTGTTCATAGTATGTGGCTTTGGCCTTATAGCATATGTATCATCATTCATGTTTTTGAAGGCATTCACCCCATATCTGGATGAGGTCACAAAGAAGTACACGGACGACGATCCTGCTTCATGGATGCACAGCGATGACCAGACATCTGAATCAGATGAGGATAATCCTGAATCCACAAAGGTGACCAAGAAGCTTATCGTTGACAATTCATATCATGGCAGACAGTAGTTTTTACCGTATATCGTAAATACAGCAAAGGCGGATGTGCGACAAATCGCACACCCGCCTTTTGCTTAATTCAAATTTTTTGATTCAATTATATCTTACAGCTTCGAAGCCTCATGTCCAAACTTGGCATCATTCGTCTCAAGCTCAACCTCAAGATTCCTGAATGACTTAGGACTCATTCCAAACTTCTGCTTGAATGCTTTAGAGAAAGAAAGAGAATCCTCATAACCACACTGATATGCGATTATATTGATCTGTTCCTTTGATGACCGGAGAAGACTTGCAGCTTTCTCCAATCTGAAGTTGATAAGATACTCCTGAGGAGATACACCCATCTCCTTCTTGAAGCTTCCTGTCAGATGACTTCTGCTGATTCCTATGAAATCCGCAATGTCATCGATCTTGATCTTGTTCATGTACTTCTCTGTTATGAAGTCGACAGCAGCCTTTACATATATCTTACTTGGATACTCAATGTTATCAGATTCCTGCGCATCGGAGGCATTATCCTCCATAATGGTTGCGAAGAGAAGCATCAGTGCACTCATTCTCTTCACCTCGTTTATACGTGTGATCTGGGAATATTCGAGCATCTTGTTGATACATTCTGCACACGTATCCATCTGCTCTATCTTGATGATAGGTGAGCCCTTTACATACCCCATCGCCTCAATAAAATCTTCAGCTCTGTAGCCATGAAATCCAACCCACATGTAGCTCCATGGATCATCATCGTCAGCCCTGTAAGTAGTCTCCTCACCAGGTCTGATGATAAACGCCTGTCCAGGTCCCAGTTCATAAGTCTTCCCCGCAATTGTAAATGTACCCTTGCCCTTCTTTACCATATGGATAACATATGATTCTCTGACGTATGGACCAAACTTCCAGCCTTTTATACAATCCTCTCTGCCACAATAGTCCAGACTGATTGCGGTACCCCACATATAGGAGTTCGACAACTGTAGATCTTCCAGACAAGCAAAACCAACACTGTCAGTTAAACCAACCTTTCTTACCATAACCCGTCCTTTCCTTTACCATATCTTTGCCACCCTTTTATATAAGTTAACACCAAAAACACCTTTATATTTTAACAAAAGCAGACAAACCTGTCAATTTTCAGATCTGTCTGCTTCCTGTAAAATATCTATAAATTATGTCTTACCAGTGACGGTAACCAAATACTGTTGCAGCGTTCTTGAAGTAGCTGAGTACCTGCTCTGCACATGTTGCGCTGTCACTGAATATCTTTTCTGCGATGTTATCTATAACAGTGATGAGGAATACTGAGATAACTATAGCAGCGATAACTGCAAATATCTTTGAGTTGTCATTTGTCTCAAGGTTATCGAATAACGCATGAGCTGCGATCACGATTCCGCAAAGGCTTATTCCGAGGAAGAGTATGTATCCAAAGCCTCCGATGATTCCGCTGAGGAAATCAACCTTGTGGAAGAGTGCTGAGATGATCTCAAATATGATTCCTGCAACCATTGCTATTGCCTCATAAAGTGCAAATACACCAACGGCGTTAAGTGCTTTTCCAAATGTGATTCCACCCTTGAATATAATTCCTCCGGCGATAAATACCGCTGCTGTCATGATGACTGCTGCGATTATAGTGAAGAAGAACATGTAGAATCCCTTTGCTATTGAATCGCCAAAGTCAAATCCCATTATGAGGAATCCGACAGTTACAAATATAAGTGAGAGGATGGCATTTACTCCTGCAAGTATTCCGCCAGGAACCATGTTGTCACTCTGAACCATCTCACCCGCTGTATCTGCAGGGCTCTTGAAAAGACCTATCACATTCTTGAGAAGATCATTTATCATATTGCCCGCTGCTGATGGCTTCTTCGGCTGTGGCTGTACATAGCCCTGCTGGCCGTACATCTGCTGGTTCATCTGTGGCTGGCCGTAGCCCTGCTGACCATACATCTGCTGGTTCATCTGCTGACCGTAGCCCTGCTGATTGTATGCTCCCTGGTTCATCTGCTGGCCATAACCCTGCTGATTATACATCTGCTGGTTCATCTGCTGACCGTAGCCCTGCTGGTTGTATGCACCCTGCTGGTTCATCTGCTGGCCGTAACCCTGTTGATTGTATGCACCCTGCTGGTTCATCTGCTGGCCATAGCCTTGCTGATTGTACACTCCCTGCTGACTCATCTGCGGCTGGCTGTAAGCCGCTGCCTGCTGATCTGCCTGTGGCTGGCTGTTCTCCGCCGCCTGCTGATTTGTCTGTGCCTGATCTGCCACCTGCTGTTCTCCCTGTGGCTGACCAAACTGCTGATCCTGATTCTCGTTCATTCCTGTTACCTCCAATTCCTTTCCCTGTGTGAAAATATATCAAAAATATGATACCAAATCCCCCTGGTTTTGTCATCATATCATTGCTCTATAAACTTCTGTGCGATATCGAAGGATCTGACTCAATCCTTATAATATCCATCGAAATAGTTAATCGGGCTGTGGCTGTCATACTTTGCATGATACACAAATGTAGTATAATCAACGTATTCCGCTTTCTTCTCCTCATTCTGTCCAATATTGTTGGATCTTACAAGAGCAGAAATCACTATGGATACCGTTAAGCATATCCCGCACACGATACCTATTGCAACATACAAAAATACTATCGAACCCATGTCTTATCCTGCCTTTCCTTAACGTATTCTATAGTGCCATAGCTTCTGAATCTGTGAATATCTATCCTTGATCTGTGAAGCTTGTTGATCGCACGCCAGAAGCTCACCAAACTATATATAACTCCAGCCACATACGCGGAAAATACCATAAAAGCTCCACCTGAATCACCCACACCTGCACTTATCCTATATAGATCCGTCATAAGTCCCCCAACAAATACAGATACATATGTACAAAGCACAACCATCACTGTCATAAGTATCGCTATGGATGCCCCAACCTTAAATCTGTTGGATGGGACATTTCCCACGACCTTGCCGGTCTGCCCATTCACCGCCACGGTATAGAGTATTCCCTGATAACGAAAAGTCATGAACCACGCTGGCAGCAATGCATACTCGATATCTGTCATCTTTATATCCGTTTTTTCCTCAGTAATCCGGGCGTTTTTCGGAACATCGCTCATCATCTCTTCCTTCACCGCATCATTGCTCTTTCTCTTTGCAACGGCTGCGATCTCGGCAGCTGGTACATCGTACCTGTCCGTGTAAAATCCGGACAGATATTCTGGAGAAAACGTCAAAGCCTTCTCTAAATCATAAGGCTCCAGTCTTGCCGAAATGTGATCATTCAATCTTCTTGTTGCATCACCAGGTACCCTTGGAACTGTACACTCACAATCTCTCATACAATTGTGTGTGACTGTTTTGTCTGCAGTTTTCTGTGCAACTGCTGCTATAGAACCAAAGCATTTTTCATAATTACTAACGCGCTCGCCTTTTTCATTCTCCTGAAATACATACTTGAGCTTTTTTCTAACATGATAAGATGCCAGCCAATATGGTATATATATTCCTCGTATCTTATCAATCTCAAATTTCTTTATCTCATCCGGAACAAACCACCCTTTGCAGAACCTGTCACGTATAAGCTGTTCTGCTCTCTTCTGAGAAATTCCAAATGGAATAATAAGGTCCGGCTCCAGTTCATCCTTAACTCTGTCAACCAATATCATCGGCTGCCCGCAATACGCACAGAAACTGGAAGTTTCCGTGGATTTCACCATAAGTCTTGCACCACAGGATGTACATTCATATAGATTCATATCCATATACCTTGGTGATTCATCATCCTTTCCAATATTGATCTCATCCAATGTGTATATCGTATCCGTGGCATCAGTTATGTATCTTTTTATTCTGGCAATCTTCTGAATTGCCTTATAGCTTCTCTTATCTACAAGCTCTCCATCCTCATTCCTGACCATGGCAGAGTTTTCTTCTCCTATGCCTCTGCTGATCACCGAATCACACTGCGTACACTGCAGCTGCCTCGTCTTAGGATTCAGTACCACAACACCGCCGCAGGATGGACATTTTACTGTAAGATTCATTGCATGTTACCCCCATGTCTACCAAACATAAGCCCCATTTGACTAAAACAGTATCATCTAAATTATAAGCTATCAAGTAGTCAAATTACAACTATATGTACCTGTAACGGATGTAAATATTACATAAAACGTCTTATCATCCAAATAAAGCTGTATCATAACCATTCCATCACAATACAGCTTCATAATGTTATCAATTTATCTTATTCACGTCGTCTTTATTGGTGTCGGAAATTATATAATGTGGTCTTCCCTTGGTCTCCATATATGTCTTGGCGATATATTTACCCATTATTCCTATGCACAGGAACTGGAGTCCTGATACAAACAGTATGATGCACACAAGTGACGGCCATCCCGCAACAGGGTCTCCCCACACCAGCTTTCTTATGAAGAAGAACAGCATCATGACGAATGCGACAAATGTACAAAATATTCCAAATCCTGAAGCTATACTCATCGGCGCCTCGGAGAAGTTGATTATTCCGTCCAGTGCGTATTTGAAAAGCTTCCAGAAGTTCCACTTCGTCTCGCCCGCAACTCTCTCCACATTCTCGTATTCCAGCCATTTTGTCCTGAACCCGATCCAGCCAAATATTCCCTTGGAAAATCTGTTGTACTCGCACATCGACACGATGGCATCCTTCATCTCTGCCTTCATAAGCCTGAAATCCCTGGCGCCATCCACGACATCGGCGTCGGATATCTTGTTGATGATCTTGTAGAACATCCGCGCAAACCAAGATCTTATCGGCGGCTCGCCCTTTCTGGTGACTCTTCTGGTCGCCACACTGTCATATTCTCCCTGCTCAAGTATACCGAGCATCTCCGGGAGCAGACTTGGCGGATCCTGCATGTCGGCATCCATCACCGCCACGTAATCCCCATCTGCATTGCAGAAGCCCGCATACATTGCAGCCTCCTTACCAAAGTTTCTGGAAAATGACAAATACTTGAAATAATCGTATTCCTCTGAGATCTTTTTCATGGTCTCAAGAGTCTTATCCGACGAACCATCATTTACCATAAGAACCTCAAAATCATACTGCCTGAGTTCCTGTCTCACCTTGTCCAGCTCCCCTGCAAATATCGGAAGAGCCTGCTCTTCGTTATAGCATGGAATTATCAAGCTAACTTTTTTCATTTTGTTTCACCTGCTTTAAATTTATAAATTCGTATTCCTGAAAATCTATATTCTATAGATTTCTTTGTATACTTTGTTATCTCTGCTATTTTCTCAGTCATCTTGTGTATCTTTTTCTTTTCAATTTTTGGATCATTGATGACTGCCACATATATCTCATCGCCGCAGTCCTTCACCAGATCAGCGATGCTGTCTATATCATCCTCGTACACATACCGGCATCTTCCCATCTGGGAAAATACGTTCATTCCCGCGTACACGTTGTTCCATTTGCCATCTCCGTGACACAGTATGATACAGTCCTGTCCCTTCATCTCCTCCAAGGCTGTGCTCCAGTCGCTGTAGCCCCTGTACTGCCAGTCTACACCCTTTACAGCTATACTGCCTGCACATAATGCAAGGCATATGACAGCGGTTACAACTGCACATCTCTTCCTGGTTATTACTGGAACCAGCTTCATCATACACCATATCATAAACACAGCCACTATAGGAAGTGCCGAGTAGATATATCTTGCATTTACAAGCTCGGACCCCTGTATTCCCACAAATGCAAGAACGGCGTCGGCCACGATAACCCCCGCCAATAACAGTGAGCGTGACTCTATCCTTCCTGTTCTGTCCGCATCTATATCTCTCCTGTGTGTACATACTCTGTAGGATAATCCATCATTTTTCCTGACCAAGGATATCCTTATATCCACAAATGAAAGCACTATCCTTGCCACGATGAGCACCAGTGCCACAAGCACGATCAGCGGAAGCAGTCCTGCAAAATACGACCTGTTTATATAACTGATATAATATAAGAATTTGTGACCGGAAAGTCCTATCAGATTATCGGTAGCATAGCTTCCCCTGTAACCAAATATGTGTTTTATCGTCGCGGGAAATACCGCTATTGCCGCACCAAATCCAGCAACAAGACTAAAGCCATACGCAAACATCTGCTTTACCTTTCGCATATACAACAGGTATATACATACACACAATCCAAGTCCGGCAACATAGAAGTAGAAATAATAGTGTGTGAGTCCGCCGAACATGACCGCCAGTGCCAGCAATATAAAATACGGCACGGTCATCTTCTTTTTATGTCTCAGTATATATACATGAACCGCCGTCAGCAGCAATACATTCAAGGTCTGAAGAAGATACATCCGTATGAGCATACAGTTGCTTATGCCCACCGATGATACGCCCCACAGAGCTGCCGCCATCAGTCCATACCATCTGTTTCCAAGCAGATATGCCGCCACATACAACAGAAGAATATCCACAAATATCAGGAGTATGAGGTTGAGCACTATTCCCGGAACTGCACTGTATCCCGCTCCTTTGAAAAAGTAGCACACCGTATGCAGCAGCATATAATATACCGGCGGGTGGACATCATTTTCCTGATTTCTGTATGCCGCACTGTAGTTGAATGAATCATCGTTATAATTCATATAGTTCTCAAAATATGACCCCGTCACCCACTCATCAAGTGGCGTGTTGTCCTCTCCCGGATGGAGAAAAGTCTTGTCCGTGGAGTTTGCAAGGCCATAGCTGTACACCTCATCACAAAACAGATACTGTCTCTTAAGCCCGTAGTGGATGCACAGTCCATACTGCAGTAACACCAGCACTATGCATGCGATCCAGAAATACCGATTTGTCCTGATTTCTTTATTTTTCTTTACACTCTCTGTCATAATCTATTCTCCCACTGTCTTTGCCCATATAATAAGAGCAGTTTACCTCCTTTGTATACTTAATTTATTTTAAAATAAAAAACGGACTGCTACATTGTGACCGTATATTATACGTCACTGTAACAATCCGTTTGTTTATGATTATTTTTCTTTATTACTTTTCAAGTATATCGTAGATAAGATCCATGACCTTGTCACCAAATGCTGCTGACTCCTTCTGTGCCTCATCGTATGATGAACCCTTGATTCCGTAGTAGAACTTGATCTTTGGCTCAGTTCCTGATGGTCTTACCGCAAGCCATGCATCGTTCTCAAGCTCGTAGTAAAGTACATT
This sequence comes from Coprococcus sp. ART55/1, assembly GCF_000210595.1. Classification (NCBI taxonomy): domain Bacteria; kingdom Bacillati; phylum Bacillota; class Clostridia; order Lachnospirales; family Lachnospiraceae; genus Coprococcus; species Coprococcus sp. ART55/1. The sequence continues at coordinate 2,074,993 of NC_021018.1, read as the reverse complement.
GGCATTCGGGAATCCGGTAGGCTTAACCTCACCTGTCTCGATATTCCTTATATACTCAAGACGATAATCACGTACCACTCTGGTCTTGTATCCTGCTACTTCCTCAGGTACATTTGCACGGAGGATATTCATGATGTGTCCGATCTTCTTAGATCCCTCAACACCCTTGAGTGTTACGGTCTTGATATCATCTACATAATATCCGTACTTCTCGTACATATCCATCATCGCATCCCAGAGAGTCTTGCCCTGACCTCTGTAGTAAGCTGCTGCCTCACAGAGAGCCATAGTTGCAACAACGGCATCCTTGTCTCTTGCGTGGGTTCCGATCAGGCATCCGTAGCTCTCCTCGAATCCGAAGAGGTATGTTCCCTTGCCTGTCTGCTCAAATCTGAGGATCTCACGGCCAATGTTCTTGAAACCTGTGAAACACTCGATGAGATCTGTTCCATAATACTTTGCTATAGCATCTACCATGTTGGTAGTAACGATAGTCTTGATGATTGCTCCGTCTGCTGGAAGGCTGCCATTCTTCTCCTTCATCTGGCTTACCTCATACTCGCAGAGTAAGCTTCCTGACATGTTACCTGTGAATACCTTGTACTCACCTGTCTTGGAATCCTTGGCGTAGCATCCGAGTCTGTCGGCATCAGGGTCTGTTGCCAGAACGAGATCTGCATCGACCTCCTTTGCCAGCTTGAGTGCCAGTGCAAATGCTTCCTTTGCCTCTGGGTTTGGATACTCAACTGTTGGGAAATCTCCATCCGGAAGCTCCTGCTCAGGAACCACGTACACATTCTCAAATCCGATCTCCTTGAGAATCCTTCTTACAGGGATGTTGCCTGTTCCGTGAAGTGGTGTGTACACGATCTTGATATCCTTGCCATACTTGTCAATTGCATCCTGATTGAGGATGAGCTTCTTGAGCTCGCCCATGTATGCGTCATCAACCTCTGAACCGATAGTTACAAGAAGCCCCTTCTTCTTTGCCTCTACCATGTCCATGGTCTTTGTATCTGCGAAATCTGTGATGGCCTTTACCTCGGCCATGATTCCCTGGTCATGAGGTGGTGTGATCTGTGCGCCATCCTCCCAGTATACCTTATATCCATTGTACTCTGGTGGGTTATGTGATGCTGTTACATTGATACCAGCTACACAGTCCAGATATCTCACTGCAAATGAGAGCTCAGGTGTCGGTCTAAGTGACTCGAATCTGTAAGCCTTTATGCCATTTGCTGCCAGGCAGAGAGCTGCCTCCATAGAGAACTCAGGTGACATTCTTCTTGAATCATAAGCTATTGCCACACCTTTGTCCTGCTTGCACGCCTTGATGATGTAGTTTGCAAGTCCCTGTGTAGCCTTGCGCACTACATATATGTTCATTCTGTTAGTACCAGCTCCGATGATGCCTCGAAGTCCGGCTGTTCCAAATACAAGATCACAATAGAATCTTTCTTCTATCTCTTTCTCGTCGTCCTTGATCGCTAAGAGCTCATCCTTGGTTTCCTGACCAAACAAAGGATTGTTCACCCACTGCTCATACACGTCCTTGTAATTATAATCGCTCATCATTTTGCCTCCTGTGAAATCTATTGCTTTATGTTACCCATAGAGCATCCTACAAATGGAAAACACACACACGAAAAAACCATCTGTAAAATACATCACAATTCAGTATCACGTGTCTAACTCAATTATTATCCACGCCCCAACATTATACTCTTAATTTGTCAGCTTGTGAAGTCCATAGGTATCGTTAATTTCACTCAAAATTTTGAGCTTTTCTTGGTCATCTTCGATAACTTTTTGGAGTTTTTCCATCAAAACCGGGGATATGTAGCTCTTTCTGGTGTTCATATACCGGTTACTTATCTTCCAGAACTTCTCCGGGAAACTGTACATAAGATATATGAATTCATAATCCTCATGTTCAAGATAATTGATCTGACTGTACGCACTCAGAATGTCCTTCGCCATGGTGATATCATACCTGTTCTTCTCCATGGCTTTGCGGAGAAACTGGTACAGATCCATGAGCTGGTATCCCACATGGAACCGGTCAAAATTTATGGTTGCTATGTATCCATCACAGAACATCACGCTGTGATAATTATACGAGCCGTGACAATAGCCAAGCCATTTGTCGTTGTATGTGAAATTATCCTGAAACAGCGACAGGCACTTCTCTGCCTGGCTGTAAAAATAATCAAATGTCTTTATGTACAGCATCTCAAAGTCATTCTTCAGGGTTCTCCTGCTGACAAAATTTCTTATCCTGCGAAGCTCATTTACCTTTCTATCCAGATTTCCCGGAGTTTTTTTTGTGTATGACGTATTCTCCTCCATGTACAGTTCCCTTCCGGCTCTGTGAAACCACGCCAGATTTATAACTGCTTTCTCAAGATCCCTTATGCTTGATGCATTACACTCCCGCCCTTGGAAATATTCCCTGCACACAAATGGATTTCCATACCTGTCGCAGGTCACCAGCTCGTCTTCTCTGTTGGCCACGACCCGGTCTATATTACAGAAGCCCTTTTCATATATCTTATCCTTAAATTCCTTCTCCTGCTGAAGCCTCTCGTCAGTTCCATTCAGGGATGACACCTGTCTGACCCCCTTGTCCGTCATCAGGATCACAGCACCTCTGCCTCTGCCCGTTCCCTGTACTTCCATATCGTATGCTTCATACACTTCACCCATTTTTTCAGCCAAATAAAAACCCCCTCCTACAACCATCTCTTGGCAGCATAACTGCCTGCTAAGTAATTGTATGAGGGGATGTTAAGTTTCATTCTTAAGTTGTAACTTTTTATTTGTCTGTTTTACGACGGGTATCGCTGATGCCTACATCTGCTTTACCTGATCCAGCAGATATTCCCTGCCGTTCTTCTCCGGGTCTTCTATAACCATATCCAGCAGTTTCTGAAGTATCTCGCCCATCTGAGGTCCCGGCTTTATTCCCAGCTTTATGAGGTCTCCGCCATTTACCTTGAGGTCCTTGATCCTGACGCAGTCAGCATCTGCCACGATCTCTTCATATTTCTTCTCAAGCTCCGCAAGCTGGCTCTGTCTCTCCTCCAGCTTGTAATCGCTCTGGGCAGCCATATCGGCTTTCTTGATCTCGATTATATATGGGAAGAAATCCTTTCCAACCTCTCCGAGAAGCTTCCTGATGGTATTCTTCTTCGGAACGCAGCCCATGCCAAAGTCATGCCATCTCACCAGCTTGCACACGTCCTTGATGGTATTGTTGTCAAACTTCAGTCTTCTGAGAACCGACTCCGCCAGTGGAACTCCAGCGATCTGGTGGTCGTAAAAGTGATCTGTTCCATTCTCGTCCACAGTGTGTGTGGATGGCTTGCCTATATCGTGGAGAAGCGCCGCCCATCTCATGGTGACGTCAGCTCTTATATTTTTAACCGCCTCAATGGAGTGTACACCCACATTGTATCTGTGATACTGGTTGTTCTGTGGCTGCTCCATCATCTTGTCAAATTCAGGAAGGATATATGCAGTGATACCTGTAACATAGGCCTCGAGCAGCTTGTCCGGGTGATCTGATACAAGGAGCTTTGTGAGCTCCACCCTGATCCTCTCCGCACTTATATCCTTGAGGTACTGTGCCTGGATGATCATGGCCTTTCGGGTATCCCTCTCTATGTCAAATCCAAGCTGTCCCGCAAATCTTATGGCTCTGAGTATCCTAAGTGCATCCTCATCGAATCTGTCCCTTGCCACACCGACAGCTCTTATAACCTTGTCATTCAGATCCTGCACACCGCCAAACATATCTATTATGCCCTTGCTGTGGCTGTACGCCATGGCATTTATGGTGAAGTCTCTTCTCTTCAGATCCTCCTCAAGGCTGGCTGTGAACTCCACCTGATCCGGTCTCCTGTGATCACTGTACTCTCCATCTATCCTGTACGTCGTGACCTCATAGCCTTCCTTGCCCATCATGACTGTTACGGTTCCATGCTCTATTCCTGTATCTACGGTTCGCCTGAATATCTCCTTGACCTGCTCAGGTCTGGCAGATGTGGTGATATCCCAGTCCCCCGGCTCTCTTCCGAGTATGCTGTCTCTCACGCAGCCGCCGACTATATAGGCCTCATAGCCTGCTGCCTCAAGACCCTCTATAACTTTATTTGCTCCCTCTGGAATGTCTATTCTCATATATCTTCTCTCCGCATCTTTATATCTGTAAAATAATAACTTCTCCAGCAAAATGCTGAAGAAGTTATTATACATGATTATTATCTATATTTTAGTATGCTCTTCCGAAGTATACCATCTTCTTGGCCGGCTTGCCGCAGTGTACACATACATCTGAAAGATGCTCCTGTGCAAATGGCATACATCTTGTGGATGCTCCTGTCTCATCCTTGATAGCCTCCTCACAAGCTGTCTCGCCACACCACATAGCCTTTACAAAGCCCTGCTCGTTGTCGATGATATTCTTGAACTCATCCCAGTTAAGCGCTGCATGTGTATGTGAATCTCTGTGAGCCTTTGCTCTCTCGAACATATCCTTCTGGATAGTCTCAAGAAGCTCTCCAACCTTTGTATCTATCTCATCAAGTGATACTGTGATCTTCTCTCTTGTGTCACGGCGTACCAGAACTGCCTGATTGGCCTCGATATCCTTTGGTCCGATCTCAACTCTGATAGGAATACCTCTCATCTCCTGCTCTGAGAACTTCCAGCCTGGGCTCTTGTCGCTGTCATCGACCTTTACTCTGAATGCTCCAAGCTTCTCACGGAGCTCTGCTGCCTTCTCAAGCACTCCTGCTTTCTTCTGCATGATAGGAATGATCATGACCTGAGTTGGAGCAACCTTTGGAGGAAGTACAAGACCTGAATTGTCTCCGTGAACCATGATGATGGCTCCGATAAGTCTTGTTGTCATACCCCATGATGTCTGATGAACATACTTGAGCTTGTTGTCCTTGTCTGTAAACTGTATTCCAAATGCCTTGGCAAATCCGTCTCCGAAGTTATGGCTTGTTCCTGACTGGAGCGCCTTGCCATCGTGCATAAGTGCCTCTATTGTGTATGTTGCCTCTGCTCCTGCGAACTTCTCCTTCTCTGTCTTCCGTCCACGGATAACAGGCATAGCCAGTACATCCTCACAGAAGTCTGCATACAGATTCAGCATCTGTATTGTTCTTGCCTCAGCCTCCTCAGCTGTTGCATGAGCTGTGTGACCCTCCTGCCACAGGAATTCTCTTGAACGAAGGAAAGGTCTTGTCTCCTTCTCCCAACGCATTACTGAACACCACTGATTATATACCCTTGGCAGATCACGATATGACTGGATATCATTCTTGTAGAAATCGCAGAACAAAGTCTCTGATGTAGGTCTTACACACATACGCTCTGTAAGAGGATTGAGTCCACCATATGTAACCCATGCTACCTCCGGTGCAAATCCCTCAACGTGATCCTTCTCCTTCTCAAGAAGGCTCTCTGGAATAAGCATAGGCATGTACACATTCTCCACACCTGTAGCCTTGAATCTCTCATCAAGCTGCTTCTGTATAAGCTCCCAGATTGCATATCCTGCTGGCTTGATAGCCATACATCCCTTCACGTTGGTATATGCGATAAGTCCTGCCTTGAGGACAACGTCAGTATACCACTGTGCAAAATCTTCATCCATGGAAGTAATAGCTTCAACCATCTTCTTATCGTTTGCCATCTTATTTATCTCCTTAATTCTAAAACATTCTATATCTGCTGCATAGCTGAACTACCTAATTGCATACACTCTTTAATCTACAAAATTTCAGGACGTATGTCAACACGAAACATGCCAACATCCGCCCTGTAAATAACATTTTAACTAAAACTCATCCAGATCCAGAATGGCAAATGCTCCGCCCTCCGGCTCATGCTTGAACACCATGTGTTCTCCTGTTGTCGGATGGTCAAATTCCAATCTGGACGCGTGAAGACCTATCTCTTTATATTTCTTCTTCGTCTTCTGGAACTTAGGGTTGTACTTCGTGTCACCCCATATTCCGCACTTTCTCTTCGCAAACTGAGCCCTGATCTGATGATGTCTGCCTGTGATAAGCTCCACCAGCACGTATGTGAGAGTTCCCTCGTCTGTATCCATAACGTCAAGTACCTCATACTCAAGCTCAGAATACTTTGCTCCCGGTGTATCCTTGTCCACAACCTTTGTCACGTTGTCCTTAGTATCGTGAAGAAGATAATCCTTCAAAACTCCCTGGTCATTTGGAAGCTCACCAGTGAGGATCGCCTGATAATACTTCATCATAGAACCATCCTCGCTCTGCTTTGAGAGATTTGCAGCCGCCTCAGGAGTCTTGGCAAATACCATAACTCCGCCTACAGGCCTGTCCAGTCTGTGTATAGGCACAAGATATGGCTCCTCTTTTCTGTTCTCCTTCTCGTATATCCTGAGCTTGAGCATACTCACCATGCTCTCTGAATTGGTCTTGTCCGGCTGAGTTGGCACACCACATGGCTTTACAGCCACGATTATATCATTATCCTCATGTAAAATGTTTAATTTCATTTGTTTTCTCCTCATTCGCCATCTGGGGCTTATCACATCCTAAACCTGTAGCCCACGCCCCATACAGTCTCTATGTACTGTGGATTCGATGTGTCAAATTCAATCTTCTCTCTGATCTTCTTGATATGAACAGTAACCGTGGCTATATCTCCTATGCTGTCCATATTCCATATCTTGCTGAACAGCTCATCCTTGGAAAATACCTTGTTCGGGTTGCTGGCAAGGAAGCACAGTATATCGAACTCCTTATTCGTAAATACCTTC
>NC_021018.1:2064656-2067722 GCF_000210595.1 Coprococcus sp. ART55/1 | reverse complement strand
TAAATACCTTCTCCTCGTTATCAACATACACTCTTCTGTCCGTCTTGTCTATCTTAAGACCTCTGATCTCGATGACGTCATTCTTGAGTGCCGTTGAACCAACAAGTCTCTCGTATCTGGATATGTGCGCCTTGACTCTTGCCACCAGCTCACTTGGACTGAATGGCTTTGTGACATAGTCGTCAACTCCCAGACCAAGACCTCTGATCTTGTCTATATCATTCTTCTTGGCTGTTACCATGATGATCGGAATATCCTTCTTCTCCCTTATCTGTCGGCATATCTCAAATCCATCCACCTCAGGGAGCATGAGATCCAGAAGGATAAGACTGTATTCCTCATCCAATGCCTTCTCAAGACCCTTAAGTCCATTTGTCTCTATCTCTACCTCGAAATCATTGAGCTCCAGATAATCTCTCTCAAGCTCTGCAATACTAAGCTCATCTTCTATGATCAATATCTTACTCATCTGTATCTCTCCTTTTCTTTAGTGAATTTATGATCTGCAATGATCCTTTTCTCTGACCATCCTTTTTCTGATTGTCTTTTCTCTGATCATCTTTTTTCTGTGTATCCTTTTTTACATTTGCCTGCTGTTCACCGCTGGCGTCAGAAGTATCACCCTCGATCTCCTCAACCTTTGGAATATACTTCTTCAGGGTAAATACTATCGTTGTTCCGACACCAAGCTGGCTTGTGGCATATATGTTGCCGCCGTGCTCCTCAACGATCTTCTTGCATATAGCAAGTCCAAGACCACTTCCGCCTCTTGACTGTCTTGCGCTGTCAGCTCTGTACATTCTGTCAAATATATGAGGCAGGCTCTCTGAATCTATTCCACGGCCATTGTCGCTTATGGATACCTTAACCTCCGCGTCATTGTCATATATGTTGATATCTATCTGTCCATATTCCTTATCGGTATACTTGATGGCATTTGTAATTATGTTGTTGATGACCCTCTTGAGCTGGTCAGGATCAACTATGACCTTCACATCGTCATCACAATAGTTCTTGTATGTGAGCGTCATGTTCTTGGAAAGGAGCGTCGTATATACCTCCTCCATACAGTCATCAAAATAATCCTTCACCGATACCCTGTGGAACTCATATGGTATGGCGTTGTTGTTGATATTCGTATACAGTGAAAGCTCATTGATGAGGCTGTCCATCTCATTTGCCTTGCTGTATATCATCTTCAGATATCTCTCCTGCTTCTCAGGGGTATCTGCAACTCCATCCATGATTCCCTCCACATAACCCTTGATGGTCGTGATAGGAGTACGGAGATCGTGTGATATATTGCTTATGAGCTGCCTGTTCTCTTCCTCATATCTCATCTTCGCCTTGGTAAAGTCTGACAGTTTCTGTCTCATATCCTCAAATGACTCACAGAGCTCACCAACCTCATCGACTCTGTTATCGCCAAAGTCTATCTTCTCGTCAAGGTTGCCTGAGCCCATACGCTCTGCTGCCTCCTTGAGCTTGACAAGAGGATTCACAAACTGCTGGTATACAAGGAATGCCACGACACCGCTCAGGAGCATCATCATTAGAACCATCAGTATGGAATAACCCATGATGGTTCCCCTGAACTTCGCCATATAATTACCATAGTATGTGAGCATGTAAATATCTACCTGACTTCCATCCAGCACATATGATACCTGGTTGCACAGATAGAATGACGGCTGGGTTATGAGATATTCCTGAACCTTTATATCACTGTTATTTCCGGTATCAATCGAATCACCATCTATCGCATTGATATTCGAACTGTTATCATTTCTCTTTAACTGCTCCTTCAGGCTCTCAGAAAAAGGATCAACGGAACTATATATGTACTCTCCACCCTTCTTCACTGCTATATGAGTATTTAATACCGAGCTCTTTTCATCCAGGGCATCTGCATTATCCTGGGTTGTATAGTATGAAGGATCCTTCTTCACCTTGCTTATAACTTCCTCACGCAATGTGGACAGAGATTTGTACACATCATTGACCGGATCGTCCTCCGAATATAAAAGCTGCAGTGAGTGATTACGGCCATAAGTTCCAGTGATAAAATATCGCCCTATGATAGCCGTACCTATAACCATGGACAATATCGCTGCTATCCATATAAAAATTATCGCTATCTTAACTTTCTTAGTAATCTTCATTCGTGTTAACTCCCATCTTACTAGCGCTAATTATAGCATTAATCCCTATTGTTAGTGTGTGAAGTTTTTATAAACTCTCTCTCTGTTTTCTTCTGAAAATGCCCTTTTTCTTCCTCTTTATCTCCGTTGCCGCAACCTCCTGTCTGGTCTGCTGAAGTTCTCTTATGGTGGCGTCAAGCTTTCTGTATCTCGCTTCCTCCTGATCCTCCTTCTCCTTCATCAGCACATCCATCTGTTTTACCACGTCATCGGACACCGCAGCGGACACTGACTGTGTTATCACCTTAAGGTTGTCCTTTATGGAGTTGCTGATTATCTTGTCCATGATATTCTGGAATTGTGCCATCTTGAAATCAACTATTCTTGAATCATCCCCCACATCGCTGCTCACCCTTATGGTTTCTATGGTCTTCTTCTCTGTATTTTCTCTCTCTGCGATAAGCTCCGTCACCGCATCATCCACATTTTTTTCCTCTGTGCTCTCTCCCTCGTCAAGAAGTTCATACATTCTGTGAACCATATCCTTTATCGCCTTGAGCTGTATCCCCTTATCCTTCAAAGTCTTAACCCTCTGAAGTATCTTTACATCCTTCTCACTGTAGCACCTGTGACCCATGTCATTTCTCTTGATATCGATCTCAAGCTCTTCCTCCCAATACCTAAGCACATGTGACTCAACCTCAACCTTGGCTGCTGCCTCACTTATACTGTAAACTCTCTCTGTCATCGTGTATATCTCCTCCTTGTCTCAGATCAGGTCCTGTCTTAAGTTATTTCCTGTCCTGATACAATTCTAAGGACTTTGATACACAGTCTCAACGCGAATCGTCCTCTAAATTTTCCCACTATACTTGTTTATTCTCCCATACTTATCACATTCTGAACTTATCCGTGGCAAATAGAA
>NC_021018.1:2047104-2064476 GCF_000210595.1 Coprococcus sp. ART55/1 | reverse complement strand
ATCCGTGGCAAATAGAACTTTTTCAGTATTTTTAAACAGAAAAATCCCCTGCACATATCAGTTTGCCCTTATGCGCAGGGGATAAATATCAGTTATTTATTTTTGTGATGACAAACTGTCCATCGTCGTTCAGTCTGAAATGTACATTTTTATAGTTTGTTCCAATTACATATTCGGAGCCGTCGTTGGTTTTTCTCAGATTATCCAGTGCATTCTCATCGTTCAGAGCCTTCATAAGAATGTCAGTGAACAGCGCCTTCTTATCAACATTCAACAGCTCATTTTCATTTGCTATGGACTGTCCACCACTTGTCTCCTGAGGATATAAAACCATATCCTTCATGGTCTCAAGATCTTCATCATTGAACACCTTCACGATCTTCTCAGCAAATGCTCTGCTGTCCGTCTCTATCTGCTGCTGGACATCAGCCCTGTCCGTATATCTGTTCTCAAATACTATATGTGACAGCACTTCATTGAGTACCTCATCACTGGCTGTGACGTATATATATAGCGAATAGTTAATTGTTCCATCGCTCCAGAAAGCTATACGTCCGGGAGTCAGAGTGTAATAAGTAGCACTGTATCCCTGGATGTTGCCGGTTATCATGTCACCATTGCTGGTGTTCTCAACGCCCGCCAGATCGTACATCTCGTATTTGCAGGAGCCTCTGAGTTCAACCTTCACTCCGCTGTACCTGAAACTCACGATACCTATGTCACCGGATATCTTGTACTTCACATCCGTTATCTCGGAACTGTTCTTATCCACATCGAGATACACTCCTATCTGAGTCATATCCTCCGCGGATTCAACATCACCGCTCTTTATCTGGATACCGGTACTCTCCTCCTGACCGTCATCCACCTTCCCGCATCCCATGCAGATACCTGCAAAACAGATGACCGCAATCATAAATAATATATATTTTCTGCCCATGTCCATCCACGACGCTTTTTTCATATATCTATTCTCTCCACATTGAACACGATATTACCATGCTATTCCCTTATGACATCCGTTCTCTCTACACTTGTATGCCATGGTTGGATCTGTAGGATCCCATGTATGGCTGTAATCAAGCTGAACTGATGTAGGCTTAGGGAACGGGCCGCTCTTATTGCTCTCGAATATAGTTACCTTTGTTCCAAGATCGCAGTTATCATATATCCACTTTGCATCTCCTGCCTTAAGTCTTATACATCCGTGTGAGCATGTCGTTCCCAGCATGTTATAAGCGCTGACTGATAATGTGGTAGGATCCTCCTCTCCGTAATACACAGAGTGGAAAAGTATATCACCTGTTATAAGTGTATCCCACTGTCCATAGCATGGCCCCATCAGTGTCCACCATCTTCCCTTTGCCGGGGTACAGAATGTTCCAAGAGGTGTTGTGTCACCGCCTGAACATACAAATGCCTTTACCGGAATGATGTATCCCTTGTTGCCATCCTTTGCATATACAGTCACAACATTTGTGGTCTTGTTGACCTTTATCTCATAGGAATCCTGTTTTCCGAGGATCTTATCAACATCTGTGAGTCTCTTGCCACCTCTGTTGAAATAGAACTTATATCCATTCGCATATGCCCACTTGCTTCTGTACATGGCACCGCTCTTACTGAAGTAATAGTATGCTCCATCCACATATCTGTATCCGGTGAGTAATGTTCCCTTGACGCTTACGAAGTAACGCTTGCCGTTGTAATATTTCCAGCCTCTGCCCTTCACCAGTGCACCATTCTTGTCGAACAGATACAGCTTGCCATTTACCTTCTTAGGTCCTTTGTATGCAACACCTGAAGCACTGTAATACTGTCTGTTTCCAAGCTTTGTAGTATACCATCCTGTATATGGCTTTCCATTGGAACCAAATCTGTATGTCACGCCATTTATCTTTCTGACACCCTCCGCAAGATAACCATTACTTGAGAAATTATAGTAATACTTGCTATTCTTTACCTTATGTGCACCCTTATAGGCTTTTCCATCAGAACCAAAGTAATACTTCTTACCCTTTATTTTCTTCCAGGTATTCACCAGTGCCTTGCCATTTGTTCTGAAGTAATAGTAATTATTCTGGATCTTGTTAAGACCTCTCACCATGCGGCCATATCTGTTAAAATAATACTTGTCGCCCTTGTATGTAAGGAACTTGCTCTTTAACGCCTTGCCGTTCTCATCGTAATAATATGTCTTACCGTTCTTGGTATACCAGCCCTTCTTATTCTTCACAGTGGCAGTTGCATCCGTCAATGTCGCAACACTCTCTCCGACATCAGCCTGAGCCTCCGCAGCGTACACCGTGTACTGTCCGCCGACCCTGCTTTCTGACAGATTTGAGATTCCTGTCGCACAAGTTGACAACAATACTGCTGCCATTGTCAAAAACGCAATTTTTCTAAACTTTACCATATACTACCTCTCTTATTCCTCACATGGATTTTATTCATTCAAATGCTTCTGATACACTCTTCTCGTCTGCTGCCTTCTGATTCCTATACACATACCACACTCGACCATGGTCATGAGAAGTGCGGAACCTCCCGAGCTTATGAAAGGAAGAGTGACACCTGTATTCGGAATTACATTTGTCGCAACGCTTACGTTGATCACTATCTGGCATACAAGGTGTACCATCACACCTATGACCATCATGCTTCCAAATACGTTCGATGACTCTTTAACTATAACATACATCTGGTATAACAGATAGCCATACAGAAGAAATAACATGATTGCTCCTGCCACACCAAGCTCCTCGCAGATTATCGCGAAGATCATATCATTCTGGGCCTCCGGTATAGCCGAAAGCTTCTGTGTTCCATTTCCAAGTCCCTTGCCGAAGAAAGATCCGCTTCCTATGGCATACAGCGACTGTATGACCTGATATCCTGCACTCTTCTCATATTTCTCTGTGTACAGCCATCCCAGGATTCGCTTTGCACGGAAGTTGTCATTTGACAGAAGTTCTTCCTCCGTAGGCAGGTAGCTCGTGGCTACCTTCACATAGACCACCGCCACCACCACAGCTATCAGCAATATTCCCAAATGCAGTTTCCAGTTCTTGCTGGCTATAAATGTTGAACAGTAACATATTCCAAGAACGACCAGACACGAACTCAGGTTTGTGGATATGACGAGCAGAAGTCCCGCCTGGAGTCCCACAAGCACCCACAGTATTATGACAGTCTGCCACTTGTGCATCTCTCTCCATTTGCTGCTTATAAATGAAGCTATGAATATGATCATGAGAGTCTTCACTATATCAGCGATCTGGATTCTGAATGGTATGTGAGGGATCTGGATCCATCTCGTCGCACCATTTACATTTACTCCCAATGGCGTGAGAAGCAAAAATGTCAGTATCAATGACAGAAAATATGCAGGCCATGTAAGCTTCTTATACAGACCGTATGGGAAAAACGCCAATCCCCATATTGCCAATGCTCCGAAAACGATAAACACCAACTGGCTTCTGAAATTGCTGGCAGCCGTGCCGTAACTGGATGCGCTGAATATCATTATCAGTCCAAATGCCAGAAGGAACGTTATAGCAATTATCATCTTATATATGGTTCCCGATGTATATCTGCTTTTTTCTTTGCCCGTGGAGTTATCCACAACTGATGTATCACTCATATACAAATCTCCATCTATCTGTTCATTATCTCTTTTATAAATTTATACGCACTTATCACATCTGTGTCAAATATATCCAGGCTGTCCCTGTATTCCGGTTTCTCTATCGCTCCTGAATCACAGCCGATATGCATGCTTCCATCACTGTCCCCGCTCCACGCAAGATCAATGCTGTTACCCTTATCATATCCGGTGATCTCCGCATTTTTTCTGAACACGGCATCTCCAACCTGTATACCAAGAATTGCATCACTTCCAGACAATCTAAGCTCCAGCGATGCACTTATACTGACAGGCTTCATGGAATCCATGAGATCGGCTGCCGATATATCCACATCAAACACCACTCCTGTCTCTCCGTCACTGCTCACATCCCTCTTTTTTATCACAAGATGGTTGTCAGAATTGTCAGTAACAGTGAACTCATACGACTGTGCTGTATATTTGTCTCCGTAAAATGTCAGCGACATGCTCATATTCCTGTCGGACACATGATCCGCATACAGCTTGACCAGCTCATTTTTACTGTTCACAGCAAAATAGAGCGTGATATCCCTGCCGTCTAACATTTCATCCACAAATTGCTTTATATCATGTACCAATTCTGCCGTATTGTCAATGGTATCTATCTCCGGTATGTATTTGCCAAACATGTCATACACTTCCTGAAGATCTATATCATGTGTGCCAAAACATTCATCCAGATAACTATAGAAATCATCCACATTGAAGATGACCGAGTACACCTTGCAGTCCTGTGTACTATCCCCAGTAACCACAGTCTGTTTTCCCTCACTCGTACCCTCCATATTGAAGAAATACTTAAGTGTCTTCTGGATAATATCTGTCTGGATATCGTCACCGTTGATGTCCGCATAATTATTTGCAGCCATCCTCATACAGTTCTCATAGGCAGTGCCAAATGAGTACACTGTGTCGCTGTCTATCCCAAGCAGTGATACCACCTGAGAATTGCTCATGTTCGTGATGAGATTGTCAGCGTACTGTATTCTGATTGCCATATCATCTATATATATGAGAGAAGTCCTCTTATTTGCATAGAGCTTGAATGTCTTGTCATCAACTCCTGCCTCCGCAAGAAAATTGTGATCCGAAGCACTTCTCTTCAGCGATATGTCAACGCTGTGATCAGAATTATCCTCAAATGAAAAGCTCTGACTGCCATTTATCATGTTCATACCCATGTCAAATGTGCCATACTGCTGATTCATCTCCGACTCTCTGGAAGAATTGATGGTATTTACCATGGCCTCCACAAGCTTTATCTGAGGTTTTCTCATAAGATGAAAAAAAATAATTGCAACAACTGCTGCCATCAGAATGATGACAGTCGCTGTTATTCCAATTATTCTTTTAAGTAGTTTATTATTGTTTTTTTTGTGCATATGCATCATGATTTTCATTCAACCAGGCTATGGCCTCACACAATCCTTCCTCGGAAAAATCAAACTGCTTCGATCCCTTCTGTTCATCCGGTGTGACCTCAAAACAGAATGGCTCCGGCCATATAAATGCCGTGAGTACAGTCTTTGTCTCCTTCGGTGCATCTTCCTCTGTCTGATCTTTTTCACCCTCCGGCTCAATCTCCACAACATCCTTCTGTATCATGTAACGGATACCCTTGTCACTGCCCTTAAAAGGCCGCGACTTGTAGAATTCCAGAGCCAGCAATTCAGGTCTGTTTATCACATATATCACCCTGTCTCTTTACTTTATTGTGAACGGATATACCTCTATGATCTTCTTGGTCGTCTCGTTCTGAAGATACAGATATGTTACACCCTTAGGTGCACTATCACCTGATATCTTGACCCATGTTGACCAGCCGTCAACCACAGGATCTGAGAATGTTATGACGTCAGACTTGTTTCCATCCGCATACACAACGTATCCCGATATCTTCATAGAGTCATCACCGTCAAATCCAAATGACGTATGAATATATATATCTGATCCATCCTTTGTCTTGATGCTGTTAGATCTCTTATCAAGATCTTTTTCACTGCTGTTTACAAATGATTCTATATTCCACTTCACAAGCTCTGAATACAGCTTCTGAGCCTTCTCGTTGCCGTCGTATCTGAGTTCTCCGAGATATGTCATTGTAGTCTCATTGGCTGCGTTCTTATTTGCATTTGCAAATGCAAGCTTTCCATTTGCTATCTTCTTGGACACATCAGTCTTGACTACCTTCTCATAGTAATCAACTGACTTCTTGTATTCCTTGTCCTTGTATGCCTGGGCTCCAAGGGCCTGATAACACTTGTCTTTCTCAGCTACACAGTCCTTGTAATCCTTGTCCACCTTATCATAGCTCTTGATGGCATTCTCGTAATCCTTGTTCTTGTAATACTGCTCTGCCTTCTTGTATGTACACTCACTGGCCTTGTTCTTGTAGTCATCAAATTCTGACTTCATGTACATATCATACGCATCGTCATATTTGCCGCCGTCGAGCAGCTCTGATGCCTTGTTGTAATAGCACTTTGCAAGAAGAGTCTGGGAATCGCTGTACTCCTCTATGGTTGACAGAATACTGATGGCGTCATCGTACTTCTTGGCTGTTATAAGTGCCTCCGCTTTCTTATATGTACACTCGATAACCTTGTCCGATGCATCCTTGTATGAGCCTGCGTTGTTGAATGCATCTATGGCTGCATCGTAGGATGCCGCATTCATCTGATCCATTCCCGCATTGTAATAACACTGATAAGCCTTATCAAATGCGTCATCGCTGCTGAAACTCTCCTCGTCACCGTCAGATGACTTGCTGTAGTTCTCTGCAGCCTTTCTGCTGTTGCCTGACTTCTTATAATATTCAGCCGCCTCAAGGTTCTTGCCTTCTTTTTCAAGACCCTCGGCATACTCATAATAAGCGTCTCCGTTTGCCTTTGTATAGGAATCCTTGAATTTTCCAAGATCCTTATACAGTGTCACGGCCTCTTCAACCTTTCCCTGGTCCATGAGGTCGTTGGCCTCGTTATACTTTCTAAACTTTGGAACAAATATAAATGCAAGGACGCCTATAGCGATGACGATAACCACTGGTATAGCTATGAGTGCGGCCTTTGCACCCTTGCTCATACCCTTCTTCTCGCCCTTTTTCTTTATCATTATATCGGCGCCTTCCTGTGGCATTATCTGAGGTTGTGGCATTCCCATCTGAGGCTGCTGCGGTGGCACAGGATTACCCTGTGGCTGCTGCATCATCTGAGGCATGCCCTGTGTTCCGCCTGTCAGGACAGTTGTGCTGTCATCGTCCTCATCGACATCCGGCTCACTTGTAAGCACAGTTGTGCTGTCGTCAACTTCCGGCTCTATCAAAGGAAATTCTTTTCCACAGACAGGACACTTTCTTACGTTCTCCCCCAATTCACAACCACAATTATCACAATACATATCTCTTCCTCCATCCTTACGGATCAACCTGATTTATTACATTTATCGAACTCCATATTTAAGAATTTATCCTGAATATGAACTCCTCATTTGAAAGCCTTATCACACTGTTATCAGGGATAGCCACATCAACATTGCTGTACACCTGAGTTCCGTTCAGGAATGTATGGTTTGTTGAGTTGTTATCTCTCAGATAATGTGTTCCATTGATACTGGTGATATAGGCATGTCTTCTACTTATAGACTTGTTTCCTGTTACCTTATAGTCAACACCCTGATCAGCCTTGCCAATACAGAATACCTGTTTATTAATCTGAACGCTCTCACCCGTAGTCTTTCTGGTGAGGGTCGGCTTGCTGCCTGTGACAAGTGTTCTGTTGCTGAACAGTGTTGTAGGTGGCTCCTCATCCGGCTGCTCGCTGAGTCTCTTGGCTTCCTCCGCCTTGAGCTTTGCAAGGCCTGCCTGTCTCTTAGCCTCCTCAGCATTCTTGCGGGCTGCAAATTCTGCCTGCATTCTAGCCTCCTCAGCATGCATCTCCTGCTCTCTGGCACGTCTTATCTCATCTGCATACTGCGATGAAACCTTCTCTGCCCTGATTCGCTCCTCCTCGGCATTCCTGAACATTTCTTCAGCCTTAAGCCTCTCACTGTCATCGGAATTGCCCTGATATGAGTACATATCCTGAGCTGTGAGTACCGCTGTCTGCTCATAATCCTTTGCCTCAGCAGTGACCTTCTGTCTCCATATCTCGGCTTCGACCCTTGCCGCCTCGGCCTTCATACGGGTCTCCTCTGCCTGTCTGGCAACTTCCGCCTGATACTTTGCTTCCTCTATCTGTCTCTTTACCTCATTCTCGGCCTGCATTCTTGCCTCTTCAGCCTTTCTGGCTGCCTCCTCGGCTTTGTGGATTGCAAGCTCTTTATTATTGTCATTTGAAGTGAGTACCTTACTCTTGCCCTTTTCACCCTGTATTATAAGGAGCTGACTTGATGCTCTGAGATCTGACACGAATTCATTGAAATGAAATGCATCAAACTCCCTGTGATCGTTGAAATAATCAACTATCTGGTTAGCACATTCTATGGCTGGTGTGTGTGCATAGACAAATCCTGACAAGATGCTCTTCACGAACTCCCCAATGTCCTTCTTGTCAAATTTGCTTTCAAATGGAAGATACAGAAGCTGTATGGAGAAGTCACTAAATCTCACATACATATAATTCGTATCCCACACTACCTTCTCGGGTGCTAGTCCATTCTGTATGACTGACACAAGCTGCTTGCTTATGCTGAATATGTATTCCACCAGTTCATCCCTGAAAACCGGTTTCTGCATTATCTTACTAAGACTCATATCCCCATCTATTGAGAATTCGAGTTTTCTTTCCCCCTTAACAAACACTTCCCTGCACATGCTTGTGTTGCCTGCAAAAGGCACATTATAGGCATTCATTTCATATTTGCTAATAGGAGTAACCTGATCAAGTTTGTATTCAATTTTTATTGAATCTTTTAAAATTTGAGTCATACCCCACCTCCTACTATTTCAATAGCCAATATACCTCTACAGTATAACAGACAAAAAAGCATATTCAAGGTTACAAAAAAGGAAGATATATATTACATATATCTTCCGCTTGAGAGGTGCGAGCCGGATTTGAACCGGCGATGACGGTGTTGCAGACCGGGGCCTTACCACTTGGCTATCGCACCATATTATTTAATTAAAGCTCCCCGAGTAGGGCTCGAACCTACAACCCCTCGGTTAACAGCCGAGTGCTCTACCATTGAGCTATCGAGGAATAACGTCATAAGCATCTCCAAAAAGGAAACGCAGAAGGAGGGATTTGAACCCTCGCGCCGCGCAAACGGCCTACACCCTTAGCAGGGGCGCCTCTTCAGCCACTTGAGTACTTCTGCAAAATGCCTAAATAAAAATCTCCTACCAAAGAGTATTTAATTTTTGACGCTTGTTTATAATACCAAACCTGGCAGTGAATGTCAAGGAGTTTTTACAAGAAAATAATAAGCCAAAAATCGACAAAAAGGCGGATACTTTTTTGTATCCGCCCTCTTATCGTTTTGTAGATGTTTCTTACTATCTTATCTATAGTAGTAACTGCATCTTATATACTCACAAGCCTGTCCTCTGTAGGTCTTTCCTCTTACCTTGACAACAGGGATAACATATACTCCAAATGTAGAATATGCCTTAAGACCTCTTATTGTATAAGAGCTGCTCTTAGCACTTACCTTTTTCTTTATCCATTTTGCATTTGAAGCGTATGGATTCTTTGTATAGTATACAAGATAATACTTTGTATTTGCTACTTTCTTCCATTTAACCTTTGCAGCAGTGCTGCTTACAGAAGTTACATTACTCTTCTTTACACATGCCTGAGGTATGATTGTCTTGAATGCTGACCAATCGCTCCAGCACTTAGCACCACCATTTGCCTCTTTGTATGCACGGATTCTTACCTTGAATCCCTTGTTGTTGATTGCCTTACGAACCTTTGCGTTGTTGATCTTAACTCTGGTCTTTGTTGTAGCCTTTGTTGTGTATAATCTGGTCTTTCCGTTGAGAGAGTAGATCTGAACCTGATATCCTGTAGGATAGTCATAGTTTGGATTTGCCTTCCATCCGATTGTTATTACATTTCCACTCTTAGCTGGACTCCATATAAGAGTTCCTGCCTTTGCATCGGCAACATACTGTGGGTTAACAGGTGCTGAGTAGAGTGTACCTGTTGACTGTCCATAACCAAGTGCTATGTAGTTTGACTCTGATCTCTTATATGAATATACATAATATCCACTATAATGTGTTCCGGCCTTTGCAGGTACAGTTGCCTTGTTTGTAGTAACATTATACTGAGCCTCAACCTTTGAACCGCTGATCTTGGCAACTACATATCCTGTTACACCTGAAACTCTGTTCCACTGTAAACCGATCTTATTCTTTGTGCCTGAAGTCTGCTTTATTGACTTGTAATCTACGCTCTCAGGAGTTGTTATGACCTGAAGAGGATCTGACTGTCCAACAAGCTGCTTGTTGACATATGTCTGAACTATTACATAGTATGCTCTGCCGGCCTGAAGATTGTAAATATACTTCTTATTTGATGTTGAAGTATAAGAACTTAATGCCTGATATCCTGAAGATCTATCCTGGGATAAATACACTAAGTATTCCTCTCCATAATTACCGCTCCACTGAACTGTGACACCTGTCTTGGTATCATCTGTCTGCTGAAGATTTGTTACTGCTCTTCCTGATGCTGCCGATGCTGTTATTGTCATTGCAAAGAGCATGATTGACATGATTGCAAGGATCAATAACGATCTGTTGAAAACTTTTTCTCTTCTCATTAAATCTCTCCTTTTTCTTCTTTCCCTTGTTAATACAACAATTAATTTAATATGAGACTAACTCATATTAAAATTTTACAAGTTTAATATATTTTAGTCAACATTATTGTGACTGTAATATTCAACAATTATTTTGTGCATTTTTGTCTAATTCATTGTTGAGATTCTGTATACTTTTTATTTTATTCCTGTATTATTTATTCTGCTCAAGATAATCCTTTACCGCTGTTTCATACAGGTTGTGTCCCTCTGAATCTATAACCACAATAGCTGGGAAATTCTCCACTGTCATCTTCCTTATAGCCTCTGTTCCGAGATCATCGTACGCGATCACCTCGGATTTCTTGATACATTTGGAGAGAAGCGCTCCTGCACCGCCAACGGCTGCCAGATACACAGCCTTGTTGTCTATTATTGCCTGTATAACCTCCTGGCTTCTCTTTCCCTTTCCTATCATTCCACACAGACCCTTGCTGAGAATGAGTGGAGTGTATTTGTCCATTCTGCTGCTGGTTGTCGGTCCCGCCGAGCCTATGACCTGTCCAGGTTTTGCCGGTGTCGGTCCGAGATAATATATCACATTGCCGTTAAGGTCTATAGGAACTATGCCCTTCTCGTATAACTCAGTTCCACTGGCGTCCACGCATCCTGATTCCATGATGGCATCATACATTCTCTTGTGTGCGGCATCCCTGGCACTGTACACTATTCCATCTATATATACATAATCCCCTGCCTTGAGGGTCTTTACCTCTTCTCTGTCAAATGGTGCCTTTATATGTCTATCCATGATGAACCTAACCTCCTCCTATAATACTCTCGTAACGTGTCTGTTCACATGACAGCACATATTAACTGCCAATGGCATTCCGGCTATGTGAGTGGCATATGTCTCTATGTTCACAGCCAGTGCCGTGGTCTTTCCTCCAAGACCGCCAGGTCCTATTCCAGTGTTGTTGATCATCTCCAGAAGCTCACTCTCTATCCTTGCTATATGCTCTCTGTCTGAGTGAACTCCTACCTTTCTTGTAAGAGCCCTCTTTGCAAGCTTCGCAGCAAGCTCAAAGTCTCCTCCAAGACCCACACCTACGAATACGGGAGGACATGCATTTGGTCCGGCATCCTTTACAGCCTGAAGAACAGCAGCCTTCACGCCCTCTTCTCCATCTGCCGGCTTGAGCATGTACACCTTGCTCATATTCTCGCTTCCAAATCCCTTTGGAGCTATAGTTATCTCTATTTTATCTCCCGGAACTATATCATAATGTATAATCGCCGGGGTATTATCCTTTGTATTTTCTCTGATAAGAGGATCCTTTACCACTGATTTTCTCAGGTATCCGTCAGTGTATCCCTGTCTCACACCTTCGTTTATGGCATCAGTTATGTTCATTCCTTCTATATGTACATCCTGTCCAACATTCACAAAGAAAACAGCCATTCCCGTATCCTGACAGATAGGAATATCATTCTCCTTTGCTATATCCAGATTCTCACACAACTGTCCAAGTATCTGCTTTCCGAGTGGACTGTCCTCAGATTCTACTGAATCCCTGACCGCCTTCTCCATATCCTCAGACAGATTTACATTTGCTTCGATGCACATCTCCCTTACATTTCTGGTAATCTCTTCTGCTGCAATAACTCTCATCTCTTCACCGCCATTTTATAAATTTGTTTTAATCATCCAGGAACGTATCATCGTTCTTTTTGTAGTTTGGATCTCTCCTGTTCATGATGAATTTGTATATGTATAACACCACTGTAAATATCGCAACAACTATGATCATCGCCGCCAATATATATATGATGTTCATTATACTGTAAGAAAGTTCAGACGCCTTCTCGGAACTCTGGAATATCTTGTCCAGTTTTCCTTCCGTTGTTGCCTCTGTAACTGTAGATGCAGCCGTTGTAGCTGCCGATGCCACCACCTGTATCACATTCGCCGTCATGCCTTTTACCCCCAATAATTTTGTTGTATTTTCCCATAATTCCAATCTCTTTATAATAACCTTCAAAATCCTGCGTTCAGGATTATTTTCTCCCAATGTGTAATCCAAGATAAGTATATCATAACGGCTATTTGCACACAATCTGTAAACATCCATGGACATAAAAAAAGATGTACTGTCTTGCATATTACAACACAGTACATCTATCTTTATTTGTGATTATAATTACTCCTCTGAATTACTCTCGGCATCATTCTCCGTATCGTTCTCTACATTCTCTGATACTTCATTTTCTGCTGATTCTGGATTCTCTGAGTCCTCTGCCTCTTCATCTTCATCACTTCTTGCAAGCTTTGCAACAGATGCCACAAATGTGTTGCCATCCTTGCCGATATTCATAAGCTTGACACCTGAGGTTATTCTTCCTATTACAGTTATATCTGAACAATGCATTCTGATCATGATTCCCTCATTGGTCATCATCATAATGTCATGGTCATTTGTCACGGCCTTTGCGCTGACGATGTCACCGGTCTTCTCGGTTATCCTGTAACATTTGACACCCTTACCGCCTCTCATCTGAGGGGCAAATTCTGACAGTTCAGTTCTCTTACCCATACCCTTTGTGGTTACGAAGAGCATCTCGTCGCCCTGAACATCAAGCTGCATTGCTATAACTTCATCGCCCTTGTCGCATCTTATTCCACGTACACCCATGGATGTACGTCCTGTATCACGGACACATTCCTCATTGAATCTGATACACATACCCTTGGCAGTTACAAGAAATACATCATTCTCACCGCTCGTTGCCTTAACCTCTATGAGTTCATCTCCCTCATTCAGTGTTATGGCTGCCAGACCGGTCTTTCTTATATTCTCAAATGCCTCTATCTTGGTCTTCTTTACAATACCATTCTTTGTAGCCATCATGAGATACTTCTTGTCAAATCCGGCTATAGGGATTATGGCTGTTACCTTCTCACCAGGAAGAAGCTGAAGAAGGTTGACTATCGCAACACCCCTTGCATTACGTCCCGACTCAGGTATCTCGTATCCCTTCATTCTGTATACTCTTCCCATATTGGTGAAGAACATTATGAAGTTGTGGGTATTAGTAAGGAATATCTCATCGATTATATCGTTGTCGATGGTGTTCATTCCCTTGATACCCTTGCCGCCTCTGTTCTGTACCTTGAAGGTATCCTTTGGCATTCTCTTGATATATCCGAGCTTTGTCATGGAGATAACTATCTCTTCTCTCTTGATAAGCTCTTCATCTGTTATATCATCTGAATATGCAGTTATGGATGTTCTTCTCTCATCACCGTACTTGTCAGCTATCGCTGCAAGCTCAGTCTTGATAACTCCAAGAAGCTTATTCTCATCTGCAAGTATCTCCTTGTACTCAGCTATCTTCGCAATAAGCTCATTGTACTCGTTCTCGATCTTCTCTCTTTCCAGACCTGTCAGAGCACGGAGTCTCATATCAACGATTGCTCCGGCCTGTGCCTCGGAAAGTCCAAATCTTTCGATCAGCTTTGCCTTAGCCTCTCCAACATTCTTTGAATTTCTGATGATCGTGATGACCTCATCTATGTTGTCCAGTGCTATGAGATAACCCTGTAATATGTGGGCTCTCTCCTCAGCCTTGTTCAGATCATACTTTGTTCTTCTTGTGACAACATCCTCCTGATGCTTCAGGTAGTATGTGAGCATGTCCTTGATGTTGAGTATCTTAGGTACTCCATCCACCAGAGCCAGCATGATACATCCAAATGTATCCTGGAGCTGTGTGTGTTTGAAGAGCTGGTTGAGTATTACGTTGGCATTGACATCCTTTCTAAGCTCAATGACAACTCTCATTCCCTCTCTTGAAGACTCATCTCTTATATCTGTGATTCCATCGATTCTCTTGTTCTTGACAAGATCGACCATATTCTTTATAAGAAGTGATTTATTTACCATATATGGTAGTTCGGTTACAACAATACGGTGCTTTCCGTTGTTCATTGTTTCGATTTCTGTGATTGCACGTACTTTTATCTTGCCTCGACCTGTTCTATATGCATCGTTTATTCCCTGTCTGCCCAGTATCTGTGCGCCTGTAGGAAAATCCGGACCCTTTACTATGTCCATGATCTCATCTATCTCTGTCTCACGTCCTTCTTCCACTCTGTTATCGATGATCTTTATGGCTGCATTGATAGTTTCCTTTAAATTATGTGGTGGAATATTGGTAGCCATACCTACTGCGATACCTGATGTACCATTTACCAATAGGTTGGGATAACGTGATGGTAGTACCACAGGTTCTTTCTCTGTACCATCAAAGTTAGGTGTGAAATCAACTGTATCTTTGTTTATATCTGCCATCATCTCCATGGATATCTTGGAAAGTCTTGCCTCTGTATATCGCATGGCAGCGGCATGGTCACCGTCGACCGATCCAAAGTTTCCATGTCCATCCACAAGTGGATATCTGGTATTCCACTCCTGAGCCAGCTTTACAAGTGCCTCGTATATTGAAATGTCTCCATGTGGATGATATTTACCCATTGTATCACCGACGATACGGGCACATTTACGGTGTGGCTTATCAGGTCCATTGTTAAGTTCTATCATAGAATGAAGTATTCTTCGCTGAACAGGTTTAAGACCATCTCTTACATCAGGAAGAGCTCTGGCAGCGATAACGCTCATGGCATAATCTATATATGAACGCTCCATTGTTTTTTTCAGACCAACTTCATCTATTTTATCAAAAATCTTATCGTCATCCATTTTTTGATTTCCTTTCTCTCGATATTGGTTATGTTCTATCACATTTATTTAATCAATATACTATATATCGAGATTCTTTACATACTTGGCATTTGTCTCTATAAACTCACGACGTGGTTCAACCTTATCTCCCATGAGTACATTGAATGTCATATCGATTTCTGACTCATCGTCATCATCAATTGCCACTCTGAGAAGAATTCGTTTTTCTGGATCCATGGTTGTCTCCCAGAGCTGTTCTGCATCCATCTCTCCAAGTCCCTTGTATCGCTGTATCTTGTTGTTCTGATCTCTTCCGACTTCATCAAGTATACTGTTCAGCTCATCATCACTGTACGCATACCATACCTTCTTGTTCTTCTCCAGCTTGTAAAGTGGTGGCTGTGCCAGATATACATGTCCCTTTCTAATAAGATCAGGCATGAATCTGTAGAAGAATGTGAGGAGAAGAGTTGCTATATGAGCTCCATCCACATCGGCATCGGTCATGATGATGATCTTGTTATATCTAAGCTTCTCTATATTGAAGTTCTCATGGATACCTGTTCCAAATGCGGTGATCATGGCTTTGATCTCTTCATTTCCAAGGATTCTGTCTATTCTTGCCTTCTCAACATTAAGGATCTTACCTCTGAGTGGAAGTATGGCCTGTGTTGCTCTTGATCTCGCTGTCTTAGCTGAACCACCGGCGGAATCTCCCTCGACTATGTAGATCTCACAGTTCTTTGGATCCTTGTCTGAACAATCCGCAAGCTTTCCAGGAAGTGCCATGTTGTCTGAAAGATTTGCCTTTCTTGCAACATCCCTTGCCTTTCTTGCAGCTATTCTGGCTCTCTGTGCAACAGCCGCTTTATTCACAATTATCTTAGCAATCTGCGGATTCTGCTCAAGATAATATGTAAGCTGCTCAGTTACAACACTCTCAACTGCAGGTCTTGCCTCTGAATTACCAAGCTTCTGCTTTGTCTGACCCTCGAACTGAGGATCACTTATCTTGATAGATACAATGGCTGCAAGTCCCTCTCTCAGATCATCACCCGAGAGATTGTCATCCTTCTCCTTGATAATATTATTCTTTCTTGCATAATCATTGAACACCTTTGTTATGGCTGACTTAAATCCTGTCAGATGTGTTCCACCCTCAGGTGTGTTGATGTTATTTACAAAGCTGTATGTGGATTCATTGTATGAATCATTGTGCTGAAGTGCCACCTCAACACTTATTCCATCTCTGACTCCCTCACAGTAGATTACCTCATTGTACAGAGGATCTCTGTGTCTGTTCAGATATGTTACAAACTCCTTTATACCACCCTCATAGTGGAATGATCTTACCTTCTCAGGAATAAGTCTCTTATCTGTAAGACTTATCTTCAGGCCCTTTGTAAGGAATGCCATCTCACGAAGTCTGTTTCTCAGTATATCGTAATCGTATATGTTATCTTCAAATATTGTATGATCCGGCAGGAATGTAACCTTTGTTCCTGATACTCCCTCAGGTGCTTCACCTATAACCTGAAGCTTGTACATAACCTTGCCCTTCTCATATCTCTGCTTGTACACCTTGCCATCTCTGGTAATCTCGACTTCAAGCCATGTTGAAAGTGCATTTACAACTGATGCTCCAACACCGTGAAGTCCTCCGGATACCTTATATCCTCCACCGCCGAACTTTCCGCCGGCATGAAGTATGGTAAATACCACCTCAACAGCAGGTATTCCCTGCTTTTTATGTATTCCAACAGGAATTCCTCGTCCATCATCCACTACGGTGATGGAGTTATCCTCATTTATATACACCTGAATGTGGGTACAATATCCTGCCAGAGCCTCATCTACAGAATTATCAACTATCTCGTATACAAGATGGTGAAGTCCAGTGGAGGATGTACTTCCTATGTACATACCAGGTCTCTTTCTGACTGCTTCCAGTCCCTCCAGAACCTGTATCTGTTCAGCTCCATAATTATCATTTTCCATTGTCATGCTTCCTCCGTTCTTACTCTGGTGGCCGTTCCCTCTACCACTCTATAAACATTGTTGATTATTACCTGCTCTTTAACAAAATCATCATATCCCGTACAGGTTATGATAGTCTGTATATCTTTTATCTCTTCTATCAATGCATCACGTCTGCTGGTGTCCAGCTCGCTCATGACATCGTCCAGAAGCAATATCGGATTATCATTGATTATCCT
>NC_021018.1:2044723-2046673 GCF_000210595.1 Coprococcus sp. ART55/1 | reverse complement strand
GACCAGATTGTGTACTTGAATATCTGATATCCATCTCAGTCTTTTCCTGAAGTGTCTCATCGAATTTATCTTCATCGACATTGCACTCATACACTATCTCTAGCTTTTCCTTGCCCGATGTGAGATGACTGTGGATCTCCCCAATTATCTCATTCATCATGTCGATAAAATTTCTTCTCTCTTTTATTATCCTCGACCCATAGTCCACAAGCTGCATATTCCACACATCCAGTGTATCTATGAGACTTCTGTTATGATAAATCTGCTTTAACAGATTATTTCGCTGATTGAGTATCCTGTTATATGATGCCAGATTCTGATAATACAATCTGCTTATCTGACACAATTCAAGATCCATGAACCTTCTCCTCTCGGCTGGTCCATTTTTAATGATAGTCAGATCTTCAGGTGAAAAGAATATGACATTGAGAAGACCATATAATTCCGTGGCCCTCCTTATGGGTATGCCATCGATCGCCACTCCCTTATTTTTGCTCTTTCGAAGATGCATATCTATCTTGTGCGATATGTCTTTCTTGTTGACAAATAATCTTATATGGCTCTCATCTTCACCTATCTTTATGATATCTTTATCCTGCGTATTTTTTCTGTGTGACTTCGTAGTCGCTGCCATGTATATGGATTCAAGTATATTTGTCTTGCCCTGGGCGTTATCGCCGTACAGGATATTCGTATTTTTTCCAAATTCTACTTTCACATTACTGTAATTTCTGTAATTACTCAGCTCTATCGACTCTATATACATAACCTTCACCATCTGCAAGATGGCGACCACAATTATTTCTGAATACTTATCTTATCACCATCAAATTCTACTTCATCACCATCATAAAGCTTTCTTCCACGTCTGGTCTCTATCTCACCGTTAACCACAACCAGTCCCTGAACTATGACCTCCTTTGCGTCAACTCCTGACTCCACCAGACCGGCAGCCTTAAGCGCCTGTCCAAGCTTTATGAACTCATCTCTTAACTTGATTATCTCCATATTCTCACCCCTTCTTACTCTTCGTTGATTCCCATAGGAAGGATAAGGTAGATATATGTCTCTGCATCATCCTTGATAACACATGGAGATTTTGTATTGTTGAAATAAATAGTTACATTCTCATCGTCAATTACTCTGAGTGCATCTATTATAAGCTTTGGATTAAATCCAATGACAAGATTGTTACCTTCCTTCTCGATATCTATCTCCTCATTCAGAGAACCGATGAGAGAACTGATCTTGAGACCGAGAGTTCTGTCATCAATACTGAGTCTGATAGGCTTCTTGTCTGAATCCTTTATAAGAAGAGTTGCTCTGTCCAAACTGTCAAGGAACTCTCTCTTGTTTATCTTCATCTTGATCTGATAATCAACTGAGAGCATATGGCTTATTCTGAAATACTCGCCCTCTATCAGTCTTGAAACAACCTTTGTATTGTCAAACTCAAATAATATATTGTTGTCAGTGAAATAAATATTTACAGGATCATCAACTCCACCGTTCATGATCTTACTTATGTCGCTGAGGGATTTTCCTGGAACTACAACCTTAATGTCTGAATTATCTCCCTTGAGCTCTATATATCTGATGGATATTCTGTGTCCATCCAGAGAAACCACGCTGAGCTTATTGTTTGATACCTCAAATAACTCACCGGTCATAAGCTTATTGTTCTCATTATCTGATATAGAGAATATTGTCTGATTGATAACCTCTCTCAGCGCAAACTGAGATATGGTTATGAACTTATCCTTTGATACAACAGGAAGATTGGAGAAATCCTCTCCTGACTTTCCAGGTATGTTGAACTCAAGTCTCTCACACTTGATAAGTGTCTTGCTGTCCTTATCACTCTCTATAGTTATGTCACTGTCAGGAAGCTTTCTTATGAAATCTGAGAAAAGCTTTGCCTCGAGTGCAACCTTTCCGTCCTCTATAACA
>NC_021018.1:2042949-2044164 GCF_000210595.1 Coprococcus sp. ART55/1 | reverse complement strand
TGTAAGGTTATAAACAAATAAGTGAGTTTATAATATAAAAATGTGGATAACTTGCTATTTTTGTGGATTAAGCTTCTTGATTATGACGTCAACCATCTCAGCAAATTCCGGATCCTTCTCAATCTTATCTTCAACCTTCTGTATATTGCTGTGCACGGTGGAGTGATCCTTTCCTCCAAATGCATCTCCTATACTCTTCAGCCCCTTGTCCGTGTACTTTCTGCACAGGTACATGGATATCTGACGGGCAGTGGCTATATCCTGGCTTCTCTTCGTGGATACGATGTCACTGACTGATATATTAGTGTGCTCTGAAACAGTGTTGATAATGAGCTCAGGTGTTATGGTAACCTTGGAATCCTTGGATATGAAATCCTTGAGGACGTTCTTGGCAAGTTCCTCAGTGATCTTGATATCTCCGAGCTCTGAATATACGCTGAGCTTGTTGAGCGCACCCTCAAGCTCACGTACGTTGTAGGTTATATTGTTGGCGATATACTCAAATATCTCCTCGCTGATGATATCGGTAAGTCCCTTTATCTCAGCCTTGTTCTTGAGGATAGCCATACGTGTCTCGTAATCAGGAGCGTGGATGTCGATAGGAACACCCCACTCAAATCTTGATCTGAATCTCTCATCCAGAGTCTTAATCTCCTTTGGTGGCTTATCCGACGACAGGATTATCTGCTTACCTTCGTCATGAAGAGCGTTGAAGGTGTCAAAAATTCCTGCTGCGTACTTGCCTTACCGATCAGGTACTGGATATCATCGATCAGAAGAACATCCACTGTTCTGTATTTGTTTCTGAATTCTTCAGTTTTATTCTTGGAGATTGCTTCTATGATCTCATTCGTGAATTTGTTCGATGGCACATAGAGAACCTTCATATTACTATTGTGCTGGAGTATATAGTGGGCTATGGACTGCATAAGATGAGTCTTGCCCAGTCCTGATCCTCCATACAGGAAAAGTGGATTGAACTTGTCCTGTCCAGGTGAATCGGCAACTGCCAGACATGTTGCGTGAGCGTGCTTGTTACTCTCACCAACAATAAAGTTCTCAAATGTGTAGTCAGGTCTGAGATTGCTCTTGGCAATGGCATCGTTGTAGTCCTCTGAATATGTAGGGGGACTTTTCATCCTTTCTCATCTGACTCTCGAGTGTGAATATAACCTGAATTGAATCGTCCTGAAAGAGCTCTCTGAGAACTGTTTC
>NC_021018.1:2040237-2041369 GCF_000210595.1 Coprococcus sp. ART55/1 | reverse complement strand
TCACAAGCTATGTTGACCAGTTC
This sequence comes from Coprococcus sp. ART55/1, assembly GCF_000210595.1. Taxonomy (NCBI): domain Bacteria; kingdom Bacillati; phylum Bacillota; class Clostridia; order Lachnospirales; family Lachnospiraceae; genus Coprococcus; species Coprococcus sp. ART55/1. Next base: position 2,041,346 of record NC_021018.1, on the reverse strand, counting down.
CTCAACATGAATCAGTTCCTGTTTGGACTGAATATTGCAGATGCACCGGGATGGAAGCTTTCAATAGCTTTGGTGGTTCCTATCGTTTCTGCTCTCCTGCAGTTCTTACAGACAAAGATATCCATGAAGTCATCACAGAATAACAACATGGATAGCAATCAGCAGACAGCCAACAACATGATGAAGGGTATGATGTACTACATGCCTGTCATGTCACTTATATTCTGTATAACTCTTCCTATAGCTATCGGTCTTTACTGGATAGTTGGTTCTGTTATTATGATAATATCTCAGCTTATAGTTGATGCTTATTATAATCATCAGGACAAGGATGAGCTGCTTGCAAAATGTGCCGAGAAGGCTGCCAAGAAGCAGGCAAAGAAGAAGAACCCTGACAAGAAATCTTTCTATGAGAGAATGATGGATGCTCAGAATGGTAACGTTCCAACAGAGAACAGTCAGTCAGAGAATATAAATAAGATGGCTTCTTCAAGACTTAAGAGTTATGTTAATCCTGCACATTCAGTGAATGTTGACAGTGATGATGTAACCCGCAGAGAAAATGTAAACTATAAACCAGGCAGTATAGGAGCTAAGGCGAATATAATGCTTAAGTACCAGAACAATAGCAACGATAAGGGAGGAAATAAATAATGGAATTCTTAGAATTCAAAGGTAAGACCAAAGATGAAGCCCTTATGCAGGCCAGTGTTGAACTTGGAGTCCCTAGTACAGATCTTGAGTATGAAGTTATCAGCGAAGAGACAAAGGGATTTCTTGGTATAGGTTCAAAGCCTTGTATCATAAAGGCAAGAAAAAAGAAGACATTCCTGGACGATGTTAAGGAGTACCTTGACAGCCTGTTCAAGGCTATGGATATCCAGACAGAGATCCAGATGGATTTTGATGAGGAAGAGAATGTTCTGTCTATCAATCTTGAGGGACCAGAGATGGGAATTTTGATTGGAAAGCGTGGACAGACTCTAGATGCTCTTCAGTATATTATAACACTTGCTATCAATAAGAAGAGCGAGTCACGTATCAGAGTTAAGCTTGATACAGAGAACTACAGAGCAAGAAGAAAAGAGACACTTGAGAATCTTGCCAAG
>NC_021018.1:2036170-2039252 GCF_000210595.1 Coprococcus sp. ART55/1 | reverse complement strand
CAGAATACAGGATAAGAATGTTGTTGTGATACTCAACAAATCTGATCTGGAAAAGAAGATAGACGAATCGGATATTAAGAAATATATAGATGCAGATATAATTCAGTTGTCAGCACTGACCGGTGATGGCAGTGAAGAATTGTATGGGCTTCTGAACAGGATGTTTTTTGAGGGTACACTGACATATAATGATCAGCTTTATATCACTAATACCCGACACAAAAATGAACTTGTGTGCACCAAAAATGCACTGTTAAAGGTTAAAGAAAGCATAGATATGGGAATGGAGGAAGACTTTTTCTCCATTGATCTCATGGATGCGTATGAACATCTCGGTTTGATAATAGGTGAAACTGCCAGAGATGATCTGGCTGATAAGATATTTAAGGAATTCTGTATGGGAAAATAGATTGCAGGATATAAGGTACTGGAAGGAGGACATTTGTATGCCTGTTTTGAATGAAGAATATGATGTGGTAGTTGTGGGGGCAGGACATGCAGGATGTGAGGCAGCTCTTGCAAGTGCAAGACTTGGTCTGAATACTATTATTTTTACGGTGAGTATGGACAGTGTGGCCATGATGCCATGTAATCCGAATGTAGGAGGAAGCTCTAAGGGACATCTGGTAAGGGAAATAGATGCACTTGGCGGAGAGATGGGTAAGAATATAGACAAGACGTATATTCAGTCAAAGATGCTTAATGCGTCTAAGGGTCCGGCGGTTCACTCTCTTCGTGCCCAGGCAGACAAGGCAAATTATTCCAGAACCATGAAGCACACCCTTGAGAATACGGATAATCTCACATTGAGACAGGCAGAGGTGTCGGAAATTATTATCGAGGATAATGTGGTTAAGGGTGTAAAGACATATTCGGGAGCAACTTATTTTGCAAAGGCTGTGGTTCTGTGTACAGGAACATACCTCAAGGCGAGATGTATATACGGAGATGTCGTATATCACACCGGACCTAATGGACTTATGGCAGCTAATTATTTGTCAGATTCCATGAAGAATGCAGGGATAGAGATAAGAAGATTCAAGACGGGAACCCCTGCCAGACTGGATAAAAGAACGATAGATTTTTCTCAGATGGAGGAACAGAAGGGCGATGAGAAGATAGTTCCATTCTCATTTACAAATACTGAGGCGGATATAAGACGTGATCAAATATCATGCTGGCTCTGTTACACAAATGAGAAGACACATGAGATAATCAGAGATAATATAGACAGATCACCTCTGTTTTCAGGCGTGATCGAGGGTACAGGACCAAGATACTGCCCTTCCATTGAGGATAAGGTTACGAAATTCCCTGATAAGACCAGACATCAGATATTTATTGAGCCTGAGGGTGAATATACGAATGAGATGTATATGGGTGGAATGAGCAGCTCTCTTCCTGAGGATGTTCAGTATGAGATGATACACAGCATGAAGGGACTGGAGAATGCAAAGATAATAAGGAATGCTTATGCCATCGAGTATGATTGTATAAATGCCATTAACTTAAAACCTTCTCTGGAGTTTAAGAGTGTATCAGGACTTTTTGGTGCCGGCCAGATAAATGGAAGTTCAGGATATGAGGAGGCTGCAGCCCAGGGTATAATGGCAGGAATCAATGCTGCCAGAAAAGTACAGGGCAAGGAAGCGGTGGTTCTTGACAGATCACAGGCATATATAGGAGTTCTTATAGATGATCTTGTCACAAAAGAGACATCGGAGCCATACAGAATGATGACATCCAGAGCTGAGTACAGACTTCTTCTCAGACAGGATAACGCTGATCTGAGGCTCACGGAGATTGGACATGAGATCGGTCTTATAGATGACAAGAGATATGCTGCATTTACAAAGAAGAGACAACAGATAATGGATGAGATACAGAGACTTGAGAGCACCATGGTTGGAGCAAATTCAACCATACAGAAGTTTCTTGAGAATCTTGGAAGTACAGGACTTAAGACTGCTGCATCTCTTGCAGAACTTATAAGAAGACCGGAACTGTCATATGAGGCGATTGATCCAATAGATGAGGGAATAACCAAACTTCCGGATGATGTTATAGAACAGATAAATATAACCATAAAATATCAGGGATATATAGACAGACAGAATCAGCAGGTAAATCAGTTTAAGAAGCTGGAGAAGAAAAAGCTGCCGGCAGATATTGACTATAATGATATATCAAATCTCAGAATCGAGGCCAGACAGAAGCTGTCTCTCATCAGACCTGAAAATATTGGACAGGCGTCAAGAATATCAGGGTTTCTCCGGCTGATATATCAGTATTGCTGGTGTATCTCAAGATGAAGGGTAGAGACTAAACTGGTATAGAAGTTATTCAGAATAATTTGTTGAAGGAGAACAATATGGACAGATTAAATTCCATAACAAAACAGTTTGGTCTGGAATTGAGTGATAAGCAGATAGAACAATTTTCAAAATATTATGATATTCTGGTTGAGTGGAATAAGGTAATGAATCTTACAGCCATAACTGAGAAGGAAGATGTAATAATAAAGCATTTTGCTGACAGTCTGCTTCTTTCAAAGTATAAAGATCTTCATGAGAATATTGACGTTATAGATGTTGGTACAGGTGCAGGATTTCCGGGAATTCCTCTGAAGATTGCTTTTCCAGAGCTGAATATAACACTTATGGATTCGTTGAATAAGAGATTAAAGTTCCTCGATGAAGTTATAGATGAACTTGGACTGCAGGATATCCACACTGTTCATTCAAGAGCAGAGGATGGAGGCAGAGATGAGATGCATAGAGAAAAATATGATCTGGCTGTATCCAGGGCAGTTGCCAATCTTGCAACTCTGTCGGAATGGTGTATTCCATTTGTCAAGCCGGGTGGATATTTTGTATCTTATAAGTCAAATGCTTTGCCGGAAGAGATGCGGGATGGAAAGAAAGCAATCAGGATTCTTGGGGGACAGGTCGAGAACATATTTAATACGAATATACCGGAGACCAATAACCAGAGAAGCTTTGTGTTTGTAAAGAAGATTGCAAATACAGACAACAAGTACCCGAGAAAAGCGGGAGCTGCTAAAAAGCCAATAGCATAAAAA
>NC_021018.1:2033480-2035785 GCF_000210595.1 Coprococcus sp. ART55/1 | reverse complement strand
CACGAATATCTTCCTGTTTTTGTTTAATTGCCTCTATACCCTGTTTGTCGATAGGTTTTATTGTCTTGTGAACATAATAGTTATTGTTTAAAGATTTGAATTTTATCTTGCCACAAAAATAACCATGCATCCAGCATTTTCCAACACACATGTACGATGATGGACTATTTGCAAACCAGTCAATATGTGTCTTGACCTTCTTGCTGCATTTGTAACAACGAATCTGAGTTACTTTTTCATCGTCCAGTGCTGCATGTTTATTTCTGAAACCCCTTGAGATATATTCGTACTGGTTATTATGAGATACTTCAATCTCTTCTTCTTTATTCTTAGGTGTTATATAGAGATCAAAGCTGTAAAGCTGATTTATATTCTTGGCTTTCATCTCTTTCATAACAAGTGCGGTGTATCTTGCATCGTTGAGAGCTGTGTGAAATGGTTCATTTTCCGGAATATTCATCTCACTGACCGCTTTTTCAAGTTTACTCATACTCTGAGGTATTCCTGAGGTATTCGTAACGCTTGCATATATACTTTGGAGATTCAGAAACTTAAGTGGCCTAGGAAGCTTGTCCATATAATAAAAGTCCATATTAGTCTGAAGCTCTGTGAGGTCCATAGGTCCCCATGTGCAGAATATGTAATCTTTTCCACACCAGTCAAGAAATTCTGAACAGACTTCCTTGAATCCTCTTCCGAGACTCAGGTCATCCTCATCATAGTTCAGAATTGTTCTGATCTTTGAATGTAATTTCTTATAAATTTTTGGTTTGATAAGACTTGAGTATTCGTCAATGATGTTGAGATTCTTATCTACCTTAACGGCACCAATCTCTATAATTTCAAAAGGCATACGTGGATGTTCACCCATATGCCCATTGTAGCTTTGATTCCATTCAAGATCCATAACAATATAATTCATAGTCATGTCCCTTTAGAAAATTTATTAGTGAAAAATAGTGCACCTGACGGGATTCGAACCCACGACCTTCCGCTTAGGAGGCGGACGCTCTATCCTGCTGAGCTACAGATGCACATCAATTATAAGTGTAACATTTATAGAGTTTATAGTCAAGGGTTAACTATATGCCCCTGAAGCCACACATCACCTTTGAATCTTCTTCCCGGAGCAGGTTCACCCAGAAGATGGTTTTTGTTGATCGCTACGGTAAATGTCAGATCATTGCTTTCTACATCAATCAGATATATCGATTCATTTGTATAGCTGTTGGTTGTCTCGATATATGATGTGATAGTTCCTATAACTGCGTAGTGATCAGTCTCAATACCGACAGGCATGAAGCTTGATTTCACTATGGACAGAACATCCTCTTTGTGAGTCCTTCTTCCAATGGTGTTATAGGTGTCCATATCTTCAAGAGTAAGACTTTCTATTGCGTCCGGATCACCCTTCTTTGCAGCCTCGATGAGTTTACTTCTCTTTGCATTGCCGTAGGATGTATTTTTATCACTGTGATCATCCACATCAAGAATGATCATACCATTTACTGACAGACCGGAAAAATACGCCTTTGAAAAGTACTTGTTTGATCTGTTCATCCACAATGATTTTTCGTAGTCTGCTATGTTGGTTATGAAGAAAATAAGAGTCATTCCAAGACTGAAATCACTGCTAACACCGGCATATGCTCTCTTGTCAGAATATTTCTCAACGTATATATTTTCGTCATCGGTCAAAAGCTTTGATGTGACGTAAGGAAAATAATACTCAATGGATATTGAGCCATCCTTTGACATTTCACCTACAAGCGATATTCCAAATCTCTCCCCAAAGTCTTTGCTGAATTGTACAAGACAGGTGTCAGCACTTATAGTTGATATAAATTTCCTGTCAGGCGATTCAAGGATCTGCCTGTATATAGGTTCAAGCTGCTGTCTGTTTTTTATGTTAGTAAAGCCTATAGATGGAAGAAAACTATGCATTCCGACACCTCCCTTGTTGTATGTTTTTATTTATATTATTACTTTCCTGTCTTCTCAAGATACTCTTTTCCACCCATGTATGGACGAAGCTTCTCTGGAATTCTGACTCTTCCGTCAGCCTGGAGATTGTTCTCAAGGAAAGCGATAAGCATTCTTGGTGGAGCAACAACTGTATTGTTGAGTGTATGAGCGAGATACTTCTTGCCATCCTCGCCCTTTACTCTGATCTGAAGTCTTCTTGCCTGTGCATCGCCAAGGTTTGAACAGCTTCCAACCTCGAAGTATTTCTTTTGACGAGGTGACCATGCCTCAACATCTACAGACTTAACCTTGAGATCTGCAAGATCTCCAGAACAACACT
>NC_021018.1:2030335-2031650 GCF_000210595.1 Coprococcus sp. ART55/1 | reverse complement strand
TTTGAGGCTTCTGTTTTTCCTCTTTTTCCGGCTTTTTCTCCAGAATTGCCTTTACATATGCCTCTGTTTCTCTAACACTGAGCTTCTGATCGTATACAATTGCAGCCGTTTCGTACTGTAATTTAGGATCTTCTATAGGAATAAGTGCTCTGGCATGTCCTGTTGATATCATATTATACATGACCATCTGTCTTACATCCTCGCAAAGCTTCAGAAGTCGGAGAGAATTGGTTATGGTTGATCTGCTTTTTGATACTCTCTCTGCAACTTCTTCCTGCTTGAGATTATATTCCGATATAAGAGATTCGTAAGCCTCAGCTTCTTCAATTGGATTCAGATCTTCTCTCTGAATATTCTCTATAAGAGAAATCTCCATTATTTCTTTGTCAGTATAATCACGTATAACTACAGGAACTTCCTTTATTCCTGCCATTCTGGCAGCTCTCCAACGTCTTTCACCTGCAATTATCTCATAATAATCGCCTTTTTTAGTGACAATCAGAGGCTCAAGAACACCATATTTCTTAATGGAATCAGATAATTCCTGTAATGCCTCTTCATCAAACTGCTTTCTTGGCTGTGACTTATTTGGCTCAATGAGATTGATTTTAATCTTCTGTTCAACCTCTTTTACAACCTCTTTTACAACTTCCTTCACAACCTCTTTGGTTACTGTTTTTACCTCTTTACTTGTGTTTTCAGAGGAGTTTTGCTGATTACTTCTACTTCGGGACGGCTTTGAAGCCTCTGAAGTGCCTAAAAGGTCGTTCAAACCTCTTCCTAAACCTTTTTTCTGTGCCATATTAGCCCTCCATTATCTATAGTAGTCATTTTCTATAACTTCATCTGCCAACATCATATAATGCTCAGCTCCGGCTGATCTTGGATCATACTCAATTATTGGCATTCCGTAACTTGGCGCTTCAGCAAGTCTGACATTTCTCGGTATAACTGTGTTGTATATGTGCTGTTTGAGGTTTTCTTTTACATTTTCAACAACCTGAACTGATAAATTGGTTCTTGAGTCAAACATTGTAAATACAACACCTTCTATAGTAAGAAGTCTGTTCAGATTTTTCCTTATCAGTTCGATAGTGTATACCAACTGTGAGAGACCATCCAGTGCGAAAAATTCACATTGAATAGGTACAAGTACCGTATTTGCTGCTGTAAGAGCATTTACAGTAAGCATTCCAAGTGCAGGAGGACAATCAATGATAACGTAATCAAATTTGTTCTTTACCTTCTTGATATGTGTCTTAAGAATGTGCTGCATATCCTCCATTCCGACAAATTCAACCTCAGCACCTGCCAG
>NC_021018.1:2024715-2029628 GCF_000210595.1 Coprococcus sp. ART55/1 | reverse complement strand
AAATGTATGCGATATCTGAAGTTTGAGTTGAAATACGTTTATCATAAAGTTTCACGTGAAACATTCAAATATATATAATATTAAAGCAAAATTAAATATACAAATGATTTATTTATTGAAATTATTTAAATCACCATATAATTTATTAATTAACAGCTTTAAAGATTCTGTATTCATAAAAACGCAATGTAGAATATAGAAGTATATAAAGGAATAGAACAGAAGAGATTATATAATACGTAATATGGTTAGAAATATGATTTAGTTATTGTAATAAACAATTTCTTCACAAAGAAATTGTAAAACTTAGAAAAACAAGAGAAGAATACCTAAAAATATTCAGATATAAGAAAAAATACCTGAAGTAAAGATATTCAGAACAAAATTATCTAGGATAATAATTTCGAAACAATGATGTCTGGAAGATAGTGTTTAGAAGACAATATTCAGAATGAAATATTCAGAATGAAATATTCAGAATGGAATATTCAGAACGATAATACTCAGAACGATAATACTTAGAACAATAATATTCCGAATAATGACAGCCAGATAAGAATATTCAGAACAGAAATATCATGAGTAATATTATTTAGAGAAAAGTATCAAAAACAATAATACCTATGACAATATAATTTAAAATGGTTCCTGGAGATATATGAGAAAAAGAGAATGTTTCACGTGAAACATTCTCTTTTTCTTTAACCAGGTTATATGGTCATATATTAATATAGAAGAAACACTGATTACATTGCCTCTGGAGCTTCGATTCCAAGGAGGTTAAGTGCCTCAGATATTGTATTCTTAGTGAGATATGTGAGCATAACTCTTGCATTCTTGAGCTCAACATCATCTACATTGATTCTTGTTGAGTTATAGAACTTGTTAAATGCCTGAGCAACATCAACTGCATATCTTGCTACAACAGATGGCTCATACTTATCAGCAGCATCCTTGATCACAGATGGGAATCTGTTGATCTCTTTTAATAACTCTATGGCATCCTGCTCTGTAATGAGACTGTAGTTAACCGGTTTTGATGGATCGAATGACTCAGCAAGTCTTACAACGCTGCAGCATCTTGCATGTGTATACTGAACATAAGGACCTGTCTCACCATCAAAGTTGAGAACCTTATCCCAGCTAAATGATACATCCTTGATTCTCTGATTATATAAGTCATTGAAAAGAACAGCACCAACACCAACTTTCTTGGCTACATCCTCCTTGTTTGGAAGATTTTGGGCTCTTTTCGGTGATTATCTCAAGACTCTTTGCAATGGCATCCTTCAGAATATCCTCTGCGTATATGATATTACCGCTTCTGGTAGAAAGCTTTGCTCCCTCAAGACTTACAAGACCATAAGGAATGTGAACAAGCTGATCCTTTGCCCATTCGTTTCCAAGAAGCTCAACTACCTTGAATACCTGTGCAAAATGAAGTTTCTGCTCCTGACCGGTTACATATAAGCACTTTGAGAAGTGATATGTGTCTTTTCTATAGAATATAGCAGCAAGATCTCTTGTTGCGTATATTGAGCTTCCGTCTTTCTTGGTTATGATACATGGAGCCATATCGTAATCTGAGAGATCAACGATCATAGCACCTTCGCTCTCCTTCAGAAGACCGGCAGCCTTAACCTTGTCCACAACAGCCTGGCACTTGTCTCTATAGAAACTCTCTCCAAGATAGTAGTCGAAATCCATTCCGAGGAGGTTGTATGTTCTCTTGTATTCAACAAGACTTATATCCTTGAACCACTGCCATATGCTGAGTGCTTCCTCGTCTCCATTTTCCATCTTGTTGAACCATGCTCTTGCCTCGTCAACAAGTTCTGGATTCTTGTCAGCCTCTTCATGGAACTTCACATACAGCTTCATGAGCTCTGAGATTCCATCCTTCTCAACAGCTTCCTTTGAACCCCATGCCTTGTAAGCTACGATAAGCTTACCAAACTGTGTGCCCCAATCGCCAAGGTGATTTATTCTTACAACATTGTATCCAAGCTTGGAATGAATCTTGTAAAGAGAGTTACCGATTATTGTAGTTCTGAGATGGCCAACGTGGAAATTCTTTGCAACGTTAGGAGATGAGTAGTCAATACATATGGTCTGTCCCTCGCCTATATCGGATTTGCCGAAGTCATCTGTGTTGGCTGCCTCTATCATTGTCTTTACAAATACATCTTTCTTGATATAGAAGTTCAGGTATGCACCTGCTACATCGATCTTCTCGATGAAATCTACATCTCCTATGGCTTCCTTTATATCGGCTGCAATCATATTTGGGGCTTTTCTGAGCACCTTTGCCAGTCTGAAGCAAGGAAATGCAAAATCACCCATATCAGGGCGTGGTGGGATCTCGATTGAAGCCATGATATCTGACATTTCGATTCCTTCTACGTTATTTGAGATAAGCTGTGCAATTTTTTCTTTCATGATAATGTTCCTTTTATGTTTATTTTATTCGAAATATATATGTGTTGATAAAACAACATATACACAATATAGCACTTTGTTACTTTAAGATATCCAACCTGTAAACTAAGTAATATATGTCTTTCAACAGATACGTTATTATTCAAGTGGAATAGTAAATCTTACATTTGTTCCGGTTTTTGAATCTCCATCGATCTTCAGAGTTCCATTTAACAGATATATGATCTCCTTGATTCTGTGGAGACTGCTGTACCATGGACTGTTGGTATCATAATTGTTGTCTATACCCACGCCATTGTCGTTGATATATACATCTATGAGCTTACTGCTCAGATATATCTTGATTGAAACCTTGTTGGCATTTGAATGAACAAATATGTTGTCCATAATATCTTTAGTTATTGATAAAAGATATGTGGCTACAATACCTGGAATATTCATGGCATAATCAGCACAGTTGATGTCGTATGATATGCCACATTCAGGATGTTCATCCTTGTAACCCTGGAAAAGTTTCTCAAGATGATTCCATACAGGCTCTTCGCTGTCTGATTCTCCAGAGAGAGAATTGGCAAGTTCATCTACATGGTCGGCAAGTTTTGCCGTTGATGAGGTGAGCTCTTCGAGTGTGACCTTAGCTCTATTGATATCTGATCTTATAAGCCAGGACAGTACATCCAGCTTGTGTGAATTGGAGTCAAGAACATCTGTGATGTCGGATTGAATCCTGTCCGCAAGCTGTTTTTTCTCATATTGGTACAATCTGAGGATATTTTTTCCGTGATCCGCTGCTGTCAGGGAATCAGTATCTGGTCCGCCTGTTTCTGTTGTATCTTCATTATTAATAGTAGATACTTCCTCAGTCACCTCCGTCAGAAGATCATCTATATGTCTGTTGGAGGTGGATAAATCAGTTATACGCTTCTTAAGCAATGCGGTTTCTTCTTCGTCCTCTTTGATCTGAAGATGAAGAGTCTGCTGCATATCCTGAAGCTCTTTTAACTGAAGCTCTATCTGAGTAGCCTTTTCCTGCTGTGAGGTGGTGTCTACTGAGAATGGTGAAAATACATTGTGACCAGTGCTTGTCTTGAAGGAGTATACATCTAATGTCTTTATAAGCTGGTCTATTTTTGCCTTGAGTTCAAAATCTTCAGTTTTGAGTGACTGAACCTGCTCAAGCTTGCTGATATATGAATCATTGAAGAAATTCAACAGATCCTGATTGGTCTTGCGCACCAATTTGAGACTTTCTATAGAAGATGTATCCATGATGAAACTCCTTTCCATAAATTTGCTGTAATCTTCATTGTAGTATACCAAAAACTGTGTGTCAACAAATGCAAAATCAACGTTTATTTCTTTTCTCTGTATGCGACGAGTCTGTTGATAGGTGTTCCCATTGCTGAGAATTTGGTCTCATACTCGGTCATGATGTTGCCTTCGTTGTATTCTGAATTGTGAAGGTCATATGTGTAGTTCTCAAGGATCCATCCTGCCTCGGGAACCTGTTCCAGAGAGAAATCAAAGAGACCTCTGTTATCAGTCTTAAATATAACTCTTCCCTCAGGAGCGAGGAGCTGATCATACAGACCAAGAAAATGTGTAGATGTGAGACGTCTCTTGGCATGCCTGTCCTTTGGCCATGGGTCCGAGAAATTGAGATATATTCTATCTACTTCATTTGTATCGAATACGTCAGTTATATATTCGGCATCCATTCTTATAAAGTAGAGATTCGTCATCTCAGGTTCAAGCTCTCTTTTCTCAAGGGCACGCACCAGGACACTTGAATACTTCTCTATGCCTATGTAATTGATATCAGGATTGCGTCTTGCAAGCTCCATGATAAACTGTCCCTTGCCCATGCCTATCTCAATATGTATAGGGTTATCATTGTCAAATAACTCATGCCAATGCCCCTTCATGCCTGTTTCATTGTGCACTACATAGTCATTTGCTGCGATAGTCTCTCTTGATCCTTTTACATTTCTCAGTCTCATAGTAATCTCCATCTATTTATTGTAAAAATCTTCTTTTTATTGAAAAAGTCATACCTTATAATAATAACATAGGCGAAAATGATATTCAAACAATATATATAACTGGTAATTTTGGTATGGGATAGGAGCAGAGTAATACCGAACAAATAAAAATGAAAAAAGTTGAAAAAAACACTTGCATTATAAAAAGAACTAATGTATACTCTAATCTGTTGTGACGAACACAACATGATAAATACGGGCCGCTAGCTCATTTGGTAGAGCACCTGACTCTTAATCAGGGTGTGCGGGGTTCGAGCCCCCGGCGGCCCACTACAAGGTGGATTGACTGCAATATAATTGTGGCTGGTCCATTTTTTTGTCACTCAGTTTGAAATCATTTGCTGGATGTCAGAAAAGTTGAAAAAAATGAGAAAAACACTTGCATTATTCTCAGAACTGATATATAATCTATTCTGTTGTGACGAACATAAC
>NC_021018.1:1979656-2023851 GCF_000210595.1 Coprococcus sp. ART55/1 | reverse complement strand
GAGCTGACAGGTTACTGAGGATTTGCCGACTCCTCCTTTGCCGCTGACCACGGCAATAATATGTTTTATATGTGAACCTGGATGTGGCTCTATGATAAGACTCTGTGGTTCTGTTCTGCTGGAACAGCTCTGACCACAGGTACTGCAGTTGTGTGTACAATTCTCTGACATGATACTCTCCAATCTACTGCACATGGATGTCTGTGCAATCTGTGTTGTATGCTAAGTTACGCATTTGATTAATATATATCATTAAGAGGTTACAAAGTCAACGAAGGCAGGTACTATGAAATTTGAGAGGTGAGTTGAAATTGACGGGTGTCAAATATATAATCAGAGACATGATAGTATACGGATTGTAGAGTTGAAATGAAATACCTGATAGAAAGTATTCTAATAAAGTAATTGGGCATGAAAAATACTATAAAAAGGAGAATATAGCATGGGAGTTTTATCAAATATCGAGCCATATGGAGTTTTTCGTTTCTTTGAGGAGATATGCGGGATTCCACACGGATCGTCGGATACAAAGAAGATAAGTGATTATCTGGTGAAGTTTGCCATAGACAAAAATCTGAGATATATACAGGATGAGAGCAACAATGTGATCATATTCAAGGACGGAACTGCCGGGTATGAGGACAGTGCCCCTGTCATGCTACAGGGACATATGGATATGGTCTGTGAGAAAGATGTTGACTGTGATATTGATTTTGAGCGGGACGGACTGAGACTAGTGCTTGAGGACGGAGTGATATCCGCTGATGGAACCACCCTTGGCGGAGATGACGGGATAGCTGTGGCATTTGCACTGGCTATACTGGATGCCGATGATATACCACATCCACCGATTGAGTGTGTATTTACGGTTGATGAGGAGATAGGAATGCTGGGAGCTGCGGCGATTGACTGTAGTCCACTTAAGTCACGGATCATGCTCAATCTGGATTCTGAGGATGAGGGGTATCTGTTGGTGTCATGTGCCGGAGGTGCGTGTGCTACGTGCCATATTCCGGTTGAATATGAGAATGCAGAAGATGATCATTCAGTTGTGAAAATTATTGTAGAGGGTCTTACCGGTGGACATTCCGGCGTGGAGATCATAAAACAGAGGGCAAATGCCGACAAGCAGCTTGCAAGACTTCTATATAATATAGGAAGGGATGTTCCATACAGACTGATATCTATACAGGGCGGTCTTAAGGACAATGCAATACCTAACAAGGCGAAGGCATATGTGGGTATTGATCCGGAGGATGTGGATAACTTTGTAAAATCTGCGGAAAAGAATGAGAATATTCTGAGGCATGAATTTGGAAATACTGATCCAGAGCTTATAGTGAAAGTAGAAACGGATCTGTCAGATGATCTGGGTTCATATAATAACGCGGATGATGTGCAGAACGATATGTATGGTAGAACCATGATCAACAGAGTTATGACAGAAAAGTCATCGGATATAGTTATCAGGAGTCTTATGATGATGCCAAATGGAATTCAGAAGATGAGCAATGATATAGAAGGGCTTGTGCAGACATCGCTGAATCTTGGAATATTGAATACAACTGAGGATGAGGTCACAGCAAGCTTTTCAGTAAGAAGCAGTGTACAGTCTGAAAAGGAAAATCTGATAGATCAGCTCCGATGTGTATCTGTCTCGGCTGGTGGAAGTCTGGAAGTGCAGGGGGATTATCCTGCATGGGAGTACAGACATGATTCTCCTCTCAGAGATATTATGGTGGATGTGTTTGAAGAGCAGTATGGAAGAAAGCCTGTTATACAGGCGATTCACGCCGGAGTGGAGTGTGGTCTTTTTGCCGGTAAGCTGCCTGGTCTGGACTGCGTATCATTTGGCCCGGATATGAAAAATATCCATACCAGCAGAGAGTCTATGGATGTTGCCAGTGTACAGAGAACATGGAGGTATACACTGGGTATACTTGAGAAATTGAAGTAATTGACAGCAATATAATTCCAATAAGGAGAAGAATGATGGAAAAGGTAAAAGGATTCTTGAAGAAGAAGGACATTGTGTTCAGTGTCAAGAGATACGGAATAGATGCCCTGGGTGCCATGGCACAGGGATTGTTCTGTACTCTGCTTATCGGAACTATCCTGAACACACTTGGCAATCAGTTTGGTGTGCCATTTCTTAAAGCGGTTGTTGCGACCGTGAATGGGACAGATTATACAGTTGGAGGTCTCGCATCTGCTATGGCAGGACCTGCGATGGCGGTGGCTATAGGATATGCTCTTAAGGCACCACAGCTCGTATTGTTCTCACTGATAACAGTTGGATTTGCGGCAAATGCCTTGGGCGGCGCAGGAGGCCCGCTGGCAGTTTATTTTATTGCAGTTATTGCAACTGAACTTGGAAAGGTTGTCTCAAAGGAGACAAAGATTGACATACTGGTGACACCTCTGGTTACCATCGGAAGTGGTGTGGCTGTGTCTGCACTTCTTGCACCTACACTCGGTGCCATAGCCATGAAGGTCGGAGATCTCATCATGCTGGCTACAAACCTTCAGCCGTTCTGGATGGGTATTGCGGTATCAGTTCTCGTCGGTGTGGCACTTACACTTCCGATATCATCCGCTGCGATATGTGCGGCATTCGGACTTACAGGTTTGGCCGGCGGTGCTGCTGTGGCGGGATGTTGTGCGCAGATGGTTGGATTTGCAGTTATGTCATTCAGAGAGAATAAATGGGGTGGCCTTGTTTCACAGGGAATCGGAACATCAATGCTCCAGATGGGTAACATCATCAAGAATCCGAGAATCTGGATCGCACCTATAGTTACCTCTGCGATCACAGGTCCTCTTGCAACATGTCTGTTCAAGCTTCAGATGAATGGAACTCCTGTATCATCAGGTATGGGTACATGTGGTCTGGTTGGACAGATCGGAGTATACACAGGCTGGATGAATGATATCGAGGCGGGAAGCAAGACAGCGGTCACAGCTATGGACTGGGTTGGTCTGATCCTAATCTCATTTGTACTTCCTGCAGTTCTCTGCCCGCTCATCAACATGGTGGTGAGAAAACTCGGCTGGGTTAAGGATGGAGATATGACTTTATCATAAAGATTGGCTGAAATCCGGTGGAAGAAAATTATCTCAAAATTGTTTCCATCAGGCAGATTACAACAGAAAAGATACAATATTTTCGCAAATAAGATTGAAATTGGCTCGAAAGATACAAATTTACAGATTTTGTGTCTTTCGGGCCTTTTTATATGGAAAAGGAGATAATATTTTCCTAAAATGGGTGATTCAGAAGGAAAAAGATACAAAATATATGGTGCTTGATTTGTGGAGTGAAAATACAGCAAAAATGAGCAGACGATAGAAAAATCAAGAATACAAAAAAAGTCCTTGCCTTGAAGTGAACTCCAAAGAGTATTATTAGATATGTCAGAGAAACAGTTCCTGACGTTTTTCGAAAATATGGTAGTTAAAACAGACAGGAGGACGCTTTAATGAAGAAATTAGGAGCATTTTTAGTGTGTGCTGTTATGGCTTTTGGACTTGTTGGATGCGGAAGTGGTGACAGCACAGAAAGTAAAAGTACCACACAGGCAGAAACCCAGACAGAGGTTGTTACGGATGCGGTCAATGAGGCCGATACAAGCAACGACAACGCTGACTCTACGGTATCAGAGGAACAGACCAGCGAGGAAAGCAGCGCTGATGAGACAGACAATGTTGACACAGAGACAGGTAAGACTCTGGTGATCTATTTTTCAGCAACTGGAAATACAAAAGATGCTGCAGAATATATAGCGGCAGAGACAGGAGCAGATATATTTGAGATCACCCCGGCCCAGGAGTATACATCGGATGATCTGAACTACAATGATGACAGCAGCAGGGTATCAAAGGAACACAATGACGAAAGCCTCAGGGATGTGGAGCTTACCACCACTGAAGTTCCTGGCTGGGAATCGTATGATACGGTATTTGTAGGTTATCCTATATGGTGGGGAACGTCTGCATGGCCGGTAGATTCATTTGTCAAGGCAAATGACTTCACTGGCAAGACTGTATATCCGTTCTGCACATCGGCGAGCTCAGGACTGGGAAGCAGTGCAGATGATCTGGCTTCTGAGGCAGGAAGCGGAGACTGGAAGGATGGTCAGAGATTCTCGTCGGGTGTGACACAGCAGGATGTGGCCGACTGGATAAGCGGGCTCGGCCTTGGACAGTAATGTGTCAGATAAGTAACTGAACAGATGTAATAAACATAGCTGGAAATAATTTGAAATTGAAATAAAAAGAAACAGGAGGATATAAAAATGTTAAAAGAAACTTACACACTTAACAATGGAGTAGCAATTCCAAAGCTTGGACTTGGAACATGGTTCATCGACGATGACAAGGTAGCAGATGCCGTGAGGGAGGCCGTAAAGATAGGTTACAGACATATTGACACTGCACAGGCATACGGCAATGAGCGCGGAGTAGGCGAAGGAGTTAGAACCTGTGGTATTCCAAGAGAAGAACTGTTCGTAGTCTCAAAGGTTGCGGCTGAGCACAAGACATATGAGGAGGCCAAGGCGGGAATCGATGGAACGCTTGAGAAGATGGGACTTGACTATCTCGATATGATGATCATTCACAGCCCACAGCCTTGGGTAAAGGTAAATCAGAGCGATGACAGATACGTGGAGGGCAACAGAGCAGCATGGAGAGCACTTGAGGAGGCATACAAGGAAGGCAAGCTCAAGGCTATTGGTATATCCAATTTCCAGATCGGTGATATCGAGAGCCTTATGGAGACTGCTGAGATCAAGCCTATGGTCAACCAGATACTTCTTCACATCAGCAATACTCCGATAGAACTGGTGGATTACTGTCAGAAGAACGATATACTTGTTGAGGCTTATTCACCTATCGCACATGGTGAGATACTCAATCAGCCTGAGATCAAGGCTATGGCGGACAAGTATGGTGTGACTGTTCCACAGCTCTGCATCAGATATACTATCCAGCTCGGAACAATTTCACTGCCAAAGACGGCCAATCCAGAGCACATGAAGAGCAATACAGAGGTCGATTTCGAGATAAGTGCAGAGGATATGGAGGCTCTTAAGAATTTCAAGAAGATCGAGAGCTATGGAGCGAGCAGTGGTTTTCCTGTATATGGTGGACGTATATAATAAAGAAAAGTTCATAGCTATAGTGGACAGCCGTCAGGTTTGTATAGTTTGCAATCATAAATATCTTGCATAATATAATAGTTACCTTATAATAGAGATGTTGCTAATTTTATACATTTAGGAGGAAATGAACAATATGAAAAAGGGAACAAGTTATATTGTAGTGGCTGCAATGATGATGGGATTGATGCTGACAGGCTGTGGGGGCAATGACAATTCTGTAACTAAGGCTACAACTGAAGCTGAGACAGAAGCAGCAACAGAGAAGCAGGATACTGAAACACAGGACACTGCAGATGATACTGAGGACAGTTCGGTCGCCATTGATGAGGAGGACACAGAGGAAGATACAGAGGACAGTGAAGAGGCAGAAGCTGATCCTTCAATAGTAGGTGTATACACCAAGAATGGTTATGAGAATTCGTATTTTGGATTTAAGATCAACCTTGAAGGAAGCTATGGAATTCAGACAAGAGGTTCATTACTGACTGCCACCGATATCTCTGAGGTTGTGGAGGATTCCAATAGCGATGAGACTGTACAGAGGGCATTGGATAATCTGGACAATAGCTTTACGGTAGGAAACGATTATGCATTCTGTGCAAATGATGGTACACACTATATTCTGCTCAAAATAAAGTCCCCTAAGGGTGGTGGAAATTACGGTTATGATGTGTGGGCTGATGAGAATACAGTAGCAAAGGCAACTGTTGCTCAGATGGATACTGTTATTACATCTACAGCAAGTAGAATTGGCGCTGAAGCAAGCAATATTGAGACTGATTATTCCAAGTGTACAGTATTTGGCGAAGAGCACTACATATGTACAGCAACGGCTGATATGTCTGGAACTGAGTACTCTCTGACAAATGTAATAGTAAGATCAGATGACGGAAAGTATACGATGATAATAGCTATAGAGACACTTGGTGACAGAAATTATCAGGATATTCTGGATAACATGTTCAGTCCATTATAAATTTTACAACTTTACTTTTTCAAAAACAAAAAGTATAATACACATCGAAAGCGAGTGGCAAAGATTGCGTAAATCCAGTTTTGTCACTCGCTTTTTATGTGTATATATAATAATTTTCTAGTGTGTAGCTATTCAGCGTAAGTCCAACTAACTTAGGCGATAGCTGCTTTTTTTGTTCAGGGAAAGGAGTTTGAAGAGTGGAAGAAATGGATAAGAACAAAGAGGAAAACAGAGAGAGAAATAAGATGAAAGATATGCCAGTTGGAAAGCTGATGATCCAGATGGGTATTCCTATGATTCTTTCCATGGCGCTTCAGGCGGTGTACAACATCGTAGACAGCGCATTTGTGGGAAATATGAAGGTGGGAAGTGAGGCTGCGTTAAATGCCCTCACGCTGGTATTTCCGGTGCAGATGCTCATGGTTGCTCTGGGCATAGGCACGGGAGTCGGCACAAATGCGTTTATTGCCAGAACCCTTGGTCAGGGTGATAAGGAAAGAGCTGCCAAGGTGGCTGGCAACAGTCTGTTTCTCGGTGCTGTAATATATGTGGTGTGTTTGTTATTTGGAATATTGGGAGTGAGGACTTATATAGTCTCACAGACTATGGACACGCAGGTCACAGAGATGGCTGTGGATTATCTAAGAATATGCTGTGTGTATTCATTTGGAATAATATTCTTCTCGTTGTTTGAGAAGCTGCTTCAGGCAACTGGCAGATCCATGTATTCAACGATAGGTCAGGTGATGGGAGCTGTCATAAACATCATACTTGATCCGCTTCTCATATACGGAGTGGGACCATTTCCTGAGATGGGTGTCAGAGGAGCCGCCTATGCGACTATTATAGGTCAGATAGCGTCTGCGGTTCTGCTGTGCGTGTTCCATCTGAGACTTAATAAGGAATTTGAACATGGATGTGCATACATGAAGCCTGACTGGAGAATCATCCGGGGAATATATGCCATAGGACTCCCGGCCATCATAGCCCAGGCACTTATGTCCATCATGGTATACGCGCTGAATCTCATTCTCAAGTTTAACCAGTCGGCGCAGACTGCATATGGTCTGTTCTACAAGGTTCAGCAGTTTGTGCTGTTTCTCGCATTTGGACTCAGGGATGCGATCACCCCGATCACGGCATACAGCTATGGAATGGGTGACAGAAAGAGGATAAATGATGCGATTAAGTATGGAATAATCTACACAATAGTGCTGATGGTGTTTGGAATGGCTGTGACAGAGCTGTTTCCAGCTGCATTTGCCGGACTTTTTAATGCGGGACAGTCCAGAGTGTATTTTATAGACGCCATGAGGATAATCTCCCTAAGTTTCGTATTTGCCGGGGTAAATGTTGCATTTCAGGGAATATATCAGGCCCTTGAAGGCGGTGTGGAATCGCTTGTGATATCGCTGCTCAGACAGTTGATAATCATCCTGCCGCTTGCCGGAGCATTTGCGGCTCTGGTCAGAGGCGGTCAGGCGGATGTATCACTGATATGGTGGGCATTCCCGATCACGGAGATCGTGTCGTGCGTGGTGGGCATGGTGTTGCTGAGAAGGAAAATGAGGAGGGTTACTTCTTCCCTGCACCTTTCATCATTGACTTAAATGTCAGCATGAATGTTGCGCCGCATGAGAATGCGGACACTATGTCGCTGATAGGCTCGGCGTAGTAAATACTCATGACTGAGTGCGTGCAGTATGGCAGGATGATCGCGAGTGGGATTATCAGTATGACCTTTCTCAGCAGTGCAAATATAAGGGATTTGCCTGCTTGTCCCATGGATATGAAGGACTGCTGACATCCGTTCTGTATGCCAAAGAACATCATTCCGAATATGTATATCGGAAGAACTTTTGCACAGAGTGCTTTGAGGGATTCATCCGAGGTAAATATTCCGGCTGCCACGGACGGAAACAGGAATGCGGCCCCAGCCAGGACAAATGACACTATGATGGACATGGTTATCAGTATGGTACATGTCTTCTTCACTCTGTCCACGTTGCCCTTGCCGTAGTTGTAGCTGATGATGGGCTGGACTCCCTGTGAGAAGCCGCTCATCGGGATAAATATAATCTGCATGATACTCTGAAGTATGGTGAACGATCCCACGTACAGGTCATCGCCGTACTTCTGGAGTCCATGTGTGAACACGATGGTTATAAGGCTCTCCGTGACCTGCATGATAAATGGTGACACACCGAGAGCTGCGATGGACAGTATCAATTTGCCCTGTGGGCGCATCATCTGCGCTGATATGCGAAGACTAGCCTTGTCGGATGTCAGAAATCTGATAACCCATGCCGCACTTATCGCCTGGGATATGACGGTCGCTATGGCCGCACCCTTGATTCCGAGGTTCAGTGCAAATATGAATATCGGATCGAGGATGATGTTGAATATGGCTCCTATGAGCACAGAAAACATGGCGGTCTTTGACTGTCCCTGGGCTGTGATAAATGTGTTCAGTCCGGTGGTGATCATGACAAATATAGTGCCTATAAGGTAAATGCTCAGATAGTCATCGGCATGTGGATAGGTGGCATCGCTGGCACCGAAGAAATACAGAAGCGGTTTCTTCAATGTGTAGATGACAGCCATAACAATAACTGTAAATATGATGAGCAGGGTTACGCCATTTGACAGGATGCGCTGTGCCTTGTCCCTGTCGCCTTTACCGAGAGCAATGGAAGCCAGAGGTGCTCCGCCCGCGCCCACGAACACGCTGAATGCACTTACAAGGGTGATGATCGGGAGACACAGTCCGATTCCGGTGAGGGATGCTGCGCCTATCTCCGGGATATGTCCTATGTATATTCTGTCCACTATGTTGTATAAGAGATTGATGAGCTGCGCCACAAATGTCGGAATGCCCATGGAGAGCATAAGTTTAAATATCGGCGCCGTGCCCATCCTCTCTTCGGAATTTGAAGAAATTGTACTTGTGTTCATAACTACTCCTTAATGTTGATAACTTTATAAAATCTGCTGAAAACTTCGTCGCTCATCATGGGGACGGAGATACCTGTCCCCTCCGTCCCCTAGGATATTTCAGTTGGGTGAAGTAGTCAATCAGGAAATAATTAAGAAAGTATAAAATAAATGATAAGTGGAAAAAGTCCAGTAAATATGCGGCAAACAGTAAAAAACAAGTGAAAATATGGCAGAAACTTGAAAATTTAATCTTGACAAATTTACTAGGAAAGCGCATTATGGTTACAGATATAAGATAAACCGTTGATCAAGAGGAGTAGCGGCATATAACATGTTCAGAGAGTTGCAGGTGGTGTGATTGCAGCGATGGGAGTGCAGGTGAATGGACTTGTGAGGGCAAACCGAAAGATTTGAGATTCAAGTAGGGGAGACGGAGACCTACCGTTATAGAAGGTACATATATGATTGTATATGGTCGAGGGCATCGATATATATAAATATATATAAATTATTTATATATATTTTTTTTTATTTATTGATGAAATTAGGTGGCACCGCAGGAGATTAGATTTCTTGTCCTAATGTTAGTAGGATAAGGAATTTTTTTTATGTCCTGTGGTGCTTTTTTAGTTTGCAGAAAGACATGTGACATTTGATAGATCCTTTGACGATAGCCTGATAGACATATATGAAAGAGATGAGCACAGGGAAATTTATTGAATGCATGATAGTGTTCAAAAATAAGGAGGATGAGACATGATAAGACCAGAACTTAGCGAGGCAAAGAAATATGCGGCAGACGGATACAGGATGGTTCCGGTGTGCTGTGAGATGTTATCGGATGTGATCACACCTATCAACTTACTCAGAAAGCTGAAAGCGGCGAATGAGCACTGTTACATACTTGAGAGCGTGGAGAATCAGGAGGTGTGGGGACGCTACACATTTCTTGGTTATAATCCAAAGCTTGATGTCACATGCATGAATGGGCACATACAGCTCAAGGATATAGATGGAAATGTGATAAAGGAAGCGGATGACATTCATCCTGAGGTATTCATAAGAGAGATTCTCAAGGATTACAAGAGTCCGAAAATAGAAGGACTTCCAACATTTACAGGCGGGTTTGTCGGTTACTTCTCATATGATTATATAAAGTACAGCGAGAAGAAGCTTGTGATCGATGCCGATGACGATGAGGAATTTCAGGATCTGGATCTCATGCTCTTTGACAAGGTCATAGCATTTGACAATTTCAAGTCAAAGCTGATCCTCATTGCAAATGCTGACACGTCCGATATAGAAGCCGGATATGCAAAGGCACTTGCTGACATAGAAGATATGAAGAAGCTAATCCTCGATGGAGAGATGGCTGAGATAGAGCCGGTTAAGATGAAGAGTGATTTCAAGCCTCTGTTCAATAAAGAAAAATATTGCAGCATGGTCGAGAGGGCAAAGAAGTACATATTCGAGGGAGATATCTTCCAGGTGGTTCTGTCCAACAGACTTGAGGCTGAGATGGAGGGTTCACTGTTCAATACATACAGGGTTCTCAGAAGCACAAATCCTTCTCCATATATGTTCTACTTCAGCGGCGACCAGATAGAGGTTGCGGGCGCATCACCTGAGACACTGGTAAAGCTTGAGAATGGCGTGCTCCACACATTTCCTCTTGCTGGAACGAGACCGAGGGGAAAGACAAAGGAAGAGGATATGAGACTTGAGGCCGGACTTATGGCGGATGAGAAGGAGCTGGCGGAGCACAACATGCTGGTGGATCTCGGAAGAAATGATCTTGGTAAGATAAGCAAGTTCGGAACTGTTGAGGTTGAGCAGTACATGAAGGTTCAGAGGTACTCACATGTAATGCATATCGGGTCAACGGTCAAAGGAGAGATCGATGACAGCAGGTATGATGAGCTGTCAGCCGTGGATGCGGTACTTCCAGCAGGAACCCTCTCAGGAGCACCGAAGATCAGAGCGTGTCAGATCATCAATGAGCTGGAGGACAACAAGAGAGGAATATATGGCGGTGCCATAGGATACATAGATTTCACAGGGAATCTTGATACATGTATAGCCATAAGGATCGCATACAAAAAGGGTGACAAGGTATTTGTCAGATCCGGAGCAGGAATCGTGGCGGACAGTGTTCCGGCAAATGAGTTCCAGGAATGTATCAACAAGGCAAAGGCAGTTACAACAGCACTCACAATGAGCGCTTTTCATGCGCATGCACAATAAATACAAGGAGGACAAAACAAATGACAATACTTATAGATAATTATGACAGCTTCTCCTACAACCTGTATCAGCTTGTGGGGGCAATAAATCCGGATATAAAGGTTATAAGAAATGATGAGTTCACCTGTGAGGAGATTGAAGCGATGAATCCTGATCACATAATCATCTCACCGGGACCCGGAAGACCTTCGGATGCGGGAATGTGTGAGGAAGCGGTGAGATATTTTGCAGGAAAAGTACCAATCCTCGGCGTGTGTCTCGGACATCAGGCGATTTGTGAGACATATGGTGCGACAGTCACATATGCAAAGAAACTTATGCATGGAAAGATGTCGCTGGTTGATGTGGATCTGAACTGCAGATTGTTCAGAGGACTTCAGAGCAAGATACAGATTGCCAGATATCATTCACTGGCAGCAGCCGATGAGAATTTCCCGGAATGCCTGGAGGTCACAGCCAGGACGGAGGATGGAGAGATCATGGCGGTGAAACACAGGAATTATGAGGTATATGGAGTTCAGTTCCATCCGGAGTCGATACTGACACCGAAGGGCAAGATAATGCTCAGAAATTTTTTAGAGATATAAATTGATATAAAATAAGGAGGATATGGCGATGATACAGGAAACTCTTAAGAAGGTAGCAGCAGGACAGGATCTTACATACGATGAGGCATATGCCAGCATGGATGAGATATTCAGTGGCCAGGTGCCGGGAGAGACAACGGCGGGATATCTCACAGCTCTTCACATGAAGGGCGAGACGCTTGACGAGATAACAGCCAGTGCAAATGGAATGAGAGACCATGCGGAGTCTCTTCCACATGACGGAATAGATGTTCTTGAGATCGTGGGAACAGGCGGAGATTGTGCGAATTCATTTAACATATCGACAACGAGTGGTATAGTTGCAGCAGCGGCCGGAGTACCGATCGCAAAGCACGGCAACAGAAGCGTATCGAGCAAGAGTGGCGCAGCGGATGTCCTTGAGGCCCTTGGTGTAAATATCTCCATATCACCTGAAAAGATGGGCAAGGTTCTTGCTGAGTGCAACATGAGCTTTATGTTTGCCCAGGTTTATCACAAGGCGATGAAATATGCAGGTCCGGTCAGAAAGGCACTTGGAATACCGACAGTATTCAATATCCTTGGACCTCTCACCAACCCGGCAAAGGCTCAGATGCAGATCATGGGAGTATACAAGGAGGAGCTTGTTGATCAGATGGCTCCTGTACTTGTTGGTCTTGGTGTAAAACGGGGACTTGTCGTATACGGACAGGATTGTCTGGATGAGATATCCATGAGCGCACCTACAACAGTTGCAGAGATCAAAGATGGCGAGATTACAAAGTACGAGATCAAGCCAGAGAATTTCGGATTTGAGAGATGCAGCAAGGAGGATCTGGTGGGCGGCGATCCTGAGGAAAACGCGCAGATTACCCGCGATATCCTGTCAGGCAAGATCAAAGGAGCCAAGAGAAATGCAGTTGTACTGAACGCAGCAGCTTGTATCTACATCGCAGGCAAGGCAGATTCCATAGCGGATGGAATCAAGGTTGCAGAGGACGTGATCGACAGTGGCAAGGCTGCTGAGACGCTTGATGCATTTGTAAGACTGACAAATGAGTAGATAAGTTTTATCGCAGACTATGATAGAAAGTTGTATAGAGAGGTAAGAGATGATATTAGATGAGATAGCTGCAAAGACAAAGGAACGTGTGGCGGAGCAGAAGAAAAAAGTTCCTCTTGAGGAGATGAAGAGACATGCACTTGATATAGTTGCCAGAGAGACGGATAACGGCAGCAGCCCATATAGTAAGTTCCCATTTAGGGATAATCTGGCAGCGGATGGAATATCGTTTATCTGTGAGGTCAAGAAGGCATCGCCTTCCAAGGGGCTTATCGCACCGGATTTTCCCTATGTTGAGATCGCAAAGGAATATGAGGCGGCTGGTGCTTCAGCCATATCGGTGCTCACTGAGCCGTTTTATTTCCAGGGAAGCAATCAGTTCCTGATGGATATAAAGAAGGAGGTAAATATACCGCTGCTGAGGAAGGATTTTACAGTTGACGAGTATATGATATATGAGGCAAAGGTCATAGGAGCCTCGGCGGTGCTTTTGATTTGCGCAATACTGGATGACGAGCAGCTTGTCTCATATCTTCGGCTTGCACATGAACTTGGAATGTCTGCTCTGGTTGAGGCTCACGATGAGGAGGAGGTCAGACGGGCGATAGCCTGCGGAGCCGGCATCATCGGAGTGAACAACAGAGATCTCAGAACATTTACGGTGGACATCATGAACAGCGTTCGTCTTAGAAAGCTGATACCGGATACGGTGCCAGCCACCCATATGGGGACGGAGGTACCTGTCATTGGTACAGGAGCTGCGGCTGACACTTTAGCACCCCAGAAGATGGTGTATGTGTCTGAGAGTGGAATCAAGGCAAAAGAGGACATAGACAGGCTCAAGGCAAATGGAACTGATGCGGTGCTCATAGGTGAGACATTTATGAGAAGTCCCGACAAGAAGAAGTTGTTTGCGGAACTTAGAGGCGAGTAACATATTATATAGAAGAAACACAATACAAAAGTGTAGAAATTACATTTGAAAATATATCTGAGAAGACAAAAACAGGAGGAAAAACATATGTCAAAAGGCAGATTTGGCGTTCACGGCGGCCAGTATATTCCAGAGACTCTGATGAATGCGATGCTGGAGCTGGAAGAGGCATACAAGAAATATAAGGATGATCCGGAGTTCAACAGAGAACTCACAGAGATGCTCAACGAGTATGCGGGAAGACCTAGCAGACTTTACTATGCGGAGAGAATGACAAAGGATCTGGGCGGTGCAAAGATCTACCTAAAGAGAGAGGATCTGAACCACACAGGAGCGCACAAGATCAACAACGTAATCGGACAGATGCTCCTTGCCAAGAGAATGGGCAAGACAAGAGTTATCGCGGAGACCGGTGCCGGACAGCATGGAGTTGCAACAGCTACAGTTGCAGCCATGATGGGCATGGAGTGCGAGATATACATGGGTGAGGAGGACACGATCAGACAGGCTCTCAACGTGTACAGAATGAGACTCTTAGGAGCAAAGGTTCATCCGGTAAAGACTGGAACAGCCACACTGAAGGATGCTGTATCTGAGGCATTCCGTGAGTGGACAAGCAGGATTGATGACACACACTATGTACTCGGCTCAGTCATGGGACCATATCCTTTCCCTGAGATCGTCCGTGATTTCCAGGCTGTGATCAGTAAAGAGATCAAGGCACAGCTCATGGAGAAGGAGGGAAGACTTCCTGATGTCGTCATGGCATGTGTGGGCGGCGGTTCAAATGCCATCGGAGCTTTCTACGATTTCATACCTGACGAGAGTGTCAGATTGATCGGCTGTGAGGCAGCAGGCAGAGGTGTTGATACATTTGAGACAGCGGCAACTATCGCAACTGGAAAGCTTGGTATATTCCATGGCATGAAGTCCTACTTCTGTCAGGATGAATATGGCCAGATCGCACCTGTATATTCTATCTCAGCGGGACTTGATTATCCGGGAATCGGACCTGAGCACGCGTACCTTCACGACATAGGACGTGCAGAGTATGTGGCGATCACAGATGACGAGGCTGTGGATGCATTTGAGTATCTGTCAAGGATCGAGGGAATCATCCCTGCGATAGAGAGCGCCCACGCTGTGGCTTACGCCATGAAGCTGGCACCTACAATGGACAAGGATAAGATAATAGTGATCAATGTATCAGGACGTGGTGACAAGGACGTTGCAGCCATCGCAAGATACAGAGGGGAGGATCTTCATGAGTAATATAGCAAAAGCATTTGAACATGGAAAAGCATTTATACCATTTGTGACATGTGGCGATCCGTCGCTGGATGTGACAGAGGAGGTAGTATACGCAATGGTTGAGGCCGGTGCAGACCTTATAGAGCTGGGAATCCCATTCTCAGACCCGACAGCCGAGGGCCCGGTTATTCAGGGCGCAAATATAAGAGCGCTTGCAGGCGGCGTGACGACAGACAAGGTATTTGACCTTGTGAGAAAGCTCCGCAAGAAAGTGACAATACCTATGGTGTTCATGACATATGCAAATGTCGTGTTCTCATACGGTTCGGAGAGATTCATCAGCACATGCAAGGAGATCGGCATAGATGGACTGATCCTTCCTGACATTCCTTACGAGGAGAAGGATGAGTTTGACGGAATCTGCAAGCAGTATGATGTGGATCTCATTTCACTCATCGCACCGACATCCCATGAGAGAATATCCATGATCGCAAATGATGCGAGTGGATTTGTATACTGCGTGTCATCACTCGGTGTAACCGGAACCAGAACCAAGATCACCACAGACATAGGAGCAATGGTCGATCTGGTGAAGAAGGCAAAGGACATCCCTTGCGCTGTAGGTTTTGGAATATCCACACCTGAGCAGGCAAAGCAGATGGCGGAGAAGTCAGACGGAGTCATCGTCGGTTCAGCCATCGTCAAGCTGTGTGCCCAGTATGGCAAGGACTGTGTGCCTTATGTGACAGATTATGTGAAGAGCATGAAGGATGCGATAAGGTAGGAAATTATAGATACTAATATGGGGTATGCATTTGTGGATGCATATTTAAGAGAGTCGGAGAAATCTGGCTCTCTTGTGTTTTATAGATATATTTATAAATATGTTGACACCACAATTAGTTTTTGATATAACATATACATCAGCGATTGCTGATATCCATAATGAAAATTGAATAAATCATATTTTAATAAGTAGAAGAGTTTGAAAACATGATGAGTAGCAAGTGCTACAAGTCTGCGATCATGACTCTTTTTTTGTTGCCTTTTGGGCATGGGGCAGATTTCAAATGAAAACTGAATATGCATCTGCCCGGTATCCGGGGCAGCAAAGAATACGGACACAGCGACTGTCGTCGGCTGAAAAATGACAGACCGAGGAGCAGGCACCATGGAGGTGTGAGCTGGTGAAGCTTCAGATAACACATTGACAACATTTTGTAGATTTATTTTAGGTTTATTTTTTCATTATGGAGGTAACGATTATGAGATATTCATTTACAGAAAAGACATCACACAGACAGCAGGAGACAGCATACATGCTTTACATGATCATCGGCAGCTATTTTCACAGATGCAGCTGCAGATCAAAGGCGTTGGAGGAGAATCTCTTCCTTTATTATAAGGAGCTTCAGGAGAAGAGACAGGTGGAGAAGGAGAGACAGATCATCAGAGTCAGCGAGGGTGTGCTGAAAGACAATATGACAGATCTTGCGGAGATGAATGCTGAGGTGGTTATCTCAAGGGCAGATGATCTGTATATATTAAGATTTTACACAGGATTTGAGAGAGTCGTGGTGACTGTCGATGAGAAAGGCTGCTATGAGATAAGCCTGGGTAGGGATGAACTAGCGGTATAGAAGGTGTTGTGAGCAAACAGATGAAGTATAGTGGCAGTTGTTCAGGGCATAAATAAACTTGAGCAACTGCCGTGTTTTTACTTGATATGGGAACTAATGTTCGATATAATAGATGCAGGTTTTAGCCTAGAGTAGGAGACTTTTATGGATCATTTTGAATTGGTATCGGAATACAAGCCCACCGGAGATCAGCCGGAGGCAATAGAAAAATTGGTAAAGGGTTTTCAGGAAGGTAATCAGTTTGAGACGCTGCTGGGTGTAACCGGATCTGGTAAGACTTTTACCATGGCGAATGTCATACAGCAGCTGAATAAGCCCACGCTTATACTTGCACATAACAAGACTCTGGCGGCGCAGCTTTATGGGGAGATGAAAGAATTTTTCCCGAACAATGCGGTGGAGTATTTTGTATCATACTACGATTATTATCAGCCGGAAGCATATGTGGCGTCTACGGATACTTATATTGCAAAGGATTCGTCTATTAATGACGATATTGACCGGATGAGACATAGCGCCACAGCAGCACTCATAGACAGAAAGGATGTCATAGTGGTTGCATCTGTATCGTGTATATATGGCATCGGTGATCCGGACGAGTACAGGAATCAGATGTTGTCGTTTAGAGTTGGCATGATAAAGGACAGAGATCAGGTCATCGATGAACTGACAGATATACAGTATGACAGGAATGACATGGATCTGCAGAGAGGCACATTCAGAGTGCGTGGGGATGTACTTGAGATAATTCCTGTGTCAACATTTGACGATGGAATAAGGATAGAGTTTTTTGGTGATGAGATAGACAGGATCACAGAGTTTGATCCGCTCACTGGAGAGGGAAAGAGGGATCTGACATATACCTGTCTGTTCCCGGCGTCCCACTATGTGGTTGGACAGGAGAAGATGGAGAAGGCACTGAAGAGGATAGAGGCGGAGCTCAAGGACAGAGTTGCTTACTTCAAGTCAAAGGATAAACTCATCGAGGCACAGCGTATCGAGGAGAGAACTAACTTTGATATGGAGATGATGAGAGAGACTGGATTTTGCTCTGGTATAGAGAACTATTCCGGTCCGCTGGCTGGAAGATCAGCCGGAGAGACGCCGAGCACACTTCTGGATTTCTTTGATGATGACTTTCTTCTTATTATAGATGAGTCACATATGACTGTGCCTCAGGTTGGCGCGATGTATTCGGGAGACCGATCCCGTAAGATGAATCTGGTTGACTATGGATTCAGGCTTCCATCTGCACTTGACAACAGGCCGCTCAACTTCTCGGAATTTGAGCAGAAGCTGGATCAGGTCATGTTCGTATCTGCCACACCGGGCAAATACGAGGAGGAACACCAGATGCTCATGGCTGAACAGATCATCAGACCTACGGGACTTCTGGATCCGCCGGTTGAGGTCAGACCGGTTGAGGGACAGATAGATGATCTGCTGAAAGAGGTCCGCAAGGAGACTGAGCAGGGACACAAGGTGCTTGTAACAACACTTACCAAGCGTATGGCTGAAGATCTCACCAGCTATATGAGGGATAATGATATAAAGGTGAAATATCTGCACTCGGATATAGACACTATGGAGAGGGTTGAGATAGTGAGAGATCTCCGTCTTGGCGTATTTGATGTGCTTGTTGGAATCAACCTTCTGAGAGAGGGACTTGATATACCGGAGATCACTCTGGTGGCAATACTGGATGCTGATAAGGAAGGTTTCCTGAGATCGGAGACATCACTCATCCAGACCATAGGAAGAGCAGCCCGAAATGTGGATGGACATGTCATCATGTATGCGGATACTATCACGGGTTCTATGAAGTATGCCCTCGATGAGACGAGCAGACGTCGTGAGATACAGCAGAAGTATAATGAGGAACATGGAATAACCCCTAAGACTATAGAGAAGAGCATAAGGGATCTCATAACCATAGAGGTGAAGAAGGAGGAACTTCCAGATGAGGATAAGGACGCTGAGTCCATGACGAAGAAGGAGCTTCAGAAGGTTATCGCCAAGCTGACCAAGAAGATGAATATGGCGGCAGCAGACCTCAACTTTGAGGTGGCGGCAGAGATCAGGGATCAGCTCAAGGTGTATAAGGCGGCACTGAGAGATTATGATAAAGAATAGATGGATGCAGGGTAGATAATTAAGATATAACAAATATAAATAATAAAGAGAAAAGGTTAGATCAAGATGGAAGACAATAAGAATTATGAACGTGGTGAGCATCTGGAGAATATAACGGATGCGAGCATGAAAGATGATGATTATTTCAACGCCAGCAGGAATATTGACAGGAAGTATATTACTATTGAGGGCGCACGTGAAAATAATCTGAAGAATATCAATGTCAAGATTCCAAGGGACAAATTTGTTGTCGTGACAGGACTTTCGGGATCAGGTAAGTCTTCACTGGCATTTGACACGATATATGCGGAGGGACAGAGACGATACATGGAGTCGCTGTCCTCCTATGCGAGACAGTTCCTTGGACAGGCTGAGAAGCCGGACGTGGACAAGATAGAGGGACTTTCCCCTGCAATCTCCATAGATCAGAAGTCAACAAACAGAAATCCTCGATCCACAGTTGGCACTGTCACTGAGATATACGACTATTTCAGACTTCTCTATGCCAGAGTGGGAATACCACACTGCCCGAACTGTGGTAAGGTCATAAGCAGACAGACGGTTGACCAGATGGTGGATGAGATCATGAAACTACCTGAGAGGACAAAGTTCATGGTGCTTGCGCCTGTGGTCAGAGGCCGAAAGGGAGAGCATGTAAAGCTGCTGGAGAAGGCAAAGAAGAGCGGATTTGTCAGAGTGGTTGTCGATGGCAGCATGTATGAGCTGTCGGAGGAGATAAAGCTCGATAAGAACAAGAAGCACAGTATAGATATAGTTGTCGATCGTCTGGTTGTAAGACAGGATGTGGAGAGGCGACTCACAGATTCCATAGAGACCGCACTTCAGCTTGCAGAGGGGCTTATGAAGATTGAGGTGATCGGGGAGAGGGATGAGAATGGTGTTCAGAAGGAGAATACCATTATCAATTTCTCAGACAGCTTTTCATGCCCGGATTGCGGAATCAGCATAGATGAGATAGAGCCGAGAAGCTTTTCGTTCAACAATCCATTTGGCGCATGCCCGACATGTGCAGGTCTTGGCTTCAAGATGGAATTTGATCCGGATCTTATGATACCCGATCAGAGTTTGTCGATAAATGATGGAGCCATAGTGGTTCTGGGATGGCAGTCATGCAATGATGGCAAGAGCTATTCAAATGCAATACTCAGGGCACTCAGTGCGGAGTATGGATTCTCTCTTGATACGCCATTTCAGGATTATCCACAGGATATAAAAGATCTCTTATTATATGGAAAGAACTCACGACCGGTTAAGGTGCATTATAAAGGACAGCGCGGGGAGGGAGTGTATGATATAACATTTGAGGGACTCATAAAGAGTGTTGCCAGAAGATACAGGGAGACATCTGCGGAGTCCACAAAGGCCGAGTATGAGACATTCATGACTGTAACTCCGTGTGAGGTCTGTGGTGGCAAGAGACTTAAGCCGACAGCCCTTGCTGTTACAGTTGGAGATAAGAATATTGCCGAACTTACAGAACTACCTATCACAGAACTTGCAAAGTTCATGAAAGATCTGGAACTCACTGACAGACAGAAGATGATAGGTGCGGCCATACTCAAGGAGATCAGGTCGAGACTGCATTTTCTTATTGATGTGGGACTTGACTATCTGTGTCTGAGTAGAGGTACAAGCACGCTCTCAGGTGGAGAGGCACAGAGAATAAGACTTGCCACGCAGATAGGTTCAGGTCTGGTCGGAGTTGCATATATTCTGGATGAGCCAAGTATCGGACTTCACCAGAGGGACAATGACAAGCTGATAGCAGCGCTCAAGAATCTGAGAGACCTTGGAAATACGCTTATCGTTGTAGAGCACGACGAGGATACCATGAGGGCGGCGGATCACATTATAGATATAGGACCGGGAGCCGGTGCAAATGGTGGATATGTGGTAGCTGAGGGTACGGCTGATGATATTATGAAATGTGAGAATTCTATCACCGGTGACTACTTAAGTGGCAGGAAGAAGATAGAGGTTCCGGATGTGAGGAGAAAGCCAACCGGATGGCTCACTGTCAAGAATGCTTATGAGAACAATCTCAAGCATATAGATGTGGACATACCACTTGGAATCATGACATGTGTGACGGGTGTGTCTGGTTCAGGAAAGAGTTCTCTGGTAAATGAGATCTTGTACAAGAAGCTGGCGAGAAGACTCAACAAGAGCAGGATTAAAGCAGGAAAGCACGACCATATCATTGGCTATGATGCTTTGGATAAGATTATCAATATAGACCAGTCACCTATAGGTAGAACGCCGAGATCCAATCCGGCTACTTATACAGGTACATTTGATCTGATAAGGGATTTGTTTGCTGGAACCAAGGATGCCAAGGCAAGAGGTTACGGCAAGGGAAGATTCAGCTTCAATGTATCTGGTGGACGATGCGAGGCGTGTCGTGGAGATGGAATAATCAAGATAGAGATGCACTTCCTGCCAGATATATATGTGCCATGTGAAGTGTGCGGAGGAAAGAGATATAACAGGGAGACTCTGGAGGTCAAGTACAAGGGCAAGAGTATCAATGAAGTCCTTGACATGACAGTTGACGAGGCATGCGAGTTCTTTGCAAATGTGCCAAGGATACTGAAGAAGATAGAGACTCTCCGCGATGTGGGACTCGGATATATCAAGCTGGGTCAGCCATCCACCACTCTGTCGGGCGGAGAGGCGCAGAGAATCAAGCTTGCAACAGAGCTTTCGAGACGAGGAACGGGAAAGACGATATATGTGCTTGATGAGCCAACCACGGGACTTCATTTTGCTGATGTGCACAGACTTGTGGATATACTCAGAAGGCTCAGCGAGGGCGGCAACACAGTTGTGGTTATCGAACATAATCTTGACGTTATCAAGACCGCAGATTATATTATTGACATGGGACCTGAAGGAGGCGCTGGCGGTGGAACGGTCATTGCCAGAGGAACTCCTGAGGAAGTTGCGAAGATACCTCAGTCCTATACAGGACAGTATTTGAAGAGGTATCTCGATATGTAAGGGATGTGTCGAATAATTACATCGGAGGTAGATGACGAACATGGATGAACAGAATAGAGTAGAAGATATTGACAGAGTTGATGGCGGGTCGACTTCTGAGCAGAATCTGGAGCAGGAAAAGGCTATGATGGCTGAGAATAGTCAGGTAGCACAGCCAGCTCAGTCACTGTATCAGCATATGCCACAGTATGGCCAGCCGGTGCAGCAGATGCCGCAGTACGGTCAGCCAGCCCAGCAGCCATATCAGCCACAGTCACAGTATAGCCAGGGAGCACAGCCAATGCAGACACCATACCAGCAGATGCCGCAGTACGGTCAGCCAGCCCAGCAGCCATATCAGCCACAGTCACAGTCACAGTATAGCCAGGGAGCACAGCCAATGCAGACACCATACCAGCAGATGCCGCAGTATGGCCAGCCAACCCAGCAGCCATACCAGCCACAGTCGCAGTACGGCCAGCCGGTACAGCCAACGCCATACAACAACCCTATGGGTTATATGGGATATGAGAACAGGCAGAACATACCTGATGATGTTAAGAAGGGATCCACACATGTACCTAATATGTTAAACCTGATCGGCATTATCATGGCTGTTGTATCAGTATTTATTCCTTATGCTTATATGGGGACAGATGCCAGAAGTATAGTTGGAGTGTTTGGGATAAATGTACTGTCAATGCTTGTTGCGGCGGTAGTTATCATAGCAGACGTGATCTGTGCATTTATCAACAAGGCAGGCTGTTATATAGCAGACCTTGTTATATCTATAGTTGTTGGCGGAATATTGATATTTGAATTTGTTCTGTCATTGATAGATCTTGGAAAGCTAGATGCAGCGGCAAGTGCAAGACTCGGAGTCGGTGCATGGATCAGCGTGGCAGCGGCACTTTTCATGCTGATATCAGTTCCTATATGGTGGACAATCAGCAGAAAAAAGGATAAGGCAGAGAAGCAAGATTAGAATTTAGAAATTTATATTAGTGAAGATAAAAAATAATATAAAAGAAAAATAAGTAAGAATAAGAACCCCATCATGGCTTGTACAAGCTGTGATGGGGTTCCTTTAAGTTTACGTGAGCGATACTTGTCCGAAAGCTGTCGAACAGTTTATCGTTACATTTGTTAATTGTTCTGTTAAAGATCTGTTAATTAGTCGTTAGCCTTACCAACTGATCCGAAGAGTTCCATCTTCTCCTTAACAGTAGCCTTGATAGCCTCGAAACCAGGAGCGAGAAGCTTTCTAGGATCAAATCCCTTGCCCTCAAGATCCTTACCAGCCTCGATGTACTTTCTTGTAGCATCTGCGAATGATAACTGGCACTCTGTGTTAACGTTGATCTTTGAAACGCCAAGTGAAATAGCCTTCTTGATCATGTCAGCTGGGATACCTGTACCACCGTGAAGAACTAATGGCATAACGCCTGTCTTCTGCTGGATAGCATCAAGTGTCTCAAAGCTAAGTCCCTTCCAGTTAGCTGGGTACTTACCATGGATGTTACCGATACCAGCAGCAAGCATATCTACACCAAGATCAGCGATAGTCTTGCACTCATCTGGATCAGCGCACTCGCCCATACCAATAACTCCGTCTTCCTCACCACCGATGGAACCAACCTCACACTCGATTGAGAGGCCAAGCTGATGAGCTACGTTAACGAGCTCTGTTGACTTAGCAAGGTTCTCCTCGAATGGATAGTGTGAACCATCAAACATGATAGAAGTGAAACCAGCCTTAACACACTTGTAGCATCCTTCGTATGTTCCGTGATCAAGGTGAAGAGCTACAGGAACTGTGATTCCAAGTGAATCATGCATAGCCTTAACCATTGCTGCAACTGTCTCAAATCCTGTCATATACTTTCCAGCGCCCTCTGAAACACCAAGGATAACAGGTGACTGAAGCTCCTGAGCTGTGAGGAGAACAGCCTTTGTCCACTCAAGGTTGTTGATGTTGAACTGACCTACTGCGTAGTGACCAGCCTTAGCTTTCTTTAACATTTCTGTTGCT
Organism: Coprococcus sp. ART55/1; assembly: GCF_000210595.1. Taxonomy (NCBI): domain Bacteria; kingdom Bacillati; phylum Bacillota; class Clostridia; order Lachnospirales; family Lachnospiraceae; genus Coprococcus; species Coprococcus sp. ART55/1. The sequence continues at coordinate 1,999,913 of NC_021018.1, read as the reverse complement.
GAAACTAACATTTGTAAAATCCTCCGTAAAATTATATTTGGATACAACGTACCCACTTACGCTGATTATACCCCATATAATAAGAAAATAAAAGAATTTTTAGCCAAAAGTTCAACATATAGTTAGTTTGAACTTATCGATAGAAATGAAAAAAATAAAACATTTATAAAGAATAGCCCGCCTTAATTGCATTGAAAAAAATTAAATGCTATGATTTGCCAGTAATAATGACAAAACTATCAAAGTGTAATGCATATAGAACATAATACGTTATGTGTATGCACACAGACGTGGCGCAAAGCACCTTACTATGCTTTTGCACAATATAATCTTAAAAAGGGAGGACGTAATGCTTCAGCTTAAGAACATCGTGAAGGATTACCATACTGGTGATGAAGTTGTTCAGGCGCTCAAGGGTGTATCTGTGAACTTCAGAAGAAATGAGTTCGTGTCCATACTTGGTCAGTCGGGTTGTGGAAAGACAACGCTTCTGAACATAGTGGGCGGACTGGATCAGTACACCAGTGGAGATCTGGTTATCAATGGCAAGTCGACAAAGGATTTCAAGTCAAGAGACTGGGATTCATATAGAAACAATTCAGTCGGATTCGTATTCCAGAGCTACAATCTGATACCGCACCAGTCGGTATTGTCAAATGTAGAGCTTGCGCTCACTTTGTCAGGAGTATCAAAGGCAGAGAGAAGAAAGAGAGCGAAGGAGGTTCTGGAGAAGGTCGGTCTGGAAAATCAGATTCACAAGAAACCAAACCAGATGTCCGGTGGACAGATGCAGAGAGTTGCCATCGCCAGAGCACTCATAAACGATCCGGATATTCTGTTGGCGGATGAGCCAACGGGTGCACTTGACACAGAGACAAGTGTTCAGATCATGGAACTGCTCAAGGAGATAGCCAAGGACAAGCTGGTTATTATGGTCACGCACAACCCGGAGTTGGCACAGCAGTATTCAACAAGAATCGTAAAGCTCCTCGATGGAAATATAATAGATGACTCCAATCCATTCTCAGATGAGGATGAAGCAAAGGAGGATGACGGAAGTTATGAACCTAGAAAGACATCCATGAGTATGTTCACAGCGTTCTCGCTGAGTCTGAACAACCTCATGACCAAGAAAGGAAGGACATTCTTAACAGCATTTGCCGGAAGTATAGGAATCATAGGAATAGCGCTTATCTTGTCGCTTTCATCCGGATTTCAGAAGTATATCAACGATGTGCAGGAGGAGACGCTTGCCACGTATCCGGTGCAGATAACGAAGAAAGCGATGGATTACGATGAGCTGCTCTCAAAGATGGTAGGTAACAACGAGGAGGATTCAGATCACAATCACGCTGGCGAGGACAAGGTATATTCGGGAGATATCATGGGAGACATGCTCGTGTCCATGGTGTCAGATGTGAAGGAGAACGACCTTGAGTCATTTAAGAATTATATAGAAGACGATGCAAACGGTTTCACCAAGTATACAAGTGATATAACATACACATATGATACACCATTATATGTGTTTAACGAGAACAGTGCAAATGGCGGTGTTGCCCAGGTAAATCCAAGCACCACAATGACAGATATGGGATTTGGAGGTATGGCGGAGGCACAGGAGTCAACGGCAGATTTCATGTCGGCATTCAGCTACGGTTCATCGTCAATGGACATGTGGACACAGATGCTTGACAACGACACTCTGCTCAAGCAGCAGTACGATGTGCTGGCAGGACACTGGCCTGAGAATAAGAACGAGGTTGTACTTGTCGTCGACAAGAACAATGAGATAAGTGATTTTACACTGTATACTCTTGGACTTAGGGATTCAAAGGAACTGAGCGATATGGTTTCAACCATACTTGCTGGCGGAGAGGTACCGGAGCTTGAGCAGATGGTGTTTACATACGATGACCTTCTTAATCTCAAGTTCAAGGTTGTGCTTCCGGGCGATCTGTACAAGAAGAATGATGATGGAACATACACAGATATGAGTTCTGATGCTGATTTTCTGAAGTCTGCCGTGGCCGGGGGCCTTGAAGTAAAGGTGTCGGCAGTAATCAGGGCTTCGGATAAAGCGTATGCAACTACCATGCAGCCGGGATATATAGGTTACACATCGGAGCTTGCCAATTACATAGTTTCAGAGAACGAGAAGACAGATGTACTCAAGGCTCAGATGGATAATCCTGATACTGACATATTTACAGGAATGCCATTTTCAGATGGCAAGGAACTGACAGCGGATGATGTGGATATGGATTCTGTTATGCAGCAGCTTATGGCTTCAGGTCAGGTTACTGAGGACATGCAGGCACAGATGGCGTCCATGACCAAGGATCAGCTCTTCGATATGCTCAAGGGTTACGGTTTCTTCCAGGAGTCAACATCTACTTATGAGGATAACATGTCAAAGCTTGGATATGCAGAGCTTGCAAAGCCGGCTTCCATCAACCTCTACTGTGCAGAATTTGCGGATAAGGACGAGATAACAAAGCTTATAGACAAGTACAACGAGGATTATCCTGACAAGGAGATCACATACACTGATTACATCGGAATCATGCTGTCATCGGTGACCAAGATCATCAACGCGATAACCTATGTACTCATTGCATTTGTGGCAATTTCATTGATAGTTTCATCCATCATGATCGGAATAATCACATATATCTCAGTTCTTGAGAGAACAAAGGAGATCGGTATTCTGCGAAGCATAGGAGCTTCAAAGAAGGATATCTCAAGAGTGTTCAATGCGGAGACATTTATAATAGGTCTCTTCTCAGGACTCATAGGAATCGGCGTGACGGTGCTGATCAATATACCGATCAGTAAGGTGATAGAGAGTTATATCAACGTTGCCGGTGTATCGGCGCTTCCTTGGAAGGGTGGAGTGATGCTGGTAATCATCAGCGTTATACTGACATTGATCGGAGGACTTATCCCATCGAGACTTGCAGCTAAGAAGGATCCTGTTATAGCGCTCAGAAGTGAGTAATTATAAATTATCTGAATACAAAAAGAAAAGGCTGCCATCTCTGGCAGCCTCTTCTTTTTGTATTAAAAGGGAGTGACTGCAACTACATTATGTGAGGGGAGGGTGTTGCAGTCGTTTATGAAAAAGGGGATGTAAACAACTCGCTTACGCTCTCGCTGTTTACAGTTAATAATATACCGAGAAAATGTGTTCTAATTTTGGAGAAGTTGTGTAGAAAATGTGTTTTTCGGGTAAAAATATGAAGATGCTGTAAGAAATTTAAAGGATATGAAAACAGCATAAGGCAGACATGGTTAGAAATTAGAAAGGTAAGTAAAGGTATGAGACAAAATGTGTATTGTCTTGTTTATTTTTGCTGATCATATAATGTATAATGGTAGAAATGTATTTAGGAGGATAAACAGATGGCAGGAAGTCATATAGCAATACCAACCATTCTTAAGATCGGAAAGGGAACCCTGAATGATCTGGGCAAATATATAAGTGCTTCCGGGATGAAGAATGCTGTTATTTATTTTGGAAATGGACTCATAGACATGTTTGGACAGCAGGTCATGGATTCTCTGAAGAAAGAAAATGTGACAGTTGTGGAGTACAGAGAGCTGGATTCCACCAATATAGAGGATATAATCAAGCTGGCATTTGATATAGATGCGAAGGCCCAGGTGATCGTGGGTATCGGCGGAGGAAAGGTTATTGATGTGGCAAAGTATGCGGCATATCTCAGAAAGCTTCCTTTTATAAGTATTCCGACATCGGCGTCATCGGACGGATTCTCAAGTGCCAGCGCATAACTTATGGTAAATGGACGGCGTACATCGGTGCCTGCAAGGATGGCATACGGAATCATAGCGGATACGGAGATCATTAAGTCTGCACCGGAGAGATTCCTTTACTCGGGAATCGGAGATATGGTATCCAAGATCACATCCCTCTATGACTGGCTCTTCGAGTCTGAACTGGGATACTCTGAGATGAACGATTTTGCAGTTATGATAGCGAAGAAGGCAGTGAACAGTTTCGTCAGAACACCATTTGAGACGATCAAGGATGACCTCTTCCTGAAGGAGCTTCTCGATTCCCTTGCCATGAGCGGTGTTGCTAATGAGATTGCAGGCGGAAGCACACCGACATCCGGAAGTGAACACCTGATCTCACATGCACTTGACAAGATGCTTGAACAGCCACAGCTCCATGGAATCCAGGTGGGAATTGCCACATATATCATGGCTGTTGTCCAGGATCACAGATATGTCAGGGTAAATGCAATATTTGAAAAGACTGGTTTCTGGGATTATGTAGCCACACTTGACCTCAAGAGAGAGGATTTTGCAAAGGCGATAGACATGGCACCACAGATCAAGCCTCACAGACACACATACCTTCACGAGGAGAACTACAGAGAACTTGCCAAGAAGGTTCTGTATGAGGACGAGGTACTTAAGAGAGTATTCGACTAAGAAAAAAGGTGTGAAGAATGGTACTGCAAGGTGGAAAAACAGTGTATCGTGTAAAACAATGAACAGTATGTGGATGCCAGCCGTGGAGGGCATTGTCAGGAGAGTATTATATGGAAGAAAACAATTTCGGCTATGGCTTTGAACATGATGACTATGGGAGATTTGAGCAGGATATTGACCAGGACACAGCTTATGTGATCAGACCTGAGCAGATGGGCGGTGGAGCTTCCCCGCAGCCACAGATAAAGAGGACGATCCCTATAGTTACGATTGCATTGATAGTGGCAAATGTCATAGCTGGCATCATGTGTATCGGTGTGGACAATTACTCCAGAACCGGTGGACTCAACTATCAGTACGTGAAGCTGAATGGCGAGTATGGACGACTTATATCGGCGATGTTCCTGCATTCTGGCTTTGATCATCTCTTTGGCAATATGTTTGCACTATATATGTTTGGCTCCACGGTGGAGAGAAAACTTGGCTCCCTGAGGACGACTATCATATACTTTGTATCAGGAATTGTTGCCGGGATCATATCCATGAATGTGTATCATATGACTGATCCTGACAGAATGCATTTCTCTATAGGAGCATCAGGGGCGGTGTTCGGAATCATATGTGCTGCTGTGTTCCTGACATTCATGGGCAACAGGAAAGCAAGCAGAAAAGATATGATGGTATCCATAGTTGTTGTGGTCATATATGCTCTGTATACAAATGAGAAGAATATAGATATCTATGCGCATGTGGGTGGTGCGATCGTGGGAGGAATCCTTGCATTTGCACTGAATATCAAGCGGTGGGAGAAGTTTAGGGAGAACAAATTCTGCAAGCTTTTGGCAGTCATACTCACATTGTCAATGTGCGTGACAGGTATCGGTGAGGCGGGGATCGGCAAAGATGCAGCCGATCTTCCGGATAAGAGGATAGATTATATAAAGGAACAGAAGATATTCCCGGATGGAGACACAACCTATGGGGATGGTCTGGATGCCTATTGCAGCGATGAACACTGGCAGGCATTTGTCGCGACGGACGGAAGTCAGATAGTGCAGTTTGAAGGGAATGCCACATATAAGGGGCAGCAGGTGACGGTCACAGTCCAGTTTCAGATAGAGGGTGACTGCGAGGGCTATCAGCCGGGATATGTCGGGCTGAATGATGTGGGACAGAACAGTGAGAGTGCCACGGAATTCATGTTGACAGTGTGTGGAAGATCGATAAATGAGCTGAAGTACGGAAGATAAATATCGTTGTGTGAACAAATGTGTCATGGTATACTAAATCTGTATATCCATATGCGGATAGAGAAGATATGTGTCTCAGAATATGGGCAGATATATCAGGAAAAGTATATGGTATAAGATCTATTATAATCAGGAAAGTACAGAGATAGAGAAAACATGGCACTCAAATACGTGATGATAAATGACATAATTGAAGAACATAATGCAAGAATGCAGAATCTGAGGAAATATTACCCGTTTTTTGTTCTGGCTGAGACCACATTTGCGCAGTATAAGGAAGGTCGTTATGCACAGCTGGACATGGGTTATATAACCATGGCGATTCTGCGTTTTTTTATTCAGGAGAACAGCTTCAATGAGCGTGAAGTGTCATACGATGAATATGAGGAATTCATGGGACAGCTCCTTGACCGTGATTTCGATGTGGAGATCGCGGGAGATGACAGGGCTGACCTGATAATGTATATATTTGACAAGATCAAGAACGACGGAAGAGCATTTGAATTCACGTTCTATGATCCGGGAAAGAAGCAGCGCAAGACGGGACGAGTGAAGCTGATAGACAGCCATATAGTGGATGGCAAGGTTCTGTATTTCATTACTGCGGATGGAATCGAATTCTATCTGGACACCAAGGAGATCAAGGACGAGAGCAAGATCAACGTGCAGCAGCTTCTTCTGGAAAAGATGATCGTTGGAGAGAACTTCCGTGGCGGTATCGAGGTCGTGCGCAGGATCAATAGCGAGGTGAACAGGCTGATCCGCGAGAAGGATGAGATAGTAAATCTTCTGTCCATCGACGTGTTCAAGGGCGCGGAGGAGTACGAGAATTATATGAAGACCGTCGGCAAATGGTTCGCTGACGAGCAGAAGCTCTTTGCCAAGAACAAAGCTCTGGTGGACAAAGCGATCACTAAGGCGAGCTATGATAATATGGGCAAGGGCAACCTGAAAGCTATGGAGGAGATAAGCCAGCTTGAGCTTGAACTCAAGAGGACCATCATCAAGCACGGAAGTCTGATAAGCAGCACCATGGAGCTGCAGAACATATCGGACAATATCATACACAAGGCAAAGCTGCAGAAGCTTAGACCTGCATTTGACTTTGCAGGACAGCTTCAGAGTATCATAAAAGAGGACAGACCGGATAAGATACTCACCATACTTGCGCCTCTCTTCGCTCCGAGGATCGTGAAAACGTTCAGCATGACATCCATAGATCACATGCTCACGCTGAAGTCCGAGGACAATGCGAAGACCACAAAGGTGAAGAAGGAGCAGCTTGATCCGAACTTCCGTTACGAAGATGAACTGCTCGATGAACAGATAAGTGCCAACTTCACAAAGCTGTTCCACGAGCTTCTTGACCAGCTGAACAAATGGGGACACCTGAGTCTCAAGGAATTCAATGGAATACTTGAAGTTAAGTTTGGAAAAGAAATCTACGACAACAAAGATTACTATTCCTTCCTCACACACCTGGCTCAGAAGGACAGGTACAGCGTGGATGAGATACTGGCAAAGCCGGACACTATGCTGGAGGGAATGTTGGTAGATCACATAGAGAGAATAAAGAAAGTTGACGAAAAAACGCTGGCGGCATCTGTATCTGGAGATCAGGCTGGTGGCAGCAGATCCGGTCTCTCCCGTGAGATGTATGCACCGGAACTCACATTGGATGCGTTCAGAGGCATGACATTTACACTGGAATTCCATCCAGACGAAGAGATACAGATTGGCGAGGACATGTACGTTACGGGAATTCAGTTTAACAAAACCAGCTGAGAGTGATTGTACGGAGAATAGGAGAAAAAGATGGAAAGTAAGAATCTGGACAAGGCGATAGAGATATATTCCAAGTTAATATCAGGTGAGGAGATCTGTAAGAAGCATCCCGACAATGGCCCGTTGTACGATGAGTTCTACGGCAATGCCGAGGTGTACGATATTGTCATGAATATGATGAAGAAGATGAACCTGTCACTGTACGAGTACAATGACAGCTTGTATATAACAGCCGGAGAGGGCAACAGGGTATTTGGCTATACGAATGACGACATGAAGAAGCTTCTGGGACTTCGTCTGAACAAGGAGCTCTATCTGTGTTACTTCATTATGTATATGACACTTCTCTATTTTTACAAGGATTCATCCAGCTATCAGTTCAGGGAGTATGTGAAGTCAGAGAACATTATAGATGAGACAAGCAAATATCTTGCGGACATAACGAAGAAGCTTGATGTTCTGTCAACTGATGAGGTGGAGCAGGACAGCTTCAAGGCGATAGCGCTTCTGTGGGATGAGCTCCCGGCGGTGACGGGCAATCAGGAGGGCGACAGCGCCAGGGCGTCCAAGGCATCCCGGGCGGGTTATGTGAAGCTGGTGTTCAACTTCATGTCGGCCCAGCGGTTATTTGTGGAGAATGCGGACAGGTACTATCCGACAGACAGGATGAAAGCTTTGTCGGAGAACTATTTTGAGGAATACAGAGGACGGCTGTATCAGCTGCTTGGAGGTGAAGAAGAGGATGCCTAGTATCAACAGGATAAGGGTCAACAATGTAAAATATAACTTTGGTACACAGCAGTACGATGACTTCACCATGAGAATGTATGGAAAGAACACGCTGTATGATCTGGCAAATGGAGGAGGAAAGAGTATTCTCATGCTTCTGCTCCTTCAGAACCTGATACCGAACTGTACTCTGGATGAGAAGCAGCCTGTGGAGAAGCTTTTCCGTGCGGGCGGCGGCAACACAGTCATCCATTCGCTGATCGAGTGGAAGCTTGACGAGGCGGATATAAAGGATGGCTACAGATACATGACCACCGGATTCTGTGCCAGAAAGGCAAAGGATACGGCGGATGCCGGGGAGGTACAGAAGGACACTGCATCCATAGAGTATTTTAATTACTGCATTTTCTACAGGGAATATAACAAGAATGACATAGTGAACCTTCCTTTGTCGGAGGGGAATGAGAGGATCACATTCAACGGTTTAAAGACATATCTCAAGGATCTCGGACACAGGGATATGAGCCTGGAGATCAGGGTATTTGACAAGAAGGGCGAGTACCAGAGATTTATAAGTGGCTATGGTCTCCACGAGAGCCACTGGGAAATCATACGTGGAATCAACAAGACAGAGGGGCACGTAAGAACGTATTTTGAGACAAATTACAGGACCACAAGGAAGGTCGTGGAGGATCTGCTTATAGAGGAGATCATAGAGAAGGCATTTGCCACAAAGACAGGACGAAACGGTGAGGAAGACACCATGGCAGAGACTCTTCTCGACATCAAGGACAAGCTGAACGTTCTGGCACAGAGAAAGCGTGACATAGCCAACTATGACCACCAGATAGAATTGATAAATGTGCTCGAGGGCAAGGTGAACTCATGCGTAGGTCTCTACGAGGACAACGACAGGATATGTAAGGGCCTGGCCGATGTGTATGCCACAGGAAGGGCGTGTACACAGGAGGGCGACACCCATATGGAGGAGCTGGCGAAGGCAAAGGCTGACGCCGGGGAGCAGATGGAACAGCAGAACAAGCGTCTGGCAAATCTCAGGGTCACCAGGGATTATCTGCGCCTTGAGGACATGAACCGCAAGATGGATGACACTGCCACGCAGATAGAGGACAATGAGAAGAAGCTTGCGGAGCTAAAAAACCAGATCGGCTACAAGGAGAGTGCAAATGACTACCTTGTATACAGGGAGAACAAGCGACAGTACGAAGAGAGCAGACTGATAGTCGACAATATAAGAAACAACATCGGATCATCCAGTGAGAAGATGGCGGTGTATGCGTACAACAGACGCATCCGTGATGAGAAGAAGCTTGCAGAGCTCATGGCGGCAAGGGAAGAGGCCCAGACCAGCTATGATCACGCACTTGAGGAGGCGGAGTACTGCAGAAAGGTCATGAGGGAGGGCGAGATCGCCCAGGCGGTGGCGGAGAACAATATCGCTGATGCCACAGCCAAGATTGATGAGATAAGTGCCCGCATAAGTGAGCTGGCAGCATCGGTCAACCTGCTCGTAGTGGGTGATGTGAAGGATATGATGAACAAGGCTCAGGAGGAGTCTGACAGGATACTTGCTGAGATGACAGAGTTGGAGATAGCCATAGCAGATGGCAGGACAAAGCTGTACGATGACAGATACAGACTGACGACTGTGCAGGCTGAGTATGATGCGCTGGAGAGAAGCTGCGAGGATGCAAGGCTTGACGCCGAGGCGTACAGGCAGTCGGGAAGCCAGCTCGACAGCATCATGGCAGTATACTCTGTGGAGAATCCACAGGATATAACAGGTGTTATAAATGACAGGATTAGGGGCACCATAACAGAGACGATCAAGCGCCAGCAGGAGATCGACAGACTGACAAAGCTTGCGAAATGCTATGAGGATGGCAGACCATTTCCGCCGTCGGAGGGGGCTGAGACTGTGATAAACTACATCTCCACCAGACATGGGCTCATGGCCATGCATGGTGCGGATTATCTGTCGGCACTCCCGGGTGATACAAAGGAGGAGCTGCTTCAGGCAAATCCATACCTGCCGTACAGTGTTGTGACAAAGGGATTTGATAGTCTGGAGGATGATATAAATCTCGGTTCGATAGACACCGGCAGCGAATGTGTAATGGTGTACGATATGGATAAGCTTTCAGACTCAGCGATAGTTCCCGCCGAGAACATGCTTATCATAGGAAGAGACAGGAAATATTTCATGTCTAAGGACTCCATGGAGGACGCCAGAAAGGCAAATGCTGATAAGATAGCAGGTCTCACGGAGGAGATCAGTCTGATAAATGAGAAGCTTGCGACTTATCAGGAGGATCTTGCATTTGTCACAAGGCTTGTGGATGCGAGATATACAGGTGCCGAGGACAGGGAGAGAGAGCTGAACCAGGCACTGCTCGATAAGAAGGATGAGCTTGAGGAGCTTAAGACATCGATCAAGGTTACAGAGACGGAGCTTAATAATAACACTGAGAGATATGGAGACCTGCAGCAGAGTCAGCAGAAGGAATCTGACAGAAGACAGACATTTGTCATGATAGAGCAGCTGTCGGATCTTGCAAGACCGGAGGAGCAGAGACTTGCCGAGTATAAGCAGAGGAAGTCTGACCTTGTGGCAAAGCTGTCAGGACTTCAGAGCGATGTGCTGAAGTGGTCGACGACGGTTGGAGAGACTGAGTCAAAGCTTGCGGGGCTTACAAGGAATATAGAGGATATCCAGTACAAGTGGACGGAGTATTTCGAACCGTATCTGCCGAAGTCTGAGAATGCGGGAGTTGCTGAAAATACAGATGGTGTAGGCGTGGCTGCTGCGGCATGGCAGGACGGAATACCGGAGGAATACAAGGAGACTTTGGACATTTCAGATGAACGGCTTGAACAGGAATTTATGGCTATGCTGGCGGTTTCAAAGGAGCATGCGCCGGATCTTGAGGACAAGAAGAAGCTCATGGATGCGCTGAAGAAGTCAATGGACAGAATACAGAAGACCATAGAGAAGAGAGGCTTTGACATGGCGGTATTTGCCGAGGCAGGAGAGCTCTATCCGACGTCTGAGGACAATCTCAGGGAGATGGACGATGAGCTGGCAAGGCTCACGTTGATAGAGGCGTCGCTGATGCAGCAGCAGAAGGCTGACCAGAAGGCGTATAGCAAGCTTGAGGGAAGCATAGAGTATGCGATAGAGAACATCAACCGCACATACGGCGATAGCAGCTATGTACGTGAGGAGATATCTGCAGCCGATGCAGATACAGCCATAGCCAATGGCGATGCGGTGCTTGCGGATATGAACCGCATATTCAAAGAAGCTGAGAAGGCGTACAGCGATTACTATAAGCAGTATGGTTTCATGGTGGATCTGTACAAGGATGTAAAGAGAATAGTCGATACAAATGACATAGATGTGTCCGGTGGAAATGTACTGGATGAAGACATGGATACCCTCAGACAGTTATTTGAGACAAGTCTCATGAAGTACGACAGGAGCATGAAAGCCCTTGACCGCGCGAAGAATGAAATCATGAGATTCAAGGGACAGACGGCGGATACACTAGTGGAGATGGGTGTATTCGAGATGGCCAATACGATCAGACAGGATGTGCAGGTTCCGGATACCTACAGTCAGGCAAAGGAACTTCTGGCAAATCTTCTTCAGATTATTGAGTTCATCAAGCTGGAGAAGGAGCGCGTTGAGAAGGGTATCGAGGATATGGTTGCCATCAAGGAGAACTTCGAGAATCAGTGTGTACAGAGATGTATGGATGTGAAGACTGAGCTTGAGAAGCTTCCAAAGCTGTCACGTATCACGGTGGGCGATGATGTGATCAAGATGGTCGATCTCACCATACCTTACGTGAAGGATGAATTTGTAAAGCAGAGGATGTCTGATTATATAGATGACATAGTGAAGGGTGCGGATGCCTACGAGGATGAACGAAAGAGGATCAAGTACATCCGTGACTGTCTGGGACTCAAGAAGCTGTTCGGTGTCATGGTCACAGATATGAATGCCATCAGACTCAATCTCTACAAGAGGGAGAGGATAAAGGAGCAGAGCCGGTATCTCAGGTATGAGGAGGCTGTTGGAAGTACGGGACAGTCCCAGGGTATCTACATTCAGTTTCTGGTTGCTGTCATCAACTACATTGCAGGAATGTACAGCCTGGCACCGGAGGAGTCGGTACAGTCTAAAACAATATTTATTGACAACCCGTTTGGTGCGGCGAAGGATATATACATATGGGAGCCTATATTTGCCATGCTGGCAGCTAATCATGTGCAGCTCATCGTACCTGCCCGTGGCGCGACACCGGCCATCACAGGACGCTTTGATGTGAACTATATCCTGGGACAGCAGATGGTGGGCGGAAAGCAGCAGACGGTAGTGGTGGACTACACCAGTAAGACGGATCAGGAAGAACTGGAATATCAGGAACTTTCCTATGAGCAGGCAACCTTCGACTTCATCTAGGGGGATTCAGGTTATGAGTTTCACAGTTTGCCTGAGTGATGTGACATTAAAAATGCGGGATATAGACGTAAGATGATAACATTTAAAATTCTATAAGGGAGAATGTATTATAATGACTTGGAACAGGAAACAGCTTAAAAAGGGAGCGTGGAACACGGTATTTAAACGTGGACTTATGGCTTGGATGGCTATGGTCGCTGTGTGTTTTATTTTCTCTTATCTTGGGGTAGATGATTCTTCCCAGACAAAATTCGTGAAGGGAATAGATCAGGTGCTTGGACAGGAGACCGAGCATGAGGCTGACAATGTGACCATACTCAAGGAGTATGTAAAGAATATGCCGATGATTGAGCATATGTCGGAGAAAAAAGCCGAGACAGTAGCCCGTGCGATAGACTCGGTGACGGCGAAGCAGACCTGGATCATCAAGCTTTTAGGCGCCAACACGGCATATGTGGAGAGAAATCCCGGCGAGGTCATAGTGATGCTCCTGATATCTGCTCTTATCATGGCTGTTGTCCATTTCTTTATACAGAGTGCGGCGATAGTGGGCAAATGCCGTTATGCCATGGAGTGCAGATACAGTGACAAGGTGTCCGTCAACCGGATGTTTGCACCTTTCCACAGACATTATTTACTCAGACTTATGTGGGTCATGTTCTGTTACAATGTTGTTATGACACTCTGGTGGCTCACGATAATCGGTGGTGTGTACAAGTATTATCAGTATAGGATGGTTCCATATCTCCTGGCGGAGAATCCAAGACTCAAGTGGAGAGATGCGAAGAACATGTCAAGGGAGATGACGAGAGGCTATAAGTGGAAAATGTTCCTGACGGATCTGTCGTGCATCCACGTGTGGATGATCAAGGCTATACCGGTTGCAGGACTTCTGGTAGCATTACCGTTTCAGATGGAGCTTGATGTGGAGATGTACTTCTGGTTCAGACAGAATATAGGTGTGGAAAATTTTGTCGAGGAAGCATTCAATGCTGCACCATATAACAAAAAGGCTATCGAGGCTGCTTATCAGTCGGCAGGAGACGCGGGAGTTGCTGAGGTATGGACTAAACCGGCCTATATTCTCCAGGATGTCGCGGTCGAGGTGCCTGAGGGAATGAAGGTGAAGAGTGAATACAGTCTCAGGGACTTCATTTTCTTCTTCTTTGTGTTCTGTTTTATAGGATGGCTGTGGGAGGTCGTACTCTATATAGTTATGGATCATGTTCTTGTAAACCGTGGAACCATGTATGGACCGTGGCTGCCTGTGTACGGAGTCGGCGGCGTTGCTATCATATTCCTGCTTGACCGCTTCAAGGCAGATAAGGCAAAGCTGTTTGCTATGGCGATGGTGGTATGTGGAATCATAGAATTCATAGCAAGCTGGGCACTGGATTTCTTCTTTAATTCACAGTATTGGGACTACAAGAACGAGTTTCTTAATGTAAATGGAAGAATATGTCTGGTGGGACTTCTTGCATTTGGTTTGGGCAGCCTGTTTGGAGTGTATATAGCGGCACCGAAGCTCAGTGAATTTCTGAATTCCAAGAGCAAAAAAGTGCAGAACATTATATGTATCACATTGTCGGTATTGTTTATCATAGATCTGATATGCTGCGCCATATTCGGATTTAACAAGGGCGAAGGAGTTGGCGGCACATATTAGGAACCAATATGACGAAGTCATATAAAAAGGAGGAATCAATATGACGGATATACAGAATGGTAAAATGATTGATCCGGGGAAACAGTCCTGGAATATAAAGGCAGGAGTATTCAGCTCCTGTATGCTGCATATCATTGCGATGGCATGCATGCTCAGTGATCACATGTGGGCAACGTTGTTTCCGTATGTGGATATACTTACGTGCATAGGAAGAATAGCATTTCCGATATTTGCCTTCATGATAGTTGAGGGATTTTATCACACCAGTAATTTCCGCAGATATCTGTGCAGAATGCTGATATTTGCGGTGATATCTGAAGTTCCGTTTGATCTTGTGTCCGGAGACAGTGTCCTGTATCTGTTTCATCAGAATGTACTTTGGACATTTCTCATAGGATTGCTGCTGATAGCATTGATAGACAAGGTGAGGAAAACGGGCAAGGTATGGCTGTGGATCCCGGTTGCGATTGTTGTGACTCTTGTGGGATATGTGATAGGAACGATCACCATGGTTGATTTCTATGGAGCGGGAGTTGTCATGGTTATAATGTTCTATCTGTTCCGGGGCAAGGAACCATGGAAATTGATAGCACAGCTCGTGTGTATGTATTATATCAATGCACAGTTGCTTAGTGGATATTGTTATACATTTAGTATAGCGGGACATAGCTTTGAATTCCCGCAGCAGGCGTTTGCGCTCATCGCATTGCCGGTGATATGGCTATACAATGGAAAACTGGGATACCATAAGAAGTGGTTTAAATACTTCTGTTATGCATTTTATCCGGGACACTTGCTTGTATTGTACATAATCTGGCAGATGGTGATGTAGACATTGTATGAGCAGAGAATCGGTGGTTTTTGCAGATATTGGGGAAAAGGAGAAATAAGATGAATGCAGCTCATAAGATAGTGGTTTTGGTTGGCAGTATATTCCTTGCTGTCGGTGTTTTCGTGGGAATTATATTTGCAATTGTGGCGGAGCCTGGCAAATTCCCCCTGGCTATGCTGAGCCTTCCGGGAAGTTTCTTACTGATCGGTGGGGGAATGGACATAGTGGTGGCGATATTGGTTCACAACAAGAAGATGATAGTGAAAAAGGGCGTGAGGTACCCTGCAAAGATATATGGATACACGGAGAATACTTCTGTCAGGGTGAACAATACATATATGATGGACACAATCGTGCATTATTTTGACAGCTACCATGTTGAGCGGGAGGCTATAATACCAACGGGATTCACAAGGGGTGCCGGCATGTACCCGATAGGTCTGACGATAGATATATTTGAGTACAACGGCAAATACGGCTATGATCCGGATTCAGTAAGGGATGAGAGGCTTCCTGGTGAGGAAGAGCTCATGGACGACAAGCCGGTGGCACCGGATAAGCTGAGACTTGTGGCGGTCAGATGCCCGAATTGTGGTTCGAGTTTCCGTGCAGCGACTGGATATTCCAGCAAATGTCCTTATTGTGGAAATTACTTGAATGTGAATATGTAATCCTGAAAAAGAGCGTGGGTGAGTCGAACCCACGCTCTAGCAAAAAGGAGATAATTTTATGCACAAACCTACGAAACAACAACAAAAAGATAAAAACAAGCCGTTATAGAAGATTCCACTAAAATGCCGAGAATGAGTCAAAACTGCCCAACTCAATATGCAATTTTACCCGTGTTAAGCAAAAAATACACTTGACATATAACTATTAACCAGTGTGAATTGGTAAAAATATCTATAAAGAAATCAATAAATCGCAAAATTTTGCTAATTAATCCAAAAATATTCTATTCTTTCAAATCCCGTATCAACTTATAATGAGTACAGTCAATGAGGCAAGACAAAAAAATAAAACACACAAAGCCAAAGGATGTGTTAAGTTTCAGAAAACTTAACATGCAGCATCAGCCCTTGCCGAAGGCAATTACAAATGGGCTGATGTTCAAAGAACAGGAGGGAATGTAATATGAGAAAAAGAAGAATTTTAGCTGTAGCAGCAGCTGCAACACTTGCTTTATCAATGGTAGGATGTGGATCAGGCGGAAGTTCAAGTGGCGGAAGCTCAAGCAGTGGAGTAGCCAACAAGGACAAGCCACTTTGCTGGTTCAACCGTCAGCCATCTAACAGTTCAACAGGAGAGCTTGACAAGGACGCTCTTAGCTACAACAAGGACACATATTATGTAGGATTTGATGCTAATCAGGGTGCTGAGCTCCAGGGCCAGATGGTTCTTGATTACATCAAGGCAAATGCAGCAACGATCGATCGTAACGGTGATGGAGTCATCGGATATGTACTTGCAATCGGTGATATCGGACACAATGATTCAATCGCACGTACAAGAGGTGTTCGTTCAGCACTTGGCACAGGAGTTGATGCAAACGGAGCAGTTGATTCAACACCAGCCGGAACAAACGTAGATGGTAAGGCAACAGTAGTACAGGATGCTAAGCTTGATGTTGATGGCAAGACATATACGATCAGAGAGCTTGCATCACAGGAGATGAAGAACTCAGCAGGAGCTACATGGGATGCAGCTACAGCTGGTAATGCAATAGGAACATGGACAGCATCATTTGGTGATCAGATCGATGTAGTTGTTTCAAATAACGATGGTATGGGAATGTCAATGTTCAATGCCTGGGCAAAGGACAACAAGGTTCCTACATTTGGATACGATGCTAACAGCGATGCAGTTGCAGCAATTGCAGAGGGCTACGGCGGAACAATTTCACAGCATGCAGATGTTCAGGCTTACCTGACACTGAGAGTTCTCCGTAACGCACTTGATGGTGTAGATGTTGATACTGGTATCGGTACAGCAGACGAGGCTGGAAACCAGCTTGAGGAAGGTGTTGACTACAGATACAGCGCAGACGAGAGATCATACTACGCACTGAATGTGGCAGTAACAGCAGACAACTATCAGGATTTCACAGATTCAACAAAGGTTTATGACAAGGTTTCAAAGCAGCTTGACTCAAGCAAGAGCCCAAGCAAGAAGGTATGGCTTGATATCTACAACGCTTCAGATAACTTCCTGAGCTCAACATACCAGCCACTTCTTCAGAACTACGATGACCTTCTTAACCTGAATGTAGATTACATCGGTGGTGATGGACAGACAGAGTCTAACATCACAAACCGTCTTGGTAACCCAGGCGAGTACGATGCATTTGCAATCAACATGGTTAAGACAGACAATGCAGCATCATACACATCAATTCTCTCTAAGTAATATAAGTTACCTGGATGATTGATCAATAGGAAATGATTTAACTCAGAGGGGTGTCAGACTAAACATTTGATACCCTTCTTTTACTAAGAGCATGTATCAAGTTTTCTATGAAAACTTGATATGTAGCATCAGCCCTCGCCGAAGGCGACTATTAATGGGCTGATGTTCAATGAAAGGAAGTAGAGATATGGCAGAAGATAAGAATAAATACATCTTATCGATTCAAGGCATGAGCAAATCATTCGGCAGAAACAAGGTCCTTAACCATATTAATTTGAATGTTAAACCTGGTTCGATCATGGGACTTATGGGTGAGAATGGTGCCGGTAAATCGACAATGATGAAGTGTCTCTTCGGAACCTATCAGAAGGACGAAGGCACAATAATATTAGATGGAAAAGAAGTAAATTTCTCTGGCCCTAAGGATGCACTCGAGAATGGAGTTGCGATGGTTCATCAGGAATTAAATCAGTGTCTTGAGAGAAGCGTTGTTGACAACCTGTTCCTTGGACGTTATCCAAAGAACTCTCTTGGAGTCATCGATGAGGGCCGTATGAAGAAGGAAGCTTCAGACTTGTTCAGAAAGCTGGGTATAACGGTCAATCTTACACAGCCGATGAAGAGGATGTCAGTTTCCCAGAGACAGATGTGTGAGATCGCAAAGGCTATCTCATACAATTCCAAGGTAATCGTACTTGATGAGCCTACATCATCATTGACAGCACCTGAGGTTGCAAAGCTTTTCAAGATGATGAGACAGCTCAAGGAGCAGGGAATTTCCCTGATCTACATCTCACATAAGATGGATGAGATATTCGAGATCTGTGATCAGATATCAGTTCTCCGAGACGGTAGTCTGGTCATGACAAAGGACAGCAAGGACACCAACATGAACGAGCTTATATCAGCCATGGTTGGTCGTTCACTTGATAACAGATTCCCACCGGTCGACAATACGCCGGGTGAGACGATCCTCTCAGTACAGGGACTCTCCACAAAGTATGCACCGAAGCTCCAGAACATCACATTTGATGTGAAGAAGGGTGAGATATTCGGTCTCTATGGTCTGGTTGGCGCAGGTCGTACAGAGCTCCTGGAAACTATATTTGGTATTCGTACAAGAGCAGCAGGAAATGTAATGTATGGTGGCAAGATCATGAACTTCACCGGTCCAAAGGATGCTATGGATCACGGATTTGCCCTCATCACTGAGGAGAGAAAGGCAAATGGTCTCTTCCTCAAGGCAGATATCACCTTCAATACCACCATTGCAAATATGAACCACTACAAGAGCGGCGTGGCACTGTCACATGACAGCATGGTTCGTGCCACAGCTGAGGAGATCAAGGTCATGCACACCAAGTGTATGGGACCTGACGATATGATCGCCAACCTGTCCGGTGGTAATCAGCAGAAGGTTATCTTCGGAAAATGGCTTGAGCGTTCACCAAATGTATTCATGATGGATGATCCTACAAGAGGTATCGATGTAGGAGCCAAGTATGAAATATATGAACTTATAATCAACATGGCAAAGCAGGGCAAGACTATCATAGTTGTCTCCTCTGAGATGCCGGAGATCCTGGGTATCACAAACCGTATAGGTGTTATGTCAAATGGACACCTTGCCGGAATTGTAAATACCAAGGAGACTAATCAGGAAGAATTGTTAAGACTTAGTGCTAAATATTTGTAATAGAGAGGAGCATGGATATGGCAGATAAAAATATGATCCTTTCGGCTGATGCAGAGGAAAAACTCCTCAAGCCGATTGATGAATATGTTGGAAAGATACAGGCTCAGATCGATGAACTTCGAGTTGATGGATCTGACAAGGTTCGTAGTTTGAAGAACCATATAGCTATCGCAAAGGAAGATAAGAATTTATCAAAGGAAGAAAAGGATAGCATAATCGCAAAGGATAAGGCAGCCCTGGAGAAGGCAAAGGCAGTTGAGGCAGCCAATAAGGATAAGGTTGCAAAGCTTATCGCTGACGCAGAGGGATACCTTAAGGAGCATTATGACAGCGAGTACTACAGCAAAGTAGTGGCAAGCTGCGAGACTGAGAAGGCAGCAGAAAATGAGTCCTATGAGAGAGTAAAGGCAACACTCAAGACAGAGCATGAGCAGACACTTGCAAAACTCTCTGATCCGGAGGAGATCAAGGACGAGAAATATGTATACAAGAACAAGCTCTTTGATGCACAGATGACACATGAGTCAAGACTTCAGGAGATTAAGGACAGAAAGCATGATGCATTTTCACACAAGTATCATCTGATAGATCTCCTTAGAATGTCCAAGTACACATTCATGCAGAGCAGAGCACAGAAATTTGAGAATTACAAGTACACATTCAACACAACACAGTTCCTTTACAAGAACGGTCTGTATATAGTAATCGTGTTGATATTCATTGCACTTTGTATCATCACTCCAATTGTGAAGAACACACAGCTCCTCACAGTTACCAATATACTGAACATACTTCAGCAGGCATCACCTAGAATGTTCCTGGCACTCGGCGTTGCGGGACTTATCCTCCTGACCGGTACCGATCTTTCGATTGGACGTATGGTTGGTATGGGTATGGTTACAGCTACCATTATCATGCACAATGGTGCAAATACAGGTGGTGT
>NC_021018.1:1946989-1979378 GCF_000210595.1 Coprococcus sp. ART55/1 | reverse complement strand
GGAAAAGCACTATTTGCACTTGTTGCATGTATTATCCTCACAACAGTATTTTCAAGTATTGCAGGTTTCTTCATGGCGAAGTACAAGATGCATCCGTTCATTTCAACAATGGCGAACATGCTGATCATCTTCGGACTTGTAACATATGCGACAAAGGGTGTTTCGTTTGGTGCTATTGATTCAGCAATACCAAATATGTTCATCCCAACAATAGGAAACTTCCCAACTATTATCATTTGGGCAGTAGTTGCAATCGTAGTAGTATGGTTCATCTGGAACAAGACTACATTTGGTAAGAATCTGTACGCTGTAGGTGGAAACCCAGAGGCAGCAGCAGTTTCAGGTATATCAGTTTTCAAGGTAACACTTGGCGCATTCATCCTTGCCGGTATCCTTTACGGATTCGGATCATGGCTTGAGTGTAACAGAATGGTTGGTTCAGGTAGTGCAGCTTATGGACAGGGCTGGGATATGGACGCCATAGCAGCCTGCGTTGTTGGTGGTGTTTCATTCACAGGTGGTATCGGTAAGATCTCCGGTGTTGTAACTGGTGTTCTTATCTTCACATCACTTACCTACTCACTTACCATTCTTGGTATTGATACAAACCTTCAGTTCATATTCGAAGGTATCATCATCCTTGCCGCTGTAACTCTTGACTGTCTCAAGTATGTACAGAAGAAGTAAGGAACAACAAATTTAACTCTCACAAAACCTTTATATAAAAAGCCGCTCGGATCGTCTACAGGATGGATTGAGCGGTTTTTTTCATAAGGAGGGGCCCGCATAAGCGGGAGGATTCCTTGTGAAGTGCACGAAGTGCACGCATGACGCAAGGCATGTGGATTGGCGGAAGCCTTCTGTGCGGCTGTGCTAACGGAAGC
This sequence comes from Coprococcus sp. ART55/1, assembly GCF_000210595.1. NCBI lineage: Bacteria > Bacillati > Bacillota > Clostridia > Lachnospirales > Lachnospiraceae > Coprococcus > Coprococcus sp. ART55/1. Next base: position 1,978,494 of record NC_021018.1, on the reverse strand, counting down.
TGTATCTGCCCGGCTGATGATGTCTGCATTTATATACTGTGGCATCACGTTCCCCTTCCCTCACTTCAGCTTGCTTTTATCTGCACACTGCTTTGACCGCGATAAGGGCAATGCGGCCTCCGCAGTGGCAAAAAGCGCTGAAGCTCAGTCGTGTTCACTATCGATGTCGCAGTATATAAATGCAGCCATGCATGCAGCCGGGCAGATACAGCTGTTCGTGGTGGAAGGAGAAGAAATCATCAGTCGCGTCTAGCTATCGATTAGGTGGCATGCATAAAAGTGGCAGGCGCATGCACAGAAGGCTGTGCTGTGGAGATATTTATATATTGTAAAATCTTGGGCGAGTGTTCCGCTTCCTTCGCTCTATTTTCCTGCAAGGGTTATATGTGGGGGGGGGAGTTACAATTTTATCCTACAGCAGCTATTTTGTTGGAGATAGAGAAAATATTCCAGATTACGGGAGGGCAAGATGTTCAGCCGGAAACAAGCTGGATCCTCAGCCGGAAACAAGCTGGATCCTCAGCTGGAAACAGGCAAGGTTTCGAGTCACGGACAGGTGAGAAAAATTTCTTGACGGTATAGATGAAGAAATAATAATAAAAGTACAGATATTCTCTGCGGTATTTGATATAATTACACTGCTGGAAAAGACCGGTGAACCGGGTGGCATTTGATATATAGAAAGGATTTCTGTTAGATGGATAAATACAAGGTTATCCTTGTCGATGACGAGGAAGAGGTTATAGATGTTATAGAGAGAAAGATCCACTGGGATATGCTTGGGTTTGATGTTGTGGGAAGTGCCAACAATGGTGTGAAGGCTCTTGAACTGGTGGAGAAGCAGCAGCCGGATGTGGTCATAACGGACATCAAGATGCCGTATATGGACGGTCTTGAGCTATCTAGACGGCTCAACAATGATTATCAGAATATACACATCATCATATTCACAGGATTTGATGAGTTTGAGTATGCCAAGGAGGCGGTGCACCTTGAGATAGAGGAGTACATGCTCAAGCCTATAAATGCCTTAGAACTCTCGGACTGTCTGAAGAGGGTCAAGAACTCTCTGGACAAGGAGAGGGAGGAAAAACTGAATGTAGAAAAGCTTGCAAATTATTTCAATGCATCTCTGCCTGTTCTTCAGACAAATCTGTTTGTATCCCTGATAGAGGGCAGAGTGAGCGAGTCGGATTATGAGAAATTTCTTGCAGCATACCAGATTGATATGAAGGGACCGCTTTATTGCTGCGCGGTTTTTCATACATCGGAGCATCACGTTCCAGATGGAATGAATCCGCTTCTGTTGTCAATGTCGGTGGAACAGCAGATCAAGGACAGAATTGCTGATACATGGAAATGCAAGGTATTTACATATCTGGGCAACTCAGTGCTCATCATCGAAATAGCCTCAGAGGATGCCATGGCAGAGCTGACGGATGCCTGCGACAGATTCTGCAGATGGGCTTACCGAGTCATGGGTGCCGTGGTGACTGCCGGTATTGGCAGAGTGTGTGACAGTCTCCTGAATATCAATAATTCATATGAGGGTGCCAGGGAAGCGGTATCATACAGGGTCTTATACGGAACCCAGAGGGCTATAAATATTGCTGAGATCGCACCGAAGGAGCAGAAGGCCGCAGTACAGTATGAAGATGCAAATATGCATGAACTTATCAAGTCAATATATCTTGGCAAAAGAGATGCCATTGAGGGAGCGGTACATGATGAGATAGAGAAGCTGCACAGATCTGCACAGACCATGAACAGGTACAAGCTGACGCTCATGGAGATGGTAGGAACGTTCTACAGATTCTGCGCAAATAATTTTATAGATTTTGATAATTTTTCAGGTGGGATCAGCAACCCATACGAGAAGGTTCCTGAGATGGATGAAGTTACCCTCACAGCATGGCTCATAGACACATCGATGGCGATCGGCGAGGAATTGAAAAATGCCAGAAATAACACGTCCAGAAGAATGGTAACGGATGCCCAGAATATGGTAGTTGACAGGTATATGGAGCCCGATCTGTCGCTGGATACGGTGTGCTCAGAGCTTGGTGTGTCCAATTCGTATTTTTCATCAGTGTTCAAGAAGGAGACAGGCAAGTCATTTATCTCGTATCTGACGGATTACAGGATGGATCACGCAGCCAATCTCATACTTGAGACAAATGAGAAGAGCTATAAGATAGCAGAGCAGGTGGGATATCAGGATGCAAATTATTTCAGCTATGTGTTCAAGAAGAGATTTGGAATGTCGCCATCAAAGTACAGAACTGAACATACGGGGAATAAGTAGAGCAGAGAAAGTATAAGGGGAGTAGAATTGTTTTGAAGATTAGAGAGAAAAAGGATGCTCAGGGCAAAATGCAGAAAAATAAATATTCTCTGCGCACGAGGCTGCGAGGCTGGTTTCATCATGGCAGATTTATAGGATTTGACATACAGTCAATAATAATGGCGGTGCTCACAGGACTGACGATAACCACAACTGTTGTTATGGGATTTCTTATTTACAATAGATTCAAGCTTGCGATAAAGCAGACTGCAGTGTCAAATGCAGAAAGCATGATAGAGAGTACTGTGGATAAAGTGGATACAGACCTGGCAGGCATTAGACAGATATCTAATGGAGTGAATTATAACATTATCCAGGAATATGACATCTCCAGTCAGGAGTTCAGCAGACAGTTCAGCCTTTTATATGAGGTGAATGTTGACAAAGTGCAGAGTATGGCGTTGTACGACAATTCCGGGAAGCTTGTTGCTGCGGAGCCGGTTGCAGTGCAGAAGGATAAGGTTAATGTCGAGGAACAGGAATGGTACAAGAATGCATCTGAAGATATAGAGAATATGCACTTTTCTACACCTCATATACAAGATCTGTTTCAAGATGGCGCCAATAGGTATTATTGGGTCATATCCCTCAGCCGTTCTGTTGATATCAATGATGGAGATAAGCCGGTAAACGGCGTGCTTCTGATAGATATGAAGTATTCCGTGATCGAGGAGGCTCTTTCAAGGATCAATGATTCTTCAAGTGAAACTTATTATTATCTGTGCAACCGTGACGGAGATATCATATACCATCCGCGAAGAGCAGAGATAGACAGAGGCTTTTTCACAGAGGAAAGTACAGAGGCAGCGGTATACGATGACGGTACATATGAGATCAAGATGACGGATGGCACAGAAAATGTTGTTGTCAGCAGTATAGCCTACACTGGATGGAAGATCATAGGAGTTGTCCCGGAAAGTGTTCAGACTGCCAGCATCAATCAGTACAGATATTACATCATAACTACGGTTGTAATATTGCTTATGATGCTCTTGTGGGTGAACAGGATCATAACAAAGAAAATCTCAAAGCCTATACTTAAGCTGAATGAATCAGTAAAGTCATATGAGACAGGTGGAACCACGGATATATATATTGGAGGATCTTCCGAGATAAGACATCTGGGATATTCGGTCAAGAAATCCTATGAGCAGATAGAGATTCTGATGCAGGAGATAATCAGACAGCAGAATGAGCGGAGAAAGAGTGAGATGGATGCGCTCCAGAGTCAGATCAATCCGCATTTCCTGTATAATACACTGGAGTCCATAACATGGATGGTGGAGGCGAACAGAAATACAGATGCAGTATTTATGATATCTGAGCTTGCAAAGCTGCTGAGGATAAGTCTGTCAAAGGGCAGAACTGTCATAAGGATAGCGGACGAGATCCAGCACAGCACGAGTTACATGAACATACAGAAGGTAAGATATAAAGAAAGATTTGCTACAGAATTTATCATAGACGAAGAGATAAATGACTATTGTACAGTTAAACTTATCGTGCAGCCGATCCTGGAAAATGCAATATACTATGGTGTGGGCAACATGGATGAGGACGATGGCGGCAAGATAACTGTCCGCGGTGAGAAGAAGGGCGACGACATATACATTTCAGTTGAGGATAATGGTATGGGTATGTCGGAGGATATTGCCCGGAACATCCTTGTGGACAACAATAAGGTGCCAAAGCATGGCTCCGGAGTGGGTGTTATCAATGTTCACTCCAGGATAAAGCTGATGTTTGGCAGCGAATATGGATTAAAGGTTTACAGTGAGCCGGACGAGGGAACAAAGGTTGTCATTCACATTCCAGCCATTCCTTACACGGAGGAGAACAGAGAGAGACTTGAGAGGCAGGATTTTGGAAGGGGGATGGCGACAGATGAAGAAGAGTAAGATAACATTCCTGATCGCGGAGCTGTTTCTGGTGGTTATAGCCGGATTCTTTATACATCAGATATTCCGGGAAAATGTGCCTCAGAAAAGAGTAGCGGTCATACTTTCAAATTCCGGTGATAAGAGGTGGGATGGACTTATAAATGGACTAAAACAATCAGCAAATGTCAATGATGTCCATCTTATCATATGCAACACCGATGATATCGAGTCAGCCCAGGATGAGAAGGAGCTCATAGATGAACAGCTTGAAAATGATGTAGATGCATTCATAATTTGTCCTGCACCGGGCGAGGATACATCGGATATGCTGGGACAGCTTGGCGATGTACCATTTGTACTTATAACCCAGGATGCATACAGTGAAGATGGCGCCTCGGGATTTGTCACGATAAAACCTGATAACTACAAGATAGGATATACCCTTGGAGAACAGATCAGGGCAAATGATGCGGACGGACTCCGTGGCAAAAGCATAGGCATTATAACCGGATATTCCCAGACAGAGGGAAGTGTGAGCGGAAAAGCAGGACTTATGGATGCGATAGAAGGAACCGGATGCGAGGTGAGCTGGGTGTACAGCCGATGTGGCAATCAGAACATATGTGACATTGTGGATATTCTGGGAAAGGTGGACTACATGGTTGTGATGGACACATATGCGATCGATGAGATAGGAGAGAATGCGGATAACGGTATGTACAATGGCGCCCAGATATATGGAATGGGGACCAGCGTAAAATCTGTGGCGCTGCTTGATGCGGGCAAGATAAAGTGCCTTGTTATTCCGGATGGATACGGTGTTGGCTATGCCAGTGTGACAGAGGTAGTAAAGGGTCTGAACAGCAGATTGTATACGATGAAGAGTCGGGAGGAGGGCATAAAGATAATATACAGTGACGATTTGTTCTCCGATGATGTAGAGAGGTTTTTATATTCATATGAGTAGACAGAAACGAAGAAAAATATATGTGCTTTTGCTGGCAGCTGCGATGATAGTCTCGCTTATGGGCTGCGGCAGCAGCAATAAAAAATCAAACAAAACCATGAGAGTCGGGGTGGTCACTTATACAGCAGATGATCCATTCATAAATGCCATGATTGAAAAGGTGAAATCTCAGCTTAAGACTATGGAGACCATAAACATGAATGTGATAGTATCGGTGAGAAGTGGTGATAATGATCAGCGTGAGCAGGATGAGATAGTTGATGAGATGATAGATGCAGGCTGCGATGTGCTGTGTGTAAATCTTGTAGACAGAACCGCACCGGCAAATATTATCAAGTCAGCAAGGCAGAGTAATATACCAGTGATCTTTTTCAACAGAGAGCCGGTGCGTGATGACCTGATGCAGTGGGAAAAGCTCTACTATGTTGGCTGTGACGCAAAAGAATCCGGTGATATGCAGGGTGAGATTGCGGCAAATTATATAAAGAAGCACAGCGAAGTGGATCGCAACGGTGATGGCAAGATACAGTATGTTCTTCTGGAGGGGGAGGCCGGACATCAGGATGCCATAAGCAGAACCGACTGTTCGGTGAAGACCATCATGGATAAGGGAGTGGATCTTGAGAAGCTCAGTTATCAGTTTGCAGACTGGAACAGAGGTCAGGCGGAGAACAGAATGACTCAGCTTATAAGTCAGTATGGCAGTCAGATAGAGCTTGTCATATCCAACAATGATGAGATGGCACTGGGCGCAGTTGAGGCGTACGATAACTCAAGTATAAGCCGGGACAAATGGCCTGTGATCTTTGGAATAGACGGACTTGATGATGCTCTCCAGGCGATAAAGCAGGGAAACATGCAGGGAACAGTTTACAATGACAAGGAGGCCCAGGCGGGAGAGATAGCGCGGTTGGCAGTTGATCTCTTCAAGGGAAACAGCCTTGATGGTCATAATCTTGACGAGGGCAAATATTACGTGTCGCCTTACTGGAAGGTCGATGTTGACAGCGTGGATGATTTCCTGCTCAGATAAGTACAGGAGCGTTAAAATAAGAGCCTGAAATAATGAACTAAAATAGCTGACTAAAGTTACAAACTGATACATGAGTAAACAATCGTGAATTAAAAGCATATATAATTGGAGAAGATCTGTCTGGAAAAATTATCAAGAATTGATGTAGAGATACAGATCCAATTATATATTCGGGAAGGATGCATATGGAAAATAGCTGGATAGAAGAATTTTACGGAGAGACGGATGCAGATAAGAGACTTGAACTGCTGGAAAATAACAGCACGGATATGGATGGTGACAGCGCCGGTTCGTCTACTGTCTTCCGTCAGAGATTGTGGACGGCGAGATATGGCAAGAGAAAGCCGAAGAATGATGCATTTGTGGGTTGCCTTATGGAGCTCAAATACATATCGGAGGGCGGTTCTGTTGACATCGGAGGTCAGAAAAAGAAACAGGCTGTGGAGATTATAAGCAAGCTCTGCCTGTTCGACGCAGACAGAAGAAGTGTCGAGGAACAGGAGATATTGCTATATGAACTCAAGAATGCGTTTCTCAAGTTCATCGAGGTGAGCAGAGGCGGCAGAGGTTTCACATCCATAGCATTTGGTATGGGGCAGCTCTCGGATGAGGGCGTGGCGAAGAAGATCGCAGATCAGATAAGCTCCATAGCATTTGACGCGCCGCACATGCTGCACATGGACAAGGAATTTGCCATACTTCAGAGTGCCGCACTGGCGGCGTTCAGGCAGGAGTATCCTAACAGGGAGCATTTCTTAAGAAAATGATAGCATAGACGGAATGGCTATGTGTGAACAGATCAAAAGACCATCATGTATTTAGTGTTAAAATGCATGATGGTCTTATCTATTGTGCCTGTTTTGGCGTTATCTCATGAATGTATGGATTCGAAGATAGAATAAGTATCATCAGAATCCTTGGTGTTCATAAATATCACTTCATCCCTTGTCTTTATCATGATGATGGGATAACTGTCTGCGTATACATACAGCTCACATTTGCCGTAGGTGCTGCTCTTGAAATGGCCGATCAGGTATTCATCGGTGGCACCTCCGTTTGTGCGAACAAAATCATCGTCTGGCAGTTCATTCAGAAGCTGAACCTCCTCGATGTCATCAAAATATATCTCCGATGAGTATATGGCAGCAGACACTGTGAGTTTGTTGGAGTCAAGATGAGTGTCAATATGCACGTTTATGAATGGCACAAGCACGCCTATCGTCCAGACAATGCAGGCGGTGATAAGGATATATGTAAGTCCTGTAAAAATCTTTGCGCTCCTGGTGGCATAGTTAAATGTATAATTTCCACTTTGCAATCTGTTCTGAACCAGCACATGCGGGTCGGAAGGATTGTAGTAATATCCGGTTTTCCAGTATTCGTCGTCATCCACGTAGAGAGGCTGGGTGTCGGCGGCCAAGAGTTCACGTTTTCTGCTTTGTGCCATGAGGAGAGGTGCAAACAATCCGATGGCAGCAAGAGTCTGGACAAATATATAGACATAGAGTGCGGAGCTGCACAGTGAGACATCTACAAGCGCACCCTTGAAATTTAGGATATCAGAAAGCGAAATTTGCCGGGACTTACTGGCTGATGATATGCAATGAATCAGGGTGTCAATAGTGATATATACCCATGCGACAGCATTTGTTGCCGAAAGAATCAGCATTGCTAGTCCCTTGTATATCTTCATGGTTCTGTTGACGGTCTGGTTGAGCTGGGTATCCGAGCTGTACACAGTTCGCTCGTGCCGGTTTACATATATGTGGAATATCATGGATGTAAGTGACATCAGGACGGAGCAGAGTCCCATTATTATCATTGTGGTTGATATGACCGCACTTTTCCCTATCACAAATGGCACTAGGCAAATGAGCTCTACAAGGATTATTATTCCATGATAATTGAAACTGATCTCACTTTTGCCGATCTGGGTTGACACATTTGTATCAATGTAACGTTTTCTTCTTTGATCAGGGACCACCCAATCATTTTTCATCTTTAGGGCATACATTTTCCTGTGCGCAGAGTTGTTTGCATATGTTATCCAGAAACAGAATGCGATCATCCAGACAGTGTATGCCAGTATGAATATAATGATCTCCCAGAATACGACAAAGCACAGGGCTGTTCCAAGGATGAGATTTATCCAGATAATCCGGTTCATCTTACGTCTGGCGGCAGCAACAATATTCAGGACGGTTTCGTCTTCAATGTGTTCCTTTGGAATGTGGACACCCAGGAGCATTCCTTCGGTATACGAATAATTACTTGTATATACGAACTTCATTATGAGCAGTATGAAGAAGTTCATAAACAGGAATATGATAAATAATGCTATGCTCATATGTTGCTCCTTTCTAGTAATTTAAGTGGATATTTGGATTGGAGAAGACTTCATTTTGGAATATACTTCATCGCACAACTTGAGGAAATCATCCCGGTTCATTCCGGTTATGCTTGCCTCGGCGGACAGAAGTTCCAACTCTGACTCCAGCTTGTCACGGAACTCGGCGTCCATATTGATATTTTCTGATACAAATGCTCCAAGCCTTCTGTCAGTTCTGATATATCCCTCATTTTTTAGTATCTGGTATGTCTTATTCACAGTCATTGTGTTCACGCCGGCATCCGCCGCAAGCTGTCTTACAGTGGGAAGCTTTTCGCCTGGCTGTATCTCGCCTTTGCCGATTCCCTTTACTATCTGATTGCGCAGCTGTACGTATATGGGTGTGTCACTGCTCATGTCAAGCTCTATGATCATGTGGTGGCCCTCCTTCTTGTATTATCTGTATTATAATATATAATACAGATTCCGCAATAAGTCAACTATGAAAAACCGCCGTATAAATAAAAATCATCCGTGAGCAAGTTGATTACCCACAGATGATCATTATATCTTGTGAAATTTTATTTTTGTGTAGCTGATTTTTGCAGTTCCAATAAACGTTCATTTGAAATGGGTTTATCATGTTATGTGTAATTCCGAAATTGATCTTTGCAGTACTTCACTGCGATTATCACAAAATAATTCAAATTAATATGGAGACGGTAGAGGTGTGTTGCCGCTCAGGTTTTGCTATAGTATAATTATAAAAAATATGGCTATAAATTCATGCAACTATCCTCTATTGGTTTCTTTACTTTTCATAGAAACAAGAGGAGGAAGGTTTGTATGGGAGAAAAGGATATAACAGAAAAGATACTGGCAGATTATAATGATGTATTTGCAGATATAGTAAATGTATTGTTGTTCGGTGGAAAAACAATTGTTGATGAGAATATGCTGGAGAGCATAAAGGATAAAAGCCAGTATAAAACAGATGGTGAGATCCATCAGGAAGAGCGCGATGTATCAAAGGTTCTAAAGGGTAAGAATGTACATATAGCGTTTATTGGATTTGAACATCAGACGGATGTAGATTCAAAGGAGGCTCTCCGTGTTATAGCATATGATGGTGCTGCATATAAAAGGCAATTGTTGGTAAAGGGTGGAGAAATATACCCGGTTGTTACAATTGTGCTTTATTTCGGACAAAAAAGATGGATAAAGGGGCGGTCTCTCTACGATATTCTTGATATAACGGATGAATGGAAAACATATGTCAGTGACTATAAAATAAACATTTTTGAGATAGCTTATCTTACACCGGAGCAGGTGAAAATGTTTAAAAGTGACTTTAGGATTGTTGCCGATTATTTTGTGCAAATGCGGATCAACAAAGATTACATACCATCCAAAGAGACTATAAAACATGTTGACGAGGTGTTAAAGCTCATGAGCGTATTGACGCGGGACGAAAGATTTGAACAGGCGCAGGCTAACGGAAATAAAGGAGGTTTAAAAAATATGTGTGAAGTACTTGATAGGGCGGAAGCCAGAGGAGAAGAAAGAGGAATATCTATAGGCGAGGCGCGAGGAGAATTAAAGGGTGCAGTGAGGGCATATTTGGATGTGAAGGTTCCTATAGAAGAGATAGCGAAGAAACTGAACATATCAGTGGAGGAAGTCCAGAAGATAGCCGACACACTATAGGAGATGAAAAACATGCAGGTACACACACTTATATCTTCGGGAAATGGTCCGATCATCCTCTGGGTCATGTACCCACACAGGGGAGATGAACTGGAGCACACAGCGGATTCTATCAGAGAACTGGTGGGAGAAGAACAGTTTACACTTGTTGCGATACAGATAGATGACTGGAACAGGTATCTCTCACCGTGGAGATCGGATGAGGTCGATGGATCATTTGCCGGAGAGGCAGGACGGACACTGGATTATATAGAACAGCAGGTCGTACCGCAGTTGGATATTCAAAGCCAGGCGAACAGACCTCTTTATATCATGGGATATTCGCTTGCCGGGCTTTTTGCACTTTGGGCAATGTACCAGACTGATATATTTGCCGGGTGTGCCACATGTTCAGGTTCAATGTGGTATCCGGGATTTGTGGAATATGTAAACAGCCAGCCAACACTTGCGAATAAACGTATATACATCAGCCTCGGCGGCAAGGAATCGAGAACGTCAGACAGGCTGATGGCAACTGTGGCGGATCGAACAAAGGAGATTTGCGAACTTCTCAAAAAAGACAATGATGTTATATATGAGATAAATCCAGGTGGACATTTTGCCGATTCCGGGAAGAGGCTGGCGAAGGCTGTGAAGTGGATAGAGAAGGCAAAAGGATAACAAAAAGCACAGGAGAACACATATATACAATCGTTCACTGGCAGAACGATACGAGGCATAACATATACCGGATAGATATATATTTTTATCGGAATAGATGATAATATATGGGGCAGACATATGGAGTAGATAGATTAATGGCAGACACGATCCGGTAAGTATATGCAGTGAAAAATCAGACCGTGGTAAGCCGGAAAGAAGGGCAACATGGGTAAACAGACAAAGAAAAAGAAAAGCACAGGAGCGGCAAAGGAGATATTTGCAAAAGCCCCGGGAAGGCTCGGCAAATGGAATGCGATAGCATTTGCAGTGTTTGTTGTGGGAGAGCTCATATATTATTATGCGGCAACGCCGGCGATTAACATACAGAGTACAAGTTTCTGGGTATGGCTTATCATTTCAGCAGCGCTTGTTGGCTTTTGTACGCTTGATTTTACGGTGGAGAGTAATGATACCAGAAGTGTCGCAACGAAGGCGACAAAGCCGGTGGCATGGATAATAGTAATAATGATAGCGGTCGGACTTATCATGGTGGCAGCGTCATCCAAACTGTTTTGTGCATCAAAGTACGCAAGCCTCATCAATATAGAGGATGGAGATTTTCAGACAGATATCCCTGAGAGCAGGCAGATAAATGACATTGCGCTGATGGATACAAGCACAGCGAGGATCATAGGTGAGAGAGCCGTCGGTTCACTCTCGGATGTGGTCAGCCAGTATGAGGTCAGCGGAAATTACAGCACTATAGATTACAATGGCGCGCCGATGAAGGTCGCAGCACTCAACTATGCGGGCTTCATCAAATATATGAACAACAGGAAGAACGGAATCCCGGGTTATGTTCTTGTCGATCCGGTAAAGAATGAGGCACACTATATACAGACTGAAAAGCCTATAGTGTATTCACCTTCAGCGTATTTCAACAAGAACCTGTACAGACATGTCCAGATGGCTTATCCGACATATATATTTGAAGGTTTCTATCTGGAGCTCAATGACGATGGCAATCCATATTACATCTGTCCGGTTCTTGAGTCGCATGCAGGACTCTTCGGTGCAAAGGATGTAAAGGGCGTGGTTATATGCGATCCGTGTACGGGCGATACAGAGTATCATGAAGTCAGTGATGTTCCACACTGGGTGGACCGTGTATATGATGGCGACCTGGTGTGCCAGAAATACGACTGGTACGGCGAACTCTCAGGCGGCTACTGGAACAGCGTATTTGGCAATAAGGGCTGCAAGAGGACTACGGATGATTATGGTTACAAGGTTATGGACGGCGATGTGTGGGTATATACAGGTGTCACATCGGTAAATGGTGACGAGTCCAACATAGGATTTGCTCTGATGAATCTCCGGACAGGAGAGAGCAAATATTATAAGGTGGCAGGTGCAGAGGAATACTCAGCCATGTCATCGGCAGAGGGGCAGGTACAGCATCTTGGTTATAAGGCATCCTTCCCATCACTCATCAATATCAGCGGAATACCAACCTACATCATGGTCTTAAAGGACAACGGTGGCCTGGTAAAGATGTATGCGCTTGTCGATGTGGAGAAGTACAATATTGTAGCTACAGGCACTACCCAGAAGGACGCACTTGCGGCGTACAACAAGCTGCTGGCAGAGAACGGACTTAAGAGTACGCAGAGCATGACGGACGATATACCAAACAGACAGATCACGGTAGCTGATATCAAATATATCAACATGGATGAGACGACATATGTGTATATCACGGATGAAAATGGCAATGTATACAAGCAGGATTTCTCAGAGAACGAGGAACTGATATTTATACAGAGCGGGGATAAAATAAAAGTATTTTATCAGGAATCAGACAACGGCATAAATGACATAATATCTGTTGAGAGATAGATTTATTCACTAAATAAAGGCTCTCCCTGTGATAAACAGGGGGAGCTTTTTGCATGATAATGTGGTATTATAGAAATATCTTATTGAGAATAAATCTATATAACTGATTAATTATGATTAACAAGGAGGTTATTATCATGGATAAAAAGGCGATCTACAGTTTATCATACGGGATTTTCATGTTGTCCACAAAGCTGGGCGACAAGGCAAATGGCTGCATCATCAACACCTGTATACAGGTGGCGAACAATCCAACGCGGGTTGCGATATCGGTTCTCAACACGAATTACACATGTGATCTGCTCAAGGAGAGTGGTGTGTTTGCCCTTAGTGTACTTGACGAGCAGTGTACATTTGACTCGATAAAGCACTTCGGTTTCCAGTCGGGAAGAGACGTGGACAAATTCGAAGGAATAAAGATGCCGGAGGATATCAACGGAATCCCATACATGGGCTGGTATGCCTGCGCGGTCATCAGTGGCAGGGTGGTTGAGCGTCATGACCTTGGAACACACACGTTGTTCATCGCGGAGGTGGTTGATGCGAAGATGCTGTCAGACAAGGCTCCTCTCACATATGCTGATTATCAGGCGCATGTAAAGCCAAAGGCAGACAAGCCTCCTAAGACAGATAAGAAGATAGTGGGATGGCGCTGCAAGATATGTAACTATGTATATGAGGGAAGTGAGCTCCCGGCAGATTATGTATGTCCTCTGTGTGGACACGGAGCAGACGACTTTGAACCTATATATGAGTAATGTAAGATATGCCGTTATCGGCAAGGAATGAACGGTTTCAAATCTTGAAAAAGTTGATTTCTTGCCGGTAACGGCATATACTATCTCTATACAAAACACTGTGCAGATGATAAAAGCCCATTGCGTAAAAGGAGGGATTTTCATGGGTTATATTTCAGTTGCAGAGACTGCAAAAAAATGGAATGTGTCAGAACGAACCGTTAGAAATTACTGCGCTCATGATAAGATTCCTGGGGCTTTTCTGACGGGAAAGACGTGGAATATACCGGATTCTGCGCAGAAACCAATGCGTCAATCTGCGGGAGAAGAGAACCGGGAGCTGCTGACTGTGCTGAGAGAAGAGAAAAAAATGGAATTAAAGGTGGCATTTATCATAAGATACAGGTGGATCTCACTTACAATTCCAATCATATAGAGGGCAGCAGGCTCAGTCATGATCAGACACGGTATATATATGAGACAAATACTATAGGCGTGAGTGATCAGGCGATAAATGTTGACGATATAGTCGAGACGACCAATCATTTCAGGTGTATAGATCTGGTGATCGATGATGCAAAGAACTTATTAAGTGAGAAAATGATAAAGGAATTGCATTTGATTCTCAAGAATGGAACTCAGGACTCACGAAAAGAATGGTTTGCGGTGGGAGATTACAAGAAAGTTCCGAATGAGGTGGGCGGTCATGATACGGCTTTGCCGGAAGAAGTTCCAGAGAAAATGAAAAATCTCCTTGCAAGATACCGCAAGCTCAATGAAAAGACACTAGATGATATTCTGGATTTTCACCATGAATTTGAAAGTATTCATCCGTTTCAAGATGGCAATGGCAGGGTTGGCAGGCTGATATTGTTCAAGGAGTGTCTGAAATATGATATAATTCCATTTATCATAGATGAAGATCTCAAATGGTATTATTATAGAGGACTTTCAGAATGGAATAGAGAAAGAGGATATCTGCGGGATACCTGCCTTACTGCGCAGGATAAGTTTAAAAAGTACCTGGACTATTTCAGGATACAGCACAGAGATTAAAATAATGGAGGAAATTATGGACAGAGAAAGAATGATGAAGAACGTAGCAGAGATATTCAGCCGAGGTGCGGTGGACAAGAATCTTCCGGCATGGGTAAATATGCGTCATGCATGGAAAGCAAATGATGCGGTGAGGGATGAAGGTCTTGAATATCCGGCAAATGTTGTACAGATAAAGAATCTGGATTACAAAAAGGAATTTGATGAGGTTCGTTTCAATGAGCTGATTGAAATATGGAACAAAGGTCAGCATACAAATGACAGTGATAACAGTGTACAGTTACAGAACAAAGAGATCTTGAATGACACAGTTGATTTAACGTATGAGGCTGATGAAACTCCAAAGAGCAGATGTGAAGGATTAGAGAGAAATGTTGTAAGATTTGCCGATTCTGGGGATGCCGCAGACGTGGATTCTGCAAGCTATACATCCAACAGCTACATGGATATCTGTGTTCCTATATCATATATGTCAGATGAAAACAGAAAATATCCGGTGATAGTGAGCGTGCATGGCGGAGGCTGGTTCTATGGTGATAAGGAACTGTACAGCCACTATTGCTGTCTTCTTGCGGAGCACGGGTATGTGGTGGTGAACTTCAACTATAGATTGTCACCGCAGAACAAATATCCTGCTGCTATAGAGGATGTGGCGTATATGGTGAGATACATTCACGAAAATTCCCAGATACTTGGAATAGATATGGATAACTTCTATATGGTCGGTGATTCGGCGGGGGCACAGCTCACGGCAAATTATTGCATCATAGCATCAAACAGTGATTACAGGGAAAAGCTTGATTTCTTCACATATGATCTACTGCCTAAGAAGGTCTGCCTTAACTGTGGTGCATACAATATGGCAGAGAGAAATGACAATGTATCCGCATGGTATCTGAAAAATGCTGTGACTGAGGAACAGTACAAGCTGTTTAAGGATCAGCTTGATTATGTAAATGCTGATTTCCCGGAGGCGTATCTCATGTACAGTGTAAATGATGATCTGTCATCACATACAAAAGTGTTGGATGAGGTGCTGAACAAAGTTGGAATTGCACATATCACAAAAGCGTATGGACAGAACAATCCTGACAGTGGTCATGTATTCCATATGAATATGTACAATCCAGAGGGAATACTCTGTAACGAGGATGAGTGTGCATTTATGAAATAAAAAAACTGTTTGACAACACGACATCAGAATGCTATCCTAAAAATCAGAAAAAGGCAAAGACAGGAAGGAGTACTTAAGTCACTGTCACTTCAGAGAGTAGGCGTTTGGTGCGAGCCTATAGGACACCTTAAGGAAGCAGTCCCCGAGCTGTGACCGCGAAAGATTTCCGGGTAGTGGTCAACGGAAGGTTCCACGTTATAGGAACAACGATAGTGATGGCTGTCGGCTGAGAGCAGGAATAAGTTCCTGAATTTAGGTGGTAACACGGACAAGAAAGTTCGCCCTAAGCATATTATAAGTATGCTTAGGGCTTTTTGCGTTTTCAGGGTGACAAGCTGCTGCGATGCACGAGCTTGCTCGGGAGCATCGGCAGATGCGGAGTAATCTCGAAGAAAACGCAGGTTAAAACCAACAATCAGCAAACACAGACAACAAGGGATCAAGAGATATAAAGGAGTGTGTATCATGAGAAAATTCGAAAAATCATCAAAGCTTGACAATGTGTGTTACGACATAAGAGGTCCTGTTATGGACGAGGCAAACAGAATGGTGGCTGAAGGGGTAAATGTCCTCAAGCTGAACATAGGAAATCCTGCACCGCACGGACTTATGGCGCCTGATGAGGTGGTCAGGGATATGGCATATAATCTCAGAGATACTGAGGGATATTCAGATTCAAAGGGACTTTTTTCTGCAAGAAAGGCAATCATGCAGTACTGCCAGCTGAAGAATATTCCAAATGTAGGAATCGATGACATATACACAGGAAATGGAGTCAGCGAGCTTATTACCATGTCCATGCAGGGGCTGCTGGATTCTGGTGATGAGATACTTGTCCCAATGCCAGACTATCCATTGTGGACAGCATCTGTCAACCTGGCAGGAGGAACAGCGGTTCATTATCTCTGCGATGAGCAGTCCAACTGGTATCCGGATATAGAAGATATCAAGAAGAAGATAACCTCAAGAACAAAAGGAATCGTAGTCATCAACCCTAACAACCCTACAGGAGCTCTCTATCCAAAGGAGGTTCTTGAGCAGATAGTTCAGGTTGCAAGGGAGAATGAGCTTATCCTTTTTGCTGATGAGATATATGACAGACTTGTCATGGACGATAAGGAGCATGTAGCTCTTGCATCTCTGGCACCAGATCTTTTCACCATAAGCTTTAACGGACTGAGCAAGTCCCACCGAGTTGCAGGTTACAGAGTTGGCTGGATGTGTCTGTGTGGAAACAAGAGCAATGTGAAGGGATACATAGAGGGACTTAACCTCCTGTCATCCATGAGACTTTGCTCGAATGTTCCTGCTCAGAGTATAGTTCAGACCTGTCTTGGAGGCTACCAGAGTGCAGATGAGCTGCTCTTGCCGGGAGGAAGGATCTATGATCAGAGGGAGTATATATACAAAGCACTCTGCGATATACCGGGAATAAGTGTGGTTAAGCCGGAGGCAGCGTTCTACATATTCCCGAAACTTGACAAGGAGAAGTTCAACATCACAAATGATGAACAGTTCGCTCTTGATCTTCTGAGAGATAAGCACATCCTCGTCACATGCGGAACGGGATTTAACTGGAAGGATCCGGATCACTTCAGGATAGTATATCTTCCAAATATGGAGATACTCAAGGAGGCAACCGCAAAGCTGGCTGATTTCCTGAGTTATTATCACCAGTAAAATATCAGGCACTAATATAAAATGTCAAATAACAGGAGTCTCATATGTAGGGCTCCTGTTATTTTTTTGAAGAAGATTTAAGATTCCCATATATTGCGGAATATATGTATATAAGTTTATTATAAAAGCAGGGACAACATGGGGGATAATTTAAGATAGGGGGGACATATGAAAACAAACTTATTTCTGATAACAAAATACTGGAGATATCATAAAAAGCAGTTTGCGAGCATGCTTACCTCGATAGTGATATTAACGGCTTTCCTGTTGATTGCACTTTTGATGGAGAGAACAGAATGTAGACGGCAGTATGATGACAAGCTGCGGGGAAGTAGTAAGACATTTTACCTGTATAGCAATCTTGGCAGTGATGCATATGAGGAGATGTCACAAGACAAAAGGGTCAGCATGATCGGGCGTACGGCTATATGTGGAAAGCTGGGAAATGACAAAACACAGTATACATATGGTACATATATTGACGATACGGCAGAGGAGCTTGAGTATGTAAAGCTTTCGTCGGGAAGATTCCCTGAAAAAACCGGGGAGGCAGCAGTGTACGATTATGTGTTGGAGGATATGTTTTTTACTGTTGATCCTGACTCGTATGTTGGAAAGGAAGTAACATTTGACAGTTACGATTTGGATGATACATATCTGTTGAGAACAGGTAGACATGTGGGACAGATTACGTTTACTATCACAGGTGTATTGTGTACAGACAGCAGAAGAGATCTTAAGGAGAACAGAGTAGACTGGGGATCTGACCTTTCGGAAGTACAGATGCCAACTATATATCTGTGGCGGGATGACTGTGATTTGGATGAGAATACATTCGTATATACTGCTGTCTCACTGTATGGTGATGACGAGATAACAGAGCAGTCGGAGAGCGCTATGGAAGAGTTTGCGCAGGATTATTATGACAAAACTGGAATATGGCCAAGATCCGGCCGCAGCAGATCGGCTGCAGAAGATATCTGCAACATTACCCTTGGAAACGAGAAGCTTAACAGCGAAAGTTATCTGTCGGACTCTGTCCAGGGAATACTATATTTCAGTGTTATTGCTGTGATCTTGTCGGCTATATCCCTGTTTGGCGTGATGATAACTGTTATGAGCGAGAGGCAGAAATCCCTGGATATCGTGAGAGATATAGGAGCCAGCCGGATTAAAGTGGCTTGGATACATATATTGGAATGGGGAATCCTGCTGGTTTCAGGAGTGATATGCGGCGGAGTCGTTGGAATCACTGTATATGAGGTCATACTCGAGATTCAAAGTCGTTTTCTGAGGCTGCCTAAATTGCGCGGTTATACAGTGGAGTGGTGTGTACAGCAGATTACAGAAAATCCATTTGTAATCTCTGTTGTGTGTGCAACAGGTACATTTACTCTTGGATATTTACTTTTTTATATATACCTTCATATAAAATCAAGAAGACTTATAAGAAGAGATCGTGTGAGATCATTCGGGAGAATCAAATCGGTGGTTTCCGGTATTCCATTTGCAAATATAATGCAGATGTTGTCTGTTGCCCTGATCCTGTTTGCGGCGGTGATGTGCTACGCATTCTGCTCTATGGACGGCAAGGGAAAAGGATATTTTCACAATGATGATCTGGACAGAGACACATATTATACATATGGACAATTGGATATGGAAACCAGTGATGTAGATATATGCCTTTATGATCAGGGGTCGGGGATTACTGGTGGAGTATTGCTTACAGATACAGGACTTACTGAGGATGGGCGCAAGAGCATTGCGGATATGAACGAAGTAAAGTCAATAGAGAGTTTCTCCACAAACGATGGCTTTGATATATTTTATGATAGAAATGACGAGGATATTCCGGATGGATTGTGGCAGGCGGAGGTCCAGTTTCCGGAAGATACAGAAGAATTCTATCATGCAGACGATAGATTTTATTTCAACGTTCCAGCGATATGGCTGGATGATAACGGAATGAGAAAGCTGGATAAATATGTAAAAGAGGGGTCAATAGGTACCCATGAAAATGGTGTGGCGTGTGTTGAATATGAATATGACGGAATGACCGCGGAGTCGCCATATAAGATAGGCGATGTAATGCATACAATGACAGTGAACGGAAAAGGCGAATACAAGGAGACTGTTGAAATCGTGGATGCGATAATTGTGATTCCGGAGACCACAAAGGAGAGCGATCCGATATTGTATGCAGGTCTTGGCAGAGCTTCACAGTATGGATATGCAATAGTGGCCTCACAGGACACAGCAGTCAGTATTGGGATGTTTAAGACATGTTATGACGTTACATATATATCTCTAAGCAACAGGGGAGATATTGATAGAGTTGTATCCAGGTTTGCTGACATATTGGACTCTTCAATGGAACTCAGGATACAACGATAGATGAGTGTGATAAGGAGTATCGTGAGGCATATATATCACAGTATGCGAGCACAATATGTCTGTTCTTTATTCTTCTTATCATGGCGGCATGGGGATATTGGGAACTTGTCACCATGCGTTACCAGAATGGCAGGCGGAACGTGGCGATCATGCGGGCTCTTGGAATGGAGAAGCGCTCATGGAACATGACGTTTATATGGCATAACATAAGAAATGCCCTGGTATCATGTGCTGTCGGAGCCGGTATGGTGTATGGCATGAGATGGCTTTTGCGCTACAAGTACGAACAGGCGCTAAACATGTTCAACTGGCCGGAGACAGATTTATGGAACGTCGATGCAGATGTTATAAAAGAGGTAACGAGACTCCAGCATGTATTTCTATTCGACAGCGAGATATTTGTTGTCCCTGTGGGAAGAGCGTTGGTACTGATAGGAACATTCCTTGCTGTGATTTCGACGATTATTACGGTGCTGGTCATTCATAAGAAGAAATCGGAAGAGATAATTGATGATCTGGCTGAAAAAGAGTAAGGGGGACGATGCATATGATTCAGATAAAGGATTTAAATAAGACGTATGGTGAAGGAACAAATGCTGTTCATGCACTTCGCAACTGTAACGTGGAATTTGAGTATGGAAAATTTACGGCGATTATAGGAACATCAGGCAGTGGAAAGTCAACATTGCTGCATCTGATGGGCGGACTGGATACAAAGGCAGAAGGAGAGATATTCTATGATGATGAAGATATACTCAGATATTCAGATGCACAGCTTGCAAAATTCCGCAGAAAAAATATAGGTTTCGTATTCCAGTTCTTCAATCTGGTGCCAGAGCTGACAGCAAAGGAAAATATATTCCTGCCAATGATGATAGATAAGGTTAAGGTAGATGAGGAGTACTTTGATAAGCTTACTGAAAAACTTGGAATTTCAGAGAGACTGACACATTATCCGTCACAGTTGTCCGGTGGACAGCAGCAGAGGGTTGCGATAGCCAGAGCGCTCATACACAAACCAAAAGTGTTGCTCTGCGATGAACCTACCGGAAATCTGGACTCTCAATCAGGAAAAGAAGTCCTGAGACTGCTTAGAGAACTGCAGAGTGAAGATGGACAGACTATAATTATGGTTACTCACGATGGAAATATAGCAGATCAGGCCGATCGTATCGTAAGGATAGAAGATGGACAGATGAAATGTGTATAATATTCACGCAATTATATACATAAAAGACAATTTGGTGATAAAACGCAACAACAATGACAATAAAATTGATAAATTGTCAAAAAATATGTTGACGATTTGCCTTGCATCATGTATAATAAAGGTACATTAAAGAACGGCCATTTGAAAAAGATACAGATGGCACACCATAGATTGTCACCCGTGACACGTAACATGTACGAAGTTATCTCAGAGATTTATAGAATCGTGAAAAAGACTTTACACATGGTGCGCAGGAAACAGAGATCCGTGGTACAAGTTCACGAAAGGAGGAGGTTCCGTTGGAGACAATTGAAGAACATTTTTATCATGATGGTAACTCAGAACTGGGAAGTTGTTTCCACACGAGATGCCTTTAAGATAAATCTTGAATCAGTCCACATGTAGATGCTGTATATAGCATGATTGAAGTGCCAGGACGCAGGTATTTGATACCAGATTTGATCCATCGTGATTGTTCACAACACAAGATATGAGTGGTGTTTCAAGGGCATCAGGTCATATCACATACCGCAAGACCAGTGCTTATAAGAGGTTGGTACATATACAAGTTCATGCAGTGCATGTTATGAGTAGATGCAATTCGTACCCTGATAGTTTATATTCCGGTAAGTTTAATCTCTAGGCACAACGAATTTTTTCATAGATATTTATAATATAGTGGAAGAATCAATGGCATGTGTGGAAGCATTCAGATATTTTGATTAGATACTTCAATATTTGAAAAATGAATAAACTAATATAAAGCCAGTTGGTATTATGCCAGCTGGCTTTTTTATGTATTAATTACAACGTGTGTTAAACCACTGATTGCCCGCTCTGCGAGCTGTAACAATCCGTGCGGTAACAAGAAACTAATATTAATTGCAAATAACTTAAATTATTGACTAATATGGCGTGCAAAAGCAATAAAAAACAACTTAAATATTCGGTAATTAATGACATGTTCAACAATTAAAAAATGAGTTAATATAAGTATATGTATAAATATTAATCACGAATTAGGCTGTTCGTGGTGAGTAAAGTGGAGGAATATCACAAAAAAGAAAGGGTAAGGAAATATGGTGAGATTTAGAACAAGACTTGTTGCTGTGACATGTGCAGTTGCAATGGTTGGCTCATTCTGGGGAAGTGCAGGGGCAATAGTCTCAGCTGATGCAGCAGATCCGTCTGCGGAAATGGCGTGGAGCATCACTACAGACAAACTGGTATTTGACACTGGCGCAGATGCCAAGTGGACAGATAAAATTTATGCCAGCAATGATGAAGGTACATACCCAGAGTTAGGCAGGATCGATGATGTGTCTGTGGGTAAAAAGGCTGTGCTCACGGCAAATGTAACACTTAATGGGGATTTTTCAGGATTGGATGGTGCGGAGGCTGCTGACGGAACGTATAATGCGATCCAGCTTTCCTGTGCAATCAAGACTGGCGATGGATGGACATACACCAAGTCTGATGATTATCCATTCCTTAAAGCGGAAAATTTTACAGATGGCAAGACACAGGTATCATTTGCATTTGATGTGGAGGATACAGGAGCTGCGAACGAGATAATATTCCAGTACAATTCAAACTCTGCATATACTGGAACAATATCAATATCTGATGTAGAGATTCAGAGTGATGATTCAGGAGAGGAGCCTGGTGGTGGAGAAGAGCCAGGTGGCGGATCATCAGCAACAGGAAATGTGACAGGTGTGGCAGCACCTTCGATCACAGACAATACAGTATGGAGCAGTTCAGATGCAGTTCTCACATTTGACGCTGCTTCAGATACGACATGGAAGGATAAGGCGTACGCCAGCAATGACAGCGATACATATGCTGATATGGCGAGAATAGAGGGTGCAACTGTAGGTGAAAAGGTGAAACTCACAGCTACGGTTTCACTTGATGGCGATATATCAGGCCTTGACGGTGCTGAGGCGTCAGACGGATCATATAATGCGATCCAGCTTGCTTGCGCTATCAAGGCAGGCGACAGCTGGACATATGTCAAGTCAGATGACTATCCATTCTTAAAGAGTGAGAACTTTACAGATGGCAAGTGCAGCGTAGAGTTCAACTTTAACGGAGTGGATGCAGGCGATGTTCAGGAGATCGTATTCCAGTACAATGCAAACTCAGCATTTACAGGAAAGGTTCTCATCGGCGGCGTTGCAGTTGACAAGGTAGAGAGTGGCAAGAAGCCGACTACAACTGAGACAGAGGCTGGAAACTTCGCAGATGCAAGCCTTGTATTTGACACAGCGAGCGATGCAAAGTGGACAGACAAGGCATTTGCCAGCAATGATACAGAAAGCTATACAGATCTTCCTACAGTAGACAATGTCAAAGTTGGAGCAAAGGCAAAGCTTACAGCTACAGTTTCACTTGATGGCGATATATCAGGCCTTGACGGCGCTGAGGCATCAGACGGATCATACAATGCGATCCAGCTTGCATGTGCCATGAAGACAGGCGACAGCTGGGATTACGCCAAGTCAGGCGACTATCCGTTCATCAAGGCTGAGAACTTTGTCGATGGCAAGTGCGATATATCATTTGCATTTGATGTATCAGAGGTGGGAAATGTACAGGAGA
The DNA here is from genome assembly GCF_000210595.1 of Coprococcus sp. ART55/1. Lineage (NCBI taxonomy): Bacteria > Bacillati > Bacillota > Clostridia > Lachnospirales > Lachnospiraceae > Coprococcus > Coprococcus sp. ART55/1. Next base: position 1,954,835 of record NC_021018.1, on the reverse strand, counting down.
TCGTATTCCAGTACAATTCTAACTCAGCATATGCTGGCAAGATCACAATAAGCAACGTTAAGGTACTTGATGTTAAGGAGAGCAGCGGCGGACTTGAGCAGAGAGATCCTGCTGTGATCTCAGATCTCTCATCGGCTGAGGATTATGACAAGTGGAGCACAGAGGCCGGATATGCATACAAGCACGGCGATGCAGCCAACAAGGCCGGTAATGCCACACCTGACATATCATATGACAGTGCAAATGAGAGACTTAAGGTTTCTGTTGACTACTCAGCAGATTCAACTTCCTCATGGAGTGAGGCAAAGGTTAAGTGTGTTCCTACAGAGGCTATGGATGTGAGCCAGTACAACCAGCTCAGTGTGGATATAATCTACCCGGCAAAGCTCAAGGGAAGCAAGATCAAGTTTTTTGCAGATGGAATAATAAATAAAGATACGACCATCGATGATGATGCAGAGGATATCGGCGATGGATTAAAGAAGGTTACAGTTACTATGGGATTTACTCCTACAGATAAACCACTCAGAGATGTGACAATAGGAATCATAGGAAGCAGCACAAGCTTTAAGGGAAATGTATATCTTGATAATCTTGTTCTGTCACAAGCAGATACAACAAAGGATTTTGTCGAGATAACAGAGACTCCTGGTGCTGGTTCACCAGTGGATCTTTCACAGATGCCATCATCAGTTAGAGTGAGCGATGCGAATGCAGCAGACAGTGCAAAGGCACTTGCGGCATACCTGAATACGCTCATGAACAGTGATCAGGTTCTGTTCGGACATCAGAATGATGTGAGCAGAAGCGTAAATCCACAGGCGTCACTCGGTGATGTATATGATGTGACTGGACAGGTCAGCGGTGTGTTCGGAATCGACTCACTGGCAGTTACAGGCTCGGAGGCAGGCGGTTCAGACGCGGCTTCGGCACTGGCAAACTCAGTGGCATACAGCAAGACTGCAGCGGCAAATGGTGCGATCGTGTCATTGTCAATGCATATGCCAAACTTCTCCAGCTCCAAGATAGTGAAGAACTCGGATGGAACATACAGTTTCTACGGATGTGATTTCTCAGAGTCCAAGGATCTATCAAATGACATAGTAAAGCAGATTCTCCCAGGTGGAGAGTACAATGAGGTATTTACAGCTTACCTCGATGTGATCGCAGACTACGCATCACAGCTTCAGGCTGCCGGAATACCTATCATGATCAGACCATTCCACGAGAATACAGGAAGCTGGTTCTGGTGGGGATCAATGAACACAGCTGAGACATACAAGTCTCTCTACAGATATACCAAGGATTACATGGAGCAGAGCGGTGTACACAACCTTCTCTGGGTATACTCGCCAAACGGACCTGTAACATCAGAGGCAGCTTACGTGTCATACTATCCAGGCGATGAGTATGTAGATATCCTTGCATTTGACTATTACAACGATTACAATTCGTACCCTGCAGCAGCAGACAACTCTTTCTTTGACAGTCTTGATACAACATGTAATATCGTGTCATCAATAGCTGCAAAGAGAGGCAAGATACCAGCCATCGCTGAGTGCGGTGTCAGAGTCATGAAGAAGGACGGTTCAGACAACGAGGGACTTCTCGTAAAGGGTAATCCGGTTGGAACAGAGGCTTCAGGAAAGAACTGGTATCAGGAAGTCAACGACATTGCGAAGAAGAACAACATGCCATACTACCTTGTATGGGCAAACTTCGGAGACAGCAACTTCTATGTACCATACAAGTATGATGCTACACATGGACAGGAGCTTATCAATGACTTCATAAAGTATTATAACGACGACTCATCAATATTTGGTGGAGACACAGGATTCTACAACAACATGGGAACCCTTGCAGGAGTATCTGCAAATACATACACGGGCCAGATGGGTTACATGGTATATCCATTTGACAGAGATACCATCCTCAAGGCGACAACACTCAAGGCTGGTGTTAAGAATGCATCAAAGGTTCAGTTCATTATCAACAATCCTGATACAGGTGTTAAGCTTACACTCAACGCTGAGGCTGGAGCCGAGATTGCCGCTGCAGGATCAGAGCCAACACTTTACACGGCTGATCTTACAGAGAAGAATCTCAGCAAGCTTGGAAAGACAGATACAGCAACCATCACACTCTTGGCAGATGGCGAGCAGCTCGCACAGCTGTCACACATAAGCCTTGGAAAGGCCAAGGATAAGGCTCCTGCAAATGTCATCGAGGACTTCGAGTACTATTCAGGAAGCGACGGACTTCTGGATTCCACATACACATCTAACTCAGCCGCAGGATGCAGCTCAAGCTTTGTTCTTAACAAGACACATAAGAACGGTGGCACATACGGCGGTGCGTTCAAGTATAAGCTTGAGACAAATGGATCAGAGGTGTGGACAGGAAGGATTAAGTCAGAGCTTACAAACAATGATTTCTCAAAGTATAATGCGCTTGAGATGTGGGTACAGCCGGACGGTATGGGACAGAAGCTTGTGATCCAGATCACAGATGGAAGCGGCGAGGAATTTGAGGTATACCTCACAGATTTTGTAAAGGGAACAAAGGCACAGTATGTTACTATTCCATTCAGCTCATTCAAGGGTAAGAAGGGTGGTACACTCGATGCATCGGATATAGTCAAATTTGCTGTATGGTGCAACTCGATCGTGCCGGAGGATCACACTGGCAAGTGGACAGTTGACTCAACTATCTACTTTGATGGAATCCAGGCAGTGAAGCTCACAGATGATATGCTCAAGAAGAATCCAGTGGACAAGAATGGACTTATCATAACAGACAAGTCACTGGTAAATAAGGATGAGGCAGATCCGGGTAAGGACGATCCAACAACAGAAGATCCAACAACAGAGAATCCAACCACAGAGGATCAGACTACCGAGGCTCCAACAACTGAGAAGCCTGGCAATGACGACAAGACAACTGAGGCTACCACAGCAGCAACAACGGATGGAAGCACAGGTGGAAATGGACAGAACGTGGTAAATACAGGAGATAAGTCACCTGTAGACGTAATGTTTGCGATAATGATAGCATCACTTATCATGGCTGGTGCAGGCTATATCGTTATCAAAAAGGATAAGAAGTAATACTCATTTTAGCCATACAAAGAGCCTCACTGTCGGCGGTGATGAAGACCACCGGCAGTGGGGCTTTATTTGTTGGTTTATATTTGTATGCAATATCAGTTTGCAGCACGTCTCTTCTCAACAAGCTTCTCCACAGGGGTTGTGAGATACATTATAGAGAGCATCAGCGTACAGCAGAACCAGATGATAGGCTCTGTGATGGTAACACCCAGATATCCAAGTCTTGGAGTGAGTATCATAACCGCAAGTACCTTGCCGATCAGCTCTATAGTGGATGACATGACCGGAACGATCTTCCTGCCCATTCCCTGCATTGCACATCTCAGGACGAACAGAGGACCAAGTACATAGAAGCACGTCACGCCGATCCTTACATATCTCACGGCCGGATCTATGATGGCACTGGCAGATGTACCTGCAACCAGCTTTATAAGTGCCGGGCTGAGCAGCCAGCCGAATATTATCATGACAGTGGTTATGATCGTGTTTATGATGATCGCAGCCCTCACACCCTGATGTACCCGGTCGTATCTGCCTGCGCCCATATTCTGGCTTACATATGTCGTCACGGCATTTCCTACTATATATAACATGAACATGAGGATATCAAATATCTTTCTTGCCGCTGTGTGGGCGGTTACTATATCAGTTCCGAGTCCATTGATGGCTCTCTGGAGTATGACCGTTCCGATGTTCACTATACAGCTCATAAATCCCATGGCAAGTGCGGACTGTATGAGGTCTGACCGGTCACTCTTCTCTACGGAGTATTCATCCTTCTCCGGAATCAGATGCTTGGCCTTCACAAGTATATAGATCAGGGCAAGTATGCCCGCCAGCGCCTGTGATATATCGGTGGCGATGGCTGCACCTCGTACTCCCATGTCAAATGCCCTTATAAACATAAGATCCAGAACGATATTGAGTACAACTGATATACCGAGGAATATAAGAGGTGTCTTGCTGTCTCCGACTGCACGCAGTATGTTGGCGCACAGATTATATAATGAACAGAATATGATTCCAACGATTATGATTATAACGTAGCTTGCTGCCATATCCAGTATGTCGTCTGGTGTTTTGAGAAGTACCAGGATAGGCCTTATAAATATGAGACTCAGAACGGTCAGGACAATGGATGCCAGCAGTGTCATGATGGCCGATGCACCGATACATCTTCTCATATTGTGATAGTCCTTTGCACCATAGTATTTGGCTATAGGGATGGCAAGCCCCATGGTTCCGCTGTTGAGGAAGCCTATTATCATATTCGAAATGACTGAGGTTGCGCCAACCGCGGCGAGTGCCTGTGAGCTTACGTAGTTGCCCACGATGGCTGAGTCTGTAAAACTGTATAACTGCTGTGCGATCTGTCCCAGTATCATAGGAACAGCAAATAACCATATGACTTTCATTGGCTTTCCGACTGTTAGATCTTTCATATATAATAAACCTCCTTAATTTTTGCGCCTGATATTCGATTGTACAACAGTTCGCGATAAAGTCAATGTGGTTTTTGCTTAATTTTAAAGAAAAATGTTTTATTTTGTTATATAAAATGTTATGTTAAAGTGTAACGATTAAAAATGGCTTGATTGTGCATACTAACATTTGACATATATTTATAGAAAGAAATGGAAAATATGGAAAAGAATAACAGACAAAAAAATAAGCGTAACAGGAAGAGACATGCGGAGCTCGAGAGAATTGCGTTATACGCAGTGGGAGTCATTCTGCTTGGACTGGTCATAGGCCTTGCTGTGAAAAACTATAGACTTAAGAGCAAACTGGATAATCATAATGAAAAGGACTCGGTTGCCACAGGAACATCGGCGGACAGTGATAATACGAATGGCGATGCCTCAGCAGCAACAACAGAAAAGGTTGCGGAACTCAAGGTTCAGGGAACTGTGGAATGTACGGACATAGCGGTTCCGGTGACTGAGCAGGAAGAGAATTATAATGGCGAGGATCTGGCGGACAATGGCTGTCCATACGCCATCAAGATAAACAGACAGGAAAATATAGTTACTATATACAAGCTGGACGCTGCTGGATATTACACTGTTCCGGTAAAGGCAATGCGCTGTTCGGTATCACCGGTGGGAGAGACTCCTGTCGGACTGTTCAACATACAGCTCAAGTGGGACTGGCTTGCACTGTTTGACAACTGTTATGGCCAGTATGTGTCACAGATAGATGGCGACACCCTGTTCCATTCCGTGCCTTATCTGGACACCACAAAGGATTCGCTTGAGACATGGGAATTCAACAAGCTTGGAACCGGGGCATCACTGGGATGCGTCAGACTGTGCGTTGCAGATACCAAATGGATATATGAGAACTGCGAGTCTGGAACATATGTTGATATATTTGACAGTGACTATTATGGCCCGCTGGGAAGACCTGTGCCGGTGACCAGACTGGATAACACTGATGAGACCGGATGGGATCCGACAGACATGGTTGAGGAGAATCCGACCGCAGGAACAGCCGTGATATACGGTGCGGAGAGCCACAGCATAAACCAGGGCGAGAACTATGACACAATGGCGGGAATATGGGCCTTCAATTCACAGCGTGAGGATGTAACGGATCAGTTGAAGGTTGAGGGAACCGTGGACAATATGAAGCTGGGAAAATATACAGTAAAGTACAGCTTTACAGATCAGGGCAGAGAGATATGTAAGAGTATCGAGATAACAGTGGAGGATGATGAAGCTCCTGTTATAACAAGGGTTCCTGTGGAGATAAAGCTGGAGAGTTACAATGGACAGGCTGATGAGCTTGCAGATCTTGTTGCATCTTATGTGAACGCACAGGATGGTGATACACTGATAAGGACAGGAGTGGCCACAGATGGCAATGGCAAGACTCTGGATGGACAGGCACTCACAAGTCTTGGACAGGACGTTATATGTGTGGCTGTTAACAAAATGGAGTCCAATGCGGGCAGCTATACAGTTGTGTGCTGTGCGCAGGACAGCAGCGGCAACAGATCATCCTATCACACAGTCACAGTCACCGTTGAAAAGTAGAGGTGGATCATGGCAGACAGGAAAAGTACAATTTATGATCTCGAAGCAGAGAAGATAAAAGAAAAGATAATCATATTTGCCGCCGATACAGGTGGATATACACAGAAAGAGGTCTCCTTGGAGATCCAGGCATCCCTGGATGAGCTCACGGAGCTCATAGACACAGCCGGAGCCGAGGTCGTGGGACGGCTGGTGCAGAACAGGGACCGCATTGCAAATGACTTGTATCTGGGAAGAGGAAAGGTTGAGGAGCTCAGGGAGATGATATATGAGCTGGGCGCCACAGGAGTGTGCTGTGATGACGAGCTGTCACCGGCACAGTTGATGAACCTTCAGGACGCACTGGACATAAAGGTTATGGACAGGACAATGGTCATTCTCGATATATTTGCAGCACATGCTGGAAGCTACGAGGGCAAGCTGCAGGTGGAACTTGCACAGCTTAAGTTCAGAGCCACCAGACTTGTTGGTATGAGGGATTCATTGTCGAGACTTGGCGGTGGAATCGGAACGAGAGGACCGGGAGAGAAGAAGCTGGAGATAGACAGACGAGTCATAAGGGACAGGATCTCCAGACTGAAGGCGGAGCTCAGGAACGTTGAATCCCAGAGAAGCCAGCAGAGAAAGCAGAGACAGAGGAGCGCTGTGCCGGTTGTGGGCATAGTAGGATACACAAATGCGGGCAAGTCGACCCTGCTGAATGCACTCACGGGGGCAGGAGTATTACAGGAAGACAAATTATTTGCGACCCTTGATCCTACGACAAGAGGATACAAGCTGCCGGGGGGACAGAACATACTGCTCACCGATACGGTCGGTTTTATAAGGAAGCTGCCGCATCATCTGGTCGAGGCCTTTGGCTCCACTTTGGAGGAGGCAAAATACTGTGATGTCATCCTTCATGTTGTGGACGCATCGGATGAAAACTGGGATAAGAACATAGAGACGGTGTACGGCACATTAAAGCAGCTCAAGATAGATGAGAATTCGGGAAAACCTGTGATAACTGTATTCAACAAGATAGACAGAATATCAAAGGATGATCTGGTGGGTGTGCGCGATCTGAGAGCGGACAAGACTCTGTATATCTCGGCTGCCACGGGACAGGGACTCCCGGAGCTTGCCAATGCGATAGAGGAAATACTTAGAAATCAGAAGTCATATATAAGGCATACATTTGCATATTCTGAAGCAGGGCTCACAGGACTTATACACAAATACGGTGAGATCCAGACAGAGGAATATCTGGACGATGGCATATTTATAGAAGCTTATGTTCCAAAGTCAATACTTGGAAAACTTGGACTCAGTTTCGACGATGAAGCTGATTTTTAGTGCTGGCAATGTGGCGTATCAGGCGTTAACGTGCCATTTCACATTGCTTACATAATATGAAGAGATAATAAAAAATGTTTACATTTTATAAGTATTTGTGTAAATTTACAGAGGAAGGATAATGGTTATTCACACAGAAAGGGAGATATTATGAGTGATAATAACATGAATCAGATGCCGGACGGAATGAATCCTAACGGCGCCGATGGTCCACAGCCATCACAGAATCAGCAGGGTGATGCGGGTCAGCAGTATAGCGCAGACCAGCAGTATGCAGGACAGTATGGTCAGCAGCAGTACGGAGCAAACCAGCAGTACGCAGCGAATCAGCAGTATGCAGGACAGTACGGCCAGCAGCAGTAC
>NC_021018.1:1944555-1946580 GCF_000210595.1 Coprococcus sp. ART55/1 | reverse complement strand
TATGGCCAGCAGCAGTACGATGCAAATCAGCAGTTTGCAGATCAGTACGGTCAGCAGATGAATGCACAGCAGAGTGTATATGATCAGACCGTGAACATGTATGGTGATCAGGCGCACAAGCCTGAGTCTCCAAAGAAGAGAAAGGGTATCAAGATAGCCATAATAGCAGTTGTGGCAGCGCTTGTTATCATAGCAGCATTTGTTGTTGTATTCTTCGTGTTCATCAAGAAGAGTCCTAAGGATGCGGTTAAGGACGCGATGGAGAACACAGCAAAGGAACTTGAGAACAATAATATTGTGGGTATCGTCGGAGCAGATGACATAGATGTCGACAAGCTGGACGTTCAGTCAGATTTTACCATCGACAAGGTTGCCGGAGATGGTAAGCTCGACGGTTCAACATTTACATTTGACGCAAGCACAGCCAAGAGCGACGGACAGAACAGCTTCAAGCTTGATTCTTCCATGACACTGGCAGGCGAGACAGTCAGTGCGGATGTTGTAATGATCGGTCAGACGCTCTATATGTCATGTCCTGATCTCTTTACCAAGACATTTTCATTTGACATGAACAGTGTTATGGCAGAGCTCGACAGCAAGGATGCGGGAGCCGGCGGTTCAGTTGACAGCGAGGCTCTTCAGAAGATCATAGATGAGGATCTCAAGCCGGCTGCAGATAAGCTTGCAGAGTCCATAACATATGAGAAGGTCGGCAAGGATGAGTTTACAAATGCAAATGGCAAGACTATCAAGGCAGACCACTACACAGTGACAATCACAACAGACGCTATAGATGAGTTCTCACAGGCACTGGTTGACTGTCTGAACAAGTACATGGACAGCAATCTGTCAGATGATATGATGGATCAGATGGGTGTTACAAAGGATCAGCTCAAGCAGTCCATCGGCACTATTCCATCTCTGGTCAGCGCAGTAATGACAAAGGATGCCGTTGCAAATGTATATGTAGAAAACGACAAGGTGATCCGTGTTGACTGGGATTATGATCTTGCAGCAGCAGGCGTTAAGATTTCATTCACAGCAGATTACATGGGTGACGGAAATGTCACATCAGATGCTGTAACAAAGATAGCACTTACATACGGTTCAGATGTAAATATAGAGCTCAAGAGTGAGTCAAAGACTGACACATCAGGAGATAAGATATCAACTGACAAGAAGTACACATTATCAGCAATGAGCGGCGGAGAGAGCCAGGAGTTCACAGGAAATGTGACATCAGACTATGACAAGAACAGCGGTAAGATGAGTGGAAGCATATCTGTTGATGTACAGGGTGAGACTGCTCAGGCTGCATTTGAGGGTGTCCTTGCAGATGTCAAGAAGGGCGAGTCATTCAGCATAAATGATGCAAAGCTCACAGTTACAGTATCAGGCGAGGATGTTCTTCAGTGCTCAGGAAATCTCAAGGTAGCAGAGAAGGACAACAAGATAGAGGCTCCTGCAGCAGGAGATGTGGTTGATTACTCAGTTCTCAACAGTGATGATGTAGATCAGTACATCAACATGGATAAGATGGAAAAGATCGTATCAGCATGGAGCGAGATATTTGACTCAGTAAGTGTTGACAGCAGACTTGACGGAAAGTTCGGCACCGACTCAAAGGATACTGAGGAGGAAGAGCCTGAGACAACAGAGGCAGCTACAACAGAGGAAGCAACCACAGAGAAGTCAAATGACAGCACAGAGGAGGAAGACCTTTCAAAGGTTACATTAAGCCTTGGCGATAAGTCAGTAAAGATCAATGATCCAAAGGGATACGAGAGAAGCTATGCTTCAGAGTATACCATATCTTATAATGATGAGAAGGGCGATGTATATGCAAGCTATTCTACATATACACACTATTCAGCAAGTGATCTTGTGAAGAACATGAAGGATACTTACACAGAGTATTACAACGATGAGAACTCCAAGGTCAACGAGATGACAGATGGCACAGTGAAGGCAAAGGATGGCACAGAGGTAACATATCTTGTGATACAGCTCACATCATATGATATG
>NC_021018.1:1916029-1943599 GCF_000210595.1 Coprococcus sp. ART55/1 | reverse complement strand
ATCAGACCGTCAGCGGAGGAGTGCGTCCGCAATCCGAGGGCAAGATCGACGAAGATGAGATGGGCTGTAAAAACAGAATAAAGGACACAGATGGGATACAAGGTTCTTCTGGTGGAGGATGACCACGACATAAGGGAGGCTGTGGCTGACTATTTCACAGGAGTTGAGGCAAGTGAGATGAATGTGAGCTGCGCCTGTTATGGCACTTTTTCGGTGACGATAAGCTCCCGGTAAATGCGCAACAGGCATATAGAGGATAGCAAAAATGTCCGGGATAATTTAGGCAGAACATTTATAGAAATCATAATAAAATTTTCATATATAATACAAAAATATTCATATTTTTTTGACGTAATTGGTATGATATACTTCAAAATATAGTGATAACTTGCGTATATAAAAAAGAAACCATCAGTGTCCATGAAGTTGTAAGTGGGGTGGTTTCTTTTGCGTGAACCCCGGCTTAGACATGAACGGGAAGTGGATATTTTTCAAGATATTATTTTTTAGAGAGGTATTGATATGGGAGATTATAAGGCAGCAGCAGATAGATATAAGAATGTTGAGGGTACAGGATTTTACAGACACTGCGGAGACAGCGGTCTCATGATGCCGCCTCTGGCACTTGGACTCTGGCACAACTTTGGAACAAATGACGACTACGAGAATATGAAGAAGATGTGTTTTACCGCATTTGACAACGGAATAACACATTTTGATATAGCAAACAACTATGGTTCAGTGTACGGAAGTGCGGAGGAGAACTTTGGAAAGATACTCAGAGAGGATCTGGGTGCGTACAGGGATGAGCTGATAATCAGCACGAAGGCCGGATTCGATATGTGGGAAGGCCCTTACGGCAACTGGGGCAGCAGAAAGTATCTCATAGCGAGTCTGGACCAGAGCCTTAAAAGACTTGGCATCCCTTATGTGGATATATTCTACCATCACAGAATGGATCCGAACACTCCGCTTGAGGAGACCATGGGTGCGCTGGCGCAGATAGTAAAGAGCGGAAAGGCACTCTACGTAGGACTCTCCAACTATGACGGACCTACCATGGCAAAGGCGGAGCGCATACTTGATGAGCTTCATGTGCCATTTGTGATAAATCAGAACAGATACAGCATACTGGACAGATCTGTCGAGAACAATGGGCTTCTGAAGCAGACATACGCATCAGGCAAGGGACTCATATGCTTCTCGCCTCTGGCACAGGGAATGCTGACAGACAGATATCTGAAGGATATGCCGGCGGACAGCAGGGCAGTGAAGGACGGAAGATTCCTTCATGAGGATCAGGTGCTTGAAACTAGACCTCTCCTCAACCAGTTAAATGAGATCGCAGCCGGATATGATATGAAGCTATCAGAGCTTGCCATCGCATGGCTGCTGAACAAGCCGGAGGTCACAACAGTGCTGATCGGTGCTTCAAAGCCTGAGCAGATCATCAGCAATCTCAAGGCTGTTGAAAAGCAGGCACATACAGTCATGACCGATGACGAATTACAGAAGATCGAGGATGCCGTTGCAGCATTTGAAAGATCATAAAATAGGCAAAACTTTTTTTATACCCCCTCGCAGGAGAAGCCGGATAGAGCTTCTCCTGTTTTTTATATCTGTGCAGACGTTGGGAGAAGTCTGTGCTGTTACAAATACATAAAAGTATGGTATTATATCACACAGAATCTATGTTACGGAGAAAAACTGGTGAAGGAATATATAAATGAAGCACTTGAAAAATATATAGAGAAGGGTACATACCCGTGGCACATGCCTGGGCACAAGAGACAGCCGATAGAAGCCGTCCAAAATGTTGATAACATTTCAAAATCCCGGGAAAACTTCTGGAACGGGGTGTATGCACATGATTTCACTGAGGCTAAAGATCTTGACGACATGCATGAGCCGGAGATGTTCATAGCGGATAGTATTGCCGAGATGAAGAAGGTGTATGGAACATTTGCAACATATATGCTGGTGAACGGTTCCACATCCGGACTTATGACAGCTATACACGCCACCTGTCACAGGGGAGACGTGATACTTGCGGCAAGAAACTGCCATAAGGCGGTGTACAACGCTATCTGTATGTTGGAGCTTGAGCCCGAGTATATAGTGCCGGATTATGTGAGTATGAGCTGGCCTGACGGTGTGGGTCAGAATGAAGTCGGAGCAATATCGAATGGAATGTCAGATGATGGAGAAGATGACTGCGAAATATCGGAAATGATGGCTCCAGGCGATGAAGATGATCGTGAAATGTCAGAGAGGACAGACATACTGGGTGACATATCGCCGGATAAGCTGGAGCTTGCTCTTAAGGAATTGGTAGCAGATGGCAGAAAGCCAAAAGCGGTGATAATCACATCGCCGACATATGAGGGTGTCATATCTGATATAAGGACCATAGCCGGGATAGTACACAGGTATGGAATATATCTCATTGTGGACGAGGCACAGGGAGCACATCTGAACTTCATGGAAGGACATGAGACCGCCATGCAGCAGGGCGCGGATATTGTCATCGAGAGCCTGCACAAGACCATGCCGGCACTCACACAGACATCACTTCTTCATGTGATGAATCCTGAGCTTGATGAGAGGGTTAGAAGATATCTGCAGATATTCCAGACATCTTCGCCTTCATATATATTTATGCAGAGCATGGAGAAGGCAGTTGCATTTGGCGCAAATAACAGAGATGCATTTGCTGAGTATGGACGGAGGCTTGAGACATTTGCCGGGCAATGTGATGGGCTCAGAAATATACGGCTGTTCAGACCTGATGCTTCCTCAGTGAAAAATGATGAGATCTGTAATGCGTGTAAAGTGTTCGACCATGATGAGGGCAGGCTGGTATTTGTCGTGAGACCGGGAACTGTGGACGAGTCGGGACAGAAATTCACAGGAGTTATGCTTGCTGATATTCTGGCGGACAGGTATGGGCTAATCGTTGAGATGGCATCGGTGAGTTATGTCATTTGTATATCATCTGTTGTGGACAGTGCAGATAGTTATGATATACTATTTAATGCGGTGGCTGAGATAGACGGGAACCTTGGCTATGAGCCGGATAAAACAGACCGGCAGGAGCTGGATATCATATCCGGCAGAAGGTCAGTCATGCCGCCGGGAATCGCATGGGACAGACCTGTGGAGAGCGTGCCGATTGAGGGTGCGGCTGGAAAGGTGTCGGGAGCATTTGTATATGCATATCCGCCGGGAATACCGGTGCTGGCGCCGGGAGAGGTAGTTGACCGACAGGCAGTGAGCGGAATAAAGTCCATGATAGACAACGGACTTAATGTGGCAGGAGTCAATGACGGTTATATCAAAGTTCTGTGCGGAGAATGATATGTAGCATTACTATCTGGAAGGTTTGAGAAGAATCACAATATAAATATGAAAGGTGTACATGTGTAGGAACAGCATATGGCAGGGTTAGGATATGAGAGGAATATTTATAACTATAGAGGGCCCGGACGGAGCGGGCAAGACCACACAGAGGGAGTTGCTTAAGGAATATCTGGAGAAGAAAGGCTATGACGTGCTGATAACCAGAGATCCGGGGGGAAATCCCATAAGTGAGGCGATCCGCGAGGTTATATTGAACAAGGATTTTACAGAGATGGGATATATGACTGAGCTGCTTCTGTATGCTTCGGCGAGAGCCCAGCTTGTGAAAGAGAATATTAAGCCTGCACTGGATGCCGGTCAGGCGGTGATCGCAGACAGATTTGTGGACTCATCCGCTGTGTATCAGGGAATCGGAAGAGGACTCGGAGTTGACACGGTGTATAAGGTAAATGAATTTGCACTTCAGGGAATCATGCCGGATATGACATTCCTCATGGATCTTGACGCCCAGGAGGGAATATCCAGAAAGAAGAACCAGGCTGAACTTGACAGAATGGAGAATGAAAAAATGGAGTTCCATCAGAAGGTCGTGGATGGATACCGCATGCTTGCGGATATGCACACTGAGAGAATAGTGAAGATAGACGCTACTTTACCTATTGATGAGATTCATGGTATAATAGTAGGGTATGTAGAGAAGAAACTTAATCTTTAATATATTTTGATTTTGGAGAAGGTCAGAATAGACATACAGAAACAATTAATTGTAAGGGGGTTGGTATATATGATAGATTTCACAGACATAATCGGACATGAGGACATAATACGCCACTTCAAGAGTAGCATTGAGCTGGGTAAGATATCTCAGGGCTACATCATCAATGGCGAGACAGGAAGTGGAAAAAAGACCCTTACCAGGGCGCTGGTCAAGACTCTCCAGTGTGAGGAGGGCGGTACAGAGCCATGTAATCATTGTAAGTCATGTCTTCAGTGTGAGACGGGAAATCAGCCTGATATCGTGTGGGTGACCCACGACAAGCCAAATGTGATCTCGGTTGAAGAGATACGTGATCAGGTGAATTCTGATATTGATATCAAGCCTTATAGCAGCAGATATAAGATATATGTTATAGAGGATGCACAGCTTCTGAATGTAAATGCACAGAACGCTTTGTTAAAGACGATCGAGGAAGCTCCGTCCTATGCAATAATCATACTGCTCACCAACAATCTTGATAAGATGCTTCAGACGATACAGTCCAGATGTATAGTGCTGAATGTGAAGCCTGTCAGAGAACATGATATACTTGATTATCTCATGAACGAGCTGAAGCTGGACAAGCAGAAGGCTGACTTCTGTATGGATTTTGCCCAGGGCAATCTGGGAAAGGCCATCAGGCTTGCAACTAGTGATGAGTACAAGGAGATCAAGGAAAATGTGGTGAAGTTCATGAGACATATAAGTGATATGTCGGTTGATGACATGATATTTGCCATTAAGAATATGGAGCTGTACAAGCTCAAGGTAAGTGACTACATCGATCTGATGATGATGTGGTACAGGGACATTCTTATGCTTAAGGTGTCCAATAACCCGGGCCGGTTGATGTTCAAGGAGTATTATTCTGATATAAGAAAGCAGTCCTCACACATCAGCTATGAGGGTATAGAAAAGGTACTCAAGTCTATGGACAAGGCCAAGGTCAGACTTGAGGCGAATGTCAGCTTTGACATTGTCATGGAGCTTATGCTCCTAACCATGAAGGAGAATTGTTAATGAAAGAGATTATAGGAGTTCGTTTCAGACCAAACGGTAAGATATATTATTTTGATCCACAGAACTTTGAGGTCGAGGCTGGCAGTTTTGTCATTGTCGAGACCGCAAGGGGTGTGGAGTACGGCAAAGTGGTTCTGGGAAGACGAGAGGTAGAAGAGGGCAAGATAACGGCGTCACTCAAGCCGATCATAAGAATTGCCACAGAGGATGACACCAGAAGATACGAGGATAACAAGAAGAAGAGCAAGAGAGCATTTGGCATATGTCTTGAGAAGATCGCAAAGCATAAGCTGGACATGAAGCTCATCGAGGCTGAGTATACATTTGACAACAATAAGGTGCTGTTCTACTTCACAGCAGACAGGAGAATCGATTTCCGAGAGCTGGTAAAGGATCTGGCGTCGGTGTTCAAGACAAGAATAGAGCTCAGACAGATCGGTGTCCGCGACGAGACCAAGATGGTGGGCGGAATCGGTATATGTGGAAGGGAACTCTGCTGTAACAAGCATTTGTCAGAGTTCGTTCCTGTGTCGATCAAGATGGCGAAGGAGCAGAATCTGTCGCTGAATCCAACCAAGATATCAGGTGTGTGCGGAAGACTTATGTGCTGTCTGAAGCATGAGCAGGACACTTACGAGTATCTGAATGAGAAACTTCCAAATGTGGGAGATTTCGTGAGAACAATAGATGGAAATAAGGGCGAGGTCATGTCAGTTAACGTTCTCCGACAGAAGGTTAAGATCGTGGTGACAGACAAGGATGACAACAAGGAAGTTATGGAGTATCCTGTGGCTGAACTCAAGTTCAAGCCTAAGAGAAGAAAGAATTCAGAGAGACTCAGCGCTGAGGAGTACAAGGCACTTGAGGCATTGGAGGACAAGGGTGGAAAGTCCAAATTTGACGATTAGACCGGAAGTGGATATTAAATACTGTGAGAGGATAGATGACCTGCAGTGCAAGGGTTATCAGATCATACAGAACAGCGGAATGTTCTGCTTTGGGATGGATGCTGTGCTGCTGGCAAACTATGTGAGATTTAAGCGCGGTGGCAGATATCTGGATCTCGGAACGGGAACAGGTATCATACCTATACTTCTTGCTGCAAAGGAGTATGGGGATGAAGCTCTTACCAGAGAGGAGAGACTTGCTGGTTTGAATGCCGATGATTATAGATCCTCACATGATTGTATTGCCGTAGATGGAGTTACTAATTCGGATGCAGGGGTGAATCAGCAGCCTGGCGGTAAAATGGCAGATGGAGCACGGTTTATAGGCATAGAGCTTCAGCCCGCATGTGCGGACATGGCGGCAAGGAGCGTGAGCCTTAATGGGCTTGATGGTTTAGTGCGAATAGATAACGGAGATATAAAGGAGGTCTCTTGTAACTACAAGAAGGCCTCCTTTGACATAGTGACCTCAAATCCGCCATACATAAAGGGCAGTCACGGTCTGGAGAATCCGGATGCTCCGAAGAACATAGCGAGACATGAGGTGCATGTGACGTTGGATCAGGTGGTGGCAGCGGCAGAGCATGCCCTTAAACCCGGCGGAAGTTTTTATATGATACATAAGCCGTTCAGGCTGGCTGAGATATTTGAATGCCTGCATGAGCACAGGCTTGAGCCAAAGAGGATGCAGCTTGTACATCCATACATAGATAAGGAGCCAAACATGGTCATAGTGGAGGCCGTTAAGGGTGGCAACTCCATGATCAAGATTGATCCGCCTATGATAGTCTACAAAGCTCCGGGAGTGTACACGGAGCAGCTGCTGGCGACGTATGAAGGCAGTGCAAAGCGGTAACAGGCAACGGCTGCAGCATGAAAGTGAAAAATGTTGTAAACACCCTAATGTACATATTACAGATAGTGAGGTTTATATATGGCAGGCAAATTATATCTGGTGGCAACACCCATAGGAAATCTTGAGGATATGACATATAGAGCCGTCAGGGTTCTTTCCGAGGTGGATGTGATAGCGGCGGAGGATACGAGGAACAGTATCAAGCTGCTCAATCATTTCGAGATCAAGACTCCCATGACGAGTTATCATGAATACAATAAATACGACAAGGCGAAGGTTCTCGTTGAGAAGATGCAGCAGGGACAAAGCGTTGCAGTTATCACTGATGCCGGAACTCCGGGTATATCTGATCCCGGGGAGGAGCTTGTGAGACAGGCTCTTGCCGCAGGGCTTGAGGTTACACCGGTGCCGGGGGCGTGTGCATGTATATCGGCGCTCATCAGCTCAGGACTTTCGACCAGAAGATTTGCATTTGAGGCGTTTCTGCCGTATGACAAGAAGGATAGAACAAGAGTGCTTGAGGAGATGAAGCGAGAGACGAGGACTATGGTGATGTATGAGGCTCCACACAAGCTGAAGAAGACTTTGGCGGAACTCATGGAGGCTCTCGGTGACAGGCATATAACACTTGCCAGAGAGATCACCAAGAAACATGAGACGATAGAACCAATGATGCTTTCACAGGCGATAGCCCGCTACGAGGAGGAAGATCCAAGAGGAGAATTCGTTATCGTGATAGAGGGGCTTGATGTGAAGAAACTTGAGGAGGAGAAGAAGAACTCGTTCGAGGCTATGTCCGTGGAGGAACATGTCCAGATGTACGTTGATCAGGGTATGTCCAAGAAGGATGCGATCAAGCAGGCAGCTGTAGACCGCGGAGTCCCTAAGAGGGATGTGTATAATGCGGTGATGAAATAGAAAACGGAGGTAGATTGGTGTCAGGTGCGGATAAACAAAAGTTTATCTGTACCTGACACTTTTTAATTTTTATGTAATATGGCGAAAAACAACTTGCATATACACAATGCGTATGATAATATAAATGTGCAATATACGCAACGCGGGCACAAAAGTAACATGCTAACGGGAGATATGTAGTCAAAGGAGAGTGCGATATGGACAGTAAAGACTATCTAGTAGAGCTTAGAGAAAGCACTGGTATGACCAGAAAGGAGTTTTGTGAGTATTTCGAGATACCATATAGGACAGTTCAGGATTGGGAACTTGGAAACCGCAAGATGCCGGATTATCTCTTGCGTCTGATGGAGTACAAGATCAGGATGGAACAGGGAATAAAGGATGGAAAAGAGCTTGAAAACAACAAATAAAGCCACTATACTTCAGATAAAGAAAGGCGGTGGAAAGGATGGAAGAAATGCAAAATCAGGAGTTATGTATTTTACTTGATAGTATCCTCGCACTACTTGAAACGAACAATGAGGATAAAGCAAAAGAGATTATAAGAAACGCAATAAAGAGAATAGATAAAGGATCGACATCCAGCTCGAAGGAAGAGTAGGTTGAACAGAAAAGAGGGGGTGCACATGTCGAAAATTGGTGTCAGGTACGGATGAACAAAAGATTATCTGTACCTGACACTTCTTGCTTAAAAATCTCCTTCATTTCAGATTTATCTCCATCATTTTATCAATAAATGATGGAGATAATAATAGACATGATGGAAATAACACTCCCCATATTCACACCTTATCTTTTGAATTGTAAAACATACTGGTTTCTTATTCTCTGTTCCGGTCTGACATCAACCAGATATAAGAATAATAAAAATATCCATTCCAATGGTTTCATTATAATATAAACAACATCTGCTCTAAGAGGATTTGTTATGAGTTTCGACAGTGGATAGCCGTATGTATCATATATGTGGCGAACCATCCTGTGAAAACTTGGAAATTTTATCTGAATCACTTCTTCAAATGCGTTGGCAATACATAATTGCCTGTTTACAATGATCGTTGCACCTCTCCTGCTTCCAAATCTAAGCGGTTTCACAACTTTTTTGTGCCCACCGGCGGCTACCGTACAAAGATAATGTCCTTCGTAATCTGATGGCGGTGGTGGTGTCTGCTTTGAAAATGTCCAATCTGCAGTATCTGTAAATGCCTTAATCGGAGCATCCAGTCCCTGACCAATTAGGACAAATATAATCTCGATAATTGCCACAACCAGAAACAGTGCAACAAAAATTACAAAGGTGTACCTGGATAAGCTGTTAATGATATCGTAAAATTTCTTGAAACGTATATTGTTATCCTGTGCTGCTGCTCTGTTTTTAAAGATTTCTACCTGTTGCAGCATATGCCTCTGAATTGCTCTTGCAGATAACAGCAATATGTTGAAATGATAAACATAAAATGACAATTCTAAGGGATTATTGATATTTTTAGATAACTGAACAGCAAACGTAATCTGCAATATATTAAGCAGGATAATAAAGGAAATTGCAGCCGCGGATACTAATGGCGGCAGTCGGTCTGCATTTATGTATAACAACACAAAATATGCAGCAAATCCTAATAAAGCAACCCAGGAAATTCCCCAATACCCGGAAGAAATCACATAGTGAAATTGCATAGTATTAACCTGTTCATACCAGTCGCCGGCTGTATCATACGTTATCGCAAACAGCATCAGATATAACAGGCCGCCAACCAGAACGGTTACGGTTGAGATAAGCTTTTCCTTTTTTGGTTTGGCAGAAAAACAATTGTAAATATTCCAGACTGTTAAAGTTCCGGGTATAACAAATGCGACTATACCGAAAAATAAAAATATTAATATGTCGTTCAAATGAAACATTTACAAATCTCCCTTTCCCCAATACTGCCGATCAGATATCCCCATTTATATACACCCTCGGAACCCTTACCGATATGTTGCACACGATCACATCCACATTCGTGTCAAGCATATTTGCCATGTCCTCGATGGACATGCCCTCACCGAGAAGGGTTACAGTGTCGCCGCGCTGTACATCCGGGATGTCTGTGACGTCCGCCATGCACTGATCCATACATACGCGTCCGATGATCGGCGCCTCATGACCATTTATGATGACCTTGCCCTTGTTGGACAGGTAACGGCTGTAGCCGTCTGCAAATCCTACCGGAAGTGTGGCGATCTTTGTAGGTCTTTCAGTGACAAAAGTTCCGCCGTATCCAATCTCAGATCCGGTAGGAACCTCCTTCACCATGGCAACGTATGTGTACCAGCTGAGGATCTCCTGAAGTCCTGAATTCTTCCAGTCAAAATCATCAGAAGGAGTGAGACCATAGAGGATATCACCGCATCTGACTGCGTCGAGCTGTGCCTCAGGCAGCATCAGTATGGCAGGGCTGTTGGCTACGTGGTGTTTTGGTATGACAACCCCCATCTTCTCAAGTTCATTTACGGCGTGGAGATATAGATCAAGCTGCTTTCTTGCACTTGTGTGATCCCCCTCATCTGCCCTTGCAAAATGTGTAAATATACCTGTTACGTTCAGGTCGTCCATCTCGCAGATTTTCTTTATAGTGTCAAATGATTCCTGACATACCGGGAATCCTATTCGGTTCATACCGGTGTTCAGCTTTATCTGGACATTCTGTTTCTTGCCGGCTCTTCTTGCAGCGGCAGCCATGTTCTCAGCACCCTCCATTGAAAAGACAGTGAGATCAAGGTCGTACTTTGCGGCCTCGTCCAGCATGTCATCTGCTGTATCGCCGAGGATAAGGATAGACTCTGTGGCCCCCGCGTCCCTGAGCATCTTTCCCTCTTCCCAGATGGCAACGGCGTAGCTGTCTATGCCACATTCCTTGAGTGTCGGGTAAAGTCCTGCAATGCCGTGGCGGTATCCATCGCCCTTCATGACTGCGATAAATTCAACACCCGGTTTCAGTCTTGATTTTATGTTGGCAATATTGCTCCTGAGCTTTGCCAGATCTATAACGGCTGCAGTTCTTCCTGCAAATGGTCTGTTATTCATAGTCATTCTCCTGTTTTACAACTGTCAAATTATAGTAACCATGTAATTATATTTTTATTTGTTGAATGAGTCAACATGTGTGTTATGATGTTGTCAAAAGCCACGCAGAATTGTCAAAAGCCACGCAGAATATATATTTTACAATCCCGTTGTATCTAACTCTATGATCATCTGTTCCAGTTTTTGCTCTCTTAATAAATAGCACATATAGATTGGAAGATATGTTATAGCACCATCTGTCTCCACGTATCCAATTGATAAAACATATGCTTTTTCAAGATGATAATCCGGAACTTTCATAAAATTATCCAACGCTTTGTCCGATTTATAAGCCTTTCCCGATTTAACTTCAATTGGAACAACCTGACCATTCATTTCTATTGCGAAATCCATCTCTCCGATTTTCTGCTTTTTACAGAAATAAGGTTCGAAACCATTGGCAACCAATTGCTGTGCGACTGCATTTTCAAAATGAGCACCATTGTTGACCTCTCCGTTTTTATTTATCAGCTCAACTTTAGTTTCTGCCGGATAAGCGCTGGTCAGCAGACCGATGTCACTCGAGAAAAGTCTGAACACATTACTGCTCTTGCTCGCCAGAAGTGGGATTACCGGCGCATCTACATTGTAAACAGGCAACGCCACGCCTGCATCTTTTAACCATAAAAAGCTGTTTTCATATCGATTAAATTTCAATTCTTTATCCAACATGGTAAATACAAACTTCTTATTTTGCTTGTTCAGCTCAGCCGGAATAATCTCATATATAGATTTCACCTTTAACTTTTTGTCTTCAAGCTCATATTGTGAAAAATCTTCCTTGTAAAGAGTTGTAATATCCCGTTGAACTTTATCGACTTCCCGAATATCTTTGGTATTTATATAAGCTTTGACAGCATCCGGCATTCCACCGACAATAAGATACACAAAGAACATTGACAGAAGCTTTTTGTGTATAAATTCATCAACCGGGCTGGCTGTTTTAAATTTATCCTCTAACATATTCAAGGTTGTTGCTGAGACATTATTTGCCACCATAAATTCTTCAAAATCCATGGGATACATTCTTAAAACTGTCAGATACCCGACTGGGGCAGATGCAATTCCTTTAAGTTCCACACCCAATAGTGAGCCGCTCATGACATATTTATAACTGCCCTCGTCTACCAGAAATTTTATTTTTGTTACTATTTCTGGGCATTTTTGAATTTCATCAAAAAAAACAACCGTTTCGTGCTCCTTACAATCTTCGGGCATGATCATTTTCAGTTTAACCAGAAATTCTTCTGCACTCATTTCTGCATTTAGATAAGATACCATATCCGGTTGATCAATGAAGTTGACTTCAAACTTGGTATATTTGCCCCGTTTTTTCAATTGCTATGAGATTATTTTGCCCCGTTTTTTACTATTTTATTTTGGCAAAAAGCCCCGTTTTAATTGCCGCTCCGAATAATTATTGTCATTAAAACCCGCAGAGGGTATAATATCAGAATATAAGCTCTAAAACAGGATTGGAAGGGAATTAAGATGAAGAAAGAATATGTAATGGGAAATGGAGCGATCGCCCTTGGCGCTCTTGCAGCCGGAATCAATTTGGTTGCCGGATACCCGGGCACTCCATCCTCAGAGATACTTGAGACAGTAGCAAAATACCCGCATGACGGAGTCCATGTTGAGTGGTCGGTAAATGAGAAAGCGGCCATGGAGGTTGCTGCCAGTGCATCATACAGTGGAGCGAGGACACTTGTGACCATGAAACAGGTGGGACTCAACGTGGCATCGGATCCGCTTATGTCGCTGGCGTATGTCGGGATAAAGGGCGGAATGGTCATCGTGTCTGCGGACGATCCGGGACCGATATCGTCACAGACGGAGCAGGATACGAGGATGTTTGCAGACTTCTGCAGGATTCCGGTATTTGACCCGTCGACTCCTGAGGAGGCGTATCAGATGATACAGGATGCATTTGACTACTCGGAGAAATACAAGACGCCGGTTTTGTTCAGACCGACAACCAGAGTGTGTCATGCATACGCATCCATAGAGGTAAAAGACGAGTGGAAGGCAAAGGAATATGAGGGATTTGTAAAGGATTCAAAGAAATGGGTCATCTTCCCGAGATTGTCATTTGCCAATCATGCCATGATAGAAAAAAGAAATGTGGAGATTGGGGATGACTTCGGCAGCTACTCCATGAATACGGTGGAGGGCAGCGGCAGCAAGGCGGTATTTGCATCGGGAATCAGCTACTGCTATGCAAAGGAGACACTTAAGAACGTGCCTGATGTGAAGCTGGTCCGTATAGCAACCCCGCATCCGTTCCCTGAGCAGTTCGTGAAGAATGCGCTGGACGGAGTGACGGAGGTCATGTGTCTTGAGGAGCTCAGCCCATACATAGAGAATCAGATATTACGCCTTGCAGGCAAATATCATATGGATATAGATGTCAGAGGAAAGCAGACCGGGGATGTGCCGGCGAGCGGAGAGCTTTCTACCAACAAGGCTGCGGATATCCTGTGCGATTTTCTTGACCTTGAGAAGACTTCCCAGGTGGATGTGTCAGATGCACCAGAGCTTCCTGTGAGGCCTCCGGTGCTGTGTGCGGGATGCCCTCACAGAGCGTCATTCTACGCGGTAAAGAAGGCGATGGCCGGAAGAAAAAGCTACTTCTGCGGAGATATCGGATGCTATACACTTGGAAATGCCATGCCGCTTGACATGGTGGATACCTGTCTGTGCATGGGTGCCGGAATCACCATGGCGCAGGGCTTCCACTGGGTGGATGAAGATGGCGTGTGCTTTGCATTTGTGGGAGATTCCACATTCTTCGCGTCTGGTATGACCGGCGTGGTAAATGCAGTGTACAATGATGCAAATATGATCCTGTGCGTGCTGGACAATTCGACCACAGCCATGACGGGACACCAGCCACATCCGGGAACAGGACGCAACATGATGGGCCAGTTCGTGGACAAGGTGAGTATACAGAAGGTTCTTGAAGGAATCGGAGTGAAGAAGATAGTCACTGTTGATCCGCTTGATCTTGAGGCGAGCGTGGCAGCAGTTAAGGAGTGTGCGGATATCAGAGGAGTCAAAGCGATCATTTTCAAGTCGCCATGTATAGCCATCACCAAGCCGTCTGGCAAGATGGAGATATCCGAAAAGTGTATACAGTGTAAGAAATGTATCAGAGAGATAGGCTGCCCTGCGATAATCCTGAAGGATGGTAAGGTGGCGATAGATGAAAGCCTGTGTACGGGATGCGGTCTTTGTTCACAGATCTGTCCGGTGGGGGCGATAGGAGGTGCTTGCAATGAATAAAGATATTCTGGTCTGCGGAGTAGGCGGACAGGGAACGGTTCTTGCGTCCAAGCTCATCGCATCGGCTTATATGGCAAAGGGCGAGACGGTACATTCGGCGGAGACCATAGGAATGGCGCAGAGAGGCGGAAGTGTCACGAGCCATGTGAGGATCGGTGAGGCGTATTCGCCACTCATAGCCCAGGGCGGTGCTGACATTATACTTGCGTTTGAGCCTGCAGAGGCGGTGCGCAATCTGGCTTATCTGAAAAAGGGAGGAATCGTCATCACCAATAACGTCCCGGTGAAACCGGCGACTGACTCGCTTATGAATTCAGGCTACGAGGCGCAGCCGATGCTTGACTACCTGAAGGATAAATGCGATTGTATAGTCATGGACGGCGCGGCGATAAGCCGTGAATTTGGTTCGGCAAAGTTCTACAACATAGCACTTCTTGGAGTTGCAGCAGCCAGCGGTAGACTTGGACTTTACGAGGCGGATATAATTTCAGCTATTGAGAATGGAGTGAATCCGAAGTTTGTAGAGGTGAACAAGAAAGTATTTGAATATGCGATGAAGATGTAGTTGGCGATGGGCTGACCGAAGGGAAAAAGGAGAGTAAAAATTATGAAGTTAAATGACACACAGCTCAGTCAGGTGGACGCTCAGATAAAAAGACTTGTAAAGACTGACAGCTATTATGGTAAGAAGTACAGAGAGCTTGGTATAACAGATGTGACAAGTCAGGAGGCATTTGAGGAGCTTCCGTTTTCAAGCAAGGATGATCTGAGAAATGCTTATCCACTGGGAATACAGGCTGTTCCGGATGAGGAAGTGGTACGTATCCATTCATCTTCAGGAACAACAGGAAAGCCGGTTATCATACCTTATACAGCAAAGGATGTCGATGACTGGGCAACCATGTTCGCAAGATGCTACGAGACAGCCGGAGTGACAAAGAAAGACCGAGTACATATCACACCGGGATATGGTCTGTGGACAGCCGGAATAGGATTTCAGGCAGGCGCGGAGAAGCTTGGTGCCATGGTAATTCCTATGGGCCCTGGAAATACTGACAAACAGTTACAGATGATGATCGATCTTGAAAGTACAGTTCTCACAGCAACGTCATCATACGCACTTCTTCTTGCCGAAGAGATAGATAAGAGAGGGCTTAAGGATAAGATACATTTGAAGAAGGGCGTATTTGGCTCAGAACGTTGGAGTGAGAAGAAGAGAGAGTATATAAAAGAGAAGCTTGGAATAGAGCTGTATGATATATATGGACTTACAGAGATCTATGGGCCTGGTATCGGAATAAGCTGCGATGCCCAGAATGGAATGCACTATTGGGATGATTATGTTTATATAGAGATAATAGATCCGAAGACCGGAAAGACTCTCCCTGACGGAGAGGAGGGAGAGATAGTTATCACTACTCTGGTTAAGGAGGGGGCTCCGCTCATCCGTTTCAGGACACACGATATATCAAGGATCATTCCGGGTGAGTGTCCATGCGGAAGAAAGCATCCTAGACTGGATATCATCAAGGGCAGAAGTGATGATATGTTCAAGGTACACGGCGTAAATATGTTCCCAAGTCAGGTTGAGGAGCTGCTTGCACTTGTGGATGGAGTCCCAAGTGAGTACACCATAAATATAGCCCATGACGAGCCTGCCAATAAGGATATCATGCTGGTTACAGTTGAGGCCGAGGGACGTGTAGATTTTGAGCAGACAGGACGTCAGATCAGAGATCTGTTCAAGTCAAGGATCGGAGTTACACCGAAGATTACTGTTGTCCCTGTTGGAACGCTGCCTAGAAGTGAGAAGAAGACACAGCGTGTCATCGACCATCGTGAGCAGTAGGTGACGGACGGTGAGCGTACGTAAGACGGACGCATCGGGGTTCTCATATATCCAATCAGGGTCGCTTGCGCTTAACTTCGGCGCGTAGCGGCACATAAGGCTCCGCAAGCGATTGCCAAGTGCCGACGGCCTCGTATTCCCTGATTTGGATATCATGAGAACGCCCGTTGCTGAGTCCGACAACTGAATAGGCGCTCACCTGTCTGAGAAGGAGATTTATATTTGTGGATGGGTCTTACATTGCATAAGACAAGAAGTTAAAGAGACTTTATCGGTGCATGGTAATACTTATGTAGAAGGGATTTTATATTTATGAATTCAATTAATGTAGCGGCTTGTATAGTTGCGTTTTTACTTGGGGTGGTGTTGTTTACTCTGGCGAATGAGATCATACTCAAGCTGCCGAACAATGAGAATATTTTTAAGGGAAAGCCGAAGAGTTTTGAGAAGTTTTCTCCGAGATGCCTGTTCATACAGATACTTGGTGGAGTGTTCGGAGTGCTGATGGTGTGGCAGTTTGATGTGAGCCTTGAGGCGGTCACGGTATTCCTGTTCTTTGCACTGCTGACTATCATCACATTCATAGACGCGGACACCATGGAGATACCATTTGTGCTGAATGTATGCATACTGGTGCTTGGAGTTATATCCATATTCACAAGAGGAGGCTTTTCTCTGACAGGCGGTGATCTCTCACTTGTGAGCAGGCTCATAGGAATGATATGTGTGAGTCTTCCACTGTTCCTGATAGTGCTGGTCATTCCGGATGGATTTGGCGGTGGAGATATCAAGCTCATGTTTGCCGCAGGATTCTTCCTTGGCTGGAAGGCTACGGTCATAGCGTTCTTCATCGGACTTATCATAGGTGGATGCCAGGGCGTGATACTTCTTGCAAGGCGAAAGAAGGGCAAGGACGATCATTTCGCATTTGGCCCGGCGCTCAGCGTAGGACTGATGATCGCGACATTTGTGGGATCACAGATGATGAACAGTTATATCAATATGATCAAGGCGTCATTCTATGCGTAGAGTGATGAATCCATGAAAAAGAAATAGTGCTGATGTATAAGTGATAAAAAACTTATACATCAGCACTATTTTTTATGATAGTATTCAAATGTAATTGCCTATTGTATATTTTCCATGTGAGGGATATACTGTAAAGAGCGTGCAATTTAACGCGTTAAAGCTTTTAATTGAGAAAGAAGAGCAATTATTAAGAGAGGTTAGGAGTTACGGTTATGCCAATCACAGATTACTTAGAGAGAAATGCCAGAGAATACGGAAATGATGTCGCTCTGGTAGAGATAAATCCTGATGTGCAGGAGACGAGAAGGGTTACATGGAGAGAGTATGAGCTCATAGAGTCGAATCCTACATGCCAGTACAGAAGAGAGATCACATGGAGCGTGTTCAATGAGAAGGCAAACAGATTTGCTAATCTTCTGGTGTCACGTGGAATCCAGAAGGGAGACAAGGTAGGTATCCTCATGATGAACTGCCTTGAGTGGCTTCCAATATATTTCGGAGTGTTGAAGACGGGAGCTATAGTGGTTCCGTTCAACTTCAGATACGATGCGGAGGAGATTAAATACTGTGTAGAGCTTGCGGATGTCGACGTGCTTGTATTTGGCCCTGAGTTCATCGGACGTATAGAGGCTGTCGTTGACGAGATAGCTGAGAAGAGAATCCTCTTCTATGTGGGAGGCAACTGTCCTACATTTGCGGAGGACTATGACAAGCTGACATCCAACTGCTCAAGTGTATTCGAGAAGAGAGACATCAAGGACAGTGATGATGCGGCTATATATTTCTCATCTGGAACAACAGGATTCCCAAAGGCTATCCTGCACAACCATGAGAGCCTGATGCATGCGGCAAAGGTCGAGAATGTACATCACGGACAGACAAAGGATGATGTATTCCTGTGTATTCCTCCTCTGTACCACACAGGTGCCAAGATGCACTGGTTTGGAAGCCTGATAGTGGGCGGCAAAGCCGTTCTGCTCAAGGGCGTAAGTGCTAAGACCATACTTCAGACGGTAAGCGATGAGAAGTGTACTATAGTATGGCTTCTTGTGCCATGGGCTCAGGATATACTGCTTGCAATAGAGAACGGCGATGTACATCTGGAGGATTATGAGCTGTCACAGTGGAGACTGATGCACATCGGAGCACAGCCTGTACCACAGAGTCTTATAAAGAAATGGAAAGAGATATTCCCTAACCATCAGTACGACACGAACTATGGACTTTCAGAGTCCATCGGACCGGGCGCTGTACATCTGGGAGTAGAGAACATACATAAGGTCGGAGCCATCGGTGTGCCGGGTTATGGCTGGCAGGCAAAGATCGTGAATGAGGACGGAACAGAGGTTGAGCAGGGCGCAGTCGGTGAGCTTATCCTCAAGGGACCTGGTGTCATGACCTGCTACTACAAGAATCCAAAGGCGACAGAGGAGTGCCTGAAGGATGGCTGGCTGTACACAGGAGATATGGCTATGCAGGACGAAGATGGATTTATTTATCTTGTAGATAGAAAGAAAGATGTTATAATCAGTGGTGGAGAGAATATCTACCCTGTACAGATAGAGAACTTCCTCAGCAAATACGAGAAGATCAAGGACGTTGCAGTCATCGGTATCGCAGATGCCCGTCTCGGAGAGATCACAGCGGCCATCATAGAGGTAAAGGATGGCATGACCTGCACAGAGGAGGAGATCAACGAGTTCTGTAAAGAACTTCCAAGATACAAGAGACCAAGGAAGATCATATTTGAGCACGTTCCGAGAAATGCTACAGGTAAGATAGAAAAGCCACTTCTCCGTAAGATGCACAAGAGTGAGAACCTTGTCGCAGCGGAGAACAACGCATAGTATGCAGGATACTTGCCATAATACAGCACAGAAAGGACAAAAAAAGATGAAGACACCATTTATTACAAAGGCAAAGGCAGAGGAGATCATCAGGGAGATCCCTACACCGTTTCACATTTACGATGAAGAAGGAATCAGAGAGAATGCGCGAAAGCTTTATAAGGCGTTTTCATGGAATAAAGGATTCAAGGAGTATTTCGCTGTAAAGGCTACTCCGAACCCAACGATACTCAAGATCCTCAAGGAAGAGGGCTGCGGAACAGACTGTTCATCACTGACAGAGCTTATGATGTCAGACAAGATGGGATTTAAGGGCGATGAGATCATGTTCTCGTCCAATGACACCCCTGCCGAAGAATTCGTGCTTGCAAAGAAGCTGAACGCAACCATCAATCTTGACGATTTCACACACATTGATTTCCTGGAGAAGGCAGCAGGAATTCCAGAGAAGATCTGCTGTAGATTCAATCCGGGCGGAAAGTTCTCCATATCAACCACCATCATGGACAACCCTGGTGATGCAAAGTATGGTATGACAAAGGATCAGATCATCGAGGCATACAAGATCCTCAAGGCAAAGGGCGTGAAGAGATTCGGAATGCATGCATTCCTTGCCAGCAATACAGTGACAAATGAATATTATCCAACACTTGCAAAGATTCTGTTTGAGACAGCAGTTGAGATCAAGGAGAAGACCGGAGTGAAGCTTGACTTCATCAACCTGTCAGGCGGAGTTGGAATCCCATATACACCGGACAAAGAGCCAAATGACATCATGGTCATCGGCGAGGGTGTCAGAAAGGTATATGAGGAAGTGCTTGTACCGGCAGGCATGGGTGATGTAGCTATCTTCACAGAGCTCGGACGTTTCATGCTGGCACCTTACGGGCACCTGGTTACAACAGCCATTCATGAGAAGCACACACACAAGGAGTACATCGGAGTGGACGCATGTGCAGTCAACCTCATGAGACCTGCCATGTACGGTGCATACCATCATATCACAGTTCTCGGCAAGGAGAATGAGCCATGCGATCACAAGTATGATGTGACAGGCTCGTTGTGCGAGAACAATGATAAGTTCGCTATAGACAGAATGCTTCCAAAGATCGACATGGGAGATATCCTTGTCATCCACGACACAGGAGCACACGGCTTTGCCATGGGCTACAACTACAACGGCAAGCTGAAGTCAGCAGAGGTTCTGCTCAGACCGGACGGCTCATTTAAGCTTATCCGCCGTGCAGAGACACCTGAGGATTACTTCGCAACCATCAAGGATTTCTGGAATGTAGAGCTGTAACAGGCAGACCATAGATAAGCATAGAAAACCGGCAGTATATGAGTTGAAGTCCAACTGTATACTGCCGGTTTTCTATGTGCATGAGCTGCGTTACACTGTCACCTCGAAGCAAATATAATTCTGTCCGGATATGGTTCGGTTATCCAGACATATCTTTCCCTCATATTCATCCACAAGCTTTTTCATGTTCGGAAGACCATATCCGTGATGCTGCTTGTCGATGGTCTTGGTTGTGTAGCCGTAGGTAAACATATTTCTTCTAAGATCAGAGCTCAACACAGGACCTTTGTTCATGGTGGTTATGATGATCTGGTTCTGACTGCTGTCAAGAGACAGGGTGGCAGATCCCGGAGCATCTACAGCCTCCAGAGCATTGTCTATTAATATTCCAAGTATACGTATGATTTCATATTCGGGCATACAGCTTTTCAATGTATGCTGTCTGACTATCACATTCAGAGTCTTTCCGTTCTTTTCGGCATTGATCATCTTGCTATATATAAAACCGGCGACAACAGACAGATTGATGCGAAGCAGCTCAGACTCACGGTATTCAGATACCATATTGTCTGAATAGTTTATCAGGGCATTTTTCAGAGACTCATAATCCCTATAGGTGTATGGAAGCATTCTGACTGCAGTCAGATGGTTGTCAAAGTCATGCTGTTTGCTTCGCAGATCCTTTATCAGATCAGCCATCATAGGCTGATAGGTTTTAAAGCATTCCAGGTCGTGCTGCTGCTTTCCTATGGTTCGCTGCTGTCCCAGAATGATGATATCCGAGAGAATGACCACAACCGCAAAGCATGATATCACAGGTATATACACCGAAGTGTCGATGAAACTGAATTTGTATAGCCCGGTCTCGATCATATACACAACATACAAATGAATAGACAGGAATTTGATAATTCCACTGCCGCCCATGAAGGTTTGGAACACACGGTTCATAGGCGCATATCTGCACAGAGCCACTGAGATCAGAAATGAAAATACAGCACAGGAAATGGACAAGTATGTCTCATTGTTCGCACCCAGACGTGTCATACCCATGATGATAATGTCCTCAAGAAAAGCCGCATACAGATATTCAAGAATATACGCCATCAATACATAAAAATATCTGGTCTTCATAATATACAACAGCATGAGATAGGATAGCAGGCATAATGCCAGCCATCCAAATGCATTTGGGAAAATTAAGGATACCGTATTCCCGAGTATAAGGTAAGCAGCCGTTCCGATAATTGGGTGGCGCATATCCCGGAATTTTCTTCCGATGAGGGCAGATATAAAAATAACATCCTTCATTGTTTCCAATGTAAAGCATAGGAGATCTATTATAGAATTCAGCATTTCAAATACCCCTTATCATTGTTAAGCCTGTTCAACGTGTTTGCGCGCAGCCGTGGAAGCTTTAAGTCTGTGACCAAACTCTGTGGCGTATTTGCGGCCAACCGGTATCCATTGATAGTCCGGTGTGTCAAGCGATACCATGGCGGTAACCTTGTCGTAGGTATCCACATGGTGAAGGTTTACGACAAAGCTCTTGTGGCAGCGTGCAAAATACGATGGAAGAGAGTCCGCAAATACAGAGAGTCTTGTTCCTGTGGATATAAATAGTCCGGTGGTTGTGTGGACATGCATGTTTCGCAGCTCGGATTTAATGTATAGTATATTGTCTGGTCTGATCCTGGCAAGTACACCATCTCTGTCGGTAAGCTCTATTGGTTCCTCCCTGATCAGAGAAAAGTTCAGAAGCTTGGAGACAGATTCTATCAGATCCTGCTGTGAGTAGGGCTTGACCAGATAATCGTAGCAGTTGGTCTTGTGGATCGCTCTGGGAGCTTCGTTTACAAGAGCTGTCACGTACAAAATAGGAGTTGTCTGATAACGCGGATTTCTTCGCAATTGTTCTCCCAGCTTTATTCCGTCCTTATCCGGGTCGGCGCCAAGCTGTATATCCAGCAGAAAAAGCTGGATGCTGTGCGAATCTGCCAGAGCCAGAGCATCATCATAACAGGCGGCCTTCAGACATTCTATGTCGGGGAAGCTTTCTTCTATTATCTCTGCCAGACCATTTAATTGTGCCACATTGTCTTCAACTACCAAAGCTCTCATTATAAAGACTCCTTCCTTCTATGTGTTGTATTTTAAACCATTACTTCAAAACGCACCAGAGTATCATCCAGAAGATAATCGTTTTCCAGATATATTTTTCCATTATATTTAAATACCAGACGCCTGAGATTGTAAAGACCAAGGCCGTGCTTCTGACGATCACAGGTCTTGGTGGTATAGCCTGCTGTGAAAAGCTTTGCTCTGATCTCGGGTGTTAGCAGAGGACCTTTGTTCAGAGTGGTGATGATGATTCTGCCGTCCCGGCTATCCAGGTGCAGAGTCATACTATCGTGCTCAGATATGGCCTCCAGTGCATTGTCGATGAGTATTCCCAGAACCCTGACCAGCTCATATTCAGGCATCCGGCTCTCGAGCAGATAGCTGTGAACGACAATATTCAGCTTTTTGTGCGCCTTTTCTGCCTGCTTTTGTTTGCTGTATATAAACCCGGCGATCACGAACATGTTGATTTTTAGAAGCTCGGTGGTTCTGTATTCGGATATAACCTCATCTGAACTGCTGATAAGAGCCTCCTTTAATGAACTGTAGTCGGTGTGTGTATATGGAAGCATTCGAATACCGGTCAATATATTGTCAAAGTCATGCTGCCTTCCCGTGACGTCCTCAATCAGATCATCCATCATAGGCTGATAGACGTTGTAATTTGCCAGATCGTGCTGCTGCTTGCTGATGATCTGTTGCTGGCTGAGGATTACTATGTCGGTGATGAGGACTATCACGGTGAAAAATGAGATGAGGGGGATATATATGATTGTGTTAAATGTGCTGTATTTACGCAGTCCCAGCTCAAGCATGATTATCAGAAAAACATGTATTACAAGGTACTTGGATAAAAATCTGCCATTAATCAACTGAGAGTAGAAGCTATGGAATGGAAGTAGCCTGCATATAGCACAAGCAATAGAAAAAGTAATCAGGGAGCCTGCGATGGAGGAGGCTATCTGATTATTAAAATTCACTCTGTAAAATAACAGAATTATAGAATTTTGAATAAGAAGGATAAAAGTGTGTGATATGACGAAGGCAATTAGAGAATTAAATATAGTCGTATTTAAGATAAAAAGAGTCGTTAAATAGGCTAGTGAACATAAGATGATCCACCCAAGCGCACCTGGAAACAGGGATGAAAAAAAGGTTCCCAAACAAAAGTATAAAATTGCACTTATCACAGGATGTCGCATTTCTTTTATATGTACTCCGGCAATGGATGAGAGCATGATGAGATCATATAAAATTTCAATAATATAACAAAAAGAGTCTACGATATGATGTATCATGGCAACCTCCATAAAGATAATATAACATTATACAAAGACGATTTATACCGCGTCAATTGTCGTTTATGACATGATAGATACCGTTCATGACAAATTAAGCAAAATATATTGCAATCTAAGTAGTTGTATGATAAAAGAAAAGTGGAGGTGGTCAAATAGATAATCTAAACAATAAGCTGGGAATATTATTAACACAGATCCTGCTGGGCAGAAAATACAGAAGCGATGAGGATCGTGATGTAAAAATACAATATTCTATACTGCTTCTTATTGACAAGGTAGAGAAATATTTAATTATTTTGGGCCTCTTTTCAATATTGGGACACGTTGATATAGCAATAATAACAGGATTGACAATAGAACTTACAAGAAATTATCTTGGCGGTATACATATGAAAACATGGTATGGCTGTACAGCGGTGACTGTATTGTTTTATATCGTGGTGTTAGCATGCGGAGAAAATATTATATTGTCAAGCAAACTGCAGAATTCATTGTGGGTATCGGAGATAGTAGTTATAGCATTATTTGCGCCTATACCATCAAAACAGAGACCTAAATATAATCAACATAGAAAAAATATGATAAAGGCTCGTGGTATAGCAGGTGTGCTGATAATTGGAGCGGTGAGTCTTGGGGTGAAATCTTACAATAACTATATTGTATGGATATGGTTGTTGCAGATAATTAATAGGAGAGACAAAAGGTTATGAAGAAGTCAATGAAATCAAAGCTTGCGATGTTCGCTGTTGCAGGAGCGATGGCAGTGTCAGGAGCAGCGGGAATTGCTGCACCTGCTAAGGCTGAGAATGTACATACAAATAATGCAGGTACAGTGGTTACATGCAAAGAATCATATTCTAATACAGATAACGAGCTGTTTACTTTTAGCAACAATAACAGCGGATATGGTTATAGTTCGTACAGACGTAAATATAATAAGACAAAGGTTTATGTATATCCAACAGTAGGACCAAAGCTCAGTTACACAGTAATGGGCTCGCATTCATCAAAAGGGACAAACCCAATAGTAAAATCTGATACGCATATTATTCCGCTTGGAATTGAGGCGAGTATCACAAACATGGTAAACGAGAAAGGCTATGCCTATGCAGGCTTGAGGATGCACAGGACAGTCAAAGCACAGACTGATTCAAAGGGCTGGTGGAGTCCGGATTCCACAAGAAATTACACTATTTATGACTGATTAAAGCAGTGACATAAGACGGATGGCAAAGGCAGAGTTGGGAGGAGTAGAAGTGAAGAAGAAAAGATATCTTGTGATGACAGTGGCAGCAGTGCTGATCATGGCAGCAGTGGCAGCTTCGGCGTATGTGCTCCAGAAAAAACGGGAAACCCCAGAGGACAGAGCGTTAAGGAAGTCGTCTGAGGCGGCATCTGAAGAGACAGACAGCGAAGCTTCGGGAAACAAGACCGGAGAGAAAATAAGTGAAAAAGAAGGTGTGGGTGATAACGTGCTGATGTCAGGAGCGGTGAAGATAGAGCTGCTGTCGGCTGATGTATACACAGGTGACGAGATAACAACAGAGGATAAATATCCGGTTGAATATTTTCGCAGTGAGACTCTGCCGGAGCCTGAGTCGGAGGAGGAGATAACAGACTGGGATGCTCTGTATGAGGAGGCTCCGGGATACAAGGAATTTCAGGAGTCGGCAGGGGATGCGTATACTCCTGAGGAGTGTGAGGAGATAACTGCACAGTATCAGGATGTGATAGATAAGCATACGCAGACTGTGGTAAAGACCAATAAGCTGTATTTTATTAAGTGCAGACTGACGAATACCGGGGATGCGGTTGTGAAGAATGTGTTCCCATACGACATTGTGGAGAGGATTCCCGGTGAGAGTGAGGTTTCGTTCGTAGAAGGAATGGTATACTTTGACAAATCAGTCCACACAGAGGGCGATGACAGAGCCAGTTGGTACTATCTATACAGACTGGAAGGACACGAGACAATGGAATGTACGATTGGACTTGTTGTGCCACAGGAGCCGGAGGATGGCGTGAAATATTATTATGGACAGGTGATCACAGGATATTTTACGTACAATCCGGCGGATCTTCCGGATTTTGTGGATCTGGATGCACTCCCAAAGCCGGAAGCGGATGACAAGCCATGAGGTGGGAATCAGATTTTGTGGAGGTATATGCATGAGGAGAGGTGTTCTGATGGCATTGGGTGTTGTGAGCTTGTGTGCAGTCACCTTGTGGTGCGGAAGAATATTCAGCGTTAACAGGGCGTACAGTGATGACACCAGAGTTGTAGAAGCGGCTGAGAATGTATCGGTGGATGGATTGCTTATAAAATGCAGGGAGACCCGCATATACAGTATAGATGAGTATAAAGCACGTTTTAATGTGGACAGTGTGGATGTGCTGAGCCCGGAGGATCGGTTTATCTGTACACGCCTGAATGTAGATAATACAACTGAAGAACCGATCGATTGGGATACTGTGATGGCGGCGACTGAGTGTGGCTTTGAGTCACAGACATGGTGCAGTTCGGTGAATTTGTATTCTGGCCGGGAACTGAATACGTTTACAAGTAATGATCTGGAGCCCGGAATGAATCAGGATATATGGTATGTGACAAGTCTGGCGCGGGTGTCATTTAGCAGGGATACGTGGGATAACCTGGAGCGGGAGAGCTTCTATTATGTACTCACCCTTGAACCTGATAAGCTGATGATCAGACTGGATATTGAATGAAGTGGTGTTGAGATATGAGAGTATTAAGATTTGAAATGACCAGAGCGTTCAGAAATAAGTGGCTTGCAGTAAGCGTAGCTCTGGGAACGTTGATTGGGCTGGCGGACATATGGCTTAATGTCAGCCAGTATGGATTTAACAGAGGCAGGGCTTTGATCCAGACATGGATCGGGACAGACTATCAGTTTGCATACAACAGCTTGTTTTACGTACTGCTGCCACTGATTGCGTGTTTTCCGTATGCGGGGTCGTGTTATCAGGATCAAAAAACCGGATATGAAAGCAGTATATGTATTAAGACGTCCCGCTTAAGCTATATGATTGCAAAGGAAGCGGCTGTGGCGGCTTCGGGAGCGGCAGCCGTGGCGTGCCCGCTGCTCATAGCCATGTTCATTGCTGCGGGGATATATCCGGATAAAAGACCGGAAAAACTGACATTTTTGTATGCAGGAATTATAGACTGCCACATGTTCCCGAGAATATTTGCAGAGCATCCTGTGTGCTATGCGCTGCTGTTTACGCTGCTCGATGCAGTGTTTGGAGGGATAACAGGTCTTGTGGCTATGTGCTTTGCGAGGTGGTGCGGGAGCAGATTTTCAACGATAATGGCTCCGTTCGCATTGTATGTATTTACCGGTGTGATGTTTGAGGGACGTGGGATTGGAACCTGGTCAGCCATGCAGATGGTCAATCCACTGCAGAATGTGGTTACATACAGGTACCAGATGGTGACGATGTATGCTGCGGTGAGTGCAGCGGCACTCGTTCTTATATACATATGGCACAGAAGAAGGGATATTCTATGAAAGAAGGAAATACAGATAAAAAAGGAATGTATGTGGTGGACAGATATGAGGTGATGCGGGAATGAGGACTCTGAGACTTCTCGGAAGAGATATGGAAAATGGAATATTAAGGAGATGTGTTCTTTTTATACTGCCGTTACTGTTTGCGGTGTCGCAGACACGTGAGCTCCACGCATATCTTATCGAGCTTGCAGATGGGAATATCCTGTTGACCAACGGAACATTTGCGGACTATCTTCTGTTTGCGATGAAGGGGATGGAGGTGTATTACTTTGATCCAAGGAGCGTATTTTACATACCGATATACTGGTTTGCGTTCCAGATAGGCCTGGCCTATT
>NC_021018.1:1913504-1915487 GCF_000210595.1 Coprococcus sp. ART55/1 | reverse complement strand
AGATAGGCCTGGCCTATTTCCTGGCATATTATTCCAGTGATGATTTTGCCGCAAATGCGAGAGTGGTGTGCCTTGCGTCCGGAAGCAGAAGAAGCTGGTGGGTCAGCAAGCTCATATACTGTACGGTGGCTGTGGTAATGTATTTTGCTGTATGTGTGCTGACGATATATTTAATGGCGGCGGCATATGGGGCAGATATGACCATGGATATGACGGCGGCGCTGACAACACGGCTGTATCCTCCGCAGACATACAATCTTAGTGCCGCAGATCTGCTTCTGATAACATTATTTATACCGATGCTGGTAACGCTGGGGATAAGCCAGCTTCAGGTACTGGCGGGTTTTATAATCACGCCGGTCATCAGCTTTGCAGCGGTGTGTGGAGTGTATGTTCTGTCGGCATACTATACTGTATGGTATCTGTCGGGAAATTATACGATGTGGCAGAGAGTGTCATATGTAGTGGCAGATGGGGTTAATCCCATGAGTGGAGTGGTGCTTGCGGCTGGTATGCTGATCACTGCATTTGCAGGAGGAATCGTGTATTTTGATAATAAGGATATAATCTGATAGGAGAATACATATGAGCGAGATAAGGATAGAAAATCTGAATAAGAAGATAAAGGGTTCAGTCATACTTGATGATATCAGTCTGACCATGACTCCGGGCAGGATATATGGACTCCGTGGAAAGAATGGCTGTGGCAAGACAATGCTTATGAGAGCTATATGTGGTCTGCTCATACCTGATGGAGGACACATATATATAGATGATGAGGAGCTCCACAGGGACATAAAGTTTCCACGGAGTATAGGCGCTCTGATAGAGAATCCGTCATTTCTGCCTCAGTACACAGGCTTCAGGAACTTAAGGCTTCTGGCAAAGCTCATGGGAGGGATCAGTGATGACGATGTCAGATATGCCATAGAGAGGACAGGTCTTGATCCGGATGATAAGAGGGTATACAGAAAGTATTCCCTTGGAATGAGGCAGAAGCTTGGCATAGCAAATGCAATCATGGGAGAGCCGGATGTCATAGTGCTGGATGAACCTATCAACGCACTTGATGAAGAGTCTGTAGAGAACATAAAGAAGGAGTTGCTGAAGCTGCGTGATGGAGGAAGTCTTATAATCACTGCCTGCCACGACAGGGAGGAGCTGGAATATCTGTGCGATGAGATATATGAGATGAAGGATGGAAGGATATGTGGCTGACAGATTTGAATACCCTTTTGACTCATCAATAATCGGTATCATGATATCTGTGTAGAAAATATCATCTTTTTGCTGATATACAAAAAACCATTATTTTTTTCAACAGTATGGCTTATATTGCTCAGACCAAAACCATGGTCAATGGAGTGTTGTCTTGCGGTGGAATCAATAACAGGTGACCGGTTTTCACAGTGTATAACAAATTTATCGTTGTCAGTAGTTTCTATACTTATATTTATATATCGGCTGTTATTACATTTTATACATGCAGCAATACAGTTATCAAGCAGGTTCCCTAGAATTATACACAGATCATAGTCGTTTGTAGGAACCCGGTTAAAATCTACATTTAGCCTTACGTAGAATGCGATGTTATTTTTTGTTGCAATATTGTCATAGTTTGTTATGAATGAATCTATTACCAGGTTGCCAGTATTATACTTGGCATAGTTATCCTCTATGGATTGGATTGCGGTGGAGGTGTAATTTTTCAGGTCGTCAAAATGCTGCTTGTTGATTTGTTCCTGAATATAGAAGTAATGTTTTTTCACATCGTGTATAATTCTTCTGTTTTGTCTGTAGGATTCACTTAACTGTTCAAATTTACCTTTTTGGAAGTCAAGTTGACGTTGAATGTTCATATTTGTGTAGTTGACTACGGTGGATATAAAAGCCCTTTGTATAAGAATATAATTAACTATGTTAAGCAGAGAAAGGCATATAAACAGTACTTCATAGAAAAACACATTATCATTCTCTGATAAA
>NC_021018.1:1907834-1912123 GCF_000210595.1 Coprococcus sp. ART55/1 | reverse complement strand
ATTATACCTATGACAAAAGCAGACTAATTATTTTTTATTTTGTGTTTTGCTTGATAGCTTTGCTTCTTGTTCTTGTGTGGAACTGGAGATAGTGCACATATACCGATTCCGGTAACAAGACAGACTAATATGTTCAAAACTGGAATACCAGGAATCAACCGGCATAACAACATACAGAGTAGATATACAGAGTATGATATAGAACAGCATGCATATGTGCTCCCGGCATGTGCGCCACCAGCCAGCATCTTTGTTGGAACAAGAACGGTTACATAGATTACAGATAGGATAAAGTTATGGGTTAAGGCACCAATGATTATGATGCTTAAGTTGAACAATACTAAATCCAGAGCGAAATCAATGCAGTATATATATGCAGCATCCAAATGACTATCTATTATGTTGTTATCTGACATGATATTGACAATCTTTTTGCTTAATTGCTCAGATAAGATCATGGCACGCACTCCCTTTTAATCAAAAATTATAAGCTGATAAAATTATACTCTCTGATATAGACAGAAAAGACAGAGAATCCGCGAATGGTCGAAAAAAGCAGGTGAATGGTAGATACATTTCATTCACCTGCTTTTTTTGACCATTCACAGACGATTTTGGTTGGGTGGTATCGAATGATGTTAGCATACAAAGTGCATAAACCAATATGGAAGGAGGACTGGGGTATGAGTAATAGGATGGTGGAGCCCTGATTCAACAAGAAATTACACTGTATATGATTGATCAGAGGCTGGTCTATTGATAAAGTGAAGCGGGTGAAGGCAGGATCATGAGGAGGAATACAAGATTATGAAGAAAAGGTATCTGGCAGCAGTAATAATATGCGTATTGATTATGGCAGCAGGAGGAACTTCAGCATATATGCTTCAGAAAAACAAAGAAACTCCTGAGGAAAGGTCGAATACGACTACGAAGACTACTTCAAATGCAAGTAGTGAAAACTCAACGACTTCAGAAAAAAGCGTGATTGAGGGGGTAGGAGATAATGTTTTGATGGTTGGAGCTATAAAGATAGAGATGTTGTCAGCAGATGTCATAGAGGGATCTGAGATCTCCACGGAAAACAGATATCCGGTTGAATATTTCCGGGATCAGACCCTGCCGGATCCTGAAGAAACTGAGGATATTATAGATTGGGATTCAATCTATGAGGAGGCTCCTGAGGTAAAAGATGTTCATTTATCGGATTATGATGCGTATACGGCAGAGGAGTCCGAAGAAATCATGGACAGAAATCAGGACGTGATAGATAAGTACACATACACTAAGGTTAAACCCAGAAAATTTTATTTTATCAAGTGCAAATTGACCAATATGGGAAAAGCAGATGTAGAGGATGCATTTCCATATGATGTTGTATATGACTCTCCTGAAGCGAGTGAGATAAGCTACAATGAAGCTTTGTGTTACTATGATAAGCCGATTTATACAGATGGGGATGAAAGAGCGATGAAATATTATTTCTTCAGGTTGAAGGGCCATGAGAGCAAGGAATGTACAATTGGTTTGGCGGTACCACAGGAATTTGACGAAAATGAGAAACACTATTATGGAAAACTTATCACAGGGAACTTCTCATATGATCCGGCAAAACTACCGGATTATGTTGATATAGATTCACTTCCGAAGACGGAAACAGATGATCAGTAATGGGAGGATGCATGAAGAGATATATTGGAGTCATTGTAGTGGTGGTGGTTATATGTGCAGCCATATTCTGGTGCGGCAGAATATACAGTATAAACCACGGATACATTGACAATACGCAGGTCGTTGAAGCGGGAGAAGCAATAGAATGTGATGGTCTGGTCATCAGATGTGTAGAGGCACATATATACAGTATAGATGATTATAAGACCCGTTTTGGAGTGGATAACGTGGAGACACTTAGTTCGGAAGACAGATTTGTATGCGCCTGTCTCAATATAGAGAACAATACAAATGAATCTATTTCATGGGATGCGGTGATGGATATGACATCCTGTGGATTTGAATCTGCTACATGGTGCAGCTCCGTGAATCCCTATGATATGCAGGATATCAATGTGTTTTCAGATAATGAGCTGAAAGCCGGTGCAGACCAGAATATATGGTATGTAACTAAAGCGGCCCGGGTATCATTTGGAGATAAGACATGGGGGCATATGGATGAGGAGACATTTTATTATGTGCCGGTGCTTGAGCCGGCGAAGATCAGGATGAAATTGGATATGGAATAAATTGGTGAATGATATGAATATATTTAAGTTTGAAATGCGAAGGGCATTTAAGAATATATGGCTTGCTGTAAGTGTTGCGATTGGAACACTGATAGGATTGGCGGATATTGTACTCTACTTAAAACAGTATGGTCATAAAGCGGATTGCGCACTGATCCAGATATGGCTGGGGACTGATTATCACTTTGCTTATAATAGTCTGTTCTATGTATTGCTTCCCCTGCTGGCCTGTCTGCCATATGCTGGTACATGTTATCAGGACATAAAAAGTGGATATGAACGGAATATATGTATCAGGACATCGCGCATA
Organism: Coprococcus sp. ART55/1; assembly: GCF_000210595.1. Taxonomy (NCBI): domain Bacteria; kingdom Bacillati; phylum Bacillota; class Clostridia; order Lachnospirales; family Lachnospiraceae; genus Coprococcus; species Coprococcus sp. ART55/1. The sequence continues at coordinate 1,909,576 of NC_021018.1, read as the reverse complement.
AAGTATATGCTGGCAAAGGAACTCGCTGTGGTGGCTTCGGGAGCTGCTGCGACAGCCATTCCCCTTTTGATAGATCTGTTCATATGTGCCGGGCTATACCCAAATAAAAACCGGATAAGTTGACATTCCTGTATACGGGTATTATAGACTGCAATATGTTTCCAAGGCTGTTTGCAGAGCACCCGGTATGCTATGCGTTGGTGTTTATTGTGCTTGATGCTTTGTTCGGCGGCATTGCCGGTCTGGTGGCAATGTGTTTTGCCAGATGGTGCGGAAGCAGATTTTCCACAATAATGGCACCATTCGCACTATATGTGTTTACGGGAGTTATATTTGAAGGAACCGGAATCGGCACATGGTCGGCTATGGCAATGATAAATCCTATTCAAAATGTGGTTACATATAGATATCAGATAGTGACAATGTATGTTGTGGTATGCGCAGTTCCACTTGCATTGATATATATATGGCATAGGAGGAGAGATATTCTGTGAAAGAGATAATAATTGAGGGACTCAGTAAGAAGATAAAAGGCACGCTCATACTTGATAATGTTAATATGCAGATGGAACCCGGAAAAGTGTATGGACTCAGGGGAAAAAACGGGTGTGGCAAGACCATGATAATGAGAGCTCTTTGCGGCTTGCTGATACCGGATAGTGGTAAGGTCATTATTGATGGTGAGGTTTTGCACCGTGATATAAAGTTTCCGCGAAGCGTTGGAGTTTTGATAGAGAACCCTTCATTTCTTCCGCAGTATACGGGATATGAAAACCTTCGTATGCTGTCAAAGCTTATGGGAAATATAAGCGATGAAGAGGTGAGAAATGCGATAGAGAGGGTTGGCCTTGATCCCGATGATGGAAGGACATACCGTAAATATTCGCTTGGAATGAAACAGAAGCTTGGAATAGCAAATGCAATTATGGGAGAACCGGATCTGATAATTCTGGATGAACCGATAAATGCACTTGATGAGCAGACGGTGATGAGCAATAAAAACCGAACTTCTGAAGCTGCGTGACGAGGGAAAGCTAATAGTAATTGCGTGCCATGACAGGGAANAACTGGAATTTCTGTGTGACATAATATATGAGATCAAAAACGGTACGGTTGCGGGATGCGAGGTGATCGGGGAATGAAAACTCTGAGACTCCTTGGAAGAGATACAACAAATGGTATATTGAGAAGAAGTTTTCTGTTTATCATACCTTTATTATTTGCTGTATCACAGACAAGGGAATTACATTCATATCTCAATGATCTCGTGGATCGAAATGCGTTGTTTACAAACGGTACACTTGCAGATTACATATTGTTTGCTACCAAAGGGATGAGTGTATACTATTTTGATCCAAAGGAGTATTTCCAGATACCAATATACTGGTTTGCATTCCAGATCGGGCTTGCGTATCTGCTTGCATATTATGCAAGTGATGATTTTCACTCGAATGGAAGGGTATTGTTTATAGCCGTTGGGAGCAGAAGTAAGTGGTGGATAAGTAAATTTATTTACTGCATTGTGACTGTGGTGTTGTATTATGCTGTGTGCATTGGTGGAATATGTGTAACAGCAGCTTTATATGGTGCTGATATGAGATGGGGAGTAACCCCTGGATTGGCAGTGCGTCTGTATACCACTTCGACAGTGAGTATGGGTACGTGGGATGTGCTTTGTGTGACCATATTACTGCCGGTATTGGTGTCTGTTGCGGTCAGTCAGGTTCAGATATTGGCTGGAT
>NC_021018.1:1902738-1907603 GCF_000210595.1 Coprococcus sp. ART55/1 | reverse complement strand
TTTGCCGGTGTGTGTGCTATGTATGTATTGTCGGCCTACTATACAGTGTGGTATCTGCCGGGAAATTATACCATGTGGCAGAGGACATCGTATATAGAGGTGGACGGCGTTAATCCGGCCAGCGGACTGGTGCTTTCGGCAGGGATGATCCTGATATCTTTGATCGGTGGACTTATGTATTTTGACAGGAAGGATATATTGTGAGACTGTGAACTATAATAAAGGGAGAACGGTACAGATGCAAAAAGACGTCTGTACTGCTCTCCCTTTAAATTTGTTTAATAAACAGGTTTTCTGTTTTCAAATTCCTGTATATGGGTTATAATACTTTCGATTAAGCCTTTACAGGTTCAGGATAATCAACACCGAAGGTTTCGACTGTTACAGTCTTCATCTTCTGTTCCTGACGAGGCTTGTCATTGTAGTCAGTTGGCACATTTGCAATCTTGTCTACGATGTCAAGTCCCTCGATAACCTTACCGAAGGCAGCGTAAGCACCGTCCAGATGAGGAGATGTCTTATGCATGATAAAGAACTGTGAACCTGCTGAGTCAGGCATCATGGAACGGGCCATTGACAGCACTCCGGGAGTGTGGGCCAGATCGTTCTTGAATCCGTTCTGTGAGAATTCACCTTTGATTGAGTATCCAGGACCGCCGATGCCGATTCCCTGAGGGTCTCCACCCTGTATCATGAAGCCTTTTATTACACGATGGAAGATTATTCCGTCATAGAAGCCTTTCTTGATCAGTGAGATGAAGTTGTTTACAGTGTTTGGAGCAATGTCAGGATAGAGTTCTGCTTTCATGACATCGCCATTTTCCATAGTGATAGTAACTATTGGATTTGCCATGTATATCATTCCTTTCTTGGTATAAGATAGGGTAATGATAACATCAGTTAACAGAACAGGCAAATGAAATTTGCAGATACAGAAGGAGAAAGAGATGGATTGGAGAAACATAGCAAGACCCGTTATTATAATAGCGCTGGCGGTATGTCTGGTGCTGTTCGGGGTATACAAGGTTAAGGAGACGTATACCGGATTTATGCAGGAATACGAGGGCACCTACAGTGCCGGCGGCGGAGAGAAGATCGAGGTTACCATACCTGAGGATACATCTGTCAAGGAGGCAGCATCTATACTTAAAGATGCGGGGCTTATAAAGTATAAGCTTGCATTCCAGCTCAGAATGACCGGCTCGCAGTACAGCCACAGTCTTCAGCCGGGTACTTACACACTCACAACAGGTATGTCGACATTGGATATGATAAAGACTCTGTGTTACGTGGAGTCGACCAGAGAGGTAAAATATACACTGACAGTTCCTGAGGGATTTACGGTTGAACAGATCGCTGACAGATGCGAGGAGCTGGGCTTCTGCTCTGCAAAGGAGTTCCTTGAGGCGTGCAAGTCGGGAGAGTTTGAGTATCCGTTTGAGATACCTTCATCGGAAGTCAAGTACGCATTACAGGGCTTCCTGTTCCCTGCTACTTACGACATATATGCAGATATGACTCCAAAGGAGCTCATACAGGACATGATAGACAAGTTTAACAGCATTTACACAGATGACTTCAGGAAGAAGGCAGAGGAGCTTGGATATACAGATTTTGAGGTTCTCACCATGGCTTCCATAGTTGAGAAGGAGTGTAAGCTGGATTCAGACAGAGCGATGGTTGCGGGAGTATTTATCAACAGATTGAATGATGACATGCCTCTTCAGGTAGATCCATCTGTTCTCTATGTTGTGACTGACGGTCAGTACAATCAGGCAGAACTGTCATATGATGATCTGGAGGTTGATTCACCGTACAATACCTACAAGTACACAGGACTTCCTGTCGGCCCTATATGTAATCCGGGCGAGGCATCCATAGAGGGTGTCCTGAATGCGGTTAAGCATGATTACTACTACTACCTGACATCAGATGAGAGCCAGGGAGCATGTATCTTTAATAAGACATACGAGGGACATCTTGCTGACATAGAAAAGGCTGATGCAGCCAAGGCGGAAAAGGAAGCTACAGAGGGTGATGGATCAGAAGATGGCTCCGATGAAAGCACTGATTCAGAGTAAAAAAATATAGACAAAATTATATAGCGAAAATTATCTAAAAGGGTATAAACTGCTTGCGATATATAGACTTTTTATATATAATAAAGGAGTATGTACCCTTTTGGGTTTTTATGCATCTAGTTATGCGCTTATGGAGGTGCGATAGGAGGAATATTTGATGAGGAAAATAAGTTTCAAGGTAAGAAATATCGGCTCTGAGAAATATTTGTCATATATTCTGAATGATGATTGTGAGTTTGACGAGGAGTTATTGGATTATCTGGAGGAGAACCGGATTCCTGAGCTCATTGATATCATTTATGAAGAGGATGATGAGAACGATTATCTTACATATAACGTTACAGGCAGGACAACGGTTGACGCACTCCTTTCGAATACGGTAAATGCTGAGAAGATATTGGGGATAATCAGAGGGGTAGCTTCTGGTATAGTTAATTTACGTGATCTTGGAATACCGGCATCATATGTGGTTCTTCACAAGGAGTTTACATATGTTAATCCGGTTACATACGATGTTGGAATGTTATGTGTTCCAGTTGAGTCAGAAGCCAATATCAATGCCGAATTCAGGATGTTCGCAAAGGACTTGCTGACGAGCGTTATTTATGATGACAGTGAGGATTGCAACTATGTGGCAAAGCTTCTCAATCTGTTGAATGCGGATAAGTTCACAGTGAGAAACTTCTATGCACAGCTCACAGAGCTTATGGAGTCTGCAGGAATGCAGGTGGAGGAGAACTTCGTTGATATAGGTTCAGATATGTCGGTTTCACAGTCTTCAGTTGACACGGCGGCATCTGATACAAGTATGGATGATCTGCCTGAGTTTGAGGACGTGTCATTTGGCGATGATGAGGAAGACGAGCTTGATGAGGTAGAGGAGATCAGTGACGAGGCGGCCGCAGCGAATGCGATATTCAAGGATCTTGATCTTGATTCGGATGAGACGAAGAAAGAGAATGTATCAAGCGAGATAGATATGTCGGTATTTGATGACAGCGTTCTTGAGGAGCTCGAGTTAGATGAGAGCCTTGATGAGGAAGAAGAGGATGACGAGGAGGGCATGACAGAGGCTCTCACATCAGATATGGCAGTACATGAGCCATCAGGACTTACAGAGGTTGCAAAGGCTGCCGATGGAGTTACGGAGGTTGAGCTTGACAAGAAGGATGAGCAGAAGCCGGTTCTGATATCTACGGACGAGCTTATGGATAATCCACCTGTTGTTAAGAATATCAAGATCAACCGTGCGAAGATCATACAGAAGGCGGTTGCTGAGACAGAGGAAGCTCAGATAGATAACCCTACAGAACAGATAGTTGCACCACAGTTCATGGACGGTGACCAGCCGGAGCCTGAGACGAATATGGATCCGGTGAAGGAGAAGGCAGAGGAGCCTGAGCAGAAGGGCACAGGAAGCACTGTTGAGCTGACCGGAGGAATGAACGTAGTTAAGGATACCGAACCTGAGAAGGCAGCGGTTAACAGGAACGCTCCAAAGGCTATGCCATATATAGTCCGTGTCAACACAGGCGAGCGAGTTATGGTCAACAAGGCTGTGTTCAAGATAGGAAAGGCGGCAAGAGGTGTTGATTACCATGTCGGTGGTAATGGTGCCATCAGCAAGGTACATGTCATCATCTACCAGAGAGAGGATGGATGTTATCTGAAGGATAACAAGGCGACAAATGGCACATATCTCAACGGAGCGCGCCTGGATGAGAATGCAGAGCAGAAGCTTTCAAACGATGCCATGATAAGCATCGGTGGAGAGGACTTTATCTTCAAATTAAGTTAATATACACCACCCACGATGTGGGACAAGAGCAGGTAGCAATACCTGCTTTTGGTGTTTGAATGAAGAAATAATTTTTGACGGAAAATATGCGGATTTAGACGAAAGGGATTGAAAAAATGAACAGAGAAAAGGTTGTTGTAGTTCCGGCGGGGGAAACTTACAGAGTGAGTTACAGTCTGGATATCAGTGATGTGATAGATGCTAAAGTGTATGATATGAGCAGAAGCGGATCTATGCCTGAGATGGCACCGTGTGACATGCAGGAGAATGCCGGAGTCAGGGTGTTCAATTATCAGATCGATGACAAGAAACCTCTTGCGGAGATACTGAGACAGGAGATGAACAAGAAGGAGATACTCACACTTCTGTACAACATTCTGCATGCACTGGAGATGTTTGGTAAGAATATGGTTTCGCTCAGCTATGTTGCAAGGGACGAGCAGTGTGTATTTGTATCGCCTGAGACATACGATGTCTGCTTTATTGTCGCTCCGGTACAGAAGGAAGTGACAGATCTCAACGATGTCAGAGCATTTGTGAAGTCGGTGATAGTTGATGCGAGATACTCAGAGAATGACAATGACAATTACGTAGCACGCCTTATAAACTGTGCGAATATGAGAGGTACATTTTCAAACTCGGACATGAAGAACGAGGTTAAGGCGATGCTTGCAGAAGCAGGCATAGACGCTGCTGAGATAGACAGGATGAAGGAGCTTTCCACAAATGCTCCAAAGGGTGGCAACAGCCACATACTTCGAGGTGAGTCACCTAAGGTGAGCAGACTCGAGGTTATGAGAAATAATGCGAGAATGAATGGATATGCACAGCCGATGGGACCAAACGGCCAGATGCCAAACGGAATGCCACCGATGGGAATGCCACCGATGGGCATGCCACCGATGGGACCGAACGGCCCGATGGGATCAAATGGTCAGATGCCGAATGGCCAGGTCCCGAACGGAATGCCACCGATGGGCATGCCG
>NC_021018.1:1879230-1902366 GCF_000210595.1 Coprococcus sp. ART55/1 | reverse complement strand
GGTGCCAAACGGAATGCCACCGATGGGCATGCCGCCAATGGGACCGAATGGCCCAATACCAAACGGTCCAATGGGATCAAATGGAATGCCACCGGTAGGCGTGCCGCCGATGGAGGAGCCGGTTAAGCCTGAGATGGCTGGAGCACAGCCGCAGGGGGATAAACCGGAGAATGTTGAGACGGTTGAAGCAGAAGCACAGGATGCCAAGCCGGAGATTGTAGAGCCTCCTGTTGAGGCAGAGCCGCAGGATGTCAAGCCTGAGCCAGCAGAGCCGGTTGAAACACAGCCACAGGAGATAAAGCCAATACCTCCAATGCAGGGCAACCCATTTGGAGGAAACCCGATTCCACCAATGCCACAGGCGCAGCCAATGCCGCAGATGCAGCCGGTGACACCAATGCCACAGATGCAGCCGGTGCCACCAATGCCGCAGATGCAGCCGGTACCACCAATGCCACAGACACCGCCGATGCCACAGACACAGCCAGTGCAGGGCAATCCATTTGATGGAGCACCGGCACCATATTTCCTTAGGGTGAAGACGGGCGAGAGAATAAGCTTGGACAAGGCAGAGTTCAAGATCGGACATAAGGCAAGACTTGTGGACTATGCGATTACTGACAATTCAGCTATAAGCAGAGTTCATTGTGTCATCACCAAGAGAAATGGCGTGTGCTTCATCAGCGATAACAAGTCTACAAATGGTACATTTGTGAACGGAGAGGAATTGAAGGCGGGCGAAGAAAAGTTCCTGACGAACAATGCGATCGTTATACTCGGGGACGAGGAGCTTGTCTATCACATTAGATAGAATATCCGCAACGAGAGTTGAGACATAAATATTGGGAGGAATGTATATGGGGTTTAGCGCAGTATACAATACAGACGTAGGAATAAAGAAAAAGACAAATCAGGATTCGCTGGCGATCAAGATAGCGGATACTCCAAATGGACAGGTCGTGTTCTCCCTCGTATGTGATGGCATGGGAGGTCTGGCAAAGGGAGAGGTTGCCAGCAAGGAAGTCATAACAGCTTTCTGCAACTGGTTTGACACACAGTTTGTTGAGATGGTTGACAACAACAGCTTTAGTGAAGAGCTGCTGAGATACCAGTGGATAAGACTTGCCGTGGAGCAGAATGAGAAGATCAAGGCGTATGGCGAGCAGAATGGATTTATGCTTGGTACGACCATTTCTGCGATCCTCATATACAGAGAAATGTACTACATTCTCCATGTTGGAGACAGCCGAGTGTATGAGATCACTTCAGGGATAAGGCAGCTCACCGCAGATCAGACGCTTGTTGCAAGGGAGATCGCAGCGGGAAGACTTACACCGGAGCAGGCGGAGACGGACAGCAGACGAAGCGTGCTTCTCCAGTGTATCGGAGCTTCACCTGTGGTGGAACCGGATTTCGTAGTTGGGCAGGCAGCTCCCGGAGCGCATTACATGCTGTGTTCTGATGGATTCAGACATAAGATAACGCCTCAGGAGATGATAGAGAGACTTGGCCCGGGAACATGCGTCGACGAGGCGAAGATGAAGGAGGGCTGTGAGTTCCTCACAGAGCTTGTGAAGTACAGAAAAGAAACGGATAATGTAACAGTAGTGCTTATTAAATCGGAGTAATGGGGATCGATATATGACAGAGTTAGGAACGGTATTAGACGGAAAATACGAAATACTTAAAAAAGTCGGTCAGGGTGGTATGTCAATAGTTTATCTTGCCATGGATAACCGACTTAATAAACAGTGGGCTGTAAAGGAGATCAAGAATGATGGCTCCAAGAGTACAGCCACACTCTTAAAGGGATTGGAGCGAGAAGCAAATATCCTCAAGGATGTGGATCATCCGGTACTGCCACGAATCGTTGATATCATCAATGAGAATGGCACGATCTACGTTGTCATGGACTTCGTAGAAGGACGTCCACTCAGCGATGTGCTCAAGGCGGAGGGAGCACAGCCACAGGAAAAGGTAATCGAATGGGGCAGGGCGCTTGCCAGTGCACTTGACTACCTGCATTCCATGAATCCGCCGATCATATACAGAGATATGAAGCCTTCAAATGTCATGCTGAAGCCGGATGGCTCGGTAAAGCTTATCGACTTTGGAACGGCTAAGGAATACATAGTGGAGAACAATGCGGATACCACGGCTCTTGGAACAAGAGGCTATGCGGCACCGGAGCAGTTCGGTGATGCGCAGGGACATGGAATCTACAACACGGATGCAAGAACAGATATTTACAATCTGGGAGCAACGCTCTATCACCTTGTTACCGGCAAGAATCCATGTGAGCCTCCTTACGAGATAAAGCCTATCAGACAGTGGAATCCGATGCTCTCATCAGGATTTGAGAGAATTATACAGACGTGCTGTCAGCCGAGTCCTGAGGACAGATATCAGTCTTGTTCAGAACTGCTGTATGCGCTGGATCACTACAACGAGCTCGACGATGCATACAAGGCAAAGGCAAAGCATAAGATAGCAGCGTTCTCAGTGGTTGCGGGATTATCGATACTCTCAGCGTGTTGTGCTGTGATAGGCGGAGTAAAGAAAGGCCAGCTCAAGGATCTTGATTACAACAACAAGGTCAACGAGGCGAGGGATGCAGTCGACGAGGGCGATTACAACAAGGCATTTGAGTGCTATAAGGCGGCTGTCGACATAGACCCAACCGCATCGGATGCCTATATAGGCTATATGGAGACATATGCTTACTATTATACAGAGGACGATGGAAACACTTCGGCCAACACCGAGACGGCGGCAGAAAAGGGAATAAGACTTGCACTTAAGAACAAGGACGAGATAAAGGACGACGTAAAGTTCAAGATAGCCATGTTGTATTACGACGAGGTCAAGGACTACAGTGCGGCCAAGAAATATTTCAATATGGTTGATGAGAGCAAGGACTTCCCGGATCAGGCAAAGCAGGCAAAGTATTACGCTGCGATATGTGACAGCAAGATAAACAAGTCTGCAAGCTTTGATACGAACAAGGAAAATATATTTGCATTCCAGGATTACAACAGTGACAACATAGATGACACCAATCCTGACAAATACACCAATTACCTCAACATAGCTTACATATATCTTGGCGAGATATCCAATGATCCGGAGCTTGCGAACAGAATAGAGGTGCTGATGGATGAGGCGATGAAGAACCTGGACGACAACGCAGAGGTGCTGAACAGCCAGTTCCCGGCGGACAGAGGCGTAAAATACTACAATGGCCAGTATTCAGGAGTTATGTACTCGGTATATACAGAACTTGCCGAGAATGCGGATGATGCGGGCCAGCAGTTACATTATTACAACTCTGCGGCGAACAGTGCAGCGCTTTATCTGAACAGTCTGGATATAGAGGGCGAGAATGCGACAGAGACATCCAAGAAAGCATATTCAGAATACTCGGTGAACGAGGCTGAGACTTATATCAAGATGGCAGAGAACAGCGGCGATGACAGCTACTATGATGAGGCAGAGAGAATATATGGCAACGCTGAGACTACACTTGGAACCGATGACAACGCAGCGGTCGTGTACGTAAGCCATCTGAGTTATCTGGTCGATAGATATTCGAATAAATTTGGAAGCGATTCGGCAGCATGGAATGCCAGTGCCACAAGGGCTGTGAGGAAAGTGTACGAGAACGGTAACAAAGTTCCGGCACTTGCAAATGGTCTTAAGCAGGGATGGCAGTCGTTATCCAATGACCTGACAGTTAAGAGCATAGTAAATGGCAGTTCAAGGTCAACGAGCGAGTAAGGGAGGAGTGAAAGGTTATGGCAACAGTTTATAATGTAATGTTATATGGCGGCCTGGCACTTGCGATCGTATTCGCTATTGTGGCGGTGGTACTGTTCTTCGTGTTAAAGATACCGAAGGCGGTGGGAATTGCCACAGGCTCAACAGCCCGTAAGAAGATCGATGAGATCAAGGAGAAGGGCTATGAGAGTGTACAGGGAGGCGGTGCCTCCAAACAGGAGGCGATCAAGAACCATACATCCAGAATTTCGGTAAGGGATGTAAAGTCAACTGCAGCCGAAAAACATTCTGAGAAGGGAATGGCAAATTACGAGAAAGCGATAGCTGATCTCGGGAAAAAGAGACTGGAGGATGAAGGCGAGACTGCAACTGATATTCTCCGCGATGATGCCGAGGAGGCAACAGATATTCTGAGGGAAGACGAAGAGAATCTTGACATAAATGGCAGCAGCTTTGAGGAGGCGACAGACATCCTCAGAGAAGATGCGGATGAGGAAGCAACGGATGTACTCAGAAATGACGAGGCAGACGAGGAAGCAACGGACATACTCAGAAGTGATGAGGCGGACGAGGAAGCAACGGACATACTCAGAAGTGATGAGGCAGACGAGGAAGCAACGGACATACTCAGAAGCGATGACGCAGACGAGGAAGCAACGGACGTACTTAGAAGCGATGACGCAGATGATTCCACAGCCGTTCTTCAGGGAGGACGCGCAGCGAGCTCGGTAAGAATGATAAAGAATGTAATTATAGTACATTCCGATGAAGAGATATAGGAGGAGAGGGACATGAAAAAGGTTATGCAGAATAAATCACTTTTGCATCGACTGATCGCGCTTACGATGGCGGTAGTTATGACACTCACTCTTGTGGCGATCGATTCACATTTTCATTTGTTTGCGGAGGAGGAAGATACACAGACCATAGATGTAACGGCCATTGTAAAGGGCGATAAGGCGGATATGGTGTATGGCTTCAAGGATTTTGACAAGGCAATAAAGTTCAAGATCAAGTCCGACAAAGTTGACGGAATCGACAGCAGCAAGTTGGGAGTGGCTGTTTACAAAGGAGCTACAGCGGACGATAAGATCGCTACAGCCACAGATGCAGCAGGAAAGCTTGTCACATTTGATAATGTGTATGAGCTGAAGAATGACACAGCAGTACAGAAGATAGCTATTTACTATTATACAGGTACTGATGAGAGCGGTGATTTCGAGCTGCTTGGAACCATAAAGGTTGCCGTGGATAAGCAGGCACCTACAATATCGGTTGAGGCTGATGATAACTACAATCTTCACAACAAGGTGAGCGATGGCTATTATCTCCTGAACCTCACAAGCAGTGATGCCGACAGAACATTTGTGATAGACGCCAAGGATACCACAGATGCAGCAGAGGAAAATGCCACAGGAATAGACTATGTGGAGTATTCATCAGACAATGGAAAGACCTGGAGCAAGACTGAGAGCACATCCCAGTTTGTTGCACCTGATAAGAGTGGAACATACAAGTTCAGAGCGGTCGATGTTGCAGGAAACAAGTCAGAGGAGACCAGTGTTATCGTCAAGAAGCTCAACGAAGCTCCTGTCATAACAAGTGTTACCCCTGAGATCATACAGAAGAACGGAGTGGATTACAGATTCCCTCAGCTCAAGGTAGATGATGCTTATAAGTTCACTGTACAGGTGAAGAAGGTTACAGCCGGCAGTGATAACACTGAGATAGATGACGTGAGCCTGTACTACAAGCTTACGGGTGCAGCTTCAGCAGTGGAGTGCACAGGCAAAAAGGCTGTGTCCGGCGGATATGAATATGAATTCGAGATAAGTGCACAGTGGTTCAAGAAGGACAATGCAGACAATGCAAAGAAGCTTGTCATTTACGCCAAGGAGAACGAGTTTGGCAATAACTCAGTCGGCGCAGATGAGGATGGCGACATTGTATTTGTAAAGGAAGGAAAGCCTGAACTCACAGTTACAGGCGGTTCCACAAGCTATGTGAAATCCACAAAGCTGACAGTGAAGGCAACTGGAGAGTATTCTTACATAGACACCGTGTCATACAGCGTGGATGGCAAGAAGGAAACGATCCTTGAAAAAGGAAACAAGTTCACATACAGCAGCGATGTCCGTGTGAGCGGTGGAGATGTACAGGATTCAACAAAGTCAGACATATATCTGGCTGATGGAGAGCATACCATCACATTTGCGGCAAAGGACTTCGCCGGAATAGATGGCAGGATAGAGACTGTAGTCAAGGTGGATAATACAGCACCTGTTGTAAAGGTTACGGACAACGCCGGAACAGACAGGACAAACAATGATCAGCAGTACACGGTCACAGACGCAAAGGAAGCTGTTCTTAATATAAAGTACAGCGATGCCACATCAGGTGTTGCATCGGCGGTCGCTTCACTCAAGAAGGCAGATGCAAATGGATCATATACATCAGTCAAGAACTGGTATTCAACATCTACAGGTGACAATGGCCTGCAGAGCGGAAAAGAGATAAGCATAGATGGTTCAGGAAGCTATGTCCTGACAGTTGTGGTAACTGACGAGGCTGGAAATAAGACAGAGACGAACACATATGTGTATGTCAATGTGGATGGCCTTTCAGGAGAGAAGTTATCTGCGAACGGTACAGATGCTGACAACGGCGCTATATTCTGGAGAAATGATGATACTCTGACTGTAGAGGGTGCAGTATCAGGCTTCCAGCTTGCAGCAGATGACGCAAAGCTGGTGATCACCAGAACATCATTTGCAGGAAAGAAGGATAAGGCAGTTGAGGTAAAGGGTACAGTTGCCGCTGCATATGACAAGAATACGGTCAACATATCCTACGAGCTTCCAGATGAGGGTGTGTACGAGATCTCACTCATGGCGAGAATACACGATCCGAACAATGCTGACACGAAGTTCAAAGAAATACAGAGCATAAAGGTTTACTATGATAAGACTGCACCGGCAAATGTGAAGCTGGAGTGTGCAAACCAGAAATACAAATCAGGATCGACATTCTATTACAGATCAAAGAGTGACGTGAAGATCAAGGTCTCTGGTTCCGATAACGATGACAGCAATGGCAAGGTTACATATACAGTAGGCAGAAGCAGCACAGCCGGATCACAGGACATTACAGGAAGCATTAATGTATCAGGAAATGATATAGAAAAGACACTGGATGCAAAGGCCCTTGGCATAACAGATGAAAATACAGAGTACACGATGACTGTTAAGCTGAAGGACAGAGCAGGAAACGAGAGCAAGGCCAGTCAGGAGATACACCTGATAGTTGATACCGTCAAGCCATCAGTGTCAATAGATGGAACTGCCGGCGGAAAGCTGATAAATTACTGGAATAACAGCAATGTGACCATAACAGCAAGGGGAACTGACAATTACTTCGTGGAGAAGTTCGTTGTGACAGGAACACGCGATGGCAAGAGCATAAGCAAGTATGAGCTGGATGCGGATTACACTGCAAATGCAGCAAAGTCCACAACATTCAGAGAGCCTGGACTTTATAATATCACGATAGTTGCTGTCGATGAGGTTGGCAATGAGTCGGGTAAGGCAACAACTTCATTTGTAATAGATAAGAAGAGCCCTGAGATATCAGTTGTGTCCGGTGGAAGCAGCAGATTCCTTAACAGGAGCAGAACTATTACATTTGGCATAGAAGACGATTATGGAATGGATGCACAGAATGCGACGCTTAAGGTGTACTACAAGACCTACAGTGATTCAAACTGGTCAGAGACCACAGTTCCGTTCCAGACAGCAGATGGCAAGACCACTGCAGCATATAAGATGACAGCCAAGGGCGGCAAGGCAACTGTATATTATTTCACAGTTGAGGGAGCCGATAATTCCGGCAATGCACTGAAGCCGGCAGCAGACGAGGCGTTCGGTGTTCAGGAGGGCACAAGTGCTCTCAAGACAAAGAATTATTACGTCGACACCACAGAGCCACTTGTGTATGTGGACGATGATCCTGAGTACAGACTGGATAATAACAATTACTTCAAGACTTCAATATCATTCAGAGTTGGTGTGGAGGAACAGTTCAAGTCGCTTCAGAACACTATTATCACAGAGAATGATGGAAATGTAGCAGTGGATGAGAATCCGCAATACTTCTATATAAAGAGTAACGGCGGAACATGGGGCAAGAAGTACACATATGATAAGGAAGGTGAGTATGATCTCACCATGACCGTTACCGACAAGTGTGGAAATGAAGGAACAACAGGAACCCATTTCTACATAGACAAGCACAAGCCTGAGATACAGCTTGGAAATGTCAACACTATAAACAACAGAGATGTGACAGTCCCTGTAACACTTACAGATAACATGAGAGGTGGAAAGTACACCATTCATGTAGTCAGAACAAATGAGGGTGGATCTGTTGTAGAGAACAGAGATATCAGAAAGAATGTTACCTGGGGAACAAAGGGTGATGGAGTCAGCACAGTCAGAGAGGTACTCAGCGGTGTGACATTTGACGCCCAGGGCGATTACACAGTCACCGTGTCCGCAGAGGATAAGGCGGGCAACAAGGCTGTGACCAGAACAGTGAAGTTCAGAATCGATAAGACTGCACCGGTTATATCGATTTCAGGAATGAGCGACAGACAGACAACGGCGGTAAATGCAACCATCAGCATAGATGAGGCATTCTCATTTGCATATGAGAACAACAATCTTGCCGCAGATGCATTTAACGTGACAATAACCAGAAAGACGGACGGAACAGCGGCATCGAATATCGCTACGCTGGGAACAAGCAGCTTCTCAGGAAGCAATCCACATACCGCAACTTACAACTTTACAGAGGATGGCGAGTACACGATCACAGCAAATGCAAGAGATCTTGCAGGAAATGTGGCAGCCAGCCAGACCAAGACCTTCAAGGTTGACTCAAAGGCACCTGTTGTAAAGGTGAGCGCAGTGGATAAGAACAACAAGGAAGTAAAGAATTACGACCCAATAGGAAGTATGGATTCTTCCGCACCGAACTATGTTGATATGTCACTGAGCGTTCAGGAGTCATTCTTCTCGACAGATGATGTGAAGATAACCGTGAAGAAGGACAGCAAGGATGTGTCATCATCATACTTTACAAATTACAGCAATTCTTCAGAGCTCAGCACAGGAAGCCAGAGATTCTCTGAGGATGGTGTATACGAGGTGTCAATAACAGCGCAGGATGAACTGGGAAATAAGGCTGATGATTACAGCCTGGTATTCACAGTCGATAACACACCACCTGAGCTCAAGGCTACATCGACACTTGCCGGATTCATGAGCAAGAGCATTGCAAGCGATGACGGAACACTGCTTCTCAATGCATCAGATTTTGCTGATATACGAGACAAGGGCTACGAAGCACTGTGGGATGTAAGTGATACTTCAGACTTCTCGGTTGACGCCAAGATAGACGGAGTAAATCTTATCGATTTCTCAGATATGACAGACGGATATCACAAGATAACACTTACAGTAACTGACAAGGTTGGACACACGGCAACACAGGAATTTGATTATACTTATGATGGTACTGCACCACGAATCATCATAACAGGTGTTGAGGATGGAGAGACTCTCAGAGAGCCATTCAACATGACGATAGGTCTTGAGAATGAGGAAGACGAGATCACATCCATCGTTATAAATGGCAATACCATAGATCCTGCAAGCTATCAGGCAGATAACAAGTATGAGATGCAGGTAGATCAGTATGATACATACACGGTTGAGGTAACAGCCCAGGATAAGGCCGGTAATATAGCGACAACATATGACAGAGAGACCGGAGAGGTATTCACCTTCAAGCTCAGCGAAAAGATGTCACCGGTTGTGCTGATCATAATAATAATCGCAGCGATCCTGCTTCTTGCATTGCTTGCATTCATCATCATAGCTGGCAGAAGAAGAAAGAAAAACGCCGCTGCTTAATGTAGGAGAAAGTGCTATGTACAGGGCAGTTGTATTTGATATGGACGGCGTGTTGGTAGACACGGAGAAGATATACAGGAAGTGCTGGAAGGAAAACGGCATGAGCATAGGGATTCCTGAGGCACAGATGGAAAATGTATGTGACCGGGTGGCTGGAGGCAACAAGACCTCCAACGCCCGGGTGTTTAAGGAAATAATGGGCGAAGATTTTGATTATCTTGCGTTCAGACAGAGAACAATGGATCTGTTCGATGATCATGTGGAAAAGTATGGAATAGACATAAAGCCACATGTCGAGGACACGCTGAGATTCTTAAAAGAACACGGCGTGAAGATGGCACTTGCAACCTCCACTGCGAGGACGAGGGCGCAGCAGAGACTTGATAGCGTTGGAATAGCCGGATACTTCGATGAAAAGGTATGCGGAGACGAGATCACCCACGGAAAGCCGGAGCCTGATATATATCTGAAGGCCTGCGGGAAGCTGGACGTAAACCCGGACGAAGCGGTGGCCGTTGAGGACTCTGTGAATGGTATCATATCTGCCAGCCGGGCAGGGCTATGTACGGTCATGGTGGTGGATCTGATAAAACCAAATGGTATCACGCGCGAGCGTGCATACAAAACCTTTTATGATATAGAAGATATATGCAGCCTGTTTGAGTAAACAGGCTGTATTTTTATTAATAAAATGAGGAGGAACATCATAATAATGTAAAGAGTAAAGAATATGGTGGTAGTATGTCTGCAAGTCAGAAATTTATGGGAGTTGTAAAGGGACTGATCCTGTCCTATCTGCTCACGATAATCATGCTGTTTATAACGGCGGTGGTCGTATACAAAGTGGGGATAAGCGATAAGGTGCTCGGTATACTGGTTGTTGTGATATACATAGTGGCCACATTTGCCGGGGGCTTTGTTACGGGCAGAAAAGTCAGGGAGAAGCGTTTCCTGTGGGGGATGGTGTATGGCCTGACTTACATATCGGTCGCATTGACCGTGTCGGTGTTGTTTACAGGTTCAGGCGACAGAGAGGGAATAGCAGTTATAACCAAGTGTATTATGTGCGTTGCAGGCGGGATGCTGGGGGCTATGCTCAGTTAAAAAAAACTTTTACTTTATATATCTTTGTGTTATAATCCCGATATATGACATAAAAAGAGAGGTGTATCCAGAATGAAGAGAATTAAAACACTCACAAACAGGACTATGAAGAATACAATGGTCAAGGGTGGATGTGGCGAGTGCCAGACATCATGCCAGTCAGCTTGTAAGACATCATGCACAGTTGGTAATCAGAGCTGTGAGAATGTTAACAACAAGTAATTTGTAACAGGTTTGTATTTGATCAGCTAAAGGGGACCGTCGTTTATGATGACAGTCCTCTTTAGTGCGTGTATAAGGGTGCCGTGTGTGGCGCCTTGAATTAGAATTTCACGGATAGATCCGATGGAATATATTGAAGGAGAATTATGGTTCATCAGTACAAGAACAATGGTTATAATATAGTGCTTGATGTCTGTAGTGGTTCTGTACATGTCGTAGACGATCTTGTCTATGATATTATTTCTTTATATGAGGAGAATGATAAAGAGCAGATTATAAAGGCACTGTCACAGTATGACAGCGCAGATGTTTCCGAGGCTTATGACGAGGTAGCCCAACTGGTAGAGGACGGAACATTATTTACAGATGACGTATACAAAGATTATATTATAGATTTCAAGAAGAGAAAGACAGTTGTCAAGGCGTTGTGTCTGCATATCGCCCATGACTGTAACCTTGCCTGCAGATATTGCTTTGCTGGTGAGGGAGAATATAAGGGAGACAGGGCGCTTATGTCACTTGAGGTGGCAAAGAAATCCCTGGATTTTCTGGTTGCGAATTCCGGTTTAAGAAGAAATCTCGAGGTGGATTTCTTCGGCGGTGAGCCGCTTATGAACTGGGATGTAGTCAAGAAGACCGTGGAATACGGAAGAAGCCTTGAGGAGAAGTATGACAAGAAGTTCAGATTCACACTTACTACCAACGGAGTGCTTCTGAATGACGAGATCATGGAATTTGCCAACAGAGAGATGGCGAACGTGGTGCTCAGCATAGATGGAAGGAAGGAAGTCCACGACTACATGAGACCTACCAGGAATGGCAAGGGAAGTTATGATGTGATACTATCCAAGTTCCAGGAATTTGCCAAGAAGAGAGCAGGCAAGAGCTACTACGTAAGAGGTACTTACACTCATAACAATCTTGATTTCTCACAGGACGTGCTTCATATGGCGGATCTGGGATTTGACCAGATATCCGTTGAGCCTGTTGTATCACTTCCGGACGAGCCATATGCTATAAAGGAAGAGGATATACCGGTACTGCTTGAGCAGTACGATATCCTGGCTAAGGAGATGATCAAGAGACATAAGGAGGGAAGAGGCTTCAATTTCTTCCACTTCATGATAGATCTTGAGGGTGGACCTTGCGTAGCCAAGAGACTTTCCGGTTGTGGTTCAGGTACAGAGTACATGGCGGTCACTCCTTGGGGAGACCTTTATCCTTGCCATCAGTTTGTTGGTGAGGACGATTTCTGTATAGGAAATGTATTCGATGGAATCAAGAATCAGGATATAGTCAATGAATTCAAGCTGTGCAATGTATATGCCAAGGATAAGTGTAAGGACTGCTTTGCAAGATTCTATTGCAGCGGTGGCTGTGCGGCCAACTCATACAAGTTCCACGGCAATATACTTGATGCATATGACATAGGTTGTGAGCTTCAGAAGAAGCGTATAGAATGTGCAATCATGCTGAAGGCGGCTATGGCCGATGAGGCAGAAGAGGAATAAAAAGGGTAAAAGGAGAAGACGATGAAGAAGACAAAGAGAAACGCTGTGCTCGTCATCATTGCCTTTCTGCTTATACTGGGTGTTGCTATATATACAGCAATATTCGGTGTTGCAGACAGAGGTAAAGTCGAGTACATCAAGCTTGGACTTGACCTTAAGGGTGGTCTGAGTGTAACTTACGAGATTCAGGAGGATGATTACAGCGACAAGGATCTCGAGGATACCAAGTATAAGATTGAGCAGCGTGTAGAGGCCTACACCAATGAGTACTCAGTCTATGAAGATGGAGACAAGAAGATCACAGCAGAGATCCCGGGTGTAACAAATGCAGATGAGATACTTAATGCTCTGAATATTGAGGGAAAGCTTGAGTTTCTTGATCCGGACAATTATACAAAGTGGTCACAGGGACAGGAGTATGAGGCTGCTCTTACAGGAGATGACATCAAAAATGCCACAGCCGGAATTGACTCAGATAACGGCAATGACAATGTGGTACAGCTTGCATTCACCGATGAGGGAGCTCAGAAGTTCGCTGATGTTACCGCGGCAAATGTTGGGAATATAGTATACATTATATATGACAACAAGGTCGTAAGTGCACCAACAGTACAGTCAGCCATAACAGGCGGAAGCGCAGAAATCAACAAGATCGGAAGCTACGAGGAGGCCGAGCAGCTTGCTACTACTATCCGTATCGGTGCACTTCCTCTTACACTTAAGCAGGTTCGTTCCAATATAGTAGGTGCTACACTTGGATCAGATGCCATCAGCACAAGCCTTAAGGCAGGTGCGATCGGTATTGCACTTGTATTTCTTATCATGATCATAGTATTCAGGATCCCAGGTCTTGTGGCATCATTTGCTCTGGCATTCTACACAATACTTGATCTGCTGGTACTCAATCTGTTCAACGTAACACTGACACTTCCTGGTATAGCTGGTGTTATCCTGTCAGTAGGTATGGCGGTCGATGCCAATGTAATCATATTCACGCGTATCAAAGAGGAGCTGGCGGATGGCAAGTCCGTAAAGCAGGCTGTAAAGGGTGGTTTCCACAATGCCCTGTCAGCCATCATAGATGGTAACGTTACAACACTTATAGCAGCTCTTGTACTTGGAATATTCGGAACAGGTACTATCAAGGGATTTGCGATCACACTGGCTATCGGTGTTGTTCTTTCAGTATTCACAGCTCTGGCAGTCAGCCAGTCACTGCTCACAGCGCTTGTAAATCTCGGCGTTACAGATGCCAAGTATTTCGGCGTTGCAAGAGAGCCAAAGAAGACAAACTTCGTGAAGGCAGGTAAGTTCTGTATGCTCGGATCACTCATTGTGATCATCGCATGCTTCTGTATGATGCCTGTTAATAATAAGTCAAAGGGTTCACCACTTAACTTCAGTGTTGAGTTTGCAGGCGGTACAAGCCTTACAGTAGGTTTTGACAAAGAGTACTCACTTAGCGAGGCTGAGAAAGATATAGTTCCTGTCATTGCAGAGGCAGCCGGTATCGGTGAGGCGGGAATATCAGTACAGACAGTATCAGGTACAAATGAGATCGTGTTCAAGATGCCTGAGCTTTCAGATGACGGAACAGATGACTCACAGATGTCCAAGGTGCGCAGCGCACTCACAGACAAGCTTGGCGCAGATGTCAAGGAGGCAAACGTAATAAGTGGATCAGTCAGCAGCGAGATGTCCAAGAACGCTATATTCTCAGTTATCCTTGCAGCTATCCTGATGCTTATATACATTGCTATCAGATTCCATGATGTGAAGTTTGGTGCAAGTGCAGTTATCGCACTTCTCCACGATGTTGCGATGGTATTCTGTCTGTATATTATACTGAGACTTACAGTTGGTAACACATGTATCGCATGTCTGCTCACCATAGTTGGTTACTCGATCAATGCTACTATCATCATATTCGACCGTGTAAGAGAGAATATAGGTGTTATGAAGCCTAAGAAGGCCACATACAAGGATATAGTCAACCTGAGTATCAACCAGACCTTCAGCAGAACAATATATACATCACTCACAACATTTGTTACAATATTCGTTCTGTATATCATGGGTGTAGCTTCTATCAAGGAGTTCGCTCTCACACTTATGGCTGGTGTAGTTATCGGTGCTTACTCTTCAGTATGTATCACAGGACCACTCTGGTACTACATGAAGACAAAGCTTGGTAAGACAGAAAAAGATGCTTAATAGAATAAAGTTATCGGACGGATGTCAGATGACAGATGATAACAGGCTTCCATGGCAGAGATGCTGTGGAAGCCTGTTGTATTATTGGGAGATGGAAGAGATATGAATTGTAAAGCAGTGGTGTTTGATATGGATGGAGTCATCCTCGATTCAGAACAATTGGTTGTCAAGAGCTGGCAGAAGACAGCGGACAAATATGGCATAGAGGACATAGAGAGCTTCTGTATGGCTGCCCTTGGACTCAACCGTGAGGCGGCGAAGAAGCTGTTCGTGCAGATGTACAAAGGAAGATGTGGTGAAGGACAGGATACATTGGATGAGGAGAGATATGAGAGCCTCAAGGTTGAGATGGCGGCGGAATTCCACCGGGCAGCGGCAGAGGGAGAGCTTGTGCTGAAGCCGGGAGTTACGGATATGCTGAAGATGCTCAGGGATAATTGCATACCATGTGCCCTTGCCACATCCACCAGAAAAGAGGTAGTCACCATGGAGCTCATCAACCTCGGGGTGATAGATTACTTCGACAAGCTTGTATGTGGAGACATGGTAGATCGGAGCAAACCCGCACCGGATATATTCCTGAAGGCCTGTGAAGAGCTTGGAGTTGAGTCGGAGAGTGCATGGGCGGTGGAGGACTCATACAACGGAGTCAGAGCAGCATATGCGGCAGGGATGAAGATTGCCATGATCCCGGACCTCGTGCAGCCGGATGATGAGATGAGGGATAAGGCAGATTTTATATTTAAGAATATGAATGAGTTTCAAGAGTATATTCTTGAGTCCATCAGAGCATGACAGATGGATCCGACGAATAAAAAAAGAACTCCTGATGCAGAGAGAGCAAAATCTCTGTAACAGGAGTTCTTTTAGTTAGTTTTTAGGGGTTTAAGGGGACTGGTGAGGTCCCATATATAATATGTAAGTCCCGGCAAAGGACTGACATATTTTGATCTAATGGGTCAGTTAGATCAATGACTCGTAGAGTTTGGTGATATCCTCCACGCTAGTCTCCTTTGGATTGCCCGGACGACATGCGTCATCGTAGGCTGACTGTGCCAGGAATGGAATATCCTCTGGCTTTACAATGTCTTTAAGGTCTGTAGGAATGCCTACATCGATGGACAACTGGCGTACTGCGTCAACTGCAGCTTTTCTGTATTCTTCCTGGGTCATGTCGTCTACGCCCTTGACGCCCATGGCTCTTGCTATCTCACGATACTTTTCTCCTGTTGCTTCTGCATTGTATTCCATTACAGTAGGCAGGATAATCGCGTTGGCAACACCGTGAGGTGTGTCATACAGAGCTCCCAGTGGATGAGCCATGGAATGAACGATTCCAAGACCTACATTTGAGAAGCCCATGCCTGCAACATACTGGCCAAGAGCCATATCTGCACGGCCCTCAGGTGTATTGGCAACAGCCCCTCTGAGCGAACGGCTGATGATCTCGATTGCCTTGAGGTGGAACATGTCTGACAGCTCCCATGCGGCTGCGGTGATGTAACCCTCGATTGCGTGTGTCAGTGCATCCATACCTGTGGCTGCTGTGAGTCCCTTTGGCATGGAGCTCATCATCTCAGGATCGACAAATGCCACAACAGGAATGTCCTTAGGATCAACACATACCATCTTGCGGTTCTTCTCAACATCTGTGATGACGTAGTTGATAGTTACCTCTGCTGCGGTTCCGGCTGTAGTTGGAACTGCAAATATAGGAACTGATTTATTCTTTGTAGGTGCAACACCCTCCAGACTTCTGATGTCTGCAAAATCAGGGTTGGCAATAACTATGCCGATACCCTTGGCAGTGTCCATGGATGATCCGCCGCCTATGGCGATGATGTAATCTGCCTCAGCAGCTTTAAATGCGGCCACACCCTGCTGCACGTTCTCTATAGTAGGGTTTGGCTTGATGTTGGAATAGATCTCGTATGCAAGCCCTGCACCGTCCAGAACATCGGTGACCTTCTTGGTCACACCGAACTTGATCAGATCAGGATCTGAGCACACAAGAGCCTTGGCGAAGCCTCTGCCGACTGCCTCTGTGGCGATCTCAGCGATGGCACCCGCTCCGTGGTAAGAGGTTTCATTGAGTACGAATCTGTTTGCCATAAAAATATCTCCTCCTTTGCACTGCGCATTTGTGATAGAACTTCCAGATACTGCCATCAAAATGCACAAAAGATATATTCAAAATGTATATTTATTATAACATTTGTACAATAAAAAGCAAATAGACATAACAGGTGAAATGTCAACATTTACAGGCAAAATGGTGGCATTTACACTGGTAATACCATAATGCGTCTGCTAAAATATGTGGATGGATACAGCAGGGATGCGGATATGTCCCAGGGATAAAATGATACGGAGAACAGAAGATGACATTGACACCGGAGCAGAAGGATATAATAGATAAATATGTGAAGAAGCCAGAGTGGAGAGTGGCGGGCAAAAGAGCGGACTTTAATGCCATAGGCGAGAGGTTCGGTGTGAGTCCTGTTGTGGCGAGGGTTATCACGAACAGAGGAGTCACCGGGGAGAAAGCCATAGCTATGTACCTTGATGGCGACTGGGATTCCATGCACGATCCGGCACTGATGAAGGATATGGTGGAAGCCGGTGAGATAATAAAGGAAAAGCTCAGCGATAACAGGAGAATAAGGATAATCTCGGACTACGACGTGGACGGAGTTACCTCCAATTATATATTGCTTCTCGGTCTTCGGAGAACATGGGCGGCGCTGCACGGAAGCTGCGCTGATGACTGCACCGTGGTGGATTACGACATTCCACATCGAGTGCATGATGGATACGGAATAAATAAAAGACTTATAGATGCCGCCATAGCGGATGGTGTTGATACTATCATAACCTGCGACAATGGAATAGCGGCGATAGAACAGGTGAGATATGCGAAGGAGCGCGGGCTTACGGTCATCGTCACGGATCACCATCAGATCCCATTTGAGGAGAGTGATGGCGGCGAGCGGGTATATATGCTGCCCCAGGCGGATGCGGTCATAGACAATCAGAGGCAGGACTGTGAATATCCATTCAAGGGGCTGTGCGGGGCCGGCGTTGCGTTCAAGCTCATCCAGTACATGTACAGGATATGCGGGATAGCCGAGAGCGAGGTAAATGAATTCATGGAGATCCTGGGGCTGGCTACCAACTGTGACATGATGGATCTGGTGGATGAGAACAGAATCTATGTAAAATATGCCCTTGAAAGTCTGAAGGACAGCCGCAATCCGGGGCTGAATGCCCTCATGAGGCTCAGCGGCAGAAATGAGAAGAAGATATCAACGTATGATCTGGGATTTCTGATAGGGCCGTGCATCAATGCGGCGGGAAGACTGGGGGATGCGAAACAGAGCCTTGAGTTCTTGCTTGAGAGAGATCCAAATGTCGCCGAGGCAAGGGCTAGGGAACTGCTGGCTGTCAACAATGAGAGAAAGAACATGACGGAGGCCGGAGCCCGGCATATCACAGATATGCTTGAGACAGCCACTGTGAACGGAGAGTTCGGACAGGCGGCTACCCTTGCGGACAAGGTGCTTGTGGTGTATATACCGGCTGTACATGAGAGCGTTGTGGGAATAATCGCCAGCAGGCTCAAGGAGGCATACACAAGACCTGCGATGGTGTTCACGGACGCAGAGACGCCGGGGATACTGAAAGGATCGGGAAGATCCATAGACAGCTACAACATGTTCGAGGAGCTGAACCGGTTCCGGGAGATGTTCACTGCATTTGGCGGACATGCCATGGCGGCGGGCTTTTCCATAGAGAAGGAGAGGCTTGACGAGCTGAGGCGGAAGCTCAATGAAGCGGCGGTGCTGACGGATGAAGATATAACACCTAAGCTGATGATAGATGTGGCCATGCCGCTGGCGTACAACAGCATAGAGCTGACGGAACAGATCGAGAGGCTTGAACCATACGGAAAGGGTAACAGGAAACCGCTGTTTGCACAGGCGGCAGTACCGGTGCGAAGGGCGCAGATACTTGGAAGAAACAAAAATCTTCTGAAGCTCCAGCTTGATACCGGGTACGGAAGGTGCGTGGATGCCATAGATTTTGATCCGGATACATTTGTGAATAACATAAAACAGTGGTTTGGAGAGGATGAATGTGTTAAAATGTTAAATGGTCAGCCGAACGCCGTAGTGATAGATGTCGCATACTATCCGACCATCAATGAATATATGGGAAGACGTTCGCTCCAGATGAAGATGGAGGCCTATAACAAGGGAATATAAGCTGACTTTGATGAGAATACTATTAAGTGCATTTGTAATATATATCATACAGGAGGACGTAAGATGAGTGAGGTAGAAAAGTATATCAAGAGTATTCCTGATTTTCCACAGCCGGGAATCATATTCAGGGATGTGACAAGTGTAACAGAGGATCCTGAGGGCATGAAGCTGGCCATCGATGAGATGGACAAGCTGCTGGAGGGAGTAGATTACGATGTCATCGCCGGAGCAGAGTCCAGAGGATTTATATTTGGAGCACCGCTGGCATACAAGAACGGCAAGGGACTTGTTCTCGTGAGAAAGAAGGGCAAGCTTCCGAGAGAGACCGTGGAGATGTCTTACGATCTTGAGTATGGACAGGCTACTATAGAGATACATAAGGATTCCATCAAGCCGGGTGAGAAGGTTGTGCTGGTGGATGATCTTATTGCAACAGGTGGAACCATAGAGGCTGCGGCTAAGCTTATAGAGAGTCTTGGCGGAATAGTAGTCAAGATGGTATTCCTCATAGAGCTGACAGACCTGAAGGGAAGAGAGAGACTTTCCAAATATGACGTGGCTTCAGTAGTACAGTTTGAGGGAGAATGATCAGGGCAGAATAAAACAGGAAGTGTGGTGAGCATATGGGAGAGACATTGGATAAGACACAGGACAATATAATAGCTCAGGAGACGAAGAGAGCTGCGGAAGCAGGTGTTATCACCTCGGAGCAGGCCACGAAGGATGGAATAGCAGCCATCGAGAAGGCTCTTGCGTCTGGCAAGAATGTTCCTCAGAATGAACTTATAAAGCTGGAGGAGCAGGCGAATAAGCAGATGAAGGCGAAGAGAGAGATAGATCTGTCCACACCGGCAGATTTTACACCGCCGGAGGAATTGTATAAGGAGCTTATCTCAAGGATACTCACATATCACCCATCTGCCGACATCACTATGATAGAGAAGGCATATAAGGTGGCGGACGCTGCCCACAAGGGACAGCTCAGAAAGTCCGGGGAGCCTTATATCATGCACCCTCTGAATGTGGCCATAATCCTGGCAGAGCTTGAGCTCGACAAGGAGACGATAGTGGCAGGAATACTCCACGATGTCGTTGAGGATACAGTCATGACATCTGAGGAGATAGCAGCGGAGTTCTCTGAGGAGGTTGCTTTCCTTGTGGATGGAGTTACGAAGCTGACACAGCTCAAGATGACCACGGACAAGATAGAGGTTCAGGCGGAGAATTTGCGTAAGATGTTCCTCTCCATGGCGAAGGATATCAGAGTCATACTGATAAAGCTGGCGGACAGACTCCACAATCTGAGAACCCTCCAGTATCAGTCACCGGAGAAGCAGATAGAGAAGGCCAGAGAGACCATGGATATATATGCACCTATCGCACACAGACTTGGTATCAGCAAGATCAAGGTCGAGCTGGATGACCTGTCCATGATGTACCTCATGCCGGATGTGTACAAGGATCTCAAGGCGCAGATAGATGAGAAGCTTACCGAGAGGGATGCTTATATCAAGAGGGTCGTTGCCGATGTCAAGAAGCATATCGATAATGCCGGACTTGAGGCTGAGATAGACGGAAGAGTAAAGCATTTCTTCAGTATATATAAGAAGATGAAGAACCAGAACAAGACTCTGGATCAGATATACGATATATTTGCGGTACGTATCAAGGTGAATACGGTCAGGGACTGTTACTCAGCACTGGGTATCATTCATGAGATGTACAAGCCTATTCCGGGAAGATTCAAGGACTACATAGCCATGCCTAAGTCCAACATGTACCAGTCCCTTCACACCACACTGATCGGACCTGAGGGACAGCCATTTGAGATACAGATAAGAACCTACGAGATGCACAGAACGGCTGAGTATGGTATCGCTGCGCACTGGAAGTACAAGGAGAACATAACCGGTACGGTCATGCAGAAGGAGGAGGAAAAGCTCTCCTGGCTCCGTCAGATCCTTGAGTGGCAGAGGGATACCGATGACAACAAGGAGTTCATGAGCTTTGTCAAGACTGACCTTGATCTCTTTGCTGAACAGGTATACTGCTTTACTCCTGCCGGAGATGTTAAGAACCTTCCTAGCGGATCCACACCTATAGATTTTGCCTATGCCATTCACACGGCGGTGGGTAACAAAATGGTCGGTGCAAGGATCAACGGACGACAGGTTCCTATAGATACCAAGCTTAACAACGGAGATCGTGTGGAGATCATAACCTCACAGAACTCCACAGGACCAAGCCGTGACTGGCTGAATATAGTCAAGAGTACACAGGCGAGGACAAAGATCAACCAGTGGTTTAAGCATCAGCTCAAGGATGAGAATATCAGCCGCGGAAGAGAGCTCATACTGAACTACTGCAAATCAAAGGGAATAGACTACTCCATGTACTCAAAGCCTGAGTATCAGGAGAAGATATACAAGAAGTACAATTTCCAGGATTGGGATTCCATAGTTGCCGCCGTTGGACATGGCGGAATCAAGGAAGGTCAGATAGTAAACCGTCTGATTGATGAGTACAACAAGGAGCACAAGCCACAGACTGCCACGAACGCTGAGGTTCTGGACGAGTATTCGGTGAAGAAGAACCATGGCAACCATACCGGCAAGGGTGGAATAATCGTAAACGGCATAGATGACGTTGCCGTGAGATTCTCCAAGTGCTGTTCACCTGTTCCGGGGGATGAGATCATAGGATTTATCACCAGAGGACGAGGTGTGTCCATACACCGTACCGACTGTGTAAATGTGTTGTGCATGAGCGAGGCGGACAGAGCCAGAGTCATCGAGGCTGAGTGGAAGGATGACGCTGTTGCATCGAACACATACATGACCGAGATAAATATATATGCAGATGACAGAAACGGCATATTATTTGACATAACCAAGATCCTCAGCGAGGCAAATATAAACGTAAACAGTATCAACAGCCGTACAAGCAAGCAGGGCAAGGCTACGATCACGATCTCATTTGCGATCAAGTCGAAGGAACAGTTGAATACGATAATTGCCAAGATAAGGAATGTTGATAATATAATTGATATAGAGAGAACTACGGGCTGATGGCCGGAAAGGTTTATATGGCGGAATTAAAAGTTATCAGAAGTGAGCTGGGAGGATTCCAGACGAATTGTTATATAGTGGCAAATGAGCAGACCGGGGAGGCGATAGTCATTGATCCTTCATGGAATGCGAATTATATATACAACACACTGAAGAAGAATGAGTATACCTGCGTTGGCATTTATCTCACCCACGGTCATGTGGATCACATGGCGGCGATGGGAGATCTGAAGAAGCTCACAGGCGCGGATACATATGCTTCGGAGGACGAGAAGGAAGTTCTCGGCAACAGCAGGGTGAACCTGTCGGCGATGATGACCAGTGTATTTGAAAAGGTGATAGAGACTGAGACGGATCACTATCTGAGCGACGGCAGTGTGAAGAAGCTGCTTGGCACTGAGATGAGCTGCATCAGTGTGTCGGGACATACCAGAGGCGGAATGTGCTATTACTTCGAGTCAGAGAATATACTGTTCTCAGGGGATACGCTGTTCAAATACAGTGTGGGAAGATCGGATTTCCCTACAGGTGATGAGCATGCGCTGCTCGAGAACATAAGAGAGAAGCTGTTTGTGCTTCCTGATGATACCGTGGTGTACCCTGGACACGGGGAGACAACACTTATAAGAAAAGAGAAGAAGATGAATCCGTTCTTCTGATGGGCGGATCATGGTGGAAATATGATATTACTGATACAGAATATAGAAGATTACAACAATGATCTCCGGGTGAGTCTCCAGGCCTTCTACGGCGGTGAAAGAATAGTGGTCCCGGAGATATTTGACAAAAAGCCGGAGCTTAAGGCGGAGATAGACAAGGAGCTTGTGGCGGATATAGATGACAATAGAATAAATATAGAGCTGTATTCTGTAGCAGACGGAGGAGAGCGGACTTTGGCGTGCAGCACACAGATCCCTGTGGATGGCGACTGCCGGGATAAGAGTGCCGTGAGGAATCCGTTAAAGCTGGCGATATACAACATGCTTTCGGAGTATACAGACCG
>NC_021018.1:1851657-1879045 GCF_000210595.1 Coprococcus sp. ART55/1 | reverse complement strand
GGGGCTCCCTGACGGGTATCAGACCTACGAAGATAGCTGTGTCTTATATGGAAGCCGGGATGACCTCAGAGGATATAATAGGAAACTACCAGGAGATATATGGAACCTCCCGTGAGAAAGCCGAGCTGGCAGTGGCGGTGGCTGACAGGGAGAAGAAAATCATAGACTCTGTGGCGGAGGAGGACGAATACTGTCTGTATATAGGCATACCGTTCTGTCCGACAAGATGTTTGTACTGTTCATTTACCTCATATCCGATCGCGGTATATAAGAATAAGGTGGATGCATATCTGGACGCAGTCGAGAAAGAGATGGCATACGTTGCGGAGGCATATTCCGGAAAACGGCTCATATCAATATATGTGGGAGGCGGAACGCCGTCATCCATATCTGCGGAGCATATGGACAGACTCTGCAGCATGATAGAGAAGTCATTTGACCTGTCACAGGTGAGGGAGTTCACCATAGAAGCGGGCAGACCGGACAGTACCACATTTGACAAGCTTGAGGTCATGAAGCGCCACGGAGTGACGCGTATAAGCATAAATCCACAGACCATGAACGAGGAGACACTAAGGACCATAGGCAGGGCACATACGCCGGAGCAGACGGTCATAGCCATGGAGAATGCCCGGAGAGCGGGCTTTGACAACATCAACATGGATCTGATAGTGGGACTTCCGGGAGAGGACACGGACAGTGTGGAGAACACGCTGAGACAGGTGAAGGAGCTTTCCCCTGAAAGTCTGACGGTTCACACCCTTGCCATCAAGAGGGCGGCGAATCTGAACATAGAGATGGACAAATACCGTGACACCCTGAAGTCGGATATAGACAGCCAGCTCGGTGCTGTTACGAGGGCGGCGGCTGAGATGGGGCTTGATCCATACTATCTGTACAGACAGAAGAACATGACCGGCAATCTGGAGAACGTGGGTTACTCGAAGCCGGGGCTTGAGTGCCTGTACAATATACTCATCATGGAGGAGAGGACTGACATCATCGGTCTCGGTGCCGGAAGTTCATCGAAGCTTGTGGTGAGACCAGGACATGACGGAGTGACAGAGGGGACACGTATAGACAGAATAGAGAATTGTAAGAGTGTAGACGATTATATAGCTCGAATAGATGAGATGATCGAGCGTAAGAAAGCGGGATTTATATGGGATTAGCATTGGAGAAGGATGCAGAAGAATGCTATTCAGTTGATATGAATGATGCGGTGCGCCATGGAATGTGTGTGAGTGTACTGGCATCTGAGCTGGCGAGGGAGCTGGGCTGTGATGAGGAATTCATACACAAGGTTGCCGTGGCGGGAATGCTGCACGATGTGGGCAAGCTGCAGGTGAGTCCTTACATATATGGACGGCGGCAGGGTGCGATGAGGATCGAGGAGATGAGATACGTCAGGCTGCATGCCAAGCTTGGCGCGGAGATACTTAAGCGTGAGGGCTACGATCAGGACATAGTGGATATGGTGCACTATCACCATGAGAACTATGACGGCTCGGGATATCCGTACAGGATGCGGGGCGAGGAGATACCACTCGGCGCAAGACTTATCAGAGTGTGCGATGTGTTCAGTGCACTGGTCAGCGACAGACCATACAGGAAGGCATTTGACGCGGATACGGCATTTGGAATGGTGATAGATGAGGTGAGACACTTCGACATGAGGGCGTTCCTGGCGTTCCAGCGGCTGATCAACACCACAGACATCATGAGCAGGGTGGATCAGGTGCTTCACGGCGATATTCCAGGTCTTGACGAAAAATGAAAAAAGTGTATAGTGACATAAGGAAAGTTTTTAATTTTAGGAGGATAGCGTAAGATGGCAGAATCTATGCAGGGGCTTAAGAGAAGCCACAGATGTACAGAGGTTAGCAGTGCCAACATAGGTGAGAAAGTTACCGTGATGGGCTGGGTTCAGAAGAGCAGAAATAAAGGTGGAATAATCTTTGTAGATCTTCGAGATAGAAGTGGAATATTACAGGTTATATTTGAGGAGTCACAGTGTGGCGCAGAGTGCTTCGAGAAGGCAGGAAAGCTCCGTTCAGAGTTCGTTGCAGCCATCGAGGGAACAGTGTGCAAGCGTGCGGGTGCAGTGAATGAGAACCTTGCAACAGGAGACATCGAGGTCGTTGCAAGCAGCCTCCGTATACTGTCAGAGGCAGAGACACCTCCATTCCCTATAGAGGAGAACAGCAAGACCAAGGAGGAGATAAGGCTCAAGTACAGATATCTCGACCTCAGACGTCCTGATCTCCAGAGAAATCTTATCATGAAGAGTAAGGTAGCCACCATCGCCAGACAGTTCATGGCAGATGAGGGATTCCTTGAGATAGAGACACCTATGCTGACCAAGTCAACACCAGAGGGAGCAAGAGATTACCTTGTGCCAAGCCGTGTACACCCTGGTACATTCTACGCTCTGCCACAGTCACCACAGCTCTTCAAGCAGCTTCTTATGTGCTCTGGTTACGACAGATATTTCCAGATCGCAAGATGTTTCCGTGACGAGGATCTCCGTGCAGACAGACAGCCGGAGTTCACCCAGATGGATATGGAGCTCTCATTTGTTGACGTTGACGATGTAATCGATGTAAATGAGCGTCTTCTTGCAAAGCTCTTCAAGGAGATACTTGATCTCGACATCCAGCTTCCAATTCAGAGAATGACATGGCAGGAGGCAATGGACAGATTTGGTTCAGATAAGCCTGACCTCAGATTTGGACTCGAGCTCAAGGATGTCAGCGATGTTGTCAAGGACTGTGAGTTCGGAGTATTCACAGGTGCCCTTGCAAATGGCGGAACAGTCCGCGGTATCAATGCCGAGGGACAGGGAAGCATGCCTAGAAAGAAGATAGATGCCCTTATCGAGTATGCAAAGACATACGGCGCAAAGGGACTTGCATATATAGTTATCAACGAGGATGGAAGCTACAAGTCATCATTTGCCAAGTTCATGACAGAGGAGCAGATGAACGCCCTTGTGGCAGCCATGGATGGAAAGCCTGGCGACCTGCTTCTGTTCGCAGCGGACAAGACAAAGATCGTATGGACAGTCCTCGGCGCACTGAGATGCCATCTGGCAGAGCTCATGGGACTTGTGGACAAGAATGTATACAGATTCGTGTGGATCACAGAGTTCCCACTTCTTGAGTGGTCAGACGAGGAGAACAGATTCACAGCTATGCACCATCCATTTACCATGCCTATGGAGGAGGATCTTCAGTACATCGATTCTGATCCGGGCAGGGTTCGTGCAAAGGCTTATGATATAGTATTAAACGGAAATGAGATCGGTGGAGGTTCAGTCAGAATCCATCAGGATGACATTCAGGAGAAGATGTTCGAGTGCCTTGGCTTTACAAAGGCTCAGGCTCACGAGAGATTCGGATTCCTTCTGGATGCGTTCAAGTACGGAGTACCACCTCACGCAGGACTTGCCTATGGTCTTGACCGTCTGGTCATGCTCATGGCAAAGCAGGATTCTATCCGTGACGTAATCGCATTCCCTAAGGTAAAGGATGCATCATGTCTCATGACAAATGCGCCTGACTATGTAGACGACAAACAGCTCGCTGAGCTTGGAATCGAGGTCACACCAGAGGCTGAGGCCGAGATCGAGGCTGAGAAGAGCGCACCTGCAGACGCAGAGTAGAATGACAGAATAATATACAGAATAATATACAGAAGGACGAGCTTCTGATACGGAGGCGGGATATCAAACAGGATATCCCGCCTCTTTTTTGCGTTTACAGACATAAAGAGCAAATGGGGTACATATACTATACCAAAGTGTGTTAAGTGGCTTAAAATGACAGCCAGACACCTTAAAAAGCAAATGGTGGAGGTGATACATGTGGAAAATGAAAAAGAGTTTCTAAGAGGGAGAATGTGGGGCAGACTTACCTTCCTGCTGGTGGTTGCACTGGAGCTCATGATATTCTGCGTTGGATGTGCAAGGTTTGAGGTGTCGGACAGTGGTGAGCCGCTGCTCTATGACGTGTGCGATGAGACCATGCTGCCGGATGAACTGGTTACCATCATAGACAAAAAGAAGGAAAACCCATTTAATCTCGTATATTCAAACAGCACATATACATATATAGTCATCGCTGCGGGCATGCAGGAGAGGGATGACGTTGGGGTGACTCTGGAGGAGATGTACAAGGACGACAATGCCATTTACATCAAGGGAGTTTTAAGGCAGGTGGCGACTCCGACGGATGGCGTGAAGGGGGACAATGTATCATTTCCTTATATGGTGGTCAGGATAGTGAAGATGGATCTTCCGGTTGTATTCAAGTAGAACGGTATATCATAAAAAATAAGGTGGGGAAAATATGGAGCTTACTAAGAACAGGATCACAACGACGAATCTTAAGGCGGCAAAATATGTTGAGTTTACCGTGGATGATGATTTCAATGTCCCTGATGTGAAGGGGGATATAGACAGACAGATAGCCAGCAAAGGACAGGTGACGATAGAAAACATAGACGTCATGGAGGGCAAGGCGCGCATCACAGGAACTGTGAGCTACGCCATCCTATACCAGACGGACCGGGAGGGGGATTCATTTGAGAGCCATGACGGAGAACTGCCATTTGAGGAGACGATAAATGCGGATGAACTGTCGCTGGGAGATAAGGTTTCCGTACAGGGTGTGCTGGAGGATCTGTACGTGACCGTGATAAATTCCAGAAAATACGAGGTGAGAGGGCTTGTGGGCGTGAAGCTCTGGGCGTGCCAGCAGATCACCGCAGAGGGCGCCGTGGGCATAGCAAACGGCTCTGGTATAGAGTGCATGACGGAGAAGGTAAGCTTTACAAATCTTGCGGCGTCTTCCAGAGACATAATGAAGATAAAGGAGGACATAGAGATCCCGGCAAATAAGCCGAATATCGGACGTGTGCTGTGGGATCAGGTGAACTTCTCGGAGATAGAGAGCCGTGCCACGGACGTGGGGGTACATATAAGCGGCAAGATGGACATATTTGTCATATACAAGCCGGATGACGAGGTGGCTCCGGTGCAGTATGTCAGCGCCACGAGGGAGTTCCAGGACACTGTGAACTGCGATGGAATAGACGAGGATATGATACTGGACGATATGATAACCGCATCCCGCGGTTCGGTGTCCGTGCGTGCAAATGACGGCGGTGAGGACAGGATACTCCAGGTGGAGAGCAGCCTCAATGTGGACATCAAGGTGTACGAGGACGTGGAGGCAGACCTTCTCAAGGATATGTTCTCATATTCTGCGCAGGTCGATCCCGTCAGGAGCAGATTCAGTTACGAGAACCTTCTCATGAGAAACAATGCAAAGACGAGGGTCGTGAAGAAGGAGAGGCTCAAGAGCAGCCAGCCGTCCATTCTCCAGATCGTAAATGTGACGGGCAGTGTGGATATAGACGATGTCAGGCCGGCGGATGATGCCGTGGTCGTCGAGGGTGCTGTGAAGGCGGCAGTTCTTTATGTGTCTTCGGATGACAGCAGACCTCTGTGTCAGATGGAGGTGGTAGCTCCATTTTCATACAGGGTGGAGACTGTTCCGCTCAGAACTCAGGATTCCATCAGGATTACCCCTGCACTCAATCAGATCACGGCGGCGCTGCCGGGCAATGACGAGGTGGAGATAAAAGCCATAGTGGATATGGGAATGACCATATTTACCCGGAAAGAGATAGAGCTTATCGATGACATGACGGTGGCTCCGGTCGATATGAAGAAGAAAGCGGTGGCGCCAGGTATAGTGGGCTATGTTGTGCGTGACGGTGACAGCATATGGTCGATCGCAAAACAGTATTATTCCAGTCTTGATTCCATAAGAAAGCTCAACAGCCTTGAGGGGGATGACGTGAAAGCCGGTGACAGGTTGATAGTGGTCAAATGTGCGGGAAAGAATTAGCTGTTGCCCTTCCAGTGTATATTGTATTTTCCCGGTGATCTGGGATCCTGGTCGGTGACAGCGGCTTCTCTGTAATATTCTTCGTATGGAACAGGGTTGTTGGTGATTCCAAGAATGTAATCGGATGACACGTTATATAACTCGGTGAGATATATAAGGTGATGGATTGGCAGCGCGCTTGCGCCCCTTTCATAACGTGCGTACATGGTCTGTGAGGTGTTCAGATAGCGGGCAACATATTGTTGTGTAAAGTCATGATCTTCCCGCAGTCCCCGGATTCTTTCTATATACTTTTTATCCTTGCTAAATTCCATATACTGCATTCGATCACCCGCAAAAATGATAACATACGGGTTTGTGACCCTTTTAATTTTAGTAAATATGTTTACTAAACGAGATGGTAACAAAAAAGTGCAATCATAGCCGACAGCTATAATTGCACTTAAGTTTGTGTATTTCCATTAATCAGGCTTCTTTTGCCTGTTCATTGGCCTCTTTGTCGTCCTTCTCAGGGAGAAGTCTCTTGAACAGTGGAACGAGCTGTGCGGCGATGACAGCCTTAACGAGGTCGAGTGGAATGAATGCCACGAAACCTGATAAGAATGCAACCTTCCATGTGAGGTTACCGTTGAACTTCCACCAGATCATTCCCACGATATCAATGATCACGACACCTATGATCGCAACGATGGTATACTTAAGTCTCTTGTACTTTTTGCCTTTGATGAGACCGACTACGATTGATGCAATGATGAATGAGAAGGTGTATCCACCGAATACTCCGAACAGATATCCAAGGCCTGCGCCTCCGCCGATGAATACAGGAACGCCGATGGCACCCATGATCATCCAAAGTGCTATTATGATCGTTGAGTCTCTGAGCTCAAATACGAGAGCTATCAGAATTATCATAAAGTTGAGTAATGTGATGTGTGCTGCGTTAGGGAGCGGTGTTGGAATGCTCAGGTAAGCGGATGCACACAGAATTGCAGTGAACATGGCCATCATGACCAGCTCTACAGTGGTAAATGCTTTTTTCATTTGTAATAATCCTCCAATGATTGTAATGCCTGTGTACAGCTTATTCACAACAAATCCAGGTAGTTTCGACGGGCTGATGACGAATACTGCCTGGATTTGTTAACCTATACACAAGGGCTATGGTTGACATTATATATACACATGGGAGGAATGTCAACCATAAATTTTAAACACAGGTTAACATTTGCAAAACACACGTTATTGTGTAAAATACTTAATATAGAATTCGAACGATATACAGAGTGTATACACAGGAGGCGGGATATGATAAAGGTCGGAATCACGGAGATCGATATTGGATACGAGGATAAGGAGTATGCCAGGGAGCACTGTCTTGAGGTCATGCAGGAGGCATATGAGAATGGCGTTGAGCTCTTGGTGTTTCCTGAGATGACGCTGACGGGATTTACCATGATGCCCGCTCACATGTGGGAGGCGTACAGGGATGGTGAGATACCGGAGAGCGTTTCGTTTTTCATGGAGAACAGCAGGAAATACGATATGGCCATGGCATTTGGTTATATAGAAGCTTTCATGGCAGATGGAAGCGGTGAGTTTGATGAGAGCAGAAGGAAGGTATTTGAAAATAAGCTGGCGATTGTCAGCGGTGATGAGGTGATCATGGATTACGCAAAGATACATCCTTTTTCGTTCAGCGGTGAGGACAGGGTGTACCGGGCAGGCAGCCGCATTTGTCAGGCGAATGTCAAGGATCTGAGGTTGGGCGGATACATATGCTATGATCTCAGATTCCCGGAGATATTTTCGGCGGCGAGGGATTCTTACGATGCCATACTTGTGATAGCCAACTGGCCTGAGGAGAGAGTTGCCCAGTGGGAAGCGCTGCTCAGGGCGAGGGCCATTGAGAATCAGGCATATGTGATAGGCGTGAACAGAGTGGGCATGGGTAAAAGGGAGAGATATGTCCCGAGCTCACATATATATGATGTCTACGGCAACGAGATGGGCGGAAGGAGGGTGAGCGACAGACTGCTCGTTGCGGAGCTGGATCCTGCGGTCATAGCCGGTGCCAGAAAGACATTTCCGCAGGGCAGGGACAGGAAAAATGAATTTTACATGTCAATATTATAGAATTATTTGACTGGT
Organism: Coprococcus sp. ART55/1; assembly: GCF_000210595.1. Lineage (NCBI taxonomy): Bacteria > Bacillati > Bacillota > Clostridia > Lachnospirales > Lachnospiraceae > Coprococcus > Coprococcus sp. ART55/1. The sequence continues at coordinate 1,870,982 of NC_021018.1, read as the reverse complement.
GTATAAAACTGGTGTTCTCTTTGGTGCTTGTAATATTTTGTCAGATGGTTTACAATGGATAGAGGCAATGAGGAGGTAAAACTTATATGAATAAGGACGATTGCATTTTTTGTAAGATAGCCAACGGTGAGATTCCATCAGCGACAGTTTATGAGGATAGTATCTGCAGAGTAATACTTGATGTGAATCCTGCTAACAAGGGCCATGCGCTTATTATCCCGAAAGAACATTTTGACAATATATACAGCATGGATGCTGAGACAGCAGCCAAGATATTTACTATAGCTACAGAGGTGGCAAAGGCACAGAAGGCTGAGCTGAATCCGGACGGACTGAATATCCTTCAGAACAACGGCGAGGCAGCAGGCCAGACTGTATTCCACTTCCATATGCATCTTGTTCCAAGATACATCAAGGACAACGTGACTATGACCTGGATACCGGGTAAGGCTGATACAGAGGAGCTGTCAGCATTGTCTAAGGCTCTCAGAAAGAGAATCTAGACGATAGAAGATAGATATATAAGGTTTTGTGAGAAGAGCAGCACATGATGAACATAAGTCATGTGCTGTTTTTCTGTTACGGTGTTACTGATAGAAAGAGCAGGCGGTAGGAAAGGACTGTATATGGAGTATAATGAAGAAACTGAGGAAAGAGGGCTGAGGCGGCTGTCGTCAAATGCGCTCAAGCTGACAGCCTGTGTGTGTATGGCCGTAGATCACATAGGCATAGTATTCATGGATAACAACTACATAATGCGCGCTGTGGGGCGTCTGGCATTTCCTGTATTTGCATTCCTGCTTGTACAGGGGCTTCTGCGTACATCCGACGTGAGGAGGTATCTTCTGAGACTTGGAATATTTGCGGTGGTGTCAGAGATACCATTTGATCTGGCAATGCACGATACGATCTGGTATCCGGGGGCTCAGAACATATTCTTCACCCTGACAGCCGGACTGTTTGCCATATACGCCATGGATAGCCGGGGGCCAATCGGAAGATGGAAGGTCGAGATCGCACTGGCCGCAGCACTTCTGGCGGAGTTCCTGAGATTCGACTACGGCATGGCGGGAGTGGGAATCATAGTCATGTTCTATCTGATCGAGAAGGAGCGGAGTGGAGCGGATGCTTATACTCTGGCATATTTCAATAAGAAGCAGAACATTGAGATCGTAGTGCTTAGTTCGCTGGTATACATTCTCTGCCTGGGCATGAATCAGCTATACGCTCTGCTGGCGATGATACCTGTGAATATGTACAGCGGAGAGAGAGGAAGGATGAAGCTCAAGTATTTCTTCTATCTGTTCTATCCCCTGCATTTGCTGCTTATATGGTTTATATGGAAAATAATTCATTAAGCATCATTTCACCCAAAAATATGTTGACTAATAACTCTCAATGATATAGAGTAATGATTGCATTTATAGATATTAGAAAAACGCTCTTATTCAGAATGGTGGAGTCAGAAGGGACGAAGAAGCCATGGCAACCCCGATGTCAGATTCGGAAGGTGCCGACCTGAGCGACGCAGATATGTAGGTGATACAAGATCTGTGCTCGAACAATGAGAGGCTTGACAGACACGATCAAACCGCTCATACGAAGCGGTTTTTCTTATGTACAAAAAGGAAAGGAAGTAGTATGGAAAGAAGATTATTTACATCGGAATCAGTAACAGAAGGACATCCTGACAAAATCTGTGACCAGATATCAGATGCAGTGCTTGACGCACTGATGGAGCAGGATCCAATGAGCCGTGTGGCATGTGAGACATCCATCACGACAGGTCTTGTGCTTGTCATGGGAGAGATCACAACCAACGCTTATGTGGATATTCAGAAGATCGTTCGTGAGACGATCAGAGAGATCGGATACGACAGAGCAAAGTACGGATTTGACTGCGATACATGCGGCGTTATCACAGCCATAGACGAGCAGTCATCAGATATTGCCATGGGAGTTGACAAGGCACTCGAGGCAAAGGAGCACCTCATGAGCGAGGATGACATCGAGGCGATCGGTGCCGGAGATCAGGGTATGATGTTCGGATTTGCAACAAATGAGACACCTGAGTACATGCCATATCCAATAGCACTTGCCCACAAGCTTGCAAGAAAGCTCACAGAGATAAGAAAGAACGGAACACTCCCATACTTAAGACCGGACGGTAAGACACAGGTAACAGTTGAGTACGATGAGAATGACAAGCCTGTAAGACTTGATGCAGTCGTTCTCTCAACACAGCATGGAGAGGAAGTCAGCCAGGAGCAGATCCACGCTGACGTTAAGAAGTATATATTCGACGAGGTTCTTCCACAGGAGCTCATCGATGAGAATACCAAGTTCTTCATCAATCCAACAGGAAGATTCGTAATAGGTGGACCAAATGGAGACAGTGGTCTCACAGGACGTAAGATCATCGTTGACACATACGGCGGATATGCCCGTCACGGCGGCGGAGCCTTCTCAGGCAAGGATTGTACCAAGGTAGACCGTTCAGCGGCTTATGCGGCCCGCTACGTGGCTAAAAACATAGTTGCAGCAGGTCTGGCTGACAAGTGTGAGATACAGCTCTCATACGCTATCGGTGTTGCAAGACCTACATCCATCATGGTAGACACATTTGGCACAGGAAAGCTTTCAGATGAGAAGCTTGTCGAGATCATTAGAGAGCACTTTGACTTAAGACCAGCAGGTATCATCAAGATGCTTGACCTCAGAAGACCTATCTACAAGCAGACAGCAGCTTACGGACACTTCGGAAGAACAGATCTTGATCTCCCATGGGAGAAGCTGGACAAGGTGGATGTGCTGAAAGCATACTTATAAGCAGATTAAAAAAATTCAGACAAATATAAAAGCACATGTATCAGATTGAAACTGATACATGTGCTTTTTGTATATCACGTTATTCCGTGAGTATTAATCTTTGTATTTCTTTGCGGATTCAAGTGCCGCATCTATCTCGTCGAGGGATGCCTGGATCTTGCTCTCCGTACTCTCCGTATCCTCTTTGACGTCAAATGCTGAATCTATAGGCTCGCTGTCATCGGCGACATCCTCAAATGCAGTGTCGTCATAGTCGTCAGTGTGGATGACATCGTCCTCATCAGGAGATACCTGATTGTCGTAATCGGAGTCTGCGTAACTCTCGTGGATAACCTCGTCGTCCCCAGGGAAGAGCGCCTTGTTGTTGATGGTGGGCACCTCGCTATTGTCGTGGTGAGGCATTCTGACGTGTTCAGCGGCTTTTGCGGAAGGCTCGGCAGCTTCTGATGTTTCATTTGCTGTGCTTTCCTTCTCCTCGTTGTCCTTCTTCAGCTTGTCTATCTGAGCCTCGTAATCAGCGATGAGACCCTTGAGTGAGACAGCAAGGATGATGATGACAACGACCAGTATCACAAGAACTATGATGGCTATGAGCATTATTACGAACTTGTGCTTGTCTATGAAGCTGGACAGCGAATCCGTCTCCTCGATGAGATCCGTTGCGTCAAGGAAAGTTCCTTCATTTGGATTGAAGAAATACCAGCCCTGGTGTCCGTCGTTTGTTGCTGCGTAGAGGAGAACGGTGTTGGAACTGCTTCCCTTCATATAAGCTCTGATGTCCGTGTCGTTCAGGTTGATCTTCACTGGAAGATATCCGGTTGGCACTGAGACTGAATTAGGCTTTGGAATGATGTTATAAGTGTTGTTGTTTGAGTGAACGCTTACAAGGGTATCTGCAGGTGCGGATGCGTTCTGATCTGCCTCTGTGAGTGTTCCTACCTCATCCTCAGTAACAACAGGCTTGGTCTCGCTGTCGATCAATGCAAGAGGTGTTGCAGGCTCGGCTTCTGAACCGGTATCGCTGACAGTAGATGAAGCTGCTTCGGTGGAAGCGGCGGCTGACTTGTCGCTGATGGTTACCGAGTTGTATGACGGTGTCATGTCTATCGACTCTTCTGTGTCGGAGATGACCTCAACTGCTGATGTCTCTATGCTGGCAGTTCCGCTTGCAATGGCGGTAAATGTAAATGTTGCTGTCATTGCATCTCCAGGCTTTACATTTGCCTGGGAGTAGCTTACGGTGCCCTCAGATTCCACGGTGCCGCCGCTCACAGCCTTGAGCAATGTGGAATCATATGTGATATTGTAGCTGTAGCTTGATAAAGCCTGATCGGCTGCGTTTATACTTACCTTGATCTTCACGGTATCGCCAACAACGACCGTGGTGGATGGAACCTCAACACTAAATGCGACTGTAGCGGCATAAGTGGTATGAAGCATGAAAAGCATCATAGTCAACACACATGCAACTTCTGTCATAAACGTTCTAAAGCTAAATCTTGTAGTCCTCATAATATTCATATACGGTTATCCACCGAGTCCTCCTTATCCTCTGTTAATTATTATGGTGTAAGTACGTGTAGCTTTACTCTGGGATTTACATACTATCTTAAATGTATTCTTTCCTGATTTCAGGGTTTTTGTTCCCTTTCCGCTCACTGTGGAGTAGCTGCTTACAGGTGAAGCGTTTATTTTCACACTTGATACAGATGAGCGCACATTTACCGTGTACTGTGTAGTGCTGTTTATTGCAAATGTAGGTGACAGCTTCTTGCCGCTTACAGAGAGTGTTTTCAGGTAGTTGTTCTGGTTGCCCGGATTAGCCGCAGGCATCTTCATTGCTGTGCTTGGCATATTCTTGTAAACAGGTATGGCAAATGTTATGGCCTTGTTGAGTGCTCCTGAAGACTTGTAGGCATCATATACCTTCCATGCCTCTGTTGTAGGGGCCTGTACATTTCCCATGTACTGATGCCAGTACAGGCAGTCTGTGTAGGTTACGTTGAACTTCTGAGTATACAGAGTGTTCTGACCCTTGTTGATGTAGGACTCTCCGATATACATCGCACCGCCGATTATTGATTTGGCAGGTGTTGTCCATGGCCTGTTGTACGATGTGCCCGATGAAGCCCATCTCAGACCGTTTGTTATAGCGTTACCCGATGCACTCTCAAATGCACCGATATTGTAGAAGTTATATATGCCGGGATATGTGGCATTCTTACCGTTTGTTCCCGAGGTTATCGAGCCTCCGACCTCCTGCTTGATACGTGAAGCAATGTGGTAAGGGCTGACGCCGGATTTCTGTGCTGCGGTGATTATCATGGACGAATATGTGGTGGTCGAACCGGTTGGGTGCGCATTGTGCATAAACGAACCAGATAATATAGCCTCAACTCCTGACTTTGTCTGTGATGAGTCGTATGACAGCTTTTCAAATGCGAACATGGAGCTTGCGGATGACATATATGTTCTCGGATCGAGGTAATACTTTACAAGATCGTCCGAGGCTGCAAACCATGTTGAACCATCATATGATGAGTAGGAGTCTGTCTTGTAGTTGTATCCAACGGTCTGTGATCTCCAGCCGTAGTTAGGACTGTAAGATGTACAGTTTACAAGGTTGTTGACACGTCCCTGTACGTTGACCTCGTTCTTGACCACGTCGTTCCAGTTAAGGTTGGTGTGTACCGCCTTGAATATCCAGTTTGGGTGCTCCGCATGGAGCTTTCTGAGAAGCACCTTGTAGCTCTCAGGGAAGTTCTGGGCGGATAATTGCTTTTCAAATGCTGCATCCGATGTCTGGTTACCGTCAGGTTCCTTGTATGTTCCCATTGTGATGAGCGATGAGGAGATAAATCCTGTATACTTCTTGCTGCTGTATGTGAGGTTGACCTTGTACCATGACTTGTTGGATGTATCAGTCACGGAGAGTGCCTGTCCCTTCATGAGCATGATCGCGCTTCCGTTGTAGGTTATAGGTGTACCCGCTGCCGTCTGGCGGAAGTATACATAGTCTTCATTCACGTAACCGCTCTTGGCTGCCTGAGCCGCTGTGGTAGGCTGCTGTGTAGTAGCCTTGGTCGTGGCCTTTGTTGTGGCTGAAGTGGAGTCGATCACGATGAACTTGGAATATACATAACCGGTGTAGCGCTTCTTCTTATATGTAAGCTTGACTTTGTACCATGTCTTGTTGGAAGTGCTCAGTACGGTCATGCTCTGACCGCCCATGAGCATGATCGGCGATCCGTTATACTTCAGCGGCGTGCCGTTTGGCGTTTTTCGGAAATATACATAGTTTTCATTTTTTCGAAGGTGAGCCTTCTTGGAGGTTGTCCTTGTTACCTTGATAAATGCGGAGTACACATAACCGGTGTAGCTCTTCTTCTTGTATGTAAGCTTGACCTTGTACCATGTCTTGTTGGAAGTGCTCAGTACGGTCATCTTCTGACCCTTCCTTAGGAGTATGGCCGAGCCGTTATATTTTATAGGCGTGCCGTTTGGTGATTTGCGGAAATACACGTAGTCAGACGTGAGAGTTCCCGTGGTCGCGGCTTCTGCGTGATTGTTTCCCACATACAGTCCGGTCACCGCGATGCAGACGACCGCCCAAATAAGCATTACGATAGAAATAGTAGTCCGGGTTCGTTTAGTATTGATATCCATAGTAACCTCCATTTTTCATAAAACAAATCTATATATAAAATAGTATTTATGACAAAATTACATCAGTCTAAGTTTACCATAATTATTGCAAATGAGCACCATTTTTGTGAAAAAAGTTATAAAAAAGTAATAAAATTGCAATAAAAAAGCTTTTGCCGGTCAGACAAGTGCTGACCGGCAAAAGCTTTTCGCCTTATGTCGTATATATTAACCTACTTTGAGCTTGAATTTCTGGATCTCTTTGTCCGTCTCTACCTTCTCGATGAGAGCACCAAGTCCGCGAAGCTTTTCGTCGAACTTCTCGTAGCCTCTCTGGATATACTTGATATCACATACAGTAGAGAAGTCGTTGGCCACAAGTGCCGCAATTACAAGTGCTGCGCCTGCTCTCAGGTCAGGTGCTGCAACATTTGCACCGGTGAATGTCTCCACACCATCGAGAATAGCGGTGTTGCCCTCGACTCTGATGTGTGCGCCCATTCTTGAAAGCTCTGCGACATACTTGAATCTGTTCTCAAATATGCTCTCGGTGACGATGCTTGTTCCGTTGGACAGTGCAAGTGTAACCGCCATCTGTGGCTGCATATCTGTCGGGAATCCCGGATATGGCAGAGTCTTGATGTTGGTAGCTTTGAGTCTCTTGTTGCACATTACTCTCACTGAATCATCGTACTCGATGACAGTGGCACCTATATCTGTAAGCTTTGAGGTTATAGCCTCAAGATGCTTAGGAATTACGTTCTTGATGAGGACGTTGCCTCTGGTGGCTGCTGCTGCAACCATGAAGGTTCCTGCCTCGATCTGATCCGGAATGATGGAATATGTAGTTCCGTGAAGTGACTTTACGCCACGGATACGGATGACATCAGTTCCGGCACCCTTGATGTTAGCACCCATACTGTTGAGGAAATTGGCAACATCAACGATATGTGGCTCCTTGGCTGCGTTCTCTATGGTAGTCTTGCCGTTTGCCATTACGGCGGCCATCATGACATTGATGGTGGCACCTACTGAGATCACATCCATGTAAATGTGGCTTCCGATCAGCTCATCAGCCTCAACGGATATCATACCGTTTGCTATATCAACGTGGGCTCCAAGTGCTTCAAAACCTTTTATGTGCAGATCTATCGGACGGGCTCCGATGTCGCATCCGCCTGGAAGAGCGACCTGTGAATGGTTATATTTGCCAAGCAGTGCGCCGAGCAGATAGTAGGATGCTCTGATCTTTCTGATATATTCGTCGTCGACACAGAGATCGGTATTCGGATTGATGGTTCCACCACATATAGCAACCGTGTGCTCGTCTATGTAACGGACCCTTGCGCCGATACCCTGAATGGCCTGAAGAAGGACTCTTGTATCTCTGACGTTCGGTACGTTTTCTATTGTGACTTCCTGGTCGGTCATGACTGCAGCGGCAAGTATTCCAAGTGCGGCATTCTTAGCACCCGCAATGGTAACTTCGCCCTCCAGAGGACGACCTCCCTTGATAACATACTGTTCCATATTTCACCTCTTAGATAATTCTCGGATTATCGCAACTTTATAGATTATAGCACATAAAACTGAAAAGTAAACAGTTACTTGTCTGCTTCACAGTATATACATCTGTAAATTCGCTTTTCTCTGTCTGTGAGTTTGAATATATGGGTTATTCCTTGCTCTGTGGTCGTAATGCATCTTGGATTGGTACATTTCTTTATTCCAACCAGTCTCTCAGGCAGTTCGATCTTACGTTTTTCAACGAGCTTGCCGTCCTTGATGATGTTGACGGATATATCCGGGTCGATATACCCCAGAACATCAAGGTTTATGTCGATATCCTGATCTATCTTAAGAATGTCCTTTCTTCCCATCTTCTCGCTTTTAACATTCTTGATTATAGCAACGGAGCAATCCAGCTTATCAAGATGAAGATCGTTGTATATCTGCAGGGCTTTGCCTGCTGTTATATGGTCAAGTACAATACCATTCTGAATACTGTCAATATTCATGATCATTCCTCCTATGCCTTAAAATCCTTGTCGAGTCCGAGAAGGTCCATGATGAGTGCCATTCGGACATATTTGCCGTTGAGTGCTTGTCGGAAATAACATGCTCTCGGATCGTCATCCACCTCAACAGATATCTCATTTACACGAGGAAGCGGGTGAAGGATCGACAGGTCAGGCCTAGCGAGAGCCAGCTTTGACTTGTCAAGAATATAGGTATCTTTCAGTCTTATGTAGTCCGCCTCGTTGAAGAAACGTTCTTTCTGGACTCTTGTCATATAGAGAACGTCCAGAGATCCGATAGCATCCTCAAGAGAGGAAATCTCCTCATATGGTATATTATTCTTTTCGATGACTTCTGTTCTTATATAATCAGGTAATTTTAATTCATCCGGTGATATGAGAATAAATTTTATGCCTTCGTATCGTGACATGGCCTTTATAAGTGAATGAACCGTACGACCAAACATAAGATCTCCGCAGAAACCTATGGTCATATTGTTTAGTCTGCCCTTCTCTCTCTTTATTGTGAGAAGATCGGCCAATGTCTGCGTAGGGTGATTGTGACCGCCGTCACCAGCATTAATAATAGGAACATCTGATTTCATGGAAGCCAGCATCGGGGCACCCTCTTTATAATGTCTCATAGCTATAATATCGGCATAACAGCTGACGATCTTGACGGTATCGCCCACACTCTCACCTTTTGTTGAAGATGAGGAGCTCGCAGATGAAAATCCAAGAACGTTTCCGCCAAGTTCCATCATGGCAGCCTCGAAGCTAAGTCTTGTGCGTGTGCTTGGTTCAAAGAACAGAGTTGCAAGCTTTTTGCCCTTACAGACTTCGCTGTATTTCTCTTTATTGTCGATGATGTCCTGTGCCAGCACGAGAAGGTGGTCAACCTCCTCAACTGACAGGTCCATTGGGTCTATTAAATGTCTCATTTGACATGATCCTCCTTAGGTTATCAGAATGAATATTTTAAGAATTAAGAAGGGTATACATAACAGCCTTCTCAGCGTGACGTCTGTTCTCAGCCTCATCCAAAATGTGGTTGAGGTTCTTGTCGATAACGCCCTGTGAGATCTCAAATCCCTGGTGCATAGGCATGTCGTGGAATACTATAGCCTTGCTGCCCTCTGTGAACTCCTCGTTGAGCTGGTAAGGCATCATCTTTGCAAGAGTCTCCTCCTTCTGCTGCTTGTATGCAGGGTTGTTGAAGAACTCCATGTCTACCCATGTATCTGTGTAGAGGATATCCATGTCCTTGGCGTACTTCTTGGCCTCCTCCATGCTCATGGTAGGATCGAGCTCAATATAGTGACCTGTAGCCTTTGCTGCCTCAAAGAAGTCATCGCCGCATACGGTGTTGTTCACAAGTGGCGTGAGTCCGTAGATAGTTCCCTTCTTCATCTTTGCAAAGAACTCAACAAGAGAGTTGAATACATTATTCTTGGCACCGATATACATAAGCTTTACATCGAGACTGCCAAACTTTTCTATAATAGTGAGGGCATCTGCCAGGATCTGGCATGGATGATAAGAACTGTCACATCCGTTGATAAATGGAACAGTAACATTGTTGCCGAACAGCTCGACTGTCTCATTCTTTACAAGACGTGCCATGATGATATCTACATTCCTGCATACATACTTAATCTCTGATACAGGCTCACCGAGTGTAAAGTTGGAATCCTTCCAGAGCTGGTTGTAATATGTACCGCCGAGCTCAGTTATACCTGTTGTAAATGAAAGAAATGTTCTTGTGGAAGTCTTCTCAAAAAGAGTGTAGAGTTTCTTGCCCTCAAGAGCGTGAGCGTACTTATCAGGGTTCTTCTTCATGTCAAGTGCCAGATTGAGAATATCCATCAGCTCATCAGCTGTGAAATTCTTGAAGTTAAGCATGTTTTTCATAACAAATGTCCTCTTTTCTCTAGAATTATAAATTGTTTGCAATACGGACAAACATAATCTGTGGATCCTGGCAATATATTTAGGATACGGGTGTTGAGATATGTCTGCCTGAAATTTTATTATATAGCACATGGTTTCAAAAGTAAAACAGTTTACGACATCACATAAATTATGAATGTAAATATTTGAAGATTTATGCCTGATTATAAAAAAAATATAGATAATAAAATATAGATAATAAAGCAAAAAACAGCTTAATTTTTTGATTTTTATTGACAAAGATGTATAGATATGGTTTTATATATTTTATAAAATTTTATAAAAATTATAATTAATCAAGGGAGGACATTTTATGATCAAACAGAGGAACATTGCTTTGTGCATAGTATTTTCAATCATTACATTTGGAATTTATGCACTGTATTGGTTCGTTTGCCTTACAAACGATGCTAATCAGGAATCTGGACAGACAGATGCAACAAGTGGTGGGGTAGCATTGTTGCTTACTATCGTTACATGTAATATCTATGGATGGTTCTGGGCATACAAGATGGGCGAGAAGATTGACGCAATAAAGACAAAGAATGGTCAGTCAGCAGGAAATTCAAGCATACTTTTCCTTCTGCTCCAGTTATGCGGACTTGGAATTGTATCATATGCTATTATGCAGGATACCATCAATAAAAATGCGTAATGAATCAAATTGCATACAAATATACATTGAAAAATGTATAGATGCAGTTGCGTACAGACAAAATGTATGAGAAAATAGTCCCGTAGACTGAGTTGTGTCTGCGGGGCTATTCTGTTATTTTTATTGCAGTTATGCAGTGGTTTACATATGAGTGGAATAATTGCAGTCATACACAAGTCCTACATAATTCAATTAAGGATTTAAGTTTAAGGAGGATTATCAATTATGATCAAACAGAGGAATATTGGAATATGTATTCTGCTTTCAATTGTGACATGCGGAATATATGGATTGTATTGGTTTGTTGTGCTGACAGACGATATCAATCAGGAGTCAGGAGAGACAGATGCAACAAGTGGTGGAATGTCGCTTTTGCTCACTATCGTTACATGTAACATCTATGGATGGTTCTGGGCATATAAGATGGGCGAGAAAGTTGATATCATAAAGAATAAGAACGGTGTACCATCAAGCAACTCAGGCATATTATACGTCCTTCTTCAGGTATTTGGACTTGGAATTATTGCATATGCGCTTATGCAGGACACTGCAAACAAATATGCAGAGGCTATACCTCAGATGAATACAGGATATGGTCAGCAGGGTTATAATCAGAACACATACAACCAGAATGCGTATGGTCAGCAGCAGGGATATGATCAGAATGCATACGGCCAGCAGCAGTATAACCAGAATGCGTATGGTCAGCAGGGATATGATCAGAACGCATACAACCAGAATGCGTATGGTCAGCAGCAGTATAATCAGAATGCATACGGACAGCAGCCATATGGTCAGCAGGGATATGACCAGAATGCATATAACCAGCAGGCATACGGACAGCAGCCATACAGCCAGCAGGGATATGATCAGAATGCATACAATCAGCAGGGATATGGTCAGCAGGCCGGTTTAGACCAGAATACATTTGGCCAGCAGTCAGATCAGAATATTAACACATCAGCAGATGCTTCAGGCAGTGATAACAGCCAGCAGTAGTCGGCGGAGACAAAGAAATACAGAGCATGGATCAGATACAGAAATCAAGAAGAAATGCGATAATTAAAAGGGATGCCATCCTCGTGGGGATAGGCATCCTCTATTATATATTTATAAGAGTGACAGGACTTGCCATACCATGTATATTCAGAAAGATAACCGGATTTTTATGCCCAGGATGCGGGATAACACGGGCTATCCTTGCGGCCGTAAGGCTGGATCTTGCAAAGGCATTTGCTTATAATCAATTTATGTTTATAGCTCTTCCGGCGTTGGCATACATAATTGTAAAAAACGATTATGTATTCGTAAGATATGGAAACAGAAAATTATCGCGATTTGACAATATACTTATATTTATATGTATTGCCGGGGCGGTGATGTTTGCCGTTCTCAGGAATGTGATGCGCTTTTGAGAGAGAGAGACGATGACAAGTTTATTGGCAGCGTTATAGAATGACCATCGTAACAGACTTATTTAATATCCCATCTTCTTGACAATAAATAATAAAAAGGCATATAATTTACAATTACCGAGGAGTTTTTCGGTAAAGTTGCACAAGCATTTCATTTGTGCTTGTAGTATTTTTTCAGGGAGGGTTTTTAAAATGGCAAAAAAACCGTATTATATTACAACCGCCATTGCATATGCATCAGGTAAACCTCATATAGGCAACACCTACGAGATCGTGTTGGCTGACAGCATTGCAAGGTACAAGAGATTCGCAGGTTATGATGTAAGATTCATGACAGGAACAGATGAGCATGGACAGAAGATCGAGAACAAGGCTTTTGAGAACATGCAGACCCCAAAGGAATTCGTTGATGAGACATCAGGTGAGATCAAGAGAATATGGGATCTCATGAATACTTCATATGACAAGTTTATCCGTACAACAGATGATTACCATGAGAAGCAGGTACAGAAGATATTTAAGAAGCTGTACGATCAGGGTGATATATATAAGGGACATTATGTAGGAAAATACTGTACACCATGTGAGTCGTTCTTTACAGATGGACAGCTCATAGATGGCAAGTGCCCGGACTGTGGAAGACCTGTTCAGGAGGCCAAGGAGGAGGCATACTTCTTCAAGATGAGCAAGTATCAGGACAAGCTCATGAAGCATATAGAGCAGCATCCTGAGTTTATACAGCCTGAGTCAAGACGTAACGAGATGGTTAACAACTTCCTTAAGCCGGGGCTTCAGGACCTGTGTGTATCAAGAACATCATTCAAGTGGGGAATCCCAGTGGACTTTGATCCAAAACATGTTGTATATGTATGGGTTGATGCGCTTTCAAACTACATAACTGGACTTGGATATGACGTAGATGGAAAGAGCGATGAGAAGTTTTATAAATACTGGCCGGCAGATCTTCACTTGATCGGCAAGGATATCCTGAGATTCCATACCGTTTACTGGCCTATCATGCTGATGGCACTCGGACTTCCGCTTCCAAAGCAGGTATTCGGTCATCCTTGGCTCCTCCAGAGTGATGGCAAGATGAGTAAGTCGAAGGGCAACGTAATGTACGCTGACGATATGGTCGATATATTCGGTGTTGATGCAGTCAGGTTCTTCGTGCTTCATGAGATGCCATTTGAGAATGATGGTGTTATTTCATGGGAGCTCATGGTTGAGAGACTCAACTCAGAGCTTGCAAATACACTTGGGAATCTGGTCAATAGAACCATATCGATGTCCAACAAGTATTTCGGTGGCATTGTGACAAATACCAACGTCACAGAGCCTGTCGATGAGGATCTTAAGAAGGTCGTTATGGATTGCAGATATAAGGTTGCAGAGTGCATGGATAAGCTCAAGGTTGCAGATGCGATCACAGAGATATTTGCACTGTTCAAGAGATGCAACAAGTACATAGATGAGACAATGCCTTGGGCACTCGCAAAGGAGGAGGACAAGAAGGACAGACTGAACACAGTTCTGTATAACCTTGTCGAGAGCATCATTATAGGTGCCACACTCCTTGAACCGTATATGCCTGAGACAACTGAGAAGATCATGGCACAGCTCAATACCGAGAAGAGAAAGGTCACAGAACTTGGAAAGTTTGGTCTGTACAAGTCAGGAACAAAGGTAACAGAGCAGCCTGAGATCCTATTCGCCCGTCTTGACGTGAAGGAAGTTATGGCTAAGGTTGCCGAGTTCGCTCCAGTGGAGAAGGAGTCCATGTACGAGCAGGCCAAGAAGCAGAAGGAAGAGAAGGAGAATTCTGCTGAGACCAAGAAGATCAAGATCGCAGAGGCAAAGGTTCAGGCACTCAAGGCCAATCCTGATGTAGTTGACAAGCAGGAGATAAGCATTGAGGAGTTCCAGAAGATGCAGCTCATGATCGGCGAGATCGTTTCCTGTGAGGAGGTTCCAAACTCCAGAAAGCTTCTCTGTTCACAGGTAAGCTTTGGCAAGAACAATGTGAAGCAGATTGTGTCCGGAATCAAGGGTACATATTCCGCTGAGGATATGGTTGGCAAGAAGGTTGTGGCTATAGTAAACCTCAAGCCATGCAAGCTTGCCGGAGTCGTATCAGAGGGTATGCTTCTGTGCGCAGAGGATCCTGAGGGTAATCTGTCACTCCTGACCACCGAGAAGGACTTCCCAGGTGGATGCTTTATAAGCTAAGATATAAAATAGTGGATATAATGAGGGAAGCATCACAGGCTGGGCACACGGCCGGGATCCGTGGTGTTTCCCTGTTTTTATTTATAAAGCTGAAGTAAATTTTATGTTACAAAGATTATACGCAGAGGCCTTTCTGCATTGATTTATTAGATGTTTCATGATAGAATTTTGTTAGGTGCACGGACAGGAGGAGTGTGCCTTTGGAAAGATTTAGAAATCTTAGCGCCATGACCCCTGGGCTTTGGCTTTCAGGGATAACGAGGTTGAAGGTTATCGAATATTCGGCGGATGCCTTCACGCAGAGTCTGGATGCGCACATGATATCCAAATATGGGGGTAACTCCAAAACAAAGAATCATGACCGGACACCCATAGCTGTTATGTATGGTGGCTTCACCTTTTTTTAGTGCGCCATATTATAATATTATCAGTATACAGCGTGGTTATAAGCCGAAAGGAGATTAATTTAATATGTGTGGAATCATAGGATATGTAGGAAAGAAACCAGCCAAGGACATTCTTATTGACGGACTGGCAAAGCTCGAGTACAGGGGATATGACAGTGCGGGAATAGCACTGCTTAATGATGATGATACACTGACGATCAAGAAGAAAGCCGGCAGAGTGGAAGACCTCAGGGAGATGTGCAGCGACGACAGTCCTGTGTACAGATCAACCTGTGGAATAGGCCATACGAGATGGGCTACTCACGGCGGAGTTACGGATGTGAATGCACATCCACATAAGTGCGGAGATGTGGCACTTATACATAATGGAATTATAGAGAACTATAACGACATTGTGAGAGAATACGGACTGGCCGACAGGCTGGTATCCGAGACGGACACAGAGGTAGTAGCAGCACTTCTGGACACACTGTACGATGGCAATCCCATCGAGACTATCAGAAAGGCTGTTAAGGCTATAGCCGGTTCATTTGCACTCTGCATTATGTTTGCAGACAGACCGGGCAAGATATACGCAGTGAGAAATGTAAGTCCGATGATCGCTTCATACACAGATGAGGGATCGATCATTGCATCAGACCTCACAGCGATAATATCATTTTCAAAGGAATACTTTGTTGTGCCGGAGTATCATATACTGACACTCTCAAGCACAGGCATCAAAGTAGAGGACATGAAGGGGAACATGGTAGAGCCGGAGATGCTCAAGATAACATGGGACATAACGGCAGCTCAGAAGGGTGGATATCCGCACTTTATGCTGAAGGAGATCTATGAGCAGCCAGAGGCACTGAGAAACACGATAACTCCTCGTATAGTGAATGAGCTTCCTGATTTCACTGAGGACGGCATCGATGATGAGGTGTTTAAGAATCTTGAGAACATCACAGTGGTTGCATGCGGAACAGCTATGCACGCCGGAATAGTCGGCAAGGCCATGATTGAGAAGGAGTTAAAGATTCCTGTTAATGTTGAGATAGCATCAGAATTCAGATACAAGGAACCACTCATAAATGAAAAGACTCTCGTAATAGTTACATCACAGTCAGGAGAGACTATTGACACACTCGAGGCACTCAGACTTGCCAAGAGATGTGGATCAAAGGTTCTGTCCATAGTCAATGTAAAGGGATCGACCATCGCCAGAGAGAGCGATTACGTCCTTTATACACATGCCGGTCCTGAGATCGCAGTTGCAAGTACCAAGGCATATTCGGTACAGATGGCTGCAATGTATCTCATTGGATGCAGACTTGGCTATGTCAAGGGTATATACTCTGAGGACAGGGCAAAGAAATTCATCAGACAGCTTCAGGGCGTTATCCCGGTGATAGAGGAGACACTCAAGCAGGCAGATGAAGTAAAGACAGTTGCAAACTATATAAAGATGGCTCCGGATGCATTCTTCATAGGAAGAGGACTGGATTATACACTGTCACTGGAAGGTGCACTGAAGCTGAAAGAGATTTCTTATGTTCACGCTGAGGCTTATGCGGCAGGGGAGTTAAAACATGGAACGATAGCACTCATAACTGAGAACGTTCCGGTCATAGCCTTGGCTACACAGGAATCTGTATACGGAAAGATGATTTCCAATATACGCGAGGTTAAGGCAAGAGGCGCATACGTCATTCTTGTCAGCATGGATGAAGAGTACAATGATAAAGATGTATGTGACAAACACATATCCATACCAAAGCAGGATGGATTGTTCACGGTATTTTCGGCTGCTGTCATCCTGCAGCTTATAGCGTATTACACGTCCGATGCAAAGGGGTTGGACGTAGATAAGCCACGTAATCTGGCAAAGTCAGTTACAGTAGAATAATTGACTCCGGGACTTACATGGATATCGTGCGATAAATATCGGAGGGTTTTATATGAGTGATAAGATGTATTTGTGTGATGAGTACAAATTGTACTTTAAGATTGAAGACGATGTAGAGGTTCTTCACAATGAGGTAGAGCTGTACAATGCTCAGTTTGTGGGCAATAATGCGTTCTGCCATGAGGAATATATAGATGGTCAGAGAGCTCTGACATATTCTATTCCAGCCATGACTACCATGAATCAGTTCCTTGAGAAGAAGATACACAAGGATGAGCTGGTTGATCTGATATTCAGTATTGCAGATCAGCTCATGTATCTCAAGGCGAATGATCTGTCCATTGGAAAGGTTATACTGAATAAGGGATATATGTATATAGACTTCCAGAATATGGCTGTTCAGCTCATATTCCTGCCTATAGATAAGCCTATGGACAGATGTAATATGGAGAAGTTTATAAGGGATCTTATGGGCAATATGAAGTTTGCGAATAAGAAGGCATCCGATGCCGGATATGAGCTTATCAAATACTTTGATCACAATCCTACATTTTATCTGTCAGAATTTTATAAGTTTATAACAGACCTGAAGAATGACAATATAGCACATCCTGAGGATGAGCAGGAGCTTATGAAGTCGGCGGGAGTCAGCCCGGTCAATGTGGCTAAGGTAGAGGTCCCTGAGACTCCTCATGTTACAACTTCTTCATTCAAGCTTGCAAAGGAAGTTAAGGATTTCTCATCAAATGATATTGGATTTGATGACAACGATGACGGTTCGACAACAGTTCTCACAGCCAACAACCGTGGCAAGAGCGGCCCTGTCATCATAAGAACGAGAACAGGCGAGAGGATAAGGATCGACAAGCCGATATTCTGTATCGGTAAGTCTACACAGGGAGTTGACTATCAGGTAACTGACAACAATTCAGTCAGCCGCCGCCATGCTTACATTATCAATGTCAACGGCGTGTACTATCTGAGAGATAACAAGTCGACCAACCACACTTACCTTGGTGGCAAGATCATAAGCAGCGGAACGGATATGATGCTCATAGATGGAATCAGATTCAAGCTTGCGAATGAAGAGTTCACCTTCAAGGAGAAATAAAATAGTATATTATACTGGATAAGGAGACTTGTTTATTATTATAATGAGTCTCCTTATTTTATAATAAATCCCCTGCATAGGTGCGCCGGAGTACATGTGGGTAAAGGGGTAATATAAATAGAATGTGAAAAAAGGGGGAGTATCAAAGATTATGAAAAGAAAAGGAAGCTTATCGGGAAGGACACTGTGTAAAAAAGCAGCAACAGTGGTAATGTGTGCAGTGCTGATGCTGACGGCAGGTATTCAGACGACAGGTATTCAGACTGTTAAGGCCAGTACCCTTGACCAGCAGATAGAAGAGGCTCAGAGTGAGTTGGAACAGGTGAAGAAAGATCAGAGTGAAGTGATGACCGTATATGATCAGGGCTCTATAGGTTTTGTAGACTGGATGCTTGCGAAAAGCAACCTGACAACAAAACAGAAATATGATCTGAATCGGGCCAAGACTGTCCTGCAGGAGGCATGTGAGGAAGATTTCTCCAAGTGGGCGGGAGGAAATAATACAGGTCTTCCGGAATCGAGAAATAACAAGGTTGTTGTTACCGGAGATAAGAAAGACGCCATATCGCTTGAAAACACAAAGGCGACATTTGCGGTATTGAATAAAATTAATTCGTTAAGGGACACAGACGAAAACTATGTCGGGGCAATGAAGAGGAATGCGGCTAAGACTAATTTCTATTTCATGGCGGTGGCACAGTCAGGCGCGGACAGAGGTGCAGGACTCACAAATCATTCACTTCTTCAGGTGTCATGTGAGAATCTGGCGTTTGGATATACTGATCCGGCGGCAGGATGGAACAGTGAGAAGGCATCTTTTAACAAGATAAGGGATGAGCTGGGATATTCATCCATAACTTCGCAGAGTCAGCTTACAGCTGTTGAACAAAAGGCGGATTCGGAGGGAGTCACGGTTGGACATTATACCAATATGTTCTGGGCAGCAGATCAGGTGATGGGAGTCGGATTCACACTCTATGGCAGGTATGGCAATACTTCATGCTTCAATGCAAGCAAGCTTTCAAACTATACTAGCAAATATGAGGTGTACACAATAGCTGAATTTGAGAAGCTGTTTGATGAATATTATGAGACTGTAGATCCGGAGAAGTGGCAGAAAAAGGTGGATGCAGCGCAGGCCAAGCTGGATAAGCTGCTTGGACAGCGGTATGATGCAT
>NC_021018.1:1828513-1851328 GCF_000210595.1 Coprococcus sp. ART55/1 | reverse complement strand
GGAGCATGTGTATGGTGAAGGTGTGAAAAAAGAGGCCACATGTACAGAGACAGGTGGAACAGTATACACATGCGCTAAATGTGGCTACAAAAAGATAGAGGATGAGGTTCCGGCTCTTGGGCATAGCTTTACAGATGGCGTATGTACGAGATGTAAAGTAACAGGACCAAAGACGATGTACGTGTACTGGAGATTATCGGAAACTGCTTCATCAGCCACATATGATCAGGAGTTCGAAGTAGGAAAGGATATAGAGACATACATATCTTTCTCGACGGCATCAGATAGCAAATCCGATGACAAATTCGTGTTTGATATAGCAGACCCGTCTATTATTTCGTATACCCCTTCGTCTAACTATGCTGGAACATTCCATATGAACAAGATAGGAGAGACAACGGTGACTGTATATCCGGTCGTGAATCCGGATATGAAGAGGGTAATCACTGTGTCGGTAACAGATGTGGGTGGTCATGACTATGTAATAAGTCAGGCAGAACCGGGATCTGGAGAGACAGAAAAAATTTGTTCAAAGTGCGGGACGACAAAAACGGTGACAATCCCGACGGCAATAACACGTACTGTATGGTGGAGTGATAGTAATGGATATTACAAGCCTGCTGATGTGGAAGTAGGTGATGAGATCAATCTGGAAGTAGATTATGCACCAACGAAGGTCGACAACTCTGAGTTTATAGTTACATCATCGGATGAAGGTATTGTAAAAGTGAGTGATCCGGAATCTTCTTATAGAAGATATGATGCTAAGCTTACGGCGGTCGGAACAGGTGATGTAACCATAAGAATAGTTCATAAATATGACAGCTCAATTTGTCAGGAATACACGTTCAATGTGGCAGATCAGGGGGGACATGAGTATGTCATATCAGAGGCAGATGAGGGTGAAAGCCAGACAGTAGAGACGTGTTCAAAGTGCGGATATGAGAAGATCGTGTCACTTCCTACCAGTATCAGATATGTGTATTGGCAGGAGAAGGACAGCGATAACAGGACTACTTCACCAAGTGAGTATGAAATTGGAGCGGAACTGAGTATAAATATAATGGATTGGCCAACGAGAGCGGACATACATGAGTATGCGGTTACATCGTCGGATGAGACTGTTGTAAAGGTGAATGAAGTGTCTAGGACTGCGGCATCACTTTCGGCAATCGGCAACGGCGTTGTAACGATTACGGTTGCCAGTAAATATAATCCGTGGGTGAAGGCTGAGTATGAACTTGATATAACAGAGATAGGCGGACATTCATACACTGCGGAAATAGTAAATGATGAAACTCTTGCACAGGCTGCGACCTGTACAACTGCTGCGAAATATTATTATTCCTGTGATAACTGTGGAAGAGTGAATCGCAAAAAGACATTTACACACGGGGATAGCCTGGGACATGATTACGCCCCAAAGTATGAGTGGTCAGCAAATGGCAACACTTGCAAGCTGGTTCTCACCTGTACCAGAGATTCGAGTCATGTGATCAGTGAACCGATGACTGTAACAAGCAAGATAACGCAGGCATCCTGCGAGAACGATGGTGCAAAGGTGTGTACAGCAAAATGCACGCTGAATGGCAAGAGTTATCAGAGTACCAAGAAGATAGCCATTGGTGCATTGGGACATAGATGGGATTCAGGCGTGGTTAAGAAAAAAGCTTTGTGTGCAGCAGAAGGTCTGATCAGATACACATGTGAGCGATGCCAAAAGACAAAGGATGAGAAGACAGAGCCACTCGGACATACCCAGGGAAAGGCTGTGTATGAGAATGTAAATCTGGCTACATGTCAGGCTGAAGGCAGCCGAGACAAGGTTATATACTGCACCGTGTGCAAGGCAGAACTCAGCAGGACTACTGAGATTCTTCCAAAGACAGACCATGATAGAACGCTTGTAGGAGAGAAGAAAGCTACCTGTATGGGCGGCGGATATACAGGAGATGTTGTCTGCAGCATGTGTGGTGAGATTTTTGAAACCGGTACAGCAACAGACCCAGTCGATCACAGCTACACAGCAAAGAAAACAACTGCACGATATCTGAAGAAGGCAGCAGATTATGATTCTCCGGCAGAGTATTACTATGCATGTGTATACTGTGGAGAAAAGGGTGAGACTAGCTATGCGTATGGCTCAAAGCTCACGCGTAAGAGCATATCGTCAGCAAAGGTTACACTTAACAAGACAGAATATACATATGATGGTAATTCGAAGAAGCCGGCTGTAACAGTAAAGCTTGGCGACAAAACGCTGGAGAAGGATACAGATTATACGGTTTCATACAATAAGAACAAAGCAGCCGGAACAGCAGAGGCTGTAATTATAGGCGCTGGCACATATCAGGGACAGAAGACGATCAATTTTACGATCAAAAAGGCGCCGAACAGCATAACGCTGAAAAAGCGCAGCTACAGAATAGAGATGTCAACCAGCTCGAAGAGAATATCTATTTCACAGAGCGTGAGCGCACGTGCCGGAAAGCTCAGCTACAGCTCGGATAAAAAAGCTGTAAAGGTAGACTCTGCTGGAACAATAACGATCGCAGCCCGGTATATAGGCAAGGCAAACATCACCGTATATGCTGGAGATTCGAATCATGTGAAGGTGAAGAAGATAATACCTGTTACTGTCAGCCCGAAGATACCAGGTATAAGCCAGATAAAGAGCCCATCGGCTGCGTCTGTAAGATTAAAGTGGGGAAAGATAAGCTGCGCAGATGGCTATCAGATCCAGTATTCAACAACATCAAACTTTAAAAAGGGTACATATGCATTCACGGTGTTAAGCGGTGGAAGCAAGACGACTGCGAGTCTTGGAGCAAAGCAGCGGATTAAAGGCGGAAAAACATATTATGTAAGGGTTAGAAGCTTTTCGAACAAGTTTGGCACAAGATGCTACTCAGCATGGAGCAAGACAAAGTCAGTCAGGGTGAGAAAGTAGCCGGAGATAACATATATATAAAGCTCAGCCTGTGTGATGGATTCAGTAGAAATCACACAGGCTGAGCTTTTCTTAATGTATATTCTTAAGACACATTCTTAATGCATATAGTTACTCGGCGGTCTCGCCACCCGAGGAGATATCGCCTTCGTCTGAACTGTCCTCGCTTGAGCTGTCAGAGCTGTCAGAGCCTGAGCTCTGCTGGGAACCCTCTATTGCAAGCATGGATGCATCAACCTGGGACAGCCCCGCCGGGTCAGCACAGTAATAGTCGCCGTCATCGGTTATCTTCACAGAGACCACAACAGGACTGCGGTAATCCATGTCTGCGGCTTTATTCTGAAGGATATCCGACACGCCCTGGGCAAATTCTTTCTCGTAATCTTCCTTTGTGGTGTTGTTGAAATCGCCGGCGCTGATCTTCTTGTTATAGTCGTCGATATATGCGAACACATCGTCAAATGCCTGATTGAGAATGTCCATAGGATACACGGTCACGTCCACATAGTAGTCGCTTCCGCTCTTATAGGCTCTTGACACCTCGTATTTGGCCTTGGAGTAGATGACCTTTGCGGTCTCGTCAAATATAGCATCCACCTCGTCTGTCTCTGCGTTGTTCAGTGAGTAATGATTGATGAGCTGGCCGGCCAGATAATCTATGCTGTCGCTGTACATGGCTGAGGCGTCCTCCTCGGAGCCGTCGTTGTCCTTCACGTATCCGTCAAAGCTTCCTTTGTAGTTGACGTCGAGAATGTTCTGCATGTATGTCTGATAGGTGGTCTTCTTGCGGTGAAGACAGCCTGTGAGTGATGTCATCACGAGGGTTGCCGCGAGACCTAATATGACAAGTTTTGAATGGTGTTTCATCTATATGATCCTCCGTAAAATTTAAATTCAATGAGCAGTTACAATATAGCATAAAAAAAGTGGTTTGTAATCATAAAAGGTAAAAATACTTTGCTTACAGAATTATGTGTGCTATAATTACGGAGTATCTACAATAGGATTAGTTTTTCGGAGGTAAGGTCATGGCAAAACAGGTAGAAGATGTTGTAACTGACGATAGAGTAGAATCACTGAAGACAGTGAAGTTTGGTGGATATGATAAGGCATCCGTTGATTACTATATTGATGAACTTAAGGAAAAGCACAATAAAGAAGTAGAGGAGCTTAAGGCGAACGTCAACAAGCTCAGCGAGGCTGTTCTGAGTCTCAAGACCATGAGAGAGGTCAATATGACAGAGTCTTCCAAGACCATAGAGACTCTCAAGAAGACCAATTCAGAGCAGGAGAGCGAGATAGAGTCACTCAAGGAGCAGATCAATGCATACAAGCAGAGAGAGCTTGAGAATGCAGGAAGATACGAGTCAATATCAAGAACACTTCTTGAGGCCCGTGAGAGCGCAGACGCACTGATCGCACAGACTGAGAAGGAGTGCACAGACAAGAAGAATACTATAACTGCAGAGCTCGAGGCATACGAGACAGATGTCAAGGAGAGATGCACAAAGCTCCAGACAGATACAGAGATACAGTGCCAGCAGATGTATGATCAGACCGAGGCAAAGTGCAACAGCATGAAGGATGAGGCATACTCAGAGGCAGAGAAGACAAGAAATAAATCTCACGCAGATGCAGAGGCTCTGTCGGCAAAGACAGATTACGAGTGCAAGGTTATGAGAGAGGAAGCTCAGAAGGATGCTGCCAATACAAGAAATGCAGCCACAGATGATGCAACCAGACTTCGCAACAATGTGAAGAAGGAGTGCGAGAGCGTAAGCAGATATATGTCAGATCTTCTGTCATCACTGGACAATGTTATTTCTGCATGTGCTTCAACAAAGGATGTTGCCGACAAGGCATTTACCGGACTGAAGAGCGAGGCAACTGCTATGGTTAGTGATGCTGAGGATGCACAGTAGTAATATATGATATATGGTAACATGAAACTTTTCTATGTGATGGGACATAGGAAAGTTTTATGTGCATTAAGGGGTAAATAATATACGGGGTGTATAATAATGGGATAAAACTGCACTTGTGCAGTGGATATATGGAGAGATATTTATGGAGATAAACAGACTTAGTGGTTATTCAGATTTTCTGGGAATAGTTGAATATCCTGCGGTTGTGTTCTGCGAGGATGGTGAAGTCCTCAGCATAAACAATGCCGCAGTTAAGATCGTGGGTTCGGATGTTGAATCCATTGCCATGGAGCCGGATAAGTTTATGGTCAGCGATGAGTTCTGGCCGACACTTGACGACAAGAAGGCTATCATATGGCACAGACTTGGACTTATAGTTAACGACAAGGACAGATATGTAGTCAGTGGATTTGTCAACCAGTTTGAATATGGTGACAAGAAGGCGTATATGGTATTGTTTGAGCTTCGATCAGACGTTACGATAGGAAGCGTGAGTCTTGAGAGGATCATAAACCATATAGGCGTTATAGCTCTGTATCTGTATAAGCCGGAGGGTGTATGGAGAACGAGATACGTATCTAAGAACATATCTGAGTATGGATATACAGATGGCAATTTCTACAGTGGGCTGGTGGGACTCAGCGACCTGCTCCCTAAGAGTGATTATGATCTTCTGATCGGACAGCTCTACAAGGTTCAGAATACCGGAGTGGATGATTTTGAGATGGAGACTAGGATCGTATCAGCTCACAGAGATATAAATAAGATGAGACTTAAGTGTCACATCGTGAGAACCACAGATGGCGACATGGATGGAATAGAGCTCCTGTTCATAAAGGACAAGGAGACCGGATACAATGAGGATCAGGCGGCGTATATATTATCTGCCATGTCTAAGATCAAGAGCTTTGTCATGGTGCAGCAGTACGAGAATGGCAGACCGATCTTCAAGTATATAACCCCGAACGCCAAGCAGATGGGAATAAATGTGGATGCCATCAAGCTTGGTGACAGACTCATAGAGGATTATATCCATCCGAAGGACAGAAGTAGGGTTATGGCGAATGTCAGAAACGCCACGAAGCGCGAGGACAAGGACTACGAGGAAGAGTTCAGGATAGTCAATGACAGAGGCGAGGTTATCTGGGTGAAGTCCCAGAGCTCTGTGACACAGGCGGCTGATAACACATACACGGTTGAGTATTTTATATCTGATATTACGGACAAGAAGGCTCTTGAGAACAGTGTTGAGCGCGCTAAGAAGGAGTTCGATGACAAGCTCTCATACATTATGAAGACAAATACCCAGTCGGATGAGGAAAGGAATCAGATAGATACCGAGAAGTGGACTCTGATAACGAAGGCGTTCTCTGCACTCACAGGACTTTATACAACTATCATAGATCCTGTGGGCAAGAAGATGGTTGAGCCGGCCGGCCCTCAGAATCATATGGGTTATTTCTATGATATGTTTGAGAAGCCTCAGTATAAGCAGATATATATGAAGCTCAATGAGGTAGTTCTCAGGAACAATGTTCCGGTTATGATGGAAATGGACGATGACATCACGGGAAGTATGATCTGTGGTGCACCGATCATGATAGATGGCAAGCATGTGGCAACATGGATATGCTGCTCATATGATGACGAGGATGCGAAGAAAATGGAGAGCGTATACAAGGTGCAGTGGCAGCTTGGACGCATTTTCTCCGAATACGCATTCAGCTCTCAGATCCTGGCAAAGGAGGCGATCCGTGCCAAGTCAGAGGAGGTCATAATGGAGAACAAGCTGCAGTGGCAGAAGATTCTGCTTGATGCCCTGAACACTTCAGATAAGAGCTCCCAGCAGGTTATCAATGACGTGATAGCACAGGTGGGCGAGGTCTTAAATGCTGACGTGGCAGCCCTGTATGTGAAGGACAAGCAGGGAGATCTGGATTGCCAGTATATCTGGTCCAAGAATCAGAGCATGTCTGCAGAGGAGTATGTGACAGAGTGGCAGCGCGCCAACATGAAGTTCAGATCATGGCAGAATGGTCAGGGCTCGGGCAAGCTGGTGGACAAGGGATACCTTGTGATAGATGCAAAGCATATGGATGAAGCAGCTAAGAAGATCATGTCAGGGGGTCCTGTTAAGAGCTTTACCGCAGTTCCTGTGTATGTCAATGGCAATTATGGAGCGGTATTTGTGCTGGCGAATACCTCTATCAACAAATTGTGGACCACAGAGGAGATTGAATTTGTAAAGCAGACAGGTGATGTACTCAGAAGTGCCCTTGAGAAGATAGAGAGCGATGACAGCGTTAAACGCATAAACAGTGTTCTCCTCGATACATATAACTATATTGATGAGGGTATATTTATTAGAGAAGTTGATACTGGAAGAGTGCTGTTCTCGAACAGGACTCTGAACGATATGCTTGGATATGATTTTACAGACAAGGACAGTAAGCTCCTTATAGAGAATCTCAGAGATAAGTACAAGCTCATGGGAGGTCCGGATCAGCATCTGGCTACGGACAGCAAGGAGGTCAACTGGAGAAGCTATATAAGAAGTCTCGACAAGATCATGGATTTGACTGAAGTTAGCATGAAATGGCTTGACGGCAGCAATGCATCTCTTGTAATATTAAGGGACGTGAACGAATAGAAGGGAGACTTGTGATGGCAAGCGCAGATATTGGTATAGATTTAGGTACAGCCAGTATACTGGTGTATGTGAAAGGCAAAGGAGTCGTACTCAAGGAGCCTTCAGTAGTTGCATACGACAGGGATACTAATAAGATAGTGGCTATTGGTGAAGAGGCGAGACTTATGCTTGGAAGAACTCCGGGTAATATAGTGGCCATCAGACCTCTCAGGCAGGGCGTAATCTCTGATTATACGATAACAGAGAAGATGCTCAAGTATTTCATACAGAAGGCTGTCGGAAGGAGTTATTTTGGAAGACGACCTAGGATCAGCGTATGTGTACCTTCTCAGGTTACAGAGGTTGAGAAGAAGGCAGTTGAGGATGCAACTTATGCGGCCGGTGCCAGGGATGTGTCCATAATTGAGGAGCCTGTGGCAGCAGCCATTGGCGCAGGAATAGATATATACAGACCATGTGGTAACATGATAGTTGATATAGGTGGTGGAACTGCCGATATAGCAGTCATCTCTCTCGGAGGTCCTGTTGTCAGTGCATCCATTAAGGTGGCCGGAGATGATTTTGATGAGGCAGTTGTCAGATTCATGAGAAAGAAGCATAACCTTCTCATAGGAGAGAGAACCGCCGAGGAGATCAAGATCAAGATAGGTACATGTTACAGAAGACCTGAGAATATAACGTTGGATATACGAGGCAGAAACCTTGTAACCGGTCTTCCGAAGACTGTTACGGTCACATCGGATGAGACGGAGGAGGCACTTCGTGAGCCTGCGTCCCAGATATGTGAAGCTGTTCATTCAGTTCTGGAGAGAACTCCTCCTGAGCTTGCTGCTGATATTGCAGATCGTGGGATAGTTCTGACCGGTGGTGGTGCGCTGCTCCACGGACTTGAGGAGCTGCTTGAGGAGAAGACAGGAATAACCACCATGACAGCGGAGGATCCACTCAGAGCGGTGGCCATTGGTACAGGAAAGTACATCGAGCTTCTCAGCGAGAAGAACAATTAAGACAGGAGCTGAGGACTCAGTCTTCAGAGGAGAGAAAACTTGGTAAGAGAAGGTTACGTAGAGAAAGTTATATATAAGAATGAAGACAATGGGTACGCCGTCTTCGCCGTTGAGGGCGAGGACGGCGAAGATATTTTTGTGGGGAATCTTCACGGCGTTGCAGAGGGGATCTATGTATCGGCGGAGGGGGATTATGTAGAGCATCCAACTTATGATTTGCAGTTCAAATTCACCTCATGTGAGATCAAGATGCCGGATGATGTGCTCAGTATTGAGAAGTACCTCGGTTCGGGCATCATAAAGGGTGTCGGAGAGGCTCTGGCAAAACGTATAGTGAAGAAGTTTCGCATGGACTCACTCAGGATAATCGAGGAAGAGCCGGAGCGCCTTGCGGAGATACGTGGAATATCAGAGAGGAAGGCCAGAGACATTGCCGTGTCATACAACGAGAAGAAAGAGATGCAGGATGCGCTCATGTTCCTGACCGGTCTCAATATCCCGGTGAACCTCGCTGTAAAGATCTACAATGAATACGGTGACGAAGTGTACGACATAGTGAGGACAAATCCCTATAAGATAGCAGAGGATATAACGGGCGTTGGATTCAGGACAGCGGACGAGATTGCGGACAGACTTGGTATCGGAAGAGATTCGGATTTCAGGGTAAGAGCCGCTATTATGTATGCCCTATCCGGTGCAAATGGACTTGGCCATATGTATATTCCCCAGAAGATGCTGGTAGACAAGACATATTCATTGCTGATGAATGAGTACATGCCATATGATCCGGAGCTTGAGATGTCTATATGCAATCAGATAATTGAGCTCAGCGTTGCCGGCAAGATAATCATAAAGGAGTTGAAGGACGATCCAGATTCAGGGGAGCTCCCAGATGTGAGTCTTGATGATCCGGTGGCTGACATAGACATGGATTTGCTGGATACGGAGTCAGAGTCAAACGTGACAAATGCCGTGTATGCAGCACCTAATTATTATATGGAGCTCAATTCGGCAAGACTTCTGTGTGAGCTCAACATAGATTTCTCAAAGGCAAAGCTCAAGATAGACAAGGTTGTTGAGACGGTAGAAAAGTCAGAGAATATGAAGCTGGCTGATGCCCAGAGACTTGCCATAAGAAATGCCGTGGATCACGGCGTTGCGGTCATAACCGGAGGCCCCGGAACCGGAAAGACAACGATCATAAATGTACTTATCAAGATATACGAGAGCTTCAGGATGAAGATAGTTCTCGCTGCGCCTACAGGACGTGCAGCCAAGAGGATAACAGAGGCCACAGGATACGGAGCACAGACCATACACAGAATGCTCGAGCTTACGGGCGGAGTGGAAGGAGAAGAGACTTCTGCGTATACATTTATGCGGAATGAGAGCAATCCACTTGAGGCCGATGTTATCATAATAGATGAGATGTCCATGGTTGACAGCAGCATTTTCTACAGTCTGCTCAAGGCTGTGGCTCCGGGCACAAGACTTGTGCTTGTGGGTGATTCGGATCAGCTTCCGTCAGTTGGCCCGGGAAATGTGCTCAAGGATATCATAGCGTCCGGTGTGTTCAGCGTGTCGGTGCTGGACAGGATATACAGACAGGGCGAGGACAGCGATATCATAGGCAATGCCCACAGGATAAAGGATGGAGAGCATGTGGAGATCAAGAACAAGAGCAGGGATTTCTTCTTTGTTCCAAGGAATGGCTATAATGAGATCGTGGCAGAGCTCAAGGTGCTTCTGACAAAGCAGCTTCCATCATATTTTGGTGTGGATAAATCGGATATACAGGTGCTGACACCTATGCGTAAGTATGATATGGGTGTTGAGAACCTCAACAAGCAGCTTCAGGATGTCCTCAATCCGGAGGGACACGGAAAGCCCGAGCATGACCGGGGCGATGTGGTGTTCAGACAGGGCGATAAGGTCATGCAGGTCAAGAACAATTACAAGCAGGAGTGGAAGATACTGGATCCGTCGGGCAGATTTGCCAAGGAGGAAGGAGTCGGAGTGTTCAACGGCGATATTGGATTTGTAAAGGCTGTTGACGACTACGAGCAGAGGATCGTGGTGGAATTTGACGATGGAAGACAGACTGAGTATCCATACAACCAGCTTGAGGAGCTTGAGCATGCATTTGCGATAACCATACATAAGTCGCAGGGAAGTGAGTATCCCGTGGTTGTGATCCCGCTTCTCAGATGCCCACCTAAGCTTTTGAACAGAAACCTGCTGTACACGGCGGTGACGAGAGCCAGAAGAAGCGTGGTCATAGTGGGCAATATAGGACTGGTAAATACGATGATAGACAATGAGGATGAACAGAAGAGATACACCTCATTTGCACTGAGACTCAGGGAGATGGAGAGAAGATGAAACGATGCGCAGATAAGTTCGGGTTCGGACGACTGCTCACGGATCTCCTGTATCCCCGCCGGTGTGCGATATGTGACGAGGTGCTTCCGATGGGAGAAGGGCTGATATGCAGAGGGCATAACAGCCTTCCCTATGTGAAGACTCCGTCATGTATGGTGTGCGGCAAGGAGGTCGACAGTGAAGAGCGGGAGCTCTGTCTGGACTGTGAAAAACATTCAAGAAATTTCGAAAGAGGTTTCCCCGTATTTAATTACGTGGAACCCGTCAAAGCCAGTGTTCTGGCGATAAAATACCATAACAAAAAAGAATATTGTGATTTTTACGGAGCTCAGATGGCGGAGAAGGTGCGCCCGTATGTCAGAAGGTATGGAATAGATGCGGTCACCTGTGTACCTTTGCACAGGAGAAAGCAGAGACAGCGCGGCTACAATCAGGCGGCTGTACTGGCGAAGGTTGTCGCTGATGAACTGGGGCTTCCATTCTGTGAGGATATGCTGGTGAGAAGAAAGTACACCACACCGCAGAAGAAATTGGACAACCTGGAGAGGGCAAACAACATAAAGACATCCATGGACATAGGCAGAGTGTACCCAGAGTACAGAAATATCCTGCTTGTGGATGACATATATACAACCGGTGTCACCATAGACGTGTGCGCCGGCCTTCTGAAGAAAGCCGGCGCACGCCATGTATATTATTCATCTGTATGTGTTGGCAAGGGGTGTTAGTCCTCGTCTGTATCGTCAACTATATGGAAGTCCTCGTCGCTCTTCTCTTCCTCCTCCGGCATGTACTCGTTGAAGATGTGTACAAATACCAGTGAGCACAGATAAGCGTGAAGTCCTGCGACACATATGAGCATAAGACCGAGCACGGTGGAGCTGAAATAGCATCCCGCTGCGATCGCTGCCGTTATCGCAACCATGAGAAGTGTCCATGGAAGATTCTTGATGGACATGAGGAATGCGTTCTTGATGGTCGCTTTGACTGTGTTCTCAAACTGCGCCTGAAGTGGGAATACATACAGGACAGTGAACAGGTAGATAAGTGACATGATGGTGAATATGACCAGCATACTCTTGATGTTCCTGCTCACGGCGAACCACATGTCAAATGCACACAGGACACCGGCAAGCAGAGCCAGAACTCCTATCCCTGTAGCCTGTTTGAAATTCTCCCTGAAGCTCTTGAAGAACAGCTTGACCACGCCGCCCTGACCGTTTCTGATGCATTTCATGGTGGTGTAGTAGAGTGCTGTGGTCGATGCACCTATCGTGAGGATTGGCAAGGAAGTCAGCAGCCACAGAAAATGCAATATTACTATATCGCACACTATGGTTAGAAAATTCATGATAGGATTATCTGTCGATAATGATCTGTTCAAAATAAAATACCTCTCTTTCTTTATCCAAAAAATATTACAAGCCTAAGCCATCAGATCTTCCTTTGTAAGGGTCTCAAGTGTGGCTACGTCAATGTTGTCCATGGAAACTATTCTGGTGGCCTGCCTGGATATGGCGGATTCCATAAAGTTACGGACTTCACGGGCGTTGGCAAATGTATCGTCGTGATGTGCGGCTTTGTCGTGCCAGTATTCTGAGGCGTATGCGCGGGCATCATCGTCCAGCTTGTATTCCTGCTTGGAACACATGCTCTCGAAGATGGACATAAGCTCGTCCCCGGTGTAATCCTCAAATGTGATGAATTTGTTGAATCTGGAACGAAGTCCCGGGTTGGAGCTCAGGAACCGTTCCATGAGATCCGGGTAGCCGGCAACTATGACTATGAGATCATCTCTGTGATCCTCCATAGCTTTGAGCAGCGTGTCCACTGCCTCCTGGCCGAAATCATTCTCACCTTTGCCTGCGGTGAGAGTATAAGCCTCATCTATAAATAAGATCCCGCCGAGGGCTGATTCTATGACCTCGGTTGTCTTGACGGCTGTCTGACCAATATATCCCACAACAAGTCCGCCTCTGTCGACCTCGACAAGCTGTCCTCTTGACAGTATGCCCAGACCCTTATAGATATTTGCAAGAAGTCTTGCCACCGTGGTCTTTCCTGTTCCCGGATTGCCGGAGAATACAAGGTGGAGAGATACGGACGGTTGTTTCATGCCGTTTTCCTCGCGGAGCTTCTTGATCTTCAGAAGGTTTACGAGGTTGGTGATGTCCTTCTTCACGCTCTCGAGTCCGGTCATGGAATTCAGTTCCTCGAGAAGAGTGTCCACATCCTTGACGGGTTCAGCCCTTTCGGAAGCTGTCGACTTAGCCGGAGTCTGTGAGACTGGGGAAGCACTCTTTGGGAGTGCGTTGTACTTGTCGAGCAGTGGGCTTGGATCTATGGCGTATAGGTTCATGGACTTGAGATATTTGTCGAGCATGAGGCAGTAGCCTGTGAGCCTTGCTATCTCGTTGTCGTCAGTCATGTTGTTGCAGGCGATGAATTCCTGACCCATGAGCTTGAACATTCTGACGTAATCTCTGGAACGGTATACTGATCTGGGATTTACCTTTGCCCGGGCCAGATCGCCCTGTACAAAATATGTAAGGGATCTAGGTGGTGTCACGGCAAAATCCCCGGTTGTTCTCTCATATTTGAATGTGCGGAATTTGTCTGTTGTAAAGTGCTGGTTCAGGTATTCGCGGACAAATTTTATCTCCAGGGTAAGTTCTGCCTGGTCGGAGCTGGACAGATATGCAAGAAACTGAAGCAGGTCAAACTGAAGCATCTCTCTTGTCTTGAGTCCTGTCTTCTGGCGCGCACCGTAGCCGTCGTTGTCCAGCGAATCGGCATAGGAATAGCAGTTGTCCAGTTCGGCTTTTAGTGAGTAATTCATAAGTTGTTCCCCATCCTTTCCATAAAGCACATAATTGTATCTATTGTAAAGCCTTTGGCCCATGTAATCAAATAAAGTTTTGCCTGGTTAATCCATTTATTGTGTCATATTTGTATTTTGTATGATAAAATAGCAGTTATATGAGCAAAATTTACACCAAAAGGTGACAAAAGCGACAGGAGACAGACGATATGAGATTCAGACCATGCATAGACATACACAATGGACAGGTAAAGCAGATAGTTGGAGGCAGTCTCTGTGATGAGGGTGACAGAGCAGATGAAAACTTTGTATCACAGAAGGACGGAGACTTCTTTGCTGAACTGTACAAAAGCTATGGACTTAAGGGTGGTCATATCATACTTCTCAATCCTGCGTCCAGCGAATACTATGACGCCGATGTAAGACAGGCACAGCTCGCTCTGGCTGCATATCCGGGAGGACTGCAGATAGGCGGGGGAATAAATGCTGACAATGCACAGCGGTTCATAGATATGGGTGCGTCACATGTCATAGCCACATCATTTGTGTTCAGGGATGGAGAGATCAACTACGACAACCTGAAGGCACTTGAGAAGGCTGTGGGCAGAGAGCATCTAGTGTTGGATCTGTCCTGCCGGAAGAGGGACGGAGAGTATTATATTGTCACTGACAGATGGCAGAAATTTACAAATGTAAAGGTGGAGGAGGCAACGCTTGACCGGCTCTCAGAATACTGCGACGAGTATCTCGTTCATGCGGTGGATGTGGAGGGCAAGGCGTCAGGCATAGAGACCCATGTTGCGGACATGCTTGGAAGATGGGGAAAGTTGCCGATGACATATGCCGGAGGTGTGGCATCATTTGACGATCTGGAACAGCTCAGAAGTCTCGGAAGGAACAGGATAGACGTGACCATAGGGAGTGCACTGGATATCTTTGGGGGACATATGGCGTTTCAGAAGATTATAAGGTTTATGGAGGGTTAACATGGCAAAGATGAAGAAGGTACTGGCCATTGCGATGGCTGCGGCTATGGGTATGTCCATGCTGGCTGGCTGCGGAGGTCAGGGCAAGGACGATGTGACAGAGGCGACAAGCCAGGCGGAGACCAGCGAGGCTGCGACCTCGGAGGAGAAGACAGAGGAGGCTGCTTCGGAGGAGGCTGAACAGGAGAAGACAGAGGTC
Organism: Coprococcus sp. ART55/1; assembly: GCF_000210595.1. Taxonomy (NCBI): domain Bacteria; kingdom Bacillati; phylum Bacillota; class Clostridia; order Lachnospirales; family Lachnospiraceae; genus Coprococcus; species Coprococcus sp. ART55/1. The sequence goes on along the minus strand of NC_021018.1, from coordinate 1,836,408 downwards.
AAGGCAGGGGATGTCCTGATAGACCTGAACTTTGATGACAATGACACGGACGAGTGCCATACATATTCAAATGGCGGACAGGCCGTACTCGGAGCAGAGAACGGAGAACTGTGTCTGGATATAACCGGAACAGGAAGCCTAGATTATGCGAACCAGATATACTATGACGGATTTGAGCTCAACCAGGACTGTGTGTATGAGCTGTCATTTGACGTGCACAGCACCATTGAGAGAGGAATTCAGTACAGACTTCAGATAAATGGCGGTGATTACCACGCTTATGTGATGGATGACATAACGATAGGCACTGAGACACAGCACATATCCAACCAGTTCACCATGAGCGAGGCATCGGATCCGGCACCTAGAATGTGTATGAATCTGGGACATTTCGAGGGCGTTGGTGATGACAGCGTGCCTCACAAGGTATACTTTGACAATATCAAGCTCACTGTAGTTGACGCCTCAAGCGCACAGAGCGTTGAGGGTATTCCTGATCCAAAGCTGGTTGGCATCAACCAGATGGGTTACGGCAAGGATGCGAAGAAGCTTGCCACAGTGACTGACAGAGACGCCAAGAGCTACGAGGTAAAGAGCGTCGCTGATGACAAGGTAGTCAGCAAGGGTGACGTATCTGGCTGGGATTACGATCCTGCTGTGGGCGACAAATGTGCGGTTATAGATTTCTCTGATGTCAAGGATCAGGGTACATACAAGATAGTTCTCGACACCGGAGCAGAATCATACGAGTTCCCTGTTGGGGATGGCGTGTATGACGATATATACAAGGCGTCAGTGCTCATGTTCTATGACCAGAGATGTGGAACAGAGCTTGATTCAGCCATAGCCGGTGATTTTGCACACGCTGCATGTCACACGGGAACTGCCATAGTGTACGGCTCAGATGTTGCAAAGGATGTGACCGGCGGATGGCATGATGCCGGAGACTACGGAAGATATGTTGTTCCGGGCGCAAAGGCGGTACAGGATCTGCTCCTTACATATGAGGATTCAGAGTATGCGGCAAAGGACGACGCTATCGGAATACCTGAGAGCGGCAACGGTGTTCCTGACGTTCTGGATGAGGTCAGATACGAGCTTGACTGGATGCTCAAGATGCAGGATGAGACCAGCGGCGGAGTTTATCACAAGGTTACCGGAGAGGTGTTCCCTGAGATGGTGGCTGCTGTTGAGGAGACTGCACAGATGATACTCTCACCTATATCCAACACAGCAACAGGCGATTTTGCGGCTGTTATGGCAAAGGCTTCAGTTGTATACAGAAAGTACGATGCAGCATTTGCAGATTCATGTCTTGCTGCAGCTCAGAAGGCATGGAAGTATCTTGAGCAGCATCAGGGAGATGCAGGCTTTAAGAACGTTGGAAGCATAGTTACAGGTGAGTATCCTGACAGCAATGACAGCGATGAGTACCTGTGGGCAGCAGCGGAGCTGTATATCGCAACAGGTGATGAGAGCTACAATGATTATGTGAAGACAGCCATCGAGGGAAGCGTTAAGTACGGCCTTGGATGGGCGGATGTCGGATATTATGGAATATATGACTACTGTGTAAATGTAAAGGACTGCGCAGCAGAGAAGGAGATACTTAAGAAGGGTGCTGACAAGCTTGTAGATAACTATGCCGGCAGCGGCTTCGGTTCAACAACAGGCGGCTCTTATGTATGGGGAAGCAACATGGTCGTTGCGGATAACGGAATCCTTCTGCTCATGGCATCAAAGGTTCTGGGCGACGATTCATATGTGGACTATGCGGCAGACCAGCTCAACTATATACTTGGAAGAAATGCAGTCAGCTACTGTTATGTGACAGGATATGGTTCACAGACTCCTGAGAATCCACACCACAGACCTTCAGAGGCACTGGGCAAGGCAATGCCTGGAATGCTTGTGGGCGGTGCCGATGGAAACCTTGAGGATCCATATGCGAAGGCTGTTCTTGCAAAGATTCCAAAGGAGAGATGCTATGTCGACAACGCACAGAGTTATTCATGTAATGAGGTAACGATCTACTGGAATTCACCTCTTGTATATCTTCTTGCGAACTTCAAGTAGCAAATATTTAAGAATATGTAACTATAATTAGTACATCATATTTGATATAACTATTGAATATCATGTAAGGAATCGGTATGGAAATATGAATGAATATGTAGACAAAATAAAAAAGCTTATGGAGAAAGAGATGGTCAGATATGTTATAGCCGGAGGAATGACCACGGCTGTGAATCTTGTATCATTCTTTGTGTTGAGACTTGTGACGGATCTGTCGCGAAGTGCGGCGAATATCATAGCGATAATGCTTGCCATATTATTTGCTTACTTTGCAAATGGATTTTACGTGTTCAGGTCGGAGCAGAGGAAGAGCGTAGGCCGGATCATAAGGGAGTTCATATCATTTGTGGGCATGCGTCTGTTTGCCATGGTGGTGGAGGTCGTTGGAACCAACCTGCTGTGCGACTCCTTCAGATACAATGAGTTTATATCAAAGATAATAATTCAGGTAGTTGTACTTGTAATAAACTATATATTCAGCAAATGCTTCGTATTTAAGAAGGATAAAAAGCCTGTAAAGGATATATTTGCTGACAACTATATCATGATAATCGCTTTTATCATCCCGGCGATATTTATGTTCGTGCTGTGGGTGGTGGCGGAGATAGGACCATTTGGCGGACACAGCCTTACCATGGTGGACAGTCTTCACCAGTATCTGCCATTCTTCTCTGATTATCATGACAAACTGGTGAACGAGGGAAGCCTGTTCTATACGTGGGACATAGGCATGGGAAGCAATCTGCTTGACATAATCGCCTACTATATGGCTTGTCCTCTGAACTTTATAATCGTGCTGTTCAGTAGGGAGCATCTGTACATAGCGATGTGCGTGCTCATAAGTATCAAGATAGCTCTGTCCGGTATGACCATGGCGAGCTATCTTGGATACAAGTGCAGGAACAAGAACAACCTGCTCATCATTCCATTTGCTGTGGCATATGCACTCAGCAACTATGTCATAGGATATTCATGGAATCTCATGTGGATGGACTGTATACTGATACTTCCGCTTATCATGCAGGGCTTCGAGCAGATGATGGAGGACGGCAGCAACTACAGACTGTACACACTCAGTCTGTTCTACGGACTTCTGTGTAACTACTATATATGTTTCATGATATGTGTGTTCCTGGTTCTCCAGTTTATACTCACCAATCACAAGAACATATACAAGGGCGCAGAGGACACTTTGAGATTTGCGGGAACATCTGTCATGGCTGCGGCTATGTCTGCGTTTCTGCTGATCCCGGCTTATATCGGGATTAACACCACGGCGTCTGCCACCAGACATTTCCCTAAATGGGAGTGGTACGGAAGCATATGGGATATGATAAAGCAGATGTTTGTCTTGACTGAGCCGATAAAGAGCCAGCAGTTTGACGGCGGTGTGAACCTGTACTGCGGTACATTTGCCATACTGCTGATAGGAATATATATTTTCAATACAAAGATCAAATGGTACGAGAAGCTTAAGAATGTGATACTGATCGTATTTCTCATGATGAGCTTCAACAATACGCTGCTCAACTATATATGGCACGGCTTCCATGATCAGTACGGAATCCCGAACAGATTTTCATTCCTGTTCATCTTCATTCTGCTGAGCATGGGATACGAGGCCATTGCAAATACAGACAAGAAGCAGATACCGGGAATAGCCCTGGGAATCATCGTGGCGTTCGGTTTACTGGTTTATGCAGACAAGAATATTGATATGGACAGGACGGTAATTATTCTCACATGGGTGCTGTTTGTTGTGTACTCGGTGGGAATCCTGGTGCTGGGACTTGTCCGCGGCAAAGGCAGATTCGCAGTGGCAGCTATACTTTCAGTGTTGTGTCTGACTGAGATCGTGTTCAGCGCGGCAAAGGGATACGAGAGCAACGGAACGGTGAACATACCGGATTACTATGGCGATGCTGCTAGTGTGCAGGCCGCTATAGATTCTGTTAAGACAGGCCATTTTCCATATAGAACGGAGCTCAACAACACCAAGGTGGTGGATGAATCTACCTATTACAATATGCAGGGAGTCAGCCTGTTTGGTTCGACGGTTTCAAATGACCTTGTGAATGCCATGCACGGACTTGGTTTCTACACAGGTGCCAATGAGTTTCTGTTTGACGGAGCAAATCCGGTGTCAAGTTCGGTTCTGGGCATAAGATATTTGTTCAGGAGACAGGATGAGCATATGTCCTACGATATGGACTATGTGGATACAGTGGATGGCGTTGATGTATACCAGAACAGCCGGGCGCTCAAGCTGGGCTTCATGGTGAATAACGAGCTGAAAGACTGGACTTCTGATGCATCGAATATGTTTGACAGTATAAATAATTTCGTGGAAAAGTCGACTGGGGTGGCTGGTACGTTCAGCCAGATATATCCGGAGGTAACTGGCTCTTCAAATGACATCACGATAACACATGACAATCCGTACAGTGAATACTTTGGACTTTCCAATATCACACCGGGTATCGTGAGCTTTGGACTCAGCTTTGACATAACAGAGGAACAGAATGATCTGTACATCATAGCGAACTGCAATGGAATCACCAAGATAAGGATATATGTGAACGGTGAGGAGCAGAATTACGAGAGACTTCAGTACCAGACATACCATGTGGGACATCTGACAAAGGGAACCAACGTGGAGGTCGAGTATTATTTCTCTGCGGGTGTACCTGACAATACATCTGCAAGACTTACTATAGCCACTCTCAACGGTGCTGCATTTGACCAGGCGTATGAGAGCTGGGCTGACAATCAGTTAAATATCAACAAATTTGAGGATGGATATGTGAAGGGACATATATCAGTCGATGAGGCTGGCCTGATGTTCACATCCATACCATATGATTCGGGCTGGACTGCCTATGTTGATGGCAGAAAGACCGATATACAGACTGTTGCGGGAGCATTTATCGCACTGGATCTCGAGAAGGGAGACCATGTGATAGAGTTCAAGTATTTCCCTAGAGGACTCAAGAGCGGCCTGATATTCACATTTGCCGGATGGCTTGTGTTTGCACTGCTTATGAATGCGAAGACCATCAAGGAGAAGCGCGGCAGCAAAAAGGGGAAGCCAGAGGATGAGGATCGGACAGATGATGAAGCAGCGATAGAGTAATGCAGATCTGTTGATAGATAAAATATGCATAATAACGAGGTAGAATGGCTGGGAGACCATAAAAAGTAGTCCAATATGTACAAAATAACAGAGAAAATTTGTACATTATTCAGCATAAAAACTATATGAGCGTTGACCTTAATAATTATTTATAATATAATGTATCCATGTGGATATGCATAGGAGTGTCTATGTGGCAAACGCAATATTTATAGAAACAGAGGTGCATTAATGGACAAAATTAAGGAAATTGGGATTAAGCCGCTTGCACTGGCCATGGCTGTTCTGGCTTTGCTGGCGGGAGTGCTGGGAGTCGCCGGTATAGGTGTGGGAGCTATTATATGTGGCGTCCTGGCAGCGGTCGTTGCTGTTCTGGTATTACTGGTATTCGGAGATGGCAACATGGGATCAGCAGGAAAGTCTGATAAGTATAAGAAGCTTTTCATGAACCTTCCTATAGGATTTGCACAGGCGAGGATCGTTAATGATCCTGTCAACGGAACAAACTACGAGATAGTAGACGCCAATGAGATATTTGGGGAGTATTTCAAGCTCGATGTGTCTGACTACAAGGACAAGATACTGAAGGAGAGCAAGATAGAGGTACTTCAGGATATCAATGCATGGTTCACAGCTTATAACAACTCCGGCACCAAAGAGGGAGATCTGATGGATGTTGAGATCACCATGGAGTCACTTCAGAAGGTGTTCAACACGGTTATGTATAAGTCTGAGGCTGATTACATCAACATGGTAGTCATAGATGTGACCAAGCAGAAGGAGACTGAGGAGAAGCTCAGCAAGGCCATCGTGGATGCGAATGCAGCATACAAGACACAGGCCGAGTTCCTTGCAAACATGAGCCACGAGATAAGAACACCTATAAACGGTATTCTCGGTATGCTCCAGCTCACACTTATGGCTGAGGATCTTCAGGCTGATTACAGAGATAACCTTATCACAGCTAAGAACTGTGCAGACACACTGCTCAGACTTATCAATGATATTCTTGATATAAGCAAGCTTGAGGCTGGTAAGTACAAGATCAAGGAAGAGACATTTGACATCAGGACTGCCATTGAGGACACAGTTGCTGCACAGGTTCCGATCGCAACCAACAAGGGACTGCAGCTCGACTGTTCATTTGGAAGCAATATTCCAAAGCTTGTCCGCGGTGATGGACAGAGAATCCAGCAGGTTCTCAACTGCCTGCTTTCAAATGCTATCAAGTTTACATCCGAGGGAAGCGTAAGAGTCAAGATAGCATCCATGGATGATGGGGACAACAAGATTAAGATCAGAATGGCAGTTGCAGATACCGGTATAGGTATCTCAGAGGCTAACATGAGCAAGCTGTTCATAAGATTCAGTCAGGTAGATGCATCAGATACAAGAAAGTACGGTGGTTCAGGTCTGGGACTTGTCATCACCAAGCAGATTGTTGAGCTGATGGGTGGTAACATAACAGTTCAGAGTAAGGAAGATATAGGTTCAACATTCATCGTCGAGATACCACTCAAGGTTATCAAAGCGGCAGATGCAGCAGATGAGTTCCTCAAAGAGAAGGAGGAGCCAGCGGTATTCTCCATCAATGCACACAGCAAGGCAAGGATACTTGTTGCAGAGGATGAGCCGGTCAACCAGCAGGTTATCGGTAAGCTTCTCGGTATGGCAGGATTCTCATACGATATAGCTGAGAATGGCCAGAAGGCTGTTGAACTGTTCAAGACCAAGATATATGATGCGGCACTGTTTGACGTACAGATGCCAGTTATGGACGGTATAGCAGCTACACAGGAGATCAGGGAGATAGAGCGCAAGGAGAAGAGAAAGAGACTTCCGATCATTGCGGTTACGGCGAGAGCCATGTTCGGTGACAAGGAGAGGATCCTTGAGAACCAGCTTGATGATTATATCGCAAAGCCTTATAATCTCAATGATGTGGTTGATACACTGAATAAGTACATAGACGACTGATGTGAAAGGCCATAAGTATACATGACATAGTGAGAAACAAAGTCAAATAAAAAATCGGGGATTATGGAATCAACACCCATATTCCCGGTTTTTTTAGTTTTACATGGATATATTAAGGCAGATAAAGAAAGATCTATATTACATGGAGGTATATGATATGTCAGATTTTTTCCAGGATGTGTTCAACAAGACCAAGAAGTTTGCAAATAATGCGGTGGATGAGACGAAGGACGCAGCGCAGAAGGCAAAGCTCAACAACAAGATATCAAATGAGGTGCAGATGATCGACAGGAACATGGTTGAGATCGGCAAGTATTTCTACGAGCAGAACAAGGAGAATCCACCTCAGGAGCTGCTCCAGTATTTCAACAATGTAAAGGTTCTTCAGGACAGTATAGCCATAAGCAGGAGCGAGATACAGAACATTGATAATGCCATGGCGGCAAGGAAGCAGGCTGATATGAATCCTAATCAGAGTCCTAACCAGAACTATAACCAGAACCCAAATAACAATCAGAACATGGGAAATGGACAATTTTAGTAAAAAAAATTATATATACATGCTGTAAAATCAGAAGCCCGTTCGTAACAGGACGGGCTTTTTGTATATTGAAATTGGGCAATATACAGCCTGTATATAGCCGCAATTTATAAAATTTTCTTTATGAAATCCCCCCTTTACAAAGGCTGAGAGAGGGTGTAAGGTGTG
>NC_021018.1:1757114-1828172 GCF_000210595.1 Coprococcus sp. ART55/1 | reverse complement strand
GTGTAAGGTGTGCTTACAACTCAGAGAGAAGGGAGGACAGAGATCATATATTATGTAATACCATTGATCGCAACTGTGAGCATGGCGGTGGTATCGGACTTCAGAGACTGGAGGATTCCGAACAGGCTTATCGCAGTTGGTATGATACAGGGATTCCTGATGTCGGCAGTTGTCAGAGGACCGTGTGATGGACTTCTGAGCAGTGTGGCAGGCTGTGTTATTCCTGTGGTGATCTTGTTTGTATTATTTCATAAAAAAGCCTTGGGGGCAGGTGATATCAAGCTGCTGGCGACGGCTGGCACATTTGTAGGAACCGATGTGATCCGGGTGATTGTTTACTCCTTTTTGGCCGGAGGAGTTATATCTTTATTTTTTCTTTTAAAAGAAGTTTTAATGTCAGTTACGAATCGTAAAGAAATTTCAACAAAACAATTTTATAGGAATCTGATGAAGTCCAGGGTACATTTCTCTGCTGCCATAATGGGCGGAGTCATGTATTACGTGTGCACTACAGAGTGGAGGTGACAAAATTCAGCAGTACAAGATTGGAATACTGGATGGTGACAGGGCTTACATGATAAGTCTTATGAACCATATCAATTCGGACAGGGACAATCCGCTGTTTGCGCTTGCATTTTCATCGGAGGGAGAACTGTATGGGTATCTTGAGACTAAGACTCTGGATGTTCTGCTGATGGATGAGAATATTCCTCTGGATGAGAGCAAAGTGCCGGTGGCCTGCCGGATGATATTTATGACGAGGGATAGAGTCGATGGATCAGAAGAGATCGGCCATAACAGGATATTCAAATATTCCAGGGTACGGAACATTTCTTCAGAGATTCTCAGATATATGAATATAGACGATACGGACCGCAGAAGAAAGCTGTTCAGGTCGTATGCAGTTATATCACCCATAGGGAGGTGTGGTAAGACAAACCTTGCGGTCAGCCTGTGCATGAATGATGAGGTGCGGGGCGGCCTGTATGTGGGCATGGAGGAGTACAGTGCATTTCACGACCATGAGGACGTTCTGGCGAATGTGATATATCTGGTGAAACAGAGGTCACCGGATCTGACCGGATATATGGAGCAAAATATCGTGGAGCTTGAGGAATACAGCGTGCTTGGATATCTGGGATCGTACATAGATGCACTGGAGCTGGACACGGAGGATATGGTGTGGCTCATAGACGAGTTCCGCAGATGGGGCAGATATACAACGGTTGTGTTTGATATGGGACAGGCGGTTCTCAAGGATCTGGCGATACTTGGGGCATTTGACGAGATAATGGTTCCGGAGCTTAAGGATGAATTGTCCCAGGACAAGCTTGGGATGTTCGAGAGGGTTCTGGAGAGAAGGGAGCTCGGCAAGATTGCTCGGAGGCTGCACAGGTTGAACGTGCCGCTGGCGGTTCCGGGAAGTGCGGAGATGCTGAGATTTATAGAAAGTGAAATAGGAAGCAGAAGATGAAACAGGATGACAGACAGTTGATACGAAGCAAGGTCATGCAGAGTATAGATATGTCGGGTGACATAGGAGATGAGCAGGTCAGCGATATGATCGACAGGTGTATTCTCGAATCTGAGTCCGGGAATGTGTTGAGCGTGAGGGATAAGCTTGCGCTGAAGAAGGAACTGTTCAACAGTCTGAGGAGGCTTGATATATTGTCAGAGCTTCTCGACGATGAAGCGGTGACTGAGATAATGATAAATGGCTGCAGCAATATATTTGTCGAGCGGGCAGGAAGGATGTACAGGTATGACAAGGCATTTGAGAGCGAGGAACGGCTCAAGACCATAATCCAGAGCATCGTAGCGGAGTGCAACAGGATAGTAAATGAGGCATCGCCGATAGTGGATGCAAGGCTTAAGGATGGTTCGAGAGTGAATGTGGTGCTGCCGCCGGTGAGCCTGAGCGGCAGCGTGATGACCATAAGAAAGTTTCCGAAGGACAAGATGACCATGGACAAGCTGGTGGAGATCGGATCGGTCACCATGGAGGTTGCTGATTTCCTGAAGAATCTGGTCGTGGCGGGCTACAACATAATCATCTCGGGAGGAACCGGCGCGGGCAAGACGACATTTCTGAATGCCCTGTCAGGGTATATACCGGCGGATGAGAGAATTGTTACGATAGAGGATTCGGCGGAGCTTCAGCTTGCGGGCATCGACAATCTGGTGAGCCTTGAGGCGAGAAGTGCAAATGTCGAGGGCGAAAATGCGGTGAGCATAAGGGATCTTATCAAGACGAGCCTTAGAATGAGACCTTCACGGATAATAGTGGGTGAGGTCAGGGATGCGGCGGCGATAGATATGCTTACAGCCATGAACACAGGACACGATGGAAGCCTGTCAACAGGACATGCAAACTCTGCCCGGGACATGCTGACGAGGCTTGAGACCATGGTTCTGATGGGTGCGGATATGCCTGTTCTGGCGATAAGGCAGCAGATAGCGTCGGCGGTGGACATAGTTGTCCAGCTTGGAAGACTGAGGGACAGATCCCGAAGATGTATAGAGATAAGCGAGGTCACAGGACTGGAAGGAGGTGAATTTGTCATGAATAAATTGTATGAATTTCATGAGAGCAATATGGGAAAGGACAGGGGGCGAGTGGAAGGAATGCTTAGAAAGATAAATGATCTTCATAACACATCAAAGCTCGTGGCGGCTGGACTTATAAGCGTTAATGAGAGCAGTGATTCAAGGAGGGATGTGTGCTGAGACAGGGTATAGATTATGATTCTTATAAACTAAGTGTCAGGGAAATCGTAACCGGTATCGCTGTGTATTCAGTCATAGCGGTGATGGTGTCGGTGCTCTTCTTTGACAGTCTTATACCGTGCCTGGTGTTCACGCCGGGGATTCTGGTATTTCTCAGGAAAATTGCCGATGGTAAATGCCGGCAGAGAAAGAATAAACTTAATAATGAATTTAAGGAAATGCTGCTGTCCCTGTCCGCAAATATGGCGGCGGGATATTCATTGGAAAAAGCGTTTGTTCCAGCTTGTCACGAGTTGGACGGAATGTATCAGGGGAAATCTTATATCAGACAGGAAATGCTGCTCATAATAAACGGCCTTGAGATGAGCTCTGATGTTGAAAGTCTTTTGAGGGATATGGCGGACAGGTCAGGACTTCAGGATGTGAAGGAATTTGCTCATGTGGTCGCAGTTGCAAAGGGCTCCGGGGGAAATCTCATCAGGATGATGAAGAAGATGGTTGAAAATATTGACAGGCGTCTGGAAGTGGAGGAAGAGATAGACACGATGATAACGTCAAAACGGCTGGAGCAGAATATCATGTCTGCCATGCCATTTGTCATCATTCTGTATCTGAGGGTGTGTAATCCTGGATATATGGATGCGCTGTATGGCAATGCTCTGGGGATAGCTGCCATGAGTGCGTGTCTGGTGATCACGGCGGCGACGGTGATATGGGGCAGAAAGATCACAGATATACATATGTGAAAGGATGATGGATATGCTGAAAAGGGCTGCGGGAAAAATATACGGCTGGATAGAACCGCATATGGACAATGACAAGATGCTCACGAAGATAAAGAGGGTATACATATGTACGGATGCCGCGGCGAGGGATAAATGTGCGGAGATGTACACAGACATTATTGCGAAGATCCTGCTGACGCTTTTGGTGACATGTATTCTTGCGGTGATCCTTGTGGCAAAGGAAGCATTTGCGCCTCATCAGGTGGTGCTCACCAGAGATGGGTACGGAGGGGATGTGTCCACCGTCACTCTGGAGACTGACATAGATGGAGAAAAGACTGATTTTGATGTGGATGTCATGCCGCTGGAATATGATCCTGACGATATGGAAGCAGTGTTTGAGCAGGGATTTGGTGAGATTGAAGACCTGTATCTTGGGGAAAATGAATCCCCCGACGAAGTGATATATGATCTGGAGCTTGTGGATCACCTGGATGCGCTCGGACTCGATGTGCAGTGGATAAGCGAGGACAACGAGCTGGTGTCGTCCGATGGACGTATCGGCGATATAGCGGAGGGAGAAGACAGAATAGTGTCCATCACGGCTGTTCTTACATACAGGGAGCTGAGCGCGGAGAGAACATATCAGATACGCGTGTGCGGAAGGGAAGAGACAGGCAGGGAAAAGGCTCTGAAGGATATAAGGGAAGGCATCAGGGAGATACAGGCGGGAAGTGGAGATTCGAGCGAGGTGGCGCTGCCGGAGCAGATAAACGGATATGCGGTCAGGCCCACCTCGGGAGGCGGAAGCGGTCTTATGATACTGTTTCTCGGTGGTTTCGCAGCCATTTGTATATGGGGTGGAAACAGGTCGAAGATCCAGGGAATGGAAAAAAAGAGATCCGACGAGCTCATGTCGGAGTACCCGGAGCTTGTGGATAAGCTGACGCTCTATCTTGGAGCAGGAGTCACGGTCAGAGGTGCATTTGCAAGGATAGTGAAGAGTGGCAGGGAAGATTGTGCCGGTACGGATCAGGGCGGGAGTGTTCTGACCAGGGAACTGATTTATACGCTAAATGAGATCCAGGCAGGAGTATCCGAGAGTGAGGCTTACTACAACATGGGGCACAGGATAAATCTGCCGATGTATATAAAGCTCATGTCGCTTTTGTCACAGAATGTGAAGAAAGGCACGAGAGATATATTGATCATGATGGCGGGCGAGGAGCAGAACGCAATGCAGACCAGAAAGGAGATGGCGAAGAGAAAGGGGGAGGAAGCCGGGACAAAGCTGCTTCTTCCGATGGTGGTTCTGCTGGGAGTGGTCATGGTAATAGTCATGCTGCCCGCAATAATAAATTTTTAAGATAATAAGTTTTAAGGAGGAAAAATGTATGAAGAGATGGGAAGATTTTATGGAAGATGAGTCAGGTATGGGAGTGGTCGAAATAATCCTTATAATGGTGGTCTTGATCGCGATGTGCGTCATATTCAAGCAGCAGATAACTTCTCTGGTGAACAACATATGGAACTCGATCAACAAGAGTGCAAAGAAGATATATTAAGGGGGAGCTGTATGAGAAATCAGGGACATGTAACGGTTTTTCTGAGTATAATCCTGATCTCCATGCTGCTTCTGGGGCTCTCCGTGCTTGAGATGGCGCGGATAAGAATGGGCAGTGCCAAGGCCGCAATGGCGGCCGAGGGCGCAGCCTGTGATGTGAAGGCGGCGTACGACAAGGAGTTGTTTGAGGAGTATCATCTGCTGGCGGTCGACAGCACATTTGGCGGACACGGTGAGGGAAAGCTTGAGCAGATGGCGCAGGATTATCTGGAATATACTCTGGAAAATGGTCAGGGCGACAATATGAGCGTTGAAGATGTGGCGCTGGCAGAGTGCAGGGGACTTCTGGAGAATGACTGCGAGAATATGAAGCTGCAGATAACCGACCATATGAAGGTGTACATGGAGGAGAAGGGAATAGAAGACATTCTTGAGATGATAACATCCGGGGATAAGGCCATGGAGGATGCTTCTGGAGCTGTGGAAAATGGTAAGAATGAGTCGAATCAGGATGAGAGCAGTTGGAGCGGTACGGATCCTAGAAAAGCGCTGAAAAGCATCCTGACAGGTGGACTTCTGAATGTTGTCACGCCATCCGGGCGGGTGGTGTCAGATCAGGCATACGATCTGGATGGCTTTCCGTCAGACGGACAGGCGGAGGATACGAGACAGTGGGAGGACATAGAATTTGACGATCTGGATAAATTCCAGAGGCAGCTCATGTTGGATGGAGAGAGATCACAGACCGGAATAGTGGATGACATATATGGTGTCGGGTATGCACTGGCGAATTTCAATACATTTACTGACAGGAAACAGGACAGACCATTTGAGTGTGAGGTGGAATACATTATCGCCGGAAAGGATAATGACCATGACAATCTGCAGGGGGTCGTGAACAGGATAGTGCTTCACAGACTGCCGCTCAATCTGGCATATCTGCTCTCAGACAGCGCAAAGATGGCCGAAGTGTCATCCATAGCTGCGGTGCTGGCTCTTGTGCCGGGGGTCACCTATGGGGCGGCGAAATATCTGCTGCTCGGATGCTGGGCTTATGCTGAGACAATTGTTGATATAAGGCTGCTGCTTGACGGCAAAAGCGTTCAGTTTATGAAGACAGACGAATACTGGGTGACGGACATCAACAATCTTGACAAGCTGATGAATCTGGATTCCGTGGACTATGAAGGCGTGGATGCTGTGAGCTACAGGGATTATCTGGCGATACTTCTGATAGAGAATAAAGGAGGCATGTATTACAGGATGGCGGATCTTATACAGCTTAATTTCAGACAGACGGATGAGTCGTTTGAGATGAAGAATATGATGTATTCTCTGACATTTGATGTTGAGGTCAGTCAGGACAGGAAATTTGCATCGTTTATAGAAGATCACGAGGGCGTATCGAAGATAGATGACGGACTGTACAGGTACAGCTTCAGGCAGTGTGTGAGTTATTGAGATATGAAAATATCCTGAAGGGGGGTGTTATATGTTCTCTTGTTGTATGTTGAAAAGTAAATATATGAAAGATAAATCGCCTCTCCAAGCGCATATTACTATAGATTTTGTTCGGATCAGGTATGGCAGGAGAATATATAAGACAGCTCCTTTGGGATGTGACCGTGGTAGTGCCAGTGTGGAGGCATCGTTGGTGCTGCCAGTGTTTATATTTGCCATGCTGACTGTGTTTGCCATGGCCGGATGTATACGGACACGGACTGTGATATATGAGGGCTTACATGAGACGGCTGCGTATCTTGCGGAATACAGCTATGCGTATGAGCTAGCCGAAAAGGGCGCGGACATGGGGCCGTATGCTGAAGGTATGGCAGATGGTGTGTCGCTCGTGCTGGCGAACAGGAAGATCAGGGAGTACATAGATGACAAAGGCACGGTGAACACATATGTCGACGGCGGAATGTCCGGGGTTAAGGTGATAAATGCAGAGCTGTCGGATGACGGATTTGTGTGCCTCAAGGTCAGATATATGCTGAAGATCAATCTGCCATTTGCCGGAGGATCTACCGTGGGGTGCGTGGACAGGATAAGACAGAGGGCGTACCTGGGATATGACAGGTCGCAGGATGATGACGATGATGATGAGTATGTGTATGTGGCTGAGAATGGTTCGGTGTACCACAACTCGCGGAGCTGTTACCATATCAGGATATCTGTGAGAAGCGTGAGTGGGGAGGTTCTGGATGACAGATATTCCGGGCTTTCGGCGTGCAGGATCTGTGGAAGATATAAAAGCAATGGTGTGATCTATGTCACTGAACAGGGAGACAAATATCACTATTCGCTGGGCTGCTCCGGCTTGAAGCGGACGATATACAGAAAGAAAAAGTCAGAGTGCGGGGGACTTCCTCAGTGCTCTGAGTGCGGGAAAAGATAGGAGAAGAGAAGAAAAGACAGGAGGAGTCAGATATATGGATGACAATGGATCTATAGTTCTGGAGATGTGCCTGATAACACCGATACTTGTGTGTGCCGTGTTTGTGGTGATGAACATGTTGTTTATAGCGTTTAACCATGCGGCGGCATCGGGGGAGGCATATCTGGTACTGTACAACCGAGAGGAATACAGGATCAATGAGAGTGGTGAGGGGGATACGGACAGTGCAGAGAAAGCGATGTCCACAAATGTATCCGAGACCGTGATATGTGCCGATGGTGTGAATGCGGAAATGGCCATGAATGGGAAGAATCTGGTTGCGGAGATAACTTACAGAGAGTCATTTCCGGGGATACAGATATTGATAGATGACGGCAGATGTGACAGAAAGACTGCGGCCAGACAGGAGATAAGGGATGTAGGAAATGAACTTAGGAGGTGGCAGGAATATGGTAAGTTATTGCCAGGTAGAGGGAATTAACACTTTTTTTGTGGTGGAGGTCAGTGCAGCAGCCATAAATTCCTATGAGACGGACATGCTGTACAATAATTTTGTCGAGGGAATAATACAGCCGGAATTCAGGGCCATCAACGGAGATATGTTCATATACTGCAAAATAAATGGCATGAAGAGCCTGGACGATATATCTGACAGGGGGATAATGTCCATGGAGCAGGCTGTTGCTCTCATAAGATCGTTGTGCAGTGTGGTCATGGAGACGGGAGAATACATGCTTGAGCCGGACAATCTTCTGATAGAATCCGACAAGATATTTTACTCGGATGCAGAGAAGAGTTTCAGATACGTGTATGTGCCGGGACAGGGAACGGATGTCAGAATGGGAATAAAGAATCTTGTGGAGAAGATCATAAAGAGGGTAGATCACAGGGACACTGAGCTTGTGGATTTTATGTATGAGATATATGACATGGTGGTGTCGGCAAATTATGACATGGAGCGGATGCAGAAATATGTGGATGAGGTCTCTGCCCGTGAGCAGGAAAAATGCTGCTCCGGCAATAGAAAAAGAAATGTGGAATCTTTGGCTGCGGCCCGTGAGCAGGAGCTTTTGATGGATGAGGTGTTCGGAACGGATCAAAGCAGTGCGGCGGCGTTGACGATACCGACAACGGAGAAAAACAAATATGATAGGATATTTTTCATACTCATAGGATTTACTGTGGCGGCATTTACGGGAATAGCGGCTGTTCAATTTTATATACAGGGGCATGCGGCGGATGTGAGATTTATAATGCTGGCACTCATCGTGCTGTCCGTGGAGTTATTTGTCTATGTGGAGATGAAGAGGAAGCTGTCTGCTGCTGAGGATGAACGGCGGGGACAGGAGGGCGTGGAGTGCTCAGAGCTGCGATATGCGGAGGAAGATGAAAACAGAAGACCTAAAAAACAGAATGTTGATGCATTGGAACATGTAAGTTTGGCTGACGAAATACCTGGCGATACCACGGTGCTTGGCTCGGAGGATGACTGTACAACCCTGCTTACACAGCATAATCTCGATGGCAGAGAGTCCGCACAGGAGCAGAGACTGTCTGTGAGACTGATCGAAGACGGAGGCATTGTGGCTACTGAATTTCCGGTGACGCCGGAGGGAGTTGTATTGGGGCGGGACAGACGACAGGCGGATCAGGTTATAGAGGATATCAGCGTCAGTAGAAGGCACATAAGGATATACGAGGATGCAGAGAAGATCTATGTCGAAGATCTTGATTCCACAAATGGAACTGTCATAAATGGGATCAGGCTTCCAACGGGCAGGAGCTGGCAGCTTGCGGACAGAGATGTTCTGTGTATAGGCACCAGGCAATACCATATTCAAATATTGCTTATCTGATTGATATAAAATGTAAATTCAGATATAATAGTCTGTGTGAGTTTTATGATACAAAGGTAGGTATTGGTGATGTCGTATGTAGCTTTATATAGAAAATGGAGACCTGATACTTTTGATGAGGTAAAGGGGCAGGATCATATAGTTACCACTCTTAGAAACCAGATTAAGAATGATAGACTTGGTCATGCCTTTTTATTTTGCGGTACGAGAGGAACAGGTAAGACTTCGATCGCCAAGATATTTGCCAAGGCATGTAACTGTGAGCATCCGGTGGACGGAAGCCCATGTAATGAATGTGCAAGCTGCAGAGCCATATCGGATGGATCATCGCTTAATGTCATTGAGATAGATGCGGCCTCCAACAATGGTGTTGACAATATAAGGCAGATAAGGGAGGAGGTAGCATATCCTCCTACTGAGGGCAAGTATAAGGTATACATCATAGATGAGGTTCATATGTTGTCCCCGGGAGCGTTCAACGCTCTGTTAAAGACTCTCGAGGAGCCGCCATCATATGTAATATTCATACTGGCTACCACGGAGTCCCACAAGATACCTATAACCATATCGTCAAGGTGTCAGAAGTACGACTTCAGACGTATCCCGGTGGATGTCATCTCGGATCGACTGGAGGAGCTTATGAACAGGGAGGGACTTGATGCGGATAAGAAGGCGATAGATTATATCGCAAAATCCGGCGATGGTTCCATGAGAGATGCCTTATCTATTCTGGATCAGTGCGTTGCATTCAATCTCGGACAGAAGCTTACATATGATAATGTGCTTGAGACCATAGGAGCTGTGGACATAGATACATTTGCAAGACTTCTGGAGTGCGTGCTGGAATCTGATGTTGAACATGCCATAGATGTGGTTGACGAAGTTGTGTGGCAGGGACGTGAGCTTGGCCGTTTCGTAAATGAATTTACATGGTTTCTCAGGAACATACTCGTTGTCAAGCTGTCCTCGGCGGAGGGCGACAGATTGGATATGACCAAGGAGAATCTGGAACGCATAAGAGAGATATCCGGTCATATGGAGGAGAGCACCATAGTAAGATATATAAACGTGTTCTCGGATACAGCCGCCAGCATCAAGTATTCCTCACAGAAGAGGATAGTGCTTGAGATGGCTGTTATAAAGCTGTGCAGACCACAGATGGAGGTTGATACCACAAGTCTGATCGAGAGGGTAAGGATGCTTGAGAAGAAGCTTGATGACCTTGAGGCAAATGGCATACAGGCTGCGCCGGTTCAAAGTGCTGCCTCCGTAAGCCCGGCTGACGATGTGATAGATCAGAAGGGCATGAAGGAATATCAGGACAAGCTGGCAATGGAGCTTCCAAAGGCAGAGTTCGAGGATCTGCAGAGAGCTGCGGAGAACTGGAATGATATACTGGAGAAGCTGTCGGTTCCTGCGAGAAGATATCTCAAGAGAAATGATGCTGATCCGGCCATAAGGACGAAGCTCATACTGTCCGATGATCACAGAAGACTTCTGCTCATGATCCCGCTGACGGATGACGATATGCCGAAGTTATACTTTGACAAGCCTGAGAATGTGGAGCATGTGAAGAGTGTGATCGAGGAATATCTTGGAAGAGAGATTGAATTTGAGATACTTTGTACAAGGAATTCCCACAGTGATAATGGAAGGCTTGAGACGGAGAATATACTGAACCTGAACAAGATCAACTTTCCAATAGATAAGAAATGATGATATCATATTATAAATTATTTAATCAGAATAAGGAGGACTATTGTAATGGCTAAGAGAGGCGGTTTCCCAGGAGGTATGATGCCTGGTAATATGAACAATCTTATGAAGCAGGCACAGAAGATGCAGAAGCAGATGGAGGAGACAACTAAGACACTTGAGGATAAGGTGTATGAGTCATCTGTAGGTGGAGGAGTTGTCACTGCAAAGGTGTCAGGTAAGAAGGAACTCATGGAGATCAAGCTTGATCCTGAGGTTGTTGATCCTGATGATATAGAGACACTTGAGGATCTTATCATATCGGCTGTGAACGAGGCACTGAGAGCACAGGAGGATGACTACAATAGCAGTATGGGCAAGATCTCAGGTGGAATGGGACTTGGAGGATTGCCGTTCTAATGGAAGTTTATGGAGGAGAAGTAAACAGACTTATAGAAGGGCTGGGAAGACTCCCAGGAATAGGCTCCAAGACGGCTCAGAGACTGGCGTTTCACATAATCAGTATGCCTGAGGAGAGGGCGCTGGCGTTATCCGATGCCATTGTGAATGCAAAGAAGAACATAAAATACTGCAGTTGTTGCTACACGATAACTGACAGGGAGGTATGTCCTATATGCAGTTCACCAAACAGGAATCACAAGGTGATAATGGTGGTGGAGACCCCGAGGGATCTGGCGGCATATGAGAGAACAGGACAGTTTGATGGCGTTTACCATGTGCTCCACGGAGTTATAAATCCTGCCCTGGGTATCGGCCCGGCGGATATCAGGATATCCGAGCTCAT
This sequence comes from Coprococcus sp. ART55/1, assembly GCF_000210595.1. Lineage (NCBI taxonomy): Bacteria > Bacillati > Bacillota > Clostridia > Lachnospirales > Lachnospiraceae > Coprococcus > Coprococcus sp. ART55/1. The sequence goes on along the minus strand of NC_021018.1, from coordinate 1,816,402 downwards.
GAGAAGGCTTCAGAATGAAGATGTGGATGAGCTCATAATCGCTACAGGTTCAGGCCCGGAGGGTGAGGCGACTGCGATGTATATATCAAAGCTTGTGAAGCCGGCCGGTATCAAGGTCAGCCGTATAGCAAGCGGTGTGCCTGTAGGCGGAGATCTGGAGTGTATAGATGAGGTTACGCTTCTGAGGGCTCTTGAGGGAAGAGTATACTTATAATGTATACAGACAGTCTGTGTACATAAGAAAAATAAAAGAAAGAGGTGCAGAGTATGTTAAGAGTAGGCTTTTTGACTAGTGGTGGTGACTGTCAGGCATTAAATGCAACTATGCGCGGAATCGCAAAGGGTTTGTATGAATTGTTTGACGAGGTTGAGATCTATGGATTCCTTGAGGGTTACAAGGGACTCATTAGAGGCAACTATATCAAGATGAAGCCGGCTGATTTCTCAGGTATTATCAACAAGGGTGGAACGATCCTCGGCAGTTCAAGACAGCCATTCAAGCTCATGGGAGAGCCAACTGAGGATGGTCTTGACAAGGTAAAGTCCATGAAGGATACCTATAAGAAGCTGAAGTTGGACTGCCTGTGCGTTTTAGGTGGAAATGGTTCACAGAAGACCGCAAATCTCCTCAGTGAGGAGGGACTCAATGTCATCGGTCTGCCAAAGACCATAGACAATGATCTGTGGGGAACTGACATGACATTTGGTTTCCAGAGTGCTGTTGATATAGCGACCCAGACAATAGACTGTATCCACACAACCGCTGCATCGCATAACAGAATCTTTATCGTTGAGATTATGGGCCACAAGGTTGGCTGGATAACTCTCCACGCCGGAATCGCCGGTGGCGCAGATGTGATCCTGCTCCCGGAGATCCCATACGATATCGATAAGGTATATAAGGCTATAGACAAGAGAACAAAGGACAACAAGGGCTTCACGATAGTTGCAGTTGCCGAAGGTGCTATTCCGAAGGAGATCGCAGAGCTTCCAAAGAAGAAGAGAAAAGAAGCGATAGCCAACAATCCATATCCATCAGTTGCGTATGAGCTGGCTGATAAGCTCAAGGCGTACACAACACAGGATATAAGAATAGCAATACCTGGACATACCCAGAGAGGTGGAAGTCCGGATGCATATGACAGAGTCATATCATCAAGATTTGGAGCAAAGGCAGCAGAGCTCATAAAGGCAAAGGATTTTGGAAAGCTTGTTGTATTCCTTGACAACAAGGTTACAGCTATCCCACTCTCAGAGAGTGCAGGAAAGCTCAAATACGTATCTCCTGATGACGACATCATCAGCGAGGCAAGAACACTTGGAATCTCATTCGGAGACAGATAAAGTAAGCTCTGAAAAAAGTAACAGAGATATTCACACATTCTCCCCATCTGCATATCTATGTAATAGACACACAACAATGCAGATAGGGAGATTTGTATGAGTGAAGAATTTAAGTATATTCCTTACAGCCCGGACGATGAAAACCTCAGGGGGCTTATAAGGGATGGAAATGTCTATAATATCAAGACACCTGTGATACCCGGTATGGGTGAGACTGGTGGATACAGTATGAGTTCGACAGGAATCATGCTTCCTGACTGTGATGATGGGACAGATGAAATGATGAGGGATATTGAGTACATGAAGGAGATGTACCCGGAAGAACTCCGAAAGGTCAGTATGGCCGTGGAGGAGGAGTGTGACAAGCTCGAGTATGAGGGCAGTCCGATGCTTGTTCAATATCCTGACAGAGAAGAGATGCGCCGTGTTGCGCGAAGGGTGTACGATGATCTGAGCGAAAGTGGGCAGATATCGGAGGATTGTTATGCAGGAATGGCTTCGGCAGGTGAAGCTTCGTACGAGGAACCGCCATATGTTCCAGAGGGACCCGGATGCGCCAATTGTGTTATGAGAAATATAATCGAACTGCTTGTGTGCAATGAATTCTGTATGAGACGCGACAGGCATAGAAGACGTAGAAGAAGGTTTTATTAAGTGAAGAAGAAAATAAATGTACTTGTAAGAATACTTGTGATGGTAGCAATATTTGTGGTCACAATATATTTGGTCAATATATTTCAGAATAGAAGTTACAAGAATCTGGCTGCGGAGATGAAGGATGCAGAGTTGCCATTAGCTTATGTGTGCTATGGCGATTCGCTTCTCAATTGTATGCATGGTTATACAGGGGAGGTCGACCTCACACTTCTCAGGGACTCTGTGACGCCGATAGATGAGAATAAGAATCTTGAGATAATGGTGGAGAATGATGCATTTAAGGATGCGTCGTATTCGTATGAGATCAGGTCGATATCCGGAGATTCCCTTATAGAGAAGGGTGATCTGGAGGCGGCCTCGGGAACTGATGGCTACGATGTGCTTGATATAAGTGCGAGAATGGATCTCAAGCAGGATATGGAGTATATGCTGGTTGTCAAGCTTAAGAGCGGTGATGGCAGGAGTGCTTCATACTATACCAGAGTGGTCGTAAATGACAATTATCATGAGTCCCAACTGCTGAATGCCGCAAAGGATTTCCACGATGCGACATTTGCATTTGACAAGCTGGAGTCGGAATCGGTCATAGGAACCTACAAGCAGGAATACACGGGTGGCGGAACGGGAGATTCCTACGGACTGGGACATGTGAACCTTGCAAATGCATACTCGGATCTCCTCTGGGATGGGCTTAAGCCTACGGTTATAAGCGATGTAAACACATATATAAAGGAGATAGATGTCAACTATGCGGTGATCGAGATGGAATATAAAGCCATGTCCATCACATCGCAGGATGTCATGAGCTATTATACAGTTAAGGAGTTCTATAAGATCAGCTACAAGGATGTGCCTGTTGCCAGCCAGACTGATGAGGCGGACGGAGCCGGCACTGATGGAATATATTTTGACGAAACAGCTTCGTATGATGAGGCCTATTCGGATGAACAGGATGCAGATACTGTTACGGAGACTGAGCCGAAGATCACCATGCTCAGCTATGACAGATATGTGGACGAGTATTTTGACAAAGACGGCATAGATGCTATAAACAATGTGTATGAGATAGGTATCGTGTCATCGGATGATCTGGAATACCACTACACAGAGGATAACAAGAAGATCGCATTTGTGAGAAATGGACAGCTCTGGATGTATGACTACGGCGATGGACAGATAACTCTGGTGTACGGATCAGGAATGGATGACCATGCAAATGACTCAAACACTTACGCCGACCATGACATGAACATCATAAGCTTTGACAAAGATGGAAATATGACATTTGCGGTGTATGGATATATGAACAGCGGAGATCATGAGGGAAAGCTCGGAGTTGCGCTGTATACATTTGATTATACGACTCTGGAGGTGGACGAGCTTCTGTTCGTCGAGTGCAATGTGCCTTATGAGGCTATGAAGAGCGAGACCTCCAGACTGACATATTACGACGGAGATAAGTTTTATTACATGCTCGGCGGAAAGGTGAACGCCGTGGACATGAAGACGAGACAGCAGTCTTATATTGCGGAGGGACTGTCAGCCAGCGATGTCAAGGTGTCGGTGAACATGGAAGTTATGGCGTATGGAGAGAGCGAGGACCAGAGCAGCAATACAAAGCTGACTCTGATGAATATGCATACCGGAAAGAGTTATGAGATCACCGCCGGAGCAGGGGAATGTCTGATATGCTATGGCTTTAAGGACTCAGATATGGTATACGGAGTGTCGAGCATATCTGATGCGCAGGTTGATGTGGATGCCGAGTCATTTGTTGGTACGAGGTACAGCGAGGAGTCCAGAGATAACATACCTGCATCCAGATTGTATATAGTAAACAGCGATGGCGAGCAGATAAAGGAATACGCAAAGAGCGGGTATTATCTGATGCAGGTTGATGTGGATACGAATCTGCTGTATCTGACAAGAGGAGAGAAATCCGACAGTGGATTCAAGTCTGTGGACGATGATTTCATAACCTTCAAGGAGGACGATACAAAGGAGACGATAGGAACTACCCATCTGTCATCCATAACCGGATATGACAGGCTGTATTTTACGGTTCCGTCAAATATGTATCTGAGCTATATACCGGCGCTGAACATAACAAAGGAAAAGATAGATCCTGATGCTGCAAGTATGATAATGACAGTAGTGCGTGATAAGGTGACCTATCATGTGTACGACAATCTTGGACTTTCAAAGATATATGACGTGGCGGGTGATGCGATAAATTATGCAGTGTCTGTATCAGGTATAGTGGTGTCAAGCGAAGGCGAGGTAATATACAGGCAGGCTGAGAGCCAGGAATACAACACCATTGCCTCTGGAATATTCCATCGCAGTACGGGAAGTGTGGATGCGTCACTCGGCGACTGTCTGTACATGGTTCTGACGTATCAGGGAGTACAGGTGACAGAGGATGATATAGCACAGTATACAGATCCTGTCGAGGCTCTTAACTCTCTTGGAAAGAGACAGGGCATAGATGTTACAGGTCTTTCACTGGATATGCTCCTCGGTTATGTGAGTTCGGGAATACCGGTAATATCGAGGATAAGCGATGGCAGATATGTTCTCATAGTGAGCTATAATGAGGCAGACATAAGATATTATGATCCTGTCGAGGACAAGGAGATAGTTGTGTCAAGAGATGAGTATACGGATATGATGCTCCAGTGGCACAATGAATCCTACACTTATGTTGAGGAATAAAGATAAAAAGAAAACGGAGCGAGTTACCGCTCCGTTTTCTTTATAATAGTTGTAGTATAAGTTACTTAGCATGGGTCCGAATGTTACGGATCATGTAGATTACTCCTCTGCGATTGTTCCTACTGGACAAGAACCAGCACAAGCACCACATGAGATACACTGTGAACCATCGATAACAAATACGCCGCCATTATCGCTGATAGCACCTACTGGACAAGCACCAGCACATGAACCACAACCGATACATGAATCGCCAATAACGAATGCCATAATTGTTTCCTCCTTATAAAGTAAAAATAATCACACGCTTATTGTAAAACAAAACTCATTAATTAGCAAGTGATAATAATATTTATCAACAACGGGTTTTATCAATAAGTAACAATAAAAGGGATAGACATTTAAAATTGGGTATAATATAATGTGAATGCTGAGTAAGAGTGCAATCTAAGGAGGATATAAATAATGGTAAAGATAAGTAAAGACATGCTTATAAATGACATTCTTGCAGTTGATGCAGGAAATGCAGCAATACTGATGGCAGCAGGTATGCATTGCATAGGATGCCTTGCAGCAGCAGGAGAGAGTCTTGAGGAGGCAGCAGCCGTTCACGGACTTGATGCAGAGGAGCTTGAGCAGGAGATCAATGATTATCTTGCAAAAAAGGAGGCTGAGTAGTATACTTGCCAAAGTAACTAGGTGTACTATAAAGGATGGAGAGATATATGAAGACAGACGGAACAAATCCTCCCGGGCAGGGAATATTTGGACTGATAGATATTAATTGTCATATTTTACCGGGAACAGAGGATGGACCGGATAATTTCCGGGAAGCGGCAGAGATGCTCAGAATAGCGTATGATGAGGGAATAAGGACGATAGTTGCCACCCCGCCATACAACAAGAAGAATCCGATAATGGATGGAGACAAACTGGACAGACTTGTGGAACAGCTCAACGTTGAAGCTGGGAAGATAGATCCGGATTACAGAGTCTATCTTGGAAGAGAGATAGAGTATAACGATGAGAACCACCAGAAGATCATATCTGGTCAGTTGGATTCCATGGCAGACAGCAAGTATGTTATGATCAGATTCCCTTACGATGTGGATTTTGAGACGATATCTGAAGCTATAAGAGACATCAATATGGACGGATATATACCGATAGTTGCCAATGTAGAACAGTATGAATGTCTTGAGGAAGACGAGGACAAGGTCGAGGAGCTCATTCAGTTTGGTGCATATGTACAGATAAGTGCATCGGCTGTGGTTGGAGATCTTGGACATGACATCAAGAATTTTTCGAGAAAGCTTCTCAAGGGAGAGCTTGTTCACTTTGTGGCAAGTGATGCATTGGATTCAGAGGATAAAGCACCATACCTCAGGGAGTGTGCTGAGTACATAGAGCGAAAGTATGGAGAGGATTACATGACGGAGCTCTTCTACACCAATCCAAAAGCAGTTATCGAGAATGATGATATTGACATATAAAACAAAAAGACGTATCGCTTGTGCGGTACGTCTTTTTTGCTGCGCCGGAATCTCTGGCTATTACTTATAATGCTGACAGTGTCTGAAGTGCTTCCTCCGGCATAATAGCGGTGAAGTGCTCCTTGAAATGTGCCGGCATGGCATATGTGAGCTTCTGTGCTGTTCCGTATTCTGCAAGGATATTGCAGACTCTCACAAATTCCTGGCTTGTGTTATTGCTGTTCGTGAGAACCAGATAATATCTTCCGTTGGAAGGATTCTTGTACAGGCAGTTCTCGCTGAAGTAGAAAGAAGCAACCTGTTTTGCTGCACTTATGATGGTTGCAAGTGAGTCAAAGATGTACAGTGAGCACATGCTCTCCCTTGCTGAACCTGATTCCTTTGTGCTGCCTGTTGTACTGGCGGCAGTGCCTGTGGTGCTGTCATCAGATGATGTATTGCTGCCATTTGCCGCAGCGGCAAAATCTCCTGCGGTTCCGGCAAGTCCGGATATGGTGTTGAAAATGCCCTCAAGTGCCTCTCTTACGCCCTGTGGAACGGAACCGGATCCACTGATCTCAAGTCTTGCGATGGTTCCGTTGTTATCCCTGGACTCATCGTTGTCGTCAAGATCGTCATCTATGTCATCATCATCCATGTATTCGTCATCGTCATCAATATCATATTCGCTGGTCTTTGAGAATCTGGAAAAGCGGGTATCCAGTTCTTCCGGATCTTCAACCTTTGTCACAATGAGTATGAGACAATCTGGTGATACCGGTATGGCTTCGATCATAAGTGGAGTGTCGTCAGCCTCAAAGCCTAATTCTACAGATGCCTGCTGCATCATATCCTTGAAGAGCTCTTTTGCCTTCGGTGTGCCATAGGCAAGCTCTGAGATCTTGAGCTGCTTTTCGGTGAGATCGGCTTTGTTGAGTGTGCATCTTATCTGATTTTCACTTAGACGTTCAATCTTCATAGAATCGACCCCCTTCAATAATTTAATGGTATTAAAATGTGTATTATAGTTTACCACATTTGTCAAGCAAGTAAATAGGATATATGGAGAAAATATTGGAATTTTCCGTGAAAAAATATCCCTAATTCTACGTTATGTATACTTTTATGAAAATTTCATAAAATATGCTCAAATGGGGTTGGAAAATGGCTTTTTATGCGTTATTGTGGAGTTGTGAGCGGGACGTGCTCAGGATATTTAGATGAGCTCATTTCTTTATTTTTCTACAAATTCTGTCTGATTCTTATCGTCTCAGATACAATTCCCAGAGATAGTGATATGACAGTGCTCACACATTTCCATAACTGACACATGGCACATAAAAGGAGAATAATACATCACAACACATCTGTCTTTACATTGCATGGCAGGGCTGGAAAAATAAACTATTTGGGGGTGATGCCTATAGGGGGTTAAAAGGCAGCAGTAGCATATAGAACATAATTATATGCACAGAATTACACTTAACATCTATTTGGGGGGCTCTGCCGCTGTCACAGCAGAGCTCCTGGTTTTATTTGGCGTGCTGTTCATGCCATGTACAGACTGCATTGCAGATGGCGTTTGCTAGGGCGGTCTGGTATTCATCATTGCACAGATCGGAACATTCCTTTGTGTTGCTCAGAAAGCCGCACTCAACGATGACGGCGGTGCATGGACTTTCCCGCAAAACAAGGTATTCGGAATTGCCCTTTGCTGCCCGTGTGTTGGATGGATCGGCTTCGGAGATGAGATGCTCCTGGATGCACTCCGCCAAGGCTTTACCACCGGAGGAAGTGGAGTAATAAAATACCTGCGCTCCGTGGACATACTCGGCTGAATAGCTGTTCTGGTGGATGCTGATGTAGAGATCAGCGTTTACATTTGTGGCGAGGTTGGTGCGGGCTTTCAGATCTGAAGTCTTCTTGCTGGATGCATTTTCACTGTTCAGGGACTTGTCGGAGTCTCTGGTCAGATACACGGAAAATCCCTGATCCGTAAGTGCCGATGCCAGCTTTGAGGCGATGGCCAGATTTATATCCTTTTCCATGATCCCATCCGGGCTGACCTTACCCGGGTCAAATCCGCCGTGTCCCGGATCGATGAGGATCGTAAATGATTTGGCCGCATCTGTGGTGTCCAAACCTTCGGTGGATGTGTGCTCATTTCCTGTATTGGTGGAAGTATCCTGCCCGGCTGTATGGTCTGCGGGACGGACTATAAATATGTAGCAGAGGATTGGAGAAAGTATTACTGCAAATATTATGGCAAATACAAGTATGTATAATTTGGTGGAAGTACGCATCGGTGATACCCGGGAAGTGTAATTACTATTTTATATGACGGCGGCGGACGTTATATGATATATGTTACCCAAATATAGCCTAAACATTTGACACACATGCAGTGCTGGGCTAAAATATGGGCGTATATGCAATAATATAGAAGCGATAACAATTTATTATAGAAGAAGGTAAAGTGATGAACACTATAATTGCAAAAGCAGGAGTGGATGACGACCGCATGTATGAGCAGGCGGCGGAGATACTTAAGAGAGGTGGTCTTGTAGCATTTCCGACAGAGACAGTGTATGGCCTTGGAGGAGACGCGCTGAATCCGGATGCGTCACATCGGATATATGCGGCAAAGGGCCGGCCATCGGACAATCCGCTCATAGTCCATATAGCAGAGACATCAAGCGTGTATGAACTGGCGGAGACAGTGAGTGACGACACGAAGAAGCTCATGGAAGCATTCTGGCCGGGACCACTCACCATCATACTCAACAAGAAAGAGGTCGTTCCGCACACGACCACTGGCGGACTTGATACGGTTGCCATCAGGATGCCATCACATCCGGTTGCCATGAGGCTCATAAAGGATTCGGGAGTGTATATCGCAGCTCCAAGTGCCAATCTGTCCGGACGACCATCCCCGACCACTGCGCAGCATGTGCAGCAGGATATGGACGGCAGGATAGATATGATCATCGACGGTGGGGCAGTCGGAATCGGTATAGAGTCGACGATAGTGGACATGACCGGGGACAGACCGACTATATTACGGCCTGGATATATCACTCCGGAGATGATAAGGGATATCGTTGGCGATGTGACTATAGATCCGGCGATAACAGGTATGAACAATGCTCTGAGACCTAAGGCTCCGGGGATGAAGTACACACACTATGCTCCAAAGGGAGAACTCAGCATAGTAGAGGGCGATAGACTGGCTGCTGCTGAGAAGATAAGAAGTCTTGTTGCGGAGAAAAAGGCGCAGGGATACAAGACTGCGATACTGTGTGACACTGACAATGTCAGTCTTTATGATGACGGAGTATGCGAGAACGTATACGATGCCGGAAGCAAGAAGAACGAGATAACTGTGTCTGCCGGACTGTACAGTCTGCTCAGAACCTGTGATGACATAGGTGCACAGTATATATACAGCGAGTCATTTGAGGAGGGGGACATGGGCTACGCCATCATGAACCGTCTCATCAAGGCTGCAGGACACAGGATAATAAGCTGTTAGTTAATTTCGAAAAAAATATTATATAAAAAGGAGAATCAGAACATGATAGCACTTGGATGTGACCACGGCGGATATGAGCTTATGCAGGAGGTTATAAAGCATCTTGAGGAGAGAGGCCTTGAGTACAAGAACTTTGGCTGTTACAGCACAGAGTCAGTTGACTACCCGGTATATGGACAGGCAGCAGCAAAGGCAGTAGCCTCAGGTGAGTGTGATAAGGGAATCATCATCTGCGGAACAGGAATAGGAATATCGATCTCAGCGAATAAGATAAAGGGAATCAGAGCTGCACTCTGCCACGACTGCTTCTCGGCACAGGCGACAAGAGAGCACAACGATGCAAATATGCTGGCTATGGGTGCCAGAGTCATAGGACCTGGACTTGCACTTAAGATAGTCGACATATTCCTCGACACACCATTCTCAAATGATGAGCGTCACGTAAGAAGAATCGGAATGATTGAGTAGTATCATAAGTTATGCCGTAAGGGGGACCCCGTTCATACTCAAAAAAGAATCCCATGACAGTATGGTCAAGACTGTCATGGGATCTTTTTTTATACGGTTTTCGTCAAACTGCATCATTTGTTCGACATATAACCGCGTTAAAAGGAAGAAAAATGATTAATGGATAAACATAAGTATTATCAACATAGTCACATTGTACATTAACAATAAAAAAATATCAAGGGGGTTGTACAAACTTTACAAAATGTTTATTTACAATATAGCCAACTCATTATAAAATAATATTACTTGAGTTTTGACATAATAATCTAAAGTGATGCTTTGATGAAGTGTTTATGGAATTGAGTCTGCTCATAAATTTTTATAAGGGAGGAATGTTATGCTGCAGGAGACTATGAAGAAGATAACCGATGCAGAGTCTGAAGCTGACGAGATCATTCGCAAGGCCAAGGAAGAAGCCGACTATACAGTAGCTGCTGCAAAGAAGGAGGCTGCGGATATGATCGCGGCCGCAGGATCAGCTTCGAGAGAAAGCATGAAGAGTGCCGAGGGAGCCGGCAGATCTGAGGAGGAGAAGCTCACGGTGAAGGCGATGGATATTGCCACCGCTGAGATCGCACATCTCAGGGAACGTGCAGCGTCCATGGAAGGCGAGGTTACTTCCATGATCATCGCAGAGCTGGTGGGATGAAAAGCCCTGCAGGCATTTTAAGAAAGGGGGTAAATGTATGGCGGTACTTCCTATGAAGAAGATTGAGATCTGTGCCATGAAGAGGGACAGAAAAGCAATTCTTGAGAAGCTCCAGTCGCTGGGAATGGTTGAGATACAGACTGATAACGAAGAGACTGATGACTTCAGGAAGATGAGTACCACAAGCCAGAGAGCAAAGTACGAGAAAAGAGTACAGAATACAGATGAAGCCTTACAGATAATTGATAAATATGCTCCGGAGGAGAAATCCATATTTGCCAGCCTGGAAGGACGGCAGGAGGCGTCAGAGGCTGACATTCAGGAGATCATAGCTGGAAGATGGGATTATAACCGTAAGGTTAAAAAGATCCAGGAGATCAGCAAGGACATAGCCGGCTGCGAGGCGGGAATAGTCAAATGTCAGGTGGCTATAGACGGATTGGCGCCGTGGCTGAATATGGACATACCGATCAATACCACAGGGACCGAGAAGACGGATGTGATGATCGGAACTATGCCACCGGGGCTCACGGAGACGGATATTCAGGGGTATATAAGCTCTGCGGAACCAGAGATAGCGGGATACACAGTCACTGTTGTAGGATCTGATAAGGACCAGACTTGTATGGTGGCAATAGCCATTAAAACTGTATCACAGAGGGTGGAGGAGATATTGAGATCCCATGGATTTACAAGAATTTCGTATTTCTCCAAAAGAACACCTGAACAGAAGACGGATAAGTACAGGGCGGATATAAGGGAGTTCGAACAGTGGATAGAGGACAAGAAGAATGAACTAGTATCTATGGCTGATGACAGAGACAAGCTGAGACTTCTGGCTGACTATTACCGCATAAGGGCGGATAAATATAAGGTCCTTGGAAGCCTTCTCCAGTCAAAGAGCACATTTGTCATATCGGGATATGTGTTGGAGAGAGATGCAGACAGGGTAGTGGCTGTACTCAATGAGAATTTCAGCCTGATGGCTGATGTATATGATGTTCCGGAGGATGAAGCGGCACCTATACAGCTTCAGAATCCGAAGATGTTCGCATCGGCGGAGGGTGTACTGGAGTCATTTGGACTTCCGGGAAAAGGTGAGATGGATCCAACCACACCGATGGCGATATTCTATATATTCCTGTTCGGACTCATGTTGTCCGATGCGGCGTATGGACTCATCATATTCCTGGCATGTTTTATTTTGATCAGGAAATTCCCGAAGATGGAGAACGGACTTCAAAAGTCCCTGCGCCTGTTCATGTACTGTGGTATATCCACACTGATATGGGGAATATTATTTGGTGGTTTTTTCGGAGACCTGATAACGGTGGTATCGAGGACGTTTTTCCACCACGAGGTGACGTTCAAGCCGGTATGGTTTGCACCGCTGGATGACCCGATGAAGCTTTTGTTATTCTCTTTGCTGTTCGGACTTATACATTTGTTCGGCGGACTGGCACTCAAGGGATATATGTGTCTGAAGAAGGGAGATGCGAAATCATTCATATGTGACGTGCTGTCGTGGTTCATGCTCATCACAGGACTTGTGCTGATGCTCATGCCGACGGAGCTGTTCGCATCTATAGCACAGATGCAGTTCAATTTCCCTGGATGGCTTAAGAATACAAGCTACGGACTGGCGATTGCGGGAGCTGCGATCATCGTGCTCATGTCGGGAAGAGACCACAAGAATCCGGTGCTCAGACTTGCACTTGGACTGTATGACATATACAACCTGACAGGCTGGCTGTCAGATCTGCTGTCGTACTCCAGACTTCTTGCACTGGGACTTGCGACAGGAGTTATAGCACAGGTAATAAACCAGATGGGAAGCATGGCTGGCGATGGAATATTCGGAGCCATAGTGTTCATCATCGTATTTATAGTAGGACATCTGTTCAACCTTGCGATCAACATGCTGGGAGCATACGTGCACACATGCCGTCTCCAGTATGTAGAGTTCTTCGGCAAATTCTACGAGGGCGGCGGAAATCCATTCAGGCCGTTCAGAGAGAATACGAAGTACGTTGATATAGTAAGTGGTACAGAAACACAGAAATAAGAAACCAATTTTAGGAGGAGAAAATATTATGACAATGGGAACGGTTTTGGCATTAGTGGGAGCTGCGCTTGCAGTAATTCTTGCAGGCATGGGATCTGCATATGGAGTAGGAGTTGCTGGTCAGGCGGCAGCAGGTGTAGTAAGTGAGGATCCAAGCAAATTTGCAAAAGTTCTTATCATCCAGCTTCTTCCGGGTACACAGGGTATCTACGGACTTCTTGTTGGATTCATAGCATTGTCCAACATAGGAATCCTTTCAGGAACACCGAAGGAGCTCACAGTAGCACAGGGACTTATGATGCTTGCAGCATGTCTTCCAATAGCGGTAGTTGGTCTTGTATCAGCAATGCACCAGGGCAAGACAGCAGTTGCAGCAGTTGGAATAGTTGTAAAGAAGCCTGATCAGTTTGGTAAGGCGATGCTTTTCCCAGCCATGGTTGAGACATATGCGATCCTTGCACTTCTGGTATCAATTCTTGCGGTAAATGGAATCAAATTATAACTTTTTGTAAGGAGGATGTACTTTATGACGGGATTGGAAACAATCGTAGAACAGATCCTTCAGGAAGCGCAGAAGGAAGCTGAAGAGATCAAAGCTCAGGCTGCCAGAAACGCGGATTCCATCATTGTAAATGCCAAAAAGACTGTGGATAAGATGAATGAGGAGACCAGAGAGAAGGTTGCCCAGGCAGAAAAGTCCGGATCATTCAGGGCAAAGTCCTCATCAGAACTTAAGAAGAGACAGGCGATACTTGCGGCAAAGCAGTCAATAATTGGGAATATGCTGGATAAGGCATATGACGCAATGGTGGCGCTCCCAGATGAGGAGTATTTCCAGGTGATCGTCAAATGTCTGGAGAAGTCGGTACAGCCGAAAAGCGGAGAGATATGTTTTTCCGGGAAAGACAGAAAACGACTTACACCACAGACTGAGAAGCAGATAGAGCAGATAGCTGCAGCTCATGGAGGAAGCCTTAAGGTGTCCAATGGGAACTGTGATATAGATGGAGGATTTATCCTGATCTACGGAGGGATCGAGGAAAACTGTTCATTCAGAGCAATGCTGGACGCGAACAGAGAACATTTGGCAGACAAGGTAAATGAATTATTATTTGTTGATAACAGATAGCTGGAGGTAGGCAGATGGCAGACAAATATATATATGCAGTTGCCAGGATCAGGGCACTTGAGATGACGCTTATGAGTCAGGCAGTCATAGAACAGCTCGTGGCCACGGATTCCTACAAGAAGGCGGTTCAGTTCATCATAGAGAAGGGCTGGGGCGATAGTGATAAAGCCAGTATGGATGAAAATGACATACTTAGGGCGGAGACTGACAAGACGTGGGCTGCTGTGGCTGAGATGGTGGATGATATGTCCGTGTTCGATGTCATAAGACTTCCAGATCTGTATCACAACCTCAAGGCGGCGATCAAGACTGTGGTTGCCGGGGAGACTCCTGCCCATGTGTTCTTCGACAATGCCGAGATAGACGGTCAGAAGATGCTGTCCATCGTAAGTGACAAGGCATGGGACAGACTTCCAGAACACATGAGAGACTGCGCGAGGGAGGCTTGGGACTGTATGGCACAGGCTGGAGATGGACAGATGTGCGATGCTGTGATAGACCGAGGGACACTGCTGGCGATCATGCAGGCTGCAAAGAAGGCAGATGACAGCCTGCTCAGGGATTATGCAGAGACGACGGTGGCTGTTGCAGATATCAAGATAGCGGTGAGATCCATGAAGACAGGCAAAAACAAGGATTTCATGAAGAGAGCCATGGCGGAGTGCAACACTCTGGATATTGACAGGCTGGCGACGGCTGCGGTGGCTGGCATGGAGGAGATAGAGAGATACCTTGCGGATACAGCATACGCTGGTGGGGCAGAGGCACTTTCTAAGTCGGCATCGGCATTTGAGAGATGGTGTGACAACCGTATCATAGAAACGATAAAGCCTCAGAAGTACAACCCATTTACGGTGGGACCGATAGTGGCGTACATTCTGGCGAGGCTCAACGAGATAAAGACAGTCAGGATCATATTGACATGCAAGCTGAACCAGCTTCCGGAGGAGGCTATCAGGGAAAGGGTAAGGGAGATGTATGTATAAGATAGCTGTTATGGGCGATTATGACAGTATATACGGATTTGCAACTCTGGGCCTGGATACATTCCCTGTAGATAATCTGGATTATGGGGTCACGTTGCTGAAAAGGCTGGCAGAGGACAATTATGCAGTCATATATATGACCGAGGCACTGGCTTCGAATCTCAATAAAGAGATAGACAGATACAGAGAGGTTATGAAGCCTGCGATCATTCTCATACCGGGGATATCTGGCAATACAGGGGCCGGAATAGCGGGAGTAAAGAAATCCGTTGAGCAGGCTGTAGGCTCGGACATATTATTTAATGAAGAATGATTAGAAAATAATGGTGAAACGAGCGGATATAGGTAATTGCGAAATCGGTATAATTCGATTTTGATATACTAAACTGCCTCAATCATATCGGAAAGAGGATTCGCAATTATCTATGGAGCGAGTGAGTATAGAAGGGAGCGTGAGCTGTTAAGTGGCTACAGGAAAGATTAAGAAGGTCGCCGGACCACTGGTCATCGCTGAGGGCATGCGTGATGCAAATATGTACGACGTGGTGCGTGTAAGTGAGAGCAGACTTATCGGCGAGATCATAGAGATGCACGGAGATCAGGCATCAGTTCAGGTATACGAGGAGACATCAGGACTTGCACCGGGAGCACCGGTGGAGTCAACGGGAATGCCTCTGTCGGTTGAGCTGGGACCGGGACTTATAAGCAGTATATACGATGGAATCCAGAGACCGCTGGATGATATCATGAAGATATGTGGCAATAACCTGAAACGAGGAGTTGAAGTTCCATCGCTGAAGAGAGATGTCAAGTGGACATTTGTGCCGACTGCCAAGGTAGGTGATAAGGTGTCGGCAGGCGATGTGATAGGAACAGTTCAGGAGACTGTGGTCGTCACACAGAAGATCATGGTGCCTTATGGTGTGACAGGAACCATCAAAGAGATAAAGGCAGGAGAATTCACAGTTGAGGAGACTGTGTGTGTGGTTGAGACAGACAAGGGTGACAGGGAGCTGACACTCATGCAGAAGTGGCCGGTTCGTAAGGGCCGTCCATATCAGGAAAAGATACCACCGATCATGCCACTTATCACAGGACAGAGAGTTGTAGATACATTCTTCCCTATAGCAAAGGGAGGAGTGGCTGCGGTTCCCGGACCTTTCGGAAGCGGCAAAACAGTTATCCAGCATCAGCTTGCAAAGTGGGCTGAGGCGGATATCGTTGTCTACATCGGATGCGGAGAGCGTGGAAATGAGATGACAGATGTTCTGAACGAGTTCCCAGAGCTGAAGGATCCGAAGACCGGACATTCACTCATGCAGAGAACAGTCCTCATAGCCAACACATCGGATATGCCGGTTGCGGCCAGAGAGGCATCTATATATACGGGTATAACTATAGCTGAGTATTTCCGTGATATGGGTTACTCGGTGGCACTCATGGCGGATTCCACATCGCGTTGGGCTGAGGCGCTCAGAGAGATGTCAGGACGTCTGCAGGAGATGCCTGGTGAGGAGGGTTACCCTGCTTACCTCGGTTCAAGACTTGCACAGTTCTACGAGAGAGCCGGAATGGTCAAGGCTCTCGGCAGCGAGGGCAGAACCGGTGCACTGTCGGTTATCGGTGCGGTTTCTCCTCCGGGTGGTGATATTTCCGAGCCGGTTTCACAGGCAACACTTCGAATCGTCAAGGTATTCTGGGGACTGGATTCATCGCTTGCGTACAAGAGACATTTTCCTGCCATCAACTGGTTGACTTCATACTCTCTGTATGTGGACAATATGGGCAAATGGTTCGAGGAAAATGTAAATGAAAAGTTCATGGTCGACAGACAGAAGATGATGACCCTGCTTCAGGAGGAGGCAGAGCTCGATGAGATCGTTAAGATGGTAGGTATGGATGCCCTTTCAGCGGGAGACCGACTGAAGATGGAGGCGGCGAGATCCATCAGAGAGGATTTTCTTCACCAGAACTCATTCCATGATGTGGACACATACACACCGCTTCACAAGCAGTTTCTGATGATGGAGCTCATCATGGCATTTTATGAGGAGTCAGCGCAGGCGCTGGCCGGTGGAGCAAGCATAAGAAATATTCTGAACATGCCGATCAGAGAAAAGATCGGACGATTCAAATATGTGCTTCCTGAGAATGTGGATGAAGAGTACGAGAAGATATCCAGGGAGCTTGACAAGGAGCTTCAGGAAGCTATAGAGAAGGAGGACTAAGACTATGCCAAAGGAATATAGAACTATACAGGAAGTTGCGGGTCCTCTGATGCTGGTGCACGGAGTTGAGAATGTAGCTTATGATGAGCTGGGTGAGATTGAGCTGGCGGACGGCGAGATCAGACGATGCAAGGTCCTTGAGATAAATGGTGAGGATGCCCTGGTACAGCTCTTTGAGAACTCGACAGGTATCAATCTTTCAAACAGCAAAGTAAGATTCCTTGGAAGGAGTATGGAGCTCGGCGTATCAGAAGATATGCTTGGCCGTGTATTTGACGGACTTGGAAGACCTATAGATGGCGGTCCTGAGATACTTCCTGATGAGAGAAGAGATATCAATGGTCTGCCGATGAATCCGGCTGCCAGGAACTATCCGTCTGAGTTCATTCAGACAGGTATATCAGCCATAGACGGACTGAACACACTGGTAAGAGGACAGAAGCTGCCGATATTCTCGGCTTCAGGACTTCCGCACAGCCAGCTTGCAGCACAGATAGCAAGACAGGCAAAGGTGCGCGGAACAGATGAGCCATTCGCCGTCGTATTTGCAGCCATGGGTATCACATTTGAGGAGGCAAACTTCTTCACAGAGAGCTTCAAGGAGACTGGTGCCATAGACAGAACAGTCCTCTTCATCAACCTGGCAAATGATCCTGCGGTTGAGCGTATCGCCACACCTAGAATGGCACTTACCGCCGCTGAGTATCTTGCATTTGAGAAGAACATGCACGTTCTGGTAATCCTCACGGATATCACGAACTATGCGGATGCACTTCGTGAGGTATCAGCCGCAAGAAAAGAGGTTCCGGGACGCCGTGGTTATCCTGGATACATGTACACTGACCTGGCAACTCTGTATGAGAGAGCCGGAAGACAGAAGGGTAAGAATGGAAGTATAACCATGATACCGATCCTGACCATGCCTGAGGATGACAAGACTCATCCTATACCAGACCTCACGGGATATATCACAGAGGGACAGATCATTCTCTCAAGAGAGCTGTACAGAAAGGGAGTCACACCGCCTATCGATGTACTTCCATCATTGTCCAGACTTAAGGATAAGGGAACAGGTGAGGGCAAGACCAGAGGAGATCATGCCAGCACCATGAACCAGTTATTTGCAGCTTATTCAAGAGGAAAGGATGCCAAGGAGCTCATGACTATCCTGGGTGAGTCGGCACTTTCGGATATAGATATCATATATGCAAAGTTTGCAGAGGCATTTGAGAAGGAGTATGTATCCCAGGGGTACGGCACCGACAGAAGTATTGAGGAGACACTTGCCATAGGCTGGAAGCTTCTCTCCATTCTTCCTAGAGCCGAGCTGAAACGTATCGACGACAAGTGGCTTGACATGTATTACGGAAAGTAGTGGGTAGGCAATTTTGTGGGAAGATTGTGGAATATAGCATTCGACTGCATACCTGAGCAGGAGCGCTTTCGCTCGTTTCACCCTGCAGCGGTACTAGCGCTCGCATGCTCGCTGAGTACCGGCGGGCTCAAATGTCCTGCCCATGGTAATGCAGTGGATTGCTATATATTTAAAGCATTCGTGCAAAATTGCCATATACACGTTGTCTTTGTAATACATGTCAAGTAGCATGAAAATATATTTGGAAGAAAGGAGAAGACAGATGGCTAATGTTGTGGTTAATCCAACCAGAATGGAGCTGACAAGGCTTAAGAAGAAGCTGGTCACGGCATCCAGAGGCCATAAGCTCCTGAAAGATAAAAGAGATGAGCTGATGAGGCAGTTCCTTGACATGGCAAGAGAGAATATGGAACTGAGAAAGAAGGTTGAGGCTGGCATCAAAGCTGCCAACACAGGCTTTGTAATAGCGAAGGCGGGTATGAATGAGCAGACATTGAGTACGGCGCTCATGGCTCCGAAGCAGGAGGTGCGGATCGCCCTTGGCGATAGGAATGTAATGAGTGTTGATATTCCTGTGTACGACTATAAGACGAAAAGCGCAAATTCAAATGACATCTATTCGTATGGATTTGCATTTACATCTGGAGAGCTGGACGATGCAGTGAAGTCCCTCTCGGATATACTTCCTGATATGCTGAGATTGGCGGAGGTGGAGAAGTCTTGCCAGATGCTCGCAGCGGAGATAGAGAAGACCAGAAGGCGTGTAAATGCTCTTGAGCATGTTATCATCCCGGAGACTCGGGAGGGAATAAAGTATATAAGCATGAAGCTTGATGAGAATGAGCGAAGCACCCAGGTCAGACTTATGAAGGTCAAGGACATGATGCTGGAGGAGGCTCATCACTACAAAGAGCATCAGTTCGAGCATGCGCAGCAGACAGAATGATATTTAAACTTATAGGACAAAAGTTTTGATAAAAACCGCCCACACCTCAGATAAATAAAGGGGTGTGGGCGGTTTGATCTTCTTGTGGACGGGAAATGAAAATAATCTGTATTTCCAGTTTGCGGGAAGCAAGACTGTTGCAAGAGTATCAAAGTATGAGATAAGCCAGATAGGCGACAAGGTTTCGTTCGTATTCATGCCACATAAGCTGCACTTCTTTGACAGTACAACCGAAAAAACAATCTAATCAAACAGAAGGAGGTCACAGTATGTATACATGCCAGAAGGCAGATGAATATATAGAAAAGAACAGAGTAGACAGAGCAGACAAGCCGGAGTTCCATCTTACAACTCCGGTGGGCTGGTTAAACGACCCTAATGGATTTTCCATATATGGAGGAAAGGCACATTTGTTTTATCAGTTCCATCCATACAGCACGGAGTGGGGACCTATGCACTGGGGACATTCCACCTCAGATGATTTTATAAGATGGGAGGAGCTTCCAACAGCACTGGCACCTGACTCGGATTATGATGCATTTGGCTGCTTTTCAGGAACTGCAATAGAGAATGACGGGAAGCATGTATTGTTCTATACAGGAGTAGTTGAGGAAAAACTGGCTGATGGAACTAAGAATGTTATACAAAACCAGTGTATGGCTGTAGGCGATGGAATTAGTTATGAAAAAATATCCAGCAATCCTGTTGTTGATGGGAAGATCATGCCGGAGGACTGCAGCCGTGCTGATTTCAGAGATCCGAAGGTCTGGAAGGATGCGGACGGCAGGTACTATATGCTGGCTGGAAACCGGACATATGATGGAATCCCTCAGGTTGTACTGTTCTCTTCAGATGATATGTACAACTGGAAATTTGAATCAGTATTTGCAAAGGATGAAACAGGCAGATTTGGCGCAGTGTGGGAGTGCCCAGACTATTTTGAGATGAATGGACATAAGGTGCTTATAGTATCCCCACAGGACATGTCAGCAGATGGAGAGTTTCACAATGGAAATAACGTGGTATTCTTCACAGGCGATGTGGATGAAGAGAAACATATTTTCAAGTATGAAAAAGCAGTATCTGTGGACAGTGGATTTGATTTTTATGCACCACAGACTATAAGAACACCTGATGGACGAAGAGTGATGATTGGCTGGATGCAGTCTTGGGACAGCGTAAATACGCTGCCACGTGGACAGAAGTGGGCATGTATGATGTCAGTTCCAAGAGAACTAATGATCTCTGACGGCAAGCTGATTCAGACTCCGGTCAGAGAGTTTTGTGGATACAGGCAGAACAAGCTGGTAGTTAATGATACTTTGCGTGGTGAGAAGACGTATGAAGGCATTAACGGCAGAGTTATCGATATGACAGTTGATATAAAGAAAGCTGAATGCGGACATTTTACAATGCACTTTGCAAAGGATGAGATTCATGAAACCAATGTCAGCTATACCCCGGGAACACAAATGCTTGAGATAGACAGAACATTTGCGGGATGGATACGTGATACAAACTGTGTGCGCAAGGTCAAAATCAAGAATGGCAATGGACTTTCAAAAATGAGAATAGTGATGGATTGGAATTCCATAGAGATATTTGTAAATGATGGAGAACAGGTGCTGTCTACAGTTATATATACACCGCGCAATGCTCAGGATATTGTATTTGAAACTGACGGATGTGTGGAACTTGAGGTGGAGAAATACGATCTGAACATATAGGTCATATGCTCTGATTGACACAGAGGGTGATCGAATACCAGCTTGCAAAGATTAGAAAAACATCTGATTTTGCAGACTGGTATTTTGTTTATTTATCCAGCAAATATGCTGACTACATGTAAATGTGCAATGTCATAAATTTAAGCGTATTGAGAAAAAGTTAAGCTCTGTTATTCAATGCAGTTATGTTATACTTATAGTGAAAACACTGTTGAAAAGTGTGGTAGTGCATCAGTGCGGGGGCCTAAAAACGACTACTGTACTTATTAGGACTAAAACATCAGTAAATGTTGGGAAAACAAAGGAGAAATTGCATGAAAGTTCATAATTATAAAATAAAAAATAACTTTGAGCAGGCAGAGGGTGCAACTTGTGAAACGTGCAGAAAAATAACATTGAACGGAATAGGTCTGCTTTCCGGAGCACAGCTTAAGTATATAGCGTTCATTTCAATGCTCATAGATCATACGAATAAGACATTGCTGTATCCGTATCTGGATGGTGGAATAATATCGGCTGTAAGTGATGTATTTGATGTCCTGGGGCGGATAGCTTTCCCGATATTCATATATATGTTGGTGGAAGGATATTTTCATACGAGAAACAAGTGGAAGTATCTTGGAATGCTGCTTATATTTGGCGTGATATCTGAGATCCCTTATGACATGTTCTCCAGTGGCGTATTCTTTGAATGGAATGCAAATAATATTATGTTTACATTGGCGATGGTGCTGGCAATGATATGGATCATTGATGTGCTGAGGAAAAAAATGGAGAAGCTTCCCAAGGCAGTATGGTTTATAGCAACGATACCGATAGTTGCCATAGTGTGTCTTATATCGATGAATCTTGCGGTTGATTATGACTACCATGCCATACTTATAGGATATTTCCTGTATATATTTCATGAAAAGTCCGCAATTGCAATACCGTTCTGCTACCTGGCGATGTTCAAGGAACCGTGGGCACTGTTGGGGTTTGGACTGACTTTGACATACAATGGCAAGCGCGGCAGGCAGAATAAGCTGGTGAATTACCTGTTCTATCCAGTGCATATGCTGATACTCGGTATTATAAGGATGTGTCTTGGGCTGTGATAGATGAGAAGGAGCACGGAGGCGTTATGGAAATTGACAAAGAGCTGATGACAAAGATATATGACCTCAGGCGCAGGCTTCACAGCATTCCTGAGGCTTCGATGCATGAGATGCAGACTAAGGCGGTGCTCATGTCGTTTCTCAGGGAGAATACTGACCTTGAGATCGTGGATAGAGGTGCTTGGTTTTATGCGGTGCTGAAATCTTCTGATGACAGAATATGGGATGAAGAAAGAACACCGATCGCGTTCAGGGCAGACATGGATGCAGTGTGTGGGCAGGATGGAAAGCCGGGACATTACTGCGGGCATGATGGACATAGCAGTATATTATGTGGGGCTGCGGTCTGGCTGTCCCGTGCAATGGAGAAATGCGGAAATACACACAGGGACGTCTATTTCATTTTCCAGCCCGGCGAGGAGATCGGTGCCGGGGCAAGGCTGTGCAGAGATCTTATAATTGAGAAGAATATAGGTGAGATTTATGGACTTCATAACATACCGGGATATCCGAGAAATCATGTGCTGACGATAGATGGAACATTTGCATGCGCATCAACGGGGCTTGAGATACATATGATAGGGACAGCCAGCCATGCGGCATATCCTGAGGCGGGAAAGAATCCGGGGCCTGCGCTTGCCAGGCTGCTGCTGGAGATAGAGAAGCTTACTGAGGAGTACAACCTCAGCAGGGGATTTGTCAGGATGACGCTCATCGGAATGGATATTGGAAGTGCCAATTACGATGTGGCTGCATCGGAAGGAACGCTGCGCATGACGGTGAGGGCTGAGAGAGAAAAGGTATTTGCCGGGTATGTGGATGAGATAAAGCAGATTGCACAAAATACTGCGGACGATGGGGGCTTCACCCTTGATATACAGGAGATAGAGCGGTTCCCGGCAACGGAAAATCATGCTGTGAATGTGGACAAACTTAGAAAATGTGCTGCTGACCAGAATATTGTGGTTACAGAACTTGCTGAACCGATGAGGTGGTCGGAGGACTTCGGATACTATCTGCAGGAGACAAAGGGAGCATTCTTCGGCGTAGGCGATGGTGAGGATCATGCCCAGCTCCATACGGCGGGATTCGAGTTCCCGGATGAGATCATAGAGACAGCAGTTAAAATGTTTGTGGGGCTGGCATTGATGTAGTGCATGTAAGAGATAGTAAGTTATTTGATGTTCAAAAATGGGGTAAAGACGTATGAAGATAAAATATGACAGGCGCGTAATGCGTATAATTCTGATCACCGCGGTGGTGGTATCTGTTCCTACACTTGCAGGAATGATCTGTGGTGTGTTTTTTGATGATATTGTCAGTACATTTTGCGATGTTATGATGGTGACCAGCGTTATTACATTTTGCCCTATGGTTGGTTTGTGGCTTGCCTGCATGGACGCATGGCTGTATCTGAGAGAACTGGTCAAGGCCGGATATGAGGTTCCAGATGACAGAAGGAAATATAATTGTGTGCTGGAAAATCTGCCGAGAGAACGAGAAGATTATTGCATCGTTGATGGAAGGGACTGGGATAGCGTGATATCAGCATGTATCACGGCTGCATGTGCACTCTGTTTTGCGGTGGTGGTAATAAAGTATTATGTAGGGTGGTGGCGCTGGCTCCCCGGAGTGTCGATTCCTGGAATATGCCTGTGTATTGTTGCTGTATTCTGGGTGGCTGGGGCAGTTGTATATTATAGACAGTCTGACAATAGAAGATATAGAGGAAGACTTGAACCAGTCGATGACAGAAAGGTAAGAACCTATCTGTTTAAGAAGATAATGACTGTATTTTTGGCTGGCTTTGTATCCGTGATTTTTGATCTGGCTATGTTTTCTGCGGCTGGTTACATGGCCAAAGCGCAGGTGGAGGCGGATGTTGAGAAGGTGAGATATGAGGTCGCTGGTATCAGCGATGTATCTCGTGACGGTCAAGATGGAGCATACCAGCCAGGAGAGATAGACACGGACAAGCTGGGCATAGATTTTCGGATGAAAGACGGACATCTTGAATGGCAGTCAGAGCACGGGCAGATGAAGCTTACGTATGTATATACATGGAAATATGGGAAAACGGAAAGAAGGATTATCAGATGATACTGTGGAAACTTCCGAACTCAGGCATAAAAATACTCTTATTGAACAAAATAAATATAGAATGTGTTGCAGAATATTCTGAGGTTTTGCATAGCATGTCCTGAAGAGTGATGGATTATTGTGTGTGGAGGTTCGACATGACAAAAGCGGCAAAGATATATCTGGTGGTTCTCATATGGCTGTCAGCGCTGGTGCAGCTGGCGGTACTTCTGATCTAGAATTTATTAGCTATTATCTGAATAGCGATTCGGATTTGATGGATTCAGTAAAATGTGACTGCCTCTTGAGTCATTCCGGAATTGTTCAGAATGAAATAACAGGTAACGACCTGTTTTGTTAAAGAATTAAATGAAAATATATATCATTACCAATGATTATATGTTAGAATAAATCGACTTTGTTTCAAATTGCAGGGATGCAGCCGCGAATATGCGGAATGTTTGGAGACAGGGTCGATTTTTCTGCATAAAATGCAGAATGATCTTCATGGATTTTGGGAAAAATAGGAAGTCTGTTAGCTATTTTACCCTGGATACCGTGCCTTAAAATGTATCTCGACATGGAGAGGCAGGTGGATAGGGCTACTAACCGTGATCCATGCCATCACCCGGTATCATAAAGGGGTTTTTTCTTAACATGTTTTTGATTCCCCGACAGTATGAGGGCAAGATAAAGTTGTGCTCATGCGAGGAGAGCTATCAGATAGGCTTTTCGTTATTTGCTCCCCGGGCTGGTGAGATATACAGCAGTGATACATGGAGCGTGGATTTGTTGTCCGCTGACGGCGGGGCGGTCGCTCTTGTCGTCCATTTGGAATGGCAGATGACAAATGCGCTTTGTTGGGGCACTGTAAGTAAGTGACGGAGTATGTCACGATACTTAAGGAGGAAATAAATGGAAAAAAACAACAATAATTCCAACAATATCATTGAATTGAAAAACATTGTCAAGACCTATGACAATGGATTCACAGCAGTTGACGGCTTTAACCTCGAAGTGAAGAGAGGCGAGTTTGTCACGTTCTTAGGCCCTTCAGGCTGCGGAAAAACCACGACACTTAGAATGATAGCAGGATTCGAGATTCCTACTTCAGGAGAGATATTACTGAATGGACAGGATATCAGCAAGCTTCCACCAAATAAGAGACCTATCAACACGGTCTTTCAGAGGTATGCGCTGTTCCCACATCTGAATATCTTTGACAACATAGCATTTGGCCTCAAGCTCAAGAAGCTTCCTAAGGCAGAGATCGTGAAGAAGGTCAAGAAGGTCCTTGAAATGGTTGACCTTGAGGGCTTTGAGGACAGAAAAGTCGCCACGCTTTCGGGTGGACAGCAGCAGAGAATAGCTATAGCGAGAGCTCTTGTCAATGAGCCGGAGATACTTCTTCTGGATGAGCCTCTTGGCGCACTGGATCTCAAGATGAGAAAAGAGATGCAGATAGAGCTCAAGGGAATGCATGACAGGCTGGGAATCACTTTTATCTATGTAACACATGACCAGGAGGAAGCACTCACCATGTCAGACAAGATAGTTGTCATGAGCGAGGGTGAGATACAGCAGATAGGAACTCCTGAAGATATATATAATGAGCCAAAGAATGCATTTGTTGCGGATTTCATAGGCGAGAGTAACATCTTCAACGGAATTATGACGGGCAAGTTAAAGGTAAGATTCTGTGGTGCAGAATTTGTCTGTCTGGATGACGTGGAGATTGGAACAAAGGTGGATGCCGTAGTAAGACCGGAAGATGTGATGATCACTACACCTGAACAGGGCGCTGTAAAGGGAGTTGTGACATCTGTTGTGTTCAAGGGTGTACACTATGAGATCACCGTTGAGTCCGGAAGGAATGAGATAGTTATTCAGACCACAAAGTCCGCCAAGGTTGGAGACAAGGTTGGCCTTAATGTTGAACCTGATGGAATACACATCATGATATCGGAGACTGCAATCAACAAGATTGAGAGCTCAGTCAATAGAAATTATGCCCTCGGCGTATTTGACGGTAAGGTATCATGCGACCTCACGGAGATCGTTCCGGGTTCAGCCATGAAGGATGGCGTGCTGGTGGATGCAAATGGTGAGGCGATAGACCGTGAGAAGATCAAGGTAATAGTATCTATACTTCCAGAGGATATCGACATGAGTGATGACGAGGAAGCTGGTATAATCTGCGGACATATCATCAATCTTATATATAAGGGAGACCACTACAGCTATGTGGTGAGAACTGACAATGAGGAGGACTTTATCGTGGATGACGAGTACCTGTGGAACATGGAGGACAGAGTCAGCCTGATAATTCCAGAGGATAAGATGAAGTTTTCACTTAAGAAATAGATGGAGGGATGAACATGAACGGCTTACGTTTTTCAAGAAAACAGCTGGGCATCCCATACGCATTATTTCTCATATGCTTTGTAGTTGCACCACTGTTTGTAATTATTTATTATGCCTTCACCAACGGCGAGGGCAGGTTTACATTTGACAATCTGACGGGATTCTTTACCAGCCCGAACACCATAGGTACTCTGGCATACAGCTTTTTGCTTGCCATAGTGACTACTCTGGTGTGTCTGCTGCTGGCATATCCGATCGCATATATACTTGCGAGAAGTGAGATGAAAAGGAAATCGGTAATTGTCATGATGTTCGTGCTTCCGATGTGGATCAACTTCACACTGAGGATCACAGCACTCAAGGAGGTACTCACGGTTATAGAGGGCAATCTGGCATTCCACCCGTTTCTCAATTCGGTTATAGGAATGACATATGATTTTCTGCCATTTATGATACTTCCTATATACACAACCATATTGAAGCTTGACGGCAGCCTTATGGAGGCCGCTGTGGATCTTGGGGCAAATAGCTTCCAGACATTTGTCAAGGTCACACTTCCGCTCACCGTTCCGGGAATCGTCAGCGGAATAGTTATGGTATTTTTGCCATCTATGACTAACTATGTTGTGCTTGACATGCTTTACAACAGCACATACATCATGGGTAGTCTGATAGGAAGCTACTTCTCAGCATACAACTGGAACGGCGGTTCCATGATAGCACTCGTCCTTCTTGTGATAATACTTGTATTCACACTTGTGACAAACAAGTACACGGATGACGACGGCGGAAGCAGAGGAGGTGCGTTGTTATAATGAAGAAATGGTCTAAGATTATATTTATATGCATTATGCTTCTTCTCATATATATGCCTATATTGATACTGGCTGTTTACAGCTTTACAACATCGGCAAATATCGGAAGCATTCACGGATGGTCGCTTCACAATTATGTGACTTTGTTCACCAAGGACGAGCTGAGGTCAATGATCGTTGGAACTGTGTTTCTGGCCGCAGGTTCAGCACTGATAGCAACCATACTCGGAACACTCGGTGCCATAGGTGCTTTTTATTCAAAAAAATGGGCTTCAGCATCGATAAATGCCATGAATGAGGTGCCTGTTGTAAATGCAGATGTTGTGACAGGTTTCTCTATATGTATACTGCTCATAGTTGCATTTGGCATGAGCAAGGACAGCTATGTTCCACTTGTCATCGGCCATGTGGTTTTGTCGGCACCTTTCGTATATCTGTCAGTGGTGCCAAAGCTCAAGCAGATGGACAGCAGTCTGTATGAGGCTGCGTTAGATCTGGGAGCTACACCTTTCCAGGGACTCACAAAGGTAGTGATACCTCAGATACTTCCGGGTATTATTTCGGGATTTGCGCTGGCTGTTACACTGTCACTGGATGATTACTTCATCGCGACATACACCAAGCCTGCGACATTTGACACCATAAGTACTTACGTTGTAAATGCGACAAAAGGTTCACAGACGGAAGTTAAGACAGCCCTGTGGGCGCTCTCAACAGTCATATTTGCACTGGTTGTCATAATCGTTGTGGCTATGAATGTGGCCGGAAGAAAGAAAGAGGTGGAGCGATGATAAGACATAGATGTTTTGGACGTTCGATTTCCAGAAAGCTGGCGGCAGCAGTCATGGCTGTTTCATTGCTTGCCGGACAGATGCTGCCGGTAATGGCAGCGGAGGATACAGGAGATGCTGCTTCTGTCAAGAGTGACGGCGCATCTGCTACTGAAAAAGAGGTCACTCTCAGGGTGTGCAGCTGGGAAGAGTACATTGACGAGGGTGGTTGGGATGAAGACGAAGCCCTGGAACTGGACAATGGAACAACTATATTTGGTGAGAATTCCATGGTGGAGGATTTCGAGAACTGGTATTACGAGAATTATGGTGTGAAGGTGAATGTTCAGTATTCGTGCTTCGGCACCAATGAGGATCTCTATAATATGCTGACTCTCGGCGATGTGTATGATCTTGTATGTCCTTCGGAGTACATGATCATGAAGCTTATGTCTGAGAACAAGCTTGAGCCTTTGTCCGATGACTTTTTCGATGAGAACAACGACAAGAATTATTATATAAATGGTGTGTCGCCATACATCAGAGATACATTTGAGACGCATGAGATAAATGGAGAGACCTGGAGCAAATATGCAGCTGGCTTCATGTTTGGAATTACGGGAATTCTGTACAATCCGGAGAAGATGACCGCTGACGAGGCGGGAACATGGACAGTCCTCAACAACCCTAAGTTTGCAAAACAGATCACCATAAAAGACAATGTCAGAGATTCCTACTTTGCCGCAGTCGGAGCACTGCAGAGGGACAAGCTGATGGACACTGAATTCAGGGCTCAGGATGATTACTCAGAGCAGCTCAAGGATATCATGAACGATGTCAGTCCTGAGACTATAGCAAAGTCACAGGATCTTCTTCAGGACATAAAGGATAATGTGTATTCATTTGAGACTGACAGCGGTAAGGCAGACATGATAACAGGAAAGGTTGTTGCGAATTACCAGTGGTCAGGAGATGCAGTTTATGCCATGGATCAGGCTGAGGAGGATGGTGTGAAGCTTGACTTTGCGGTCCCTGAGGAGTGCACAAATCTGTACTTTGACGGATGGGTCATGCTGAAAAATGGAATAGACGGTGACGCTGACAGAAAGCAGGCGGCCGAGGCGTTTATCAACTTTGTGTCAAGACCTGACAATGCAGTCCGCAACATGTATTACATTGGTTATACCTCAGTCATAGCAGGTGGGGATGACGATACGGTATATTCTTATCTGGATTACACTTATGGTGCAGAGGATGACGAGGAGGATGTTGTTGATTATCCACTTGGATATTTCTTCACAGGGGACAACTCAGATCCTGACTACGTTCTCAGAGCTCCTGCGGAACAGGTCGACAGACAGCTTGGGGCTCAGTATCCGTCACAGGACGCCATAGAGAGAAGTGCGGTCATGGAGTATTTCGATGAGGATGCCACCAAGGATATCAACCAGATGTGGATCAACATCAGATGCTACAATATCAAAGATGTGCCGACATGGGCATGGTTTATTGTGGCAGCGGTGATCGGTGCACTGGCCGGAGTGATCGTATATCATAAAAGGTCAAAGAAATTTTATCTTGGGAAATAGAATAATATAAAATAAACGGCTGCCCTGATGGTATGTGGTTTTCGGTAAGAAAGGCCATATGCCATCGAGGCAGCCGTTTTAGTTTATGTGAGCGGCGAGGGAAAGGCTGCGTTGTTTCTGTGGTATTACAGCATCGAATAACCATAGCTGTTGACAATGGCTTCTATCTTCTTGCCGGCCTTACACATAGGGCACTCGCCAACGGAATAAGAAGCATAGTCGTCGATATCCTTCTTGCTGAACAGAGAGTGAACCTCGTGGCCTGCAACCTCGTCTGTAGCTGAGAAGATAGCTGATATTCCTGAGATGCTTCCACCGTAGTATTCAATACATTCGATGCTCTGCTTGATTGTCTTGCCGGTGGTTGCCGATGCAAGGAGAAGGAGAACGTTCTTGTTCTTGATCATTGGCTGAAGGTTATCACGGAATATGAGCTGGCCTGAAGAATGAACCTCAGGTGTCATGATGTATATGGTCTGGTGCTGGTTCATGGACACGATACCGTTCTCTGTGAGGGCATTTGCAAGGTAAGCACCGATAACCTCTGTTCCGTCCATGCAGACGATGGTGTCAACGATCGTTGTTGCAACATACTCTGTAGCCATGGATTTGGCAGCAGCGAGAGCCATCTTTCTTCTGCTTTTGATGGTTGTCATATCGATGTATCTGTTGATGTGGGAATGGTTAGTTGCAAAATGTCCGTCAACTACCTTGATGTCCAGTGCATTATTATAAGACGATGTGATCTTGGTTGTCATGTTTTCCATAGTTTAAATTCTCCTTTTCTATTATTATGTTGTCTGTAAATAAAACAGTAATTTCCTAGACTATTTCCAGCACGGTGTTGACCAGCAGGTCATCCTGTTTTGGATTCATAAAACAGAATCTTATGTATTTGTTGTCAAGTCCGCCTATATCAGCACAGCTTCGTATATAAAGACCTTTTGGCATGCAGTAATCCACCACATCACCCGCGGAAATAGCATCCCTCAGGATACGGATCAGTATGAAGTTGGCGGCCGGTTTGTACAGCTTGATCGACTTGTGGGTGGACAGTGCCGAGTACACAAGGTTGCGCTCGGTTCTGATGAGCTCTCTTGATTCGGCAATGTATTTTTCGTCGGTGAACATGGCGACCCCGGCGGCCTCCACAAGCTTGCCTATCGCAAATGGCAGTCCGGTGATCTCAAGTGTTTTCTTGAGAACAGGATTCGATGTGATCATATATGCCAGCCTGAGTCCGGGAACTGCAAAAAATTTCGTTGTGTTTCGCAGCACGATAACATTCTCGTATTCCGATGTGAGAGGAATGGCAGAATTACTCTCCAGATCATCAACAAAATCCATGTATTCCTCGTCAACGACCATGGTTATGTTATTGCCATCGCATATCTTGGCTATAAATTCCAAAGACTCTGCATCGATTATCTGTGATGTTGTACCATTAGGATTCGATATAAATATAATATCGATGTCCTCTGACAACTTCGATATAAAATCTGCGATATCGAGGGTGAAATCCTCCTCCTCAGGTGTGGAGTAGTAGATTATCTCACAGCCGTTCATAGAGAGCAGCTTTTCGTAATTCTGTGCTCCAGGTGTTATCAGGATAGCTTTCTTAGGCGAGGTAAATTCGCACAGTATCTTGACAAATTCATAGGAGCTACCGCCGACGATTATGTCGTCTGTCTTTGCTCCGGAGTATGCGGATATGGCTTCCTTTAATTTCTTTGTGTTGTGATCAGGGTATACTGATAACTTACTCATGTTGTCCGCAATAGCTTTAGTAACAGATTCGGGAACTCCCAGTGGATTCATGTTAAGATCTGCACGAACAGTTTCGACCTGACTGAGGAGATTCTCTGTTTTTAGATTGATAACCCCATTTTTCATAAAAAAACCCCTTTTTCAGTTGTTTTAAGTTATTTTTCTGTATATATTGTTTAAAAAGAGACAATATTTTGTTATAATCTGAATATATGTCTTTTTGTCAATTATACCGATTGGAAGCTTCAAATACAACCACTATGAGTGATTTTTGACAAAAAGACAATAGAAATAGATACAGGAGACCAGACGATGAAGGGAATAGTTGAACAGTATGCTCGTGGTGAGTTTAAGGTTGACAGACCAGCGGTAGCCATATCAGTCAGCAAGATAGAATTGAATATCGAGGCGGGAACTGTGTATGATGGAGAGTTTACAGTGGATTCTTCAAACAGTTGTGCAGTGAAACTGATGGTATACGACAGCCGCTATATACTGGATTTCAAGAGCCACACATTTGTGGGCAGGAAGAACAGAGTCAGCTATTCATTTGACGCCCGAGGAATCGAGCAAGGCAAATCCTTCAAGGGTCATATAAATATAATCACTGATGGGGGAGAGTTTATCATCCCTTATCATATAGCTATAGTCGCTCCATATATTCAGGTCGAGGGTAAGAAGCTCGAGGATCTGTTCCAGTTTGCAGCATATGCAGAGGAGAACTGGGAGGATGCCATAAGGATATTCGGAAGCGAGGATTTTGTGCGCACTTTTATAGGCAGGGATGAAAAACTTCAGAGGGTGTATGACACACTGGGAATGTCACTGTCCATAGGACAGGCCATGGAGGAATTCCTTGTGTATACACACAAGAAGAGGGCACTCACACTGTCCGTGGCTCAGAACGATCTGCTGGTTGAGATGCCATCCGAATTGGTAAGGGCATCGGTTACGATCACCAAGAACACCTGGGGCTACACGAATACCAAGATAGCATCGGACTGCGATTTCCTCATACCGGAGACCAGCGTGCTGAAGTGGAACAGCTTCGATGGCAACACATTTGACCTCAGTTTCCTCATAGATCCGCAGAAGATCCACGACGGGGAGTCATCGGGTTACATTTATATATGGAACACTTATCAGAATATGAAAATACAGGTGAGCATCAGAAAGCCTGAGGTCATCAAGATGACTCCAAAGAGCAGGCAGACGAGATTCACCATCAAGAGGGCGGAGGAGGCTCTGATCCGTGCATATATTGACTTCAGAACAGACAAGATCGATCTGAAGAAGTACATAGCTGAGACCAGGGATGCCCTGAACACCCTTATAAAATACAGACCGGAGTATGGCATGTACAGGCTGGGACTGCTCCATATGCAGATCCTGGAGGGACACACGGAATTTGTCGAGCAGGAATTTCTGAGAATAGATGCGGATGCCAATTTCACAAGCATGGAGGACATGGAGAAGTGTTATCTCAGTTACCTGAAGTCGCTTCTGCGCAGGGAGAAGTTCATCATAGACAGAACTGCTGCCATGGTCAGAGAAAGATTTGAGGCAAATGACAAGAACAGACTGTTCTATTTCTGGATACTGTTATTTGTGGATGTGAATTATACAGAGGACAAATGGGTTCTCTACGAGGATATACAGAAGCTGTTTAACTCAGGTGTAAACAGTCCGGTAATATACTTTGAGATATGCGACATGTTCAATAAGCAGCCTCTCATGATGAAGAAGATCGCACCGCTTGAGATCGCAGCCCTCAGATGGGGCATGAGAAATGAATTTGTCTCAGAGGATGTCATCGTGGAGTTTGTCAAGACTGCTTCGAGACAGAAGGATTTTGACGAGCAGGCATTTAAGATGCTTGAGCAGATATACGATATGAGGCATGACAGGACGACTCTGGATGCCATTTGTGGAATACTGATCAAGAATAAGATGTACGATCCGTGTTATCACAGATATTACAGTGACGCATCGGACAAGGATCTCAAGTATGTTGGCCTGAATGAATGCTTTATCAGGAGCATGGACAAAAACCACTACGATGAGATACCGGAGGCTATACTCAGATATTTCAGTTACAAGAACGTTTTGACGGACGAGGAGCTGGCGTATATATATGCAAATGTCATCATGAACAAGGAGAACCAGAAGTCGGTGTACAGGGATTTTGTCCCTGCCATTGAGCGTTTCATGGAGAAGATGATACTTCAGGGAAATGTGAGCGATGACCTGACAGTCATATACGATGAATTCCTTGATCCTGATACGGTGAAACCGGAATTTGCCACAAAGCTCATCAACATAATCTTCAAGAGAAAGTTCGTGTGTGATAATGAGAATATAACACACATACTGGTATCCCACAGTGAGCTTGGCGGAGAGGTCAAGGTTCCGGTGGTTAATGGTGAGGCATATGTAGAGATAATATCGCCGTCTGCCATAGTCACACTTCTGGATGACAACGGCGGCAGATATGTGAGCACCGTACAGTACAGAATGGAGAGGATCGTAGACGAGAGGAGCTATCTGGACATTTGTCACGAGTACAGTCCAAGGGATTACAGATACCTGTTGTTCCTCTACAACGATATAGATATATTTACACACAGGGATGCAAAGGAGATAAATCTTGCCAGAGATATCGCACTCTGCCCTGAGGTGAGCTACAGGGTGAGACAGGAAGCGCTTACCCATATGGTTGAGTATTATCATGAGAATTTCGATGCGGACATTCTCGGAAAATATTTGTCCAAGATAGATCTGGATTACGTGGATCCTTCATATGCTTCCAGGATAAATACATATTATATAGCTCTGGATATGTATGAGAATGCATTTGAGGGAATGTACAGATTTGGCTATGTGGATGTGGATATAGATGAGCTGATCAAGATAGCCGAGTTTGGAATCGATGACAAGAGATACGATGAGAGCAGGCTGCTCATATCCATATGCGTGTATATATACAGGAGAGGGTACGCCGGACAGAAGATACTGTCATATCTCATCAACAATTACAACGGATCACTCGAGGAGATGGCAAATCTCTTCAAGTCGGTCAATTCAAATTACAGAAATATTGATATGCTGTCTGAGAACATACTCGCACAGATGATGTTCGCGGACGGATATATAGAGTCCATATACGATATATTTGAGGTGTACTATCGCGGCCGCAGCCGAGGCATGGTGGTGAAAGCTTTCCTCAGATATTGCGCGCACCAGTATTTTATAAAGGATCAGAAGATCCCTTCATATATAATGGAGGATCTGTACAAGGAGATCGCCAAGGGCAATATAAAGGACGAGATATCCAGAATGAGCCTGCTGTATTATTTTAGCAACCGAAGTGGACGATACACTGAGGAGCAGCAGGAATGGATCAAGGCAAATGTAAAACAGTTTATAGAATACAGCAAGATACTTCCGTTCTTCAGAAAATTTGAGTCGATCGTAAAGCTGCCAGGGGATATGAGATTCAAGACATATGTCATATTCAAGGGTGAAAGCGGAAAGCAGGTATGGGTCAGCTACAGCTTTGGACAGGAGAGCAGCAGTATGGCAAACTACAAATCCGAGAGGATGAATGAGATAATTCCGGGAGTGTATGTTAAGGAAGTTGTCGTATTCCACGGAGAGTCGCTTGTCTACTCCATCGATGGAGTGGTTGGAACTTCAGTCGTGGTTGAGAGCGACATACTCAAAAATGAGACATTCCATAAGGATGGAAGCAGCAGCTTTGAACTTATCAATAGCATGCTGGTTAGCCAGGAGACAAGAAATGACCATGAGCTCATACAGGCAATGGACACATATCTGTACAACAGCCATTTCTTCGACGCCAATTTGATGTTGCTTTAACTTTTTGATTTTTCACAAGGAGGGGCATAATTTATGTCTGACACACAGTTATATCTGGGTCTGGATCTTGACCCGGAATATACACAGCTTAGTTATTATAATGTTGACACGCGGGAGCCGGAATCGGTGTACCACAAGGAGGCGAGGGATACATATATGCTCCCTAACATCATGTTCTACAGCGCGTACAACAAAAAGTCGGATGACGGACAGAGTGAAGCTTACAAGTTCATAGATCTGGCTGGCTGGTGTGCAGGGGCGAAGGCTTCAGCCTGCAGGTTCGAGGAAAATGGAACGGTTGTGGATCAGGTGTATGAGCGTACCCTGAGAAATGAGAATATAGAAGTTGCGGGGCGTAATTATAAGGCGGGAGATCTTCTTGTGAAGATGATGATACTGCATATAAGACAGTTTACCGAGCAGTTTGAGGGTTTTGTGATAAAGAAACTGACAGTCACAGTGGCTGACACAGATCCGCGCATCATAGCTGCAGTCAGAGGACTTAAGTCGGCACTCCGTCTGACCCATGACCAGTTTAATATAGTGAGCCATCTGGACAGTGGCCTGTGCTATATATTTGCACAGCCTGAGCCGCTCAGGAATAACAGCGTGGGACTGTTTGATTTCGGCAGGAGCGGGCTGGATTTTTACAGGATAGATATGACAAGGAAATATCCTTTGATAGTGACCGTTGAGCATGTGAACTTCCATGACAGGATGAACATGAAAAGATTTGGAAAATACCATGAGGATATGGATGAGGCATTTGCGGATATAGTTAAGGAATGTATGTCACAGGTGTTTATATCCTCTGTATTCCTCACGGGAATAGGATTTGCTGACAACTGGATGAAGCAGTCGGCGGCGGTTCTGTGTCAGGGCAGAAGGGTATTTGTTGGACAGAATATATATACAAAGGGTGCATGTTACAGATCGCTTGGCGGTGTGTACACGGAGGCGCTCAGCAGATATTTTATAGATACGGAGCAGACGGTCAAGACAAATATCGGAATAAATCTCATGGATGAGAAGAAGACGTTCTGGCCGATAGCATACGGCGGGCTTGAGTGGTTCAACACCCGCGGAAGCATAGAGGTATTCCTCGACAACACAAGAAGGATACAGATCGTATACCAGGATATACTGACTGAGGAAGAATGGCGGGAGACTGTGGAGATATACGGACTTCCGGCGAGACCAAAGAAGACGACAAAGCTGTCGATATCAGTGGAGTATTATGGTGCGGATAAGGGCGCGATAGTCATCCGTGATCTTGGATTTGGAAGTTTGTATCCTACCACAAATAAGATATACAGAAAAGAATTTGATATAGGAGCCATCAGGAGAAAGCATGCGGAGAAGCTTGAGGCGGCACGAAGGGAAGAGAAGCTCAGGATACGCATGGGTGACACCGAGGAACTGAGAGGCGAAGATCCGGCGGTGGAGCATGGTAATGCAAAGACGGTGGAAGCCGAGCCGGAGGTACATGAAGAGCCTGTGGTATATTACGGAACAGCGTCACCTGTGGAGCCGGAGACTGTGGAAGAGCCGGATGATTTCGGAACGGAAGCAGAGGATGTTGTGGAAGAGATTGACGACGATGCGGGGGATATGACGGAGGCTGAAGAGTTAGAAGATGATGCGGTCTCTGATCCTGAGAACATTTCAGATGAAATTGATGATGACGAAACGGAATCAGTGGATGCTGCATATGAGGTAGATGATGACGAAACGGAATCAGTGGATGCTGCATATGAGGTAGATGATGACGAATCAGAATCAGATGACATTACAGACGATGCAGATGACAGCGAGACTGAGATCGACGAGTCAGAGCCGGACGATGAAGAAACCATAGATGAAGAGGATCTGGATGACGAAGATTCCGATGAGTATGAGCAGAGTGCGTTCAGCATCCCGTCATACCTCAGAGGACAGCATTTTGATCCGGGAGAGTGATACACATATGAGTGGAATTATTATTTGTAAGACAAAGACAGCGGACAATCCGTACACATTCCTCAATACGAAGATAACCATATATTCATATGAGGAGCTGTGCTACTACATATTCAACAATATGGTGCTCATAGGTAAAGACGACCTTGCGGACAGACTCAGCACCTGGCTGAGAACGGCCATAGACATGGAGGATCTTGCAGACAAGATAGACGCGCTCAATGCCAAGAATGCGTATATCCAGGATATCATGGTGGAGATACTTACATTTGGTGAGTTCTACAGCAAGGATGAAGTGAAGGAATTCATGGACGAGTGCAAGAGGATCAGGACTCTCAAGCCGTATGAGCTGGACAAGAAGAGAGCTGACAGCTACATGATGTACAAGCATTACATCAAGGCTGACGCCATATACGATGACATCATAGAGTACAAGGAGTCACATGGTGAGTACGATGAGTTCCTTGGAAATATATATCACAACAAAGGCGTTGCGCTGGCGGGCAATCTTCAGCTTGAGGAGGCAAAGGATGCTTTCATCAGAGCATTTGCGCTGAATAAGAACAATGAGTCATTGATAGAATACTTCTGTGTAATGGCGGTGACAGTGGACACGGCGACACTCCAGAGGGAGATAAGAAAGCGCGGTATGCCGGCCGGATTCCTGGACGATCTGATGAACGAGATCGCTGATTCAAAGGAGGATGTACATGAGATGTCCATATACAACAAAGTCCAGAAGGCTGTGTACAACAGAATGCACGGCGACATAGAGGACTATGACAGGCGTATGAATTCCATCCTGAGTGCACTCAAGGATCAGTTCAGAAACCAGATAGGATGACTTTGTGCTTGACGTACAGCCAGCCTATGTTGTACTATCACAATGAATAAAGAAGATATATGCAAATGCTGTGACGAAGAGGAGTAGCATGTGGAGTCAGACAGAGAGAATGGTTCGTGGGCTGTGAGACCGTTCCTGACAGAGACTTGTGAAGGTAGCTTCTGAGCTGCATGGCTGAAAGATCATGATAAGGATAGGCCATGCCGGGGCGTTCCCGTTATAGGATAAGATGAGATACAAAACAAGGTGGTAACGCGAATATTTACTCGCCCTTCTGACAGAATGTCCGGAGAGCGGGTTTTTTTGTGAAAAATTTTGTAAAAGTATATATCAACATGTAAGAGATCAGGAAGAATAGAAAGGAAGAATGAGATGAAAGAGTTAGAGAAGACATATGATCCTTCCCAGATAGAGGACAGACTCTACAGAAAGTGGGAGGAGAAGAAGTATTTCCACGCAGAGGTTGACAGGAGCAAGAAGCCATTTACGATCGTAATGCCACCTCCAAATGTAACAGGACAGCTCCACATGGGACATGCCTTGGACAATACAATGCAGGATATACTTATCAGATTCAAGAGAATGCAGGGCTACTCAGCACTGTGGCAGCCTGGTACAGACCACGCAGCCATCGCAACCGAGGTTAAGGTTACAGAGAAGCTGAAGGAGCAGGGAATAGATAAGAAAGAGATCGGCCGTGAGGAGTTCTTAAAGCATGCATGGGCATGGAAGGAAGAGTACGGCAACCGTATCGTGAGCCAGCTCAAGAAGATGGGTTCATCCGCTGACTGGGACAGAGAGAGATTCACCATGGACGAGGGATGTTCCAAGGCAGTCAAGGAAGTATTTGTAAGACTGTACGAGAAGGGCTACATCTACAAGGGCTCAAGGATCATCAACTGGTGTCCTGTATGTAAGACTTCCATATCAGATGCTGAGGTTATACATGAGGAGCAGGACGGATTCTTCTGGCATATCAACTATCCTGTAGTTGGAGAGCCTGGAAGATTTGTGGAGATAGCAACCACAAGACCGGAGACACTTCTCGGAGATACAGCCGTTGCAGTAAATCCTGACGATGAGAGATACACAGATATAGTAGGAAAGATGCTGGAGCTGCCACTCACAGACAGACAGATCCCGGTTATCGCAGATCCATACGTTGACAAGGAGTTTGGAACAGGATGTGTAAAGATCACACCTGCTCACGACCCTAACGATTTCGAGGTCGGAAAGCGTCACAATCTTGAGGAGATAAATATACTGAACGATGATGCAACCATCAATGAGCTTGGCGGTAAGTATGCAGGCATGGACCGATACGAGGCAAGAAAGCAGATGGTGGCAGATCTTGACGCACTTGGACTTCTTGTAAAGGTAGTTCCACACAGCCACAACGTAGGAACACACGACAGATGTAAGACAACAGTAGAGCCTATGATCAAGCCTCAGTGGTTCGTCCGCATGAAGGAGATGGGTCAGGCTGCGCTTGACATCATCAAGACCGATGAGCTCTCATTTGTGCCTGAGCAGTTTGACAAGACATACATCCACTGGCTTGAGAACATCCGTGACTGGTGTATATCAAGACAGCTCTGGTGGGGACACAGAATCCCTGCATGGTACTGTGACGAGTGCGGCGAGACCATCGTCAGCCGTGAGACACCTACAGTATGTCCAAAGTGCGGATGCACACATCTCACACAGGATGAGGATACGCTCGATACATGGTTCTCATCTGCGCTGTGGCCATTTTCAACACTTGGCTGGCCGGATAAGACACCTGAGTATGAATACTTCTATCCTACAAGCGTGCTTGTAACCGGATACGACATCATATTCTTCTGGGTAATCCGTATGGTATTCTCAGCACTTGAGCAGACAGGCAAGAGCCCGTTCAAGCATGTGCTGATCCACGGACTTGTAAGAGACGATCAGGGACGTAAGATGAGTAAGTCCCTTGGAAATGGTATCGACCCACTTGAGGTTATAGATAAGTACGGCGCAGATGCTCTTCGTCTGACACTTATCACAGGAAATGCTCCTGGAAACGACATGCGTTTCTACTGGGAGAGAGTTGAGAATTCCAGAAACTTTGCAAATAAGATCTGGAACGCAACACGTTTCATCATGATGAACATGGAGAAGGCAGATTTCTCAGATGTGAAGCTGTCTGACCTGACAATAGCTGACCGTTGGATCCTGTCCAAGGTCAACACACTTGCAAAAGAGATGACAGACAACATGGAGAAGTTCGAGCTTGGTATCGCGGTATCCAAGGTATACGACTTCATCTGGGAGGAGTTCTGTGACTGGTATATCGAGATGGTTAAGCCTCGTCTTTACAATGATGAGGATGAGACAAAGGCAGCAGCGCTCTGGACACTGAAGACAGTTCTTATCCAGGCACTTAAGCTTCTTCATCCATACATGCCATTTATCACAGAGGAGATCTTCTGCAACATTCAGGACGAGGAGGAGTCGATCATGATCTCCAAGTGGCCTGAGTACACAGATGAGTGGAATTTCGAGACTGACGAGGCAGCTGTTGACACCATCAAGGCGGCAGTCCGCGCGATCAGAAATCTCCGTACAGGAATGAACGTACCACCTAGCAGAAAGGCAAAGGTTTATGTCGTATCTGCAAAGGAGGACGTGAGATATATATTTGAGTCATCAAAGAGCTTCTTTGCGACACTGGGATATGCCAGCGAGGTACATGTTCAGGAGGACAAGACAGGAATCGATGAGAACGCAGTATCAACACTGATCCACGATGCTGCTGTATACATTCCTCTTGAGGAGCTTGTGGATATCGACAAGGAGATCGAGCGACTTGAGAAGGAGGCTGCAAAGCTTGCCGGAGAGATCAAGCGTGCATCAGGAATGCTCGCCAATCCAAAGTTCGTAGGCAAGGCCCCGGCCGCAAAGGTTGAGGAGGAGAAGGCAAAGCTTGCGAAGTACACTGAGATGTCTGAGCAGGTTGCTGAGCGTCTTGCGCAGCTGAAGAAGTAATTATGAGGTCCCGACAGACGGAATTGGCTTTTCGCCTGCCGGGATCTTCGTTTTTATTGTGTCGATGAGACATTTCCTTCATATCATATAACAGAAGAGGTTTTTCTGTCGGTATGAAGGAGGTGGAGAAATGGGATTCACAAGTATTCCCATACGCAACATCATGCGTGAAGCTGTTGCAAGGGGCGGCATAATAGTGGATGTCAGGGATCGCGATGAATTTCTGGAGGGACACATCCCCATGGCGGTAAATATTCCATTTGAGTTGATAGAAGCGGGGGAGTATACTCTTCCCAAAAGCAAATATCTGCTGGTATACTGTGCTCATGGGGTGAGCAGCATGAAGGCTGCGCTCATCATGAGCGAGGATGGATACAGAGTTATCAACACGGTGGGAGGCCTGGCGCAGTACAGAGGCCCGCTCACAAGACAGCGATAGAACAAATATACAACCCACAGAAAGGGCAGGAAATGAGTAGAGTAGAACTTATAGCTCCATGTCATTTTGGACTGGAGTCGGTACTGAAAAAAGAAATACTTGATCTTGGATACGAGATAGTCCAGGTGGAGGACGGAAGGATCACATTTGCCGGAGACGAGAGTGCGATTGCAAGGGCAAATATTTTTATAAGGACAGCCGAGCGTATCATGCTCAAATGTGGCAGCTTCAAGGCCGCCACATTTGACGAGCTGTTCGAGGGAACAAAGGCCATCGCCTGGGAGAAGTATCTGACAAGGGATGCAAAATTCTGGGTGTCCAAGGCGACATCAAACAAGAGTGCACTCTTCAGTCCATCGGATATACAGTCCATAGTCAAGAAGGCTATGGTTGAGAGATTGAAGCAGACATACAGAGTGTCATGGTTCACGGAGGATGGCGCAAGCTATCCGGTGAGAGTATTTATATTCAAGGATATAGTGACCATAGCACTTGACACGTCAGGTGTGTCACTTCACAAGAGGGGATACAGAAAGCTGGTTGGAAAGGCTCCTATATCGGAGACGCTGGCGTCCGCGCTGATCATGCTCACGCCGTGGCACAGGGACAGAGTCCTTGTAGATCCGTTCTGCGGAAGTGGAACATTTCCGATAGAGGCTGCCATGATAGGCGCACACATCGCACCGGGAATGGACAGGGAGTTCACGGCCCAGGAGTGGTCCAAGATCTGTGACAAGAAGATATGGTACAATGCGGTGGATGAGGCTCATGATCTCATAGACCACGATGTGAAGATGAACATACAGGGATATGATCTGGATGGCGATATGGTGAAGTGTGCCATGGAGAATGCCAGGGCAGCAGGAGTGGAGCAGCACATCCATTTTCAGCAGAGGGATGTGAAGGATCTGAGGAATCCGAAGAAGTATGGATTTATAATCACAAATCCACCTTACGGAGAGAGACTTGAGGAGAAGGAGGCTCTGCCTGAGCTGTACAGGACCATCGGCGAGAGCTATAGGAATCTTGATGACTGGTCAATGTTCCTCATCACATCGTATACGGATGCGGAGAAGTATATCGGCAGAAAGGCCGACAGAAACCGCAAGATATACAACGGAATGATAAAATCATATTTCTATCAGTTTATGGGACCGAAGCCGCCTAAACGAAGGAGAGAAGAAGCTTGAAGAAATTTGTATATATAATTCTGATCCTTGCCATAGGTGCTCTGGCGTATTACGGAACAAAGGAGCCGTCGGGACGTCTGGAGAAGAACGAGGAGGATCAACACGCAGTTTCCGGCATGTCTGAGAAGCTTGCGGGCGATTACAATGAAGCGGGACTCACACTGTATGTAAATGGCAGTGAGGTGGAAGAGGACGAGTACAAGCCGTATGTAAGCAATAATCTTCACCTTATGATGCCGCTGAAGATGCTCAAGGATAAGATGAAGTGCACATACATAGAGTATGTGAATGGCAGTATCGTGATCAAGAGGAATGAAGGAGTCGCCAGACTGGTGCTTGATTCCCAGGATGCAGAGCTGGACGGCAAGGACGTGAAGATCGCGGATGCGCCGATAAAGAAGGATGACGAGACATTTGTCCCTATAGAGTATATAGCGGACACGCTCGACTATACATGTGAGTACAATTATGACACAGGCCGTGTATCCCTGCAGAAGGTCGGTGAGGACAGTAAGCTGCCGGCCGCCTACGACATGAGAAAAGAGGGCAGGGTCACAGAGGTCAGAGACCAGGGAGACTCGGGAACATGCTGGGCATTTGCGTCGCTGGCTGCGCTTGAGACAACTCTTATGCCGGATGAAAAGCTGCAGTTCTCTGTGGATAACATGACCATGAACAACGGATTTGGCGTTGAACAGTTTGAGGGTGGCCAGTACAGGATGAGTATTGCATATCTTGCATCCTGGAAGGGACCGGTTCTCGAGAAGGATGATCCGTACGGGGATGACAAGACGAACTCCAAGCTTAAGGCCGTGAAGCATTTGCAGGAGGCGGAGATAATTGACGACAAGAATCTGAAGGCTGTGAAAGAGGCAGTGTACACCAAGGGCGGTGTGGAGACTGCGATATACAGCGATATGATAGATGCCGACAGCAGCTCGGAGTATTACAACGAGGAGACTCATGCGTACTATTATGATGGTTCAGAGGGAATCAACCACGATGTGGTAATAGTAGGATGGGATGACAATTACAGCAAGAACAACTTTAACAAGGCGCCGAAGAAAGATGGTGCTTTTATCTGTAAGAACAGTTGGGGAACCGAATTTGGCGAGGATGGATATTTCTATATATCCTACTATGATGCGCATATTTGCGAGACCAGTGTTGTGTACACCAGACTTGAGGGTGCAGACAACTACGATAAGATATACCAGTCGGACAAGCTGGGCTGGGTAGGAGTTCTTGGATTTGACCAGGAGGATGCCTATTTTGCAAATGTTTACACGGCAGGCAAGAGCGAGGAGCTCAAGGCTGTGTCATTCTATGCTACTGATGCAAAGACGACATATGAAGTATATGTGGCTACAAATTTTGAGAACACTGACGATCTGGCAAATAAGAAGCTTGTCGCGTCAGGCGAGATGGAGTATGCAGGATACTACACGGTCAACCTGGATGATGTGGTAAAGCTCCCGGATGAGAAGAAATTTGCGGTCATAGTACATATAACCACGCCGGGCAGCAAATACCCGATAGCCATAGAGTATGATGCGGATTCCATGACCGACAGCTTTGACATCTCCGACGGAGAAGGCTATATAAGTCTGTATGGAAATCAGTGGTACAGTGCGGAAAAAGAGAGAAAATGTAACGTCTGCCTCAAGGCATTTACGGATAAGACAGAAT
Organism: Coprococcus sp. ART55/1; assembly: GCF_000210595.1. NCBI lineage: Bacteria > Bacillati > Bacillota > Clostridia > Lachnospirales > Lachnospiraceae > Coprococcus > Coprococcus sp. ART55/1. The sequence goes on along the minus strand of NC_021018.1, from coordinate 1,771,571 downwards.
AAACAGGAAGTGTATGTAAGCTGTGGGAAAGGAGAACTATTATGGACAAGCTGATATTTGCAACGGGAAATGAAGGAAAGATGAAGGAGGTCCGCATGATACTTGCTGACCTCGGATTTGAGATACAGTCCATGAAGGAGGCTGGGATCGATATAGACATAGTGGAGGACGGACAGACATTTGAGGAGAATGCTCTGATCAAGGCGAGAGCCATCAGCAAGGAGAGCGGATGCCTGGTGCTTGCGGATGACTCAGGACTTGAGGTCGATTACATGGACAAGGCGCCTGGAATATACAGCGCAAGATTTCTTGGTGAGGACACATCGTACAGGATAAAGAACCAGTACATAATAGACAAGCTGGCCGGGGTTCCAGATCCTGAGAGGACAGCAAGATTCGTGTGTGCTATAGCAGCAGTGTTCCCGGATGGAAGCGAGTATACGACACGCGGAACCATTGAGGGAATTATCGGATATGAGGAGCGCGGCGAGAATGGATTTGGATATGATCCGATATTCTTCCTGCCGGGAAAGGGCAAGACCACTGCGGAGCTTGATCCTGAGGAGAAGAACGAGATAAGCCACAGAGGAAATGCGCTGAGGCTGATGAAGGACGTCATCAGAAAGCACAGAGAGAATAAGTGATGGCAGATGATTGCAAATCACTGTGTTTGTTAGATTTTAAACAAGGGGGGGCAGAGATGAAAGTTCTGATAATAAGTGATACCCATGGCAAAAGCAGCTGCATAGAGCAGATATACGATATAGTTGGAGATGTGGACATGCTGATACATCTCGGTGATGTTGAGGGCGATGAGGAGCTCATACAGGATCTCTTCAACTGCGAGATCCACATGGTGAGGGGAAACTGCGACTACAATGCGGAACTCCCGATATATGATGAGTTCAACATCGGAGACAAGAGGGCATTTATAACCCATGGACACAGGTATGGAGTGAACAGCGGAACAGCATACCTGGAGGAACTCATAGATACAGAGGGGTATGATTTTGTGATGTATGGACATACCCATAGGCGGGATCTGACGACTTATAAGAATTCATATATCGTGAATCCGGGAAGTCTGGCTCTGCCGAGGGACAACCGAGTAGGAACATACATGCTGCTGGATTTTGACCAGCACGGAACGCCTTTCTTTGCGGAGAATGAGCTGCCGAATATTGATACACCGGAGGAGAAGAAGAGAAAGAAGTTTTTTGAGGATCTGTGGGGATAGGGCAGAAGTCGGCCTTGGGGGACGGAGAATCAAGAGTTTATGTCTTTTAGAGACTAACGAATATGAAAATGGCAGGTAAAATGATATGAAGAAACATGATATAGTTGAAGGTGTGATAGATACATATGAGTTTCCGAACAAGGGAAGTTTTCATATGGACGACAGAAAAGTAACAGTTAAGGGTGCGATAAAAGGCCAGAAGGTGAGCTGCCGTATAACAAAGCTGAAGAATGGCAAGGCTGATGGAAGACTTCTTGAGGTTCTGGAGAAGTCGGAGCTTGAGGATGCGCAGCCTGTCTGTTCTCATTTTGGTATGTGCGGTGGCTGCAGTTACCAGACGCTCAGCTACGAGAACCAGCTTAAGGTGAAGGAGGAGCTTGTGAAGGGGCTCCTTGACGGTGTGATCGACAGCGCAGAGCATCCGTACGAATGGCAGGGTATCCTTGCTTCGCCTGTGACAAAGGGCTACAGAAACAAGATGGAGTTCTCGTTTGGCGACGAGTACAAGGACGGCCCTCTGGCACTGGGACTTCACAAGAAGAACAGCACGTACGACATAGTACAGATGGATGACTGTTATATAGTAAATGACGACCTGAACAAGATCGTGAAATATACAGTGGAATTCTGCAGGGCAGCAGGACTTCCTTATTATAAAAAGATGCAGCATACAGGGTTGCTCCGCCATTTGGTGATCAGACGCTCTGCGACAAATGGCGATCTGCTGGTGAATCTCGTGACATCGACACAGAATCTTGATGCCCTTGACCTTGATGCATTTGTGAGAGGACTTCTTGATCTGCCCCTTGAGGGAAAGATCGCGGGAATCCTCCATACAGAAAATGACTCCATGGCAGATGCGGTCATCAGCGACAGGACAAATCTGCTCTATGGAACAGAGTATATATATGAGACGGTCCTTGGGCTTCAGTTCAAGATATCGCCGTTCTCATTCTTCCAGACAAATACCAAGAGTGCGGAGAGACTCTACGACAAGGCGCGTTCCTATGTGGGTGACACAAAGGATGCAGTCATATTTGATCTCTACAGTGGAACCGGAACGATAGCACAGCTCCTTGCACCAGTCGCAAAGAAGGTGATAGGAGTGGAGATCGTGGAGGAGGCCGTGGAGGCAGCTCGTGTAAATGCTGAACTCAATGGTCTTGATAACTGCGAGTTCATCGCAGGGGATGTCCTTAAGGTCATAGATGAGATCGAAGAAAAGCCGGACTTCATAGTCCTTGATCCACCAAGGGATGGAATCAATCCAAAGGCTCTTACGAAGATCATCAACTATGGAGTGAATGAACTTGTGTACATTAGCTGCAAACCGACTTCGCTTGCAAGGGATCTGGTGACACTTCAGGAGAATGGATATTATGTGACTAAGGCCTGCGCTGTGGATCAGTTTCCAGGGACTGTCCATGTGGAGACGGTTGTCTTGCTTTCCAAGGGAGAAATCGACTCGAAGAAGGTTCGTGTGGAGTTCTCACTGGAGGATATGGATATGTCCGGGTTCCAGAAGGGGGCGACCTACGAGCAGATCAAGGCGTATGTGTTGGAGCATACTGGCTTGAAGGTGTCTTCCCTCTACATCTCGCAAATAAAGCGCAAGTGCGGGCTGGATGTGGGGCAAAATTATAATCTGTCAAAGAAGGAAGATGCTAAAGTGCCAAAATGTCCGCCGGAGAAGGAAGCGGCGATCAGGGATGCGTTGAAATATTTTCAGATGATTTAAGAGTCTATTGAGCAAAAAAGCAGTAAATCAATTTCAGATTTACTGCTTTTGCTGGCCGGGCCGGTGAGCTACGAGCATTCATGACTTTTTGATAACTTGTTCCATACTGATATATTAAGCGGAAAGTTGTGGCCCTGTATTTTCAGAGGGAAACGAATGCTCCTTGAATATATCCCACAAAATATGCCATCGCTATACTCAGTGCAATGCAACATATACATAGTATTTCAGCAATTACCTTTTTTTCGATTATTTCATTTATGGACTTTCCGTAATCAATAGTAGACCATACCATTGAAAGCAAAAATAGAATTGAAATCCATTGAGTATGAAATGATAGTCCCATGCTAACAAATACATAGTTTGAGATGATGTAAAAAGCGCTTCTGACTACAACTTCTGTCACTTTTACAATCCGATTTCTCATAGAATTCTCCCTCTCTGATAATACTGTGGGCGGCAGCACTCCTTGCTGTCGCCCCTTGATTGCCTATCTGCAAAGGCGGGCGGGGCTGTCAACGGCGGCGCTTGCGCCGTTCATCTTGACCGTTGACTGGCTCGGCTGGCTTTGCTATTCCGTGATCTCTTTCAGTTATTGTCAAAGGAAATGTAGATAGTTAGACTATTGGGTATGTAGCTGATACTTAACCACTTTTCGTCGTTTGATAAAAGTGTCCCGATAGAAACATAGTTTTCTCCCTCGATTTCCTCTGACACATTTTCAATTACGGAAAAGCCTTCTTGGTTCAAAAGCTCCATATACTCGTTATAGTCGTTTTCGCTAATACCGGTAAGGTTGATATTACAATTCTCATGTTCTGTATCAAGTGTAGCCCATGCAACCGTACCAGGCGCAACAGGAAGCCCCTCTGTGTACTCATTCTCAGGCCAAACACCCTCGTCCAATTTTGTAACACTATTAGATTGCGTATTGTTCTCATTGCTTGTCGGTGTAGATGAGGTATTTTGATTAGAACACGCAGCCAAAAAAATCATAATCATGATTGTGAATACAGAAATATATTTCTTCATTGGTTACCTCCTGTTTTTGTGTATGGTTCGGATAATTAACAAAAGAGCAATAGCTGTTGCTGCAAACCCAATAACCAAAAGGATTTGCGAAATATCAAAGGCAAACGCGCCCTCAATCTGTATATTTGTTGTCGCGTCGGCTTGTCCGATTGCTCCTTCTGGTACTTTTCCTGATTGTGTAACAGCATATACCGAAAAGGCAGCAGCCGCGATAACAAGCGCAGCAAGAGTAGAAATGATACCGTTCCTTTTTTTCGATTTGGTGTTATCAATGCCAAACTGTTCTGCGGTGCTGTCTGCAAATTCTTTTGGCGTCCCCAAACGCTGGATAATCTGCTGCTCTGTTTCTCCATGCTCCATAGCAGACGCAAAAACTTCATTCAAGTCACGTACAACCTCTTTTTTCATTTTGCGTGGTAAAGATAGTTCCTTTTCAACCTGTTTGATATATTGTTCTTTCATTTGGATACCCTCGCTTGTTGATAACTTTCTATAAAGCCGTTTACGCAGTTTTCATAGCTTGACCAAAATAAGATTAGTTCATCAAGTACATTCCTGCCTTTATCCGTTAAAGAATAATACTTTTTTGAGCCGCCATTTGCCGCAGCCGGAGCCAATCGGCATTTGATTAGTTCTGCTTCCTGCAAACGATACAAAATGGGGTAAATGGTTCCCTCTTTCGCATATCCCAAAACAGACGCACTATTGTTCAATTCAGTTATAATTTCATATCCATAAGTTTCCTTGCGTCCGATTAGGCACAAAAGTATCATTTCCAGAGAGCCTTTTTTGAATTGCTGGACATATTTGTTATTCATATCGTCGCCTCTCTTTAGCTTTGCTATTTAGGCTCGCTAAGTAGCAACTATATTATATCTCTTCCGAAGTATCAGAGTCAATAGGCTTAACGAAAAAGTTACAAGATGTCTGTGTAAGGTAATGACAGAATAGCGGTGTGCTGGCGAACTATGCTTTATTTTGTTTTTTATCTAAATCATTCAATAGGGCGGTAGCATCCCTATTGGCAAGGGGATTCCAAAAGGGAACAGCGTTCTCCTTTGTCTGGGGTGTTCAGAGGGGATAGTGTTCCCCTTTGACCGGAAGAATCCAAAGAAACCGGCGGTTTCGTGGCACACGATTTTCCGTAGGAAAGTCTAGTGTGTTATACCTTTGTGGAGCAGATGGCAGCCGGAATTGTAGCACACCCTGAAAAGTGTGGCCACAGTTGCGGCGTTCTGGCGGGAAAGGTTGCCCCTTGCGGGGCAGCATAAGCGACAGAAAAAGGCTGGCAGGCGGTGCGGGCAAGCACTGTCTGTCAGCCGTGTCATTTGCGGAACAAAGGTATATCAAAGCCCCCGTCAGCCGCTGCTTCCCATCGTATCAGAACCACCACGGCAGCTTTCCGCGCAGGCTGTCCATCGCCTCGCCCTCCACCTTCTTTGTCCGGCTCTCGCTGAGATGGAAATGGAGCGCCGCGCCGATCAGCGGGTGCTCGATTCCATCGGTAAAGCCATAGCGGTACAGCAGATAGGTCTGCTCTCTGGCTGTCAGCTTGTCCAGCGCCGCATACAATTCTATCAGCTGCTCTTTTTGGATATAGATTTGCTCCGGCGTTTGGGTGTGAGGGTCGGCTATGGCTTCGATCCGCAGCATCCGTTCATCCTCTGAGAGAACGTCATCCAGATATACTCTCTGGAAGCCGGGGGCGTCTTTCTTATCCACCATCCGTTGCTCAAATAAACCGAGGGCGGCGCGGATGCAGTCCGTCATGGCGTTGCGGAGCGCCGGTGCTGCATAGGTCAGAAATTTCATGCCCCGTCCGGCATCAAACAAAGGGATCGCGTTCAGCAGGCCGATACTTCCCTCCTGCATCAAATCATCCAAATCAATTCCAATATCATTTTCATCCAGCCCCATGTTTCGGTATTGCTCCAGCGCAATTTTTCGGATGAATCCCAGATTCTTTTCCAGCAGAATGTCACGGGCAGCCGTATCCCCTTTCTGTGCCAGTCTGCACAGCTGCTCATTGCTCCGGGTCGGCATTTTGCTTCTCCTGCGCGTGGTCTAAGGTGGATTGGAGAAATTCCGTCAGCGCCTGACCGAACTTGTCTAATGCTTCCTTTTGCACACCGTCCATCCCCGCTGCGCTCTGGGTGACGGCGGCGGAAATCATTTCGGGCGTGATGGTCGGAGTATGAACATCCGCCCCTTTGGTGAGTTCGGTAAACATCTGCTGAGTGATGCCCTTGGTCAAGGACTGCGCTGCTGTGAAATCGTTGCCGATCTCTTTCTTCACTTCCCGCAGCGCCGCCATAAATGTGTTCTGTATCATCGTCAGGTCTGCCTGATATACGGGAACTTTCTGCCGGTTGACAGTTCTGGCCGCCTGCACCGCAGCGTCTGTTTTATTGTTTCGGCGCAGCATGGCGCTGAGAGTAGTAAGCATCTGGTTCTGTCCGGCGAAACCGGCGGCCAGCGTATCGTCAAAATATTGCTCAATCATATAGGTGACTTCTGCAAAGCGAGGGCTTTCCAAAAGGCGGTTGACGATCTCTGCATTGGCTTTTCCGGTGTACAGATTCCGCGCCGCCTGCACCGACAGGCCCAGTTCTTCAATATCAAAATTTGTCCGGTCGGGCGTGTTGACTTCCCCCAGCAGGAAATCTGTGGAGACTTCAAACACTTTCGCAATGCGGAGCAAATGTTCTGTGCTGATCTTATCAGTCTTACCGCTGACAAACCGGCTGATGGCGCTCTCGGTGCTGCCGATGCGGGTCGCCAGCTGTGCCTGGGTAATTTTATGTTCCTTCATAAGCTCCTGCATCCGCTGCCGGATATTGCCGGGCAGATAGGCTCCCTCCATGTGACGCACCTCTCTTCTGAAAACTCTCTTTATCCATTATACCTGATAAAACCAGCGCGGGCAAATGCTTTCCGCTGGCTTCGCCGCTCTGAGGTCTTGCATTTTTGCAAGATTTCAGGGCGGCGTTTTTTCATTTCTTGCACTTTTAGCGGATTTTTCGGTTTATAGGCTTTTTCCCCGTATATTCAGGCAGACGGGCAGATACCGTCAATAAATAATGGAGGACAAAGCCTATGAATTTATTTGAAACTGTAAAATCCGCTGTCACCGTGAAGCAGGCCGCCGAATACTACGGCTGTAAGGTCAACCGGGGCGATATGATCTGCTGCCCCTTCCACGATGACCGGCATCCCAGCATGAAGCTGAACAGGGATTATTTCTATTGCTTTGGCTGCGGGGCTACCGGGGATGTGATCGATTTTGTGGCGCGGCTGTTCGGCCTGAGCAGCTACGAGGCCGCAAAGAAGCTGGCCTATGACTTTGGCATCGACCCGGACAAGCCCCCGGCAGCGATGGCTTTGAAAAAGCCCTATCCGCTGGCGCAGGCTTTCCGCAACGATGAGATACACTGCCAGCGGGTGCTCTGCGATTATCTGCATCTGCTGGAACGCTGGAAGGTCGAATATGCCCCGCAATCGCCGGAGGATGAACTGGATGACCGCTTTGTGGAAGCCTGTCATATGATCGAGTATGTAAATGATTTGTTGGACGTTCTCATGTTTGCGGAACTTAAGCAGCGTGTGAAAGCGGTGGATATGCTGCTGAAGGACGGCACTATCACCGCGCTGGAGCAGCGGCTCAGACGTCTGGAAAAGGAGGTGCAGCACCGTGGCGAAGAACGAGCAATCGCGTGAGGCCAACCAGCCCATCTGGTTTGACGGCAAGAGTATCAATGAAGCCCTGTTTTGTGATGATTTTCTCGGCAGACACAAAATCATCTACACAAACGGAGCTTTTTTCACGCCTGATGGCCGCGTGACCGATGAGCTGCCACTGCGTGGAGAAATTTTTGAGGAACTGAAATGCTGTGCGGTCAGCAATATCCCCCGCAAAATCAGCAATATCGTGGAGCTGATGAAGCTGGCGGCGCTGGTAGAGGATTTCCCGCCGGAGGCTGACCGCATTCATCTGGCAAACGGCACGTTGTTTCTGGATGGCTCCTTTACGGAGGGAAAACCGGACATCGTGCGTTGCCGCCTGCCGGTGGCCTATAATCCCGATGCGCCCACGCCGACCCGCTGGCTGGCTTTTCTGGATGGGCTTCTTTACCCGGAGGACATTCCCACTTTGCAGGAATATATCGGCTACTGCCTGATCCCCAGCAACAAGGGACAGCGCATGATGGTCATTAAGGGCAATGGCGGCGAGGGTAAGAGCCAGATCGGCGCGGTGCTGTCCGCCCTGTTCGGCAGCAACATGAAGGACGGCAGCATCGGCAAAATTTCCGAGAACCGTTTTGCCCGCGCTGATCTGGAACACATTCTGCTGTGTGTCGATGATGATATGCGGATGGAGGCCCTGCGGCAGACCAACTATGTCAAATCCATCGTCACCGCACAGGGTAAAATGGATTTGGAGCGTAAAGGCAAGCAGAGCTATCAGGGATGGATGTGCGCCCGGCTGCTGGCATTCAGCAATGGCGACTTGCAGGCTCTCTTTGACCGCAGTGATGGCTTTTATCGGCGGCAGTTGGTGCTGACCGCCAAAGAGAAACCTGCCGACCGTGTGGATGATCCCGACCTGGCAGAGAAGATGAAGGCCGAGGTGGAGGGCATTCTGCTGTGGGCTTTTGCGGGATTGCAGCGGTTGGTAGCGAACAACTTCAAGTTCACCGAGAGCCAGCGCACCAAAGAGAACCGGGAGGCCGTCAAGCGGGACAACAATAATGTGTTTGATTTTCTGGAATCCGAGGGCTATATCCAGCTGAAAGCGGATGCGTCCATCAGTTCAAAGGATTGCTACGACATTTACCGGATGTGGTGCGAGGAAAATAGCCTGACTGCACTCAAACGCCGCAGCTTCAGCGATGCGCTGGTGGCAGCCTGCGGTAAGTACAATCTGGAACACTGCAACACGATTACCAATTCGGCAGGACGCCGGGTATGGGGCTTTATGGGGATCGAGGCAGTGGCAAGGCCGCATATAAACGAGTTTACGGACGCTTCACAGTGTACGTACGTACCGGAAGACTGGCGGGATTGATTTCCGATCTGGTCGCCGGTACGTATGTACGCAGCGATTGACCCTGTTACCTCATATATTGTAGAGGCGCTTCATTTGGATAAAGTGGTCGTGCCCATTTTGGGTACACCTATTTTGATGTGTAAAAGTGGTTATGGATATTTTGTCCACCACCAGAACCGTGAAATTCTTCGCGCTTTTGTGCTGTGAAGTAGGTGTGGTCATTTTGACCACACCTGAAGCGGTCAGTAAAAGCGGTGATTTTGCAGGCATATTTTAGAGCAATCTCAAAACAGCGAAATGTTTCTCTTTTATCCGTATACAGTTCGCCGGATGGTGGCTCACGGAACGACGTACAGATTGCAGCATTTTGTGACAATACAGCCCGAACAGTGAAAAGTCCCGCATTTCTGTGAAGTCGAATATTCCGCCGTTGACCAACGATACGCAGGGAATCATTTCTATCGCAAAACAGCATTTGCACAAATTTCACCATTGACCAAAGCCGGTGCGCTCCCCAGCGTAGCCGGTTCTTTTTATGACGCAACCGAAAATCATGTTTTATCTATCAAGTGACAAAGGGCTTCACTTGCGAAAATGGAGGAATATATTTTATGAAGTCAAGTATCCGAAACGAAATCAAGGCGCAGATCATCCGCGCCGGTTACACCATGCAGGAAGTCGTTGACCAGCTGCACGATGAGTATGGGTGGAGCGACAGCGTATCCAATCTTTCCGGAAAATTGCAGCGGGAATCGCTGCGGTATCGGGAGGCCGTGGAGTTGGCTGACGTGCTGGGATATGACATTGTCTGGCAGAAACGGAGGGATTGAGTATGGAAAAAGCACAATACGCGATTATGCGATTTGCCAAATATAAGGGGCCTGAAATCGGCAATATCGAGGCCCATAACGAGCGCACAAAGGAAAAGTACGCCAGTAATCCCGATGTGGATACCAGCCGAAGCAAGTACAACTTCCATCTGGTCAAACCGCCCGGCAAGTACCGGGCCGAGTCAGAGAGGCAAATTGCCGCTGCCGGATGCCGTACCCGGAAAGACAGTATCCGTATGATCGAGACGCTGTTCACAGCCAGCCCGGAGTTCTTTAAGGGAAAGAAACGGGCGGAAATTCGGGTATTTTTCGAGGAAGCTCTGCACTTTCTGGAACAGCATCAGTCCAAAGAGACAATTATATCCGCCGTGGTGCATATGGACGAGAAAACGCCCCATATGCACCTTTGTTTTGTCCCTTTGACGGAGGACGGCAGGCTCAGCGCCAAAGACATCATGGGCAATAAAAAGAAGCTGACCTGGTGGCAGGATGAGTTTTGGAAACACATGGTCAAGAAGTTTCCAGATTTGGAGCGTGGCGAGAGCGCCAGCCTGACCGGGCGCGACCATATCCCGCCCCGCGTATTTAAGGAGATGACCAGACTGACCAAACAGAAAAGCAAACTGGAGGATCTGCTCACTGGAATCAATCCCTTTAACGCCAAAAGCCGGGCGGAGGAAATCTGCAAGATTCTGGATAGCTATATTCCCAGCGTGGAGAAGATGGACACGCTGCTGCGGAAATATGGCGTGGCTTTTACGAAAACAGCATCCGAAAACAAAAAGCTGAAAACGAAAAATGCCGAGCTGGAAGAATCTCTTGCATCGGCGCAGAAGGTCAGCACCCTAAAGCAGATCGAAGACCTCAAGCTGCGGCGCGACTATGACAGTGCCGTGGCGATTTTGGAACAGATACCGGCAGAAGTTTTGAACATCTATGCGCAGAGCAGCCATAGAGGAAAGGAGCGGCCTATTGAGCAAAGTTTATGATGATCCAAAATATAATGCGGCATTTGACCGCTGTGTTGATGTGATGGCGCGGCTGTTGCAGAAGTACGGGCCGCAGCTGTTGGAGCAGATGCAGGAGACTGCGAAGGATGGCTGTACACAGTCTGCGGTATCAGGAAAGCAACCCGTTCCTGTGTATCAGGAATTTGACAAAGCCGCTTGATGTAAATTGAATTTACACGTTGCGTATTTGATTGGCGTATGCTATAATAAATACGCAACGTGTATTTTGCTTTATGGGGTAAATGAAATGGACTGCAAAACCAAAATAAAAGAACTGCGGGAAAGCACCGGCATGAACCGCAAGGAATTTTGTAAATATTTTCGGATTCCCTATCGGACTGTGACAGAGTGGGAACTGGATAACCGCCATGCGCCTGAATATGTACTCCGTTTGTTGGAGTACTACATTCAGAATGAAGGTCTGGCGAAGAAGAAAGTTACGGATGAATGTTCAGAGATGGAAGAAAGGGGCGGCCTGCATGAAAAAAACTAAAACAAAATGCTATCTCTACACACGGGTATCTACTTCCATGCAGGTGGACGGATACAGTCTGGATGCTCAGCGAGACAAGCTGCGGAAATACGCTGAATACGAAGATATGGTAGTGGCCGGTGAATATTCTGACGAAGGCTTTTCCGGTAAGAATATTCAGGGCAGACATGAATTTCAGCGGATGCTGCAAGACATTCAGGACTGCAAAGACGGAGTGGAATATGTACTGGTATTCAAGTTGTCCCGGTTTGGCAGGAATGCCGCTGACGTGCTAAATTCCTTGCAGCTGATGCAGGATTTCGGTGTCAATCTGATTTGTGTGGAAGACGGCATTGACAGTTCCAAAGATTCCGGCAAGCTGATGATTTCTGTCCTTTCTGCGGTGGCAGAGATAGAGCGTGAGAATATTCGGACCCAGACGATGGCCGGACGGGAGCAGAAAGCCCGTGAAGGAAAATGGAACGGTGGCTTTGCCCCTTATGGATACCGCCTTGAAAAAGGCGAACTGTTGATTGCTGAGGATGAAGTGGACGTGATCCGCACCATCTTTGACCGCTATATTCACACCAACGATGGTGTTAGCGGCGTGGCGAAATATCTGAACCGGCAGGGCTTTGTGAAAAAGATGCGGCAGAACGGTACTATTCCCGGTTTTTCCGCCAGCTTTGTGAAAAGTATCATTGATAATCCGGTATATATGGGGAAAATCGCCTATGGCAGACGCCGGACAGAGAAGAAGATCGGCACCCGAAATGAGATGCACGTGGTTGAGCAGTCGGAGTTCCCCGTGTACGAGGGAAAGCATGAGGCTATCATTTCAGAAGAAGATTGGAATCTCGCGCAGGAGAAACGGAAAGTCAATGCTTATCGGCGTGAGAAGGTCAACGATCCTACCCATGCACATATTCTGTCCGGCATTCTGAAATGCCCTTGCTGCGGCAAAAGCCTGTACGGGAATATTGCAAAAGCCCACAGCAAGGACAAAAAGACCCGCTATTACTATTACTGCAAGAATACGGTAACGCCAACAGGCCACGAGTGCACTTTCCGGCTGAACATTGAACAGACAGAGATGAACCGCATGGTAGCGTCAATTATCTCCGCTATGGTCAGCAACCCACGGTTTGCGGATGCAATCAAGGCGAAAATTGGCTCCGCTGTCGATACGAACGACTTAGAGAAACAGCTGGAAGCGTTGCAAGCGCAGCTTCGGCAGACGTTAGGCACAAAAGCCCGCCTGGAACGGCAGATGGACGGTTTGGATGTGAATGACCCGTATTATGACCGGAAAATTTCTGATTTGCAGCGCCGCTATGACGAGCAATATGGCGCAATAGATGAGATTGAAGTCCAGATTGACGATGTGCAAAGCCAGATACGGAGTATCCGACAGGAGAAAATTTCTGGCGACAACATCTATCGCTTACTGTTGGCGTTCGATCAGGTCTATGAAGCCGCCTCCGAGGTGGAGCGAAAAGAATTTATGCGGGCATTTATCGAGCGAATCGAGTTGTTCCCGGAAAGGCAGCCGGATGGCAACTGGATCAGGAAGATTATCTTCAACTTCCCCGTTCCAGTGAATGGGACAGAAGTGAAAGAATTGCCCTTGGAAAATGAAACAATGGTCGAGACGGTTGTCAAATTATCCCTCAAAAAAGATACACCTAAGATTGAGGTTATAATGAAGCCTGATGAAGAGAGTAATTACACACCAGAAGAAAAAGCTACATATCCGAAGATTAAGGAATATGTGAAGAACAAGTATGGTGTGAATGTGCATACTTCTTACATTGCACAGGTTAAGAGGATGTGTGGACTGGATATGGGTGAGAACTATAATAAGTCTAAGAAAGAGAACCCAGAAGTGAATCAGTGTCCACAGGAAAAGGTGGAGTATATTAAGGATGCGTTGAGGCATTTTGGAGTAATATAGACTAAGTAAACAATGTTTATAATAAAAGTAAAGGAAAAACAATGAATAATATAAATTATGGAAAATCTATTTTGCTAAAAAATGAATTTTATACCAAGTACCAAAAAACTATTGAAGATTTTGAAAAATATAGAAAAACAGTATTGCCATTATGTGCAGCTGAGAATATTATTTCAGAATTTTCTAAAATGCCATTGTCATATGGCTTACAGGAAAGATATATATTAGGTGGTTTTTTGAATTACGATGAGGATAATAACATGGTTGGCAGTAAGAAATTATTGCCATTTTATGAAATAGTAAGTGAACAATGTAGCAAATTATTTGGTGCATATTATACAGATTGCCGTTCATTATCAGGTATGAATGCATTACAGAACATTTTATTATCATTGGTAAAGCAGAACGATAATATCCTGATTTTGTCACCAGAAAGTGGAGGTCATGCATCATTGCCTAATATATTAGACAGATTAAATATAAATTATATTGAGGCACCATTTGACTACGATATCAGTGATTATGATTATGATGGTGTTAATAGCATTTTAGAAGAACACGATATTAATTTTGTACTATTTGCTCCTACCGATATAATATTTCTTCCAATTTTTAATAAATTACACTTGCCATCAAACACTGTTTTAATATTTGATGCATCACAGGTATTGGCATATTATATTAATAATATAAGAGAAAACCCTTTGTATATGAATAATAAAGTCATATTAATGGGTGGAACTCATAAAACTATACCAGGTGTGGCGAAAGCACTCATAATGACAAATGATGAAGAATTAGCATATAAAATTGATGAGACAATTAATCCATTATATTTGAGAAATACTCATATGCAAAATGTTGCCAGTCTTATTTTGACATTGATTGAGATGGAGTATTTTTCGGAAAAATATTGCACTAACATGACAAAAAATAGTAATTACCTAGGGAAAAAATTAGATGAATTGGGGTTGCAAGTTATCAATCGACAAGGAATATATTCACAAACACATCAATTATTTCTTCATATGTCAAGGTCAGAAAGAGATTCATTTTTTTGTAGAGCAAACCAGTTAGGGGTTTCATTGAATAAAAAAGATAAAAGATTGTTTAAAGGAAGTGGAATTAGGCTTGGAA
>NC_021018.1:1755044-1756895 GCF_000210595.1 Coprococcus sp. ART55/1 | reverse complement strand
AAAAATGGATATTATTGCAGAAATACTATTTCTGTTATACAAAAACCAAATGAAAGACGTAACGACTTTGTTAGAAAAATTGAATATAAACAGAGAAATTCAATATACTTTTAAGGAGATTTAGAGACTAATGAATGTAAGTGTAATTATGAATGCGATAGGATGGATAGTTACTGTTTTGGGGGGACCAAGTGCAGTATATTTTATATATACTAAGATAAAATATAGAAAGAATATTTCTTGGAAGAAAATTATGAAGGAAGGGATAGAGGATTTAGCTCAAAAAGTAGAAAAAATAAACCCTGACTATATTATTACTTTCTCAGGTAGAGGCTCAATAGTATGTAGCTTAGTAGTTACAGAGTTGGATAATAAATATCCTGTGTATATGTGCCTATTAAAAAGAAGATATAATAAGAACTTTCTTAATCCGCAAAATTGGACGAGTTTTGATACATCAAAATGGACAATTTTTGTGCCTGACGAAGTATTAAATTTTAAAGATAAAAAGATTTTAATTATTGATGATTTAACTAATTCAGGAGAGACGATAGAAAAATTGACACAACATTTGATAAAACATGGTATTAATAATCAGAATTTGTTTAGCATGGCATTAATTGCGAATGTAGATATTTTATCAAGATTACATATACCACAAGAATACTGGAAAAAGGTAGAAATATCAGAATACAATGTTCCTTGGGGAAAAACTGAAATAAAGTAAAAGGTATAACCAAAACTTTTAAGTATTTACACTGTTTCGCTTATGACGATAAATCAAAGGCTGAAATATACATTCTTTTATGTATTCATTTTTTAAGGAGGGGGGTGGCCGAAAAGTGTACATTTAGAAACTGAATAATAAGGGCATAAAATCAGTGCCAAAAAGTAGAGACTTTCCATTATGGGAGGTCTCATTTTTTATGTAAGCATTTTAAGACAAAGGAAAGGAGCAAATAATCGTGAAGAGATATGGTTATCACAGAATAAGTACAAGAGAGCAGCATTTAGACAGAGGTATTAAGGAGATTACAGCATACTGTGAGCAGAATGGTTTGGAGCTGGAAAAGATTTTTACAGACCAGCAGACAGGCAAGAATTTTAATCGTCCGAGGTATCAGGTATTGAAAGAGGATGTATTAAGAGCTGGTGACGAGCTAATTATTACTGAGGATGATAGACTTGGTAGAAATAAGCAGGAGACACTAAAAGAGTTGCAGTATTACAGGGATAATGGTATTCGTGTAAAAATACTGGAGCTTCCTACTACGCTTATGGATTTGTCAAAGCTTGATAATGCTATGGCTAGGATGCTGATGGAAACCATCAATAATATGCTGATTGAGTTATATGCAGCTATGGCACAGGCAGAGATTGAAAAGAAAGAAAAGCGTCAGCGTGAGGGTATTGATGCTAAGAAAAATCGTGGTGAGTGGGATGATTATGGTCGTCCAGCGATAATGTCACAAGAAGAATTTTCAGAGCATTATGAAAAAGTGTTGTCGGGAGAACTTCGCCCATTTGAATTGATGAAGCAGTTTGGTAAGAGTAAGAGTACTTATTACAGATATGTTGGTAGGATTAAAGAATAGCTTGTTTATAATACCTTTGCAATACGCAGAAGCTGTTCTTTCTTAGAAGAATCCAGTTTATCTACAGCATTAAGCAGTTCGGTTTCATAGGCAGTAGTAGGAGCTTTATATTCATTGCCAAGTATATAATCAACAGTAACATTCATAGCATTGCAGATAGATACCAGAAGCGTCAGAGAAACTTTGACTTTGTTGGTTTCGATATTGCTGATATGACTAACATTCACATCCGAAGCATTAGCCAGATATTCTTGCG
>NC_021018.1:1753065-1754130 GCF_000210595.1 Coprococcus sp. ART55/1 | reverse complement strand
CACATGCAAAGTATCAGATTATTTATGATACCATGCAAAAAAGCGATAATCTATTGAATGTAGCTGCCATGTGCGAAATAGCAGGAGTATCCCGTTCGGGATATTACCATTATCTATCAACAGAAAACCAGCGAATGGAAAGGGAGGAACGGGACAGACAGGATTTTCTTTTGATTCTGAAAGCATACCAGTACCGAGGATATCATAAAGGTGCCCGTAGCATATATATGAGGTTGTTACACATGGAACCGCCGATAGTGATGAATATCAAAAAAATCCGGCGGCTGATGAAGAAGTACAACTTACAGTGCCCTATCCGCAAGGCAAATCCCTATCGAAGAATGGCAAAAGCAATGGCAACTGCATATACCGCACCTAATATAGTAAACCGTGAATTCGAGGAACACGGACCAAGAAAAATTCTGTTAACGGATATCACGTATATTATAAATGGAAAAGCACCCCGGTGCTATATGTCAACAATTATAGATGCCTGTACCAAGGAGCTTCTGTCATGGGTTCTCAGCGAATCACTAGAAATTGATTTTGTATTAGAAACAGTAAAGCAGTTAATAGAAAAACATGGAACTGATTTAAGCACAGAAACATTAATACATAGCGATCAGGGTTCCCACTATACCAGCATTAAATTTATCCAATTGTTAAAGGATAACGAACTGAGACAGTCTATGTCACGTAGAGCAAACTGTTGGGACAATGCTCCTCGGAATCATTCTTTGGTCATATGAAAGATGAATTAGATCTATCAGAGTGCTACAGCTATGAGGAGATATTAAACGCAGTTAGGGATTGGACAGAATATTATAATACAGAACGTTATCAATGGGACTTAGCAAGGTTGTCACCTGTTGAATATTATCAATATCTGACAACAGGAATTTATCCACTGTTAAACCCTAAAGCAAAAGGTGAAAACAATCAATCAGAGGCATCACTTTGATGCCTCTACGCAACAAACAAATATAAAATAGAAATCTGAAAAGGAAAAGTCATAGTGTCCTTGACAAAGGGTACACTTTAATATAACGTTTTAATGATAACTTA
>NC_021018.1:1750878-1752752 GCF_000210595.1 Coprococcus sp. ART55/1 | reverse complement strand
GTATAAACTGTGTTTATACGTCTAAGGGAGAAAGACTAAATAAGTACATAGGGGGAATTTTTATTATGGCGTACGGGGACAGTTCAGGTTTTTATCATCATATCTTTATCAATCATACTTATAATTTTCAGTTGTATATGCTGGTATAAGATCTTTGAAAAAATGGGAATAGAAGGCTGGAAGGCATTTATTCCCGTGTACGATGTTTACTTAATGTGTGAATATTTGATCGGGGCACACAAAGGATGGATGTGTGTTCTTACATTTATTCCGATAGTTGGAACTATAGTTACTTTGTATTTATACTTCAAACTGTGCCAGAGCTTTGGCTATGGTTTGATGTTCCTGATAGGTTTCCTGGTGTTAAACCCGATTTTTTAGGTGTTTTAGGCCTTGGAGATTGTTATTATTCTGATATGACAAGTTAATAAAATAATGAATATAGTATAACGTCAAAAATCCGGCAGGTGAACAAGGAGTTCGCCTGCCGGATTTTTTGTACACATTTCAATCCTACATCAGGAACCCTGATATATTGAGAAAGGCCATTGCGGAATCAGATGTAAAAGAGGAAGGCGGAGGTATTTCAGTTAATCTAAATATCACGACTGGGACCAATGAAAAACTGGAAGAGCTAAAAAAATTCTCGATAAAGAAACAGGTAGATCCTTGTTCCCTGCACAAGTGCTAGATATTCTTCTTATATATCTGTTGAGGCAGAGGTTCTTGATAAGTATTATATGCAGCTTACAGATCATAAGATGATAGCTATAACATTGAAAGCGAGCTGATTGTGAATGAGAATTTTGACACTATCGGTAAGGTTTAACATTGTGGGTATGCTTTTTTAATATTTTCCTCTCAACAGTATATACTATTTTTAATAGGAAACAATTTCTCCATATTTTTGTCTTGCACATAAGACAAAAATGTTATACGATTGTTCTAGATAAGGGAGGACTGTGCCATGAATAGAGACACCTTAAAACAGATAATGATAGATCAGAAAGAGATCTATCTTAACAATACCATTATAACCAGACAATACCTTTTGGAAGAAAATGTTAATTATTGCTTTGTTGGAATCAGAAGAACTGGTAAATCATATCTGATGTACCAACAGATAAAACAACTTGAATCAAAAGGTGTTCCCCTTTCACAGATAGTATATGTAAATTTTGAAGATGAGCGTCTTTTAGAAACTAAGGTTACAGATCTAAATACTATCTTAGAAATAGGTCTTGAAATGTCTGGCTCAGCTAACAAGCCGTATTTGTTTCTTGATGAAATCCAAAACATAAACGGTTGGGAAAAATTTGTGCGTCGGATAGCTGATATGAAATACCGAATCAACATCACAGGAAGCAACAGCAAAATGCTCAGCAGCGAAATTGCTTCTACTCTCGGCGGAAGATTTATCATCATGAATGTTTATCCATATTCATTTACAGAATATCTTACCGCCAATCACAGAGAAAAAAACTATCTTGATGTGATCAGCACCCAGGATAGAGCCGATGTATTAAGTCTGTACAACGAATATGTCACCTTTGGTGCTTTTCCCGAATTGGTTGATATAAAGAACAAACGCGCATTTCTTAGTAGCATTTATCAAACTATCTATCTTGGGGATATAATAACGAGAAATAAGATATCCAATGATTTTGCCATAAAACTGATACTCAAAAAAATAGCCGAATCAGTTACCAAACCTCTGTCTTTTAGCAGATTGACCAACATATTAAAGAGCACCGGCATGGCCATAGGAAAGCAGACAGTCATAAACTACGTTGGCTACATGACCGACTCTTATCTTCTCTTTACCCCGCAAAATTATGCAGCCAAGCTTGTTGATAAAGAGACATCGCCAAAAT
>NC_021018.1:1739626-1750389 GCF_000210595.1 Coprococcus sp. ART55/1 | reverse complement strand
TTTTCTTTGAAAACAATGTAGAAATAGACTTCTATATACCTTCTGAAAGCCTTGCCATACAGGTAAGCCTGCAAGTTTTAGATGATATAGACACAAAAGAACGCGAAACCCGTGCATTTGCCAAATTAAACAATTTTATTCCTGATTCCAAATGCATTATTATCACCAACAGTGAAGAGACAAATCTTGAATATGATGGTATAGATATAGAGGTCATACCAATCTGGAAATGGCTTCTCATGGCGGATCTGTAACACCTGACACCTTTTACTGTGCCATGAATGCAAGAAATATTCTACAAGAATTATCACAAAATTTATTAAATTGAGGTATGTAGACATGGGAGAAACTATTCAAAATTATTTTGAAAAAACGAAGCAATATCCTAATTATTACTCAAATGAAGATTTTAGTACTATTTGTGATGGTATTAAAAAGGGAATTGATAAGGGTGTATTTCTTGTTAAGAGGAAAGATGAAACAGATTTGTCTGTATTTGAAGAAAAATATGGATATACATTACCTACAGAAATTAATGATTATATTAATCTGTTTGGGCATCCTTGTATTAGAGGATATTGTAATACTAAAGAATTTATTGTATTATTCTCCGTTTTGAAAAAGGAAGAAGATTCTAGTGATGACATATTATTCTATGAAAATAGTTTGATTTCAATGGCTAAAGATTGGGAAAAGATGGATATAGATGGAGAAGTGGAAAATAAGCCAATTGCCAATTCTCTAAAAGAACTTATTAACAATATGAATGTCAATCCGAATATTCGGAAAAAGGAGGAAAACAAATGCTGCTTATAGGATCCAGGATTCAGGAGTACCGGAAGAAAGCCGGGCTGAATCAGGAGGAATTTGCGGAAAAGATGGGAGTCAGCAGACAGGCTGTGTCCAAGTGGGAGAGGGATAAGGCGTATCCTGATCTGGACAGGCTTGTGTGTATATGTGAGATTCTGGATGTACAGGTTGGAGAACTTATATATGGAAAGGGTGATGAGCCGGAGGCGCCGGAAGAGGTGTCCGGGGATGGGACTTCAACGAATAATGCTGTCCATCTGAAGAATCTCAGGGGAAAAGGCAGGCTTGCCAGATTGAAAATATTATTTTGCGTGATGGCAGCCATATGCGTTTTCTGTGTAATTGTGGTGGCGGTGCTGTTTGTGAGGAACGAGTGGATCAGCCATTCAGATAAGAACGGAAATGTGCGCGTGGAGAAGGTGTATCAGCAGTATACAAAAGCTGATCTGGCATATTTGGATGACAATGGCCGAAAGATCATGGATACTGTGTGGCTTGATGTACCGGGGGTACGGGATGGAGATTACATACAGTTGTACACAGGGGTGGACGGTGATGGTCTGTTTCTGAATTACAAGACATCAACCATAATTGCCGCAGCATTTGTCATGCTGGTGTTTATTATTCTTCTGATCCTCATTGGGCTTGAGATAAGAAGGATGAAGAAAGAAGATACACTTCAGATCATACTTGAGGATAAGACAGCCGATGAAAAAATGTAAAAAAATTGTCTGCGCGATCGTAATAGCATGCATACTGGCGGGAGCTGCATTTGTCGCTCTTGAGTTTATGGGCGTTATTGATCTGAACAGTGCGCGGAAGACGGAAGAAAAAAGTGAAACTGAACAGGATGGAAATAAAATAGCTGACGATGAGACAGAGCCTTGGCATATAGTGTTCAAGGGATATGCCTTCTCTGTGAAGCCGGTAGGACTGGCAATCATACATGAGAGTGGCTGCCTTAATATAAGAAGCTGTGATGATTATCTGATACAGATCGATGTGGAGGATAAGACGATGGCGGATTTCTGGGACAACAGAGAGCAGCGCAAGAAAAATATTGAGGACGCAGGTTATGTGATGGAGCTGGAGCCTGAGAAGTTCGAGATACAGGGGAAGGAATATATCAGATACATAGCGAGTCTTGCAAATGAACGAGGTGCGAAGTTCGACAGATCATATTTTTATCAGCTTATATGTGATGCCGGGGAAGGGCAGCGTTTCTTTACTTCGATAAGATTTGATGAGATAGATATAGATGCGCTGAGCGGGGCGGAGAGAGCTGAGGTATATGAGAAGGCTGCCGATGAAGCTGTGGCCATTGTTGCGGGGGCCGTTCCCACAGATGAGACAAATGATATGACAGGCTCATACTGGCAGGAGGACGAAGCTATGGAGACGGGAGTAGTGGACAGTGTCGTGAATGGAGATACTACCGTGTCATATGAAATCCCTGAAAATTACAGCCTTCAGAATGAGGATTTGTCAGGTAAGACATACTATTCAGACGGTGATAAGATCACGGTTGTGACTTCGATCGTACCGTATAGTTGGATGACAGCATCTGATATGGCAGACAGAAAGACCGAGGCCGGAATATCAAAGGTAACAGAGGAAGGTCAGTGTGAGGTAAATGGTGTGACATTTTATTACTACACATATTCGACCTTATATATAAAGGACGGCAAGAGAAATATCACATACTATTTTAATGCATATGCTGATCTAAAGGATGGAAACATATATACAGTCAGCGGATTTGCCGATGATAATCCGGATGCCATGGACAGAGACACTTATTATAGTTTCATGAACATTACGGAGAAATAAGCACTATAGATTGCAAAAAAGTGACGAAAATCCCTATAATTCCGGTTTGCTACCCATAGTTGCCTGGTTGCAACCGATTACGGCTTGATAAAATATAGTGACATTCTCAATAATAAAGCCACTAGGTTTTAAGGAGGATTATTATATGAGGAACAGGAAAATGTTGATTGCAGGACTTATCACGGTGGTGATGGGAATTTCTATAGTTGGATGTGGAAATGATGGCAAATCCACCAGAGAGACGGAGTCAACAGAGCAGGTAACCGAAACGGAAATGGCAACGGAGGAGGAATCTGAGGCTGAGGATACAGGTGATACTGAATCTGATGATTCATATGCAGATGAAACCGATTACAGTGATGACAGTGAGGAATCCACAGAATTTACGATGCCTGTATATGAGGATTTTACATTGGCATCGGGACTCAGCGAGAATTACGCAGATCTTGACAATAGGTCATTTGTATATAATGGAAAGAAATTCACTTTAGGTGAGTCCACCTTGAAGGATCTTATAGACGGTGGAATACCATTTGAGCAGAATTCTCTCAATAACAGTGGCAACAATGTAAATAAAAATTACGAAACTGACAGATACACAGCAGAAATCAATGACTACGTAACGATGCAGTTTATGTTTGGCAACTTTACTGACGGTGAGCAGAAGGCAGAGGATTGCGTTCTCTCATATGTAAGGTATTCACACCTTTTTGTGCCAAACCCGGATTATGATGCCAGCATGAATGCAGAGATCAGTGAGATGATGATTGACGGTGCAAAGCAGGTGAACTTCTCATTCCCTACAACTATCACCAAGGATCAGTTGCTTGAAAAGTGCAGCGAGAATGCAGAAGTAGATGGCAAGATAGTCAAGTACAGTGTAGATTCTGAGGTTTATATGGGAAGCAGCGGCTATACATTTGAGTTTGACGATACAACAGGACAGCTCAAAGAGGTCAGAATAAGCTGGCTTCCGTAACTAAAAAGTAATCAGAATAAGAGCCAGAAGAAAAGCCGGATATCTCTATAAAATAGGGATACCCGGCTTGTGACTTTCTTACGGTTTCTCTCTTCCTCAACCATCTCTGATAGCATCTCTTTGACATCCTTCGATTTCTTGATGTTATCATGGCTTGGAGGATTTGTAAACCAAATGTATGCTGTGGACAGCAGAATGAAATCCAAAGGTATTCTCAGTAATTTCTCTCTACTTACATATTATGCAGAAATGTGTGATATGGATAAAACACATATCTCACCTTACTAATAAAATATGACAAAAAAATACATTAAGTGGTACTTGGAGTTGACAATTCCCCGATTCACAATTACTATAAACCCTGTGATTTCATAGTGAAAATCTGCTCGGATGCCGTCCTGAAAAGCATCCGATCAGGGGGAAATTCGGTGAGATTCCGGTGCAACCGCCATTACTGTGTTAAGACTTGTGTCTTTCAGTCAGAATGCCCGCAGATTTTATGAGATTTCCGGCCGCGTGACGGCGTCTGACAGACACAGACAGCCGGGATATGCGGAGTACCCGGATGCGGATGACACGACAGTTCATCTGTTAGCTTTTG
Source organism: Coprococcus sp. ART55/1 (assembly GCF_000210595.1). Classification (NCBI taxonomy): domain Bacteria; kingdom Bacillati; phylum Bacillota; class Clostridia; order Lachnospirales; family Lachnospiraceae; genus Coprococcus; species Coprococcus sp. ART55/1. The sequence goes on along the minus strand of NC_021018.1, from coordinate 1,746,169 downwards.
GGCGTGGGAAAAGCAGAATACATATTCCCTGCTTTATAACCTACAATTAAATAAAGAAAGGAAAATAGGAGATGAAACGAATCAGGACATTGATGCTTTCATTCTTATTGGCATGCGCAGTTTTAGTGGCACCATTTGCTTCAAATGCAAGCTGGGGCTATGTTCAGGCTGCCGCCGCAGAGAGTGATGGCGAAGTTGATTACAGCACTGAGTACGTTGTGCTGTCTCTTGAGGGATTTACTCTTGGCCAGGGATTCTATATCGAGCCAGAGAGAATGTCCTACAAAGAGATCGGTGAAGTCTGGAAAGAGGAAGGCATAGACATCGACCTGTCTAAGCTTACCGTATCACAGGCAACTTACGCGTTTTTCAAGAAAGAGGGACTTGAAACAGAACCTTCAGGAACAGACAAATACAACAGTTCCAGTTATTATCTTGCCAACGTAAAGGGCATTGATAAGGGAGCTGCAAATGTTCCACAGGAGCTTAAGGATGCTTATCAGAAGAAGAATGGAAAGGCACTTGAGCTTAAGGACAAGACTGGAAAAGATCTTGGCCAGTTTGACTATTTCAGCATGTCTGGCTGGATGAACACAGTTGACAATATAATGGGAAATGTCGGCGCAGGAGAATATCAGGTAGATTCTGCAGCCGGAGTAGACAATACACACGTTATCCGTTGGCAGTTCACACTCGCAGATTATGGCGCAGATCTGGGATATGGCTACAATCCGGATAAGAATACATTTGACTCTGAGTATGCATACTATGAGACTCAGGACAAGACAGAGCTCTATGTGCTCTATGCAGAGCATGCAGATGAGATAGCTAAGGACGAGGCTCTACGTGAAGAGGTTCAGGCGGTCATGACAGATCTCACTGCAACTGCAGATGAGGTTCAGGCAGTTGAGAAGAAGATCAGGGGCGACAAGAGAAATACAGTATCTGTAACCATGAATTATTCTGCTCCTTACATGACTCTGGCTGATTCAGAGGGCAATGAGATTGAAGTTGGAGAGCCTGATGGCAGCAAGTATACCCTTGAGCTTGAGCCGGGTACATACCGTCTGTCAGCATATCAGAAGAGCGGTGACGAGAAGACAGATATGGGATCGATAGATCTCGTAGTCACAGACGAGCCACAGCAATCATACAGCATATACAGCATCACAGATATAGCATGTACAGGTTATGACACTGTAGATGGCAACAAAAATATTGGAAGGAAGACGTTGACTATACTGTTGCAGGTAAGGTTATGTCTCCTGACAATGTGGACAGACATGCAGAGTTTGTAAAGACCAGGGAGGGGTCAGATGGCGCCTGGGCAAAGTATGCAGGACTGTTCTACTATGCTGATATGGTGTCAGTGACATATGATCCGGTTGGAGATAGAGCAGATGACTATATCTCTAAGACTGTGTCAAACACACTTACATCCAACAGAAGCTACGGTTATTCAGTAGCTCTTGCAGCGGCAAAGACAGTAGAGTTCACAGTTCCAGAGGGAACTGAGCTCAGAGTTGGTACACTTTCAACATACTATATATATAAGGATGAGGCTGGCATCAAGATAGACAGCAAGGATGCCGGATATGACACATACAAGTATAAGCTTGGAAGTGGTATCACATATTACTACCGTGTAACTGGTGGAGAGGGAGTGACATACTGGAACTGGTTCTCCACAACCACAGATGCTGAGTACAAGGTAACAGCCGAGGATATGTACATCGGCGACAGCACATATGGCCCTGGCACAGTTGTACATGACATGTCAGCCAACAGCTCAGATGTAGCTGATATCTACATGACTTCAAATGAGAAGGGCTATGTGGCTATGCAGAAGGGTGACAAGTATCACCTTGAGTGCTTCCGTAACTGGCAGGCAATAGAGGGTATCATGAATGCAAAATCAGCAGAGCCTGATTATCACTACACAGTTATCGATGAGAATGGTAACCCATCAAGTGATGTGATCAGCGTTGTACCTGGCGAGCATTCAGAGATAGCAGAGATCGAGGCAAAGTCAGAGGGAACAGCGATACTTCTCGTAACCTATGATGCAGAGATCAACAAGCCTGGTATGGGCGGTTCATTCTTCAGTGCGATCTGGCCTGAAAACACAGGTGTAGTCGTATTCACTGTAGGAAATGACGGCTCAGACATTCAGACAAATATGACATTAAATGCAGGACGCAACACAGAGACTGCTAAGACTGCTGTAGACAATCTGGATGCACAGATCGATGTTCTGTATTATCTTGAGGGAGCAGCCGGTGCAGAGTACACATTTACACCGGAGGATGGAGTGGCAGTATCAGTTCTTCATCCACAGATCACGGGAAACAAGCTTACATACAGTGGATTTACAACAGCAGATGTCAAGAAGAATGATGATGGAAGCTACACTGTAAGCGGTCTCACAGAGGGATCAAACATAATAAAGGTGACAAAGGACGGAGTTAGCACATATCAGGTAGTACGTGCAAAGGAAGTCCCGGTATCATACACATATAAGAACGCTGATGGTGACGAGATCTCAGCAGATGAACTCAGAGCCGGTGATACCATAGAGGTTTCATATGGTAAGCGTACAGAGGATGGCAAGAAGGCATACGATGGTCTGTATATTCCGGCCAACAAGCTTGCAGGAATTTACAACATGGCCGGAACTATAAAACTGTCAGATGGTGAAGGAAATGAATTCTCAGGAGCAAGCAACCAGTATGCATTTGCATCATATCCTGCTGCCCAGACAGTTACAGTCAAGATACCTCAGTATTTTGCAGGTGACGAGTACACGCTGAGCGGAGTTCTGTATGAGGGCGGATTTGGTTCGCCATACGGTTCACACAGAGAGGTCCGCCATGCAACAGGAAAGCCTGTACAGATGGCAGCAAGCGTACGTGTGGCATACCTTGGAAGTCTCCCGGATATGTCATTTAAGCTGGCAAAGACAGACTTTGTCCAGGTAAAGCTTGATGTAGTGGATGGTGCTACAAACGAAGCAGTAGAAGGATATAAGGTAAACATAAAGGATACTGAAGGAAATGCCGTAACAGTAAATGACGGCAGCTTCAATGGTCTTGCAGGCAGACAGTACAATTACACTATGAAGTGTGCCGGATACATGTATGCCGAGGGAACATTTGAGATCCCGGAGGATACTTCCGGCGAGATGTCACAGACCATCAGCCTCACAGCGTCAAGTGCAACTGCTTGGGATGGCGAGAGCAAGACCGAGCCTGAACAGGTTGACGGAGTATACCAGATCAGCACAGGTGCAGAGCTGTACTGGTTTGAAAATGAGGTAAATGTCAATAAGAAGGTCGACATAAATGCAGTGCTCACAGCGGATATCAACCTTGCAGGATATAGCTGGACACCAATAGGTACATCGGGTGCCATATACATGGGTTCATTTGACGGCCAGGGACATACTATCAGCAATCTGTATCAGAATGATATAGGCTACTCAGGAATATTTGGACAGGCGGGTGCAAGGATCAGCAGCCTCACAGTAGAGGGAACTATCATCATGAGCACCAAGACTGCAGCAGGAGCGGTTGTGGGATACCTGTATCAGGGAACCACAGATGCACCGGCAAGAGTAGCAGGTTGTACATCTAAAGTAAATATCACTTACACAGGCACAAATACATCGGCTTCGATAGGTGGTCTGGTAGGATACTGTAACACGAACAAAATAAGCAACACAGTGATTGAGAACTGTGTAAATCATGGAACTATTAAGGCAGAAAACGGTGGTACCGTCGGCGGAATCATAGGATCTATGAGCAGCCGAAATATCTGCGTACAGAATTCGACAAACTATGGTGACATCACAGCCAAGACAAATGTTGGTGGAATACTCGGAAGCCACAATGAATACTATCCACAGGATCCTGGATGCAAGATCATTTCATGCTACAATGCAGGAACGATCACAGGACAGACAAATACAGGCGGTATTGCAGGTGTTTTCAAGGGTAATACGTCAAATGACGCAGGCGTGGAGATCACAGACTGCTACAGCGCAGGAACTGTAAATGGCAGCGACACAGCCACAACAGGCGTATTTGCAGGCTATTCAGAGGATCTGACAATATCAGGATCTGCATATTCATGCACAGCCGCAGCAGATGAGAGCATCACAGAGGATCAGGCTTCATATGTATCGGCTGCTAATATAGAGGCAGTCAAGAAGCTCACAGTTGACACAGTTACCAAGATCAATGACGGAGAGGCCATCTTGAACGTGGCACCTGCAGCAGAGATCATGGCAAATGTTCCTCTGACAGCAGAAGATGGAGAATTTGTAGAGACATACAAGAAGGTAAGAACTGTAATTGACGGAGTTACTATCTTCAACATAGGTGTATATGACTACACAGCAAGTGCAGCCGGAATAAATGGTGCATCAAAGGATGGAGTTATCCTTGAGAACACAAAGGTTGAGGCAGCTTCCGCGGTTGACGCTGTAAAGCGTGCACTGGATAATGCCGGAATAGCCTACGATATTCAGGAGTCAGCTTATGGCCCATATATCGTATCTGTAAACGGACTTGCATCAGTTGCTGACTACTCAATGTCAGGATGGATGCTGTCATACAACGGAGACGACTTTGACAACGGTGGGCTTGGTTCACTGGCTGCAAAGGATAACGACACTATCGAGCTTCACTATGAGCTCACAGGAGCAGATGTAGCAGCATCATTCTCAGGACTTCCTACATTTGAGTCCATGACAATAGATGGAACAGAGATAACATTTACCACAGAGACAGAAACCGATGAGAATTGGAATTCTATCTACACATACAAGGCAAATGGAGAGGTTCTGAATGGAACAGGAACAAAGGCTGATCCATTTGAGGTCGGTGTTGTATTGCCGGAGAGCGCAGATCTTGTAAAGCTTGACATGACATACAAGACAACTGCGGATGGCCATTATGTTGTGGTTGACGGACTTTCAGCCAAGATCAACCTGACAAATGATGTTGTGTGCAGGATCACATCAAGAGGTGGAAGAACTGCATGGTACAAGATCATGGCAGTGACAGCACTCACTGAGGACAATACAAAGCTTGAGATAGCAGACGCAGAGTACACTGGAGAGGAGCTCACACCGGAAGTTACCGTATATGTAAATGACAAGAAGCTTGATCCAAGCAGCTATGAGGTTACATACAGTGATAACGTAAATGCCGGAAAGGGTACTTGTACAGTAAAGGGAACTGGTAAGTTCTCTGGTACAATTCAGGGCGAGTTCGAGATAAAGAAGTCTACAAAGACGATAACTACAGAAAAGACTGAGATCGAGGTTCTTGAAAATGCAGAGCCATTTGATCTCAAGGTTACAGGACAGGGTACACTTACATTTGCATCATCTGCACCAGAGGTGGCAGAGGTAGATCCTGAGACAGGACGTGTGACAGTCAAGGCTGTCGGTGAGACTGAGATCACAGTTTCATCTGAGGGAACAGAGAACTACGAGGCTGGACAGATCGTTATCAAGATAACAGTCAAGGAGGTTCCTGTAGAGCCAGAGGAGCCGGATACAAAGGTTACACTCACAAAGGACAACACAGTTATAGAAGTTGCAGATGTGACATATACAGGCAAGGCACAGAAGCCTGAGGTTACAGTAACAGTTGACGGTAAGAAACTTGAGGCGGCTGATTATACAGCATCGTATGCAAATAACGTGAACGCCGGAACAGCCAAGGTAACTATAACAGGTAAGAACGATTATACAGGCAGTGTTGAGCAGACCTTCAAGATAAATAAGGCAGACCAGACAGTGACAGGCAACACATTATATGTATACAACAGATATATAACCGTTAAGGCTGCTGGTAAGGGAACTGTAACTTACTCATCAACAAACAAGAATATTGCGATAGTAAACAGCAAGTCAGGTCTTGTGAGAACCAAGAAGCCGGGCAGAGTACAAATAAAGATCACTGTCTCAGGCAACAGCAATTACAACAAGGCAAGCGGAATCGTAACTCTGATAGTTACCCCTGCAAAGTCATCAATAACAAAGCTTGCATCAAACAGCAGCAGAAGTCTTAAGGTGACCTACAAGAAGGTAAGCGGTGCTACCGGATATCAGATAACATATGCTACAAACAAGAACTTTAAGTCTGCAAAGACAAAGTATGTGAGCGCAAAGTATGGCAGTGCAACTATCAAGAATCTAGCAAAGAACAAGAGATACTATGTGAGAGTAAGAGCTTACAAGACAATAAATGGCAAGAGATACATGGGACTTGGCAGCTCAGTGAAGTCTGTCAAAGTAAAATAATTCTCAGGCCATAGAAACGCAGAGATGATCCGGAGGAAAGAGGTATGGAGAACAAGAGAGCTGGCTATACACGTGAAGAATGTTGTCAGATGCTTCTGGACGCATATATTTCACTTGGAAGATATCCGAAAAAGTCAGACTTTACACCGGAGCAGGTTGGCTGGATAAAATCCTACCTTGGGCCATGGCCGAGAGCCCTTGAGGCCTGTGGCATTCTTCCTGACCGGTCT
>NC_021018.1:1688395-1739138 GCF_000210595.1 Coprococcus sp. ART55/1 | reverse complement strand
CTTCCAAGAGGAAGATGACCCAGTACAAGCTTGCGAAGCAGAACGGGAAAACTGAATAAAAAATTTTAAACCACAGGTTTACTTTTAACCTGTGGTTTATTTGTGTTATAGTATCTGTAGATTCCTTCTGACATATTTTATTATTAGTGTTCGGGATATTGACCCAGTTATAAGACTATTGGAGATATTGGTAGTCAGATAGTTTATAGCATTTACAATGGGAGGTATCATTTATGACACAGAACAATTTTCCAATGATCGACCTTTGCGCAACAGGCAAGAGGATCAAAGAAGTGAGAGAGCAGAAAGGAATCACCGTAAAAGCATTGCAGGCATTTCTCGGGTTCAATGAACCTGTATCGATCTACAAGTGGCAGAGGGGCGAATGCCTTCCTACATTTGACAACATGTATGCAATGGCCTGCCTATTCGGGGTAGGGATTGACGACCTTCTGGTGGGAAACCGCCAGGAGGTTGTTTTTGTTTGCGCGCCATGGCGCGCTCTAACGGGTGTAATTTATCTCTGGGGACGGAGGTGGCGGACCCCTCAGACCCCATTAAATATTTGATTAATGTTGGTAGTGTGTTACAATTGTAGCTATATGTAAGTATAAACTTGAGCTGATCTGGGACCGGAATAATGTACGTGAAATGGGGAAATTCGGTATGAAGAATGTAAGCAAGAGGCAGTATATACTGACGCTGATAGTGAGTTTTGTGGCGATTGTGGTACTGTCGTTATGTACGATCATGACATTTTATAGGAAGTCAGTGAATGATACTCTGGCTTTGGCGGCAGAGACTGTGAAGCAGGAGCAGGAATATATGAATTCGTATCTGAATCGAGCCGTGGATGCGGTGGAAGTTACGAAGATCACTGTGGAGCATATGATGAGAGAAGGCAGGCCGGAGCAGGATATACTGAACTTTCTCACAAATGAATCAGATTATTATCTCCAGGATATAGATGCTGCATTCACAGGCGTATATGGCTTTATAAACGGCGAATACCTGGATGGTATAGGCTGGGTTCCCGATGATGATTATGTTCCTCAGGAGCGGGCATGGTACAAGGCAGCAGTGGCGGCAGACGGCCCGCCAACCCTGGGACAGCCGTACATCGATGCGCAGACAGGTGATATTCTGGTGTCAGTCAGCCAGTTACTCTACGATGGTGTGAGCGTAATATCTCTGGATGTAACTCTGGATTATATACAGTCTGAGACGGAAAAAATCAAATTAAATGGTCAGGGATATGCATTCGTCTGCGACAAGTCAGGCTTGGTGATAACCCATTCAGACAAGAAAGATGTAGGACAGGACTACACTCAGAGTGAAATGTCTGCACTCATGAAGGGCATAACGAACAATGACGGCGAACCATTTCAAGCGGTTGTTGATGACAAGAAGGTGACGGTTTTCAGCTGTTCCATAGTTGATGAATGGTATGTGGTCATGGTCATCACAAATGAGAAGCTGTACCACGGAATAAGAAACCTGATAGGCTACGATATAGGCGTTGGAATAGTTTTATATATAATTATAGTGTTCTTCTGTACCAGATCCAAGAATAGTACGGATGCAATCATGAGCCAGCTCGATGAGACAAATAACGAACTCACAGACCTGAATAATATGGTCATGCAGGCATTTGCCAAGACGATAGATGCAAAGGACAAATACACAAAAGGCCACTCCGTGCGTGTTGCCAGATACAGCCGTGAGCTGGTGAAGCGGATGGGCGGAACAATCAGGGAGCAGGACGAGATATATCAGATAGCACTGCTTCATGATATGGGCAAGATACGTATTCCTGACAACATAATCAACAAGCCGGGAAGACTTACGGATGAAGAGTTCTCCATGATAAAGCTTCACTGTGTAAATGGATACCATATTCTCAAGAATATAAATGCATTTCCGGAGCTGGCGGTGGGCGCAAAGTATCACCATGAGAGGTACGATGGAACAGGATATCCAAGTGGGCTGAAGGGAGAAAATATACCAAGGTGTGCAAGAATCATAGCGGTGGCAGACAGCTATGATGCCATGACATCCAACCGAAGCTACAGATACGCCCTGCCACAGAAGATAGTGCGCGATGAGATGGAGAAGGGCAAGGGCAGTCAGTTTGATCCGGACATTGCAGAAGTCATGCTCAGTATGATTGATGAGGATGAAGACTACAACATGAGACAGGTCGAGAAGATGGTCAGCAATATCCTCGTTGTAGATGACGAGAAGATAAATATCAGACTTATAGAGAATATCTGCAAAAACGAGCCCCTCTACAAGGTCATTGCGGCTGAGAGCGGAAAGCAGGCCATAGACATAGTGGGAAATCAGCAGATAGACCTAGTATTGCTCGATATCGAGATGCCAGACATGGATGGATTCCAGACGCTGGAAGAGATACGAAAGATCACAGACGTACCGGTCATATTCGTAACAGCTTATAAGGATTATAAGCTGATAGAGAGAGCGAGACAGATGGGGGTTGAGGATTATATTACGAAGCCGTTTCTTCCAATAGTTTTCCTTGAGACCTTGTACGGAGTTATCGGTTAAATACAGATGGGGGGACACTTTGGGGAAGATAGTAAATGAGAAATCAGATAAAAAAAGTTCAAAGGCTGTACCTTGGAAGAAGATGCTCAACAATGATACGGACATGCAGCTGCTTCTATTTAATATAATTACAGGTGGAGGCACCGTTGGCGGGATCATCAGCTTTATAGCGAGCCTGATCATCAAAACTCCACTTATACAAGATGTTGCCATATTGACCGCGTTGGCTGTGCTCGGCATATGCATTTACCTTGCAAATGCAAAAAAGATGGTGAGACAGAGTGCTATAGTGATCGTTTTTGTTATAACTTTGGTGGCATTTCCGATGATGTTCTTCACCTCGGGCGGAGCGTACAGCGGTATGGGTTTCTGGTTTGGCTTAGGCATGATATTCTCATTCCTTCTGATAGATGGCATGTTTTGCTATGTCATGCTGGCTGTCCAGATCATAATGGTGGTTGCATGTTACATAGTCTCGTATAAATACCCAGAACTGGTGATCCCATTGGCAAATGAGAGAAGTGTGTATGTAGACATGCTCCAGAGCCTTATAATATTCGGCATAGTTATCGGATCCATAGTGAGATTCCAGAATGCCGTATACAAGTGTAAACTAGAGGAGATAGAGCAGATAAATGAGGAGCTTACCAGGGCGAAGGATGATGCTGATGTGGCGAACCATGCCAAATCCGAGTTCCTTGCGCATATGTCCCATGAGATCAGGACTCCGCTAAATACCATAGTGGGGATGAATGAGATAATAATGAGAGAGACACACGAGGAACAAACCATGAAATGTGCCAGGGATATACAGAGCTCAAGTGATATCCTGGTAGATCTGGTTAGGGATGTGCTGGATTTCTCCATGATAGAATCGGGCAGGATGGAGATAGTCAATGAGGAATATCATTTCAGCCAGCTGCTCAGCAATGTGTTGTCTGTTATGGAGTCCAGAGCAAGACAGAAGAATCTGGAGCTTGATGCCGAGGTTCAGGAGATTTTGTACAATGATCTGAAAGGCGATTCCGCCAGAATATGCCGGATCCTGATAAATCTTATTGGAAATGCTGTGAAGTATACGAAGAAAGGTTCGATCATAGTGACCGTCCATATGGAGGATCATGGTGCAGATCCCCATAATGTGGAACTGGTCATGGCTGTTCGTGATACTGGAATCGGAATAAAAGAGGAAGATCAGGAGAGACTTTTCAAAGATTTTGAGCGGCTTGATCTGTCGAATAACCGATCTATAGAGGGGACAGGACTTGGACTGGCCATCACATATCACCTTGTGGAAATGATGGGTGGAAGTATAACCTGCCATAGTAAGTATGGACATGGGACTACATTTGTGGTAAAAATCAGCCAGGAACGTCTGTCCGATGAGAGAATAGGCGATTTTAAGGACAGGCACAGACAGTATATGAAGGAGAGAAAGACGTATAAGAGCAAATTGTGTGCCCCGGATGTCAGTGTTCTTGTTGTGGATGACAATGTCATGAATCTGAAAGTTATCAAGATGATGCTTAAGCCTACACGTATGAAGGTTTCGACCTGTGCCAGCGGTGCCGAGTGTCTGGAGCTTATAAAAAAGTACAGGTATGATATCATCCTTATGGATCACATGATGCCTGAGATGGATGGCATGGAGACATTTCACCGTGCTATGCTCATGCGCGACAGCCTGTGTGGCAGGAGTACATATATAGTCATGACTGCAAATGCTGTCATGGGTGCAAGAGAGATGTATCTGGCGGAAGGATTTAAGGATTATATCAGCAAGCCGGTGCAGCCGGAGGTGCTGGAAGATATCCTGATGAGATATATACCTGAGGATAAGCTGGTGGATCCGGCGGTATGTGATGAAGATCGGGAAAGCCCAACAATGGGTGCCGGAACCGTAGACGAAAAAACAGATGTTATGGGAAAACAGGATTCAGACATATCTTGTAAAGAAGTTCACATTGACCACGAGAAAGGTCTTACATACTGCGGGGGCAGTGAAGACTTTTTGAAAGAAATCATATCAATGTATGCAGCTGACGACAAGCGCGCAGAGATACAGAAGGCTTATGATGAAAAAGATTGGGACGGCTACAGGATATTGATACATACGGTAAAAAGTACATCCAGAACGATCGGAGCCATGGAGCTGGGCGATGAGGCGCAGGAGCTGGAGAAAGCGGTTAAAGAACTTGATGTGGATATGATCTGCAAGATGCATGAGAGTGTGATGGCTTCTTACTCGGCTGTACTTGACTGGTGCCGTGTGACAACCGCTCAGTAGGTCCGATATTTTCACAAGACGATAGAATGTAGAACATAGTGCACATATGCAATATTGCAATATGCACAAAAACAGATTACTAATACATGAATACTTGACATTTTCCCATATAATAATACGTCATTATGATATACAATATTGTATTATTTGAAAAATGGGGGAGACCAGACAATTGTTAAGCAGACAGCCCCGGCATCCATACATGAGAATGATGTCATATCATTTTATTCATCGGATCCGGCTCTTTATGGTGCGGTAAATACACATAGAGTTGTCTCGATAGAGACGGATGGTAATAATTATAGGTATATTACAAAGGGCGACGCCAATAATGTGGTGGACCGTTATGATGTGGACTCAAGAGACCTGCTTGGCAGGGTGGTGTGGTCGTCACTCATACTTGGCAAGATAGTGAGGCTTGTGTCTAACCCACTTATATTTGTACCCATAATTCTTGTTCCGCTTGCCATTATACTCATAGCCAACCTCGTAAAGACTGTATCCTATGCAAGAAAGATAGCAAAGGATGAGGAGGAAGCAGCCGTAAAAGAGGCGATCCAGTATATACGGGAGAAGAATCTCAGAGAAACAGGTGACACGACAGAATCCAATGAGAATTCAGAGAGAAAGTCGGAATAGCGGGCCTATAGAAAAAAGCACACAAGATTTTGAGATCTTGTGTGCTTTTTTGATATTCGCAAAGAAAAGTGAAAATGTTCCATTTTTTGCGAGTAAAAGCTGCTGAAGCAAGTCCTGGTATGTGTCGATAATCAAAAATTACAGCGAATTCACCCTGCCCATGAACAGGATCATTCCTGTGCTCTGATCTTCAATCACATACACAAATGGCTTGTCCACAATAAAGTTATATGTTTCTTCACTTGGCATCATTGCTGTTTCCTTGACCATGATGTCTGTCTCTGCTGCGGCCTTGGTTCCGTTCTCGTCCACGATAACCTTTGCCCTGTGATTTACAGATGAGACTGCGATTCCGTCGGCAATCTTGGAGAAGTCTGCGCTGTCTGAATATGCAGATCTTATTCCCATGTTCTGAAGAATTTCATCGAGACCGTCAATGCTCTGCTCATCTGTGAATTTTGGGAGCTGGAGTGTATCGATCTCTACGTTGTTGGCATTATCCAGAGAGTCGATGAGCTTCTGTTTTTCTTCGTTGCTTAGTTTGTCAAAGAGTTCATTTATGTCTCCGTCATCGGCGGTTGGCATGAACACCTTCATGACAACATTGTCGCCGTCGTATGGAAGAGTGATTCCTTTGATCTCACCGTTGTCCATGTATGTGAAGTGCTCACCGTAGAGATGCATCATATCAACAACGCTTTCCTTGTCGGTTCCGTAGAAGCTGCTCTGAAAAGTTTTATCCTCGGAAAAAGGAGTATCCCATTTCCCCTCGAAGTAAACTGCGTTTATGAGCATCATCACGGTTCCACCAGGAATCTCCTTTAAGATTTCAGGGATCATCTTGTTAGTGTTTGTGCTGACCCAATTGTTGACATTCTGTACAACTTTGTCCGGCTGACCGTTGAAGTCTGCTTCATACACCTCACCTGAGTAGTAATCTTTGGCAGGTGTAAGGAAATCCTTTTCTATGTCAGCTGACCAGGATGTATCCTTGTTCATCCATACTGAATTTGCTGTGTTGACAAATGTATTCTGTGACCAGTCTTTTGACAGATATGTCTTCATTTCAGCATTCCACTCGTCAAGATCTGTTATGCCGAGAGCATTTTCGAGCTCTTTTTTTGTTGCACCGTTTGCACCTACATCCAGCATGGACAGTGCACTTGAAATGCTGTAAGGCGAGTAAAATATGTTCTCGTCAGCTGGAAGTGCAGAATACATATTCATAGAGAATTCATTGATTCCGTTCTTTAGCTGGTCAAATGATGTTATATCCGATTTGACCGAAGTCACAGTGATGTTGTCAGTGAGGGAAGTGACCGACGAATCAGTTTTGGTGTGACCGGGATTATTCCCCGGTGTATTTGTGCCGCAGCCGGCAAGACCTGCACACATACAGGCGCTGAGTAGTAAAGCTGTCATTCGTTTTTTCATAGTTGAAACCTCCTTATTGTAAAGCCCATCGTATCGTCCCGATGACTTATTGTAACTGGTATATCATTAACTCTCAATATATATACGAGTATCAAGAGCTTTTTTGTGGACTTTTTCAACAAATTTTTATATGAGAGGTTTTTATATGAGATTCGTGAGATAGTGAACAATGAACTTGGAAAATGCACGGATTAGATATATATTAATCATAAAGGTTCAATCAGCTTTTAGAATCAGTTTTCATAAGGAGGCAATACGATGGCGCTTATAAAAGGAATACATCATGTGGCACTTAAGTGCTGCAGCAGCGAAGAGTATAAGAATGTAGCAGAGTTTTATGGTGATATATTGGGACTTTCAGTTGCGAGAAAATGGGATGGCGGGATCATGTTTGACACTGGAGATGGCATCATCGAGGTGTTTGAGGATGGTGAGTCACCGCTTCCGCAGGGAAATATAAGACATTTTGCATTTGCCACAGAGGATGTGGATGCCTGTGTTTCGGCAGTGAGAAAGGCAGGATATGAGGTGTTTGTAGAGCCAAAGGACATAGAGATCCAGTCGGATCCAAGGTTTCCGGCAAGGATCGCGTTCTGCCGAGGACCGCTTGGCGAGGAGATAGAATTTTTCTGTGAGAAATGATGAAGAGTTGTAGAGACTTTCTGTTATAGAATTACATGGAGATGATAGGGTTGACAAAGGAAGAATGGTACGCCCGGCTTTTTGAGCGTCTGGGAAGGTCGAAATTTCGCAGTGGATTTCATTTGACACAGAAAGATATCGACTATATACATGAAAAGGGGCTGGATACCATAAGACAGCATGCACGGGATTTCATAGCGCAGAGGGAAGCTCCGGCATTCATACCAAATGACGGAAAGCAGACTCCCATGCGGGGACATCCGGTGTTTGTGGCACAGCATGCCACGGCTACATGCTGCCGGGAATGCATACGTAAGTGGCATACATTTGCCCCGGGAGTGGAGCTTGGTCCAAGACAGCAGGAGTATCTGGTGGATGTTATCATGACCTGGATAGTGAGGGAGCTTGAAGCAGCCGGGGATAAAGGTCGGTCCGGGGATAAAATAATTTTATACCAGCGGTGTAATGACAAATAATTATATTTGTGGTAGAGTACAGTTTAGGTGGTCAAATAAAAGAAGAAAATCAGGACACACCAATAAAAAATGACTTAGGAAAAGGAACCCGGAAGGGTAGTCAGGAAAGGAAAGAATCATGTTAAGTATAGTTTTCGCTAAATACATAACCCGAGAGTTTAATAGTGATGTGGCAGGGAATACTTTACATACAGATGATAAGCTGCGTGAACATATGTACTCATATGGTACAGGGCGAGAGCGTACGGAACATGATCATACAAATATGCTGACCTGAATGATCTGAGCAAATACATAACAGATCAGATAGGTTTCGATAGACTGAGATCAGCCAGATCTATCAGCATTTATAGATTGGAATCATGATGTACGAAAAAGCGTCCATCCATGTGAGTATTATAGAAGTATTCATGTGGATGGGCGTTTTTTGCGTGTTTTTTAACTCGTCTTTGTGAAGAAGAAATCTGTCACAATTGTAGCAATGCAGATGAGATGAGAATTTTGGGAGGGAAGTATTATGTGTAATGTACCAACAATTGACATGACAGGAACAGGCAGAAATATTGTGAAGCTTAGACAGAATGCAGGTTTTTCTGTAAAGGATCTGCAGGATATATTTGGATTTGCCACTCCAAATGCGATATACAAGTGGCAGAAGGGTATGGCTATGCCAACCGTAGATAACCTGATCATTCTGGCCGCCATCTTTGGTGTAACAGTGGATGATATCATTGCAGTAAACATCTGCTCGACAGTTGGAATCAGTGCGTAGCATAAAAATTTACATATTCATGTATATAAAGGCGGACAGCGGTAACTACGTTGCCCGCCTCTTTTATATCCTGTATGGGGTCAGGCACCTCCGTCCCCATAAGGGGTGAAAATTGGGGGTTGACTTGGAGTGAGCTCCAAGTGATATATTCAATGTAACATATAGGTATTGTGTGAGTGCATATAGCTATAAATAGAAAGGTTTTCTTGAAATTAGGAAAGAGGTGGCAATATGACTATCAAAGAGGTAAGTGAAAAGTTTGATATCACCGCTGATACGCTCAGGTATTACGAGAGGGTCGGGCTTATCCCTCCTGTAGCGAGAAATGCCAGTGGCAACAGAGATTATCAGGAAAAGGATGTCGATTGGGTTGAACACACTGTATGCATGAGAAATGCTGGTGTTCCGATAGAGGCGCTTATTGAATATGTAAAACTGTTCCAGATGGGAGATGC
Source organism: Coprococcus sp. ART55/1 (assembly GCF_000210595.1). NCBI lineage: Bacteria > Bacillati > Bacillota > Clostridia > Lachnospirales > Lachnospiraceae > Coprococcus > Coprococcus sp. ART55/1. The sequence continues at coordinate 1,729,865 of NC_021018.1, read as the reverse complement.
TACATTTGGCGCGAGGCTGGATCTCCTTAAGGAGCAGTATGAGAAACTTGAGGAGCAGAGAAAACAGATTGAAGCCACCATGGATAGATTACATTACAAGATATCCAAATATGAGGAGGCCGTGAAGACCGGCAAGCTTGTATGGGACAGGTAAATTACCGATGGCGAATGCACTATGTAAAAACAGGAGGATAAAGAAAAAATGTATATTGAAAATATCAACGGACCACAGGATGTAAAGAAACTGACAGTAGACGAGATGGGAACACTTGCAGACGAGATGAGACATGCACTTCTCATCAGAGCCAGCAAACACGGCGGACATTTTGGGCCAAACTTTGGTATGGTTGAGGCAACCATAGCACTTCACTATGTATTTGAGTCACCTAAGGATAAGATTGTGTATGACGTGTCACACCAGAGCTATCCGCACAAGATGCTTACTGGAAGAAAGGATGCATACCTCTATGAGGAGCACTATGATGATGTGACTGGTTACAGCAACCCGCATGAGAGCGAGCACGATTTCTTCACGGTTGGACATACCTCAACATCCATCAGTCTGGCTGCAGGTCTTGCAAAGGCAAGGGACCTTCAGGGCGCAGAGGGAAATGTGATAGCGGTGATAGGTGATGGCTCCCTGTCAGGAGGAGAGGCCCTTGAAGGCTTGGACTACGCTAAAGAACTGGATGGCAACCTCATCATAGTTGTAAATGACAACGATATGTCCATAGCTGAGAACCACGGAGGACTCTATACAAATCTCAAATTACTCAGAGATACTAAGGGAACAGCAGAGTGCAATCTGTTCCGCGCCATGGGACTTGATTATTATTACGTGCACGAAGGCAATGATGTGGCAGCCCTCATAGACACATTCCAGAAGGTAAAAGATTCAAAGAAGCCTGTTGTGGTCCACATCAGAACCCTCAAGGGAAAGGGTTATGCACCAGCCGAGGAGCACAAGGAGCAGTGGCACTACAGCGGACCGTTTGACATAGAGACAGGAAGATCGTTATTTGAAGGTGACGAGGAGGACTACTCAAGCGTGTCCTGTGATTACCTGCTTGACAAGATGAAGAAGGATCCAAAGGTCGTTGCCATCACAGCGGGAACACCGACAGTTATAGGATTTACAGAGGATAAGAGACGTGAGGCCGGAAAGCAGTTTGTTGACGTGGGAATCGCAGAGGAGACAGCGGTGGCACTTGCATCAGGAATTGCAGCAGGCGGCGGAAAGCCAGTGTTCGGTGTGTATAGCTCATTTGTGCAGAGAACATTTGACCAGATATCCCAGGATCTCTGTATCAACAACAATGCAGCCACTATAGTGACATTTGCAGGGTCTGTATATGGAATGAACGATGTGACACATCTGGGCTTTCAGGATATCCCGATGCTTTCAAATATCCCGAATCTTGTATATCTTGCTCCGACAACAAAGGAAGAGTATATTGCCATGCTTGACTGGAGCATAGAGCAGAATGAGCATCCGGTGGCCATCAAGCTTCCAGGTGGTGCGATGGTAAGTGGAAGACCTGTTACGAAGAACTTTGGAGATCTGAATAAATATGAGGTGACACAGAAGGGAAGCAAGGTTGCCCTACTCGGCCTTGGAACCTTCTACAGTCTGGCAAATGTCGTGGCAGACGAGATGAAGAGTGAGCTTGGAATAGATGCCACTGTCATCAATCCTTACTATATCACAGGGCTTGACGAGGAGCTTCTCGAAAGCCTCAAGGCAGATCACTCGGTTGTCGTCACCATCGAGGATGGTATACTGGACGGCGGATTCGGCGAGAAGATTGCAAGATTCTATGGTGATTCGGATATGAAGGTACTGAATTATGGTCTTAAGAAGGAATTCCTTGACAGGTACGATGTCGAAGAGGTTCTTAAGGATAATCGTCTTGATGCGGAGATGATCGCAGAGGACGTTAAGGGATTGTTGTAAAGTATATGATTATCTATGATAGATATGTTTATATGAATAATTTAGTAGTAGAAATATAGAACAGACATAAAATGCCCCATATAATTCTGAAATTATTTATTCCCAGAAATTATATGGGGATATTTTATTCAAATGTCTGATCATGATATGATGCCGAGTTCTGTCAGAATTGATATGGCTCCTTCGGCGGTGTCTTTGTCAAAGCCGAGAGCCTTAATGCAATCTTAATACAGCACACCGGATCATTACACCGTTTTTTTATATTTCATGATATACTCTTTGTAAACAAACAAAAATAGGAGAAGTATATATGTCTGAAATTATACATAGAAAAAAGCGACTGTCATCCTTTAAGCTGATCGTTTTGGGCTTTGCCGGGGTTATTCTGCTCGGAGCACTGATATTGATGCTGCCGTTTTCATCGACTGCCGGAGTTGTTACGCCGTTTCACGAGGCGCTGTTCACATCGACCTCGGCCGTTTGCGTTACGGGGCTGGTCGTGCAGGATACGGGCAGTTATTGGTCCGCTTTCGGGCAGACGGTAATACTGCTGATGATCCAGATAGGCGGGCTCGGTGTTGTGACAGTTGCGGCATTTTTCGCCATGCTGTCCGGCAGAAAAATATCGCTGATGCAGCGCAGTACCATGCAGGACGCCATCTCTGCCCCGAAGGTCGGCGGGATCGTCCGCCTGACCCGCTTTATTGTACGGGGAACTTTTTTGATCGAGCTTATCGGAATGATCGTCATGCTGCCGACATTTTGCAGAAACTTCGGTATCAAGGGAATTTGGATGGCGGCATTTCATTCAATTTCCGCCTTTTGCAACGCCGGCTTTGACATACTCGGCACCGCAGAAAACAAATACCCGTCTCTTACGGGATACATCGGAGAGCCTACAATAAACATTGCAATTATGCTTTTAATTATTGTGGGCGGTATTGGATTTTTGACCTGGGACGATATTTACACAAACAAGTGGCATTTCAAAAAATACCGTATGCAGAGTAAGGTCATATTGGTAACAACGGCAATCCTCATTATCGCTCCCGCAGTATTCTTTTTCTTCTGTGATTTTACGGGGCTGCCGCTCGCCGAAAGGATTCTTGCGTCGCTTTTTCAGTCTGTCACACCGAGAACCGCCGGTTTCAATACCGCCGATCTTCCCGCTATGACCGGTTCCTCCAAGGCAATTATGATTCTGCTGATGCTCGTCGGCGGATCGCCCGGCTCCACGGCAGGCGGTATGAAAACGACCACGCTTGCCGTTCTGATTCTGAGTGCATTCTCCGTCTGTTGCAAAAAGGACGATGTCGAAGTCTGCGGCAGGCGCATTGACGGTTCGGCAGTGAAAAACGCCGCAGCCGTTGCCGTAATGTATTTCCTGCTGTTTTTTGTCGGCGGCATTGTTATCAGCACGGCAGAAGGTCTGCCGCTTAGCACCTGCCTTTACGAAACGGCGTCCGCTGTCGGAACGGTCGGGCTTACCCTTGGGATCACACCGCAGCTCGGTGTTCTTTCTCAGCTTATTTTGATCGTCTTGATGTATCTCGGCAGAGTCGGCGGACTTACCCTGATTTACGCGGCGATCTCCAATAAAAATCAGAGCGGTGCAAAGCTGCCGCTCGAAAATATCACAGTAGGATAAAGGAGTTACTATATTATGAAAAACATATTGTTGATAGGTCTCGGCAGATTCGGTAGGCATATCGCTTTGCAGCTGAATAAGCTCGGGCATGAGGTGATGGCGGTAGACAGCAACGAAGAAAGGGTCAATAAAATTCTGCCGATCGTTACTAACGCACAGATAGGTGACAGCACAAACACGGAATTTTTAAAGTCGCTCGGAATCGGAAACTTTGATGTGTGCATAGTCACCATAGGAGGAAATTTTCAAAATTCGCTGGAAACCACTTCTTTGCTGAAAGAACTCGGCGCAAAATTAGTTGTATCCCGTGCCGAGCGTGATGTGCAGGAGAAATTTCTTCTGCGTAACGGAGCGGACGAGGTCGTTTACCCAGAAAAACAGGTAGCAAATTGGGCTGCTATTCGGTACACCGCCGATCACATACGGGATTACATCGAGGTCGATGAGGCTCATGCCATTTTTGAGGTAGAGGTTCCGGAGGGGTGGATCGGAAAAACCGTCGGAGAGCTGGATATCCGCAGAAAATACAGCATCAATATCATGGCGACCAAGGAGAACGGAAAAATCAATATGGCAGTTTCACCGGAAACCGTTCTTACGAACAAGACCACTCTTTTGGTTCTCGGTGCTTACAAAGAACTGCAAAAGTGTTTTCGCATTTAACAGAGGTGAGTGAGGATGGCTGAACTATTGCTGATCGTCAGCCTGCTTGGCATATTTGCTTTCGGATTTTATCTTATGAGCAGGCTGGATCGATTTCTTGAAGAAAACAGAAAAGCATTGTTAAAGGAAAACGAATCCCGTGAGCCTTCCGAAATTCTGCTGCCGCAGGGGCTGTCCGAAAGTGAAATATTATGTGAGATCCGCCGTTTTCGTGAAACGCACGGAAATGTCGATATTATTCTTTCCGATGGGCAGAAGAATGATTTTTAGACTGCGGTAGATTTTTTTACAGTTTTACTGTATAATAATAAAATAAAAATGGCGGTGAAACCGATGAAAGTACAAAACGAACAGTCAAAATTCGATACAGACGAGCATATCCTTGTCTGCCTATCCTCTTCTCCGTCCAATGCAAGGATCATACACACCGCCGCAAAGATGGCTAAGACCCTTCATGCAAGATTTACCGCCATCTATGTGCAGACGGATACGGTCATAAATGATGAGGATCAGTCCCGACTTTCGCAGAACATACAGCTCGCGCAAAGGCTCGGCGCCGAGATCGTTATGACGCACGGCGAGGATGTACCGCTGCAGATCTCGGAATATGTCAGGCTTTCCGATGTCACAAAAATTGTGATCGGGCAAAGCAGTGCCAGACGCAGATGGCTGTTCGGAAGACCGACTCTCACTGAAAAGCTGATCTCCTCCGCCCCCGATGTTGACATTCATATTATTCCCGATGCACTGAACTACACAAAGCCGCACAGACGCCGTCTGTTCTTAGGTGCAGAGATACCGTCGCTGCGGGATATTGCCGTGACCGTCCTGGCGCTTGCCGTATGTACGGCGATCGGGTTTCTGTTCGACCATCTCGACTTTCCCGATACCAATATCGTTACGGTATACATCCTAGGTGTGCTGATGATCTCCGTTTTGACCAAAGGATACCTTTGCAGTATGGCAGGCTCACTTCTAAGTGTTGTATTGTTCGGATTTTTCCTTACCGAACCCAGGTTGTCCTTTCAGACATATGCCGTAGGCTATCCCGTTACCTTTGCAGTCATGCTGGCGTCTTCCGTTCTCACCGGCACGCTTGCCTCGAAGCTGAAAGATCATGCAAGGCTCTCGGCTCGCTCCGCGTTCCGTGTGCAGGTGCTGTTCGACACTGATCGTCTGCTGCAAAAAGCAAAAAGCAACGATGATGTTTTAAGCGTGACCTGTATGCAGCTCTCGCGGTTGCTTGACCGAAGCATTGTTGCCTATACGAAAGGCGAAAACGGAATGTTGTCCGGGCGGCTGTATGCCGAAAAAAAGGATACACACGCTGAAAAGCTGCTAAGCGATGCAGAGCGGCAGACCGCAGAATGGGTGCTTCAAAACGGTTGCCGTGCAGGAGCAGCGACAGCACAGTTTGGAAAATCCGAATGTCTTTATCTTGCGATCCGTGCAGGCGGCAGAGTATACGGTGTAATCGGGATACCGATGAAACCCGAAAAGCCCGATTCATTTGAGAGCAGCATCGTACTTTCGGTTGTGAACGAATGTGCGCTGGCAATGGATAATGCTCACAACGCCGCCGAAAAGGAACGGGCGGCAGATCTTGCAAAAAGCGAGCAGCTGCGCGCCGACCTTTTGCGGTCGATCTCACACGATCTGCGCACGCCGCTTTGCTCCGTTTCGGGTAATGCGGACACGCTTTTGCATAACGGAAACTGCCTGGACGAAGCAACCAAGCAGCAGATCTATAAAGATATTTATGACGATTCCGAATGGCTGATCGGCGTGGTGGAAAATCTGCTGTATGTTACACGGCTGAATGACGGACGCCTGAAGCTGGAGCTTACCGACCAGCTTGTAGACGAAGTGGTCAACGAAGCCGTTTCGCACTTGAAGAAAAAATCCGTCGGACACAAGGTGACGGTAAGGTGCGACGATTTGATCCTTGCCCGTATGGACGCACAGCTTATCGTGCAGGTCATTGTCAACCTTATTGATAATGCTTTGAAATATACCGAACAAGGCTCCGAGATCTGCGTAAGTGCCGAAAAACAGGGCGGGGATGCCGTAATCCGAGTCGCCGATAACGGAAACGGAATTGCAGACGATATGAAACCGCATATTTTTGAGATGTTTTACACCGGGAAAAATACCGTTGCAGACAGCCGCAGAAGCTTCGGGATCGGGCTTACCCTGTGTAAATCTATCGTAGAGCTGCACGGCGGAACGCTGACGCTTACGGATAACGTACCGCACGGCTGCATATTTACCTTTACTTTACCGCTCAGCGAGGTGACTCTGAATGAATAAACCCCTTGTTCTCGTTGTGGAGGACGACCGTCCCGTCCGCAATCTGATCGTAACAACATTAAAGGCGCACGATTACCGCTACCTGACCGCGGAGAACGGACACAGCGCTATTATAGAAGCGACCTCCCATAACCCGGATATCGTTCTGCTGGATCTGGGGTTGCCGGATATCGACGGCACACAGGTGATCGAAAGCATCCGCTCATGGTCAAATATGCCCATTATTGTGATCAGTGCGCGCAGCGAGGATAAAGACAAAATCACGGCGCTGGATGCCGGGGCGGACGACTATCTGACAAAGCCCTTTTCCATAGAGGAGCTTTTGGCACGCCTTCGGGTCACGCAAAGACGGCTGCTGCTGCTTCAGGCAAGCGGCGACGCCGACTCACCCGTTTTCCAAAACGGCAAGCTTAAAATTGATTATGCTGCCGGCTGTGCTTATCTAAATGGGGAGGAATTGCACCTGACCCCGATTGAATACAAGCTTTTGTGTCTGCTCTCTCATAATGTCGGAAAGGTGCTGACGCACACCTATATCACGCAGCAGATTTGGGGCAGCAGCTGGGAAAAAGATATTGCTTCTCTGCGGGTGTTCATGGCGACCCTGCGCAAAAAGCTGGAGTCGCAAAAGGACAGTCCGCAATACATTCAGACGCATATCGGCGTCGGTTACCGTATGCTGCGGGTAGACTGAGAAAAGCGAGAAAACAAGGATTTGAACTTATATGCAATAGAAAAGTGCTTGGCTTTGCTTTGGGGAGTATAAAACACAGCCTGTGCCAATTTGCCGTCCGAAACCGGGCGGCTTTGCTGTTTTTACGGAAATATACTGCTCACTATTCCAGACTGACGGACGCCGCCATTGTAGAATAAATCACTTTGCAGTAACTGTTACGCCCGCAACCTTAATCAAAGATCAAAATTTTTTCTAATCATTTTCCTGTTAGCTATAAAGATGATACAAAATGATAAATGTAAGTGTGTCTTACGGTCACATATAAATGGGAGGCGCGTAAAATGTGGATATTATTTGCTGCTGGTTCTTCGTTCTTTGCGGGAATCACGGCGATACTTGCAAAATGCGGTATAAGAAAGACGGATTCTGATGTGGCGACGGCCATAAGGACAGTTGTGGTTCTGCTGTTTGCTTGGCTGATGGTTCTTGTCACAGGAGCCTGGACTGCAGACACATATATCAGCGGCAAGACTTTGCTTTTTCTGGTCCTCTCCGGCCTTGCAACCGGCGCATCCTGGCTGTGTTATTTCAGGGCGCTGCAGAAAGGGGATATCAACAAGGTCGTTCCCATAGACAAATCAAGCACCGTGCTCACGATTCTGCTTGCCCTTATATTCCTACATGAGGGGATCACCTGGGTTAAGGGTATCTCAATAGTTATGATAGGTGTGGGCACTATGCTTATGATCACCAAAAAGAAAACTGCAGATGATCAGGAGCTGTCAGGGAAAGATGTCGAACATATGTCAACAGACGGTGGCAGTGTGGCACAGAAACAGCGGGGAATGGGACTTTTGCATGGCAGCTGGCTGTTGTACGCCGTGCTCTCAGCTGTTTTTGCCAGTCTGACAGCGATACTCGGCAAGGTAGGGATATCGGATATCAACTCAAATCTGGGCACGGCGATCAGGACAACGGTGGTTCTTGTCATGGCTTGGCTTATGGTGTTTGTGTCAGGAAAACAGCATGAGATAAAGGGCATAGAGAAGAAGGAGCTGCTGTTTATTGCGCTCTCCGGAATAGCCACGGGAGCATCCTGGCTGTGTTATTACAGGGCACTTCAGGACGGACCGGCAAGCGTGGTCGTCCCGATAGACAAGCTGAGCATGCTCATCACCATTGCATTTTCAGGAATCGTGTTCCACGAAAAGCTGACCAAGAAAGCGGCTGTTGGCGTGGTATGCATCACTGCTGGAACTCTCTTACTTGCCATGAATTTCTGAATATTTTACGGCCTATTTAGAAAGTATTTATAGTTTCTTCCTGTGGATTTTATATCTATCGTTTACACTATATACAACGAAAAAGATATAGAGGATACATTTGTACATGAGAAGCTTATCAAGCTGTGCTTGATGGCAGAACAGGCAGGAGGCGTTAAATATGAGAACAGCAGACCACATGAATCTGAGCAGATATATTATGGATCATATGGATGCCGGCGCATCTAAGCTGAAGAAGGCGGCGTTCATATTTGGCAGCATAGAGCCGGATATCAATATGTTGACTTATTTCAGGGGCAGCATCCATGGCGAGGAGAAGCTTAGAGGACACAACTATGAAAATGTCCAAAAGTATATGGAAAAACTTACAAATAAACTCACAAAGAAACTTGAAAAAGGCGGAATGGGAACTATAAGACAGAGCTTTCTTCTCGGAAAGCTTGTTCACTACGTGGCAGATTCATTCACATATCCGCACAACAGTATATTTCCTGGGAATCTTAGAGAACACTGCCAGTACGAGACAGAGCTGCATGGCTATGTGAATAAGACGATATCTTCAGTAGGTGTCAATATGGAAAGCATAGATGATGGGCGAGACATAGTGGAATATCTCAGAGAAATGCATGACAGGTATGTCAGTGAGGCTCTGGGATGCGAGAATGATTACAGACATATCACACATGCAATATCCGTGGTTACAGAGCGGTTCTGGCAGACAGAGAGTGTGTCAGTGCCATCCATGCGGGATGTTGTAATTGCATATAAGGAACATATCCCGGTTACGGCAAATGTAAGTATGGCAGCAGCTGGAAATGCTGGAATGGAGCCCACAGGGGTGGCGTAGAAATAGCAGCCGTAAAAAATCTGATATGTCTAAATTGAGTGCGCGATAAAGATTTAATTAAGAAACTTTGCAAAAACAACAAAATAGCTTGTGAAAAACAATTTAAAATTACCTCTTGCATTATTTTCTGAAGTCTGCTATTATAAATCACGACAAAGGCGTCAAATGAATCGAAAAGATTCGTTTGGCGCCTTTTTTGTTTCGACAATGGAGACGGAGGGGACAGGTACCTCCGTCCCCATGGGAGAATGAGATATCGCGTTCCCCAGATGAGTATAATTAAGGAGGAAGAAACTATGAATACGGGAGATACTGGTTTTATTATGATCTGTGCGGCTCTGGTGTTCTTCATGACACCCGGACTTGCATTTTTCTACGGAGGCCTCGTCAGGAGGAAAAATGTTGTAAATACCATCATGGCATGTACGGCCATCATGGGACTTTCAGTTGTCATGTGGGTGCTGTTCGGTTACTCGCTCTCATTTGGCACGAACCACGGAGGTGTTATAGGAGATCTCAAGTGGTTTGCACTCAACGGGATAAAGATGGATGAGGCTGGCCCTTATGCGGACAATATACCTCACCTTGTATACGTTGCATTTCAGATGATGTTCGCCATGATCACACCGGCGCTTATCACTGGTTCACTGGTCGGACGTGTGAAGTTCAAGGCATTGTTCTTCTTCATCATGCTCTGGTCGATCATCGTTTATTACCCAATGGCTCACATGGTATGGGGCCAGGGTGGTTTCCTCGGAGAGATCGGATCAGTTGATTTCGCGGGAGGAAATGTAGTACATATAAGCTCAGGTGTGAGCGCCCTTGTATTCTCTATCATCCTTGGAAGAAGAAAGGGATATGAGAACACAGCATACAGAGTTCACAACATTCCATTTGTAGCACTCGGTGCATTTATACTGTGGTTTGGATGGTTCGGTTTCAATGCCGGAAGTGCCCTTGGCGCAAATGGTCTTGCAGCACATGCGTTCATGACAACAGCAATTGCCAGTGCTAGCGCAATGCTCTCATGGATGATAATAGATGTTATAAAGGATGGAAAGCCTACCCTGGTCGGTGCATCGACAGGCCTTGTAGTCGGTCTTGTGGCCATAACACCTGGTGCAGGATTCGTACCAATCTGGTCATCATTCATCATCGGTGCACTTGTCAGCCCGATCTGCTGCTTTACAATATCATTCCTGAAGGGTAAGCTGAAGATAGACGATGCACTTGATGCATTTGGATGTCATGGTATCGGAGGTGTCTGGGGAGGTATCGCAACAGGTTTATTTGCAAAGAGCTCGATCAACAGTGTAGCTCGTTGGGATGGTCTGGTATTCGGAGATGCACATTTGTTTCTGATGCAGCTTGTTGGCATTGTGGTTACGATCGCGGTAGCCGTAGTCGGAACACTTATCTGTCTTGGAATCGTGAGACTCTTCACACCACTCCGTGTAACAGACAGAGAAGAGAAGGTAGGTCTGGATATCTCAGAGCACGGTGAGAGTGCATATCCAACATTCAATGGACTTGATTCGTAGGAGGATGCAATTGCGAACTGGATATGTATAGACTGTTGAACTGATTTAGAATACCAATCAGGGAGCGCTTCCGCTTAACTCAGGCTGCAGCGGTACTAAGGCGCTGCCTGGGGGCACCACCTAAGGACCGGCGCCCTCGTATATCCCTGAGTTGGTAGTTCTAAATCAGCTCAACAAAATAAGAATACTATGTTCGCAATTGCCTGCATATTCTGGAAATTTGGCAAAGTGAAAGGAGAATATCATTATGATGATAAAGGTTGAGGCTATCGTGCGCGAGGAGGTCTTTGAGGACGTCAAGGAAGCACTGAACGCTATAGATGTAAATGGAATTACAGTGTCTCAGGTTATGGGATGCGGGGCACAGAGAGGATATAAGAAACTTGTCCGTGGTACGGAGGTAGATGTGGTGATGCAGCCAAAGATCAAGTTTGAGATAGTTGTGTCATCTGAGGAATGGGAGAAGAAGACCATCGAGGCTATCCAGAAGGCGGCATATACAGGCGAGGTTGGAGACGGCAAGATATTCAGCTACGAGATCCGCACTGCAACTAAGATCCGTACAAAGGAGAGCGGCTATGATGCTCTGAATTAAAAGTTTATAATTTCTTTACCAAATACTAGCCGGGAATCCTTTGACAATCACAGGGTTCCCGTGTTATTATGTCGGAAATATCAGGGAGTAGTTCACATCGGTTATAAGATGTTGTGCGATCTCGTCATCACGTTTTCTGGCTGGGACATACCTGTGCAGGGAACCGGGACGCACGCTTTCGGAGTATATATAGTAGTGTATATAGAAATTGAAAGGAACGAGACTTTTATTGTGTGTTTATCATGCAATGAAGGTCTCGTTCCTTTTTCTTTGCATGACACACACAACCTGTTTACAGAGATTAAGAAGAAAAGGAGTCTGGTGTGTATGACAGAGAAAAATTTTTGGAACTGTTCCGGTGATGAATTACTAAAAGAATTCAAGACAGACAGCCGCGGACTGTCGACGGAGCGGGCAGAGGAGATCCGCAGTGAAAAGGGAGAAAATGTTCTCCAGGAAGGCAAGAGAAAGAGCACATTACAGGTGTTCCTCAGCCAGTTTTGTGACCTGCTGGTGATCATACTGATCATAGCAGCGGTCATTTCTATGTTTTCTGACAATATCGAGAGTACCATAGTAATCTTGGCGGTACTCGTCATGAATGCTGTGCTTGGAACGGTGCAGCATGTGAAAGCCGAGCGTTCGCTTGACAGTTTGAAACAGCTTTCATCCCCAAATGCAAAAGTTATGAGAGATGGTGTGAAGCAGGAGCTTCCGTCCCGCGAGATAGTTCCGGGTGATATCGTGCTGCTCGAGGCGGGCGATATGATAGTTGCCGATGGAAGGATACTCAGGAACTTCTCACTCCAGGTAAATGAGAGTTCACTCACCGGAGAATCTACAAATGTGGAAAAGAATGATGCAATAATAGAAGGTTCCGTGCCTCTTGCAGACAGGACAAATATGGTGTATTCAGGAAGTCTTGTTACATACGGACGAGCAGAGGTGCTTGTGACCGGAACAGGAATGGATACGGAGCTCGGCAAGATTGCAGGACTTATGAATGCGGCAAAGGAGAGAAAGACTCCGCTTCAGGAGAGCCTTGACAAGTTCAGTGCAAGGCTTGCGGCATTCATCATGATCGTGTGCGCGCTGGTATTTGTCCTCTGTATATACAGAAAGATGGCGGTGCTTGATTCCATGATGTTCGCAGTCGCTCTTGCAGTTGCAGCAATACCTGAGGCTCTTGGTTCGATAGTTACCATCGTGCAGGCATTTGGCACCCAGAAGATGGCGAAGGAGAATGCGATCATCAAGAACCTCAAGGCGGTTGAAAGCCTTGGATGCGTGTCAGTCATCTGCTCAGACAAGACCGGAACACTTACACAGAACAAGATGACCGTGCAGGAGATATATCTGGATGGAAAACTTTACAAGCCGGAGGAGCTTGATTCCCATAACCAGCTCCACAGATATCTGCTATATGATGCGGTTCTCACCAATGATTCCAGCATAGTGGATGGAAAAGGAATAGGAGATCCGACGGAATATGCATTGCTTGAGATGTTCCGCCAGGTCCACATGATGCCAGGCATGGAGACGGAGGGTAAAGGTACCTCTGTTCCTGCGGAGGCTGTAAAATGGAGTCTGAAGGAGGATGTACTCAGGGACTGCATGGACAGAATGGAGGAGGTTCCGTTCGACTCGGACAGAAAGCTTATGAGTACAAAGTATCTGCTTCATGGGGTTCCGACCATACTCACCAAGGGTGCTGTTGATGTGCTGCTTGACAGATGCGTAAGCGTGAGATACAGCGATGGCGTAAAGCCTATGACAGATGAAGAAAAAGCGAAGATCAAGGCTCAGAACAAGGCATTCTCAGAGAATGGCCTCCGTGTACTGTCATTTGCATATAAGGAAAGTGATGAGGTACTGGGAGTTGATACTGAGTATGGATTTACATTCCTTGGACTTGTGTCCATGGTGGATCCGCCACGCCCGGAGTCTATGGCAGCGGTTGCCGATGCAAGGCGTGCGGGCATAAAGCCGGTCATGATAACTGGAGACCACAAGATCACAGCGGTTGCCATAGCGAAGCAGATCGGAATATACGAAGATGGGGACATGGCACTCACGGGAGAGGAGCTTGACGCTCTGTCTGATGAGGAGCTTGCACGTGACATAACAAAGATATCTGTATATGCCAGGGTGTCACCGGAGAATAAGATAAGGATAGTCGATGCATGGCAGAAGAACGGCAATATAGTAGCCATGACAGGCGATGGTGTCAATGATGCCCCTGCACTCAAGAAAGCAGACATAGGTGTTGCCATGGGAATAACCGGCACGGAGGTGTCCAAGGACGCGGCGGCTATGATACTGTCAGATGACAACTTTGCAACCATCATCAAGGCGGTGTCAAATGGACGAAATGTATACAGGAACATAAAGAATGCGATACTGTTCCTGCTGTCAGGAAACACAGCTGGAATACTGGCGGTGCTTTATACCTCGATAGCTGCCCTGCCTGTTCCGTTTGCACCTGTACATCTGTTATTCATCAACCTGCTCACAGATTCTCTTCCTGCGCTCGCGATAGGAATGGAGCCGGCTGATCCATCGCTGCTCTCAGAAAAACCGAGGGATCCTAAGAAGGGAATACTGACATCTGACTTTATGGCAAAGATGCTCTCGGAGGGCCTTCTCATCGCTATAGCGACCATGACAGCATTCCATCTTGGCCTGCCGGTGAGTCCGGCAAAAGCCACTACCATGGCATTTGCAACACTGACACTTGCCAGACTGTTCCACGGTTTTAACTGCAGAAGTGAGGAGTCGATGTTTAAGCTTGGATTTAGATCAAATAAATACAGCGTATATGCATTTTTAGCCGGAGTGGCATTTCTGGCTGCGGTCCTGTTCATACCGGGACTTCACAGTCTGTTCAGCGTGGTAAGTCTTGGAGCAGCGGATGTGCTGAAGATAGCGGGACTTGCATTTGCACCAACTGCGATAATACAGATCATTAAGGCCATACAGGATAATAGGAGATAGACATGCTGGAGAATATTACATTTTCATATTTTGCAGAGCAGGTTGTGAGCCATCCGGCGCTTTTGATCGCCGTCCTGCTGACACTTGGAGTAATTCTGGTAAATGGATGGACGGATGCACCAAATGCCATAGCGACGTGTGTGTCTACCAGATGTATAGATGTGGATAAGGCGATAATTATGGCGGCTGCCTGCAATTTCCTTGGGGTGCTTATCATGTCGCTTGTCAATTCAAAGGTAGCCATGACTATCAAGAACATGGTGAATTTCGGCGGTGACACAGACTCAGCTATGATCGCTCTGTGTGCGGCAATGACGGCGATCGTAATATGGGCAATCGGTGCATGGGCATTTGGCATACCAACAAGTGAGAGCCATGCACTGATAGCCGGACTTACGGGCGCAGCCATAGCACTTCAGGGAGGACTGGACGGTGTAAATCCTTCAGAGTGGATAAAAGTAATATATGGTCTTGTGCTGTCAACCGTTCTCGGATTCGCAGTCGGATTTGTGGTGTGCAAGCTGCTCGCGGTTATCTGTTACCGCTTTGACAGAAGAAAGACAAATGCTTTCTTCTCAAAAGCACAGGTGGCCGGCTCGGCGGCGGTGGCATTCATGCACGGAGCCCAGGACGGTCAGAAGTTCCTGGGAGTTCTCCTGCTTGGGCTGTTTCTCGTAAATGGACAGAGCAGTGCAGAAAATGTAATGATACCAATATGGATGATGATACTTTGCTCGGTTGTCATGGGACTTGGAACATCAATTGGAGGAAAGAAGATCATCAAGTCTGTTGGAATGGATATGGTAAAGCTTGAGAAATATCAGGGATTTGCGGCTGATCTGTCGGCGGCACTCTGTATCCTGCTCTCGACGGTATGTGGAATCCCGGTCAGCACCACCCATGTGAAGACGACAGCCATCATGGGCGTGGGTGCTGAGAAGAGGGCATCTGCGATCAACCTCAAGGTGGTGCGTGATATGGTGCTCGCCTGGGTGCTCACATTCCCTGGCTGCGGTGTCATAGGATATGGCATGGCAAAGCTGCTGATCGTGTGGCTGGGGTAGTTTGTAGGTGGTTGAAAATGCAGGCTGAGAAGTGCAAGTGATATTTTGACATACCAATCAGGGGTCGTTCCCACTTAACTTAGCCTGCAGCGGTACTAAGGTGCCGCTTGAGGCTCCACCTAAGGACCGGCGGCTGCGTATTCCCCTGATTTGGTAATGCAAAAATCACTTACACGATTGCAGCGTATGAGTTTTTCAACCACCTACAAACACAGAGTTTTTATTATAAGGAGAAAAACTATGAAGAAGAAAAAGGACGAGTTTTATTTTAAAAATCTGAATACATGTGTGGAGATCTCGTATCAGGCTGCGGAGTTTCTGAAGAACGTAGTCGTGGATTTTTCGGTGGACACCATCAAGGAAAATCTTGATCGTATGCATGAGCTTGAGCAGAAGGCCGATGGCAAGAAACATAAGATGATGACTGTGCTCAGTCAGGCGTTCATAACACCGATTGAACGGGAGGATCTGGTTGCCCTGTCTAACTATCTGGATGATATTACCGATGCTGTTGAGGATGTGTTCCTACAGATTTATATGTGCAATGTGGATACTATCAGAGAGGATGTACCCCAGATGGTAGAACTGCTCCTCGAGTGCATCAAGGCACTGCAGGATGTGATCGGAGAATTGAAGAGATTCAAAAGTTCAAAGACCATTGGGCAGAGCATAATCAGGGTAAATGATCTTGAGGAGCAGGGAGACAGATTGTATGTGGAGAATATGCACAGACTGTACGGTGAGAGTGACCTTAGGACTGTGGTCGTGTGGAAAAACATATATGCCTGCATAGAGAACTGTATGGATGTGTGCGAGCATGCGGCGGATATTGTGAACACAGTGATCATGAAAAATTCATAGGATGAGATTCCTGCAAAAAATAATAGTCAATAGAAATATTTACGAAATATTTTCAGATTGAATTAAAAAATTTGTTATATTTATCAAAAATTAGAAAAAGCAGAATATTCTATTGAATAAAATCAGAGTGAGAATATAATAATCAAAGGGTTAAAGGGTGGTTTGAATATACAGAGTAATTATATCTGTGTATCGAACCTCCTTTTTTGTGAAAAAGGCCCGACATGCGGAGGCTGTATACAGGCATGTATACCAAAGTTATGAATTGTTGCTCCATATGTGCATGATAAATATATAGAAGGAAGACAAAAAAGATGAAATATTTGAAGCAGTTTCTTATAATCCTCGCCATATCCTTTATCGGTGAGATACTTAAGTACATAGTTCCACTACCGATTCCGGCGAGTATATATGGTATGGTTATCATGTTTATCTGCCTACAGACCAAGATCCTCAAGCTGGACGATGTGAAGAGTGTGGGCAAGTTTCTCATAGAGATCATGCCGGTTATGTTCATACCAGCCGGTGTGGGCCTTATGTCGTCGTGGGGAACGCTTAAGCCTGTGCTTGTGCCAGTCAGCGTTATAACGGTGGTCGTTATCATAACGGTCATGCTTGCTTCAGGCTGGGTATCACAGCTTATAATAAGGAGAGACAGGAAGAAGGAGACTGAAAATGAGTGATATGTTTGAATCGTCCATATTTGCAGGGGTGACTATAAGCCTTCTGGCATATATGTTTGGAAGTGTACTTAAAAAGAAACTTAAGATAGCTATACTTAATCCACTGCTGGTGTCCATCATAGTGACTATAGTGGTTCTGGTTGTGGCTGATGTGGATTACGATGTGTACAATGAAGGCGCAAAGTATCTGAGCTGGTTCCTCACACCGGCTACAGTGTGTCTTGCAATCCCACTCTATGAGCAGTGGGAGCTTTTAAAGCACAATTATAAGGCTGTGCTCGGCGGTATAGTTGCCGGAGTTATAACGAGTCTGACTACAGTCCTTGTGTTGTGCAAGGTCATGGGACTTTCCCATAAAGATTATGTGACACTTCTTCCGAAGTCCATAACCACAGCTATCGGAATGGGTGTTTCGGAAGAGCTTGGCGGATATGTGACCATCACGGTTGCAGTCATAGTTGTGACCGGAGTGATCGGCAATATAATCGGAGAGATCGTGTTCAAGATATTCCGTATCAAAGAACCTATATCAAAGGGACTTGCCCTGGGATCATCAGCCCATGCCATCGGAACTGCCAAGGCTATGGAGATCGGCGAGGTTGAAGGAGCCATGAGTAGTCTGTCGATTGCAGTTACAGGAATACTCACGGTCATACTCGCGTCGGTGTATGCACATTTTATGTAATGGATATAATTGGAGAGAGTTATACTTTTCGTATCTCTCTGAGCTTATATGCAGCCATGAGCTGGAATCTGACCTCCGCATTGGAGAGATCATATTCCAGCTCTTCTTTTATTATCCGGAGCCTGTAATTTATCGTATTCCTGTGGCAGAACATTTTCTCAGAGATGTGCTGAACACTGCCGCTGCACTTAAGATATTCGTACAGAGTGTCCGTCAGAGCTGAGTGATGGGTTTTGTCGTACTCTATGACACCACCGAGCTGCTCTGCGATGTCACTACATTTGTCTGCGATGGATCCGGAGGAAGGGCATCTCAGGATAACTGTCGGACTGCCATCATATACAAATGCATGAAAGACAAGATCTGTATTGTTGCAGACCTTCTGCAGGATATACATGAAATCATCTGTTGCTTCTGTATCGATGGACAGAACGTTGTAGCAGCCATTGTTGAATCCGGAGCCTCTTAGTGTGTCAGTCTGCTCGTCGGTCAGAGAATTCCCCATGAGAATATTCTGGAATGCTGCGGTCATGTTGCCATCATCCCTGGAGTCTTCAAATATCCTGTTGTAGTAGTCGTGGGTTATATCAAATATCCTTGTGTCCCATGGCATGGTGAACAGCGGGAACGAATATAGGTGACACAGCCTGACGATCTCATCGGTTATGTCCTCCTCAAATATATATCTGCCGGTATTCAGAATAAGTCCGCAGGTTCCCCTCCGTTCAAGAATGTGGATGTGGATATATCCTCTGATATGTATACCCAGCTTACGATGTTCTCCATTCCCTTTCCGCCGGATATCAGGTTGAGGTTGTATTTTCGCTTGGGTCAGCGATACGGCACTTCCGCTTGTGCTTATTCCTACAACCTGTGGAACAGGTTCAGAGGGAAATGGATTTGCGGTTCTCACCAATCCGGAAAATGGCGACAAGAAGTCGCTCAGATGCAATGCCATCGTGGCAAAGGTATCCATCGTGGATCCGGACTGCATGAAGACCATGCCAAAGCATGTGCTTGCAGCAGTTGGATTTGATGCACTGTGCCACTGCATGGAGGCATACACATCAAAGATCTCGCAGCTCTGACACCGGTTATCATCGAGGCATCCTACAAGGGAGATCACTTCAAGTTTGCGAAGATCGCCAGAATATTTGGTGGTATCACGGCGGATGATCTGGCATCGAAGATCAGAACTCTTCTGAAGAATCTTGATCTGGATGTCAAGCTTTCAGATCTAGGAATCGAGGAGAAGGATATTCCTTGGATGGCTGAGAACTGCATGAAGGTTTCGGCGGCCAGCATAGCTAACAACCCTGTGGTATTCACACAGGAGGAGATCGCTGAGATATATAAGAAGGCAATGTAGATAAAATAATTTAAAATATTGATGAATCGCCAGGACATGCGAGAGTGTATCCTGGCGGTTTTTATGTTTGCGAATTATAGCGTTTGCAAATTTCTTCCAATTCTATAATATTTAAACAATCATATCAATTCTAGATAATTGATTTGTTTCGCTGGAATCATTTTGCTGTATGTCCACTTGTAAAAAAAGGATTTTGTGCTATCTTATTTAATTGAATTGCGATTTATTGGGCTGAGTGTGCCCTATCGATTCAATAAGGAGAGAAAAGAGACAAATACCATGCTAAGAAAGAAACATGAACTCAGACAGACATCCGAGACATTTCTGTTAAGTGCCATACTTGCACTGTCAGGAGGTTTTCAGGATGCATATACATACAATGCCAGAGATGAGGTGTTCTCCAACGCCCAGACAGGAAATGTGGTTCTCATGAGCCAGCATCTTATGATGGGAGATTTTAAGATTGCATTGAGATACCTTTTTCCGTTGATCGCATTTGCACTTGGCGTGCTGGTGGCGGAGAGGATAAGCCATAGATACAAGAATGCATCCCGCATACATTGGAGACAGATAGTTGTGCTGGTGGAGATCGTGATATTGTTTGCGGTTGGATTCATACCGGTGAGGTTCAATCTGCTCGCCACGATGCTTGTGTCATTTGCCTGCTCCATGCAGGTTCAGACTTTCAGAAAGGTAAACGGCTACGGCTATGCCAGCACGATGTGTATAGGAAATCTCCGAAGCGGGACGGAGAGTCTGTCGGTATACCTCAGGGACAAAGAGCCTGGGGCACTCAGAAAGGCCATGCACTATTATGGAATCATCATCATATTCGCACTTGGCGCCGGAGCTGGCGGCGTGTGCACGCTGCATCTGGGGTTCAAGTCGATCTGGATATCCAGTGCACTTCTTATGGTGGCACATCTCATGATGTATAAGGAGAAGAGATAACGCACTGTTTTTATCTGAAGAGTAGCTGGATGTTCAAAATATCACAAAATTATCGCTAAACAGCAAAAAAGCGGCAGAAAGATACAATTTTAAATTATTTTGTATCTTTCTGCCGTTTTTTCATAAAAATGCGAAAATATTATGCGCTTACATCCTACCCTCATACACCGCTTCGTTCGTGAACTCGATTCCAAGCTTCTTGAATGTGTTCATATCAACCGCCGACAGTATGGCAGATGTGTGAAGCTGGCATCCGGCAAGCTTTGGAAGCTGCTGCAGAGCAAGCTTGGCATTTGGATCTGATACTGCACACATGGACAGGGCGATGAGAACCTCGTCTGTGTGGAGTCTTGGATTCTTGCTGCCAAGGTACTGAGTCTTGAGCTTCTGTATAGGCTCGATAAATGTTCTTGAAATCAGGTGTGTCTTCTTGTCGATGCCGCCAAGTATCTTGATGGCATTCAGGAGGACTGCTGATGAAGGTCCGAGAAGGTCTGAGGTAGAACCTGTGACGATGGTTCCGTCTGGCAGCTCAAGTGCAGCGGCAGCAGAACCGGTCTCCTCGGCAAGCTTGTTAGCAACAGGGACAACGGCGCGGTCATCCACGGTGATCTTTGCCTGCTTCATGATGAGTTCTTGCTTGTAGACCTCATCCTTTGTAGCCTCGTCTCTGACAAATCTGTTCACGGACTGATAATATCTTCTGATGATCTCCTGCTTTGAAGCCTCCTGACAAGCCTCGTCGTCAACGATGCAGTTTCCTGCCATGTTGACACCCATGTCTGTAGGTGACTTGTATGGGCAGTGTCCGTAGATTCCCTCGAACATAGCCGCAAGGACAGGGTAGATCTCTATATCACGGTTGTAGTTGACTGTGGTCTCACCGTATGCTTCCAGATGGAACGGATCGATCATATTCACATCGTTGAGGTCGGCAGTTGCAGCCTCGTATGCCAGGTTTACAGGGTGCTTGAGAGGAATATTCCAGATAGGGAATGTCTCAAACTTTGCATAGCCAGCCTTCACACCGCGCTTATTCTCATGGTAGAGCTGGGAGAGGCATGTAGCCATCTTGCCGCTTCCAGGGCCAGGTGCTGTGACGATGACGAGAGGTCTGGTAGTCTCAACATACTCGTTCTTGCCGTATCCCTCATCGCTGACGATCTTTTCTACGTTGTTTGGATATCCGTCGATTGAATAGTGGTGGTAAACCTTGATCCCTATTGCTTCAAGCTTCTTCTGGAAAACATCCGCAGAAGACTGTCCAGCGTATCTGGTGATTACCACACTGCTCACATACAGTCCCTTTTCTTTGTATACGCCTATAAGTCTGATGACATCCTGATCGTAAGTGATGCCGAGGTCGTGTCTGATCTTGTTGCGCTCTATGTCGGCAGCATTTATAGATATGATCATCTCAGCCTGGTCTGCAAGCTGGAGAAGCATCTGAAGTTTACTGTCCGGAGCGAATCCTGGAAGGACTCTGGATGCGTGATAGTCGTCGAATAACTTTCCACCAAATTCCAGATACAGCTTGTCTCCGAACTGTCCGATCCTCTCTCTGATATGCTCAGACTGCATGGACAGATATTTGTCATTGTCAAAGCCAATTTTTCTCATCTTGTGAATCTCCTTAAACTATAATTGAACAGACATATGGTTTTGTCTGTGTATCTCTTTATGAAATAATGTAATAAGTAAGAATACTTAAATTTATAAAGCGTCCTATAAGAGAATACCACACAGATGGGAGAAAAAACAGAGGAAAGTTCGGCAAAATTGCAAATGTAATAATGTAGTAAATTTTTCTGTATTATAGTGTTTTATATTGAAAATGATGGATGGATTGGGTAGAGTAAGGGTATGGGAGTAATGCTCGCAAATAGCAGGAACAGGAGGTACAGACATGAGTGCAGATTACATCACAATGACCATACCAAAGCAGAAAAGGATAGCTCTTATCGCCCATGATGCGAAGAAGGAAGAACTCATCAAATGGTGCGAGGACAACAGGAACATATTGAGCCGGCATGAGCTGTGCGGAACGGGAACCACAGCCCGCATGATAACAGACAGGACAAATCTTCAGGTGAAGGGCTACAACAGCGGTCCGCTTGGAGGAGACCAGCAGATAGGTGCGAAGATTGTTGAGGGAAGGATAGATTTCGTGGTTTTCTTCTCGGATCCTCTGACCGCAGCTCCACACGATCCGGATGTGAAGGCTCTGCTCCGTATCGCTCAGGTGTACGACATACCGATGGCGAACAACAAAGCCACAGCGGATTTCATGATCCAGTCCAAGCTGATGGATGAGCCATACGACCATAAGGTCATCAACTTCCAGAAGAATATCGACAACAGGGCGAACACGCTGGGGAAATAATTGTATAGTGATAATGAAGTCTAAGGATCCACAGGATATCTGGCAAATGTCAGCCGACCTGTGGATTTTTTCTATTTTAGGCAGAGATAGTGGAGGGGCCTGGTTCCATCGGCGGTATAATTTTTCCAGAATGTTGTCAAAAAAATTATGTGAATAAAAGGAGCGGCTTATGAGAAGGATGAAATGATTTATGGCATTTGCACTGTCGGCGGCTATGATGCTGACCTCGGTGAATATGCCGGAAGTGACCGCTTGGGCACAGGATACCGGCAAGGTGACATATTATTCAACATGGAGTGCTGCAAAAAATACTGTGGTTAAGAAATAATGAACCACATGGCACTGGATATATAGAATTATAGAGTTACAACACGCGGATGTATTGCAGGATTTGCAATACATCCGTTTTGTATATATAATGGGTTGGATGTAAAACATATTTGTATTGAGGTAAATGCATTTGAAAGTTGCAAAATGGATCATGCGGGCCATAGTTGTTCTGGTGGTCGGAGTCATGCTGACTGCGGTGATCATATCCGCCGGGCTTGGAAGACAGGCGCGTATGACGATGAAAGAAGAAAAAAAGGCAAAAGCGAAAAACTCTTACACAGAAAAAGAGATGACCATAACTGAGAAGTTCCGGGACATTAACATACAGGTGGCAGACGACATGGATGTGAAACTGGTGGAATCCGACGATGACAAATGTCACGTCACATATTTCGATTCGCCCGACGTCATACATTCCGTGACGGTGCAGGATGATGCGCTTGTCATGACCTGTGCCGACAACAGGACATTTGGCTCAGACATGGGCTTTGGAGACGATCCTTATGTCGTGGTGAGTATACCGGAGGGAGAGTATGGAGATATATCCATGACCTCGAAGACGGGAACTCTGGTGTCCAGTGTGCAGATATCCTGTGGGACATTTGAAGTAACTGAGGTGAATGGCGGAGCGTATCTGTCCAATATAACCGCAGAAAATGTAAATGTCGTCACAGATTCCGGTGAGGTCACCATGGCTTCTGTGGATGCGGACAGTGTGAAGGTGAATGGCAGCAGCGGCGACTTTTCGATAATGAACGTCCACGGCGACAATGTCATAATATCCGCGGGCAAGGGTTTGCTTGAGGGGTATAATATAAAGGCGGCAAAGGTTGGACAGTTCATGACATCTTCAGGAGATATAAATGTAGATGCGTGCGATGGACATATGCTCTGGTTTGCGACGGAGAGTGGTAACGTGGATATATCATTCTTGTCGGAGAAACGTTTCCTTGTGAACAGCAAGAGCGGAGAGATGGACATACCTGAGCCCCATATGGCAAATGAAAACAAGTGCATTGTCGATACCGCATCGGGCGATGTCCAGATAAAATATGTTGACAGATAGAACAACTGAGCTTAGAAGGTTATAATATGGAATTAAAATTTGTTGATATTGATGATTATAGAAAACAGGTAAAGCACCTGTTCGTGACTGCGTTCCCAAGGGAAGAAAGACCTCCTATGTGGATGCTCACCAGAAGATGCAGACAGGGAAAGGCGAGGTTTCGTGCGGTTGTGGACTCGGGCAGATTTGTCGGACTGACATATGTGATAGGTGATGACAGGGTGAAAACGCTCATGTTCCTTGCGATAGATGAATCGGCAAGAGATGGTGGATACGGCTCTGCAATATTAAAAAAGGTGAGAACAGAGTATCCGGATCAGAAGCTGTTTCTGAATATCGAGCCCCTTGATGAGAATGCGCCGAATTACGACCAGAGGTGCCGGAGAAAGGCGTTCTACGAGCGCAATGGCCTGTCCTGCCTGGATTACCAGGTCAGAGAAGCCGGTGTTACATATGAGATGATGACCTACGGAGAGTACGTGACACGGGACGAATACGAAGAGGTTATGAGAGTTATGTATGGCTCTCTTCTATATAAGATAATAAAGCGCATGTAAATGCAAATGTACAGGAAAGGAGATCTGTGACATGGCAAAGATGGTGAAGATAATAAAAAAGAAAGATGAATACTCAATGGAATATGAAGTGGGCGATGTGCTCAAGGTGGACAGCACATGGTACGGCGGCGTGACTGTGCTCGGCAAGACCGGTGTGCCGGTGTCCATAGATAAGGATGAATATGAGGAGGTTCAGGATATTTCTGAGCCGGAGAAAGCTGAACCTACGAGCATTGAGGAAGGACTCAGACCTGCGGGACAGGGCGTTTCAACAGAAGCCTTTGACCATTTGAAGGAGATCAAAGATGAGGTCCGCGGCGCAGTGAAGGATCTTCTTGCAGTTGCGGGACTTGAACCCGGCGATGCACTGGTGGTCGGCTGCTCATCCAGCGAAGTTGCAAATATGAGGATAGGCTCATTCTCCAGTGAGGAGATCGGCAAATGTATAGCGGGAGCAATACTCGATGAACTCAAAGACACAGGTGTCTACATGGCGGCGCAGTGCTGTGAACATCTGAACAGGGCAATAATAGTTGAGAAGGAATATGCAAAGGCGAACAGGATACCGATAGTCAATGTTGTGCCACAGCTCAAGGCGGGCGGTTCATTTGCCACAGCGGCATACGCAGATATGAAGGAGCCAGTGGCTATCGAGGCTATACAGGCACAGGCAGGCATTGATATAGGAGATACTCTCATAGGCATGCATCTTGCGCCGGTGGCCGTTCCGGTCAGATCTGAGCACAGCATGGTCGGAAGTGCACATGTGGTTATGGCGAGAACCCGTGCAAAATACATTGGCGGTGCGAGAGCCTGCTATCGCTAAAAAATAAAGAATTACCCGGAGGTATGACGTGTACGACAATATTATATTTGACTTATATGGAACATTGATAGACATTCACACTGATGAGGAGGACATCGCTGTGTGGAAACATATGTGTGAGTTCTATGCGCAGCACGGAGTGAAATACAATCCGGCAGGACTCAGATCAAGGTACAAGAGACAGATCAGACGCGCAGAACAGGCCATGGCAAAGAAGAGGTTCAAATTCCCTGAGATACAGATACTTGAGGTATTTGAGCAGCTCACGTTGAAAAAAGATCAGACACCGTCCGATTGTGCAGAGCTGACAGTGGCTGCGGCTCAGGAGTTCCGCAAGGCGTCTACAGGATATATAAGACTGTATGACGGCGTGACGGATATGCTCGAACAGCTCAAGCAGGCCGGAAAGAAATTATACATTCTGTCAAATGCACAGAGAGTTTTCACCTTCCCTGAGGTTCAGTCACTTGGCATAGAAGGATATTTTACAGATATATCGCTCTCTTCGGATTTCGGTGCAATGAAGCCGGATGCAGCGTTCTATCAGCAGCTCCTGGACAGAAATCATATCAATCCGAACAGATCCATAATGGTGGGAAATGACGCGGTATGTGATGTGCTGGCGGCGAAGCAGGTCGGACTCCACACCTGTTATGTACACTCCAATATATCCCCGGTGGATGATGCCGACAGAGACATAAAAGCAGACATAATTATGGATGAGGTAAATGTGCCGGAGATGTGCAGACTTATCCTTGAGGATGCCGACAGATAAGACCGGTCATATCCGAATATAAAAAAGAACTATTCGTCTTTAGTTAAAACGAATAGTTCTTTTTATTCTATATATGATCTAGCTGAAAAGCTCTCCGTGCTTCTCGTAATCGGTAATACGTGAGATGGAGTTGTCATCATTTACAAATACGACCTTAGGCGTGTGCTCCTTTGCCTCCTCAGGTGTCATTGATGCGTAGCACATGAGAATGATGTGATCTCCGACCTGGACCTGACGGGCAGCAGCACCGTTGAGGCACATAACTCCTGA
Source organism: Coprococcus sp. ART55/1 (assembly GCF_000210595.1). Classification (NCBI taxonomy): domain Bacteria; kingdom Bacillati; phylum Bacillota; class Clostridia; order Lachnospirales; family Lachnospiraceae; genus Coprococcus; species Coprococcus sp. ART55/1. Next base: position 1,703,534 of record NC_021018.1, on the reverse strand, counting down.
TCCCGGCTCTCCAGCTATGGTGTATGTCTCGAAACGATTACCATTTTCTATGTCAACAATCTGTACTAATTCATACTCAAGGATTCCGGCGGCCTTTAAAAGCTCAGAATCTACAGTTATACTGCCGACGTAATTGAGCTCAGCCTGAGTTACAACTGCGCGGTGTATCTTACTCTTTAACATCGTAATATTCATAAGATTTGCCTTTCTATGCTGTATGCATCCTGTTTACCGCAATTATAATATCATAAATTGACAATATTGCAACAGTAAATAAAATCATTTCTTGATTATATTATTGACATGTGCAAAAATAACTGAAAGAGAGTTGTAGACCGGACATTTGGAAAGGTGGACAATGGAGAGTCAGAATTACTTAACTATTGCAATAGAAAAGATGGGGCACGTCATGCTTGATGACAGGCATATGAAAGCCTCTGACATATATAAAACAGCGGTTAAGCTTCACAAAAAAGAGGATTATAATCCGCCTTCTTATAATGAAGATAAGTTTAAGGTCAGATCGGTGTTTGAGAAGGGCGGACTGTGCTTTTATGTGATGCCTAAAGACGGCAGGGCGACGGAGTTCTTCATGTATATACACGGCGGAGGATTTGTGTCGAGGATAACACACAATGAATGGAAGTTTGTGTTCGACACGGTGGAGAGAACCGGCTATGGGGCGGTGGTTCCGATATACCCGCTTGCGCCGGAGCATTCGGTGACAGAGGCACTGGATATGCTTACGGGTGCGTATGACAAGCTATGTGACTCGGAGGATGTCCAGCGTCTGGTGCTTCTCGGACATTCATCCGGAGGCTGTCTGGCGTTATCGCTTGCCATACAGTTGTGGAAGAAGGGCAGGAGAAGACCGGACAAGCTCATACTGTGCTCCCCGGTTCTTGACACGGAATTTGAGGACACGGAGCTTGAACAGAAGATGAGTGACAAGAGCCGTTTTATGTACAGATATTACTACACGCCGGGGATAAAGCATTTCCTCTCTGCTTACTGGGTGAAGGATGCGGCGGGCAGGACGGATATGACAAGTCCCGTGTATTACGACATAACGGATATATGCGATGAGATGGATATATTCACGACAAATGACGACATGCTCAACTGCTATGCCAGAAGGCTGTATGATAACGCGAGCAGGACGAATATGAAGGTGCATTACTATCAGTATTATGCGGTGACACACGATTACCTCGAGCATCCCCTCATACCGGAGTGCAAGACCATCATGAAGAAGATCGCCGGCTGCATCAAGGGAGATTCGGATTTTGTACCTGCTGACATAGAGAATGACATCTGGTGCAGGGCGATGATGGCGGAGCGTTATCCAAAGTTATATGAGGACAACGAGGCCATAAAGCTCACGGACAAATTAGGCATCGAGCATAAGAAGAGGAATGCCAGATACACATTTTACGACAGGACAGTCATGATGGAGAGGCTGGTCGCTGTGGACGAGAGGGTTCGAAACTTCATAAACAGATATGCGGACGGAATTATCGTCAATGTCGGATGCGAACTGGATACCATGTTTTCCCGTGTGGATAACGGCCGTATAAAGTGGTACAATGTTGATCTCCCGGAGCGCATAGATATAAGAAGAAAATACATGGAGATCCGGGACAGAGAGGTCAACATAGGAAGTTCAATATTTGATTACGAATGGCTTGATGAAGTGCAGAAGCCTCAGGATGTGGCAATCCTGTTTGTTGTATACGATATGATGAGATATTTTGACAAGGACAAGCTGAAGTTGTTCCTGGATGCGATATGGAAGAAGTATCCGGGGGCTGAGGTTGTATTTGATGCCAAGAATTCGGTTGCAAAACACAGATGGAACAGAAGCGTGTTCATGGGTAAAAACAAAGGAACGATGCTGCGGGTGAGCATAGATAATTGCACAAGTCTTATGTATGACTGGAACATCAAGTACAAGATACTCTGTGATGAACCGATACTCAGAGAAGCGGATCTTGAGAGAATGTTCTCACACAGTGAGGCGAGAAGGTTCAGACATGCCATAAAGAAGAAGTATGACAAGGTCATACATTTGCGGCTTGGCACGGAACATTTCCTTGATAATATGTAATCAGTGTATGCGGACTAAGCTAAGAAGGAAGAGACAGGTAGAGATATGGACACACAACAGATAAAGAAATTTACCAGAAACTGGTGCATACTGGTTGGATCGGTATGTCTTATTGCTGGAATTGTTATAGGAATATTTATAGGAAGAGCGGGAGGATTTATCAACTCCAAGGCATCTCCGGGGCTTTCCTATGAATCGGGATATACGCTCGAGGATACGGAGATAACCAGTCTTATATATGACAATTACTGGAACTATATACCGACAGCGTACATCAATGTCGGAGAACTCGGCCCTGATGCGCTGCTGTACAAGATCAGCGACAAGGTGGAGAGAAACAATCTCGATGTTGAGAAGTTCTACACGGGCGACGATGGATATATGCATTACAGCGATGACAATATAAAGGACACACTGGTGGGTGTGGATCTGTCAACATTCCAGTCAGACATAGACTGGGAGACTCTGGCGAAGAACAAAGACATAGATTTTGTTATGCTCAGAGTGGGTTACAGAGGCTACACGCAGGGCGGACTGATGCTGGATTCAAGCTTTGAGGACAGCAAGGCGGCCGTCATCAAATACAAAATACCGACAGGGCTTTACTTCTTCACCCAGGCGATAACATATGACGAGGGTGTAGAGGAAGCGAATTTTGTCCTCAAACAGATAGGCAAGATGAACGTCAAGTATCCTATAGTTATCGACTCGGAGCTTATCGGCGACAGTGAGGCGAGAGGCGACAACGCATCGAATGATGAGAGAACGGATGGCATAGTCGGCTTCTGCGAGACGATAAAGGCGGCAGGCTACACGCCGATGATATATGCCAGCAGGAATATGTTCGCACAGTGCCTTGACATGGACAGACTCGGGGATTACGAGCTGTGGCTTGCACACTATGCAAATGTTCCTAATTTCCCATACAAATATACAGGATGGCAGTACACCGAGTCCGGAACCGTTGACGGTATATCCGGAGACGTGGATCTGGATCTCTGGTTCAAATAATAAACCTTGAATAAACGTGTTATCACAGCCTCGGTTGTTACATATTATAAATGGAATAAACAACCGGGGCTGGATGTTTTATATGGCAACAAAAATTATGATAGATGCCGGGCACGGCGGATATGACAACGGTGCATCGTATGAGGGCAGGCTTGAGAAAAACGATAACCTGAACCTGGCGCTGGCACTTGGGGATGAACTCACCCGCAGGGGATATGATGTGGTATACACCAGAACGGAGGATGTATACGATTCTCCGGTCCGCAAAGCACAGAAGGGAAATGAGAGCGGAGCAGATTATTTTATATCGCTTCACCGCAACTCTGCACCGGAGGCCAACAAGTACAGCGGAGTGCAGACCCTTGTCTACGATAAAAGCGGAGTGAAATACAATCTTGCACAGGAAATCAACAGCGAGCTTGAAAAGCTGGGCTTTCGAAATATAAATGTTGAGGAGAGGCCGGGGCTGGCGGTGCTGCGCCGGACTGAAATGCCCGCAGTGCTCATAGAAACAGGCTTTATCAACAACGATTACGACAATTACCTGTATGATTACAATTTTGAAGCCATAGCAGACGCAATAGCAAATGCTGTGGATGAGACGATCGGCGCGTGAGCGTGAGCCTGGCAATAAACGGATTTGAGTCAGGTCGGGTAAAAAATAAAAAAATTGTTGACATTGCATTTGCAGTGTGTTACATTAAGCAACGATGAACTGCCGAAGACAGTAGGTGCCTTAGGGCGTAAGATGTTATATCACCTACCGAGGAAAGATATCGTTATTGAATTAACAATCTACTCTCAGGTCTTAGGGCTTTGAGAGTTTTTTTATATCTTGGAATGTGCAGTCATTAGTAAAATAAGGAGGCGCATTATGGCAAAGGTAGAGTTAAAGAAGCCAATAGTAGAAGAGATCAAGGCAAATCTTGAAGGCGCTGCTACTGCAGTAGTTGTAGACTATCGTGGTCTTACAGTTGAGCAGGATACACAGCTCCGTAAGAATTTAAGAGAAGCTGGTGTTGTATACAAGGTATACAAGAACACAATGGTTAACTTCGCTATCGAGGGAACAGAGTTCGAAGGCCTTAAGGGTTGTTTAGAGGGACCGACTGGTCTTGCAATCTGCAAGGATGACGCTACAGCGGCTGCAAGAGTTCTTGCAGACTTCGCAAAGAATGCCCCAGCTCTTGAGCTTAAGGGCGGCGTTGTAGAAGGTACATTCTACGATGCAGAAGGAATCCAGGTTATTGCAAAGATCCCTTCAAGAGACGCGCTTATTTCCAAGTTCCTTGGAAGTATCCAGTCACCTATCGCAAACTTCGCTCGTGTTATCAAGCAGATCGCAGAGCAGAAGGAGGCTTAATATTAAGCCTGATAGAACATCTGATGTATATATCGGCACTGCCGGGATCATATGCTGTCAGATATTCAACTGTCTATATCATGGACAAAGGGTATCCGCATGATACGAGAATGATGTGTGGATGCATTACAAAATAACAAATTATATTATATGGAGGAAAAACATAATGACAACTCAGGAAATTATTGAAGTAATCAAAGGTTTATCAGTATTAGAGTTAAACGACTTAGTTAAGGCTTGTGAAGAGGAGTTCGGCGTATCAGCAGCAGCAGGTGTTGTAGTTGCAGCAGCAGGTGCAGACGGTGCAGCAGCAGCCGAGGAGAAGGATTCATTCAACGTAGAGCTTACAGAGGTTGGTCCTAACAAGGTTAAGGTTATCAAGGTTGTTCGTGAGCTTACAGGCTTAGGTCTTAAGGAAGCTAAGGACGCTGTAGATGGTGCTCCAAAGGTAATCAAGGAGGACGCTACTAAGGAAGAGGCTGAGGAAGCTAAGACAAAGCTCGAGGCTGAGGGCGCTAAGGTTACATTAAAGTAATTTGATCCTTATTTTATTATCAGACTTTATTCGGCCTGGCGGAGATGGATCTCATCCCGCCGGGCCGGTTTTTCTATACATCTTTTCTCAATTAATAAAAAAATCTAAAAAAATTCCAAAATATAGTTGACAAATATTGCATTTGCTGTTAGGATAGTAAACTGTCACTATTATGGCTTCGTGTGCATACACATCATAATATGGTGATAAATGGCTTTAAAACACTTATTTAAACTAAGGTTTGTCTTAAAAAGCATAAAAATAAATTCCAAGGGGTGAATGTGTCGATGGAAAAGAACAGAATTAGTCCTGTCAAGTCTGGAAAAGGCTACAGAATGAGCTACGCTAAGCAGAAGGACGTCCTGGAGATGCCTAACTTCATAGAGGTTCAGAAGAATTCATACAACTGGTTCTTAACTGACGGTCTGAAGGAAGCATTCAGGGATATTTCTCCTATCACTGATTACTCTGGACAGTATAGTCTTGAGTTCGTAGATTTTCAGTTCTGTAAAGATGACTTGAAGTACAGTATCGAGGAATGCAAGGAGAGAGATGCAACATATGCGGCGCCTCTCAGAGTCAAGGTCAGACTCAGAGTCGGAGATGCTAAGGAGATGTCAGATCATGAGATATTCATGGGTGATCTTCCTCTTATGACAGAGACAGGAACATTCGTTATCAATGGTGCAGAGCGAGTTATAGTAAGCCAGTTAGTGCGTTCACCTGGTATTTACTATGATATAACACATGATAAGGTTGGTAAGAAGCTGTATGCATGTACAGTAATTCCTAACAGAGGTGCATGGCTGGAGTACGAGACTGATTCCAACGATGTATTCTATGTCCGTGTTGATAGAACTAGAAAAGTACCAGTAACTGTTCTTATCCGTGCACTTGGTCTTGGAACAGATCAGGAGATCATAGATTTGTTTGGCGAGGAGCCAAAGATCATGGAGAGCCTTAACAAGGATCCTGCAAAGTCATACTCAGAGGGTGTAGTTGAACTTTACAAGAAGATCAGACCAGACGAGCCTTCGGTAGTGGAGAATGCAGAGAGCCTTATCAATGCCATGTTCTTTGATGCTAGAAGATACGATCTCGCCAAGGTTGGACGTTATAAGTTCAACAAGAAGCTTGCCCTTAAGGCCCGCATTGCAGGACATGTGCTGGCTGAGGATGCTATCGATCCTAGCACAGGAGAGGTTATAGCTGAGGCAGGTACAGTAGTATCAGAGGAGCTTGCTGACACAATTCAGGATGCTGCAGTTCCATATGTAATGATCCAGACTGAGGAGAGAAACGTGAAGGTTCTTTCCAATATGATGGTTAATATAGCAAATTATGTTGACTTTGACCCTGCTGAGCTGGGCATAGTTGAGCGTGTATACTATCCGGTTCTTGAGGGACTCCTTGAGGAATATGGTGATGACACAGAGAAGCTGAAGGCTGCAGTTGAGCGCGATATGTCAGACCTTGTGCCAAAGCACATCACAAAGGAAGATATATTTGCATCTATCAACTACAATATTCATCTTGAGTATGGCATTGGATTTGATGATGATATCGATCATCTGGGCAACAGACGTATCAGAGCGGTTGGAGAGCTTCTTCAGAACCAGTATAGAATCGGTCTTTCAAGACTTGAGAGAGTTGTAAGAGAGAGAATGACAACACAGGATGCTGAGTCTATCACACCTCAGTCCCTTATCAATATCAAGCCTGTAACGGCTGCTGTTAAGGAGTTCTTCGGAAGTTCACAGTTGTCACAGTTTATGGATCAGAATAACCCTCTGTCAGAACTGACTCATAAGAGAAGACTTTTCAGCCCTTGGCCCTGGTGGACTTTCACGAGACAGAGCCGGATTCGAGGTCCGAGATGTACACTATACACACTACGGTAGAATGTGTCCTATCGAGACCCCTGAGGGTCCTAACATCGGACTTATCAACTCACTGGCTACATATGCGCGTATCAACGAGTATGGTTTCGTTGAGGCTCCATATAGAAAGCTTGATAAGACAGATCCTTCTAACCCTGTTGTTACAGATGAGGTTGTTTACCTTACAGCAGACGAGGAGGACAGATACAGAGTAGTACAGGCTAATGAGCCTATAGATGAGAATGGACACTTTGTCAAGAACAATGTATCAGGAAGATTCAGAGCTGATACAACCGAGTTCCCTAAGTCAAAGGTTGATCTCATGGATGTATCACCTAAGATGGTATTCTCAGTTGCTACATCGATGATCCCATTCCTTCAGAACGATGATGCTAACCGTGCCCTCATGGGATCAAACATGCAGCGTCAGGCGGTTCCTCTTATGATGACAGAGTCAGCAGTGGTTGGAACAGGTATGGAGGCAAAGGCTGCTGTAGATTCAGGTGTTTGCGTTGTTGCCAAGAGAGACGGTGTTGTAGAATATTCAAACAGCACAGAGGTCTGTGTAAGAGCAGATGAGGATGGAACAAAGGATGTATATCACATCATCAAGTTTGCACGAAGCAACCAGGGTAACTGTATGAACCAGAGACCTATCGTGTTCAAGGGTGACCACGTAAAGGCTGGAGAGGTTATCGCAGATGGCCCTTCAACATCTGGCGGAGAGATCGCACTTGGTAAGAACCCACTGATCGGTTTCATGACATGGGAAGGTTACAACTACGAGGATGCGGTTCTTCTCAGCGAGAGACTTGTACAGGATGATGTATACACATCAATTCATATAGAGAAATACGAGTGTGAGGCTCGTGATACCAAGCTTGGTAAGGAGGAGATCACAAGAGATCTTGCAGGTCTGTCAAATGATGTCCTCAAGGATCTTGATGAGAATGGTATCATCAGAATCGGCGCAGAGGTTCGTGCCGGTGATATCCTCGTTGGAAAGGTTACTCCAAAGGGAGAGACTGAGCTGACAGCAGAGGAGAGACTTCTTCGTGCCATCTTCGGTGAGAAGGCAAGAGAGGTAAGAGATACATCACTGAAGGTTCCACACGGAGCATTCGGTATTGTTATAGATGCAAAGGTATTTACACGTGCTGATGGAGACGATCTTCCGGCAGGCGTAGACAAGAAGGTCAGAGTATATATAGCACAGAAGAGAAAGATCCAGGTCGGAGATAAGATGGCTGGTCGTCATGGTAACAAGGGTGTAGTTTCACGAGTGCTCCCTGTTGAGGATATGCCATTCCTTCCAAACGGACGTCCTCTTGATATCGTGCTTAACCCACTGGGCGTTCCTTCACGAATGAACATCGGACAGGTCCTCGAGATCCATCTCGGACTTGCTTCACAGGTTCTTGGATTCAAGGTATCCACTCCTGTATTCAATGGTGCTACAGAGTTTGACATCATGGATACACTGGAGATGGCCAATGACTATGCAAATGGTACATGGGAAGACTTCGAGGCTAAGTACAAGGATACAGTAAAGCCTGAGGTTATGGATTACCTCTACACGAACAGAGACCACAGAGCAGAGTGGAAGGGCGTGCCTATCAACAGAACAGGTAAGGTTCAGCTCCGTGATGGTAGAACAGGTGAGAACTTTGATGCCCCTGTAACTATCGGTTACATGCATTACCTCAAGCTGCACCATCTGGTTGATGATAAGATCCATGCTCGTTCAACCGGTCCGTACTCACTGGTAACACAGCAGCCACTGGGTGGTAAAGCTCAGTTTGGTGGACAGCGTTTCGGAGAGATGGAGGTTTGGGCTCTTGAGGCTTATGGTGCTTCATACACACTGCAGGAGATTCTGACAGTTAAGTCTGATGATGTTGTAGGACGTGTTAAGACATATGAGGCTATTATCAAGGGCGACAATATACCAGCACCTGGTGTGCCTGAGTCATTCAAGGTACTTCTCAAGGAGTTCCAGGCTCTCGGACTTGATGTAAGAGTCGTAAGAGAGGAAGAGGACGAGGAAGGCAACAAGAAGATGGTTGAAGTTGATCTCAGCGAGACCATGGAAGCTTATGATTACAACACAAGTATCAAGAGACTTCTCAGCGACAGATCATCAGACAGAGACGATGATATGGATGAGAGCGATGCACCTGAGGTGGTTCAGAGGCGATGACGCAGATGAACTTCAGGCAAGCGGATTCTCAGAGGTTGATGAGAACGACGATATAAGTGATATGGAAGACCTCGGCGATTCAGATTATATGGATAATAATGAGGAAGAATAAGAAAGGAGCTTTGTAAGATGCCAGAATACAATGTAGACAATGCAGAACAGGAAAAGTCATTGAACTTTGACGCAATAAAAATCGGACTTGCATCTCCTGAAAAGATAAGAGAATGGTCACATGGTGAGGTAAAGCGCCCTGAGACTATCAACTATAGAACACTTAAGCCTGAGAAGGACGGTCTGTTCTGTGAGAGAATATTTGGACCACAGAAGGACTGGGAGTGTAATTGTGGTAAGTACAAGAAGATCAGATTCAAGGGAATCGTGTGTGATAAGTGTGGAGTTGAGGTAACAAAGTCCAACGTTCGTAGAGAGCGTATGGGACATATTGAGCTCGCTGCTCCTGTATCACATATATGGTACTTCAAGGGAATCCCTAGCCGTATGGGACTGATCCTTGATATATCACCAAGAGTGCTTGAGAAGGTACTGTACTTCTCATCATATATAGTAACAGATCCAAAGGATACTCCGCTTGCTTACAAGCAGATCCTCAACGAGCAGGAGTTCAGAGAGGCAGAGAAGGAGTATGGTTACGGTTCATTCGTTGCAGAGATGGGCGCAGAGGCTATACAGAAGCTTCTCAAGGCAATAGACCTTGATGCCGAGAGCGCAGAGCTTAAGAAAGAGCTTGAGACATGCAGCGGCCAGAAGCGTACAAGGATCATCAAGAGACTTGAGGTAATGGAGGCATTCAGAACATCAGAGAACAGACCTGAGTGGATGATCATGAATGTAATACCTGTTATCCCACCAGATATCAGACCTATGGTACAGCTTGAAGGTGGAAGATTTGCAACATCAGACCTCAACGATCTGTACAGAAGAATTATCAACAGAAATAATCGTCTCCGCAGACTCCTTGATCTCGGTGCTCCTGAGATCATCGTGAGAAATGAGAAGAGAATGCTTCAGGAGGCAGTTGATGCACTTATAGATAACGGTAGACGTGGACGTGCGGTAACAGGCCCTGGTAACAGAGCACTGAAGTCACTTTCAGAGATGCTGAAAGGTAAGCAGGGACGTTTCCGTCAGAACCTTCTTGGTAAGCGAGTTGACTACTCAGGACGTTCAGTTATCGTAGTTGGACCAGAGCTTAAGATTTACCAGTGCGGTCTCCCTAAGGAGATGGCTATCGAGCTGTTCAAGCCATTTGTTATGAAGGAGCTTACAGCTACAGGTAAGGCAAACAATATCAAGCAGGCAAAGAAGATGGTAGAGAAGCTTGAGCCACAGGTTTGGGACATTCTTGAGGATGTCATCAAGGAGCATCCGGTTATGCTTAACCGTGCCCCTACACTTCACAGACTTGGAATCCAGGCATTTGAGCCAGTGCTTGTAGGCGGTAAGGCTATAAAGCTTCACCCACTCGTATGTACAGCCTTCAATGCCGATTTCGATGGAGACCAGATGGCTGTCCATCTTCCACTTACAGTAGAGGCACAGGCTGAGTGTAGATTCCTTCTGCTTTCACCTAACAACCTGCTGAAGCCATCAGATGGTGCGCCTGTTGCCGTTCCTTCACAGGATATGGTACTTGGTATCTACTATCTGACAATGGAAAAGGAAGGCGAGATCGGAGAGGGAAGATATTTTAAGTCCAAGAATGAGGCAATACTTGCATATGAGAATGGTGGAATTACACTTCACACCAAGATCCATGTAAGAAGAACCGGTGAGTTCGAGGGCGAGGAAGTTACAGGTGTTATCGATACAACACTTGGAAAGCTTCTCTTCAATGAGATCATTCCACAGGATCTCGGATATGTAGACAGAACTGTTCGTGAGAACGCTCTGAAGCTTGAGATAGATTTCCATGTAGGAAAGAAGCAGCTCAAGCCAATCCTTGACAAGTGTATCAATACACACGGTGCAACAAAGACTGCAGAGGTTCTTGATGATGTCAAGGCAATAGGATATAAGTATTCAACAAGAAGTGCTATATCAGTATCTATTTCAGATATGAAGGTGCCTGATGAGAAGAAGGATATCCTTGAGGATGCACAGAAGCTCGTTGACCAAATCACCAAGAAGTTCAGACGTGGTCTTGTATCAGACGAGGAGAGATATCAGGCAGTAGTTAAGATCTGGGAGAAGGCAGATAAGCATCTGCAGGATCTCCTGTTCGCAGGTCTTGATAAATATAACAATATATTCATGATGGCTGATTCTGGAGCCCGTGGTTCTAATCAGCAGATCAAGCAGCTTGCAGGTATGCGAGGACTGATGGCAGATACAACAGGTAAGACCATTGAGCTCCCAATCAAGTCTAACTTCCGAGAGGGACTTGACGTTCTGGAGTATTTCATTTCAGCGCATGGTGCTCGTAAGGGTCTGTCAGATACAGCTCTTCGTACAGCCGATTCAGGATACCTGACAAGACGACTTGTAGATGTATCACAGGATCTTATAATCAGAGAGCCTGATTGTAGTATAGGAAGAGATTCAATTCCGGGTATGGTCATTGAGGCCTTCAGAGAGGGCAAGGAAATGATCGAGGAGTTTCAGGAGAGAATCACAGGACGTTACCTTGCAGAGTCTGTATATGATGCAGAGGGCAACATGCTTGTCAAGATAAATCATATGGTAACTCCTAAGAGAGCTGAGCTCATTGTTAAGAAGGGTGTCGATGCCAACGGCGTTCCATTCACCGTTAAGGATGACGATGGAAACGAAGTTGTAAGATCAGATGCAAAGCTTAAGATCAGAACAGTCCTCACATGTAAGTCACACCTCGGTGTGTGTGCAAAGTGCTACGGTGCGAACATGGCAACAGGAATGCCTGTACAGGTTGGTGAGTCAGTTGGAATTATCGCTGCACAGTCAATCGGTGAGCCTGGTACACAGCTTACAATGAGAACATTCCATACAGGTGGTGTTGCCGGTGGCGATATCACACAGGGTCTTCCAAGAGTTGAGGAGCTTTTCGAGGCCAGAAAGCCAAAGGGACTTGCGATCATTGCAGAGTTTGGCGGAAAGGTACAGCTCCGTGACAACAAGAAGAAGAGAGAGGTTGTCATAACAAACGATGAGACAGGTGAGTCAAAGGCATATCTTATTCCTTATGGTTCACGTATCAGAGTTCTTGATGACCAGGTACTTGAGGCTGGTGATGAGCTTACAGAGGGATCAGTTAATCCACATGATATCCTTAAGATAAAGGGTGTTCGTGCAGTTCAGGATTACATGCTCCGTGAGGTTCAGAAGGTTTACAGACTTCAGGGTGTTGATATCAATGATAAGCACATTGAGATCATCGTAAGACAGATGCTTAAGAAGATCATAATTGATGAGCCGGGAGATTCAGATTATCTTCCAGGAACACAGGCAGATCTGCTTGAGTTTGAAGATACAAATGAGAAGCTTATCGCAGAGGGCAAGGAGCCTGCAACTGGAACACAGATAATGCTTGGTATAACAAAGGCATCACTTGCAACTGATTCATTTATGTCGGCTGCATCATTCCAGGAGACAACAAAGGTTCTTACAGATGCTGCGATCAAGAGTAAGGTTGATCCACTTATCGGACTTAAGGAAAACGTTATCATCGGAAAGCTTATACCTGCTGGTACAGGAATGAAGAGATATCGTTCAGTAAAGCTTGACACTGATATGGAAGAGCTTAACTTCTTTGATGAAGATGAGGATACAGATGATTACGAAGAGTTAGAGAATGTAAATTCAGAGGAGATCGTATTTGAGACCCTCGATACAGCCGGAGATGCTGACGAAGAGTAATCACTCATTTGCTTGGATGTATATAAAAAAGTAGTGGCTGCGAAGCTGCTCGACATGAAGGATATAAGGGGAATCCGGGATATGTCAATTTCTCATAAAGGTATTCAGATATACCTGTGAGAAATAGGATATGCCGGATTTCTTTTTGGAAATATTTAGTAAGAAAGAAATGGAATAATATGGCTGCTGTAAAGAAAATCAATAAAGAAGGTATATTAGAAGCGGCGTATAACCTTGCCAGAAGAGAAGGAATTGCCGCAATAACAGCAAGAAAACTGGCAAAAGAGATTTCCTGTTCAACACAACCAATATATGAGAATTTTGTTGATATGGGAGCCGTTATAGAGATTACAACAGAGCGTATAAATGAGGTTTACGGTTCCCTGAAGACAAGTCTGTGTAAGAAAGAGAATGCGGATTATGTCAGCCAGACCACTATTGTCTGTGAGTTTGCAGACAGTGAGAGGGTATTGTTCAGACAGCTCGTTGCAGACAATGACTCGGGACATGGACTGTTTAAGGATACCAGGACAGAGAAGATGTTAGTTGAGACACTTCACTGTGATGAGATTGTTGCAGATCAGATAAATGAGGAAATGCACAAATATATAATGGGACAGGCGTTTCTTGTAAATGAAGGTTATACAGAATTTGATCAAGCCAGACTGGCAATGGAAACAGAGAGAGTCTTTGAGTTCGTTAAGAAAATATTTGTCAAATAAATGCTTGACAGAGAAAATACTCGACTATATAATGATAAAGCATGCGTAAAAACATGCTTTATCATTTTTAATTTATATACAGGAGGTGAAAACATGCCAACATTTAACCAGTTAGTTAGAAAAGGAAGACAGACAGTAGAGAAGAAGTCAACTGCACCAGCTCTTCAGAGAAGTTTCAACTCACTCAAGAAGAAGCCAGTAGAGACAAGCTCACCACAGAAGAGAGGAGTTTGTACAGCAGTTAAGACAGCTACTCCTAAGAAGCCTAACTCAGCTCTTAGAAAGATCGCCAGAGTACGTCTTTCAAACGGAATCGAAGTAACAAGTTATATCCCAGGTGAGGGTCATAACCTTCAGGAGCATAGCGTTGTACTTATCCGTGGTGGAAGAGTAAAGGACTTACCTGGTACAAGATACCATATCATCAGAGGTACTCTTGATACAGCAGGTGTAGCAAAGAGACGTCAGGCTCGTTCAAAGTATGGTGCAAAGCGTCCTAAGGATGCAAAATAAAACATGCTAGAACACAATTCTAATTTGTGCTGGTAAGGTCATGTTTTTATATAGATAATAATTCAGATAGAAACAATTAAGACAGATAACAGCACGAACACATTCCATAATTATATAGAGAATGTGAGTACCGAAGATTTAATAAATAATTAAGGAGGGAAGAACCGTGCCACGTAAAGGACATATCGCAAAGAGAGACGTATTAGCGGATCCAATTTACAACAATAAGGTCGTTACAAAGCTTATCAACAACATTATGTTAGATGGTAAGAAGGGTGTAGCACAGAAGATCGTCTACGGTGCATTTGATCGTATCGCAGAAGAGACTGGTAAGCCTGCATTAGAGGTATTCGAAGAGGCTATGAACAACATCATGCCACTCCTCGAGGTTAAGGCTAGACGTATCGGTGGTGCAACATATCAGGTACCTATCGATGTAAGACCTGACAGAAGACAGGCTCTCGGACTTCGTTGGTTAACAGCTTTCTCACGTGCAAGAAGTGAGAAGACTATGGAAGAGAGACTTGCGAAGGAGATCATGGATGCAGCTAACAACACAGGTGCATCTGTAAAGAGAAAAGAAGACATGCACAAGATGGCAGAGGCAAACAAGGCATTCGCTCACTACAGATTCTAGTTATCTGTGTGAGAATGCATTTGCATGCATGCTTATGTGTATATGGGACACAATAGATGTGTTACGAAAATTAGCAAAAGGAGGACAATCCGTTGGCTGGAAGAGAATATCCATTGGACAGAACAAGAAACATTGGTATTATGGCTCATATCGATGCAGGTAAGACAACTCTTACAGAGCGTATCTTATACTATACTGGTGTTAACTATAAGATTGGTGATACTCATGACGGTACAGCTACCATGGACTGGATGGAGCAGGAGCAGGAGAGAGGTATAACAATTACTTCAGCTGCTACAACATGTCACTGGACACTTGA
>NC_021018.1:1683074-1687911 GCF_000210595.1 Coprococcus sp. ART55/1 | reverse complement strand
GACACGTTGACTTCACTGTTGAGGTTGAGCTTTCACTTCGTGTACTTGACGGAGCTGTAGGTGTATTCGATGCTAAGGCTGGTGTAGAGCCTCAGTCAGAGAACGTATGGCGTCAGGCTGACACATACAATGTACCTCGTATGGCATTCATCAACAAGATGGATAAAATGGGTGCAGACTTTTTCTACTCAGTTCAGACAATCATTGATCGTCTGGGCAAGAATGCAATTCCAGTACAGATCCCTATCGGAAAAGAGTCAGACTTCATCGGTCTGATCGATCTGTTCGAGATGGAAGCATACTACTACAAAGATGATAAGGGCGAGGACATCGAGATCACAACTATCCCTGATGACCTTAAGGAGCTTGCAGACAAGTGGCATGAGAACCTTGTCGAGAAGATCTGCGAGTTAGATGACGACTTAATGATGATGTACCTTGAGGGCGAGGAGCCATCAATCGATGAGATGAAGAAGGTTCTTCGTAGAGCAACTATCGCATGTGAGGCAGTTCCTGTATTCCTTGGTTCAGCTTACAAGAACAAGGGTGTTCAGAAGATGCTTGACGGTGTTATCGAGTACATGCCAGCACCAACAGATATCCCTGATATCACAGGTGTTGATCCAGACGGTAACGAGGTTGTTCGTCATTCATCAGATGATGAGCCATTCTCAGCTCTTGCATTCAAGATCATGACAGATCCATTCGTTGGAAAGCTTGCATTCTTCAGAGTTTACTCAGGTACACTGAACTCAGGTTCATATGTACTGAATGCAACAAAGGATAAGAAGGAGCGTGTAGGACGTATCGTACAGATGCATGCCAACGCTCGTAAAGAGATTGATAAGGTTTACTCAGGAGATATCGCAGCTGCTGTAGGTTTCAAGCTTACAACTACAGGTGACACAATCTGTGATGAGCAGCATCCAGTTATCCTTGAGTCAATGGAATTCCCAGAGCCAGTTATCGAGCTTGCTATCGAGCCTAAGACCAAGAATGATCAGGGTAAGATGGGTGAGGCACTCGCAAAGCTTGCTGAGGAGGATCCTACATTCAAGGCTCATACAGACAAAGAGACAGGACAGACAATCATTGCCGGAATGGGTGAGCTTCACCTTGAGGTTATCGTTGATCGTCTTCTCCGTGAGTTCAAGGTTGAGGCAAACGTTGGTGCACCTCAGGTTGCTTACAAGGAGACATTCACAAAGCCAGTTGATATCGACAGCAAGTATGCTAAGCAGTCAGGTGGTCGTGGACAGTACGGTCATTGTAAGGTTAAGTTCGAGCCTATGGATCCTAACGGTGAGGAGACATTCAAGTTCGAGTCAACAGTTGTCGGTGGTGCTATTCCTAAGGAGTACATCCCAGCAGTTGGAGAGGGTATCGAAGAGGCAGCTAAGGCTGGTATCCTTGGCGGCTACCCAGTACTTGGTGTTTATGCTAACGTATACGATGGATCATACCATGAGGTCGATTCATCAGAGATGGCATTCCACATCGCTGGTTCTATGGCATTCAAGGAGGCTATGGCTAAGGCTGACCCAGTTCTTCTTGAGCCTATCATGAAGGTTGAGGTTACAATGCCTGAGGAGTACCTCGGTGATGTAATCGGAAGCTTAAATGCTAAGAGAGGCCAGATCGAGGGTATGGATGATATCGGCGGTGGTAAGATCGTCAGAGCATTCGTTCCACTTGCAGAGATGTTCGGATACTCAACAGAGCTTCGTTCATCAACACAGGGTCGTGGTAACTACTCAATGTTCTTTGAGAAGTACGCTCAGTGTCCAAAGAGCATTCAGGAGAAGGTTATCGCAGAGCATTCTAAGTAAGATATTTGACGAAAGACATTTTCCTGGGCTTTCAGGTCATATAAATAAAAAATTATATATGCTGGCAGGTTAAAGATTACATATCGTTAGCCTGCTGGTATAAAGAGATAAAAAATGGTTGAAAATCTCTAGTATTTTCTATATAATGATTTTTAGCCGAGTAACCCGCGTGGGGTAAAATTTTAAGGAGGATTTTATATCATGGCAAAGGAAAAGTTTAATAGAAGTAAGCCACATTGTAACATCGGTACAATCGGACACGTAGATCACGGTAAGACTACTCTTACAGCTGCTATCACAAAGGTTCTTTCAGAGAGAGTTGCTGGTAACACAGCTACAGATTTCGAGAACATTGATAAGGCTCCAGAGGAGAGAGAAAGAGGTATCACTATCTCTACAGCTCACGTTGAGTACGAGACAGAGAAGAGACATTACGCACACGTTGACTGTCCAGGACATGCTGATTACGTTAAGAACATGATCACTGGTGCAGCTCAGATGGATGGTGCTATCCTTGTTGTTGCTGCTACTGATGGTGTTATGGCTCAGACAAAGGAGCATATCCTTCTTTCACGTCAGGTTGGTGTTCCTTACATCGTTGTATTCCTTAACAAGTGTGATATGGTAGACGATGAGGAGCTTATCGAGCTCGTTGAGATGGAAGTTACAGAGCAGCTTGAGGAGTACGGATTCAATGATTGTCCTATCGTTAAGGGTTCAGCTCTTAAGGCTCTTGAGGATCCAATGGGACCTTGGGGAGACAAGATCATGGAGCTTATGGATACAATTGATTCATATATTCCAGATCCACAGAGAGATACAGATAAGCCATTCATCATGCCTGTAGAGGACGTATTCACAATCACAGGTCGTGGTACAGTTGCTACTGGTAGAGTAGAGGCTGGTGTAATTCACCTCAATGATGAAGTTGAGATCGTTGGTATCAAGCCAGAGATCCAGAAGACAACAGTAACAGGTATCGAGATGTTCAGAAAGCTCCTTGACGAAGGTCAGGCTGGTGATAACATCGGTGCCCTTCTTCGTGGTATCAAGAGAGAGGATATCGTAAGAGGACAGGTTCTTTGTAAGCCAGGTTCAATTACATGTCATACAAAGTTCACAGCACAGGTTTACGTTCTGACAAAGGACGAGGGTGGTCGTCATACACCATTCTTCAACAACTATCGTCCACAGTTCTACTTCAGAACAACAGACGTTACAGGTGTATGTAACCTTCCAGCTGGTACAGAGATGTGCATGCCTGGTGATAACGTAGAGATGACAATCGAGCTCATCCACCCAATCGCTATGAGCCAGGGTCTTACATTCGCTATCCGTGAGGGTGGTAGAACTGTAGGTTCAGGAAGAGTTGCAACTATCATCGAGTAATCGCTGATAAACCGCATAAATAAAGGATTTTCAGACCTTCGAGGGTTCGCCCTCGGAGGTCTTTTTTCTTGTCCGAAAATGGGGGGGGCCGTTATTTTGACCTTGTATTAGCTGAAAACAGCCAATTCCCGCATCATGTCCTGTAAAAAACACTCGAAAAACACTATTCTGTCAATGAATGTGTCAAGTTTTTAGCAAAAGCTTGACATGTAGCATCAGCCCTTGCCGAAGGCAACTTAAAATGGGCTGATGTTCAATAGAAAGGAGGCAACAGATATGGATCAGAAAAAGTCCGGTTCATTCCTAAGAGAACTGAGAAAGGAAAAACAGCTTACCCAGGAACAGCTTGCTGAGCGATTTGGAGTAACAAGCCGCAGTGTGTCAAGGTGGGAGACAGGCAGCAATATGCCGGATCTCAGTATCCTGGTGGAACTGGCAGATTTCTATGATGTTGATATCAGGGATATCATTGATGGAGAAAGGAAGGGTGAGGACATGAATAAGGAAGAGAAAGAGAGATTGCAGCTTGTAGCGGATTATGCAGAAACTGAGAAGAATACATTGTTGATGAGGTTGCGTATATTTAGCATAGTGGGGTTGATTTCACTGATTGCAGGATTGACGATGATGGTGATCAGCAGAGATAACAATCTTCCGGTCTATGATTATTTGATGGGGACGCTTATGGGAGTTGCTATAGGTGCGTTGCTGGTTGCGGTGTTCTATTCAACCGGAGTTTTAGAAAACATGAGGAAGCGAAAAAGAACACTTATGAAAGTGCTTTTGGTAATAAGCATATTAATCCTGCTTGGAACATTCATCGCGGCAATCATAGCATCGTTATGATATATATAATGAGCATTGCGACGGTTGAGCTTGCGCAAACTAAATGTAATATGCTATAATTTTTAAGGATGCAATGTGGACGATCAGTTTGTGGCATCCACATGAGCACAGATATTTTGCGTGAGATATAGTAAATATGAATAGTGCAATCATTTTTTATGACGAAAGAATTACAATTATATATGTATAAGCCCATAATATGGTTGGGCGTATCTACCAGCTACCGATAATATTTGACTACGACATGGATTGCCGTGGTCAACTATATTTTTGTGTAAAAATATGTGTGTGGATACAGAGTATGGATGGGGTTTTAACAAAAAATATAAAATGATTTTGGAGGGTGCGCGTATGAGGTATGATGTGATAATTATTGGAGCAGGACCAGGAGGAATATTTTCTGCATATGAGCTGACAAAGCAGGCTCCGGATCTCAAGGTTGCAGTGTTTGAGGCTGGACATGAGCTTAAGAGAAGAAAATGTCCGATAGACGGCACAAAGACCAAGAGCTGCGTGGGATGTGATAGCTGTTCGATCATGAGCGGATTTGGCGGTGCAGGTGCATTTTCCGATGGAAAGTACAATATTACAAATGACTTTGGCGGAAGTCTGTATGAGTACATCGGCAAGAACGAGGCCATAGACCTCATGAAGTATGTGGATGATATCAATATGGAGTACGGCGGAGAGGGTACGAAGCTTTATTCCACTGCCGGCACAAGATTCAAGACAGTGTGTCTGCAGAACAGGCTTCATCTGCTTGATGCTTCGGT
>NC_021018.1:1680908-1682511 GCF_000210595.1 Coprococcus sp. ART55/1 | reverse complement strand
GGCACGGACATCAACTATATAGTTCTAGAGAATCTGTATGCATATCTTCAGGACAAGGTGGATTTCTATTTTGACACTCCTATACAAACGGTGGAAAGATGGAGGATGGAACATATAGTGTATGCTGCAAGAAAGGTATATTTTTCTGTGACAAATGTATCATATCCGTGGGAAGAAGCGGAAGTAAGTGGATGGAGACAGTGTGCAAGGACCTTAATGTGCCTACAAAATCTAACAGAGTAGATATAGGAGTCAGAGTAGAGCTTCCTGCAGCTATATTTGCACATTTGACGGATGAGCTATATGAGAGCAAGATAGTATACAGAACGGAGAAGTATGGAGACAAGGTGCGAACTTTCTGCATGAACCCAAGGGGTGCCGTGGTTACTGAGAATACTAATGGAATCATAACGGTAAATGGCCACAGTTATGAGGATCCTGCAAAACAGACGGATAATACAAACTTTGCGCTCCTTGTGGCAAAGCATTTCTCAGAGCCGTTCAAGGACTCCAACGGATACGGCGAGAGCATAGCGAGACTCAGCAACATGCTGGGCGGCGGAGTAATAGTGCAGAGATTTGGCGACCTCATAAGGGGACAGCGATCCACCCAGAGCAGGATAGAGGAAGCGTTCATCACACCTACGCTCAATGCCACACCAGGAGATCTGAGCCTTGTCCTTCCAAAGAGAATCCTGGATGGAATAATCGAGATGATCTACGCTCTTGATAAGATAGCTCCAGGAACGGCAAATGAAGATACATTGTTGTATGGAGTTGAGGTCAAATTCTATAACATGGAGGTTGAAGTAGATGATAAGCTCGAGACAAGATATAAGGGACTGTATATCATAGGAGATGGCAGCGGAATAACACACTCCCTTTCACACGCATCTGCAAGCGGTGTATACGTAGCAAGAAATATTGCACATGGCGAATAAAACGAATAGATATTTATATAGAAGAAAGTCATTCAAAACAGAGTATCGTGATAGGGGTTCCAGATACTCTGTTTTTATTTGATAAATGAGTTTCAAGCGAAAATACATTTGTTTGACTGGATGGGAGAAGAATGGTAGAGTTGTAAATGGTATGAAAATAGATTTAAAGCCTACAACAAATATGAAAACAAATTTAACTGAGAAAATTGTTAGTGGCATTGTATAGAAGACACTATATGATGGATTATTTTCGAAAGAAGAAAGGAAATAGGAAAATATAGAGGGATCAGTTATAAATCAGATATGCGCATCTATGGATTCATTCTTTGATACAGAAAAGAAAATAGGCGATTATATCGTTAGGAATCCCAAGAAGGTTGTGGATATGACAGTCGGGGAGCTGGCAAAGGAGTGCGGTGTCAGCGAGGCCTCGGTGTCGAGATTCTGCAAACGAATAGAGCTGAAGGGATTTCACCATCTCAAGATATCGCTGGCGAGAGAACTCGTGGATGCCAAGGATGACGGAGAGATATCTGGACATATATCTGTGGATGATATGGAAGGTTCTCTGAGAGGAATACTGTCGAATAAAAGTGTATATACAATCCAAATACATAATTATATATGGAGGAAATAGACATGAAAGATATCAAATGGGCAGT
>NC_021018.1:1673348-1680495 GCF_000210595.1 Coprococcus sp. ART55/1 | reverse complement strand
AAATAGACATGAAAGATATCAAATGGGCAGTTCTCGGAACAGGAGTTATCGCAAATGAGATGGCAGTGGCACTCAAAAAGAATGGCAGGAACATTTATGCGGTTGGTAACAGGACGTATGACAAAGCGGTGGCATTTGCTGAGAAGTATGGCATAGGTAAGGTTTATTCAGACTACAATGAGATGTTCACGGATCCGGAAGTGGACGTGATATATATAACGACACCACACAATACACACATACAGTTTATGAGAAGAGCGATAGAGAATGGAAAACATATACTTGTGGAAAAATCTATAACATTGAACAGCGGTGAACTTGGAGATATGTTGGAACTGGCGGAGCAGCACAATGTGATCATAGGAGAGGCGATGACTATTTATCATATGCCTATTTACAGAAAACTTAAGGAGCTACTGGACTCGGGTGCACTTGGCAAAGTCAATCTCATAACCATGAACTTTGGAAGCTTCAAAGACTATGATATGAACAATCGATTCTTCAACAGAAACCTTGCGGGAGGGGCAATGCTGGATATAGGTGTGTATGCCCTGTCGTTTATAAGGTGGTTCATGGATTCAAAGCCAGACAAGCTTCTTTCACAGGTTAAGCCTGCGCCTACTGGAGTGGATGAGCAGGCAGGACTTTTGCTTATGAATAAGGAAGGACAGATGGCAACCGTTATGCTGTCCCTTCACTCGAAGCAGCCGAAACGTGGAATGGTATCATGTGAAAACGGATATATAGAGGTGATGGAGTATCCAAGAGCGTGGGAGGCGAAGGTCACATACACAGATACAGGCAAAACTGAGACTGTTGCAGCTGGAGAAAATGCGGATGCCCTTGCGTATGAGCTTCAGGACATGGAGAGTGCGATATCCGGTGATGGAGATATGTATCTGGAATATACAAAGGATGTCATGGATATGATGACAGAGTTCAGAAGATCATGGCGATTTACATATCCAGAGGAAGAATAGGTAGATTGTCATATGTAGGGGAGGCTGTTTAGAACAATTGCACACAATTGTCAGATAAATAAAAAAAGTCCTTGACATAAAATTGCAGTGGTGGTATCTTATAAAAGCTGTCGCATGAGTAGGCAGCAGACGACAGCTTTTATAGGTATACAACATGATATGTCACTGAGACATGATTATAAATTACTTGAAAAAAGTTGTTGACATACACACTTCGGTGTGGTAGTATTTAGAAGTTGTCGCCGAAGAGGTCAGACATCAGCAACCGAAAAGGTCTTGGAAAAAAGATGAAAAAGTTGTTGACAAAGAACTTCAGATGTGATAACATATAGAAGTTGTCGCTGAGAGGCGAGAGCACAAAGAACCTTGAAAAATTAACAACATGACAACCCTGAAATTCCAAAAAAAGAATTTCAAGAACGTCGGATCAGAGATGATGTCAAAGATCTAACAAACCAATAACAGTAAAGATGGTTAGGAAAAAAATATAAAATCTCTCACGAAATTTAAACGACAGGTTGGTTATGTAGATTGTATGGCAGCTGAGTCGAATGAAAAGCTGATGCTTAATTGGTTTCATACTCAGACATTAAAATGTCTCCAGGAGCGGCAGAGAACTGGTGTTATAGAAAAATCGTTATTGTTAAAGACTGTAGAAACAGCTATCTGCAAGTGCTTTGAGAGAATTAGTGGCGCTAAAAATGCTAGCATTATATTCGATCTTGATACACACAGATTGGTTTTGGATTTTGAAAGTGCAGATGGCATTTTACAAAAATTTGCAATGGATGAAATGAGTGATGGATACAAGAATACACTTAGTATGATTGGCGATATAGCGTATCGTATGGCTGTTTTAAATCCTATGCTGGGTGAAAAGGTGCTGGAAGAAACACCGGGAGTCATCTTAATAGATGAGATAGATCTACATTTGCATCCGCAGTGGCAGCAGACAATTATAAGCGATTTAATCAGTATTTTTCCAAAGATACAATTCATCGTCAGTTCACATGCCCCGGCAGTTATCAATTCTGTTTCCAGAGAGCAGATTCGAATTCTGGATAACGGAGAGATTTATATTCCAGCGGCGCAGACATATGGAAGAGATGCAAATTCCATACTAAGGGAAGTGATGAAGGTATCTGAACGTCCAATGAGAATAACAGAGCTATTGAAGGCATTTTATGTATTCATGGATAATAAGCAATATGATGAAGCGGATAAAGTTTTATCGGAGATTGAGGATGTTGTTGGAACGACAGATCCTGATATTGCAGCAGCGAGAACAGCACTTGATTTGGAAAAGATACTGGGAGAATAGTGTATGATAGTTGTAAAAAGAGGAAAGGAACCGAACAGCCTGTTGCAATTCCGTAAGCAGTATCCTGAGGCAGATTATGAGGTGGACATGCCTACGAATGTTTTACAGGACGTCAGAACCCAGTTGTGGGAAGAACAAAAGCATTTGTGTGCATATTGTATGAAGAAAATTGCTAGTCCAAATGTCGAAAGAATTGAACATTGCAGACCGAGACATCCACATGGTGAAATTGAACATGACAAAAAATCTACTTTGGATTTTAAATGGATGCTAGGAGTCTGCTATGGAAACAGTTTGACAAAAGGAGTAAAACATGATGATACAACTTGCGATGCACATAGAGGAAATACAGAGCTTGCAGTTAATCCCTTTGATGAACAGTCAATTAGAAAGATAAAGTATAGATCAGATGGCAGCATTTATTCGGATGATGAAGAAATCAATAAGGATGTTACAGAGACCCTGAATTTAAATTGTGAGGCGGTTTCTCTTCCTGCGACGCGTAAAAAAGTATTACAGGAAGAACAGCGCAGAATCATGAGGAAATGTAAGGGGAAATCCCAGGAAGTATTTATACGTGAGTTGGAGCGTACATATGAAAGCCTGGTTCGGGAAAGAAATTTAACACCGTATTGTGGAATAATCATTTCTTGGCTTGAGAATAAGTTGAAGATATCATAGTGTTTCGAGGAGACTTTATTGGGGGTTATCAGGAAGTGGTGAGACCTATATCCCCAAATACGGTCTCATACCATCCAGAAACGCTTCTGTCAGGAAAGCAGACACCTTGTCGCTGCTTTCCTGACAGTTATCCACTGCAAACTTGTGCAGGATACCAACCACGCCGCCTATTGCGTATGCTACGGCGTATGAGTATTTCTCCTGGGCCAGGCCGGTCTTGCTGGATTTTTCCAGAATTAATCGCACGTATCTATGGAACATTGTCAGTGCCTTTTCCACGAAATCATAAGCCTCAGGTGTGGCAATGATGATCATGAGAAATCTATTTGCTTTCATGTATTCGCATAGAGACCTGAAGAACTGGTGGCAGATCTCAAGATTGCCTTCTGGTTTGAAGCTATTCATGATCTGAAATATTTCATCGATGATGCGGTCTTCCATGGCATTGATGAAAGCAGGCATGTCTTCATAGTGGTTGTAAAATGTGCTTCTGGTCACACCTGTGAGTTTGGTTATCTCGGACACGCTTATTTTGTTCAGAGCCTTTTGACCTGCAAGTATCTTGAATGCATCTAGAAGGTCACTTTCAGTTCTATCATATCGGGGATCGGTTGAGTTGATCATGGCTGTCTCCTTTATCTGCTGCCTGGCTTGGTACTGCAGTTTTGTCATTATCTAATACAGCAATGTTACAACAATAATGCGTGTGAGTCTATTGTTATACGAGATTTCTTTTGATCTTTTTTGTCGAACTCTTTTCAAACGGCTCTTTTCTTATATCCAGTGCAGAGATCCTTTTGTATGTTGGCTGGTTTTTGTTAAAAGTATCAATAATTTTTTGCAATTTTTCAGAAGTTCTGTCTGCATCCATATGTTTCTTATCTACAAAATCCTGATCTGGATATATGTGAGCAGTGAGATGGTTGCCGTCGCCGGTAATGACTATTTCTGAAATAAGGGGCTCTATAGAAAGCTTTCCTTCCAGTTCCTCAGGGGATATGTTTTCACCATTTGCCAGAATGATGAGGTTCTTTTTCCTTCCGGTTATATACATGAAACCATCGGAGTCGAGATAACCAAGATCTCCGGTGCAGAGCCAGCCGTCTTGAAAAGCTTCTGCGGTTTCGTCTGGCATGTCGTAGTATCCGGACATGACGCTTGTGCCTTTTACCTGAATTTCCTCATCGACAAAACGAACAGCACAGTTGTCCAGGAGTTTGCCAACGGATCCGGGTCTGTTGTATCTGTGATTGTTGGAGCAAATTACAGGGGAGCATTCAGTCATGCCGTATCCCTGGAGTATGTCTATTCCGTATTTTTTGAATTCGGTAACATACATAGGATCCAGATATGCCCCTCCGCAGAATATATATTCCAGTTTACCGCCAAATGCTTCCTTTGCAACCAGCTTTTTAGGAAGGAGAGGGTTGACGTCTTTGAGTTTTTTGTAAATGGTTTCTACCATGAGAGGAACCATCAGCATGCCAACGGGCTGGAACCGTTTCATATTTTTCAGCATGTGGAGCAACGAGTCATTGATGCAGATAGTGGCGCCCAGCGAAATGCCCTTCATCCATTCCATTGTCAGGCAGAAGGCGTGATGTATAGGAAGAACGCTCAGAATAGTTACACCAGGTTCCAGATTTACATATACATTTTCAACATTTTGTGCGAGATTGAATTGAGACAGCATGACGCCTTTGCTTTTACCTGTTGTTCCGGAGGTATACATAAGCGTACACATTTTATCCTTATCCTGATCGGCAAATGCAAAGTCAGCCGGTATGGTAATTTCGCTGCGGAGCTGTTCAAATGACAAAATTGCTAATTGTGGATTTGAATCTGCACCCTCCAGATGCTCTATATCGACTTTCTTTTCCATGGTGAATACAATATTCATTTCGGGACAATCGTCTGTCAGTTCTGTTATCACATCCTTTCTGGATGCTCCGCAGAATAATGCAGTTGATCCTGACCGATTCAGAAGTTCATGTAATTCCGGAGCAGACAGGTTTGCATCTAGCGGTACAGCAGTATTTCCCGTGAAAAGTATAGCCATGTAGGCGCAGATCCATTCATAAGAGCTGATTCCCACCAGTGCAATATGTGTTCCGCAGAGTCCTTTATTTCGCAAAATGACAGCAGTTTTGCGAATGTCATCCCACAGATCTCCGTAGCTCTTTTCGACAATCTCTCTGTGAGACAGATATTTAACAGCTATTACATCTCTATGTATCCGACAGCTTTTTTCAACAATTTCCAGAATATTTTCTTCCATATATCATATCTCCATTTCTTTTATGTGAGGCAAAATGGGACATACTCCGTCGTCCCAGATTTTTAATGTTAAACCGATGCAGAAGAGCTTGTCAGGTTGTCAAGGTATTTGATGGCGTCTTCTATAGTGTGAATATTGATGATCTCATCTTCATCGATTTCCACGTCAAATGTATCTTCAAGGTCGCCGAGAAAAGTCATGAAATCAAGTGAGCTAAAGCCCAAATCTTCTATGAATCGCATATCATTAGTGATTTCATCAGCTGGTGTATTGCAGTATTCGGCAACAATGTTCAAAAAAGTTATATTAGTATTCATATTAAAAATCTCCTTATTGAATTAATTAAAGGGGACAGGAACCTCCGTCCCCAAAAAAATAGTTAGATGCATTCGATGATTTCGCCCACAGTCATTTCTGGCTCGGCAATGCCTTTGAAGATTATCTTCATAAGGTAGTAGTAGAACAGTTCAATGTCCTGTTCGGAGAGACTTGCGGTCTGGTATCTGAAATAGAAATTCAAACCCAGATCATTTGCACTGTGCATGACGGTGAGATAGATCTTTTGTTTTGATGTACCGTTTGGAATCCACATGCTCCTTACGGAAATGTCTTCGAGATGCGGATTTTTAAGCCTGATAGGAAGAGGCTGGTAAGTAAGCCCCACGCTCTCATAAGTAGTGTGTGGAGGAGTGTGGAACATTTCTTTCATCTGGTCAGACAAAAGTTCCGGGTCATAATTGCAGTGTCGGTATACATGATTCTGAACATCCTGAATCATGAAAACTGCATCCAAAAACTCTGTGTCCGGATCAATGATGGTTCTGCAAGGGTATGCCATTGCGCGAGAGCCACCTGATACCCACTCGGCATGTGTGGAACGTCTTGAAACATAATTCCTTATGGAAATGTCAGTCTGTCCGCCATTTGCCTTGGAGAGATAAGTTCGTATTCCCATGAGAATGAGGTTGGTCATGGGTATGTGATTGTTCATACAAAAATCCAGGAGATTCTGGGTTGGCTCAGCATCCAGATGATAGTTCTTTGTAGCGACAGACAGGTCGTTGATCTCCTGATCTGCAGCGCGGAGTGACTTGTCATTGTGAAGGCGTCTGCTTTCCTGAAGTATCCGTTGTCCCTGTATATCGGAGTAAATAGGTTCTCCATTTTCCTCCAGCACATTTTGCCAGTACATGCGGTCTTTTGAGACACGTTTTTCGTCTGTGCTTTTTTTAAGATCACGTTCGACCATGTCAGTGAAACTTGCCATGTCCTCGGGATAAGGCGTGCCAAATTTGTAATGACAGTACAGTTCCATGATGTCATTCACCATGACGATAGCTCCACATGAATCCATGAGTCTGTGATCGATCTTGATGTACAGCCCATTGTAGCCACCCGGAAGCGAGATCATTTTTATCACATTCATTGGAATATTGTCCCCGTCAAATGGAATTCTGGACCATTCTTCCATGCGGTGCTAAGCGTCATCACCGGAAAGCCATGAAAGGTTTTCGTAATCAATATCTCTGTCATCGTGAGAAACAACATATTGCCGTACCTCTCCATTTGGGTCAACTTTTGTAAAACGGATTCGCAGGCATTCGTATCTCTCGTATTCCAGTTGTATGCATTTTTTCAGCAAACCAAAATCAAGCGGCGCCTGCAGAGTCATACAAATGCTTATATTTGCGACTTGCTGAGTGCCAAATTCAATAATTGGTTTGAAATGTATCTTTTGTGAAGGTGTTAATGGATAATATTTTCTTGGCATAATTTACTCCTCCTGATGTTCTGATACGCTGTGGGAAAAGTTATCACAAGAAAAATAAGGATTCAATATGCCGGATCCGCTAATGGACACTTTAGATGAAATTGACCGGAAATCGG
>NC_021018.1:1671129-1673201 GCF_000210595.1 Coprococcus sp. ART55/1 | reverse complement strand
TGTATTAAAAATCAGAGCGATAAATTTGAAGTCTCACTTGAGGTATTTTAAGGGATTTAATAACTGTTATATTTGGTTATAGAAATCTCGGCAAACCCTTGAAAATACTAAAATTTTCGTGGGTGTCCTCCCCGTCACATCTTGTATTGTGTTATATCGTTTTACCCTTGTTTATGAACCCTCATAAGGGAAAAAACAAGGGAAGGAATCAACTGCGAAAACATTGTTTTTGACCAGTTAGGTAGAAAAAATTACCACCTATTGATAAAGTATAGATAATAATCCTAATCCAGATATACTACAAAGCAAGAAAGGAGGAAAATCATGAAACTGAATATTAATATCGATGCGGAAGCTAAAGAACCTGAAATTATGATTACAACAGCACAGATGACGGAAGAAGTTAACAGAGTTGTTGATTTTGTAAGCAGATTAGATGATGCTCCAACAATTATTTCCGGTATCAGAGAGGATAAGGTCGAACTATTAGATCCGGATCACATAGTAAAGATTTACGCAGAAGACAGTAAAGTTTTTACCCAAACAGACAATGGTACGTATCAAATTAGATTGAGACTATATGAAGCGGAAGAAAGATTGGATAACAGTAAGTTTGTAAGGATATCAAATTCAGAAATTGTGAATCTTAAGAAGGTTAAAAGCCTTGATTTAAGCTTTGTAGGAACAATTTGTATGGAATTATCGAATGGGACTGTAAGTTATGTTTCCAGAAGATATGTTTCAAAGATCAAAAAAGTATTAGGATTATGAGGTGACTAAAAATGAAAAAAGAATTATTTTCTAGAATATTTGTTGGATTATTGGGTGGAATTGTAATTAGTTATTTGATTACAATTGGAATTTCACTTGCAATCGGTGATGGTAGTTACTATTCATGTGTTCCGAGTTTGATTGAACGATTTGGCAATGAGGTAACAGCGATTATCATACAGACTGTTTTAAGTGCCGTTCTTGGAGCAGGATTTGCAGGAGCATCTGTTATCTGGGAAATAGATAAGTGGAGTTTATTAAAACAAACAAGCATTTATTTTGGAATTGTATCTGTACTTATGATGACAGTTGCATATATTTGCGAATGGATGGAGCATTCTGTTAAAGGTGTATTAAGCTATTTTGCTATTTTTGTTGCAATATTTGTTGTAGTTTGGATAGTACAATATTTGATTTGGAAGATACGTATTTATAAGATAAAAGAAGGCATTCAAAAGAATAATTAGTCGAAATACACAGAGTACAAAACGAAGATTTGTGCGGTGGGTGTATTTCGCTCTACGAGGCTGAAAAATGATTTGTGCTAAATATAAAAAGATTATGAATTTTTAGAAATTCATTGACAAAAGAAGGGCATTTGGTTCAATAATATTGAAGGAGGGTCCTGCCGATAAGTGGACGTTCAAAAAGCGTTAGGGTCGCTACGGTGACACTACATTCAAGGACTATGGAAACATAGTCCTTGAAATATTTTAAAGAAGAAATGAATGATTCAAGCACCATTAGAAGTATATCGTATTGATATGAAATACATCAGAAACTTACATAATATAGATGACAGAGTTTTATCGGTATCTCCTCAGATTGGTAAGGACGAGCGACCTTTTCTTGGAGTGCTTGTTATTTGTAATGAACATAAGTATTGTGTTCCCTTATCTAAGCCAAAGGAAAAGCATGAAAAAATGAGGGATAAAATTGATTTCAAAAAGATTGTATGAATTGTAATTTTCCGCATTGAATATTAAGAGACTTGTTGGTGTATGTCTTTTGCTGTTTTATTATATTCTTTCAAAAAATGAAAGCTAATCTTTGAATAAATATCTTTTGAATTTAAGTGACGCTTGACACATTTTCCCCGTCTATTAGAGTGAAAGGCCTTAATACAAAGGAGGAGGAGAAGCCTATGGATGATAAGCAGATATTAGATTTATATTGGGAGCGCTCCGAAGCTGCTATATCCGAAACTTCAAAAAAATACGGAAAGTATTGCAGATACATAGCCTTTAATATTCTTCACAATGACGAAGACAGCGAGGAATGTGTAAATGATACTTATTTAA
>NC_021018.1:1669022-1670770 GCF_000210595.1 Coprococcus sp. ART55/1 | reverse complement strand
GAAACTTTTAAGGGCATTGGGAAATGTCGATAATCAGTATATTAAGGAGGCTGAACCTATGAAAAAAACAAGTAAAATAACTAATCGGCAAAAATGGGTGTCTGTTGCTGCTTGCTTCGTACTCGTTGCTGTGATTGGAGTGGGAGTTTATCAAAGCAATCTGTTTGGTACAAAAAACGATATTGCCACGCTGGATGGTGGAGAAACAATTACTTTTGTTAAAAATGACTTATCACAATCTTCAATTAACTTAAATGTAACAACAAGGCCCTTGAGCGATGCTGAGATTGAAATGCTTTTTGCAGACTTGCCTGTTACCGCAGATGCTTACTTTGATGCTGACAATCATAATATTCTGGGTCTTGAGGGAAAAATTGGTGATACAAGAATGGTAGTATCTAAACAGGGTGTAAATCTATTAGATACTATCATTGATGGAAATACAATCACTTCAAGTGTAGACGGCGTTGATATCAATGCAGGATATTTCGTAACAAAGTCAAATAGTCAAGGTATCAAAACCGTAATATATTATGCAACCTTTGATATGGGAGAGAACACTATTTATGTAGAGTATTCTGGCGTTGAAAATGAAAGTGAAACTGTAAACAACTTGGTAGACACAATTTTGAAGTTGATTGAGAACGGTGCATTTGATTTGAGTCAAATCCAAGAATAATCGGGGACGTTCCTTCTGTCACCAAGAGTGTCCCCCTGTAACGAATAAGACAGAGGGACACTCTTGGTGACAGAAGGAACGTCCCTACAGCCGCGTCAGCTCAGCCGCGCCATATCTGCTGGTGTGTCAATGTCCATCAATTCAGTTTTGTTGGTGACGGGTAGCTGCCTTACCTGAGATTCGTGACTGTGGACAACGACATTCCCGCCTTTTCCCTGTGGGAGAGACGTAAGCTCATCAAAATATTCTTTTGGAAATATCACAGGTGATCCTGGAGTTTTGTCATAACATGTTCTCCATATATATGATGGCTCATTTTTTGCACATAATAATAGTGATGCTATAGATTCCGTCTTTATGAGTGGCTGATCGGAAGGAATAAAAGCACAGCGGTCAATATAGGGACCAATTGTATCCAGACCAAGACGGATCATATCATTCCGATATGGTGAGGAGTGAAGGATTACCGGTATACTATATTCTGTGCAAAGCTTTTCAATATCCTGGTGTATGGTGACAACAAGTCGCATGGCAAACAAATCTTTTGTTATATCAAGTATCCACTTTATGAGCGGCTGTCCGTGATATTCAGCCATGAGCTTATTGCTGCCAAAGCGTTTTCCCTGCCCTGAAGCCATGATGATACATCCGGAATTGCCAAATGGTCTGTCAAGGTCAACAAGGAACACATCTTTATGGCTGCACAGCCAGTTCAGAAATGAGAGATCCTGTTTTCGAACAACCATAATGATCCGCTTTTTATTCATGAGTCTTTCGAAAGCTTTTTGATAATCGTATGATGTGTTTTCGAGATATCCAATTTCGTCTACAGTAATCCATGGTGCTGTTGTGTCTGTTAGGCTTTCTAAAAAAGCAATACATGTGCTGTTAAAGGCATCTTTAATGGGTTGCATGAGGTTCTCGCAACCTGTGGCATCAGAGCAGAATCTGCCGATACGTACAACTTCACCGCTTGAGTTGTTTTTCATGTATACGCCTTCTTTTGGAACGGCCCATGATGTAATTCCGGGCATTTGTCTGTCGAAAAGTGAAGAGAGAAGTGTTGATT
>NC_021018.1:1658598-1668678 GCF_000210595.1 Coprococcus sp. ART55/1 | reverse complement strand
CCTGTCACCGGTAATAACGATATGTTTCTTTTGGCTAGTCAGAAAAGATCTCCATATACAATTTGCTTCCGGCCTGAATACAGGCTTCTCTATATTGTTCATATTTTTTCAGCCATTCCTTTCCCTCTGGTGTTATCGTGCTTCCACCACCTGACCTGCCACCTGCTTGGCGGCTTGTAAGTGAAAATCCCAGCGCCTCTTCAGCGTTTTTTATCATGCGGAATGCTTTACTGTAGGCAAGCCCCATGGACTGGGATGCTGAGCGGAGAGAACCGGTTTTTTCTATAGCCAAAAGAAGGCGGTATGGACCTTCACCAAAGAATTTCTCATCGTTATCATCAAAAAATGTTATTTTAATAGCAGCTCTCAATGCATATCATCCTCCTTCATCATGACAAGCTGGCGCTTTCCCTGACGGTTGCGAAGTTCTCTGATACTGATTGTACCATAAACTTTGGACAGAAGCATTTCCATTTCCTCAATGGGTGTTTTATCGGGATATACTTCACCGATCAGTTTGGATTCAGATAAAACCAGAAGAGTGTTGCAGTAATTTAATGCAAGTGATGAATCGTGAAGCGTTACCAGAGACACCGCGTGGTTTTGTTCAACATAGCTGCACAGAAGGTTCATAATCTGGTATCGCAGCCTGAAGTCCAGTGCACTTTCCGGTTCGTCCAGGAGTAAAAGCCTCCGTTTTGCCACAAATGTACGTGCCAGCAGGGCAAGCTGTTTTTGACCCTCGCTCAATGTCTGAAAATTATCGTTTATCCGTGAATCAAGTCCGACCATTGCAAGAACTTTATAAGCCTTTTCTTTCATGGCCTCAGTAGGGGGCTGAAGAAGCTTAAGCTCTGGGTTAAATCCCATCATGACAACATCTAAGAGAGATATGTCTATGGATATGCCACTTTTTTGAGGGATATATCCACATAGCTGTGCTAGTTTTTTGTGAGGCATATGTTCCAGCTGGAGATTATCTAACTCGCAGCAGCCACTATGCGGAATCAAATTGGCGATTGCTTTGATAAGGGTTGTTTTGCCACAGCCATTCTCGCCAAGTATACCAACAATTGTTCCTTCTTCTGCAGAAAAGCTGATATTATTTATCACATTTTGCACATCTGTGGTGTTGGTGCGGCTGCTGTGGTGGTAGCCGGCTGACAGATCGCATATGTTTAATATACTCATTTTACAGGTTTCCTCCTTATGCATAGATAGATAAGAAATGGTGCTCCTATGATACTTGTGAATATACTGACCGGTAGTTCTGTGGAACATACACTTCGGGCAAGTATATCACCGAAAGTGAGAAGGCATCCACCTATAAGACCACTTAGAAGCATAGTTGATAAGCGGTTATTTTTGAGCAGCATTCTGGCTCCGTGCGGAGCAAGCAGAGAGATAAAGCTGATAAGTCCTGTCATGCTGATCACACTTGAGGTTGCCAGGGTTGCGATCAAAAGAACCAGCATTCGTATCTGGTTAACATTCACGCCAAGCATTTTGCCCTCTGCGTCATCAAGGGAGAGCATTATGATCTGCCTGTACAATAGGAACATTATCAGCAGGCAGACAGCGCACAGTATTACATTTGAACCAATGGAATATATATTTATGCCATTAAGGCTTCCCATGATCCAGTATTCAATTGATGATAATTGTTTTTCAGGGTCGGCAGTCAGCTTCAGACACACAAGAGCGGTCTGGGCAAGACTGTGTACTGCTATGCCTGCCAGTACTATGCTTTTTCCATCACGCTCATATGTCAGCGATGACAGAAGCAGAACCAGTATCACACAGCATATGGCTCCGGCAAAAGCAGATATGGTTACAGACATTGTTCCCGACAAAAAAAGAATGCCAAATAGCGGCACCGGCGCTTGCACCTGAGGATACACCTATGATGTCTGGAGAAGCCAATGGGTTCTTAAAGACAGTCTGATATACAAATCCTGCTATGCCGAGAACAAATCCTCCTATACAGCCGATGATTCCGCGGCTTGCGCGAAGCGTGAGAAATACACGCCACTGCATGTCATCACCTTGCAGCAATCCATTCAGTGTAAGAGGATATCTTCCGACAAAAAAAGAAAATATACTGAGAGCTGCCAAAATGACAGCTCCCAGTATAATAGTTATTGTTGCTTTGTTTTTATTTTTACGCTTGTTATTAGTTGTTGATTCCATAGAATGTTTCATAATAATTTGTCATTTCAGTTGTATATGTGTCAGTTGGTACCTGATCAGGATGAAGGATCCCTGCAAGCCATACAGATGCCAGGATTCCTGCAGGTACCGGGCTGTCCAATGCTTCCACGTCTCCAGGAATAGCATATACGTGGCTGTTTTTTACAGCAGTGCATTCTGCAAGGTTGGGATCGTTCATTACGTCATCTACTGTATATTCGGCATCAGATGCGATTATTATATAAGAAGGATCCCATGCAAGAAGCTGCTCATAGCTTATCTCGGCCCAGTAGGTGTCTGTGATAGAATCAGCTGCATTTTTTCCACCGGCAAGCTCTATGATGCTTGACTGATACATAGAAGGACCGGCAGTAGACAAGAATGATGAGTTGCCGGCAAGGTATACACTTTCAGGTTCTACGCCAGACAGAGCTGAAGTAAGAATAGCCTTCTGAGAATCTATATATGCGAGCAGCTTTGCAGCCTCTGAGTTGGTGTTAGTTGCCGTAGCTATGGTGTTGATCATTTCTGTCAGAAGATCCTGACTTTCAGGATTGACGAGCAGTACTGTGATACCGAGGTCTGTCAGGCTCTGGGCTGCATCCTTCAGCTTCATTGGCAGAATAACCAGATCAGGTGAAAGAGCAGCACATGTCTCAAGGTTGAACTCTTTGGCAGTTCCAACATTAGGCAGCTCAGTCAGTTCCGGTGCAGCAAGCTTATAAATAGGGCGCTTGTCTGCTTTTGCCTCAATACCGACAACCTTATCCTTGAGACCAAGAGCAATCAGAAGGCTTGAAGAAATATAGTAGCCACTCACGATAGAAGATGGTTCTTTTTCAATTGTAACTTCACGGCCGGCCTGGTCAGTAACTGTTACAGGGTAGACAGTCTGTTCAGCATCTGCTTCAGTGGAAGATTCTTCGGAAGATAATTCTTCAGAAGATACGTCTTCAGATGCATCTTCGCTGGAAGCCGTTTCGGATACTGAAGCGGTTGTGGTGCTTTCCGTAGTACTCTGTGTTGTCGTAGCACTGTCTGTACCACAGGCTGTAAGTACTGCCAGCATAGTACAGATAAGGATGATAGATAGATGTTTTTTTAAAGTTGTTTTCATGAATTCAATGTTCCTTTCGTTATTCTTGAAATAATACAACGGTATTGTAACAAAGCACCTTTTCAAAGACAAGATGTTTTAATATAATATATTTTGAAAAATTATGTTTATATGTTAAAAGGAGTATTTATGGTAACAATACAGAATTATGTACGCGCACAAAGTATTGATGAGGCATATGAACTGAATCAGAAAAAAGGAAGCTGTATTATCGGAGGAATGCTTTGGACAAAAATGCAGGATCGCCTGATACAGACAGCCATAGATATGTGTGATCTGGGACTTGATAAGATCGAGGAAAAAGATGACGAATTTATTATTGGTGCAATGACATCACTCCGTCAGATAGAGCTGCATGACGGATTAAATAAATATACACGTGGTGCAGTATGCGAAGCGGTGAAGGATATTGTGGGAGTTCAGTTTCGGAATCTCGCCACGATTGGCGGAAGCATATGGGGACGTTTTGGGTTTTCGGACATTCTGACAGTTTTTTTAGCTATGGATGCATTTGTGGAGCTTTATCATGGTGGTATGATCCCTCTCAGGGAATTTGTCAACATGAAGCAGGACAGGGACGTGATTGTACATCTGATCATCAGGAAAACTCCCGGAGTTTTTGCTTATGCATCGGTCCGTAATCAGAGAACAGATTTCCCTGTCATTGCTTGTTCAGCATCATGCGTGGATGGAGAATACCGTCTGGCTGTGGGAGCAAGGCCTGGAAGGGCGATGCTTGTTCTGGATGAAGAAGGCTTGCTCACAGGGGGACTTTCAGATGATACAGAGAAAGCATTTGCCAATTGGGTTTCTGACAAGGTTCCGGTTGGAAGCAATCATCGTGCTGGTGCAGAATACAGAAGCCGTCTGATACGTGTGCTTGGACAGAGATTATTGAAAAAAATTGAGGAGGAGCAGCAGTGGAAATAAAAGTTAAATTAAATGGGAAATTTGTCTCGGGAAATATAGCTCCTGATATGCTCCTTATAGATTTTCTGCGCGATCATGGCTGTTATAGTGTGAAACGCGGCTGTGAGACGTCAAATTGCGGCCTGTGTACAGTGCTTATGGATCAGACTCCTGTCCTTTCCTGTTCGATGCTTGCTGCCAGGGCAGATGGACACGAGGTGCAGACCCTTGAGGGCCTTCAGGATGAGGCGGCAGAATTTGCCGGGTTCATTGCTGATCAGGGTGCTGATCAATGTGGTTTCTGCAACCCGGGTTTTGTGATGAATACAATAGCTCTTCTCAGAGAAAATCCTGACCCATCGGATGATGAGATCAGGGCATATCTTGCCGGGAATCTGTGCAGATGTTCCGGATATGAGGGACAACTGAGAGGAATCCGAAATTACTTAGACAGTAGAATTCCTGCAGATGACAGACAGTAAAGGGGTGAACTCATGGAACAAAAAAAATATAATGTAGTTAATAAATCCGTTAGAAAAAAAGATTCTATGCAGTTACTTCTTGGCAAACCGGTATATGTGGATGATATCACTCCCGGTGATGCACTTGTTGTGAAACTGCTTCGCAGTCCACATGCGAATGCTATTGTGGAGGATATAAATGTCTCCATAGCAAAAAAGATACCCGGAATAGTAGATATTTACACATGGCAGGATGTGCCAAATAGCCGGTTTGCAATAGCAGGACAGACATATCCTGAGCCGTCACCGTATGACAGACTCATTATGGATCGCCATGTGAGGTGTGTGGGCGATGTGGTTGCAATCATAGCAGCTGAGGATGAAAAGTCAGCAATCAAGGCTATGAAACTCATAAAGGTAAAATATAAAATCTTAGAGCCTGTTCTGGATTTCCGCAAGGCAAAGGATAATGAGATACTGGTTCATCCTGAGGACGACTGGTTTCCGCCGGTTCAGGTAGGAGGCGATCCGAAACGCAACCTGATAGCAAGCGATGTAGGCGGTGATGGCGATGTTGATGCTGTTATAGCTGACTGCGATGAGGTGCTGGAGAACAGATATCATATGAGAGCCTTTAACCAGGCTATGATGGAGACTTTTCGAACGTATACACACCTTGACCGTTATGGAAGACTTCATGTAATTTCTTCTACACAGATCGTGTTTCATGTACGTCGTATTCTGTCAAGAGCGCTTGGCATTCCAAAGAGCAGGATCAGAGTGGAAAAACCACGTATAGGAGGCGGATTTGGAGCAAAGCAGACAGCTGTAAGTGAGGTGTATCCTGCATTTGTGACCATGAAGACAGGACGTGCGGCCAAGATCATATTTACGAGACAGGAAAGTCAGATCGCAGGCTCGCCGCGCCATGAGATGGAGGTGAGTGTTCGTCTGGGAGCAGACCGCGATGGACATATAAGGGGACTTGATCTGTATACGCTGTCCAACACTGGAGCGTATGGGGAACATGGACCTACAACAGTCGGACTTAGCGGGCATAAGTCAATTCCATTATATACGGGAGGTCTTGAGGCATATAGGTTTGGATATGATGTTGTATATACGAACACTATGGCGGCTGGTGCATACAGAGGCTATGGGGCTACACAGGGAATCTTCGCACTTGAGTCTGCGGTGAATGAACTTGCGGAGAAACTGGGGATAGATCCGACCGTGATCCGTGAGCAGAATATGCTGCGCGAGGGAATGAAGATGCCTGCGTATTATGGTGAAACGGCAAATGCGTGTGCTCTTGACAGATGTATGGCCAGATGCAAGGAGATATTTAACTGGGATGATAAATACCCTGTCAGGGACATGGGAAACGGAAAAGTCAGGGCTGCAGGAGTAGCAATGGCCATGCAGGGTTCTTGTATATCGAATGTGGATGTGGGATCTGCAACGGTCAAGCTTGCGGATGATGGTACATTTAACCTGATAATCGGTGCTGCAGATATGGGAACCGGATGTGATACTATCCTTGCACAGATGGTTGCGGAGTGCATGGACTGCTCGGTTGATGACGTGGCGGTATTTGGAGCAGACACAGATGCTTCACCATATGATTCCGGCTCATATGCTTCATCCACTACGTATGTAACAGGAAAGGCTGTGGAGCTTGCATGTGATAAATTGAAGAAGAAGCTGTGTGCAATTGCAGCAGGAATGCTTGGATGTGAGCAGGATGAAATGTATTTCGAAAATGGCATGGCATATCGGACAGGAACAGATCAAAGCGTTTCTTTGGCTGATATAAGTGTTAAGGATCAGGTCGCAAATGATATTGCTGCTGTAGCCACAGTCTCTCATTCATCTCCGGTTTCACCTCCTCCATATATGGTCGGAATGGTTGAGATAGAACTTGACAGATATACAGGAGAAGTGAAGATACTGGATTATGCTGCAGTCGTGGATTGTGGCATAGCCATAAACCCGGCACTGGCACGTGTTCAGGCAGAGGGAGGCATAGTCCAGGGAATAGGACACACTCTGTTTGAGAACATCACCTACAATGCGAAGGGATGCCCGATAGAGTCGAGTTTCATGCAATACAAGATACCAACCCGTCTGGATATGGGACATTTGAGAGTGGAATTTGAAAACAGCTATGAGCCTACAGGTCCTTTTGGAGCCAAATCGATAGGAGAAATAGTTATCAACACTCCGGCACCTGCTATTGCACATGCCATATACAGGGCGACAGGTGTATGGCACAGAGAACTGCCGATCACACCGGAGAAGATTCTTATGTCCATGCCGGAAGAGTGATTGGAGATAACATAAGCAGAATAACAGAATCTGTAATATGAAAAAAAATATACAGGAGAAAACAACAGATGAAAAATAAGTTTAAACTTTCAGAAACAGCATTCCAGCTTGATGGAAGGATGCCTCTTTCCCAGGCGATACCTCTTGGACTTCAGCATGTCCTTGCAATGTTTGTCGGAAATTTGACACCATTATTGATTATCACAGGAGCATGCGGACTGGTCGGTGGTGAATTTGCTGATCTTCAGCTTTCACTGCTTCAGAACGCAATGCTCATCGCTGGAGTTGTCACCCTGATACAGCTTTTCTCAATAGGACCTGTTGGAGGAAAGGTACCAATCATTATGGGTACATCTTCAGGTTTTATAGGAGTATTCAACAGCGTGGCGGCAACCATGGGCGGTGGAGTGCTTGCGTATGGTGCTATTATGGGGGCATCCATTATCGGTGGCCTGTTTGAGACTGTGCTTGGCTTTTTCCTGAAGCCATTGCGCAGGTTTTTCCCGGCTGTTGTAACAGGTACAGTGGTTTTATCCATTGGACTCAGCCTTATATCGGTGGGAATAAATTCGTTTGGAGGTGGAAATAATGCCGCAGACTTTGGCTCCATGGAGAACCTTCTGCTTGCAGTATTTGTCCTTGTGGTTATTCTTTTCTTTAAGCACTGGACAAAAGGATTTTTAAGCTCGTCATCTATTCTTTTTGGAATAATCGCAGGTTATATCGCGGCGATCATAATGGGACTTGTTCTTCCGAGAACAGGTATAACTGCTGATGGTGTGGAATATACAAAAGCCTGGGTGCTGAACTGGGACAAGGTGAAAAATGCTTCCTGGTTTGCGATTCCACAGCTCATGCCTGTAAAACCGGTGTTTGATGTGCGCGCAATACTTCCCGTTCTCATAATGTTTATTGTTACAGCGGTGGAGACTGTAGGCGATATATCAGGTGTTATGGAAGGTGGCCTTGGAAGGGAAGCCACAGACAAGGAACTTTCAGGTGGTGTGATGTGTGACGGTCTGGGTTCATCTCTTGCAGCTGTGTTTGGAGTCCTTCCAAATACATCGTTCAGCCAGAATGTGGGACTTGTAGCCATGACTAAGGTCGTCAACAGATTTG
Source organism: Coprococcus sp. ART55/1 (assembly GCF_000210595.1). Taxonomy (NCBI): domain Bacteria; kingdom Bacillati; phylum Bacillota; class Clostridia; order Lachnospirales; family Lachnospiraceae; genus Coprococcus; species Coprococcus sp. ART55/1. The sequence continues at coordinate 1,660,554 of NC_021018.1, read as the reverse complement.
CGCTTGCAACAGGAGCGATATTCCTGATATTATGTGGTCTTTGCCCTAAACTTGCAGCACTGGTATCGATCATGCCTCAGTCAGTGCTTGGCGGAGCTGCGGTTATGATGTTCTCTTCGATAGTTATCAGTGGTATTCAGCTCATAACAAAGGAACCATTAAGCGCACGCAACCTGTCCATAGTTTCGGTAGCACTGGGCGTGGGCTATGGAATGGGAGCCAATCCTGGTATTCTAGCAAATGCCCCTCAGCTGCTCCAGCTTGTTTTTGGAGGCTCAGGAATTGTTCCTGCGGCAATGGTTGCAATTCTGCTTAATATTATCCTGCCTAAAGAAAAGTAGTAATAAGGAACGTCCCTGTTATATATAACAAAAAGTTGCGCTACAAAAGTAGTTGTTGATAACAAAAAAATATGCTAACATAAAAATAGTAGTTTCCGAATGTATGTTCGACATAGTATAATATATACTGTATATACATTTGAGACTGCTATTTTTTAGCTTGAAGAAAAATATATAGTAATAAAACATATTCGGTATGGAGGAGAAGTTATGTACCTTGTGATAGACGTAGGCGGAACATTTATAAAGCATTGTGTGATGGACAGAGATGCTGAGATAATGGAGAAGAATAAATTCCCTACACCTGGAAGATTTGGGAATGGACTGGAGAACATACAACAGGGGCTGGATGCATTCCTTGATGCACTTCAGTCGATATATGATGGATATAAGAAAAGATATGATATACAAGGAATAGCTATATCACTTCCTGGACAGGTGGATGTGGACAACGGGATATGTTATGCCGGCGGAGCCTTGCCTTACCTTGACAAAGCGCATATAGGCGAGCTTGTAAGCGAGAGATGCGATGGACTTAAGGTGGCTCTTGAGAACGATGGCAAATGTGCCGCATTGTCGGAGATATGGCAGGGAAATGCAAAGGACTATAGCAGCGCAGTTGTATTGGTATTTGGCACAGGTGTCGGTGGAGGAATAGTCATAGACAGAAAGATACTCCACGGCAGAGGTATGGTTGCCGGTGAGATGTCGTACCTGTTTGAGGATGTGAACAGGGATAATATAGACAAACTTGTACCGCTTGAGGCGAATCTCAAGAATACAAAGAAACATGTAAAACTTCCGGACAATGTCACCTGGACGATGCAGGCATCGGTAAGCTCACTCAGAAGAGAGGTGGCAGCAGTCAAGGGCATGAGGGAAGATGAAGTGTCAGGTGAGATGATATATGAGTGGGAGACTGCCGGTGATAAGGCGGTCATAGATGTGCTTGAGGACTGGTATCTGAACATCGCGAAGCACTGCATGAATATACATGTCATTCTTGCACCGGACATCATACTCCTTGGAGGTGGAATCAGTGCGGAACCGAGGTTCATACAGGGCGTGAAGAAGTACGTGGATAAGCTTGCAAAATTTTCAGTGATCTATAATGAGATGCAGGTTGGACTGTGCAAATTTGGCAACGATTCCAATCTCATAGGAGCACTTTTCAACTATCTTCAGAAGTATGAGGGTGCCCACTAGATAAGAAAACGGAGATCATATCAGGATGAAACACAATGACGGAAAAGAGACGGACATCAGAATGAAGCACAATGACGAAAAAGAGACTGACATCAGAATGAGCGCAGAAAAGAGTAAAGAAAGAAGCATAGAAAAAAGCATAGAAAAAGGCAAAGAAAAAGGCAAAGAAACGAATACAGAAAAGAACACCGATTATAGAAAAAAATCGCACGAGATGGATATGTTAAATGGTTCACTGGCGCTTAAGATGCTTATATTTGCCATGCCACTTGCCGCCAGCAGTATACTGCAGCAGCTTTTCAATTCGGCAGATGTAGCTGTGGCAGGAAGATTTGCAGGAAGTGATGCCCTGGCGGCCGTTGGAAGCAATGCGGCGGTTGTTGCCCTGTTTGTGAATGTGTTCGTGGGG
>NC_021018.1:1655192-1658082 GCF_000210595.1 Coprococcus sp. ART55/1 | reverse complement strand
CAGCGTGAAGTTTGCCCTTATATGCGGAATAGTTATGCTTGTTGCGGGAATGTTTGTGGCAAGACCGATTCTTGAGGCCATAGATACCCCTGAGAGGGTGCTGGATCAGGCTGTACTTTATTTGAGGATATACTTTGTGGGAATGCCGTTTATCATACTTTATAATTTTGGAGCGGCTGTGCTCAGAGCTATAGGTGATACAAGGCGTCCGCTTTACTGCCTGATAGTTTCAGGTGTACTCAATGTTGTACTCAACCTGTTCTTCGTGTGTGTGTGTAAACTTGGAGTGGCAGGCGTCGGCATGGCAACGGTCATATCAAATGTTGTCAGTACGGGAATAGTCATGTATATATTGATGCATGAGGAAGGTCCACTCAGACTCGATATAAAGAATATACGAATAGATAAAGTGCGCCTGGGAAAGATACTCAGGATAGGAGCTCCATCAGCGATACAGACGGCAGTTTTCTCATTGTCAAATGTGCTGATACAGGGCGGAATCAACAGCTTTGGTCCTGATGCTGTGGCAGGCTCATCCACGGGTCTTAATTTTGAATATTTTGCATATTTTGTCATATCCGCATACGCACAGGCAGCAGTGACATTTGTGAGCCAGAATTATGGTGCAGGTGAGAAGGAGAGATGCAGAAAAGCTCTCAGGATTGCCATGTTAGAGGGCATGCTTATGACGGCTGTGTTCAGCAGTGTCATGATGCTTTCAGGGGATTTTCTTGTGAGATTTTATACAACAGATACAGAGGTTATAAAGTATGCACTTATAAGAATGAAGCATGTCATGCTCCTTGAGGCGATGACAGGAACATATGAGATGACAGCTGCGGCACTCAGAGGCCTTGGCAGATCCATGCTGCCGGCTATTATAACAGTTGTGGGTTCAGTAGTGTTCAGGATCATATGGATATATACGGTGTTTGCGCGATATCATTCTTTTGGCATGCTTTTGAACGTGTATATAGTTTCATGGATAATAACAGGTACGGCGATGATAATCGCATACATACTCGTATCGAGGAAAGTGCTGGGGCATACACGGGCCGGCGGGACGGCTGCTGTATAGTATGTGACCCAAGGCACATAAGCATCAGAAAGAGAAGATTAAGACTGAGCAAGAAGTGACAGGAGGATTGACTGTGGATAGGGATAAGAAAGATAGAACGTATATTGCGATAGATCTGAAATCCTTCTTTGCATCGGTTGAATGTGTTGAGCGCGGACTTGATCCACTGACCACCAATCTGGTAGTGGCAGATGCGTCGAGAACAGAGAAGACCATATGTCTTGCTGTTTCCCCGTCGCTGAAGAGCTATGGTATACCTGGAAGAGCCAGACTGTTCGAGGTGGTGCAGAGGCTTAAGGAGGTCAATGCCAGCAGGAGAACACTTTCACCCGGTGGAAACTTTTCCGGGGAGAGCTGCGATTCCAATGAGCTTGCGGAGCATAATGAATTTGCGGTTTCGTATATAGCCGCTCCGCCACGTATGGCATATTACATGAAGTACAGTACGGATATATATAACATCTATCTGAAATATGTAGCACCAGAGGATATGCATGTGTATTCCATAGATGAGGTGTTCATGGATGTGACGGATTATCTTGGGATATATAAGATGAGTCCGCACGATCTTGCCATGACGATCATACAGGATGTGCTTGCACAGACCGGTATAACAGCAACAGCAGGGATAGGAACGAACCTCTACCTGTGTAAGATAGCGATGGATGTTGAGGCAAAGCATATAGCCCCGGATAAGGATGGAGTCAGGATAGCAAGTCTTGATGAAATGTCGTACAGACAGAAGCTGTGGAATCACAGACCGCTCACAGATTTCTGGAGAGTGGGAAAAGGATATGCGAGAAAACTTGAGAGTCATGGACTTTATACAATGGGTGATATCGCCAGATGCTCACTGGGACATGACGATGAGTATTACAACGAAGATCTGCTGTACAGATTATTTGGTATAAATGCAGAGCTGCTCATAGATCATGCATGGGGCTGGGAGCCTTGTACCATTGCAGATATCAAGGCTTACAAGCCGGAGAGGAACAGCATAGGTTCAGGACAGGTGTTGTCATGCCCATACGAATATGAAAAAGCCAGACTTATTATCCGTGAGATGACGGATCTGCTCGTGCTGGATCTTGTGGATAAGAATGTCAAGACAGATCAGATGGTCATAACAGTGGGGTATGATATAGATAATCTCAAAAAGAACGCTGCGGGAGCGAAATTTTCCGGAGAGATACAGACAGATATGTATGGGAGAAAGATACCGAAAAGTGCCCATGGAACGGTGAATCTTGGAGAGTATACATCATCTACACAGGTCATCATGGATGCGGTGACCGGATTGTTTGAAGAGATCGTAGATCCTTTATTGTATGTCAGAAGGATATATGTCACGGCGAACAATATCATATCGAATACTGCGGCACATGAGAAACAGTCAGCAAGGCAGCTCAGTCTGTTTGATGATTTTGGAGACGGGGCAGCAGAGACGGAGAAAAAGCAGCGGGATATGAAGCGGGAGCAGAGCATGCAGAAAGCGATGATAGAGCTCAAGAAGAAATTTGGCAAAAATGCAGTCCTTAAGGGAATGAATCTTGAGGAGGGCGGTACGACGATAGAGAGGAACGGACAGATAGGCGGTCACAAGGCTTAGGAGGGGCTTATGGAAGATAATTACGATGACATAATACAGCTTCCACATCACGTGTCCTCTGTTCATCCGCACATGTCTATCCATGACAGAGCAGCACAGTTTGCCCCGTTTGCCGCACTCACAGGACATGGAGCAGCCATAGCGGAGACTGCAAGGCTCACCGATAAGAAGTTGGAGCTGGATGAGAGTCAGAAAATGGTTCT
>NC_021018.1:1651253-1654525 GCF_000210595.1 Coprococcus sp. ART55/1 | reverse complement strand
GGTTCTTGATCAGAAACTGTTGAATATAATGCATAATGCAGACAAAAAATGTGTGAGTATAGAGATTTTGTAAAGGATGACAGAAAAGCCGGTGGAAGATACGAACATGTGTCGGGATATATACGCAATGTTGACGTATATGGGAAAAAGATAGTTATGGAAGACAGAACCGAGATACCGATAGATGATATATATGATTTAAATATTGATCAGAATGGAGATGTATATTTGCATGAATAGAGAGACTATGGTGATAGCACACAGAGGAGCGAGTGCCCTTGCGCCTCATGAGAATACACTTGAAGCGTTTCAGATAGCTATAGATCTGAAGGCGGATATGGTGGAGTTCGATGTGAGGAAAACCAGTGATAATATACTCATAGTATTTCATGATGAAACTATAGACGGCAGAAAGATAGGAGATATGACATACAACAGGATCAACGATATTGCATCAAAAGAAGGCTACAGAGTGCCTACGCTTGACGAAGTCCTGGAACTCTGCAGCGGAAAGATATGTCTTGATATAGAATTAAAGGAGAGCGGATACGAGAGGCGTGTCATAGATCTTGTCAAGGGGAGATTTGGATACGGTGAGTTCTCGATAAAATCCTTCAAGGACAAAGTGTCGTACAATGTGAAGGCCATAGACCCGAGGATAAAGACCGGACTGCTCGTCGGTAAGAAAAAGGCTAAGCTCGGTGTCAGATTGAATGAGTATTTTCCTGAGAGAAGAATGAGACGGTGTAAAGCGGATTTTATATCGCCGAATTATCTTCTCTGCACGAAGAAATTTGTGAAGAGAATGAAGCGCAAGCACATACCGGTATATGTGTGGACTGTGAATGATCCACACTGGATGAGACGTATGTGCAGACTGGGCGTAGATGCAGTGATAACAGACCGCCCGGATATAATGCGTTGAAAGACCTAGAAATATTTGTTATATTATTCTACAGGTGGAGGAGTTGTACATAGGAGGATAATATGAGCAAAGTACTATACTTTGATTACGCGGCATTCTGCGTGTTTACTCTTATCATGGTCTCAGTCATCATGAAGAAGATGACCAGAGGCAAATTAAACAGGCAGTTTCAATTTGTTCTGACCATTGCAATGGTTGCCACAGCGTTTGATATAGGCGCCATCGCATTTGACAATATGGGTGAAAGGCATGTAGTCACCCAATACATATTCCATACGGGATATCTCTTTTTCCATGTCGTTTCATCGGCTATGTATGCCACTTATGTGGTGAACATAGTGGATGCCATACATATATTCAGAGGTAAAGTGAAGAGTTTCATACTGGCACTTCCAACGTTGCTGTGCATGATCATGCTCGGAGTTAATTTTTTCACTCCGTGTGTATTCAGTATAGGCGGACAGGGAGAGTACAGAAGAGAGTTTTTCATGACATTTCTGTATGTTGCCGGAATATTTTATATGATTCTGGGCTTCATGGTTGTTACGAGATACCACAGGAGACTTACAAGAGGAAGATTTGTATCAACCATAGCGATATTCCCATTGGTTGTTGTTGCGGCCGTATTTCAGATGTTTAACCCGGATATTCCGATTGAGATGTTTGCAAATGCGATTGGATTACTGTTCGTTGCGTTGCTGATACAGAGTCCGGAGCAGGTTATAAGCAGTGCCACGGGCCTGAACAAGATCACAAGATACATGGATGACGTGAGAAATTCTCTGGATAATGGCCTTGATATAACGGTAGTTATGATAACTATGGAGAATGACAAGACTCTTCGCGGGATTCTGGGAGTTGAGGAATATCATAAGCTGCTCAGGGAGATCTCTGAAGACTTTTTAGAGTGGAGCAGACCATATGGATATGATGTTGAGTGGTATTATCTGGGAACCGGAATGTTCAGATGTGTCATGAACCAGCGTATCAAGGATCAGGCTGAGGATTTTGCGGAGCGGATAAACGAGAAGCTGAAGAAGGGATATAAGTATAATGATATGTTTATAAATCTATTGCCGATAATATGTATCACCAGATGTCCTCAGGATATAGAGGATGTTGACAGTGTGATGCGGTTTGGCGGTGAGCTTGCTGAGCACGAGTATACAGGCCGTGTTCTCTATGCCAGAGATATCTATAACAAGGAAAGATATGATCTGATGCGGGACATGGACATGATACTTGATAAGGCATTTGCCGAGAACAGGTTTGAGGTTTACTATCAGCCGATATACAGCATAGATTCTGGAAAATATAACAGTGCTGAGGCACTTCTGAGATTAAATGATGATATGTATGGATACATTTCGCCGGAGATATTTATCCCTGCTGCGGAGGAGAATGGAATGATCCATAAGATAGGTAAGTTCGTTCTTGAAGAGGTGTGCCGTTTCATAACTGGAGAGAAATTCAAGAATCTCGGACTGGAATATGTTGAGGTGAATCTGTCGGTCATCCAGTGCATGAGCAGTGAGTTATCAGAAGACGTGCGGGCGGTGATGGAGCGTTACGGAGTCAGCAATGAGCAGATAAATCTTGAGATTACTGAGACTGCGGCTGCCTATGCTCAGACGACAATAATGGACAATATCAACAGTCTCACAGATTATGGTATTGCATTCTCACTTGACGATTTTGGAACAGGTTATTCCAATATGAAGAGGATAGCATCCATGCCGTTTGCGATAGTTAAGCTGGACAAGACATTTGCGGATATAGACACAGATGACAAGATGATGAAGGTTGTCAAGAACACCATAAGCATGGTTAAGGATATGAATATGAAGATTGTAGTGGAAGGCGTGGAGACGGAGGAATCCCTCAGGGAGTTCAGCAATCTTGGAGTGAATTACATTCAGGGCTATTATTTCTCAAGACCATTGCCACAGGATAAGTTCATATCAGAGGTGAAGAGAGTTAACCAGAGCTAAGAGAAAGGACGGCGTATGACAGATATAGAGAACCGGGTCGTTGATGAGGTAGAGAAGGTCGTAAAGGGAAAAAGAGATATAATAATCAAGGTCTATGCTGCCATACTTGCGGGTGGACATATACTGCTTGAGGATATCCCGGGTGTGGGCAAGACCACTCTTGCAACGGCATTTGCCAGAACTCTGGATATGAAATATAACAGAGTCCAGTTTACACCGGATGTTCTGCCGAGTGACATAATGGGATTTTCCATGTACAATGCAAAAAGCGGTGAGTTTGAGTACAGAGAGGGTTCAGCGTTCTGTAATCTGTTCCTTGCGGATGAGATAAACCGAACATCGCCTAAGACTCAGTC
>NC_021018.1:1644300-1650103 GCF_000210595.1 Coprococcus sp. ART55/1 | reverse complement strand
ATTACTGGAGCGGCGCGCAGGGCGATATAGTCAGGACTTCGATAGACAGCAGGGATGATCTCGCTGAATGGATGGAGAAGATCTTTTATGAGCAGGCGTATACAGATTTTGGCTATGGGTTATCGATGCTTGAGAAGAATCTGGATTCTGACAGAAGGATCATAGTTGTTTCCGGCGATATGAGAGCGGATGGCAATGTAGTGTTTACATATGGAGATCGTGTGAAAGGATACATAATTGGGTAGAATCTTTGGTAGAAAAAAGAAAACTGAAGACAGGAAAGCGGTAGAATTCTGTGAAGGTGTAAGGCTGCTCAACGATCCGGAGATCACAGATGGAGGCAGAGAAGGCGCGGATTACAGAAAAAGAAAGCTGCGCAGAAGAAAATCGGACAGCAGAGGTATTGTTGCAAAATGCCTGCTGGAGATATTTATCATAGGCGGTTCAATGTGCGGCTTTTTGTCGTGTATAGATATGGCGTACGGTGTTCCTGTTATATTTCTGGCGTATGCGCTGCTGGCCATGTACTTCTGTGGTCTGTTCAAATCAGGCAAGGTGTGGGTGAGAGATGTGGGATATGTCATATTTCTTGTCGCTTTTGTCCTGTTCATCATGCTCCTCAGACGTTATATAAACAGTGGATTTTATGCTATCGTAAATGAGTTTCTGGATCATGTGACTGATTATTATGGAGCCCAGGAGGTTAAGGTATTCTCCGAGACTTTGTCCAACAGGGCGCTCACTGTTCCTGTGGCAGCCATCGCTATAGGCTGTGTAGAGATAATAATCCTCAACATTTTCCTTAACACGAATATGAGTGTGTTCTGGGCAGTGTGGTTTTCACTTCCTGTGTTTATATTACCATTGTTTTTCAGGCTTGAGCCGGATGTTATTTACATGTTCATGGTATCCACAGGACTTTTGGGAGTTATCTGCCTTAAGGGAAATGGTCACTTCCGTATAACTGACAAGGACAGTACGTTTGAATATGATGAGAAGAAGCGAAGATTCAGTTACAGGCATAGTGACAGGGCGTCTCTGCAGCTTGCGGCCGGTGTGGCGGCTGTATGTATATTGGTGGGAAGTGCGGTTATCCTTGTCAAGCCGCAGCAGACTTATCTGTACAGGTATCGTGATAGCTCGGCGAAGAACAAGATCGAAGGCCCGCTTGGAAACCTCATCATGTATGGATTTGAATCCCTAAGGAATTCGGCGAATACCGGAGGACTGGCGAATGGAAAGCTTGGAGGCGTGTCGGATGTCACACTTGATGGACAGACGGATCTGGTAATCACATTTGCACCATATAGCACAAACAGGATCTATCTGAAAGCGTTCGTTGGTGATGAGTATAGCTGGGATCATTGGGACAGAGATAAGGATGGCGACTATCCGTCACCGGTCAATTCTGAAGGACATGCCAGAGGACGAATGGATATACAGAACATAGATGGCGCCGGAGATCTAAAATATTACCCTTACTACACTGATATAGAAGCCATGAATACTTACAAAGAGGGCGATTCATTGTACAGTGTGGAGTACAGTCCATCCGCTCTGGCTGAGCCGGTTATGCCATCGGTGGATGACAAGTATCTTGAGATTCCAGAGGAGAATATGGATTCAATACGAAGATTCTGTGAGAGCGCAGGAATCACGGAAAAAGACAGTGTGGATAATGTGCTGCAGAAGGTGTATATATACTTCCTGGAGAATTATCCGTACACACTGCATCCGGGAGCCACGCCGAGGGATGAGGATTATGTCAATTATTTCCTTGATACCACGAAGAAGGGCCTGTGTGCCAATTATGCCACTGCGGGGGCGCTGATCCTGAGATACATGGGGATACCCACAAGATATGTGGAGGGGTATGCCGTGGATTACACCGAGGTCCTTGACGGAACAATGCTCGATGAAGAACAGTTCAGTTACGATGATTATTATTCAGGCTCATCAGAGCTTGGAAGAACGGCTGTTGTTCAGGTGTATGTGGACGATGGCGGAGCTCATGCGTGGATAGAGGCGTTCATACGTGGCAGATGGCAGGTCGTGGAGCTGACACCTCCGTCGAGTGAAGATGAGGATGAGACCCAGGATGATTTTTGGTCCAGATTTGGAAGATGGCTAGTAGGTGATGACAGCGGAGATACCGGAACAGATACGACCGGCACAGCATTTTCACTTGGAAATGCCGTGTGGATAATATATGTTCTGGCGGGATGTATAGCATTTGCAGTGCTCTTGTTTGTGGGACGTATAGCAGTCAGGAAGATAGTTCGTTTTGTGGGTTATCACAGGAGAGATAAGACTGGAAATGTGATAGCTTACTATAGGTATATGTGTGATTATGCAAGACTTGCGTCGGATGATTTTTCGAAGGCGGGAAATCACAGGCAGCAGCTTGAATATTTCTGTAAGGGCGCAGATCCGGCGGAGACTGAGGACCTTGCGGCATATATGGAAGGCATAAGCTATGGCGGCGAGGTGTCCGGGGACGAATATGTACAGCGTATGGGAGAACTTCGGGTGCTGTTCAGGAGCTTTAGGAGACAGGTTCCTTTTATGAAGAGGATATACATATTCCGAATGTTGTAGTATAGTTGACAGGTAGCAATGGATAATGGAGGTATAAGAGATGCTTGGAATCATAGGTGCGATGGACGAGGAAGTCGCAAGACTGAAAGAGATGATAGATGGGCTCCAGGTCACAGACAAGTGTGGCATGAGATTCTACAAAGGACAGATAGAAGGAACGGATGTCGTGGTCGTAAAGTGCGGTGTCGGCAAGGTCAATGCGGCCATGTGTACCCAGTCGCTGATCGACATGTATGGAGTGTCAGCTATCATCAACACCGGAATAGCCGGATCACTGGATGCTGACATAGATATAGGAGACATCGTTCTGGCTACGGATACCGTGGAGCACGATATGGATGTATCCGCCCTTGGATATGAGCCGGGTGTGATCCCTGATACAGAGCTGAGCGTGTTCAAGACCAGCGATGAGCTGCTTAAGATAGCACAGGACTCAGTGGATGCAGCAAATATAGGAGTCAAGGTGTTCACTGGAAGAGTGGTGAGCGGCGATCAGTTTATCTGGAGCAAGGACAAGAAGAAATGGCTTGTGGAGACATTTGGTGGAAGATGTGCAGAGATGGAGGGCGCGGCCATAGGACATGTTGCAGTGCTGAATAAGGTTCCGTACCTTGTTGTCCGGGCCATATCGGACAAGGCTGATGACAGTGCAGAGATGGATTATCCTACATTTGCGGCAAAGGCTATAGAGAACAGTGTAAACATGATGACAGAGATAATAAAGAGATATGAGGTGAAGTAGACATGGATAAGATAGCAAGTTTTCAGATAAATCATCTTCTCCTGAATCCGGGCATTTATGTGTCGAGAAAGGATAAGGCTGGGGATCAGATCCTCACAACATTTGACATAAGGATGACAAAGCCGAATTATGAGCCGGTTATGAACACTGCGGAGGTTCATACCATAGAGCATCTCGGTGCGACATTCTTGAGAAATAATGAAGAGTATAAGGACAGGGTCATATACTTTGGACCTATGGGCTGCAGGACGGGATTTTATCTCATACTCGCAGGCGATTATGAGTCGAAGGATATAGTGGAGCTTATGATATCAATGTTCGAATTCATAAGACATTATCACGATCCGATCCCTGGAGCAAATCCAAGAGAGTGCGGCAATTACCTGGATATGAATCTCGGTATGGCGAACTATCTTGCAGAGAAATTCCTGTCACAGGTTCTGTATGATATAGATGACAGCAGACTTAATTATCCAGAGGGTTAAATTCCAATTTACAAATGAGATCAAAATATACAGACCATGTAAAAAACGGGTGATTTTCAGTGGAAATTCGCTTTGTTGAGGAATGTTTGCCATTCTATTGACAATGAAGCTTGCGTGCTTTTTAATGCACGTAAGCTTTTTTTGTGCACATAAAACAGCTAAACAGATTCATGAAGACGGCTCTTACCGGATACGGTTATGAATGGGCTGAAACTTAAACAGAAAGGAAGAGATTATGAAAAGATTGTATGTATATAAGATTCTGCTGGCTGTTCTTATGGCCGTATGTGTGGCCGGTGTGGTTTTTTATCATAGGTTCAGTACAAGGTCAAGTGCTGACGAACTGTATGCCGGGGAGAAAAGCAGGCATACTGATGTTATGGCCACCTCAACGGATGGAATTGCGGCTATGGCCGGATATGAGATAAGTTATGAAGATGTGGACTGCATCCTAAGCGGCGATGTGGTGTTTTACAATGGGATGCCATACACGAGGCATTACACGGTGCATAAGGATGGTGTAGAGTACAGGGCATACTGCGGCGATCATAAGAAATATGAAGTTAAGAGCACGGACAAGGTGGCATTTTCCGTGACAAATGACAGACTGCTTCAGAAAGCGTTTCTGTATGGACCGGGAAGTGAATATGTGTGGTCTGGTTTTAAGGGGGTGTCCGCAGATCACAGACAGCTCATCATGACACTGACTTTGAATTATATAAGACATGGACAGTATTTTGACGTTATAGACGAATTCTATAAATACATATCGGAGACAAAGCGAGATGAGATCGTCCTTCAAGGAGATCAGGCAGATATAGAGATAATAGATGATGGAAGCAAAGAGAATTACGGTAATTATGTAAGTCTTAAGGATTATACCGGTTATGTGGACAAGAAGACTGGTGAGAAGAGAAGAAGAACCAGGATAATGAGGTGTAAGGCAGATGCTGAGAATGGAGTGAGGATCTCGGTACCGGCGGATACATGGCTCCATATCAGGAAAAGCGGAGAAAAGGAGTTCACCATCCACAAGACAGGTAAGGTAACTATAATGGGAGGCGACAGATTCTTTTTCAGTGCTGAGAAGGCTCATAAGGGAACGGGCACAGTAAAGTCTGGTAAAGGGATCCCCGGAGTTACAGTGTATACTGTAGATTCCACTCAGGTAGATGATGACCAGCAGTTGTTATTTGGAACGGTAGCTTCAAGCAGTATTTCTATGGATATTGAATGGACGGGAGAGAAGCCTGTTCTTGGAAAGTTCAGTCTGCACAAGACCGACAGAGATTCCGGCGCCGGTGTGGGAGAAGCTCTGTACAATATTGAGATGGAAGTGAAAAACGGCACACAGAGTCTGCGCACTCTGGTGGCTCAGATAGAGACTGATGAGAATGGACATGGTATAGTTGTGATGTCAGAATATGGCGGACTTGGAACCTATGAGATCACAGATATGCCGTTCGGAACATACAGGATATATGAGGAAAGGGCTCCGTACAACTATGAGAGAAACAGTGCTGTGGCACAGCTCGTTATAAACGAAGAAGGAGAATTCCTGTCCGTGGATGGCAAGGAGGTCAGTACATCCACGGAGCTTGAAATAAGCTGGGAGACTTGGGACAAGGTGATCTCAGGCAAGATTGATCTGAGCATATACAAACAGGATGCGGAGACGGGAGATAAATCTCAGGGAGATGCTGTCTTGTCAGGGGCTGAGTTTACAGTCAATTATTACAGGAATTTTTATAATTCCGTGGACGAGCTCCCAGAGAAGCCGGATCAGAGCTGGACGCTTAAGACGGATGACAGCGGTAAGTGCGGCCTTGAGGATGTGGTTTTGCAGACGGGAACAATCACGGTTCAGGAGACAAAAGCCCCAAAAGGGTACACGCTTGTGAATTCAATATTTAAAAGCGCAAAGGATGGCAATATTATAAAGGATAGTTCAGATGGAATATATCTGGACAGAATAGAA
>NC_021018.1:1638507-1643225 GCF_000210595.1 Coprococcus sp. ART55/1 | reverse complement strand
ACCTTACAGATGTTGCGTTCATGACTTATCCTTCACTTGAGGAGAAGAAGTCGATCATAGAGAACTCTGTAGAGGTTGCTCATGCGTGCGGAATACCTTGTCCAAAGGTTGCTCCACTTGCAGCAGTAGAGGTTGTAAATCCTAAGATGCCTGTAACAGTAGAGGCTGCTGAGCTCACAAAGATGAACGAGAACGGTGAGATCACAGGCTGTATCGTTGACGGACCTCTTTCAATGGATCTTGCGATCGAGCCAGAGGCAGCTATCCATAAGGGAGCTACAGACAGAAAGATCGTTGGAGATGCCGATATCCTTCTGTTCCCAGACATACATGCAGGTAACCTTGTATACAAGACACTTGTTCATACAACAAAGTGTAAGAACGGATGTATCATAACAGGTACAGATGCTCCTGTAATCCTTACATCAAGATCAGATACATTTGAGGTTAAGCTCAACTCAATAGCACTTGCAGCAGTTGTTGCAGAGTCACTTAAGGCAAACAAATAAGCCATACATAAAAAACATTTGGAGGTTTAAAAAATGTCATATAAGATTCTTATAATAAACCCAGGTTCAACATCGACAAAGATCGGTGTGTTCGAGGACGAGACACTTCTGTTTGAGGAGACACTCAGACATACAACAGAGGAGCTTGCAGGCTTCAATATGATAGTAGATCAGAAGGACTTCAGAAAGAAGGTTATTCTTGATGTCCTTGCTGAGAAGAACTTTGACATCAAGACACTTGATGTATGTGTAGGACGTGGCGGAATGCTCAAGCCAATCCCAGGCGGTACATACGCAGTAAGCGATGACCTTCTTGAGGATCTTAAGATCGGTAAGCAGGGCCAGCATGCATCAAACCTTGGTGGTATCCTCGCAAGAGAGATCGGTGATGAGCTCGGAGTTCCTTCATACATCGTAGATCCAGTCGTTGTTGATGAGCTTATGCCATCATCAAGACTTTCAGGAGTACCTGAGCTTCCAAGAATAAGCGTGTTCCATGCACTCAACCAGAAGGCAGTAGCCAAGAGATATGCAAAGGAAGTTGGCAAGAAGTACACAGACCTGAACCTCATCGTAGTACATATGGGTGGCGGTGTATCAGTTGGTGCCCATGATCACGGTAAGGTAGTAGATGTATACAACGCACTTGACGGTGACGGTGCATTCTCACCAGAGAGAGCAGGTGGCGTTCCTTCAGGAGCACTTGTAAAGATGTGCTTCTCAGGCGAGTATACACAGGCTGAGGTTATGAAGAAGCTCGTTGGAAAGGGCGGCTTCAACGCTTACATCGGAAGCAACGATGCAAGAGATCTTGAGAAGCTTGTCAATGAGGGCGATGAGCATGCAAAGCTTGTTCAGGATGCATTCTATCAGCAGGTTGCCAAGGATATAGGTGGTATGGCAACAGTTCTCAGAGGAAAGGTTGATCAGATCATCCTCACAGGTGGAATCGCATATTCAAAGCACACATGCGAAGAGCTTGAGAAGAGAGCAGGATTTATTGCTCCATTTACAGTATATGCAGGAGAGGATGAGCTCCTTGCACTTGCTCAGGGCGCACTCAGAGTCATGAATGGCGAAGAGGAGCCAATGAAGTATTAAGAGAAAAGTGATTTTCAGATAAAAAGTTCATGGCACATAACAGAAATTGCCATTATAACATAAGCCATATTGTTAATAATACTAACAAGACGAAAGTCTTAAATAATTATTTCAATATGGAGGTACAGGGTTATGGCAAGTTCAAACTCTAACAAGACAAGTGTTCCAGAGGCAAAGAGTGCTATGAACAAGTTCAAGATGGAG
The DNA here is from genome assembly GCF_000210595.1 of Coprococcus sp. ART55/1. Lineage (NCBI taxonomy): Bacteria > Bacillati > Bacillota > Clostridia > Lachnospirales > Lachnospiraceae > Coprococcus > Coprococcus sp. ART55/1. Next base: position 1,641,411 of record NC_021018.1, on the reverse strand, counting down.
GTAGCCAAGGAGATCGGTGTTGATCTTAAGGATGGATACAATGGAGATTTAACATCAGCTCAGTCAGGTTCAATCGGTGGCGAGATGGTTCGTCAGATGATCAAGAGACAGGAAGAGCAGATGTCAGGAAGATAAGCCTGGCTTATAATCTCCGTTAGATCTACGAACAAAAAGAAGACCTGGTGTATGATCCATACATCAGGTCTTTTGTGTCGTGAAAACTTTGTATTATAATAATAGTATAATGGACTGGACAATCATTTGCACATTATGATATAATCGATGATTGATGTGGACTTTGTCCACACATATAAACAAGAAAAAGATAAATGGATGCTATCTGAGTGCCTTAATTGTAGGGCTTAAGGCACCATTTGCACATTTCAAGGAGGAAATAAAAAGATGAGTTTCACAGTAGAAAAGCTTGAGCACAGCATGGCAAAGCTTACAATCACAGTACCTGCAGCAGATTTTGACAAGGCAATGACAGCAGCTTACAACAAGACAAAGAACAGATTCAATGTTCCAGGCTTCCGTAAGGGCAAGGTGCCAATGGCATTCATCGAGAAGATGTATGGCCCGGAAGTATTCTATGAGGATGCTGCAAATGCAATGATCAACGAGTATTATCCAAAAGAGGCTGTAGCTTCAGAGCTTGAGATCGCATCACAGCCAGTTATTGACGTAATAGAGATGGGCAAGGGCAAGGATTTCGTATTCACAGCAGAGGTTGCTGTAAAGCCTGAGGTTACACTTGGCGATTACAAGGGAATCGAAGTTGAGAAGATCGACGTTGAAGTAACAGATGACGAGGTTCTTGAGGACATCAAGAAGGAGCAGCTTCAGAACGCAAGAAAGGTACTCGTAGAGGGAAGAGCAGCACAGCTTGACGACGAGGTTACTCTTGACTTCGAGGGATTTGTTGATGGTGTTCCATTTGATGGTGGAAAGGGTGAGAACTACAAGCTCGTTCTTGGCTCACATTCATTCATCGATACATTTGAGGATCAGCTTGTTGGTAAGAACATCGGAGAGGATGTTGAGGTTAACGTAACATTCCCAGAGGATTACCAGGCTGAGGAGCTTGCAGGAAAGCCGGCAGTATTCAAGTGCAAGATCAACTCTATCACAGAGTCACAGCTTCCAGAGCTCAATGATGAGTTCGCAAGCGAGGTAGGCGGATGCGATACACTTGACCAGTACAAGGAAGAGGTAAAGCAGAAGATACTTGCAAAGAAGAACAGAGACGCTGCAAACGAGAAGGAAGCAAAGGTTCTTGACAAGGTTATCGAGAACGCAACTATGGATATTGCAGATGCACAGGTTGAGGATATGCAGAAGAGAATGAAGGATGAGTTCGCTCAGACACTTCAGTATCAGGGAATCAGCCTTGAGCAGTATATGCAGATCGTAAACGTTACAGAGGAGTCTCTCATGGAGAGAATCAAGCCGGACGCACTCAAGAGAATCCAGCAGAGAGCAGTTCTTGAGGCTGTAGTAAAGGCTGAGAACATTGAGGCTACTGACGAGGAAGTTGACGAGGAGCTTTCAAAGATGGCAGCTCAGTACCAGATGAAGCTTGAGGATATCAAGGGATTCATGGGCGACGCAGAGAAGGACAGCATCAAGAAGGATGTAGCAGTTAAGAAGGCTGCAAAGCTTCTTGTAGATGAGTCAAAGGAAGTTTAATATTTTAACAGACAGATTGGCTTGATATGTATTGGAGGTAGATAACATGGCATTGGTACCATACGTTGTAGAACAGACTAGCCGCGGAGAGCGAACATACGATATTTATTCTAGATTGCTGAAAGACAGAATCATCTTTCTTGGAGATGAGGTCAATGATGCAACTGCAAGCCTTGTTATAGCACAGTTGTTATTCCTTGAGTCAGAGGATCCTTCAAAGGATATCTCGTTATATATCAACAGCCCGGGTGGATCAGTTACAGCCGGAATGGGAATATATGACACAATGAGATATATCAAGTGTGATGTTTCAACAATATGCTGTGGAATGGCAGCGAGCATGGGAGCATTCCTTCTTGCAGGAGGAACAAAGGGCAAGAGATATGCGCTTCCAAACTCGGAGATCATGATACATCAGCCACTTGGTGGAACTCAGGGGCAGGCAACAGAGATAGAGATCGCAGCCAGACATATATTAAAGACAAAAGAGAAACTCAACAAAATGCTGAGTGAGAATACAGGAAAACCACTTGATGTTATCGCGGCAGATACAGATCGTGATAACTGGATGACTGCTGAGGAGGCTTGTGCATACGGCCTTATCGACAGCGTTATAACAAACAGATAATACAGATAGAGATATCTGATATGTAGAAGATGTATCAGTTGGTTGGAGCCAGCCTGCAGAACCGGCGGTGTATTCGCAGATTCTGGAAAAGACTGGCTCCAGACAATTATAAATAGTGAATAATCGAGGTATTGTAATGGCAGATCGTAGTGACGAGAGAAAACAGCTCAGATGTTCTTTCTGTAATAAGACACAGGATCAGGTTAGAAAACTCATAGCCGGACCTGGGGCTTACATATGTGATGAATGCGTAGAGATATGCTCAGAGATAATAGAAGAAGAACTGGTTGACGCAGGACTTGATTCAGATGGTGATATCAATCTGTTAAAGCCAAAGGAAATAAAAGAATTTCTTGATGAGTATGTAATAGGTCAGGAAGAGGCAAAAAAGGTACTGGCGGTTGCCGTGTACAACCATTATAAGAGAATACTTGCGCAGAAGGATTTTGAGGTTGAATTACAGAAGAGTAATATCCTCATGGTTGGCCCAACGGGATCAGGTAAGACATATCTTGCCCAGACCCTTGCAAAATTGTTAAACGTTCCTTTTGCAATAGCAGATGCTACAACTCTCACAGAGGCTGGAT
>NC_021018.1:1634596-1637769 GCF_000210595.1 Coprococcus sp. ART55/1 | reverse complement strand
CTGACTTACAGAGATCCATCAGAGGATACAGACCTTCCTAAGAAAAAGGTAAGGAAGAAAAAGGCAAATACAGATAACGGCGAGAGTGCATAGTCATTATTGCCGAAATGAGACGTTACAACGCTGACATACATTTGCGCCCTTATAAGCCTTTAAATGTGCAGTGTTGATAACGTCTTATTTTTTAATGATATATACGGAGATAACAGGTATGAATGAGAAAATGTTAGAGATGACAATGATTAGTCTTGACGATGGCGTGGTTATGCCGGAATTGTCCTTCTATCTTGATGCGACAACGCGTGAAGCCTGCGAGGCGGTGGGACATGCAGTCAAGAATGAGGAATGTATATTTCTGGCAAATCCTGTTCATAAGAACGGCGATAAGACAGTTTCGTTTTATGAGATAGGTGTCATAGCCAGGATAAAGCAGTTTGTCAGACTTCAGAACAAAGGCATGAGAGTTCTCATACAGACTGAGAAGAGAGCGCGCCTTGTGGATTACAGCAAGGATAAATATTATGTGTGCCACGTGACAGATGTGGAGGAGACTAACGACATCAGCGAGGATGAGGAGAAGGCTATACAGAGCATACTCAAGGAAAAGCTTAAGGAAGCATTTGACGAGGGTATAGTGAAGAACAACGTTCTGTACAGGGAGATACGTTCATTCAAGTCTGTCAGAAAGCTGGTTGACAGCATGGCCGACTATGTGAATATATCTGATGACAACAGGCAGGAGCTTCTGGAGATGCTAGATGTCAGAAGCCGCGCTATGAGGTTGATACAGATAATGGAGGAAGTTCTCGGAATCGGCAAGATCAAGAAAGAGATCATGGAAAAGGTCAATCAGGAGACCGCTGAGAATCAGAGAAAGTATGTGCTCAGAGAGCAGATGTCCGTTATCCGTAAGGAGCTTGGTGACGACGGCGTAGATGCAAATGTCAGAGAATTCCAGAAGAGACTCGATGAGGCGGGCTGCAGCCAGGAAGTATACGATAAGATAGAAAAAGAGATAAATTACTATAAGGGTATACCTCAGAATGCAGTGGAGAGCAGTGTGTCGGCAAACTATATCGATGTGATGCTCAGCTATCCGTGGAATGTGTCAACGGAAGATAATAATGATCTGCAGTCAGCCATAGACATACTTGACAAAGATCACTATGGCCTTGAGGAGGTCAAAGAGAGGATCGTTGATTATCTTGCTGTTCATATATTGAGCAATAAGGGGGACCTTCCGATCATTTGTCTTGTGGGACCTCCGGGAACAGGAAAGACATCCATAGCAAGGTCGATAGCCCGTGCAACATCGAGGAAATATGTCCGCTTATCACTGGGCGGAGTCCACGATGAGGCGGAGATCCGAGGTCACAGGAAAACATATGTGGGAGCTATGCCTGGAAAGATTGTACAATCCATGATAAAGGCAAAGACGAACAACCCGCTCATGCTTCTCGATGAGATAGACAAGGTGAGCAGTGATTACAAGGGAGACGTGTCATCGGCACTTCTCGAGGTGCTTGATGGTGAGCAGAACAAAGAGTTCAATGATCACTATTTTGGAGTGCCGGTGGATCTGAGCAATGTGCTGTTCATAGCAACGGCGAACGACATCTCCGGTATACCGGGGCCGCTCCTCGACAGAATGGAAGTCATAAATATATCGGGATACACGGAGAATGAGAAGTATCATATAGCAAAGCTGTACCTTGTGGAGAAGACCCGTGAGAAGAACGGACTGACAAAATCTCAGTTCAAGATAGATGCCGGTGCCATAAGGGAGATCATAAGCCACTACACGAGAGAGGCGGGAGTCAGAAGTCTTGAGAGAAATATAGACAAGGTGTGTCGGAAGGCCTGCCGCAAGATACTCACCGGTGAGATGGATGTGGTCAAAGTCACAAAGAAGAATATCCAGGATTTCCTTGGTCCATACAAATATAAAGATGAGAATGGAAATCTGAAGAATAAAATTGGCGCTGTCAGAGGCCTTGCTTGGACGGCGGTTGGCGGTGTCACTCTGGAGATAGAGGTCAATGTGCTTCCGGGGACAGGAACTCTTCAGCTCACAGGTAAGATGGGCGATGTTATGAAGGAATCCGCTTATGCGGGAATGAGTTATATCAGATCCCTCAAGGAATCACTGGCGCTTGGAGACGATTACTTTGCAAAGCACGATTTCCATATCCATATACCGGAGGGGGCAGTTCCAAAGGATGGTCCGTCTGCCGGAATAACCATGGCGACAGCGTTGTATTCAGCCATATTTAACGTGCCGGTTAATGGCAGAATAGCGATGACAGGAGAGATAACTCTCAGAGGAGAGGTGCTTCCTATTGGAGGCCTGAAGGAGAAGCTCCTTGCAGCCAAGATGATCGGTGTTAAAGATATACTGATACCGTCGAAAAATGAGAGCGATTATCTGGAGTTGGATGAAGAGATAACATCGGGAGTCAATATTCATTTAGTGGAAGACATGAGGCAGGTGCTTGACCTTGCCCTTGTCAGATAAGGAGAAGTATATGATAGTAAAGAGCGCTGAGCTTGAGACTGTGTGTGGAATTACAAGTAAATTACCTGATAACGATCTCCCGGAGATCGCATTTGCCGGCAAGTCAAATGTAGGAAAATCATCTCTGATAAATGGATTGCTTAACAGGAAGTCGCTTGCCAGAACATCCGCGCAGCCAGGTAAGACACAGACGATCAATTTCTATAATGTAAATAAAAATCTGTACTTTGTGGATCTGCCGGGATATGGATATGCAAAAGTATCGGTGGAGATAAGAGCAAAATGGGGCAAGATGATCGAGAGATACCTTCACGGTTCTCCGCAGCTCAAAAAGGTATTCCTGCTGATAGACATAAGACATGTGCCATCGGAGAATGACTGCATGATGTATGACTGGATCGTGGACAATGGCTATGAGCCGGTGATCATTTGCACAAAACTGGACAAGATCAAGAGAAGCCAGGTTCAGAAGAACTTGAAGCTCATACGTGAGAAACTGGATCTTGTTCCTGGAACAACGATGATACCGTTCTCCGCACAGACAAAGCAGGGAAGAGATGAGATCTGGAATCTCATAGAGGAGACACTGGCACAGGAGCAGCAGTAAAGTAATATGAACATATAGTCAGATAAATAGACAAAAAAATGACTGAGAATA
>NC_021018.1:1632464-1633981 GCF_000210595.1 Coprococcus sp. ART55/1 | reverse complement strand
CAGATAAATAGACAAAAAATGACTGAGAATATCGAGGAGTATAATTCTTTTCGGTATTCTCAGTCATTTTTATGCTGATATTAGCTGGATGTGTTGGATGCCCATAACTGTTTTACGAGTATATCATATATCTCAGTGCTTTTCTGACGCCAGTTGTCACATATGGCAACAGCCACGGCCTGGGTAGGCACGCTGAACTTTATATCCAGCAGCGGCTCGTTCCTGTCGTTGATGACGCAGGAGACGGTATATTCATTGGAATCGTTGAGGTAGTAGTCAGACTGTATCTCAGTTTCCTTTTTGAGGTTGATCTGCTGTTTCTCAAAGAAATCCAGTATATCCTGTTTGATGGCATATGGGATCCTGTTCTCGAACATGCTCAGGGCTTCCTCACCTTTGTAGGTTATCTTATAATGGGATGCGCCTCTTATGCTTGATACATATACAAATTCGCTTTCTATAAGTCCGTTTATGGCTTCCTGAAGAGTGAAATAATTGGTGTAGCCCTTCTCCAGAACAAAGTCTGAAATCTGTGAATTGGTCAGAGTGAAGTTAACTCTGTCAAGCATATAGAGCACTATGAGTTTATATAATACAATAGATTCGGTTCCCATATCGTGTATCCTTTGTTAAAATGTTTGTCCGTGCTGATGAACGGACAACATTCATATGATAACATTAGTAAAATTTAAAATCAATATATTTACAATTGTTCTATTTATGTTATAATGAGCGGGAATAATATGCGTGCCTAGCGCATTTTTATTTTTTACCGTAATTGAATTTGATGTATCATTGAGAGACACTACTTATTTCTTAGAGTGTTTATATTCCCATAATACTTAATTTATTTGTTGATCATTGGTTTCAGTGAAAGGAGACAATTATATATGGATTTTAGTAAAGCTTCTCTTGCAGAGCTGCGTCAGTTTACCAAGGATAATGGTATAAAAGGCTGCTCGGGAATGAAGAAGGCGGAGCTTGCGCAGTTCCTCATAAAATATGTGGAGGAGCATGTGACAGCGGTTTCAGTGGAAAATAAGAAAAATGTGTCAGAGCCTAAGACCGAGCATGTGGTCAGAGAGACAGCCGGAGACACAGAATACAGAAAAACCAGGATAGTACATCACTCTGAGGGCTCAAGAGGTGATGATTTCAGGGAGAACAATGGACAGAGACGTATGAGAAGAATGGCTACATATCAGGATCACAGCCAGAATCAGGAGAGATACCAGGATAGAGGTCAGAATCAGGACAGAAACCAGGAAAGGTATCAGGACAGAGGTCAGAGCCAGGAGAGATACCAGGACAGAGGCCAGAATCAGGACAGAGTCCAGTCAAATCAGGCGGCACAGAACGTGAACGAGTATCTGCCGGAGCTCGACAGTGGAAGACAGGCTCACGGAATACTTGAGGTCATGCCTGAGGGATATGGCTTCATAAGAAGTGCAAACTATCTTCCGGGAGATCAGGATATATATGTGTCACCGGCACAGATCAGAAGATTTGGTCTCAAG
>NC_021018.1:1625892-1631251 GCF_000210595.1 Coprococcus sp. ART55/1 | reverse complement strand
AGATTGGCGTGAAGAGAGTAAGAATAGGCGGTCAGGCTGTCATGGAAGGTGTCATGATGAAAAATGGCGACAGATATGCGGTGGCAGTCAGAAAACCGGATAAAGATATAGAAGTGAAAGTTGTGGATTATGTTTCCATGGCATCGAGAAGTGTATTTTTCAGAGTTCCTATAATCAGGGGAGTTGTCAATTTCGTGGAATCCCTCGTGATAGGAGTGAAGACCCTCACATACTCAGCATCGTTTTACGATGACGAGGAGCCTGAGAAGGCGGAGAAAGAGAAAAAAGAAAAGAAAAAAGAGAGGACACCTGAGCAACAGAAAAGAGCGGACGATGCGGCGATGATAGGTACAGTGTTATTTTCACTTGTATTTGCCATCGCGTTATTCATGATGCTTCCTGCATTTATCGGGGAACTCATAGACAAGGTTATAGATAACAGGATCATCATGTCTGCCATAGAGGGAGTTATAAGACTTGGAATATTCCTGGGATATGTGGCACTCATATCGCTTATGAAGGATATACAGAGAGTGTTCATGTACCATGGGGCAGAGCACAAGACGATCAACTGTTTTGAGGCTGGGGTGCCACTGACTCCGGAGAACGTGAAGAAGTATTCAAGATATCATAAGAGATGCGGAACAAGCTTTCTGTTCATCGTAATGATAATAAGCATAATTGTTTTCATGTTTATAAGCGCAGATACGGCATGGCTCAGACTTGTCATAAGACTGCTGCTGGTTCCGGTAATCGCCGGTATATCATACGAATTTATAATGTTTGCTGGCAAGAGTGATTCAAAGCTTGCAAATGCGCTGTCAGTTCCGGGAATGTGGGTTCAGAGACTCACCACAAGGGAGCCGGATCTTGACATGATAGCAGTTGCGATAAAGTCCGTGGAGGCAGTTATAGACTGGGAGGCATACCAGGACGCCATGCACAAGGGCGAGATAGAAGATTAAAGGATTTCGATAGAGATGAAGCTGTGTGAACTTTTGAGAATGGGACGGGACAGGCTGGAGAAAAGTGATGTTCCTGATGCGGATATAGACGCTGATATATTGTGGCAGTACCTGTCGGGTATGAACCGTATGGATATGATCATGGCCAGAGAAGATGACGTGGATGATGATAAATCGGAAGCCTACATGAAGCTCATAGAAAAGAGGAGCACAAGGATTCCGCTTCAGTATATCACAGGTGAGCAGAATTTCATGGGATATGATTTTGATACCGCAGAAGATGTGCTCATTCCAAGGATGGACACAGAGACTCTTGTTGAGACGGCATTGAAGCTTGTAAAGGACGCTGACCATAACGTTGATGTTCTGGACATGTGTTGCGGTTCGGGCTGCATAGGAGTATCGTTTGGACTCTGGAACAAGAACAGCAGGATCGTACTTGCCGATGTATCTGAGGCAGCGATCGGTCTTGCAAGGAGAAATGTAGCGAAACTGTGTGCAGGGGATGATAGATTTGAAGTGGTCAGGACGGATCTCTTTGAGCAGATATCCGGGAAATATGATCTCATACTGTCGAATCCTCCATATATAAGAAGTGATGTCATAGAGACACTCATGCCGGAGGTCAGGGAGCATGAACCACATCTGGCACTTGACGGAACGGCGGATGGATTGTATTTTTATAGAATAATAGCCGATAAGGCGAGAGAATATATAAAGGATGAAGGATATGTTGTATTCGAGATTGGCAATGATCAGGCAGAAGATGTACAGTACCTCCTTGTAGATTCAGGTTATGACGATATACATGTTGTACAGGATCTGAGTGGTAATGACCGGGTGGTGTACGGCAGATATGACAGAGAAGATAACCGGTAGATTTAACGCTGCAGGAGACAGCGTGACAGAATGAATATAGAGAGGTATAGATATGTTTGACAGATTAGAAGAACTTGTAGATAAGCTTGATACGATAAATAATCAGCTCACCGATCCTGATGTTGTGTCGGATCAGAACAAATTCAGAAAGCTCATGAAGGAGCAGAGCGATCTCTCACCTATAGTTGAGAAGTACCATGAGTACAAGGATGCAAAGACTACCATAGAGGACAGTCTTGAGATTCTTGAGGAGGAGAGCGACGAGGAGCTCCGCGAGATGGCAAAGGAAGAGATGAATGAGGCAAAGGCGAATCTCGAGACCATAGAGCAGGAACTCAAGATTCTTCTGCTTCCAAAGGACCCTAACGATTCCAAGAACGTAATCGTGGAGATCCGTGCCGGTGCAGGCGGAGATGAGGCTGCTCTGTTCGCATATGAGGTGTACAGAATGTACCAGAAATATGTTGACCAGTTCAAGTGGAAGGTTGAACTTATGAGTGTCAACGAGAACGGTATCGGAGGATTCAAGGAGGCTGTGTTCATGATCACCGGAGACGGTGCGTACTCCAAGATGAAGTACGAGAGTGGTGTACACAGAGTACAGCGTATACCTAAGACAGAGTCAGGCGGAAGAATCCATACATCGACCATAACAGTTGCGGTTATGCCTGAGGCTGAGGAAGTTGATGTAGAGATAAATGAGAATGATATAAGGATAGATGTAATGCGAGCATCAGGAAACGGTGGACAGTGTGTCAATACAACCGATTCGGCAGTACGTCTTACACATATACCTACAGGAATAGTGATCTACAGCCAGACAGAGAAATCACAGCTCCAGAACAAGGCAAAGGCATTTGCTCTTCTGAGATCAAAGCTGTACGACATGGAGCTCCAGAAGCAGCATGACGCAGAGGCTGCGGACAGAAGAAGCCAGATAGGAACAGGAGACAGATCAGAGAAGATCAGAACATACAATTTCCCTGAGGGAAGAGTTACAGATCACAGGATCAAGCTCACATTATACAAGCTTGACCAGATCATGAACGGAGATCTGAATGAACTTATAGACAGTCTTATAGCGGCTGACCAGACAGCAAAGCTGGCACAGGTGAATGAGGAGGAATAATATGGCAGCGTGGAGTGACAATATAAGAAAAGTAGAACCTTATGTTCCGGGTGAACAGCCTAAGGATACAGATGTGATAAAGCTCAATACGAATGAGAATCCGTACGGCCCGTCGCAGAGAGTGAAGAATGTAATGATGGATATCGATACACTCAGATTATATCCGGATCCAACAGCATCGGCACTTGTCGATGTGCTTGCAGAGTATCACGGAGTTGATCCTTCACAGGTATTTGTGGGAGTGGGTTCGGATGATGTGCTTGCCATGTCGTTTCTTACATTTTTCAACTCTGACAAACCAATATTGTTCCCTGACATTACATATTCCTTCTATGATGTGTGGGCAGAGCTTTTCAGTATCCCTTACGAGAGACCGGCACTTGACGAAAACTTCAGGCTGGTGAAGGAGAATTACTACAGAGAGAACGGGGGAATCGTATTCCCTAATCCAAATGCCCCTACAGGAATATACGAGGACATAAAGAATGTGGAGGATATAGTCAGCCACAACAAAGATTCGATAGTCATAGTAGACGAGGCGTATATAGATTTCGGCGGCGAGTCGGCACTTGGCCTTATAGACAAATATGACAATCTTGTGGTTGTAAGAACGTTCTCAAAGTCGAGATCCATGGCGGGACTCAGGATAGGATATGCAATAAGCAACCCGGTTCTGATAAAGGCCCTCAATGACGTAAAGTATTCATACAACTCATATACGATGAACAGACCATCACTGATAATGGGAACAGAGTCAGTTAAGGACGATGAGTATTTTAAGGAGACTGTTTCAAAGGTGGTCGCCACGAGAGAGAGATTCGTGGAAGCTATAAAACCACTTGATTTTACATGCCTTCCTTCGTCTGCAAACTTTGTATTTGCAACGCATAAGGATATTCCGGCAAAGGAGATATTCCAGGCTGCGAAGGATGCCCATATATATGTCAGATATTTTGATAAACCACGTATAGACAATTATCTGAGGATATCCATTGGTACGGATGAAGAGATGGATAAATTCACAGAGTTCCTTACAAATTATATACAGGAGAGATAATAAACAGACCGCTGTGCCGAAGGCATGGCGGTTTTTTCTTGATATGGTGGCAACAACTGTGCCAGGATTCCACTATAAAGCGCAGGATTCCACTATAAAGCGCACCAAAACTATTGAATTTGGCAGAGTTTTTCTATAGAATTCACCCATGAAATATTTCAGGAAAAAATATCGGGACGTTTCGTTTTATTTTGTTTGTAAAAGGAGAATTGAATGAATTTTGATGAATTTATAGCCAGAGTAGTGGATGAAATGAGAAGCAGACTTCTCAGACAGGGAGATGGATCAGACATCCGGGTCAATAAGGTTTTGAAGAATAATGGGGTGGAGCTCACTGCGATGAATGTGTGCAAGAGCTCTGAAGAGGTGTGTCCTACGATATATCTTGATCCGTTTTACAGGGATTATGAGCAGGGGATGGATTTTGATGTTGTTATGGAAGATATATGCAGACTCAGAGAGGCGAACTGCAGGTGCAGGAAGCTTGATATACGCGATGTGGTGGATGAGACGAAGGTTATGGACAACATAATATTGCGGCTTGTCAACAGGGAGCGAAATAGCCGGCTGCTTGAGAGTGCACCATTTATAGAGTTTAATGATCTTGCGATAACTTTCAGAAGGGTGCTGAGCCTGGATAACGACGGCCTGGCAACCACGATAGTCAACAATAATGATGTGAAGAGGTGGAGAGTCAGTCTGGATACATTGTATAAGAATGCACTTAAGAACACCCAGAGAATGTTTCCGTGTGTAAGGCAGAACCTTTTTGATGCGCTGAAGGGCAGATATGAAGGGATAGATTTCGATGACGACTGTGACAATGTGGACGAACTGTACATGTTGTCAAACACGCACGGTATCAATGGGGCCACGGCCGTACTGTATGATGGAATGCTTGAGGAGTGTGCGAATATGGTGGGTGATGACATATATATCCTGCCATCCAGTGTGCATGAGCTGCTGTTTATCAGGGCAAGTGCGGATTACACAGAGGATTATTACAAGGATCTCATAAGAGAGGCGAACAAGGTAACAGTGTCTGCCATGGATTATCTGTCTGACAGTCTGTATATGTACAGCAGGGAAAAAGGAAAACTCTTGATAGTCTAAAATGTTGACAAAATATATCCCATGACATAGAATAAAATCAGTGTTCTAAGGGCAAAATTATGTGTAATGGGAGGAACAGACATTGGAGGATAGTTATATTTCGCGCAGAGATAAAATTGTCGCTTCAGCTATCGAACTAATTGGAGATTTGGGATTACATGCTCTTACACCGAAGAACCTTGCACGAAAGCAGAATATATCTGATACGCTGATATA
>NC_021018.1:1622802-1624981 GCF_000210595.1 Coprococcus sp. ART55/1 | reverse complement strand
ATCCAGAGGACTGTTGAGAGACTTGACGGGACATACCTGGATAAGATCAAGTATTATGCAGATACATATGCAACATATTATGATAACTATATTGGTATGGGTGCGATAATGCTGCATTATGAAGAATTGCTTCACATGTCAGAGACGAGAGAGATCATCTCTGAGTGTATGTTGAAGCGTAATGATTTTGTATGCACATTGTTTCAGAGTGCGATTGACAGCAAGGAGATACGAGCGGTTTTCTCACCGAAGGAACTTACGCTCATGTTCAACGGAATTTTTACAGAGGGATTGCTTGAACGGAGAAACCAATACTCAAGGAAGAGTTTCAGGGGTGAGATCAAGGAGATGCTCAGTCATCTTGAGAAAGTACTTAGGTTGTAAAATTAGGGAGGAATTGTCATGAAGATATTAATAGCTGAGGATGATGTTGCAAATGCAAAATTTTTATCCAAGTATTTGAGTAAGTTTGGTGATGTGGTCATAACACCTGATGGAATCGCAGCGGTTGATGAATTTGTAAATGCTCTTGAGAAGGGCGAACTGTTCGAGCTGGTGTGTCTTGATATCATGATGCCAAAGATAGATGGGTATAAAGTTCTGGCATCCATAAGAAGTGCAGAGAGAAAGCACGGAGTGTCAAGGATGCTCAGATCGAAGGTCATAATGACCAGCGCACTTGACGAGGCAAGCTTTGACAGTAATCTCGCCAGCGACGATTATGATGATTACATATGTAAGCCGATTGATATCATGAAGTTTAATGACATGCTGAAGAAACTGGACATTATCAAGTAGATGATATGATATTGATACATGCGAAGCCCGTTATTGTAAGATATCGGGCTTCGAAGTGTCTTACGACACTGAATATTAGATGGCAGGGACATAAAGATGGATTTATTTGAGTATATGAGGGAGAATTTCTCGGAGGATGATTCTCCTCTGGCAAAAAGAATGAGACCGACCAGCCTTGATGACGTGGTTGGACAGGAACATATTATAGGCAAGGACAAGCTTTTGTACAGGGCGATAAAAGCGGATAAGATAAGTTCGCTTATATTTTATGGCCCTCCGGGGACCGGCAAGACTACGCTTGCCATGGTCATAGCCAATACAACCAAGGCAGAGTTCAGACAGCTCAACGCCACAACGGCGGGCAAGAAGGACATGGAAAAGGTTGTGGAAGAGGCGAAGAATACCAAGGCTATGTATGGCAGACGGACTATACTGTTCATCGATGAGATCCACAGATTCAACAAGTCACAGCAGGATTATCTCCTGCCATTTGTTGAGGATGGAACGGTGGTACTCATAGGAGCGACCACGGAGAATCCTTATTTTGAGGTTAACGGGGCTCTCATATCCAGATCCCATATATTCCAGCTCAATCCATTGTCCAGGGAGGACATCAAGAAGCTCATCCACAAGGCAGTGTACTCAGAAAATGGCATGGGTGCATTTGATGCAGACATTGATGAGGATGCCGAGGACTTTCTTGCAGACATGGCGTCGGGAGATGCGAGAAGTGCGTTAAATGCCATAGAGCTCGGAGTTCTGTCGACGGAGAGAAGCGAGGATGGCAGGATACACATAACGCTTGAAGTGGCGGAGGAATGTATCCAGAAGAGAGCTATAAGATATGACAAGGACGGAGATAATCATTATGATATAATATCCGCATTTATAAAGAGCATGCGTGGATCAGATCCTGATGCGGCGATATTCTACCTTGCAAAGATGCTTTACGGAGGTGAGGATATAAAGTTTATTGCCAGAAGGATCATGATATGTGCCAGTGAGGATGTGGGCAATGCTGATCCGAATGCTATCGTGGTGGCGTCGGCATGTGCACAGGCTGTGGAGAGAGTCGGAATGCCTGAGGCACAGATAATACTTGCCCATGCGGCTTCCTACGTTGCGTGTGCACCGAAGAGCAATTCTGTGGTGAATGCGATATTTTCGGCTATGGATGCGGTAAAGCATGAGGACACGGGTCAGGTTCCGGTGTATCTCAGAGATGCACATTACGGCGGTGCAGCAAAGCTTGGACACTCAGGATACAAATACGCGCATGATTATCCGAATAATTACGTTGACCAGCAGTATCTTCCTGATAAGATTGCAGGCAGGGTATTCTATGAGCCGTCGGACAATGGTTATGAGAGAGATATCAAGG
>NC_021018.1:1619938-1622392 GCF_000210595.1 Coprococcus sp. ART55/1 | reverse complement strand
AAGAAGAGAGACTGATATGGATATATTGAAGAGAATTGGAGCTATAGTGCTTGTACTTGTGCTCATCGGAATGTATGTTGCTACATTTATAATGGGAATAACCGGAAGTGATAATCTGATGGGTATGATATTCCTTGATGTGGTCATTCCTGTTGTGTGCTGGGGAATATGGCTCATCGCCAGGGTGCTCAGACGCAAGGGCGAAGATATGAGAGATCAGAACAAGTAGAACAGTACAAATATGTTGAAAAAAATTACATAATTTGATATACTCTTTAAAGTTCAAAAAATACTTAAGAGGTAGATGAAATGAGTTTATTAAAAGAATGGCGTGATTACGCATACGGATTAGATGACAGAACACCTGAGGGAAAGGAATTCTGGGTTAATTATTTCCAGGCAGAGAAGGGCGTATATGAGCAGCTTCTTGCTAATCCTCTTGCAGACCCTGTACATGGAACTGTAAAAGAGCTTGCTGAGAAGTACGGACTCACTATTCAGTATATGATCGGATTCCTCGACGGAATAGATGACAGTCTTGCAGAATCAAACAATCTTGATGATGTGACAGAGGACTCAGAGGTTAAGCTTCCTATAGATTATGAGAAGCTTTATATGAACATGGTTGAGTGCAATGCAGAGTGGCTCTACACTCTTCCTCAGTGGGATGGAATATTCTCCAAGGCAAAGAGAGACGAGCTCTACAAGATACAGAAGTCATCTAAGACTATCATCAAGGCACCAAAGGTTGGAAGAAACGATCCATGTCCATGTGGAAGCGGACTTAAGTACAAGAAGTGCTGCGGTAAGTAATGATATATATCATGCTGATATAACTGGCATATATGAGAAGGCGGTTAAAGGGTAAACTTTTGACCGCCTTTTATATTTGCGTGAAAGGATATACAGATGGAATTTAATGAATCCCAGAAGAGAGCGGTGAGACACTGCGATGGGCCGATGCTGCTGCTTGCGGGACCTGGTTCAGGTAAGACTACGGTCATCACCCACAGGATAAAATACATGACAGAGGAACATGGTGTGAGACCGGACAATATCCTGGTCATAACCTTCACGAAGGCTGCGGCGAATGAGATGAAGGGGCGGTTTCAGGAGCTGTGTCCGGGAACCCGCGGAGTAACATTTGGAACGTTTCACTCTGTGTTTTTCTGGATGCTCAGAAATGCATATAATTACACAGCGGCGAATATCGTCACGGATTCCGAAAAGTATGGAGCAATCAGGGACAGCATAGACAGACACGGCTTTAGGTATGACAGCCAGGAGGATTTTGCCAAGAATGTTGTCGGGGAGATAGGCAATGTCAAGAGCGGGAGAGTGAGTCTTGAGAACTATGAGAGCACAACGATGAAGCTTGAGGATTTCCGCATTGTGTGCGATGAGTATGAGAATTTCCTGAGAAGATGCGGGAAGATAGATTTTGACGATATGCTGGTGTTCACATATGAGCTATTGTCGGAGAGACCAGACATACTTAAGATGTGGCAGAACAAGTTTCGGTACATACTCATAGATGAGTTCCAGGATATAAATATGATCCAGTATGACATTGTGAAGCTGCTGGCCGGAGAGAGACAGAACGTATTTTCCGTGGGTGACGATGATCAGTCGGTGTATGGCTTCAGGGGGGCTGCTCCGGCTATAATGAAGAAGTTCCCGGAGGATTTCCATGGTACGGTCATAGAATACCTGAATGTCAATTACCGCTGCAGCTACGATATAGTTGAGTGCTCGAAGCGGATAATACAGAACAACCGGGACAGATATGAGAAGCAGCTCAGGTCGGCATTTGCCGCGGGACAGAGCGACAGAGTCCATATAGTTAAGACGGACAGCATGACGGAGCAGAATAAGAAGATCATAGACAGGATAACAGAGCTTAACCGGGCTGGTATTCCATACCGTGAAATGGCGATCATATTCAGGACGAATACCGAGCCGAGGGCGCTGGCTTCAAAGCTCATGGAAAATGGCATACCATTTTTGATGAAGGATAACATACCAAATATCTTCACGCATTTTCTTGCTGAGAACATATTTGACTATATAAGGCTTGCAAGGGGTAACAGGGACAGGAGAACAGTTCTCAGAATCATCAACAAGCCGAACAGGTATATAAGCAGGGATGCATTTGACTCGCCGGTGGTGAACTTTGAGGAGCTGAGGCAGCATTATAAGGATAAGTATAGGATAGTCAACAACATAAATGTCCTTGAGAACGATCTGGAGAGGATAAGCAGACTTGCGCCGTACGCGGCCGTGAATTATATAAGGAAAGCGGTTGGACTGGATGCGTATGTGAGGGAATATGCTGAGTACAGGGGCGTGAGTGAGGACGATTATATGGATATCCTGGAGGAGATACAGGACAGTGCAAAAGACTTTCTGAGCTTCGACGGCTGGATGGAGTATATAGACGAATATACAAAACAG
>NC_021018.1:1615580-1619520 GCF_000210595.1 Coprococcus sp. ART55/1 | reverse complement strand
AGCAGAGCAGGCAGGGCAGTGTGGCAGGTGATGCAGTCACGCTTTCGACTATGCACTGCTCAAAGGGACTTGGTATTCATATGTATTCATAATGGATGCTGTTGAGGACATAACGCCTCATAAGAAATCAGTCGGAGATGGAAATATAGAGGAGGAACGCCGGTTGTTCTATGTGGCCGTCACGAGGGCTAAGTATGGACTGTATGTGTATGTTCCCCAGAAAATGTATGGAAGAAAAGCGGTGACCTCGAGATTTGTCCAGGAAATGCTTGTGGACAGGTCTCTGATAAAAACAGGAAACACCATAATCCACAAGCGGTATGGACGTGGAGTCATCACATATGTAGATGACAGAAAGCTGTGTGTCCACTTCGATGATATACATGAAACAAAGACGCTCAGCCTTGAATATACGATAAATAACGAGCTTATAGAAAACGCATAGATGTACGGATATTATTCCTCGTCATCTGAATTGAATTCCAGATCGTCCAGGATCTCGTCGAGGGCGTCAGCGACATCGTTGAACTCAGCCTCGTCGGTGATCTCGTCGAGGGTGACATCGTCTCCCTGCTCGCTGTATCTGTACACGATGATATCGGCATCCTCGTCATCTGCAGGAAGCAGAGCGGCATAAGAGATGTCATTTACCTCGAATTTGGCAATGATCTCACATGTGCAGGATGTTCCATCCTCGTATGTTATATCGATCATCTCGATATCCATTTCGTCGGTTTCGTTATTGTTTATATCTGACATATAGGTATCCTCCTGATTGTTTTATTCAGTTTATTCTAGTAAATAATCGGTGCTATGTCCAGTACAATTATAAAATGAAATTATTGACAAAGCCTGCACCCGCACATATACTAGACACAAAAGGCGAAGAACAGGAATTGTAGTATTTAATACAATCAGAGTGGAACCGCGGAGATAATACTTCGTCTCTATATGCATATCATATGTATATTGGGACGAAGTTTTTTGTTTGCTTACAGATATATTATCGACCAATATAGAAAGGACATTATATTTATGAAGATTTTAAACACGCTCACAAGAAGAAAAGAAGAGTTTGTGCCTATCAACGAGGGTAAGGTGGGAATATATGTATGTGGTCCTACTGTATATGATTATATCCATATAGGAAATGCCAGACCAATGATAGTATTTGATACGCTCAGAAGATATCTGGAGTACAAGGGCTATGATGTCAATTATGTATCGAATTTTACTGATGTCGATGACAAGATCATAAAGCGTGCAAATGAGGAGGGTGTGGATGCCAGCGTTATATCAGAGCGATATATCGCAGAGGTCAAGAAGGATATGGCGGCTCTCAATGTGCGTGAGGCGACAACACATCCAAAGGCAACAGAAGAGATACCGGATATGATTGAGATGGTAAAGACTCTTATAGAGAAGGGATACGCTTACGAGGTGAATGGAACCGTATACTTCAGAACCAGAAAGTTCAAGGACTACGGCAAGCTGTCCAAGAAGAATATCGATGACCTCCGTTCAGGTAACAGAGACCTTCTTGTATCAGGTGTTGATGAGAAGGAGGATCCGCTTGATTTCGTTCTCTGGAAGCCAAAGAAGGAGGGCGAGCCATCATGGCCATCACCATGGGGCGATGGAAGACCAGGCTGGCATCTTGAGTGCTCGGTTATGTCCAAGAAATATATCGGAGATGTAATAGATATACATGCGGGTGGAGAGGATCTTGTATTCCCACACCATGAGAACGAGATAGCACAGAGTGAGGCTGCAAATGGCACAGAGTTCGCAAGATACTGGATGCACAACGGCTTCCTCAAGATCAACAATGAGAAGATGTCCAAGTCACTTGGCAACTTCTTCACAGTCAGAGAGATAGCAGAGAAGTACCCTCTTCAGGTCATTAGATTCTTCATGCTGTCAGCCCATTACAGAAGTCCGCTCAACTTCTCAGCAGACCTTGTTGAGGCTTCAAAGAACGGCCTTGAGAGAATCCTTACAGCAGTTGACAGACTGAAGTCTATAAGCGGAACAGAAGGAGAAGTAGATAAGGCAGTTGCAGACGAGATGGATGCATTTGTGAAGAAATATGAGGCAGCCATGGATGACGACCTCAACACTGCAGATGCGATCTCAGTTATATTTGAGCTCGTAAAATATGCAAATGTAAATGTGACAGAGGAGTCAACAAAGGCTACTGTGGAGCTTGTGCTCAATACAGTGACAAAGCTCTGCGACATACTTGGAATCATCACAGAGAAGAAGAAAGAGATACTTGATTCAGATATAGAGGCTCTTATCGAGGAGAGACAGGCTGCAAGAAAGGCAAAGAACTTTGCTAGGGCAGATGAGATCCGTGACCAGCTCAGTGATATGGGAATTATCCTTGAGGATACCAGAGAGGGCGTAAAATGGAAAAGAGCATAGACAGTTACTTTACTGAGATACTCGGGGTGACATACACTAATCCAAGGGAGTATTCGCCGCTTTCACTTGCATATATAGGTGACAGCGTGTTTGATCTTCTCATAAAGACCCTTGCTGTCACAAAGGATAACAAGCAGGCATACAAATACCACAAAGAGGTGAGCCAGCTTGTGAAGGCGGAGGCTCAGGCGGGATATATAATGTATCTTCTGGACAACGGACTGCTCACCGAGGAGGAAGAGTGGATATACAAGAGAGGCAGGAACACCAAGACTCATTCAACAGCCAAGAATGCGACTGTGGGACAGTACCGAATGGCAACGGGCTTTGAGTGCCTTATAGGCTTTCTGTATCTTGATAAGCAGTATGACAGGATGTTTGAGATCACGAGGATCATACTGAACCATGATCCAGTTGAAACGGACAGGGCAGAACAGCAGCACAAGGATCCGGGCAAAGCAGCACAGGAAGATACAATAGAGGATACCTCAACACTTGAAAAGAGTACAGAGAGTACAGATGGAGAAAAAGATGCAGAATAGAGAATTTGAGAATAACATTAAGACAGAGAGCGATGAGGAAGCATTTGTCATAGAGGGAAGAAATGCAGTCCTCGAGGCTTTCAGATCAGGCAAGACCATAGATAAGCTGTATGTCCTTGACGGATGCAGGGATGGAATTGTGAACAGTATAGTCAGAGAGGCAAAGAAGCAGGATACAGTGATAAACTACCTCTCAAAGGAAAAGTTAAACCAGATGTCACAGGCTGGCAAGCATCAGGGAGTGATTGCACATGCAGCGGCATATAAGTACGCAGAGATAGAGGATATGTTTGCACTGGCTGAGAGCAGAGGAGAGGATCCATTTTTCTTCATACTTGATGAGATAGAGGATCCACACAATCTTGGTGCGATCATCAGAACAGCGAATCTCTGTGGTGCCCACGGTGTGATCATACCTAAGAGGCGTGCAGTCGGAATCACAGCTACAGTTGTAAAGGCATCAGCGGGAGCTATCAATTATACACCTGTTGCAAAGGTGACAAATATCAGCAAGACCATAGAGGAGCTGAAAGATAGAGGCATGTGGTTCGCCTGTGCGGATATGGACGGAGAACTCATGTACAAGTGTAACCTCACAGGTTCCCTTGGACTTGTCATAGGTAATGAGGGAAGCGGCGTCAGCAGACTGGTCAAGGAGAAGTGTGATTATGTCGTATCTGTTCCTATGAAGGGAGACATAGACTCACTCAACGCATCAGTTGCTGCCGGAGTTCTGGCTTATGAGGTCGTAAGACAGAGGATGAACAAGTAAAGGTAGAGTATATGTATTCGGAATTATCAGATAATGAACTGCTGGAGCTTATAAATGAACAAAAGGATAACGATGCTATGGAGACACTTATCAAGCGCTATGGCCCAATGATAACGGGACAGAGCAGAAGCCTTTATATCATAGGTGCTGATGAGGAGGATCTTATACAGGAGGGCATGATCGGACTGGTCAAGGCTGT
>NC_021018.1:1604565-1615191 GCF_000210595.1 Coprococcus sp. ART55/1 | reverse complement strand
CGACATTCAAGACCTTTGCGTTCATGTGCGTGAGAAGGCAGCTCATTACCGCGGTGAACAATTCAAACAACAAGAAAAACGGACCGTTGAACTACTATATATCGATCTATGGCGATGGCGGGGGAGATTACTCCAGCCCGCTTGATGAGATAGATTCGGGTGTCATAACTAATCCTGAGGATATCATGATGGCGAAGTTGCGTGAGTCAGATCTTATAAAGCTCATCGACAGTAAGCTTTCTAAGCTTGAGAAGCATGTTCTTGACGAATATCTAACAGGCGCTTCTTATGAAGTGATAGGGGAGAGACTCTGCAAACCGGCAAAATCCATAGACAATGCGGTTCAGAGGATCAGAGCTAAGCTCAGGGATGTGTAATTAGAATAATAAAATTTTAAGTTGTTTAATCAAAGACAGGAAGTGGCAATATGCCGCTTCCTTTTTTTGCAAAGAATTTGCTAATAAGCCTGCATATTAGCTTGAAATAAACTAAAATAAATGTATAGCCAACCTTAATCGAAAGTAACAAAAGGTAAAAATGATTATTTTTTATTGATCATCAGATTAAGGAGTGGTGGCATGAGAGCGGAGAGCAAAGCTAAAAAAGGTAAAGGTAAGGTGGGAACGATCGTATTGTTCCTGGCTTTGCCGGTATTGCTTCTTATCGTATTCACTTATATACCATTTGTGGATATGTTTAAGAACAGTTTGACGGACTGGGATGGAATATATGAAGCTGAGACTGCGGGCGGAAAGTAAGTGATCCGGTCTGCGGTGGATAAAAATAAAGCCGCTCAGGGCGGCGTAAATACGGACAAAAAAATAAAAGCTACTAACGGGAGTCGGACCCGTGACCTCAACATTACCAATGTTGCGCTCTACCACCTGAGCTATAGTAGCTTGCTTTTCAAAAGCAATAATAACTATAACAAAATGGACATCAAAAATCAAGTAAAATATTTACATTTGTGCGAAAAATAATGACAAATCAAAAGATAATTGTGGTACAAGCAGTAAAAGTATGGTAAACTAACTGTAATCGTGTGCAAATTCGGTTGCAGACATTTAGAATTATCAAAAAAAGCGGGAGGCAGTTTGGAAATGGCTGAAGAGATGACAGGTAAGAATTTCATTGAACAGATAATTGAGAAAGATATCGCAGAGGGTAAGGTGCCGAAGATCGTTACCAGATTCCCACCAGAGCCAAATGGATATTTACATATAGGACATGCCAAGTCAATACTTTTGAATTACGGACTGGCACAGCAGTATGGCGGACAGTTTAATCTCAGATTTGACGATACCAACCCTACAAAGGAGAAGACAGAGTTCGTAGAGTCAATACTTGCAGATGTCAAGTGGCTGGGAGCAGACTTTGGAGACAGAGTGTTCTTTGCATCAAATTACTTTGACCAGATGTACGAGGCTGCCATAAAGCTCATCAAGAAGGGCAAGGCATATGTGTGTGACCTCACAGCAGATGAAATCAGAGAGTACAGAGGAACTCTCACTGAGCCGGGCAAGAACAGCCCATACAGAGACAGAAGCATAGAGGAGAATCTTGATCTGTTCGAGAGAATGAAGAACGGTGAGTTCCCTGACGGAAGTAAGGTACTCCGTGCAAAGATAGATATGGCAAGCCCTAACATCAACATGAGAGATCCTATTATCTACAGAATAGCAAGAATGAACCACCACAACACAGGTGACAAGTGGTGCATTTACCCTATGTATGACTTTGCACATCCTATCGAGGATGCCATCGAGGGTGTTACACATTCTATATGTACACTTGAGTTTGAGGATCACAGACCTCTGTATGACTGGGTGGTTATGGAGCTCGGTTACAAGGATTCACCTGAGGACACACCAAAAGCAGATAGAGTTCGCAAAGCTTTACCTGACAAATGTCATAACAGGTAAGAGATACATCAAGAAGCTTGTCGAGGACGGAATAGTAGACGGATGGGATGACCCACGTCTTGTAAGCATTGCAGCCCTCAGAAGAAGAGGCTTCACACCATCAGCTATTAAGAAGTTCATGGAGCTGGTTGGAATATCCAAGAGCCAGTCGTCTGTTGATTACGCTATGCTTGAGTATTGCGTGAGAGACGACCTGAAGCTCACAGCCAAGAGATACATGGCAGTTGTTGATCCTGTAAAGCTTGTCATCGACAACTATCCTGAGGATCAGGTTGAGTACCTCGATGTCGAGAACAATCAGGAGAACGAGGAGCTCGGAAGCAGAAAGGTAGCATTCAGCAAGTATCTGTATATAGAGAGAGAGGACTTCATGGAGGAGCCTCCTAAGAAGTATTTCAGACTGTTCCCTGGCAACGAGGTTCGTCTTAAGAATGCATATTTCGTAAAGTGCGTGGGATTTGAGAAGGACGAGGACGGCAATGTCACAACAGTACATTGTACATATGACCCAGAGACAAGAAGCGGTTCAGGCTTTGAGGGACGTAAGGTCAAGGGAACCATTCACTGGGTATCGGCAGAGAGCGCAATAGATGCAGAGGTTCGTCTGTATGAGAATATCATCGATGAGGAGAAGGGGAAGCTCAACGACGATGGTACATTGAATCTCAATCCAAACTCACTTGTTATCAAACAGGGATGTAAGCTTGAGAAGGCATTTGAGGAGGCTCAGCCGGGAGAGGCATTCCAGTTCCTGAGAAATGGTTTCTTCTGTGTTGACTCAAAGGATTCTACAGCGGAGCATCCTGTATACAACAGGATCGTGTCACTCAAGAGTTCTTACAAGCCGGGCAAGTAATTACCGGGGATGCGTTTATAATTTATGATGTGGGGATTGGCGCTTATCCTGTGGGGGGATATGCGTACATCAAAATAGGTGATTGGAAACAAAAATATGAAAGATGAGAGTAAGAAGGTATACATACTTTTGTCAAAGACAAAAACAGTTCCTTCAAATCTCATAAAGCTTATGACCAGAGAGCCGTATTGTCACACATCTCTGGCACTGGACATAAGTCTTGATGAGATGTACAGTTTTGCAAGGAAAGGTGTATACAATCCATTTAACAGTGGATTTATCAGTGAGAACATAGAAAAGGGAATATTTGGAAAGCACAAGGGAACCAGATGCGCTGTGTATGAGCTGAAGGTCACGAGTAAGCAGTATGACAGGATACAGCAGGAGCTCGCCAGATTCAAGAAGCATCCGGACAGATACGGATATAACTTCATGGGTGTATTCAGCGTATTTTTCCATCTTGCGTATGAGAGGGAATACAGTTTCTTCTGTTCACAGTTCGTGGCATCGGTGTTGAAAAATGCTGGTGTGGATATATTCCACAAGAAACCGGGACTTGTCAAGCCGGGGGATTTCAGAAGGTGCCCTGAGCTCAGACCGATATTTACCGGGCTTCTCACAGAATACAGAGCATATCTCCATGAGAGAATGAAACAGGCTCATGGCATAGAGAACACAGGCAGAAGGCCTGGCATGATAAAGCCGGCGCTTCCGGATGGTCTCATTGCATGGAGAGTCAGTTAAAATAAGCCGCTTTACAGATATGTAAGGCGGCTTTTATTTATTGTCATGTGTTTATTATTCTACAAATGTATGGCCAATCTTGATGATCCCTCTCGGGAGGGCGTCCTTGGAATTCTTCCATGGCTCGTTCTTGTATCTGTAGTCAAACTTGTCTATGAACCAGCTCAGGTCACCATTGACACGTTCCATATTGTCAAAGTATACCTTGTTGAGGATTTCGATGAACTGCGCATACTGTTCCTTGCTCAGTTTGTTCTGGCCTGTCTTGTACAGTATTCCGTAGTGGTATGTACAGAAGCCTTTGCTCGTAGCAAATTTGTCCCTGAACTCGGAATCTCTTTTCCACATATGGAAGATAGTGTCTACATAGCGTACGAACATGTCATCCATACGTCCACAAATGAAGCAGCTTTTCTCCATATTCTCTATATAATCGACAACAGGTGCATTTGGTGTGTTCTTGCCGAACAGACCGGCTTTGGCGGCGGGACCTTTGGCAGCCAGCGCCCTCATATCTTGTATAGTCTTATTCATATGGGTGTTCATCATGAGTGCCAGACCCAGACGATTCTTTTCCTGATAGAGCATTCTCAGATGATGACTGCAAAAACCAAGCTTGTCAGTCATGGCACGGTTGTCGTCCTCCATGTAGCTTGGCCCCATCGTATATTCAATTGCATTTCGTTCAAGATCCTTCTGCATCTGGCACATAGGGCATTCGCAGCCGCTGTCAAATGCATCGTTTACTGGTATAGTGTATATCTGTTCAGCCATAGATCCTCCTGTTTGTGATAGTGTCAGTTTTTGCCACACTGCTTATGTGACATTGAAAATAATATACAGGTATTATACAATAGCCTAGAGAAATTTATAAGACAAAAAGCACAATTATACAAATATGAAATGGCAGGTGTACGGAAGATGAATGTAAGTTGTGATGGCAATATAGTTACGGTAGACGGAGTGAAGGATTTCAGACTTTCTCAGATACTTGAGTGTGGTCAGTGCTTTCATTTTGACAAGCTTGATGATGAAGTGTATGAGGTCATAGCATTTGGCAGGGCTGTGAAGATGGAACAGTCAGGCGGCGAGCTCAGGATATATGGTTCATCCATGGAAGACTATGAAGGAATATGGCGCCCTTATCTGGATATGGACAACGATTACGGGCTCATCAAGGAGAGTGTCATAAAGGCGGACAGCGCACTTCAGACGGCTGTGAATGAGAAGGATGGAATACGTATACTTAATCAGGACTTCTTTGAGACGCTTATATCATTTATCATATCCCAGAACAAGAATATCCCTCAGATAAAACAGTGTGTGAAAAATATATCGCATAGATTTGGTGATGAGGTCATAGGATATAATGGCGAGGCATTTTATGTGTTCCCTGATGTAGACAGACTTCATGAGGTCACAGAGGATGAGCTCAGGGAGTGCAAGGTCGGATTCCGTGCTCCATACATAATGAATGCGACGGAGGCGGTGTACTCGGGAAATGTCACAAAGGAGAAGCTTGACGCACTTGACATAGAACAGGCAAGGGAACTTCTCATGACTATAAAGGGAGTAGGAGAGAAGGTTGCCAACTGTGTCCTGCTCTTTGGACTTGGAAGACGTGAGGCTTTCCCTGTGGATGTGTGGATGAAGAGGATCATGGAGAGCATGTACTTTGATGGCAAGGACACAAAAAAGCTGGAGATAGAGGCATTTGCCGTGAAAAAGTTCGGAAATCTCGGGGGATATGCGCAGCAGTATCTGTTTGACTATGCAAGAACGACTCTTTTTAAGTGATATGTATTACTGTAGATGACAGACATATTTTTATATATTTTTTAGAAAATAAGGGTTGATTTTTTTATAGAAATGGATAGAATATAAAACAGTGTTAGCACTCACATAAATTGAGTGCTAAGAACGAAGATGAGAAAATAAAAGAAAAAATAAATCAGGAGGTATATATCATGAAGTTAAGACCACTTGGAGACAGAGTAGTATTAAAGCAGTCAGTAGCAGAGGAGACAACAAAGTCAGGAATCGTATTACCAGGCCAGGCAAAGGAGAAGCCACAGTATGCAGAGGTTATAGAGGTTGGCCCTGGAGCAGTTGTTGATGGCAAGCTGGTTCCTATGGACGTTAAGGTTGGAGATACAGTTATATATCAGAAGTTCGCTGGTTCAGAGGTTAAGCTTGACGACGAAGAGTACATAGTTATCAAGCAGGACAGCATCCTTGCAATCGTTGAGAAGTAAAAGCATATATCCAGACAGCGTGAGCTGTGGGAGACATATGCGGATGATATATATGTAATATAACATGGAGGTAGATAGAAATGGCAAAGGAAATTAAGTACGGTGCTGAGGCTAGAAAGGCACTTGAGGCAGGAGTTAATCAGTTAGCAGATACAGTAAGAGTTACACTTGGACCTAAAGGAAGAAACGTTGTACTTGCAAAGTCATACGGTTCACCACTCATCACAAATGATGGTGTTACAATAGCAAAGGACATCGAGCTTGAGGATGCATTTGAGAACATGGGTGCTCAGATCGTCAAGGAAGTTGCAACAAAGACAAACGATGTTGCAGGTGATGGTACTACAACAGCTACAGTTCTTGCACAGGCTATGATCAATGAAGGAATGAAGAATCTGGCAGCAGGTGCTAATCCTATCGTTCTCAGAAAGGGAATGAAGAAGGCTTGCGACAAGGCAGTTGAGGCTATTCTTGATATGAGTGAGACTATCAGCGGAAAGGATCAGATCGCAAGAGTTGCATCTATCTCAGCTGGTCACGATGAGGTTGGACAGATGGTTGCCGACGCTATGGAGAAAGTGTCAAAGGATGGAGTCATCACAATCGAAGAGTCAAAGTCAATGAAGACAGAGCTCGACCTTGTAGAAGGTATGCAGTTCGACAGAGGTTATATTTCAGCTTACATGGCAACAGATATGGAGAAGATGGTTGCAGAGCTTGATAACCCATATATACTTATTACAGATAAGAAGATCTCAAATATCCAGGAGATCCTTCCACTTCTTGAGCAGATCGTTCAGAGCGGATCAAAGCTACTGATCATCGCTGAGGATATCGAGGGTGAGGCTCTCACAACACTTATCGTCAACAAGCTGCGTGGTACATTCCAGGTAGTAGCTGTAAAGGCTCCTGGTTATGGCGACAGAAGAAAAGAGATGCTTCAGGATATCGCTATTCTTACAGGCGGTAAGGTAATCTCAGAGGAGCTTGGATATGAGCTCAAGGATGCTACTCTTGATGACCTTGGACGTGCAAAGAGTGCTAAGATCACAAAGGAGAACACAGTTATCGTTGATGGTATGGGCGCTAAGGAAGACATCGCAGGTCGTGTAAATGTCATCAAGGCTCAGCTTGAGGAGACAACATCAGAGTTTGATAAAGAGAAGCTTCAGGAGAGACTCGCAAAGCTTGCCGGTGGAGTTGCAGTTATCAGAGTCGGCGCAGCTACAGAGACAGAGATGAAGGAAGCTAAGCTCCGTATGGAGGATGCCCTTAATGCCACAAGAGCTGCAGTTGAAGAGGGAATCATCTCAGGTGGTGGTTCAGCATACATCCACGCTGCAAAGAAGGTTGCAGAGTTTGTAAAGGATCTTGAGGGCGATGAGAAGACAGGCGCTAAGGTAGTTCTCAAGGCTATGGAGGCTCCACTGTTCCACATCGCAGCCAATGCAGGACTTGAGGGATCAGTCATCATCAACAAGATCAAAGAGTCTGAGGTTGGTGTGGGCTTTGATGCATACAATGAGACATATGTCAACATGATCGAGGCAGGAATCATTGATCCTGTTAAGGTTACAAGAAGTGCACTTCAGAACGCTACATCAGTTGCTTCAACAATGCTCACAACAGAGTCAGTTGTAGCTGATATCAAGGAAGACGCTCCAGCAATGCCAGCAGGCGGAGCAGGAATGGGCGGCGGAATGGGCTTCTAAGGAATAGAGTCAGACACGATTTCGCAGTAAAATACAAAGACTAAGATAAAAAAGGATCACATCATTCGTAATCGGGTGATGTGTTTCTTTTTTTATGTAGGTTAATTGACACTAACCGGCATGTGTGAGATAATCAGAACAGATATTTTTCGACTAAGGGAAAGTATGGGTTACAAAAAAGTTATAAATGAAAGGCAGGAAGAGATGGGAGAAGATAACAACAGCTTTGGCGGCTATCAGCCAACAGAAGACAACAGACAGGCGGGACAGCAGAATCCATATGCCGGTGCGCCTCAGTATGGACAGAACGACCAGAACTATGGTCAGTCAGACGGCCAGTATGGACAGAACGACCAGAACTATGGTCAGTCAGACGGCCAGTATGGACAGAATTATGGTCAGCAAGGTGGACAGTATGATCAGAATTATGGTCAGCCAGGCGGCCAGTATGGACAGAATTATGGCCAGCCAGGTGGACAGTACGGACAGGGATATGGTCAGTATGGTCAGGGCTACGGACAGCCGGGAGATCCATACGGACAGAATTATGCTAACCAGGACATGAATATGGGCGGAGGTCCGGCATATCCACAGAATAATATGCAGCCACAGGAGAGCAAAGGCGTATCCATAGCATCTATGGTGCTTGGTATCTTTTCTCTTACATTTGGATGTTGTATCACATATGTGGGAATTGCCACAGCCATTGCGGGACTGATAACAGGTATCATAAGTCTTAAGGATAAGAAGCCTGGCAAGGGAATGGCTATCGCAGGTATTATAATGAGCGCAATAGCACTTGTGTTCCTGGTGTTCTGTATTATCCTGGTTCTTACATCGGACACATATCAGGATATGGTGGACGAAATACTCAGACAGATACAGTCAGGAAGCTATTAAAAATGTAATAAATTGAATAAAGAGAAGTGATCGAGAGGCCGCCGGATTTCGGGCGGCCTCTTGTTATGTGCACCAAGCTGATAATATTTGAACGTTTAATACTGTGTGGGTGATTGAATCTAAAGGTGGATTAGTGTTATTATTATGGAAGTGCGTAGAAGGTATCAGAAAGGAGGTCCTGTATTATGGAGAGTGATTATATTATTGAAGATACAGACATCAGGCGTCTTATTGTGAAAGCGGTAGAGGCGAGAGAAATGGCATATGCCAGGTACTCACAGTTTAAGGTTGGGGCAGCACTCCTGGCTGGCCGGGAGAATTCTTCGGATGCAGATGAAGTCGTTGGCAGAGAGACAGACAGCCGCGATAGAAATGCGAATGAATACAGAGTGTTCACGGGCTGTAATATAGAAAATTCCTCGTATGGTGCAACTATATGCGCAGAACGTGCAGCGGTGTGTAATGCAGTGAGTAGTGGCTATAAAGATTTCAAAGCGATTGCTATTGTCGGTGGCCTGAATAGTACAGGGATAAATGGAATAACATATCCATGTGGGATATGCAGACAGGTGCTCTCGGAATTTTCTGCGGATATGTATGTTATCGCAGCACATTCAGAGGATGATTACGACATGAGAAGATTGTCAGAGTTTCTTCCGGCTTCGTTTGGTGCCGGACAGATGGAATAGTGAGCGTTGAAAATTTATATAGAAGGAGAATATGAATTGGGAAATATCAAAGATTTAAAGGCTTACAGAATAGTTGAGGAGAAGGATCTACCGGAGGTACATGGCAAGGGATATGTGCTGGAGCATATAAAGACAAAGGCAAGGGTCCTCATTATTGAGAATGACGATGTGAATAAGGTATTCAATATAGGCTTCAGGACACCTCCATATGATGATTCAGGAATACCTCATATAATTGAGCACTCAGTGCTTTGTGGTTCAAAGAAATATCCGGTAAAGGATCCATTTGTTGAGCTGGCAAAAGGTTCTCTGAACACCTTCCTAAACGCCATGACTTATTCAGACAAGACGGTATATCCTATAGCGAGCTTCAATCAGAAGGACTTTGAGAACATCATGAGTGTGTATCTGGATGCAGTGTTCTATCCGGATATCTATATACATGATGAGATCATGAAGCAGGAGGGCTGGCACTACGAGCTTGACTCTATGGACGGAGACCTGAAGTACAACGGAGTTGTGTATAATGAGATGAAGGGCGTGTACTCAAGTCCTGAGTCGATTATGTACAGAGAGATAGAGTCATCACTCATGCCGGACACTCCATATGGCAATGATTCAGGCGGTGATCCGGTATCCATACCTACACTCACCCTTGAGAGATTCAGAGATTTCCACAGGACATATTATCATCCATCGAACAGTTATATTTATCTGTATGGTGACTGTGATATGGCGAAGGAGCTGGAATTTATAGATGAGGAGTATCTGTCACATTACGATTACAAGGAGATAGATTCAGCGATCCCTCTTCAGAAGCCATTTGACGAGATGAAGGATATCACTAAGGAGTACTCCATAGCTGATACTGATCCAGAGGAGAACAATTCCATACTCACATACAGCAAGATAACAGGGCTCAGCACCGAAAAGAAGAAGGTTACAGCCCTTGAAATACTTGAGTACGTGCTCATGGATGCGCCGGGAGCTGTCCTGAAGAAAGCTCTGACTGATGCGGGTATAGGCGAGGAGGTCTACAGCTCATTTGACAATGGCTGTCAGCAGACCACATTCTCTATCATAGCAAGAGGCGCGGATAAGAACGATAAGGACAGATTCATAAAGATAATAGATGATACATTTGAAGAACTCAGCCATGGTATAGATAAGGATGCGGTTGAGGCTGCAATCAACAAGTTTGAGTTCAAGCACAAGGAGGCCAATTTTGGAAGGTTTCCTAAGGGACTTATGTACGGACTGGATGCATTTAACAGCTGGCTGTATGACGATACCAAGGCACTCATGTTTTTTGAGATGAATGATGTGTATAAGGAGCTGAGAGAGGATCTTCAGAATGGATACTTTGAGCAGCTTATAAAGGAATGTTTCATTGACAATACATTTGGCCTGTATCTCACCATGAACCCTAAGAAGGGTCTTGACCAGGAGAATGAGAAGAAGATCGCTGATGAGCTTGCGGCATACAAGGCTACGCTCAGCCGTGAGGAGCTTGAGAAGATCGTGGAGGATACAAAGGCGCTCAAGGAG
>NC_021018.1:1598959-1604158 GCF_000210595.1 Coprococcus sp. ART55/1 | reverse complement strand
ATAGATGACATTGACAAAGAGGCTGAGAAGCTCAAGAATGTTGAGTCTGAGATCGGCGGACTTCCGGTTGTAAGCCACGATATATTTACAAACGGTATAGGATATCTGAGGTTCTATTTTAATATAAATGATATAGATAATGACCTTGTGCCATATCTTGCTGTGCTGTCATGCCTGTTTAAATATATTGACACAGAGAAGCATACCTATGGACAGCTTTCAAATGAGATAGACAGTAATATAGGTGGAATAGAATTTGATATGGTTGGATATGCCAGTGACACGGATATCAAGAAGTTCTTTTACGTGTCAATGAAGGCACTCTATGAGAAGCTTCCATATGCCGTTGAACTGATGAAGGAGATTATGTTCTCATCTAAGATCGATGACAGGAAGAGACTGAAGGAGCTCCTGACGGAGGAGAAGTCCAGCATGAAGAATGGCATGGCTGCATCGGGACATGTGACCGCATACACCAGAGCCATGTCCTATATAGATGAGGGAGCAAGATTCACGGATGAGACCTGTGGAATCGCTTATTATGAATTCCTGTGTGACATAGTGGATCACTTCGATGAGAAGTACGATGACTTCATTGAGAAGCTTCAGTATGCCCTTGCAGAGGTACTCAGAAAGGGGGCACTTACGGTTTCATATACAGGAAATGAGGACGTGACAGATCTGCTTGAGGAATCATTTGCGGACTTTGGCATGGCACTCTCTACAAGACCTGCACATAAGGATGTGAAGCCTTTTGAGAAGGATCTCAAGAATGAGGGCTTCAAGACAGCCAGCCAGGTTCAGTATGTTGCCATAGCGGGTAATTTTGAGGATGCGGGATACAAGTACGACAGCTCACTGAGCGTTCTCAAAATCATATTCTCATATGGTTATCTGTGGGAAAATGTCCGTGTGAAGGGCGGCGCATATGGTGCCATGTGCTCATTTCTCAGGAATGGAACCTGCTATATGAGCTCATACAGAGATCCAAACCTCATGGAGACATATGACATATTCAAGAATGCATATAAGTTCGTGGAGAACTTTGAGTGCTCAGACAGAGATATGACCAAGTATATCATTGGAACCATGGCTCAGATAGATGCGCCGACGACTCCTGTTGCGGAGGGTATAAGCCACATGGCGAGATACTTTATGGGTGTTACAGATGAGCAGATCCAGAGCGAGCGTGACAAGATCCTCTCCACAGACAGAGATGCCATCAGAGCCCTTGCACCACTTGTGAAGGCTGTTACGGATTCAGGAATCATCTGCGCCATCGGCGGAGAGAGCAAGATAGAGGAGAATAAGGACAACTTCAAGGATGTACTTGCGATTTTCTAGGTATAGCCGACAGTCGATATAATGAGCGCAAGTGAGTGGGCGTGCTTGCATGACTTGCGAGCGGCGAATTAGGGTCATGACATAGTAAAGCTAGATGCGTATGCGTAGGTTAGCCTGCGCATGCAGGATGAAGGAGATATATGAATAAAGAATACAAATCAGGCTTCGTGTCCATCATAGGCAGACCAAACGTTGGAAAGTCGACACTTATGAACAGACTGATAGGACAGAAGATAGCGATAACAAGCAACAAGGCGCAGACCACGAGAAACAGGATACAGACCGTGTATACCAGCGATAAGGGACAGATTATCTTCCTGGACACACCGGGAATAAACAGGGCGAAGAACAAGCTTGGAGAGTACATGCTCAAGGTTGCTGAGAGTACGCTGGATGAGGTCGATGTGGTTCTCTGGATAGTTGAGGCCACAACATTTATCGGTGCAGGAGAGCGGTATATCATAGAACAGCTCCAGCATGTAAAGACACCTATAATTGTGGTTGTGAACAAGATAGACAACGTGGAGGAGAGCAAGGTATTTGAGGCGATAAATACCTATAAAGATGCCTGTGACTTTGCGGAAATAGTTCCTGTGTCGGCATTAAAGGGCAAGAACACAGATGAGCTCATAGATACCATTATGAAGTATCTTCCGTATGGACCACAGTATTATGATGAGGACACGATCACTGACCAGCCGGAGAGACAGATAGTTGCCGAACTCATCAGGGAGCAGGCGCTCCGTCAGCTTGATAAAGAGGTTCCCCATGGTATTGCAGTTGTGATTGATTCCATGAAAGAGAGACCGGATGGCGGCCTGATCGATATCGATGCGACAATCATATGTGAGAGGGACTCCCACAAGGGAATCATCATAGGAAAGCAGGGCGTCATGCTGAAGAAGATCGGTACTCATGCGAGATATGGAATAGAGAGACTTCTTGACACCAAGGTCAATCTGAAGCTTTGGGTAAAGGTCAAGAAGGACTGGAGAGATACAGATACATTGCTAAGGAACTTTGGGTTTAGAGACGAGTAGTGTGTGCAAACAGGATCGGTAAATGTGCAGTTGCTGCGGGCAGTGCATAGTTTGCCGATCTTGTCATGTTAAATTTGTTATGGAGGTGGATATACAATTGAGAGAAGAAGTAACATTGCATGGAATTGTACTGTCCAGCAGCCTCCAGAGCGAATATGACAGGAGAATGGTGGTCCTCACCAAAGAACGGGGCAGGATCACAGTATTTGCAACAGGTGTGAGGAGAGGAACGAATCCGCTCCAGTCCAAGACACAGATGTTTGTCATGGGAAGTTTTACATTGATCCCGGCGCGGGATTCATACAGGCTTGTGAATATAGATGTGGATGAATATTTCCATCAGCTCACCATGGACATAGATGCATACTGTTATGCATCGTATTTCTGCGAGGTCATGGGCTTCATGACCCATGAGGGAGACAGGGCAGCAGATTACCTCAATCTTCTGTATGTGAGTCTTAAGGCTCTGGAGAAGGGGCAGATGCCAGCAAAGCTCATCAGGTGCGTGTACGAGATAAAGCTTATGGATGTGTTCGGACAGGGAATACAGAGCTTCCACTGTCCGGTATGTGGCAAGGCTGAGGTGTCAAATGTATTCGATGCAGCATCGGGTGGACTGCTCTGCGATGGATGCAAAGGCCGGGCAAAACATCCGCTTCATCTATCGGATGACGCAGTATACACGATACAATACATAAATGGTGCACCGCTTGGCAAGATGTACAACTTCAATGTGTCAGATCCTGTACTGGCGGAGATACAGCTAGTGTCGAAGCAGTTCATGGATATGTATGTGGACAGGAAGTTCAAATCGGTGGAGATCATAGACTCGCTGCCATGAAAAAAAGAAGAGAATCCTACATGACGTGAGATTCTCTTCTTTTTGTATATTACCTGTCTAAAATACAAATCACAGAGAGTGTATTATTTTAGAGAACGCCTTCATCGCGCCGGGAAGTTTTTCATATGGTATGGCGCTGAAACCAAACAGAAGCTGGTTCTCAGGACAGAGATTCTTTCTTATCCAGAATGGTTCTGTGGAGAAGATTCGTATGCCTTTCTGTTCAAAAGCTGATATGAGCTCTGTCTGGGTAAGCTTTGAGTTCTTAACCTCTGCCACAAAGTGGAGACCGGCTCCGGCACCATACATGATCACATCATCTTCAAGATTCTGTTTCACATAATTCAATATATAATCATGCTTCTTTTTATAGTGATTCTTCATGGCGCCTATGTGGCGCTGATAATTACCACTCTGTATAAATTCAATAAGTGCAAGCTGCAGAACCGTTGGAACTGTGCAGTTGGTGTGTGAATATCTGGATTCATATGCCTTCATCAGATCTGCTGGAAGCACCATATATGATATTCGAAGATCCGGTGACATGGATTTGGAAAATGTCCCGAGATATATAGTGTGGTCGCTGTTATCGATGGATTGCAGGGATGGAATCGGTCTGCTTTGGTATCTGAGCTCGCTGTCGTAATCATCCTCGATGATATAACTTCCCGATTGAGCCGCCCACTCTATGAGCTCTAGCCTCTTGCTGATAGGCAATATGCTTCCCATAGGGAATTGGTGGGATGGGGTCACATATAACAGCGTGTCTCTGAGCCTCTGTATATGGTCTATTGATACACCGTCATTCTCAAGAGGTATGGGGATGATCCTGAACGGACTCTGGCTGACGATCTCCCATGTTCCGTTGTAGCCAGGGTCCTCTATGGCAAATGAATAGTCTGACGGACTGAATATATGCGTGATTATATCTATTGATCTCTGGTGGCCGCTCGTGAGAATGATCTGCTCCGGTGTGCAGTTTACACCTCTGGACATGTACAGATATTCGGTGATAAGACTGCGGAGGGTGTAACTTCCCTGTGACATCTGGTAGGAGGCGGTATCGGCCATGGATATCATGTCCCAGGCGTTCATAAGGCATTTGCGCCATGCCCTGGAGTGATAGCAGTTGTAGTCCAGGTTGCCGTAGCTGAACGTGTAGTCAAATGTCTTTCCTGATTGTCTGGAAGAATGCTGTATATTGTGGCTTTGTCTTGGCTTTTTGTCCGGAGAAAATGCAGAGATGTTCTCAACATAGTAGCCTGAGCCTGTCACGGAGCGTATATATCCTTCAAGTTCAAGCTGGTTGTAAGCAGATACTACTGTGTTGCGGCTCAGTTTATGTTCGGCGGCTAGCTGCCTTGTTGCAGGGAGCTTTTCACCTGCAGCATAGTGCTCATTAAGTATCTCGGATTTCATTTGTTCATATAATTGTTCGTATAGAGACTTATCGGAGGCCTTGTCTATTGATATCATTTCCGTGTTCCTTTCCTGCATATTATAAGCGTTAAAAATACCTTGTATCATTGGATATTTGCGTATTACTTGATTTGTTCATATTCCAATACTGCAAATTGGAACTATAAAAATACTTGAAATTGGAACTTTAGAAAGAACCAATCTGGTGCTATTATACAAGAGTCATAGCGAGTAAGCAATAAGAAGAAGTCATAAGGTGATGTCTGACGGCACAAATTATAGTAGCTTTGTATAAATAATATTACAAAATATGCCGTGAACCTTGCAAAAATATTTGAATGAGTATAAAATAAGGCGGATAGAGTGAAAAAATGCAAATTCGAATATGATTTGGAGGATTACAATGGAAAAGACATTAGACAAGATCGTTGCATTGGCAAAGAGCAGAGGATTTGTTTATCCAGGTTCAGAGATTTACGGTGGTCTCGCAAATACATGGGACTATGGTAATCTCGGAGTTGAACTCAAGAACAATGTTAAGAGAGCATGGTGGAA
>NC_021018.1:1592908-1598716 GCF_000210595.1 Coprococcus sp. ART55/1 | reverse complement strand
AGCAACGAGCAGATGGAAGAGTACGTTGAGAAGAACAATATCTGCTGTCCAACATGTGGTAAGCACAACTTCACAGGCATCAGACAGTTCAACCTTATGTTCAAGACATTCCAGGGTGTAACTGAGGATGCCAAGAACACTGTATACCTGAGACCGGAGACTGCACAGGGTATATTTGTCAACTTCAAGAATGTACAGAGAACTTCAAGAAAGAAGGTTCCATTTGGAATTGGCCAGATAGGAAAGTCATTCAGAAATGAGATAACACCTGGTAACTTCACATTCAGAACAAGAGAGTTCGAGCAGATGGAGCTTGAGTTCTTCTGCAAGCCGGGTACAGATATGGAGTGGTTTGAGTACTGGAGAAGCTTCTGTATCAACTGGCTCAAGGATCTCGGAATCAAGGATGATGAGATGAGAGCCCGTGACCATTCACCTGAGGAGCTTTGTTTCTACTCCAAGGGAACAACAGATATCGAGTATTTATTCCCATTTGGATGGGGTGAGCTCTGGGGAATCGCTGACAGAACAGATTACGATCTGACACAGCACCAGAATACATCAGGAGAGTCCATGGAGTACTTCGATGACGAGACAAAGGAGAAGTACATTCCATATGTAATCGAGCCATCACTTGGTGCTGACCGTGTTACACTGGCATTCCTGTGTGCTGCATATGACGAGGAGAACATCGGAACAGAGGAGAAGCCAGACATCCGTACAGTCCTTCATTTCCACCCACAGCTTGCACCGGTTAAGATCGGTGTGCTTCCACTTTCCAAGAAGCTCAACGAGGGTGCAGAGAAGATTTATGCAGAGCTTTCAAAGTACTACAACTGTGAGTTCGATGACAGAGGCAACATAGGTAAGAGATATAGAAGACAGGATGAGATAGGAACACCGTTCTGTGTAACATATGATTTCGATTCTGTTGAGGATGGAGCAGTCACAGTTCGTGACAGAGATACCATGGAGCAGGAGAGAGTCAAGATTGAAGATCTGAAGGCTTACTTTGAGAAGAAATTTGAATATTAATTGATGGTGTGACCGGAGATAATACGGGACACTGAATTACAGGAGGCATTAAGATGCATAGTAAAGAGTTATTTTCAGAATACGAGGCAAATGTAAGATCGTACAGCAGAAGTTTCCCAGAGATATTTACAAAGGCCAAGGGAGCCAAGATGTATGACGAGAATGGTAAGGAGTATATAGACTTCTTCGCAGGAGCAGGCGCGCTGAACTATGGTCATAACAATGATTATATAAAGGAGAAGGTTATCGATTACATCCAGAGCGATGGAATCATGCATTCTCTTGACATGATGACAGCACCAAAGGCTGAATTCATCGAGTTTTTTGAGAAAAAGGTCCTTGAGCCTAGAGGACTTGATTACAAGATCATGTTCGCAGGTCCTACAGGAACAAATGCAGTTGAGTCACTCTTAAAGCTTGCACGTAAGGTCAAGAAGAGAGAGATGATCTGGGCATATATGGGTTGTTTCCATGGTATGACACTTGGCTCAATATCACTTACAAGTGATGCTGCAAGCCGTGCAGGAGCAGGCGTTGGACTTGACAACGTATACCACATTCCAGCTCCTTACATGTTCCCAGAGCTTGATACGATCAAGTTCATGCAGACACTTCTTGATGACGATCATTCAGGTGTTGAGAAGCCTGCAGCAATCTTTATCGAGACAGTACAGGCAGATGGTGGTGTAAATGTATTCTCAGTAGAGTACCTCAAGGCACTCCGTGAGTTCTGTGATAAGAACGATATCCTTATGGTTGTTGATGACGTACAGGTAGGCTGTGCAAGAACAGGTACATTCTTCTCATTTGAGAGAGCAGGAATCAAGCCTGATATGTTCTCACTTTCAAAGTCAATCGGCGGATACCCATTCCCTATGGGACTTGCAATGTTCAAGCCGGAGTATGATCTCTGGAAGCCGGGTGAGCATTCAGGTACATTCCGTGGAATCCAGCTCTCAATGGTAGCTGCAAAGGCAGGACTTGAGTTCATGCTTGACAACAACATCGAGGCAGAGACAAGACGTAAGGGCGAGATAGTTAGGAGTATCTTGAGAAGAATATAGACGGCGATCCAAATGTAATTGCAACACGTGGTATCGGACTCCTCTGGGGCGTAGAGGTTAAGGACGATGCAACAGCAGGTGCCATCACAGCAAGAGCTTTCAAGAAGGGTCTTGTAATAGAGAGAGCTGGCCGTGACAACGCGGTCATCAAGATCATGCCACCACTTATCATCTCAGATGAGGATCTTATTGCAGGTCTTGATATTCTCAAGGCAGCTATTGATGGTGAGTAATTTGTAATTTAATGAGCATTGTGACAGTTGTAATTGCGCAAGACTGATATAATGCGAATATCCACATGAAGCCGATAGGCGACATGATATAAAGTTAAACATAGGCTGCGGAGTTTTCCGCAGCCTATGTTTTTGGTGGGATGAATAGGGCTGTGCGGGCAGTTTGCCAATTTGGAAATTTTTGAATACTGGTCAGCGAAGATCAGTTGTTGGTCTGTTTCAGGTCGGCACACAAATGTTGCTGTAATTAAGCGTAATATAATGGAATATACATATAATTCAACTATATGTAAAAATGGACTGGTTTATACACAAAATATAGAAAAAAGAGTTTGCTAATGTTGACATATATGTTATAATCAGTCTAGCGCGTGTGGAGACTTCACGGGGACTTCACACCATGAAATATAAAGTTTACGTAGGAGGTAACAAACAAATGGCAAACAAGTGGGTTTATATGTTTAGCGAAGGCGACATGACCATGCGTAATCTTCTCGGTGGTAAGGGTGCAAACCTTGCAGAGATGACAGCAATTGGTCTTCCAGTTCCACAGGGTTTCACAATTACAACAGAGGCTTGTACTCAGTACTATGAGGATGGCCGTAAGATCAATGACGAGATCATGGCTCAGGCTATGGATGGCGTTAAGAAGATGGAGGAGATCAACGGCAAGAAGTTCGGAGATCTTGAGAATCCATTACTTGTATCAGTTCGTTCAGGTGCAAGAGCATCTATGCCAGGTATGATGGATACAATCCTTAACCTTGGTCTTAACGATGACGTTGTTGCAGCTATGATAGCACACAACCCAGATCCAGCATTCGAGCGTTTCGTATACGATTCATACAGACGTTTCATCCAGATGTTCTCAGACGTTGTTATGGAAGTTGGTAAGAAGTACTTCGAGCAGCTCATCGACAAGATGAAGGAAGAGAAGGGTGTTAAGTTCGATGTAGAGCTTACAGCACAGGATCTCAAGACACTTGCTGAGCAGTTCAAGGCAGAGTACAAGAACCAGTTAGGAACAGATTTCCCTTCAGACCCAGTTGAGCAGTTAAAGTTAGCTATCGAGGCTGTATTCCGTTCATGGGATAACCCACGTGCGAACGTATACAGAAGAGACAACGATATCCCTTATTCATGGGGTACAGCAGTTAACGTAATGCCTATGGTATTCGGTAACCTGAACAATGAGTCTGGTACAGGTGTTGCATTTACTCGTGACCCTGCAACAGGTGAGAAGAAGCTTATGGGTGAGTTCCTTATCAATGCACAGGGCGAGGACGTTGTTGCCGGTGTTCGTACACCAATGCCAATCGCTCAGATGGAGCAGGAGTTCCCAGATGCTTATGCAGAGTTCATCAAGGTTTGTGAGACTCTTGAGAATCACTACCATGATATGCAGGATATGGAGTTCACAGTTGAGAACAAGAAGCTTTACATGCTTCAGTGTAGAAATGGTAAGAGAACAGCTCAGGCAGCTCTTCAGATCGCTTGTGACCTTGTTGATGAGGGACATAAGACAGAGGAAGAGGCAGTTGCAATGATCGATCCTCGTAACCTTGATACACTTCTTCACCCACAGTTTGATGCAGCAGCTCTTAAGGCAGCTACACCAATGGGCAAGGGACTTGGCGCTTCACCAGGTGCTGCTTGTGGTAAGATCGTATTCACAGCTGACGAT
This sequence comes from Coprococcus sp. ART55/1, assembly GCF_000210595.1. Taxonomy (NCBI): domain Bacteria; kingdom Bacillati; phylum Bacillota; class Clostridia; order Lachnospirales; family Lachnospiraceae; genus Coprococcus; species Coprococcus sp. ART55/1. The sequence goes on along the minus strand of NC_021018.1, from coordinate 1,594,700 downwards.
GCTGAGGCATGGGCAGCTAGAGGCGAGAAGGTAGTTCTTGTACGTCTTGAGACATCACCAGAGGATATCACAGGTATGAAGTCAGCACAGGGTATTCTTACAGTTCGTGGTGGTATGACATCACACGCTGCAGTTGTTGCCCGTGGTATGGGTACATGCTGTGTATCAGGTTGTGGCGATATCGTTATGGACGAGGAGAACAAGAAGTTCACACTCGCTGGCAAGGAATTCCATGAGGGAGATTACATCTCAATCGATGGTACAACAGGTAACATTTACGATGGAGTTATCAAGACAGTTGATGCTCAGATCGCAGGAACATTCGGCCGTGTTATGGCATGGGCTGATAAGTATAGAACACTTAAGGTTAGAACAAATGCAGATACACCAGCAGATGCTAAGAAGGCACGTGAGCTTGGTGCAGAGGGTATCGGTCTTTGCCGTACAGAGCATATGTTCTTTGATCCAGAGAGAATCGCAGCATTCCGTGAGATGATCTGCTCTGATACAGTAGAAGAGAGAGAGGAAGCTCTTAATAAGATCCTTCCATATCAGCAGGGAGACTTCAAGGCTCTTTATGAGGCACTTGAGGGTAACCCAGTTACTATCAGATTCCTGGATCCACCTCTTCATGAGTTCGTTCCAACAGAGGAGGCTGACATTGAGAAGCTTGCTGCTGCTAAGAACAAGAGCGTTGAGGAGATTAAGGCACTTTGCAACTCACTCCATGAGTTCAACCCTATGATGGGTCACAGAGGATGCCGTCTTGCTGTAACATATCCAGAGATCGCTAAGATGCAGACAAAGGCTGTTATCCGTGCAGCAATCGAGGTTCAGAAGGAGCATCCAGATTGGACAGTTGAGCCAGAGATCATGATCCCACTTGTATGTGAGGTTAAGGAGCTTAAGTACGTTAAGAAGGTAGTTGTTGAGACAGCTGACGCTGAGATCGCTGCTGCTGGCGTAGATCTTAAGTATGAGGTTGGTACAATGATCGAGATCCCAAGAGCAGCTCTTACAGCTGATGAGATCGCTAAGGAAGCTGACTTCTTCTGCTTCGGTACAAACGACCTTACACAGATGACATTCGGATTCTCAAGAGATGATGCTGGTAAGTTCTTAAATGCTTACTATGATGCTAAGATCTTCGAGAACGATCCATTTGCTAAGCTTGATCAGACAGGTGTTGGTAAGCTCATGGATATGGCAGTTAAGCTTGGTAAGCCAGTTAATCCAAAGCTTCACATCGGTATCTGTGGTGAGCACGGTGGAGATCCTTCATCAGTTGAGTTCTGCCACAAGATTGGTCTTGATTATGTATCATGTTCACCATTCAGAGTACCTATCGCTAGACTTGCTGCTGCTCAGGCTGCAATCGCTAACAAGTAGGAAAGATTTCGTTTGTAAAATCTATCTTTGATAATCAGGGGGGGAATTCCAAATATTGGGTTTTCCCCTTTTTTATTGGGTTTTCTAAGGGTTCTATCTCTAACTAAGATATAGAGTCCTTTTATTTTATACAAAATTCTTAAAGGAGGTTCGAGGTTATGAACAACACAGCGTTAAGAGCACAGGACATTTTGCAGGGAGAAATTAGCGAGGGCGAGATACAGGGACAGTTATCACAAGTCACTCATTTACATACTTGGAATACCATCTGCCGTCTTTTCTTTTCCGAATGTTTTCACCATGTTGTGGCATTTTCAATCCTCCTACCATAAGTTTGACCATAGATAAAAGGATAATTGTATCAATTATCCTTTTATCTACAAAAATAAATGCGATTTTGTGC
>NC_021018.1:1589381-1592705 GCF_000210595.1 Coprococcus sp. ART55/1 | reverse complement strand
ACAATCTGACACGCAATCACTATAATTTTTATTGTGATGTGACTGAAATCTATGTCAGTATATATGTTTTCCTTTTCGCAGATGTTGACATTCTGCGAAAGATTTATGTCCTTGCATGATGCGAATTATCTATGCAAGATACCAAATTATAATATGACAAAAGGTCAATCACAATCATCATAGTGTATTTGAAAGGATCTATGCATAAATTAGTAAACGGTTATTATGGCGTTTGGTGAAGTATTGAAAAGTCTGCGTGAAGAACGAGGAGTAACACAGGACAAGCTGGCACAATACTTACATGTAAACAGAGCTACGATAGCCGGTTATGAGGTAAAAGGTAAAAAACCTAGATATGAAACACTGATAAAACTGGCTGATTACTTTGATGTATCGATAGATTATTTGGTTACAGGAGAAGAAAATCGGTTAGGTATACAAAAATAGAAACAATTTGCTGGGGAGCAGAGGATTTATAAATGAAAGTCAGGGGGATAGTCCCTTCTTATTCTAAAATGACATGAGGCTAAAGGTGTAGCCTGATGTTCTATTCATTTATGAATCCCATGGAAACTTTAATAATTACAAAAAAGAAAAGATTTAAGCCTGTGGTGCGATAAAAAGCATTTTGGGTGAGATATATATTAGAAGAACAGGTTATGAATATAGAAGCGAATGTACTAAATGAAATTATGTCCACCATAGGTAGTGTGTCGCCGGAGACAGGTGGAATAATTGGAACCCAAAACGATGTTGTATGTGCATATTATTTTGACAGAACCGGGAGTTGCGATAGCAATACATACAAACCGGATACGGTTACTGTAAATAGTGTCATATCGGATTGGACGCAACGGAGCATACAATTTGCGGGGATTGTTCATAGCCATTTGGAAGATAGGTGTGAGTTGTCCTGTGCAGACATCAAGTATGCACAGCTAATCATGACGGCAAATGATATGAATGTAATATTATTTCCGTTGGTCGTGATAGGCAGCAAGGTAAGGGTAATCTTATACAAAGTAGACAGGTGTGGAGATGTTTCTGAAGAGAAGATTACTTTGATTTAAGCGGTTGCTTTAGCAGCCGGTTTAAATAAATCAAATGATTGAAGGAGTTTAGAGATGGAAGGAATCAAAACAAATGTAACGCTACCGGAAGGGGTATGCTGCGCATATGATTGTGGGGCATGTGGTTGGTCTGATCCGGGAGAGAAAGACAGAAGTGGCAAAATCTGGTGTACAAGAAATCACGCGTATTATTATCCGTGGGAGAGTTCATCAAGTTGTAGCGGATACTTCACAAGAAAGTAATTGTAGGATAATTAAGTTCAGCCGTGAGGTAATCAGTGAGTTAAGAAAACATTCGTGGATTGCCTTACGGTTAGACTAGCGAAGAGAGGATGCACATGAAGGTTGATGTTATAGATATTGAGAGTGAAGAACCAGTGATTCTTGAATTGGAGGACTTTGATGATGAGAAAGTCCCGGTTGAGCTTGTAAAAAAGTTTGAATACGACGGAAGATTATTTGTATTAGGCAACGACCTTAATGATGGTGAATCAATGTACATATTTGAAGTAGGACATACTGAAATGGGAGAGATGTTGTCGAGTATAAATGATGAAGAAGAATTCAACAAAATAGTTAGTTTATTAAATGATTGTGATTGATAACAGGTGATAGCAGATGAAAAGATGTCCAAGTTGCAATGATTTTGCATTGTATGATGACAGTATAGATACTTGCCCGATATGTGGAACAACCTTGATAAGGTATCGAAGAAGGAAGACCATGGCTATTCGTGAAGATTCTTTGAAGGTGATTGAACCGGTTTCATATACTCCAGAATTGACGAGAGAGTATGATGGTGGAACACTGAAATGGCAAAGCAACAGAGAATAAATGATTTGCGTAAAAAAACAGATATTTTAATTATTGATGATGAAGATTTTGCTCCTCAGGAGTTCCTTGAGAATAATAATTATAGATTTACTAATAAAAGTGATATAGACAATATAAGAGATGTAAGTGAATATCCTATAATTTTATGTGATATAAGAGGTATTGGCAAAAAGATATCTAATGCATATGAAGGGGCTTTTGTTATTCAGGAGATCAAGAAGAACTATCCAGAAAAAATAGTACTTGCATATACTGCAAGTCAATATGATCCATCTTATAATAGTTATATACAAAAAGCAGATGATGTTTTACAAAAAAGTTTATCAACGGAATCGTGGTTGGAGAATCTGGATAAATATTTATATATGATTTCTGATCCTATTTTTCAGTGGAAAAAATTCCGAAATCAACTTTTGGAAAAAGATGTGTCATTGATTACTGTTGCAAGATATGAGGATATATTTGTGAAATCATATAAGAAAGGAGATTTTAAGGATTTCAAGAATTTGGAGGCATCTGTTGATGGAGATATTAAAAATATTTTTAGCAAATTTATTTCTACAATTCTTGTTGAACTTATAAAAGCTATATAGATGGATAATTTATTGCCAATTCTTTATAAAAACCAAGTAAGTGATGGTAGTGTTATACAAATATGTAATAAATGTAAAAATAAATATAAACAGGAGCCGTGTTCCAGTTTTTACAAAAAGATTATGACACAAGGTGAGGGATTTTATCAGTGTCCGTCTGGATATACAATATATCACAAAACAGATGGTCAAACTTCATTTTTTGTTATTGGAATACGAGTAAAAAAGCATTGTAAAAAGATGACTTCAACAAGGCAAGATAATACTCAAACAACAATATCTGAACAGTTATTTTTAAGATTATTATCTGCACAAGTAGAAATTACTAAACTGCAAACTGAGATGGAACGGGAGAAGAGTATTCATAAAGATTTATTGCATGATGTGCGTAAATTGGATTCACATATTATGTACAAGTCTGATGAGATAATCAGAAATATATCGGATATGTCAAATATACCTAAAGAAATATTAAATAAAGTCAAAAATATAAACGCAATGGAACAATTAATTGCATGTAAATATTCGGTATATGATCTTGTTTCAAATATAGATATGTTAACAATTGCGTCGATGGCAAATGTAAATGTATATAAGAAATTTGATAAAATTAGATATATTCTAATTGGATATAAGAAAAAGGATGTAACAATACATTTTCATGGGGAAACTCAATTTTCATATAATATGATAAATGCATATGCTGAAATACTGCCATTTTTGTTGTTCGAAAATGCAGTAAAATATACAATAGGTCAGAATGATGTTGATGTGACTTTTGAGCAGACAGGAGATAATTTATTTGTTAATATAAAATCATTTGGCCC
>NC_021018.1:1585275-1586825 GCF_000210595.1 Coprococcus sp. ART55/1 | reverse complement strand
AGATAGCGAAGGATATGACGCATATACAGATGGATGCTCAATCTGTAAAGCTGCCAAGGATATTGGAACAATCCCTTAAGGAACTTTGGATGGAGGAGCCTGAGGATGCGGTATATGTATTTGGTAACTGCACAACTAAATATATGACTCCATTGAAGGAGGACAGTATCAATGGAATGCTTGATCGAATAAACAAAACAATTAAAAATCAAAATGGGATTAACATGATAACTCCGGCAGGATTAAGAAGATGGTTGTTTTTGCATTTGCTGGATATGAATGTAAGTCTCCAGGAGATTATGTGCATGATGAATATATCAGTCGATAATCTGAGTAGTTATATTGATGATGCAAAAATGCGGGACAGAGGTAAGGCGTTGATTAATTCTTGGGACAGGCATCCTATGGATAAGTTTTTTGAGGGAGTGAAAGGGTGAGGTATAATGAATTAATTTTTGTGTACGGCATTGAATAGTCATTATGACAGAATGAAGAAAAGTAAGACTAATGTACCAGTTCCTGTGTTTTTTTGTTTGATCTAGCATCTGTTTTGAAAAAGAAAGGAACTATGTTTTCAGAGAAATCTCTAGCTGGATTTGGAGACCAACTGCAGAACGGAGTGGAAGCCTTTGCTAACTTGAATTTTCAACAAATATATAAGAATGGTTACATGGAGAATCCGAATCTGGAAAAGAAATATAGACAGGCAGAAATTGTGTACCCTGGAGAATTTCCTATTGAAGATACACTCTGCTGTATAGTTTGTAGAAATGATATAGAGCGCCAGTCTTTGCTGAATAAACTGCGTTGTGTAGATTACAACTTGTTTGTAAAATACAGGAATCGTATAAGAGTTGATCGTAGTTGTTTTGAATGTAATGGACTATTTATAGAACAATGTAATTATTATGGAGATAAAATTGGTGTAGTGTATTCAGGTACGAAGGATAAAAAATATTATATTCGCAGGTATAAAGATGGCGATGAGCAGTTATTGGTACGTGCTCATGCAGAGTTTATTTGGAAACGATCTGAACAGGTGATATTTAGGCAGTACTGTGATTTTGCTATAGATTATGAAAACCCCCGTTCTACACAATTTAGCGGAATGGTGAAACCAGAAGGTGCGACTGCATTGTATATGGAAATATCATTTGAAAATAAAAGCATGTGTTTAGTGTGCTGGCAGTTGGCAGAGTCTGCAATGTTGTAGAAATTAGAATACATATAACGATTGCTATAATGGAGTTATCAATGTCGAAAAATATATATTCGCCGATTGTATAATGAAGTTGGACACTAACTAAATAAAATAGCTCATGGCACAAGAGCTCATTTCTAAAGAAGTTGATGGTATGTCAGATGAACAGTTTTTGACGAAGATGAAGTTGTTAATAGGTGGCAAGGTTACAAATGCTGCAATGCTTTTGTTGGGAAATTCTGATTTTGACTATTTGTTCACAGCCGCTCCAAGTATTATGTGGCGTATCTATGGTGCGGACGGAACATTATTAACGGTATTAAAAAATAAGAATGTTATTGAAAAGTAT
>NC_021018.1:1581365-1583065 GCF_000210595.1 Coprococcus sp. ART55/1 | reverse complement strand
CGGTATTGATATCTGTATTATTATCTGAACCAAATGAAATATTGGTTTTTGAACAGCCAGAGCTTCATTTACATCCATATTCTCAGAGTCGGTTGGCTGACATGTTTACAGAATATTGCAAACATGGCAGAAAAATTATATTAGAGACACATAGTGAATATTTTTTGTTAAGGCTTAGATATCATATTGTCAAAGAACAATATTCGCAAGATGCTACGGCAGTGAATTTTTTCCAAAATAAAAGTGGAACGAAGGTAACATTTGCAAATATTTCTGGTTTCGGAAATATTGATTATCCAGAAGATTTTAGAGATGAGACGCAAGAGTTACTTAATTCAATACTTGAGGCATCATTCGAAAGAAAGGGGCTATCATGAGTGTATTGATAGATCCATATATGTTTGATCTTTCAAACGAAAGAGAAATACGTGAAAATATTTCTTTTTTATGGATGTGATTAAAATTGCTTCATATCCGGAGAAAAGTAAACGAGTCCCTATTGCTGTCTATCGCGGAATGATAGAAAAAATGCAAAGACGTATAATACAGCCATTTCCGATACATATTTCGATGATTAAAGACAGAGATTTAAAAAGTATGATCATGCAATTAAATAATTCATTTAATAATGTATTGGCAAGATATATTGAGAACATAGATATTGATGAATGTGATGGAAATCAAGAATTTGAGGTTTATGATGATGAAAGAATGGTAAAGGACGATTATTATTTTGAACTATTGAGTGTGCTGTTAGTTCCTTGTTATGCTGAACACGTAAAATTGGATTCTAAAATCTTGACTGGAAATAAAGAAAAGGGAAAACAGATTGGTGATTCTTTTGAAATTGTATGTAATTGTGATATTCATAAATATCAGAAACAGTGTAAGTTTATAAGTGTCGAAGATTTAGTTTCTGACAAGGACAAAATAATTCAGGAATTGAAACGAAAGAAAGAAATAGGGGAGATTCAAATTAGAAATAAAGTTGTTGCAACTATGGGGAGTCATCATAACCATGTTCAATCAAATAAAAAAAAGTTTTTAGAACTGGATGATCTTTCAACTAGAAATAAAATCGTACTTCGTTTGCTTAAAGAATTAGGATTGTATAAAATTGTATTTGGCGAGTTTACACCAAATGGAGTAAAGGCGACTGGAACAATGATAATTCAGGATGTGAATTCATCAGATTTACAAGATATTGTGACAGTTAAGTTTTCTGCTGAAACAAACATGGTTATTGAGACATTACTTTTTTTCCCAAAGGGAATTGGAGAACTATTAAGAAAATATTTTAAGACAGAACAGTTGACATACAAATCTGTTGAAAATATGATTGAAAAAATAAAATAATATTGTTATTTGTGTTTGCCAGCATCAGTTGCAAAAAGTATTGAGGATCAAGCAGGTTATATAAAAATTAAAGACTTGGATGATCAGTATTATAAGACATTAATTATTGAATATCTGAAACAATATTCAAAAGCAAATAGAAAAGAAATTAACAAATTGTTATGGGATAAGTTACCAGATTCATTGTCGGATGACCAAATAAAACATAAAGTTCACAACTTATTAACGACCTTAAAAAATAAGAATGTTATTGAAAAGGATGGAGAAAACCAACGTAAAGCTAACTGGATATTAAAAGATTAATCGGTTTAGGATTGGTTTAGTTTGCTTTGTTTAAACCGATT
>NC_021018.1:1577046-1579591 GCF_000210595.1 Coprococcus sp. ART55/1 | reverse complement strand
TAAATTTTTAGATAGAATAGCCAATATTACGGAAAAAAGGGCGGAAGAATGTAAATATGCAGAGGAGGAAGAACAACAATACGCGCCGGTAGTAGGGCAAGATGATGTTGGTAGAATTCCAGTTGATTCGGCATTCCTTTTAGTATATGCAGCTGAAGGTAACGGGCAAATATTCAAACTTGCTACGCTAGGTTCATCAGTTCAGGTTTCAGCTGATGGCAAACAGTTTATGGCTGATAATTCACAGAGAGAATCCGCTAGATGGCAAGAAGCATTGGATAGGCTTATTACATGGGGCTGGGTTAAGCCTGTAGGTCTAAAAAGGTGAGATATATGAAGTAACGGGAACAGGATATACGAAAGCAGACTGGTTGAAAGACGGCATGTGTATTGATACAAGTAAGGAACCGCTAGAAGAATTAAAACAGTTTGAAGTTTAAATGGAAAGAGGTCTATTAGAGGTACTAGGTGCAAGTGAACATTCTACAGGATAACAAATGATATTGGGTGCAAAGTAGTTGTAGACACGGTAAGTGGTTTAACATGGTATCTGTTTAATTAAGTGTGTTTAGAATATAAACATTTGATATACAATGGGAGGGAAGATACAGAGGTTATTATTAGGTTGTGTAAGGAGTTGCGTGAAAGAGCCTTAGTGTTGTGGTAGATGAAAATAGGATATAGATAAATATGTTAAAACATATATGAAATGGCGGTATTAATTATGTAAAAGAAAGGGGTAATATGGGATCTAGGTATATAGATGAAAACGTAAAAAGAAGATTGTATGCAGAATCCATGGGGTATTGTATGAATCCAAGTTGTAGATGTTGTTTGTTTACAGGAAAGGGGGATATTGTTGAAAAAGCACATATAGATCCTTATTGTAAAACAGCAGATAATTCTTTTGAAAATTTAGTTTTGTTATGCCCAAACTGTCATACAGACTTTGACAAGAATAATAAATTTACAGCTGAAGAGGTTTTGAATTGGAAGAAAATCCGACAAGAAGAATTGAATAATCTTTTCGAAAATCGGTTTAAAACATTTGAGGAGTTAAAAAAAGCAGCTTTTCCTTTGTTAATGGAAAATAAAACTATTTATGAGAATTATTATAAAAAAGATAATAAAAAATTGTGGGATAAGTTCGAACCTATATTATTGATAAATAATAGAAAATTAAAAATTTTGTTATCGTCAAATATGGGTTTGTTTCAGAGACATCAAGATAAAAATTATTCAAATCTAAAATTTGTATATAATTTTTTGACTCACATTGAAGAGTTTGAAGCTACACGTGGTGATATCGAAAAGAATCGTGAAATTTTATTCCCAGTAGAAATTAACTCAATGTTTGGAATTGCGCCAGCAGATGGGACTATTTTACCATCTACAGAAAGTTTGGAGTTATTAATACAGAAATTGAATGAACAGGGAAAATTTATTGATATACAAATGGGAATAGAACGTCCCTATTTAGTAATACGGGAAAATAATATAGTGGATAAAGTGTTCCTGGATGATACACCTAGAATTAGACAGATGTATTACGATTACAAATGTTTTGCGAAAACAGGAGTAAGACTAGCTAGTTTAAATTTTGCATTAAAATATATTAGAACTAAAAAAATAAATTTTCAATTTGTAAATAATGAAAATTTAAGAGAGATTAGCATAAATAATAAAAAAATGATTTTTATTTATGAATATTGTTTAAGTCAAGCAAAATTGATGGAAATGGCACCAGAGGAAGATTCGATTATTGTTAATCTACATAATTGGAATGATGATAGTTGCATTTCTGGACAAGCATATGAGTTGGCTGAAAAAATGAATGTAAAGTTGTTAACTATGAATGCGTTTTATGAATATGTTAAAAGAATCAAGTAAAAGAATCATTGATAGAATAAAAGAGCTTGTTGACAATTGGGAATGTTTTGAGAGAGTATATTTGTTTGGTTCGGTATTGAGATTGGATGATAGTTATAATGATATTGATATTTTGTTAATATATGAGGAATATTCATCTGAGATAGGACAACAGAGAGAGAAAATCAAAAACGAATTAGAAAGGATTTGTAGAGCACCTGTTGATTTGACTGCATTAAGTCGTGAAGAAGAAAATGATGTTAAATTTTTAGATCGGCTAAAGTCTAATTATTTAAAGTTGAAATAATGCAATTTTGTGTTAGCGGGTGCAAATAATTAAGAAATGAAACGGGAGAAGTTTTTATTGCTAATACCTTTTGAAATTGGAAATAGAAGAAACGATATAATTGAGGTGTAAAAAGGTGTTATTGCAGAGTGTAGTCAACAAGAAGAAAATTTGAAGTTCGCAGTAATATTAGTGTTCGATGTATTTATAATACTAATATTAAAAAGTACCCTTTATCCATCTTTATGTTATACTTATACCAAACACAACTTGTTTTGCATAAAGAGGTATAACATATGAAGATTCTTATCACCGGCGGAGCTGGGTTTATTGGTAGTAATTTTATATTTTATATGATGGACAGACATCCTGAGTATGAGTTTGTGTGCG
>NC_021018.1:1573648-1576552 GCF_000210595.1 Coprococcus sp. ART55/1 | reverse complement strand
ATGCGGGAAGTCTGGATACGATTAGACCTGTCTTGGACAGGTCTAATTTTGTTTTTTATAAGGCGGATATATGCGATAGATGTGAGATGTATCGTATATTTGAGGCGGAGAGGCCGGATGTGGTCGTGAATTTTGCGGCAGAGTCGCATGTAGACAGATCTATAGATAACCCGGAGGTGTTCCTTGATTCTAATATCAAGGGTGTGTCCGTGTTGATGGATGCATGCATGCGATATGATGTCGGCAGATTTCATCAGATCAGTACGGATGAGGTGTATGGAGATCTGCCTCTTGACAGGTCGGATTTGTTATTCACTGAAGAATCGCCTATTTGTCCGAGCTCGCCGTACAGCAGCTCGAAGGCGGCTGCAGATCTTTTGGTTATGGCTTATCATAGAACGTATGGCTCACCGGTTACCATCAGCCGGTGTTCAAATAATTATGGACCATACCAGTACCCTGAGAAACTTATCCCTTTGATGGTGACAAATGCATTGGCAGACAGGCCGCTGCCTGTTTATGGACAGGGGATAAATGTCAGGGATTGGATACATGTGGATGACCATTGCCGTGCCATAGATACGATATTGACCCGGGGAAAAGTTGGTGAGATATACAATGTAGGTGGTCATTGTGAACGGACAAATATTGAAATTGTCAGGATGATTTGCAGGGAATTGGGTAAGCCCGAGTCACTCATAACATTTGTCACCGATAGGAAAGGCCATGATCTGCGGTATGCTATTGATTCAACTAAGATTGAACAGACTCTTGGCTGGCGGCCGGAGGTGAATTTCGATGATGGAATACGGCAAACTATCAGGTGGTACGCAGATAGGTTGAGGGGAATGTTGGATACGGGAGTGTGAAGGAATGAGTAAATATGTATATTTGTTTGAATTGGATTCTGTGCGCAAAACAGATGAGGAGATAATTGCGGGACAGGCTGCCTTGTACGATGAGATTGTGACAAATGGTAATATAGTTGTCTTGACTTATAATCAGATGGTGGATTCGAGGGGCTTTTTCAGCCTGCTAAAAAACGGAGAATACAAAGAGGCTTTGCTGAAATTGTTTGATAGTGGGGTTATCAAGATATCCCAGTATGGCGATATACGTACTGTGTCCCAGTATTTGATGGATTCGATAGAGGATGACAAGCAATTTATATATTCCGCACTTCCATTGAAATATAGCCAGAAACGACTTACCGCAATTATGAAGAGGTGCCTTCTGTATTCTGATTTGTCTGAAATATATGAGTACGGTCAGCTGGCTTTGGCACTAAAGAGGAATGAGAATGGTGAGCAGTATAATGATGATTATAAGAACAGGCGAGATGAGCTCATAGATATATTTGTTGAAGTGGACAAGGATGGTGAGCACCAGACTAATCTATCCTGGGATGCTATGGCTGAGATATTGGAGAACTTGTATAGCTTTATGGAAACCGTGATCAAATTGAGCATGATGCATGATATATACATAAGTCCAAGGGCTGATGGTGAGTTGGGCTGTTGGAAATTCAGTTCGATATTGGATAAGGTTATACGTTTATATGTTCCGAAAGATAATGTGGAGCTGTGGGGAAGTGCTCAAACGATACTTGATAACATATATAAGCAAAATAAGAATGAAAATAATCGTTCAGTGTATATCAGAAAGCTTAAAAAATTGGTAGAAACAGGCACAAATGTCAAGGGGTGTCAATATGCACAGGCAATTGTTGATTTGTGTTATAACTATGCTTGCGAGAGCAGTATATCAAACGTGTCAAGGCATTATGATGTGATGGATTTAGAAGATTGGGGTAGTGCCTGCCATGGTGAGAATACATTTGAATGTGACTTTTCTAAGCGATTGAAGCGCACGTGGGATGGTGGAAGGAAACGTGATGAAAGATATCTTGTTGATGAGAAAAATGATTTTAAGACATTCAAACTGGGAAAATATAGACCCCCAAAGATCGTTAATGCTGCAAGAATTGTAGGTTATGTCAAGGATAAACCAGAAATAGATAGGAATTATGTATTCTATTATGAGAATAACGCTAAGAAGGACAAGCATAGAAGAAAACTGAAACTTTTATGTGGAATATTGAAGAAAATAGTATTTGCTATTTTGTGTTTTCTAATAGTGATAAGTCCCGAACTGACAGGTGATTATTGGACCGCAAAAGCTATGCAAAATAGTTGGATAAAACCTGCTGTAGCATTTTGGAATTCGGTTCCTTCGGGTATTCAGACAATGGTTATGCTGATCATTACAGAGATCGTGACTTCGCTCATAGCTAAGATTCCTTGACTTGATGCTTTGTCATTATCAGAATCCTTAGCGGAAATCTGGCAACTGCTTAGGGATATGGTTCGGATTACCTTTAGAAAAAGTAAGGCATATGTGAATTCGGTCATGAAAGGATTAGATAACTCTGAACATTTTTGTGAAGGCGAAAAAATAAGATACACATTGACAAAAGAACTGAAGAGATATTTAAAGCTTTGTGAAGATAGGAATATAACAAATGAGGATTCGGAATATAAATCGTATCCGATAGCGTCCCTGGATACTTTAGAGGCCAGAAAACAGATCCTCCGTGACGAGGAGCTGCATAGCCGTAAATATGGAGTTGTTTACAGCAGCGCATATAATATGATGGTGGTAGACCCGATACGCAAGGATGATAATGAACTTATGGCGTATGAGAGAGTCCTGCCAAATGGAAACGATGGTGTAGTGATTCTGGCGAAGCACAATGGAAAATATGTTTTGCTGGAACAGTTCAGACATGCAATCAGAAGAAGACAGTATGCATGCCCTCGTGGTTTTTCTGATCAAAATTGTACACCGATTGAAGATGTACGCCGTGAGATTAGAGAGGAACTGGGCGCCGATATAATAGGAGAG
>NC_021018.1:1570853-1573441 GCF_000210595.1 Coprococcus sp. ART55/1 | reverse complement strand
GAGCCGATTGAACTCGGCCGTATAGCCGCCGACAGTGGCCTCACGGGGGGATGCGTCCATGTATTTTTGACCAATATAGGCGCCTACAAACAACGTTGCGGCCATGAAGGGATTATATCTACCATTGAGTTAACAAGGAAACAGATGGAGATATGGGTTAGTAAGAAGAGGATAGATGATGGATTTACGCTGGGGGCGTTGGAGCTGGAGAGGTGTTGGCGCTTGAAGCGGAGAAGAGCCAGGGTGGAATTGTAATGTGTTATATGTAGTATGGGAGAATGGTTACAAATATGATAAGATTTGCAATATAATATAAATTGAAAAAGACGGAGAGATGTAAGTCTCTCTGTTTTTTAAGTTTTTCTATATTGTATAGACTTTGATATAGCTATATATTATAATATACATATTATTGCAACTTAAGATTTAGAATAATAATATGTTATAACTCACATATAAATACGTTGGGAGGATAATACATTTTCAGATAATAGAATTATATGCGGAGAAGGTAGCAAAGAATGTCAAGAATTAGATGGATTCATTTTTCAGATTTACATCTTAATTTAACTGGAACAGAAATCAAAAGATTACGCAAAAATCTTTTGTGGTATTTGGACACTGTAGTTGGAAAAATTGATTATGCTTTTTTTACGGGGGACATTCGACATGCGCCAAGTGGAGATTTCCCTTCAAATGCTGGAAAAGAAATAGAAAATATATGTAATGCGATTGGCTTGCCAGAGAAACGTTTATTTATAGTGCCAGGAAATCATGATGTAGATAGAAATTGTCCTGAAAAAAATAAAGTTATTAATTTTGTAAAAAAAGAGGGAGCAATAAGGTTTAATATATGTAGAAAAGGTGAATAAAATAGGCAAAAATTGGGGCATATTATCTATAGCATATTCAAAATTAGATAAATATGCAATGTTTATAGATGGAATTGATTGCAAGAACAGTTAATAACTGTAGTTGGGAAGAGTGATAGATTCTCAGTTCCCATATTAAATCAAGAACTATTATCAGAATATTTATGGTTGTTAAAGCAGGAAAGTCGGGATTGGTATGTGAAAGAGAACACTTAATAGCAGACATTTCCCATTAAAATTCCAATCATCATTTAATGTTTTCGAGTTGATGAAAAGTAGAGCGAGGTAATGCACATACTTGAAAAAACGTTGTTTTTTTATGAAAATCGCATATACTAATATCAACAGAACCCAACACGCCTCTCAACGATGCGGACCACGTTGGGTCTTTTAATTTTAAGGAGAAAATATATGGGGGAACTGAAACGGCATCAACCATCACTGTCGATTGATGAACAGGTGGAGAATTTAAAGACACTGGGATTAGTTATCAGCGATGAAGATTATGCAAGGCACATATTGAATGATATATCATACTTCAGGCTGATTAAGGCATATAGTTTGGGTTTTAAAGCAAAAAATGGGGACTATGATGAAGGAGTAACGTTTGAGCAGATTGTAGAGTTATACCTGTTTAATGCTAATTTCAGACAGATAACATTTGCTGAGATAGAGAAGATAGAAGTAATGTTAGATGTAGAATTGCCAATTACTTTGCGGAAACATATGGAGTCCTTGGTTATATGAATTCTGAAAATTTTGTTGATGAAGAATATCACAGATCTTTTTTAGAGGATATAAAAGAGGAAGTTGGCCGTAATTCTAAAGCCCCTTTTGTGAAAAACTTCAGAACTAATTACGAGGGTGGAGATTTACCGATATACGCTCTGGTAGAGGTATTCAGTTTTGGGACTCTTTCAAAATTTTATAAAAATATGAAAAATACAGATAAAAAAGCGGTAGCTAAAAGCTTTGGAATTGGATATACATATTTAGAGAGCTGGCTGGAGAGTATTTCTTATGTACGTAATATCTGTGCACATTATGGGCGGTTGTATAATGCAAAACTATCAAAGACACCTATCTTGTATAAGGAATATTCCCAACAGGGAATAGGAAATAATAGAATGTTTGGTGTATTATTATGTATGAGACACATTCTGTTGCATGATAAACACTGGAATTTATATGTAGACCAAATAGAAGCATTAATAGAGAAGTATGAAAAAGTAGATGTAAGGACAATGGGATTTACTGATAATTGGAAGGAATTATTGGAGATAGGTTAAGTTGGAATTTGCAGAGACAGATAAATAATATTGAGGAGCATAAAAATGGCTGTGAAAAAACTCGATTGAGGTTTTTCACAGTCCATTTTTGTGTTAGAAGAAAGAAATTGAAAGAAAGTTACTTGATAAGTAAGCACAACTTGGAAATACAGGGGAATAGAGAGAATGAGAAAGTAAAAATAGCATTGGCACATATAGATTTTACAATAGCTCTGATTTATGCCAAAATTAACAATATCATGGAGTATAAGGACTTTGATAGATTTAAGGAAGGAATTAGGTATATTTCTGAAGGAATAAAAAATAAAACGAATGAAGATTATTTTTACGGGCTGTTAAAAAGAAATAATAAAAAAGTTAATGATGTTATAGAATTCTATAAGTATGTTGTAACTAATAATTTAGATATTTACAATTTGACATCAAT
>NC_021018.1:1552060-1570296 GCF_000210595.1 Coprococcus sp. ART55/1 | reverse complement strand
ATGTTATAAAAATGTTCTTAAAGGCCTTCTTGAAGATTAGTCTCTCTGGAACAGATCTCTTGTGTATACCTTGTCTTTGATGTCATCGAGGCATGAATTGTACCTGTTGGCGATGACAGCGTCGGACATGGATTTGAATTTGTCTAGGTCATTTACAACTTTGCTTCCGAAGAATGTGGTTCCGTCTTCAAGGGTTGGCTCGTATACAACGACGGTTGCGCCCTTGGCTTTGATACGCTTCATGACACCCTGTATACTGCTCTGGCGGAAGTTGTCGGAGTTGCTCTTCATCGTCAGTCTGTATACACCTATGACACATTCCTTCTCCTGGGCTGCTGAGTAATCACCGTTATTGTTGTAGTCGTAGTAGCCTGCGATGGAGAGAACGCGGTCTGCGATGAAGTCCTTTCTCGTTCTGTTGCTCTCGACGATGGCGCTCATCATATTCTGAGGCACGTCGTTGTAGTTGGCAAGGAGCTGCTTTGTATCCTTTGGCAGACAGTATCCGCCGTATCCAAATGATGGGTTGTTGTAGTGTGTTCCGATTCTTGGGTCGAGACATACGCCGTTTATGATGTCCTGTGTGTTAAGTCCCTTCATCTCTGCGTATGTGTCAAGCTCGTTGAAGTAGGACACGCGGAGTGCGAGATAGGTATTTGCAAATAACTTTACAGCCTCAGCCTCGGTGAAGCCCATGAACAGAGTGTCGATATCTTCCTTGAGGGCGCCCTCCTGAAGCAGTGCGGCAAATGTATTGGATGCCTTAACTATCTTCTCGTCATTCTTGTCTGTGCTGACAATTATCCTTGATGGATAGAGGTTGTCGTACAGTGCCTTTGATTCACGAAGAAACTCTGGGCTGAAAATGATATTTGACGTGTTGTATTTCTTCCTTACGGACTCGGTGTATCCAACTGGTATAGTTGATTTGATGACCATGATGGCATCCGGGTTGACCTTGAGGACGAGCTCGATAACGGCCTCAACGGCTGATGTGTCGAAATAGTTCTTGTTGCTGTCGTAGTTTGTCGGGGCAGCAATGATTACGAAATCTGCATCCTTGTATGCTGATTTGCCATCGAGAGTTGCTGTGAGATCAAGCTCCTTCTCGGCGAGATATTTCTCAATATAGTCGTCCTGTATAGGGGATTTCTTGTTGTTGATGAGATCAACCTTTTCAGGGATGATGTCAACTGCCGTTACATGGTTGTGCTGTGCCAGCAGGGTCGCAATGGACAGACCAACGTAACCGGTTCCTGCCACTGCAATGTTCAGTGGGGATGGAGACTCGAGCTTGTGTGCGCCAGCATTGATGAACATTTCTGTGAGGTCGAAGTTCAAAACCTCTGACAAACTTTCGAGCTGCTCTATAGAAGGAACAAAATCCTTCTGCTCTATTCTGGAAATGAGTGCTCTGTTGATACCGGTTGCATCGGCGAGCTGAGCCTGGGTCATACCCTTTTCTTTTCTTCCGTTCATGACAGTGTCGGCGAGACGTGACTGTGATAATTTCTTCATGATCAAAATTCCTTTCTCTGATGAGTATTCTCTATTATTCTTAGAAGTATTATTCAAAACTAGCAATAAATGTTAATATTTATAACATTTACAATGCCATAATACATGTAAAAACGGCATAAATCAAGAGAAAAATGTATTTTAAACATAAAATTATACATAATTAATGTTAATTAAAATAACATGTATAAAACAACTGAAAATATAGTTTATTTCAACGCAACATCGAGTCTTATCGGATTGTGATCGCTGTTTTTAAAATCCAGATTTATGGTCTCTGTGGAGTTAATCTGCAAATTGCTCGATACTATGAATCCGTCGATGACATAATATTGGAAACTCTCGTGGTCGCTTCCTTCGTATGGTTTGTCCAGGGATCGGCATGTCGGAGCTGAGGAATCGGTGCTGCAGATGAAGGAATCTCCAAATTCAGATACATCTATGCTTCCTGGTGCCCACAGGTCAGCGGACTGCTGAGGGTATGCGGACAGATCCACATTTGAAAAAGTCTGGTTGAAGTCGCCTCCTGCGATAACGTAGTTCCCTGCTGCAGCCTCATTTTGGAGAATGTCGGCTAGCATCCTGGTCTGGGCGGCTTTGCCCTCGCCTGAGTCATAAGCCTCCAGGTGGAGATTTACTATGACGAGTTCGTGTTCACTTCCGGCAATCGGTATTCTGGACACGATCAGGCATCTTTTCAGGTTGCACAGTCTGATCGGGTAGGAAAATGGACATGGAAGCTGTATTCTTTCTGCATCCGATACTTCAAATGAGCAGAGAGTCATTATTCCTGATGTCACTCTGCCGATCGGTGGAAGTGGATATGGAACCATGAGTGTTTTGTAGTTGTAGGCGTATGAGCTTGTGTATGACGGCAGCTTTTCCCTCAAAATATCGGCTTCGTTTATCTTGTGGCTTCTGGATGATCGTTCATCAACCTCCTGGAGAAGAAAGATGTCAGCGGCAAGTGAATTCAGCTCTGATGTGATGGCCTCCATATTGTCGTTTACCTGCTTGGCTGTGGAAGTGTACACACTGTCTCCTCCGTCCATGAAAAAGTCAGCATTTGCACCGAGGGATCCGTAGCCGAGATTCCATGTCACGATGGATATGGAGTCGCCGACAGATGGTGAAAGCTTGGCTGAGCCGGTTGCATTTTTGCCAAATGTGCTTCCAGATGTGACCTCAAGGGATTCGGAATCGTCTGGTTTGTATTCTGTTATGGTGAGAACTCCTACAAATATTATGGCGGCCGCAAGGATCACGCCGAGGACGATACATGTTATTTTTAGAATTTTTTTTGCTATTATCATGTTGGATATTTCCTGTTCTATATTTGTTCAGCCCGTCCAAATGGTTAGTTGGACTGACATGTAAAGTATATCAGACGCGGTGTATGTAAACAATGTGTAAAATGACTGTCAGTTGCAACTGTGATATAATAATTAGTGGAACTTAACGTAATTACCGCAGGGGCGGGAGAATTGTTTTGGGAGTGGGTGATACATATGAAGAAATCTATTAGAATAACACATAGGTTGCGAAATTCAGATTATCCGATAGCAGAATATTTCGTGCCATATAAACCTGATGTCTTACAGAAAATTGTTAAAAGTAAATTGGTACGTGAAGAATTGGATATAGTGGCAAGTAAATATGGTAGTTTTGAAGAGTATGCGAAATCGAAATCATTAGAAGCGCTTGACTTAAATTTGGAATCAGTGGAGGATGAAGGTGCCTGGATAAATGATGAGTACAATTTAAGTGAAAATAATATGTGGGATTATCTGGCAGATGTGACACTTATTAATGATACGGTCATGCAGGATAATAGTGATAGCGTTGAAGCACTAAATATGGAAGCACTGCAGACATTTGCCAGCAGGATAAAATATGATTACAGGCGTATCGCAATCTCTATTATGATTTATACAGAGAGATATGTGCATGAAGACTACGTAGATTTTAGTGAAAATAAAAAAACTATATTGACAGATATATACAGATTGATAGATAGGGCGAGCAAATGTAAGGTGCATGATATAGGAGAAATAGATGATATACACGAGAAGTTCCTAACAAGTTATAATAAATTTACTGCTACGAGCTGGAATGAAAATTTAGAGTTTGTACTGGAAAGAGCGGATTCCATAATGAAAAGTATGGTCTCAGATATTGGACAGGAAGAGAAAATAGGCTACTATACAAAGACGCTTAATATTATAAAAAAAGAAATTTTGAAAAGTAGCGGAGAGAAAGTGACGTTAAAAAAGAGATATATTAGGTTTATTTCTAATATAGCCCATGCGTTTAACATCGAAACACATGATATGCCAAAAGATGACAGTGCTATTTTTGAAGCTTGTATTTGGAAAGATAAATTAACAGAAATATATAGACATTTTTTTATTTCTCTGTCTCAAATAAATACAAATGATGAATTAGTGTCAACGGGATCAAACAATTTTGAAAGTATGACAAAACAGTTTACGGAAGAGATTGCAAAAATAAAGTCAGCGTTGAAATTAAAAAAGGATTTTAATCTGGTTAATAAATATTCGGGTAAAAAACAAGGCTGTTATACAATATTTGTATTGCCAAATGGAGAAAAGTATTGGGCATTGAGTGGGACAGATTCGTGGGATAGAAACAAAAGATTGCAGATGGAGATGCTGGTAAAATACATATTTGATAACACGTTTGGATGGCATCATGTTACCAATATTTATACAAAAAATCATGGCATCAGATACTGTCCTATTAGGAAGAAAACTATGCGTTATACAGAGGTAATAGAGCCTGATAGTAACAGCAAGATAAAGTATGTGAGTAAAAAAGAGAAGCTGGGGGACGATCTGAAGACGAGAAGAATCGATAAAAGGAAAGATGATTATTTGAGAAAGATTGGACTTACATATGGATGCTGCGAAAGAAAGATCATGTCATATTTATCGGATTTTAATGGTATAACGATATATTCAAGATGGGCTCCATGTGAAAAGTGTATGCCGGCTATATTCGAGTTAGGGAAATATACATATTATGCATATGCAAAGAATTATATGGAATGGATAAATGGTGGAAAACCAATGAAGTTGGAAAAGTACACTGTCGAGAAATCGTATTTGGTTTCAATAGAATAAATGTAAAATTACTGAGGGGAATGTATGTTTGAACTTATTATAAAAGATATAATGGAGGTCGCGGGCTACCTTCCGATAGGCATTTTGTGCGGATGCATAGCAGTCGTGGTCTATCTCGTGTATACAGTGAGCCATGCGGGGAAAAAGGTTAGTGCCGGAGGACGTGTGAAGAAGTCAATAGTGTGGTTCCTGCTGGTGGTGTATCTGGCGGTGATGGCAGTTACTGTGTTCCTGTCCAGAGAGCCGGGCTCAAGGCAAGGCATTGACATGACGCTGTTTCAGACGTGGGGAGTGACGCCCCAGGAGCACGCATTTGTCATAGAAAATATATTGCTCTTTGTGCCGTTCGGCGTGCTTTTCCCGCTGGCGGTGGCTGGAAGTAAGAATGGCGATGGCAGGGCGGTAGACAGGTTGTCCAAATGTACTGTACTGTTTGGATTTCTGTGCAGTGTCTGCATAGAGACGGTTCAGCTTATAACGGAGCGCGGTTACTGCCAGCTCGATGATGTAGTTATGAATACCCTCGGAAGCCTTGCGGGATATATTATATTTTTAATTATAAAAAAGATGAAAAATATTAAAAAAATGGAGGAATAGATCATGCCATGTACAACAATATTGGTAGGAAAAAATGCGTCTTATGACGGTTCAACAATAATAGCGAGAAATGACGATTCGGGGGCCGGTTTGTACACGCCGAAGAAATATGTGGTTGTGAAGCCGGAGGAGCAGCCAAGAATATACAAGTCGGAGATATCCCATGTGGAGATTGAACTTCCGGATGATCCGATGCGTTACACCTGTGTTCCAAATGCGCTGGCGGGCGAAGGAATCTGGGCGGCAAGCGGAGTGAATTCTGCAAATGTGGCTATGACGGCGACGGAGACCATAACCTCAAATCCAAGAGTGCTCGGTGCGGATCCACTGGTGTGCTATGAGCCTGCGGAGGGAGATAAGCCTGAGAAGACTGGAGGTATCGGCGAGGAGGATATAGTCAGCATTACACTTCCATATATAAAGAGCGCAAGAGAGGGCGTGAAGAGACTTGGCAGCCTGCTTGAGCGATATGGAACCTATGAGATGAACGGAATTGCATTTCAGGATGTAGACGAGATCTGGTGGCTTGAGACCATCGGAGGACATCATTGGATCGCGAGAAAAGTTCCTGATGATGTGTATGTTGTCATGCCAAACCAGTTTGGTATGGACGAATTTGATATTGCAGACGCAATGGGAGCGCAGAGCGAGTTCATGTGCTCGGCAGATCTTCCAGCATTTATAGAGAAGTATCATCTGAACGTGGAGAATATGGAGGACACGATCTGTCCACGGGATATATTCGGCAGCCACGACGATGCGGATCACGTGTACAACACCCCGAGGGCATGGTTCATGGAGCGGACGCTCAACCCGAATTCGGCAGTCTGGGACGGACCGGATGCGGACTTTACGCCGGTTTCGGATGACATTCCATGGTGCATGATACCAGAGAAGAAGATAACCATGGAGGATGTGAAGTATGTGCTTTCTTCGCATTATCAGGGAACTCCGTATGATCCGTACGGCAATTACGGCGACAATAAGATGCGCGGGGCATATAGATCGATAGGTGTGAACAGGACGGATTTCATGTCGGCGATCCAGATGAGACCATATGTTGGAGAGGATAACTGCGCTGTACAGTGGATAGCATTTGCATCGAATGCATTCAATGTCATGGTTCCTTTCTATGCAAATGTAGACACGACTCCTGAGTATCTGGCAAATACAGGGGCGGATGCTTCCACGGACAACTTCTACTGGACCAGCCGTATGATCGCAGCGATGGCGGACGCATCTTATGCGAAGTCGGTGTTCCATATCGAAAGGTACGAGGAGAAAGTCATGTCCAAGGCACATGAGATAATATACAGATATGATGATATTATGAATGAACAGCCATTGGGCGAGAAACTCCGCCAGCAGGCCAACCAGGAGACCACAGACATGGTGAGACGTGAGGCAAATGCAACCCTTGGCAGGGTCCTCTATGAACTCAGCAATCAGATGAAGAACTCGTATTCAAGATCTGATGCGTAGTAGGCAATGAGTGGCCGCTTACAGGTTATGATTATCCCTGTATTTACCCGGAGTCACGCCGTATTTCTTCTTAAACATCCTGTTGAAGTAGGACAGGTTGAAGAAGCCGCAGTTCTCCGCGATGGAGAGTATGCTCTCGTCATTGGAGGAGAGAAGTCTTGCGGCAACATTCAGCCTGAAGTCGTTCAGATATGATACAAATGACACCCCCATGGTGTTCTTGAAAAATCGCATAAAATGGGATTCAGAGAATCCACAGTAGGAGGCTATATCCGTTATGGATATGGCCTCTTTGTAATTTTCGTCTATGTAGGAGAGGATGAGTTTTGTTCTCTCCAGATCCCTGGTTCGGTTCTTCCTGTCTGCCTCATCCCTTGCGGTGGAGTTGGCATAGAGAATGTAGAAGAATTCAAAATAGCATCCCTTAAGTGCAAGGTGGTATCCCTTTGGCGTCTCTGAGCAGAGCTTGTCTACCCTGTTAAGACATGCGGAAAGAGACGGATATAATGGATCGTCCCTGTCATAAATACTCTTGATATCCACGTCGCCCGCCAGCAGAGGCAGGAAAAACTCGCTGTCCAGTGAGTCGTGATTTCTGGATCTGAACATGTCGACGGAGAAAAGAATATTCTCATATTCCATTGAATAGCCTTCGTGCTGGGAGATTCCGTGAATGTGTCCTGGCAGGATAATGACTATGTCACCCTCCTCAACATAGTGAGTTGTGAAGTCCACAGTCACATTTCCCTTGCCTTTTTTGATATAGATAATCTCCATAAATTCATGCCAGTGCAGAGACACAGAATTGAAGTCAAGTGGTATGGAGCACAGGTAAGTATTGTACGGAAACATTGGGTCCGCATGGGTCTTATTCTCCAGAAGATTTTCGTATTCAAGACTGTTCATATAACCATGTGCCTCCTTTTTGTTCATAAATTCGACGATTTTTTACATCTTTTACATATTGTACATCATCAAGATGATAGAATTGTACAATTAATTGCTTATATAATGCAAGCATAAAAGGGAAAATGCTAATAAAATACAAGCCATAACAGGAACTGTTCAGGAGGTATCATATATGAGTAAAGCGTTGGAGCGTGGCGCAGGAATACTCCTGCCGATAAGCAGCCTCCCATCACCATATGGAATTGGAACTATGGGAAGAGATGCTTATGATTTTGTTGATATGTTGAAAAGAGCAGGGCAGAAGTACTGGCAGGTGCTTCCGATAGGACCAACAAGCTTCGGTGACAGTCCTTATCAGTCGTTTTCAGCATTTGCGGGCAATCCGTATTTTATCGATCTGGATACATTGATAGCTGAAGGGCTTATCAAGAAAGAGGAGGTAGAATCCTACAAATGGGCTGACAGTGATGACGAGATCGACTACGCCAGAATATACAGACAGAGATTTGAAGTTCTCAGAAAAGCATTTGGCAGATCAGAGCACAAAGACAGCAGGGATTACGTAGATTTCATAGAGGAAAATGAACAGTGGATAGATGACTATGCGCTGTATATGGCGATCAAGGCTGATCATAACAATAGAGAATGGCTTGCGTGGGAACCGGCGATCAAGAAGAGAAAGCCGGAGGCTATGGCAGCTTACAGAGAAAAGCTTGGTGAAGACGTGGAATTCTACAAATTCCTTCAGTTCAAGTTCTACGAGCAGTGGATGCCATTAAAAGAGTATGCCAACAGAAACGGCATAAGCATCATTGGAGATATTCCAATCTATGTGGCACTGGACAGTGCTGATGTGTGGGCGAACACGGATCAGTTCCAGCTTTCTGGAAGTCTGGCACCGTCAGTTGTGGCAGGGTGCCCGCCGGACATGTTCTCAAGCTACGGACAGAAGTGGGGTAACCCGATCTATGACTGGGATGTCATGGAGAAGGATGATTTCGCGTGGTGGAAGAAGAGAATTGCTGCATCTGCAAAACTCTACGACGTGATCCGTATAGATCACTTTATCGGGATAGTCAGATACTACAGCATCCCGGCAAATGGCGAGCCGAAGGATGGCTACTACAGACAGGGACCGGGAAAGAAACTCATCGATGCTATAGACAGTGCCATAGGTTCATCCAAGGTTATAGCAGAGGACCTCGGCGTGGTCGTGCCAGAGGTTCAGAAACTTGTAAAGGAATCCGGTTATCCGGGTATGAAGGTGTTGGAATTTGCATTTGACGGCAATACGGCAAATGAATATCTGCCGCACAATCACGCAAAGAACTACGTAGCGTATATCGGAACCCACGACAATGATATGCTGAAAAGTTATATCAGCGGACAGAGTGAGGAGCTTCAGGAATATATGATGAAGTACCTCATGGCGAACAGCCTGGATGATGTGGCAGAGAAGATGATACATGCACTTTACATGAGCTCAGCGGACACGGTCATACTTCAGATGCAGGATATTCTGGGCAAGGACAACAGTGCCAGAATGAACTATCCATCAACGCTTGGCGGCAACTGGAAGTGGAGGCTTACCAAGGGCGCAACATGGGAATTTACACAGGAACATATAGATAAATTAAGGGATCTCACCAGACTGTATGGAAGAAACAGGGTGAAGACGTATATTTGTAAGGAGGATATTATGTTAAAGGACATTTGCATGAAGAAATACAACAAGGAGATCAAGGACTGCACAAACGAGGAGATCTACTTCGCACTCCTTGATATGACAAAGAAGCTCGCAGACGGAAAGGTTTCAGAGGAGGGACAGAAGAAGGTTTATTACATCTCAGCAGAGTTCCTCATAGGAAAGCTTCTCTCGAACAATCTCATCAACCTTGGTGTATTTGACGAGGTTAAACAGGTGCTTGCTGAGAATGGCAAGAGCATCTATGACATAGAGGAGGTTGAGCCGGAACCATCACTTGGAAATGGCGGTCTTGGAAGACTTGCAGCATGCTTCCTTGACTCCATGGCAACCCTCGGACTTCACGGAGATGGAATTGGACTTAACTACCACATGGGTCTGTTCAAGCAGGTATTTGAGAACAACTACCAGAAGGAGACTGCAAATCCTTGGATTGAGGCAGACAGCTGGCTCGAGAAGACAGACGTTACCAACACGATCACATTTGGCAACCTGAAAGTCCAGTCAAGAATGTACGATATAGATGTAACCGGATACGAGAACAGAACAAATAAGCTCCACCTCTTCGATATCGAGAGCGTTGACGAGTCCATCATGGAGCCGGGCGGAATTAACTTCGACAAGACAGACATTGCAAAGAACCTGACACTCTGCCTGTACCCGGACGACAGCGATGAGGCTGGAAATCTTCTCCGTATCTACCAGCAGTATTTCATGGTGGCAAATGGTGCAAAGCTCATTCTTGATGAGGCTAAGGCAAAGGGTTCAAATCTTCACGATCTGGCTGATTATGCAGCAGTTCAGATCAATGATACACATCCTTCAATGGTGATCCCTGAGTTCATCAGACTTCTTACCGCTGAGGGAATATCATTTGACGAGGCTACAGAGATCGTGACAGAGGTGTGCGCATACACCAACCACACTATCCTTGCAGAGGCTCTTGAGAAGTGGCCGCTTGCTTACCTTGAGAAGGTTGTTCCACAGCTTGTTCCTATCATCAAGAAGCTGGACGAGAAGGTTCGTAACAGATACAAGGATGAAAGCGTATATATCATCGACAAGGATCAGAGAGTGCACATGGCACACATTGATATACACTATAGCCACAGTGTAAACGGTGTTGCATACCTTCACACAGAGATCCTCAAGGATTCTGAGTTGAACAACTTCTACAAGATCTATCCTGAGAAGTTCAACAACAAGACAAATGGTATCACATTCAGAAGATGGCTTCTCCACTGTAACGAGCAGCTTGCAGCTTATATCACAGAGCTTATCGGTGACGGCTACAAGAAGGATGCAGAGAAACTGAGTGACCTCGCTAAGTTCTATGATGATGATGCAGTCCTTGGCAGGATCATGGATATCAAGAAGCAGAACAAGGTCGTTCTCAAGGATTACCTTAAGGAGACACAGAACATTGACATAGATGAGAATTCTATCTTTGATATACAGGTTAAGAGACTTCATGAGTACAAGCGTCAGCAGATGAACGCACTCTGGGTTATCCACAAGTACTTCGATATCAAGGCAGGAAATCTTCCAAAGACTCCTGTGACTGTAATATTTGGTGCAAAGGCAGCTCCTGCATACACCATCGCAAAGGATATCATTCATCTCATCCTCTGCCTGCAGCAGCTCATCGATAATGACCCAGAGGTAAGCCCATACCTCAAGGTTGTCATGATCGAGAACTACAATGTGTCAAAGGCAGCAAAGATCATACCTGCATGTGACATTTCAGAGCAGATCTCACTTGCATCAAAGGAGGCATCAGGTACCGGAAACATGAAGTTCATGCTGAACGGCGCGCTTACACTCGGAACAAGAGATGGTGCAAATGTTGAGATTGGAGAGCTTGTCGGCGAGGATAACATTTACTTCTTCGGCGAGTCAAGCGAGGCAGTCATCGACCACTATGCAAAGGCTGATTATGTGTCAAAGGATTACTACGAGCAGCCTGAGATCAAGAAGCTTGTTGATTTCATCGTGAGCGATGAGCTCCTTGAGATCGGACAGAAGGAAAGCCTTGAGAGACTTCACAACGAACTTATCGTAAAGGATTGGTTTATGACACTCCTGGATGTTGAAGATTATATCAAGACCAAGGAAGGCGTACTTGCAGATTACGAAGATCGCAAGACTTGGGCAAAGAAGGCACTTGTCAACATCAGCAAGGCTGGATTCTTCTCATCAGACAGAACCATCGCTGAGTACAACAAGGACATTTGGAGATTATAATATAAAACTTAGTTTATTTCACAGCAGGGGACGGAGGGGTCAGGCACCTCCGTCCCCTTTTGATTTAGGTTTTGGTGGCGAACAGGAAGTAAGTCGGTTATAATTAAATATACTAAAGTTGTAATGTGATGCGAAAACAGTTCACATCAAGAAAAAGGAAGGCGGTGGAGAGATGTATAGAATACTGATCGTTGATGACGAGAGAATAGAGAGAAACGGGATAAGATTCCTCCTGAAAAAGCTGAATATGGAATTTGATATCGACGAGGCGGTAAACGGTCTTGATGCATTGGAGAAGATGCGTCAGGAGAATTATGATATCCTCCTCACCGATGTGAAGATGCCTTTCATGGACGGTATAGAACTCATTGACAATGTGGTAAATGAGAAGAAGAAAATGAGATGTGTGATATTCAGCGGCTGCAATGAATTTGACTATGCAAAGAGAGCAATAAGGCTGGGAGTTGTGGATTATATATTGAAACCGGTCGACCCGAAGGAGTTTAAGGAGACGTTGGAGAAGGTTGTGGATGAGCTAGAGGCGGCTAAAGCCTCGGATGAGCTCAAGAGCAAGAGCATGGAATTCCTTTATGAGCATGCGCTATATATGCTTGTAAATGGCGAAGATATAGAGAGCATACGCAGAGAGTACAACGGTCTGAACCTGAATTTCGCCAGATTTAAGAGAATTCTGCTGGTTGAATTTAATCACGATTTCTTTGGAAGACGAGATGTAGATTTCAAGAAAAATGAGAAGATAATGGCACTTGGAATACAGAGATACCTCAATCTGAATCAACAGCAGGAACTTATTTTTCTGGGCGATGAAACAGATGCGGTTTACACGGCCCAGGAGCTTGCCAGGATAATTAAAAGTGATTACGATGAGGAATGTTTTATAGCAGTTTCATCGGATATAGAGAACCCTGAGGACATGAAACAGAAGGTCGATGAGCTTGATGAGCTTATGGACAATAAGTTTTATCATCCGGAGATAAAGGTGTTCTACCCAAATATGGAGAGCGATTCGTCAGGAATGATCCAGTTTGATGATGACACTCTCATGAAACAGATGAAACAGGACATCAAGATGAAGGATGTGGAGGCACTCAGGGAACATTTTGACAAATTCTGTGAAAAGTACAGGCACAAGAATGAGTGCTCACAGATATATATAAAGTTTCTCTACTCAAATCTTTTGAAGGACATATACGGCAGTATAGATGGGACCGGTGAGGCGGATCTTAACAAGGATGTTGAAAAGATGTATATGACGACGGATTTTCAGAGCCTTACAGGTCTCGTTGAGGTTGCGATAGACAGACTGGCGGCCTGCTTTGAGGACAAGAGTCAGACCGGACATAAGGAAGTGGAGATAGTAAAGCAGTATATTTACAGGAATTACGGGAGCGAGCTAGGCATAGATATGCTTGCGGATATGGTATATCTTGCCCCAAGTTATCTCAGCACAGTGTTTAAGAAAGAGACGGGACAGAACCTGAGCAAATTTATCAAGTCATACAGAATGGAGCGGGCAAGGGATATGCTTGAGAATAGTATGGCGAAGATTGTAGATATAGGTGCGATGTGTGGTTATCAGAATGTATCCTACTTTTGCTCGAGTTTCAGGGAGTTTTATGGAGTGAGCCCTCAGAAATTCAGGGAGAGCGGTGTTGCAGGCGGTGAGTAGACATACAGCAGACTTGGAAAAGGACGATTGCAGAACTCGTTAAGCAGGGGGATCGTAGATGAACAAAGGTGGAGTCAAGAAGAGATTTCGTGATATGAAGCTGACTGGCAAAATGGTTGTTATTTATCTGCTGGCCGGACTTGTGCCTGTTATGATAATACTGGGTATAACATATATGGAGATGAAAAAGATTCTGTGGGCCCGGGAGACAACAATCTTGGAATCTTATGTCAGCCAGACCACGGATTCCATGGACAATGAATTGGAGATATATAACAACCTCTCTAAATATATATCGTATAACCAGTCGATTGCAAAGATACTGAGCGCAGATCAATCGGCATATCAGAATTATGAGCAGTTCAGTACGGTGATCGATCCCCTGCTGGCATCGATCATGTATTTCCATGAGGATGTAAATCAGGTCACGATATATACTGACGCCAGTGATGTGAAACATGGGTCAACAGTTGCACCGTTAAAAGATCTGGCGGATGGAACGCATGCATATGATGATCTGGATAACAATATACACTGGCATATTGATCTGGAAAGCCGAACTGCATTTTCAGTCAGCCGGATGGCTATGCTGGAGCAGAAAGGTGCCAAGGGCGTTTTGTATGTAGGCGTGGATTATGACAGTGTATTTCAACCGTTTTATACAGAGACAATGTTTGATAATTATGGGCTTATCATAGAGGATGAGTATGGACATATGATATTCAACAAGAACACATTTGCCGATGAGCAGTCAGCATATGAATTGGATGTGGATAAATTCGATGTTCTGAGAGATGTGGATAATTCAGGGTATCAGTTTATAGATAAGACATCCAAGGCGACCGGCTGGAACATATGTGTATACAAGCCGAACAAACTTATAATCTCATCGGTTCGACCGATACTTATAATAGCGGTGGTGGCACTTCTGGTAAGTATGCTTGCAGGTATATTATGTATACATATGGTATCAGAATTTATAACGAAGCGAATCAAAAATCTTCAGAAGACTATGAAGGCCACCGAGACAGGAAATCTGGGCATGGTTATAGAAAATGACAGTACAGATGAGATTGGTGATCTTATAAATGGCTATAACAGCATGAGTAAGCGCCTTGATGAGACTGTCAATGAGGTATATCAGAGCAAGATCAAGGAAAAAGAATACGAGATGAGGGCACTTCAGGCCCAGATCAATCCGCATTTCCTGTACAATTCTCTGTCTATGATCAATTGGAAAGCCCTTGAGGCGGAGCAGGATGATATAAGCCGGATCACCCTGTCTCTCTCCACATTCTACAGGACAGCCCTGAACAAAGGAAAAAACATCCTGCTTGTCAAAGATGAGATAGCAAATATCAAGTCGTATCTTGATATCCAGCTTGCCATGCATGACAACAGCTTTGATGTGGTGTACGACATAGATGACAGTATCTTAAAATACGAAACATTGAATCTGATACTCCAGCCGCTGCTTGAAAACGCGATAGGGCATGGAATTGACGTCAAGACTGACGGCAGAGGAGAGATACGCATAGAGGGAAAGGAGAATGGAGATTTCATTGACTTTACCGTATCTGACAACGGTATCGGAATGACAAAGACCCAGGCCGCCCTGATCCTGTCGAAGTCGTCCAATGGCTACGGTGTGTCAAATGTAAACGAGAGGATCAAGCTATATTATGGAGAGAAGTACGCGGTGAAGATCGAAAGCACCCCGGGAGCCGGCACGAAAGTAATGCTCCACTTCCCAAAGAGAGTAGAAAACTAGAAAATTATACAAAAATTATACCTTTTCATAGAAATTCCACGAAAAGGCGAGAATACGAAGAGAGGATGTACCTTTTGAAGCTTATTAAAGCTCAAAAGGTACATTTTTTTATACTTTTGTGGACATAATAACAATGCATAACGGCGGATATCCGCGGCACACTCCGGAGTGGCGCCCGCCCATCAAAAAAACAACATATCTAAAAAATCCAACATGATTCTAAAATCATTGATATATACGGATTGGAAACGTTTTCTTATAATAATGACATAAGGTAAAGGTACTGCAAGGTGTTAAAAACATTCAATCAAAACTATATTTTTAAGGAGGAACGGTTATGAGAGTTAAGAGATTTGCAGCAGTTGCACTTGCGGGTGTAATGGGAATGTCAATGCTGGCAGGATGTGGAGATTCAGGAAAGGATGAGTCAACAACAGCAGCAAAGAGTGATGCAACAGAGGCTACAGATGCAACAGAGGCAGCTTCAGAGGAAGAGGCAATCAAGACAACACTTACAGTCTGGGGACCAGCTGAGGATCAGTCACCTGATTACGGCGAGTGGTTACAGACAACATGTGAGGCATTCAAGAAAGAGCATCCAAACTGGGATATCACATTTGAGTATGGTACATGTAGTGAGGGTGATGCTGGAAAGACTGTAACACAGGATGTTTCAGCGTCAGCAGATGTATACATGTTCGCAAATGACCAGTTACAGACTCTGATCGATGCAGGTGCTATTTCGGAGCTCGGCGGAAGCACAGCAGATTATGTTAAGTCAACAAATTCACAGGCGATCGTAGATTCTATCACAGTTGATGGAGGTATCTATGGTGTGCCATTTACAACAAATACATGGTTTATGTACTACAACAAGAAGACATTTACAGAGGATGATGTAAAGAGCCTTGACACAATGCTTGAGAAGGGTAAGGTTTCATTCCCACTCTCAAACTCATGGTACATCGCAGCATTCTACCTTGCAAATGGCGGAACATTATTCGGTGATGGTACAGACAATGATGCAGGAATCAACTTCGGTGGTGACAACGGCAAGGCTGTTACAGACTACCTGGTAGATCTTGTAAACAACAAGAACTTTGTAAACGATGAGTCAGGTGTTGGTATCTCAGGTATGACAGATGGTTCAATATCAGCAATGTTCTCAGGCTCATGGGACTACGCAGCATTACACGATGCACTTGGAGATGATCTCGGAATCGCAGTTATGCCAACAGCCAAGATCGGCGGTGCGGACAAGCAGCTCCTCTCATTTGCAGGATCAAAGGCAATCGCTGTAAATCCTAACTGTGAGTATCCACAGGTTGCAGTTGCACTTGCACTCTACCTTGGAAATGAGGCATCACAGGAGTCACACTACACAGCAAGAAACATCGTTCCATGTAACACAAGCCTTCTTGAGAGCGATGCAGTTAAGGGCGATGCACTTGTAACAGCTCAGAATGCAACATTCGATACAACAGCATTCATCCAGCCATTTGTTCCTAAGATGAGCAACTACTGGACACCAGCAGAAAACTTTGGTAAGTCTCTCGTAAATGGTGAGGTTACACACGACAACGCAGCAGATATGACAGAGTCATTCAACACATCACTTAACACTGATGTAGCACAGTAAAAATACTAGTTATATATTTCAAAAACAGGTGCTCCATTCATCTACAGGTGATGGGGCACTTGTAATAAGAAGAGATAATAATTTACTTTGAGACGGAGGTGTTAGGATGGCTCAGGCTATAACAAATAAAAAAAGCAAAATAAAGAAAATACGAAGATCTGATTACCCATATACCGTTGCACAGGCAGCGGCAAATGGAGACATAGCTACCAGAATTTCATTTCTGATCTTGGGGTTTGGAAGCATAGTCAGAAAACAGTTTGTAAAGGGATTTTCGTACCTGGTACTTGAGGTACTGTTTATATGGTTTATGATAAAGCATGGAGCATCACTACTGGTGGATATCTTCCATCTGGGTGGTCAGGAACAGCAGAAGGTCTGGAATGATGCAAAGGGTGTATTTGAATATACCCAGGGTGACAACTCTCTGCTCATGCTCCTGTACGGTGTGGCAACACTGTTTATAATTTTCGCATTCATCTGCCTTTGGGTAGTAAGTATAGAGAGCGCATACAAAGCGTATTGCCTGTGGGATACAGGCAAAAAGGTTCCAAAGTTCAAGGACGATGTGAAGAGTCTGTTTGACAGCAATCTTCATGCATTCCTTCTTCCACTTCCTGTACTTGGAGTCGTTGTATTTACGATATTGCCATTGGTTTTCATGATATTTATGGCATTTACAAATTACAGCAAGCTTGATTCACATACAGTTATATTCAACTGGGTTGGACTGAAGAATTTTGCAAAGATATTGAACTTTAGTGATGCAATAGGAAGTACATTCTGGTCAGTGCTTGGCTGGACACTTGTTTGGGCTGTGGCAGCCACATTCAGTAACTACTTCCTTGGAATGATACTCGCAATGGTGATCAACAGAAGGGGAACCAGGGCAAAAGGTATGTGGAGAGCAATCTTCATGCTCTCAGCAGCGGTTCCACAGTTCGTATCACTTCTTCTGATGAGAACGATCTTCAGTCAGAATGGTATCGTCAATACATTACTTATAAATAACGGAATAATCGACAATGCTATTCCATTCTGGAGCAATGCAACACTTGCCAGAGTCATGGTAATTGTCATCAATATCTGGATAGGAATTCCATTCACCGTCATGCAGGTCACAGGAATCCTCCAGAGCATACCGGAGGAGATATACGAGGCTGCGAGAGTTGATGGCGCGGGTCCGGTAAAGATCTTCTTCAAGATCACTCTTCCATATATGTTGTTTGTCACAGCACCATATCTGATAACAACATTTGCGGGAAATATCAACAACTTCAACGTTATCTACCTTCTGTCAAATGGAGCGCCTACTCCGGTTGGAAAAACTGCCGGAAAGACAGATCTTCTTGTCACATGGCTCTATAAGCTGACGGTTGATAATCAGTACTACAACTTAGGTGCTGTTATAGGTATCATGACATTCATAGTTCTCGCTGTTGTGTCACTGGTAACTTACCACAACACCGCATCATATAAAGATGAGGAGGGATTTCAGTAATGGCTAAATCAAATAATAATGAGATTAAAGCAAGAAG
>NC_021018.1:1543038-1551753 GCF_000210595.1 Coprococcus sp. ART55/1 | reverse complement strand
CTTCAGAGGAGAGAAAGGACAGTATGTTTCAACTCTGCTGCCAAAGTCTCTGACTCTGGCAAACTATACAAAGCTTTTTACAGACACAGGTATTCTGAATTTCATGCAGATGTTCAAGAATACTTTGATAATAGCAATTTTCTCATGTATAATATCAACAGCGTTCGTGCTTGCAGTTTCATACTGTATGTCAAGAATGCGTTTTAGACTGAGAAAGCCATTTATGAATGTGGCACTTATCCTTGGAATGTTCCCGGGATTCATGGCTATGATAGCTGTGTATTACATCCTTAAGGTTCTGGGACTTTCAGAAGGCTCACTCATCAGGGTTGCTCTGGTACTCGTATATTCAGGCGGTTCAGGACTTGGATTCTATATCGCCAAAGGATTCTTTGATACTATACCAAAGTCGCTGGAAGAAGCAGCATACCTTGATGGTGCTACAAGATGGCAGTCATTTACAAGGATCATCATACCACTCAGCCGACCGATCATAGTTTATACGGTTCTGAATTCGTTCCTTGCACCATGGATTGATTTTGTGTTTGCCAAGGTTATATGCAGAGCCAACAAGGACTATTACACAGTATCCATCGGACTTTGGAACATGCTCGAGAAAGAGTATGTGTACAACTGGTTCAACTCATTTGCGGCTGGCGCAGTGCTGATATCCGTACCGATTATCATTCTCTTTATGATAATGCAGAAGTGCTACAAGGATAGCATGTCTGGAGGCGTAAAGGGTTAAGGATAATATATGAAATTATTTGCAAAACCTAAGTGGAATGAGGAAAGCATATGCCAGCAATGAAGTATCTGAAAAAAATAATAACATGTGTGCTAACAATTACCCTTATAATAATATGTGGCTGCCAGGACAATAACACCCCCTCCAACCCGTCTAAGGCGACCACAGATGCAGAATATGAGTCTGCCATGCATATTGCGGAGACAACGCCGCTTGGAAGGTATCCGGAACAGCTCACCTATACCCTGGGAAAGCTGTCCGGTGCAAATAATTCAAATCTCCCACAGGGAGAAACGTATGAAAATAACGCATACACACAGATATTAAATGAAATCTTAAATGTGCAGAACCAGGATATATTTGAGGCTGCTGATAATCAGTATGATGATAATGTATCCATGGTGATAGCACAGAAGGATCTTCCGGATGTGATGATCGTCCAGGACATGGATGAGCTGCAGTATCTGGTGGAAAATGACATGATCGAGGATCTCACAGACAGTTATAACAACTGTATGAGTGAAACGATAAAGAACATATATAAGAGTTATGGCAGCAGTATTATGGATGTAGTCACATTTGATGACCGTATCATGGCCATACCTGAGACAAATATATCAGATGGACCAAATCTGATATGGCTTAGAAAAGACTGGATGGATAAGCTGGGACTTGAGGCTCCGAGAACACTTTCGGATGCGGAGGAGATCATCAGGCAGTTTATTGAGAAAGATCCGGGAAATAATGGTGTAGGAAGTACCGTAGGGCTGGTGGCAGACACAAGTCTCTGCGGCGGTTGTGGTTATAGCAGCGAGTACACACTCGACATTGTATTTGCCGCATATGGGGCATTTCCGAAACAGTGGATAAAGGATGAGGACGGAAAGGTTGTGTATGGTTCTGTACAGCCGGAGGCAAAGAAGGCTCTGGAGCATATACATGAGATGTACGAGGAAGGGATTCTGGATCGGAATTTCCTCATGCGGACAAGCAGCAACATAATAGAACTCATAGTGAATGGACAGTGTGGTTCATTCTTTGGACCATGGTGGGCGCCAAATAATCCTCTTATGGACGCTGTAGCGGCCGATCCAACAGCAAAGTGGGAACCATATCTGCTTGCCACAGAGGAAAACGACTCAACGAGTTATCACACTCAGGTTCCATATGGCAACTTCGTGGTAGTCAGAAAGGGATATGAGCACCCGGAGATAGTGTGCAAGATAATAAGTGTGCTGTTCGACTATGTAAGATATGAGGACAAAGACAATCAGGCTATAAAGGATTACTACAAACTCAATGTGGATCCTACCGCAAGACCACTTGCAATGAACGTGGACTACAACAATGCACTTCAGATATGCTATGGCGAGCTGAACCACGTGTTCTCTGGCATAAGGCAGCCGGATGATCTGAATCTGCTGGAACAATCTTATTATGAGGCGTGTGAGTCATATCTCAAGAATGAAGATAATGCGTCATCGGAGGACTGGGCGGCATATACATCCCGTATAACTGCATGCAAGATCCTCAATGATGCGCGTACAAATAAAGTCGAATCTCTGTACTTCGGTGAGACTGAGACCATGGTGTCAGACTGGTGGCACCTTGAGAATCTGGAGAGCAATACTTACCTGAAGATAGTTACAGGTGAAGCAGATCTGGATGAATTTGACAGTTTTGTGGACAACTGGTATAAGTCCGGTGGAACAACGATCACCGATGAAGTTCGAAGGGAGTGCCGGTAGATATGATAAGAGCAATAGTATTTGATTTAGATGATACATTATACGACTGCCTTCACGAGAATGATAAGGCAGTGGAAGACACTGTGAGATATGTGGCAAATGAACTTCTTCATATAGATGAAGTGACAGTGATGAAAGCCTTTGAAGAAGGCAGAGACATGGTAAAGGATCAGCTCTCTGCCTGGGATATGGCGGCGCAGCACAATAGGGTGCTGTACTTCCAGAAGATGCTGGAGATTCTGGGGGTATCACCATTTAAGTATGACCTGCAGGTGTACAACTATTTCTGGAACAATTTCCTGAACAAGATATCCATATTCCCCGGGGCATTGGAGTTTATAGATGATATGAAAGCCAGAGGAATAAAGATTGGTATCTGTACAGATATGACTGCGCATATCCAGTTCAGGAAGATAGACAGACTTGGACTTACGGGCAGACTTGACGCAATGATAACAAGCGAGGAGGCTGGTATAGAAAAGCCGAACCGCAGGATGTTCGATATGATAGCTACAAAGCTGGGCGTAAAGAACGATGAGGTCATCTATGTGGGCGATAGCTACAAGAAGGATGTCATGGGAGCGAAAAATGCTGGAATGACACCGGTGTGGTATTTGTCGCTGCAGAACAAGACGGACGAGGATGTACTGGCTGTGTCCAGCTATCCGGAACTTAAGAACATAGTGAATAGGGCGATGTAAAAATGCCGGAGTGCGTGATAATTAAAAATCACATACTCCGGCTTATTTTGTTTAATATCCGTATTTCTTTTTATTTTTTATAAGGAAGGTGATAGTTATGACAAGGGTCACAGCCTCCGCTACGGCCACAGCACACCAGATTCCATTGATGCCAAACACCATAGGCAGCATCAACACCGCTGCAAGCTGTATCACCAGTGTTCTGAGGAAAGATATGGTTGCGGATACAAGCCCGTTGCCTAGACCTGTGAAGAAACCTGAGCCAAATACGTTGAATCCGCAGAACAGGAATGATATGGAAAAAAGCATCATACCGGTCTGGGTCATACGGCATAGTGTATCATCATAGCCAACAAATATTCTTGCGATAGGGAGTGCCAGAACCTCGGACAAAACCGTCATTGTTATGGCTGTGACGGCGGTGATCACAAGGCTTTTTTTAAGCAGGCTGTGCAGCTGTTTTTGTTACCGGCACCATAGTTATAACCGATGATAGGCGTGACTCCGATGGCATAACCGAAGAATATTGCCATGAATATGAATGACACATACATTATCACACCATATGCTGCTATACCATTTTCATTCGCAAGTTTCATAAGCTGCAGGTTATAGACCACAGACACAAGGGATGTGGACAGGTTGGTAAGCATCTCAGAAGAGCCGTTTCCACAGGCTTTCCAGATACACTTCCAGTCAAACTTTGCTTTCGTCAGTTTTAACGATCCTGTTGTGTTGGTCGCAAAATATATGAGCGGTACTACACTTCCTATAATCTGTCCGCACACTGTGGCAGCCGCAGCTCCGGCTATGCCGAGGCGGAACACAAACATGAGAAGAAAATCAAGTACCATGTTGGTGATACCCGCAAGTACTGAAACCAGCAGACCAAGGTTTTGTTTCTCTGCCGTTGTAAGAAAACTCTGAAAACTGTTCTGAAGCATAAAAAACGGCTCTGACAGAATGAGTATTCTTCCGTATAATATGGCGTCTGAGCGTATAGTATCGCTGGCTCCGAGGAGCTCGACTATCTGGGGCATGAAGACAAATCCTATGACTGCCACAATGCAGGACGAGATGATGATAAGCCACACCAGCATCGAGAATACTTCATTTGCCTTTTTCTTTTCCCCGAGCCCCATATAATATGAAGTCAGTGCGCTGCCTCCCGTACCGATCATGAATCCTATGGCGGATATCGCCATCAGCACAGGCATGACCAGATTGACCGCTGCAAATGGATTCTTGCCTATGATGTTGGAGACAAAGTAGCCGTCCACAATGCTGTAGATGGATGTCATGATCATCATGGCAATGCACGGCAGCACATATCTTATAAGCTTTTTATATGTAAATGAATCAGAAAGTCTTATTTCCATAATCCTTCAGTTCCTTTCTTAAGGTAATCGAGCTGACGCTGCATGAGTGAGAGCAGAAGTTCTCTTTCCTCATCCGTAAAACTCGAAAATGA
The DNA here is from genome assembly GCF_000210595.1 of Coprococcus sp. ART55/1. NCBI lineage: Bacteria > Bacillati > Bacillota > Clostridia > Lachnospirales > Lachnospiraceae > Coprococcus > Coprococcus sp. ART55/1. The sequence goes on along the minus strand of NC_021018.1, from coordinate 1,547,085 downwards.
TGAAATATCAGCATTTGTCAGTGGCGTAATATATTTGTTGGCGAATGAGACTCCATTTTCCGTGATTGATAAATATTTGATGTTCCCTGCACCTTTGTGTGTTGTCAGAGAAATGAGTCCCTTGCCTTCCAGTTTTTTGACAGCAGAGTTGCATGTCTGTCTGGGTATGAACCATGTGTCGCATAGCTCTGCCTGAGTAAGTTCAGCTTTATTCTCAATGGTCAATATATAAATTATCCAGAAAGCAGTTTCAGGCAGCCCGGAGTTTCTTGCCGCCTCCTGCCAGATATCGTCCTGAGCTTTCCAGAGGGTGTTAAATATGCGTAGCTGTTCTTGTAAATGACTGTCTTTATATGCGATCATAAAATATGAAAAAACTCCTTTAGTTATTATTGGGGTGCAAATTTAAACCCATAGCAATGAGAAAGTATTTTCTTAAAATATATGATATTTGATCGGGAAAGCACCACTATCCAATATAAATCCGAAATCGGATTTAGTCAAGCAAGTTTATATAAATTTTAATAAGAGGACAGGATAGTGGGTTAAGTAAAGATATGCATAAATATTTTCATTTAAAGGTATGTGAAGGAGTTGTTTTGGGGCGGCCGTGTGGCTATAATAATAGACATGGGCTATGAATTTATAGATATATGTTATGGATGACTGAAATCTATGCGGTGTGAAGAAAGTAGTCATGGTCAGGAAAGGAGTATACACTTATGGGGTTTTTAACAGGTAAGACAGCGATAATAACAGGAGGCGGACGTGCAGTTCTCAGCGATGGAAGCTGTGGATCTATCGGATACGGAATAGCGACAGCATATGCCAAGGAAGGTGCTAATCTTGTACTTACAGGTCGTAATGTCCAGAAGCTTGAGGATGCAAAGGCAGAGCTTGAGAGCAAATATGGAATCAAGGTTCTTGCAGTCCAGGCTGATGTAAACGCAGGTGCGGACAATGAGAGCGTTGTCAAGAATGTTGTGGAGCAGGCGGTTAAGGAATTTGGAAGAATAGATGTGCTCATCAACAATGCGCAGGCATCTGCATCAGGCGTTACCATCGCAGATCACACAACAGCACAGTTTGACCTTGCCATATATTCAGGTCTTTACGCTGCATTTTACTATATGCAGGCATGCTATCCATATCTGAAGGAGACAAAGGGTTCAGTCATCAACTTTGCATCAGGTGCAGGCCTATTTGGAAATTACGGACAGTGCGCATATGCGGCAGCGAAGGAAGGCATCAGGGGCCTTACAAGAGTTGCAGCTACAGAGTGGGCAGCTGACGGAATAAATGTCAATATAGTATGTCCTCTCGCATGGACATCACAGCTTGAGAATTTTGAGAAGGCATATCCGGATGCGTTCAAGGCAAATGTTAAGATGCCGCCAATGGGACACTTCGGAGACGTAGAGAAGGAGATTGGACGTGCGTGCGTGGCACTCGCATCACCGGATTTCAAGTACATGAGTGGTGAGACGATCACACTTGAGGGCGCAATGGGACAGAGACCATAGTGCAGTCAATATATCAAATATGGCTTATGCTATGATAATAGAATATGATGTAGATGCGGATCCTGGTTCGCGGCTTGCATAAAAAATGAGCGTAACACAATAATACCCAGATGGGAAATGTGTTATGCTCATTTTGTTTAGCCGACTCAGTCATCAACTATATCTCAAACCAGATGGTTGTCCGCTTGTCGTTAATAAGACACAAGGTTTCTTAAAAAAATATGAAATATCTGCCATCATCCTTGAATAACCTTACTTGGAGTACTTATAATAGAACTTTGTTAAAGAAATCATGAGATGTCATGGACAGTCGATGCAAAATGCTGCTCGATGCATAACATTTGCCGACCATATACACAGGAAGAGGTGTTTTATTTGGATACAAACTCAGAAAACAATCTGGATACACGGGGAGTCCCGATCATGGGTCTTACCTCGGAGGAAGTAAGGGAACGGATCGACAATGGACTTACCAATCACACGGATATAAGTACGCAGAAGACAGTGGGGCAGATCGTCAAGTCCAATCTGCTTACATACTTCAATCTTATATTCCTCATACTTACGGTGCTGCTATGTATCGTTGGTTCATTCAGGAATCTGACGTTCCTGCCGGTCATCATAGGCAATACGGTTATAGGAATATTTCAGGAGTTGCGTGCAAAAAAGACTCTTGACAAGATGAGCATGTTAAATGCGCCGCATTCGATAGTTGTGAGAGACGGAGAACAACAGCAGATACAATCAGAGGAACTGGTTAAGGACGATATCATCATTCTGTCTGCTGGCAATCAGATATGTGCGGACGCAACTGTGCTCAGCGGCAGTATATCGGTAAATGAAGCCCTGCTCACCGGTGAGTCGGATGAGATCAAGAAGAAATCAGGTGATCGACTCATGTCCGGAAGCTTTGTGGTGTCCGGGCAGTGCTATGCCAAGCTTGACAAGGTGGGCAATGAGTCATACATATCACAGCTCACAGCCCAGGCGAAGGCCATGGGTGATGGCGAACAGTCAGAGATGATCAGGTACATCAACAAGCTTGTAAAATGGGTTGGAATCATCATCATACCAGTGGGAATCATATTGTTCTGCCAGGCGTATATCATGAATGGAGAGACATTCAAGAAGAGTGTTGTATCGATGGTTGCGGCGGTTCTCGGAATGATCCCTGAAGGACTTTATCTGCTCACAACTGTTGCGCTTGCGCTCAGCACAATAAGACTTGCGAAGAAACAAGTGTTACTGCATGACATGAAGAGTATAGAGACACTCGCGAGAGTCGATGTACTCTGTGTTGATAAGACCGGAACCATCACTGAGCCGGGTATGCAGGTTACAGAGCTGGTGATAAGCGGCAGATGCGGCGATGCCGAGATGGACAAGAGAGCATTTGCACATCTGCTGGCGGATTACTCGGCGGTCATTGAGGACAACAATGCCACAATGGAGGCGATCAGAGCCTATGTGGCTAAGAATGAGATAGAGAAGGGCAGCAGGACACTGCTCAAGACACAGCCTTTCACATCAGCGAACAAATACAGCAAGGTGTCATTTGTCGAGGGAGACTATATGCTTGGTGCTCCGGAGTTTATAATGAAGGATAGGTATGAGGATATATCCGAAGAGATAGAGGAGTACCAGAGCAAGGGATACAGAGTCCTTCTTATGGCGGAGTCAGGAGAGGATTCTATTGGTTCGGTAAGACCATTAGGAGGCATATCTCCTATTGGTTATATAGTGCTTTCAAATCCAATAAGGGAAAATGCGGAGAGCACATTTACATATTTCAAAGAGCAGGGCGTTGCCATAAAAGTCATATCCGGAGATAACCCTGCCACAGTATCAGAGGTGGCAAAGCGGGCAGGCATAGATGGAGCGGAGAACTATGTGGATGCGTCCACTTTGGCGTCTGAGAAGGATATAACTGAGGCTGTGGATAAATATACAGTATTTGGAAGAGTTACGCCTAAACAGAAGCAGCTCATAGTCAGGGCGCTCCAGAAACAGAAACACACGGTTGCCATGACTGGTGATGGTGTAAATGATATACTCGCAATGAAGGATGCCGATTGCAGTATTGCAATGGCATCCGGAAGTGAAGCGGCTGCGCAGGCGGCACAGACGGTGCTTCTGGATTCGGATTTCGGACGTATGCCATATGTGGTGTTTGAGGGAAGACAGGTGGTCAACAATATACAGAGATCAGCAAGCCTCTTCCTTGTTAAGAATATATTCTCACTGCTGATGGCCATATTCTCAGCGATATTTGCGATCACATATCCGCTGGAGCCTTCACAGATATCGCTCATAAGCATGTTCACCATAGGATTGCCGGGATTCCTGCTGGCACTTGAGCCGAACAGGGATCGTATAGAGGGAAACTTTATGGTAAATGTCATGTTAAAAGCATTGCCTGCAGGACTCACGGATGTGTTGTCGGTCGGAGCACTTGTAATCTGCGGACAGGTCTTCAATCTCCCGAGTGAGGACATAGCCACAGCCGGCACAATGCTTCTTGCGG
>NC_021018.1:1535237-1542753 GCF_000210595.1 Coprococcus sp. ART55/1 | reverse complement strand
AGATCAGCCATCCGTTCAACAAGATGAAGTATGGTGTACTTCTTATCAACATAATCGGACTGCTGTTCTGTGGCCTTTTCCTCGGCAGGCTGTTTGCCATAGAGTCGATATCCAACATATGTTTCCTGCTCATGGTTGTATTTGCATTTGCTGCGGAATCTATGTTCAGATATTTGACACTGTTTGTTGAAAAGCTCAGCAGCTTCTTTGGAGACGAGAAGAACAGACGTAAGATCAGAAGAAAGATAAGGAAATATAACATTTTTAAGTAGAGAATTGTCGAAAAAAGAATATAATAAACATAAAGATATACTCATAAGAAGCAACATTGTTTTTTATGAGTATGTTTGTTTATAAGGATGATATGAACAGCTTAGATAACAGGAGGTATGCATGGCAAATTCAACTAAAAAAGCACTTGAGGCATCTCTGAAAAAGCTTCTCAAGGAGAAGCCATTTGACAAGATAACGATAGCGGATCTCACTGGAGACTGCGGGATAAGTAGAATGACATTCTATTATCATTTTCAGGACATATATGAGCTTGCCGAGTGGGTGTGTATAGAGGATGGGAAGCAGGCACTGAAGGATAAGAAGACCTACGATACCTGGCAGGAGGGCATGATACAGGTGTTTGAGGCTGTGCTTGAGAACAAGCCCTTTATCGTAAATATATATAGGTCGGTGGATAAGGCAAAGATAGAAAACTATCTATATAAGCTGTCGTACCAGCTCATAGCGGATGTAGTGGATGAGAAATGCGCAGGGGATAATCTTTCTGAGAATGATAAGCAGTTCATAGCAGACTTTTACAAGTATGGATTTGTTGGAATTATGCTTGACTGGGTAGACGAGGGGATGAAAGACGATTATCATAAAATAGTGGAGCAGCTTAGCACCACGCTTCGTGGAAATATAGCAAATTCTATTCATAATTTTGAAATCGAGATGTAAAAGCAGAAGATGGATCAGGATAAAGAAACCTGTTACTACGGGGATATACGGGAGAGCACTTATGAGTCGAACATCAGATATGAAAAAGAGATTGCCGGGGATAATACTGATAACAGGGGGGATCGTGCTGGTTGCTATGGTCATCCAGGCGGTCATACTGAGCTTTATCAATAACAGGAGTTTTGACAGGACCTCGCAGGTGCTGCTGGATCAGGTCAGCAATGTAATTGAGAAGAATAAGGCAAGTGAGGAAGATCTGATAGACTCCCTCAAGGAAGATTATATGGTCAGGGCTAAGGCTGTGGCGTATATAGTTGATGCAAAGCCTGAGGTGGCAAATGATGTGGATGAGCTCCGCAAGATTGCTGCACTTATATCTGTTGATGAGGTGCATTTGTTTAATACGGATGGCGTGATATATGCTGGTAGCAATCCCGAATATTTTGGATATAGCTTTGATTCCGGGGAGCAGATGGCGTATTTCAAGCCGATGCTTGATGACAAGAATCTCACCATGTGTCAGGATGTCACTCCGAACACATCAAATGGTAAGAAGATGATGTATGCAATAACATGGAACGATGATGGAACCAAGATGATACAGGTTGGAATCGAGCCGAGAAGACTTCTGAATGAAGTAAAACAGAATGAGATATCCACGGTGGTTGCCAATATGCCTATGTATGATGGTCTGAGTGTTGTAGTGGCAGATGGCGAATCGGGAGAAATATATGGATGTTCATATGAACCGGTAGTAGGGCTTACTCTTGATGAGATCGGCATTTCGGTGACTGATGATATGCTGCCGGACGATGAAGACAGTTTTACAGGCATAAGAAGGATTAATGGATTTAGAAACAGATGTGTATTCCGAAGATCCGGAGAGTATGTGATCGGGGTCATATATAGAATGGATGTGAATAGCCGGAGTAATATGGCAATCATGGTTATCATGGCACTGTATCTGTGTTTTGCCGCCGGCCTGGTGGTAAACATGGTGATGAAGGTGATCCGTGCGAACCGGGAGAGAAATGAACAGCTGTCAATATTGACATCCATGTCGGGGATGTATTACAGCATGTATATGCTTGATCTTCAACATGATACATTTGCCCTCTATACCGCAGGAGACCTGATATTGAGGGCTGGTGAGCGGGCAGCAGGGGCGAAGGAACTTATGAGGAAGATCGTTCATAAGGTGGTTGTGGATGAACATCAGGCAAGTGCCCAGAAATTCATGGATCTTGATAGTCTGGGGGACAGGCTGATCAAGAAAAAGATTGTATCAGGTGAGTTCATGGTGAAGGATCTTGGATGGTTCAGACTGTCATTTATATCGATAGATGTTGACGAGGACGGACGTCCTTTAAAAGTCATATTTACCACCAGAAACATAGATGAAGATAAGAAACGGGAGCAGAAGCTGATAAGAAGGTCTTATACAGATGAGCTCACAAAATGTTATAACAGGAGTGCATATATAGATGATGTCAGGGAGCTGCCGGGAGATTCTGTATATGTGTATGTGTCCATGGATGTAAATGGGCTTAAGCCAGTGAATGATACCCTGGGACATGCGGCTGGAGATGAACTGCTTCAGGGTGCTGCCGAGTGTATGGAGCAGTGTTTTGGAAACTATGGTAAGGTGTACAGGATGGGCGGTGATGAATTTGCAGCCATCATCTTTGTAAATACCAGAAGGCTGAAGAGAGTGCAGCAGGAGTTTGATGACGTTGTGCGTGGATGGTCTGGACAGTTGGTGAAATCCGTATCGATATCATGTGGCTATGTGTCAAGTGATGAGAAGGACTGGGAGTCATTTGACGAGATGGTCAAGGCTGCAGATGAGAGAATGTACGAGAACAAGGCGGCATATTACAGGCAGGAGGGCGTCGATAGAAGGTATCGCTAGAGTACATATGCAATATAGATTTATACAAAATGAGTGGAATGATAAAATTTTTATCATTCCACTTTTTTGTAAATATGAAATAAAAATTGGGCAAGCTATTATAGAGGCATGAGATAAAGATAGACGGCAGACTGAAAGGAGAATTGCTTATGTCAAAGAAAAAGTTAGGAATCGGAATAGCAGCGGTGGCAGCAGCCGGCGCAGGAGCAGCAGCTCTCACAGTTAAAAATCATAATAAGGCAAAAGTTCAGAAGGAGAAGGCTGCGGCTGAACATGCTGAGTACCGCAATACGGAGCGCGGAAAGCATGAGAAGAACAGTAAGGGAATCTATTATACAAATGGTAACTACGAGGCATTTGCCAGACCGAGAAAGCCGGAGGGCGTGGATGACAAGAACGCATATATAGTGGGAAGTGGTCTTGCATCACTGGCAGCAGCTTGCTTCCTTGTACGTGACGGACAGATGCCGGGCTCACATATCCATATTCTTGAGGCCATGGATATAGCGGGCGGTGCGTGCGATGGAATATTTGATCCTGCCAGAGGCTACGTCATGAGAGGTGGACGTGAGATGGAGAACCATTTCGAGTGCCTGTGGGATCTGTTCAGAAGTATACCTTCCATAGAGACACCAGGGGTATCGGTTCTTGACGAGTATTACTGGCTGAACAAGGAGGATCCAAATTACTCACTGTGCAGAGCAACAGTGAACAGAGGCAAGGATGCCCACACAGATGGCAAATTCAATCTGAGCCAGAATGGCTGTATGGAAATCATGAAGCTCTTCATGACAAAGGATGAGGATCTGTATGACAAGACGATAGAGGATGTATTTGACGATGAGGTATTTGATTCAACATTCTGGCTGTACTGGAGGACGATGTTCGCATTTGAGAACTGGCACAGTGCGCTGGAGATGAAACTTTACTTCCAGAGATTCATACATCACATCTCAGGACTTCCGGATTTCTCGGCCCTCAAGTTCACGAAGTACAACCAGTATGAGTCGCTGATCCTTCCGATGGTGAAGTATCTTGAGGCTGCGGGCGTGACATTCCAGTACAACACGGAGGTCACAAATGTCATATTTGACATGAGAGACGGCAAGAAGATAGCAAAGACCATCGAGTGCAGGGTAAATGGGACTGAGAAGGGTATTCCACTCACTGAGAATGATCTTGTATTTGTCACAAATGGAAGCTGCACGGAGGGAACTATCTACGGTGATCAGAACCATGCGCCAAATGGTGACGCAGAGGTCAGGACAAGCGGCTGCTGGAGCCTGTGGAAGAACATAGCTGCACAGGATCCTTCATTTGGCCATCCTGAGAAGTTCTGTTCTGATATATCTAAGACAAATTGGGAGTCGGCCACAGTAACAACACTGGACGACAAGATCATCCCATACATCGTGGATATCTGCAAGCGTGATCCGAGAACAGGAAAGGTTGTCACGGGTGGTATAGTGAGCTGTCAGGATTCAAGCTGGCTGATGAGCTGGACCATCAACAGACAGGGACAGTTCAAGACCCAGGACAAGGATAAGGTGTGTGTATGGGTATATGGCCTGTTCACAGATGTTCCGGGCGATTATATCAAGAAGCCTATGAAGGACTGCACAGGTAAGGAGATCACAGAGGAGTGGCTCTACCATCTGGGAGTGCCTGAGGATGAGATCGAGGAGCTGGCCACAAACAGCGCAGTCTGTGTGCCAACTATGATGCCATATATCACCGCGTTCTTCATGCCTAGAGCAAAGGGCGACAGACCGGACGTAATTCCAGACGGATGTACCAACTTTGCATTCCTCGGACAGTTCGCCGACACTCCTCGTGACACAGTGTTCACCACAGAGTATTCAGTGAGAACAGCCATGGAGGCTGTGTATGGACTCCTCGGTGTGGACAGAGGTGTTCCTGAGGTGTGGGGAAGTGTGTACGATATCCGTGAACTGCTGGACAGCAGCGTGAAGCTCATGGATGGCAAATCTCCGCTTGAGATAAATCTTGGACCTCTGAACAAGCTCAAGAGACCTATACTTAAGAAGATCCAGGGCACGGTGATTGAAAAGGTACTGAGAGACCACGATATTATAAAAGAGGGTATGCTGTAGGTTGAAGTTAATATAGAGTAATAAGAAAGTTCCATGTGTCTGCACGGTGCAGATGCATGGAACTTTTTATATGTTTGAATTAGTTTGGAGACGGTTGTTAATTGCTGTTTCTTTTAGAATATACAAAGCTGGCAACTAGCCAGATGAGGCAGGCGGTGTTTCCTGATGCCTGACTGAATACATAATCCAGTGTGGATATGTCGGCGCCCATGGCCTGTCTGATGTCAGGAATGAGCACAAATATAAGCTGCCATGTGATGATGTGAAATACGATCATGCTCCTCTTCATGACAGTTCTGCCTGCCAGCAGCGATATAAGACTTGTGAGCATGAGCAGTGCCGTAGGTATGTACACTATGCTGACGGCTGGAAAGAGCAGATTGTAGTAGTCGTCAACATATGCGATGGCCTGTTCTCTTCCAATGTGTTCAGACAGATAGGTTACCCAGTAAGCGAGTGTTCCCACGAGAAAATGCAGTGTCGCGGCGGACGCGACATACATGAGCCCTGCGTATTTGACGAGTGCCCTTGTCTTGCGGTACTTGGGAAGTATCTGCTCCGATATGGCGTCTATGCCAAATGCATAGAAGAACATACCGACAAGACCTGTCACAAGCAGCAGAGCCACTCTCCACAGCTGGAAATCCCCGTTCAGATATGCCCCCCTCACATAAAGTCCTTTGTCCGCGGGTGATGCGGGTACTATGCTGATACACAGATCCCCCACGATCAGGAGCGCTGCGCCGAGCGCGCCCAGCAGGCAGTTCCTTTGGTATTTAATTTTTTCTTTCTGTTCCATGTAATCCCCCTTGTAAATAATCTATATGGTTAGCATAAACTAACTAGAACATATCATATACGAGGAGATAATTGAAGAAATATTTGCCAAAAACAAGTCGCGCCAATGGGGAAAGAAAATTGACTTTTTTCGTGTATAAAAATATACTTTCCATATATATACAATAAAAGATGCTTAAGAATGGAGGTACATTATGAGGGGAAGATGGAAAAAGGAGATTTTGTTATTTGTGATAGGTGCAGTATGGGGATTCATATATTGGGGCAATACGGTGTGGAATCCTGATGTGCAGTACCTCTTGCAAGATATAAAACATATAAAATTGCCGCTTAACTGGCATTGGATATTTGACTCAGGTGTGCATCTTGGCATAGCGGCTCTTGTGTTGGCGGTTGGCACACTGTTGATTCTATGGATACTGCGCTTTTTATCAGATTCACGTAACACACATGGGCTGATCATAGCCGGCCAGTGGTTCACAGATCTGATCTTATGTTCATTTCTGACTGGCGTGATCCTGTTCTATTTTAATAAATGGTTCCTATACAAGATTATTGGCGATAAAGGTGATGTCGTATTTTCCATAGCATATTTGTTTGTATACATATTGATATATATGATACTGTGTTCATGGTTTGATATATCCATTGAGAGGGTACAGAGAAAACCAAAGAAGAATTGCAGTCTGCTTATATGTCAGGTTCAGAATCGTGAGACATTTATGGATGTCAAGGAACTAGTAAAGAATTGCAAGTACACAGAGTGCTATACGTTGATGAAAAATAATCAGGAGAGATTGTCTCCAAAACAGTTCTGGGTCATAAGGGAGACGAACTTTACAGGGAAAAAGATGACAGCCGAGTGGAGATATTATGCAAATGGTGACTATGTAGAACTGGATGATGAAGAGCTTGCGACCAGGTTGCTGCTTGCTGAGAATGCAAAGAATATAGACTGGCAGTTATAATCGTATATAATGTTGTTAGTCTATGATATAAAAGACACGAGAGAGAAGTAAATATGAAAAAGATAGAGATAAACGACAAATGGATGCAGAAAACCAGTGTTGTGTGGCTCGGTGCCATGCTGTGCTGCCTGCTGTGGGGAAGTGCATTTCCGTGTATAAAGATAGGTTATGGACTGTGGAATATAGAGAGTGCGGATACATCGTCACAGATACTGTTCGCAGGTATGCGATTCGTGCTGGCGGGTATTCTTGCCGTGATATTTGGAAGTCTGCTGGAAGGAAGATTCATCAGGCCGGAGAAGGGCTGCGCCGGCAAGATAGCGTGGCTGGCGATGCTGCAGACAGTCATACAATACCTGTTCTTTTATATAGGTCTCGCACATACAAGCGGAGTCAAGGCGTCCATCATAGAGGCAGTAAATGTATTCGTTGCCATCATAGTGTCAGGATTCATATTCCATCAGGAAAATGTCACTGCAAAGAAGATGCTTGGCTGTCTGGTTGGATTTGCGGGAGTTGTCCTCATAAATATGAACGGAATGAACTTTCAGATGAGCCTGTCAGGAGAGGGTGCGATATTTCTGTCGACAGTGGCTTATGCATTTTCATCGGTGTTCCTGAAGCGATATTCGGTAAAACACAATCCGGTTATGCTCAGTGGCTACCAGTTTATAGTTGGCGGAATTATTCTGTCGGCTGCCGGTTTTGCCATGGGAGGCAGACTCAGCACCGTATCCACAGGTGGAGTTTTGATGCTCATATATCTGGCT
>NC_021018.1:1530877-1535032 GCF_000210595.1 Coprococcus sp. ART55/1 | reverse complement strand
TCAAGGGTTGCAGTATTTGGATTTATGAATCCGGTGTTCGGCGTGATACTGTCGGCATGGCTGCTCCGCGAGGGCGCGCAGGCGCTTGGTCCGATAAGCCTGGTGTCGCTGGTTTTGGTGTGCGCAGGAATATACATAGTGAATAAGTAGGGACGTTCCTGGGAGGTTAATATGAAGATGACAACACTTTGTTACATAGAGAAAGATGGAAGATACCTGATGCTCCACAGGACAAAGAAGGAGAAGGACATTAATAAAGGCAAATGGATCGGTGTAGGTGGACATGCCGAGGAGGGTGAGAGTCCTGAAGACTGCCTTCTCAGGGAGATAAAGGAGGAGACGGGACTTACGCTTACATCGTATAGATTCAGAGGGCTGGTGACATTTATCAGCAATGAGTGTGAGAATGAGCTTATGTGCCTGTTCACCGCAGATGGATTTGATGGGGAAGTTCAGATATGCGATGAGGGGGACCTTCAGTGGATAGATAAAGAGATCGTGCCAACACTTCCAACGTGGAGCGGGGATGCGATATTTCTGAAGCTGTTGCTTGAAGGGGAGGAGAGATTTTTCTCACTCAAGCTCGTATATGAGGGAAGCGAGCTGGTTGAACACAGGCTGGAGTTTTATTGATGGGATTTGCTTTAGGGACACTCCTCGTGACAGAAGGAACGTCCCCACAAATGGAGGAACAAAATGGAATACAAAAGATTTGACAACACAATAATTGCAAGGATTGACAAAGGCGAGGAGATATTGGAGCAACTGAAGGTAATTGCTGTCAATGAGAATATAAAGCTTGCCAGTATCAATGCTCTTGGAGCTATCAACGATTTTACAGTCGGAGTATATAAGATAGATGAAAAGAGATATTACTCCAACAGCTTTAAAGGATATTATGAAATCACATCGCTTACAGGAACAATCAGTACAATGGACGGAGAATATTATGCACATCTCCATATGAGTGCTGGAAATGAGAAGGGTGAAGTGTTTGGCGGACATCTGAACAGAGCTGTTGTCAGCGCAGTCTGTGAGATGGTAATTTCAGTAATTGATGGAAAAGTTGACAGAATTTATGATGAAGGAACAGGGCTTAATATATTTAAGTTTGAATAAAGTTGAACAGTTTGAGAAATCGGCACATAAAGATAATGAATGGAGGATTATATATGACTTACAAAAAGAATGTTTCAAATATGGTGATTGCCATCGTGTGTGTTGTTTTGTTTGCTGTGACTGCGATTTATTGTGTGCCGAGATTCTCTTTGCTTTCATCGAGTGCATTGCCGGCAACGGTTGTGGATGCGGACAAGCATGGGACAAGCGGCTATGCAGTATTAAAGGTAGACGAAGCCAGAGAGGATGGAGGAACGATATTCTTCCACTATTATTATTCTGGGAACAAGTCACATCTAAAACAGGATGAAAAGGTGCTGGTAAGTGGTAACATCACATTTATGGATGAATCGACAAAACAAGGTGTGAATGCAGACCTGGTTATCGGAACAAAGACGCCGGTACTTATGTGTTTGATTTTATCATTGTTGGGGATGGTTGGTGCAATTAGCCTGTTGCCATCTGCAATTCGCAATTTCCGTAATAAACCATGGAGTAGTGATGAGGAGACAGATGCGAAGAACAAATCGGTGAATGCATTCTATACGGCTGAGATTTCGGCACTTGTAGTTGCTTTGATTTTCTTTGTGGCGGGTATGACGCAGGTGGTCGGATATGCCTGCGCGAAGAATCATACAACAGGAACTGTAACATATCAAAGCTCCCGGCAGAGCTCCAATCATGTCAAGGTATATAGCGGAAATGCTGTCAGAAATCGCAAATCAATTTATGGGAAAGGCATTCGGCCAACTTATACGGTGTTGCAGATTAAGGCGGATTCACCGGTCAATGGTGCCGATGTGTTCTGGTATGAGGGAAATTGCATCATTCTGGGCAGCAAGAACGTTTATATAGGCTATAATGATAATTCCATGTCGGTCTTATCACAGTTTGAACTGGTAATGACGATCATAAGCGGTGCATTTTTATTATTACATGCAGTTTCTGCGCTGTTGATCAGTAAGAAAAATCCATATGGCGGGAAGCTTTTCTGGTTTTGGTTTTAGGGAGTGACAATATATGAAGTATTTATATTTGCATGGACTAGGACAAAAACCAGACAGTTGGAATAGCGTAATAAAAGAAACGAAGGTATCGGAAAGTAGTGTCAAATTAAGTTTGGCAGAGATGTTAGAAGGAAAATCTGCTACATATAAGGAATTATATTCGGCATTCTCATCAGAATGTGACAAGGTGAACGATGAAATTGTCTTATGTGGGCTTTCTCTAGGCGCTGTTTTGGCACTTAATTATGCGATAGACCACCCAGATAAAGTAAAGTCGCTCGTATTAATTGCAGCACAGTATAAAATGCCTCAAAAATTATTGAAAGTTCAGAATATGTTGTTTCATCTTATGCCGAATTCGGCATTCAGTAAAATGGGTTTCAAAAAAGCGGATGTTATCAGCCTGTGCAGGACGATGGCTGAATTGGATTTCAGTGACTCCCTGCATAAGGTGTCTTGTCCGGTATTGCTCATTTGTGGGGAAAAGGACACTGCAAACAAAAAAACTTCAAAAGAACTTTGCCAATATTTGAACAACGCCTGTTTCCATGAACTTGCGAAAACAGGTCATGAAGCAAACATAGAAGCTCCGGAAGAGTTGGCGATCGTGTTGCAGAGATTTTATGATAATATCAGATAAAATTCAGTGGTGCGTCCAGACAAGGGCATGTGGTGATGTGAATTTATGGAGAAAGTTATGGACTGGTTAAATATATTCGGACTGATAATGATTGCAGTTATTATGATACCCAATATTATTTTTGCAGTTAGATGCAAAGAGGGATTTCAAAACAAATGGAGCAATAAATTTGTTGAGGTTGCAGAACAGATAGGAAGGTTTGGCTGCTTTGGTTTTATGATAATTAACATTCCTGGAACATGGTTCGGGTGGTGGTCTGACGAAGCATTTGCCATATACCTTATTGTGGACGCGATATTAGTAGTGTTGTATTGTGCAATTTGGATAATTTGCTTTAAGAAGAGCAGCATATTCAGAGCACTGGCGCTATCTGTTATTCCCTCAGTTTTGTTCTTGTTTAGTGGAATTATGAGCAGATCAATTCTGTTGCTTATCGCAGCAATATTGTTTGCGCCAAGCCATATTTTGCTTTCGTATAAGAACGCAAAATGATATTGGTCAACAGTCCTTTATCTTCGCTGACGCCTAATGAGCGAAAAGAAAATGCTGCATGGAAGAAAAATACGAAATATAGAAGCCGAGTATCTTTTTGGAAAAATAATCATTATGTTCGTGTTAAAATCACTGAAGATAATCAGTATATAATACATTCGATGAAAAAATCACATAAAAGACAATATACATATGATGAAATCATCAAAGAATTTATATTATTTGCTGATGCAGATGCTGAGGAAATAGGCAAGGCGGTTATTAAGTCATTTATGGAATCAGAACGATATTACAACATGGGTTATGGTTTTGTTGTAATAATATATTACATATGATATTGGGGTTTATGCTGAGCCTATAAGTACAAATTACAGGAGGGTTCAAATGGGATTATTTGATAGATTTAAGAAGATATCAAAGGAAAGTTTATTAGGATATTTGCAAAATAGCATTTCAGATAATTCTAGCCTGGAACACATAGTAAGCGTGTTCGAAGAGATGTGTAATATGCCACTTAAAGAAGATATGATTTTATTTGAAACAGGAACCTATTCTTTTACAGGAAAACCTATGTTTAACTTTTCTTTGGTTAGACAATTTCCTAATGATGAGGAAGAGTATTATCAAATTCATGTGGATGTGTTATATATTCCAACGGAAGAAAATAAAGATTTTCAACGAACTATATGGAATGAGGATATTGAAGAAGATATATTCAGCTATATCTAAAAAGACTCCTGAGTTTGATTTCTGTAAAGATAAGGTATTCAGCAAAAATAGAAATATATTTGGATGAAACCTAACGTGAAAATCGGAAGTTAGTGGAGGCAAGGCAATGCGAGATTGTGATATTCAATTTATAAAACAAATTAAAAATAGTGAAGACTTATGAGATTA
>NC_021018.1:1524016-1530241 GCF_000210595.1 Coprococcus sp. ART55/1 | reverse complement strand
AATTATGTTTGGCTATTGGTACAAGCGGGTAGAGTATCTCTGTCCGGAATGCCATACCAGATTTCAGCCAAAGAAATTAGAAGCATTCTTTGGAAATCATACGCCAAAGACACGAAAGCTAACTTGCCCTACCTGCAGGAGGAGAATCTGGAGTTTGGAAGTATATAGAAAAGAGGTGGATGCATAATGGAAACAATTAATTTGAGTAAGAAACAATTTGTGATATACATGGCAGTCGCATTTGGGTTGGCCTGGATTTTAGAAATGATAGCAAGTATTTTTAGCAATAATGGAAATCAGATGGTGTTTGCTGTTATCTTGATGATTACCATGTTTATGCCATTTCTTGGAGTACTGATAGCCAGAATCCCACTAAAAGGTATGGGATGGGTACCACATTTAAAAGGGAAACTTCGTTATGTATTCTTTGCCCTTTGGATGCCGGCGTTATTAAGTATCCTTGGAGGGGTCTTGTTTTTTGTGATTTTCCCGGATACATTTGACTCTGAATTTATGACGTTAAGAGGTCTTTTAGAGGAAGCGGGAGCGTTGGAACAGTTCGAGGCACAGGGTATCACGATACCAATGTATCTGCTGATTACGTCTGTTCAAGCTGTGACAATTGCACCATTTCTGAATATGTTTGTCGCATTAGGCGAAGAGGTTGGTTGGAGAGGTGCGCTGTATCCATATTTGAAGAAGAAGCTGGGTGTTACTAAGGGTCGAATTGTAGGTGGTACTATTTGGGGGGCTTGGCATTGGCCGATTATGATTTTGGCTGGATATGAGTATGGTAAAGAATATATTGGCGCACCGGTACTTGGTCCGATTGTGTTCTGTGTCGCTACTATTATGATGGGGATATTATTTGATTATGTATATGAAAAGACAGAGACCATCTGGTTGCCATCTCTTATGCATGGTGCTACCAATGCATTTACTATTTTTGCATATCTGGTAAAACCTGATTATTCCAATATGGCAATTCTAGGTCCAGCATATATTGGTATTATCAGTATGATTCCAATGATTATTGTAGCAGTCATCATTTGCGTAAAGACGAAAAGGAATTGAGTATTAAAGAGATATTCAATCTCACCCACAAATTTCAGTTTGGAGAATTGAAAAAAATGGGATTTACCTATTAAGACATATAAACTGTTGACAATAAAGCTCCTATATAGTATGTTTTTAATAAACTACTATATAGGAGCTTTTGTATGGAAATGAATGGAGGATTTCTTGTCACCAAAATAAAACAGCTTGGAGACCGGATTTTCGAGAAGATTCTCAGTGAAAAGAATATTGATGCATTTAATGGAGCTCAGGGGCGTATTCTTTATGTGCTGTGGCAGGAGGATGGTATCTCAATCAGGTCACTCTCGACTAAATGCGGATTAGCGATAACATCTCTTACTACGATGCTGGAAAGAATGGAAAATCAAGGGCTGATAAGCCGTGTTCAGTCTGAAACGGACAAAAGGAAAACACTCCTGTTTCTGACTGAGAAAGCACATGCCTTGAAGGGCGAGTACGATTCTGTATCTGATGAGATGGGCAGTATTTACTACAAAGGTTTTTCAGAGGAAGAAATTACCCGGTTTGAGGAATGCCTCGACCGCATCAGAAAGAATCTTGAGGAGTGGCAGAAGTCATGAGTATTTGTATCAAAGATCAGATTCAGAACATGAATATCGTCATTGGCTGCACAGTGGGGTGTACATATTGCTATGCCCGCAACAACGTGAAACGCTGGCATATGATTGATGACTTCTCTGACCCTGAATTCTTTCCGGGTAAGCTCAAGATGATGGAAAAGAAACGTCCGAAGAACTTTCTTCTTACAGGGATGAGCGATCTCTCCGGATGGAAGCCGGAATGGAGAGACGAGGTATTTGCAAAGATCCGTGAAAATCCACAGCATCAGTTCCTGTTCCTTACCAAGCGACCTGATTTGCTGGATTTTGATACCGATCTGGAAAACGCATGGTTTGGCGTTACGGTGACGAGGAAAGCAGAACTGTGGCGTATCGACGCCCTTCGGAAAAATGTCAGAGCAAAACATTACCATGTTACCTTTGAGCCGTTATTCGACGATCCCGGCACAGTTGACCTTTCCGGAATCAATTGGATCGTTGTTGGCACCATGACCGGAGCTCAGAGCAGGAAGATTCATACGGAGCCGGAATGGGCATGGTCTCTGGCGGACCAGGCACATAAGCTCGGCATTCCGGTGTTTATGAAGGAAGACCTTGTCCCTATCATAGGGGATGAAAATATGATTCAGGAAATGCCGGAAGAATTTAATAAAGTGTTAGAGGTACAGAAATCATGGAAGAAGTAATAAATGGAATCCTCATTCGTGAGGTGGAAACAAAGAACATCATGACTAAGTCTAGTCTGCCGGTAGGCGGTTACTCGGTCAATCCATATGTGGGCTGTACACATGCCTGCAAGTATTGCTATGCTTCTTTTATGAAGCGCTTTACCGGGCACAAGGAGGAATGGGGCACTTTCCTTGATGTGAAGCATTGGCCGGAAATTAAAAATCCGAAGAAATATGCCGGACAGCGGGTGGTCATCGGTTCTGTGACAGATGGCTACAATCCACAGGAGGAGCAATTCGGGAATACCAGAAAACTTCTGGAGCAGCTGATCGGCAGTGACGCAGATATTCTGATCTGCACAAAGTCGGATCTTGTGGTACGGGATATTGATCTGCTGAAGAAGCTTGGACGTGTAACCGTTTCATGGTCGATCAACACACTGGATGAAAATTTCAAGAACGATATGGACTTTGCTTCGAGCATTGAGCGCCGTATCGCTGCTATGAAGCAGGTATATGAAGCAGGTATACGTACAGTCTGTTTCGTATCCCCGGTATTCCCTGGTATCACGGATTTTGAAGCAATCTTTGAGCGGGTAAAGGATCAGTGCGATCTGTTCTGGCTCGAAAATCTCAATCTTCGAGGCGGTTTCAAAAAGACAATTATGGATTATATCGCCGGAAAATATCCTGATCTTGTACCACTTTACGACGAGATCTATAACAAGCATAACCGCAGCTACTTTGAAGCACTTGAAGTAAAAGCTGAGAAAATGGCTAAGAAGTATGATTGTGCCTTTGTGGATAATGAAATGCCTTATGGCAGAGTCCCGCAGGGACATCCGGTGATCGTAGATTATTTCTATCATGAGGAAATCCGTGGGACAGAGAATACCGGAAAAAGAAATCGCTAAATTCCAGTTTTGATTTGACTTAATTCATAACATTTATTAACTGTTATATCTTATCCTCGTGAAGTCCGCAACCCCTTGAAAATGCTAAATTTGTAGCGAGTGAGTTTGCCCTTACGCTTTCCCTTGTGTTATATCCTTTTCCCTCATGTTACGAATGCTCACAAGGGCAAAATTAAGGGAAAGAAAATCCAGTAACAAATTATAACATGAAATGAAAATGGCAGGAAGAACGGATTGAAATGCTTTCAAAACTTTTAGAAAATTAAGGAAAGGACAGATAAGATATGAGATTGATTTATGCAAGATATAATCCGCAATGTAATAGCATAGATGTAACCACGTTTGAAAATGTAGTGCTTAGAATTGATTGCAATAAGGCAGAGGAAGGATTGAGAACTACTCCCGGCTCCCAGTGTTCGTTGAATGCTTTGGCTATTGATAATCCATTAGAATATGCAAGATTATACTTGGATGGAGAAATGCAAGTATGGGTTGATGCAGAGGATCGTTTAGATACGTGGTGATTTTGCTAATATAATATCATGGTAGAGGTCTAGTACTAAAAATTCCAGAAAAATATATAGAACGTACGGTTATTCCATAATAAGAGGCAGGAATCTTAAGTTTCTAGATGTTTGAATTTTGCCTTAAGGTAAATAGAGAGGACACATTGATTTTTCAGTGTGTCCTCTCTATTTAAAAATATTTTTAAATAGTCCTTGTAAAAAGACAAAACGTATGCTAAAATCTATTTAAAGAGATTTTTAAATAGGTAAAAGATATGAGAGAAACTAACATTTTTAAAGTGTTGGCAGATAGCCAGAGAAGAGCCATTCTTATGATGTTGAGAAATGAGCGATTAAATGCTGGAGAGATTGCTGAAAAATTACAGATCACACCGGCTGCTCTTTCTTATCATTTAAAATTATTAAAAAACGCAGATTTGATATCTGAATATAAAGAGAAAAACTTTGTTTATTATGAAATCAACACTACGGTTTTCGATGAATTAATTATATGGGTTAACCAGTTTGGAGGGAAAAAAGAATGAAAAAAGTAATGTGGATAGTAGCAATGATACCAGTTGTAGTTACAAGTGTTGTACTACAGTTTATGCCTGATATTATACCTATGCATCATGACTTGGAGGGAAACACTGACAGATGGGGAAGTAAAACAGAAAGCTTTATTTTTCCGGTAATTATTTTGTTTATTACACTGTTTTGGCACTTGCTAATCTATGTGTTTGAGAAAAAATCAAAAAATGCAAATACAGAAAAGGAACAGATGGAGGCAAAATCTTCTGCAAAGGTATTATGTGTTGTAGGAATTTCGCAAGCAATCATGTTCGGGATTATGCATTATTTTATTCTTTATTCTTCTTGGATACAGGCAAATGCAGGTGGTGAACATGCGGTTATTGACATTGCAAAAGTTTCATGTATTTTGTGTGGTATTATATTTATTGTATTAGGAAATTTTATGACAAAGGCAAAACGAAATGCAGTAGTGGGAGTTCGAACCGTTTGGAGTATGCACAATGATAATACATGGAGAAAGAGTAACCGCTTTGGTGCAATATGTATTATTATTACGGGGTTATTGACTATCATTACAACCGTATTTACAAGTGGGATGACTGGCACAATCTTTATGTTGATTTATTTATTATTAGCAACAATTGTAACTGTGGTATACTCAAAAAAGATATATGATAAGGAAATAGAAAAATAATTTGTATCTTTATGCGAGAGGGTGAAATTCCAGTCTTTACGGAGAGATAACAAACGAAGGGGAGGCAATTGCCTCCTTTCGTTTGTTATCTACTCCTTCCACGGTTTGGTGGAGAATATGGTCTTGTTAACTCTCGCTCCCTAATGTCCTGTTTCTTAGATTTAAGCCTATCGTGTAGAGGCTGCGGCTTTTCTCCATACCGTTGTTTCCAATTCTTAAGGCTGTCCTGATAATCCCCATAAGCTGTCTCTGCCTTATGAAATGCCTTGTAGAAGGCTTCCACATTCGGATACCCGTATTCCTTTACGATATGAGATAAGCGGACTTTCATTCTTGCAATCCGTTCCTCCAATCCGGCTATCTCCGTTGAAAGCTCGGAACGCCTTTTTGCTTTGAAGATACCTTTGCTGTCGGACAGTTCAATTTCAAGGTCACTTCGCTGTTTCTCGAGTGCAAAAATTGCTTTATTCTGTTCCTGCAGCTTTTGATAAATCTCGCATAAGTGCTTGTAAGAAACTGCTTCCGTTGATGGCTGCGGTCTTGGCGGTATGGCAGGCTTTGGTGTATCTGTCTGCTTTCTGCTTTCTTCTGGTACAGCTTTCTGCTCTTTGAAATCTGTGTTCTCCGGTCTTGCTTCAAGCTCTTTGGAAATTACTTTATCTGCAAGCTCCAGAGTTTTGAGAAATACTTTGGAGATTAACAGTTCTAATACTGCAATGGCAGTACCGATAATGGAAGATAACAGATTCGGTCTGTTTCCGTAAAGCCATACGGATTCCACAATCTTGTCCGTTATCCGTTCCTTTTTTATCTGCATGATCTCTGACTTGGAAACACCCGTTACAATCGCTCTGTCAACAGTCTGATTCCACAAGGTGCGTTTACTGTTGTCTGCCTCAATCTCGGTGGCTTTCGGATTGTTCTTACCAATCTTTTTGGTGGCAAGATACATACCGCCACGCTCAAAAACTTCTAACCGCTGGCTTTTATCCCACACATACTGATTGATAAGATTGGTATAATCCTGCTTGACGGTATCAAGGAAATTTTCAGCCTTGAAGTGTTTATCCTTAATGGAGAAAATCTGTCTTTCGTATACCTCACCTTTGTGAATCACCTTACACCTTTTACGGATATTTCCTTCTTCATCAAGTATCTCTTTCTTGGTGCGTACATGATTTCCCTTTTCGTCATAGAACATATTGCGGGTGGCAACCTTTTCTATGGGCTGTTCCAAGAGTGTACGCTCCG
>NC_021018.1:1519821-1523652 GCF_000210595.1 Coprococcus sp. ART55/1 | reverse complement strand
CTTATTGTGATGCAGGGCTGCGATACAGTCCGTTCCGTAAGTCTGTCTGAAATGGTCTGTAAATATCTGCAACAGTCTGTCTGGAGGATACTCCGTAAAAGATTCCGGCAGGGCTATGATCAATTCCCTTGCCTCAATACATTTCCCCTCCGTACCGTTTTTTTTAAATTCTGCCTGATTATATTTTGCAAGGTCAGTCCAAAAATTACGGTCTGTGGTTTCATATACCGCATACAGATTTTCCTGCTTCTTTGGGCTTGAAATATAATAAATTCTTCCCCGGACATTGTGGAGCTTCGTCATCTGAATAAATGAATTTCTTGGCATGTGCTTCCTCCTTTCCGTATCTGCCAAGTACGAAGCTGCAAGAAATGAGGATGGGAAACTTTCTAATGTGAAAGTGAGTAGGCTACATAGGTAGCCTGTCTACGAACATATCCGCCTGTCGGCGAAAAGCTCCCAGCAGGGCGAAATACACAGAGTACAAATCGTAAGATTTGTGCGAGGGGTGTATTTCGCTCTCAAACGCCGAGGGCTTGTATAAAAAAGTTTCTTCCCCACTTCTTAAATTTCCGGTTGTATCTTAGAGGAAGCACATGGTATAATCTATTTGCGTGTAGGTATATCATGGCTTCGGTCAGATACATACCTTAGGGATGGTCTTAGGACTGTCCCTATTTAATTTGTCACATTTCTTGTGACAGCTCTGACATTTCCTTTGTCCCTTAAGTCCCTGCCTTCATTGGCGGTCATGAACTTTTCAAGCATATCCGTTTTGATAAGGACTTTCCGTCCTACCTTCAATACCGGAAGCTTTTTCCATTCTACCAGTTTCCGCAGGGTATTTCTGCCGATACCCGTATAGTCGGCAGCTTCCTCAATGGACAGTGCAATCTTCACTTCTGTCATTAAAACACCTCCTCCTGAATTGCATAATGCAATTTTGTAACTATGCCTACTATATAACTTTTATATCTTCTTGTCAAGCGTTACGAAATTTTAAAAGTAATTATTGACTTGCATATTGCAATGCTACTTTTACTGTGTTATACTTTAGCCATACCGAAAAAGGAGGCGTATCAGAATGAAAGATAAAGAATTACGCAAGTTAATCGGTAGCAGGGCAAAACAACGCAGACTGGAATTAGGTGTCAACCAGCCTTATATAGCAGAAAAGATGGGAGTTACCGCTTCCACCATACAGCGGTATGAGGCAGGAACGATTGACAACACCAAGAAGCTTGTTCTGGATGGTCTGTCGGAAGCACTTCATGTATCAGTGGAGTGGCTGAAGGGCGAGACGGAAGAAATGACAAGTGATGTTACGGATAAAAGGGAATTACAGATTCGTGATACCATGACTTCCATTCTCTCCAAACTGCCTTATGATATGAAGGCAGACGAAGCGGATTTTTCCAAAGATTTACTGCTGCTGATGTTGAAGGAATACGAATTATTCGTTGATTCCTTTCAATATGCCTGTAAGAATTTTAAAGGGAATACGGAAGATGCCACAATTGCAAAAGTAATGGGGTTTGAATCCAATCAGGAATATAATGAGATTATGTTCCTTAGGGAAATCACCCATACGGTAAACGCACTGAACGACATGGGCGACATTGTAAGGCTCTATTCCAAGAATCCCGAAACGGCAGCCGTAAGGCTTGCAAATCTTCTTTCAGAGAAAGACTCCGAACCGGTATAGATTAGACAACCGGAGTTATGATATACTTACACGCAGAAAGCATTTCATCAGTTCCGATTGTCGATATCGAAAGGAGTAACGATTATGGCAAAAGGTTCTGTAAGAAAGAAAGGCAAGAAATGGTACTACCGCTTCTATGTGGAAGATGCAAGCGGTAATCTGGTGCAGAAGGAATTTGCAGGTACGGAAAACAAAAGCGAAACGGAAAAGCTGTTGAGGCAGGCAATGGAGGATTATGAAGCCAAGCGGTTTGTTGCAAAGGCTGAAAACATCACACTCGGAGAGTTGCTTGACCTGTGGGCTGAGGAAGAATTAAAGACAGGCACATTGAGTAATGGAACGGTTGGCAATTATCTTCAGACAATTGGGAGAATCAAACAACACCCTATCAGCAAAAGGAAACTGAAAACGGTGACTTCGGTACACCTGCAGGAGTTTATGGATTTGCTCTCATTTGGAGGCACTGTGGGAGATTTTATATCAAAAGGATATTCCATTGATTATGTAAGGTCATTTTCAGCAGTATTGCAACAGTCATTCCGGTTTGCGGTATTTCCGAAACAGTTTATTACCTTCAATCCCATGCAGTATGTGGTGATGAGGCACAAAAAGGAAGAAACGGATTTGTTTGCGGATGAAACAGCCGCAGACAGAGACAAGGTTAAACCGCTTTCCTTTGAAATGTACCGGAAACTGATTGAACAGCTTGGAAAACGAAGCAGAGATGCGATTCTTCCGGTTCAGATAGCATACTTTACAGGTCTCAGACTTGGGGAAGTGGCAGGTCTGACATGGCAGGACATCAACCTTGAAGAACAGTATTTAACTGTACGCAGGAGTGTCCGTTACAATGGGGCTACCCATAAGCACGAAATTGGTCCGACAAAATGGAAAAAGGTCAGAGTTGTTGACTTTGGCGATACCCTCGCAGACATTCTGAGAAAGGCAAAAAAGGAACAACACAAAAACCGTTTTCAGTATGGAGAACTTTATCAGCGGAATTTTTACAGAGAGGTAATGGAAAAGAATCGGGTGCATTACGAGTATTACCATTTGGGAATGACAGAAAATGTGCCAGAGGATTACACCGAAATCTTCTTTGTATGCTTAAGGGAGGATGGCTGTCTGGAACTTCCGGCAACCATAGAAACAGCCTGCCGGACAGCAGGAAGAAAAGTACCGGAGCTTGAAGGTTTCCATTTCCACACATTAAGGCATACCTACACGACAAACCTCTTATCCAACGGGGCTCAGCCTAAGGATGTGCAGGAACTGTTAGGACACTCAGACGTGAGCACCACCATGAATGTCTATGCCCATGCTACAAGGGAAGCAAAGCGGACTTCCGCAAGAATTCTTGATAAAGTAGCAGGCAATGATTAAACAACTGAATAATGAATTTACCCTTGTAATTATCCCATAAGGGCAAAAACAAGGGAAAAGGATACATATATAGAATTTTCAATGGCGGGAAGCCTTGAAAATAGGGGAAAGTTAAGAGAATTAATAGATAAATTCCAGTTTGCTGGACTGGTGATACACGGAAAATAGTATTATAGCAGGTAACAGGCAGATGGTCATATAACCGACGGTCTGCCGTTTTTTGTGTTTATATTATATATGAATGTGGAAAGATTCTAGAAGATATTTTGGTATATATTAACCGAAATATCTTTTGGGAGAAAATGTCATGGTACGCACCTTTTTGTAACTGTGCACTCAAAAATGAATGTGTTACAATAGACTCGGAGGTGAGAATTATGCGAGCAAAAGAAGAATTACCGGAATGCCCAGTTGCAACAGCAGTATCTCTCATCGGAGGAAAATGGAAATTGCTGATTTTGCGTAACTTGAAAGAGCGTCCATGGAGATTCAATGAGCTACTACGAAGTATAGATGGTATTTCACAAAAGGTTTTGACAGATAGTTTAAGACAAATGATGAGTGATGGGCTGGCATATCGCCACGATTACCATGAGCAGCCACCGAGAGTTGAATACGGCTTAACGGAACTTGGAACAAAAATGCTTCCAATTGTTAATTCACTTGCTGACTTTGGTAACTACTATAAATCAATTATTGAACAAAATTAAGGACGTTAGTATTTGAAAAACTCGAACAATTCC
>NC_021018.1:1517090-1519514 GCF_000210595.1 Coprococcus sp. ART55/1 | reverse complement strand
ATTTAGTGGCACTTCCGTGCCTCTGTGTAGATGTTTTTGATGGAACAGATGAATTGCGTGCAGGTGGTGAAGCCCTTAATTTTGCAGTTCATGCATCAAAATTTGAGGAGTTTAATGTTTCAATATTGGGTGCGGTTGGACAGGATTCCTACGCAAAATTTATTATGGATTCTGTTTCTGATAAGAGAATAGATGTAAGCCATGTAAGAGTTGAAGAGGATAAAGTAACTGCAAATAATCGTACATATCTTACGGCTGACGGTGACAGATATTACAAAGATGATTCATGGACGGGTGATATTGTTGATAAAATGATATTGAATCAAGACGAATTGGACTTTATAAAAAAATCAGAGGTTGTATTTATACATTTCTGGGCAGGCTGTTTTGAACAAATTATAGATTTAAAAAAGAATAATAACTTCAGATTGGCTGTGGATTTTGTAGAATATCGTAATTTTAAGGAGATGGAAAAATATGCACCATATATAGATTATTTCCTGATTAGTGGAGAGGAATCAATTCTTCCGATATTTGAAGCATTTTCCAAGAAGTATAAAGGACTATTTAATGCATCTTTAGCTGATAAAGGAAGTGTTACATATTATAATGGTGAAAAGTATTTTGTCCCGGCTGATGAAGCTTTAGAAATAGTTGATACTACTGGTTGCGGAGATAGCTACCATGCAGGCTTTGTGTGTTCTCATATGTTAATTGGTGATATTTACGAGGCTATGAGAGTTGGTACAGAATTTGCAACAGAGACATTGTCTCATTATGGTGGCTTTTAATTCGATTTGTAAGGAGAAACAATATGACAGGGTTTATTATATGGTCACTTTTCGGAGTGTTTATAATTGGATTATGAATAAAAGATATGTTTTCTAAGAATCCGGTTGTGAAGAAAAGTAAATAAACTTCAGTTTTTGAAACTGAGAAATCGGGATTTATAAAGGAGAATATTGATGAAACTATTTTTATGTTCGCACTTTTCAAGTGTAGGAAGTCTGATAAAGGAAGAAATTGAAAATAAGAAAGTCGCATTTATTCCAACAGCTTCGTTGCGTGAAGGCTACACCGGTTATGTCGGCTCGGCTCGAAAATTATTCAAAAAGTTGGGAGCAATCGTAACTGAAATTGATATTTCAACGGAGGCTTATTCAACGATACAGTCTGTTTTTGAAGATGCAGATGTAATATATTTTACCGGCGGAAATTCTTTCTTTCTTATGGACCAACTCCGTAAAACAAGAACTGATGGGTTGCTAAAAAAGGAATTGGCAAATGGAAAATTGATGATCGGCGAGTCGGCAGGCGCAATTATATGCGCTCCAAGCATCCAATATATCGAGCAAATGGATGAAAAGCCGGAGGACTACTCACAAGAAGATGATGCAGGGCTTGATTTGATTGATTTCTATGTTCTTCCGCATTATCTTACAGCACCATTTAAGAAAGTTACCGAGAAAATAATGACTGAGTTTTCGGATTTGAATCTATGCCCTATTAACAACCATCAGGGAATTGTAATTGATGGTGAAGGTTCAAAGGTTATTTGCAAAGACTAATTTGAAAAATCCTTTTTGGAAACTGGAAAATCGGAATTTTCTTGATGGTGGAGGATGCGTATGGAACATAAGGGCACAATTAGAATAGAAACAGATAGATTAGTTCTTAAACGACATGTATTAGATGATGCAGAAATCATGTTTAAAAACTGGGTAACAGAAAAAGATGTAACAAAGTTTTTAAGTTGGCAACCGCATAAAAATGTCGACGAGACAAAGCAATTACTAATTGATTGGATAGAATCGTATGATAAGCAGGATTTCTATTTTTGGACAATTGAGTTAAAAGATTCGCATGAACTGGTAGGAGATATATCAGTAGTAAGTCTCGATGAGGCAACAGAAAGTGTGGAGCTCGGGTATGGTATTGGAAGCAGATGGTGGGGAAAAGGTATAACTGCAGAAGCAGGAAGGGCATTGGTAAAATTCTTTTTTGAAGAAGTAAAAGTCAAACGTGTATATGCAAAGCATGCTGCAGGTAATCCAAACTCAGGAAGTGTAATGCAGAAAATGGGAATGAAAAAAGAAGGAATAATTAGGCAGTCGGGAACCTGTAATCAAGGTATTGTGGATGAAGTTTATTATTCCATACTTAGAAATGAGTATTTTAGTAATGATAATTGATGAAAAAATCTAATTTAGCGACACACTCGAAAATTTCAGTTTGTAGGGAACAAATCAGACAATTTTATAATAAAACAGCGTTAGAGCATTTATGTGTGAGAGAAAAATCAAGTGTAGGAGAATACATGACATGAAATATACGAATAAGCATATAAAAGAAGAATACAAATTCAATCAAATGTGGCGGACGATCGGAATGATTCTCTTATTGATAGGAATATTTTTGGTTGGC
>NC_021018.1:1514507-1516488 GCF_000210595.1 Coprococcus sp. ART55/1 | reverse complement strand
TGAAGAGAATGGTACGGCAAGAGTGGAAGGCATGCGAAAGTTGTGACTGACTAGAAACGTAAAAAAAATAATAAGTGAGTATATCAATTACAAATTATTTATATATGTATGACGAAGCTTACCTATGGAAAAGTACTCAAGGAAGGATATTTTGTGAATCTGGATATCGGAGGCATCTTAATATTGATTGGAATTTCGATGGTATTAACCCAGGTGCGTGCGATTAAAAAATACAGACATCCATTGGCAGAGCAGATTGACGAAGAATGTAATCAGCCGGAAGCTCTCTGGTTTAATGATTTTAGGATATATTTGACAAAGAACTTTCTTGTATCTGTATATGGTGGAAAGCTGACTGCACTGGATCTGGCAAAGGTACGATTGACAAGACTGTTTGAAACAGTGAAGGGAAGCATGAACGTTATCACTTTGGAGGTAACGACAACAGAACAGGAGAAAATAACTGTCAGCGAGAATGAATGGTCATTTTTTACAATGAATGAAGAAGAGATTACTTATCTGACAGATGTATTCGGTAAAAGAAATATTGAATTTGTTTGTGAGATTCAACCAGATGAAGAAATCGATGAAGACGAAGAGTTTTGAAACGGAAATATTCAAAGGATGGAATTGGGATATTGCATACAATATAATAAAAAAGGTACAGATTTGAGTGAAGAAGATGTGGCTTTACATTTAAATGGGATGATTATAAAGAATTTAAGAAACTTTTAGATAAAGAATATAAAGATTATTTAAGTGTATAACCAGTATTATGAGCAAATTATATGAAGGGACAGATTTGATATATGGGTTTATTTAATAAAATGAAAAATTTTTTTTCGGGCTTTAAGTATAAGCTGGACAGAGAGATTTTAAGGGAATATCTCCAGCATACAATTGATTTTGCTGTCGAGAATAAGTTGCCATTTTGTGATGAATTTTATATTGCCGACAGTCTTGATGCAAAGGATAGATTACATGTCACTATCCTAAATTATGATGTACCGGGAGATGCTGTTTATGAGATTGAGAAGAGTTTTGAGGGAATAGTTATTTTTGCAAATCATGAGAAATGTTATGATCCGGAAAATGATCATAAGTATATTGATGCGGAAGATTTTATAAGCCAAGAGCTTTGCACGTTGCCAGAAGAGTTTTTTGTAGCCATGGATATCGCACCGACTATGCTTGAACAGTATATGATAAAATGAGCATTAGAAGACCGATGGTGTGGAGATTGTTTTGTTCACATAAAATGGAAAAGGTAGGATGGATTGTCGTGATTGTTATCGTGACTATCTTATATTAATTGGAGTAAAAAAGAAATTGAGGGGATATAAGTATCATACGGAAAAATAACTATATTATTTTGAAGAAAAGTACATAGTTTATCCCATTTCTAATATGATTTAATTATGTTACACGTTGATAAATCGGAATTTTAAGAATTGTCTAGGAGATATGATTTATGAAAAAAACACATTTAATAATTGTAAATATAATTCTTTTACTGTGGTATTTTCTTTCAATGATAGGATTGAAGATTGGAGACAAATACTTGGTAACAGGTGCATTTGAGGAAGAATGGCTATTTATGCTTATTCCGACAATTACATTCGTTTTAATGTTAGTTACAAAAAATGTTGGAAGGAATATACATTTGATATGGTTGGCAGGGTGGTTTGTCACTCAGTTCTTAAGTCATGAATGGTATACTTTATTTGGAAGAGGATTTATGGGAGAAATGGACAAGAAGATTGCCTATTTTTCAGAATGCATTCAATTAATAAATGTGGATGGAAGATATGTTCCTGATGTATATCATATTGTATTACATATTTTGATAATTATTGCATTTGTTGTGACCTTGCTTTATAGAGAAGAAAAAACATTAGTTGACGAAGTGTGAAAATTCCAGTTTTTGAAACTGAGAAATCGGAATTTGTGAGGGAAAGAAATGAAGAAAAATACTCCAAGC
>NC_021018.1:1508793-1513665 GCF_000210595.1 Coprococcus sp. ART55/1 | reverse complement strand
CTTCTTTTTCAGCGATTTCTGCCCTATGATTCGAAGGATATTATATGCGATCATTGTCAGCTCCAGCACCAGTTTGTTGCTCTCAAACTTTCCCGACGGGAGTCTTCCAACATCCATGTCCGTCTTGATTTCACTGTGATACTGCTCACTTTCTCCGTGGGCATGGTAAAGATCAATGACTGTATCGTCTGGCAGGGAAGAGTTTGTCCAGTATGTGCCCAGTTCTATATCGGGTACGATAAAATACTGCCCATATCGGTCAATGGTTCTTTCCGTGATCTCATAAATTGTGCGTATTCCGACAGTTTTCTCCTCGTTATCAGAAAGGGAATATGTCACATTCCGGAAGGTCTGTCCGATATAAACAGTTTTCCCATCACGTGGATGCTGGATATTCTGGCAGCATTCCCTGACGGATTCCAGCCATTCTTCTTTACTTTCCTGTCTGGGATTCCGTTTTATGATGAAAGACACATTGTTGTATTTATAGCTTTCTTCCATAAAGATGCCTATGTTTTCAGATGCATCGTTGCCGGAATCCAGCCGGATGAGCAGTGGTTTTTCCGTCAGCTGTCTGCACAGTTCAATGGTCTCTCTCAGGAAATCAGGAGTTTCTTTCTGGCAGTGCTGTTTCCCAATCCGCAGTTCAAGATTGACGAGGTATCCTTCTGTGCCGATATATGCCATAATTGGTGCATATCCGTCAAAACCCTTGTAGGTACGGGATACGCCTTCCTTATTGGATTTCGAATTGTCAAAGGGGGTTACATCAATATCGACAGGAACAAAGCCGTTATCCAGGGCTGTCGGCTCTATGTGCATTTCACGCAGCATGTCGACATTTGCCTGCTGGATGTCTTTGCGCAGGGAATCCCCGATCATGTCAAAACGCTGACGGAGTGTTTCGGCGGAAGGAATCGCATAGGAGATGCCTAATGCGTATTTGTAGTAGTCAGGGTCATCCATCATTTCACGGACAGCCTCATACTGGGGTTTTCCCTGACAGAGCATACCAATATAGGTGAGGAGCACGTCTCCATTTTTTATCTGTTTCTGCAGATAATCTTTTGAAATTGGAGCACGGTTGATTTTTTTAACAAAACTGCTTTTTCCAAGTATTTGCCCTACGAATACCAGACCACTGGGAGTAATGAGCCGCTCATCGCTGAATTCAATGTGTATTTTCTTCATTGCACTGCCTCCGCCTATCTTTTGATACTTTCATTATACAGGATAATGCATGATGATACAGTAAAAAAACAAAATTTTGTTTAACCTAGTGGGTGAAATAAAATGTATTGCGAAAATCAGTTTCCAGCAGGTATTATTGCTGAAAAAAAGGAATGTAACACTATGGTAAGTTTCACGGAATAAGGTGGATTTTCATTGACACATATAACACCTTACAATACAATAAAAGCAAATATATAGCTTATAAAGGAGGTTCCTTAATGACGAAAAAAATAACCGCAATATTCTTGGCATTGTGCATGGCAATCTCCGTTTGGCCGATGACCATTCAGGCGGCATCAAAGCCCGATATTAAAGTTGGCGACTATGTTAAAATGGGCGCGTATAACAATGCCTCAATTCTTTGGCGATGTGTAAGCATTGACAATAACGGACCGCTTATGCTTGCAGACAAAATTGTTGACACCCTTGCATATGATGCCAAAACAAATGACAACAGCAATTCAAAATCACACAGCAGAAGCTATAAGCGTGATGATTACGGTTCTAACTATTGGAAAGACAGCAATATGCGTTCTTGGTTAAATTCGACCGCAGCTGAAGGCAAAGTCGATTGGCTTTGCGGCAACCCTCCGAAAGACGGATATGTAAGCGGTGTGGGAGCGTACAACGAAAAAGCGGGTTTTCTCAACGCTTTTTCAAAATCTGAAATTGCGGCAATGAAAACCGTTACCCAGCGTTCTCTCGTTTCTCATCCCGAATACAACAAGGGCATAGTTGATGGAGACGCAAATTCGGATTTGTTATACTACACCGATATTTCGGAAGCGGTGGCAAACTACGACAGTTCATATTTTGAAACTACAACCGAAAAGGTTTTTCTTCTTGATGTAAAGCAGGCTAATGCCGTGTGGAAAAATCTCAAAGGTTATTATGTTGCGTATAATAATGACGGTATGGCTTGGCCTTATTGGCTTCGCACTCCTGTTACCGATTGCAATCACGATATGCGTTATATCAGTTCATCGGGTCAGGTCGGTCGTTATGCTCCGTGGTATTCCGATTTGGGCGTAAGACCTGCATTTTATCTCGATTCCGAATATTTTGTTACAACTTCCGGCAGCGGCTCACAAAGCAGTCCTTATATCGGCTCTGCTCCAAATAAGCAAGAGGATGATTATACAATTTCGGAACCTGCCGAGGACGCAAATCCCGATTGGAATGTCAGTACCGAGCAAAGCATTCAGCTCACCCTCGGCCCGTGGTATTCAAATGACGGAAAATATTCTAATCCGACCATCCCTGTTTATACCATCCAAAAAACACGCAGCGACACGGAAAATATGGTTGTTGTCGTTTGCGGCGAGGGATACACAAAAAGTCAGCAGGGCAAATTCATCAATGATGTCAAACGACTTTGGCAGGACGCTATGAAATATGAACCGTATCGCAGTTATGCCGACAGATTCAATGTTTACGCTCTTTGCACAGCTTCCGAATCGACTTTTGACAATGGTGGAAGCACCTTCTTTGATGTTATAGTCGACAAATATAATTCGCCTGTTATTTCTAATAATCTCCACGGAAGTCAGTGGAAAAATCATATTTTTGAGAGATGTATCGGTCCTGAATTTATCGAGAAAATTCACGATGCTCATATCAAAAAAAAGTGTGATCCAAACACAATTCCGTCCGGTTCGGAATATGAGCCTTATTATTATGTTCACGATTATATTGCTCAGTTCGCTATGGTTGTAAACACAAAATCAGATTTCGGCGGTGCTTATAATAACCGTGAATACGGCTTCCATTATTTCATTTCGCCATCAGACAGTTATCGTGCGTCAAAAACTTTTGCACACGAGTTTGGACACGGTTTGCTCGGTCTCGGTGATGAATACAGTAACGGATATTTGCTTGACGATAAGGAACTTAAATCACTCAATCTTTCCTCGGTTGAAGACCCGGAAAAGATAAAATGGCGACAGCTTTTAGGTTTTAGAAACACATATACCTGCCGCAATGCTTACGGCTCAAAAATGCTTGTTTCAAGTTATGAGTGCATAATGAGAGACACAAACTATCAATTCTGTGAGGTTTGCCGTTTGCAGGGCTTCAAGCGAATGTCTCAGCTTGTTAAGGATGTAGACCTTTATGTTGCAACTCCCGAGGTTAAGGAATATACGGGCGCTTATTCAAAGCCGTCTGATTTTACCGACCTTGAAACAAGTTCATATTATAATTACACATATAATCGCAATGACCGACTTTTGAGCGGCAACAGCAAAAGCAGATTTAATACTAATATGAACGGTAAAAAAATCGAGCTTAGAACTGTTATTCAAAACATTTCAGATAAAAATGCACGACAATTAAAATTCAAAATGTGGATTAAGCACTCCGACGGAAGCGTTGCGACCGATTCATCGGGGAATCCGCTTCAAACAGTACAAACCTTTGACATTCCTGTTTGGAATGATAAGGCAAATTTCTGGCCGCTCGGTGCTTTGGATCACATCAAAAGCGACTTTAATTCAGGCTTAAAGAGTTGCTCGCTTATTTATCAAATTCCGTCTGATGCACAGCTTAAGAGCGGCGATACCGTGGCATTTCAGGTGCTCGATGAAAACGGAAATGTGCTTGCAGACGACAATACGGAAACACAGCGCTACACAACCGTTTCAATTCAGTATAAATTTGAGGACGGCTCTGAAATTCCAAACACTGCCGGCGGAACATTTACCGTGCCATACGGCACAAAGCTTGATTTAACACCGGCAAAAACACTTTATGATTATGAATTTATAAAGGTTGACGGCTTGAATAAGCCTATTGTTTCGGACGGAACGGTTGTTACATATTATTACAAAAATAAAAACGAAGAACACACTCACAATCTGACTTTGGTTGCTGCGAAAGCTGCCACCTGCACAGAGGGCGGTAAGGAAGCATACTACAAGTGCGAAGGTTGTGGCAAGTTCTATGAAGATGTACTCGGTACAAAGGAAATAACCGACCTTGCATCTTGGGGCAATATTGCTAAGATTGCCCACACCACAAAGCAAACCGTAACAAAGGCAACCCCAACAGCAAACGGCAAGATAGTAAATTACTGTTCGGTATGTAAGAAAACTCTTTCAACGACAGTAATTCCAAAGGCATCAAGCATAAAGCTTAAAGCAACATCATTAACATATAACGGAAAGGTTAGAACACCTAAGGTTATTGTTAAGGACAGAACAGGAAAGACACTTGTTAAGAATACTGACTATACTGTGTCTTATGCAAAAGGCAGAAAGTATGTTGGCAAGTACGCAGTAAAGATTACCTTTAAGGGTAAATACAGCGGAACAAAGACGCTTTATTTCACAATCAAGCCAAAGGCAACAAGTATTTCCTCACTTAAAGCAGGTTCAAAGAAGTTTACAGTAAAGTGGAAGAAGCAGGCTACACAGACAACAGGCTATCAGGTACAGTACAGTGCCTCAAGTAAATTCAGCAAGGCTAAGACCGTAACAGTAGGCAAGAATACAACAGTATCAAAGAAAATTTCAAAGCTTTCGGGCAAGAAAAAGTATTATGTAAGAGTTCGCACCTATAAGACAGTTAAGATTAACGGCAAATCCATAAGGATTTATTCAGGCTGGTCAAAGCTAAGACTGTTACAACAAAGAATAAAAC
>NC_021018.1:1504177-1506608 GCF_000210595.1 Coprococcus sp. ART55/1 | reverse complement strand
TAGCAGGAGACCTGCTATTATGGCTAATACATTTATATTGGATATTATCTTTTTCCATTCCAAGTGTGGCTTTTCGGAGAGCATTGTGCTGCAGTGTGTCCAGAGAAATATCAGTTGTACAGACATAAATGCGCATGAATACAGTACATA
Organism: Coprococcus sp. ART55/1; assembly: GCF_000210595.1. Classification (NCBI taxonomy): domain Bacteria; kingdom Bacillati; phylum Bacillota; class Clostridia; order Lachnospirales; family Lachnospiraceae; genus Coprococcus; species Coprococcus sp. ART55/1. Next base: position 1,506,458 of record NC_021018.1, on the reverse strand, counting down.
GTCGGAACCCAGAATAGCACTTACAAGTGGGATAATCATATTTCCCGAGTTGGAATACATGACAGTTGCACATCAACTGGGGTCCAGTGCAAAAATTTCCTTCCGATATTTATAAAAATCAACAGCAGAACATGTATAATAACTGCAATGACAGCGGAAAATAACAGTCCCTGCAGTTTTTCTTTTGTAAAATCAATCTCAAATGAACCAATTATGGCACAGGGCATCACCAGGTATACCACGATGATAGATAATATCCGGCTGTCAGATGATTTTAAGATATTTTTGTTGACAAGAATAAAACCAAGCAGGATCATAATAAAAAAGTTAATAAGCTTTCCGAGCAAAATTATACTTATCTGCATAGCGATTACCTCTTTTCGTTTCTGTATTATAATACTATTCCTCTAAAAAAACATCCCTGAATGCTGACTTGTCAAAAATGAATGAATGCGATAAAATATGTGCAATTTGTAGAGAACTTGTAAATAGCATCCAAAATAAGGAGAGATGACATACTATGAATTCGCGTAAAAACCATAACAAAAAGCTTATGTTGCCGGTTCTCATTTTTCTGGTTGGCTGTCTGGTTTTGACAGTAGTTTTATATCATTCATATAGATCAAATTATAAACAGGTACGGAATGTCACAGCGCTTAATGCCACAACATATGCAGAACGACTACAGAATGACATGAACCGTGGAGTTGCAATTACAGATACACTTGAAGAGATAGCAATCAGCGAAAATGGGAAAATTGACAATTTTCAAAAAGTTGCTCGGGATCTGATGGCAGATTTTATTCAGAGCATACAGATTGCGCCTGACGGTGTTGTCACAGATATATATCCGGAGGCAGGGAATGAAGCTGGAAAGATAGATTTGATGCATGATGAAAGTCGTGGAGAGATATGCCGCTATGGAAGAGATAAAAATATAGTCACGATGCAGGGTCCTTTTGATTTAAAACAGGGGGGCAGGGCATTGCGATTAGAAATCCTGTANATCTGGAGGGGGCAGATGGCTCTCCAGTATTTTGGGGATTTACCATAGTAATTATACGTGTTCCGGAGATATTTACAGAATCAATTCAGGCACTCACAAAATTCGGTTATGATTACTCCCTGACAAAGACAGTTTCCCCTTTGTCTGATGATACAGAGATAGTATCATCATCCGGCAATATTATGAAGAATCCGATTACATTTGAGTTTGAATTTTGCGGCAGTCTATTTGATTTTGAGATAATGCCTGCTGATGGCTGGAGTCATGGGTGGAATGTATTTCCGCAGCTGTTTTTGGGAATATGTGTTATTTTGCTCTTAACTGGATTAACGGTGGTCATCCTTGTGATTGAGAGACATCGAGATACATTAAAAAAAATGGCGATAACAGATCCGCTGACCGGACTCTTGAATCGTAAGGGGTTTGACGAACAGCTCAAAAAGGTTATGCAGGGCGATCTTCATATTCATTGCGTGGGTATACAGATGGATATTGATGATTTTAAATTTATAAATGATATGTATGGTCATGTAGTTGGAGATGCCGCACTGAAAAGTCTTGCACAGGACATACAGAGCTATTTCAATGATAATTCTATTATTTGCAGAAATGGCGGTGATGAGTTCTCCGCCATTCTGGTTGACACAACAGAGGAAGAGGCAAGAAAGAAAATAGAACAATTTACTCTTCAGCCACGGCATATAACATATAATGGTGGGGAGCATCCATTTTACATTTCTCTTGGGTATGCAGAATATCCAAAAGATTGTGAAGATGTTTCGGAGCTTATCAGATGCGCGGATATGGCACTTTATGCGGTAAAACTTCATGGAAAGCATAATTGCAGTCCTTATCGAGGAGCTTATAAGATGCAGCACAGAAGCCAGCTTGGGTTTGCACTTCAGGATGTATCAAAGAATCTTCCGGGAGCTTTCCTTATATATATAGCTGATCCTGAAAATGATAATATTTTATTTGCAAATCGTGAACTGATAGAATTTGCTGGCTGCAGGGATTTTGATGATTTTCTGGATTACACAGATCATAGATTCAGAAACCTGGTCCATCCAGACGAACGGGATTCTGTTGAGACCAGCATCTGGAAACAGATTGATGCAAAGACCAGTGGAAATAATGACTATGTAAGGTTCCATTTTGCAAAAAAAGATGGAACATATCTTCCTGTTCTTGATCACGGAAGAATAGTGGAAAACCGTTATTATGGAAATGTATTCTACGTTTTGATCATGGACTGCGCTCTGGTTGAATCTTATT
>NC_021018.1:1492399-1503247 GCF_000210595.1 Coprococcus sp. ART55/1 | reverse complement strand
GTAGAGAAGAGTAATTATATCGCAATCGAATAATGTAAGAAATGTGTAATTACTTAATAACAGATGACTAATATTCGTAGAGCCCTCCGTGTATCTGCAAGGTGCAGGTATGCGGGGGGCTTTTTTGCGTTTTGCAATTAGATGTAAATGAGCATTGTTCCAGTGAAAGTGGAAAAATATTATGACTATTTTGGCTGGAATATTGTAAATGTTGGTAAACTTTTTCATTGATATTTACACAGAATATCTCTAAAAATGTTGAAATGGCATTTGATTTATTTGATAATAGTGATTGAGGCTGTTGAGGGAGGACAAGCGGTGAAACGTTATTTAATAAAGGGGGATTTATATGTTCGATTTTCAGCAAATGTATAGAGAAAAGCTGCGTACACCGGAGGCTGCGGTGGAGTGTGTCAAGGATGGAGACTGGGTCGATTACACATCGTCCCTTGGAAAACCTGTACTACTTGACAGGGCATTGGCAAAGCGGAGAGATGAGCTGCACGATGTGAAGATCAGGGGTAATCTGATGGCTGGGCCTATAGAGGTTGCAGAGTGCGATGACAATCAGGAGCATTTTGTGTATCACAGCTGGCACTGTTCGCAGTATGAGAGAAAGCTGTGCGATGAGGGCAAATGCTATTATATACCGATGGTGTTCCACAATAATGCGGCTTACTATGAGTATTTCCTCCATGTAAATGTGGTCATGGTGTCGGTGGGACCTATGGACAAGCATGGTTATTTTAACTTCTCGGTGAATACCGGTGTGGCTGCCCCTATTGCCAGGAAGGCGGACATCGTGATAGTTGAGGTGAATGAGCACATGCCTAAGATACGCGGTGGATATGACGAGTGTATTCACATATCGGATGTGGATATGATCGTAGAGGGGGAGCACGAGCCATTTGCAGATGTGAAAACACAGGCACCGCGGGAGGTTGACCGGAAGATAGCGGAGCTGCTTATTCCGTATATTGTGGATGGTTCAACACTACAGCTCGGTATCGGAGGAATGCCAAATGCGGTGGGTGAGATGCTGGCTCAGTCGGATCTCAAGGATCTTGCCATGCACACGGAGCTCTGCTCGGATGCATATCTAGCCCTGTACAAAGCGGGCAAGCTGACAAATAAATACAAGAACATAGATCGTGGAAAAGGCGTATTTGGCTGTGCCATCGGTTCAAATGAGCTGTATGAGTGGCTGGACGACAATCCGGGAATCGCCGCATATCCACTTGAGTATGTGAACAGGCCATATGTCATATCGCAGATAGACAATATGGTATCCATAAACAGCTGCGTGGCTGTGGATCTGTACGGACAGGTTGCGGCGGAGAGCAGTGGTTCACGCCAGATCAGTGGAACCGGCGGACAGCTCGATTTCCTGATCGGTGCATCGGGCTCCCGTGGCGGCAAGGCGTTTATATGTATGAGTTCCACACACACCGACAGGAATGGGGTGAAGCATTCCAGGGTAAAACCGCAGTTCAACGGAGATATCATCACCTCGCCGAGAAGTCAGGTGTACTTTCTGGCGACAGAGTACGGTGTGATAAACCTTGAAGGACGATCCACATGGGAGAGAGCGGAGGCTCTGATATCCATAGCCCATCCTGATTTCCGGGACATGCTGATAAAGGAGGCCCAGGAGAGGAAGATCTGGCGGAGGTCGAATAAGAGATGAGAAGATCATGGCATTATAAAAGTGGGGCTGCGAATGAAAGGAAAATCTAAAAAACAAAAAAGTAGAAATACGAAAAAGCAGAAATATATAAAATTGGCAATTACTCTGAGCATAGTTATTGTCATAATATTGTTCTGCAATTTTCAGAACAAACACCTTGAAACCACACATTATACATATGCGGCAGAGCAGCTTGGCGCAGATCTTGAGGGATATCGCATAGTCCAGATATCGGATCTGCACAATGCAAAGTTTGGCAAGAATAACCAGAAACTGGTGGGCAGGATAAGAGAATGTGAACCTGATATGATCGTCCTGACCGGAGATCTTGTGGACTCAAATCACACAAATGTAGACCGTGCAGTCCAATTTGTGGATGAGATCGTGAAAATATGTCCGGTATACTATGTCACAGGCAATCATGAATATTGGCTTGAGAAATCTGAATATGACGAGCTTATGGATGGGCTTATAGGTGCCGGGGTGGTTATTCTGGATGATCAGGTTGTGGAGATATCCAGGGGGAATGCGAAGTTCAGGCTGGTCGGACTAGACGATAAAAGTCTTGCGGATGGGACACTGGAGGCGTTGCTTAGTGATGAAAAGGAGCTCACGGTCGTTCTTGCACATGAGCCACAATACCTTGTCAGGTATGCCAGCATCGGTGTTGATCTCGTGCTTTCCGGACATGCCCACGGCGGACAGTTCAGACTGCCGCTTGTCGGCGGGATAGTGGCTCCGGATCAGGGATTTCTTCCCAAATATACAGCAGGTGAATATTATATGAATGGCACCGAGATGATAGTCAGCCGAGGCCTTGGCAACAGTGTGATTCCGGTGAGGCTGTTTAACTTCCCGGAGATAGTATGCGTGGAGCTGGTGGGGAAGCATTAGTTATTGTGAGAAAGTTAATGTAGATAAGAAAATGATGTACATAAAAGATCGTGGGAAGATTTTGAGTAGGGATCTTCTCACGACCTTTTAATATATTAGGATTTATTTTTCTCAGCCTTCTAGCTATCGCAGCCTTTCATCCACCTCAACCTTGAAAGGAAGCTTGTTCAGAATGTCATGTTCAAGATCAATTCCCGGGTACACCTCAATGAGCTTAAGTCCCTTTTCAGTGAGCTCAAATACGCATCGTTCTGTGACGTATATAACCCTCTGCCTGTTTGCCAGCGCACGTTTTCCTGAGAAACTGATGCTTCTGACATCGTTTACGAACTTAGGAATGCTTCCCTCGTTTTTGATGGTCACGATGCCGTCATTGTCCTCCACGGCAAGCCCCTTCGTGTCAAATGTGAGACAGAATACAACGGTTGCGGTCTTGGCGGTGATATTTGCAAATCCACCTACACCGGCAAATGCGCCAGGGCCCTTGTGGGCATTTACATTCCCGAACCTGTCAACCTCGATTCCGCCCATGAAACAGATATCAAGACCGCCATTGTTGTAGAGATCAAACTGGTTTGCCATGTCATAGATGGAGTCCGCGCCAATGACAGCGCCGAACACCTTGCCCGATGCAGGAAATCCGCCTACACCTCCGGATTCTACGGTCAGGGTTATCTTGTCCAGAATACCGTTCTCTCTGGCATACTTGGATACAGTCTCCGGAATTCCAACACCTATGTTGACTATATCGTCCGGTTTCAATTCCAGAGCAGCCCTTCTTCCAATGATCTCTGCGCTTGTATTGACGACATTCTTTGTCTTGGTACGACCGGAAAGCATCTCAGCCCAGTCCTGCCACTGTGAATATGGAATCTCAAAACTTCCTGTCAGGGATTCGTATGATGCGTGTCTTGGCTCCGGCGGTATCTCAACGATAGCGTCAACCAGACATCCCGGAATGATGGTATTGTGAGGTCTTGATGGCCTTGCCACAAGTCTGTCAACCTGCACGATGACCTTTCCGCCATTTGCCTTTACGGCCTGACAGATGGACAGCGCATCTCCTGCGGTAAACAGATCCTCAAATGAGATGTTGCCCTTGCGGTCGGCAGCAGTTCCCTTGATGATAGCCACGTTGATAAGCGGCAGCTTGTAGTAGAGGAATTCCTCACCGTCCAGCTCGACGTATTTAACAAGTGAGTCATCCTTTGATATGTTGTTGATTCCCGGTCCCTCAAGTCTAGGATCGACAAATATATCGAGACCGACCTTGGAGAGTGCTCCCGGAAGTCCGCCGGCCTGTGCACGAATTGCGTGTGAGATACAGCCGAGTGGGAGATTGTATGCCTCAAATCTGTCCTCAAGGACAAGCTTCTTGGTGCTGTACATGGCTCCGAAATGTCCACAGATGATCTTGTCAACTGCGCCGTCTCTTATGTATCCCTCTGCCGCCTTGTTCTCATCCCACGCGCCAAAGCCCGCGCTTGATATAGCGGTGAGGTGCTTCGGCGAACCTGTCCTCTGGTATCTTTTATATAATGCCTCGTGAAGCTCGATTGGAATATCTATGCCGAGAAATGAGTTGAGTGCGATCACATCTCCGTCATTTATAAGATCCATTGCCTCGTCGGCTGTCATTATCTGGTACATTTGTCTAACCTCGTATCTATAGAATCCTTTGCTGAATTTTAGTCAGTCACTTGTTATTTTTATCTTTTGAGGATGAGATGTCAAGAAGATTATTAAGGGGAATGGTGATATTGGGGTAGAAAAATTCGACTTATCCTAAAAAGATAAAAAACTTTCTTTTTTCTGACGAAAAATGCGCAAAGGATACAGAAAATCGCAAGTTTGTATCTTTTTGGAGGTTTATAACAAATAAGCGAAAATTTTATGCACAGAAGAGCAAGATTAAGTCAAAAAGATAAAATTAAAAATGCCAGATAAATATGAGCAATGGTTTGGAACTCATATCTAGCTGACATTTTTAGTTTTCTAATCAGGATACTTGATCAGATCGTACATCTTACCATAAGCGCCCATATCGCGCACACCCTCAAGCTCCATGCCGAGATGCATGTATTTATCGCACTTTGACTTGGCATCCGTCTCAAGGATGACTGGAACGTGCAACCTGTTTCCCTCAGAGAAAGCCATGTCAAGAACTTTTCTCATGTATCCCTGTCCCTGGTATTGTTCGCGGACGCAGACCATGCCGACGAATATAAAATCTTTCTTCTCTTTCTTCATTCGATCTTGAAGAGATCTGCCTCCCTTGGACAGAGCTTTTCCCATGCGGATCATCTCTTTAAGGCTCATGTTGTGAAACAGAGCTTTGAGGATAGCCATGCCCGCCTTGAGATTCATTTTTTGTCCTGGCAGGGTGTAGGCGATATACCCCTCGCCGCGTTCGCTAGTCGCGTAGAGCATTTGTCCTTCAAATGCCATACGGACGTAGCCGGCTATGTAATTTGCCACGGCCTCTTTGCTGCTGTAGAACACTCCCATACCTGTTTCCTGCCCGTAGTCATAATGTCCAAATGCATGGCCGATATCCTCGGCTGCCTGCGCATCCCATTTTGTTATCTTCATTGTATTTTCTCCGTTCGATAATTATATTGTCGTTTCTAATTTGATTTATATGGTTAGACATTTCTAACTGCAATTATATTATCATATATAGAGTGAAAATGAAACAATGATCTCATTCAGGATGACATGATAGAAATATATGAAGATATGAAGGATGCCGATGTCATAGTGTTTGTATATGAAATATCACTACTAAAACAATACGTTTGTATTGAATTGGCATAAATTAAGTATTATAATTTATAAAGAAGCGGTGAAGTTGCATATTATTAATACTAGGAGGTGTATGAGAATGGCAAGCACAATACAGGTAAGGGTAGACAATGATCTTAAGTCAAAATCAGATAAATTATTTCATGATCTTGGAACAGATACTACGACAGCTATAAGAATTTTTCTTACCCAGGCAGTTGCAAATAATGGATTTCCATTTGAGATAAAAAGGGTTGTTACAGATCCATATGTGGCAATGACAGAGGAACAGATGATAGACAAACTGGCGAAGTCAAGACAACATGCTGAAAAAGGTGAATGTCGTGATGCTGATGTTGTGATAGATGATATGAGGAAGAAGTATGACTTATGAGGTGGTTTTGACAAAAGATGCAGAGAATGATTTGGATAATTTTATTCAATATCTCTTATTTGAAAAACATAGTAAACAGGCTGCAGCAAATGTTCTTCAGGACTTTGAGAATACGAAAAGAAGTTTGGAAAAAATTGCTTCAAGTTTGAAACTATGTGATAATCTGCGCTTGAGAAAGCTGGGATATAGAAGAATTAATTTTGAAAGACATAGATATTTTATGTTATATCGAATAGAAGGAGAACGTATTATAGTAGATAATATATTTCACGAATTACAGGATTTTGAGGGAAAAATGATATAGAACAATCCGTAGCGCAATTAACATTAAAGAGTGGGAAGCAATACAATACGCTTCCCACATATTTTTCTTATATGAGTAAGTGTATGATAGTGTATTTCTATTTGAGATAAAGTATTGCTGTTGTGCGGACATATGCTTATAATTAAGGATAGATGGAAACACTACTTATGAAAGGAGATGCTTTATATGGCTACAAAATCTGCAAATTTATATGCAAGGATTGAACCAGATGTCAAAGAAAAAGCAGAAAGTATCTTGGCTACACTGGGTATCCCTGCTTCTAGTGCTATAAATATGTTTTATAAACAGATTATCTTACAGAGAGGACTTCCATTTGAAGTAAAAATACCATATGACAGACCTGTTGACATCAGCACATTATCAGATGCAGAGTTCGATGAAGAATTGGAGAAAGGATATGCTGATATGCAGGCTGGACGGACGAAAAATGCTAAAAAGGTCTCTACTGACATTCGTAAGGATTATGGAATATGATATATGAATTAGAGATATCCGAGCAGGCTGACAATGATCTGAGAGGAATTTTTGAATATATTGCCTTTGAATTACAATCTTCTCAAAACGCAAGCGGACAGCTTGACCGTCTGGAAGAGTAGATATTAAGTCTGGATACGATGCCGGAGCGTTATCGAAGATACGAGAAAGAACCGTGGAAAAGCCGTGGACTTCGTGTATTACTAGTAGATAATTATGTGGTATTTTATATTCCTGATAGCGATAAAAAGGTTGTAACCATTCTTAGAGTAATGTATGCAGGACGTGACACAGACAATCAGTTAAATCTATACACAAAGCAATAGGGTAAAGCAAATGCTACAGCAGCATAAAACTGCTGTGGCATTTTGTGTATATAAAACCATGTAATTTTAACTCAAAAGCGTTATATAAATTCCCGTAAGTATCGCAGTCGTTATAACTCCGTAGATATTTGCGCCCAGGGCGTAGTCGAGAATAAATGCTGAAGGGTCAGCCTTGGATGCCGCCTTCTGGGCGACCTTTGCGGTAGAAGGTACGCATGACACTCCGGCAATACCGACAGTAGGGTTGAAGTTTCCACGTTTGAAGAGGTATACGATGTAGCCTCCGACTATTCCGCCGATACCTGAGAGGAGCAGCGCGAGCATTCCAAGGATCAGGAGCTTGAGCACCTGTTCATTCAGGAACCAGCTTTTGTTTGGATGTGATCTTGCTTTTTCTCTGTTCCCTGACGATGGCTTTGCCTCTTATGCTCTTCGGTATGAGCAGCTTGAGTGATGCTAATAAAACCATAGGTCCGTCCGCACCGCCGATGATGGAGACTGCGGCTGAAGAACCGGCATCGAGGCCCATTGCCTTGGCGATAGGGTATGTAAGTATGGTGCCCGCCTCTGAGTCCGTTGCTGAATGTGAGTGTGTATATCGGCTGCAGAAAATCTATCTGCATATATTTCATCAGGTCATCGATGGATGAAAGCGGGGGATTGATGATCAGATTTCCTGTCTGGTTATTTTCAAGGAACAGGACACCGGCACAGTCAAGAAGCTCTTCGAAGCCTTTGGCATTTTGTCTTCTCCTGGTAAGCTGTTCGCCGGTCCTTACATTGTATACTATATTTGCTTCTATGATCCGATTTGCATCGGGGGTCTTTATGTCCCCGCTTTCAAGGGATGACTCGGCATGGCTGTCAGCTCCTTTTTGCTAATAACACCCACAATATATCCAATTGAGAAAATGGTGTCAATGAACCGCGGGGGAATTGGGGGTATCTGAACCATATCTTTGCCGAGGGGCAGTACGCTTTCCCGGTTAATATGCGAGTACCTAATCTTCACAAAATCTTCACAAAATAATTAGCACTCACCTCTTGACATTGCTAGCATAGAGGACTATAACATAGTCAAAGATAAGAAAAGGATAGCACAACCGGTGGTGCAGATGACCGTTCGGCATATGCACTGCAGATTTCTGTTATATAACATTTTAGGAAAACAGAAAGGAAGTGTTCAAAATGGATAAGAACCCAAAGCATCCATTGAAGAAAAAGAAAGTAGTTCAGAAGGTATATGCGACAGCAAATCATAACGCTGCAGCAGCTGAAGAACCGGCTACACCAAAGTCAAAAAAGCATAAATAGTATATGAGACAAAGGTCCCCTGTATCTGCATCAGGCAGGTATGGGGGACTTTTTTGTCGTGGGAACAGCAATATATAAATTTAATTTCTGAATATGGGGTTACTGATGTATAATATATATAACAAATATTTATGGGATATATTTTCGGACTTGACAGACTGATATATTTTCGAACTAAAATATATTGAGTGTTGATGGGATAATAGATTTGGGACACATGGGGAATATGAAAAATATGGAGAATGCGGAAGGAACGGAAACAACAGATAAGGTCAGAAAAACGGGTAAGCTGGATGAGAAGCTTTTGCCGCCGGACAAGCTTGTACTGCCTAAGGCCTCTACGCCCCAAAATCAGAACAAGCTTAATATGAAGATACTTCTGGTGGAAATTCTCATTGTGGCAGTGATCGCTGTGATTGTGATAGTTATGGCAGTAAATGGTAAGGGCAGGAATCCTGACATGAAAGGGTATTACTATAGAGGGCGCTGGCATCCAATAGGATTCGCCGGCATAGACCTGTATGGTTTCATTATGCTCATACTTATGTGTATTGGCCTCGGAGTGATGCGGGTAATCCCGGGTACTATAGCGGATTTTTCGACAAGACCGGGGAAAGAGAAACGTGGGGAGCTTGAATCTATCAGGAGAAATAATTATGCAAAGCATTTGTGCAGATTGATCGAGATCGATAAGACGGAAATTTTGGATAATATGAGAGATAGATTCAATCCTGTAGTCCAAATCTTTTTTTTCGGAGGCGCAGGCTGAATGTCTGAATAGATCGAGGGCCTGCAATCATCTTATGGTCAGACTGGGGCTTGGCAGTGTGGATATATCTGATCATGTGGTGGTTCAGGAGGCTGGCGGAAAGCGGGAGAGAGAGGTACAGCTCACAGACGTTGCAAATGAGGTGAAGATAAAAACGGCAGTTATCCACGACTTGCCGGTGGTGCTGGATCTCAGCCGTACCGGGGTTATAGGAATAGTAAGTGATGGAAATAAAAAGAGTGCATTTGATATAGCGAGAAATATCATAGGCCAGCTTGAGATAAATGAGACAAATGACAGGATTCAGCTAGCATTTGCCTGTGATCCGGGTGATGGTGAATGGGTAGGATATGATGAGCTTTATCTGGCGGACCGTAAGAATGGAGAAATCTCTTTTGCCGCAGGAGAAGCTGATGTGAAGGGCTTGTTAGACATGCTGGCAAATGAGCTTCAGAAAAGAAATGGTACTCTGGATTATTTTGTGAATAGCGAGAATGTAGGCGGATATAGGCATATAGTTTTGTTTGTTGACGATCCCGGACTTCTGGAGGGGCATTTGATAAATCGGTACATTTTGCCGGGGGAAGAAAATCTGGATTTTACAGTTGTCGTTCTCTCTGATGATGAAGAGAAGTTTATTTTGGAGATGGACTGTGAGATAATACAAAATGATGATTTTGCGGGAATATATAAGCCTGGAACGGAAGAGTGGATAGAGATCAAATTTGACAGGGTGACCGAGGCAAGGCTGTGGAGTCTGGATGAGATTGTAAGAAAGAACAGTGGAAGGATGGTGTGAGATGAGCTACGTAGAATTTAAAGATGTTAAGAAGGTATACAAGACAGGAGAGGTGGAGATCAATGCTCTCCGTGATGTGGATTTTGAGATAGAAAAGGGAGAGTTCTGTGTCATAGTCGGAGCCTCCGGTGCGGGCAAGACTACTATCTTGAATATCCTTGGCGGTATGGATACTCTGACAAGCGGCAGCGTGAAGCTGGATGGCAGAGAGATATCAACTCTGAATAAGAGACAGCTCACGGCATACAGAAGGTATGATGTGGGATTCGTGTTCCAGTTCTACAATCTGGTACAGAACCTTACAGCACTTGAGAACGTGGAGCTGGCGGCACAGATCTGTAAGGAACCGCTGGATGCTGCAACGGTTCTGAAGCAGGTGGGACTTGAGGATCGTATGGCGAACTTCCCGGCACAGCTCTCAGGTGGTGAGCAGCAGAGAGTTGCCATAGCAAGGGCGCTTGCAAAGAATCCAAAGCTTCTGCTCTGTGATGAGCCGACCGGAGCTCTGGATTACAACACAGGCAAGGCTGTGTTGAAGCTCCTTCAGGATACATGCAGAAATACGGGAACGACAGTTATAGTCATAACGCACAACCAGGCACTCACAGCCATGGCGGACAGAGTCATCACGGTTAAGAGCGGAACTGTGGAGAAAGTGGTTATGAATGATAACATCAGGAACGTTGAAGATCTGGAATGGTAGGTGGCCTATGAAATCAATGATGAGACGCACGACATTTCGTGAGATAAAAAATACATTTGGAAGATTTGCAGCCATCATGGCGATCATAGCCCTGGGCGTGGGATTCTTCTCGGGTCTCAAGATGACGAAGCCGGACATGATGAATACCATATCGAATTTCCTTGACAAGGGAAATTTCTATGATCTGCATCTTCTGTCAACTCTTGGATATACGGATGATGACGTGGATTCATTTGCCGGGGAGAAGGATGTGCTGTACGCTGAGGGCGGTTATAGTCTGGACGTCCTATACAAGAACCAGGGTGAAAATGACAGGGTGTTGAAGACTATGTCAGTTCCGGAAAACATCAATAAACTGAGTCTTGTGGACGGACGCATG
>NC_021018.1:1486510-1491803 GCF_000210595.1 Coprococcus sp. ART55/1 | reverse complement strand
GAGATACAGGTCGGAGATGGAGTGATAACGCTGAATACATCGATTGCGGGTGATAGAGAAGATGAGCGTTTCAGTAGTCTGAAAGACCGGCTGGAGGAGGATACTTCCTGCTATGATCTCGTCAGTGAATCTACCTGGGATCTGGTGTGTGATGGTGGTGTAAAGTCAGTGAACATGGTCATCATGGAAGAACCTGAGCACGTTGACAGGTATATGAAGTTGGCGGATAAAGATGGTGCGGAGATAGAATATCCGGGCAAAGGGGAAGCTGTGATCAATACTGCGCTGGCAGAACAGTACGACCTCAAAACAGGCGATGTAATAACGGTCAGAGACAGTGAGATGAAAGAGATAAGAGTCTCCATATCAGGCATATTCAGGAATCATGTATACAACTATGTGTATATATCACCTGAAACATATGAGGATCAGATGGGGGAAGCACCTCAGTACAAATCGGTGTACTTCAATCTTGAGGAAGGCGCAGATTCGCACGAGATATCTGCTGATCTTATGGGTGATGCAGCAACAGCGTCAGTGACTATCAACAAGGATATGAAGAACAGGATATCCAAGATGATGGAGAGTCTGAATTATATAGTAATTGTAGTCATACTCTCGGCGGGTGCGCTTGCATTTATCGTTCTCTACAACCTGACAAATATCAATATCACAGAGCGCCTCAGGGAGATAGCAACCATAAAGGTTCTGGGATTTTTCAAAAACGAGACTTCAGATTATGTGTTCAGGGAGAACAGAGTCCTGACGACATTCGGGATCGCTGTGGGACTTGTGCTTGGAGTGTTTTTACATGCATTTGTCATAGGGCAGATCAAGGTGGATATGGTTGCATTTGATACGTATATAGCGCCGATGAGCTATGTGTACAGTATAGTGCTGACATTTGTGTTCAATTTTCTTGTTAACAGAGTTATGTCAGTCAAGCTTGATAAGATAAATATGGCGGAATCGCTTAAGTCGGTGGAATGATCCTTTCATATATGGCATGTAACAGAATAGTTTAGATGTTTATTACGATCCACAGGGCGTACAGTATAGACGGTACGTTCTGTGGATTTTTTTGCAAAAAAGTTGTTTTTACCTCCTGTTACTAGCCTTTTGGTTAGTGTACATGGAAAAACACAGCAATTATAATTGTAAATATATTATTGATACCAGAATGTGGCAGCTTAAAACGGCTGGTGTTCATGGCTGGTTTTTTTAGTGAAAGGGAGGAAGAAATTATGAGAAAGAGGGCGATAAGCTGGGCGCTGACGGCCAGTATGGTGCTATCTATGCTGTCCGGATTTATTCCCGGACAAAAAGCATACGCGGCGGACAGCTCGAAGAAAACAGGCAAGACGGTGGTCGAGACGGAGATTGACGAGAGTACATACAAAGCTCTGGGTCTCAGCACCGATATAGACAAAAGCAAAGCTGCGGTGCCGTATGACAAGGATAATATATCTACATTTGCAGAGGTGAATGAGGTATACGTTGCGGCAAACGGCAATTACAGAAACAAGTACACTGTGCGAGACGGATTTGACAGGATTGGAGATTTCAAGGACAGGACTACAAAGGTAAACAGCAGCCTTGGCAATCTGTACGGAGCGTATGGTTTCTATGATCTTGGCAAAGATAATGTGAAAGTGGAACACGGCGGATCGGGAGACAGTAACATAAGCAGCAACATGGGAAATGTTCTAAAAAAGGACAGTAATGGTTTTGACGGCCTGTATGCGACAAGCGTTGCATTTGATGGAGGCGACGGAAAAACCAACTACGTTGCGGAGCTAAGAGTACATGGAGATAAAGTATTCAGTCCAGCTGGATGGAAAAGTATTAAAACTGTCATAGATGGCAAGGAGTACCGCGGAAAGATAGATGTGAGTATTTTCAAGATAGCAGCTGATGGTACAAGATCTTCAATTGCTACGCTTACCCCTACTTTAAACAAGAATTCTACATATGGCGATGGACTTTTGTATTTTATCAGAAGATACCAGCAGGAGCTGGATGCGATGTTTGAGATCGAAAAGGCCGATCTGAATGGAGATGGTTTTGAAGATCTTCTCGTATACTGTGGAACTTACGAGGATAGAAATATAAACGATCAGAACATACGCTATGCCATAGTCGATGTATATTATGGCAAGAGAAACGGCAGGTTCACAAAGGGAAATAATATAAGCATACCGGGCGGGCTTGCATCTAATTATGAAAGTGGAGCGGGTGGATCGTGGTGTGATTATGGAATAGGAAGAGCTCCTGTGGTAACTCTGGCCGGCGGTGATCTGGAGCAGGATGGCCGGGATGAGGCCGCGGTTGCCGTATCTGGATCAGTTCTGAATTACAACATGGCAAAGGCAGGTCATATGACCGTCTATACATATAAAGACGGCGGACTTGTCCCTATAGAAGGTCTGAATGAAGTGTCACTTGGAGACACAGATGGCAGAAAACAGAACTATGGAATGTATGCTGCAAATTGTGCATTTGGCCGGTTTAAGTATCCTGGATCAGGAGCCATGGTCACAGGACTTATAGTTGGTGGATATTATTCGAGCAATTCTCAATATGTGCAGAGGGAATATGAAGCCACGCAGGCTGCATACAGATACGTATACTACGATAGTCTGACGGATAATTATGTGTTGTCAGATTATCATACGAGAAGCCTGGGGACTAAGAGTAAAGAAATCGTGAAATATCACGAGGTTAAAAGTAACGAATATTACAGACCTGTGAATGCACCTATGGCGCTTGCGTGTGCAGACCTTAAGGGCATGAACGGCAATAATGAAAATGACAGTGTGCTTTTTGGCGCAGAGGTATATGCTTTCTCACTGGAAGATGGCGGAATAACAGGTTCGGAGATAGGAAGCATGAGTATATGTACCGACCAGCGCAATCAGGGCAACGACAAGAAGAAAAAAGATCAGGTGTGGATCGGCGATGTCAGGGTTGGCTGTGTCGATAAGGATGCCAAGGGGAACAATTACAGACAGAGTTTTGTGTGCGTTGTGGGAGTGCACAGAGAGAAGAAACTCAATGATAAAGATGATTATTACTGGCTGGACATAGCGACATTTTCTATGGATGGCGGCAGCCCATACAGCAGTCAGGAGGGTGTAGTATGCCAGTCGAACAGCAGACAGGATATGTATGGAACATTTGTTTCACTGTGTCTTCCGGATATTGATAATGACAGTGTGCGGTTAAAGTACGAGGGAGAGTATCCGGTATACACAAATCCAGAGGTCTATGCAATCCTTCAGGCAAGTCCGTATTTTGATGATGTTCAGGAAGTATATGAATATGTAAATAACGGTGGAACATCATATTCAACAAGCAAAGGTTCATCGAACACGGTATCAGCTAACTTGTCAATATCAGTTGGCGCGTATGTGTCGTCGGAGATCCAGCTCATCGGAGCAGGTGAGGTAGAGGTTGAACTTTCGTATGGAGCAAGCTTTGAATATGCAAATACAAAGACAACGGAATATGAGATAACATATAATGCCGCAGGTGGAGGTTCTGATCAGGTCGTTCTGTACTGTTTGAAATATATGTATTACGAATACTCCATATATGATCCGATTGCGAGAAAATGGGAGCCGGTGGTTATGCCGGTATGTCTCGGACCTTCAACTTCAATCATAGATGTGGCAGATTACGACAAGGTTGCAAGAAGGAGCAAGGGGCTCAACGAGATATATAATAATATTCTGAATAACACAGCGGGAGACCCTGCTACATACCAGACTCTTGGAGGTAAATTAAAGTACGCCTATCAGTCAGGTGGAAATAACAATTATTCTTCTGTAAATGCCAGCTCTGGTGCAGATCAGACTCAGACGATATCTGTGACTGATGAGAATGAGTATTCAACTGAAGTGTTCCTTGAGGCGAACGAAAAGCTTGGTGCTGGAGGCGGAGGACTCGGTAATAAGGTTATCGTCGGTGTAACATCAAGCCAGCATGCGGGTCTTGGTCACACCCGTGTAAGCTCGAATGGTGTTACATACAGTGGAACGGTGGACAATGTTCCGGCAGACTGCACAGGGTTCTCATTTGACTGGCAGCTGCGGGTGAACACTGCAAAGCTGAACAGCGACAGTGATTCAGTGTTCGTCATTGGCTATGATGTTAAGAATGTTGTTCGTCCGGCGCGTATGCCGATGGGACTTTCTGTTGTCGACACAACGAGAAACAGTGTCAGTCTTGAGTGGTCACCGTCCAATGATGCAGATTACTATGAGGTCTGTATCGTTGATGCAGGAGGTAATTACAACAGCAAGGCAGTTGTGCCATATACAGTTACTGACTATGAAGTGAAGGGACTATATTCCAACAGGACTTACACATTTGCAGTGAGGGCTCTTCAGGCAAATGGTTCAAAGAGTCTGTTCAGCCGTCCGGCAACCGCGACGACACTTCAGGACAGTTCTAATTTCCATATAACAAAGAACCCTGATGATACAAATACGTTTGCGGGTGGAAATGCAGAATTTGCGGCAAATGCGGTTTATTATGATGGGGATGGAGTAAACCAGAGCGTTGGATACAACTGGCAGGTTAATACAGATAATGGATGGAGAAGCGTATCGACAGGAGGCAGCAATCCTACGCTCAGACTTACTGATGTAAGTGATGAAATGGATGGAAACGAATATCGATGCAGAGTTTATTACAACGACATCACACTCTACACCAAGACTGCGACACTCACTGTAAATAAGGCGGACAGCAAGGTCATGCTTCTGGCGCACAACGATACCGAGAATAAAGATTTGTCGGATGGCAGCGTAGTCAGGGCATCGGGCTCAGAGACTACAAAGGTGGAGAACGTGACTAAGGAGAGAAATCTTATAACAGTCACATCCGGAGTCGGGGAATATATTCTTGTCAGCGACGGAACAAACTATATGTGGAAAGATAGTGACGAGAATTACTATCCATGCAGTGTAAGCGTCAAAAAGGACAGCGACGGTTACGTGGATGAATCACAGACATTTAAAGCATCTGATATGGGCGGTACGGCATATGGTGTGAGTGAGTCAGATTTCATCGCAGATATTGATGGCAATACTTACAAGCTGACCAGCGTAAATGCAGCTGACTATGCAGGTGAAAAGGTGTCATATGCATCTGATGATGTTACATATGACAGGATACTCGCAAAATGGGTATCAGAGGATGGCAGCAAGAACTTCTATCTTCTCGGAAACACATCGGGAAGTGAAGACAGTACGGTGTACTATTATGTGGCAGATAGTGAAAGCGGAAG
>NC_021018.1:1482453-1486054 GCF_000210595.1 Coprococcus sp. ART55/1 | reverse complement strand
AAGTTTTACGATGACTTCAAAGAAGACTCTTAATGTGTCAGATACTGTCAAGGTGGTCCAGACTGATCTCAAATCGGTATATCAGACCAAGACGGTGAGATCTGAGACCACAGGGGCAGAGGTCACATATACAGGAGACAAGATCACACTCAGCTGTCAGCCGAAATCACTGTCAGGTGAGGACGTACAGGGAGATGTGGAATTTGTCATTACAGGGCCTGAGATCAAGCGCATAGCTGGTAAGTACGACAGAGCAAATGGCTGCTATACTGCACAGTGGGAGCCATCCGGACAGGGAATATACAACGTATATGTATACTTTGCAGGAAATAAACAGTACAACGACAGTATATCTGACTCGATGTCTATATATACCTCATTTGAGGGAAAGACGAACATGAATCTGACCATGCAGGATAATGTAAGATACGGAGATTCGGTGAAGATGTCTCTGGAGAGAGTGTCATACGACAATACAGGAAAGCTTCAGGATATCACGGACGATTCAGAATACACAGTTAAGATAAAGAATAATAAGACAGGAGAATTTGAGGACACAGACAAATACGAACTTGCAAACGGCGTGTTTATACCGAAGTCTATTGGAATGTTCCAGATAACGGCATCAAATGGCGGAGACAAGACTCAGAAGAATATAAATGTTGGAAGGGCACAGCTTGAGATAGCTGCCCAGGATACAGAGAAAAGTGTAAATGATTCTGTAAGAGAGTGCGAGGATGCGGTGATAACAGGTCTCAAGGCATGGGATACCGACATAATGCCTCAGAGAGACAGGGATTACGAGCTCAGATCATATGGAGTAAGTGGGCTGCTGCCGGGTATATATGATATAGATGTTGCATACGTCAAGGTGGACGATCAGCATTCACAGGTTATGAATGAACTTGAGAAGAACTATATAATAAACCTGGTTAAAGCATCATACACACTGACAGGAAACGTGTACACAGTTACTGCCAGGCCGGCAAATACACATGGTACAGTTTCAATCAAGTACCAGCAGCCTGGAAATGAAAACAGTGACGGACTCACAGTTGACAGTGGAACAAGACTCCCTGAGAACTCAACGATCACTTTAGCTGCTACTCCTCATAAGGGATATAAGGTTAAGAGCTGGTCACTAAATGGAAAGACAGTTACGGATCCACAGTGTGGAACATCCGGTGGCAAGGCGTGCAGCGATGACCAGATCCAGATGGCTAAGCTGAAAGCAAACATGAATGTAGCAGTAAACTTTGAGCCTGTATATCACAAGCTGACATACAAGCCGGACAATAAGGCTCACGGAACACTCAAAGCAAACTATGTGACGGATGGAACAATTGGAAAATCGTTTGGTTCAGGTGCAAACATTCATATAGAACAGAAGGTAAGACTCACTGCGGTTCCGGCAGCAGGATATGTTCTGGATCATTGGACTGTTACGGGAGAAGATGGAGTTCCAGAGACCGTTCTCGCGGAAGATGGAGTGACAAATAACACATCTCTCACATATGATGCAGAGGAGATCAGCGAGGATACACTTATCACGGCATATTTTGCAGAGGCACAGAATTTCAAAATATCAGTCTCGCCTGTAACTGTTGGAAGCGATGGAAAGACTACAGTGACAACAGGTGTGGATGTCACAGTCAAGGCTCAGCGAGTTGACGGCACAGTGACTATAGAGAGCGGTGAAGATGGTATATATGAAGTCAGCCGAGGCGACAATGTGACCATCCAGGTTACCGTTCCGTCAGGACTACTTCTCGACGGATGGTCAGCAGCAGATGGACAGGAACTTGGAACTATATCAGCGGATCTCAGGACGATGACAGTGTATGATATAGCTTCAGACCTCGATTATACAGTTAAGTACACTGCGCCGAACAGATACAAGGTGACATATGGTGCGGATGATGATGCAGCTGGTGTGGTAGATGCTGTGGCTGCAGGAAGTACAGACGCACTTGTATCCGGTGACAAGCAGCTTCAGGGAAGTGACATAGTATTTACAGCAACTCCAAATGAAGGCTACGAGGTAGCATACTGGGAGGTAAATGGCGAGAAGGTTGATGCTGAGGCAGAAGGTACTGGCGTCCAGAGGTATGAACTAGAATATCTCGGCAAGGATACAAAGGTTGTCGTATACTTCTACAAACAGCCGGTTGTGTCGTGGACATCAGGAAATGACACAGAGATGACTGCAAAGTCAGGAGATTCTGATCTGGCAAATGGCGGATATATCGCATATGCAAGTAAGGATGATCTGAAATTCTCATTTGCGGTGAAGAGAAGTTATGAGATAGCTGACATAAAGGTAAATTATGCAGGAGAGGATGTATTCAGTCTTGCGGAGGACAGCGGAGAAGGAAAGCTGACTGAGACTGCGGATGCTGAGTCCGGAACAGAGAGATACACATTTACGTGGAGTGCTCCGGCAGATGGGTTTACAGGGGATGTGACAGTAAATGCCACATACAGAAAGATCACACCATCCGTGAAGGCTGAGTATTCTCTGAAAGTGATAGAGAAGGCTTCTGCCGGAGAGTCGTCAGGAAAGACACACGGCTCTATAAGTGCAGATGTGTCAAGAAAAAAATCTCCCTTCATACATACAGATAGGAGATACCATAAGTGATGCGACGGAGAGCAAATCTGCGCAGATCACAGACATATACAGAGATTCTGTCATCACATTCAAGGTTGTGCCTGATGATGGATACAATGTAAAAGAATGGATCATAAATGGACATAAGCTGACAAGCGAGACAGAGAATATAAAGTTATATTCAGACAAGAAAGTAAATGATACCCTTAAGATCACGGTTGACGGAGATTCATCTGATGTGACAGTTATGGCTGGTCTTGAGCTGGTTGGTGATGTACTCACATTTGGTCCTGAGACAGAGGGAACAGGTGAGGTGAGCGCCATGATCACATCTACAAAGCTGGTGCTCGAATCAGGAGATATGATAGGTGCTGCTTCATATGTGGAATTCACAGCGGCGGCTGCAGAAGGATACGAAGTTGCAGACTGGCTTGTAAATGGAATCAGTCAGGGCGTGGCAGAGAAGATATTTGCATACAAAGTGCCAAAGGATACGAGAGTTGATGTGAGGGCTGTGTTTGACAGACCTGTGTATAAGATAACATGGTCAGCGGACGGAGCCGGACAGATAGAGGCAGAGAACGTGACAGCAGATGAAGTGCTTGAAGGTAATTCTGCACAGATCAGAGGAGACAGAGAGCTTAAGTTTACGGCTATTCCGGATCTGTATATGGAGTGTACGGGATACACAGTAAAGACAGCAGAGGGAACAAAGGATTACACAGCAGAGGAGCTTGGCAGCAACGTATTTGTGGTTGACAAGGTGGCATCTGACATAGATGTTGTTGCTCACTTTGCTAAGCAGGAACTCAAGTCAGTTATAACCTTTGAGGCAAATGATGCTGCTCTTGGAGCTGTGACAGCGGTATATGGACTGGACGAGAAGGCTGAGATCACAAGCGGCGATAGCCAGGTATCCGGCGGAGATGCAGTATTTACGGCAGCTCCTGCAGATGGCCAGATGATCGAGGGCTGGTATCTTGATCCTGA
>NC_021018.1:1468038-1482090 GCF_000210595.1 Coprococcus sp. ART55/1 | reverse complement strand
TACACAGGCTATAGAAGGAACTGAAATGGAGCAGACTACCTATGAGGTGAAGACTATCTACACAGATGTGGCAGTATATGTTAAATTTGTGGAGATTCCAGAGTATACAGTTAAGGTAGGTACAACAGGAACCGGATCGGCGAAGATCACTGCATCTTCTGACGGTGAGGAACTTGAGATCGTATCAGGAGAGGTTAAGCTCAAGAGACATAAGGATCTTACAATTACAGTTGCACCGAAGGATGAATACAACACAGTTGAGCACTGGACAGTTGACGGAGCAGATGTTGATTCAGATGAACTCACATACAAGCTGACAGACATAACAAAGGATGCAGAGATATATGCATATATCGCACCATCACTTCTTGTAAATGTAATATTCAAGAATGAGGATGAAGTTAAGAAATATGACAATATAGACATCAGTACAGGTTATGTCGGCGAGGATGGAGATATAAGCGGACTTAAGCCAATAAATGCTGAGAATAACTTAGTGAGAATAGGTTCTGGCAAGGATGTAAGATTTGCCATAACACCTTCTGATGATTATATGATCCAGGCATGGACAGTTAAGTACATCAGAGGCGGAAAGGTTGTCAAGGAAGAGTCTGGCACTGACTTTGGATTTACCAACGAGATACTTTTAAATGATGTTACAAACAGCATAGAGGTAAGTGCAGAGCTTGTTGACAGAGTTGGATATGCCATTCCTGTAGAGGGAAATTATGACAGAGATAATAATCTGATAGAGACTGCAGGTGGTGAAAGCACACCGGAGACAGCTTACACTATAACAGAACTTACAAAGATACCAGACAATGTGGTATTCAAGAATGACAATGGCGTAGTTCTTGATAATATGGTAAGAGAGAACGGAGATGCGAGTGTTGTTATTACACCTGCTGAGGGCTGGAGAATCAGAGATATAATCATTGATGAACCAGAGAACGCTGAAAATTCAGAGGAGTCAGAGAATATCATGTCAGTCCAGCCAGTGCTTGCAGAGGATGGAACTGAGACAGGAGCATATCTTGTAAGTGATGTAAACGTCACAAAGAATATGGAGTTTAAAGTTGATGCAGTTAAGCTTTACTCTGTAACAATAGCAGATACAGAGCATGGAAACATAAAGGTGACAAAGCCAGATGGCACAGAGGTGGAGAACGGTGAAATGATTGACGAGAAAACTGTTCTTACATACACAGCAACACCGGATATGTACTATGACTTTGACGCATGGACAGAGGATGCGGCAGATCAGGCTGAGAGCACATTTGAAAAAGCCCTTGACGGAAGTATCACAGTGGGAGCAGCCTTCAAGGCAAGATATGCGAAGGTAAGTATTGCCACAGTGAAGAATGGTACGGTAACTGTCACAACAGCTGACGGTAAGAAGATATCTAACGGACAGCTGGTTCAGGAAGGCACAGATATCATCTGCAAGGCAATTCCTGCAAAGCATTGTGATCTGTCAGCCTGGGGCGGAGATGCCAAAGGCAAGACTGGTACTACAGTGAAACTTACGGTGACAAAGAACATGAATATAAGAGCGGCATTCAAGTTCAGGTATGTGAAGGTAGCTATTGGAAAGACTGAAAACGGATCGATCACAATCAAGACTGCGGAAGGCAAAACAGTTAAGAATGGTGCATCAGTGATCGAGGGAACGGTTCTTATCTGCACGGCAAAGGCGGCAAACAACTGTAAACTTGGAAGCTGGACAGGAAGCTTCAAGAGTACAAAAACTTCGGTAAAGGTTGCTGCAAATAAGAATATGAAAATCAATGCCAGGTTTGTAGCAAAAATACCGGCACAAAATACAGCTGGTATCAATAAGAATATCCATGCAGTAGTATCCGGAAACAAAGTGACAGTTGTGTGGGGTAAGGTTAACAAGGCTGACGGATATGATATATATGCACAGGAGTGCTATGTAAACTTTAACTCGAAAAGTCTTATTAAATCGGTAAAGGGCGCATCGGCAACCCGAGTTACAATATCCAGCATTAATGGCAAATCACTTGCTAAGTTAGATACGATCAAGCTGAGAGTAAAGGCATATAAGCTGGTAAATGGTAAGAAGAAGTATATAGACAATAGTGTCATGCTTCATATAGTTACCAATAGCAGCAAATATACCAACATCAAGAAGGTTCTGCTTCCACAGAAGAGCTACGTGTTGGGAGTTAAGCAGACGATTAAGCTTAAACCTGGATATACCAAGGCAGATGCCAGCAAGAAGGTGCTTGATGGCACACATGGTGCAAGGTATTTGTATGCATGTACAAATAAAAATGTTGCTACAGTTGATGCCAAAGGAAGAATAAAGGCAAAGGCCGCAGGAAAGTGTACGGTCTATGTAATTGCTGTAAATGGCACTACACAGGCTGTGCAGATTATAGTAAAATAAAAATAGTAGCTGCATGAGGTGCTTGATATCCGGCCCGTTGGGGCTGGATGCAGGCACCTTTGCTGATATATACAGGGTGTTGATTATCTATACCGGGATTAAAAAGTGAGAAAAGGAGATTTGTACATATGGGGAATACGGCTTCGGGTAATAAAGGCTGTTTTATAAAACCGAAAAAAGCCTGGAGGCTTCTGAAGACAGCGGATGAAGGGAATGTAACTGCATATATATTCGGGGTCAGTGGTTCGGGAAAGACGACTCTTGTCAGCAGATATCTTGGAACACGTAAGTACATGGTGGTGGATGCCGGCGGTATCAGACCGGATGACCTTGTGGTAGAAAGCAGCAACGCAAGAAAAATAATTGTCATAGATAATCTGCACGAGCTCTCATGGGGGGATGTGGACACAGTGAGGGAGCAGATCATAGAACTCATTAGAAGAGAAGACGTATGGGTTATACTCGTTGGCCGGTGTCCGGTTCCCCCATGGCTTTCTGCTGTAAGATTTCAAGAAGGATTTTATGTGGTGGACAGCAAGCTGCTTATGTTCAGTCTGGAGGATATAAAGAAGTATGCTGAATACGCTGGATTTAGTATCAATGAGGCACAAGTGCAGAGAATGTACTATGAGACTACAGGACTTCCGCTGGCTGTGGAGATGTGCCACATCAAATACATGGAAATGGCATATACAAGCGAGATAACAGATGATATGTATAATGATTTTTCGAGACGCGTTGAGGATGAGATGTGTAATTACCTTGAGTATCATGTGTATGATAACTGGGATGTGGAAATGCAGGAATTTCTCATGGAAATATCCGTGGTGGATGAGTTTACAACAAAACAGGCTGAGATGATAACCGGAAGAAGTGACAGTGAGCTTTTGATCGAGAGGGCAAAGTGGCTTGGAAACTTTATGACCAGCCGGATGGATAAGGATGGCAATACACAATATCAACTGCAGTTTCACATGAGGGTCTCTATGCGCAGACGTCTTAAGCGGAAGTACGAGAAAGAGCGTATAAGAGGCC
This sequence comes from Coprococcus sp. ART55/1, assembly GCF_000210595.1. NCBI lineage: Bacteria > Bacillati > Bacillota > Clostridia > Lachnospirales > Lachnospiraceae > Coprococcus > Coprococcus sp. ART55/1. The sequence continues at coordinate 1,478,642 of NC_021018.1, read as the reverse complement.
TGTATGAGAATGCCGGACTGTTTTACAGACTTAACGGAGATATAAGGAAAGCTTTGGAGATGTATGAAAATACAGGAGTTACAGAGCGAATAGTTTCAATACTTGTCGATAATGCCAGATATGCGGCGAACAGTGGTTATTACTATGATCTGAAAAAATATTACCTGGAACTTCCGGATCATGTCATCGAGAAAAGTCCTGAGCTTATGTGTGGTATGAGCATGCTGCAGTCACTCCTTCTAAATCCTGATGAGAGTGAAAGATGGTACGACAGACTAAAATTATATGCAGATGAAAACCAGGGAAGTGCCAGGAAAAATGCAAAGGGGCTTTTGCTGTATCTGGATATTGGTCTGCCGCACAGAGGAAGTGTTGATGTATTAAAGCTTTTGAAGTCAGCATACACAATGGTCTTTAATAAGGAGGTAAGAATACAGGAATGGTCGGTTACATCCAATCTGCCTTCAATGATGAACGGTGGAAAAGATTTCTGTGAGTGGAGCAAGAGAGACAGAGAGCTGGCCTCGAAGGTTGGCAGGATAGTTGAGTTTGTGCTTGGAAAATACGGAAAAGGTCTTGTAAATCTTGCTTTGGCGGAGAGTTTTCTTGAAAAGAGCGGAGATAATTACGAGGTGGCAACGCTTGCGGCAAAGGGCAGAATGCAGGCGGAAGCAGGAGGAAAAATCGAGCAGTGCTTTGTTGCTGATGGTATATTGGCGTGGCTGCATTTGCAGAACGGAAAGCCACAGGAGGCTCTTGAGGTTTTGAATGGAATAGAGGGAAAGGCTGAAAAAGAGGAAGGACAAAATCTCCTTCCCAATATATATGCATTTGAGACCAGATGCAGCCTGTACAGAGGAGATAGAGCCTGTGTTACAGGTTGGATGGAAAATGCTCCGGATGAAAATGTTGAATTCAGGATATATGACAGGTTTATCTATCTAACCAAAGTGAGAGTATACCTTCAAAGCGGACGGAATGAACAGGCATATTCGCTGCTGACAAAGCTGAGATATTATGCTGAGATGATGTCCCGTACGTATATAGGGATAGAATGTGGTGTGCTGATGGCTGTAGCTTTGCAGCGATTAAAAAATGATGACTGGAAAAAGGCGATGTGCAATGCTATTGATACTGCGATGGAATATAGCTTCACAAGGATTATATCCAGAGAAGGTGCGGCGGTGAATACTCTTATAAATACCTGTGGATGGAAAGTCGAGAAAGATGGTGCTGACGATAAGGAGATAGCCGCAAGAAGGGCATATTTCAGACAACTGCAGAAGGAGACTGAGAGTATGACGAGATACTACCCCGGATATATGAAAGCGGGAGTAGATGATGTTCAACTCAGTGAGACGGCTACAGCCATACTTAAATTGCAGGCAGAGGGCTTGTCCAGACAGAAGATAGCGGACAGACTCAACATGTCGGAGGCGAATGTAAAGTATCATCTGAACCAAGTGTACAGGAAACTCGGGGTGACTGATAAGGCCGGGGCGGTCAGGGAGGCATCTAACAGGGGACTTATCTAATGATTGTGAGATTTGTGTTCGGTGGTGATTTACTTGAATACACCGCATGTAAAAGTTGTATATGAATGTATATAATTAGGGTGGAAAAACTTAGATTGTTGTTGTATTATGTCTATAATTATGATTACATACGAATCAGTAACGTCAGATTAAGAAGAGGATAATTTCTGTATGGCATAAAAGCGTTGGTGAAGATGACGCTTGAAACTCAGAGAATGAGCGAGTACGGATGGATTCGTATTTGACAGGTATTCAAGGAGGAATTGCGACGTGTAATTTTTGGAAGAGAGAATAACGAAGGACGGAATAGTTAAGGAGGGCAATGTTCTCAAGGTGGATAGTTTCCTGAACCACCAGATGGATATACGTCTGTTTGATCAGATCGGTGAGGAGTTCAAGAAGAGATTTGAGGGAACAGAGATCAACAAGATCCTTACTATAGAGGCATCCGGAATAGGCATTGCCTGTGTTGTTGCCAGACATTTTGATGTGCCTGTTGTATTTGCGAAGAAGTCAAAGAGCATCAACATAGAGGGCGATGTGTATGTGGCAGAGGTAGAGTCATTTACACACAAGTGCAAGAATCAGGTCATCGTGTCCAAGAAGTTCATCAATCCTGAGGACAAGATTCTTATCATAGATGATTTCCTTGCAAATGGATGTGCGCTTCAGGGGCTCATCTCCATAGTGAAGTCAGCAGGCGCCAGCGTAGAGGGAATCGGAATCGCAGTTGAGAAGGGCTTCCAGACAGGTGGTCAGGTCATCAGGAATCTAGGATATCATCTTGAGTCGCTTGCGATAGTGGACAGCATGGACGCTGCTACGGGCGAGATAAAGTTCAGGGAGCAGTAGGATCGCTGCGGGATATTTGCTGAGAGGTGGGGTATATGGGAAATAACAATTTAGAAGAAAAAAATGTTTCTATGCCTGAGAAAATTGGAGGCGTAATATTTGGCATATGGTTTGTTGCCAGTATTATAGCCGGATTTGTTGCAAGTGAGATCGGAACGGATGCTGTTATGCTTGTTGTGGGGCAGTTTTTTGCCGGGATAGTTCTTGTCATAATTCTAAAGACTCTTATTCCGATGATTAAGAAGCGAAAGCGGGGGAGCATCATCGGTATAGTGTTCATATCTGTGTTTGCCGGTGCTGCATCGGCGCTGATATGGGCGGCGTGTGCTGTGAAAGATGGCTCTTTTGCGGATAAGATAGTATTGCTCCCGGAACGGATATTGGGGAGAGAAAATTGCAATGTTGGAGCATTTTATGCAGAGATATTTGCCTGTGCATTCTTTGTGGTCAGTGCAATAACACTGCTCTCTGTGATATGTAAGAGAAAAGCGCTTGAGCGAAGATGTTCATTTACTGTGAAAGCTGTATGCCATGATGTACGTGCAGATATGAGACAGGATATGAGAGCCGGCAGAAGATATCCGGAGGCGGGAGTATTTGAATTTACATACAGGGATAAGCAGTATAAAGTGTATGAGCAGACATATGTATATGGACTGAATATAAGTAAAGGCGATGTGGTATATCTTTATATCAACCCAGAAAATCCGTACGAATTTTATCTGGAAAACAGTGGTATATTCAGCAGTCAGGCGATATGGTCAGCAGTTTTTTTGATGGTTATATCAGGTTTGATGGCCGCAGGCTGCAATTTGTTGATTTTTAGGTGAAAAAATAGCCAGGTGTATGTTCTCCAATTTGGAGAATATGCACCTGGCTGTTTCTACGTAATTTTATCTGAAACTCTTCAGCCAGTTCACAAGAGAGTCATGCCAGATGTTGTCTGTGACAGTCTTCTTCATCTGCGCATCAACAGGTCCGTTGCCTGCAAGCTTTGCCAGGATAGCAGCCTGAAGTTCAGGAACTGTCATGGATTCCGGAGATTTGCTCCAGTCAACTGTGATGGTTTCTGGATCAACCGGGGTGTCGGCAGCAGCTTGGGCAGAAGCGTCCTTGGCTGAATCTTTTACCTCGTTGGCGGCAGAAATATTCTTCTCAGTATTGGTTGTGTTTTTCTTAGCATCTGCAGATTCTGTAGCAGTCACAATGTCTCTGGATTCTTTGGATTCTATCTTTGGTTCAGCTCCCTTATTGCCTTTTGCATCGGTAGCTGTTTCAGATGCTGCTTTATCTTCTGTGTTGGTCTTAGCTTCGCTCTCAGTCTTCGTCACAACCTTAACCGGCTTTACATCCAGGTCTGTTCCCTCAGGCACCCAGATCTCTCCACTGTTTGCAGGCTGGGTTATGTTGATATGACCATCCTGTACAGATACCTTTTCGCCTGACAGGGCGCCGATGTATGCTGTGCAGTTCCCTGCTGCAAGGTGCATTCCGGCTGGGGCATCGTCGTTGTTCACTGACACGATGACACGTGTTCCGTCAAGATCCCTCGCGTATGCGAACTGTCTGTTGGTGAGCATCAGCTCATCGTAGCTGCCATATGACAGTGCAGGAACGGCCTGACGTACCTTGCCGAGTGCGGCGATGAGTGCTGTGCAAGGGTTGGTTTTTACTGAATCCTTGTAATCTTCTATATTGAGAGCTGGTCTTAAGCTGTCGTCTGAGCCATATTCCTTGCGTCCCTCAATACCAAATTCTGAACCGTAGTATATGCTAGGCACACCCGGAAGAGTGTAGAGCAATACATGTACAGGTGCAAAATGAGCCTTATTGGTAAGTTTTGTATAGATACGCTCCACATCATGGTTGTCTACGAAGTTGTAGAGCTTTAATGTTCCCATGTTCTGGAGACGTCTTACAGTGTGCGCGATTTCAAAATAGTTGTGGTCATTGTGGCCGCTGTACAGAGCCTTGTGAAGTGTGTAGTTGGTGACACTGTGAAGAGTCTCGCCGTTTACCCAGCGGCTGTAGTCGCCGTGGATGACCTCACCCATGAGCCAGAAATCCGGCTTCACTTCATTTGCTGTGCGGCGCAGTGCCTTCATGAAATCAAAATCAAGGACGTCCGCAGCGTCAAGTCTGATTCCGTCCACATCGAACTCACTCACCCAGAAACGGATCACATCGCATATATAGTCAACGACAGCAGGATTCTTCTGATTCAGCTTGACGAGAAGGTTGTAGCCTCCCCAGTTGTCGTAAGAGAAACCGTCGTTGTACTCGTTGTTGCCCCAGAAATTCACGTTGCAGTACCAGTCCTTGTACTGTGAATTCTCTCTATTTGCCTGGATGTCCTTGAATGCGAAGAAGTCACGGCCTGTGTGGTTGAACACTCCGTCGAAGATGACCTTTATTCCCTGTTCATGGCAGTAAGCCACAAATGCTGTCAGGTCCTCATTTGTTCCGAGACGGGAGTCGAGCTTCTTGTAATCTGTAGTCTCGTAGCCGTGTCCGACTGACTCAAAGAGTGGTCCGATGTACAGTGCTGAACCGCCAATCTCCTTTATATGATCCACCCATGGAAGCAGGGTGTTTAAGCGGTGAACAGGCTCACCGTAGTCGTTCTGTTTAGGGGCTCCCGTAAGTCCCAGTGGATAAATGTGATAAAAAACTGCCTCATCATACCATGCCATAGTTATCCCTCCATATTTTAGGTGCTGTCAAATACAAAGCACCCGATATTATTTGATATACGCTGTGAGCTGCAAGTGTTATCAGAAGCTGCCCACAACGTTTATATTATACTAAAAAAATTAGAAAAATGCGACAAAAAGTCATGTATGTATTGCACGACAGAGCCACAGATGCAGGAAAAAGACTCCATTGGAGTAGTGACGCTGGCGTGCTGTCTGCTCGTCCATATATTTGCAAAGTCATACTGGAAGCAGCTCTCAGTTCTGTTCGGACTTGTGGTTGGATATATAGTAGCAGTGTGCATGGGTATGGTGGATTTCTCCGCACTCAGCGGAACATCAGTCATAGCGCTCCCTCACATCATGCCATTTAAGCCGGAGTTCAACTGAAACGCGATCATATCAGTAACTTTTCCCTAAGATCGTGCAGACGGTATTTGCTGAGAACTGTGTGGCTGTTGTATTCATAGTTGCCATCATTCTGAATCTTGTGCTTCCTAAGAACATGGATGCCCACGAGACCCCAAAGACTGAGGATGCAGAGTAAAAACCTTTCATAAGGTGTAAGTGTTAATAACAGCGTTGTTCTGATATTATAATTTCAGAACGGCGCTGTTTTTGCTTTTTCAAAAATAGGTCAAAAGGGGTCAGGTACCTCCGTCCCCAAATAAAAATAAAGAAAGGTGAACAATATGGATAGTTTATTAAAGATAGAATCACTGAAGAAATACTATGGCAAAAAGCCAAACCAGACTAAGGCTCTGGACGGCATATCATTTCAGGTCATGCCGGGGGAGTTCCTTGGCATCATGGGTAGCAGTGGATCGGGAAAGTCCACACTGCTGAACTGTATCGCAACGGTCATAAAGCCTGACAGCGGAACCATAGAGCTTCAGGGCAAAGAGATACAGGCGCTTAAAGGTGCGAAGCTTGCGCAGTACAGAGGCAGGGAGATAGGTTATCTGTTCCAGAATTTTGAACTTCTGGACAATCTAACAGGCAGAGAGAACATTATGGTTCCGTTGTCAATACACGGTGTATCCGAGGATGAGAGCAGAAACAGACTGGAAAAGCTTTCATCATATCTGGAGATAGATAACGTGCTTGACAAATTCCCATCGCAGATGTCTGGTGGTCAGAGACAGAGGGTTGCGGCCGCCAGAGCACTCATACTTAATCCGGGGATCATTCTTGCGGACGAGCCGACCGGAGCACTCGACTCAAGAAATGCAAAGGCACTCATGGAGAAACTGTTGGGACTGAACAGGGATGACAACACTACCATACTTATGGTGACCCACGACTCAAATGCGGCCAGCTTCTGCAAGAGGATACTCTTCATACAGGATGGCAGGATATTCCATGAGCTCAGAAGAGATATGGAGAGAGAGTCACAGCAGGAGTTTTATGAGAGGATACTCAAGCTGATGGCGCAGATGGGAGGAGGCAGCGCAAATGTTCTTTAAACTCGCAATGAGGAACAGCCGGAGAAGCAGGAAAGAGAATGGTCTGTTCTTCGCTTCGCTGGTCGTGTCCATAGTGGCATTTTATATCATATTGGCGCTGTCCCATCAGGATGTGATGATATTCCTGAGAAGTCTTGAAAGCGATGCGGTGAACAGTCTTCTTCAGATAGCGGCGGTGTTCTATGTATTTTCACTGGTCATGTTGTTCTTTCTTATATACTATGCAAGCAAATACCAGCTCGAACGACGGAGGCACGAACTTGGAATGTATATAATGATGGGGATGAGGAGATCAAAGCTTTTTGCCCTGCTGATTGCGGAGGATCTGGGCAGCAGCGTAGTGGCTCTGCTCATCGGACTTCCTATAGCGATCCTGATGTCTGAGGTGGTCAGCCTTCTCACAGCCAGACTGGTAGGTCTTGGCGTTATAGGTCATCACGTATCATTTTCACTGCAGGCAGTCATACTGACAACTGTTGGATTTGTAGCGATAAAGCTTGCAGCATTTCTCATACTGAGCGGTAAGCTTGCAAGAAAGCAGATAGGCGATCTCCTTGTAGATACACCGGAGACAGAGAAGAAACAGCTTCCGGCTCCTGTGTATGGTGTGAGTGCAGTCCTCGGTCTTGTTGCGCTGGTCATTGCATACTGTCAGGGAATAGGTGGCTATTCGTGGATCAGCGTAAAATATATGGCGGTCACCATAACACTGGGATTTGTTGGCATGTTCCTGCTGTTTTTCGGTCTCAGGCTCTTTGTTGATGCACTGGCCAGACGTGCAAATGGCTCAAAACCACTTGCTGTGTTCGGTTTCAGGCAGATACACGAAAATGTAGCAACAAAATCTGGAACGCTTGCAATAAGCTCGATACTCATACTCGGCGCTCTGTGCTGCTGCGGTGCGGGCGTTGGCATATGTATATCCAGACAGAATATGGATCATGTGCTCGATTATACATTTGCCTCATATGGGGGTGACGCTGAGACGGACAGCAGGAATATCCGCGCGAAACTGGAGGAAACCGGCGTGTTGGAGGATTTCTCGGACGTATTCGATATGAAGCTTGGTTATATAAAGATGGGTGAAAATGAGTCCCATGATGATGCTGTGAACGTGGGGAATGTCATATCCGCACTTGAAAAACTCAAGGTTTCAGAGGACAGGGACGTGCTTATAAATAACATGTCATACATGACATACCCTTACCTGATCCAGGAGAGTGCGTACAACAAGGTGCTTGAGACTGCGGGAAAGGAGCCTTTGGAGCTCGGAGAGAATGAACTGGCACTCTATACGGATTTCTTTACTGATTACCGCGGAGGTTTACTGAATGAGGTATTGGCAGAGCGTCCGGAGGTGGATGTAAGAGGAGATGAGTATCATCTGACCGGAGAGGTCCAGACCACGAAGATTGTGACAGATTCATCGATAACCCTGTCGTTCGGACTTATCGTGGACGATGATACATTTGCCAGACTGACAAATGACAATTACGAGTTATATGTAAATGCCGTTCTCAAAAAGGATATCGTGGACGATAAGGGCCTCATGAAAGCCATAATGGACGAAAATGAGAAACTTGACGGCATAGATTTTGAGAGTATAAACGCTGATTGCGAGAGTTATCTGCAGAACATAGGAAGAAATATGTTCTACACGGTGGCTGCAGGATATATAACGCTTTATTTGGCGGTGGTGTTCCTCATAATCGCAAATACCATAATCGGTGTTCAGTTCCTGATGGGACAGAGAAAGTCCGGCAGAAGGTACAGAACCCTTGTGAAGCTTGGCGCGACATACGAAATGCTCTGCAGCTCAGCAAACAGACAGGTGGGCTGGTATTTCGGAATCCCGGTTGCCGTGGCGGCGGTCAGCAGTATATTCGGTGTGCGTGCTCTGCTCACGGGAATCCTGTCAGAATCCATGCGAGGCAGTGTGAAACAGATACTTATCATAGCTGCGGTTATGATAATCCTGTTGTGTGTGGTAGAATATATCTATATGACAGCGGTGAAACGCTCAAGCAACAGATATCTCATGGCGATGATGACACCGGAAAGGGTTGAGTAAACGGTGAAGTGTGTGATGGTGGTTGAGGACGATGTCCTCATGTGCGATGAACTTCTGGATATGCTGACAAAGGCAGGATACAGGGCAGTTAAGCCAGATGGATTTGACAACATAATAGAACAGATACTGGACATGGCTCCGGATATTCTTCTGCTGGATATCAATCTTCCTGGCAGGAGCGGCTTTGACATATGCCGGGAGATCAAGAGGCGGAGCTCTGTCCCGGTGCTGGTTCTCACATCGAGGGACCAGCTAAAGGACGAGCTCCATGCGCTGGAGCTGGGCGCTGATGAATTCCTCACGAAGCCATGCCGCCGTGAGCGGCTTCTGGCCCGGGTGGCAAATGTGCTCAAGAGGTACGAGGGCAGACAGAACCTGATCGAAGGAGAAGGGTTTCTTCTGGACACTCAGACATACACTCTGTATATAGATGGGAGATCTGCGGTGCTTCCACAGAATCAGGGACGTATATTTGAGACACTTATGACAAGCGGAGGAGATGTCGTGTCTAAGGAGAAACTTTGTGAGGCAGTGTGGGGCACATCGGAGTATATAGATGAAAATGCCCTGCAGGTGAATCTTACAAGACTCAAAAAGAAAATGGCGGGACTGGATATGAAGGCAAAGATCATAGCTGTAAGAGGCGTTGGATACAAAATATTCCCTGGGGACGGAGGTGCCTGACCCACTTGTCAGAGTGGAGAAAATATGAAAAGATTTGGACTTGTTATAAAACAGAATATTGTCTGGCTTGGTCTGCTGCTTCTGATGGACGTGGCGTTCTGCTTCTTCATGTGGCTTGTGGCACCAGAGGCATTTGTCAGAATAAGGGTGCTGGTTGGCATGTTCACTGTGATACTGTTCGCGGCGGTGTGCTCGGTGCTGTGTATAAAGGACAGGAAGAAGATTGAGGCGTTCAGGAGATTTGTCACTGCCCCGGATGAACAGAGCGAGATAGAAATGAGGAGCCTGTGCGGGGCTTCTGAACAGGAATATGTGAGCGTGCTGTCGGAGGAGCTTCACGATCTGAGAGATTCAGTGATGCAGAGTGGCAGACAGCTCAGGGATTATCAGGAGTATGTGGAGAACTGGGCACATGAGATCAAGACCCCCATCTCTCTGCTGACATTTGTGGTGGACAACAGGAGAGATGAGCTGCCTCATAATGTTGTGATGAAGATGGACAATGTGACCAGCCAGATGCAGAACTATGTGGACCAGATGCTCTACTACGCCAGACTGAAAAGCGATTCCAAGGATTATCTCATGGAGAGCATAGATGTGGAAGAATGCGTGGATGAGGTGATAGCTGACTACAGATCCCTGCTTGAGGAGAAGGGCATACGGGTCAGAAAGTGTCTTGAGAATGGAGAGGTGTACAGTGACCGCAGGGGATTGCAGTTTATACTCGGTCAGCTTGTGAGCAATTCCATGAAATACACAAATGAGCAGCCGGAGATATCATTTGACTTCTGGACGGCGGGTGACAAAAAGCTGCTGTCCGTGAGTGACAATGGCATAGGTGTAAAGAGCTGTGACATGCCATACATATTCGAGAAGGGTGTCACGGGTGATTCGGGTGAGAACAGGAAGCATGCAACGGGCATGGGACTGTATCTTGTCAGTGAGATGGCGCATGACCTAGGCATCACAGTGACGGCAAATTCAAAGTGGCAGAATGGATTTGAGATAGTACTTGAATTCCCGGATGTGGAGACAAAGATATAAAAGTGAGGAGGCAGATACAGCGTTGTGCGTATCTGCCTCCTCACTTTTTACCGGGATATTTTATAATAAATTTATGAGTGGCGGTCTGTTAATAATCACTTTGATATTTTATAATGTAAGCATTGGCTGTAATTTAGTTGACGGTGCAAAGTCAGTTTAAGTGGGCTGAGGTTCGGCGGGGATGTGTCAAGTTTTCTGTGAAAACTTGACATGTAGCGCCAGCCATTTGCCGAAGGCAAATTTTGCATGGCTGGTGTTC
>NC_021018.1:1440943-1467544 GCF_000210595.1 Coprococcus sp. ART55/1 | reverse complement strand
TGGATGTGTCTAAGTTTTCTGTAGAAAACTTGACATGTAGCGCCAGCCATTTGCCGAAGGCAAATTTTGCATGGCTGGTGTTCAATGGAAAGGAGAATATAATTATGGAGATCAGAAAAGCGACAGCAGAGGATTTTGATATTGTATTTGATTTTATAGAGAAATTATGGACATATAATACATATGACAGGGAAGAAATACGCAAAGTATATATGGACGTCATAAATGACGAACGCAGCTTTGCGTTTTTATTATGGGATGAAGGCATTTGCAGAGGTATGTGCCATGGAGACTATTTCAATACATTCTGGATGTCGGGGCTCACATGCTATGTGTCAAGTCTCATAACAAGAGAGGAGGACCGTGGCAAGGGATATGATGTGGCACTCCTGGATCATGCAAAGGAGCTTGCAAAGCAGAGGGGATGCAAGGCTATCACCCTTGATTCCGGACTTCCGAGGACAGGGGCACATGGCTTCTACGAGCACTATGGCTTTGAAAAGAGCTGCTACGGCTTTGAGATGATGATATAAATTATCTGTTGAGATTTGAAAGGAGACAAATATGTGTACAGCAGCGACATATAAGACAAAGAATTTCTATTTTGGAAGAACACTTGATTATGAATTCTCGTACGGCGATGAGATCACCGTGACTCCGAGAAATTACCCGTTTGAATTCAGATATATGGGCAGGAAGGACAGCCATTATGCCATGATAGGAATGGCACATGTGGCGGGTGGCTATCCTCTCTACTATGATGCTATAAATGAGAAGGGACTTGGAATGGCAGGCCTGAATTTCGTTGGAAATGCCGCGTATCAGGAAGTGGATGAGAGCGGTGACAGGGACAATGTAGCCCAGTATGAGTTTATTCCATGGATACTCGGAAGCTGTGCCAGTGTAGGTGAGGCAAGGGTGGCACTGGATAGGATGAACCTGACAGGAACACCGTTTTCCGAGCAGCTTCCTACAGCGCAGCTCCACTGGATCATCGCGGACAGAAATGGCGCCATAACAGTGGAGTGCATGGCTGACGGACTTCATGTGTATGAGAATCCTGTTGGGGTTCTCACGAACAACCCGCCATTTCCGCAGCAGATGTTCCTGCTCAATCAGTATATGGGACTGTCACCAAAGCAGCCTGTGAACACATTTGCACCTGAGGTTGGATTGAGCACTTACAGCCGCGGCATGGGAGCCATAGGACTTCCGGGGGATCTGTCGTCCACGTCGAGATTTGCCAGGGTGGCATTTGTGAAGCAGAACAGTCTGCCTGCGGATTCTGAGGTTGAGAGTGTAAGCCAGTTCTTTCACATACTTGGCTCTGTGGATCAGCAGAGGGGCTGCTGTGAGGTTGCGCCTGATAAATATGAGATAACCATATACACATCCTGCTGCAATGCTGACAAGGGAATATACTATTACAATACCTATGAGGGTCATCAGATAAATGCAGTGGATATGAACAGGGAGAATCTGGACGGCGCAGAGCTTGCCAGATACCCTCTTATCCAGGGGGAGAATATCAATTGGCAGAACTGATGTATGTGGCTTACAAGGGAGAAAGGATGCTGTATGAGTAAAAGCAAGGTTACAATAAAAGAAATAGCGGATATGGCAGGGGTGTCCATAGCTACAGTTTCCCACGTCATCAACAGGACTAGGTACGTCAGACCTGAACTTGTGGATAAGATAGAGAAGATCATTGTAGAGACAGGATACCAGAATAAGATAGCTGATAAGGAGAGAAAACTGCTGGTTGGACGGGAGTCCACGATAGTTGCAGTCATTCCAAACATTGAAAGTACTATATACAGAGATATGGTAGCTTATGTGAAGCAGCTTGTCAGTGTGCAGGGATATCAGTTCCTTGTGGCGATAACAGACAATGATCTCAAGGAGGAGGCGCAGGTGCTTGCCGGACTTCTGGTCAACAAGAAGGTTGCCGGTATCATACATGCGCCGGTGAGCGATGTGGCATCTAACTACACAAAACTCATACAGTCGGGTGTTCCATTTGTCTGCGTGGAGAGAAATATACTTGGATCAGGGATAGACTCGGTTGAGTTTCGCGACCGTGAGGCTATATTTAAGGGCGCAGATTATCTGCTTGCGAGTGGACACAAAAATGTTTTGTTTTTCAGAGAGAGTACGGACAGTACCACCAGGGATGAGAGAACAAAAGGTTTCCTGAATGCTCTGGAGAAATACAATATAAATACAAATGATGCAAACATTGTTGATGTGACGTTGGAAAAAGGAGAGGATGACTGCATGCTGGCTATTCAGAAAGCCCTGCGCAGATACAGGCCGACCGCTGTACTTGCGGGGGGAAACAGAATAACTCTTTATCTTATGAAGACACTGAGAGATATGGGAATCGACTGTCCGGGAGAGATATCTGTGGTTGGATTTGGTGATGAGAGCTGGTCTGAACTTACTTATCCACCTCTTACAATACTGAGAAGAGATGTGAAGGGACTAAGTGCCAAGGCTGTTGGGATGTTGTTTGAGAAGATCAATACGGGAGTTGCCATATCGCATGACTGTTATGCAGATGTAGAGCTTGTAGTCAGAAAATCCACAAAAATGCTTGACAATGGACCATTTGGAGATAAAGCGGCAGCACCGGATTCGGTTGTACTGACAAAAGAAGAGAAACACAGACTAAAGGCAGGACATTTCAGGGTTGCGATCTCTTTCCACTATACCGGAACGTCTTGGGCAGAATTGCATGAGAAGGGAATTCGGGAGGAACTTGAGCAGTTTGGAATAGATGTGGTGTCGGTTATGGATGCGCACTTTGACTCGGAACTGCAGAATGCACAGCTCGATGGCATAAGACTTCAGAAACCGGATGCAGTTATAGCTATTCCAGCGGATGACAGCCGTACCAGAGAAAAGTTTCAGGAGCTTTCAAAGGTGTCAAAGCTGGTGTTCATAAGCAATGTTCCGGAGGGGATGTCCAAGAACAGCTATGTGTCCTGTGTATCAGTAAATGAGTCGGAGAATGGAACGAACACGGGAAGAATGTTGGGAGAATATTGTAAGGAAAATAAGAAAAAAAAGGCAGGTTTTATTATTCATGGCGCGGCATTCTATGGAACAAGAGTCAGGGATAATGCTGCTGAGAGAATAATCAAGGACAGTTACCCGGATATTGACATAGTGACGATCAGGAGCTTTGGAGAAATATCCAATGCATATCAGGTAGCCAAGGATGTGATAACTGCCAATCCTGAAATTGAGGCAATGTATGTGAGCTGGGATCGCCCAGCGCTTCTGGCTATAAAGGCGCTCAAGGAGCTTGGCAGGGAGGATGTGGCGGTGTTCACAACTGATCTTGACCATGGTATAGCCCGGTGCATGGAAGAAGGAATAGTCAAGGGACTCAGCACGCAGAGACCATACGAGCAGGGAAGAGCGGCTGCGGCAGTTGTTGCCAAGTCCCTGGTAAGTGAAGAACAGCTTCCAAAGTATGTGGGAGTTCAGCCGTATCAGGTCGAGCCAAAACAGCTCAGGCTTGCATGGAAGGAAATCTTCCATGAGTCCATGCCGGACAGACTTGGGTGATATGACATCCGTCAGAGAGAAAATTGTATCTTTCTGGCGGATTTTTTGCGTTTACACACAAGACCTTGGAAGATTGTATCTTTTTCGCCTGAGAAGTTCCCAAGGATACAATTTTGTGTCCAAGTTGCTGTAACCACACCCAAAAGAGAAAATTCCCGGGGAAGTGGTACCGGAGACAAAGGACAAGATTACAAGATACAAGGTGACAAGTAACGGGTGTCAATCATACACTACAAATCCCATAAGTATGACATATCGTAAAATATTTACGTAAAAAATAATAAAAGACCTGCGAACCCTATAATGCAATCGAGTGTTATTTGTACATAATGACGAATAAGCAATAAATAAAACACTTGATATTGACAATAACCGACAAAGGTTATATCATCAAAACATGCAAAGGACGAAAAACAGTTTAAAATTTACGTAAATTAAACCGGTTGTAAACAGTTTTTCGACAACGAGTTAGCAAAATAAAACGCATGATATTGGAGGTAAAAATTATGAGAAGATTTAAAAAGTTATTAGCAGTTGGAGCATGTCTGTGCATGTCACTCAGTTTACTGGCAGGTTGTGGATCAGGTTCAGGGAACGCTTCGGGCAACGGTTCATCTGAATCAGGTACAAAACAGGAGAGCACAAAGTCATCTGACCTTTCATTTGCATTCTGTACAAACACACTCAACAACACATTCCAGAGTTCGATCGATGCCAAGCTCAAGGAGCTCTGCGATGCGAACGGAATATCATATACATGCCTTGATCCTGACTACGATCTGAACACACAGCTCAGCCAGTTATCAGACGTGGCAAATAGTGGATACGACGCAGTGTTCATCATCCCAGTTGATTCAGCAGGTATCACATCTGGTCTTGCAGAGATCAAAGATGCAGGAATCCCAATCTTCAATGTAGATACAGCAGTTATCGAGGATGACATAGAGAACTTTGTAACACAGTTCGTTGGAACAAATGCATACATGGCAGGACAGCTTGTAGGTGAGCAGATGGTTAAGGATTATCCGGATGGAGCAGACATTGCGATCCTTGACTTCCCATCAAATGAGAGCTGTGTAGACCGTGTAAATGGTTTCCTCGATGGTCTCGGTGACAACAAGGACAAGTTCAATATTGTGGCACAGCAGGATGGCGAGGCTGCACTTGATGCATCAATGAGTCTTGCAGAGGATATCATCACAGCAAACACAGATCTTCAGGCATTCTTCTGTATCAATGATCCTTCAGCACTTGGCGCTGCAGCAGCAGTTAAGGCGGCCAACAAGACAGGTCAGATTGGTGTATACAGTATCGATGCTTCACCAGATGGCAAGAAGGCACTCCTCGACGGCGAGTTCACAGCAGTTGCATGTCAGGTTCCTGTACAGATTGCTGAGTACGCATTCAACGCAGCACAGAAGTATGTGGGCGGAGATACAACGATCGACGAGAAGAAGGTATATCTTGACTCACACCTCGTACTCAAGGATGAGGCTGAGCAGACAGTTAACGATTGGCAGTAACAGCACGGGGCTGCCCCCGGCTGGACATACATGACACAACGTAGGTGTATATAATACGGGAGAGACCGGGGATCTTAGATCTCCGGCCGAGATCCCGAAAAAGCAGGATAACAAAAGATCTATTTTAGAAACTTGGAGGTTTAATATGGGACAGACAGTTCTGGAAATGATAGGGATAAAGAAAAGCTTCTCCGGAATATATGCTTTAAGTGGCATCGACTTTTCCCTTGAGCTGGGAGAGGTACATGCACTGCTCGGTGAGAATGGTGCAGGAAAGTCCACACTGATCAAGGTCCTCGGCGGAATTTACCAGCCCGACAGCGGAATCATCAAGGTAAATGGCAAGGAGGTCAAGATCAACGGAGTTCCGGCTGCCAGAGAAAATGGTATAGGAATAATACATCAGGAAATCGTACTTGTTCCATATCTTTCGGTGGCACAGAATCTGTTTCTCGGCAGAGAGATAAGGACAAAGCTCGGAACGCTGGACTTTGCAGAGATGAACAGAAGAGCAGAGGAGATGATATCATCCCTCGGTGTGAATATAAAAGCAGACACTATAGTAGAAAATCTGACCATCGCACAGCAGCAGATGGTGGAGATCGTCAAGGCGGTCTCATTCAACGGTAAGATCATAGTTATGGATGAGCCTACCTCATCACTTTCAAATGAAGAGGTGGAGCAGTTATTTGAGATTATTGAGAATCTCAGAAAGAAACAGGTAAGTATAATCTACATCTCCCATAGAATGGAGGAGCTCTTCAGGATATCTGACAGAGTTACCGTCATCAGGGATGGTGCATACGTAGGAACAAAAAAGACATCAGAGACAAGCCCGAATGAGCTGGTTGCGATGATGGTAGGAAGAGATCTGGAGAGCTTCTATGCAAGAGATTACTGCGACATGGACAAGGCAGAGGTTGCTCTGGAGGTAAAGAATCTTTCCCAGACAGGTGTCTTTGAAGATATAAGTTTTTCGGTACACAAGGGCGAGATCCTGGGCTTCTCAGGTCTGGTCGGTGCCGGACGAAGTGAGATCATGGAGGCGGTATTTGGCGCGACACGGCCTACATCGGGAGAGGTGATACTCGGAGGAAAGCCGGTTCACTTCAAGAATCCAATGCAGGCTATCAAGGCAGGCATAGCACTGGTTCCGGAGGACAGAAAGAAACAGGGACTGGTACTCGGCAACAGCGTGGCATTCAACCTCACACTCTCATCCCTCAGATTCTATATGAATGGAATCGCAATAAGCGAGAAGAAGCGCGGCGAGGTAATAGACCATTATTCACAGAGACTTAGGATAAAGGCGGCATCGCCAGAGATTGAGGCGGGCAGCCTGTCAGGTGGAAACCAGCAGAAGGTGGTTCTGGGCAAATGGCTCGCGACCAAGCCGGATGTACTTATTCTGGATGAGCCGACCAGAGGCGTGGATGTAAATGCAAAATTTGAGATATACACAGTAATCAATGAACTGGCAAAGGAAGGCATAGCGATAATCATGGTATCCAGTGAGCTTCCTGAGATCATCAACATGTGCGACAACGTATGTGTGGTCAGAGCCGGAAGACTCGTGAAGAAGCTGTCAAAGGACGAGCTCTCACAGGAAGAGATAATGAAATACGCTGCAGGAGGTATCGAATAATATGGGCGAGACAAAGAAGAATTCAAAAGCAACTTCTATATTAAAGAACAATCCCCTGACATCCATAGTCAAGGGCAACATAGGAATCATAGTGGTTCTGATAATCATGTGTGTGGCGGTAGCACTTGCCACGGACAAGTTCCTCACGACCAACAACATCATATCAGTGCTTAGACAGATATCGATCAACACATACATAGCACTTGGAATGACACTGATAATAATACTTGGACACATTGACTTGTCAGTTGGATCGATAGTAGCCATGTCTGGAACCCTGACCGTAGGATTTATAGTTAACCAGGGACTCCCTCTCGGCGTTGCCATAGTAGCAGGACTTCTGGTTGGTACAGCAGCGGGCTTTATAAGTGGTTTTATAGTTGCTAACTTCAAGGTGCCAGCATTCATCATCACAATGGCCATGATGAACATAGCAAGTGGTATAGCTTATGTCTACACAGGTGGACAGTCAACACGTATCACCAACAAGATCTTCATCGAGATCGGAACAGGATACCTGTTCAATGTGATCCCACTCCCTGTAGTGTACATGGTAGTGCTCATCATACTGTTCAGCTTCATCCTCAGTAAGACAAAGTTTGGAACATATGTATATGCGATAGGTGGTAACCGCGAGGCTGCAAGACTCTCAGGTGTACCTATCAAGAAGATAGAGATCATAGTATTTACAATATCTGGACTTCTCTCAGCATTTGCAGGACTTGTACTTTGTTCAAGAATGTACTCAGGCCAGCCTTCAGTAGGAAGCGGATACGAGCTTGATGCCATCGCAGCCTGCGTACTTGGCGGAACATCCATGACAGGAGGTAAAGGAAGGATCAGTGGAACCGTATTTGGTGCCATGGTCATCGGAATCATCTCAAATGGTCTTAACCTTATCGGAGTGTCATCATACTGGCAGCTCATCATCAAGGGTCTTATCATCGCATGTGCGGTACTCCTTGATGGACAGAAGGGCAAGCTTGAGCTTCTCAAGAAGAAGAAACTGGCAGCAAACTAGTAGAAAGAGAGGACTGATAATATGGAGATTTTTAGAAAGATGTCCTTCGCGGATTCCACGGGAGATGCAATACCTTTCTACCACGAGGGCAAATATCATATATTCTCACTGACTTCCCCTCCGGGAACAACAGTGTACCCGGCAAGACTCAGAACAACATGGAGCCACAGTGTATCAGATGATCTGGTGCACTGGGAGGAGCTTCCTACAGCGCTCTATCCGGGCGAGGGCGACGAGCCGGATGCATCAGGAGTATGGACTGGATCAGTCATATACGGCGAGGGCAAATACCATGCATTCTATACAGGCTACTGCCTCACCGCAGAGTATCAGCAGACCATATGCCACGCTACAAGCGACGATGGAATCACGTGGGTGAAGGATGCAGCCAATCCGGTCATCACACCTATGATAGAGCTTTACGAGAAGCTTGACTGGAGAGATCCATATGTATTCTACAATGAGGAGGACAAATGTTACTGGATCCTCATATCAGCGAGAAGGTTGGATATGCCGATAACCAGAAGAGGATGTATAGTTCTCTACAGATCAAAGGATCTGGTCAACTGGGAATATTACGGACCGATATATTCACCGGGACACACCAACTGTCCTGAGTGCCCTGAGATGTACAAGATGGGAGACAATTGGTATCTCTCATACTCAAGATTCTCAGAATATGTAAATACAATATACAGAGTTGCAAAGTCACCATTTGGCCCATGGAGAAAGCCAAAGAAGGATGGCATAGGCGGAAGAAGATTCTACGCAGCCAAGTCCATGCAGGATGATGACGGCAGACGCTTCTACTTCGGTTGGGCTCACGACAGAGCAGACAGAAGCGACAGAGGTGAATGGTACTGGGGCGGAACCTTCTGCGTGCCGCATGAGGTAGTTGCCACAGCGGATGGAGGACTTGACGTAAAGCTTCCAAAGGAATATGAGCATGTATTTGAGAAGCCTGTGGCATGGGATTACATCCCTGTACTTGGAAATGCAGAGCTTCACGGAGACAGACTGGTTGAGATGGATTCAGTAAGCACATGTACATACGGATTCCTTGGACACAACGAGGAGAGCTACATGCTGAAGTGCAAGATCATGCCTAGAGAGGTGTATGACCATTTCGGTATACTGCTCAAGTCAGACAAGGAAGCAAGCGGATGCCTTCTCCTTGAGTTCGATGTGGCCATGCAGAGAGTGTCACTGGTAAATCTTCCTATGGGAGTTGACCCGTTCTGGGTTCAGTCCTGTCAGGCTGTGCCTCCTGCAACGGAGCCGGGCCCTGATGGAGTCAGAGTGTGCGAGAAGACATTTGACATAACAGAGGGCAGCGAGATAGATGTGAAGATCATCGTTGACCATGATATGGTGGAGGTATTTGTCGGAGAACAGGTGGCGTTTACATACAGAATATATGCGAAGCCTGAGTTTGAGACGGGACTTCTGGCACAGGATGCAAGAGTAGAATTCTATGACATAGAGATCACAGGAAAGTAAAATTCACAAGGAGGATCCAACATGGAAAAGAAATATGATGTTGTGGCTCTTGGTGAGTTCCTGATAGACTTTACCCCTGCCGGAAGCACTGATTCCGGGATGAAGCTCTTCGAGCAGAATCCCGGAGGAGCTCCGGTGAACATGCTCACGGCAGTCAGCAAGGCCGGACTTAAGACCGCGTTTATAGGAAAGGTCGGGGATGACATGCATGGCAATTTCCTTGTTGAGACGGCAAAGCAGGCAGGGATAGATACCAGAGGTATAGTTGTCGATGACACGGTATTTACCACTTTGGCATTTGTCACTCTGGATGAGAACGGAGAGCGTGAATTCTCATTTGCCAGAAAGCCGGGAGCGGACACGATGCTCTGTTACAAGGAAGTGGATGCCGACCTGCTAAGAGACACAAAGGTGTTCCATATAGGTTCGCTGTCTCTCACGGATGAACCGGCAAGGACCACCACGTTTCAGGCGGTGAAGGAGGCAAAGAAATACGGCGCGGTGATATCGTATGATCCGAACTACAGAGCACCGCTGTGGGACAGCAGAGAAAATGCGATGGAGAGGATGAAGAGTATTCTTCCATTTGTAGATATAATGAAGCTTTCGGACGAGGAAACAGCGCTACTCACACCATTTTCCGATCCGGAAGAGGCAGCAGAGTATCTTCTGGGAAGCGGCGTCAGACTTGTTGCGGTCACCCTGGGAAGTGAGGGTGTGCTGATATGCAGCAGGGATGGAAGCCGGAAGGTTCCCGGATTCGTCAGCCATGTGGTAGATACGACGGGGGCTGGAGATTCATTCTGGGGAGCATTTGTATCACAGCTTGTCAGAGCGGATAAGAGACTGGAGGAGTTCAGTATAGATGAGCTTGCAGAGTGTGCAAGATACGGAAATGCGGTTGCGAGCCTGTGTGTCGAGAAGCGCGGAGGACTCAGATCGATTCCTGAAGAGAGCGAGACATTTGAGAGACTCACAGTAAAGTAAGTGTACTACAATTTTTCACATAAAATTTTCCCTTAACCCTGAAGGCCGGAGAGTTTCCGGCCTTCTTTTTTGTACAATCTAACATTTGGACAGTATAACCATTCAAAAGTGCATTGACTCATAATTCCATTTCCTATAATATGTGGCTGGTGAACAAAAAAATAATCATATATACCACATATTATTAGGAAGAGGAATAAATATGAAGAGTAGATTGACGAGAAAAGAAATGCTTCCGCTTGTGGGAATGACCGTCTCGGCGTTCATATTCAACACATCGGAATTTATGCCAATTGGCTTGCTGACAGACATTGCAAAGTCGTTCAGCATATCGGAGTCGAAGGCGGGAATGCTTATCACAGTGTATTCGTGGATAGTCATGCTGTTGTCCCTGCCGCTCATACTTCTTGTGTCGAAGATAGATTTCAGGAAGCTGTTCATGGGAACGATCGCATTGTTTGGAATATGCCAGATCATGTCCGTGATCGCGCCGACATACGGAGTGCTCATGGCATCGCGTATAGGCGTTGCGTGTACCCATGCGATATTCTGGTCGATAGCTTCACCGGTTGCCATAAGACTTGTAAATGAAGAACACAGATCATTTGCACTGAGCATGGTCGTGACTGGAACATCCATAGCTACTATAGCCGGACTTCCGCTTGGAAGACTTGTTGGACAGTATATGGGATGGAGAGTTACATTCCTCATCGTTGGAATCATAGCATTTGCGGTTCTGGTGTACATGGCATTTGTATTCCCTAAGATCGCAAGCGGAGAGCAGTTCCATGTGAAGGATCTCCCTGCTCTTCTGAAGAATCCGGTGCTCATCTGCCTGTATATTCAGACGATACTGTTCGTGCTTGGATACTACACGGTGTACAGTTATATAGAGCCGTTTATGCAGCAGGTTGCAAAGCTCCAGAACAATGTCATCACTGTAGTGCTCCTGATATTTGGAGCGATGGGACTTCTCGGAAGCTATCTGTTCTCAAAGCTTTATGACAAGCACAGATTTGCATTCATCGGTACAGTCATGGCAACTCTTCTTGTGTGGCTGCTGCTTCTGCTTCCGGCGTCAAAGACGTTGGCGACCATGGTACTCCTATGTGCATTCTGGGGAATAACAGCCATGGCGTTCAATGTGACCACGCAGTCGGAGGTCATCAGAAGTGTTGATGAGAAGGGTTCCGCAGTGGCGACTGCCATATATTCAGGACTTTTCAACCTCGGTATCGGAGGTGGAAGCTGGATCGGCGGAATTGTGTGCGACAAGGGCGCGATATCATATATCGGTTTTGTAGGTGCGGTGTTCGCGGTTATATCGGTGCTGTTCTTTGCATTTGTACTTCTAAGAAAATTGAGACAGAGTGTGAACTGACAGAGTATTTGCATATAATTAAATGTAATTGAAATATAATAGCGCGGCAGTGCTGGCATGCGGGTTCGGCTTGGAACATGGCATGTCAGGACTGCCGTTTTTTAGTAAGTTTCAAATAATGGGTTGACATATTATCAAAATGATAATATCATACAAATAACCGGGAGATATTATCAAAACGATAATAATGGCGGCGGTGAGGGCACATGTATATGTACTTATATGCTTTATAAGGAATCCGCGCCTTTGTGGATTCCCTCATGAAAGCAGAAAGTTGAATGTGAAAAGGAGAAAAAATTATGGACAAAAACAAGAAAAAGACACTTATAGTAGTTGATATGCAGAATGATTTCATTGATGGGGCACTAGGCACAAAGGAGGCAGCAGCCATCGTGGAAAATGTGAAAGCAAAGATAAGAGAGTATGCTGACCGCGGGGATGAGATCATCTTCACAAGGGATACGCATTATGAGGACTACATGGAGACAAACGAAGGTCGTCATCTCCCGGTTCCGCATTGTATAGAGGAAACTGAGGGCTGGGAGATCGCAGCTGGTCTTGAAGTCCCGGGAGCTATATACATCAACAAGACCAGCTTTGGATATACAGGATGGGGGGACTTCGACCTTCAGGATGTTGAGATGGTAGGTCTCTGTACGGATATATGTGTCGTGTCGAATGCTCTGATCATCAAGGCTCTGTACCCGGATATAAATGTCAAGGTGGATGCGAAGTGCTGTGCCGGGGTGACACCGGAGAGTCATGAGGCTGCGCTTGCCACCATGTCGATGTGTCAGGTGGACATAATCAGATAACGGCGGAAATATAAAGGAGGATGAAGCATACGTATGAAGACATATGAGATGAGTGACGAAGAGAAGGAATTCCTTGCCGGATATGACCTGACAAAATATGACAGGCCATCTGTTGCCGCGGATGTGGTTGTATTTTCAGTTATGAAGGATGACGAGTGCGAGGATGTAAGAAGACTTCAGGAGAAGAAGCTCAAGATACTACTGATAAGAAGAGGTGGATTCCCATATAAAGGAAGCTGGGCTATGCCCGGTGGGTTCTGCAGAAAAGGTGAGGATGTCATAGATTCGGCCAGAAGAGAGCTTTGCGAAGAGACCGGTATAGGAGATGCATATGTAAAGCTTGTCGGAGTGTATGGCGAGCCGGGCAGAGACCCGAGAGGCTGGGTCATATCATCAACTTATATGGCACTTATGAACGCCGGAGCCTGTAGCCTTAAGGCAGGAGATGATGCACAGGATGCAAGATGGTTTACGGTTGAACTGACAGAGGTGTCAGGCACAGGCGAAGAAATTGCGAAAAATGAAGTTGAAGCTCATATAAAGTCCAAAACGGGAAAAGATACAGGCTGGTCCTCAAGAATGCAGACTCTGATATAAAACTTACTGCAGTGCTGCGCAGAACAGATATGAGCTCATGCGGACGAAGCTCGGACAGTTACTATATAGAGGAATGTGAAGGACTGGCATTTGACCACGCAAGAATCATAACGGAAGCGGTGCTCGGACTGCGGGAGGATGTCAGGAGAGATATGAAGCTGGCATTTGACCTGCTGCCGGATAGATTTACACTCACTGAGCTTCAGAATGTATATGAACAGATATGGGACATGGAACTTACCACACCTAACTTCAGAAGAAAGATTGTGGAATATGTTGAGGAGACTGATGCATATCAGTCCGGTGAGAGATACAGACCTGCCAAACTGTTCACACGAAGGAATGATGCAAGGAAGTAGAGACTATAGTGTAGTGGATTGATGTTTAAAAGGGAGGAATGAATAGATGACATTTAAGAAATTTATAAAAAATGAGATAGAGGGCTGGAAGAAGCTGGAGGTCACCTGGCTGCTTATCGCATGTGCAGTCATCGTGGGGCTGTCCATATATTGGGATGATACGGTTATGGGGATCATATCGTCCACCACAGGCGTGGTCTGTGTAGTGTGCACGGGAAAAGGAAAGTTGTCAGCGTACATATTCGGTCTTGTGAATACTGTGCTTTACGCGGTTATATCGTATAAGGCTGCACTGTACGGAGAGACGATGCTCAATGCGCTATATTATGTGCCTATGCAGTTTGTTGGATTCTATGTGTGGTCAAGGCATATGAATGATGAGACGCATGAGGTCAGAAAGAAACACATGAAGGCGGTGGGAAGGATATTCATGGTGCTGGCGGTGGCACTTGGCACATTTCTGTATGGGCTGCTGTTAAAGAGACTCGGGGATGCCATGCCATTTGTGGATGCGTTTACAACGGTTTCATCGGTTGTGGCGATGGTTGTATCTGTAAGAATGTTCGCGGAGCAGTGGTGGATATGGATTGCGGTAGATGTGTTTACAATATATATGTGGGCACAAAACTTTGTGAGTGGCAATGACAACATAGCAACGCTGCTCATGTGGATAGTGTACCTTGGAAATGCCGTTATTATGTGTGTCAGATGGGAACGTGAGGTCAGAAGAAATCGCCTGGACGAAGTACACGTTTTCGAAGACGGCACGGCAACAGAGTAAGGGAGGCTGACAAGTTATGTATAGATATAAGGTAGGAATGTATGGGGGTTCGTTTGATCCGCTTCACATAGGACATATCCACGACATCATACGTGCTGCGGCGATGTGTGAGGAACTGTATGTGATGATAAGCTGGTGTGAGGGCAGAGAGTCTGCCTCAAAGGAACTGAGATATCGCTGGATACTTAACAGTACAAGACATCTGCCAAATGTGAAGATAATCATGATAGAGGATAAGGCGGTCTCAAAAGAAGAATATAATACGGATTATTATTGGGAAAAGGGAGCACAGGATATCAAGGACACGATAGGAAAGCCTATAGATGCAGTGTTCTGTGGTTCGGATTATCTTGGAACCGGCAGATTTGAGAGCCTGTACTGTCCGGAGAGTGAGGTCGTGTACTTTGACAGGGCGGAGGTTCCGGTATCCTCGACAGAGATCCGTGAGTGGGCGACGGCACACTGGGAGTATATTCCAAAGGTATGCAGGGATCACTACGTCAGAAAGGTTCTGGTGGTCGGCGGTGAATCCACAGGAAAATCTACACTGGTTGAGAATCTTGCACTGGCATATAACACAAATTTTGTACGGGAGATAGGGCGTGACACCTGTGAGTATGCGGGTGGAGAGGAGTTCATGGTTGAAGATGATCTGGTGGAGAACTTCATCAGACAGAAGGACGAGGTCCGCAGGGCAGCCAGGCATAGCAACAGACTGTTGTTTGTGGATACCGATGCGCTGACCACAGGATTCTATTGTGATCTGCTCATGGATGATGACGAACAAAAACGCAGGCTCACGGATATGGCAGGTATGATAAATGCAACAAATGAATGGGATCTGGTGCTGTTCCTTGATCCTGATGGAACGGATTTTGTCCAGGACGGGACCCGGAATGAGGATATAATGCGGGAGAGAAGGCATTACAGCGATTTGCTCAAGGCGTGGTTTGACAAGTATGGGGTACACTGTGAGACGATATTGGGAGATTATCTTGACCGGTTCAACACTGCGAAAAAACTGATTGAGGAACGACTTGCGATAACCACTGTATTTTAAATGACAAATGATCATATATATTAACGCCCATGACATGGTTTTTAAAACAACGTGTTGTGGGTATTTTTGCCTGTTTTTTATCGTATTTATGACTATGAATAAAGTACAGATGATGATACAATAGTAAGCAAGAAACGATGATAAGAAAAAGTGGATGTTAAATCGAAAGAAAATGCTAATACTAGATCAAAAGAAAACGCGAATGTAAAAAAGTAATCATAAATATATTGGAGAGGTGGACAAACATGGCAAAGTTTATCTTGAGCTGCTGCTCAACAGCAGATCTTTCAAAGGAGCATTTTGACAAAATAGACGTAAAATATATATGCTTTCACTACGAGCTTGATGGTGTGGAGCATCCTGATGACCTGGGACAGACCATGCCATTTGAGGAATTTTACAGAAAGATGACAGAGGGTGCGGCTACGAAGACCTCGCAGGTGAATTCAGATGAATATTATGATTTCTGGAAACCTTATCTTGAACAGGGGTATGACATACTTCACCTGACATTGTCATCGGGAATAAGTGGGTCTATAAACTCTGCAAATATTGCCAGGGAGGATCTGGAGGAAGAATTCCCTGACAGGAAACTCTATGTGGTAGATTCCCTGGGGGCTTCCTCGGGCTATGGGTTGATCATGGACACGCTGGCAGGCATGAGAGATGAAGGCAGGTCCATAGACGAGCTGCATGACTGGATAGAACAGCATAAGCTGGACCTGAACCACTGGTTCTTCTCAACAGATCTCACGTTTTATATCAGAGGCGGAAGAATATCCAAGACTGCTGGAACGGTTGGCACAATACTTGGAATATGTCCACTTCTCAACATGGATAACGAGGGCAGGCTGATACCGAGATCAAAGATAAGAGGTAAAAAGAAGGTTATTCAGGAGATAGTAAAGCGCATGGAGGAGAATGCACAGGATGGGCTTGATTATTCCGGCAAGTGCTATATATCGCAGTCTGCATGTATGGAGGATGCCGAGGCTGTGGCAAGGCTTGTTGAGGAGAAATTTCCAAAACTTGACGGCAAGGTGGAGATCAATTATATAGGAACTACCATAGGAAGCCATACAGGACCTGGCACAGTTGCCTTGTTTTTCTGGGGCAAAAGACGTCAGGGGTAGGATAATACATTGTGCATTCATTTTTCCACTGCTATAATATAGGAAGAGTTTATATTTATTAATTTTTGATGCGCTTGGGCCGATTTTGATATTTAAGACCGGACGATACGGGCTATGTGGCGAAGGCTGGAGGAGAGAGAATGGATAATACAATTGATAAAAGCTTACAAATGGACAGTCAGATGAAAGAATTCTTCGAGTGCATAAGCGGGGACGCGGATACACAGCAACAGAGAATCCAGTGTATAAGGAATGGTCTTGCTGCTATTGCTGACAGGCTCAGGCTGGGAAAGGCGGAGATTACTGTTGATATTCCGAAAAACAGGTTTATGCCGCTTGGAGAAAGAAGCAGCGCGGTATTATACGAGGAAGAAGGGGCTGAATTGGGTACCCCCGTTGATATAGAGATGAAGATCAGAACCGGTGGTACTGTGTTTATCAAGGATTATCCATATGGTCCGGGTTATTCAGAAGAGGAGATACAGACACACAGGTTTATATTTAGGGAGATATTTATTCAGTACAACCGGACATTGGCTCAGTGCATGCTTGAAAAGATCATGAATACAGATATCAACACGGGTGTTGCCAATCAGAATTCCCTGATGTATTATGCGGTGAATCTGATAAAAAACGGACGGATTGGTGATTATACAGGCATATTTTTTAATATCCACAATTTCAAGTATGTGAATAAGGTTTTTGATTATTCACAGGGAGATGTGATACTTAGAAATTATGCGCATATGGTGAAGTCATATCTTGACAGCGATGAGGAGATAGCAAGGCTTGGAGGAGATAATTTTGTTGTAATCTGTCGTAATGAGAATGCGTCTGATTTTATAAGCAAGATTAAAGATGTTCATATGAGTCATGAGTTCAGATCTGTCAAAAGAGAATTACAGCTGGGAGTTACAGCGGGTATAGCCTGCCTGGAAGGCGTTGATAAGCCGAGGGAAGTTATGGCCAGAACCAGCATTGCGTATCAGGCAGCAAGAAAAACCGGAGCGGGCTCTATAGTGGTATATACAAAAGAGATTCAGAAGCAACTTATGGATGATCAGGAGATTCTGGCTGCTTTTCCCCAGGCACTTGCTGCGGGCGAATTTGTAGTATATTATCAGCCAAAGGTGAGGATTGCGGATAAAAGTATATATGGTGCGGAGGCACTTGTCCGCTGGGTGAGAGATGGACAGGTGGTTACACCTGCGAGATTTATACCGCAGTTTGAGAGAGAGGGCAGCGTGTGCAGACTTGACTATTATATGCTTGAGCAGGTATGCGGTTTTTTGAAGAGCAGACTGGATAAAGGTCTGAAGATTGTGCCTGTATCAGTCAATTTTTCCAGAAGACATCTGGAAGAAGGCGATCTGGTAGAACGAATAACCGGTACCATAGACAGATTTGGGATAGACAGAAGCTATATTGAGATAGAGCTCACAGAAAGTGAGGATTATCAGAATTATGAGATCATGTCCAGCGTGATAGGAAGACTCAAGGAACGAGGCATAAGTACATCTATAGATGATTTTGGTACAGGATTTTCTTCGCTCAACATGATCAAAAAGGTTGACCTTGATACCATCAAGATAGACAAATCGCTGATACCTTTTGACGATGTAAACAATAATAAGCATCAGGATATAGTGATGTTTGCAAGCATAATAGATCTCATAGGCCGGCTCGGGAAAAAGTCAGTTGCGGAGGGCGTTGAGACAACTCAGCAGCTTGACTATCTGGAAAAGCTTGGCTGTGATATAGTACAGGGATATGTGTTTGACAAGCCCCTGCCAAAGGATGAATTTGAGCAAAGGCTGGAATCGGGATATTAAAAAGCGGCAATGGAGCCATATGAACTCCATTGCCGCTTTTTGTGTATGTAGTAAAACGGTAAAATATATATACATGGGGACTTGTTTCTTCACCGGGAAAATGATAAAACTGTTGGGAGGATTGATAAAGAAACACAGCAAAAACTGCTGCTTGAGATGGGGTTTGCCAGGGAAGTGGCTGACCGTGTTATATTTATGGCCGATGGGATCATAGTTGAGGATGGAACTCCGGAGCAGCTGTTCGGGGATCCGCAGAATGACAGGACAAAGGCTTTTCTCAGTTCAATTCTCAACACATAATAGAGTGCCTGTATGTTGTATGCTGTGGCACGGATTAAAAAGAACGAGAGGTTTCACAGATGAAGAGTAGACAGGTAAGGAATTCACTGCTGCTAGTTTTGACAGCTTTTATATGGGGCGTAGCCTTTGTTGCGCAGAGACAGGGAGGAGATGCGGTTGGACCATTCTCTTTCAACGGAATAAGGTCACTGATTGGCGGTGCTGTTCTTATACCGGTCATATTTATAATTGACAGGGTAAAACCATCTGATAGGAAACCGAGTAATAGATCAGATAGAAAGAGACTTGTGATTGGAGGTATATGCTGTGGAACTGTTCTGTTCCTGGCAAGCTCTGCACAGCAGCTTGGACTTTATATGGGAACACCGGCGGGAAAAGCGGGATTCCTCACAGCGTGTTACATATTGCTGGTTCCAATTCTGAGTCTGTTTTTGAAGAAGAAATGTGGCTGGAATATATGGCTTGGAATAGTTATAGCTGTGGTGGGGCTTTATCTGCTTTGTATGAGCAGCTCACTGTCATTTCAGAGCAGTGATCTTATGGTGCTTGTATGTGCATTGCTTTTTGCAGTACATATACTAGTGATAGACCATTTCTCACCGCTTGTGGATGGAGTCAGAATGTCATGTATACAGTTTTGGGTATGCGGGATTCTCAGCATATTCCCGGCGTTTTTCTCGGAGATGCATCATAGTGTGGCTGGAATTGCGGCATGGGTGCAGCCTCTCGGTACATTGAGTGCGTGGATTCCGATACTCTATGCAGGAGTGTTGTCGTGTGGCGTGGCATATACACTTCAGATAGTTGGACAGAACGGACTAAATCCCACTGTCGCTTCAATGATCATGAGCCTTGAGTCGGTATTCTCTGTCATTGCCGGTTGGATCATCCTTGGAGAACGTATGGGGGTAAGACAGCTTGCAGGATGCGGGCTGATATTTGCCGCAATACTTCTGGCACAGATCCCGGTCGGACGAGGAAAGAAAGAGATGGCATGAACGTCTTGAGAGCCGATGATAAAAATACTTTGTTTTCACAAGAAAGAATATGCCGCAGGCGTACATATAACGCTGAAACACTTGAAAAAAATGCGAGTTTTTATTTACTTGCAAAAATGGGTTGACATTAAAATACTTCAGTGCTAGTTTAGGTACCGAACAAAGAGCAAATGCAAAGAACAGAATACGGTCGTCAAAGATCGCATACTTCAGAGAGCCGCCGGTTGGTGTGAGACGGTGTATGTCCTTGATGATTATCCTCTGCGAGCAGTGCACTGAATTCCCTGGTCATGAGATGCCAGAGACATTAGGTGTCACCGGTTTTCTACCGTTACATAGAAACTTATTTCAATAGACAGTGAGTAGTGGTCAGGCGAGATAAGGTCAGAGAGGTCATCCTTTTATGATGGCAAATAAAGTGGTAACGCGGAAGTATACAGGCTTTCGTCTTTATGAGATTGCATAAAGACGAAAGCCTTTTTTTATTTACTCTTTGCAAAAAATGAGATATCGTCATAAGGCGTGAGAAAGGAGAAAGATATGAATAGTTTGGTAATTGTTCTTATCGCAGTAGTAGTTTTAGGTGCTGGCTATCTTGGCTATGGAAGATGGCTTGCAAAGAAATGGGGTGTAGATCCAAATGCAAAGACCCCAGCAGTTGCAAATGAGGATGGCAAGGATTATGTACCATCATCAAAGCTTACAGTATTTGCACATCAGTTTTCATCGATAGCAGGTGCCGGTCCTGTCCAGGGACCTATCATCGCAGCTATGTTCGGATGGGTTCCAGTTTTACTCTGGCTGCTTGTCGGAGGCGTATTCTTTGGTGCAGTTCAGGATTTTGGTTCACTTTATGCATCAGTTAAAAATGGTGGTAAGTCAATAGGACTTGTCATCGAGAAGTACATAGGCAAGGCAGGAAGAAGATTCTTCTCACTGTTCTGCTGGCTGTTCACACTTCTTGTTATAGCAGCATTTACATCGATGGTTTCATCGACATTTAACGGTTTCACAGCAGGCACTGACGGAGCTGTGACAAAGAACTTCAATGGTGCTGCAGCGGCAACAGTTTCAATGTTGTTCATAGTAGTAGCCATGGTATTCGGTGTGGTTATGAAGACATGCAAGAATATGAAGGAGTGGCTCAAAGCTATAGTAGCCATCGTCCTCATCGTTGCAATGTTTGCAGTAGGTATGAAATGTCCTTGGTACTTAAATGGTGACCAGTGGAATTACGTAATCATGGCTTACCTCTTCCTCGCATCAGTTCTTCCAATGTGGTTACTCATGCAGCCAAGAGATTACATGACAACATTCATGCTCATCGGTATGTTAGTTGGTGCATTTGTCGGAGTTCTGGTAGGACATCCTGATATGAACCTGAATGCATTCAATGGTTTCACAGTTGTATCATCAACAGGAGCTAAGAGTTATCTGTTCCCAACATTGTTTGTAACGATCGCCTGTGGTGCGGTTTCCGGTTTCCACAGCCTTGTTTCATCAGGAACATCATCTAAGACAGTAAGAAATGAAAAAGATATGCTTTTCGTAGGTTATGGCGCAATGATCCTTGAGACGCTCCTCGGAGTTATCTCACTTATAGTAGTTGGTGCTGTCGCAGTTGGCGGCAAGGCTCCAGAGGGTCTTACACCTTTCCAGATCTTCTCACAGGGTATCGCAGGATTCCTCGAGAAGTTCGGACTTCCAAACTCAGTTGCAAATGTATTCATGACAATGTGTGTATCAGCACTTGCTCTTACATCACTTGACTCAGTTGCACGTATCGGACGTATGTCATTCCAGGAGCTCTTCATGGGAGACACAACAGATACATCCAAGATGCCTGTATGGCAGAAGATACTTACAAACAAGTATTTTGCAACAGTTATAACACTGTTCTTTGGTTATCTTCTCTGCAAGGGTGGATATTCAAATGTATGGCCACTCTTCGGATCAGCAAACCAGATGCTTGCAGCCCTTGTACTTATAGGCGTAGCAGTATTCCTCAAGGCAACAAACAGAAAGCACGCAATGCTCTACCCACCTATGCTGATAATGCTTGCTGTTACATTTACAGCTATCGTGCTCAATGTAATAGGCAATGTACAGAAGTTCCAGGCTGGAACAGCAACATTCCTTGTAGAGGGACTTCAGCTTATAGTAGCAGTATTCCTTATCGTGCTTGGTATCATCGTGGCCATCACATGTATCAAGAAGCTCGTTCTTATGAAGAAGGAGAATGCTGAGAAGGCAGAGGCTTAAATGATGAGTGGGGGGAATCCCCGATAAAGATTTTAAATATAATAACTACCAAAAAATCAGGCAATTGGTGAAATACCGATTGTCTGATTTTTTATGTTTACATGGCATGGCTGTAACCAACATTAAGGATTGACAGGTTGAAGTCTTTGAAGGAAAATAATAGGGAAAATGAGGGATATCATTCTCTTTGAGATCTTTGGACATCTGGAATAGTGGAGGAAATATAGGTATGATACAGGATATAGAACCACAGAGGTTTAATAATCAATATAGTAACAGGAGAGAACCAGAGGATCACGATATGGTTCTCTCTTTTTCTGAGAAAATGATATTTGCGAAAGTTATGGATAATGAGAACCTGCTTGGGTTTATGACGTATGGAGAACTGCAGAAAATAACCGGATGCGATAGGAAAATAGGGGATCTGGTTTATCTCTTTTCAATAGATGATACTGCATATTTTCTGTGGAATGGAGATAACCGACTGACAGCTCCGGGATATGATTACCGAAGCATGTATAAGACAAGGGCGTGCCAACCGAAGGCTGCGGTGCTTGCGGCGGCTACCGGCTGGCATCTGTCACTGTGGTACAGAACCAACAGGTTCTGCGGCGCCTGTGGAGAGAGAACTGTATATGATGAAAAAGAGAGGATGCTCAGATGTCCGTCCTGTGGCAGGCTGATATTTCCTGTCATAGCCCCGGCTGTTATAGTGGGTGTGATCGACGGCGACAGGATAATACTTACCACATATGCTGGAAGAGAATACAAGAGATATGCCCTGATTGCGGGATTTACCGAGATAGGAGAGAGCGCTGAGCAGACAGTCAGACGAGAAGTCATGGAAGAGGTCGGCATCAGCGTTAAGAATATCACTTATTACAAGTCACAGCCATGGGGCTATGACAGCAATCTTCTCATGGGTTATTTCTGTCAGGCAGACATACCGGAGGGCGGTGATGGACATCTGACCATAGACAGACAAGAGCTTGCAACCGGAGAGTGGGTGAACCGTGATGATATTCCAGACTATCCGGAGCACCTGAGTCTCACACATGAGATGATGGTATACTTTAAAGAGCACGGACAGGAAGTGTTTAAGTGACAAGTAGAGCTAAGATGTAATATCCATTGAATATCCGGACGGGTGGTCATTGTCGTTTTCAAGTTACACACGGAGTTAAGATCGCTGTTTATTGCAGGACGCACTACAAATACCCTACGGGCAGAAAAAAGATTATTTAAGTTTTAAACGGTTGTGTAAATGTATGGAGTTATTGTATTATAGACAAATCGAGGATATGGATACTTGAGAAAAATATGGGAGAATGTTTCTTTATATAATAAGACATTAAAAATGGGCTTATATCGAGAAAAAATGGGTAAATGGAATATGAAAAAGACAGGAATTGTGATATGTGTGCTTGCGGCACTGGTGGGACTTGCGGGATGTTCATCAGTGGTAAGCAGTGATAAAACAGATAGAACCAAATCGGGTATAGAGAGTCAAGGAAAGTTCAAGGTCAATACACCGGATGAGGAGTGGTTCAAGGAGACTGCCCTAGATGTGGCGGCTTCGGTGAACGAACTTGCAAATGATGAAGCTTATATAAAGATAATGGGCGGAAGTGACGAGGTTGCTGAAGTCGCAAGTGACTGGGGGGATAATATAGCCGACACAAGTGGCAAGATTGCAGTTGTGATAATCTCGGATAAAGCAGCAAAATTCATTATGGGGCAGACTGATGGTGAAACGTCCCTGTCCGATACGGCCAGAGACCGTGTTGAAAAAAATGCGTGCTTGGCATTTGGAAATTATGTGACCGCCAGCGCTGGGGGAGCGAGTGCATTGGCGGCCTCATCAATACTTAGGTATGATCAGGCGTATGTAGTAAGTGAACCGGTGCTGGATCAGGTGTGGGTGATCCCAGCTGGGGAGGAATGTGCACTGTGGATAGCCTATAGTAACTGTGGTGACGGAATAGTGAGCGTGAGTGGAAGTTACATGGCACTTCCTGATGGTCAGACTGTGGAGGAGGCTGCGGATTCACTGTTCAGCACGTGGGGGTTAGAAGTAGAGGTGCACGAGTGGTAAAGTCACTTTGATATATGTGTTTTAAATAAACGGCGGAGACAATGACTCCGCCGTTTATTTTGTTTATATTCCGGAGTGCTCCGGCATTTGCAAGAAAATAAAATATGATAAAAATAATAAGCAGCAATACGGAGTTGACTTTTAAGTTTACTTATATACAATAGAAATGCAGGTTATATGTGAAGTATTATTTTGACACCAACAGCGATGGCTATTTATCAAAGAAAGAGCGGAATAATGCAACATTAATAAGTGCGAAATATTGGAAGATCAGCAGTTTTAAGGGAATTAAGTATTTCCCGAATCTTAAGTATCTTGATTGTGGACACAATAATCTCACATCACTAGATCTTTCGGGAAACAAGAAACTGGAAAAACTCAACTGTGATTATAATAAGCTTACAGCTCTGTCGACCGGAAACACACCGAAACTCAGAACATTGTATTGTGGTAATAATAGCTTAAAGACCTTGAATGTAAGCAAGAGCAGAAGTCTTCAAAAACTGTTCTGCAAGCCTAACAAACTGACTAAGCTGGATGTCAGAAAGAATAAAAAGCTTACAGCGAAGGGCGGCATTATTGATGCAGATAAGGGCGTAAAAATTATAAAAAAGTAAATAATATAGCTCTCATAGACGGATTCAGGATGATTTTATAGATATAAAATACAATTATCCATATCATTTTGTTAAATATAGTTGTAAAATAACAATAATGATGTACATGGTATATGGACGGCGATAATAAAGGGCGATAAGCCCTTTATTTCGTGTTATACGGGATTGTTGTATGGTGGTGGTAATAGCGAAGAGAAAGATCTTTCGCCAAGTCACGTAAGGAGGAAAATGAAATGAAACTGAAAAAGATAAAGAGGATGGTTGCAGTGGGAACAGCCATTCTGATGACACTTTCCCTTGCCGGGTGTGGCATCGGCAGTGATTCCGTGAAGCTGGGAGCCGCGGGAGTTGGCGGCGGATACTATGCGTTCTCCAACGCATTTGCGCAGATAGCATCCTCGGAGGATGAGGATCTTGATTTTGAGGTAAAGGCTACTGCAGGCTCCACGGCGAATATCAGGCTTCTGTCCGACGGATATGTGGACATGGCGATAGCCCAGGCGGATCTGGTGGATGCGGCCTACAACGGAACAGGCGCCACGGACAAGAAGAGGTACAGAGGGTACTCGGCAGTTGCCAGCCTGTACACTGAGGCGTGTCAGATCGTGGTGAGAGCTGACTCGGGAATAGACAGCTTGGATGATCTTCAGGGCAAGAAGATTTCTGTGGGTGAGGAGGAGTCCGGTACCCAGAGAAATGCAGAGCAGATACTTAAGATGACCGGACTTGTGGAATCCCTTGTGGACACGGTTAATCTCGATTATGTGGATGCGGCAAATGAACTCAAATCAGGACAGATAGATGCATTCTTTTGTACAGCAGGTATACAGACCTCGGTGATCGAGGAGCTGTCTAAGGAATGTGACGTAAAGCTCATCGGAATAGATGACAAATGCAGGGACAGACTAAAATCCGTGTACGGCTTCTATACGGATTACACCATACCAGCGGGAACCTACGAGGGACAGACTCAGGATGTTGTGACACTCGGTGTCAGAGCAGTGCTCCTCGCCAGGGATGATATGGATGAGAAGATAGTGGAGGAGCTCACAGGACTTCTCTTTGAACATGCGCAGGATATCCAGTATTCAATAGCACTCACCTTCCAGATAGATGAGAGTGAGGCTGTGAAGAACGTGACCATTCCATTTCATGATGGTGCGAAAGTTTATTATCAGAAAAAAGGAATAGAGATCCCGGCTGAACAGTAGTTGTCAGCTGCTGATAATAAATATACTGAATGCGGAAAAGAATATATGCAGATGATATTGGATTAAGAAGGTATCTGATCACGGATGTCTGCATGTGTATATAATATAGATAAGAGAGGTCTTACATGGAGATACAGATAGATATGTATCAGACACTGGCGGTGTCAGTTCTGGTACTTATATTGGGACAGTTTTTGAAGAAAAGAATTAATTTCCTGGAGAAATTCTGCATACCGGCGCCGGTCATAGGAGGTCTGCTTTTCGCAGTCCTGACCTGTGTGTGTTACAGTCTTGGCATAGCAGAATTTACATTTGACGATACGCTGAGAGAGGTGTGCATGGTATTCTTCTTCACATCCGTTGGATTCCAGGCGAATCTCAAGGTTTTAAAGAGCGGAGGAAAGTCGTTGTTCATATTCCTTGGACTGGTTGTGGTGCTTATAGTGTCCCAGAATTTTCTGGCGCTCGGGGTGAGTAAGCTGCTACATCTTGATCCGCTTGTTGGACTCTGCACGGGATCTATACCTATGGTAGGTGGTCATGGAACTGCAGGAGCGTTTGGCCCGGTGCTGGAGGATTTTGATGTCAAGGGGGCAACAACTATATGCACGGCTGCGGCAACATTTGGACTTATCGCAGGAAGTCTTATAGGTGGCCCTATTGGCAAGAGACTCATAGACAGGAAGAAACTTCTGGATACTGCAGTTGCCGAGGACGACAGTATACTGGTTGAGGATGAGAAGAAACATGAGCGTCATACCAATATGTATGCGGCAGCAGTGTTTCAGCTCATCATAGCAGTAGGAATAGGAACCATCATATCGGAACTCCTCACAAAGACAGGACTTACATTTCCTATATATATAGGTGCGATGATCGCGGCTGCGGTCATCAGAAATATCGGAGAG
>NC_021018.1:1433294-1439760 GCF_000210595.1 Coprococcus sp. ART55/1 | reverse complement strand
ATGTGGGTATAATGTACAAGAAGCTGAGTACGATGATTCGTATGATATTTCCCGGGATATCTCAAGCGAAAGACTGTTGATATTTTCTGCCAAAGACCTGCATGGTGGACTGCCTGAGGATAAGCTGAAACATATCAGAACAGATCTGCCTTTGTACATATCTATAGACAAAGACGTCCTCGGAACAGAATACACGGAGACGAACTGGAGTCAGGGGGATATGTCAATCGATGGACTTGAACGTCTGCTCAGTGTCTTTCTTGGCGGTCAGGGTGAAGAAAAAAATACTGACGCTTGTCGTAATGATGAAAGATATGCCGGTGGTATAAGACATTCAAGAATATTGGGCGTTGATGTATGCGGAGAGGTTCAGACAGATATTTCAGTGCCTGAATATCTTGAGGCGGAGGAGAAGAATGAGAAGGTCAATATCGAACTGTTTCGGTTTATATCGGAGCATGTGAAGAAATTCAGATAGTATTAGATATAATAGTTGTATACAATTATGAGTTAGAATAGAAAAATGTAGAAAATGGAAAACTAACAACGAGAAAATTAGAAAGCGTAAGGTGAAAATATGGAGGAGATTCAAAAGCATCTGTTTGAACTACAGGATATGGCATACAGAGATTTTCACAGCAGGCTTATGCCTGACACCGACAAGGAGACTGTCATAGGCATAAGAGTTCCCGTGCTCAGAAAATATGCAAAGAGTATAGCTGGAACAGAACTGTCAGAAAAGTTTATAAAAGAACTTCCACACCATTATTACGAGGAAAACAATCTTCACATGATGCTCATAACCAGGATAAAGGACTATGATAAATGTCTATCAGAGGTAGAGAGATTTCTTTCGTATATAGACAACTGGGCAACCTGTGATTTTCCGGCACCGAAGTGTTTTGAAAAGCACAAGGAAGAACTGCTACCGGTCATCAAGCGCTGGATTGCCTCAAGCGAGACCTATACTATAAGGTACGGAATAGGAATGCTCATGAGACTTTATCTTGACGAGGATTTTGAGCCTGAGTATGTGAAGCTTGTGGCGGGAGTTGAGTCTGATGAGTATTATGTCAACATGATGATAGCGTGGTACATGGCTACAGCTCTGGCAAAGCAGTGGGATGCGGTAATTCCGTACATAGAAGAACACCGCATGTCCGACTGGGTTCACAGAAAGACAATACAGAAGGCTGTGGAGAGTTACCGCATAACTGATGAGCAGAAGAAATACCTCAAGGGATACAGGTAGTTTATCGCTTTTTAGCTGAAAAATGAAAAAAGATAAAAACGGTGCGTTATATAGCTGAGAGGCAAACTGTCAGCTATGACATAATCGCAACACAGGAAAGGAAAAATACAAATGACAACAAGAGAGGAAGCTTTGGCATACGGTCTGTCGTTTCCTGACACGTATCAGGAGGCGCCATTTCACGACCAGAATTGGCAGCTTGTGAGAGTCAAGGGAAGCAAGAAGGCATTCCTTTGGACTTATGAGAGGAATGGATATATCAATCTGAATGTGAAGGCTGATCCGGAAAGCCGGGATTTCTGGAGGCAGGCATTTGAGTCTGTCATACCGGGTTGGCATCAGAACAAAGAACACTGGAACACTATCATACTGGATGGAAGTGTGCCAGAGGATGCTGTGAAGCAGATGATAGCGGATAGCTATGACATAGTAACCTACAGTCCGACAAAGAGGATCTACGATGCGGTGAAGAAGATTCCGAAGGGATGTGTTGCAACATACGGCCAGGTTGCGGAGATGGCAGGTGACAGGAAGATGGCGAGAGCCGTGGGCAATGCACTTCATAAGAATCCTGATCCTGAGAATATACCGTGTTACCGAGTGGTGAATTCCAAGGGTGAGCTTGCGGGAGCATTTGCGTTCGGTGGAGCAAATGTCCAGGCGGACCGCCTGAGGGCAGACGGCATAGAGGTTGAAAATGACCGGGTAGACCTGAAGAAATATGGAATGAAAAACTGAGTCGCAATACAGACAGAAAGGCAATACAGAATCATGACATCTGATAACACAAAGACAAATGAAAATCAGAACAATCCCCTTGGATATGAGAATGAGGCACATCTGCTCACAACCTTTGCCATACCGTGTATCATATCCATGCTGGTGACAGCACTTTATAATATAGTTGACCAGATATTTATAGGACACGGAGTGGGAATGCTTGGAAATGCTGCGACAAATATAGCATTTCCTCTTTCAACGGCATGTACTGCGATATCGCTTCTTCTTGGCATAGGAAGTGCGACCAGCTTTTCTTTGAAGCTTGGTGCCGGAGATGAGAAGAAGTCGGCTGAGGCAGCAGGAAATGGAATCTGTCTCATGGCGATATTTGGCGTGGCACTTTTCCTTGTGACGACAATATTCTTGACACCTATGCTAAAGGCATTCGGCGCAACTGACAAGGTTCTGCCATTTGCACAGGAGTACACAAGGATAACAGCGATAGGTTTCCCATTCCTGATAGCGAATACCGGAATGAGCAAGCTGATCATGGCTGATGGAAGTCCGAGGTATTCAATGATATCCATGCTGACAGGTGCCATCATCAACACTATACTTGATCCGATACTTATATTCGGGCTCGATATGGGTATGCGCGGTGCGGCGCTGGCAACTATCACAGGACAGATCATATCATTTGCCATAAGCCTCAGATATATGTTCCATTTCAAGACAATACATCTTACCAGGGAAAGTTTTGTTATGCGAGGAGAGCCCTGCGGCAATATATTCAGATTCGGTGCGTCGGCGTGTTTCAATCAGATAGCCATGGCGATAGTCCAGGTTGTCATGAACAATACTTTGTCAAGATACGGAGCACAGTCGGTGTATGGAGGCGACATACCACTTGCGTGTTCAGGAATAATAAGCAAGGTAAACATGATATTCATGGCGATCGTTATAGGAATATCACAGGGAACCCAGCCGATCATAGGCTTCAACTATGGCGCAGGAAAGTACAGGAGGGTGAGAAAGACTTATCTTCTGGCGCTGGCAGCAGCATCAGCTCTGTCGGTGGTGGCATTTGCAGCATTCCAGATATTCCCTAGACAGATCATAAGCGCATTTGGAGAGGGAAGCGAGCTGTACTTCCAGTTTTCAGAGAGATACTTCAGGATATATATGTTTCTTACCATCGTAAATGGAATCCAGCCGGTGACATCAAACTTCTTCAACTCTATAGGAAAGGCGAGACTTGGTGTGTTCATGTCACTCACAAGACAGATACTATTTCTGCTTCCTCTCATCATCATATTCCCTATATTCATGGGGATCGATGGTGTCATGTATGCGGGACCGATAGCGGACGGAATAACTGCGATTGTCTGCGGTGTGTTTACGGTGAGGGAACTTAAGGAACTGACTTCTATAGACAGAGATGCACATGAAAAAGCCGTGAAAATATAGACGATAATCAGGATCTATATATTGTGCATAGAACTTATCGTGCTATAATTGAGAAAAATATCAATAAACATAAAGAGACGGCATTCGACAGACGATTTTGTGGTACTGAAAGACTGCGTGGATGAATCTGGACGAATGATGAAAGAAGGATAATCAATTATGACACTGAGAGATTTGAAGGTAGGACAGAGCGCCAGAATAAAGGCCGTTGGCGGTGAAGGAGAGCTAAGACAGCATTTTCTTGACATGGGTGTTATACCCGGTGCGGAGCTCACCCTTGTGAAGCTTGCTCCGATGGGCGATCCTATGGAGTTTCAGATCCATGGATATGAACTTACACTCAGACTGGCTGATGCAGAGCAGATAGATGCAGAGCAGATAGAGACAAGATCCAGAGCTCACACCAGAGTTGAGATCATAGAGGAGAAGGAACATCCAGGACTTGGCGAGGAAGGAAAATATCACGTCAAAGGGGATGGTGATCCGCTTCCAGAAGGAACAAGACTTACATTTGCCCTGGTTGGCAACCAGAACTGTGGAAAGACGACTCTGTTCAATCAGCTTACAGGATCAAATCAGCATATAGGCAATTTCCCTGGAGTAACTGTCGACAGAAAAGATGGTCCGATAAGGGGCAGGGAGAATACTTCCGTGACGGATCTGCCTGGAATATATTCGATGTCTCCTTATAGCAGCGAGGAGATCGTGTCCAGAAACTTTGTGCTTGATGATCACCCAAAGGCTATCATCAATATAGTAGACGCTACTAATATAGAGCGAAATATGTATCTCACAATGCAGCTTCTTGAGATGGAGATACCGGTTGTCGTCGCACTCAACATGATGGATGAGGTCACAGGCAATTCGGGTTCCATAGATGTAAATGGGATGGAGGCAATGCTTGGAACCCCGGTTGTACCCATATCTGCGGCAAAGAACGAGGGCGTGGATGAGCTTGTAAGACATGCTATACATATAGCCAAGTATCAGGAAAAGCCTGGAAGACAGGACTTCTGTGATGAGAATGAGTTTGGCGGAGCAGTACATAGATGTATACATGCTGTGGCGCATCTCATAGAGGACCATGTAAAGGCAGCAGATCTGCCGCTTAGATTCGCTGCGACCAAGATCATAGAGGGAGATCATCTCATACTTGAAAGGCTTGGACTTGATGAGAACGAGAAAGAGACGATAGAACATCTGATAATCCAGATGGAAAAAGAGAGAGGACTTGACAGGAGTGCAGCCATAGCTGATATGAGATTTAATTTCATAGAAAAGGTATGTGAAAATTGCGTAGTTAAGCCCAAGGAGAGCAAGGAGAGGATCAGAAGCGAGAAGATAGATCGTATCCTCACCGGAAAGTATACAGCAATTCCGTGCTTTATCGGTATCATGCTGGCGGTGTTCTATCTGACATTTAACGTGATCGGAGCTGGACTTCAGAAACTTTTAGAGATGGGGATAGATGCGCTCACGGTTCAGGTGGGAAAGCTTCTCACCGCAGCAAATGTAAATGTGGTCGTCAAGAGCCTTGTTATGGATGGAATATTTGCGGGTGTCGGAAGTGTGCTCAGTTTTCTTCCGATCATAGTGACTCTGTTCTTTTTCCTGTCGCTCATGGAAGACAGCGGATATATCGCCAGAGTTGCATTTGTCATGGATAAGCTGCTAAGGAAGATCGGACTTTCCGGCAAGAGCATAGTTCCGATGCTGATAGGCTTTGGCTGTACGGTTCCGGCCGTCATGGCAACCAGGACACTCCCGAGTGAGAGAGACCGAAAGATGACTATTCTGCTCACTCCATACATGAGCTGTTCGGCTAAGCTTCCTATATATGCGTTCTTTGTAAGCGCATTCTTTCCTGGAAAGGGCGGTCTTATTATGGCAGGGCTTTATTTCCTTGGAATTGCGATAGGAATAATTGTGGCTATGGTTTATCGGAGCACATTGTTTAAGGGCAATGCGGTTCCTTTTGT
Organism: Coprococcus sp. ART55/1; assembly: GCF_000210595.1. NCBI lineage: Bacteria > Bacillati > Bacillota > Clostridia > Lachnospirales > Lachnospiraceae > Coprococcus > Coprococcus sp. ART55/1. Next base: position 1,434,342 of record NC_021018.1, on the reverse strand, counting down.
CATGGAGCTTCCAAATTACAGACTTCCGGGTGCGAAGAACGTAGGCCAGCTCCTGTGGGAGAAGGCAAAGGACTTTCTTCAGAAGGCGTTCACAGTTATATTTCTTGCAACTATATGTATCTGGTTCCTTCAGAGCTTTGATATGCACCTCAATATGGTGAAAGACTCGCAGGACAGCATACTTGCTGCGATAGCCGGACTTTTGGTGCCGATATTTAAGCCGCTTGGACTTGGCGACTGGAGAATATGTACGTCGCTCATAAGCGGTATCATGGCGAAGGAGAGTGTGGTATCCACACTTGAGATATTGTTTAACGGATCAGTGACCGCAGCTATCACAACCAGGGCTGCAGCATCGCTGCTCGTATTCAGCCTGCTTTACTCGCCTTGTATAGCAGCCATCGCCTCCATCAAGAGAGAGATGGGACATCGCTGGGCTGTCATGGTAGTGATCTGGCAGTGCGTTGTGGCGTGGCTTGCGGCATTTGTGGTGTATATGATAGGGGGAATACTGTGATAAATGCCTGGCGTATGTCTGGTCTGATACATTCTGGAATATGTCTGGTACTAGGGTATTATCACACCAGTTTCTTCTCCGTCCACTTTCCGCTTCGCCAGCGCAGGACCATACCAACTGCGCGTACACATTCGTCACAGGTAAGGCCTATGTAGGCGCCGGTTGCAAGGAGCCCAAGGTGCAGGCCGAACATCCATGTACCGCCGACAGCACACACGTACATAAAGACAGCTGCTATGACGGCCGGGAATACCGCATCTCCGCTGGTCTTTAAGGCCTGGCCGTAGACAAGGTTTGTAACTCTGCCAACCTCGAGGATGATGTCAATAGCAAGGAGCCTTGTGACAATATGTACCATGTCCGGGTTGTCGGTGAACAGTTTCATGGCCCATGGGGCTGTGACTGCAAATAAAGTTTCAAGACAGGTCGCCACGATCACACCGATGATGGCGGCCTTTTTTGTATCTCTTTTACATGCATCTATATCGCCGGAACCGATATGCCATCCTGTCATGATGGCATTTGCCTGGG
>NC_021018.1:1412243-1432922 GCF_000210595.1 Coprococcus sp. ART55/1 | reverse complement strand
AGAAGTTGCTTATCTGGACTGCGTAGGATCGTGCCGTGACATTTATTCCGTCAGTATCCATCTGGTTCAGGAACTTGACCACCAGCATCATGGCGACATTGTACAGAACGGATTCGAATGCAGATGGCAGTCCGACTCTGATGATCTGTGAAAGGACAGTTCTGTTAGAAAGCCTTTCGGGATTTTTTCCTGCTTTTACAAGGGTGCAGGAGAAAAAGATAACAATTGCAAGGTTGATAACCTTGGATATGACTGTCGCTGTAGCGACACCCTGCACCCCTTTATGCAGCGCAAAGAGAAATACTGCATTTAAGGCGAAGTTTACAAGGTTGCCGATTATGGTAGCGATGAGAGGCTGCTTTGTATGTCCAAATGCCCTGAGGTAGCTTGCAAATATTGGAATCAGCGCGTTCAGGAAGCACCCTCCGCCAACGATTTCAAGATAGCTCATGGCAGGTTCCCTGAGGTTCCCGGCTATTCCAATCAGATCAAGAATATTTCCGGAGAAAATGAACAGGAATATAGACATTCCCATACCTATGACTGAGTTGAATATAAGACCAAGCTGGCGTGCCTGATAAGCAATCCCAGGTCTGCCTGCGCCGATATTCTGAGTCATGACCGTCATCATGCCGGATGATATGATGGAGAACATGATGATGAACATTCCGATATAACTGTTGGCGGTTCCGACAGCACCCACGGCATAGTCGCCCACTGATGAGAGCATAAGTGTGTCAACCATGCCAGACAGCATATAGAATAGTGTTTCAAAACATATAGGTATAAAAAGTGCGGATAATTTCTTCATATAATCAGTACTCCTTTGGTGATGGGTATAAAATCATGAGTTATAACTAAATTGTATAATATCGCATTGATACCGCATGAATCTTGTACTATTTCAATTAAAAGTTGCACATATTCTACATATGAGTTAATATGACGAAGTTGCATGATATAAAAGGCAACACAATATATAATAAATCAATATCAGGGGATAACAATGTACGCAGAATTAAAGGAAAATCATCCACACGGGACAAGAGAATATCCATTTTGTGAGTATCATATGAGATACTGGCCACATGCATTCCAGATCCCGGTTCATTGGCATGATGAGGTGGAGATAATATATGTAAGGAAAGGTCCACTTATGGTTGAGATTGATGGACAGAAATTTATAGGGGATGACGGAGCTGTATATATAGTAAGTCCGGGAGTGCTGCATATGATGGCCGCCCCGGAAACACCGGTGGATTATTTTACATTTCTGTTTCCGATGGAATTCATATCATTTCAGACCAAGGATGAATTGGAGGATGAGATATTTTTCCCTCTTAGGAATCACACACGGGAATTCAGACCTGAAGTGACGAATCGGAATCTGCTTGAAAAACTTATACCTATTCTTGATGAGTTGTCAGAGGAAAATGGGAAATTTGGAACACACAGACAGATACAGGTGAGAATCAGACTGTTGCAGGTTGTAGATCTTTTAGTGGAATACGATCAGCTTGAAGCGAAGACAGGGAGAGCGTCAGGTGGACTGGAAAAGGAGATACTTATATATATACAGGATAATTATCATGAGCACATAAGTCTTGCTGAGCTTTCTGAACATTTTCATCTGTCGGAAAAGTACATGTCAAGATTCTTCAGTGAGAGATTTCACATGACGCTCACACAGTATGTGAACTATGTTAGACTTAAGTATGCAAGGCATCTTCTCGAGTCCACAGATCTGTCGGTTACCGAGATTGCCATGAAATCAGGTTACCCAAATGTAAGTTATTTTATCAGGAAATTTTCTGCGGCGGTGGGAGAGCCACCGTTAAGATATAGAAATGGTAAAGCTGTGAAAGATCAAAAAAACAGAATATAAAATTCGAAAAACTTGATGGCTGTTGACGGAAATTGGAGATAACAATATAATGGTAATACAGTTTTATGACGTTATATTAAGAGCATCTGAGGAGACCGTGAATGAGAATCAGACAATTTAGAGAAGACCACTGGGATAGGCTTCCCACGATAAGACTGCAGAAAGCGGTGCTTGACAACTTCAAGAGTGTGGAGCATGGAGAGATAGTATTTGCCTGTGGAAAGAAGTTTGTTCCGTATGGAACAGAATCAGATATATTGGGACTTTATGGACAGAATGGCTCGGGTAAGACGAGTTTTATAGAGGCGCTTGCCATACTGAAGCTTCTGATGATTGGAGCTGAAGTTCCGGCGGTGTATGCAGAATGTGTGGCAAAGGGTCAGGAGATGGCCAGACTGGAGTTTACATTTGACCTTCAGTACGAGGACGGACGCATCCGAAAGGTTGTGTACGAATTCCTCATGTCCGCCGTGGAGAATGAGACAAATAACGGATTCAGACAGTACGGAGGAGAGGATCAGAACAGTGGCCAGCCGAGCTACAGAGTCCGCATATCGGGTGAGAAACTGAGTATGTCAGGTGATTTTGAGGGCAGGAAGATGATACTTCAGCCTGTGATTGACACATGCACTGACGACATGCCGTTCGGGCCTGTATCGAAGCAGAAATATTTCATAACAAATGACAGAAAGTTCGTGGATGAGCTGAATGTGGTGAGAAGACTGGCGCAGGAAAAGTCGGCGTCGTTTATCTTCTCGCTCGGAACTGCAAAGGTGTGCGATGAGTGCGGGTTATACTCTGAGTTTTATCAGGTTATACTGGAGCTGGCGTACTACAGTCAGCTCTATCTTCATGTGGTAGACACGAAATCAACAGGATATATAAGACTCAACTACGGACTTCCGCTATACACACAGAGCGGTAAATTCCTTCTGAAGACGGATGTGCCAAACATCATGCCGGAGATAGTCTTCAGCGAGATAAAGAGCCAGTTTGAGAATATAAACATAGTCCTCAGCCAGATAGTTCCGGGACTTAATGTTGATCTTCACGAGCTGTCGCCTGCCCTCATGAAGGATGGCAGTATGGGACATGTGGTGGAGATAGTGTCCAGCAGGAATGAGACGGACATGAGCGTGTTCCACAATCAGGAGGCTGCGCCTGACGGAAGAGTGCACATGCCATTCAGGTACGAGTCCGACGGTATCCGCAAGATCGTGTCGGTGCTCAGTCTGATAATAGATGCGTACAATGAGCAGTCGTGCACGATAGCCATAGATGAGCTGGATGCCGGTGTGTTTGAGTATCTTCTGGGAGAGGTGCTGCAGACGTTCCAGGAGTCTGGCAAGGGGCAGTTTATATTTACATCGCATAACCTCAGACCGCTGGAGGTCATAAGCAAGGATTATATATATTTCACCACGACAAATCCGAGAAATAGGTATATCCGTATGAAGGGAATCGGAAGCAGCAACAATCTCAGAAATACTTATTTCAGGGAGATCGTGGTTGGAGAACAGGACGAGGAGCTGTATAGGAATACGAAGAGGTTCAAGATTGTATCGGCATTCAGAAAGGCAGGTATGGATCATGGGGAAACGACCTAAGAAGAAGATCTTCCTGTTCCTTGTCGAGGGAGTGTCAGACCGGAATGCTCTTGAGGTGCCATTTGGACAGCTTCTTGAGGATATAGATCCAGATATTGTTCTGGAATTTGCCATGCTCATGCAGGATGACGGAAGCTTTGGCGGTGATATAACCTCAAAGAATGGCATACATCCTGACAACATAGAGCGGTTTATAGATGAGATAATGGTCAGTCCTCTGCTAAAGAGGACGGGCCTGTATCCGAAGGACATTGTGGAGATAATTCATTTTGTGGATATGGATGGTGCGTACATAGATGACAATCTGGTCGTGACTGATGGGGGAAATGAAGACAAGCCGGTATACTACCCGGATATCATTGTGACGGCAAATCCGGATCACGTGAAGGAGCGCAATCTCTGCAAGAGTGCGAATCTGGATGTGCTCACTTCGCTGTCATCAATAAAGATAGGAAGTAAAAAGATAAAATACTCCGTATACTATTTTTCGAGCAACCTGGATCATTTCCTGTATCGGGATGCAAATTCAGATGAGCACGGCAAGGTGCGGAGGGCGGCGGAGTTCTCGATGAAGCATGAGACGTCGGGATCGCTGGAGCGTTTTTTTGAGGAGAATGAGACTGTGACTACAGATATGACTTATGGGGAGTCATGGGATTTCATAAAGAGTGGGGAAAATTCTTTGAAGAGGCACACAAATGTGAATCTGCTCATAAAGAGGCTTAAGGCTATTGCGGAAAATCACATATAAAATAAACTCATAACAATAAAACAGGAGACAGAAAAGGCTATGAAGAAGAACAAAGAAGATGACGGAATCTACAGAAAACCCACCAAAGGTTTCAGCAAGAGAACAAATATGATAGTCGGCATAGCATTTGTCATATTTGTGCTGGTGTGTTGCATAATAAGACTGTTCGTGTAAGGTTTCAGTAAAGAAAAGTGGCAGGTGTTGATTTTTATATTTAGCATGCTATACTTGGCTTAGTTAACTGAAGGTAATCAAGGAGGATAAATCCGTGTTTGGTAGCAGATCAAGCAAGAAGACGGGATTGAAGATCATAATAGTGGGCTGTGGAAAGGTTGGCGTGGCCATACTCAAGCAGCTTGCAAATGAGGGGCATGATATAACTATCATAGACAAGGATCCCCAGAAGGTCGCAACATACGCAAATCAGTATGATGTTATGGGAATAGTTGGAAACGGAGCAAATCACAGCGTGCAGCTTGAGGCGGGAATACAGAACGCAGATTTGATAGCTGCAGTCACGTCGTCGGATGAGCTCAACATCCTGTGTTGTACCATAGCCAAGCAGGTCGGAGACTGCGCGACCATAGCGAGACTCAGAGACCCGGATTACAGCAAGGAGGCAAGCTATCTCAGGGAGAAGCTTGGACTTACCATGATCATAAACCCTGAGCTTGAGACTGCAATCGAGGTGTCGAGGGTACTGTATCTGCCAACGGCTCTTGAGATAAATTCATTTGCACACGGACAGGCGGAGATGACCAGGATAAAGATCCCGGAGAAGAACGTGCTGGACAACAAGAGCATAGCTGATCTCGGTAAGGATCTTGCAAATAAACAGAAGCCGATAAATATACTTATAGCGGCAGTTGAGAGAGCCGGGGAGTTCTATATCCCTTCCGGTGATTTTGTCCTCAAGGCCGGTGACATCATGTCATGTGTGGGAACACGGCCTATGTCCAGAAAATTCATGGAGCACATAGGCTTCAAGACTGCGAGAGTCAAAAACACCATGATAATCGGTGGAGGAAATGTCGCATATTATTTGGCTGGACAGCTCGTGAACATGGGAATATCCGTCAAGATCATAGAGGAGAACAAGAAGCGCTGTGAGGAGCTTTCAGTCCTTCTGCCGAGGGCGATAATCATAAATGGTGATGGAACGGATCAGGAGACTTTGAACGAGGAGGGCCTTGCGGAGACTGAATCATTTGTGTCCCTGACAGGAATCGACGAGGAGAATATACTTTTGACTCTCCACGCCCGCAAACATTCAAATGCCAAGACGATAACCAAGATAAACAGGAGCAATTTCAGAGAGGTCATAAACAGCCTCGATCTGGGAAGTGTTGTATATCCATGCAGTATAACTGCGGAGTCCATAGTCGCATATGTCCGTGCGAAGAAGAATTCCAACAGTAACAGCATAGAGACACTCTACCACATGTTTGACTCAAGAGCTGAGGCGATAGAGTTCCGTGTGGATGAGAAGTCGGAGGTGACGGATATACCGCTGAAGGATCTCAATCTCAAGAAGAACCTCCTCATAGCATTTATAAATCGAAACGGTTCGATCCTGCTTCCAACAGGTCAGGATTCTATACAGGTTGGAGATACGGCCATGATAGTCACCACTGAGACAGGATTTACGGATATAAGAGATATACTTGCTTAAGGCAGTTTGATTAGGAGAAGATTATGAATAATTCCATGATAGTATTTATACTTGGCCAGATCATAAGACTTGAGGGTCTGCTCATGATCATTCCATGCCTGACATCTCTCATATATCAGGAACATGAAATATTTGCGTTCCTTATAGTCATAATATCATGTCTTGTGATAGGAACGCTTATGACACTTAGAAAACCGGCAAATCAGACCATATATCTCAAAGAGGGATGTGTAGCCACGGCATTCAGTTGGATACTGCTCAGTATATTTGGCTGCATGCCATTTGTCATTTCAGGGGAGATCCCTTCATTCACAAATGCACTGTTTGAGACAATATCGGGATTCACCACAACGGGAGCCAGCATACTGAGCGATGTGGAGAGTATGTCACATGGCATGATGCTGTGGAGATGCTTTACCCACTGGATAGGCGGTATGGGAGTTCTGGTGTTCCTGCTTGCCATCATTCCGATGAACAGTGCGTCCGGTTCAAATATGAACCTGATGAAGGCGGAGAGCCCGGGGCCATCCGTTGGAAAGCTTGTTCCAAGACTCAAGCACACTGCCAGGATATTGTATGTTATCTACTTCGGAATGACGGTTCTGGAGGTCATTTTCCTTATGTTTGGACATATGTCATTGTTCGATGCTCTGTGTACGGCATTTGGAACAGCCGGAACAGGCGGTTTTGGAATAAAGAACGACAGCTTTGGAAGCTTCTCACCATATATACAGTGGGTTGTAACTGTGTTCATGATATTGTTTGGTGTGAATTTCAACTTTTATTATTTTGTGCTGTTCAGGAACATCCGAAAGGCACTTTCCATGGAGGAGGTCAGGACATATTTCCTCATCATCCTGACATCGGTGGCGATACTGTTTGTAAGTCTGATGAACACCATGTCAAATATGTGGGATGCCCTGCGACATGCGGCCTTCCAGGTGGCATCGATCATCACCACGACGGGTTACGCATCGGCGGATTTTGACCAGTGGTCACAGACCTGTAAGACGGTGCTGGTCATCCTGATGTTTGTCGGAGCTTGTGCGGGAAGCACCGGTGGCGGTATGAAGGTGTCGAGACTCGTGATAATGTTCAAGACCGTTGTCAAGGAGCTGAGTTCGTATTTCCATCCGAAGAATATCAAGAAGATAAACATGGATGGCAAACCGGTGGAGCACGAGGTAGTCAGGGCGGTAAATGTATACTTCATCACGCTGATGGGAATATTTACCCTGTCTGTATTTCTTGTGTCCCTTGAGGGCAGGGATCTGGTGACCAACTTCACTGCGGTGGCATCGTGTCTCAACAATATAGGACCGGGTCTTTCCGAGGTAGGACCTACCAGAAACTTTGGCGGGCTGACGGGATTTACCAAGTATGTTCTGATGTTTGACATGCTTGCGGGACGACTGGAGCTCTTCCCATTGCTGCTCATATTCAATCCTGGCGTGTACAGGGACATGATCATGGGGGCATGGAGAGGCATAAAGCGAAGAAGACAGGAGAGAAGAGCGAACTGATAAATGTTATCATTACAAATGGCGGGCAGGTTATTGACATATGCTGGCAATTTGGATATACTCAGAAACAGTTAGACACACCTAACTATAGCTCTTCCAATCATTTTATAAAGAAAAGGCGGGGACTTCTCACATAGTGAGGGTTCCCGTTTTTTTATGACTTAAATTTCCTTACAAAGAAGTTTAGAATGGAATAAAGATATGAGTATTTGTTATAATGTACATACATTTGGTGTGGATAAGGAGTAATGCGATATGGAGAACGAAAAAGAATCTGTAAAAGTACTTATAGTGGACGACGAGCAGGACATCAGAACGCTGCTCAATATATATCTCAAGAGACTTGGATACGATGTTGTGGAGGCTGCCGATGGAGTTGAGGCTGTCGAGACCGTGCGTGCGGACAAGGACATCGATCTCATAGTTATGGACATAATGATGCCAAAGCTTTCAGGTACTGAGGCATGCCAGCAGATCAGAGAGTTTTCATCTATCCCAGTCCTCTTCTTGACGGCGAAGACGAAGGAGCCGGATCAGAACGAGGCATACGATGTGGGTGGCGATGATTTCCTGGCAAAGCCATTCACCCAGAGCGAGTTTAACCGCAAGGTGAATGCTCTTATCAGAAGATACAAGGTGTACCGCGGAAAATCAGAGACCGATCCAAAGAATATCTCAGTCGGCAATATAAATATTGACTCATTTAAGAGGATTGTGATCAAGAACGGTGAGGTCATCAAGCTCACCGACAAGGAGTATGCACTTCTGTTCTTCCTGGTGGAGCACAGAGGAAAGCCATGGTCACTCGAGGCACTCTACGAGAATATATGGCAGGAGAAGTATCTTCCTTCATCTTCCAATACGGTCATGGTACACATACTCAGACTCAGACAGAAGATAGAGGACAACTCAGCGCAGCCTGAGATCATTAGGACCATATATGGAAAGGGATATCAGGTAGACTGATATGAAGATGCCATTTAAGCGGACACTCAGGGTAAAGCTGTTTGTGATCATACTGCTTGGGCTAATATTGTCCATATCGGCTTTTTTTGCAGGAACATTTGCACTGAACAGCTACATGAAAAATGTATACATGAGTGACACGAATACACAGAAGAGATCCGCCAGACAGATCCAGAGCTTTGCTTCATATGTGACCAGCCATTCCATAAAGGCTACGGATACGCAGGCACTCAGGGCATGGCAGGAGCAGCACGACAATGTGTACATACTGATTTATAACAACAATGATATAGTATTCGACTCTGACTGGATGATAGAGAAGAAGGGCGCATACAAATATGTCATAACGAATTCGGAGACTGGTGAGATAATCATTCTGTTACAGGACAACTATGGAAATATCAGAAAGATCAAGAGGAAGGCATCCTCGAGCAGCGAATCCCAGAAGAAATCCGATGCGGTGACCGCGGATGAGGGAGCTTACTACGGCAATTCCAGCATGCTGCGAGGAGACCTCAATGAATTTGACTACGATTTCTATCCTGTGCTATTCAAGGATGGAGTGTTTGATGTCTGCATAGTTGACTATTCGGATGATACGATCAAGGATGTCGGAGAGATAGCGATATTTGTCATATGCTGTATCCTGTTCATCGGTGTGATAATAGTCTATTTCGGAAGAGAGATAGGCAGAATGAGACGCCTCACAAATGAGGTCATGGATATCAAGGATGTGGATATCAATGGGCCGATAACAATACACGGTCAGGATGAGATCTGTATGCTGGCGGAGAATGTAGACACCATGAGGCAGACCATTATTGAGCAGCTCAGCAGGGAGCGTGAGGCATGGCAGGCGAACAGTGATCTGGTCACAGCCATGGCCCATGATATAAGAACTCCGCTCACAGTCATGGCGGGATATCTGGAGCTCATGCAGAACAAGGAGTATTCATCCCAGGAGGAGCTTGACGAATACATAAGGATAAGTGCTGAGAAGGCGGAGCAGCTCAGGACGATGTCGGACAAGATGTTCAGATACTTCTATGTATATTCAAAGGGCGGTGAGGATCTCAACATGGAGATGTTCCCGGCGGGGCCGTTCCTTGACCAGATGCTTGGAGAGTATGTTGTGCTCCTGGGCGAGAATGGATATCAGTTCGACATTGATATCTCGGACAAGGAAGCCGAAATTTACGTTGATCTTCAGGGTATGAAGAGGATAACCGACAATGTATTTACCAACATCAGAAAGTATTCGGACAAATCAAAAAGCATAGATATAAGGGTATATATAGATCGGAGAAAGGTAAGAATTTATTTCAGAAATTATATAAATCCGGAAAGCAGCAAGGCTGAGAGCACACATATAGGTACTTTGACATGTCAGAAGATGGCGGAGGAGATGAATGGATCATTTACGACCTGCAGAAAGGGCAAGGTGTATGAGGCGACACTCATACTGCCTAACATGTTGGATAACGATGACTCACATGTTCCGACTCAGGGACTTACAGCTATACTGTCACGCAAATAATAAACGGAGATCCTCTGTACACAGTTCAGAGAATCTCCGTTTTTGTACATAGAAAAAAGCAATGCTACACATTATACCGATAGAGGAAAAAACAGGAGGAACAGATATGAATATATTATTTTATGATACAAAGCGTTATGACATGGAGTCGTTCGATGCGATAAAAGATCAGTACGACAAGCTGACCATAGATTATGTGGACACAGATTTGTCGGTGAAGACCGCAAGACTTGCAAAGGGGTATGACGCCATATGTGCATTTGTCAGCTCGGATGTGAGTGCACCCGTTGTGAATGCGCTGAGTGATGCGGGCGTGAAGCTTATACTGATGAGATGCGCGGGCTTCAACAACGTGGATATGGATGCGGCAAAAAAATGCGGTATAACTGTGATGAGGGTTCCGGGCTATTCGCCTGAGGCTGTGGCGGAGCATGCGATGGCACTTGCCATGGCGGTGAACAGGAGACTGCACAAGAGCTATATAAAGGTGAGGGAGAACAACTTCAGTCTGGTCGGACTTACAGGCATGAACTTCTACGGCAAGACAGCCGGTATCGTCGGAACCGGTAAGATCGGGGCTGCCATGGCGAGGATATGTCATGGATTTGGAATGGATGTGATCGCCTACGATATGTATAAGAATCCGGACCTTGATTTTGTCAGATATGTGGAGCTCCCTGAGCTTCTGGCGGGATCTGATCTTATATCGCTTCACTGTCCGCTGACCGACGAGACCTACCATATGATAAATGAAGAGACCATTGGCATGATGAAGGATCATGTGATCCTGGTGAATACCTCCAGAGGTGCACTCATCAAGACCGACGATCTCATAGCAGGGATCAGAAGTAGAAAATTCTTCGGAATCGGGCTGGATGTATACGAGGAGGAGACTCCAAATGTATTTGAGAACAGGGAGGATGACATACTGGAGTCCTCGATCACTGCGAGACTGTTGTCATTTCCAAATGTGATAGTGACGTCTCATCAGGGATTCCTTACAGAGGAGGCACTGGAGGCGATAAGCAGGACCACTCTGGACAATGCCATGGATTTCCTTAATGGGTCTGTAAATGAATCGAATATTGTGTTATGATGTGATGACAGGATATTGTGAGAGAAATTGAGGTTGACTATATGAATATAAATGAGGTTTTTAGCGGGCTTGATAAGCTGTTCGCAGAGAACAGACTGCCGGAGGTGGAGAGATACCTTACCCAGGCACTCAGCGATGCTGAATATGAAAAGGATACTGATTCCATGCTTGCGATATACAATGAGCTTATCGGTTTTCACCGCACCACGGGAGAACACGACAAGGCACTGTATTTTTGCAGGCAGGTCATGAGGCTCGCTCATAAGATGGGGATTGAAGATACAGTTCCATATGGAACCGCTCTCATGAATATTGCAAATGAGAACAGGGCTGCAGGTAACCTGTTGGAAGCCCTGTCCTATTGCAGGAAGGTGTATGACATATATTCGGAGCAGCTCGGTCCATATGATATATTGCTGGCGGGTTATTATAACAACGTGGCGCTCATTTATCAGGAGCTTGGCGATTACGACAAGGCTGTTGATGCACTGGAGCACGCGCTCAGCATCATAGAAAGACATGAGAATGCCGGTACGGAGATTGTTGCCACATATGCCAATCTCGGAGAGAGCCTTCTCAGGGCAGGTCGGCTCAAGGAAGCTCAGGACAAGCTGACGGAGGCGGTGCGCAGATATCAGCTCAAGGGTGTCAGAGGATATCACTACAGTGCTGCGCTGTCTGCTGTTGCAGAGGTGTGGTACAGACAGGAGGACTACCAGCAGGCACTCAAATTTTATCAGCTTGCGGCAGAAGAACTCTACAGTGTCTATGGGGACAATGATACATACAGAGTTATAATGAATAATATAGAGACGGTAAAGGCGAAGCTTCAGCAGCAATGATAACAGGGAGGAAGTGGAAGAGCTTCCTCCCTGTTGCGTATGTAGACAGATAATCTGAAGGATGGGAGAACGAGATGAATTATAATGACAAGGTAATGGACGTTATAGATGAGGTGAAGAAGGTCGTCATAGGCAAGGATGTGTGTATTGCCAAGATAATGGCGGCGATAATCGCAGGCGGTAACATTCTCATGGACGATGTACCGGGAGTCGGCAAGACGACGATGGCTCTTGCATTTGCAAATGCAATGGGGCTCCAGAACAAGAGAGTCCAGTTTACACCGGATGTCCTTCCGGGAGATATAACGGGATTTACGATGTACGATAAGGCGACAAATCAGTTTGTGTACAGACCGGGTGCTGTTATGTGCAATCTGTTCCTCGCAGATGAGATAAACAGAACATCTCCAAAGACACAGTCGGCACTTCTCGAGGTTATGGAGGAGGGACATGTGACTGTGGATGGAGTGACATATCAGGTTCCGGATCCATTTATAGTAATTGCCACGGAGAACCCTATCGGCAGTGCCGGAACACAGCTTCTTCCTGATTCCCAGCTCGACAGATTTATGGTGTGCCTTAAGCTGGGATATCCATCCATAGAGAGCGAGCTGGATATAGTTAAGGGAAGAACCTCCGCTGATGGCTTTCAGGATGTACAGCCTGTAATAGGTGCGTCTGAGCTACGGCTTATCAGGGAGGAAGTAAAGCATGTCAAGGTCAGCGATGACGTGTATTCTTATATAGGCCAGCTTGTTGTTGGAACCAGAGAGAATCCAAGCCTTGAGCTAGGAGTGAGTCCAAGAGGAACGATAGCCCTCACCAAGATGGCGAAGAGCTGGGCATATATAAGCGGGAGAGATTTTGTCATACCTGAGGATGTGCAGATGGTGTGGACGGACGTCATAAGACACAGGATAGTCTTAAGTGCCAAGGCAAGGGTGAACCACATAACACAGGAGGCTGTGCTCAAGGACATAATGGAGAGGGTGTACAAACCGTCGGTTAGACGAAGAAGTTCGGCGAAAAAGTAGCATGAGATTTGGAAGCGTGTAGTGGTAGGATGTCGTATGAGACGAGGAATATTGTATATTGTCCTGATAGGGGCATGTGTATATATAGGAATAATCAATAAAGAAAAATCATACTTTTTCGCAGCGGTGATCATGACTGCTGTCATGCTGAGTCTTATAGCCGGGCTGATCGTGCGATACATAAGAACCAGTGTTAAGATGCAGATGAATATACCTGTGGTTGAGAAGAACAGTACATTTTGTCCGGAACTTGCGGTATCTGCCACCGGTGGTCAGGTACCCCATGTGGCAGCGGTGTTCAGTGTTCTTGCTCCGGGTATGAAGAAAAAGAAGAAGAGTACATTTGAACAGATAGATGACAGGTATGGAAAGTGCGTGGGAAAGATGAAGCTGGATGTCAGCGGAAGATACGAGATAAAGGCATCGGGCGTCAGGATATATGATGCTTTCCATATTTTCTCGATCAGGAAAAAGGTTGGTGGAACGGCGTACATTTACGTATTGCCTCAGTGCTATCTCGTTCCGGTGGAGGTCACGAAGAACACAAGAGATTTTGTGACGGACAGTGATGTATATTATTCGGATGTGAGAAGCGATGACTCGACCGAGGTGTATCAGGTGAGAGAGTACAGACCTGGAGACAGGATGACCCGTATCCACTGGAAGTTGTCGGCCAGACAGGATGAGATAATGGTCAGGGATACATCAAAGGCATTGTCGTGTCCGGTCATCATCTGTATGGATCTCGATGGAAGAAACTGCCGTCACTATGGACAGGCAATGTCTGTTGCGCTGGAATCCATGGTATCGGTGAGCTTTTCACTGATAGATGTTAAAGTCCCTCACTTTATAGCGTGGTATGATCCGGAGGAGATGTCCATAACGAGATACCGCATAGTCCGTGAGGAGGATGTGTACGATGCCGCTGCAAGGTTGTCGTATGTGGATGCCAGGACAAATGACAGCTACGATGTGATAGGAATGTACAGAGAGAGATACAGAGGTGAGGATTTCACAAGCTTCATCGACATAGACATGAATGGCAATATAGAGTGTGGAGATGAAAGTTTTCAGGTGGGATTTGAAACCATAAAGGAGGATCTTGCAAAATCCTATATCACGGTGTAGATTCTCCAGGCATCATCATAGAATTACAGAGGTGTGGAATTGAGAGTTGTTTTGGGACTGGCTGTATGGGCGTTGTCGCTTGGTATGACATACCTTGTGGGCGATATCGCATACAGCTCGGATATAAATAAATATATGGACTCCACCAATCTTGTGGGTGCGTATATCATAGGAAGTCTGGTGATAGCACTGGTTTATTCTCTGTGGTACATTTTGAGAAAAGAACAGAGGATACTGGATATTGTGGTTCCGGTTACTGTGTTGCTGGGATGGGGGCTTGCCAGAAGAAAGCTGCTCTATGCCGGAGGAAAGGGCATGGTATACAGCATAGCATATGATCTGAAAAAGGTTTATGGGATAAAGACAGGACTCATAGATCTTGACTATGTCAGCGTGAGTGCTGTGACGGAATTTGTGCTTTTTATAGTGGCGGTGTCAATGTTCTTTGCCACTTATATGATATACAGGTGTAACAGTCTGATGATAGCTATCGGACTTGCATTTTTGTTTATGCTTGCTGGCGCAACACTCAGTGTACCTGTGAGTGCACCCGGAGTAGTGCTTACTGTATTGTCACTTATCGTGGCGAGATATGTTCTCATGAGAATGGGACAGCCGCTGTCGGTGGTGTGGAACATTGCAGTTCCTGTGACGGTATTTGCCGCGTGCCTTGTTGTCACCCTTCTTGTATATGACAGCGTATACGACAGAGGTGTGAAGGAACAAGGGAAACTGCTCGACATGGTGGACAACATGGAATATTTTCTGTCGGGGGAAAGTAACAAAGGATATTCAGGTTACTATAAGGTGGATGATTCTGAGGTCAATCCCGGTGATGAAGTTGTGGATGAGATAATCAGGGAGGATAAGCCTCAGGGAAATCTCTACGTCAAGTCGAGAAGCTATGTTACATATGAGAATGGGTCGTGGCACGGAAGGGCGGATGGACACAGCCCTGATGATGAGGTCATGGTGTATTATGATAAGGATACATTTGCAAGATACGAATCAGAGATACAGGGATATGCGCCAGATAAGAAGTTTTCAAATGAGGTCATGGACAAACTGGTGACATATATAAGACAGCATATGTCATATACCACAGCACCAAAGAAATTTACCGAGGGTGAGGATCCGGTCAACAGTGCGATGTATGACGTTCATGAGGGATATTGTGTTCACTTTGCTTCTGCGGCGGCGGTGGGCTTCAGGATACTGGGAATCTCCACCGTGTATAATACAGGTTATGTGGTGCCGTCGTCTGCGTGGATAAAGCAGTCGGATGGAACATACCGTGCGGTGGTTCTGGATAAATACAGTCATGCGTGGATTGAAGCGTACAGTGAGGATGCCGGTGACTGGGTGATCGTGGATGCCACACCGCTTGGAGACAGGGCGGATACTTTGGGGATACCGAAGGAACCGGATTACAGCGGTGATAATACTGCGGACAATTCATCGGATGATACAGAGGATCCGGAGACTTCTGAGGAGACTTCAAGTCCGGATGTAACAACGGAGGCGACAACTGATTCGACAACCCAGATGTCAGAGAATACAGAAGTCACTACGGAGACGGATGGTGATTCTTCAAATGGCACAGGAGAAAATGGCAATCAGGTCGATGTCCCGAATGATGGCAGTGGAGATGCGCAGTCGGGATCACCAGGGGATGCCGGGGATGGTCTGTCGGAGCTTGTACAGAACAGAGTATTCAGAACAGTCGTTGTTGTGCTTGCCGTGATACTGATATTGTGGGGCGCAGTCATCTTCAGAAGAAGGACGATAGTTGCGCGCAGGAGACACAGGCTTGTGGGAAGAAACAGGATATCAGCTATATACGAGATGTCCACGGCGATGTATGATATGATGGTGTTTTCTGGTGCCATAGAGAACGTCAGTGAGAACGACACGGAGTATGCCGACACTGTAACGGAGTCGTGCAGCTTTATAAAGGGCGATGAGTTCACAGAGTTTATAAAATGGGTTCAGGCTGCTGTATACGGACGCGTTGAGCCGGATGACAGGCAGATCGCGGCTGCCAGAAAGCTGTATACAAAGGTAAGGGCATACACATATCTTGGCCTTGGGTTCAAGGACAGGTTTGTGTGGAAGTATGTAAAGTGTTACGACTGCGGAGGACGCAGAAGGAAGAGATAACATAATTTGTCACGAAAGAAGTAGTATTTAAGATGGAATTTAGAAAAGGGTTAAAGGATGGAATACCGATAGCACTGGGGTATTTCGCAGTAAGTTTTAGTTTTGGTCTGCTGGCGGTAAAGGGCGGACTCACAAGTTTTCAGGCGGTCATCATAAGCCTGACAAATGTAACCAGTGCGGGACAGTTTGCAGGACTCAAGATTATCCTTGCAGGGGGAACGCTGGTTGAGATGATACTCACCCAGTTCATAATCAATCTGAGATATTCTCTCATGAGCCTGTCACTTTCACAGAAGCTTGGGGAGGCAGTTGGAATCAAGGAGAGACTCGTAATAGCATTTGCAAATACTGACGAGATATTTGCGGTGGCGATGGGCCATGTGAAGGAATTGACATTTGGGTATATGATAGGACTTCAGCTCCTTCCGATAGTCGGCTGGACGGGCGGAACGCTGTTCGGTGCGATTGCCTCAGGACTTCTTCCAAAGTCAATCAGCAGCGCACTCAGTCTGGCACTCTACGGAATGTTCGTCGCCATAGTCATGCCGGTTGCCAGGAAGTCCAGACCGGTTGCCATAGTGGCACTTGTGGCTGCTGCCATATCATGCGTGTTGTATTACGTTCCGATATTCAAGTTTATATCGACTGGAATTGCCATAATCATAAGCACGGTGGCAGCCTCTGTGATAGGGGCTATATTCTTCCCAGTGGGAACTGCTGAGAAAAAGGAGGTGCAGTGATGAATATATACATATATATAATAACCATGGCGGTCGTCACCTACCTCATAAGAATGGTGCCGCTGGTGGCGTTCCGCAAGAAGATAGAGAACAGATTTGTCAATTCATTTCTATATTATGTGCCGTATTCATGTCTCACGGCGCTGACACTTCCGTCCATTTTATACAGTACGGAGAGTATTATAAGCGCTGTGTGTGGATTTGCGGTTGCACTCATACTGGGAATAAAGCAGAAGGGACTTATAGTAGTTGCCGCTGCGGCATGTGTGACCGTGTTCGTGGTGGAGTGGATATTAAAACTGATGTAGAAATCTATGATGTCTGGAGATTTGGACCGGATGGCTGAATATGATAAAACGATAAGAAGGAGGTAAGCAGGAAATACCTGTGTATGATATATGAGATTTCCGAAATTTATAAAAAAGGGCGATGCGATAGGTTTCGTTGCGCCATCATTTGGCTGTGATACAGAGCCGTATAAGACTGCATTTGGCAGAGCGCAGGAGAACTTCAGGAATATGGGTTTTGGTATACAGATCGGTCCCAACTGTTATACTGGTGATGGCATAGGAATCAGCAACAAGCCGGAGCTGTGCGGTCAGGAGATAAATGACTATTACACATCGGAGAAGAACGATGCGCTCATATCCTGTGGCGGCGGAGAGCTCATGTGCGAGATACTTAACTATGTTGATTTTGACAGACTGAGGGCAGCAGATCCGAAGTGGTTTATGGGATATTCGGACAACACAAATCTCACATTCCTGCTCACGACATTGTGCGATACGGCGTCCATATATGGTCCGTGTGCGGCGGCATTTGGACAAGAGCCGTGGCACCGATCAGTTGCGGATGCTATGGCGGTCCTTCAGGGACAGAAACTGTCATTTGCCGGATATGACGGATGGGAGAAGGAATCCCTCAGGGATGAGGAACATCCATTCTTGCCATACAACATTACAGAGCCAAGAGTGATAAAGGGCTATCCTGAGAAGTTCCAGGTGAGCGGGCGAATGATAGGCGGCTGCATGGACTGTCTGGTGAACCTTATAGGAACAAAGTTTGACCATGTTGGCGAATTCCTTGAGAGATATAAGGATGATGGATTTATCTGGTTCCTCGAGTCCTGTGATCTGAACGTCATGTCCATAAGACGAGCCATGTGGCAGATGGACAACGGCGGATGGTTCAGATACTGTAAGGGCTTTATGATCGGCAGACCGCTGCAGTTCGGACAGGAGATGATGGGCCTTGACCAGTATCAGGCTGTGCTGGGGATCATAGGAAAATACAATGTGCCTGTCGTGATGGATGTGGATCTCGGACATCTGTCACCGATGATGCCTGTGGTATGCGGCAGCATGGGAACTCTTATGGTGGACGGCCAGGATATGAGTCTTTCCATGGAAATGAGGTAGAGAGAAGTCTGTTGGCTGTTTGATTGGCTGAAAAAGGCTGAAAATGGTTGAAAAAATAAAGGCAAAAAAATAAAAAATACTATTGTGAAAAAAAATATATCGTGCTACACTAGGTGGCAGATAAGACAAAGGCATAGACGGAAAGAGTAGTGTGGTGGATGCATCCAGAGAGAGCTGCATATGTGAATCGGACTCAGATATGAATCAGACGTGAGCCAGAACATATGGTGGGAGCAGCTTATGATATATCACATGAAGACCACTCCCGAGCCGTGCGCGATATAAGCGTCACCGCGTAGCTGCGTTAAAGGCATAATTGAGTTAAAAGTTAAGGTGGAAACGTGCATACGCACCCTTAGATAGATTATATCTAAGGGTGCTTTTTTAGTTGTTACAGAAAGCTCATGTATAACCAGACGCCGGGCAGAATATATTGATGTCTGCTGCGTCTGCAACGTATTTTCACTTTATAAGAAGTAAGAAGGAGAACTGACATGGTTAATTTCAAAGAAGACGAACAGCTTAAGACACTGAATCATTCCTGTGCACATCTTATGGCACAGGCTATCAAGCATTTGTACCCACAGGCAAAGTTCTGGGTAGGACCGGTAGTTGCAGAAGGATTCTACTATGATGTAGATCTCGGCGATGACGTTATCAGAGGCGAGGAAGATCTCGCAGCCATCGAGAAAGAGATGAAGAAGATTGCCAAGAGCGGCAAGAAGATCATCCGCAAGGAGATATCCAAGGAAGAAGCTCTTGAGATGTTCAAGGATGACGAGTACAAGCTCGATCTTATAAATGGACTTGAGGATGGAACGATCACATGCTATGAGCAGGGTGATTTCACAGACCTCTGCCGTGGACCTCACGTAGACAATGTAAAGCTTTGCCGTAACTTCAAGCTCATCAGACATTCAGGAGCTTACTGGAAGGGCGACAGCAAGAACAAGGTTCTCCAGAGAATATACGGTGTGTGCTTCCCTACAAAGGAGGAGCTTGAGGAGCATCTTCAGTTACTTGAAGAGGCTAAGGAGAGAGACCACAGAAAGATCGGCAAGGACATGCAGCTCTTCATGGTTGATGACCTCGTAGGACGTGGACTTCCAATGTTCCTTCCAAAGGGATATACAGTATGGCAGGAGCTTGAGAACTACATCAAGCGCAAGGAGAGAAAGCTTGGCTATCTCCACGTTATGACACCTTGTGTAGGTACAGTAAACCTCTACAAGACATCAGGTCACTGGGATCACTACAAGGACAACATGTTCCCGGCAATGGAGATGGAGGGAGAGTCATTTGTACTTCGTCCAATGAACTGCCCACACCACATGATGATATATGCAAACAAGATGCACTCATATAAGGATCTTCCTATCAGGATCGCTGAGATCGCACACGACTTCAGATTTGAGGCAAGTGGTACACTCAAGGGTATTGAGAGAGGAAGACACTTCTGTCAGAACGATTCACATATATTTGTGACACCAGACCAGATCGAGGAAGAGTTTGCAGGAGTTGTTAAGCTCATATTTGACACATACAAGGATTTCGGAATCACAGATTACAGATGCGTACTGTCACTCCGTGACCCAGAGGACAAGGTAAAGTATCACGATGACGATGAGATGTGGAACAAAGCAGAGAATGCACTTAGAAAAGTTCTTGATGATATAGGAATCGATTACACAGAGGAGATCGGTGAGGCTGCATTCTACGGACCAAAGCTTGATGTAAATGTTAAGCCGGCCGTAGGAAATGAGTATACACTCTCGACATGTCAGCTCGACTTCTGTCTGCCAGCTAAGTTCGATCTGAAGTATATCGACAAGGACGGCGAGAAGAAGACACCTGTAGTTCTCCACAGAGCTATCCTTGGATCTCTCGACAGATTCATGGCTTATATCCTTGAGGAGACAAAGGGCAATCTGCCAACATGGCTTGCACCTGTACAGGTAAGAGTTATGCCTGTAAAGACAGACAACGAGGATCTTATGGCTTATGCTCACAAGGTTGTTGATGCCCTTGATGCCATCGACGTTCGTGTAGAGCTTGATGACAGAGCAGAGAAGCTTGGTTATCGTATGCGTGAGGGTCAGGTTCAGAAGGTTCCATACCTTCTCGTAATCGGATTCAACGAGGCTGAGAACGGAACAGTATCATACAGACTCCACGGTGAGGCTGACACAACAGTTCTTCCACTTGACGAGTTCGTACAGAGGATCGACACAGAGATCAAGACAATGGCTCACAAGTAAGAGTGAAAATTTTACACCACAGGTTCACTTACCCTGTCCGAAAGGACAGGGTATTATTTTTT
>NC_021018.1:1376867-1411744 GCF_000210595.1 Coprococcus sp. ART55/1 | reverse complement strand
GGACAGGGTATTATTTTTTGTAAATAAATGCGAGTGTGAGGGGGCACAGGATATGAGACAGGGATATAAGTTTATACGCGAGAGTGGCTGCGAGCATGACGATGATTATCTCAGTCATCTTTTTAACGATATTTTCTGCTGGACGAATGGCACATATAAGCTCTGTTATACACACCCGGACATGGAGACCGTGAACGGAGATAATATACTCGACATTGAGAATGGTGAGAATAAAATACTGTCATTTGACTATCATATGCAGCTCCTTGTAAGCAAGAGAAATAGCCTGGAAAATACAGAAAAGGATAAGGCTGGAGATAACGAAGAAAACGATAGAGAGGTGTGGGAGACTTTGATAAATGCGGCGGCATACGACTTCCCAAATGTCCGGCAGCTCAAGACGGATATACGGACTATACTTGATTCAGACATGGAAGATGCCCAGATCGTGAGGAATAATAGCGGAGATCCGTACGAAAAAGTGCTGTGTCTTGGGACGGAGGGGACACATGTGGAGGATGGATATGTTCTCAGAAGGATAAAGAGATCCCCGGAGTGTGACAAGCCGGATCGGTATGAGCTGGAGATAGGAACAAATTGTGGGGTAGTTCCTGACAGTGCACATTTTTACCGTCTGATCGATCTGGACAGGGAGGATATCCGATGTCTGTATACATGCGTTACGAGATTCATAGAAAATGCGGAGGACTTGTATAACCACCGGCTGAAACTTCGCCGGGATAGAGAAAAGCATAACAAGAAAATTGACGGCGAAGTCCTGATGTGCATGGAGAACAGCTTTGAGCTTGTCACCGAAGGCGAAGAGCTGGCCAGTATCAAATATTGGGATTTTAAAGGCGAAAAGCTGACAGAGGAATATAATGCGAGGGTATGGTCTATAGATGGCGATGCTGGCAGTATTGACCTGGGAAGTGGTGAAATGCTGTATATGGATCAGATATATTCCATAGATAAAAAAAGCCTCACCGAGGAAATGTTGTGTATGGGTGTGGAGGAGATAGCCGAGGATTTCTGTGACAGCATACTTGTGAAGACGGTGACGATGCTGGATGATTTCGGAACCATGGAGGTATATGATCTCTGTGAAAAATATGGTGAATACATAGATAACAGGTATTATATGTACCGTGAGGAACACGGATTTGAGATGCCGGAAGATGTGTTCCCTGGGGATGGTGTAAGGCCGTATGTTGAGAAAGTTGTACGGATTTTGAAGTCAAAAATATAAAAATATAACAAAAGCATGTATATATGAATCCCAGCTGCCCTGCTGGAAATCATATATACATGCTTTTATGCTTTGATAGGGCAAATATGATTTAAATGCAATAGTTATCTGCCGCCTCAGGTCTTTCTGCCACAAGGTCAGCGATGGTGGTGGTGTCTACCACGTCCCGGATCGCTTTGTCCAGTCTGCGCCAGAGACCTATGGTGGAGCATCTTGCCTCGCGTTCGCACTGGAATTCATCTGCATCAAGGCACGCAACAGGAGATATGCCGCCCTCAGTGAGCCTTAAAACCATTCCAACTGTTATGTCTTCAGGGGCTTTTCGGAGAAGATAACCTCCCTGTGGACCTCTGGTGCTCTTCACCAGCCCGCCGGAGTTCAGCACAGAAGTGATCTGCTCAAGATATTTCTCGGATATTTCCTCCTGTGCGGCAACATCCTTGATGCTCACTGGCTTGCCGTCTGTCCTCGATGCTATATTTATAAGGAAACGCAGAGCGTAACGCCCTTTTGTGGATACTTTCATAATATAAACCTCCCAAATGCCTGTATTTACTGATGATTTCACATCATTTACACGTCTATTATAACATCTGAAAAAAAACAATCAAGATAATTCATAAAAAACCTATTGACAAAGTGGGAATTAGGCTGTAATATACAGCTATGCTTAATTCATAGTTTTCGAGTAGGAATTATGTGAAAAGTAAAAATAATCACAGAAATGATGCGATCAAGTCAAATTTCAAAGACGAAAATCGAGAAAGAGGTGTTGATATGCTGGGAAGTACATTTAAACCACAGTACCTTAACGAAGACAGACGAATGTGTTTCATAGAAGTCATGTGTTGCTGCTGTTAAAGCGAACACAGAACAAATAATCATGACACAGATATAAATAACAGATCATACATAATAGACAGAAGATAATAAAGAAGAGTATAATGCCACATGAGCTCATATACATGACAAGATGAATGGGCAGGTGCGCATGACAGATAAACTATTTGAATTTAAGGAGAATAAGATCATGGCAAAGAAGACAAGAGCAGAGAGAAATTTAAAGTTTGAGACATTACAGTTACACGTAGGACAGGAGACAGCAGACCCGGTTACGGATGCAAGAGCGGTACCAATCTACCAGACATCATCATTCGTATTCCACAACTCACAGCATGCAGCTGACAGATTTGCACTCAAGGATGCCGGCAACATCTACGGAAGACTTACAAACCCAACAGAGGATGTATTTGAGAGAAGAATCGCAGCCCTCGAGGGTGGCGTTGCAGCACTGGCAGTTGGCTCAGGCGCAGCAGCAGTAACATACACAATTCAGAACCTTGCACTTGCAGGAGACCACATCGTAGCAGCAAAGAATATCTACGGCGGAACATACAATCTCCTTGCACATACACTCAAGGATTACAATGTAGATACAACATTCGTTGATCCACTTGATCCACAGGCATTTGAGGATGCTATTCAGGAGAACACAAAGGCTCTCTACATCGAGGTCCTTGGAAATCCTAACTCAGAGGTTTCAGATATCGAGACAATTGCAAATATCGCTCACGCACACAAGATTCCACTTGTGATCGACAGCACATTTGCAACACCATATCTCGTAAGACCTATCGAGTACGGCGCTGACATCGTAGTTCATTCAGCAACAAAGTTTATCGGTGGACACGGAACAACTATCGGTGGCGTCATCATCGACAGCGGTAACTTCGACTGGAAGGCATCAGGCAAGTTCCCACAGCTCACTGAGCCAAATGAGAGCTACCACGGCGTAAGCTTTGTAGACGCAGCAGGTCCTGCAGCATTTGTCACAAGGATCAGAGCTATCCTCCTCCGTGACACAGGTGCTACGATCTCACCAATACACTCATGGATATTCCTTCAGGGACTTGAAACACTGTCACTCCGTGTTGAGAGACATGTATCAAATGCACTCAAGGTAGTTGAGTACCTGAACAATCATCCACTTGTTGAGAAGGTAAACCATCCTTCAGTTTCAACAGATCCTGAGCAGCAGAGACTGTACAAGAAGTACTTCCCTAACGGTGGTGGTTCAATCTTCACATTTGAGATCAAGGGTGACGCAGAGACAGCCAAGAAGTTCATTGACAATCTGGAGATATTCTCACTTCTTGCAAATGTCGCTGATGTAAAGTCACTGGCTATCCACCCGGCATCAACAACTCACTCAGAGCTGAATGAGGCTGAGCTTATCGATCAGGGAATCAAGCAGAACACTATCAGACTTTCAATCGGTACTGAGAACATAGACGATATCATCGAGGATCTTGACGAGGCATTCAAGGCAATTCAGGAGTAATCGATATAAATAATGAATATAAGAGAAGACCACAAATAGTGAGCATAATAAATATCAGGAAAGGTAATGGTACGATAATATGAGTAATATATATAAGAGTGCAGCAGAACTTATAGGTAAGACTCCACTTCTGGAGCTTTCAAACATAGAGAAGAAGAATGATCTCAAGGCAAATATCCTTGCAAAGCTTGAGTATTTCAACCCAGCAGGAAGTGTAAAGGACAGAATCGCATTCCAGATGATCGAGGATGCTGAGAAGGATGGAACACTTAAGCCGGGTGCAACCATCATCGAGCCTACATCAGGTAACACAGGTATCGGTCTTGCATCCATAGCAACAGCCAAGGGTTACAAGGCGATCATCGTTATGCCTGAGACCATGAGCGTTGAGAGACGTAACATCATCAAGGCATACGGTGCTGAGATAGTTCTCACAGACGGAACAAAGGGAATGAAGGGAGCCATCGCAAAGGCTGATGAGCTTTCAAAGGAGATCCCTGGCAGCTTTGTAGCTGGACAGTTCGTAAATCCATCCAATCCAAAGGCACACAGACTCACAACTGGTCCTGAAATCTGGGAGGATACAGACGGCAAGGTAGATGTATTTGTAGCCGGTATCGGAACAGGTGGAACTATCACAGGCGTTGGCGAGTATCTGAAGGAGAAGAATCCAGATGTAAAGGTCATCGCCGTTGAGCCTGCCACATCACCAGTCCTCTCAAAGGGCGTTTCAGGAGCACACAAGATACAGGGAATCGGTGCAGGATTTGTTCCTGACACACTTAACACAAAGGTATATGACGAGATCATCGCCGTTGAGAATGATGACGCATTTGTAGCAGCAAAGGAGATCGCATC
The DNA here is from genome assembly GCF_000210595.1 of Coprococcus sp. ART55/1. NCBI lineage: Bacteria > Bacillati > Bacillota > Clostridia > Lachnospirales > Lachnospiraceae > Coprococcus > Coprococcus sp. ART55/1. Next base: position 1,407,296 of record NC_021018.1, on the reverse strand, counting down.
AGCAGAGGGAATCCTCGTAGGAATCTCATCAGGTGCAGCTTACTTTGCAGCAAAGCAGATCGCAGAGCGCCCTGAGTATGCAGGCAAGAATATCGTAGTACTTCTTCCAGACAGTGGAGACAGATATTACTCAACTCCGTTATTCGGCTAAATGGATATATAGTAATTGCTGTGATATAGAATTTATATGAAAAAGCCACCACATCGTGTTTTGATGTGGTGGCTTTTTTTGAAAGTACCCTTAATTAGCTGCATAAATAGTATACAATTGGATAACCTTAAAACTGATAGAACTTTGAGGGGAAATGCCCTTAATTGGGTTGACTTTCCCTTAAAATGTGCTAATATTTAATGGAAAAGGAGCAAATTAAGGGAATGAGAACTTTTAATTACAGTAAAATAAAAGAAGAAAAATGGGATTCTGAAGTGCTTGGACTCATAGCTGCAATATATAGATATGCAGGTAAACAGGAACTGTATTTAAGACAGCGTCCGGATGAACTGGATAAGCTTGTTGAGATAGCAAAGATCCAGAGCACGGAGGCGTCCAATGCCATAGAGGGTATAGTCACAACAAATACAAGAATAAAGCAGTTGGTTGAGGAGAAGACCACACCGAAGAACAGAGCCGAGGAAGAGATAGCAGGTTACAGGGATGTGCTGGGGGTTATACATGAAAGCTTTGATGCAATACCTATAACTCAGAATTATATACTTCAGCTGCATAAGATGTTGTACAGTCATATGAATAACCCATTTGCAGGAAGAACAAAGACGGTGCAGAATTATATCAGCGCAACTTATCCTGATGGGCAAACGGAAGTCCTGTTCACGCCGATGGCTCCATTTGAGACACCGGAAGCGCTGGACAGGATATGTGGGGAATACAACAGGGTGATCGGTAATTTCGAGGTGGAGCCGCTGATCGTCATTCCTGTTTTTATACATGATTTTCTGTGCATACACCCGTTTAATGATGGCAATGGCAGAATGAGCAGACTGCTCACAACGCTTCTGCTATATAGAAGTGGATTCTATGTTGGAAAGTATATTTCTCTTGAGGCAAAGATAGCGGGGAATAAGGAGTTATATTATGAGTCGCTTGGGAAAGCCCAGGCAGGCTGGCACGAGGGCACAGAGGACGTGATCCCGTTTATAAAATATCTCCTTGGGACAATACTGGCTGCTTATAAGGATTTTGAGGAGCGCTTTGAAATCGTAGAGGAAAAGTTGCCGGCGATTGAGATGGTGCGAAAAGCAATACTGCTGAAAATAGGAAAGTTTACAAAGCAGGATATAATGGAACTTTGTCCGTCTCTCAGCATCAGTTCGGTAGAGGGAGCACTCAGAAAACTCGTAAAAGAGGGCGATATAGGCAGAGGCGGTACAGGCAAGTCTACCTATTATGTCAGAATGAAATAACAAATGCTTGTTTTTTTCACTTTAGCTTGTTAATCTATTGTACGAAACATGAGATCAGCCGCTAATTGCCGGTGCATTTGAGATGGTGGGCAGATTGGGATAAGACTGATCTGAATGAATTGATATTAGGGGAAAAGGGATATAAGACTATGAAAAAACTATCAGATAGACAGAAAACACTTATAAAATGGTTGTGTGTGCTGGTGCTGGTCGGACTTATCATATATGTGTTCCGTGACATGGCAGGCCCTATAATGTCGCAGCTTGTAAAGACAAGTCCTGTGGTCGTGGCAGCTATTCTCGGAGCGACGCTTTTATACGGAGTGATAGAGAGCTGCATAACGTTTATCCTCATGCGACAGGTGGAGAACAATATGACATTTTTCGATGCAAATATTATGACGTATTTTGTGTAATTTTACAGGGTGTCAACGCTTGGGAGCGGTACCATAGTGGCATCCACATTGTTCATGAAACACTGCAGAATACAGCCGTCGAAAGCGCTTGGTCTGTACTCTATTGATTATGCGATACACAAGATGACCATATGTGTTATGGCGGTGGCATTGTTTCTTGCGAACAGAGAATATATGCTTGGAGTATTTGGCAAATACAGTTCATATGTTGTCCTCGGCGTTATAGCGACCATACTCATAACGATGGCGATAGTGCTCTTTGCGTGCTGGCCGCCGTTTCACAGATTCCTCAGATGGCTTCTTGAAAAAGCTGATGCTTTGTTTAAAGGACGATTTGCAAAGCAGATTGACAGTTTAAGTGGGCAGACAGCTATGATGGAGGATGCCACCAGGGTTGTACTTAAGAAACCGTGGCTTATAGTGGTAGTCATGCTGCTTGATATATGTAAGTTCGCGTGCTGGTTTGCCATACCTTATATAGTGTGTCACAACTTGTGTGATATGAATATTGTCACGTCAATAGGTATAACAGCCATGAGTGTCATGCTGGCGGCAGTCATTCCTATGCCGGGAGGAATCGGATCAAGTGAGCTTGTTATGACAGCGATCTATTCGGGACTTGTTGGTTCTGCTGCAGCCGGAGCCATGGCACTTCTCTATAGATTTGCCACATTCATGTTCCCTTTTATCATAGGTGCATTTACAGCCATATTCTTCAAGAGGTTCAAGAGATATAAGGCGGCGCAGAATGAAAAACAGGGAATCCCGGATGGCGATAGCTTGGCGGATACAGACTCATAGCTGAACCGATAAATGAGTTTATAAAGAACCGATATATATCAATGGTCAGCAAGATGCATGGCAGGTGATATATATCGGCTGGTGAAGGGAAAAAGATACATATGAAGAACATAGTCGCGGGCATACTGGCCCACGTTGATTCGGGTAAGACCACCCTGTCGGAGGCGATGCTCTATCAGGCAGGACAGATAAGAAAGCTTGGGCGGGTGGATCATCAGGATACATATCTAGATACGGACAGTCAGGAAAAGGACAGGGGGATCACGATATTTTCCAAGCAGGCAGAGCTTGCATATGCTGATATGCATATAGCTTTGCTTGACACTCCGGGACATGTGGATTTCGGAACAGAGATGGAAAGAACATTGCAGGTTCTTGATTATGTGGTTCTGGTCATCAACGGTATGGACGGAGTGCAGAGCCACACGGAGACCCTGTGGAAGCTGCTTGAGAGATATGGGATTCCTGTATTTATATTTGTCAATAAGATGGACATGACTGGCTATGACAGAGATTACCTCATGGACAATATCAGACACAGACTGAGTGATGGCTGTGTCGATTTTTTATGTGAAGATTCAGGAGAGCAGATCGCCATGTGCGATGAGGCCATGCTTGAACATTTTCTTGAGACTGGGGCAAATGATGAACAGGACGTGGTAAATGCCATTGCGGGCAGAAAGCTGTTCCCATGTTACTTTGGCTCTGCACTCAAGAATGAGGGCGTGTCAGAGCTTCTTGACGGCATGAACAGATATGTAGTGGAACCTGTGCGCGGGGAAGAATTTGGCGCCAGAGTGTTCAAGATAGGACGTGACGATAAGGGCGAGAGACTTACCTACATAAAGGTCACTGGAGGCGTGTTGAAGCTCAAGGATGTGCTGACGCTCAGAAACAGTCAGGGGGAGGAGAGCCATGAGAAGGTCAACCAGATAAGGGTGTACTCCGGTGCAAAGTACGACATGGTAACCCAGGTTCCCGCCGGATGTGTCTGTGCTGTTCCGGGACTGGTGAATACCTACGGCAGACAGGGAATCGGTGCCTGCCCGGATGGAGAGCTCCCAAGTCTGGAGCCGGTTCTCAGCTATAAGGTCATGTACCCGACTGATGTGGATGCGGTCACGATGGTGTCAAAGCTCAGACTGCTTGAGGAAGAGGATCCCCAGCTCCAGGTGCAGTGGAATGAGACTGCAGGAGAGATATACATCAAGGTCATGGGGCAGGTACAGCTTGAGGTAGTGGCTCAGATGGTAAGAGACAGGTTTGGAATTGCCATCACATACGGACAGGGCAGGATATCATACAAGGAGACGATCGCGGCTCCAGTCATGGGTGTAGGACATTTTGAACCGCTCAGGCACTACGCAGAGGTACATTTGTTGCTTGAACCTATGGAAAATGGCAGTGGAATGTGCTTTGACAGCATTTGCAGCGAGGATGTACTGGATAAGAACTGGCAGAGACTGATACTCACCCATCTTCAGGAGCGTGAGTTCAGGGGAGTGCTTACGGGATCACCAATCACGGATATGAAGATAAGCATCACTGCGGGGCGCGCACATCAGAAGCACACTGAGGGTGGAGATTTCAGACAGGCGACATACAGGGCGGTGAGACAGGGCCTTATGATGGCGGAAAGTGTCTTGCTGGAACCTGTGTATGCATTTAAAATAGAGGTACCACAGGAGTATGCCGGAAGGGTTCTTGCAGACATAGTGAAAATGAGCGGAACTATGGATGGTCAGGAGATATCCGGTGAGACGACAGTCATCACGGGACATGCCCCGGTATATACCATGAGAGAGTATTACAGTGAACTCACAGCATTTTCCAGAGGTACAGGCAGGCTTCAGGTGGATATAGACGGCTATCAGCCGTGCCACAACACCGAAGAGGTTCTGGCTGAGAGACATTATGATCCTGAGCTAGACAGGTTTAATCCATCTTCATCGGTATTCTGTGCCCACGGTGCAGGTTATCTGGTGGACTGGTATGATGTGTATGAGAACATGCATGTGAAGGAGGATCCGGGATTTGAGATCTCGGGCCAGCTTGGCTACACGGAAGATGGCTATGCTATGGATATTCCGGTGAACAGGCCGGGAAAGAGTGTATCGGAGATGTCCATAACAGATGAGGAGCTCAGCGAGATATTTGCAAGGACATTTGGCGGAGATTACAAGGATAAGGATGTGGCACTGAACGGAAGATTCAGGAGAACTACATCTGAGTATAAAGTAAATGGACAGTATAATAAGAGTCAGTCCAGAGACAGGCAGCCCGGAAATGGACCGCTTGTGGGCAGCAGACCCGCTGATAGAGGTATAGCCACGCCTGGAGCGTTCAAGCGCAGGAAAAACGGCGAGGACTATGTCATAGTGGATGGCTACAATGTCATATTTGCATGGGATACACTTCGGGAACTGTCGGAGCACAACATAGACTCCGCCAGAGGTAAGCTCATGGACATACTGTCAAACTATCAGGGATATATGAACTGTAAGTTAATAGTGGTATTTGACGGCTACAAGGTGAAGGACAACAAGGGCGAGAGATTCCCTTATGATGATATAGAGGTGGTGTACACCAAGGAGGGTGAGACCGCGGATGCGCATATAGAAAAGCTCACACATGAGCTTGCGAGAAAGCACAAGGTCACTGTGGTCACATCGGACGGACTGGAGCAGATAGTCACCATGGGCCAGGGTGCAATCCGCATGTCCTCACGGGACTTCAAGGCAGAGGTTGAGAGGGTGAACGAACATCTGAGAGAGAATTATCTGAAAAACGATTGAGAAAATTTGATCAAAACAATTAAGCTGAACTATTTGATTCTGGCTTATTTGATAGATACTTAAAAGGAAGAAGGAAAAAAGGTTTGTCAGGGCAAAATTGCCCGACGGACCATACATAATTACGGAGAACAGCGAGGCTTAACAGTGTATATAAACCAAGCTGATGGGTATGCCTTCGCAGGGGCATTTGAGCCCGCCGGTCCTTAGATGGTGCGCTAAGCAGCATCTTAGTACCGCTGCAGGGCGAAACGAGCGGGAGCGTCCCCTGAGAAGGCATACCCATCAGTTTGGTTGCAAAACACTAGAACCGAGCGTCCGCGTTAATAGGAGGGCAATTTGGCAGATTATATAATGGCGCTGGATCAGGGAACGACCAGCTCAAGGGCGATAATATTTGATAAGGAAGGCAGGATATGTTCGGTGAAGCAGAAGGAGTTCACCCAGCATTTCCCGAATAACGGCTGGGTGGAGCATGACCCTATGGAGATATGGGCAACCCAGATGTCGGTGATGATGGAGGCGAGGGAGACCATGGGAATCCGCACCGAGGACATAGCCGCCATAGGAATCACCAACCAGAGAGAGACAACCATAGTGTGGGATCGAAAGACCGGCAATCCGGTGTATCATGCCATAGTGTGGCAGTGCAGGAGAACTGCGGACAGGATAGAGCAGCTTAAGGCTGAAGGATATGACAAGGTGATAAGAGAGAAAACGGGACTGATAGTAGATCCGTATTTCTCTGCAACAAAGATAGAGTGGATACTTGATAATGTGCCTGGAGCCAGGGAACGCGCAGAGGCAGGGGAGCTGATGTTCGGAACTGTTGACACATGGCTTATATACAAGCTCACAGGCGGAAGAGTCCATGCAACGGACTACACGAACGCATCGCGTACTATGCTATTCAACATTCATACACTGGAGTGGGACAGGGAATTGCTTGCAAAGTTCAACATCCCGGAGAGCATGCTTCCGGCAGTGAGAAATTCCAGTGAGATATACGGATACACGGACAGAGAGATATTTGGCGGTGAGGTGCCTATAGCGGGAGTTGCCGGAGATCAGCAGGCCGCGCTGTTCGGACAGTGCTGCTTTGAGGCCGGTGATGTGAAGAACACCTACGGAACAGGTTGTTTCCTCCTCATGAATACGGGGGATAAGGCAGTTGACTCGCAGCAGGGACTTCTCACCACCATAGCCATAGGACTTGACGGAAAAGTCAGCTATGCGCTTGAGGGAAGTGTGTTTGTGGCTGGAGCAGCCATCAAGTGGCTCAGGGATGAGATGAAGCTCATAGACAATGCAGCGGACACTGAGCGCATTGCTCTGTCTGTGCCGGACAGTAATGGTGTATATGTGGTACCTGCATTTACGGGACTTGGCGCTCCTTACTGGGATGCGTACGCCAGAGGGGCAGTGTTCGGCCTTACAAGGGGAACAAATAAGGCGCACTTTGTCAGGGCGACAGTCGAATCGCTGGCATATGAGACATCGGATGTTCTTGCGGCTATGGAGATGGATGCAGGACTTTCAATCACAAGCCTTCGAGTGGACGGCGGTGCAAGTGCCAATGACTTCCTGATGCAGTTCCAGGCAGATATAGAGAATGCCGAGATTGTGCGGCCTGTGATCACGGAGACAACAGCTCTGGGAGCTGCATATCTGGCTGGACTTGCGGTTGGCTACTATGATAGTCTGGATGAGATCAAGGGTTACTGGAAGGCCGACAGAAGATTTAAGCCGGGGATAACTGAGGATAAGAGGGAGACGCTCCTTGCAGGCTGGAAGGATGCTGTGGAGAGAACGAGAGTGACAAGGTGAATATAAAAATATATATAGAAAGAAAAAAACAATGGGTAATGAGAAAAGTAGGAGGGACTTATGTATTTAGTATTTGATGTAGGGGCAACATTTATAAAGTATGCGTTAATGGACGATGAGGGCAATATATCGGGAAAGGGTAAGACTCCAACCGACAGATATGCCGAGGCTGGAACTCCGGCATTTGTGGCGCAGATCAAGAAGGTGTATGACGAGAAGGTACTGGACTGTGACATAACAGGAATTGCCATGGGGCTTCCTGGACAGATAGATGTCGAGCGCGGCATAGTGTACGGCGGTGGCGGGATCAAGTATCTTGATGGTGCACATCTTGGTGATCTCATATCAGAGGCATGCGGCGGTGTGTCTGTAGCCCTTGAGAACGATGGCAAATGTGCGGCTCTCGCAGAGTTGTGGCTGGGCAATGCCAGCACGGCTACAAATGCAGCAGTCGTTGTCGTGGGTACAGGAATCGGCGGTGGAATAATCATTGACAGAAAGATCCACAGAGGCAAGAGACTTCTGGCAGGTGAATTGTCATATGCCCTCATGAACATGACAAGGGAAGAAGCTGATAATGTCAGATGCTGTGAAGAGCTGACTGTTGAGGAGACATTTGAATATAACCCGTTCATGGTAACCTCAACATGTACTGCAAGCTCCATTACATACAAGGCATCCAAGATAATGCATATGAAGCCAGAAGAGGTGACCGGTGAGATGGTATATCAATGGATAGATGAGGGCAATCAGGAGATCATAGATATGGTTGAGGACTCATACTTCTCCATAGCAAAGCTCTGCTGTAACCTGTACATGACGATAGATCCGGATGTCATACTTATCGGAGGTGGAATGAGTGCCAATCCGAACTTTGTTCCGGGGGTTAAGAAGTATGTGGACAAGATAAGAAAGATTACAAAGACCTACGATGGCATGGTTATCGACACATGCAAGTTCCGCAATGATTCGAATCTTCTTGGCGCGTTGTACAATTATAAGCAGAAGTATGAGGGCGTGAAATAAAATCGCAATAAAACAAACGTAAGATGGAGATGAACTGGAACAGATGGTTCATCTCTTTTATAAATACTATTGAAAATGTAAATCCATGGAGGGAAAATTATGATAATCACAAAGAAACATGGACTCCCGGAGAATTTTCTCTGGGGAGCATCGACAAGCGCATATCAGGTTGAGGGTGCCAATCTGTCACACGGCAAGGGTCCAAGTGTGCAGGATATCAAGACAGTTCCAGCGGGAACAAGTGAGCTGGATGTGTGTGCTGATTTTTATCACAGATATGCAGAGGACATAGCCCTCATGGCTGAGATGGGATTCAAGACATTCAGATTCTCCATCGCGTGGAGCAGAGTCCTCCCAGAGGGAACCGGCAGAGTCAACCAGGAGGGAATTGACTTCTACAACAATGTGATAAATGAGTGCCTCAAGTACGGAATCGAGCCTCTTGTCACAATGTTCCATTTTGATCTTCCTGCGGCTCTTGAGAAAAAAGGTGGCTGGTCGAGAAGAGAGAGTGTTGCCGAGTTTGTTGAATTTGCAAAGCTTCTCTACACAAATTATGGCGACAGAGTAAAGTACTGGCTGACGATCAATGAGCAGAACATGCTCACACTTGTGGGTGACGTGATCGGAACCTGCAACATGGAGGGCGTGACAAATAAATACAAGAAGCTTTATCAGGAGAATCACCACATGCTCCTTGCTCAGGCAAAGGCCATGAAGCTTCTCCATGAGATGTGTCCTGGTGCAAAGATTGGTCCTGCACCAAATATTTCACTGGTATATCCTGCCACATGCAAGCCGAAGGATGTCCTGGCAGCACAGAACTTCAACGCGATAAGAAATTGGCTTTACCTTGATATGGCAGTGTATGGAAGATACAACGACCTGGTGTGGAAGTTCCTTGAGGAACATGATGCCATTCCAGTCATCGAGGACGGAGATATGGATATCATGGAGCAGGCAAAGCCTGATTTTATAGGTTTCAATTATTATAATACTGCAACGGTTGAGTGGGATGACAGTCCGGTTGCTGTGACGGACTCAGAAAAAAAGGATCAGCAATCAGCCGGTATTGAGCCGGGGGTATACAAGGCGTATCCAAATCCAAATCTTCTCCGCACAGAGTTTGGCTGGGAGATAGACCCTGACGGCTTTAGGGCAACTATAAGAGAGATGTACAGCAGATATCACCTTCCTATGATTGTGACAGAGAATGGTCTTGGCGCATATGACAAGCTTACAGAGGATGGCAGGGTACACGACGACTATCGTATAGAGTACTTAAGAAAGCATATAGAGCAGATTAAGCTGGCAGCAGACGAGGGTGCAGAGATGATGGGTTACTGCCCATGGTCAGCAATCGACCTCGTGTCCACCCACGAAGGAATCACCAAGAGATACGGCTTTATATATGTCAACAGAGATGAGTTTGACATGAAGGATCTTGCGAGATACAGAAAGGATTCCTTCTACTGGTACAAGAAGGTCATCGAGACTAACGGCGAGGATCTGAGCTAAAAATTATCCAGAAATCAACAATTTAGGCCTAAAAGATACAAAGTTCCAGAAAGTTGTATCTTTTGGGCTATATTTCGCTTGTTTAGGATAAAATTATCCTAAGACTTTGATTTCCCTGCGAAAAAGGATAAAAACAGAATCACCAAAGATTGCATTTTTGAATAAAGTCCTTGCATTAATTTATTTATGTGCTATACTAAATAAAGTCACTAACATACACCAACGCGTTAAAGTGACGTAAGTTTAAATTGAGAAAACTGAGGAGAAATATCTATAGGATACAAACTGGAAGACAGAGGTGTAGTAAATAGAATCAAAATGGAAAACAGCTTTGCAGTAAATAGACTCAGAAATATCAGAGAGAAAAACCAAAAGAGAAAATCAAAACAAAAAACAAGAAGGAGGACACTATTATGATAGGCGGAGATCTGATCACCTACAGACCTGACATTCAGGTACTTGACGCAACAATAAGAGATGGAGGACTTGTCAACGATTTCTATTTTACTGACGAGTTTATAAGAGCCCTCTATGAAGCGAACATCAAGGCGGGGGTTGATTATATGGAATTCGGCTATAAGGCCTCCAAGGAAATGTTTGATGTGAACAAATTCGGCAAATGGAAGTTCTGCAACGAGGAGGATATAAGAGCCATCGTTGGAGAGAACAATACAGATCTGAAAATTTCAGTTATGGCTGATGTCGGAAGATGCGACTACAAGAAGGATATCATCGACAGAGCCGACAGTGTTATCGATCTGGTGAGGGTGGCGACATACATCAACACCATGCCTGCAGCCATCGAGATGATTGAGGATGCACATGCAAAGGGATACGAGACCACATGTAATATCATGGCAGTTTCAAAGGATCAGGAGTCGGATATCGATCTTGCCCTTGAGCTGCTTGGTAAGAGCAATGTAGATGGAATATACATTGTTGACAGCTACGGCTCACTGTACCCTGAGCAGATCAAGAAACTCGCGGAGAAATATGTCGCAGTTGGAGAGAAGTATGGCAAGAAGATAGGAATACATGCACACGACAACTTAAAGCTTGCCTATGCCAATACTGTTGAGGCAATGAGGAGTGGTGCGAGCATGCTCGATGGAACTGTAAGCTGTATGGGCAGGGGCGCAGGAAATTGTGCGCTTGAGCTTCTTCTTGGATTCCTCAGAAATCCAAAGTACAACCTGTACCACATCTTGAAGTTCATAGAGCAGTACATGGTTCCGCTCAAGGCAAAGGGAGATGCAGTATGGGGCTATGATGTGCCATACATGCTGACCGGAATGCTGAATCAGCATCCAAGGGAAGCCATCGATTTCATCAAGAATGAGAGACATGATTATGCAGATATGTACAGCTACCTTATGTACAGAGAGTAACATGCGGATTGTGGAACAACATATTTTACACTGTAGAATATGTGTAGCCGATAGAGATGCATAGTACAACATATATAGTGGGTTGGGTGCTTATTATGGTGCTCAAGATAAAGGGGAGGACTCCTGGTGTCAGTTATCGCTGGCATCAGGAGTTTTTCTTCTATTTTCCCGTCTGTGTGTTATAATCTGATATGTAGTGTCAAAATATGTCGAAAACAAAAAGAGATGTACTTTTGAAGATATATATGCAGTGTCAGCGCTGGAAAACAGATAGAAAAAACAGGAGGATGACAGCATATGAACATAGGAATATTAGGCGCAGGCAAGATCGCCGGTGTCATGGCAGATACGATAAATAAGATGGATGATGTGGAGCTGTATGCGGTAGGTTCAAGAACTTTGGAAAAGGCAAATGCATTTGCCAGGGAATTTGATATAGATAAGGCTTATGGAAGTTATGAAGAACTGGTAAGTGATGACGCGATAGATCTTATATATATTGCAACGCCGCATTCACATCACTATGAGCATATGAAGCTCTGCATAGAACATGGAAGAAATGTACTCTGCGAGAAAGCATTTACCTACGATGCTGCGCAGGCTGAGGAGATCGCAGCTCTGGCAGCAGAGAAGAAGGTGTATGTGGCTGAGGCGATATGGACGAGATATATGCCGTCCAGACAGATGATAAATGAAATTCTTGGATCAGGTGTGATAGGGGATATCAGGACAATGTCCTGCAACCTGTCTTATCCGATATCAAAGATAGAGCGCCTGATCAGACCTGAGCTGGCAGGAGGTGCCCTTTTAGACGTGGGAGTTTATGGGCTGAACTTCATTGTCATGCATATGGGTAAGGAGATCTCAGCTATCGAATCGTCTGTCATGATGCATGAGACCGGGGTAGACGGACAGGAGAGCATAACAGTCAAATACGAAGACGGAAGGATGGCAGTGACGACCCACAGCATATATGGCAGATCGGACAGAAAAGGAATCTTCTATGGTGAGAAAGGATATATGATAGTCGATAATATAAATAATCCACAGTGGATAGATGTATTTGACTGCGAGGACAGACTGATAAGACATGTGGATGTGCCAAAGCAGATAAGCGGCTACGAGTACGAGGTCATGGAAAGCCTTGATATGATCAGACAGGGACAGTCCCAGAGTAAATCGATGCCTTTGTCAGAGTCCATATATATGATGAAGCTTATGGATGATATTAGAAAAGGGTGGAATAAAAAGTGATAATTATATATATACTTGGCGGAATCATAGCCATATTTCTGATGTACATACTTTTTCTCTTCGTGTGCAGTCTGTTCGTGAGAACTGACAGGCAGTATACGGAGGACAGCAGGTTCTACAGGCATCTGCTGTATGGTGTCACCGGATTTGCCATGTGGTTTCTAAGAGTGAAAATGCATGTGACTGGCATGGAGAAGATTCCAGTGGATGTCAAACCACTCTTTGTGGGAAATCATCTGTCAAATTATGATCCGCTGATAGAATGGCAGGTATTTAAGAAGTGGGATGTGGCATTTATATCCAAGCCGGAGAATTTTAAGATACCGATATTCGGCAGGATCATCAGAAGATGCTGCTTTATGCCGATAGACAGATCAGATCCGGGTAAGGCATTGTCTACGATCAAGACGGCTACCGAGATTCTCCAGAAGGGAGATATGGCAGTTGGAGTATACCCGGAGGGAACGAGAAACAGACAGGGCGGACTTCTGCCATTTCACACGGGTGTTTTCAGGATAGCCCAGAAAGCGCATGCGCCGATAGTCGTCATGGCGATACACGGAACGGAGAATATCTACAGGAATGTGCTGAGGCGCAGATCTGACGTCTATATAGATGTGGTGGATGTGATACCTGCCGATGAGGTAAAAGCAATGAAGAAGAATGAGATCAGCGACAGGGTGAGACTTGTCCTTGAGAAAGATGAAAAGGGTAAAAACTATGGGAAAGAAGTACATTTTATATAATTCACTGGCGGGCAACGGCAAATGTATGTATGACGTGCAGGCACTTGCAGATACATATCCTGATGCGATACTCAAGAAGATGACAGAGATCGCTTCATATGCGGAGTTCATGGGATCGCTTGCAGAGGATGACGAGGTTATCCTGTGCGGCGGTGACGGAACGCTGAACATATTTGTGAATGACATAAAGGACATGGATGTGAAGAATACCATCTACTATTATGCCTCCGGAAGCGGCAATGACTTTGCAAAGGACATAGGACATAACAGTCATGACACTCCGGATTACCAGATAAATCAGTACATACAGCATCTCCCGGAGGTGACGATCAACGGCAAAAAGTGGCTGTTCATGAACAATGTTGGATTCGGAATAGACGGTTACTGCTGTGAGGAGGGCGACCGCCAGAGGACAAAGAATGAGAAAACTCATAAGAACAAGCCTGTGAACTACACGGCTATAGCTATCAAAGGCTTGCTCTACGCATTCAAACCGAGAAATGCTGTGGTGAAAGTGGATGGAGTCCGTCATGAATATAAAAATGCCTGGCTCGTGCCAACCATGAATGGCAGATATTATGGCGGCGGAATGATGGCTACCCCCGGGCAGGACAGACTGAATCCGGAGCATACAGTTTCGGTTATGGTGTTCCGCGGCAAGGGCAAGCTTGGAACCCTTATGATCTTTCCTTCTATATTCAAGGGAGAGCATGTCAAGTACGAAAAGCATGTTGATATATTCAACGCAAAAGAGGTTGAGGTTGAATTTGATCGCCCGACACCACTTCAGATAGACGGCGAGACGATACTTGGAGTTACATCATACAAAGTTAAAGCGTGGAGCCTGGATCAGAAATAAAAAAGTTTTGAAAATCCGAATAATATAAAGTTCAAAAAACTTGCAAATATGCTGACGTCATTTATACTAGTTTAATAGATTGTACGCTGAAAAAGGAGGTATTGTATGCGGGAGATGCGGAGAAGTGACAGGATGATAACAGATCGTGAAGAGATAGTGGATGTACTTGATTCGTGTAAGGTGTTCCGGATGGCGGTTCACGATGAAGAGGGAATGTACATAGTTCCGCTGAATTTCGGTTATACCTACGAGGAGGATGTTCTGAAGCTTTATTTCCACTCTGCCGGTGAGGGCAGGAAGGTGGATGCTCTGGCAGCGGATCCGAAGGTGGCCATAGAGATGGACACAGATCACTATCTGGTTGAGGGACCAAATGCCTGCAGCTTTGGTTATCTCTACAGCAGTATCATGGGAAATGGCACAGCCAGAAAGCTGACAGATCCTGAGGAAAAGTGCGAGGCACTCAACTGCCTTATGAATCATCAGCTTGCGAGAAATACCGAGAATATGAGATCGTTTGACAAGGTAGAAAAGAAGAAGTATAACTACTCAGACCAGATGCTGGCAGCGGTAAATGTGTATGAGATAGTTGTGGAAAATTTTACGTGTAAGTCAAGGCGATAAGTATATGGAATCTATGCAATTGCCATTGTGGTTTAAGGAATTGACGTAAAACATAATACAAATTATAATCAGACAGGATATAATGAAGCGATCATCAAGCAGACTCTTGATGATAAGTGATATAGCAGAAAGGTGAAAACAGGAGATGGATTACAACAAATTAGCGGATTTGATATTTGCAGATATAACAGATACAGTGGATGACCTCGAGAAGAGGTTTCCGGAGAGAGATCTTCCAGAGGGAGCAAGGGTGACAAGATTTGCACCAAGCCCTACAGGATATATGCACATCGGTGGACTGTATGCAGCCATGATCTCAAGAAAGCTTGCAAAGCAGAGTGGCGGCGTGTTCTACCTCAGAATAGAGGACACTGACAGAAAGAGAGAGCTTGAGGACGGTGTAAATGAGATCATCAATTCGCTGAAGAAGTTTGACCTTGGATTTGACGAGGGACCATTTGAGGGCGGTGAGACTATATATGGTCCATATAAGCAGAGTGAGAGAAAAGAGATATATCAGACATGTGTCAAGAAGCTTATGCAGGAGGGATATGCATATCCTGACTTCACAACAGCCGAGGAGCTTGATGAGATCAGGGCAAAGCAGGAGGCTGCAAAGGTTGACATAGGATATTACGGCGAGTATGCAGTAGGAAGAAATCTGACATACGAGCAGATAGAGGAGAAGCTTGCAGCGGGCGAGCCATATGTTGTGAGACTCAAGAGTCCGGGCGAGGCAGGAAAGACTGTTATCTACAGCGATCCTATCAGGGGCAAGATTGAGATGCCTGAGAATATCATGGATGTGGTACTTCTGAAGTCAGACGGAATACCTACATACCATTTTGCACATGCAGTTGACGATCATTTCATGAGGACAAATCTTGTCATCAGAGGTGACGAGTGGCTTGCATCATATCCACTTCACAAGCAGCTCTTTGATCTGTGTGGATTTGCGCTTCCAAAGTATGCGCACATCGCACCTATCATGAAGCTTGAGGTTACAGTGGACGAGGAGGGCGAGCACCAGAGAAAGAGAAAGCTCAGCAAGAGAAAGGACCCGGAGGCTGCGGTTGGATTCTATGCAGAGCAGGGATTCCCATCAGTCAGCGTGCTTGAGTACCTTATGACAATAGCAAACTCCAACTACGAAGAGTGGCATGCAGCACATGCAGACAAGACAATAGACGACTTTACATTATCACTCAAGAAGATGCCTGTCAGCGGCGCACTTTTTGACATGGTGAAGCTCAATGATGTCAGCAAGGAGATGATCTCAAAGCTCACAGCCGAGGAGTGTTACGACCTCATCATGGAGTGGGCAAAGGAGCATGACGAGAACATATACACATTTGGCACACAGGATAAGGACGGCTTCATGAAGACCATCAATCTGTGGAAGATGTCAGGCAAGAAGGTCCGCAAGGATGTCGGCAAATGGTCAGATCTGCGCGCTATGTTCGGTTATCTGTACACTCCCGAGGACGAGCTGGATCTCCAGTATGAGATAGACGAGAAGTACACACCGGAGATGATCACAGAGGTTATCGAGGAGTACAAGAAGGATCTCTTCCTTGACTCAGAAGACTGGTTCTCAAGCATGAAGGTCATGGGCGAGAAGATCGGCTACTGTCCAAATGTCAAGGAGTACAAGCAGAATCCTGACGGATACAAGGGTAGCATCACAGATGTATGTACCATAGTAAGAGTTGCCATAACAGGCAAGCAGAACTCACCTGACCTGTTCACCATCATGAACGTGATAGGAAAAGACAAGACCGTGGGCAGACTGGACAAGTTCCTTGCGTGGGTGAATAGATAGGATGTATCAATTGGATGTGCACATTAAGTTGACATAGTCTGTATCGTGTTTGACATAACCATGCAGGAGCGCTCCCGCTCAACTCAGGCTGCAGCGGCACTAGCGCTCGCAGGCTCACTGAGAGCCGGCGCCTTCGTATGTCCTGCATCAGTTAATGTCAAAACGATTACAGATTGTACTATATACTTGTGCACATCCAATTGATGAAGATTGGTTAAAATATATTTAGAAGGGATTGGATTACTATGAACAAGAAGATATATGACGGTTATACATATGTAGACGGTGGCGTGTGTGCGGCCAAGGGTTTCACGGCAAATGGACTTAACTGTGGACTGAACCCTGATAAGAACAAGAATGATCTCGGAATGGTATTTTCAGAGGTGCCATGTGTGGCAGCAGGCGTGTATACACAGAACAAGGTGAAGGGCGCGCCGGTTACAGTTACCAAGGAACACCTGAAGAAATCTGGCAACAAGGCACAGGCAGTCATTGTAAACTCCAAGAATGCCAACACATGCAACGCGGATGGAATAGAGAAGGCTGAGAAGATATCCCAGCTTGCAGCGGATGCCCTGGGTATAGATGTGAACCTTGTCATCAATGCTTCAACAGGCGTCATCGGACAGATCATCCCTATCGAGCCATTTGAGGAGCATATGAAAGAACTTGCAGACGGTCTCACAGCAGACGGCAACGACAAGGCGGCAAATGCTATCATGACCACAGACACAGTTGATAAGCAGGTTGCTGTCCAGTTTGATATAGACGGTGTGACATGTACTTTAGGCGGTATGGCAAAGGGAAGCGGAATGATCCATCCAAATATGGCTACAACGCTTAACTTCATCACATCAGACATAGCCATCACATCAGAGCTGATCCAGAAGGCGCTCTCAGAGATCGTAAAGGTTACATACAACTGCCTCTCCGTAGACGGAGATCAGTCCACAAATGATACCCTGACAGTCATGGCAAATGGCCTTGCTGGCAATAAGCTCATCGACACGGAGAACGAAGCTTATGAGAAGTTCAAGAAGGCCCTCTATATAGTTATGGAGTGCATGACCATGATGCTTGCATCAGACGGTGAGGGAGCAACCAAGATGATCGAGTGTACAGTTGCAGGGGCACCTGACCTTGACACAGCCATTATCGTGGCAAAGAGCGTTATCCGTTCCCCACTTACAAAGTGTGCTATGTTCGGCGAGGATGCCAACTGGGGACGTATCCTCTGTGCTATCGGATATGCGGAGGCAGACTTTGATATAGATAAGGTTGCAGTTGACCTTGAGTCAGAATTTGGCGTAGTTCCTGTATGCCGCAACGGCGCAGGCGTACCATTCTCAGAGGAGAAGGCAGCCAAGGTATTGAGCTCAGATGAAATCCACATCAACATAGATCTCGGAATCGGTGAAGTGACAGCCAAGGCATGGGGCTGTGACCTGACATATGATTACGTGAAGATCAATGGGGATTATCGTTCATAATATATCAAACAAATCAGGGAGACAGCCGAATGCCATTTAAGATTATTAGAAGTGATATAACAAAAGTTCATGCAGATGCAGTAGTAAATACGGCAAATCCGCACGTTGCCGTGGGAGCTGGCGTGGACTCTGCAATATATGCGGCTGCGGGGCGTGACAGGCTTCTGAAGGCAAGGGCAAAGGTTGGAACTCTGGCGGCTGGAGAGGTTGGAATCACAAAAGCATTTGATCTTCCGGCGAGATACATCATTCATTCAAGCGGACCTGCCTGGGTGGATGGAAGACATCAGGAGCCGGAGCTTCTCAGAAGGTGTTATGACAAAGCATTAGTTATGGCATATGCACACAGATGCAAGTCGATTGCATTTCCACTTATGGCTACGGGCTCTTACGGCTTTCCTAAAGAGCTCGGAATTCAGATCGCAATTGATGCATTTACATCATTTCTGCAGGAGCATGAGATGGACATCACGCTTGTGGTGTTTGATGATCATTCATATCATGTATCAGGAAAATGGTATGATGATGTGAAGAGTTTAATAGATGACGAATATGTTGCTGAAAAAAATCTGAGTGAATATCGTACTTTGTCATCGTATGATGAATGCCAAGACACTGCAAGGTTCGATGAAGAATATCTTTGCGGTCAACATAGACCTCAGTTTATGGAATATGGAACACTGGCACAGTCAGGTAAGAGTTCGGGAATACATGAAAACAACTCAAATGGTTCTTTGGACGACATGCTTAAGGGCATATATACGGACAGCTTTGAAAAACATCTGCAGCAGTTAATCAACAAAAAGAGACTTAAGAATTCAGAGGTCTACACTGCGGCAAATATAAGCAAGCAGTATTTCTCAAAGCTCCTGAAGGGCAGGATAAAGCCGTCGAAGGAAAAAGTTCTGTCACTGGCAGTCGGGCTTCGCCTGAATCTTGATGAGACTGTTGACTTCCTGGGGCTTGCCGGATATGCACTCTCACCGATCTCTCAGACGGACAAGATCGTGGAGTATCATATAGTACATAAAGAATACAGCGTCATAAAGATCAATATAGTTCTGTTCGACTATGGACTTGCCTCGCTGTCAGAATAAAACAAAGTAAAATGAGAAGGTCGCCTGCGGGGTGACCTTTTTGTTTGTTATACAGGTTATTATTAACTCATATTAAGGGAAAGCAGAGTGGACATGCCAAGGTTAATTTCTAAAACGCACGTGCATGCAGATTGTTTACACATTTGCATTTCCTGACACATAAAAACAATAAGATAAAAGAATGTGAGGTTGATGATTATGAAAAAAGGACTTACGGAGATAGTATTTATTCTGGACAGAAGTGGTTCAATGCACGGACTTGAGGCTGACACGATAGGTGGATTCAATTCAATGATGGAAAAGCAGAAGAAAAATAGCGGTGATGATGGAGAGGCGTACGTTTCGACTGTGCTCTTTGACGACTTCAGCAGAGTACTGCACGACAGGATTCCTATTGAGAATGTACCAGAGATGACGGACAATGACTATTACGTGGGTGGCTGCACAGCACTGCTTGATGCGCTTGGAGGTGCGATTCACCATATCGGCAATATCCACAAGTATGCAAGAAAAGAGGATGTGCCTGAGAAGACATTGTTCGTGATAATCACAGACGGAATGGAGAACGCCAGCCGGAATTACAGCTATGAGATGATACAGAAGATGGTTAAGCGCCAGCAGAAAAAGTATGGCTGGGAATTCATCTTCATCGGAGCAAATATCGATGCTGTCATGGAGGCAGGACGCTTTGGAATAAGACCGGAGCGGGCGGTGAATTATGTGTGCGACGAGGCTGGAACAGAGAATGTGTATGGAGCTGTAGGGAATGCGGTGCATGCGATGCGCTCATCCGAGCCGATGGCGGGGGCTGCCGCCCTCGATGACAGGGAATGGAGTACAAAGCTTGATGAGGATTATATAAAGCGTGGCAGATGACAAACAACTATATCTTCCGTTTCCGGCAGTATGAATGGGGAGCAAACTGTCTGACTCGCTTGCGTTTTGCACAGCAAAAAGTTAAAGTTTTCCATATCAAAGTTTACTTGTATGATGTACAATATCACCATATGGAATTGAGCAAAGATATATTGGGAGGTAGGAAGATGGAAGATAGAGTACTTGACTGGGCAGTATATGAGAAGACAGCCCGTGAGATGGCTGCAGAGGGACTGGTTCTGTTAAAGAACGACAACAAAGCTCTGCCACTTAAGCAGGGAGAGACGGTTTCTGTATTTGGACGTATGCAGAACCATTATTATAAGAGTGGAACCGGTTCAGGCGGCATGGTGAATGTTGCCAGAGTGGTAGGAATCCTTGATGCACTTAACGAGTGCAAAGATGTAAATGTCAATCAGAAGCTGGCAGAGACTTATGCCGCATGGGATGAGGCACATCCTGTGGAGCTGGGACTTGGCTGGGGACAGGAGCCGTGGTCACAGGCGGAGATGCCGGTTACAGATGAGCTCGTGCAGGAGGCTGCTGGTGAGTCGGATTCGGCCATAGTGATAATCGCTAGGACGGCAGGCGAGGACAAGGACAATACACTTGAAAAAGGAGCTTTTATGCTCACTGATATAGAGACTGATATGCTTAGACTTGTCAGAGAGAATTTCCAGAAGATGGTCGTTCTCTTGAATGTCGGCGGTCTTATAGATATGTCATTTCTTGACACGATTTCCCCGGATGCCTGCATGTATGTATGGCAGGGTGGAATGGTCGGAGGATATGGAGTGGCTGATGTCCTCGTAGGAGATGTCAGCCCTTCAGGAAAACTCACAGACACGATAGCCTACGATATCAAGGATTATCCTGCGTATGACAATTTCGGCGGCGAAGAGAGAAACTTCTACGCTGAGGATATCTATGTGGGATACCGTTACTTTGAGACATTTGCAAAGGATAAGGTCAGATATCCGTTTGGATACGGATTGTCATACACAGACTTCAAGATCGGCGTAAAACATGCAAGTCTGGATTTTGAAAAAGGCGTGGCGAATATCTGTGTCAAAGTCACAAATACAGGAAAGAGACTTGGCAAGGAGGTTGTCCAGGTGTACGGTGAGATGCCACAGGGCAGGCTTGGCAAGCCATCCAGAGTGCTCATTGATTTTTCGAAGACAAAGGAGCTTGTTCCGGGACTCAGCGATGAGCTGAAGTTTGAGATCCCGCTTGACCGTATGGCATCATTTGACGATTCGGGAGTCACGGGCCATAGAAACTGTTATGTGCTTGAAGCTGGAGACTACACTATCCATGTAGGAAACAGCATAAGAAATACAACAGAGTGTCTGCTCTTTGAACTTGCCGAGACAGTGGAGCTTCAGAAACTTCAGGAGGCACTTGCACCATATGAGAAGTTTGACCGCATGAAACCATTCTGTGATGAGAACGGCAGGATGCTTATAGAGTATGAGGAGACACCTCTAGTCACTGTTGATATGTATGACAGGAGAGAGCAGGAGCTGCCGGAGGAGATACCGGTTACCGGTGACAAGGGAATTATGCTTCTTGATGTAAGGGAAGGCAAGGCCACCATGGATGAGTTTATAGCGCAGTTTGATGATGAGGATCTGGCATGCTTTGTCCGCGGCGAGGGAATGGGAAGTTCTCTTGTGACGGCGGGAACAGCGTCAGCATTTGCCGGGGTATCGCCAAATTTGATCGCACATAAGATTCCGTCGGTGTGCTGTGATGACGGACCATCGGGAATGAGACTCGACTCAGGTATGAAGGCATTCTCACTTCCAAATGGCACTCTGTGCGGATGTTCATTTAACAAAGAATTGAACACCAGACTGTATGCACTTCTCGGACTTGAGATGACAGCAAATAAGGTTGAGGTTCTTCTTGGACCGGGAATGAATATCCACCGTCACCCGCTTAATGGACGAAACTTTGAGTATTTCTCCGAGGATCCATACCTTACGGGTTCCATTGCAACTGCACAGTTAGAGGGACTTAAGTCCAGCGGCGTGTCCGGAACGATCAAGCATTTCTGCGGAAATAATCAGGAGTATCACCGCCATACGACGGACTCGGTCATCTCCCAGAGGGCACTCAGGGAGATATACCTGAAGGGATTTGAGATAGCTGTCAAGTCGGGATATGCCGATTCTGTTATGACAACATATGGTCTGGTAAATGGTCTCTACACCGCAGGAAGTTATGATCTGAATACCACGATACTCAGAAATGAGTGGGGATTTACAGGCGTGGTCATGACAGATTGGTGGGCATCCATCAACCGCAGGGGTATGGAGCCGGATGCAAATGACTTTGCGACTATGATACAGGCACAGAATGACATGTATATGTGCTGCCCGGACGGCTCGAAGAACATGGGCGGAGATAATGTCATAGAGGCACTTCAGGACGGACGTATATTGAGAGCTGAGCTTCAGAGAATTGCAAAGAATGTGTGTAACTTTGCCATGAATACGAATGCATTTAAGCGTCTTGTGGGAGAGCCTGTAGAGGTAGAGATAATAAACCGTCCAAAGCAGGCGGACGATTTTTCAATTGATGATGTGGAATACATCAATGTCGACAGAGACATACTTATAGATCTGACAGAGAAGGCCAGCACCGCCGACACGAATTATGTCATAGCACTTGATGTTGAACATCCGGGAGAGTATGAGGTGAGCCTGAGGGGAAGCTCGACACTCGAAAAGCTTGCCCAGCTGCCGTGTACCCTGTTTTTCAACGGATTCCCTGTGAGCAATTTCACATTTAACGGAACTGACGGCAAGGATGTTGTGATCAGGAAAGAGGTCAAATTTTACGGCAGATTCAATGTGCTCCGACTGTATGTGAAATCGAATGGACTTGATCTCAAGGATATTAAGTTCAGTTTTGAAAAAGAATTTTGATCTGAAAATAAATATTGACATAGACTGCCATAGATGGTAACCTAAATTAACTCTTTGCACTGCATATAAATCTACAGTACAAACTGAGCAGACCATTGGCGAAAGCCAAGGAGTCGGGCCATCATGGCAGTGGAATCTTTACATCCACGGGACAGTAGTTACTAATACTGAGTCGTGGGTGTTTTTTTATACTCTTTTAGACATTCTATAAAATCTCCCACATATATTTAGTGATAAGAGCTTTCTGAAATTTATTGATCGCACAGCATCGGTCTTTTGATTAAGGTGATTATCAATAGACTGGTGTTCATTTAGGAAAGGATGGCTGATTATATGGAAAGCGCAAACAAAATAAACACGATGGCGGCATCTGCCGTATCAGAGGATGAGTTTAAAAAGGTTGCAAATAAAGTATCGTTTATAACGATAGTACAGAACGTACTGTTGTCAGTATTCAAATTATTTGCGGGAATATTTGCACATTCAAATGCAATGATAAGTGATGCGGTACATTCAGCATCAGACGTGTTCAGCACCATAATAGTGATAATTGGAGTAAAACTAGCGTCGAAGGAATCCGACAAGGAGCATCCTTACGGCCATGAGAGGCTTGAGTGTGTGGCAGCGATCGTGTTGTCTATAGTGCTGCTGTATACCGGTATCAAGATCGGCTCGCAGGCGGTTAAGGACATAATCGGTGGCAATTACCAAAGCCTGCAGAAACCGGGGATGCTGGCACTGGTGGCGGCTGTTGTATCCATTGTCACAAAGGAGATAATGTACTGGTACACAAGACACTATGCGAAGAAGATAGATTCAAGCGCACTTATGGCAGATGCATGGCATCACCGATCAGATGCGCTGTCATCGGTCGGCGCGCTTGTCGGTATCGGTGGTGCGATGATGGGATTCCCGGTTATGGATTCCATTGCAAGTATTGTTATCTTTGTATTCATAGCTAAGGCGGCATACGATATCTTCAAGGATGCCATGGATAAGATGGTGGATCACTCATGCGATGAAGAGACAGAGAAAGAGATGAGGGATTTTGTGCTCGCCCAGAAAGAAGTTCTCAGTGTTGATCTTCTTCACACAAGGATATTTGGCAACAAAATATATGTAGATGTGGAGATAGGTGTAAACGGTTCATATACATTAAGACATGCGCATGAGATAGCGGAAGAGGTCCATGAGGGAATAGAGAAGAATTTTCCAAAGGTAAAGCATGTGATGGTGCATGTCAATCCTGCGGATGTGGCAGAATAATCATAGATTGATAACGCAGAGTAAGGCACGGATCAGATTTGGTCTGTGTCTTATTTTTGTGTGTTGGAAGCTGCAAAACGAGTACCAAACCTGCAAATAGTCAAAAACAATCAAAATAATTCAGAAATCTTCAAAAATATGCAGAATAATGATTGACAATCTTCATTTACGATGATATTATGCATATAGATTGATTGAAAGTGACTGAAATCAAGTGAAAATCACCTTGAAACAATCACAAATAATTGAAAACAGTCAAAAAATATGTTATCCTAAAGAAAAGTTAAAAGCACCGGATGCAGATATATGCATTCTGAAAAGCCACGAAAAAAGAAAATACACAAACACGAAAACACATATACAGGAGACATACTTAAAAGGCAGGAGGCAATTATTATGATGACCGAGGATAGATACACAGCGATTTTAGATGCACTGAAAGAGAGAAAGTCTATGACAGTTGCAGAGTTCACGGAGATCACGGGAGCGTCAGAATCTACTATAAGAAGAGATTTGATAGCTCTGGACGATATGGGTAAGATCAAGAGATTCCATGGTGGTGCCAAGGCGATCGAGCATGAATATATCACCAATGAGGCACCGGTTTCAGCCAAGGCACAGCTCAACGTCGAAGAGAAAAGTGCCATTGCAAAATATGCGGCAACGATGATCAATGATGAAGATTTCATATTTATAGATGCAGGAACCAGCACGGAGCTCATGATCGACTATATCGGCGAAACAAATGCCACATTTGTCACCAATGGAATAGCACATGCCAAGCGGCTTCTCAAGAAGAACCTCAGAACGTATATGATAGGCGGACTTGTTAAGCCGATCACAGAGGCGATCATCGGAGCCGAGGCTGTCAATTCCATGAAAAAGTTCAATTTCACAAAGTGCTTTCTTGGAACGAATGGAATCCATATGGATTATGGATTCACAACGGTCGATGTGGAAGAGGCTATGGTGAAGATGGAAGCGGTGAACAGATCTTATGCGAGCATAGTCCTTGCTGACAGCAGCAAGTTCGACAAGGTGACGGCGGTGACATTTGCAGCAATCGAAAAAGCCTGTATTATCACTGACAGACTTGTAAATGATAAGTACATAGACGCCACAGTTGTAAAGGAGGTACTCAGATAATGATTTATACGGTGACATTCAATCCGGCGCTCGATTATGTTGTCAAGATGGACAGCCTTGAGCTTGGAATGGTGAACAGAAGTAAGTCAGAAGCCATATTCTATGGCGGCAAAGGTATCAATGTCTCAACCGTACTTAAGAACATAGGAGTTGATTCCGTAGCTCTCGGTTTTGTTGCCGGATTTACCGGTAAGGAGATTGAGGACGGAGTCAAGGCCATGGGAGTTAAGACAGATTTTATCCAGTTGAAGAATGGTCTCAGCAGGATAAACGTCAAGATCAAGGCAGAACAGGAGACGGAGATCAACGGACAGGGACCCGACATTAAGAAAGATGAGCTGCAGCAGATGTTTGACAAGCTGGACAAGCTCCAGTCGGGAGATTGCCTGATACTTGCGGGAACCATCCCTGCTTCACTTCCATCTGACATATACGAGCAGATCATGGAGAAGCTTATGAACAGGAACATCGACATCGTGGTGGATGCGACAAAGGATCTTCTGCTCAATGTATTGAAGTTCCATCCATTTCTCATCAAGCCGAATAACCATGAGCTTGGCGAGATGTTCGGAGTAGTCTTAAAGAGCGACGACGAGATCGTTGAGTATGCGAAGAAGCTTCAGGTCATGGGTGCACGAAATGTACTCATATCCATGGCAGGGGATGGAGCAATACTTATCACAGAGACAGGAGAGGTTCACAAGATCGGAGTTCCAAAGGGAACAGTTGTGAACTCAGTAGGGGCAGGTGATTCTATGGTGGCAGGTTTTACAGCAAGCTACCTGAAGGATCACGATTACATGGAAGCGCTGAAGAGAGGAACAGCAACCGGAAGTGCCACAGCATTTTCAGAAGGCCTTGCCACAGCGGACAAAGTAGAAGAACTCTACAAGCAGTTATAGTAAAACGTACGTGTTCCGTCGTGAGAGGGAATACTTAGGAGATTCAGATATCGCACAGCAGCATATGTGGATGCGGCTGATTATTTAAGAGGAGGTTACGCTTATGAGAATCACAGAGCTTTTATCAAAGGAAAGCATTGCTCTGGGTGTAAAGGTAGATTCAAAGGATGCAGCGATCGACTACCTTGTAAACCTGCACGATGCAGCAGGCAACATCTCAGACAAGAAAACATACAAAGAAGGAATACTTAAGAGAGAGGAAGAGGGCTCAACAGCTATAGGAGAAGGAATAGCGATCCCTCACTCCAAGAACAAGGCGGTCAAGAGACCTGGACTTGCAGCTATGACAGTCCCTGACGGAGTTGATTACGATTCACTGGATGGACAGCCATCAAACCTGTTCTTCATGATCGCAGCACCGGAGAGCGGATCAGATGTACATCTTGAGGTACTTTCAAGACTGTCTATGCTTCTCATGGATGAGGACTTCAGAGCAGAGCTTCTTAAGGCAGCTGACAAGGATGCCTTCCTTGCAGTCGTTGACAAATATGAGAACGCAAAGTTCCCAGAGGAGACAGCAGAGAAGACTGAGGGAAAGGCAGCTGAGAAGGCTCCTGAGAAGAAAGGGTTCAGAGTACTTGCAGTTACAGCGTGTCCTACAGGAATAGCTCACACATATATGGCAGCCGAGGCACTTGAGAAGGCCGGTGCCAAGATGGGATATGCCTTAAAGGCTGAGACAAATGGCTCAGGCGGAGCAAAAAATATACTTACTGATGAAGAGATCGCAAACTGTGATGGTATCATAGTTGCAGCTGACAAGAGTGTTGAAACAGCAAGATTTGATGGAAAGCCGGTTCTTTTCACAAGAGTGGCAGACGGAATACACAAGCCTGAGGAGCTCATACAGAAGATCGTGGATGGTCAGGTTCCTGTTCATCACGAGGAGGGCGGCAGAAAAGAGTCAAGCAGTGCAAATGGCAGTGTGGGAAGCAGAATATACAAGCATCTTATGAACGGAGTATCACACATGCTCCCATTCGTAATCGGCGGTGGTATCCTCACAGCTCTTGCATTCCTTATAGATACACTTTGCGGATTTGGTGCAACAGGTGGATCCAACTTCGGTTCCATGACCCCGCTCTCAGCATTCTTCAAGTATGCCGGTGGCCTGGCGATGGGCGTGATGGTTCCGGTGCTTGCAGGATTTATAGCAGAGTCTATAGCAGACAGACCGGGACTTGCGGTTGGTTTCCTTGGCGGTATCCTGGCATCTTCCGGAAATGCAGCCTTGTCTGGTTATGTATGGGCAGGAGATAACCTTGGCGGATTCCAGTCATTTATATCAAAGTTTGGATTTGTAGCAGAGGGCGGCGGAAATACAGTATCAGGTTTCCTCGGCGGTATCGCAGCAGGTTTCCTTGCAGGATATGTAGTTCTTCTTCTTAGAAAGATCTGCTCCAAATTCCCTAAGTCACTGGAGGGAATTAAGCCAACACTTATATATCCACTTGTTGGTATGTTTATAGTTGCAGTACTTATGATATTTGTACTCAATCCAATTATTGGACTTATCAATACAGAACTTTCAGATATGCTGACAGCCCTTGCAAATAAAAATCTTCTCATCCCACTTGGAATTATCCTTGGCGGTATGATGGCGATAGACATGGGCGGCCCTATAAACAAGGCAGCTTATGTATACGGAACAATGGTTCTCGCAACAGCGTCAGAGCTTGTCGCAGGCGGCGCACAGCTCTCAGATCCAGCAGTTCAGGCATGCTATATCTCAATGGCATCAGTTATGGTAGGTGGTATGGTACCTCCACTTGGAATTGCTCTTGCATGTATCTTCTTCCCTAAGAAGTTCACAAAGGCAGAGAGAAACTCAACAGTATCAAATATTGTAATGTCATGTGGATTCATCACAGAGGGTGCAATACCATTTGCAGCAGCAGATCCACTCCACGTAATACCATGTACGCTCGTAGGCGCAGCAGTTGCAGGTGGAATGTCAGCAGCATTCAAATGTACACTGATGGCACCTCACGGCGGAATCTTTGTATTCGCAACAGTAGGCAACTGGTTACCATACATCATCTCATGGCTTGTAGGATCAGTGATCACATGTATCATGCTCGGTCTTATCAAGAAAAATGCTCAGGATTAAAAACTGCACAAAAGTAATGCACAAAAAACGACAGAATGTTATAATTTATACAATTGGGGTTTGTGAAAATCTGTCGGATATATGGAATAACGAAAAAGGTGTGGGGAACATCTGACTGTGATACCATATAACAGAAAAATGCAGATCAAATGTTTTTACAAAATTCTGCTAAATCCGAGGGTTGATAAGAAACAGAACCATAAAGCAGATAATTACAAGTCACAATATATTATTAAACAAAACAAGGGCCGCTTATGAAACACAAATTCTGCAAGTGATTGTATATATCATTTGAAGGGAATTTGAGGCCGCCGGTTCTTAGATGGCTCGGCAGAGGCATCTTAGTACCGCTGCAGGCCGAAATAAGCGGGAGCGACCCGAAAATGATATATACAATCACTTGCAGTCGTATAATGATCATTGCGGCCCGTATTAGAAAAGGAGAAGATTATTATGGTAGCACAGACAGTAAAAGTAGTAAATGAACAGGGACTTCATATGAGACCAGCAGGAGTATTTGCAAAGGAGATGACAAAGTTCTCATGCGCAGTAACTCTTGATGTGGCAGGCAAGAAGATCAATGCCAAGAGCGTAATGCTCATCATCGCAGCATGCATCAAGTGCGGTGCAGAGGTTACAATAGAGTGTGATGGTGCAGACGAGAAGGAGGCTCTTGCAAAGGCAGTTGAGCTCATCGAGTCAGGATTCGGCGAGTAATATAGTATGTAGTATAGGTATATTGCCATGACGTCGAAGCGGGCTATTTATATATGAAATCTGAAATCAGACTTCGGTACATTTTACAGGCAGATGGTACTCGGCTGGAGTACCATTTGTTGTATAGAGAATAATTGGAGGTTTTCTTATGAATAAAGGAATCGCGGGTTCAGCCGGCTATGGCGTTGGAAAGGTTGTGATCATATCTGACGCAAAGCCGGAATATGAGAACAGAACGATCACAGATACAGATGCAGAGATCAAGAGATATGACGATGCTGTTGCGGCATTTACAGAAAAGACTCATGCCATGGCAGAGGCTATGAAAGAGAGTGTCGGAGAGCATAATGCCGAGATACTTGAGGGACACATACTGCTCCTCACAGATCCGGGGATGGATGAGATCACAAAGGGCGCGATTATGAGCGGAACCTGTGCAGAGGCTGCATTTGAGAGTACATGTGATATGTTTGCCGGAATGTTCCAGATGGCAGATGATGAGCTCACAAGACAGAGAGCAACTGATATTGGCGACATCAAGGTGAGAATGCTCAAGATACTCACAGGTACACCTGATGTGAACATATCAGAGGTTCCAGCTGGAACTATCCTTGTGGCTGAGGATCTCACCCCATCCATGACAGCAGGAATCGTCAAGGAGAATGTGGCAGGAATCATCACTGCGGTTGGAGGCAAGACATCCCACTCTGCTATTCTTGCGAGGGCGCTGGAGATACCGGCGGTACTCAGCGTGGACGGAATAGTGGACAAGGTTTCAGATGGTATGACAGCAGTAGTTGACGGATGCGATGGAATCTGCATACTTGATCCGTCACAGGAAGAGATAGACGAATATCAGGCAAAGAGAGAGAAATATCTTAGCGACAAGGCTCTCCTTGAGGTATATAGAGGCAAAGATACAGTTACAGCTGACGGTGTAAAGGTACATTTGTATGGCAATATTGGTAATCCGGAGGATGCAAAGCAGGTTGCTGCATGTGACGGAGAGGGCGTTGGCCTTTTCAGAACAGAGTTTCTGTTCATGGGCGCATCGGAGCTCCCATCTGAGGAAGAGCAGTTCCAGGCGTACAAGGCGGCTGCTGAGAACATGGAGGGCAGAGAGGTTATCATCAGAACCCTTGATGTGGGCGGTGACAAGGATATCCCATACCTTGGACTTGAGAAAGAGGACAATCCGTTCTTAGGTTTCAGAGCAGTGAGATATTGTCTGCAGAATAAAGATTCATACAGAGTACAGCTGAGGGCACTTCTCCGTGCGAGTGCATTTGGCGATATCAAGATTATGGTACCGCTTGTCACATGTGTTGATGAGA
>NC_021018.1:1362267-1376667 GCF_000210595.1 Coprococcus sp. ART55/1 | reverse complement strand
GCTTGTCACATGTGTTGATGAGATCAGAAGTGTGAAGGCTCTTGTTAAGGAACTCATGGCGGAGCTTGACGCTGAGAATATAGCATACAACAAGGATATCCAGGTCGGTGCAATGATAGAGACTCCTGCGGCAAGTCTCATAGCAGACCTGCTCGCAAAGGAGGCAGACTTCTTCAGCATAGGCACAAATGACCTGACGCAGTACACTATGGCGGTTGACAGAGGCAACGCTAAGGTTGCTTATCTGTACTCATCCTACAATCCTGCAGTCCTCCGTTCCATGAAGAATATCATCGAGGCGGCAAATGCAGTGGGCATCATGGTAGGCATGTGCGGTGAGGCGGCAGCAGATCCGTTGCTCATACCTCTCCTCATATCATTTGGACTGGGAGAGTTTTCAGTCAGTGCCACTTCAGTCCTTGCGACAAGAGGAACGATAGCCAAGTGGTCGAAGGCTGAAGCAGATGAGTTGGCAGCAAAGGCACTCTCACTTGCAACAGAGACGGAGGTTGCGGAACTTCTCAAAGCAAATGTAAGATAGATTAAAAGTGCACAATATGGCTTGGTAAAAATATGAGCACATTTTTGTATGTTTCATGTGTTTGAGAAAACAATAATGAACAAAAACCATGACTCGTAGTGACTATTTTCACGAAAATAAAAAAGTCGGCATTTTTAACTGGAAAAAGTGCCGATTTTTTTGTTACAGTATATTTAGTAGCAGGAAGAACATTTGGTGATCAGAGTAAGCCTTGCGAATCGAAACAGGCAGGCGTATCATATAGCAATTTTAGTGCGTCTGTTTCATTTGTATTGTAGATGGAAATAATATGGATAGGAGGATGTAATAATGTTTGAGAATGAAAAAGTAAACCATGTGAAGTTTGGTGAAGGCAGTGTGATGGAATGTGATGGAAGCCATATAAGAATAGTATTTTCTTATAATAATGTAGAAAAGACATTTGCCTATCCGGGAGCATTTGACAAGTTTGTCAGCTTCCAGAGCAAAGAGGCACAGCAGGTAGCGGAGAGCGAGCTTGAGCAGATAAAGCTGAACCAGAAAAAGCTGGAGGGAATGAAGAAGCTTATAATTCAGGAGAATGAGCGAAGGAAAGAGGAAGCACTCAAGGCCAAGGCGAAGAGAAAGAGACAGTAATATAAAGTAAGATATAGAAAAAGCTAGTAAGATGTATTGACACTGAAATGTGCCAGCAAGATTGTGTGATGAGACAAAAGAATAACAGTGGATGCAGTTTTGTATCACGTGAGATATAATAGTCCCTGCCAGAGAGAAAATTTTCTCTTTTGGCGGGATTTTTTGCACCTGAGGATAATTTTTAGGATTTTGTGCCTGAAGGAACGAATAAGGCACTTGCAAGGATAAATTTGTACCAAATATGGAAGATGCGGTGCAAATATGAAAAACACAGTGTTGCAGTAATGCAGTGCTATTTTTACATATACCTTGATTTTGTTGATATTTTTTGCTAAATTAAGTACGTACGTGTATAAATAGGGGGCATTTGCACCCATTTACAGAATAAAATGATCATAACAGTCAGATTTGGCTGTCGGAAAGGACGGAGCACAGAGTGTATAAGATTACTAAGGTTGAACAGTTGACAGAGACCATATACCTCATGGACGTGGTTGCACCACGAGTTGCAAATAAATGTCTTCCGGGACAGTTTGTAATTGTCAGAGGT
The DNA here is from genome assembly GCF_000210595.1 of Coprococcus sp. ART55/1. Taxonomy (NCBI): domain Bacteria; kingdom Bacillati; phylum Bacillota; class Clostridia; order Lachnospirales; family Lachnospiraceae; genus Coprococcus; species Coprococcus sp. ART55/1. The sequence goes on along the minus strand of NC_021018.1, from coordinate 1,374,961 downwards.
TCAGAGGATGGAGAGAGAATCCCTCTCACTATCTGTGATTACTCAAGAGAGGACGGAACCATCACTATAGTATTCCAGGTAGTTGGAGCTGCTACAGAGATGATGAAGAATAAGAAGGTTGGAGATTCATTTGCGGATTTCGTTGGACCACTTGGATGTCCATCAGAGTTCTGTAAGGAGGATATAGAAGAACTCAAGAAAAAGAAGATTCTGTTCGTTGCAGGTGGTGTTGGAACAGCGCCTGTATACCCACAGGTAAAGTGGCTCCACGAGCAGGGTATCGATGCTGATGTCATCGTCGGAGGAAGAAACAAGTCACTCATCATTCTTGAGGATAAGATGAAGAAGGTAGCCGGCAACCTGTATATCACAACAGATGACGGTTCATATGGAAGCAAGGGTGTCGTTACCAATGAGATCCAGAAGCTTGTAGACGCTGGCAACAAGTATGATGTATGTGTTGCTATCGGACCTATGATCATGATGAAGTTTGTATGTAAGCTCACAAAGGAGCTTGAGATTCCTACAGTTGTCAGCCTTAACCCTATCATGGTAGACGGAACAGGTATGTGTGGTGCCTGCCGTGTAACAGTAGGTGGAGAGGTCAAGTTCGCATGTGTAGACGGACCAGAGTTCGACGGACACAAGGTGAACTTTGAGGAGGCTATGCAGCGTCAGCAGCTCTACAAGACTGTAGAGGGCAGAGCATTCCTTGCAGCAAAAGAGGGCGATACACATCATGGCGGATGTGGAAACTGTGGAGGTGACAAGTAATGGCTATAGAAGTAGATGTTTGGAAGAGAGTGCCGGTTCGCGAGCAGGAGCCACAGGTACGTGCAAAGAATTTTGAAGAGGTTTGTTACGGATATAATGAAGAGGAGGCTATGGCTGAGGCTTCAAGATGTATAGGATGCAAGAATGCCCCATGCATGAATGGCTGTCCTGTATCTATCAATATCCCTGGATTTATAGCTCAGGTCAAGGAGGGCAACTTCGCTGAGGCGTTCAAGATCATCAGCGAGTCATCAGCACTTCCTGCTGTATGTGGACGTGTATGCCCACAGGAGACACAGTGTGAGCAGAAGTGTATCAGAGGAATCAAGGGCGAGGCGATATCCATCGGTAAGCTTGAGAGATTTGTTGCTGACTGGGCTCGTGAGAACGGAATCAAGCCAGAGCCTGCAAAGGAGATGAACGGTCACAAGGTGGCAGTCATCGGATCAGGCCCTTCAGGTGTGACAGCAGCCGGAGATCTTGCAAAGATGGGTTACGATGTAACTATATTCGAGGCACTTCACCAGCCAGGCGGAGTTCTCGTATACGGAATCCCAGAGTTCCGTCTTCCAAAGGAGAAGGTAGTTGCCAAGGAGATCGAGAACATCAAGTCACTTGGTGTCAAGATAGAGACAAATGTAGTAGTAGGAAAGTCAGTTACCATCGACTCACTCCTTGAGGATGAGGGCTTTGACGCAGTGTTCATCGGATCAGGCGCAGGACTTCCTAAGTTCATGGGTATCCCGGGTGAGAATGCCAACGGCGTATTCTCCGCAAATGAGTACCTCACAAGAAGCAACCTTATGAAGGCATTTGACGAGAATTCAAATACACCTATCATGAGAGGCAAGAAGGTTGCCGTAGTCGGCGGTGGAAATGTTGCTATGGATGCAGCAAGAACAGCACTCAGACTTGGCGCTGAGACACATATCGTATACAGACGTTCAGAGGAGGAGCTCCCAGCCAGAGTTGAGGAAGTTCACCACGCTAAGGAAGAGGGAATCATATTTGATCTCCTCACAAACCCAACAGAGATCCTTGAGGATGAGAACGGCTGGGTATGCGGTATGAAGTGTGTGAAGATGGAGCTCGGCGAGCCTGATGCATCAGGCAGAAGAAGACCTGTTGAGATTCCTGATTCAGAGTTCACAATGGACGTTGACACAGTCATCATGTCACTTGGAACTTCACCAAACCCACTTATCTCATCGACAACAGAGGGACTTGAGACAAACAAGTGGAAGTGTATCGTTGCAGAAGAGTCAAACGGACAGACGACCAAGGAAGGCGTATATGCCGGTGGTGATGCCGTAACAGGTGCTGCAACAGTTATCCTTGCAATGGAAGCTGGCAGAGCTGGTGCAAAGGGAATTGATGAGTACATCAAGAACAACAAGTAATAATCATATAGAGTCATAAAACGAGGCTGATGTGTATAGGGAATACTTTACATCAGCCTTTTTTGATAAAATAACTTAGATGACAGATATTCAAAAGGGAGGAAATAAATTGGGGAATATAAAGAAAATGATATCAGTGATACTGGTAGTGGTATGTGTGTTTGCGTTTACAGCGTGTGGTAAGACTGAGACGCTGGATGGAAAATGGGTGCTTGTAAAAAGTGAGACATCAGATGGCAAGACGTATAAGGTCAAGGGTGAGGACACAAAAGAGATCTATGAAATAAGTGGTGATACTGCAACATTTTACTATTCCGGTAAGGCGATGGGGGATAAGACTATCAATCTGCAGGTGGAACAGACGGGGGATAATCAGTACAACTTTAAGATGACGGATACTCTTAGCTTTTCAACGGGCACGATAGATGGAAAATATCTGAAATGCACCATAGGAGATACGATATTTATATATGAGAAGGATTAGAAGGTTGAACATAGAAATAACAGTAAAGACTTGTAGGAAAAAACGTGACGAACAGGGGGAAACGATATGTACGATGAATTTGCAAAATGGTTAGACCGGATATTGGACGAGAATATGCCGCTGCCGGGGGTGGCGATCAACTTCAATATATATGAAGAGGTGGACTTGCATTGGTCGATCCAGTTGATAAGTTCAACTTATTTTGACGAGGAGGACGAGGACTGGAATTGTTACGAGGAGTTCACGACAGGGGAAGATCTGTACGAATGGCAGCAGGGTGTAGGCTGGGAGAAGATACTTGATATTTCCTGTGAGATGATCAGAAAGTATCTCACAGAAGGAAAATATGCTGAGAAACTTAAGAAGTACGAGGCTGTTGCCGCTGGATTCGTGGACGGCGATGTGGAAATCCTGTACAGAAGATAGAGTGTTATGGAAACTAGTATGTAGTAGAAAATTGAAAATCTAGTGGGTAGTAGGAAATCGAGTGAATTGTGGGAAAACGAAAGCATTATAAGAAATAATGCACGTTGTATGAAAATGTGTGAGTTGTAGAAATATAGTAAGTATTGCAGAAAAATTGTGATAGGTGGGTGACAACATGAAAACTTTATATGTATCAGATCTGGACGGTACGCTTCTTCGCAGCGATGAGACCACATCCGAGTATACAAACAGTGTAATCAATAATCTGACAGATAGAGGAATGATATTCTCTTATGCCACGGCGCGCTCCCTTATCACAGCTAAGAAGGTGACAAGCGGACTGCGGGCAGAAATTCCACTGATCGTATACAATGGGGCGTTTATCGTAGACAATGTTACCGGTGAAGTCCTTGCTGCAAATTACTTTGATGAATCGGTAGGATCAGTGCTTGACGATCTGTTCGGTAATCAGATATTTCCGATAGTGTATGCGCGGATAGATGGCAAGGAGAAATTTTCGTATGTTCCGGAGCTGTGCACAGATGGTATGAAGAAATTCCTGCTCAGCAGGCAGGGGGATGTCAGGACAAATATCGTAAAGTCAGCAGAGAATTTGAAAGCAGGAAACATTTTCTACATAACCTGCATTGACAGTCCGGAAAAATTAAAGCCAATGTACGATAAATATAAAGAAACATTTCACTGTGTATATCAGAAAGACATTTATACGGATGAACAATGGCTGGAGATCATGCCGTTTGCGGCATCTAAGGCAAATGCAATAAAACAGTTGCAGAAACTTCTGGAATGCGACAGGGTGGTTGCCTTTGGAGATGGCAGGAATGATATAGATATGTTTGAACTTGTTGACGAAAGCTACGCAGTGCAAAATGCTGATGAACAGCTAAAAAGGTATGCCACATCGGTTATATCATCAAATGATGAGGATGGGGTGGCGCACTGGCTTGAGGATAATTATATCGTAAAATGACGAAAACTTATGGGTAAAAATCCAGGTTGAGTATAACGGTAAATATACATAAAAATCAGGTTGTAATTTGCGCAGAGCAGGGTATATAATGACACTACACATTTATAATCTTAAGTAAATATGCTAATATGATTGTGAAACACAAGTTGCACCACGAGATAAGGTGCTTGAATAGGGAAAAGGACAATTGCGGTTATGTAGGATAATATTGTAATTGCCTTAGAAATTGAGAAGGAGAAGACATCTTATGGAAAAGAAAGAACTGATATACTACAGACTGGATGAGGTGGATGAGAAGATACTTGCCATGCTTCAGGACAATGCACGTGTATCACTTAAGGATATAGGCGCTGAGGTGTCCATGTCACCTACAGCAGTTGGAACAAGAATAGACAGGATGCTTGCCGAGGGAGTGCTTGAGGGATTTACGACCAAGCTCAACCCGGAGGCTATGGGTCATTATATCAAGGCATTTATCAATCTGGAGGTTTCACCTGAGCAGAAGGCTGAGTTCTATCCATATATAGACAGCGTGTTAAATGTTGTGGAGTGCAACTGTGTGACAGGAGATTACTCAATGCTCATTGAGGTACGTTTCAAGACAACAGCAGATCTCGATCATTTTGTTGGTGAACTTCAGAGATTTGGCAAGACAAAGACTCAGATCGTATTCTCCACAAATGTAAAGCACAGATGCAGATACTGGAAGAATGATCTTCACCACGATGAGGAGAAGAAGTAAAAAGTGAAAACTGTGTCGAAAAGACTTTAGACGTTTAACTCAGCGGGAAATACCCCAAAACAAGAAGAATGTTTATAAATAATAAGCTTAATTGATAAAAACAGGGGAAAATTAAGCAAAAACAAAAAAATACTTAGATTTCACAAGTTTTTTCTTTACAATCTTAATTTCCTATACTATAATAGGGAGCGTGGTCAGAAAATAATTAACAGGTCACGATATATAATCAGTTTAGGAGGATTTTTACTATGTCATATGTTGATGAAGTACTCGAGATAGTACAGAAGAAGAATGCAGATCAGCCTGAGTTCTTACAGGCAGTAACAGAGGTTCTTGATTCACTCAGACCTTGTATCGAGGCAAATGAGGAGCTTTACAGAAAGAATGCTATCCTCGAGAGAATCACAGAGCCAGATAGACAGCTCATGTTCAGAGTACCATGGGTAGATGACAACGGACAGGTACAGGTCAACAGAGGTTTCCGTGTACAGTTCAACAATGCCATTGGACCATACAAGGGAGGTCTCAGACTTCACCCATCAGTAAACCTTGGTATCATTAAGTTCCTTGGTTTCGAGCAGGTTTTCAAGAACTCACTTACAACACTTCCAATCGGTGGTGGTAAGGGTGGTTCAGACTTCGACCCTAAGGGTAAGTCAGACAGAGAGATCATGGCATTCTGCCAGAGCTTCATGACAGAGCTTTGTAAGTATATCGGTGCTGATGTCGATGTTCCAGCTGGAGATATCGGAACAGGCGCTAGAGAGATCGGTTTCATGTTCGGTCAGTTCAAGAGAATCCGTGGATCATACGAGGGAGTTCTCACAGGTAAGGGACTTACATATGGTGGATCACTTGCTCGTACAGAGGCTACTGGTTACGGACTGCTTTACCTTACAAACGCACTGTTAAAGGATCATGACATTGATATCGCAGGCAAGACTTGTGCAGTATCAGGTGCTGGTAATGTTGCAATCTACGCAATCCAGAAGGCACATCAGTTAGGTGCTAAGTGTGTTACATGTTCAGATTCTACAGGTTGGATCTACGATCCAGAGGGAATCGATGTTGCACTTCTTAAGGAAGTTAAGGAAGTTAAGAGAGCACGTCTTGATGCTTATGCTGCTGCTAGACCATCAGCTGAGTACCATGTAAAGAAGGATGCAAATGATCACGGCGTATGGTCAATCAAGTGTGACCTTGCTCTTCCATGTGCTACACAGAACGAGCTTAACCTTGACGATGCTAAGATGCTTGTTGCAAACGGCGTTATCTCAGTAACAGAGGGCGCTAACATGCCTACAACTCTTGAGGCTACTAAGTACCTTCAGGAGAATGGTGTTCTCTTCGTTGGTGGTAAGGCTGCAAATGCAGGTGGTGTTGCTACATCAGCTCTTGAGATGAGCCAGAACAGCGAGAGACTTTCATGGACATTCGAGGAAGTTGATGGCAAGCTCAAGGGAATCATGGAGACAATCTACGCTAACATCTCAGATGCAGCAAAGAGATACAACATGACAGTTGGCGGAAACGCAGACTATGTTGCAGGTGCTAACATCGCCGGCTTCGAGAAGGTTGTTGACGCTATGCTTGCTCAGGGCGTTTGCTAATCCTAAGCATTTGGCGGGAGCCTTATCTTCAAATCAACTAGACATAAGATTATAATATAAGACTATAGACGTCCATCTGTGGAGTGATCCACAGATGGGCGTTTTTGCGTTGCGGTTGTCTTCGGTGACTCTTGTTGGTGTAATCTCTATGTTGTATATCCAATCACGTTTGTCTACCCTCACTTTGACTTTGTTTCCATCGTGCACGCCGCGCCAAGCACGATAAGGGCGCCTAGCTCTCTGCGGCGGCACAGAAGCGTCAAAGTTCGGTCGCCGACACTACCGATTGGATATACAACGTAGAGAATACACACCAACAGGAGTCACCGAAGACAATTTTTTATATTTAAAGTTCGTTTAAGTTTTACAGGCTATTATAGCATCATCAATAGGGAATAAGGTAAAGAAAGGATGATGCTTATGGCAGACAACACGTTTAAAAGATATGAACTTAAGTACATGTTAGATAGAGAACAGTACGAGCAGATAATGAGCGAAATGATAAGGTATATGCAACCGGACAGGTAGATCATTAACATATATTTCGACACTCCTTCCCACAGGCTCATCAGAGACTCCATAGAAAAGCCGGTTTACAAAGAAAAGCTCAGGCTCAGAAGCTATGGAGTCCCGGATGACGATTCAGAGGTTTTTATTGAGCTCAAGAAGAAATACAAATCTGTTGTGTACAAAAGAAGGCTGGAGGTGCCTGAACAGGAGGCCATGGATTATCTGGTGGGCGGTCAGCCGCTGCACGAGGATTGTCAGATAGGAAGGGAGATAGATTACTTCATGCAGGTGTACAAGGATCTGGAGCCTGCGGTGGTTCTCTCGTATGAGAGAGATTCCTACAAAGGAATAGATGATCCGGAGCTCAGGATCACGTTTGATTACAATATACTGTGGCAGAATGACGATCTGACACTTCAGAAAGAACCATATGGGCACAAGGTCATACCAGAATATAAGGTGTTGATGGAGATCAAGATGTCAGGCGGGTTCCCGCTGTGGCTGTCACATCTGCTCACAAAGTATGAAGCATACAAGACGTCATTTTCAAAGTATGGAGAGGCGTATAAACAGATGGTAGGCTGACATAAGTGGATCATATACATTTAAAGCCAGAAACTAAAAAAGACGAATTATGTAAATGATAAAGTGGCAAACATAGACAGGAGGAGATAGAAGATGACAGGATTATTTGACAGTATATTTGGAACGGCGACAACGATATCAGTGCAGGAGTTTCTGATCTGCATAGCGGTATCCCTTATAATAGGAGTATTCCTTGCGTTGGTTTACGCATTCAGAAGTAAATACACCCAGAGTTTTCTGGTGACATTGGCACTTATACCTGCGGTTGTGTGCGTGGTGATCATGATGGTAAATGGCAATGTTGGCGCGGGTGTTGCTGTGGCAGGTGCATTCAGCCTTGTAAGGTTCAGATCGGTTCCAGGTTCGGCAAAGGAGATATGCGCCATATTCCTTGCGATGGGAGCTGGACTTGTGACCGGAATGGGATTTATAGGATATGCAGTATTATTTGCCACCATACTAGGCGGAGCGATGTTCATTTGCAGCCTTACTGGATTTGGCGGCGGAAGGGATGAAGAGAGAGCCCTGAAGATCACCGTGCCTGAAAATCTCGACTATACAGAGGCATTTGATGAGATACTTGCCGACTGTACAGACAGTTACAGACTGACAAATGTGAAGACGACCAACATGGGAAGTCTGTTCAAGCTTACATATGTGGTGAAGCTTAAGAATGACACAAATCAGAAGGATATGATAGATAAGCTCAGAGTGAGAAATGGCAACCTTGAGATCATGCTGGCACAGGTGGATTCGGGGGACATGACATTGTAGAAGTCAGTTGATAAGGCAGATACTTAGTAAGGAGATGATCGTATGAGGAAGAATAAATATATGAGACATATAGCGGGAATCCGCAAATGTCTGGCTATAGGGTTGACAGCGGCCATGTGCATGGCAATGCTTGCCGGATGTTCAACCAGCCAGAGCACAAGCTCGACTTCAGGTGATGAGGTGACAAGTGATGTGAGCACAGAGACGGACGCTGATAAAGAAAGCCCAAATGGCAGTGCGGATGCAGAGAATACCAGTGTAAAGACAGAGATGACTGTGGAGGAAATGCAGGCGGCTATAGATGAAGCCATGAGTGATGCGGCTATAGATATAACAGATATGTTCACGAAGCGGGATCTGGCGGGAACCTATGATGAGAGCGAGGCTGTAAAGATAACATTATCGGGAAAGACAGCCGCATGTAATAGTTCAAATGTTCAGATCGAAGATGGAGTGGTGACGATCAAAGCGGCCGGTGTATACGTTCTGTCAGGGACATTCACAGACGGCATCATCGTGGTGGATGCGGGCGATGACGATAAGGTTCAACTTGTACTTGACGGAGTATCGATCACGGCTGTGGACTATGCGGCAATATATGCGAAGAACGCTGACAAGGTATTTGTGACGTTGGCGGAAGGGGCAGAGAATAGCCTTACGGTGTCCGGGGACTACGTCCAGACGGATGACAACAATGTGGATGCCGTGATATTTGCCAAATGCGACCTTACACTTAACGGCACCGGAAGCCTGACGGTCAAAGACACTACGGGACATGGAATCGTGTCCAAGGATGACCTGGTGGTTACAGGTGGCACTTATACCATAGACAGTCAGGATCACTGCCTAAACGGCAAGGATAGCGTGAGAATTGCGGATGGAACATTTAACCTGAGTTGTGATGAGGATGGTATACATGCGGGAAATGACGACCAGCAGGATGGATATGTATATATAGAAGGCGGAGATATCAACATATCGGTTGGCGATGACGCGATCCATGCGGAGGGACTTCTGATAATAACTGGTGGAGATATAGATGTATCTAAGAGTTGTGAGGGGGTAGAGGGGGATAAGATCCTTGTGACTGGCGGTGATATAGATGTGATATCCAGTGATGACGGCTTCAATGCAGCTGGAGGCAGCTCAGGCTCGGGAGACAACCATGATGGTTTTGGAGGCGGCCCAGGTATGGGCGGAGTGGACATGGATGCCGACAATGATGCATATATTCTTATAACAGGAGGAACGATAAATATAAATGCCAACGGTGATGGAATAGATTCCAATGGCTACATTGGAATTACAGGAGGCAGCGTACATGTACTCGGCCCTTCGGACAATGGCAATGGCGCGATGGACTACGGAATCTGTGCTGCGATAACAAGAGGCGGGATCGTGGCTGTGGGTGGTTCTGGTATGGCACAGGGATTTGGAGATGAGTCCACACAGTGCTCGGCTCTGGTCAACTTTGACGAGTGGATAGACGCCGGAGAGACGATCACACTCACCGATTCCGATGGCAAAGAAGTGCTCAGCTACAAGGCAGACAAGAAATTTAACTCGGTTGTTATCAGCACATCAGACATGAAACAGGGGGATAACTACACTTTGACTGTCGGTGACCAGAGCAGTACATTTACACTGGATGATATTACATACAGCGAGGGCTCAGGCGGAATGCAGAGACCGGGCGGCAACTCAGATGATGGAAATATGCAGAGACCAGGTGGCAATTCAGATGATGGAAATATGCAGAGACCGGATGGTGATTCAGATAATGGGCAGAATGACAGCACAAATAGCAGTTTACAGAACAAAGACAATAGTTCGAGCTCAGACAGCATGAGTATATAGAAGATAATTCCAGACGTTTTAACAGCCGAAAACAGTTGATTAATTTGCAAAAATGCTTAATACTATAAAGATATGAGATTTTTGTAGTTAATACACAGTTGGTAAAAAGAGCAGATACCCAATATGACTGGAAGGAGAACCCATATGAAGTTATATGTTGCAAGACACGGAGAGACGGAATGGAACAGACTTAATAAGGTCTGTGGCAGGACAGATTCCCATCTTACAGATAAAGGACTTCAGCAGGCACAGCTCCTTGCAGAGAGATTGGATAGCTGCTCTATTGACGTGATAATAGCATCGCCGCTCTCCAGGGCACAGGAGACAGCACGAGCGGTGGCGGAGAGAAAGCATTTGCCGGTACTTACGGATGAAAGGCTTATAGAACAGGATTACGGTGTGTATGAGGGTGTCCAGAGGGACGACAGGGATTTCCTGAACAATAAAAGAATGTTCGCATACAGATATCCTGGTGGAGAATCCATGATGGATATTGCCAGGAGAACGTACGATCTTATAATTGAAACCCGCGAGACCTATCCGGATTCGTCGGTACTGTTTGTCTGCCATAACGGAATATGCAGGGTGATATGCAGCTATTTCATGGATATGACCAACGAGGAGTATTTTGGATTCAGTCAGGACAACTGTGGGTACAATATCTACGAGTGCTGATCTGAGAAGGAGTGTTTTATAATATGAAGGAATTGTTTATAGATTCATTTAAGGATGCACTGTTTGATACGGTGAAGCTCATCCCGTTTCTGCTCATCACCTATGTGGTCATGGAGTGGCTTGAGAGAAAAACTGCAGGCCGACAGGCACATGTGCTTGGAAAGGCAGAGAAGCTTGGGCCATTGATTGGCGGAGTGTTGGGAATAGTGCCACAGTGCGGATTTTCACTTATGGCATCCAACCTGTACAGCGGAGGCGTGATAGGGGCGGGCGTGCTCATAGCCGTGTTCATGTCAACCTCGGACGAGATGCTGCCGATCATGCTGTCAAATGACGCGATAAGCGCGGGGACAATAGTGAAGATCCTTGCGACAAAGGCGGTCATAGCCGTAATAACAGGCTATATAGTAGGATTTGTGCTGGACAGACTGAGAAAGCCGGTCCAGGTAAAGAAGATAGATCCAGTCCACAGACATGGCGGACATGATGAACACGAACACCATGGCGGACATGTGCACAGTGACACTGCAAAAGCGGCAGAAAGCTCCATACATACACAGAATATAGTGTATAAGGATGCTGCTGAGAAGAAAGGAAAGGGACATGTGCATGACTATGTCCATGAGCACAGTCACGACCACGGACATTTGGGAGAGAAGAATATCCATGAGGTGTGCGAACAGGAACACTGCGACTGCGAGGGTGGAATATTCAGATCTGCTCTGGTGCACACTGCAAAGATTGCGATATTTATATTTATATTCTCACTTGTGATAAATGTGATCATAGAGGCTGTAGGAGAGGAATCCATAGCCCGCATATTCAATGATGTGCCTGTGCTTGGAGAGGCGGCAGCAGCGTTGGTGGGTCTTATTCCTAACTGTGCGGCATCAGTCATAATAACCGAGCTGTATCTTCAGGGAATACTCAGCGCGGGTGCTATGATGTCAGGACTTCTGGTGAGTGCAGGAGTAGGCCTTGTGGTGCTCTTTAGGATGAACAGGCATAGACCTGTGGAGAATATAAGGATAGCAGTGGTGCTGTATGCTGCAGGACTTGCGTGGGGACTCATAATAAATGCTCTTGGAATCACATTTTAGCAGAGTGTAGAGAAAATAAATGTAAGCGATGCGCAGTGACTGCATTGCAATAAAGTAAAAAAGGGCTGCGAAAAAACTCAATCGAGTTTTTTCACAGCCCCTTGTGTGTGTGTGTTGTTACTTTGTGCGTTTCTTACCGCAGACAGGACAGATATCCTGATCCGTAGGCTGTCCGCATCCCCAGCAGATCCAAGTGTCCCCTTCACTGGATGGTTGCTCCGCCAGCTTTTGTGTCGGCTTCATCTTGAAGTTTTTGGAAACAATCTCCACATTGCCGTCCTCGTCAAGAGTAGTCTTGATATCTGCGGCGGCGGGAGTTGTGTCCGATGAAATATTTTTCTTCTTTTTCCCAAATCCAAATCCCATTTTATAACCCCGATTCTATAACATATATAAAATATTCTAATGCAATATATACAATTAAGCAATAGAAATTTGGACGGAATTGCCTATACTGTTGTAAAATTTGATGAAAAGCACCTATTGCCATGCGCCATCAAATGTGATCACCTGACCATTCAGGTATTCTCCACACTCGGCAATGTGCACAATGAAATCTGCCGCTTCAGAAGGTATGGCCATTCTTCCTGCAGGTATTTCATCCTCCAGCATCTGGCGTTCCTCCGGTGACAGATGACCGTTCATGGAGGTGTCAATTGCGCCAAATGCTATGGCGTTGACAGTTATACCGCTTGGAGCAAGCTCTTTTCCAAGAGCCTTTGAGAAGGAATTTACAGCACCCTTGGAGGCTGAATATGCGACCTCA
>NC_021018.1:1357567-1361668 GCF_000210595.1 Coprococcus sp. ART55/1 | reverse complement strand
ATTGATTATGTGTCCTTTGTGGTGCTGGATCATGTGAGGAACCACGAGTCGGCAGCTATTGAAAACCGAGTACACATTTGACTTCATGGTTCTGTCAAAATCCTGTGCGGTCATATCGTTTATAAGCCCCACATAAGATATGCCGGCATTGTTGATGAGGAGATCGATGTCGCTGCCGAGATGATCTATGGTATTTTGTATAAACTTCTCCATAAATTCCATATCCCCGGCGTCTCCGGTCTCACAGTAACAGATGCAGCCTTTTGCCATAAGTTCGTCTCTCAGAGAGAGAAGCTCTTCTTTGTGTTTGAATGAAGTGATAGATATGCTGTTATATTTGCCTGAAAGCGCCAGTGCTGTCGCCCTTCCGATGCCTGTCGAGGCGCCAATTATTATCGCTGTTTTCAAATCTGTACCTCCGCTATTTGTGAACAAAAATTTAATTCTAGTATATCATGCGAATTAAATGTTGAAAATAAAAAAGCACTTTGGTATACTCTAGTTGTTTTTGTTAACAAATGAGAATATACATTTATATTGAGATGGAGGCTATATAATGGGTAAGAAAGTAATGAAATTATTCTTAGATACAATGCTCAGAGCAGCGGTTATCATACTTGCAGTGGCTATAGTTGTCATGCTCGTACTGCTTGCACGAACCGTCAGCAAGAGCAAGAAATCAGACGCATCGGACACGGGCAATAAGACAAGCATCGTGACTGAGGAGTCAGATCCGTCAGATCCTACATTTGGAGGTTCAGGCGATGCTGCAGACAGCTCAGACACATCAGCGGATGACAGCTCACAGGACGCTTCAACAGAGGATGCAAATGCAGGAAATGGCAAGGATGCAAAAGTAGTAGTGCTCAACGCATCAGGCGTGTCAGGTGTGGCAGCTACATGGCAGACAACACTCACAGCGGATGGATACACATCAGTAGATATAGGAACATATGACAACGGAGATCAGTCAACAACAGTTATCTACACATCAGATTCATATGATGTGAGCGGACTTGTAAGCCTTCTGGGTGGAGCGGCAACGGCTGACAGATCAGATATTGACTCATCTGTTGCTTCAGATGTCGACATTTCAGGTGCAGACATTGTCGTAGTAATAGGTGTGGACAATGCAGCCAACAACTAGATATAGAAGAATATGTAGAAAATATATAGAAAATATATAGAAAACTCTGCTGATATCTGAATAGAAAACGCCGATATCAGCAGAGTTTTTTTACTGTAGTACAAAATGTTACAGATTTCGCCGGCTGTTCTACATTTTTCTGGTTTGTCAAGTATATATATGAGTAAAAACAATAGGCAAAAGTAATAAAATATACCGAAAACGTGACGAAAAACTCTATTGACATAAATGGGTATGGTGAAGGTTTCACAAAAAAGGAAGTTTAAACCAAGGAAAAACGGTTCGAAAACCGTCAAAATGTTGCAAAATTTGTGCACGTATACAATTTAGACAAAAGTTCAAAAATTTTTTTGAGCAATAATCACATAGAATGAAAAATGCCAATGATGTAGAATAACAATAGTTTTTAGGGTGAACAAAAACAAGATTATATACACTACGGAGGTAATTTCAAATGGCAAGTTTATCACTTAAGAACATTTACAAGGTATATCCTAACGGATTCAACGCAGTTAAGGACTTCAACCTTGAGATCGAAGACAAGGAGTTCATCATCTTTGTTGGACCATCAGGATGTGGAAAGTCAACAACTCTTAGAATGATAGCAGGACTTGAGGATATCAGCTCAGGTGAGTTATGGATCGGCGACAAGCTCGTAAACGATGTAGAGCCAAAGGACAGAGATATTGCGATGGTATTCCAGAACTACGCTCTGTACCCACATATGTCAGTATATGATAACATGGCATTTGGACTTAAGTTAAGAAAGGTTCCAAAGGAGAAGATCGACAAGGCTGTACATGAGGCAGCTAAGATTCTTGATATCGAGCATCTTCTTGACAGAAAGCCAAAGGCTTTATCAGGTGGACAGAGACAGCGAGTTGCTATGGGACGTGCAATTGTCCGTGAGCCAAAGGTATTCCTTATGGACGAGCCTCTTTCAAACCTTGATGCTAAGCTTCGTGTACAGATGCGTGTTGAGATCTCAAAGCTTCATCAGAGACTCCAGACAACTATCATCTACGTAACACATGACCAGACAGAGGCTATGACACTTGGTACAAGAATCGTAGTTATGAAGGATGGTATCATCCAGCAGGTAGATACACCTCAGAACCTCTACGACAAGCCATGTAACCTGTTCGTTGCCGGATTCATGGGTATGCCACCTATGAACTTCATCGATTGTAAGGTTGTTAAGTCAGGTGCTGACGTTCTCCTTATGTTCGGTTCACATTCAATCAAGGTTCCAGACAGCAAGGCTGAGAGACTTATCGCACTTGATGCTATCGATAAGGAAGTTGTTCTTGGTATCCGTCCAGAGGATATTCATGATGAGCAGCTCTTCATCGAGTCATCACCAGAGAGCGTAATCGATGCAAGAATCAACATCTACGAGATGCTTGGTGCCGAGGTTTACTTATACTTCACAATCGACCAGTTTGATATCACAGCAAGAGTAAATGCTCGTACAACAGCTAGACCTGGCGACACAGTTCAGTTCGCATTTGACTTAAGCAAGATTCATATCTTCGATAAGGAGACAGAGGAGATCCTTGTTAACTAGTCTTAGATAACACATAGAACTTACAATTACACTCCAGATAACTGGAAACAGTAGTTTAATTCTTGAAAAATTGAGAAAATGCAGAAAATACATATAAAAAATCTGCATTTTCTCTTTTTTTTTCTACAATTTTGCTTTAAAATAAGAGTAATGGATTACGGGATAAAACGTATAATGAGTATAAGGAGTGAAAAGAATGATATCAAACCAGATTCTTCAGGATACAATAGACGGATTAAAAGGTATAACAAGAACTGACCTGTGCGTGTTGGACACAGAGGGAAAAGTGCTTGCGTCAACACTTAAGGATATAGATGACTGCGAGGATTCAGTTCGTGCATTTGTTGATTCACCGGCAGAGAGCCAGGTTGTAAGAGGTTATCAGTTCTTCAAGGTGTTTGACGATAACCAGTTAGAGCATATTCTCATGGCAAAGGGCGAGACCGATGATACATATATGGTCGGCAAGATTGCAGCATTTCAGATCCAGAACCTTTTGGCCGCATACAAGGAGAGATTTGACAAGGACAACTTTATCAAGAACCTTCTCTTAGACAATCTCCTTCTGGTTGATATCTACAACAGAGCAAAGAAGCTCCACATAGATACTGATGTGAGAAGAATCGTATTTATCATAGAGACAAAGAATGAGAAGGATACCAATGCACTTGAGACAGTACGTAATATCTTCTCAGCCAAGACAAAGGATTTCATCACTGCTGTGGACGAGAAGAACATCATTCTTGTCAAGGAAGTCAAGTCCAACGAGACATATGACGACATGAACAAGATTGCCAAGGTCATCGTTGACATGCTCAATACCGAGGCGATGTCATCTGTACATGTATCATTCGGAACAATTGTCAATGAGATAAAGGAAGTTTCACGTTCATACAAAGAGGCTAAGATGGCTCTGGATGTTGGAAAGATATTCTATGAGAACACAGATATCATAGCATACAGCAATCTTGGAATAGGGCGACTTATTTACCAGCTTCCACTTCCTCTGTGCAAGATGTTCATCAGAGAGATATTTGACGGCAAGAGCCCTGATGAGTTTGACGAGGAGACTTTGTCAACTATCAACAAGTTCTTTGAGAACAGCCTGAACGTATCAGAGACATCAAGACAGTTGTACATCCACAGAAATACTCTGGTATACAGACTTGATAAGTTGCAGAAGAGCACAGGCCTTGATCTGAGAGTATTCGAGGATGCCATCACATTCAAGATCGCTCTTATGGTTGTAAAGTACATGAAGTACATGGAGTCACTGGATTATTAAAATGTCCGGTGGACAGTTATCTGGAATATAGATTGCATAGAAGCGGCAGCCTTACATATGGATATATGAAGACTGCCGCATCGTGTATTAATTTTAATTCAC
>NC_021018.1:1351486-1357022 GCF_000210595.1 Coprococcus sp. ART55/1 | reverse complement strand
GCTCAAGAATGTGAACATCAATATAGAAAAAGGCGAGTTCGTATTTATAGTTGGAAGCAGTGGATCAGGCAAGACCACTCTGTTTAGGCTTCTGCTCAAGGAGCTCGATCCTACGGAGGGCAATATCACTGTTGCCGGATACGACTATGGCAAGATAAAGAGAAAAGATATACCGAAGGTCAGAAGAAGGATTGGAGTCGTATTCCAGAACTTCAGGCTTCTGAAGGACAGGACTATATACGAGAATGTTGCATTTGCACAGAGAGTTATCCAGACTCCGGCGAGATACATCAGAAGACGTGTTCCGGCCATGCTGACGCTGGTTGGACTTGCAGACAAGTACAAATCATATCCAAAAGAGCTCTCAGGTGGTGAGCAGCAGAGAGTTGCCATGGCGAGAGCACTGGTCAACAATCCTGACATCATACTGGCGGATGAGCCTACAGGAAATCTCGATCCTAAGAACTCACTGGATATCATGAACCTCCTTGAGGATATCAACAAGAGAGGAACCACAGTTGTCGTGGTAACCCACAACAAGGATATCGTCAATGAGATGAAGAAGAGAGTTATCACCCTGAAGAAGGGTGTAATTATCAGCGACGAGAAGGAAGGAGGATATATAGATGAAGATTAGTACATTTTTCTATATCCTCAGACAGGGCTTTGCAAATATAAGAAGAAATATTCTGTTCTCACTTGCATCACTTGGAACCATCATATCATGTCTGTTCCTCTTTGGAATCATATATGCGGTAGTTGTAAACTTTCAGTCCGGTATGCAGGAGCTTGAGAATACAGTTACAATATCAGTGTTCTTTGACGAGGATGTGTCGGACGACACGATACAGCTTATCGGATCACAGATAAGAACTCTGGATTATGTAAACACGATGGATTACGTGTCGGCGGATGACGCATGGAATAAATTTGTTGAGCAGAACTACGATGATCCACAGGCGGCAAAGAATGCATTTGGCGAGGACAATCCACTTAAGAATTCGGCCTCATATGAGGTTACGCTCAAGGATGTGGCCAGACAGCCGGAGTTCGTGGCATTTGCCCAGGGGCTTTCAGGAGTCAGAAAGGTCAAGAGCTCTGACGTGACTGCGGACAGCATCACGACACTGTCATCCCTTGTCGGATATGCATCCATAGGAATAGTTGTGATACTGATGCTGGTATCTATCTTCCTTATAAGCAATACTATCACCATAGGTATCACGGTGCGAAAGGAAGAGATAGGGATCATGAAGCTGATCGGTGCGACAAATGTATTTGTACGGGCGCCGTTCATCATAGAGGGTGTGATCATAGGTGCGGTCGGTTCGGCTATACCTCTGGTTCTTCTGTACTACATGTATGATAAGATACTGACATATGTTGCCGGAAGATTTAAGGTTGTCACAACGCTGTTTGCATTTGTGAGCCAGCATGACCTGTTCAAGACCATGATACCGGTTGGACTTGTGCTTGGTATCGGTGTTGGACTGGTAGGAAGTATCCTTACCACGAGGAAGCATTTGAGAGTATGATATAATGAGCATTGCGACGGATGCGCTTGCGCAAGACGTCATAATGCGAATGCCCTCATTGAGCCGGCAGGCGATATAATATAATGAAGCACGCTGATGCGTGCGCAGGTCATCGCGCTCACGCACGACGACATAAGATATACTAGTTAATTGTTAGATGGGGATAACAAGGAGTAGTAGATTATGAAAAAGAAAGTCAATGTAAAAGGGAATATCAGAAGGATGGCATTGCTTGTTGCGGGATGTGTAGTCATGGGGGGCATGGCTGCGTCTCAGACCGGGGGAAATATGGCATATGCCATGACGAAGGAAGAGGCTGAGCGTCAGAAGGATGATGCCAGTGAAAACGAGAAGAATGCCAAGGACGTTCTGGATTCTCTGGAGGAACAGCAGAACAAGATCGTTCAGGACGTTGCGGATCTGGATGCCAAGATGACATCCGTCCAGACTCAGATAACGAGCCTGCAGGAGCAGACAGACGAGCTCCAGACGGAGATAGACACAACTCAGAAAAGTCTGGATGAAGCTCAGAAGGCAGAGGATGAGCAGTATGAGGCGATGAAGCAGAGAATACAGTATCTGTATGAGGAGGGGGAGACGGAATATGTCGATGCCCTGCTCACATCCATATCATTCAGCGATCTCCTGAACAAATCAGAGTATATAGACCAGATATCGGAATACGATCAGAGGCAGCTTGCAAAGCTGATCAAGACCAAGACAGATATAGCAAATTATGAGGCGCAGCTTGAATCTGACCTCAGACAGGTGGAGTCGGTCAAGACGGATCTGGAGAGTAACGAGGCTGAACTGCAGACCATTATAGATCAGAAGCAGGAAGAGATCACCAGATATGATGGTGATATAGAAGCCCAGAAGTCGTTGATGAACAAGTTCACTGTGGCCCGTGAGGAAGCCGAGAGACGTATCGCGGAGATATCCAGACAGGAGATGGGCAAGGCAAATGCAAATGGTACGGGTGCGTATACGAAAGATGGAAAGGTATACGACACCTCCAAATATAAGGGCAAATTCATGTGGCCGGTATCGACCGGAGGTGTTATCACGGATGAATTTGGTTACCGAGATGCTCCTACAGCGGGAGCAAGTACATATCATCAGGGACTTGATATAGGCTGTGATTATGGAACAGATATTGTTGCGGCGGAGGCCGGCACAGTCGTGATGTCCTGCTACAATGGCGGTGGTGGCAACATGGTCATGATCAGCCACGGCGGCGGAATATGTACGGTATATATGCACAACTCACAGCTATGTGTAAATGTTGGCGACAAGGTTGAGAAAGGTCAGGTCATAGCAAAGGCAGGAAGTACGGGTGTGTCGACAGGTCCGCATTGCCATTTTGGCGTGTCGATAGACGGAACGTATGTCAATCCGCATGACTTCCTTGGACAGTAGACCGGGCAGGGGATATGGAGAGATTCAGGTATTTGATGGCAATACAAGGTTAGGAGATAATGATATGAGGAAAATGTTGAAGAAGACAGTAGTGACAGCGGTGCTGGCAAGTACGGTGATCGGTCTGACGGGCTGCGGTACATCAGGTGTGTTCAGTGGCACACTCAGCGGCAAAACCGGCAGTTCCACCAAGATAACCTATGATGGCAATCTGTTGGATGCGGACGTATTTGACAAGACAGAGAAGATCGAGAGTATCATAGACAATTATTATTACAATGATATTGACGATGATACGATCAGGGAGGGCATATACAAGGGTATAATGGAATCCCTTGACGATCCGTATGCACAGTATTACACCAAGGAAGAGTATGCCAAGCTGCAGGAGGATGATTCAGGTGAGTATGCCGGAATCGGAGTTACGGTCAGCAAGGATGAGGATACGGGATATGTCCGTGCGGTAAATATCCTTGAGGGTGCACCGGCTGAGAAGGTGGATATACAGCCTGATGACATTATTGTACAGATAGACGATCACGAGATCACTACAGACGATGATCTTGACTACCTCGTATCACTCATAAGAGGCGATGCTGGAACTGATGTTACGCTGAAGATATACAGGGAGCGTGATAAGGCTTACCACGATGTCACCATCACCAGGGAGATCGTTGAGTACAGCACGGTATCATCATTTATGATAGACGACAAGATCGGATATGTGAGGATCACGCAGTTCATAGACAACACAGACGAGCTTTTCCAGAAGGCAGTTGAGGAGCTCAAGAATGAGGGCATGCAGGCACTGATGATCGATGTCAGAAGTGATCCGGGTGGAATGCTTACCACGGTCGTAAACATTTGCGACTATCTGCTCCCAGAGGGAACCATAGTGTCCATCAAGGACAAGACCGGCAAGGTTGTGGACGAGTATAAATCGACAG
The DNA here is from genome assembly GCF_000210595.1 of Coprococcus sp. ART55/1. Classification (NCBI taxonomy): domain Bacteria; kingdom Bacillati; phylum Bacillota; class Clostridia; order Lachnospirales; family Lachnospiraceae; genus Coprococcus; species Coprococcus sp. ART55/1. Next base: position 1,353,121 of record NC_021018.1, on the reverse strand, counting down.
ATGATGAATACCTCGATATGCCTATGGTAGTCCTGACAAATGAGTACAGTGCCAGTGCGTCAGAGATACTTACATCGGCACTCAAGGAATTCGGGGCTGCAACTGTTGTAGGAAAGAATACCTACGGTAAGGGAATCGTGCAGAGTGTTATACCACTTGGTGATGGCACAGCGATCAAGCTCACGACACAGAAGTATTTCACACACGATGACAACGATATCCACAAGAAGGGTGTTGCGCCTGATATTGAAGTGGATCTTCCAGATGATTATACCTATGAGGATTTCCAGGGCAAGAATGACAGCCAGTACCAGAAGGGTATTGAGGTTCTGAAGGAGAAGCTGAAGTAGGGACCAAGATAGAGATTGGTATAAATATAGTTATATAATAGATTTCAATATTGAGTGGGCAGGGCAGATGACGTTACTGCGTTATATAAATTTGTCAGTGAAGTATCTGTTCGAATGCTATCGTATATGTAAAATGCATAAATAATTAAAACAACATAATTTTTAGATAATATGCAGCACAAAAGTGCTGCATATTGTGTTATACTAGGAAATGTTCAGAAATATGTTATAGGTAAATAAAAGGCAACAAAGGAGATATACATGGATAAGGAACTGATTATCGTATTGGACTTTGGCGGACAGTACAACCAACTGATCGCCAGACGTGTAAGAGAGTGTAATGTATATGCCGAAGTACATCCGTACACATTGCCGCTGGAGAAGATCAAGGAGATGAATCCAAAGGGAATCATCTTTACCGGCGGACCAAACAGCGTATACAAAGACGATTCACCTAGCTGCAGCAAGGAGATATTCGAACTGGGTATTCCTATTCTCGGAATATGTTACGGTTCACAGCTCATGGCTCATCTGCTGGGCGGCAAGGTCAGCACGGCCCCTGTCAGCGAGTATGGAAGAACAGAGGTTGAGGTTGACAAGACATCCAAGCTGTTTGCAGATGTGAATGACAAGACCATCTGCTGGATGAGTCACACAGACTATATTGCAGAGGTGCCAGAGGGTTTCAAGAAGACAGCTTACACTCCTGTATGCCCAGTGGCAGCCATGGAGAATGCTGAGAAGAAGCTGTATGCGACTCAGTTCCACCCAGAGGTTATGCACACCGAGGAAGGTATGAAGATGCTCAGAGCATTTGTCATGGATGTATGCCAGTGTGCAGGCGACTGGAAGATGGATTCATTTGTAAAAGATACAATAGAGAGTCTCCGTGCCAAGATAGGCGATGGCAAGGTGCTGTGCGCCCTGTCAGGCGGTGTTGACTCATCAGTAGCTGCGGTTCTCCTGTCCAAGGCGATAGGCAAGCAGCTTACATGTGTGTTCGTAGACCACGGCCTTCTTCGTAAGAACGAGGGCGACGAGGTTGAGGCGGTATTTGGACCGGACGGCCCATATGACCTGAACTTCATCAGAGTAAATGCTCAGGACAGATTCTACAGCAAGCTTGCCGGAGTAACCGAGCCTGAGGCAAAAAGAAAGATAATAGGTGAGGAGTTTATCCGTGTATTCGAGGAAGAGGCCAAGAAGATCGGTGCCGTGGACTTCCTCGTACAGGGAACCATATATCCTGACGTCATTGAGTCAGGCCTTGACAAGTCAGCAGTCA
>NC_021018.1:1348324-1349758 GCF_000210595.1 Coprococcus sp. ART55/1 | reverse complement strand
ACCACTTTGCCTCAAAAAGAAAAACAGAGTTCGGAAAGATAGCTTGGGATTTTTGTGTATTTGATGAAGCACATCGGCTTAGGAATGTTTATAAGAATGGTTCAAAGATGGCTAACTCATTATATGAATTAACAAAGGGAGTTCCGAAGATTCTATTAACTGCGACTCCTATGCAGAATACTTTACTTGATATATATGGACTTGTTCAGTTTATCGATGATAGAGTTTTTTATAGTAAGCAGATATTTTCCGAAAGATATTTGCGAGGAGAAGATTACAATGATTTGAAGGCTTGTTTAGAACCTGTTGTGCAAAGAACTTTACGAAAAGAAGTAGCAGAGTATATCCAATTTTCAGAGCGTAAAGAAATGACAATTGATTTTGAACTATCGCCAATGGAGATAGAACTTTATGTGATGGTAAATAATTATCTGAAAAAGGAAATCTTGTATGCTTTGCCAAATTCACACAGAACACTTATTACATCTGTTATTAGAAAATTGCTTGCATCATCAAGTATGGCAGTTGCAGAAACCTTCAAGGTATTAAAAAGGCAGACTTGAAACTTTGAAGGAAACAACTAGAACTGAATCAGCGGATGAAAGTATTGATTTTTTCCTTAGTTTTTTTGATGATGATGAAATAGAGACGGATGATGATAGTAAGCAGGATGAATTATACACAAGAGAAAAGGTAAATGAATTTATTCAGCATGAAATAGATGAGGTAACAGCCATTATTAATAAAGCTGAAAGTATAAAAAGAAATGCGAAGATGACAGCCTTGAAACAGGCGGTGGAGACAGCTTTTGCATTTCAAGATGAAGCTGGCATAAAACAAAGAATAGTTGTGTTTACGGAATCTATTAGAACGCAACAATACATGTTTGAAGAATTATCTCATGCCGGATATGAAGGCCAGATACTTAAGTTTAATGGTAGTACAAATGATCCTGTTACTAAACAGATTTATAAGGCGTGGAAAGCTAGAAACTATGGAAAGTATGTGGGTAGTAGAAATGTTGAATTGAAGAATGCCATCGTAGAAGCATTTAGGGATGAATACAAGATTTTGCTTGTAACAGATTCCGGTTCGGAAGGATTGAATCTTCAGTTTTGTAATACGATTATAAACTATGATCTTCCTTGGAATCCGCAGAAGATAGAGCAGCGAATTGGTCGCTGTCATCGTTATGGACAAAAGAACGACGTTGTGGTTATTAATTTGCTTAATACTCAGAATGTAGCAGATAAGAGAGTATATGAAATTCTTTCAGAAAAATTCGAGTTATTCCAAGGCGTATTTGGTGCATCAGATAAAGCTATTGGATTATTAGAAAGTGGAGCAGATTTTGAAAAAAGAGTTACACTTATATATCAGGAATGTAAAACAACATCAGATTTTACAAGGCAATTTAAGAATTTGGAAAAGGAA
>NC_021018.1:1345643-1346285 GCF_000210595.1 Coprococcus sp. ART55/1 | reverse complement strand
CGCAGCGGTGGCACATAAAATGAGAAGGCGATACATTGGAATTGAACTTGGAGATCATTGTTATACACATTGCAAAAAGAGATTAGATAGAGTTATAGATGGTAAAGATAGAGGTGGTGTCACAAACACATATGATTGGCAAGGTGGCGGGGGATATAAATTCTACGAACTTGCAGAACCATTACTTGTAAAGAACAAAGTTCTTCCTGTTTATCAAATAAATCCATCTTATACATGGGATATGGTATGTGAAGCTATTTGCAAGATAGAAGGATTTACCTATGAACCATCTGGGGTGTTTCAAGGACATTCATCAGAGAATCGATTCATACATATCACAGAAGAATTTGTTAATACAAAGTATGTGATGTCGATAATGAAGAACTTAGGGGATAAGCAGAGTTTACTTATCTATTGTAAGAAAAATCAAGCTGACATGATTCTTCCAGAGAATGTGGAAGTGAAAAAAATACCAAAGGATTTATTGGATAAATGTAATTTTGAAAGTGAGGTGCAGGAATAATGAGTTCAGTAGATAAAATTAAATGGGCTATGAGCCTGCGTGATCCTCAGTATGAAGCGCTACAATACTTTGATGCAATCAGTTCCAAGATTGAGTATAGAACTAGTTCAAAAGCTGAA
>NC_021018.1:1334967-1343165 GCF_000210595.1 Coprococcus sp. ART55/1 | reverse complement strand
TAATTGGGGAAAGTATTATGCAGAACAGGTGCAGGGTGAAGTAATAGATGAAAACTTGGAAGAAGATGCAGAGAATAAGAAAAAGAAGAAACATACCATATATATTCGTGAGCAGATGAATGATGTTGTGGAAATCGATTTTAATGAGATGGGGCGTTCGAAGCAGACTTCACTTGAGTCTAATGGAAACGTCTATATTTATGTTATGAAGATGCAGTTAGACAATGGATACAAGATGGTATCGGTTTATTTGCATAATAATGATATGTCAGATGGCGATGAAAAAGAATATGAAAAGGTAATGTTCCAAGTGGAGATGCTCATAGCAGATGATTTGATGAGTCCTATTTTTGTACCAGAATATCTCTGTAGAAAAGTTGAATTAGAGGATGAATATTATTATAAAGGCAGACCAGTTTATGCAAGAGGAAGAGGTTGTGCTGCTACTTGGGAAAAGAAAGCAGAAGAGATAAATGCAACTGCTATAAAATCATCATTTATTCCAGATTATGAAATTCCAAGTGTAAGTGCACAGATAGATGATATGCCGGAGCATGCCTTTTCGATGCTTCAGATGGGTTCACCAAAGAAAAAGTCAGAAGTTATTCAGAATCTTCGTACATTGACAGAAATGTATGGAAGTTGGATTACAGATGTATTGACAAACGACGAAGCTATGCATGATGATAAATTTAAGGCAACAGGTCAGACTATTATTGATAAATGCAATGATGCAAATCGTAGGATGAATGATGGAATTGATTTGATTGAAAACAATGATAAGGTATATCAAGCGTTTGTATTTATGAATCAAGCAATGTATTTACAGAGAAGTATTACAGCTTTTTCAAAAGATTATGGTAATGGTATTCCTTGCAGCTTAAGAGATTATATGACTGATATGCCAGAAAAAGGAAGAAAGAAAGATCACAGTGAGTGGAGACCATTCCAGATTGCATTTGTTCTTTTGAATTTGTATGGGATTATGGATGGTGAGTCTCCGGAACGAAATATTGTTGATTTATTATACTTCCCTACTGGTGGTGGTAAGACAGAGGCATATTTAGGGCTGAATATATGATAGCGCAGCATAAGCTCAAAGAAAATCTGTAAACTTGGGTGCTGCCCGTTGTTCTCAATGTTTGCAAGGTAACGCGGGGAAATATACATTTCGTCGCTTACTTTCTTGCGGCTCTCTTTGCGCTCTTTCCGCGCGTTCTTTATTGCTTGCCCAAAAGCCTTGAAGTCGTACTTTTCTACTGGTCTTTTTGCCATATTCATTCACCCAGTTACATTTTACTGTTCCCCTTTCTTCTTGGATATGTCTATATACTTCCTATAACGAACCTAAATAATGCCTATTTCCGCACTTGCTATTATTCGCCATACCGTATATAATTATACTGATAAACTTTGAAGAAAGGACGGGTGGCTTATGGAATATATGTCTTGTGCAGAAGCAGCGGGCAAATGGGGCATTTCAGAAAGACGGGTGCAGAAACTTTGTGAGGGGGAGCGCATACCGGGCGTTTCAAAATTTGGTAGTATGTGGCTGATACCAAAAGACGTGGAAAAGCCAACTGATAGACGCAGAAAGGAGTTTCAACATGAATAATGTTTTAATTATCGAAGATGATAAAGAAATTTGCGTTATGATAAAAGACCATCTGGAAAAGTACAATTATCAAGTCTTCTTCACACTTACTGGTGCAAATGCGATTGAACGTATAAAAGAATTATCCCCAGATTTAATTATTTTAGATTTAATGCTTCCTTTTATCAGTGGAGATGAGTTAATTAGAAATATCAGAAAATTTTCAGACGTACCTGTAATTGTTGTTTCTGCAAAAAGTTTAACATTCAACAAAGTCGAACTGCTACGCTTGGGTGCTGATGACTATTTAACAAAGCCGTTTGATTTGGACGAATTACTAGCGCGAATTGAACGCAATTTGCTAAGAAGTCAAAAAGATACTCCCAATCTTTGTTTGACCTTTGGAGAACTTTCCATTAATACATCTTCAAAAATAGTTACTGTTGCAGACGAAATTATTGTGCTTACAGCAAAAGAGTATCAACTTGTAGAACTACTGGCGAAATATCCTGATAAAGTTTTTTCTAAGCAAAATCTTTATGAAAGTATTTGGCAAGAACCATTTGCAAGGGATAATGATGTCATTAACACACATATAAGTAACTTACGAAAAAATTAAAGGGCGAAGGCTGCCGAATTAAGACCATATGGGGCTTGGGTCACCGATTTGCAAAGTGAGCTTTAGATAATCTTTAGCTTTACCTTTAGATTATTCAAGGAATTGTCTGCGATACTAAATAACAAGAAAGGAGCTGTGAAAAAATGAACGTAACAGTTTTTGAAGCTATCAACATCACAAAAAAGTATCGCAATACACTAGCCCTAAATCAAGTATCTATGTCTGTAATGCAAGGAGATATTTATGGGTTTATCGGAGAAAACGGTGCCGGTAAAACAACAATGATTCGTTTACTAACCGGACTGGCAGAACCTACTACTGGCAAAATTGCTTTATTCGGTGAAAGCAATAAGAAACTTGCAAAGCAGCGTGAGCGCATTGGCTGTATTATTGAAAGCCCTTCTCTTTATCTTGATATGACAGCCTATGAAAATTTGGAGGTACAACGTTTGCAACGCGGTATTCCAGGAAAAGGTTGCATTGATAATGCTTTAGCATTAGTTGGTTTGAAAGATACCGGAAAGAAAAAAGCAAAAGATTTCTCTTTGGGTATGCGGCAGAGACTAGCTCTCGCAATCGCTTTGCTTGGGAATCCTGAATTTCTCGTACTAGATGAACCAATTAACGGACTAGACCCTACTGGAATTATCGAATTAAGAAACTTACTCAAAAGACTAAATAAAGAACGTGGAATCACTATTTTGATTTCAAGTCACATTCTCACGGAACTTCATCAATTAGCAAATAGATATGGTATCTTACATGAGGGGAAACTTTTACAGGAAATTACCGCTACAGAGTTAGACAAACGCTGCAAAAAGCATTTGTTGTTGCAAGTGAATGATGTAGCTGCTGCTAGTGTTTTATTGGAAAGCAAACTGAATACTTCAAATTTTTCTGTTATGCCAGACAAAAGTATTCATCTATATGATTATGTTGAAAATGCCGGAAAAGTATCAGCGTTGCTAAGTGCAAATAATATTACGATTTATCAGTTAGCACAATCTGGAGATAGTCTTGAAACTTATTACACTAATTTGATAGGAGGGTGCCAAAATGATTAACCATTTTAAAGCTGAATTTTATAATACTTCTTGGATGTGTGATAGCACTTCCGATACTGGTGATCGTGCTCAATCTGCTGTCTTCGGCAGATCCTGTGTTTGCAAAGGTCATAAAGGACATATTTGGCAAACTGTTCTTCTCGTGGGATATAGTGAAGATAGTTCTGTTTGCCGCTGTGATATTCCTGTTTGTATATGGATTTATTGTCAAGGCGGGCCGCAGAGATCTCGGTGCAAATGCTCCGAAGGAGGGGCAGTACAATGCAGTGACAGGTATAACTATAACGATAGTGCTCACGGCGTTCTATCTGATATTTGCCGTTGTTCAGATAGTGTATCTGTTCATGAACAGCGCAGGACTTCCGGACGATATGACATACGCAGAGTATGCAAGACAGGGCTTCTTCCAGCTGCTCTTTGTAGCGGTTGTAAATGTGTGTATGGTGCTGATATTTAGTGCTATATTCAGAAAGAGTCTGGTGCTCAACGTGTCACTGCTCATGATGTGCATATGTACATATATAATGATTGCCTCATCAGCTGTGAGGCTGTCCATGTACATTGCGGAATATGATCTAACATACCTCAGAATAAATACCATATGGGCGCTGATAGTCACGTCTATAGTGATGCTCGGTGTTATCATAAGCCTGTTCTGGAGAAATATGCCGCTGTTCAGATACATATTTATGACGGTTCTGGTGATGTTCGCGCTGTATGCATTTATCAGACCTGGCGCAGTGATAACAAAGTACAATATCAGTCAGGCGCACAGTGGAAAGAAGATAGATCTTGAGTATGTGATGGATATAGGTAATGACGGAGTTCCATATCTGATCGATTATTTCAGGACCAAAGACATTACGCCCGAAATGGTCATGGAGGAAGTGATGTCGAAATATAGCGAGGACACCTACTACTGGAGAGACGACACGGTGGGAGAGAGGCTTGAGAAGATGCTTGAGGAGAATGATGACAAGGGCTATATCAGAAGCTTTAACTTCTCCAGATACAGAGCTTCAAAGACTATAGAGGATTATATAAAGTAGTGTAATATAGAATTATAGATCATAATGAAGAAAGCCCCCTGCTTTCGGTTATTTACACCGGAGGCAGGGGGCTTTTCGCCATGTTAAATATTAGTCGTCATCTTCAGGAACATAATGTCTTGATGTGTAATACTCAAATATATCCTCGGACTTGTCGTATGGGAGGAACTGGGATCTCTCTCTTACAACCCACTCGTCTCCGTTGTGGAGAACTTCACCGAATACATAGCAGTTGTTGTGCTTGGCATCCTCACATGCCTTGAATATTGCGTCCTCACGTACATATACCTTTTCGGTATGCTTACATTTGATCAGTGCAAATACGTTGTCCACCTCTGCCAGGCATTGCTTGTGAAGGTTGCCGTTGTAGATGTAGAGGAAGAGGATGATTCGTCCAACGTTCTCACCTCTGTCGAGGTATATGCGCATCTCCTCGTCGATACCTTCCTTCTGGCCGGTTCTGTCATCGCCCTTAAGGACTACAGAATCGCTTCTGCTGTACTTGTGACCCCAGAATACCAGTTCGGGATCAGAGCCGTCATTGTGCTCAACGATCGCTGCAAGGTTGAGGTCATATGTGTCCTCGGATGTAGCGCTCATGATATTGTCTATGGCAATCTTGATCTTTTTCTTGAGGTCGACCTTCTTGGCATCCCAGCCAATGCCGACCGTAAGTTTATTATCACCTTTTACAACATATTCGTTCATATTAAAAACCCCCTTAGATTACAAGAAGAATAATAATGTGTCTATGAAGAATGTAGGTACAAGAATAGCAACTGACCATACGAGGTAGCCTACAAATGAAGGCATCTTGATACCATTTTCTTCTGCTATTGAACGTACCATAAAGTTAGGTGCGTTTCCTATATAAGTGTTGGCTCCCATAAATACGGCACCACAGGAGATAGCCATCAGCATGACCTGAGGAACTACACCCATAGCAGTGCTTATACCTTCTGTAAATCCACTTGAAGCAGCGGTGGTGAAGAATACAAGGTAGGTAGGTGTATTGTCAAGGAAACTTGATAAAAATTCTGTCAATACCAGGGATCTCAAATACACATACATGTGAAAGTGGCTTACCATTTCTGAGACCAACCTCTTTGTTGAGGACACTCTTCAGGAAATCCTTTGTTGAGAGAAGTCCCTTCATATACATGTCAGCCTTATGATCATGAACAAGTTTCACTGCCTTAAGTGAAGCCTCTATATCATCTGGCTCATTTACGATCTCATAACCTGTAAGATCCATACCGATCTGATCTGCGACCTCTCTGATCTTTGCCTCGTCACCCACAAGTATAGCATCTGCGATTCCCTTCTCCTTTGCTGCCTTTACAGCCTCAAGAATAGGCGCATCCTGTGCTACTGCAACTGAAACTGTCTTTCTGCTGCACTGTGAAACCTTTGCCAATAAATCATCAAAACTTTTACTCATCTTTCGCACCTCACGTGATATTTATTATTTATACAAGTCCATTTTGTATGTTATCACTTATAAATCTAAAGGTCAACCACATTGTCCCATGTTATTATTACTGTCATTTTGATTCTCCGGTAAATTTTTTCCTGTAAAATACGATTCCCGCAACCGAAACTACGGCAAAGCACATAAGCAGTATGACCTTCGAAACAGGATCCCGATCTCCGGTGTCCGGCGTATCAGGAGTGTTTGGCGTGTCTGGTGATGGATGTTCTTTTATTTTCTGATTTGTTATGATCACCGGATCATCCATGGTATATTCATTTTTTGATGTGTCTATCTGAGTTTTTTTGTCTGTTTTTCGTAACCCTCTGGGGCAGCTAACTCCTCTATGCTATACGTGCCTCTGGCAAGTCCGTAAAATACAGCCTGTCCATTTTCTTCCGATTCAGCTTTTGCGATCAGAGCACCCCGGTCATCATATATGCCAAACACAGCCCCGGCAAGCGGACTGCCATCCTCCTGATCCGTCTTGAGTATATGCACCATGCCATAGTGATTTTTGACATTTATCACCGATGGCTCATCTGCACTCTCCGGCACGCTTACCGGTATGGAATTTACCCCCGGGTCGGCAATATAACCCTTGGGAGTTCTGGTCTCCTTTATATAATACTCTCCCGGCTCGAGTCCGGTGAATTCTACACTGCCGGCTTTGTCAGTCTTTTTTGTCATGAGCTTTTCATGATCAGATGCCCTGTACAATGTGAACTCCGCATCCGCAAGAGGTGTCTCCAGAATATCATCCGTCTTGTGGACACTTATGCTCCCTCTGATCTTCTCTTTTTCTTTTGTATAAACTGTCTGTGAAGCAAGGTTCACATCCTCATGTGAAGCTACGACCTCTCCCTCATAATCCTCATCCGTAAGCACCTCATAGCAGACAAGAGCCGAACCACTTATGCTGTCAGTCGAAAACCTGAAATTCACATCCACCGTCATCTCCTCTGCATCTGCGGTAAAACATTTCTCTGACGTTGATCCATCTGCCCCAAGCGGTCTGCCCGACTCCTGTGAGACAACGCTTCCGCTCAGTTTGTATCTGTGCCCGATATCCAGCCCTTTCATACTCACCGTGTCCGTGATATCTACAGTTTCCGCATCCGGATCAATGAACTTCGATCCGTCTTCACTGTTCTTCGCTACAGATTCTATCTCCGGCATCCTCTCATCAACTATGTCCCCAAGATCAAGCACGCACTCATCTGAATCTATTTTGAATTTTATCGGAGCAATGCTCTTATACTTTCCCTTATTTGCATCACAACGAAGCTCTGTCAATGTGTACTCTCCGTACGGCAGTGACCCTTTGGTCTTGTCCGGCTTTCCATCCCCAAACCAGATATCATCCGCAGAACTGGAGTATTCGCCATTGGCATCAGTTGTTATCTCCGCAGACTGGGTGCCATCGGAGTTCTCGACGAGGAATCTCACATTTGCGATCGCTGTCCCATCCTCGGCATCCACTTTTTTGAATTTGAAGTCACCTCTTACGACATGGTTCCCGACCACAAGCTCGTAGCCATTTACCAGACGAACAGTGTCGCCATCCTGTTCTATTCTGTCCAGATATATTCCATCTGAAATCCTTATGTTTCTCTCTCAATTCATTTACCTGCCGCTGTGTTAAGCCATCCTTTACCTCGAATACTCCAGTCACGACTCCGCCATTAGTGCAATCCCTACCTTCAAAAGAAAGAAGTCCCTCATCGTTTACTGTTATCTGAATCTCTATCGGTGAACCAGCCGGAAGATCACCTGGAAGTCCAAGAATTGCTGTTCCAAGTTCACGTCCAAAATCTAACTCTACGCTATCCTCATCACTTTCGGTCTCATAAAATACAAGTTCAGCTTCAACCATGTTATCTTCTCTAGTTACAAACTTTTGCATCTGATGTGCTGGTAAATCCATCTTGTTTTTTATAATTGTTTTAATCTTTTTTTCATCACCAACATAAGCTGCAACACCAAAGCTCTTACTTGTTACCATTACTATCTTTATAGTTCTTCCAGATATTTCTGAAATATCTTGATCTGGATCTGGATTCGGATCTGGAACTGGGTCTGGAACTGGGTCTGGATAGTTACCAACGGCTGCACCATATAATGCAGCACCCTTTGCAACAGCCTGATTCGGATCAAATACCAATGGCTCTATACCAAACTCATTGCGCACTGCAACCGGAATCTGTCTCATCATTGTAGATCCACCTACAAGAAGTATCCGTGATATCTCTATATTATCTACACCCAGTTTTCCCTTTGCCTGTTCAAGCATATCCTTTGTGAGCAGAATAGTTCTATCACAAAGATCCTGTGTTGCACTTTCAAACTCTTCAATAGTTACATTATCCTTTACATTGCCAACAGGCAGCCTTAACTGTAA
>NC_021018.1:1333914-1334947 GCF_000210595.1 Coprococcus sp. ART55/1 | reverse complement strand
TTGTTTCTACTGATTCATCAATAATATTCTCAGATAAATTTTGTGCTCTTTCCCCAGGTTCTTTTATCATTTCTCTGTCATAACTTTCGCCAACATTGTTTGCATCAATATTGTCAAAAGATTTTGTTTCTTCAAGTTCTGACATATCCTCATCAGCTTTTACATGAAATCCCTTATCCTGCATATATTTTCTTTGCATCATCATTTCCTCCTCATCATTTATACATTTTCAGCACTTTAACTTTTGGCGATTCTGTATCATCTGTAGAATCTGTTTGTTCCCCTCCTTCGTTTTCCTCCTTATATTTCAGAAGCAAACTTTTGTACTCCTGCAATTTTTCCTTTTCGCTATGTACTTCTGACTCTTCTGTTTTCTCTGTAGATTTTTCTTCCCATTTTTCAAATGCGCAAGAGAAATCCTCATTAGAATTCTCTTTTACCTCTTCATTTTTTCTCGGTTCAACATTATTTTCTTCCGATTCAAACCACTTCATATTTATCTCTCGCCTCTCATTCTCGTTATCGCCAAATCACATATTGATATAATCTATCAGGACTTTTCTTAAATATGCCTTTGACACCTCTAATCGTGGCTCTATCTGTCTAATCAAACACAATTTCTCATTAGATTGCATTTTCCCATTAGCAAAATCTTTCTCGACAACTTGAAAAAATGCATCTATTGAATCGGTATTTAACCCTTCATTTTTTACCATATCAACAAACAAATCAATGAGCTTTGGCGATATTACATCCATCAAATTTTCGCTTTTCATCTTATACACGCATTTTGTACATAAACTGCATTCCATGGAACTATCTTTTTTGCTCTGTTTGGATGGCATATTATTTTTAACCTGTTGCAATGATTCCAAAAGGATTTGTTGTCGCGTTTTAGCATTAATATTTTTCACAAGAGGTAATTTAACTAACTGCGGTCTAGAATCTCCCTCAGAATATATTGCAGCATATCCAGTATTAAACATACTGATACTTTCTACCTGATCACTAGTCATATTCATAGATGAGCCAA
>NC_021018.1:1329160-1331872 GCF_000210595.1 Coprococcus sp. ART55/1 | reverse complement strand
TGCCGCCTATCATCAGAGACTTAATACGAGCCTGCAAAGAAGCCACTACATCTGATTTCCACTTAGCGCCATTTGCCAACTCCTCTGCGACAATCTCAACTTCGTAATATAAATCATCTAGTGTTGGGTAGTCTGTTCTTCCTTTTGTATTTCTATCATTCAAAACATCCCATCCCAATTCCGCATACACGTTATACACACTAGTCTCTAGAATATATGGCATTGGAGGATATAATTCAAAACTAGCCTTAAAAGAAGATAGTAAATAATCAATATGTAGCTGTAACGGCACACCATCTATTTTCTCAAATGGATTTATCCTAAACGGAACTGAATCATTGCCTTCATAACCTAGTGTAAACACCACTGGTGATATATTTAGGATTCGTCCAAGCTCGTAATACTCCTGTTTTGCTGATTCTATAACAAGAAATGGAATGCTATATTTTGTATATAGTTCCTTTAAAATAAATTTGGATGTATTACTTTTTCCACCTCCAGTTATACCGTTTATTAAGCCATGTCTTGTAAAATCGTCTAATCGAATATCATAATATATTTGCGTTAAAGGCTTACCATTATATGCAACATTTCCTATCCTAAATCCATCTGCCGATCTCCTTGGTGCACAATCAAATGTCATCTCTTTATCAAGATAAAACCCAGGCACTTCTCTCTCTGGGAACTGCAAATATCTGGCAAGGATCTCGCTAGGCATCACATTCTGATATTTATATGAAAAATATTCAAATGGCGGCATTTCATCAGCAAGGAAACTTCTTTCATCAACATTAAACTTGTCAATAGGTAGCCCTAATCCATCTGAAAAAAACTCCTCAACATTCGAAAACTCCATGCACTTGATTGCATACGGTACAGAATCCTCGCCGCCATAAAATTCCTTTAATTATAGAGGCCATCTGTTTTGCGTAGGTCATAGGTTCAAATCCTGTCCCCGCTATTTTTATGTAAGCCCAGATAGCTCAGTTGGTAGAGCAGAGGACTGAAAATCCTCGTGTCGCTGGTTCGATTCCAGCTTTGGGCACTAGATGAAAAGCTGAAACTTTTATGAGTTTCAGCTTTTATTTGTTTATGCGGGCAAAGCCCTCCAAAACGTACAGTATGTATATTTATAGGATTCCGAAGGAGGAGATATCAGAATGGTATTTGAGGTTGGACAGGTTATAAAGATGAAGAAGGCGCATCCTTGTGGAACGAATTCCTGGGAGATACTCAGAGTAGGAATGGATTTCAGACTCAGATGTACTGGCTGTGATCATCAGGTCATGGTGCCCAGAAAATTGGTGGAGAAGAACTTCAAGGGATTTATTGAAGAATAAAAAAGAAGCAGGATCATGATTAGGCGATTATGATTCTGCTTCTTTTTTTATATAAAGTTTTTTGTGAGCCGATTGAGTATAACTCATATATTAGCTTTACTCTCTTTAAGGGAGGAGCGCAGCCGCTTGACGGCTGCGCCAATTAAGGGATTGGGGGGTGTAGTCATTTCTGACTACAAAAAAGGGAGTAAATAACAAAAAATAGTAAATTGTCAAATTTCAGTGTAAGCTGTCAACGCTTTCTGTTGTCTTTCTGTATCTCTTGCTTACAAGTTGATAATATGATAAATGGATCAGGATTGCAATAGCATTTGGCTCATTTAGGTTATAATGCCATATTTGTTGGCGATTTTGACTGTTTTTGACTACTTTTGCATGTATAATCGTAAAAAATCATCTGATGTAACATAACGCAACGATATTGCGCAAGTTGCACACAGACAAGTTGCGCAATACAGAAGAGATATATAATAATAAAAGAGCAGAATCACGATTAGGCGATCATGCTTCTGCTCTTTTTATTTATATAAGATTTTTTGTGAGCTGATATTGAATATATCATAACATTTGGTTACTCACCTTTAAGGGAGGGACGCAGCCGCTTGACGGCTGCGTCAATTAAGGGATTGGGGGGTGTAGTCATTTCTGACTACGAAAAAAGGGAGTAAAAACAAAAAATAGTAAATTGTCAAATTCCAGTGTAAGCTGAAGATGTTTCTGCTGTTCTTGTATCTCTTGCTTACAAGCTGATAATATGACATAAATGTTATTTATGCAATAGCATTTGATTGTTTTCCGTCATATTCACATATTCATAATAAATTTTGACTGTTTTTGACTGAAAAGGAATAAATCAGATATTTGCACTATTCAAATGGCATGCTTATGTGATATAACTTTACTTATATGACGTGATAATACATTATTCCGCAGATGAATTATCACAGATAATATGCATACGAAAAAAGATCAGGGAGGATCAAGATGAAGAGTAGCAAGAAAAATCTTATTGCCATCGCCGTGGTAATTCTCATTATTGCGGTTCTCGGAATTCTGTCTATATATGTAGATAAGATTCCATCGCCATCGACATATGCGACATTCTGGGCACTTGTACCATCGGTTGTCGCTATCACGCTGGCACTTATAACGAAGGAGGTTTACAGTTCACTGTTTATAGGAATTGTAATAGGAAGTGTGTTTGCCTCCGGATTCAGTTTTACGGGCAGTATATCGAATGTACTGCAGGATGGACTGATCGCACAGCTTTCAGATTCATATAATGTAGGTATACTGATATTCCTTGTCATTCTTGGAACCATAGTTGCACTTATGAACAAGGCAGGTGGATCCAAGGCATTTGGTGACTGGG
>NC_021018.1:1319478-1328630 GCF_000210595.1 Coprococcus sp. ART55/1 | reverse complement strand
CCTCACAGTCGGTAGCGTTGTGAAGCCTGTAACTGATAAACACAGGATATCAAGGGCGAAGTTTGCATATGTTATAGATGCAACAGCGGCACCTATATGTATCATAGCCCCATGTATCATCATGGGCTGCGGCCGTCAGTGGATTTGTAAAGGGTGAGGATGGCTTTGGTCTGTTTATAAAGGCCATACCATATAACTATTATTCATTCCTCACACTTGCGATGATGATCGCAATGATCGTTATGAAGGTTGAGTTTGGTTCCATGGAGAAGCATGAGCTCAATGCCCTGAAGGGAGATCTTCTCTCAATGGGAGATGGCAAGAAGACTGTCACAGCAGAGGAGACTGATGTGGTCAACAGCAACGGCAAGGTAGTTGATCTTATAATACCTATCATATGTCTTGTTATCTGCTGCATTATAGGAATGATCTACACAGGTGGATTCTTCAGCGGTGTAAGCTTTGTAGAGGCATTCTCAAACAGTGATGCATCTGTTGGACTTGCAATTGGAAGCTTGTTCGGACTGCTTATTACAATTCTTCTGTATGTGATAAGAGGAGT
This sequence comes from Coprococcus sp. ART55/1, assembly GCF_000210595.1. Classification (NCBI taxonomy): domain Bacteria; kingdom Bacillati; phylum Bacillota; class Clostridia; order Lachnospirales; family Lachnospiraceae; genus Coprococcus; species Coprococcus sp. ART55/1. Next base: position 1,328,068 of record NC_021018.1, on the reverse strand, counting down.
CCTGGATTTTGGTAAATGTATGGAGGCTATACCAGAGGGCTTTAAGGCAATGGTACCGGCTATACTGATCCTTACATTCGCATGGACGCTCAAGGGAACTACCGATATGATGGGTGCAAAGGATTTTGTACAGACAGCAATGACATCTGCATCGGGAAGTCTGTTTAGTTTCCTTCCTGCGGTTATATTTATAGTTGGATGTCTCATGGCGTTTGCAACAGGAACATCATGGGGAACATTTGGAATACTTATCCCTATTGTGTGTGCAGTATTTGAGGGTAAGAATAATGAGCTTATGATCATAGCGATATCAGCATGTATGGCTGGAGCTGTGTGTGGAGATCACTGCTCACCTATATCAGATACCACTATCATGGCATCAGCAGGAGCGCAGTGTAACCATGTAAATCATGTGGCAACACAGCTTCCATATGCGATAACAGCGGCTATCATGTCATTCGTGTCATATGCTATAGTTGGACCGCTTACATACCATCTGCATGTTAAGTGGTTTATCATGCTTCCGATATTCATAGCAATGATGGTTCTTCTGATATTTGTACTCAGGGTCATCAAGCGCAGGAATCCTGCAAGTTATGTGAATGCGGATACTAGAGTAGCGGATGCGGAGTAGGCAGATCAAATTGTAAATAAAAGGTATATTTAACGAAAAAAATAGTTGACTTATGATGGAACATAAGTTAATATGTGAGAGTAGAGTTTTCATTTATTTGAATCCTCTCTCCCCTCATTATGGTGACCAGGTACCCCCTGGTCACTTTTTTGTTTATATGGACAAAATATAGCATGGGCACTTTATATTTGTTAACTTGAGCAATCACATGTAAAGGTATATTCTATATACCATAGATGCCGGGGAGACAGACATCATAATAAATAAAGGAAAGAGAGTAGTTATGCAGGATAACAGAGAGATAACAAATGAAGAAGTCCAGAAGGCTTCGGAGATAATCAACAATTTGCTGAGTTACTATAACAGTAAGGTTGTGGGACAGCCTTATCTGGGATATTCACTTCTGGTTGCAATGATGACAAACGGTCATGTGCTTCTGGAATCCGTTCCAGGACTTGCCAAGACCACTGCTGCCAGGGTTATGACAGAGGCGGTTAATGGATCATTTTCAAGGATCCAGTGTACACCGGATCTTATACCGAGCGACATAATTGGAACCCAGATGTACAACATGGCGACCAATACATTTGAGGATAAGATAGGTCCGGTTTATTCGAACTTTGTACTACTCGATGAGATAAACAGGTCCAGTGCGAAGACACAGAGTGCCATGCTGGAGGCGATGCAGGAGAGAGAAGTCAGTATAGGAGGAAAGACATATAAGCTGCCGGAGGTGTTCGTGGTAATAGCGACCCAGAATCCGATCGAATCTGAGGGTACGTATGTGCTGTCAGAGGCACAGCTTGACAGATTCCTTCTCAAGGAGACTGTGACATATCCAAGCGCAAGGGATGAGATGGAGATACTCAACAGAGTGGAGGCAGGAGTTTTTTCAGACGTGAAGTCCGTTGCCAGCGTTGACGATGTGGTGTATCTTCAGAAGCTGTGCAAGAGGATTTATATAGATCCGGCGATAAAGAAATATATAGTTGATATAGTTCAGGCAACCAGAATGACGGATAAGATACTTGCACCTGAGCTTGCACAGTATGTTGCCATGGGTGCGAGCACAAGAGCGGCTATTGCGTTCATGGAGGTAGCAAAGGCAATCGCACTTATAAATGGGAGAAGATATTGTGTTCCTGATGATGTGAAAGCACTCAGATATTCAGTCCTGAGACACAGGATCATGCTTACATTTGCCGCTGTTGCGGAAGACGTGAAGATTGAGAAGATTATAGATGCCATAATAGGTTCGGTTAAGACGCCGTAGGGGAAGACAGTTAATTATGAAGATGACATATATATCCAGAATACAGGGAAATATGAAGGGATATAAGACCATATATACTACCAAGGCAACGTCGAGGATAATCGATGGTTCGTACAATTCCATCTATAAGGGCAGGAGTATGAACTTTGATGAGCTCAGGGAGTATGTCATTGGCGATGATATCAAGGACATGGACTGGAAAGCATCTGCCAGGAGCCAGAAGCTTCTGGTCAGACAGTATATCGCCGAGAAGAAGCATAATATAATGCTGGTGATGGATGCCGGAAAACGTATGCTTGGATATGCCAATGATGTTCAGGAGAAGAGTGACGTTGCACTTATGGCGGCAGGAACCCTGGCATATATGGTGTGTGACAATGGTGATTATGTGAGCGCTACTTATGTTTCAGACAGGGGCGTGGAGCACTATCCGTTTAAGACAGGCTTTGCAAATGTCGAAAATATTCTTGCGGGTTACCACAGGAACGTTACCATGACTAATGACTCGGATACGGGGGATGCGCTGAGCTTCATTGCGAGGAATTTCAGGAGGAGAATGATCATACTTGTGGTGACGGACACCAGAGGTATCCTGAATATGTCGGAGGCAACTGTAAAGCAGTTAAAGGTACTGCATGATATACTGCTTATAAATGTTGAGGATGCCGGGATGAACGGTAAGAATGTATATGACATATCCGGTGACACATATATTCCTGAATTTTTTACCAGGGACATGAAGCTGGCAAAGAAAGAAGAGAGGAAAAGGCAGGAGCTTTCAAGTGCCTGTGACGACAAGCTTAAGAAACTTGGTATTTCGTACCTGACGGTCAGGTCTTCTGACAGCATGGATGAAAAGATAGTAGAGCTGCTCAACAAGCACAAGACTGAGAGCTCTGGAAAGTAGTTAAATGGGCTGATGCCCGGAGATAAGAGGAAGAAGATATAAGATATGGAAAGTTCAGTGAATTTGCAGGAGCCGCTTTCGTATGTGGTATGGCCGATCGTGCTGACCGGAGCGATAACAGCCGCAGTGCTGTTGTTCTTTGGTGTCTGCTGGTATCTGGGAAGACGTAGAAAAATGGCGGCGGAGCTGCCGAAGGTGGTGAGGCCTGCGCCTATGGATATGGGTAGAGTGAAGGCCAGATATCTGTCAGAACTGGCGGATATTGCGGGACAGTATGATCAGGGAAAACTTGATGTAAGAGGTGCATATCAGCGTATGAGCCGTTGTATCAGGGGATTTGTTCATGCTGCAACCGGCATAAGGGTTCAGAATTATACTCTGTATGATATAGAAAGATTAAACATGCCGGAGCTGTACTACCTTGTGGCTGAGTATTATGCGCCGGAATTTGCAAGAAAGTCCGATGGTGATGTGAGGGCTTCCCTTGAGAAGACAAGGAGTTTGATTGAGAGATGGCAATAAAATATCATATTGTTCTATATGCAGGCCTGGCTATTGCGCTGTTTATGCTGGTATTTGTGTTTGTGAAATACAAAAAGACAAAGGAATATGCCGGAGGAAAAAAGATCGCAGGGCTCATATTCCAGGAAGATGAGGCATATTTCAGGAAAAGAAAAATATTATATAAGACCGGGCTTACAGCCACGCTCATATGCTGCGTACTGGTTGTCGTATCGGCATTCCTGCTCATGGCAAAACCATACACGAGCAGGCGTATGCAGGATGAAAAGTATTGCAGGGACATCATTCTGTGTATCGACATATCAACATCCGTGGATTATCTCAACGAGAATCTGCTGGACAAGCTGAAGAAAACAGTTGATGAGCTTCAGGGCGAACGTTTTGGAATCGTGATATTTAACACAAGTCCGGTGCTGCTTACTCCGCTCACGGATGATTATGAGTATGTGAAGGATCAGCTTGATCTGATCGCACAGTGTCTGAAGAGCAGAAATGAAGTGAATCTGGACGATGCATTTTCATCGGGGTACGACTGGATATATTATCAGGCATATATATCATCTGGAACTCTGATTGGAAATGAGCAGAGGGGAAGCTCACTTATAGGGGACGGCCTTGCTGCTGCGGCAATCGATTTTTCGGATGCTGACAAGGAGAGGACAAAGGTGGTAATATTCTCCACTGACAATGATATACAGGGAACACCGGTGGCAACTCTGGATGAGGCGGCCGATATATGTGTTTCAAACAATGTCACGGTGTATGGAGTTGGAACAAAGGAGATGACACCGGAAAACAAGGAGTCCATGAAGAATGCGGTGGAGAAGACCGGTGGTAAATTCTATCTTGAGGAGGAATCCGGATCATTTGGAGAGATAGTATCATCGATAGAAAAGCTGAGTAAGAATCTGGTCAAGGTGAGGATGGTGGATGTTGAGACACCTGAGCTGTTATATCCATTTGTATTGATGCTGGTTCTGTTTGCAGGAATGCTAGGACTTGGCCGCTGGCTCAAATTATAAGACGTTACAGGAGAGAATTATGAGAATAGATCCAATTATACCAATCTGGCTTATGCTCATATTGTGCGTTGGCATGGCGTTCCTGAAAAGGCGGAAGAGAAGCGCATATATAAGGCAGATAGCTGCCATCATACTGATATTTCTCATCAATCTGAGGATCATGGTCCCAAGCAGCAACGTGGAGACAAGTGTCCGGAAGCTTGACACATATGTGCTGTTCGTTGTGGATGACACCATAAGCATGCTGGCTCAGGATTATGCTGGGGATACAGAGAGGCTGACGGCGGTGAAGAAAGACTGCGAGCACATAGTTGATGAGATGGACGGTGCTAAATTTGCAGTCATAACTTTCAATAATAGTGCAAATCTGATATCGCCATATTCGGATGATTCAAATTTTGCAAAAAGTGTTCTGGATTCAATATATCCGCTGGATTCGCTATATGCCAGGGGGTCGTCCATGAATGTCTGCATAGATGTGATGACGGATACCCTTAAGCGTGCAAAGGAGAAAAATGATGGAAATGTGGTCGTGTTCTTTATAAGCGATGGTGAAATAACCAACGACGACAGACTCAAGTCATTTGACGGGGCGAAAAAATATATTGATGGAGGCGCAGTGTTGGGGTACGGCACAAAGGAAGGCGGCAACATGTATGTGAAATCATATTACGATGACCGGAAGGAGCTGCTTGAGGACACATCGGACTACCCGTATAAACCAGCGGTGTCGAAGATCGATGAGGATAATCTGAAAAAGATTGCCGATGATCTGGGCGTCGACTATATAAATATGAACGATGGTTCTGCGCTGGATAAGGTTGTGGAGAAGTCACGGGGAACCGCTGAGTCAACGGATAAGGGTAAGACTATAGGATATGTGGATATATATTATCTGTTTGCAGCATTATTTGCAGGACTTGTTGTATATGAATTTTTTGATATGAGAAAGAAAGTCATAAAATGAAAAACAGATCAGGAATAATAAAGATCGTTGCTGCAGTGACCGGAGCTGTCAGCCTGCTGTGTATGGCGGTGCTTCTGGTGAATTATCTGTGCAATGAGCATTTTATAAGTGAATACAAAAAGGGACAATATGTGGACAGCACAGTGAACGCTGTGCTTGGCTTTACTCAGCCACATATATACCATTATAATCTTGGTGATGTATATTACAGTCAGGGAGATTACGAGGGCGCCGAGCAGGAGTTTCGTAAGGCACTTGAAAAGAAGCCGGGTGGTGAGTCCGACTGTAAGACAAGGGTCAACCTCGCGCTGTCCATAGTGAAGCAGATAGATCCTGATGGTGTTACCAAAGAGAATCTGGATGAGGTGATAGACATACTTGAGGGGGCAAAGGACATTCTCATAGAGAATGACTGCGCTCACAGGGATGATGAGGATGGACATTACGAGGATGCACAGACTCTGAAGGATGAGATAGATGCCTTTGAGGAACAGCTCAGGAAGCAGACGGAGGAACAGGATCAGAAAGGTGATCAGGATCCAAATGACCAGAAGGATCAGGGCAGTGACGATGAAAACGAAGAGGATACACAGGAGCCTCAGTCTTCTGATAAGGAATCGGAGATACGAAAGCAGCTCGATGCCATCCAGGGAGACAGTCTTGAGCAACGAAATCAGGAGATGGATGCATACGAGACATACAAAAATGAACATGATTACTACGGCGGACGCACTTGGTGATCATACATTAATAGACATTAAATTCTAAATATAAAACTTGCGCAATATTAAGACGCGGGGTATAATACTGCTAGTTATGGTCATTTGTGGAAAAGTGACCAGAATAAGGAGATAGAATCGAGCAATGGTAAATGAAGAAAAGGTCATTCTAATGACGAAGATCGCCATGTACAAGGAGTCGCTTGGGCGTGAGGATCTCGAAAAGGGTAAATATTTTCAAAGTGACTATGTGAAGCTTAACTGTCTTAAGACAATTGTTTCATCTACGGTGCTGTTTGTAGTTTTTGCCGCAGCTTACATATACTATAATCTTGCAGATATAGTTGAGAAGCTCACAGAGCTTGACTATGTGAAGGTGGCGAGCAGCATTGTGGGCGGCTATGCAGTGGTGTGTATTGCATTTGCGCTTTTCGCGTGGGTCTTATATACATACAGATATATGAAGGCAAAGCCAAAACTCATAAAGTATAACCAGAATCTTAAGAAACTGATAGAATTTTATGAGAACGAGGACGGAACACGCCGTTCTGTCAAAAAAAAGAGGAGGGCTAACTGATAATGTCAACACTTCTGGATTTCCGCGATGGAGTAAAGAATTTTTGTAGTAAGTATGATAAATTTGTTTCACCACTGTGTAAGTTTATACTGGCACTTGTTGTGTTCTGGTCAATAAACCATCTTACAGGATATAACAGCACGATAAGCAGTATCGTAGTGGTCCTGGCAGCAGCTTTTGTGTGTGCGTTCCTTTCAGGCCAGCTCACACTTGCCATTGCAGGACTGTACGCATGTGCCCAGGTTGCCAGCGCAAGTCTGGAGCTTGGAATCTCATTTGTTGTCATATTTGTGATAATGTATTGTGTATATATAAGATTTTTCCCTAAGGCATCATGGATCATTCTGTTTATGCCATTCTTTTACATTATAAAGTTCCAGTATTTCATGCCGATCCTGGCTGGAATGACAGCTGGATTTACAGGAATGGTTCCTGCAGCATTTGGCTGTATATTCTACTTCTTCCTGAAGCATACTGCTGATTACGTCGCTTTAAGCTCAAGTTCAGCAGAGGGTGATCTGATAGAGGGATACAAGTATATTTTCCAGCATCTGGTACAGGATAAGACACTTCTGCTCACCATAATAGTGTTTGCAGTTGTTATAGTTCTTACATACATAATATATAGAATGTCATTTGCATATTCATGGTACGTTGCCATCATCACAGGCGGTGTGGTAGAGATCATACTGTTCCTGGTTGGAACTTTGTCCATGGAAGTTGAGGTATCCCTTGCGGGGGCTCTGCTTGGATGCATACTGGCGATACTGGTGGCCATAGTGGTTCAGTTCTTCAAGATAGTTGTGGACTACTCAAGTGTTGAGAATACACAGTTTGAGGACGATGACTACTACTACTATGTAAAGGCTGTGCCAAAGGTCATGGGTGGTGCCCAGAGAAAGGCAGCCAGAAGAGAGCAGCCATCGCCAAGACCACAGCAGAAGAGGACGACTTCGTCCGGATCAGGCGCACAGAGAAGCCGGTCTGCGGCAAAGGAAGATTCTGTTACAGGATCAACAAGATAGATACATTGAAAAGAGCTTACATGTGAGTGACCTGACTTTTGTCAGGTCACATTAATTATACGGAGTATTTATATACCGAAAGGAGGATGAAATGGATAAGATATCAACGTTTATATCAACGTATTTTGATTGGTTTTATATAACAGTTCCAGGCACAGTAGATATAATAGAGATACTTATTTTGTCATTCTTTATATACAGGATCATGTTGTGGTTCAAGCAGAGCAGAGCATGGACTCTTCTGAAGGGTATAGTTATGATCGTGCTCTTCACTGCCATTGCGGCGGTGTTCCAGTTCAATACGATCTTATATCTGCTTAAGAATGCATTCAGTGTGGGAATAATTGCGGTGGTGATCCTGTTCCAGCCGGAGTTCAGACGAGGACTTGAACAGCTTGGAAGAAAGAAGCTGATCAATTACATTATACGAGATGGCGAGGATGATGGTGTTATATCGGAGAAAACGATATATGAGCTTGTGAAGACGGCCCAGGTTCTGTCTGCAAACCGTACCGGTGCACTCATAGTCATTGAGAATGAAGTTGCACTGGGCGAGTATATTGATACGGGAATACCGATCGATGCGGTCGTGACTAACCAGTTACTTCTCAATATATTTGAGCACAACACACCGCTTCATGATGGTGCGGTGATCATAAGAAAGAACAGGGTGGTTTCTGCCACATGTTATCTGCCACTGTCTGCAAATGACTCCATCAACAAGGAGCTTGGAACACGACACAGAGCCGGTATAGGTATCAGTGAGGTGTCAGACAGTATGACTCTTATCGTATCTGAGGAGACAGGTTCAATATCCATTGCACAGGGAGGCGAGCTCTTCAGGAATCTGGACAGCGAGGGCGTGAGAAGGCATCTTCAGACGCTGTGCAAGGAGTATAATGGAAGAAAGAGCCACAGGTCTTCAGGTGCCCGTCCGGTTAAGC
>NC_021018.1:1310222-1318828 GCF_000210595.1 Coprococcus sp. ART55/1 | reverse complement strand
CCTCATAACGATAAAGGGTGCTGCAAGTATAGTTTCGAGCATAGATCGTGCAGAGGTGACAGTTGATGTGACCAGTGCAAAGGATGATATAACGACAAACTGTACGCCTGTATTTGTAACCGCTGATGGTGAGAAGATATCAGACAAGTCGATATCCTACGATGAGATATCGATAGCAGTCACAGTTCCGGTATACAAGACTAAGAATATACCTGTTCATGTGGATGTCACAGGAGATCCTGCGGATGGATATCTTGTATCAGATATAACATATGTACCGGAGACCGTTGATATAGGTGGAGACGCATCGATAATAAAGGATATAACAAGCCTTGATATAACGGATGTTGATGTGAGCGGATGTACAGCAGATGTTGAGACGACACTTGATGTATCAAAGTATCTTCCAGAGGGTGTGGTCGTGACAAAGGAGAGCGCATACATCAATGTGAAGATAGCGATCGAGAAATCAGTTACAAGAAATATAACGGTGACCACAGGGGATATCATCCTGAGGGGCAAGCAGAGTGGATACAGCTATGAGATGAGCATGGGTGATAGCAATACGATAACCGTGAGCGGAATCTCAAGTGCGGTGTCCAAGGTATCGGCCAAGAGCCTGAAGCTGTCCATAGATGCTTCCAAGCTCTCATATGGCGATAATACGATCACGCTCAGTGTCCCTGATGGAGATAAGTACACCGTGGTAAATACGTGTACAGTTATGGTAAAGGTTACTGAGACACAGTAGTCATTGTCTGGAGGTGTATGTATATGGATACAGAAAAGTTGAATGAGCTGAGACAGATCATAGAAGATTCGGATAATATCGTTTTCTTTGGCGGTGCAGGAGTATCGACGGAGAGCGGTATACCGGATTTTAGAAGTGTGGATGGACTGTATAATCAGAAGTATAAGTATCCGCCGGAAACTATAATCAGCCACAGCTTTTACAGACGTAACCCGGAGGAATTTTACAGATTCTATAAGGACAAGATGATATTTGCTGATGCAAAGCCGAACAAGGCTCATATAAAGCTGGCGGAGCTTGAGAAACAGGGAAAGCTCAAGGCGGTGATAACGCAGAATATCGACGGACTTCACCAGATGGCAGGTAGCAGGAATGTCATAGAGCTCCATGGTTCTGTTCACAGAAATTACTGTGAGAAATGCCATGCTTTCTATGACCTGGATTATATAGTCAATTCGGATGGTGTGCCTAAGTGTGAAAAGTGCGGAGGCACTGTAAAACCGGATGTGGTGCTGTATGAGGAGGCACTTGATGAGGACAATATGTCGAGGGCACTCCAGTATATATCCGAGGCGGATACGCTGATAATTGGCGGAACCTCACTTGTGGTATATCCGGCAGCAGGACTTATCAGATATTTCAGGGGGCGGAAACTGGTGGTTATAAATATGTCCCCGACACAGTCGGACAGCAATGCAGATCTTCTGATAGCGGATAAGATAGGAGATGTGCTGGGCAGTCTGTAGCATATGACGACAAAGGCATGTTGAAGGCATGCTATACAGATTCTATATAGTATGGAGGACGGTTTATGTATTTTGACAGATCAAATGGCTTCCCGAAAGATTTCCTGTGGGGCAGTGCGTCTGCTGCATATCAGATAGAGGGAGCGTGGAATGAGGATGGCAAAGGCCCATCCAACTGGGATCAGTTCGTAAGGATCCCGGGAAAAACATTTAAGGCTACGACAGGTGATAAGGCGGTTGACCATTACCACAGATACAAGGAAGATGTGGCACTTATGGCGGAGATGGGACTTAAGACTTACAGGTTCTCAATATCCTGGCCAAGGATCATACCTGATGGCAATGGCGAGATAAATGAAAAGGGCTTACAGTTCTATGATGACCTGATCAATGAACTGGTTAAGTATGGAATTGTTCCTATGGTAACAGTGTACCACTGGGATATGCCACAGGCACTTGAGGAGCAGTATCACGGATGGGAGAGCAGACGAATAGTCGATGATTTCGTCAGATACGCAAAGGTTCTGTTTGAGAGATACAGTGACAGGGTAAAGCACTGGATAATCATGAATGAGCAGAATGTATTTACAGGTCTTGGCTGGAATGCAGGAATGCACCCACCAGGAAAGGTTGATGACCAGAAGATGTTCTATCAGGTAAACCATCATGCATTTATGGCACACGCCAAGAGTGTTATTGCACTCAAGGAGATCTGCCCGGATGCTAAGGTCGGTTCATCCTTCGCATACACACCGTCATACGCATTTGACAGAAAGCCTGAAAATGCGATGGCGAAGATGGATTATGATGATCTGAACAACTTCTACTGGATGGATATGTATGCCTATGGCCGTTATCCAAGGGCTGCCGCTGCTTACCTCAAGAGCAAGGATCTAACTCCGGTTATGGAGGACGGTGACGAGGATATCCTCAGGAAGGCTGCAGGTCTCATAGATTTCATGGGTGTAAACTATTATCAGTCATGCGTTGTCGAGCACAACCCGATAGACGGAGTGGGAACGACTCACGAGATGAACACGACCGGCAAGAAGGGCACGGCAAAGGTTCAGGGTGTTCCGGGACTCTACAAGAATCCTGCAAATGAATTCCTCCCTACAACGGACTGGGATTGGACCATCGATCCGATGGGACTTCGCATGTGCTGCAGACAGATCACTTCAAGATACGACCTTCCGATCGTAATATCTGAGAATGGTCTCGGTGCATTTGACAAGTTCGAGGATGGGGAGATCCATGATCCGTACAGGATAGATTACCTGAAACATCACATAGAGGAGCTCAAGAAAGCGTGTGATGATGGCTGCCGTGTCCTGGCATACTGCACATGGTCTTACACAGATCTTCTCAGCTGGCTCAACGGATATCAGAAGAGATACGGATTTGTGTATGTGGACAGAGAAGAGGAAGAGAACAGTGGCACTCTGAACAGATACAAGAAGGATTCTTATTATTGGTACAAACATGTTATAGAGACCAATGGTGAGGAGCTGTGATAATAGAATAATATCATAACAGGGAGAACCGGCACATAAGTGCTGGTTCTTTTTCGTACTAAAGTTATGCATTTAGTCATTTAATTTTTAAAACTAGCCGTTTGGCTAGTTTACTAAAAGCCCCAGTGTATTATAATTATTTGTTATGTTGATGGCAATATCTGGCAGTAACTGCCAGGGATTAAAGACAGGAGGAAAGGGATAATTATGAAATCAAAGAAATTGGTAACTGGGTTGATTATGGCATGTATATTTGCTGTAGTGATTATTGCGGGAAAGAACTCTGTGAAGGTGCAGGCCGCGGATGGGGATGTGGCAATTGTGACGGATGGCAATGGCGATGAGATCGGATCATATGCTACACTGGCTGATGCATTTGCAGCCGCACAGAATGGCTATACAATATGTATAATTAGTGATATATATGATCCTTCGGCTTCTATAGGATACAATGATGGTGAACATAATAAACATATCATTATAGATCTCAACGGTAAAAGAGTCACTTTGCAGATGATGAATTTTGATTATTCGTTATACGTGAAAAACGGAACATTAAATTGCGGTATCACAAATGCAAGTGTTGGATTTACTAATGCTATGCTGACTTTGTCAAATGTAAAATTCATTACGGATGATATCAACTGGATGACAAATGATGGAATCTGTCTGAATAATGGCTCAAATGTGACACTCAACGGTTCACAGTGTTGGTTTGAAAAACTTGAGATGGATACAGACTGTGTATTCACGGTACAGAACAGTAACGGACTTAGCAACTTTGGGAATATTGCAGATGGATTTGACGGCGTGAAAGAGTTTGTACCAGAGGGACTTTCTGTAGAAGGAACGACAATCATTGATGATGAGACAGGAGCCAAGGCTAAGGATTTTATTCTCCGTTACCGCAGCTTGTCGGATGATGCAGATGTCGCTGTCAGCATTGATCCAAAAACATATGTGTACGATGGAAAAGAAAAGAAACCTGCGGTTACGGTTTCTTATGGCGGAAAGACTCTGACAGAGGGAAAAAGTTACTCATGTGTATATGCGGATAATATTGATGCGGGAACAGCTACAGTTACTATCAAGGGTGAGAATACCATGCATGGACAGATCGTGGAAGAGTTCACAATAGATAAGGCAAAGCAGAAGGCACCTACAGGTTTGGTCGCAACGGCAGAGACTGTGGATGGGAAAAATGATGGTCAGATATCTAATCTGAAGACGTCAATGGAATATAGTGTTGACAAGAAAAAATGGTTGGATTGTGAAAGCACGGTACTTAAGAAACTTGCAGATGGAAATTATTATGTGAGATATAAGGAGACCAAAAATTATTATGCGTCTCCTGCTGCAAAGGTAGTGGTAAAGAAGGGGAATGTACCAGCAACAAATGAACCGACTACAAATGAACCAACTACAAATGAACCTTCAACTGAAAAACCAACGTCAAGTGAGCAGACGACAGAGAAGGTAACAACAGAGAGACAGACAACCGATGAGAAAACTAACGTGACTTCAACAGAGAATACAACTGTAGCAGACTCAAAAAAGGGGTCAGGTGTACCAAATACCGGAGATGACGGAAATGTGGCATTGATGCTCATAGTCATGATGGCATGTTTATTAGGGGCTGCCGGGGTGGTAGTTTACCGTAGAGAGAATTAATTTAAAATAATAAAAAAAATGTTAGCACTCAGTATTGACGAGTGCTAACAAGTGTGTTATATTATCATCAGACAGGGAAGTGATATTAAGGTATCAGTTCCCTGAAAGTTTAGTTTAGGAGGTAAACAGCTATGGAGATGGATAAATACACACGTAAATCGTTGGAAGTTGTAGAGAAAGCAAAAGAAAAAGCTCTGGAGTACGACAATCAGGAACTTACGCAGATGCACCTTTTGGCTGGCTTGCTTGAGATAGATGACAGTTTGATAGCCAAGATATTTGAGAAGATGGGCGTGAATGTTACTAGTGCCGTGAATGCGGTGGAGGATAAGCTGGCAAGGTTGCCGAAGGTCAGCGGAGGCAATATGTATGCCGGAAATAACTTCTCAAAGGCTCTCATCCAGGCAGAGAAGGAAGCAAAGCAGATGGGCGACACATATGTGTCTGTTGAGCATTTGTTCCTCGGCATGGTGGATAAGGCTGATTCGGATATCAAGGAGCTTCTTAAAGGCTGGGGAGTTAGCAGGAATGCATTCCTCAAGGAGCTGGCAGAAATCAGAGGTAACCACAAGGTGGACAGCGATGATCCGGAGAGCTCATATGAGGCTATGGAGAAGTTCGGATATGATCTGGTCGAGAGGGCAAGACAGCAGAAACTTGACCCGGTAATAGGACGTGACGCTGAGATACGAAATGTGATCAGGATCCTGTCAAGGAAGACAAAGAACAATCCGGTGCTTATCGGTGAGCCTGGTGTAGGTAAGACTGCGGTTGTAGAGGGACTTGCACAGAGGATACTCAGAGGTGATGTACCAGAGGGACTTAAGAACAAGAAGATATTTGCACTTGATATGGGAGCTCTTGTGGCCGGTGCCAAGTACAGAGGTGAATTTGAAGAGAGACTTAAGAATGTCCTTGATGAGGTTAAGAAGTCTGAGGGTGAAGTGATCATGTTCATCGATGAGCTTCACACTATCGTCGGAGCAGGCAAGACTGATGGTGCAATGGATGCGGGAAACATGCTTAAGCCTATGCTCGCCAGAGGTGAGCTGCACTGTATAGGTGCCACAACACTGAACGAGTACAGACAGTATATAGAGAAGGATGCGGCTCTTGAGAGACGTTTCCAACCAGTTATGGTGGATGAGCCAACCGTTGAAGATACAATATCTATCCTTCGAGGAATCAAGGAGAGGTACGAGGTGTTCCATGGAGTTAAGATATCAGATGGTGCCCTTGTAAGCGCAGCGGTTCTTTCCAACAGATATATAACAGACAGATTCCTGCCGGATAAGGCAATAGATCTTGTTGACGAGGCGTGTGCCATGATCAAGACAGAGCTTGATTCAATGCCTGTTGAAGTGGATGAGATCACACGTAAGATAATGCAGCTGGAGATTGAGGAGACAGCCCTTAAGAAGGAGGAGGATAATCTGTCAAAGCAGAGACTGGCAGACCTTCAGGCTGAACTGGCAGAACTCAAGGATCAGGCAAATTCCCTGAAAGCAAAGTGGGAGAATGAAAAGGCTGCAGTTGAGAAGATAAGAACCCTCAAGGAAGAGATGGAGCAGGTCAAGGCTGATATTCAGGCTGCACAGAGAAATTATGATCTGAACAAGGCAGCAGAGCTTCAGTATGGTAAGCTTCCAGCGATCCAGAAAGAGCTTGCAGAGGCTGAGTCCACAGCTTCAGATAAGGAGAGGGAGCTTGTTCATGAGGTGGTTTCAGAAGATGAGATATCGAAGATCGTATCCAAGTGGACAGGAATTCCTGTTGCAAAGCTTACTGAGAGCGAGAAGAGCAAGACCCTCAATCTTGCCAGCGAACTTAAGAAGAGAGTTGTAGGGCAGGATGAAGCCGTTGACTATGTCAGCGATGCGATCATCAGATCAAAGGCGGGAATAAAGGATCCTAGCAAACCGATAGGTTCATTTATCTTCCTTGGACCAACCGGTGTTGGTAAGACAGAGCTTGCAAAAAGTCTTGCAGCGGCATTGTTTGACAATGAGCAGAACATGGTTCGTATTGATATGAGTGAATACATGGAAAAGCACAGTGTGTCAAGACTTATAGGAGCGCCTCCGGGATATGTAGGTTATGATGAAGGCGGTCAGCTGACAGAGGCTGTTCGTAGAAAGCCATATTCGGTTGTCCTCTTTGATGAGATAGAGAAGGCACATCCGGATGTGTTCAATGTGCTCCTTCAGGTACTTGATGACGGACGTATCACGGATTCTCAGGGCAGAACGGTGGACTTCAAGAATACGATCATCATCATGACATCCAATATCGGCGGTGCAGATATTGCAGCTGCCGGCGGAGAGATCACAGATGAACTGAAGAATGACGTAATGGCTCAGCTTAAGAGCAGATTCAGACCTGAGTTCCTGAACCGTATCGATGAGATCATTACATTCAGGGCACTGTCCAAGGACAACATCAGTGGTATAGTTGATCTTCTCATGGCAGATCTCAACAGCAGACTGGCAGACAGAGAGATCACTATCAAACTTACGGAGAGTGCAAAGCAGCACATCATCGATCAGGGATATGATCAGGTGTATGGTGCAAGACCGCTCAAGAGATATCTGCAGAAGAATGTGGAGACTCTTGTTGCCAGGATGATACTTGCGGGCAGCGTGAGCACACAGTCAGCCATAGTCATCGATTATGATGGAACGGCTCTTGTGGCAGGAAATGAGAGATAAAATAATACATGTCATACAGAGAAGGGCACAGGGGTAATACTCCTGTGCCCTTCTCTGTATTCACAAAAAATGAAATTAATGGTATAATTGGCGCTGGTGAAAAATGTTCGGTATATTATTTGAAATTTACATGAGGAGGGCAGGGAGTGAGTACAGAGAATGTCAGCTTAAAAAAGATAGATCTTGGCGATTATGTTTTTCTGGCGAGACCATGCGTGGCTGTTTCGGAGGAGGCTGTGAAGCATTTGGCAGAAAGGGCCGTGCAGGGAAAACTGGAATTTATCGGAGTGTTTGATGACAGAATGGATGACAGTATCCAGCGAGAAGTGGTTATGAGCCTGGCATCGTCTCCTGAGATATCGATAGCGATACGGCATGTGTGCGCGGGGCTTTACAGCAGAAGCTTTCTGGACACATACTGCGACGGAGTGGAGACACATCAGCAGGGGCTGTTTCCTGATCTGTATATATTGTGGATGGCATTTGTACATGCTGATAGGGCGATGTTTGCAGCCTGTGACATGTGTGACAGAGTTGAGATAGACACAGTGTGGATAGACGATGTGGGTGCGGCGTACACGGTCAATATAACCTACGACCGCATAAAGGATCATCTCATGCAGGACTGGTCTGTGTGGGAGAAGTGGAAGGGATATTACACTCTTCAGAGATGGAGATGTTACTACGAGATGCTTCACTGGATGACAGAGGATGCGGGCTGGCAGTTTGCTGAGCGTATGGCTGTTGATTTCCACAGGAGCATGGAACTTGATGAGCTTGACCAGGAGCTGTTCAGCCAGGAGGAGAAGACAGGGCTTTATGTTCTTGCTAAGGATCCGGGATTTCTCAAGAGATATTATCTCGGCAAGGTAGTCTACAGCAAAAAGATATTTGACCTTAACAATGAACTGGGGCGACGCGCTGAAGAGCTGGATGCGAGTCACAGAGAAAATGATGAACTCAGAAGAGAGATGGAAGCTCAGCGGATCAACTATGAGACATCAACCACTTTCCGTGTGGGCAAGGCTGTGATGTTTGTTCCGGTGACACTGAAGAAGGCTGTAAAGAAGCTTTTGCATAGAAACTAACAGATGAGATGGAGGGGGTGTATCAGTGATTGATGTATCGATTGTGTTGACAGTATACAATGCGGAGAGTTACATAGAGGGATGTCTGGACATGATAACCGGACAGACCCTTAGAAATATACAGATAA
>NC_021018.1:1286371-1309935 GCF_000210595.1 Coprococcus sp. ART55/1 | reverse complement strand
GATTCGCTGTCCAAGACCAGAGAGAAGTCGTGGGATAACTTCTATCACATGCTGCTGGCACTCAGACAGATGCTGAAGGATCACGGTCTGTACACAGAGATAGAGAAGGACTATATAAATTACGCTCTTCACTTCAGCCTGTGGAACTACAACACGCTGGCGGAGCCGACAAAGACAAAGCTCAGAGAGAAGCTTCTCGGCGAATGGTATGACGAGCTTGGAATATCCGCAAGACCTGAGGAATATTTTTATGATGAGTACGAGTATGGCCAGTACAAGGACATGTTAAATTTTACTGTTGAAAAACAGTGATATATATGAGTATAATAGGAACAAATTTTTGATGGAGGTAAATTCGATGTTCAGTTTTGACGAGATAACAAAGGTAGATCCAGAAGTAGCGGCAGCAATGACAGACGAGTTCAACAGACAGAATAACAATCTGGAACTCATAGCTTCCGAGAATATCGTATCAAAGGCGGTTATGGCAGCCATGGGCAGCCATCTCACCAACAAGTATGCAGAGGGATATCCTGGTAAGAGATATTACGGTGGATGTCAGTATGTGGATGTTGTTGAGGACCTTGCGAGAGAGAGAGCCAAGGAGCTGTTTGGCTGTGAGTATGTGAATGTACAGCCACACTCAGGAGCACAGGCAAACATGGCAGTATTCTTCGCAATACTTAATCCTGGCGATACATTTATGGGAATGAATCTTGATCACGGCGGACATCTCACCCACGGTTCACCGGTCAACATGTCTGGAAAGTATTTCCACTGCGTGCCATACGGTGTAAACGATGACGGATTTATAGATTATGACAGAGTTCTCGAGATCGCAAAGGAGTGCAAGCCAAAGCTTATCGTAGCAGGAGCTTCAGCATATGCCAGAGCTATTGATTTCAAGAGATTCAGAGAGATCGCTGATGAGGTTGGAGCATATCTCATGGTAGATATGGCACACATCGCCGGACTTGTGGCAGCAGGACTTCACATGAGCCCAATCCCATATGCCCATGTGACAACAACCACAACGCACAAGACTCTCCGCGGACCTCGTGGTGGTATGATCATGTGCAGCAACGAGATAAATGAGAAGTTTAATTTCAACAAGGCCGTATTCCCTGGAATCCAGGGCGGTCCTCTCATGCATGTGATAGCCGGTAAGGCAGTATGCTTCAAGGAGGCTCTTACACCTGAGTTCAAGGCATATCAGGAGCAGGTTGTCAAGAATGCGGCAGCACTTGCAAAGGCACTCATGGCAAGAGGCTTTGATATTGTATCAGGCGGAACAGACAATCATCTGATGCTCATGGATCTCAAAAGACTTGGACTTACAGGTAAGGAAGTTGAGAAGCTTCTTGACGAGGTTCATATCACAGCAAACAAGAACACTGTTCCAAACGACCCTAAGTCACCATTTGTAACAAGTGGAATAAGACTTGGTACACCAGCCGTTACCACAAGAGGTGCAAATGAGGCTGACATGGAGATCATAGCAGACGCCATAAAGGCAGCAGTACTTGACAATGATAAGGCAAAGGCTGAGCAGCTTGTAAAGAGTATTGTAGAGAAGTATCCACTGTATGCATAATCGATAAGAAATATTGATGCATTGCAGTACGTCAGGCATATAAGATAAGAACAAGAGCGGCACGGAAGTTTCCGTGCCGCTTTTTGAGAACATGAACATGAAAAGTAACAGTAAAGTTAAGAAAAAATTACTCATAGCAGCCGTGGCTGTTCTGGCTATAGTTGTGGCGGTGATCCTGGTATGTGCGGCATATCTTCATGCGGGCAGAAGCTCCCTCAGAGGACAAAGATCCAGGGATGCTGAAATGCTGTATGAAGGTCACAGCTACATGTATGATGAAGACAACATTAATATACTGTGTATCGGTGTGGATGCCAGAGGAGAGGCTGACACCGTGGGACAGGGGGATGCCCTGATACTTGTCACACTCAATGTCAGGGACAAGACGATAAGATGCCTGAATATCAACAGGGATACTCTGGCACCTGTCAAGGTATTTGGTGTTGCGGGCAAATATATCACGACCCAGAATCTTCAGGCAGCACTGGCATTTTCATATGGCAGTGATGTGGCTGACGGTGCGGAACTCACGGAATATACGGTATCAGAACTGCTTGACGGACTTCCGATACATGCATATGTGACGCTTGACTTTGATGGGATCAGCAAGATGAACGAGCTTGTCGGCGGAGTGACGGTGAAAGCCATGGAGGATCTGGACAGAGCAGATATACGCCAGGGCGAGACAGTGACACTGTCAGGGGAGCAGGCGGTATATTATGTGACGGAGCGCAACAGTGCCTCGGAGGATATAGGAACAAATGCCGCCCGTATGGACAGGCAGAAGCAGTACATGTGTGCATGGTGCGGCCTGCTAAAGGAAAAGCTTAAGAGAAATCCCCTGAAGATATGGGATATGTATGAACAGATGTCGGGATATATATCAACAGACATATCCAGAACCGGGATGCTGTATCTGGCGTGGAAATTTGCCGGGGCGGAGTTTACTGATGACGGAATGTATGAGTTCCCGGGTTCATATGAGAGAGAAAATTATTATGATGAATATATTGTTGACGATGCGGCGTTAAAGGAGCAGCTTGTCGAAATGTTCTACAGAGAAGTGGAGTAATGCCTGTATGCAGAACGGTGATAGACAGGAAGAATTAGAAAGAAAAATTGCAGAGGCGGTGGCGCTCGCGCAATCCGTTGTCGAGGACAATGAGCGGGAAAGTCACGCAGAAAATGGAAATACCGACAGCCCTGAGATAGAGGCAGTGATGACCGAACCGGGAGGAGAGCGTAAGAAGCTCTTATGGAAGGTGGTCTTGGGGGTATCATCGGTGGTTTTGCTGGTGTGCATCTGCCTGATCGTGAGATATGCGTTTGCACATAACCGGAGCAACCGTGCAAACCGGGCACTCAGGGAGTATGTGGATTATGGAACAGATGGAGCTACGGAGAGCGATGCCTCGTCCAAGCAGGATGCAGGAATTGATGATGTGATATTCCCGCATGTGAAGGTGGACTTTGATGAACTTCAGAAAAAGAATCAGGATATATGTGCGTGGATATACATACCTGGAACAGATGTCGATTATGCGGTACTGCAGGGCAGTGACAACAGCTATTATCTGAGCCATGATGCATATGGGGAGTACAGCCCTGATGGAGCAATCTTCATAGACTCTGCAAATTCCAGAGGATTTTCGGATTTTGATACGGTCATGTATGGACACAACATGTCCAGTGGAACTATGTTCAAGACTCTGCACAATTATGAGGATGAGGAATTCCTCAGAAACAACAGGAATGTGTATGTATACACACCGAACAGTACGCTGTGTTATACGGTGTTTGCTGCATACAGGACAAATGACAGACATATATTCACATACAATGATTTCTCTGACAAAAAAGGCAGACGGTCGTACATAGATGGAATATTTGACGAGAATTTTGATACTGGGGTTGTGCAAAATGACCAAAAAATAGATGTTGACAGCAGACTGCTGACTCTTTCTACATGTTGTGGAATGGATGGAAAAAGATGGATCGTGCAGTCGGTACTCACAGGGGAAATAGAAGCGGATGCCAGATAAAAAAGGGAGTTTTGCACAATTGACGCTCTCTTTTTATGATGGTATACTTTGGAACAAAGTATGATGTCAGGAGAAGGACATCAGGGAGACAAGGAGTGAAGGTTATGACAACAAGATTGGGGAAGGCAGCTTCATTTAAGAGAAAAGCGGCAGCCTGGCTTGCAGCGGTGGCGATAACATTAGGCTGCGGAACAACAGCATTTGCGAATAACAGCCCGGAGAATGATTATGAGACAGATTCGACACACATTCTCATATCCGAGGCGGATACAACTATAGCGGATATTGACAATCTCATGCTTGGAGATGCACCATCGGAGGTGCTTGGAGATAAATCATTGGATGGATATTCAACTCTTGCAGTGTTCTCAGTTACAGCGGTGAATGATTATGATTATTCTGAGATAGAGACGACAAAGATCAGAGGAGCGGCCATCACCAGTGATATGACAGTTCAGGTGAGATTTCTTCCGGATGACGGAGACTGGACCAAGATCCCATTCAGCGTAGAGAGCGGAGTTCTTCTGGCAGAATTCCCATCGGATGGACAGCTTGCAGTGTTTGTCAAGGATGACATAGATATACCGGATGATGATGATCCTCAGACTGCGGGTGTATCACAGGCAGGAAAGGCACCACAGACAGGAGACAGACTTCCAATATACATATTTACCGGAATCGTAGCGGCGGCACTTGTGGTTGTATCAGTGAGAAAGATAAGAAAATAATATATAGTGTATATAAAAAAAAGAACTTTTGCATATATATGTGCAAAAGTTCTTTTTTATGTTTAGAAAGTCAAGTGATTATTTCATAAAGCACATTGAATAACATATTGATTTTTGGTAAAATTGTATATAAATGGGGTTTCCAGACACTTATACTGGTTATTCCGCAAATGTACATATCAAGAAAGGCAGGGAGTAATTTATGAGAAGAAGTTATGGCAGACGAATGATCGCATTTCTCATGGCATTCATTATGGCATTGTCCGTATTGTTCCAGAGTGATATTGCGATCGGAGGGATTGCGCAGGTGCTGGCGGCACAGTCACAGAATGTGGCGACGGCCAGTGATGCGGAGAAGCAGAGTGATGTGGGGGATTCTGTTGCCACGCTGGCGGCGGATGATGCCATAGATCTGAATGCGGACGGATATTATTGTTATACAACGGTGACATCCGGTAAGACGTATTCGGGAAAACCATGGACGCTCACTTCGTCAGAGCTGGTGGTAAAGAAGATTGGAGATACGACCAACGACACGAAGCTGTCGTCAGATTATTATACTGTAGAATACAGTAACAATGTTAATGTTGGTACGGCAACAGTTACAGTCAGAGGTAATGCAGACATGAACTGCAGCGGTACTCTTACATGTACCTTTACTATAAAGGCAAAGAGTATAACTTCGACTGCACTTTTCTATATAGATGGAAAAGAGAAAGCGAACCAGCATAAAAATTGCAAAAATAAAATTTACACATATCAGGCTGGTGGTGTATGGCCGCAGATATATGTAAAGACAGCGAATACATCATCAGGATATTTCCTTACAGAAGGAACTGACTATGTTGTCGATTATTATAACAACGACGAGGAGTCAGAGGTAGTGGAGGATCCTCTTGGGGACGGCCCTAGAGTTGTAGTGTCCGCTGCAAAGAACAGCAATTATAAGATCGGTAGCGACGGAGAGTATTACATATACTACGGAATCAGCGCTGCAAACCTCAGTGATCAGGAGATATCACTGGAGGGTGATACATTTGTATATACAGGAAAACCTATAAAGCCGGCTGTTAAGATACTGGACAAGACCAACAACAAGTATCTGCACAGCATAGACGAGTGGGGTACAAATGACTATGAGTACAAGGTTGAGTATACCAACAATACAGATGTTGGAACGGCGACTGTCACAATAACAGGAGCACCTACCAGATTCAAGGGAACTGTAACCAAGACTTTCCAGATCGTGGATCAGGGAACTGAGGTATACAGCATAGCAGACGCTGACGTTACGGTGGATGACGACCTTGTATATGACGGAACTGCCAAGACTCCAAGTCCGGTGGTTAAGTATAAGGGCACGACACTTGTCGAGGGCAAGGATTATAAGGTGTCATACTACACCAACAATACAAATGCATCCACATCCACATCTAAGCCATCACTGACTATATCAGGACTTGGTTCATATGTGGGTTCAAAGACGGTGAACTTCACCATCAAGCCTAGGAGCACGGAAAATCTCTCCGTAACATTTGATGATGCAGTGTTCAACACCGCAAACAACATAACGATACAGGTTTCTCCACAGAATATTTCTGTCAAGGATAAGGAACTTGGAACTACACTTAAGTTATCCCAGGATTTCTCATATGACTTCAGTGAGTATTGGAATGCCAAGGATTACAATGTAGGAACACATAAGTTTAATATAGTAGGTATTGGAAATTACACTGGAACTGTTCCATGTGAGTTCCAGATTGTTGCAGCGGATATATCCAAAGCTGTAATAACTGCCGATGACGCCGAGTACACAGGTTCTGAGGTGACCACAACCCTGTCAAAGGTCACATTCAGCAATACGGATCTTGTGGAGGGCGTTGACTACGAGATATCAGGTTATGAGAACAACGTGGAGATCGGAAATTCAGCCAGAGTCATGATCAAGGGTCTCGGCAATTTCCAGGGAACATGTGTAGGTACATTTGCGATAAAGACATCTAAGATCAGCATGAATGATGTGGAATTTTCTACGATATCATCGATGAAATATACCGGAGCACAGTTGAAGCCGGATGTGACATTGACATACGACGGCAAGACACTTGTGGAGGGAACCGATTACTCTGTTGCTTACGGCGAGAATATCGTGCCGGGAACCAACAATGGTAAGGTTACATTTACAGGTATGGGAGACTATGCGGGTACTGTGTACAAATCATTTAACATACTTGCAAAGTCATTCTCAGATGCCGATGTAAAGCTGACTGTGAATAAGTCCAGTTATGAATATACCGGAGAGAACATAAAGCCGGATATAACAATTACATACAACGGAATGACATTGGTTGAGGGAGTTAACTACACCTTCCCGTTCAGCTACAAGGAGACCGGAACATGGACAGTCATTGCCATGTCAGCATCGGTATATTATTCCGGTTCAAAGTCATTCCAGATCACTATAGTTGCTCCGTCAGGTGATATGGGCAAACTCACATATGAGGATATACCTGACCAGTATTATAACGGCGGCGAGGTGAAGCCGGAGCTTACCATTAAGAATGGCAGTTATGTTCTGAAGGAGGGAACAGACTTCACAGTCACCGACAGAAAGAACAATGACAAGGTAGGAACTTCTACTATTACTATAGAAGGAATGGGCTCATACAGCGGAACTAAGGTTCTTGAGTTCAACATTTTACCTAAGCCTCTTGAGGACTGCGATGTCAAAGATATATCCGACAGCCAGTACACAGGAGAGGCATTAGAGCCGGCAGTCACCATCAAGAATGGCAGTGTTGAGCTGGAGCAGGATGTAGACTATACGGTAGAGTACAGCAATAACACGGATGTGACAGATGAGGCCAAGGTCGTAATAAAGGCTGCAAATGATAATTATACAGGCGAGATCGTCAAGTATTTCAAGATAACACCTGTTTCAATCATTTCATCTTCAAGCGGAATGGGAATAACCCAGGCCGACCAGTCACAGATGTACACAGGTATGGCCATCGAACCGGTGATAAATGTAACCAGATACGTTAATGGTGAAATTATCAAGCTGGAGAGAGACAAGGACTATACTGTTGAGTATGCGAATAATATAGAGGTAACAGGTTCAGGAGAGAAGGCTTCGATCACTGTAACCGGTATAGGAAATTACACAGGACAGAAGGTTATACGTTTCGAGATAGAGAAGAGAGCTGTGTATAACTGTCAGATGGATGCTATAGCGGATCAGTTGTGGACAGGCTCAGCTATAACACCTGAGATCAATATATACAACGGTGAGATCAAGCTTGTTGAGAATGAGGATTACACAGTAGAGTATGCAGACAACACGGATGCCGGAAAAGCGTCAGTGACCATAACAGGCTGTGGTGATCATTACACAGGTCAGATCATCAAATACTTCAATATTACTAAGGAATTTATAGACATAAGCACAAGTGACAAGATCACTTTGACGGGACTTGAGGATCAGTCATACAACTTTGGCATGGCGGTCAGACCAAGCTTTACTCTGAGCTATGACGGCGAGGAGATGACAGCCGGATCAAACGGTGATTATACATATACCTTCAAGGACAACTATGAGGTCGGTACCGCAACACTTGTCATAACAGGTGTGGGCAAGTACAAGGGAACAAAGGAATACACGTTCAAGATCGCCAAGTATGACATATCAGGTGATACACTGATCATATCAGGCGACACATTTGAATATAGCGGTACTGCTATCAAGCCATCACTTGTGGCTGTGAAGGTTGGAACCGTCAACAGAATAACATCATTTGATGATTTCAATGTCACATACGGTGAGAATACAAATGTTGGAAATGGAAGTGTGACCATCACTCCAAAGGCGGACAGCAGCTATACAGGAGAGCTCACACAGAAATTTGTAATATACAAGAAGAGTATTACAGGTGCAACAGTTTCAGCTTCAAGTGTGACATACACAGGTAAGGCACAGACTCCTGCGGTGACAGTTACATGCAAGGACGGAATGGCAGTGCCTTCAGGAAGTTATAGCGTTGAGTATGCCAACAATATCAATGTTGGTACAGCTAAGATCACGGTAACAGCTCTGGAGGATGGCAATTTCGATGGAACCGCTACAGGAAGCTTCGAGATAAAGGCTATAGATATTGCCGGAGCCGATGTGGCTGATATAGCTGACCAGACATACACAGGCTCAGCGATAACACCGGATATAACAGTCAGCTACGATGGCACCGAGCTTGTTGAGGGTGAGGACTATGTTGTATCTTCATATGATAATAATGAGAATGTCAGCACGGCTTCAGCTAAGGCGTCGATAACCATAACTGGTAAGGGCGTATACAGCGGAACAAAGAAGATCGAGTTCAATATTGTTCCTGCATCAGTCAGCAAGGCAGTTGTAACAGGCGTTGAGGACAGTGTGGTATACACTGGCGCAGATATAACATTTGCAGGACTGGCAGTTACAGTGTCGGGCAGAAAGCTCACTGCTGCTGACTACACAGTGAAATATACAAATAACAGAAATGCTTCCACAACTGACAGCAAGGCAGAGATACTTATCACAGGTAAGGGCAATTACACCGGTGAGAAGATAGTTCAGTTCGTGATCGAGCAGAAGGATATAGCAGATTGCACAGTTCAGCCGATCAGCGCACAGATCTATACAGGAAAGGCTGTTGAGCCTGAAGTGACTGTCACTGACGGTGCAAACACTCTTGTAAAGGGAACGGATTATACCGTTGCATACAGCAACAATATCAATGTCACAACAACCGAGTCAAAGGCTGTTGCTGATATAAGTGGAACAGGCAACTATAAGGGATCTGTGAAGGCAACATTTGATATTGCCAAGAAGATCGTCAAGATAACAGATGCGGATGTTGCTGATATAGCAGATCAGACATACCACATGGGAGATAAGATAGAGCCGGCTGCAACAGTCACAGTGGATGGCGTGAAGCTTGACGCTGACTGCTATACGGTAACTTATACAAACAATGTGAATGTCGGAACTGCGACAATGACAGTTACAGGTATCACTGTACAGGGATATTCAGGAACTGTCGAGAAGACATTCAAGATACTTCCATTGTCTATTGCAAAGGCAGTGGCATCTAAGACTTATTCAGCGGTGTACACACCGGCTGGAACGACATTTACAGTGGAGAGCTTTGACATCACAGTTGATGGCAAGAAGTACACTGTGACGGACATGTCAGATTTCACTGTAACACAGAAGAACCTGATAAATGTTGGAACAGGAACAATAACAGTTACTGCAAAGGCTGACTGTAACTTTACAGGAAGCTTTGATATCGCAGCGACAATAACTGCAGCGAAGATAGAGGAGAGCTGGGCAAGCCTTGAGCAGACAGAGTTCAGCTATACCGGATCTGAGATAACTCCTGAGCCGGTTGTCAGAAGTGGAAATGTCATTCTCAAGAAGGATGTCGACTATACACTCAGCTACGACAGCAATGTGGAGTGTTCCGATAAGGCAAGCGTGATGGTGACAGGTACAGGTAACTATACAGGAGAGGTAAAGCTTCTCTTTACTATCGGTGCGAAGTCGCTCACGGGAGCAAAGGTAAGTGCTCAGGCACAGAGCTATACAGGTAAGCCGCTCACCACGAAGATCTCAGTCGTACTTGGAGACGAGAAACTTGTGGAGGGCCAGGATTATACAGTAGAGTATGTAGAAGGCGAAGTTACAAATGCAGGAACCGGTAAATTCAAGATCAAAGGTAAGGGCAACTATACCGGAGAGCTTGACGGCACATTTGTCATAAATGCGAGAAGTATAAATGCTGAGGGCATTACGGTTGCAGGTGTGGCAGATAAGACATACACTGGATTTGAGATAACACAGGATATAACAGTTAAGGATGGAGATGCGGTTCTCACAGAGGGAACAGATTACACTGTCGACTATGAGAATAACGTCAATGCATCGACCACAGATTCAAAGGCTGCAGTTATAATCAGAGGTAAGGGTAACTATGACAGCAGTACAACAAGACGTGTAGAATTTACAATTGGACAGAAGGATATAACAGATGCAGAGATAGACGGCGTGGAGAGTTCAGTCGTATACACAGGAAAGGCTATTACATTTGATCAGGCTGTGCTCACTGTGGACGGTGTTAAGCTTGTAAATGGTGTGGACTACGAGACTGAATATGTCAACAATCTGAATGTATCTACTGCCAGCAGCAAGGCGAATATCATCTTCAGTGCAAAGGGTAATTATACAGGAAAAGCAAGCTGGACATTCACTATCACAGCAAAGAGCATAGAGGATTGTACAGTCAGCGATATTCCGGGACAGACCCACACAGGAAAGGCACTTACACCAGACATAACAGTCAAGGATGGCAGCAGAACTCTTGTGAAGGGCACGGATTATGATGTCGTATACAGCGACAATATTGAGGTGTCAACAGCAGACAAGCCGGCAAAGGCGGTTGTCACAGGAAAGGGCAACTACACCGGATCTGTACAGAAGACATTTATGATAGCAGAGAGAGTTATAGATATAACACCTGCGGTCATCTCTATAACAGACAAGGGACCATTTGTATATAACTATGGCAAGCAGATCACACCGGCTATATCAGTTACACTGGATGGAGAGGTGCTTCCAGAGGATGCGTATACAGTAAGCTATCAGAGCAATGTGAATGCCGGAAAGGCATACATAATCGTGACAGGAGCCGGAGAGTATCATGGAGTCATAGATACATCATTTACTATCGAACAGCTCGATGTGACAGGAGGAGTCCTTGAGCTTGAGAAGGATGCTTACGGATATACCGGAAGCGAGATCAAGCCTGTAGTGACAGGAATCACTCTGGCTGGCGGCAGCATAGAGCCTGGCACAGATTTTGACGTGACATACAGCAACAATATAAATGTAGGCAGTGGAGAGATAGCTCTCACAGCCAGAAGCAGTTCAAACTATAAGGGAACAGTTACAGGCAAGTTTGCGATCACTGCGGCAGACATCACAGATGCCCAGCTCACGGTTGCCGATCAGACATACACAGGTGCTGCACTCAAGCCGGCAGTGACAGTATATCTGGGACAGACAAAGCTTATAGAGGGAACAGATTACACAGTGGGATATGCTGACAATACCGATGCCGGAACAGCAACGGTTACTGTAAAGGGTATGGGCAACTATGCCGGAACAGTTAAGACGACCTTCAAGATCGCAGCAAGATCCATAAGTGCAGCAAAGATAACTGTTGCAGATCAGGTGTATACTGGAGCTCCGCTTACACCGGAGATAACAGTTACATTAGGTGGAAAGCAGATCGCAGACACCGAGTATGATGTTGACTATAGTGGAAATACCGATAAGGGTACAGCCACAGTGACGATAACAGGTAAGCACAATTACACAGGAACAGCATCAGAGACATTCACCATATCCGCAATGGATATAAGCAAGTGCGTGGTCTCACATATAGCGTCTGTTGTATACGACGGAACAGCCCACAGTCCAAAGGTTACAGTCAAGAACGGAGAGATAGTTCTGACAGAGGGCAGTGATTATGACGTCACATACAGCGACAATGTAAGTGTTACAACAGACTCAAGAAAGGCAAAGGCAACTATCACAGGCCGTGGAAATTACACAGGTCAGTGTGTGGCTGAGTTTGAGATAACAAAGGCAGACTTTGCAGATGCAGTCATAACAGGAATACCTGAGAGTGTAGAGTATACCGGTGAGAGCATAGTCCTCACAGGATATGAGCTCACACTTGGAGATACAAAACTTGTAGAGAATCAGGATTACGTTGTTGAGTACACTGATAATAAGGAGATCGGAACAGCGACTGTCAGATTCATCGGAGCAGGCAATTACAGCGGTGAGAAGACTGCAGCCTTCAAGATAACAAAGGCAGATATAGCAAACTGCGAAATCAGCCCGATCCAGGGACAGACATGGACAGGTAAGGCCATAGAGCCGGTGCTCACCATAAAGAATGGCAGCGTCACCCTGAAGGCCGGAACAGACTATGAAGTTACATACAGCAACAATATAGACGAGACGGATGAGGCGAAGGCAGAGATCACCGGTATTGGCAACTATACAGGAACTGCTGTAGTCTACTTCTCGATAACAAGAAGCGTTGTGGATATAAACGGCGCTACAGTGTCGGCTATACCGGCGCAGACATATGCATTTGGCAAGGCTGTAACTCCTTCAGTCACTGTTATGTATAACGGAATTACACTGAAAGAGAATACAGATTACACCTTAACATATGAGAACAATATAAATGCTGGAACAGCATATGTGATCATAACCGGAACAAAGTATTACTCCAAGACAAAGAGAGTAAGCTTCGCCATCAACCCTGCGGACATATCAGCAGGCCGTGTGGTTATAGATCAGGGAAGCTTTGTGTACACAGGAAAGAGCCAGAAGCCTGAGGTTACAGGCATAGAGTTTGGAGATGTGATGATAACTGATATGGACAGCTTTGACATAAGCTTTGGCAGCAATGTCAATGTAGGAACAGCGTCCATCAGCGTATCAGCAAAGAGCAACACCAACTACAAGGGCAGCGTGACAGGTGAGTTTGCCATAACAGAGGCAGATCTGTCAGGCGCAGCAGTTGAGGTAGACGATGCGGTATATCAGGGAACACCTCTTACCCCGGCTGTCAGGGTAACACTTGGTACAGTGGTTCTGACAGAGGGCAGGGATTACACTCTGAGCTACAGCAGTAACACAAACGTAGGAAAGGGTACTGTAAAGATTACAGGAAGTGGCAATTATAAGGGAACCATCAGTGCAGAGTTTGCTATAACAGAGAGAACGATCACTGATGCCGATGTGGAAGTCGCAGATCAGATCTACACAGGTAAGGAGCTCACTCCTGATGTGGAAGTAACACTTGGAGACAAGCTTCTGACAAATGGTGTGGATTACACAGTTACCTATGAGAAGAATGTCAATGTCGGCACGGCAAACGTTATAGTAAAGGGAACCGGCAATTATAAAGACACTATCACAAAGACCTTTAGAATAGCTGCAGCAGACATTTCAAGTGCAGTTGCGTATAAGATCAGTGATCAGACATATACCGGAAGTCCTATCACCCCGGCAGTGACAGTAAGCATGGCTGATGGAACAACACTGAAAGCCGGTGTTGACTATGAGGCTGAATACACAGGAAACACAGATGTTACGACAAAGGATGCACCTGCACAGGTGGTTATCACAGGAAAGGGCAACTATGTAGGAACCCTCAGAACAACATTTGCGATAGTACCTAAGTCACTTACAGGAGTCGCCATTAGCGGATACAGTGAGTCTGTGGCTTACACAGGTGCTGATGTGACATTTGCAGATATTATAGTTGCCGATGGAAGCGAGATCCTCACAGAGGGAATTGATTATAGGATCACATACACAGGCAACAAGGCAGTCACAACAGAGGATGGTACATACTTTACAGTAACAGGTACAGGCAATTACACCGGAAGCAAGGATGTACACTTTGTGATTACGGCAAAGGATCTCAGGGAATGTGATGTCGAGGAGATTGAAAGCCAGGTATACACAGGAAAGGCCATAGAGCCGGAAGTAACGATAAGAAATGGTAATGTTCTTCTTGTGAGCGACGTTGACTATGATGTCACATATGAGTCGAATATAAATGAGACTACAGAGACAACAAAGGCTAAGGCTATAATCACAGGAAAGGGCAACTACACAGGAAAGGTAACGAAGGAATTCGTTATAGGAAGAGTATTTACAGATATATCAAAGGCTGAGATAGAGGCTATTCCGGATCAGACATATACATTCGGACAGGCCATAACCCCTGAAGTCAAGGTAAGCTTTGGAGGAAAGGCACTCACACTTAACACCGACTATACAGTGACTTATACCGATAATATTGATGCGGGAACTGCAACTGTAAAGATCATAGGTACAGGTGATTACAACAAGCCAGTTACAAAGACATTTGTCATAAAGCCGGCAGATATATCAAAGGCGTCAGTAGTTCTCAGGGGAACATCATTCACCTACACAGGTGAGGCGATTACACCTGCAGTGACAAGACTTGGCGTTCCTAATGGTGGTGTGACTGAGAGTATCACAGATCTCTCTTCATTCGCTGTGGAATACAGTGACAATACAGATGCCGGAACGGCAAAGGTTACTGTAAGTGCAGGAAAGGATACGAACTACACCGGAACTGCATCAACTACATTTACTATCACAAGAAAGAGCATAAGCGGTGCGGTCGTGAGCGTGGCAGATGCTGAGTACACCGGATCAGAGGTTATACCGGATGTAAAGGTAACTCTGGGAGATAAGGTGCTGACAGCCGGCGTGGATTACACGGTATCGGCTGAAAACAATGTAGAGGCAGGAGAGGACGCTCTGTTAAAGATCACCGGATGCGGTAATTATGAGGGCGTACTGAGCCAGACATTTGAGATCAGTGCAAAGAGCATAGACGGCGGAAAGTGCAGCATACCGGCTCAGGTATATATAGGATCTGCGCTGACACCTGATGTAGTTCTTGAGGTTGGAGGCAAGACTCTGACCAAGGGTGAGGACTACACAGTTACATACGCAGACAACATAGATGTCACAACGGCTGAGAAGAAGGCATCAGCGATCATCAAGGCCATGGGCAACTACACAGGAAAGCTCACAGTTTACTTTGACATCACGGCAAAGACTCTTACAGCAGCCGATGTTGACAGCATTGATGCTCAGGAATACACCGGCGAGGCGATAGAGCCAGTGGTGGTCGTAAGAAACGGAGACACAGTTCTTGTTGCGGGAAGAGATTACGATGTAACATACAGCAACAATACAGACAAGACTACAGAGGCGAGAGCAGTAGTCAAAGGTAAGGGTAACTATCAGGGAACCGTTACAAAGCTGTTTGAGATATGCGGAGCAAGCATAGCACCGGCGGTTGTGACAGGAATACCTGAGAGCGCAGAATATACAGGAGACAGCATAACCTTTAAGGACATAACAGTTGTGATGAATGGAAAGACACTTGTATATGGAACAGATTACACAGTAAGTTATGAGAACAATGTCAATGCAACCACTGAGGACAGCATGGCATACGTTATCATAAAGGGTAACGACAACTACGGTGGACAGATAAGAACAGCCTTCAGCATAACCCCAAGAAGTCTTGAGAAGTGCAAGGTCGATGCCATCGGAGGACAGACATATACAGGCAGGGAGATCACCCCTGAGGTTACAGTAAGAGATGGATCAAAGGTACTCGAAAATGGAAGAGACTACACGGTATCTTACAGTGATAATATCGAGGTGGGCAAGAATGCCAAGGCAGTTATAGAAGGTAAGGGCAACTACACCGGACAGCTTACAGCAGAGTTCACCATCGCAAAGGAAGTGCTCGACATTTCAAATGCGGTGATAAGTGATATCGCAGATCAGCATTACAACTTCGGTGAGGAGCTCACACCTGCACTCAGTGTAAATCTTGGAGGAAGAAAGCTTACAGAGAATGTTGATTACAGCGTAACCTACACTGATAACATTGAGGCCGGTACGGCTACAGCTACAGTGAAGGGAATCGACCAGAATAAGGGCGAGGTAAGTAAGACATTCAAGATCCTTCCTATAGATATAACAACTGCAGAGATCGCACTTGTGAAGGATTCATATGGTTTCACAGGAGATGCGGTAACAGCAGATGTAGAATCGATAACAGTCACAAGAAATGGAGTTAAGAAGGTACTCACAGATCTCGCAGGATTTGAGATCACATGTACAGACAATGTAAATGTCGGTACGGCTACAGTTAAGATCGCCGTAGGCGAAGGCCAGAGCTATACAGGAAGCACAAGCACATCCTTCAGGATCGTTGCAGCTTCAATAGAGCAGGCAGAGGTCAGCGTTGACAGTGCAGTATATACGGGAAGCGCAATCACTCCTGTATGCAGAGTAGTTCTTGGAGGAAAGACTCTTGCAGAGGGCGTTGACTACAAGGTAACAGTTTCAGGCAATGTGAATGTTACTGACAATGCACTGGTTACTATAGAGGGAACCGGAAATTACACCGGAAAGCTCTCACAGAAGTTCAGCATAACTCCTAAGAGGATATCACAGGCTGAGGTAAAGGCCGATGATGCTGAATACACAGGAAGCGCAGTTACGACAACAGTCAGTGTAGTCCTTGATGGAAAGACTCTTGTTCAGGGAACTGACTATAAGCTCAGCTACAGCGACAATGTGAATGTCACATCTGACACAGCAAAGGCTGTTGTGACAGTGACAGGAACAGGCAACTACACAGGAACAGTCCAGGGAGAGTTCTCTATAACTCCTATGGATATATCAAAGCTTGACATACCGGAGATACCAGATCAGACATACGGCGGTCAGGCAGTAAAACCTGAACTGAGAATTGTAAATGGCAACAATGTTCTCTCAGAGGGCACTGATTACACAGTGGCATACGAGAACAACGATTCGGTTACAGACAAGGCCAGCGCTATTATCTCAGGTAGAGGAAGCTACAAGGGATCAGTGACCAGAACATTTGCTATAAAGGCATACAGCATAGACAATGCAGAGATAAGTGGAATCCAGGATGCGGTAGTATTTACAGGAGATGCCATTGAATTTGCAGATATAGCAGTTGTAGTAAACGGCAGGACACTTGTGAACGGTACGGACTACACAGTAAGCTACGAGAACAACCTGAACGTTACAGATGAGAAGAATCCTGCATATGTGATCATAAAGGGCACAGGAAACTACGGCGGACAGGTTAGAACAGCATTTGCCATAACAGCTAAGAATATCGGCAGATGCAGCATTGATCCGATTGGCGGACAGATATACACAGGTAAGGCGGTTGAGCCTGAGATCACAGTCAGAGATGGCGCAAGGATACTGGAGACCGGAAAGGATTATGACATTACTTACAGCAACAACACAGATGTGACAGACAGTGCTGAGGTCACCATAACAGGTAAGGGCAACTACAGAGGCAGCAACAGTGCGGTATTCACCATCACACAGGAGGTTGTGGATATATCAAAGGCTGTAATGAGCAAGGTCGATGACCAGTATTACAACTTTGGAAATGCCATAAGACCAGAGGTTACACTTACATATGGCGGCAAGACATTGACACAGGATGTGGACTACGAGCTTGTATACATCGACAATATCAATGAAGGTACGGCGACGATACAGGCAAATGGTATCAACAAGAACACAGGCTCGGTGAGCACAACATTTGCCATAAAGCCAGTAGATATAACAACTGCTGAGGTTGTACTTGAGAATGACTCATTTGAGTACACGGGATCAGAGATCAGACCTGCAGTTAAGATGATAACAGTAAGCAGGGATGGCAAGGCGACGGCAGTGACATCTATGACAGCATTTGATGTGACATACACGGACAATACAAATGTCGGAACTGCTGGTGCGGTTATAAAGGCAGCACAGGGAAGCGGATTTACAGGATCTGTGACAAAGAAGTTTGAGATCACAGAGGTGGATATCGCACAGGCTGTAGTTGATGTGGAAGACCATGTGTACACAGGAAGTGCAGTAAAGCCTGCATATACAGTGACACTTGATGGCAAGAAACTCACTGCGGGAACAGATTTCAATGTGGTGTTCAGCAACAATGTAAATGTTGGAACAGCAGCCATCCTCACAGTGACCGGTACAGGAAACTACGAAGGGAACAGTTGTCGCATACTTTGCGATAACTGCAAAGGATCTGAGCAAGGCAGATGTGAATGTCCAGTCATCAGTTTACACTGGAAAGCCACTTACACCGGCTGTGACAGTAACTCTCGATGATGAGATATTAAATGCAGACATTGATTATGTTGTTTCTTACAGCAACAATGTGAACGCTACGACAGCAAAGTCAAAGGCGACTGTGACCGTCAAGGGAACAGGAAACTATAAGGGCACTGTGACTGCTACATTCGACATTGAGCCAAAGGCGATCAATGAGGCGAAGATCAATGATATACTGGATCAGATGTACAGCGGCAGTGAGATCAGACCGGATGCAAAGGTGACACTCGATGGAGTACAGCTTGTTGCAGGAACGGACTACACTGTGACATATGAGAACAACATAGAGGTTTCAGATTCAGCCAAGCTTATCGTAACCGGTAAGGGCAATTACAAGGGAACTGTAGAGAAGAACTTCAGTATAAAGAGTCTCACTCTTGAGGACGCAGAGGTATCAGGTATACCAGCCGGCACAGAATACACAGGAAAGGCCATAACATTTGGCGAGATCGTTGTGACACTGGTCGGAAAGAAACTGTCCGAGGATGAGGATTACACAGTAGAGTATAAGAACAATGTAAACGTGACAGACAGTGCGGAGGTTGTGATAACAGGTATCGGCAATTACAGCGGAGAGCTGAGCAGAACATTCAAGATCACAGCTAAGGACATAAGCAAGTGTAGAGTCGATGCGATTGGCGGACAGGTACACACAGGAAAGGCTGTAACACCTGAGGTCACAGTGAGAGACGGAACACAGGTTCTCGTGTCTGGAACAGATTACAAGACAGAGTACAGCAACAACATAAATGAGACAACGGCCAGCTCGAAGGCTGAGATCAAGATCACAGGATCTGGTAACTACACAGGAAGCATAACAGTGAACTTCACGATATCTAAGAATCTTGTGGATATATCCAAGGCTGTGATAAGCAAGATCAGTGATCAGCTTTACAACTTCGGCCAGCCGCTCACACCGGATGTGACAGTTACATTTGGTGGAAAGACACTTGTATACGGCGAGGATTACGCACTCGTATATGTGGACAACATCGATGAGGGTGTGGCAACCGTAACAGTTAGAGGTATCAATTCAAATACCGGATCTTTATCGGCTAAGTTTAACATCAATCCGGTCGATATAAGTGATGGACAGATAGCTCTTGATGCATCCGAGTATATGTATACAGGAACAGCAGTAAAACCGGTGATCAATTCATTTACAGTGAAGAGAGCTGGAAAGACAGTGACAGTTACTGATTTTGACAACCTTGAGATCAGCTACTCGTCAAATACAAATGTTGGAACAGGTAAGGTTACTATAAAGGCACTTGAGGGTGAAGGCTTCACAGGAAGTGTCAGCAAGACATTTGCAATAGTAGGTGCTTCAGTCGACAATGCTTCAGTAAAGGTTGGAAACGGAGTTTATACGGGTGAAGCTGTAACTCCGGATCACACAGTTACACTCGGAGGCAGGACACTTGTTGAGGGACGCGACTACAGAGCAGACTACAGCAACAATGTGAACGTGACAGACAGTGCAGTGCTCACCATCACAGGTATGGGTAACTACAGTGGAAGCACCACAGCAAGATTTAAGATAAGTGCCAGAAATCTTGCAGATGCAGACATTACGGTGGCATCGGCAAGATACACAGGAGATCCACTTACACCTGCAGTTACAGTTTCACTTGGCGGAACAGCTCTTGTGGAGGACAGAGACTTTACAGTTTCATACAGTGACAATGTGAATGTCACAACAGACACAGATAAGGCAGGCGTTACCATCACAGGTATAGGCAACTACACTGGAACGGCGGTTGAGAAATTCGATATCGCAGCTAGAGACATATCTCTTGCAGAGATAAAGGACATCGACAGACAGAATTATACCGGTAATGCGGTTACACCAAAGCTCACGGTTGTTGACGGACAGAGAGAGCTTGTGGCAGGCAGGGATTACACCGTAAGCTACAAGAACAATGTCGAGGTGACAACGGCAGCAGTTGCGGTGATAACAGGAAAGGGCAATTATTCAGGAACTGCCAGCAAGCTGTTTGCTATTGGCGGTGCAGATATTGCAGATGCAGATATAACAGGTATAAAAGACAGCGTAACCTACACAGGAAAGGCAATAACATTTGCCGGACTTAAGGTAACATACGGCGACGATGTACTTGTGGCAGGAAGAGACTACACTGTATCATACAGTGGAAATAAGAACGTGACGGACAAGGCAAGTGTTACCATCACAGGTATTGGCAACTACACAGGAAGTGTTAACAGATACTTTGCTATAACAAGAAGAAATCTTGCAGACTGTCATGTGAGCGAGATCGAGGGTCAGATTTACACAGGCAAGAAGATAGAGCCGGAGCTCACAATTACATATGGAGATCTGGTGCTTGTAGAGGGTGTTGACTACGAGATCGAGTACAGCAATAATATTGAGCCTACAGCAGGCGGACAGTCGGCAAAGGCAACAGTAACAGGTAAGAGAAGCTACACAGGAACTGTGGAGAGAGAATTTACCATTACAAAGGATCCTGTAAATATAAGCGGAGCCAAGATCAGTGCAATACCTGATCAGGAATTTGCAAAGAAGAATATCACACCTGCGGTAAATGTTACATACGGTGGCAAGACGCTTGTACAGGGAACTGATTACAAGGTTTCATACATCAATAACTATAATGTTGGAACTGCCACAGTGACGATCACAGGATATGGAGACTACGTAAGTTCTAAGACGGCAACTTTCGAGATCGTCAAGAGAGACGTAACAGGTTATGTAGCAGAGCTTTCAAAGAGCAGCATGACATACACCGGAAAGGCACTCACTCCATCAGTTACAGCTATTAACAGCAGTGACGGAGCATTTGTGCTTGACGATGAAGATATCGCGGGCTTCATAGTGAGATATGCTTCAAATGTAAACGTTGGAACAGCAACGGTTACAGCTACAGCAGGAAGCCGGTCTAATTACACAGGAAGTGTGACAGCAACATTTGCCATAACAGCGGCATCAATCGATAATGCAGTAGTTGTGGCAGAGGATACGGAATACACAGGAAAGCCGGTAACTCCAGCCGTTACAGTGACAGTCAACGGTGTTGTGTTATCAGCAGCGGATTACACAGTGGCTTACAGTAACAACACTGAGGTCGGAACCGCAGAGGTAAGCATAACAGGAAAGGGCAACTACACCGGAGAGACAACAGGTACATTTGAGATAACAGCAAGAAGTATCAAGAACTGTACAGTTGAGTGCAGCACATCGATCGAGTACACAGGAAACCAGCTCATACCTGTTGTAAAGGTAAAGAATGGTGATGTGGAGCTGACAGAGGGAGTTGACTACATACTCAGCTTCGATATGAACACAGATGTGACAGGACGCGCAAAGGTGGTTGTGACCGGTAAGGGCAACTACAAGGATTCAGTGACAAGATACTTTGCAATTACAAAGAAGAGTATCGCTGGAGCTGAGATCAAGGGTATTACAGGAAAGGTATTCACAGGTAATGCAATAACACAGGATATTGAAGTTGAACTGGATGGACAGAAGCTCAGCCAGGGAACGGACTATACTGTGAAGTACGAGAACAATGTTCATGTAGGAACAGCAGTCATAACAATAACAGGTGCAGGCAACTACACAGATTCTGTAAAGAAGAGCTTTGTGATAAGCAAGGCAGATATAAGCAACACGGCTGTTATAAACGGAATTGAGTCCGAGGTTATATACAAGGGCACAGCATTTAAGTTTGATAATGTCACGATAACATGGGGAACAAATGTGCTGAAGGAAGGCAGAGATTACACGATCACATACCAGAACAACAGCGGAATCACCATGACGAGAACAAGTAAGGCTTCAGTCACTGTGAAGTTCATGGGCGACTACAAGGGAAGCGTTACAAAGCAGTTCAGGATCAAGGCATTTGACATATCAAAGGCAACCGTATCAGCGATAGCAGACAAGACCTACACAGGATCAGCGATCAAGCCGGCGGTTACAGTTAAGATCGGCAGTACAGTGATAAATCCAAAGGAGTACACGGTTGAGTACAGCAACAACGTGAAGCCGGGTGTTGCAAGTGTTACGATCACAGGACTTAACAACTTCTACGGAACAAAGAAGGTTACATTCAACATCCTTCCTGCAAAGGTGAAGAACCTTGCGGCAAGCGGTGAGACAACAACATCACTGAAGCTATCATGGAGCAGCAGTGCATATGCCCAGGGATATGAGGTGTACAGATATGATACAGGTAAGAAGACATATGTGAAGGTTGCAACAGTGAAGGGCACAAGCAGCAATATCACAGGTCTGGCAGCGGGAACTGATTACAAGTTCGCGGTATCAGCATATGTGAAGTCGTCAGGCAAGACACTGTATAGCGAGAAGACAGTCATAAATGCAGCAACAAAGCCAGCTAAGGTTTCAGGTATTTCATTCAGCAGCAGGGCAGAGAAGTCGATAGCGCTCAAGTGGAATACAGTTAAGGGAGCTACAGGCTACAAGGTATACAGACTTGTAGCAAAGGACAATTACAAATATCTTGGTTCGACATCAAAGACAGCTTATAATGTAAACGGTCTGACTGGAAGTACAGCTTACACATTCAAGGTAGTTGCATACAAGAAGGTCGGCAGCAAGGAGCTCGTTGGTGAGGATGCTACAGCAAGGATCATGACAACGCCATCGGCAGTCAAGAATCTTAAGATCAGTGCCAGAAGCAATGCATCGATAACGATGAAATGGAGCAAGGTAAACAACGCTGATGGATACATAGTTTACAGATACCGCGGCAACAGAGCAGTCAAGATCAAGACCATCACAAGCAAGTCAAAGGTCGTATTTGTAAGCTCAAAGCTCAGTGCCGGAACAACGTATAAGTACAGAGTTGTGGCATACAAGAAGGATGGAAAGGCGATCGTAGAGAATGCCGGAACATATGTATCAGGATTTACACTTCCTGCAACACCTGTTGTATCAGCGAAGGCCGGAGTCAAGCAGGCGAAAATTGCATGGAAGAGAGCCAAGGGAGCAACAGGTTACATCGTATACATGTCAACATCAAAGAGAGGCACTTATAAGGCTGTTGCAACCATAAGAAAGGCCAGTACGACTTCGTACACCAAGAAGGGCCTGAAGAAAGGCAAGACATATTACTTCAAGGTGCGTGCATTTAACAAGTCAGGTAAGACAACATATAAGAGTTCATACTCAACAGTAAAGAAGATCGTTGTCAAATAGTGACTGACAGTTAGATAAGGGAAAGCCGGAAATAAAACTATAAAAAGCATCCAACCGGGTGAGCCTGGAAACAGGCTTATCTGGTGGATGCTTTTTGTTATCTATGAGGCGGAGGAGTCAGTCCGCCTGAGAGATGATA
>NC_021018.1:1283392-1285985 GCF_000210595.1 Coprococcus sp. ART55/1 | reverse complement strand
TTTTTTTTATGGTCATATCAGGTGATGAAACCTTCGGTATGATCGGTGAGAAATCCCTGATAAACAATGGATTTGTCACATTGTAATCACCGTAGAAAAACTGTTCTGAGAAGAAATCCCGGAATGGGATGCACCTTCCCTCCGGCTGCATGCTGAGCTCGTGCATTCGGACATGGTCTATGTCGCGTGTCACACAGGTGGGAGTGTTATCGCC
Source organism: Coprococcus sp. ART55/1 (assembly GCF_000210595.1). Taxonomy (NCBI): domain Bacteria; kingdom Bacillati; phylum Bacillota; class Clostridia; order Lachnospirales; family Lachnospiraceae; genus Coprococcus; species Coprococcus sp. ART55/1. The sequence goes on along the minus strand of NC_021018.1, from coordinate 1,285,771 downwards.
TGCCTCAAACTGAAAATATTGCGGCCAGAATTCCTCCACATAGGCGGCGTCCATCATGAGATGGGCAAGTATGCCAAGGTCGGCAGGTGTCATAGCTTCCACTGGATATTCTGACAATATGTGATCGATGTCCGGATATTTTGTTATGAGATCGTTCTGCCATTCCGGCCTGAAATGTGTCAGGGCTTTGTCCATAACCGCATCTGGAAGAACGCAGCCCAGCAGGAAATCATTCAGCAGCTCCGGCTGGGATTCCTTTGAAATATGAAGTTTATCTGCGATGTATCTGCCCTCGCACAGGTGTATTATGTATCCCGGCATTGCAGCCCTCCCATATAGAATATATTTGTCAATTTGTAAAAAAGTGTACCCCCGGAGCCCCCGTAATGTCAATAAAGACAATTTCATACAAACAGTTTACTTGACTTATAATTTGTTAGGCGGTAAAGTCATAGATGGATAAATGGGATATCCATATCAGAGTAAAAGGAGAAACGTGTTGAATAACGATTACAACAAAGAACAAAACGACAAGAATGACGACAACAAGAATAATGGCAACAAAGGCAAAAACAGGAATGTCATGGTTCTGCTTGTCATCTCGGTGATATTGACACTGCTGTGCTGGAGAGCATATGACAAGATCACAAATGGAACGAAAAAAGAGATCCCGTACAGCGGATTTGTGGAGATGCTGGATTCGGGAGAGGTGGACAATGCGGAGATATATGCCAAAAAGATCAGATTTACCTCAAAGGAGTCTGACGGCACTCTGGATAAGAACACCTATGTGACAGTGAGGATAAGCGACGATAAGCTGGCAGACAGACTTAAGACAGCCCATGAGAAGTATGCCACAACATACAAGGGCAAAGACGAGAGCGGTTCAGCCATGGTCGGAACGATACTCTCATATGTAGTCATGATAGCTGCATTCTATCTGTTCCTCTCGTTAGTGACAAGGCGGAGCGGAATGATGGGCTTTGGCAAATCAAACGCCAAGGTATATATGGAGAAGAAGACCGGAGTCACATTTGCAGATGTTGCAGGAGAGGATGAGGCAAAGGAATCCCTGACTGAGATGGTCGACTTCCTTCACAACCCTAAGAAGTATATGGCTATAGGTGCAAAGCTTCCAAAGGGAGCACTGCTGGTCGGCCCTCCGGGAACCGGAAAGACACTTCTGGCAAAGGCTGTTGCCGGAGAGGCAAACGTGCCATTTTTCTCCATGTCGGGATCAAGCTTCGTGGAGATGTACGTGGGAGTCGGAGCATCGAGAGTCAGAGACCTGTTCAAACAGGCATCTGAGATGGCTCCTTGTATAATATTCATAGACGAGATAGATGCCATAGGCCAGAGCAGAGACAGCGTGAGGGGCGGTGATTCGGAGAGAGAACAGACACTGAACCAGCTTCTTGCCGAGATGGATGGATTTGACACATCCAAGGGAATAGTGATACTGGCTGCGACCAACAGGCCGGAGACACTTGACAAGGCACTCCTGAGACCGGGAAGATTTGACAGAAGAGTAATAGTTGAGAAGCCGGATCTTCAGGGTAGAATAGACACGCTGAAGGTACACTCCAGAAATGTCAAGATGGATGAGACTGTGGATCTCCGTGAGCTTGCGCTTGCCACAGCAGGTGCGGTTGGAGCAGATCTCGCCAATATAATAAACGAGGCGGCGCTCACTGCGGTCAGATCCGGAAGGAGCATGGTTTCACAGGCTGATCTGATTGGTGCGGTGGAGCTTGTATTTGCAGGAAAAGAGAAGAAGGGCAAGCTGCTCGGCGACCAGGAGAAGAAGGTCGTTGCATATCATGAAGTTGGACATGCTCTTCTGGTTGCTCTCCAGAAGCACACTGAGCCTGTTCAGAGAATTACAATAGTTCCTAGAACGATGGGTTCTCTGGGATATGTATGGCAGGTGCCTGAGGAAGAGAAGTATATGGAGACCAAGGCTGAGCTTGAGGCGAACATTGTGACGACCCTCGGCGGAAGAGCTGCAGAGGAATTGAAATTCGAGTCAGTGACCACCGGCGCGGCAAATGATATAGAGCAGGCGACCAAGACAGTGAGAGCGATGATAACCATGTACGGAATGTCAGACAAGTTCGGACTCATGCAGCTTGAGACTGTTCAGGGAAAATATCTCGACAGAAATGCAGTGCTCCAGTGTTCAGACAAGACTGCTGCAAAGGTCGATGAGGAGATTAGGAATCAGCTCAAGAAGGCATATGATGAGGCCAAGAAGCTTCTCTCAGAGCACATGAATGCGTTGGATGCCATCGCACAGTATCTGATAGAGAAGGAGTCGATAACAGGCCAGGAGTTCATGGAGATATTCAACAGAGTTGAAAATGCTGAACAAAATGTTGA
>NC_021018.1:1276539-1282936 GCF_000210595.1 Coprococcus sp. ART55/1 | reverse complement strand
CGTTTACCTCAGGATAAGTCTCAGCCATCTGTGACACGGAATTCATGATCGTACCCATGGCACTGGAGAACTCGGTATTTCCCGATCCTGTCTCCTCCATGCATTTGATCAGGGCGGACAGCTTGTCAGCCGCCTTGACGAGCTTCCAGAGATATACATCGTTCTCGTCATCGGCATCCTTAAAAAATATCGGTTCATAGGCTGGTCTGAGATCGCCCGGCAACTTGTCAAGAAGTGTGTGGCATGCGATATCTTCCACATCCTTGAAGGCTGTCTTGATATCATCGTTGTAGTATTTCACCGGGGTCGGCATGTCACCGGTGATGATCTCCGATGCATCGTGATAGAGACCTATGAGTGCAGCTCTCTCGGCGTTCAGAGTCTTGCCATAGCGTACATTGCCGATGGTTGCCAGTGCGTGGGCTATCATGCTCACCTCCAGGCAGTGCTCACACAGATTCTCCTCGCGGTTGTTCCTCATGAGTGCCCATCTGTCAATATATTTCATTCGTGATATAAGTGCAAAAAAGTTGTATTCCATCATAAAATCCTCGTTACTTCTGTTTATCGTTGTGGAAAAAGTTATATACCGCAGTGGCTGCAGTCTTGTTCATTCCCTGCGGGATCTCGAGATCAGCAATGCTGGCGGCACGGATCTTGTCTATGTCCTTGAAGTATGCCAGAAGAGCCTTTCTCCTTGCCGGACCGATGCCCTCAATATCGTCCAGAACTGAGTGGATCTGGGATTTGCTTCTGAGACTTCTGTGGTACTCGATTGCAAATCTATGGGCCTCATCCTGAAGTCTTGTTATCATGTTGAAGGCCTGTGTATTTGCAGGGAAATCTATCTCCTTGTTGTTGTAATAGAGTCCTCTGGTTCTGTGGTGGTCATCCTTTACCATTCCGCATACCGGGATGTTGAGACCAAGCTCGTCAAGAACCTCCAGAGCTATGTTGACCTGACCCCGGCCGCCATCCATCATGAGTACATCAGGGTAGATATTAAACCGCTCGTCTGTGAACCTTCTTGTGAGTACCTCCCTCATGCTTGCGTAGTCATCCGGCCCGTCTATGGTCCTGAGCTTGAACTTTCTGTAGTCATTCTTCTTGGCGCGTCCGTTTTCAAATACCACCATGGATGCCACGGAGTGATAGCCGCTTATATGCGATATATCAAATGCTTCAAGGCGTCTTGCGGATGAAACTCCGATAAGCTGTGCCAGCTCATTTGCCGCACCCTCAGTGCGCTCCTTTTCACGCTTGAGCTTGTCGGCATCCTGGTTCATGACCAGAAAAGCATTGTCCTTTGCCAGCTTGAGAAGCTTCTGCTTGTCTCCCTTCTGGGGAACAATGATGTGTACCTGACTTCCCCGGCGGGCGCTCAGATATTCCTCGATGACCTTGTAGTCCTCGATCTGCTGCTCGATAATGATCTCCTTTGGCAGATATGGAGTGGAAGCGTAGTATTGCTTGAGAAAAGACTCCATGATCGTGCTGTAAGCCTCAGCATTTACGCCGCTCATGTGGTAGTGTTCCCTGCCGATCATCTTGCCGGATCTTATGAAGAATATGGATATGACACACTCATTTCCAAGATCGGTGGCCATGGCGATCACATCCCTGTCGTCTGCGCTTGTGTCACCGACTCTCTGGGTGGACTCAATGTGATGGATGCTCTTTATCAGATCCCTGATCTCGGCGGCCTGTTCAAATTCCATATCCTCGGCCAGCTCCTTCATCTGCTTTTCGAGATCCCTGATCACATGACCGTGGTTGCCGTTCAGAAAGCTTATGGCATCCTGGACATTTTTGTTGTAATCCTCCTTGGAGATATATCCCTGACAGGGCGCCATGCACTGCTTTATCTGGTGATACAGGCAGGGCCTTTCAAGGCTCATATCCCTTGGCAGAACCTTGTTGCAGCTCCTGATGTGATACAGCTTTTTCAGCAGCTCTATGATATCCTTCACCGCTTTGGAATTGGTGTATGGGCCGAAATATTTGGAGTGATCCCGTTTCATCTGATGGCTGTACAGTATGCGCGGGTAATCCTCCTCCACAGTAATGCGGATATAGGGATAACCCTTGTCATCCGTGAGCATGGTGTTGTAATGCGGTCTGTGCTCCTTTATAAGGTTGCACTCTAGAACGAGAGCCTCGATCTCTGAACCGCAGACAATATATTCAAACCATGCAATATGGGATACCATCTTCTGAATCTTAGGGGATTTCTTGTAGCCGGTCTGGAAATACTGATGTACTCTGTTGTACAGATCTATGGCTTTTCCTACATATATAATATGATCCCCCGAATCGTGCATGAGATATACTCCTGGGACATGGGGGAGCTTCTTAAGTTCTTCTTCAAAATCAAACATGTCATTCACCTCAAAAATCTTAGATAAGTATATCACTATACTTACTATCATGTCATTCTTTCATCAGAAAATTTGAAAAATAAAAAAGGATTTTGAGAAAAAACGGAGAATAATAAAAATGTGTGGTAAGAAATATTGATCATGTGATAGGAGAGATTCTATGACGATACGGGAACAGCAGGAAAAAAGGGAGCACGAAGTGCTCAGCAGATATGCGGCGTTCAGTGATCAGTCCACAGGACGTGACAGACCGGAGGAGCAGTGCGACCTCAGAACGGTCTACCAGAGAGACAGGGACAGGATACTCCACTGCAAGGCGTTCAGGAGACTTAAGCATAAGACTCAGGTATTTCTGTCGCCGGGTGATGATCACTACAGGACCAGACTGACCCATACTCTGGAGGTGTCGCAGATAGCAAGGACGATAGCCAGATCACTCAGGCTTAACGAGGATCTGACGGAGGCGATAGCGCTGGGACATGACCTGGGACATACGCCATTTGGACATGTCGGTGAGCGGACACTTGCGGCCTGCGCGGGCAATAATTTCAGCCACAATGTTCAGAGCGTAAGGGTTGTGGAACGTCTTGAGAACCGTGGTGAGGGACTTAATCTCACCTGGGAGGTCCGGGACGGAATGCTAAACCATAAGACATCATGCACTCCGCATACGCTGGAGGGACAGTGTGTGAGACTGGCGGACAAGATAGCGTACGTCAATCATGATATAGATGATGCGATAAGGGGTAACATATTGAAGGAGGAGGATCTTCCGACCAATATCACCGACATTCTCGGGAAGAATACCCGCACCAGACTGAACTGTCTCATACATGATGTGATAAATACGAGTCAGGACAAGGATTCTGTCGGTATGTCGGCGGAGATCGGGGATGCTCTGGGGAAGCTGAGAACATACATGTTCAGATATCTCTACACTAACCCGATAGCCAAGAGCGAGGAGCTCAAGGCCGACAAGATGCTGAGGATATTGTATGAATACTTCATTGAGGACGCCAGCAGGCTGACAAATGAATGTGTTGAGATGATATATATGGGAGAGGATCCCAAGACAGTCGTGTGCGACTACATAGCTGGTATGACAGACAATTATGCGATAGAGACATTTAAGAGTATATATATACCGAAGTCCTGGAAGGTCTGAGCATACCTGACAAACAGGAGGAATCGAATTGTATTATTCGGATGACGTGATAAATGAAGTCTTGTCAAGAAATGATATAGTGGATGTTATCGGAAGCTACGCAAGCCTTAAGAAGAAGGGCGCGAATTACGAGGCATGCTGTCCGTTCCACCATGAGAAGACTCCGTCATTTAAGGTCAACAGGGAAAAACAGATGTATCACTGCTTCGGCTGCGGAGTCGGTGGCAACGTGTTTACATTTGTCATGGAATATGAGAACCTCAATTTCCCGGAGGCGGTGGAGAGGCTTGCGGAGAGGGCTGGAGTACAGCTCCCTGAGAAGTCCATGAACGCCCAGGAGAGGTCGAGGGAGCAGTATAAGATAACGCTCAGGGAGATGAACAAGACTGCGGCTGCATATTTTCATTATATATTGAAGCACAGCCAGCATGGTGAGAAGGCTTATGAGTATTTTCACGAGACAAGAGGTCTCTCTGATGAGACGATAAATAAATTTGCGCTTGGATATTCAGATATATACAGGGATGATCTGTACAGGTATCTGAAGAGCAAGGGATATACAGATGATCAGATGAAGGGCTCGGGACTTGTTGAGATCAGTGAGAAGGAAGGTGGTGTGGACAAGTTCTGGAACAGAGCCATGATCCCGATACTGGATATAAACGGCAAGGTCATCGCATTTGGCGGACGAGTCATGGGCGATGGAAAACCGAAATATATAAATACCAGTGATACTGCGGTGTTCGACAAGAGCCATACGCTGTTTGCCATGAACATAGCAAGGCGGAGCAGGAGAAAAGGATTTATATGCTGTGAGGGATATATGGATGTCATCTCCATGCATCAGGCAGGATTTGACAATGCCGTGGCATCCCTTGGAACGGCATTTACATTTGGACATGCTGGGATAATAAAGAGATATGCCGATGAGGTTTATCTGGCGTACGACAGTGACGGCGCAGGCGTGGAGGCGACGAAGAAGGTCATAGCAATTCTCCGGGAGGTCGGAGTCGGCGCAAGGGTCATCAATATGAGACCGTACAAGGATCCCGATGAGTTCATACAGAACCTTGGAAGCGAGGCATTTGAGGAGAGGATAAAGAAAGCTGAGAGCGGAATGATGTTCCTTGCAAGGATATATTCTGAGGAATATGACCAGAGCGATCCGGGTGAGCTGACCAAGTTCCAGAACCAGATAGCGAGGGAACTGGCATATATTGAGGACGACCTGGAGAGAAATAATTATGTCGATGCCATAGCGAGGAAATATGTGATCGACAAGGATGCCCTTGCCGCGAAGGTACATGCCTACGGTGTTGCGGGCACGGCAAAGCCGGAGATAGTGGAGCGGGAGACCCGCAGACTCCAGGAACAGCAGGGCTATGAAGAGTTCCCGGGAGACCAGAGCGCGGGAGCTCCGGGAAGACCTGAGACAAAGGATAATAAGACCGCCAAGCTGCTGCTCACATGGCTTGTGAACCGGCCGGAGCTGTTTGCCAGACTTGACGGCGTGGTGAGTGAGGCGGACTTTGAGCCGGGAATATACCGGACCGTAGCGGACAAGCTGTACTCACAGTACAGGGAGAAGCACAAGGTTGAGCCCGCTGTGGTTGTGAACACATTCCAGGATGTGGAGGAACAGAGACTGGTGGCAGGCATGCTCCAGACAGATCTGGCGATAGACATGACCGAGGAGGAGATTGGCAATGCCATAACCGAGGTCGTGAAAAAGATAAAGCTTGCCAGCATAAAAAAGCAGCTTGAGAGCGAGAATGACATGATGAAGGTTCAGCAGCTCATCAAGGACAGGAAAAAGATAGAAAAGTTTAAAGTTATTTTATAAGAAATAAACAATACATTATGTGGAGGAAAGATATGAGTACAATGGATGCGATCAATTCAAATGAAGACAAGTATATGATCAAGGTGAGTGAGGACGATGCGATCAACGCAAAGTTCAACACAAAGCTTCAGGAATTGCTTGACATAGCTCACAGCAAGAAGAACGTTATAGAGGACACAGAGCTCATCAAGCATTTTAACGATCTCAAGGAGGTTGCCCTTGATCTGGATACCATGCAGAAGATCTTCAATTTCCTTGAAAAGAACGGTGTGGACATACTTCAGATAACAGATGACGATGAGGAGGAGCCAACACTTGACGAGGACGTGATCGCTGAGGGCGAGGATGTTGAGAAGATAGATTTCACAGATACAGGTGATATATCAAGCACAACACAGGATCCTGTCAAGATGTACCTGAAGGATATAGGAAAGGTGCCTCTGCTCAGCGCGGAGGAGGAGATAGAGCTTGCCAAGAGAATGGAGGCAGGCGATGAGATGGCAAAGAAGAAGCTTGCTGAGTCCAACCTCAGACTTGTTGTAAGTATAGCCAAGAGATATGTTGGACGTGGAATGTTATTCCTCGATCTAATACAGGAGGGTAACCTCGGTCTGCTCAAGGCCGTGGAGAAGTTTGATTACAGAAAGGGTTACAAGTTCTCAACATATGCGACATGGTGGATCAGACAGGCCATCACAAGGGCCATCGCAGATCAGGCGAGAACCATAAGAATCCCGGTTCATATGGTTGAGACCATCAACAAGGTTACCAGAGTGAGCAGAGATCTGCTTCAGAAGCTCGGCAGAGAGCCGCTTCCAGAGGAAGTCGGAGAGGTTATGGGACTTCCAAAGGAGAGAGTTCAGGAGATCATGAAGATCGCACAGGAGCCTGTATCATTGGAGACTCCTATCGGTGAGGAGGAGGACAGCCATCTTGGAGATTTCATACAGGATGAGAGTATCCCTACACCTGTTGAGGCGACAAACCAGACACTGCTGCACGAGCAGCTCG
>NC_021018.1:1263180-1276199 GCF_000210595.1 Coprococcus sp. ART55/1 | reverse complement strand
CCAAGAACCCTTGAGGAAGTCGGCAAGGAGTTCAATGTCACAAGAGAGCGTATCAGACAGATCGAGGCAAAGGCGCTCAGAAAGCTGAGACATCCTAACAGAAGCAGAAAGCTCAAGGATTTCCTGTATAACTAGCAGAGAGGACCGCGCGATCTGGCATGGATGGTGCGAGGATAATAATTATGAAAGATATAGAATTGTCACTTCGTATGAAGACTGTTGCCGACATGGTAAAGCCCGGCGGCAGAGTGTGTGATATTGGATGCGACCATGCATTTGTGTCCATATACCTTGTGGCAAATGGCATATCGGACCGGGTCATAGCATCAGATGTTAGAACCGGTCCGTGTGCTATAGCCAGGGATAATATAGCCAGATGGAATATGACAGACCGTATTGATCTGAGACTCGGAAACGGACTTGCAACCATCTCTCCGGGTGAGGTGGATTCCATCATAATAGCCGGCATGGGAGGAATCCTCATAACGGATATACTTGAAGCCGGCATGGATGTGGTACAGTCAGCCGGTCAGCTCGTGCTGCAGCCCCAGTCGGAGACAGAGCATTTGAGAAGGTACATCGCAGAGAATGGCTGGAAGATCACAGAGGAAAAAATGCTGATAGATGCTGGCAAATACTACGTTGTACTGAACGTGGATGTGACAGCACAGGATTTTGGTAATAAGTCAGCCATGGATGAAGTATATTATAAATACGGATATTACCTCATACATAATCATGACAAGATCCTCGGAGAGTATCTGAGGGATAAGCTTGATTCGACCGGAAAAGTCCTTGATGGACTGAAGAAGGCGGATACGGTCAATGCCAGACGGCGTGCCGGTGAGCTCACACATGAAAAGGAATGCATGGAAGAGGCATTGAGACTTATATCGGATATGGAGTAGATATTTATATGGGTGATGAGCAGAGAAGTATAACATCATTAAAGACAACTGCAAAGGAGTGGGCGAGGAAAGTCGGTATCGATTCGATCGACAGGCTGAACGAGATGATCGATTCAGGAAAGGGACTGGAGCTCATACTGGTATGCGAGGCTATGCAGAGTAACTGCATGTATGAGATAGCCAGAAAAGTTTCCGAACAGAAGCGTAGGATAATACTGATATCCGGGCCGAGCTCGGCGGGCAAGACAACACTTTCCCACAGACTCAGTATCCAGCTTCGTGCCATGGGACTCAGACCACATGCGATAGCTGCGGATAACTATTTTGTGAACCGTGAAGACAATCCTAAGGATGAGAATGGCAACTATGATTTCGAGTGCCTGGAGGCCATGGATCTTGAAACACTTAATAGGGATATGACAAGGCTGTTGGACGGTGAAGAGATAGAGCTTCCGGTTTTCAACTTCAAGACCGGAGTGAGGGAATATCATGGGGACCTTCTCAAAATAGGTGAAAATGATGTTATCATCATGGAAGGAATCCATTCGCTTAACCCGAAGATGACATACGGACTGGCGGATGAAGACAAGTACAAGATATACATAAGTCCCCTTAATCAGTTGTACGTTGAAGGTGAGGACGGCGAGCCGGCAAAGGTTTCAACCATAGACAGCAGACTGCTCAGGAGAATAGTCAGAGACAGCAGGACCAGAGGGAACGATGTGGAGAAGACACTTTCCATGTGGAGCTCAGTCAGAAGGGGAGAGGAGAAATATATCTTCCCATATGAGAGCGAGGCTGATGAGATGTTTAACTCGGGACTGTTGTACGAATATACCGCCATACGGCGTGAGGCGAGACCATTGCTGCTCGGGGTAGATGAGACTTCAGAGCATTACCAGGATGCGGCGAGACTTCTGCGTCTGATAGATATGTTCCACGACATAGACACAGAATACATACCAGCAAATTCCATACTCAGAGAATTTATAGGTGGCGGATGCTTCAGGATATGATGAAGGTTTACACAAGGATAAAGAATAACCAACAATACAAAAATACGGCACAGAGGCAAAACAAATGTCTCCGTGCCGTATTTTTTGTTCAAAATATAAGAAAATACTATGAAAGGGAATGAGTTGGACTGTAAGCCGGGTTATGTCGAGAGTGATCATCTATCTAGGATTTATGTTACCATAAAACTCAAGCAACCTACCTGAAATGCAGCGGGCAACTGTATCATTCCACAAGCTCCTTTGCAGAAGCTATATTTGGTCTTGCTTCGGATGGGGTTTACAGAGCCTGTCATGTTACCATGGCAGCGGTGAGCTCTTACCTCGCCTTTCCACCCTTACCATACGAATATGGCGGTATATTTCTGTTGCACTGGCCTGGGAGTCGCCTCCACCGGACGTTATCCGGCATCCTGCCCTGTGAAGCCCGGACTTTCCTCACCTGCAAAAATGCAGCCGCGATCACTTATCCAACTCATATAATCTTATAACAAATCACCGGCAAAAAGTAAAGTGAAAATAATCAAAAAACAACGAATGTAGTTTTTAAAACTACTTAACACAGTTAAGAATGCTTGATGCGGATTGTGATTCATGATATAATCTATAGCAAAGACGAGCAGACTAATATATGACTTCAGGCATATGGCGCACACAGCGCTGGAAAGGACTAACAATGGAAGATGTATATTTAACTAATAGAGATTATGTGAAGATAAAGAATCTGAATCTGGTGAGCTACGGCGGCAATCAGAACTGGTCAAAGTCAAAGAAGATGCAGAAGGCTGGATGCGGTGTTATAGCCATGGCAGACCTCACGATGTATCTTGCTGAGCAGAATCCGAATATGATGACCGATGCCATCCGAAAGATCAACAAGCCCAAAGGCTTATACAACAAGCATGACTATCTTGAGTATGTGAGATTTTTCTATGTGCACTACGTGATACTTCTCATGCACAAGGGCATGCTGGGAATAGCGCTCAAGCATACGATGAACAGATATTTCATGCTGAACGACATAGGGCTCAAGGCGAAGTGGAAGATGATGCAGTCCGATGAATCGATGCTGAGAGATATAAGACATCTCATAAGAAAGAATAAGCCGGTCATACTGGCCATAGGACCTAACAGATACAATCCATTTGGCAAGAAGGGTATCAGCCTTTATGTGGACAAGGACGGTGAGCTGAAGAGCTCCATCAGGGAGAATGTCCACTCACATTATGTGACTGTTACAGGAGTGTGCACCATAAAAGGAAGAGAATATCTTGTTGTATCTTCATGGGGAAAGAAGTATTATATAGACTATAAGGAATACAGGAATTACGTGAATAACGTCGGTGACAAGTTCACGAGCGGGATATTATATATCCAGGGATTATTATAAGATTTTACACCAGGAGGACATTGTATGAACGCAGTAGAATGTATCAAGACCAGAAGAAGTGTGAGAAAGTTTACAGATGAGATGGTGAGTGTTGACACAGTCAGAGAGATTGTTGAGCTGGCGTCATATGCGCCATCATGGAAGAATACACAGGTTATCAGATATACACTTGTGGAGGATCCGGAGATCATCGCTAAGATAGCTGCAGAGGGCGTTATGGATTTCCCTCTCAACCAGAAGACAGTCAGCAGAGCGAAGCAGCTCATGATAGTCACCAAGAAGGACGGAATATGTGGCTATGAGAAGTCAGGAGAGTTCAGCACAAGCAAGGGCAGCGAGTGGGAGATGTTCGATGCCGGTATAGCAACCCAGACATTCTGTCTTGCCGCTCATGATAAGGGCGTTGGAACAGTCATACTCGGAATATTTGACGATGCAAAGGTAGGAGAGATAGTTGGTATTCCTGATGGACAGACCGTTGCCGCAGTTGTGGCTATGGGTTATCCTGCATTTGCACCGGAGATGCCGCCTAGAAAGTCAGTGGACGACCTTCTCACAGTGAAGTAGATCACAGAACGGTACAATTACATATAAAAAGAAATTGATGTAAGCTGCACTTTAGTATACACTAAGTGCAGCTTTTTTTAATAAGGAGGCAACATGACAGACAGGATTTCTTCAAAGGCTGATGTTCTTAAGAGCCTGTATGGAAAATTGAAGTATTCGAGAGTGGAAAAGCTAAAGATAGCAACCGGAGCTGAGCTTGATGCCGATCCGTATGGACTTGCGGCGGAGATAGCAGAAGAATTTGCCGGAGGGTATATCGTGGTCAGAAGCTCGTCCTCAAATGAAGACGGACTCAACACTTCGAATGCCGGTCACTATGAGAGTATTCTGGGAGTGGACCCTTCAGACGGAGAGGCGGTAGTAAGGGCAGTCAGGGAAGTGCTGGATTCATATAAATGTGATCTGGACGATGTGTCCGGCGAACAGGTTCTCATACAGAGACAGATCACGAATATCAGCTACAGCGGCGTTATATTTTCAAGGGAGATCAAGAAGGACAGGCCATATTATACGATAACCTACGATGATTCATCCACAGACGCGGTTACAAGCGGAAGGGGAGGAAAGACGGTATACATAATCAGGAATGTGGACTGTGATGAGCTGCCGGCGAACTGGGCTGCGCTCATCAGATCCATGCGTGAGCTGGAGGAGATGCACCCTGAATATCCACTGGATGTGGAGTTCGCAATAGATGAGGACAATACAGTCACGATATTTCAGATGAGACCTCTTGCAGCCAGCATCAATGGTGTTCACTCCGATGTCGATGACGAAGAGGTGTTCAGAACTGTTTTGGAGGCTGAGGATACATACAGGGAGATCAGCAGCCTGGTTGGGGACAGGAACACCATATTGTCGGATATGGCATTCTGGAATCCTGCGGAGATCATAGGTGAAAATCCCCATCCGCTTGACTATTCCCTGTACAGGGAGATCATCACGTCTGCGGCATGGAATCAGGGACTCAGCTACATTGGTTACAGAGAGGTGGATGGAGACCTCATGTATAAGCTTGGCAACAAGCCGTACATATCTCTTAAGAAGTCGTTCCTGGGGCTGATGCCGGATGAACTGGATGACAGGCTGGAGGCGAAGCTTCTGAAGTATTACGATAAGAAGCTTATAGATGATCCGACCGCCCATGACAAGATAGAATTTGAGATAGCATTTTCCGAATATGACTTCTCGACGGAGGATAAGCTGGGGACACTGACGGAAGCCGGGTTCACCAGGGAGGAGATTGCGGACCTCTCGGATTCGCTGTTCAATCTGACAAACAATGCGATATGCAATTTCAATAGAAACAGGATGAAGGATCTCAGGGCTCTTAACGGCCTTCGTGTCCACCGTGAGAATACGAGAAGCAACTGGCTTATGGCGCACAATGATGTGGTAACGCTGATACAGTATTTTGTACAGCTCATAGAGAGCATAAAGCATTACGGAACCCCGAAATTTGCGCGACAGGCGAGACTGGCATTCATATCGAAGGCGATTAGCAGATCCCTTGTGTACAGAGGATATTTTACGGACAAAGAGATAGACGATTTTATGATGTCGATATATACTGTTGCGTCGGAGTACGATTCTGACTTTCAGGATCTGGTGGACGGCAGGATAACAAGAGTTACATTTGATGAAAAATATGGACATCTGCGTTCAGGCACATACGACATAACCTGCGAGACATACGCCCAGCGCGAGTTCGACCTGTCCAAGGGAAGCGCTGCTGCGAGAAAGCAGAGGCAGACCATAGAGGAGCTTAAGCATAATCCTCTGGATTCGGTTAAGCTCATGGAGGCACTTGAGGATATAGGCTTTTATGTGGACCTCAGGGAATTTCTGGATTTCCTCAAGGATTCCATGGAGGAGAGGGAATTCTTCAAGTTCGAGTTCACCAAGACATTAAGCCTTGCCATAGACATACTTATAGATATAGGCGATAAACTTGGCATAAGCAAGGAAGACATGGCATATCTTGAGGTGCCGGATATTCAGCTTATGGTGAACAGACCTGCGGAATTCACAGGCGATATATGGAGAAAGATCATAGATCAGAACAAAAAGAAATTCCAGAGGGCGTCCATGCTTATACTGCCGGATGTCATATATGATCCGTTGCAGTTAAAATGCATAGAGATATGGGAGGCTAGACCTAACTTCATAACATCTGAATGCGTCACGGGTGACATTCTCCTGCTTGAAAATTATGAGAATGAGGATCACGAGGATGTGGCTGACGTTCAGGATAAGATAGTAGTTCTCCCGAAGGCGGATCCGGGATACGACTGGATATTTGCAAAGGGGATAAAAGGATTTATAACGAAATACGGCGGAGTTGCATCCCACATGGCGATAAGGTGTGCGGAGTTCAACATCCCGGCGGCAATAGGCTGCGGAGACTGCATATACAGTTTCGTGGAAAAACAGCAGACGGTGACGCTCGACTGTGCACACGGTAAGATAACAAAGGGGGTATAGGTTTTATGTTACATGCACTTATAACACAGCGGGAAGGACACAATATGTATGGAAAATATACGGACGTTCTCGAGGCTGCTTATGTGGAGTTCTATGAGAGCCTTGGAATAAGACTCAGACCGGTATCCAACTTTACAAAAAACTTTGATGAGATAGTGGATGAACAGTTTGATCTCCTGATAGTGACAGGGGGCGGAACGCTCCATCCGAGACATTATGTGGAGCCGCACAATGCAGAGCTGCAGCCGCACCGTGATGCGCTAGAGGAGCAGCTCATAATGTACTGCGTCCAGAATGAGATCCCAGTGATAGGCGTGTGCAGGGGAATGCAGCACATAAATGCGCTGTTTGGCGGTAAGATAAGTTATTCCGCGCGCTTTAAGGTGCCAAGACCCAGAGGCACAGACCACATGGCAAGGATAGTCAAGACGGACAGATATATCAAGGTAAACAACTTCCACAGCGACTGTGTCTATCTGGAAAATCTGTCGACGATGTTCTATCCGATAGTGGTCGATGAGGAGAATGAATCTGTCGAGGCATTTGTATCACCGACGATGAGCATACTTGCCTTCCAGTGGCATCCTGAGCGTATATTTGAGAGCGAGGAAGGACGGCTTTTTACAAGACATCTTATACAGGATTTCCTTGGGCTTCCGAGAGATGATGTGAAACCGGCGATAGATTAACGTTGAAATGCCATATGAAAGATGCTAAAATAAACTAGCGTATACTTATGAGATAGAAAAGTTGCGATGGAGGCACTATTATGGAGAACGGAAAAGCTAAACAGCTTTTAGATAGAATACAGGATATAGTTGGAGATGGACAGAACGTTCCATTTGCAGCAGGTAAGGTACTGGTCAACAAGGAAGAGGTTCTTGAGATCGTTGAGGAGCTCAAGACTACTATAGATCTGGAACTCAAGGCATATCATGAGATCACAGACAAGAGAAGCAAGATCATCAAGGAGGCAGAGCAGGAGGCCGATGAGATCATCGCAGAGGCCGAGGAGACCGCATCCAGGATCAGGCTTACAAAGCCAAGCCCGCTCTTTGTGGACCGCAATGTCAAGAGCCTTGGCAAGCAGGACAGGCAGGCGCTCAGAACGGCCAACGAGATATATGCGGCATCTATCATTTATACAAATGAGATGCTGATGGAGATCAACGAGACCGTGAACCAGGCATATAATATGATAAGCATGGAGAGCGACAGAGTCCTTGATTCTCTGAGAAAGAAATCTGAGATCATTGAGAACAACAAGAAGGAGCTCATGGAAGGTCTCATGGATATGAAGAAGCAGGAGCGCTATGCCGATATACTGGAGATCAGCCAGCTTCTGGCGAATGAGCTGTATTATGAGAAGAACAAAGCCAAGGATGAGGAGCACAAGGATAAGAACGGTGAGCCGGAGATGGTTCAGTGGGAGTTCGATTTTGAAGATAAGAAGGAGCCTGAACCGATCCGAGTGAAGGCATCCAGGGAACCGGTCAAGAGTGTCCAGAGGGAGACTGACGATGCGGATTCTTCGATACATGTCATAAAAGACAGTGATCATGACGATAAGATGAGACGCTTTGGAGACAGAACACCGGTGAGACTTGAGGAGTCGATAACGGATGCGAGTGCCAAGGGAAGCGACTCAGACAAGAACGGCAGACCTGATTTCAGAATAGGCGGACGTATATCCGATGCCTATGATGACGTGGATGACGGAGTCGTATAAAAGTTTCGTGCAACATGCAGGGGACGCGCTAGTTTTGAATATTAAAGCCTGATAAGTTGGCGGCTGATACTTTACAGGGGGTAACGTGTCGAATAGCACATTATATGATGCAGCAACACAGCATGCATGGCATTGCGCCGGAGCATGGGAGATCATATAATGGTGGTGTCGTCGACAGGAGGCAACATTTAATATTATATACAAATAAATCAACCTAAAACGCGGAGGTAAAAAGTTATGGGAATTTTAAAGAGATTTAAGGACATTATGTCATCAAACATCAATGCACTTCTTGACAAGGCAGAGGATCCTGAGAAGATGATAGATCAGTACCTCAGAGACCTTCAGGAGGATCTCAGAAAGGTTAAGTCAGAGACTGCAACTGTTATGGCAGAGGAGCAGAGATGCAAGAGACAGCTTGATGAGTGTGACGCAGAGATCGCAAAGATGCAGACATATGCAGAGAAGGCACTTGTAGCAGGTAACGAGGGCGATGCAATGAAGTTCCTCGAGAAGAAGAACCAGCTCACGCAGAAGCAGGTAGCTCTTCAGCAGGCATATGATGCAGCAGCAGCTAACGCAGCCAAGATGAGACAGATGCATGACAAGCTCACAAAGGATGTCAGCGATCTCAATGCAAGAAAAGAGACTATCAAGGCAAAGGTTCAGGTTGCTAAGACTCAGGAGCGTATGAACAAGATGATGAGCGGTATCGGCGATTCATCAGCTTCACTTGATGCATTTTCAAGAATGGAAGCAAAGGCAGACGCTATGCTTGACAAGGCAAATGCAATGAGCGAGCTCAATTCATCAAGCGCAGATTCAATAGATGATCTTGCAAGCAAGTATGATGCAGCTCCAAATGCAGACGTTCAGGATGAGCTTGCAGCACTTAAGGCAAAGATGGGATTATAATATTCCAAACATATTGCAGAACAGAGAGGAGTGCACTACATGGGTTTATTTTCAAATCAGTTTGCTAATGTTGTAGAATGGGAAGAGTACAGAGATGACGTCATCTTCTGGAAGTGGACAAATAGAGAGATCAAGAAGGATTCAAAGCTTATAATCAAACCGGGACAGGATGCTATATTCCTTTATAACGGAGCGGTTGAAGGTATATTTACCGAGTCTGGAAACTACACTATTGATTCACAGATCATACCATTCCTTTCAACATTGAAGGGATTTAAGTTCGGATTCAATTCAGGACTTCGCGCAGAGGTTCTGTTTGTGAATACAAAAGAGTTTACATGTAACTGGGGAACCAGTTCACCGATCAGACTTCAGGCACCGGGACTTCCGGGCGGACTTCCTGTGAGATCAAATGGTAAATTCTCATTCAAGATAGACGATTATAATGTTCTAATAGAGAAGGTTGCAGGTATAAAGCAGCAGTTCACAGTCGATGACATAAGAGATAGGATAAGGGGTATCCTGGACGGACTGCTGATGAAGTGGATCACAAAGGTTGGCGGAGACGTATTCAATCTTATGGCCAATTCCGTTGATATAGCTAAGGGTATCAAGGAAGATCTGGACATGGAACTCTTGGGAATCGGACTTACGATAACTGATTTCAGAATAAGCGAGTTTACATATCCTGAGAATATACAGAAGCGTGCTGATCAGGCTGCTGAGTATTCTATGATAGGGGATATGAACAGATTCCAGCAGGTGAATATGGTTGATTCCATGGCAAGGGGTGGCCGTACAGGAACAGCCGGAAGCAATGCAACGGATATGGCAAATGCCATGGTAGGAATGCAGATGGGAATGGCTATGGCAGGTCAGATGGCCGGAGCTATGAACCAGATGAACAATGCAGCAACACAGGCAGCAGGAACCGGAACAGCTCCAAAGTTCTGTCCTAACTGTGGACAGCCAACTAACGGTGCGAAGTTCTGTGGCAACTGTGGAACGAAGCTGATCTAAAGACAAATACATTATAATTGAATAATGATATTTTCAAATAAACGCTGTTATGATATACTAGGCAGATGGAATAAAACATATGTTTGGTATATATAACGGCGTTTTTTACGTCACAGGATACAGGAGGAATTATGGCAGGACTTAACGATATGCAGGAACAGGCCTGTGAGCATGTGGATGGGCCACTGCTCATACTTGCGGGAGCAGGAAGCGGAAAGACCAGGGTTATCACACACAGGGTAGCCTATCTCATGGAGCACGAAGGAGTTAATCCTCTGAACATACTGGCAATCACATTCACCAACAAGGCGGCCCGTGAGATGCGGGAGAGAGTTGATCTAATAGTTGGGGACGGAGCTGACAGGGTATGGGTCAGCACATTTCATTCGCTGTGTGTGAGGATACTCAGAAGATATGCTGATAAGATCGGCTATGGCAAGAACTTTGATATATATGATTCGGATGACCAGAAGAGTACGGTGAAGAGTATACTCAAGGATTTTCAGATAGACCCGAAGAGGTATCCCGAGAAGATGTTCATGGCGGAGATATCCAAGGCCAAGGAGAAGTATCTGTCACCTGATGAATTTGCAAAAAAGAATGCTGCAGACTATGCAGGAACAAAGGCTGCAGAGGTGTACACTGAGTATCAGAGTCGTCTTAAGAAGAACAATGCGATGGACTTTGACGATCTTATTTACAAGACGGTGGAGCTGTTCGAGCACAATCCTGATGTCCTTGATACATATCAGAATAGATTCAGATATATCATGGTTGACGAGTATCAGGATACTAATCACATACAGTTTCTGCTGGTCAAGATGCTTGCGAGAAAATACAGGAACCTGTGTGTGGTGGGAGACGATGATCAGTCCATATACAAGTTCAGAGGAGCGAATATAACCAATATCCTGAACTTTGAGAAGGAATATGAGGATGCGAAGGTTATCAAGCTGGAACAGAACTATAGATCCTGTGGCAATATACTTGCCGCAGCGAATGCAGTCATACAGCACAATGCAGGCCGTAAGGATAAGGCTCTGTGGACGGATAAGGATGCCGGTGAGAAGATCTCGTTTGAGCAGTGCGATTCGGAATATGCAGAGGGAGATATGGTGGCGAGCCGTATCAAGACTCTTGTCAGACAGGGAGTGGACTACAGGGATATAGCTATCCTCTACAGGACGAATGCACAGTCCCGTGTGCTCGGAGAGAAGATGGTGTATGCGAACATACCATACAGAGTATATGGCGGCACAAACTTCTATGCCCGAAAGGAGATCAAGGATGTTCTGGCATATCTCAAGGTCATCAACAATTCCACTGACAACCTGTACTTCAGGAGAGTGGTAAATGTTCCGAAGAGAGGTATAGGCGAGGCGAGTCTCAGCAAGGTTGAGTCATTTGCGGATGCGTATGGATTGTCGATGATGGATGCTGCGGCGAGAGCTGACGAGATACCGGGAATGGCTGCCAAGACCTCGGCCAAGATCAGGCAGTTTGCGGAGCTTATCACATCATTCAGGGATATGCTGGCGGATGGTGAGAGCCTTGACTCGGTGTACGACAGGATCCTTGAGGATACGGGTTATGAGTCAGAGCTCATAGCAGAGCACACAGAGGAGGCCATGACTAGACTTGAGAATATCGATGAACTCCGCAACAAGGTGGTGGAATTCACAGAGGATAATGAGGAGGCAGGGCTCAGCGAGTTCCTGGAGGAGATAGCGCTTGTGTCTGACCTCGATGCCATGTCGGAGGATGACAATCAGGTCAAGCTGATGACTCTCCACAGTGCCAAGGGTCTGGAGTTCCCATACGTATTTATATGCGGAATGGAGGACAGAGTATTTCCTAGTGGAATGGCACTCAACTCAGATGATCCCGATGCTCTTGAGGAGGAGAGACGTCTGTGTTACGTGGGTATAACCAGAGCCATGAAAAAGCTGTACCTGAGTGCGGCGAAGGAACGAATGATGCATGGTAACAGGGTGTACAGCGATGTGTCCAGATTCATAAGAGAGATCCCGCCTATGCTGTTTGAGCATGAAGCTGATATGAAGAATATGGCAAAGCGAAGAGAGTCGGAGTCTGTCGACAGATATAACAGAGGTGAAGGACGCAGAGATGCGTATGGAAGTTCATATGGTGATACATATGCCGGCTATGGCGGTGGAAGAACCGCTGGAGCAGCCTCAGGCAGAAGCTATGGACAGAAGAATCCATACAGCAGCTATGCAAAACAGCAGTCATACGGGCAGCCGTCTTCCCAGCCTTCGTTCGGCAAAGCCTTTGTGGTAAACAGTGTTGGCAAGCCGGATTATGCTGTTGGAGACAGAGTCAGACATATTAAGTTTGGTCCGGGTACTGTGGAGGCTTTGGAGAAGGGCGATAAGGATTACGAGGTTACAGTGAATTTCGACAGATGCGGTGTCAGGAAGATGTTTGCTTCGTTTGCAAAGCTCAAAAAATGCGAGTAGTCAATTAAACCGCATGTTAGATTTATTTATAAAATACATATAGAAATAATTAAAACCGTATGCTATAATTTTGGTATGTGTTGGGAGATAATAACTGTATGTTTCTTCTCTCAAATCAATATAATATAATGAAACCCGTTACAGGGTTAAGAAAGGGTGGAATGTAACGATGAAGAGTAGTGACGTAATCTTAGTTAAAGGCGATGCAACAGAAGAGAAGGCAAAGAGCACATTATTTGTGATCTTGGTTATCATTGGTGCCGTTGCTGCTATTGCAGGTATTGCATATGCAGTATATTCATATCTTACACCAGACTTCCTTGATGATTTTGATGATGACTTCGACGATGATTTCGACGATGACTTCTTCGATGATGAGGAAGATACAGATGAGGCAGAGCCAGCAGCAGAAGCAGCCGAGGCGGCAGACGCTGAGTAATTCGTACTGTATTATATAGAAGAATATGGTAGTATAAAGATACGCTCTATCCATTGAGGATAGAGCGTATTTTT
>NC_021018.1:1250262-1261771 GCF_000210595.1 Coprococcus sp. ART55/1 | reverse complement strand
TGAACAAGGGTATCACAGACCAACATGCAGTCATAGCCACAGGTGGAAGCGCTGTGTACTGTACTGAGGCCATGAAGAAATACATGGCGGAGGATACAGTTATATATATCAATCTTCCATATGAGGAGATAGCGAACAGACTTGGCAATATCAAGAGAAGAGGCGTGGTGCTGAAGGATGGACAGACTCTGAAAGATTTGTATAATGAGAGGACAAAGCTTTATGAGAAGTACTGTCATATCAATATCAAAGCGGAAGGTCTTGGAATTGAGGAATTGCTGGACAGCGTTGCGGGCATGATAATTGTCAGAAGAGATCTGTAATACGTCATATGCCACATGATAGGGATAGAAAAGCTGCTTATATAGCTGAGGTAAAAATGTAGCATATATACAATGGAGGGAATGTATGGAGATATTAAAAATGTTAGGTCAGATACTGCTTCTTGTGCTTGGATTTGTGTTTATGATAAAGGGAGCGGATGTATTTGTAGATGGTGCGTCTAAAATAGCTGTCAAATGCAACATACCAGAGATGGTAGTTGGCTTAACAATAGTTGCCATGGGAACTAGTGCTCCAGAAGCAGCTGTCAGCATAAAGGCGGCACTTTCGCCTGCGGGAGCCGGGATCACTGTTGGAAATGTGCTTGGAAGCAACATTATTAACATACTTGTCATCCTTGGAGTGACAGCACTCATAGCAGCACTTCCTATAAAGAAAAATACACTTAGGATAGATATACCATTTGTTATCGTGGCATCGATCATGATACTCTGCATGGGATATTTTGATGGTGTGCTCAGCAGACTTGAGGGTGTGATATTCTATGTAGTGTTTATTGGATTTTTGGTATATCTGATCATCAGCGCGAAGAATGGCAACAGCGAGAGTGATTCTATAGAACTCACGGAGAAGGATAAGACTCCGAGACTTATACTGTTTATAATCATAGGATTAGCACTGGTCGTGGTCGGAAGCAATTTCACTGTAAATGCGGCATCATATATAGCTGGAAAGCTCGGAATGACAGAGAGACTCATAGGTCTTACAATAGTGGCATTTGGCACATCTCTTCCTGAGCTTGTGACATCATGCACAGCGGCAAAAAAGGGGCAGACAGACATTGCCATAGGCAACATAGTTGGAAGCAATATATTCAATATACTTTTCGTTGCCGGAACTACAATGCTCATAACTCCAGTGCAGTTTGAGCAGAACTTCCTGTTGGATGGCATCATGGCAATAGTGGCTGCTGTTCTCCTCTGGGTGTGCAGCGTCAGAAAGAAGAAGCTCACCAGGCCGGGCGGAATAGTGATGCTGGCTGTGTATGCGGTATATTTTGCTTATATTATGTACAAGAATTATATGTAGCAGATATCAAATGAATGGGGTATAGTCATTTATGTGATGATTATGAACCGGAAGAGTTGGTGTGTATAACAAGTCACGATGACAAGGATTATTACAGTATGGATGATTTTTATGATTTAGATGAACTTGATTAGATCTCAATAAAAAAATACAGCGTGTAGCGATTGCCGCACGCTGTATTTTTTGTGGATATTTCTTGACTATGGTATGGGTATAACTTATAATCAGACATAGCAATTTAAACCGCAAAACTTTAAAGTTGACACGCTTTGACGTGATAAAGCAAACCGCGGATAAAAAATGTATTGGGAGGATACTATGGTACTCAAAGTTATTATGCTTGTTGTTTTCTTTGCGATCATGCTTGGAGTTGGATTTTACTCGAGAAAACACACAAAGGATGTGAATGGATTTGTTCTTGGGGGCAGAAGCGTTGGCCCGTGGCTCACAGCATTTGCCTATGGAACATCTTACTTCTCAGCGGTTATATTCATTGGATATGCCGGACAGTTTGGATGGAAGTACGGAATTGCTTCCACATGGATAGGAATTGGGAATGCGCTGCTTGGCTCACTGGTGGCATGGGTAGTTCTCGGAAGAAGAACAAGACTGCTCACACAGGAGCTTGACACGAGAACTATGCCGGAGTTCTTCGAGAAGAGATACTCCAGCAAGTCATTGAAGCTTTTCTCGTCGATCATCATCTTCATCTTCCTCATTCCATATACAGCGTCACTGTACAACGGACTTTCAAGACTGTTCGGAATGGCGTTCAATGTTGACTATAAGATATGCGTAATCGTCATGGCTGCCCTTACAGGTATATATGTAATCGTTGGTGGATACATGGCGACTGCTATCAACGATTTCATCCAGGGACTCATCATGCTGGTGGGAATCGTGGCAGTCATATATGCGGTACTCAACAACTATGGTGGACTCACAGGCGCGCTAGACAGCCTAGCAAGGATAAATGATCCTGCAGTGTCAGATACACCGGGTGTATTTGCATCATTCCTGGGACCTGACGTGTTCAATCTGTTTTGTGTCGTCGTGCTGACATCCCTTGGAACATGGGGACTTCCACAGATGGTACAGAAGTTCTACGCCATAAAGGATGAGAGATCCATCAAGACAGGTACGGTTGTGTCGACACTGTTTGCAATCGTAGTTGCCGGCGGATGCTATTTCCTCGGCGGTTTTGGAAGACTGACAGGAACCGATGTTGCTACAGAGGGATTCGATGCTATCATTCCACATCTGCTTGAGAAGCTTCCTGCAGCCCTTATGGGACTTGTGGTCATACTTGTGCTCTCAGCATCTATGTCCACACTCTCATCTCTGGTTCTTACATCAAGCTCAACGCTTACAATAGACTTTATAAAGCCAGTCATTGCGCCTAAGATGGATGAGAAGAAGCAGATACTTATCATGAGGATCATGCTTGTCATGTTCGTTGCCGTATCGGCTGTCATAGCCATCGTGCAGTACTCAAGCCGTATCACATTCATAGCACAGCTCATGGGCGTTTCATGGGGCGCTATAGCAGGTGCGTTCCTCGCTCCGTTCCTGTATGGCTTATACTGGAAGAAGACAACTGTTGCAGCTTGCTGGACATGCTTTGTATGGGGAACAGGAATCATGACACTGAACTTCATAAGCAACACATGGGGATTGTTCAAGTTCCCTGCAATGATGCAGTCACCTATCAACTGCGGTGCGGTTGCCATGGTTGGAGGACTTATCATCGTTCCTATTGTGAGTCTGTTCACAAAGAAGCCTGACCAGAAGAAGGTTGAGGAAGCATTCTCATGCTATGAGGAGACAGTTACTGTAGCTCACAGGAAGGCACTTGACTAACATAGATATTACACGGTCTTTACACAAAACTTTGTTGAAAGGCCGTGTTTTTTATGTTAATATTATCAGGCGGTAATGTGCATTTGAGGCATGCTGTAATCTATGTGGCAGGAGGCGCAGGGAATGATCACACTGTACAGAACGGATGACAGAATTTTGAGTGAAATACAGGAATATGGTCCTGGTGCCTGGATAGTCATGACTAAGCCAACAATAGATGAGAGTAAGAGCATAGCCGAGAGGTTTGAGATAGATCTGGCGGATGTCAGAGCCGCACTGGATGACGAGGAGAGCTCACGTGTTCAGGTGGAGGACAACTACACACTGATAATCGTGGATATTCCTTCTATAGAGATAAGAAATGAACGAGAGGCATATACAACAATCCCTCTTGGTATCATACTGGTTGCAGACTGCATCATCACCATATGCGCCGAGGAGACTCCTGTGCTTGAGGCCTTTATGGAGGGCAAGGTGAGAGAGTTCAGCACCAAGAAGAGGATGAGGTTCATGTACCAGATACTCTACAGGAACTGTACCACATACCAGTATTATCTGAGAGTCATGGACAGAAGAAGAACCCTTATTGAGCAGCGTATCCAGGAGGAGACCGAGGATGCGGATCTCATAGATCTTCACGAGCTGGAGTCCAACCTCGTATACTTCGCCACATCATTGAGAGCGAATGGAGTAGTTCTTGACAAGCTGACAAGATACGGCAGGATCAAGCAGTACCCGGAGGATAAGGAACTGCTGGACGATGTTCTGGTGGAGAACAAGCAGGCTATCGAGATGACACAGATATACAGGGATATCATAAGTGGTACGAGAGAGCTCATGACGACCATCATCAACAATAGACTGAACAACGCCATGAAGTTTCTGGCGGCCATAACCATCGTCATGGCTGTGCCTACAGTTATATCCGGTGTGTATGGAATGAATGTGGGCACGAAGTGGATGCCATTTGCGAATGTACCATATGGATTTGAGATAGTGTGCGGTATCATACTTGTGATAAGCATAGTTATCGCTATTATATTGAAGAAAAAGAAGATGCTCAAACAGTAGGGCAGATAGAAAAAAGGATCACCGGCGGTTTTGTTGCTGCCGGTGGTCCTTTTTTGTGCCTTTGTTATTTGTTATTGATAGGTATTCCGTTTACCTCGACCTGATCGGATATCTGGATGACGATGCATTTCCTTCCGTCGATCTCCATGGTCTCTACCAGATCAGTTCTCTCAGGATTCACCTTGATGACCACATCAGGAGTCTTTACCTCAAATGTTTTTGTGTTTGCAACATTTGTCGCGTACATGACAGTTGACTTCTCACGCGGTACAACTATGGCCGGTTCATCCTCCGGGTTCTCAGATGGCTGCTCAGGCGGTGCTGCCGCAGCGGTTACCTTCTCGTAGTGGGCGTCAAAATCTGCCATCTTCTCGTCTGATACTCCGCTCTCTGTCAGCAGGTTCTTTATAGTGTTTTTTGAGAGAGTAAGCGGTTCCGGACTGTCCTTTCTCTGTTCTATCATCTCGTTCAGATTGTCGTGGATGGTTCTTACCATATCGTAATTACAGTCATCTCCCAGAGTCTCAGCCACGATCTCCTGAAATACATCCTTCTGTTCTCCCGCAGTTATAGGAAGAGAAGTGCCAAGGATGTTACTTATGAAGCTGTCGTGAAGCTCCTCCGGTTTTTTGGTGTAGTACAGAACGTTGTGGATATCCGTGCTCCTGTCGATAAATGCCGGGAACAGGAAGCCTATGTCCGGCATGTCGACCACCCAGTCGCGGACTCTGTTGTGGAATGTGCTTTCAACGTCGAAGTAGCTGAGTCCCGCCTTGGACAGGTTGACGTGGCAAATGGAGCACATGATATAGTCATACACCTCGTCTGATGCATCGTCCATCATGATGCCGTCGGTTGTCTTGCCCGGAACATCATATGTATCGTGGATGAGCAGTATGAGGTAGTTGCCGGTGTAATCGTAGTTCTCGATGACCTTGTCATAGAACTCATTTATCAGCTCATCGTTCTCAAGCTTGCTCTTTCTGAGTTTATTCAGGAATTCCTGTGTGCCGCCTTCAAACTCCTGTGAGGTAGGAAATGGCATGGTGACAAGATTCTTGCCAATGCTTCCTGATAAAGTCTTTTTCAGTATTTCAAAATATTTGTATGTTTCTTCTTCCGGCATGGTGAGAAACTGTTCGTTGATGGTCGCCACCTTGTTGCAGTCTCCGTCCACGTAGCATCCGCGGATCTTGCTTATGGAGCATTCCTTTGGAGCAAACAGGTGTCTTATCTCAAGTACGTCTTTTTTTGTCATAAATAAAACTCCGTTTCTATATAGTGATATATTTTGCGTTATAACATCTGCAATGACAGACCGCCTCCTAAGTATACCACAAATAATGACAAGTCTTAAAGATATCTTAAACTTTATAATGGTTGTTTCTTAATGGCAGTATGGCGATAATTGAGAACAGGAGGTGATTGTGGTAAGCTAAGGATAAATACGAAAAAGGTGAGGATATGAAAAATGTACAATATATTAATATGTGACGATGAAAAAGATATAGTATCAGCTATAGAGATATATCTTAAGACAGCTGGGTATTCGGTGTATAAAGCTTACAATGGTATGGAGGCAGTTGATATGGTAAATTCTAATGACATACAGCTTGTACTCATGGACGTCATGATGCCTCAGATGGACGGTATAACAGCCATGGCAAAGATAAGAGAGAGCAGCAATGTGCCGGTTATCATGCTTACGGCAAAGAGTGAGGATACCGACAAGGTGCTGGGACTTGAGGTCGGCGCAGATGACTATGTGACAAAACCATTTAATCCGGTGGAACTTCTGGCAAGGGTAAAGTCCCAGCTCAGGCGTTACATGCAGCTGGGAGGCGGAGAGACACCAAAGGATAAGCTGGTTATCGGAGGTATAGAACTTGACGACAAATCCAAACAGGTCACACTTGACGGTGAACTTATGCCCCTCACCCCGACGGAGTATGACATCCTGAAACTTCTTATGCAGAATGTGGGAAAGGTATTTTCCACAAAGGAGATATATAAGGCGGTGTGGAAGGAGGATCCTATGGGAGCGGAAGGATCCGTTGCAGTCCACATAAGACATCTAAGAGAAAAGATAGAGATAAATCCTTCGGATCCGAGATACATAAAGGTTATCTGGGGGCGAGGATACAGAATGGAGGGCAAATAGTGGATAAGGCAATATATAAGATACGAGGAAATGTGTTCTTCAAACTTGGAATATATATTCTTGTGGCGGTGTTGGCATATGGAACGCTGTATACAGGCGGTCTAGTGCTGCAGGGAAGCTACCTTGGAGTGTACAGTGATGGTGATCAGGGCGCGGCGCCATATGAGAGGCTTGTAAATGATTATGTGGAGGACACAAATGATGCGCTTACCGAAAAGGTGAAGGCTTACATCCAGGATACAAGGTCGCAGCTGGAAAGCATTACAACATACAGTCAGCTCGTGAGTGCTGATCATAACGGAGATATGGTTATAACCGCGGATGATGTTTTTCGGAGATTGACCAACGCGGACACAACATCTGCGATCAAGTCGTCATACCGGTATGCGGATATAGTTGAACGAGATGATATCGGCTATATGCTGACGGCAGCCTGCAGTGATGATACAAATGTCAGCATCAATAATGGAAAGATAAAAGTAATGACCGGAAATATAAAGCTGATAAATGATGAAGCCCGGCTGGACGACAATATATATACAAATGATTATGATAGCACGATAGAAGTTCCGGTTAAAAGATATATTGTGTTTGACAAACAGAGCGATATGGAAAAGGGCGAGCAGTATATCAATGCTCTGATGGGGAATGATGATCCATATTATGACGAATACACTTATAATGAAGAATATGAAGAAAGTGATACTGTGGAGGATGATACAGATTCTGCATTGACAGCGGATGGCAAGTCTATCACCACACAGGATATCATGTATGGCGATCATTACCCGAGTTCAGTTGAAAAACTGTATTTTGACGACGCAGACGAGATTGGCAGTTCATCTGGGAATGGCTGTTGTCTTGTGCTAAGCTATGATGCATATTCATTTATAAATATCACGGGAAAGTGCTATGTGGACGTGGCGGCTGCTGTAGACAACATCAAAGCGTCAAATCCGGAAATGGTTCAATACATTGGAATATGGAGGACGAAGAGCAAGGGGATACTGGCAGGATTTGCAGTCATGTTGCTGCTGTGCATCGTCATGTCAATATTTTCAATGGTCAACGCCGGTGTAAAGACAGGGAAGGAGACGATCACACTCGGCAGATTTGAGAGAACTCCGACTGAGCTTGTGCTGGCTATGGCAGTATGCTCTGCTGCTGCAGCAGTAGGGATCTGCGTTGAAAGCGGTATTGCATCCATATGTGTGAACCAGTATAGGAACTACACATTTGTATCAGAAAATATACAGTACATTGCGTTTCTGGTGCCGGTGGCATGTCTATATTCTGTGGCGTTGTTTTTCTTTAACAATATGGTTGCGAAGGTGAAGGCGGGAACATTTTGGGCAGACTGCCTGATAATCCGCGCACTGAAGTGGATAGCAGGAAAGACGAAAGCTTGTTTCAGGTATGTGAAAAGTCATATGTCCCTGACGCAGAAGGGCGTATGGGCTTATATAGGTATAACTATAGTAGAGATAATTTTTGTGGCAATCCTGGCAGCAGGCAGCATGAGAGGCCTTCTTTGGGTGGTGATTTATATCATTTTAAAATGGCTGTGCATAGTCGGAATAGTGGCATATCTCATACAGACACAAGAGTTATACAAGTGCGCAAAGGAGATGGCGGAGGGCAATCTGGACAGGAAAGCGGACACAAGCAAGATGTTCTGGGTATTCCGCGCACATGGTGAACACCTCAACCAGATAAGAGACGGCATGTCAAAGGCTGTTGAGGCCAGAATGAAGAGCGAGCATTTGAAGACAGAACTCATAACAAATGTATCCCACGATATAAAGACCCCGCTTACATCCATAATCAACTATGTTGATTTGCTGCAGAAGGGCGATATGGATGAGAAGACAAGACAGGAATATATAGAAGTTCTCTCAAGACAGTCTGCGAGACTGAAAAAACTCATAGAGGATCTGGTCGAGGCGTCCAAAGCATCGACGGGAAATATCCAGATAAACTGGGCGGAGATAGATGCCAATATGCTTCTGGAACAGGCAATAGGAGAGTATGGAGACAAACTGGACAAGGCAGGGCTTAAGGTCGTATTTACGGGATCGGATACACCTGCGGTGGTTATGGCAGATGGACAGCATCTGTGGAGAGTATTCGACAATCTCCTTGCAAATATAAGCAAATATGCGATGCCGGGAACGAGAGTCTACGCATCGGTTATCCGCGGAGATGGCGAGGTAAGGATGGAGTTTAAGAATATATCCAGAGATCCGCTCAATGTGTCCAGTGATGAGCTCATGGAGAGATTTGTCCGTGGAGACAGCTCCAGAAATACGGAGGGAAGCGGACTGGGATTATCTATAGCGAACAGTCTGTGTACTCTGATGAATGCCAGATTTACTATAAGCATAGACGGAGATCTGTTCAAAGCGGCCATAATATTTACAGATAATGGTACTTTATAAAATTAAATTAACATGATTTATTGAAAAATGTTATTGACAACTAATTTGAGTTAGGGCATACTAACCTTGATGATAATATTATCAACAATCAGAAGGAGGCGTGTATGATGACTAACGAAAGATTAGAGACGGACAAGAAGAGTATAGATGATACAGGTATCCAGCGTACAGAGATGCAGAAAGAGATCGTTATCAGCAGACTCAGGGAAAGGGGATGCAGGATAACCAGACAGAGAATGATACTCCTTGACATAATACTCGGGGAAGAGTGTTCTTCCTGCAAGGAGATTTATTATAAGGCGGTCAAGCAGGACAGTCGTATAGGCTCGGCTACAGTGTACAGAATGGTGAATACACTGGAGGATATAGGAGCCATCAACCGTAAAAACATGTATAAGGTTGCCTGTGGTGCCAACTGTGGTATAGAGGATGCCTGTGTCATTGAGCTTGATGATTCATCCAGCATTGAGCTTTCGGCCAAAGAGTGGAACAGGATAATCCGTGCAGGACTTATGGCTGGCGGATATATTGAGAATCAGATGGTGACAGGTGTCAATGTAAAGCCTTGTGGCTGTGGCTCATGTTGTTAATAACGAAGGAGATGATCTACAATGGGTGGAACAATATTGGTAGTGTGCATACTGGTGCTTATAGTAGTGGGTGCAGTTATCAGTTCTGCAAAGCACTTTAAAGGAGAAGGAGGCTGCTGTGGCGGCGGTGGTTCCGTCAAGGTCAAGGGTGACAAGATAAAGGATGTTGTCGCCGTGAAGACTATTTACATAGAGGGAATGCACTGCAGCAACTGTTCAGATCGTGTACAGAATGCATTGAACAGTCTGAGCCAGGTGAACGCAAAAGTCGACCTCAAGAAGAAGCAGGCTGTCGTTAAGCTCGGAAGAGAAGTATCTGATGATGAGCTTAAGAGCTGTGTAGAGAGGTGTGGATACTCAGTAACCGGTATAGGATAAAGTCTTGAATAAAAATTGTAAAAATTTCAAAAAATTGTTGGCAATTCGAATAAGATGTGGTATTATCCATATTGTTGTTGAAAACACAACAGATAAGCGCGAGTGGCTCAGCGGTGGAGCATCTCCTTGCCAAGGAGAGGGTCGCGGGTTCGATTCCCGTCTCGCGCTCTGGATAATTTCCATGTTGCTAAAATTTTAAAAAAGTTGTTGACAGTTTGCTGGCGGTGTGATATTATCCATATTGTTGTTGGTAGCACAACAGATAAGCGCGAGTGGCTCAGCGGTGGAGCATCTCCTTGCCAAGGAGAGGGTCGCGGGTTCGATTCCCGTCTCGCGCTCTTTTATATTAATTCACACTCAGGATTCAATCCTGATTTTTTTTTGCCCTCAGAAGCGATTGGTAATAAAATTTAAACATTTTTACTATTGAATAAATGACATGTAGTGATATAATCAATCACAATCGTTGAATATCAGAAAAAGTATAATTTTTACGAGGTAATGATTAAATTATGAAAGAGAGACTTAAGAATTTTCATCATTCAGCAGTTTTTATCTGTCTGGTTCTTGCAATTGTTCTGGACGTTGTTCTGGAAGCTCTTGGAAGACATTCGCTGTTTAAGGCGATATCGTATGTGTGGAATCAGCCGCTCATATTCCTGTATAACTGTTCGATCATTTTCTTTACGCTGACACTTTCGCTGCTCATGAGAAAGAGAATATTCGGATACTGCGTTATATCGTTTGCATGGCTGATACTTGGAATCACGAACTGCATAGTTCTGGGATTCAGAATAACGCCATTTTCAGCTATCGATATGCTTATGGCGAGGAATACGATAACTATCATAGACAAATATTTTAATGTATGGCAGATCGTGCTCATAGCTGCGCTTCTGTTCGTTGCGCTGGCAGCCATCATAGTTCTGTTCATAAAATCGCCGACGGTTACGGGCAATATATATAGAACGAGAACGACTGTGTTTATAGTTGCGACATTCTTCTGTGTAATGCTCTTCACCAAGATCGCGCTCAATGCACAGACTATATCAGATAATTTTGCAAACCTTGCAACGGCATACAACAATTATGGATTTGTATACTGTTTCTCAAACAGTGTGGTCGATGTAGGTATAGGACAGCCGAGTGATTACAGCGAGGATAAGATGCTTGAGATAAAGGACGATTTGGACAGTGTTGGCACAACGGATTCAAAGCTTGGCAAGGACAAGCCAAACGTTATATTTGTACAGCTTGAGTCATTCATGGATCCGTCATATGTAAAATGCCTCACGTTCAATGAGAATCCTATTCCGAATTTCACAAAGCTGAAGGAGGAATGTACATCAGGATTCCTGACGATGCCGGCGATTGGTGCAGGTACAGCCAACTCGGAATTTGAGGTGCTCACGGGATTTAACGTGGCATATTTCGGTGCAGGTGAGTATCCATATAAGACCATACTTGGCAAGCAGACCATAGAGAGCATGGCGACACAGCTGAAGCTTGATGGTTATTCAACACATGCCATGCACAATCATGATGGTACATTCTATGACAGATACAAGGTGTATAAAAACATGGGATTTGATACATTTACCCCGATGGAGTATATGTACAATCTGGAGCATACTCAGAAG
>NC_021018.1:1245088-1249876 GCF_000210595.1 Coprococcus sp. ART55/1 | reverse complement strand
TACTCAGAAGAACTGGGAGAAGGACAATGTCCTTACTGGTGAGATCATGAAGACTCTGTACTCCACCACTGAACGGGATTTCATATTCACCGTCAGCGTACAGGGACATGGAAGATACCCATCAGAGCTTGACGAGGAGAATTACAGTTACCCTATAAAGGTTGCCGGAACAGGCGATGAGAGCCTTGATACACAGTGGACATATTACTGTAACCAGCTCCACGAGATGGACGATTTCATTGGCAAGCTTATAGACAGACTTAAGGCGTACGATGAGCCGGTCGTTCTCGTTATGTATGGAGACCATCTTCCTGGATTTGAGATCACAGAGGACGATATAACCAACGGAGACCTTTACCAGACAGAGTATTTTGTCTGGAGCAATATGAAGAACTTCCCGGTTGAGGATGAGGATATAGAGGCATATCAGCTCAGCACAAAGGTGTTTGATATGCTGGGATTTGAGAAGAGCTATGTGCAGAAGTTCCAGTCAAAGTACAAGCCGGGCTATGCAAACTATGATGATGATCTCGAGAACATTGAGTATGATATGCTTTATGGACAGAGATACATGTATCCTGATGGATGGCCATATGAGCCGACGAATATGAAATACGGCATAAGCAAGATCAGGATCTCGGAGATCACAAAGGGCGTGTATGTGCCACCGGTTGATGAAGAAGCGGATTTCACGGCAAATGATGGTTCCGGGGACGGTGAGAGTGCTGAGGAGCCACAGCCTATGAATGGATATTATATCCACGGAAGCAACTTCAATGAATGTACATTTGTGTGGATAGATGATGCCTTTTTGAAGGAGACTATCTATATAGACAGAGATACGCTGTTTCTTCCATATGAGGACTCGTTTGAGGCGGGCAAGGAGATATCCGTGGCGCAGGTCGGAGACGACAGTATAGATTTCGGAGTGGAAGACACTTATGTATATAAGGGAGATCCTGAAGATCCGGAGGACACAGAGACAAATGTGACCACGGAGACGGAAGAACTGCCTTGACAAGAACTATATAATTTGTTAGCATGTTTAAAAAGTTACATCACCCAACGCGATAAGTGTTGGGTGATGTGTTTTCTCTATTAAGGCTAATTGACGTACATAATGAGCACAATGCTCTTATTAAATATTTTACAGAAAGAGAGAGAAGAAAATGGGTAAGATTATTGGCGAAGGAATTACATTTGATGACGTTTTATTGGTACCTGCTTATTCTGAGGTATTACCAAATGACGTTGACCTTACAACAAAGCTGACACAGAAGATTAAGTTGAACATTCCTCTTATGAGTGCCGGTATGGACACAGTTACAGAGCACAGAATGGCTATTGCCATGGCTCGTCAGGGTGGTATCGGAGTTATCCACAAGAACATGTCCATAGAGAAGCAGGCAGAGGAAGTTGACAAGGTAAAACGTTCAGAGAACGGTGTAATATCAGATCCATTTTACTTATCTCCAGAGCATACACTGGCAGATGCTGACGAGCTTATGAGCAAGTTCAGAATCTCAGGTGTACCTATCACAGAGGATGGCAAGCTTGTTGGAATCATAACCAACCGTGACCTGAAGTTTGAGAAGGACTACACCAAGAAGATCAAGGAGTCAATGACATCTGAGGGTCTTGTTACAGCAAAGGAGGGAATCACACTTGACGAGGCTAGAGAGATCCTTGGAAAGGCTCGTAAGGAGAAGCTTCCTATCGTTGATGACGATTTCCATCTGAAGGGACTCATCACGATCAAGGATATTGAGAAGCAGATCAAGTACCCATATTCAGCACATGACGCACAGGGCAGACTTCTCTGTGCAGCAGCAGTAGGATGTACAGCCAACATCCTCGACAGAGTTGCAGAGCTCGTATCAGCAAAGGTTGATGCGATAGTTATAGATACAGCACATGGACATTCAGCCAACGTTCTGAGAACCTTCAAGATGGTTAAGGAGAAGTATCCTGACCTTCAGGTTATTGCCGGTAACGTTGCAACAAGATCAGGCGCACAGGCTATGATCGACATGGGTGTAGATGCAGTCAAGATCGGTATCGGACCTGGTTCTATCTGTACAACAAGAGTTGTTGCAGGTATCGGTGTACCACAGATCACAGCTATCATGCAGGCATATGATGCAGCTATGAATGCCGGAATCCCTGTTATCGCAGATGGCGGTATCAAGTATTCAGGAGATATCACAAAGGCTCTGGCAGCAGGTGCCAACGTATGTATGATGGGAAGCCTGTTCGCAGGTACAGATGAGGCTCCTGGTGATTTCGAGCTTTATCAGGGACGTAAGTACAAGGTATACAGAGGTATGGGATCTATAGCAGCCATGGAGAATGGTTCTAAGGACAGATACTTCCAGGAGAACGCAAGAAAGCTTGTTCCAGAGGGCGTTGAGGGTCGTGTGGCATACAAGGGATCACTTGAGGATACAGTATTCCAGCTCATCGGTGGACTTCGTTCAGGTATGGGTTACTGCGGAGCAAAGAACATTGCAGAGCTTCATGAGAAGGCAGAGTTCGTCAAGATTTCAGCAGCTTCACTCAAGGAGAGCCATCCACATGATATCCATATCACAAAGGAAGCTCCTAACTACAGTGTAGAGTAATAGAAATTTGCATAGATGATTTCAGATAAGAGGATGCATATCTGTCAGATATGCATCCTTTTTTCTTGACACCGTTCTGTTATGTGAGATAATGGAGAATAGGTGTCTTAGAAAAGAGGTGTTTGGATATTTATGAAGGTAAACAATCCAGGTAAAAAAGATCTTGACCAGCTTGTGATGCTTGAGCAGGAGACATTTCCTGAGGCTGAGGCAGCAAGCCGGGAGTCTATAGAGCGAAGACTGAAGGCACACAGAGAAACCTTCTGGGTGCTCAAGAAGGACGGACGAATAATAGCAGGTATAAATGGCATTACTACTAATGAGAAGGATTTGAGCGATGCCATGTATACGGGCGAGGACTTCTACGACAAGAAGGGTCGCTGGCTTATGATATTCGGCGTGTCAACTCTGCCGGACTATCAGCACAATGGATATGCGGCGAAGATAATGCATGAGGTTCTTCAGGAGACGGTCAAATGTAAACTCGACGGAGTCGTCCTCACATGTAAAGAGAACATGATCCCATTCTACGAACAATTTGGTTTTGTGGATGAGGGCGTGAGTGAATCTGAGCATGGCGGTGTCGTCTGGCATCAGATGAGGATAAGGCGCAGAGATATAAAACGTGATTATAAGCAGGATGTGATTGATTGTATAGTGATAGTAGTTGTGGCCGCCGTACTGGCATTTCTGCTGGGACGATTTGTGATATTAAACTGTAATGTACCTACTGGTTCCATGCTTGAGACAATACAGCTTGGAGACAATATAATAGGAAGCAGGCTTACATATAAGTTCTCTGATCCTGAGCGTGGCGATATAGCCATATTCAAGTGGCCGGACGATGAGTCCCAGGTATATATCAAGAGAATCATAGGACTGCCGGGTGAGACCGTGGAGATCATAGATGGTAAGGTATATATAAATGGAAGTGATACTCCGCTCAAGGAGGATTATCTGAGTGATGAGGCAAGGACTGACGTAAGATCGTTTGGACCGTATCAGGTTCCTGAGGACTGTTACTTTATGCTGGGAGACAACAGACCAAACTCAGCGGATGCCAGACTTTGGGAGAATACCTATGTGAAGCGTGACAAAATACTTGCCAAAGCAGAATTTGTGTATTTCCCATTTTCACAGATAACATGGCTTGGAAACGGAGCAGAGTATTAGATTGTATGTCATGATGGATAATCAGAGGAGATGGTCACATGAACAGAGTAAGATTTGACATGCATTGTCATACGGCTGAGGGATCACCCGATGCCAAAGTAAAGATTCTTGATTATATTGATCTGTTAAAGCAGCGTGGTTTTCACGGAATGCTGGTCACAGACCATGATTCATATTCCGGATACAAAGCCTACTTAAGGCAGAAAGATAAGGTGAAGGATTTCTCTGTGCTCAGAGGCATCGAGTATGATACGTTTGACTATGGACATTTCCTCATCGTACTGCCATCAGATACACCTGAGGAGGTGTACGACCTGTTTGAACATAGGGGCATGGCGCTTATCAGGGTGATATGGCTTGTGCACGAGTGCGGCGGTATACTTGGCCCAGCTCATCCATTTGGCGAGAAGTTCATGAGCTTTGGCAGCACGAGAAGGCTTGGCATGATAGAGCACAGACTATATGCACAGCATTTTGACTTCATAGAGGGATATAATTGCTGTGAATCAGCCAAGAGGAATAAGATGGCCAGAAGGCTTGCGTCATACTATGATATACCTGTTTTTGGTGGAAGCGATGCCCATAAGGAGAACTGTGTCGGACTTGCAGGTACATATCTTCCGGATTATATACATTCGGAGGATGATCTGATAAATTATATAAATGACGGCAATCATCCCGAGGTTGGCGGAAAGAGATACCCGAAGACCTTGAAGGACAAGATAGGACCTGCCGGTAAATTCCTGACGTATGGATTTTATTTATACAATATATATGGCGCATTCCGAAATTATCCTGCGAGATGTCGCGCATACTTTGCGGCATCGGCAAAACTGAAGGCAAAAATGAAAAGTAACTGTCCAGACAGGGGACTGGATAGCAAAAAATAAAAGCAAAAACAGAAAGGGCGATTATGAATAAGAAGGAAAGAAGTAATTTTACGGGGACGCTGGGCTTTGTTATGGCAGCAGCGGGAAGTGCGGTAGGACTTGGA
>NC_021018.1:1238530-1244850 GCF_000210595.1 Coprococcus sp. ART55/1 | reverse complement strand
GCGGTAGGACTTGGAAATATATGGAGGTTCCCATATCTTGCGGCAAAGGACAACGGAGGCGTGTTTATACTTGTGTATATAATACTTGCACTTACATTTGGATTCACACTGCTCACAACAGATATTGCAATAGGAAGAAAGACTCGGCAGGGACCGCTCACAGCTTATGGTCTTATACATAAGAAGTGGAAATGGCTTGGCGGTCTGGCATGGATCGTACCGGTCATAATCCTTCCATATTACTGTACTATCGGAGGATGGGTCCTGAAGTATATGACAGCATATTTTACAGGTCAGACAGAGGCTGCCACTGGTGACGGTTATTTCACCGGTTTTATAACAGCCCAGACTGCGCCTATAGTATTTGCACTTATATTCCTTACGGCCACAGGCGTTGTCGTATTCTGTGGTGTTGAAAAGGGAATAGAGAAGTTTAGCAAGGTGCTCATGCCGATATTGGTACTTCTTATAATTGGAATTTCAATCTATTCACTGACGATCAAGCATACCGGTGATGATGGTACGATCAGAACAGGAATTGATGGACTGAAGGTATATTTGATTCCTGATTTTAAGGGAATGACATTCAGGGATATATTCATGGTTGTAATGGATGCCATGGGACAGCTCTTCTTCTCGATAAGTGTCGCTATGGGTATCATGGTTGCGTATGGCTCATATGTTAAGAAGGATGTTAACCTTATGAAGTCGATCAATCAGATAGAGATATTTGACACAGCAGTGGCTTTCCTTGCTGGTCTGATGATAGTCCCTGCGGTGTATGTGTTCTCTGGAACGGAAGGCATGTCAGCGGGCCCTGGACTTATGTTCATATCTCTGCCAAAGGTATTCAATGCCATGGGTAAGGTCGGAACAGTCATCGGAGCCCTGTTCTTCATCATGGTTACATTTGCGGCGATCACATCCTCAGTATCGGTCATGGAAGCGATAGTGTCAGGACTTATGGATAAGTTCCATCTCACGAGAAAGAAGAGTGCGGTCATAACAACTGTATATGCGGTTGTCGGAATGTTGGTCGTATGTTTCGGTTACAACATATGGTACTTTGAGCTCAAGCTTCCAAATGGAGCTACAGCCCAGATCCTCGATGTGATGGATTACCTGAGTAACAACATCTTCATGCCGCTTGTGGCTATCCTGTCATGTATACTTATCGGCTGGGTAGTGAAGCCTAAGACGGTTATAGACGAGGTTACAAGAAATGGCGAGAAGTTTGGAAGAAAGAAGCTCTATATTGTCATGGTAAAGTTTGTGGCACCAATACTGCTTGCATTGCTGCTTCTCCAGTCATTTGGAATTGACTTTGTACAGTTTGTTACAAATCTGTTCAAATAGAACAATATAGTTTATAATGTAGAGGCATTTGTCATGTGAGTGATGAAGGCCTCTATATTTTTGTCATAAGGAATGTCATTGCAGGATATTTATACCGGGTTTACGGATTTAATGGGAGAATGATGGATGAACAACAGGGATGATTTGATATATCTTGCCCCGATGGAGGGGATAACAGGATACATATACAGAAATGCACATCACAAATATTTCGGCGGCGTTGACAAATACTTTATGCCGTTCATTGCCCCGGCGAAAGGACGTCCTCTCAGAAACAGGGAACTAAGGGATGTGCTGCCGGAAAACAATCAGGGGATAAATGTGGTGCCGCAGCTTCTGACCAACAGCGGCGAGGGATTTGTGACGGCCGCAAAGTTCCTGAAGGAGCTTGGATATAACGAGGTGAATATCAATCTCGGCTGTCCGTCAAAAACTGTTGTCACGAAGTATAAAGGCTCGGGTTTGATATACGATACGGAGAGGCTTGACAACTTCTTATATGAAGTATTTGCCGCCGACGTGATGGATGTGTCTATAAAGACCAGAATAGGAAGAGACAGTTCTGTGGAGTTTGAGGATATCATAGAAATATATAAGAAGTATCCGATAAGTGAGCTGATCATACATCCGAGAATACAGACGGATTTCTACAAGAATACGCCAAACATGGAAGTGTTTGCCGAAGGTGTGGCTTCATATGGAAGACCAGACACAGTGTGCTACAACGGAGATATAAACAGTGTGGCGGATTATGACAGGTTCACGGGCGATTTTCCTGATATAAGTAAGGTTATGATAGGCAGGGGGATAATAGCTGATCCTTGTCTGGCGGAGCGGATAAACGAAGAGTGTGGCGACAGTACATATGACTGGAACAGATTCTTCATATTCCACGATGAACTTTACAGGAATTACTGTGAGTCGGATGTGGGCAGGGGCAACACGATGTTCAAGATGAAGGAGCTGTGGGCTTACTGGTCGAGGCTGTTTTGTGATGTGGAGGGAGCTGAGAGGGCTCTTAAGAAGATCCGGAAGACTAGAGATAATGGTGAGTATGAGGCGGCAGTCAGGATGCTGGCTGCACTGTGCAGATGAAATGAATTTAGTATGATGGGGTGTATTGTATGAGTATATGCTTGGATTACTATATGTTAGTTGTGTTTTGATGATTAGGAGATGATATCATGGGATGTCTTGGAAATTGTATATGGTTTTTATGTGGCGGAATATTGAGCGGACTTTCGTGGGTGGCAAGCGGGGTGCTGTGCTGTATAACGATAATAGGGATTCCGATTGGGATGCAGTGCTTTAAGTTTGCAGGACTTGCATTCTTTCCATTTGGAAAAGAGATAGTGTATGGAGGCGGGGCTGGCTCGCTGATCGCGAATATCATATGGCTGCTCTGCTGCGGAATACCTATGGCGGTAGAGAATGCCTGCCTGGGGCTGCTGCTTTGCATAACGATAGTCGGAATTCCATTTGGGCTTCAGTTCTTTAAGATCGCCAAACTGTCGCTCATGCCGTTTGGTGCAGAGATTGTGGGATGATGGTGGAAATATACATAAATATAGTTGACAGAACTTGAATCACTAGAATATAATAATGTGGCGTCAGATATGTGCTGACGCCATATATAAGGCAATGACGAAGAGAAGTAGCATAGATTATCGCCCACAGAGAGCCGGTGGTGGTGGGAGTCCGGCGGAGTGAATATATGTGAATAACACTTTACCAGCCGCAAGCTGAAAGATATAGCCCATAGCGGGATACGTGTTTTATGTCGAGTAGGGGAGCCGTAGCTGCACGATACGCAGAGAGGTCATGAGCAAGGTGACTGAGAGGGACTGGGACGCGATGCTTTGAATATACGAAGATCGTGTAACGGTAAATCAGGTGGTACCGCGGACATTAAAGCAGACAAGTAACCGACAGGTAGTTTGAGAGAGCTTATGTTCGTCCTGAATATTTGCATATATATATATGTGCATCTGATTCAGGATGAACATAAGCTTTTTCTATTTGCAAGAGAAATAACAGCCAGTGCGTAATCCTGAAAAAGCCAAAGTGGACATAAAGCCACAGGCAAATAGTAAAGAAAAGGAGAGAACAGATGACAATCGAGAACATTTATCGTAACAGAACAATGAACGAGATCACTGAGGGCGATGTGGGACAGACACTTAAGGTTGCCGGATGGGTAGAGAATATCCGTGACCATGGTGGAGTATCATTTATCGATCTTCGTGATATGTATGGCGTGCTCCAGGTAGTAATGAGAGACACATCACTTCTTGACGGAATAACAAAGGAGGACTGTGTATCGATTGAGGGTATCATTGAACACAGAGATGAGGAGACATACAACCCTAAGATCCCTACAGGTACTATCGAGCTTGAGGCGAAGACTGTAGAGATACTCGGTAAGGTATACAAGCAGATTCCATTTGAGATCCAGACATCCAAGGAGACACGTGAGGATGTGAGACTCAAGTACAGATATCTTGATCTCAGAAACAAGAAGGTTAAGGACAACATGATATTCAGAAGTCAGGTCATCAGCTACCTTCGTCAGAAGATGACTGAGATGGGATTCCTTGAGATCCAGACACCTATCCTCTGCGCATCATCACCTGAGGGTGCAAGAGATTACATCGTGCCATCAAGAAAGTTCAAGGGCAAGTTCTATGCACTTCCACAGGCACCACAGCAGTACAAGCAGCTCCTCATGGTATCAGGATTTGACAAGTACTTCCAGATTGCTCCTTGTTTCAGAGATGAGGATGCGAGAGCAGATCGTTCACCTGGTGAGTCTACCAGCTTGACTTTGAGATGAGCTTTGCAACACAGGAGGATGTATTCAAGGTTGGAGAGGAAGTCCTCTCAGCAACATTTGAGAAGTTTGCACCTGAGGGCGCAGTTGTTACACAGGCTCCATATCCGATCATCAGCTACAAGCAGGCTATGCTTGAGTTCGGTACGGATAAGCCTGACCTCAGAAACCCACTTAGAATAATAGATCTTACAGATTTCTTCCAGAGATGTACATTCAAGCCATTCCACGGCAAGACGGTACGTGCCATCAATGTACACAAGAAGCTCTCAAAGGGACAGCATGAGAAGATGCTCAAGTTTGCACAGAGCATCGGCATGGGCGGCCTTGGATATCTGGAGATACTTGAGGATATGTCATACAAGGGACCTATCGACAAGTTCATTCCTGATGATATGAAGGGTGAGATCGCAGAGCTTGCAGGCCTTCAGCCTGGAGATACTATTTTCTTCATCGCAGACGTGGAGGAGCTTGCAGCGTCATTTGCAGGACAGATCAGAATTGAGCTTGGCAACAGACTTGACCTCAACGAGAAGAACGCATTCCGTTTCTGTTATATAAATGACTTCCCAATGTACGAGTATGACAAGGAGAGCAAGAAGATCATCTTCACTCACAATCCGTTCTCAATGCCACAGGGCGGACTTGAGGCGTTAAATGAGAAGGATCCACTTGATATCCTGGCTTACCAGTACGACATCGTCTGCAACGGTATCGAGCTTTCATCAGGCGCTGTAAGAAACCACGACATGAAGATCATGGTTAAGGCATTTGAGATCGCAGGATACACAGAGGATGATCTGAA
Source organism: Coprococcus sp. ART55/1 (assembly GCF_000210595.1). Classification (NCBI taxonomy): domain Bacteria; kingdom Bacillati; phylum Bacillota; class Clostridia; order Lachnospirales; family Lachnospiraceae; genus Coprococcus; species Coprococcus sp. ART55/1. The sequence goes on along the minus strand of NC_021018.1, from coordinate 1,239,859 downwards.
GGAGAAGTTCGGAGCACTCTACAATGCATTCCAGTTCGGAGCACCACCTCATGCAGGTATGGCTCCTGGTGTGGACAGAATGATCATGCTTCTCAGAAACGAGGAGAATATCAGAGAGGTCATCCCATTCCCAATGAATGGAAATGCACAGGATCTTATGTGTGGAGCACCTGGAGAGGTTACAGAGCAGCAGCTCCGTGAGGTTCACATTAAGGTCAGACAGTAAAAAGGCCGGACGGCACTTGTAGTTCGAGATATGGATATGAAAACATATATACAAACACATTCAGTTACCTTCACTTCAGCTTGCTTACATTTGCATGCTGCGAAAACCGCGATAAGAGCGGTGCGGTCTTCGCAGCAGCAGTAAGCGCTGAAGATCAGTCACTTTCATTATCGTTTGTATATATGTTTCATATCTTATGTATCAAGAACTACAAGTGCCTGTTTTTTTGACATGTACTTGTGTATAAAAACGGTTTTAATTGTTTTTATGAGAATTGTAAGAGGAGGCTTTTGACGATGGCAGGTTTTCTTATAAAGGACACAACTAGGGAAGAACGAGAGCAGATAGTTGCCGATTCTTTGGGAAATATAGATGCTTACTGCGATGGATGCATGTGCGGTATCACAGAGATGTACCAGGATTATATTGATGGGAAGAAGGAGCTCCGTGAGATCAATATGGAGTTCAATGCGAGATATGTCCGGGATGAGGATATGGATGGACGGAAGTGAGCATATGGTGACAACTTTAATAATATGTATGTGGCAGAGCTGGGAAAGCCATGTTAATATGGACATACAGTTAGCTGGTTTACAATAACATCCATAAATAAGTATTAAAAAGGGGAAAATTGTATGGGGATACGAAAAGAAATATTTATATGTGCTGCGGCGCTTTCGATTATGGCATGTACTGCCTGCGGTAGTTCTGAGGGAAATGTTTCAGGAACAATGGCGTGGAGACCTCGACCGGTGTGGAAAGCGGAATGATAGAGCAGCCACAGGTTATGTATGATGGGTATATCTATTATTACAATGCAACCGGAAGAGATGAGAAATTGCCGGAAGGATACGAGATCGCGGGAACGATAAAAAAGGTCGACAGCAAAGACTATCCTGCAGAGAATTTTGCGGCAGCAGGCGTGGATCTTGAAGCTGGACAGGAAATATATATCAGCACAACTGAGAAGAATGTCATTTATCTGAAATATGACAGCGGATATGCGAGGTTTGAGAGAAGTCCTGAGGATGCTGCAGCGGAAGAACAGGATGAGACGAAGGTTGCAGAGAAAGAGAATGAGATAGAGGGGAATAGTGAAATGG
>NC_021018.1:1237583-1238187 GCF_000210595.1 Coprococcus sp. ART55/1 | reverse complement strand
GCTCCCCCTGCTTCATTATTAGCAATTTGGATATTTCCGCCATGTCTTTCACTTAAAATCTTGCTAATATTCAGCCCTAATCCAAAATGTTCAGTAGATATATCTTTCGATGATTTATAAAATGGTAATGTCGCTTTTTCAATATCAATATTTTTAAACCCGCAACCATCATCTGAAACAGATATAACTAAATTATTATTCTCTATTACTGCGCTAATAGCAATATCACTTTTTGCGTATCTAATACTATTAGAGAGTAAATTTTCATAAATCTGCATGACTGTATTTAAATTGATAAACAAGGTTATATTATCACCGCTTGTAGTAATTGAAAAAATGTTTGTCATAACAAAGTGCTTCTGCTGTGTTATTAAAATTTCAATAAGTGCATGAAATGTAATCTGTTGCCGTGGAATATCAATATCCTCTAACCTATATAAGTTCGTCATAGCATTTACATATTTTTCAAGACGTGAAACATTTTTTGACATCACTGATATTTCATCTAATATTTCTTCTTGTGATACTAAGCCTTTGGGAATAAAGGAAAGCAGCATAGTAGCATGACCCTTTAGTAAAGTCAAAGGAGTGCGTAAGTCATGTG
>NC_021018.1:1221314-1236402 GCF_000210595.1 Coprococcus sp. ART55/1 | reverse complement strand
GGGCGTTCTTTTTGATAATCAACATTGAACTTGCATATCTCGTTTCCTTTCGTATCAAATATTGTGTATTTTGTTTGGTCATTACTATAAGCGGCGGTAAATGAACCATTTTCCGGTATATCATACCTTGTTGACATATTTTCATACTTATAGTTCAAATTTATTCTGTATTTGTCAACCATTGAAATTAAAAGTATACAAATAATTATTCCAATCAACAATGAAAACAAAGCATAAAGAACAAAGGACATCCTAATACTCATGCTATTTAACCGATTGAACCATCTGCTTCTCTTTAATTTTTCCATTTATATCCGCACCCCCAAACAGTTTCAATGTAAGGTCTATCGCCTAAAGATAAAAATTTTGCCCTAATACGTCTGATATGTTCTGTAACAACTGTATTATCACCAATGCCGTCTAATCCCCAAACTTTTTCATAAATAGTTTCCCGGTCAAAAACAATTCCTTTGTTTTGTGAAAGGAAAGATATTATATCAAATTCCTTTTTGGTAAAAGCCATATCCTTATTATGATAAAACACAATACGTGAGGAATAATCTATAACCATATCTTCATCAAATTGCACCTTTGAAGATGTATTGTGTCTTTTTTCTCTGCGAAGATGTGCTGCAATGCGAGCTTCTAATTCATCAACAGAAAATGGTTTTATTACATAGTCGTCTGCGCCAATAGAAAATCCTTTTATTTTATCACTATCTTCAATGCGTGCTGTTAAAAAAATTATAGGGCATGAAACATAATCCCGTATTCTTTCACAAACAGTAAATCCATCAATATCTGGCATATTAACGTCTAACAAAATAATGTCAGGTTTTTTTTCTACTTCTTTTAATGCAGCATTTCCTGCTGTTGCAGTATATACCGTATATCCAAGTTTGCTGAAATAGCAATACAGCATTGATACAATTTCTTTTTCATCGTCTACAATTAAAATACTCTGCGACATAAATGTGCCTCCATTGTGAATATCTGATTTAAGATTATCAAACAAAAATCTATTTCTAATCAATTTCTTTAATTTTCGATGTCATTAGATATTATATATGGCAATATGAGTTGTAGCAACCTTACTCTGCATGTTTTATGCTCTATTACCATCAATACTATGATATGTGTAATCATATCTCAAAGAAAAGAGGAACAGTAAAATGTAATAGGGTGAAAAATATGAAGCAGGATAAAGTGAAGTATGATTTTAAGGCTTTCAGGCAAGCCATTAAAGCAGCAAGAAAAGCAAAGGGAATATCACGCAATCAGTTAGCCGACACACTGAACATTGCGCCCCGGTATATCGCGTCCATTGAAAACAGCGGGCAGCACCCAAGTTTACAGATTTTATATAAGCTTGTAACCCTGCTTGACGTATCAGTAGACCAGTTCTTTTTCCCGGAACGGGAACAAGAGAAGTCCACACGCCGCCGTCAGCTCGATACCATGCTTGACACAATGAGCGAAACAGATTAAAAATCATGTCTGCTACTGCAAAAGGCATAGAGGAAGCCAACAATGACAGGACGGGGGAATAAAGTTCCCTCGTTTTTGTCTGCATAAAGTGAATGAAGCGTCGCAGAATTGCGGCGTTTTTCTTTTGCGCTTTTTGGCATACTGGGAGTTCCGTTGTAGTGATAAGTGAGGAAAAAACTTTCTTAGCAAGCATAGGAAAAGAGTACCCTTTTCCGTATTTTCGCCCTCCCGTCCTGCGGTGCGTCGGTTGAAAATTGCTTGTTGGGAAGTGTGGAGGAGATTGAGACGTATATAGGCAATATAGAGTCTGGAAAGAGCGGAAGCATAGATATCCTCACGAATGCCGTGGCGACGACTGCTGCGAGCGGTGATATGTCAAAGGTGATAGTTACATATGAGGACAAAGAGGGGAATGAGACGACGATTGAGGGGAATTTCAAGGCGACTGTGGAATCTCCGGTGTATGACAATGTAGAGAAGATAAAGGACAGCACAAAAAGCAGTGATAAAAAGGTGTTATATGGTGTAATTGCTGTGGTTATAGTGATAGCTCTGTTCTGTATATGTGCGATAAAAAAGCACAGGAGAAAAAAGGAGATTCTTGATGAATTTTAGATTCCGGTCACGGGGAGAGAGTTTATAAGGAGATAGATTGTATGGGGTGGATATGGCATTTGTGTCTTATGAATATGAAGAGAAGAAAGATCAGAACATTTCTCACCGTTCTCGGCGTGATGATAGGTGTTATATCGGTTGTAGCACTTCTGGCTGTGGGAATCGGAGTCAAGAACGAGATGATAGATTCTGCGGTTGCAAGTGGAAGTGTCAACCAGATAACGATATACAGTGAGACCGGAAGTAAGCATAAGGATCGAATGATAACGGACAGAACGATATCTACATTGACAGATCTTGCAAATGTGGATGGTTGTTATCCTCTGTATGAGGTGCCTGTGAGTATGAAGTATGGGGAGTATGAATACTTTGGCAATCTTGTGGGTGTGCCGGGAAATGAGCTTGATGGCTGGAGTCTGGCCTATGGGGAAAACAGCAATTCTTCACATGGGACACCTGAACTGATCTCGGGCGGCAGTGTGGGCAAAATGTTCTTCAATCAAAAGACATTTGACAGTTACGAGAAGAGAGAGAAGAAGAGTATTGAATCCCTTGTCGGAAAGAGATTTGACACGACCGTCGGATGGAGCGGTGAAAGTGACAGGATATTCAAACTGAAACTCGCCGGGGTTTTATCTGATGGAGATACGGATAACAGCTCTGACAATGCTTCTGCTGACACTTCTTATGACAGTGCAGTTCAGGATGAAGAGTCTGACGAATCGCTGGACATCTCTGACAGCTACAGCGAGAAGTCTCAGACGATATACTGTGATATGGATTCACTGAAAAGCCTGCTCAGAAAGGTCAGCGCCGATGGCAAGCTTTACGGTCAGCCGGTGGATGGCAATGGCAACAGCTACCGTGAATTTGTCTACACATCAGCGGTGGTGATCGTAGATGATATAAATAACGTCGATGCGATGGTAAAAAAGCTTCAGGACATGGGGTATCAGACAGAGAATTCCAAGGAATATCTGGACACGATACAGAAGTACCTCAAGATGATACAGCTTCTTCTCGGCGGAATCGGAATGATAGCACTTATTGTGGCTGTCATAGGAATAAGCAACACCATGACGACCTCTGTATTCGACCGGGTAAACGAGATCGGTATATTGAAGGTCCTCGGCTGCGACATAGACGAGCTCAGACTTCTGTTCCTCATGGAGGCCGCAGTGATAGGACTTGTCGGAGGCGTCCTCGGAGTATTATCCTCCTACGGAGTGAGAATAGTGGTGAATAAAGCCGCCGTCTCCATGTTCAACCTTGCAAAAGGAACCCAGATAGCCATGATCCCATGGTGGCTTGCACTGGCCGGAGTCCTCGGCTCCGTGATCCTCGGAGTGGCAGCAGGCTATTTCCCAGCAAGATGGGCCTCAAAACTAAGACCAATAGACGCCGTGACAAGGAGGTAAAAGGTCACAAAATTATCGCAAACATAAAGAAAAAGCCAGAAAGATACAAAAAACAGAAAAGTTGTATCATTCAGAGGAAAACAAGCAAAAAAGATACAGTTTTACGCACAAAAAAAGCAGAGACAACTCACACAAAACACAAAGAATGTGTGAACTGTCTCTGCTTTTGTTGTATATCCCGTGATGGATCCACATCCTTACAGTGTACGGGCTTCACTATCTCAAAGGACTTTTCGTCCGTCCTTATTTCCTGTTGGCTCTGTAACGGAGAGTATGGTCAAGAATCTTCTTACGGATTCTGAATGACTTTGGTGTGATCTCCAGAAGCTCATCAGTGTCGATGAAGTCAAGAGCCTGCTCAAGACTCATCACCTTTGGAGGTGAAAGCTTGAGAGCATCATCTGATCCTGAAGAACGTGTGTTGGTAAGCTGCTTCTTCTTGCAGACATTGACCTCCATGTCCTCAGCACGAGGATTCTCACCTACAACCATACCGGCGTAAACCTGCTCACCAGGTCCGATGAACAGTGTTCCACGCTCCTGTGCGTTGAAAAGACCATATGTGATCGAAGTACCTGACTCGAATGCGATGAGTGATCCCTTTGAACGGTAGCTCATGTCACCCTTGTATGGAAGATACTCGTCAAATGTTGTGTTGATGATACCTGTACCCTTAGTAGCTGTCATGAAGTCACCACGGAATCCGATAAGTCCACGGGATGGAACAGAGAACTCAAGTCTTGTGGTTCCATTTCCTGTAGGAGCCATTCCCTGAAGCTCACCCTTTCTCTGGTTCAGCATGTTGATGATAGTACCTGCAAATTCGTCAGGAACATCTATATAAGCGATCTCAAATGGCTCAAGCTTATGTCCGAGCTCATCTTCCTTGTAGATAACCTCAGCCTTACTTACTGCAAATTCATAACCTTCACGTCTCATGTTCTCGATGAGGACTGACAGGTGAAGCTCACCACGGCCTGAAACCTTGAAAGCCTCAGTTGTGTCAGTCTCCTCAACTCGGAGGCTGACATCTGTGTTCAGCTCTCTGAAAAGTCTCTCACGGAGATGTCTTGATGTTACGAACTTACCTTCCTTGCCTGCGAGAGGAGAGTCATTTACCATGAATGTCATGGCGATGGTTGGCTCAGAAATCTTCTGGAAAGGAATTGGGTCAGGATTCTCAGGGGAGCAGAGAGTATCACCTATCTGTACATCTGCGATGCCTGAAACAGCAACGATAGAACCTATCTGTGCTTCCTTAACCTCTATCTTGTTAAGACCCTCATACTCGAAAAGCTTTCCGATACGAACCCTCTCGAGCTTGTCCGGGTCATGCTCATTTACTATGACAAGATCCTCATTTACCTGAGGACACCATTGTCGACCTTGCCGACACCGATACGTCCAACGTACTCGTTGTAGTCGATTGTGCTGACAAGCATCTGTACACCTGCCTCAGGATCGCCTGTAGGAGCAGGAATGTAATCAATTATAGTGTCGAACAGAGGCTTCATGTCTGTGCCTGGCTTGGATGAGTCAAGTGTTGCATAACCGGACTTGGCAGAAGCAAATACAAATGGGCAGTCAAGCTGATCCTCATTTGCATCGAGCTCGATGAGGAGCTCAAGAACTTCGTCAACTACCTCGTCAGGACGTGCCTCAGGACGATCACATTTATTTACACATACGATAACTGCAAGATTAAGCTCAAGAGCCTTCTTCAGAACGAACTTGGTCTGTGGCATAGGACCCTCAAATGCATCAACAACGAGGATTACTCCGTTTACCATCTTAAGAACTCGCTCAACCTCACCGCCGAAGTCTGCATGACCCGGAGTATCAATGATGTTGATCTTGGTGCTTCCATATGTTACGGCAGTATTCTTGGAGAGGATAGTGATTCCTCTTTCACGCTCGATATCGTTGGAATCCATGACACGCTCAGCGACCTCCTGATTGTCACGGAACACACCGCTCTGCTTTAAGAGCTCGTCTACAAGTGTTGTTTTACCGTGGTCAACGTGGGCGATGATAGCCACATTTCTGATATCATCTCTTGTTATCTTCATAATTTTCACTCTTTCTTTCAAATTTAGTCTACTTTACAACGGTTAACATTCTAGCATAGTGAAAAAACCAATGCAATAATTATAATGTACAAAAATGTTGTAAAAATGAGGGCAAATGGCGGAAAAATGATTATTTTGCAGCCGCTTTGAGCAGCATCTCTTTGAGTTCGTCAGGTGAGAACTTGTAATGAGAGTTGCAGAACTGGCAGTTGACCTCTATAGGCTCGCCCTCCTCGAGAAGGCTTGCGATCTCTTTTTTGCCAAGGCTGAGTACCGCATTGTAGTATCTCTCCTTGCTGCAGTTGCAGTGCCACTCGGTAGGCAACTCATCGGTCACTACAACGTCATATCCTTCAAATACATCCTTGATGATGTCAAGAGGAGTCTTGCCCGCATCGAGGAGACTGGTGATAGAAGAAAACTCGTTAAGTCTCTTCTCAAGAACGTCTATGAGCTCATCCGATGCAAATGGCATAAGCTGTATGATGAAGCCGCCTGCCTGTTTGACGGTGTTGTCCTTCTCCATGAGAACACCAAGGGCAACAGATGTAGGAATCTGCTCAGATGTCGCAAAGTAATAAGTAAGATCTTCGGCAATCTCACCGGACACGAGCTGTGTCTGACCGACATAAGGCTCCTTGAGACCGATATCCTTGATAACTGAAAGCACGCCGAGATCAAGTGCCTTGGCAACATCCAGCTTACCCTTGTCATTTGCGTGAAGGATAACGTTTGGATTGTTGACATATCCCTTGACTCTTGAATGTGCGTCTGCAGTTACGGTAAGTCCTCCGATCGGTCCGTTGCACTGGATCTGAAGTGTGAGTACGTCGGACTCGTTCTTGCACTGTGCTCCCATAAGTGCTCCTGCTGTGAGCAGTCTTCCAAGTGCGGCTGTAGCCACAGGGCTTGTGTTGTGGATAGATCTTGCAGTCTCCACGATATCTCTTGTTGTTCCGGCGAAGAATCTTACCTGATTGTTCGCCGCCATACCTCTTATTATATGATCGCTCATGTTGTATACCTCGCTATTCTATGTTGATTAGTTTTGTTACATTTTGAAATCTGTCCGGTTATCTCTATATATAATCGCATTATAATTAATGATATATTGGACAATCTTCACCATTTTATATTATGAATGATGATAAGACAAGCCTATTCATAGTGTTTGTTATCCTGGTGTGTCTCCCTTGCAACCACGTATACCCTTTCACTGGAATCTGTGGCTGGCAGCCATGTAAATGCATCGTACATGGCAACGAGCTCCATGCCTGAGTCAGCAACGCATGTCCTCATGTCATCAAGGGTCAGGCCTCGCTGATAATGGAATTCCTGATACTTCCTGTATAGAGGACACTCATCATCCGGTTCAATGCCTGATTCTGGGTATTCTGGGAGAAACAGGCTGAGAGCCAGCTCATTTATATCGGTTTCCGTATCGTAGTAGTTATCCCAGATAAAGCTCACGTCGTCCCTGTCCTCGGCTATGGTGCTGTCGGCAACCACATCCTTGAAATAATGGCGGGTCTTGAAGTCGCAGATAAATATGCCCTTTGATTCGAGATAGTTATTTGCCAGCCTGAATACATGTGTGATATCTGAAAGCTCAGTGAGATAGTTGATGCTGTCACACACACATACGATGGCATTCACCGTGCCGAAGAGCTCAAATTCCTCATGTCCTGCATGAGATACAAGATGGATTCGTGACCTGTATCAAGTTTTTTTTCATTTGCCACCTCAAGCATCTCATATGAATTGTCGATACCGATCATGTCGTATCCGGCATCCGCAAGCCTTTCCGTTATCTCTCCGGTGCCACATCCAAGCTCACATATGAGCCCTTCGTTCACTCCGTATTTTCTCAAAACTTCTATTATATATGTGCACCAGTCATCATATGGAATGTTGTCCATCAGTTCATCATAGACACTGGCGAATACCTCATAAGCGTTCATGCTTCCTCCTTCAGCCTGCGCTGGTCAAATCTCTTGATAACAGTTTGAATTGTACCACAGCTTAAGTTTTATAGTAAACTGCAATAAATAATTATGCATAAAATTCGAATGATTGTTGAAGAAACTTAAAATAGCATTTATTATGTTACTGGGCAGAACAAATATAAAAATCAGAAAGAGGACAAGCAGAGATGGAATACTGGGATATTTACGATGTAAACAAGCAGCCTACAGGGCGCACGATGAAGAGAAATGACTGGAATATGAAACCGGGGGATTATCACCTCACAGTGCTCGGTGTGCTCCAGAACAGAGAGGGAAAGTATCTGATAACCAAGCGTGTCATGACAAAGGCGTGGGCAGCAGGCTGGTGGGAGGTATCCGGCGGCGGAGTGCAGGCAGGAGAGTCATCCATAGAGGCTGTCAGACGAGAGGTAATAGAGGAGACAGGCATAGACGTAAGTGATTTCGATGGAGGCTTGCAGTTTACATATAGGAGAGATAACCCGGATGAGAAGGACAACTACTTTGTGGATGTCTATAAGTTTACTGGAGATTTTTCGGAAATAGATATCAGGCCTCAGGAGGCGGAGACTGATGGTTTTAAGCTGGCAACTCTGGATGAGATAAAGGAATATGCAGAGCAGGGAATCTTCCTTCATTATGACAGTATCAAGAAAGTGTTTGAATAAGCCGGGCTGCTTATACCAAAAAACAGTTTGAAAAACACGGCATATATGCTAATATAGTTAAGATTAGAGAGGAATCGGGCGAAAAAGCGTTATAAAGCCTGAAAAGATAAATTTCAAGGAGGCATTTTCAAAAATGGCTGAGACATACAACCACAAAGTCGTTGAAGGAAAGTGGCAGAAGGTCTGGGATGACAACAAGGCATTTGCTGCTACAGATGATTATTCAAAACCAAAGTATTATGCGTTAGTTGAATTCCCATACCCATCAGGACAGGGACTTCACGTAGGTCATCCAAGACCATACACAGCGCTTGATATAGTAGCAAGAAAGAGAAGAATGCAGGGCTACAACGTTCTGTATCCAATGGGCTGGGATGCATTTGGTCTCCCTACAGAGAACTATGCGATCAAGAACAAGATCCATCCAAAGGAAGTAACCAAGACAAATGTTGCAAGATTCAAAAAGCAGCTCCACTCACTTGGATATTCATTTGACTGGGACAGAGAGATCAACACGACAGATCCTGAGTACTACAAGTGGACACAGTGGATATTCCTTAAGCTTTTCAAGGCAGGTCTCGCATACAAGAAGGAGATGCCTATCAACTGGTGTACATCATGTAAGGTTGGCCTTGCAAATGAGGAAGTTGTCAACGGCGTATGTGAGCGTTGTGGCAGTGAGGTTGTCCGCAAGGTTAAGTCTGAGTGGATGCTCAAGATTACAGATTACGCAGACAAGCTCATTGAAGGACTTGACGGCGTGGATTACATCGAGCGTGTAAAGGTTTCACAGAAGAACTGGATCGGACGATCAACAGGAGCTGAGGTAGATTTCTCAGTAAAGGGCAAAGAGGACAAGCTCCGCATATATACAACAAGATGCGATACATTATTCGGAGTAACATACATGGTTGTTTCACCAGAGCATCCAATCCTTGACAAGTACAAGGACGAGATCGGCAACTGGTCAGACATCGAGGCATACCGTGAGCAGGCAGCGAAGAAGAGCGACTTTGAGCGTTCAGAGCTTGCAAAGGATAAGACTGGTGTATGCATAGACGGACTCACAGCCATCAACCCTGTAAATGGCAAGGAGATCCCTATATACGTATCAGACTATGTACTCATGAGCTACGGAACAGGTGCTATCATGGCGGTTCCTGCACATGATGACAGAGACTGGGAATTTGCAAAGAAGTTCGGACTTCCACTCATCCAGGTTGTTGCAAAGGATGGCGAGGAAGTAGATATAAATGAGACTGCATTTACAGACGTGGCAACAGGAGTGCTCATCAACTCAGATTTCCTCAACGGCCTTGAGGTAAAGGATGCAAAGGAGAAGATGATCAAGTTCCTTGAGGAGAAGGGTATCGGTCAGGCAAAGACCAACTACAAGCTCCGTGACTGGGTATTCTCACGTCAGAGATACTGGGGCGAGCCAATTCCTATCGTTCACTGCGATAAGTGTGGTTATGTTCCAATCGACGAGAGCCAGCTTCCACTTCTCCTTCCGGAGGTTGACAGTTACATGCCGACAGACAATGGTGAGTCACCACTTGCAGCTATGACAGACTGGGTAAACACCACATGTCCATGCTGTGGCGGTCCGGCAAAGAGAGAGACGGATACTATGCCACAGTGGGCTGGATCATCATGGTATTTCCTCAGATATACAGATCCTCACAACACAGAGGCTCTTGCAAGCAAGGAGGCACTCAAGTACTGGCTTCCTGTTGACTGGTACAACGGAGGAATGGAGCATACAACACTTCACCTTCTGTATTCAAGATTCTGGCACAAGTTCCTGTACGATCAGGGCGTAGTTCCTACACCAGAGCCATACCAGAAGAGAACATCACATGGTATGATCCTCGGTGAGAACGGTGAGAAGATGAGTAAGTCAAGAGGCAACGTTGTAAATCCTGACGACATCGTAGATGTATATGGCGCAGATACACTTCGTACCTACGAGATGTTCATCGGAGCATTTGACCTTGCAGCTTCATGGTCAGAGGATGGTGTCAAGGGATGTAGAAGATTCCTCGACAGAGTATGGAAGCTTCAGGACAGTGTGACAGACGAGAAGGGCTACTCCAAGGATATGGAGACCAAGATGCACCAGGTTATCAAGAAGGTTTCAAATGACTTCGAGAACCTGAAGTACAACACAGCTATCGCAGCCATGATGGCACTTCTCAACGACTTCTACAAGAAGGGAAGCGTTACAGCAGATGAGTTTAAGACACTGCTCATCCTGTTAAACCCTGTTGCACCTCATATCACAGAGGAGCTGTGGTCAGTAAAGAACTATGGCGGATATGTATATCAGCAGACATGGCCAGAGTTCGATGAGGCAAAGACAGTAGAGTCAACAGTAGAGATCGCTGTACAGATCAACGGTAAGACTAAGGCAACACTTGCGATCGGCAAGGAGGATCCAAAGGATGAGGTTATCGCAAAGGCTAAGGAAGTGATCGCCGACAAGCTCACAGGTAACGTTATCAAGGAGATCTATGTTCCTGGACGTATTGTGAATATTGTTATGAAATAAAAAAACTATAAACATGAGAAAGCCACATGGAGAAAAATCCATGTGGCTTTCTTGATGTTAAATATATATCGGATTATCATTTATTTCAGATAAGGCAGCAGATTCTTGAGTGCGCTGTATGCACTGTCACGTTTGTACAGCGGTATCGATTCCACCAGCCTGTCAAGATCGTCATGAGTGATATAATCCTTGTTCTCGGGGGTGGTGGCCGGTTCCTTTCCGAACACCAGAAAATCCAGTGGCGCATCAAGAACAGTTGCGATATTGGCAAGAGTATATATACTCATACTTTTGTATCCATGTTCCAGCTCATACACATAATGAGGAGACACTTTTATTTTCTCGGCAAGCTGTTCCTGAGTAAGATTATGAGCCTTTCTCACATTTCTTATCCGCAATCCCAAGTCAAAGATATCTATCACAATAACCTCCATCTTGCTGAAACAATATCTATCAGCTACATTTTATGCAAATAGTATCTGCCAATAACGGTATTGCCAGCCAGAAACTATCAGGTACAAAAATGTGAAACTGTAGCTGATAGCTACAAAAATGAAATTGTGTTACATTCAGTGAAATGCATTTTTTACAGCATGGACTTTATCATATTTATCTTTTGTTTTTCCTGTGGAGACATGCCTTCGCTCAGAACATCCAGAACGATCTCGGACTCGGATCTGCTGAAGGAGAGATCCCTTTTTTGCAGTTCTTTGTTGATCTCCATTAGCTGGGGGAGCATCTGCTCCGGAGTCATGGTGGACTGGGAGTTGGATAATCTGAGAAGAATTTCCCTTTTTAGCGGATGCATGTTTTTTAGTCTTGGGTCATTTTGAAGATTCATGTTTAATATCCCTCCATATCATATTTTTCAAACAGGTCTTTGACGGAGCTGTATATATCCTGGGATGACTGGGATTCAGTGTTGTCGTAGTTTTCTTCGCCCTCGGTTTCAGAGGCAGTTCTGCTTTGATAGTGCCGGTACAGAGAATCCGTGGATTGCTGTGTGTTCATGGCTTCCATGGTCTTCATCATATCCATGGCTTTTTTCATGCTGGCAAACTGGTCCCTGATATCGGGAAATCCACACCCAGCAAGGGATGACAGTATATCATCCTGATTGTTTATATCTTTGTGGAGTCCACAGGAGTTTACATAATTTGTATCGCGCAGAGCATTCAATATGGTCTGAAGTTCCATGATCTTTATGTACATTGCCAGAGGAGCTTTCATACGGTCATCCACAAATGGGAGAATGGCCTCCATCATGAACAGGCGGTCATCTTTTATTAAGTTGTCCAGTGGATGATGGAAGTTGCCATTAAACATATGAAGCTCCGTTTCATGCAGTGATCACTTGGTAAGACAGCTATACTATATTCTATTGATTTTTAGTAAAAAAAATACCAGCAGAATTGCTTCTGCTGGCCACTTTCTGTGGATACCGGACAGCCTTTCTGCCCGATATCCCGTTTATGGATAATGGTGAATCCGCTGTTAGCAGCAGCCGCAATCATTGCCGCCGCAGCCACCGCAGCCACATCCGTTGTTATTGCCACAGCCACCGCAGCAGAATAAGAGAAGGATGATCCAGATGCAGCTATTGTCATTGCCACAACCGCTGTTAAAACCGAAACCATCGCCGCCGCAGCCACCGCAGCAGAGGAGAAGGATGATGATCAGAGTGCAACTGTTGCATCCACATGAACCTCCGCAAGAAAGTCCATTTCTGCCGCCACAGCCACAACCGCCACAGGCACACTGTGTTGCTGATAAATCACTCATGGTAAGCCTCCATTATTTTGTTCATGGTTTAACATATTCGCATGAACATGATGTGTTACACATTTGTTCAAAAAATATTTTGTTTCATTTAAGATATCTAAAATGTGTTATAAAGCCGCCTTAAGGCATCCAATTCGATGTTCTAAAAACAGATTTACTATGCTATAATAAGCGCAGGTACGCTGAGAATCAGCGTAGGAAGTTTGGAAGGAAAACGATAAAAAAGGACAGGGGGAAGATAACTTGCTATATCGTTGTGTGAATTGCGGGGGTAACGTAGTGTACGACCCTGCGAAGAAAAAGATGGTCTGCCTTAGTTGCGGGGGAAGCGACTGTCAGGAACTGGTTCCATCACAGGAGCCTGTAATATGTATAAACTGTGGTTCACAGATACCTTACACGGAGTATCAGTCTGCGGGAAGATGCCCTTCATGTGGAACATATCTGCTCAGGGATGACAAAGTAAATTATCCGTATGGGGCTGATGTGATACTTCCTTTTAAGATATCAAAGCATGAGGCTGAGGAGAAGCTGAGGAATGAATTTGGTAAAAAGCTATTTATACCGGGAACATTCCTTTCACAGAAGACGCTTGAGGCGCTTAAGGGAGTGTATGTCCCATTCTGGATGTACGATTATGATTCGGATGTGGCTTATGAGGCCATAGGAACAAAGGTCAGATCATGGACGTCTGGAGACAAGAGATATACAGAGACTTCATATTTTGATGTCGGAAGAAGCCTGCATGTGAATTATGAGGGCATACCGGTTGATGCATCCATAGCCATGGAGGATGGAATCATGGATCTCATGGAGCCGTACAACTACAAAGAGCTCATGCAGCATGACAACAAGTACCTCTCGGGATTCGATGCGGAGACTTACAATATGCCGCCGAATGAGGTGGAGCCGAGGGCTCAGGCAAAGGCGGAGAAGGCAAACAGAGATTGGGTGAGAAGCACCACAACCGGATATTCATCACTTACAAATGAGAGATTCAGAAACAACAACAGACTCACGGGAACAAAGTTCGGACTCATGCCGGTGTGGGTATATGAGTACCGTTTCCAGGGCAAAAACTATAAGTTCTATGTCAACGGACAGACTGGAAAATGTGTTGGAACAGAGCCGAAGAGCATGAGTAAGGCAGTTGGACTTACCGCACTTTTGTTTGGCGCAGCATTTGTATTGCTTGATGGCTTGTCTATGTTATTGGGGGTGTTGTAAATGAATGCAGTAAAGAAATTTATCGTGGCAATGCTCGTGGTACTTGGACTTGGAATAGTGTTCTTTATAGGATACTTTGTGAAATCAAATGCCAATCTCAAGCATGACGCCAGAAATAATACAGAATGTAAGACAAATGAGAGAGTGTTTGACTATGCAGATAAGCTGTCTGATTCGGAGGAGGAGACTCTCCGCGGGGAGATAGCAGAATTGGAAGATAAAGTGGGTATGGACTTTGTTGTCGTTACCATGGATCAGTACACAGATCTGTCAGAATATGATGCCGATGCAGTTTCATATGACATAGAGTCTAACACAAAGGATATAGCAGAGAAGATCTGTGATTATTACAGATTCGGCTGGGAAGAGTGGCCTGCAGGAACATATCTTGACGGCAGGGATGCCAGCACAAGCGTAGTTATAGTTGCCAACTGGCAGGAGAACGACGGATATGTTTATCTGTGCACAGCCGGCAAGGCGAAGAAGAGAATAAGTGATTCCAAGGCGACATCCATAACGGAATACGGTGGAAAGATACTCAGATCGGATACTCTTGGAGCATTTGAGAGAATGATGTCAAGAACAGAGACGGCTATGAAGAGCAGCACAGGAGGATTAAAGTTCCTGTCACCATTTATATGCTTCCTTGTATCTCTGGGAGCAGCCATCGCATTCTGCATCGTGAATCTGTCGAAGAAAGCAGGAAAAGATACCACAACAGCTTCTACATACAGCGATGGAAATGCCAAGGAGCTTGACAGAAGAGATATATTTATACGTAAGGAAGTAACCAGCGTGACTATCCAGAGCAGCTCAGGAGATTCTGGTGGATCAGGCGGTGGCGGTGGTCATGGCGGTGGCGGAAGCCATTTCTAAAAATCTGACCGTACGCGGGAAAGACATATTATGAAGAACAGGAAGTTTGAAAGTTATATTCTAAAAAACAGAATACCCGGGATCATTCTATCACTGATCATGGTGGGATGCATGATCATCATGGCGTGGCATTTCAGTCTGCCGGACAGGATAAGGAGCAGGACATACAGAAGTATAGCTGATGTGGAATCCAGGGCGAATCCGAACGACAGGGATGTGACGATAACCGTGGATCGGGCGGATTATATAGGATACGATTATTATGTGGATTCTGAGAGGCAGGGCAGGTACTACTACTGTCAGCAGGATGGCAGATATGCCATCCTGCTCATCAGGAGTAACGAAGATGTACTGCTGAATTATACGCTGAGAGGCAGAGTAGTCTCTGCGGATGATGTGTATACATCGA
>NC_021018.1:1212740-1220729 GCF_000210595.1 Coprococcus sp. ART55/1 | reverse complement strand
GGCCTTGCACAGGACATGGGGATACCATCCCAGCAGCTTGAGAGCAAGGTATATCCACTCATAATAAGTGAGGTGGATTTTCCGAGGATCTATTATAATATGATGCTGCTGGTTCTTGTGCTGACGGCTCTGTGGGCGTTATATAATATAGTCAGATGTATATACAGTGTGTGCTGTCCATGGAAGGTGTCAGGAATGCAGGTCGTATCGGGCGGAAAGGCAGACAGAAATACTGTCAGGGATATAGATGAACAGCTCAGATACAATCTCTACTATGATCAGGATGGTATAGCCATAACAGACAAATATCTGGTATATCACGGAACCTGGCATACGGATGTGGTGGAACTCAGCACCATAGAGACGTTCAAGAAGCTCAGAACATCGGCGAATATAGGGCCGGCAGACAAAAAGATATACAAACTACTCATGGTGGATGTGGATGGCGTGACATATGAGCAGGACTTCAAGACGGAGGCTGCCATAGATGAAGCATTGTCATATCTGAGAGATTCAGGGAAAAAATAAAACAGTATATGCGGTTCGTTATCAAACGGATCGCACATACTGTTTTTGTTTTGCCTATTGTACTGTGCAGACTATACGTCAAGCTTGTCCTGATCGGAGAGCACTGATGGATCCTCAGATACATCTGAAAGTCCCATGTACTCATCGCCGATTACCTCTGATGTCTCAGCAGCAGCGGCATTTGCAACGGCACCAGTTGCCTCGGCGAGAACATCCTCAGCCTCAGCTACGGTCTCGGTTACGGCCTTTGCGGTTGTCTCATCCGGAATATCCGCTGTGGCTTTCGGGGTTACAACATCCTCGGTTGCGGCTTCTTCGGATGTGGTTTCTTCTGCTCCGGTGGTGTCTTCGTGAAGTGTGAAATATTCACGGTCGCCATCTTCGGTGGAAGCAGCTTTTTCCTTAACCTTGTCCTTGAGCTTGTCATATGTGTCGGATACTGTATTCTTTGCTTTCTGGACTGTCTCGGAATCTTTTACTTTATTGTAGGTATCCTTGATCGTATCCTTTGCCTTTTGGACTGTCTCAGAGTCCTTTACCTTGTGGTATGTTTCAGAGTCCTTGATCTTTTTGACTGTCTCGGAGTCCTTTACTTTGTGGTAAGTATCTGTAGCTGTGGCTTTTGCCTTCTTTACAGTATCATTGTTCTCAACTGTCTGGTAAGCTTTCGTTGTCTTGATCTTGTCTTTGAATAAGTAGCAGACACTTCCTGCAGCGGCAAGAGTGAGCGCCATTTTTGCCAATTTGTTCATGATAAAAATCTCCTTCCCATAGAATATAACCTGTCCATTTATTTTAATATGTATTCGTGTCAAATGCAATAAGTGTGGTGGATTGATTCACAGGAATTAATATTTGCGAATGATATACCGTGTATGATATATTCATCTATAATGGAATGGATAAGTGGAGGTAAAATGGAACATGAATAATAGTGGACAGGATTACAACAAAGAGGAACAGGCGATAAAGGCACTTCAGAAAAACTATTTCCTATGTGCGGCACTCACACTGGCAGTGGGAGTTGGAATGCTCGCATTTACATCATATAAGGTGATCGGAATAATATGCATCGTGCTGTGTGTGGTATTTGGAGTAATGGGTATCGTGCTCGTTGTCAAGCCGGACATGATAGATGTATCAGAGGATGGTGTGATGTCATATAAGAAGAAGGACAAGCCGGACAAAAAGTAAATATATTGTTTTTTATGAAAGGACGATAACATGAACGAATACAAGGACGAAAGGGACATTTTGGAGAAGGACATCAAGGCGCTTGAGGGGAAGTCTGCAACGTATTCAGGGGTTAGATTTGTGATGTTCCTTGCAGC
Source organism: Coprococcus sp. ART55/1 (assembly GCF_000210595.1). Taxonomy (NCBI): domain Bacteria; kingdom Bacillati; phylum Bacillota; class Clostridia; order Lachnospirales; family Lachnospiraceae; genus Coprococcus; species Coprococcus sp. ART55/1. The sequence continues at coordinate 1,218,870 of NC_021018.1, read as the reverse complement.
TCTGGCAGGGCTGATAATAGGCATATATGACAACAGAGTGACAGTGCTGATCCTGGGAATAATAGCCGCTGTGGCATTTGTCGCAATGGTGTTTATCCACGGAAAGCTTAGTGAGGAGCTGGAATATAAGAAAGCCAAGTCGGAGGTGCTCAGGAGGTATATAGAGAGATTCGGCGACGGCTGGAAGAAGTTTGAGGACAACGGTGCGCAGTATCTCGGCGATGACGATCTGGTTGCAAGGGATATGGACCTTCTTGGACAGAGCTCTCTGTATCAGTTTATCTGTGTTGCGGGAACCGAGGAGGGAAAAAGGGCTCTCGCCGAGAGTATACGCGATCCGAAGTACGATATAGCAGACATAGAGGAGCGCCAGGAGGCGATAAAAGAGCTCACTTCAAAGAGAGAGTTCTCGATGGATTTTGAGACCCTCGGTGTGAAGACCGGAATGGGCAAAAAGAAGAAATATACCGCGGATGAATTTGTGGCATACTGCAATGGCGATGACCATATACCTGCGGTGTTCAACATATTGAGATTTTTACTGCCGGCGATAACACTGGTGGCATTTATACTTGGAATAATGGGTGAGATAAACATAGGCTGGACGCTTGTCTCATTCTTTGTTGTGCTTTTGTTCTCCTGGCTTTTTGGCGGAGTTGCGGGTCAGGCTGTCATGCCGATGATCTCATTTGGCTATGTGATAGAGGACTATATAAGAATGTTCGAGCTGATCTCCGGGGAGAATTTCGACAGTGAACTTTTAAATGATATCAAATCGCATCTGTCAAATGACTCTGGTGCCCTGGCGGCTATAAGAAAACTGAGGACGATAAGTGCGGCGTTCAATATCAGATACAATCCTATAGTTCATCAGATACTGTGTGGACTTATAATGTGGGACTTCCACATAGGCAGGATGATGGACAAATGGAAACAGAAGAATGGACAGAGCGTTGAGGGCTGGATAAAGGCTGTCTCTGATATGGAGGAACTCATGTCATTTGCTGTCCTTTCAAGAACGAGGGAAGTGAGCTATCCACAGGTCGGCGCAAATGCCAGAGTGCATGTCACCGCCAGGGATATGAGACATCCTCTGATAAGCCCTGATACAGTCGTGGCAAATGATGCGGACTTCAAGGGCGGTGCCACGATAATAACCGGAAGTAATATGTCCGGAAAGACGACTTTCCTCAGAACACTGGGTATAAATCTGGTGCTTGCATATGCGGGCGCGCCAGTGTGTGCGGGCTATATGGAGGCTGACAGGATGAAGATATTCACATCCATGAGGGTGACCGATGATGTCAGCAATGGAATATCAACGTTCTATGCAGAGATACTCAGGATAAAGACGATGGTTGAGTACAGGAAAGAGAACAGACCTATGCTCTGTCTTATAGATGAGATATTCAAGGGAACAAATTCTGCTGACAGAATAGTGGGAGCAACACAGGTCATCAGAAAGCTTGCGGGGGCGGGTTCAATGACACTGGTATCTACACACGATTTTGAGCTGTGTGATCTCAAGGCGGAGGACGGAACACCTGCTGCGAACTATCATTTCGAGGAATATTACGAGGGAGACCAGTTGAAATTCGACTATAAGAAGAAGGATGGCAGGTGTACCACGACAAATGCCATGGCGATACTTCACATGGCAGGACTCGACTGATGCTGAAAAATGGCATTATCTGGCATAACAGTAAAAATGCACAAAAAATGCGATTTTTTTAGTGCTATAATTTTTGGGTAATTATGCACAATGACAGTTATCAGTAATAACCAAAAACTTTGTTGAATGATTTTACCAAATATGTTATATTTGGAGTAGTGATTTGAGGGGGATAATACAAGAATATTCGTAAGCCAGACATACGAAAACAAAAGGAGGTAGACATATTATGTTACCAGCAAATATAGGACAGGCAGGGGATAACGCATTATCAATAGCGGCATCCAGTAATAAAGGAACACTTATTCGTTATCTGAATGATCAGGTTGAGGACGGATTCTATACATTGGTTATAGACAGCCTGAAGGATTCTAATTTTGATCTGTCGACCATGACAGTGGATGACGAGGTTCGTGCTCAGTGTACAAAGCTGTATGAGCTTGCAGAGTTTGTAGACTTCAATATAAAGGCGACCGGACACTATGCGATCGAAGAGTGGATAGAGCCTTTATTCAGATTTGTATATGGTGATATTGACCCTACTGATATAGATGCGCCTGTATCAGCTACAGGTGTTTATCGTTACAGTGTATGGCTGCTATATCTCTTACAGCTTGAGAAGATACCGGAGTGCATGAGACTGATCGGGGATAAGATCGCTCCACTTCTCATCAACATTTCATACCAGATACTTGAGGATGATGACAGACCAAAGAACTTTGACAAGGCTCTGCTCGGATACCTGGATTTGATCAATGTGGTTATGGAGATGGATATCTCAGCCAAAGACATAGGATCTGATTCATATATCAACAACCTCGAGGTACTTTATGATTACGTCATCGAGGATGCACATGCACCTAACGATTACAAGATACAGTTATCTATCAATCTCTTCTCTATCTACATTGCGAACAAGCAGTATGAGAAGGCATTTCAGTTCTACGGACTGAACGCAGAGTACATACCTATAGATAACCTGTCAGTATACTCCAACTTCAAGGAGCTCATCAAGAATGTCACAAGCACAGAGGCAGCAAAGATCCTCAGCAGCAAGGTGGCTTCAGAGATCTCCAAGCAGGAGGTATACAACAAGAGGATAGATTCACTGCTTAATGAGACCTGCGCATTTACCAAGAAGGTATATCAGGCCATCGAGAATGAGCCGGAGGTCAAGAAGGTACTTCAGACACTTGGTTCAGGAGCACAGCTCAGCGGACGTCAGAACATTCCTGAGGGAGCATATGAGTACAACAAGCTCTTCATAGAGTGTGGAATCAAGGCATATGTTAACTCTGATATAACACAGAAGTCATATGAGGAGAAGTATGAGAGTCTGGAGATCCTCTCCAAGGCACTCAATGTACTGTTTGAGGGATACAGCTTGTATGAGGTATCGAACAAGATCGAGGATCAGTACATAGAGCTCACATGGTGCTGCAACTTCCTGAACGCCAATCCTTCAATGCTGAAGGCATTCTTCAGTGTAAAGGAGAAGGTAAAGGTATTTGATGTCAGAAAGAAGTCAATTGTTGAGAAGAACAACAAGAACAAAGAGGTTTACTCAATGCTTGACAATAGACAGAAGATCCTTCTGTTCATGGCTGCTGAGGATATGGTCGTTAACGGACTCAACAGTACCAAGAAGATGGTTCTTGCATCAAGCTACGATATCAACACAGCCAAGAAGTACCTGCATGAGACATATGTCAGAACAGCTCTTCCTGAGAAGTATAAGGAGGAAAATGAGCAGGGTGGCGGTGGTCTCTTCGGTAAGAAGCAGCAGGCTATGCCGGCTGATCTGGTATCACTGTGTAAGGTAGCTATTGTTGAGGAGATGCTGTGCAAGTCAGAGTACCTGTACCATCAGCACACTCTCAAGGGAATAGACAAGCCATCAAACGAGGAGATGACATACTCTGTAGCATGTCTGATCAAGTGTATCAACCATATGATCAACAAGAAGAGCAAGGCTGCTGCAGCTCCTAACAAGAAGGTCATCATAACCAAGACAGGTAAGGTTATAGAGCTCAACGATGAGTCAGGACAGGCACTAGAGAAGCAGGAGTCAGGAATCATCGAGGCTATAGACAATATAGTTGTCCAGCTCAAGGATAAGAGTGAGAGCAACGTCAAGTATGTAAAGGATTACATTGAGGATCTTATGAATACACTCATGAAGTACAACTGGGATATGAATGTACAGCTTGATGAATTCTCAGGTGAGGAACTCAGAAACAAGGCCTTCCTTGTTATCAAGAAGCTCAACTATGATCTTCTCAAGTAATCTGATATTACAGGACAATTAAAAATATCAATATATTATGTGAAAAGCACCGGAACAAACTATAAGTTTGTTCCGGTGTTCTTTTTAAGGGTGGAAAAATATAGTTGTATATGCTAGAATAGGTTGGATTTAATAAAGATATAAGATCAGGAGGATAAGAAATGGCAAAATTCATCAAGACACCGGTAAAAGGTATGTGTGATCAGCTTCCGGCTGATATGAGGCTTAGAGAGCATGTGCTTTCAATGATCAAGACAAGTTATTCCAGATTTGGATTTACACAGATAGAGACTCCTGTTATGGAACATATAGAGAATCTTACAAGCAAGCAGGGCGGTGACAATGAGAAGCTTATCTTCAAGGTGATGAAGAGAGGCGCAGACCTTGCGAGAGCCATCGATGCAGGTAAGGGAGAGTTGGCAGACAGCGGACTCAGATACGATCTTACACTTCCACTCTCAAGATATTATGCGAACAACAAGGAGCAGCTTCCAAGCCCATTCAAGGCACTCCAGATCGGACCTGTATTCCGTGCGGATCAGCCACAGAAGGGACGATTCAGAATGTTCACCCAGTGCGATATAGATATACTTGGTGACAATACAAACCTTGCGGAGATAGAGCTTGTGGCAGCCACATCCGATATGCTCTCAAGAATATTCTCTGAGGTGGGAATAACAGATTTTACTATCCACATTAACGACAGACAGATACTCCGTGGTGCTGCGAAGAATGCGGGATTTGCAGAGGAAGACATTGCTTCAATACTCATCAGCCTTGACAAGTATGACAAGATAGGTCTGGATGGCATAAGAGCAGAGCTCACAGAGAACGGATACGACGCAGAGATGGTGGACAAGTATCTTGAGATATACCAGAACCTTGGAGATATGAGCTGCGCTGAGTTCTGTAGGGACATAGACGCTGAGTGCCTTGATCCAAAGGTTATAACCAATATGGACGAGATCATATCAAGTGCAAAGACCATGGTTGCAGATGGCGTAAAGATCGTATTTGACCCTACTCTTGTGAGAGGTATGGGATATTACACAGGACCTATTTTTGAGGTTACAATAGATGACTACAACTTCTCCATCGCCGGCGGCGGAAGATATGACAAGATGGTTGGAAACTTCTGTGGACAGGATGTCCCTGCAACAGGATTTTCAATAGGTTTTGAGAGAATAATCACCATACTCAAGGACAAGCTTGAGAATGGATACAAGATAGATTCTGACAACGTGGCTATCCTCATTCACAAGGATGTGACACTGGACAAGAAGCTTGAGATCTTCAAGGAGGCAAAGGAACTTCGCCAGGCAGGTAAGACAGTGACTATCCAGATGATGAGAAAGAACATGAAGCAGCAGATAAACATGCTGGAGTCAGAGGGATACACAGAGTTCAAGAAGGTGTACAACGACTAACATACGTTCTGTGGATCACACAGATGTGTAACATCATGACAGAACGTATATGTTACTGAGATATTTAATAAAAGGCTGTATTCACATATCAGGCAGATATGTGAATACGGCCTTTTGTGTTGCGTTATGAATAACAGAAATTATCTTACCATGCCATGCTTTTTCCTGAAGTAGAAAATAAACGGCTTTTCAATGATCCTCTTGAGGGTGATCTGTATCTCCTCGTGGCTTGTGTCTATAGGCTTGACAAGGATAGTGTGTATGCCAAGGCTGGCACTTCCGATGATGTCAGTGTAGATCTGGTCGCCCACGGCGATCGTGTTGTCTATGTTGCAGCCTATCTCGTTCATGGCACGGATGTAGCCCTTTTTCGATGGTTTGCCGGCTTTGAATATGTAATTCACCTTCATCTTTTTGTTGAAAGCGGCAACCCTTGGCTCCTTGTTGTTGGATACCAGACATACCTTGAAGCCCATGGCCTTGAGCTGTTCCATGAGCTGGATCGCTCTGGATGTGGCCGGCTCATTATGTCTCACAAGAGTGTTGTCTATGTCGAACAGTATACCTCTGTATCCCATGTCGTAATACTTTTTGAAATCTATCTTGTATGTGGATGAATAGTATTCATCCGGCAAAAATCTGATCATAGATATCCTCCCAGTTTGTTGTCGATTCATTATACCACAGGTGGACAGACAGTTGTATAAACACTTAATAAAATAATAAAATACCATATCCCGTCAC
>NC_021018.1:1195811-1212549 GCF_000210595.1 Coprococcus sp. ART55/1 | reverse complement strand
TTTTATGTTTTTAATTTGTGGCAAAACATGTATAATTAAAATGATTAAGTTCAGATATAAGTAAAAATGATGATGGGCATATCAGATATGTATGCCAGTTTGCATATTGGATTAAGAACTTATATAGAATGAGGTGTGGGATATTGCACAGGGCGTATGTTCTAAGAAAAGAAAATAATAAATATATGCTGGATGTTATCAGTCCGTATGAAGCACTGTACAGTTCTGTATTTGGGGTGCAGGCGGATACGCTGTCCTATTCACAGGATGGTATGTGCAGGCGGATGTTCGATGAACTCATAGACAAACTGAATTACAGGGAGAAGATAGTGATAGATAAGCTCTATGGCTACAGACATGACAGATGCAGTGTGCCGGAACTTGCCTGTGAGCTGGAGACCGATGAGGAAGGTGTGAACAGTCTGAAGAACAGTGCGCTGGACAGACTGAGGGATCCGGATAATTACAAATATCTGGAGAAACGGTGGTATTCAGGAACGGATATAACCAACACTGAGTACGAGCTTGATTTCAGGAGAAAGCTCAGAGCGGAGCTTCAGAGATATCTGGCCGGTCAGAAGTCAGATATTGACATTTTAAGTGCGATAATGAGGAGAAATAAGATCTCTGTACAAAGAATATACAGGAATGTGCAGGCGGCAGCTACGGATCAGGGACGGTTTGAGACCTCTATATCAGGGAAGAAGAGCATAGATGATGCTGTAAATGCGCTGAAGGCGTTCAAGATAGCTGCACGTCCTGTTGAGAGCATCAGGAAGAAAAAGTCTGTAAGGGGAAATGTAGAGACCGTGCTCATAACAAATGATGGGATTGAGCAGGCGTATAAATACAGCGGACTCAGCGATGAGGATATAGCGGAGTGCGTGTGTCATGTACTGACAGACAGTGACGAGGGACATGGCTGTATACTTGACTTCAATATGTCAGATGGACTTATGGGACTCCTGTTGCTGAAGGGCTATCTGTATCTCGACAGTCTCATGGAGGACAGAGACAGGATATTGGCGGAGCTTCAGAGTGGAGGCTTTCAGACTCAGGCGGAGGAATTTGCAAAATTTGCGGACAAGGCGGAGATATACATAGAGGATAAGACGCACACGTCCATGACGTTTATTGTTGTGCCGGAGGCTGTTGCGCTTCGAATATATGAGGATAGGCCGGTGGATTACCATGAACTGCTGTCCTGCGCGGAGGAGACGGACAGGGAGTTTGCGGTCATGCTCATAAGAAATGAGAAGAAGGAATTTGCTGACTTTTCGGGACTTACGGTCACCGATGCTGCAAAACAAAGGCTCAGCGTATTGCAGAGAGACAATGAACATGCAGATGCGGTGTGATATATATTGACTTTAGGAGGAAAAACGATGGGATTGATAGCGGTCAATATCATAGGCTTGATAATGTTCATACTGGCAATAGTAATGTTTGTGCTGGCTGATAGTATGGTGGGAATAGCTATAGGTGTTGTGATCAGTGTAGTGTGGCTGACATTCACCATAACAGCAAATGTACATATACTCAAGGGAAGACGCTCGACGGAGAAGCTCAAGGACAGTGCCAGGGGACATTTGTTTGATGCACAGATAGAGAGACTCAACAGACAGTATGAGAGCATAATGTCCAGGGAGGAATACTTCCAGGAGAATGTGGAGGAGGGCAGTGGTGTCCGCAATCTGTACGAGGATATAAAGCAGCAGGCACAGAGCAACATGGACAGTGCCATAGGCTTTATACAGACATACGATTATTACACGAGACCCCAGCCGGTATACCTCGACAATCTGTGCAGACAGGGCGACGAGCTGGTGAGAAAATTCAATATTCTGGTGGAGAAGATGGTTGATATTGACACCAACCTGAGCTCGCTGGATATGAAATATGTGGATGATGTCATAGAGTGCATGAATGGCATGAGGCAGGATGTCCACAGTCAGGGAATGTAAAAGGAGGAAGAAATGGATAAAAGGACAAAAGGATTAGTGGTAGTCGGCGTGCTGGTGATAATTGCGATGATCGCGGTCATTATCGGAATAGTCGGCAGGAAGGTTATCAACATAGCAGGCGGTGGAAATGGAGGACCATCAAGATCGGATATGACTCTTGATGAGTTATATGCAGATCTCGATGTAAATGAAGCGACCCCTGTAAAGGGTACGGTCACTCTGGACACTCCGGATCTGTATGCGGAGCTGCCTGAGATAGACAAATATCCACTGGCAGTTGAGGGCAATGGAGACATAGATATAGAGATATTTACATCAGGTGAGAAGGCGGGAAAGGACAACGACTCATGGCTTATAGATGTTGCAAATTCCTTCAACGGTTCTGGTGTGAAGACAGCGGACGGCAAGTCGGTATCGATGAGCGTGAGATCAGTGCCATCCGGTACAGCCGCTGACTATATCATTTCCGGCAAATATCTCCCGGATCTGTACACCCCGAGCAACACCCTGTTCGGAGAGTATGCGATGTCGAACAGCGGCAGCCTTGAGCTTTACGCGGACAGACTGGTTGGAAATACAGCGGGAATCCTTGTGAAGAAGGACAGCGGTTACACTACTGCTGCCGATGCCATAAAGGCCGTTCAGGACAACAAGATCACCATGGGATACACGAACCCACAGACAAGTGCCACAGGACTTAACCTCCTGCTCACGCTGCTTCAGGACGGAGAAGATAACTTTACAAAGTTTAACTCAAACATACCATACGTTGCATATACAACACAGCAGATGAGAGATAGTGCATCAAACGGAACACTCGATGCTATGCTGTCAGAGTATCAGGCATATATCAATGACAGCAATCTCGTGTCAATGTATGATTTCATTGCATTTGGCGTGAGACATGACAATCCTGTATACATATGTAATAAGTCGGGAAAGTCTGCATCAGAGCTTGAGGCCATACAGCTCGTTGTGGATTACTGCAAGAGTGATGATATGCAGACGATCGCGACAAAGAAGGGCTTCAATGCCAACGATGATTATACTGCGACGGAAGAATTTTCCGGTGCACAGGTCACACAGGGTCTCAAGACATACAAGAAGACAAAGGATAACGGCAAGGACATCATCGCGGTGTTTGTTGCGGACTGCAGCGGTTCCATGGACGGAGATCCTATGAACCAGCTCAAGAACAGTCTGACAAACGGTGCGCAGTATATCAATGACAACAATTATGTTGGGCTTGTCAGCTACTCAAGCTCAGTTACAGTGGAGGTTCCGATCGCCCAGTTTGACCTGAACCAGAGATCATATTTCCAGGGATCGGTCAACAATCTGATGGCTTCAGGCGGAACGGCTTCGTATGATGCCGTTGTGGTTGCGATGAAGATGATAACCGATGCAAAGGCAGAGCACCCGGATGCAAAGTGTATGCTGTTCCTTCTCAGCGATGGATATGCCAATGTGGGATATTCCATGGATGAGATAACAAGTGCGCTCAGACAGTCGAACATACCTGTATACACGATAGGTTACGGCGGAGATGCTGACACGGATGAGCTTACAAAGCTCTCAGGAATAAATGAGGCGGCATCTATAAATGCGGACAGTGATGATATTATTTACAAGATAAAGAGCCTGTTCAATTCACAGCTTTAAAATTTATCGGTAAAATACATCATAAAAAACAGTTGCATTCCGTTGGCATATGGAATACAATATAGTCGTTTTTAAGAGACAACTGCATACGATGATAGATCTTCGGGGGTGAGTGCAATTCTCCACCGACGGTGTTAGGGAAACCTTAAGTCCGTGAGCCATGAGGCATGATCCGGTGTGATTCCGGGACCGACAGTATAGTCTGGATGAGAGAAGTATTATATATTCAGAACAGGGTATCTGATGGAAGTCCGTTGTGATGGATTTCGGTGATGGATACCTGAACAAGAGAAAACCCCGAAGTTATCTTCGGGGTTTTTTCTTGTGTTTTGAACAGATACTTCGGAGGCTTGAATGAGCAATATCCGATAGTCTGTCTGTAAAGGTATTAAGTAGGATGGTGGTCATATGGAAAAATATGATATAGATGATGAATTTGATCCGTCATATATGAGACGTGCCATAGAGCTTGCAAGGCGCGGCACTGGAGCAGTGAATCCAAATCCGCTTGTAGGTGCTGTCATAGTGAAGGATGGCAGGATCATAGGAGAGGGATATCATGTGAGATATGGAGAGCTCCACGCTGAGCGCGCAGCATTTGCCAGTCTTAAGGATCAGGCAGATGCCGAGGGCGCAGTCATGTATGTGACGCTTGAGCCGTGCTGCCATTTTGGCAAGCAGCCTCCATGTGTGGACGCGATCATAGAGCACAAGATCAGAAAGGTCTACTGTGGTTCCGATGATCCGAATGCCATGGTGGCAGGAAAAGGTTTTAAGAGACTGCGTGATGCCGGGATAGAGGTGTACACACACTGCCTCAAAGCCGAGTGCGATGCCATAAACGGTATTTTCTTTAAGTATATAGTAAATAAACAGCCGTATGTGACCATGAAATATGCCATGACCATGGATGGCAGGATCGCTACCCACACAGGGGCCAGCAAGTGGATAACCGGTGAGGCATCAAGGGCGTATGTCATGGAACTCAGAAACAGACATAAGGGTATTATGGCGGGCATAGGAACAGTGCTTGCGGATGATCCGATGCTGACATGCAGAATAGAGAAAAGCACGGACAGGGATACTGATAATGTCAGAAATCCGATCAGGATAGTTTGTGACAGCAAGCTCAGGATTCCGGAGGATTCACAGATCGTACAGACAGCCGGGGAGATAGAGACCATAGTTGCCACGACGGCAGCGGGAGCTTCAGACTCAGCAAAGTGTGAGAGACTCAAGGATAAAGGTGTAAGCATCATAGAGACCGAAGATGTGGATGGACAGGTGGATCTAAGGCAGCTCATGACGATCCTCGGCGGGAAAGGCATAGACGGAATACTGCTTGAGGGCGGCGGCGAGCTCAACTACAGCATGGTGTCTGAAGGTCTTGTGGATGAGGCATGTGTATTCATTGCCCCGAAGATATTTGGCGGCGAGGGCAAGTACAGTCCGGTATCCGGAACGGGTGTTGATGTGCCTGCGGATGCACATATGTTTGGACTTGACGAGGTCAGAAGATTTGATGAAGATGTGATGCTCAGATACAAAAAGGTTTAAGAACTTATAGAAAAGAGGTCATACATGTTCACAGGAATAGTAGAAGAGATAGGAACTATAAGAAAGATAGATAAAGGTGTAAGCTCCTGCAGCATCACGGTGCAGGCAGACAAGGTTCTCCATGGAAGCCAGGTTGGAGACAGTATAGCGGTAAACGGTGTGTGTCTTACTGCAACCGGCATATCGGGGAATATCTTTACTGCGGATGTCATGCCTGAGACTTTGAGACGAAGCGGACTTGGACAGCTTACCGGTGGCAGCAGGGTGAACCTTGAGCGTGCCATGGCGGCCGGAGGAAGATTTGGCGGACATATAGTGTCAGGACATATAGATGGAACCGGAACGATCAGAGAGCTCAAAAGGGAGGACAATGCAGTGTGGGTGACAATAGATTGTTCTCCGAAGATACTCAGATACATCATTGAGAAGGGCTCAATAGCCATAGACGGTATAAGCCTTACGGTTGCGTATGTCGATGATACATGCTTTAAGGTGTCGATCATTCCGCACACGGCGGGAGAGACGACGCTGCTGGATGGCAAGCCGGGCAAGGTGGTCAACCTTGAAAATGACGTGGTTGGAAAGTATGTTGAGAAACTGCTTATGCCATACAAAGGTGACGATACAGATGAAAAGCTTTCAAATGGAAATGCTTCAGATAGATCAGGACTTGATATGAAGTTTCTGGCAGAAAATGGATTTATGTAGACAGATATTTTAAGGAGGTAGAGTGATGAGTTTTGAATTCAACTCGATAGAGGAGATCGCTGCAGATCTTGCGGCGGGAAAGCCGGTTGTCATGCTCGACAACGAGGACAGAGAGAATGAGGGAGATGTAATCTGTGCAGCAGAATTTGCTACAACGGAGAATGTCAACTTCATGGCAAAGTGGGCGAGAGGTCTCATATGCATGCCTATGGATGCGTCATATGCGGATAAGCTGAATCTCCCACAGATGTGTATAACCAATACAGATAACCACTGCACAGCATTTTCAGTATCAGTGGATCATGTGGATACAACCACCGGAATCTCAGCCGAGGAGAGAGGCTACACAGCCAGAAAATTTGTGGATGAGAATGCAAAGCCGGATGACTTCAGAAGGCCGGGACATATGTTCCCACTTCAGGCAGTTGCAGGCGGAGTCATAGAGAGAAACGGCCACACAGAGGCTACGGTTGATCTTATGAAGGTTGCAGGACTTAAGCCTTGCGGACTGTGCTGTGAGATCATGAAGGATGACGGAACCATGGCGAGAAAGGATGACCTTGTGGAATTTGCAAAGGTTCATGGCCTTAAGATATCGACCATAGAGAAGCTTGTGCAGTACAGAAAAGAGCATGAAGTATTTGTTGAGTGCGTAGCCAAGGCAAAGCTTCCAACAAAGTATGGTGAGTTTACGATCTGTGGATATATCAACAAGCTGAACGGTGAACATCACGTAGCACTCACAATGGGTGATATAGCTGACGGCAAGCCTGTTCTCTGCCGTGTGCACAGCGAGTGCCTCACAGGCGATTGCTTCGGCTCACAGAAGTGTGACTGCGGACAGCAGCTCGATGCGGCCATGAAGGCCATTGCCAAGGAAGGTAGAGGCGTGCTCCTGTACATGAGACAGGAGGGCAGAGGAATCGGCCTTATCAACAAGATCAAGGCATATGCGCTTCAGGATCAGGGGCTTGACACCGTTGAGGCAAACCTCAAGCTTGGTTTCCCTGATGATGCAAGGGATTACACCATAGGAACACAGATACTTGTGGATCTCGGAATCAGACAGATCAGACTCCTCACCAACAATCCACTCAAGGTATACGGCCTTGCAGGCTACAATCTTGAGATCGTGGAGAGAGTTCCTATAGAGATAGAGCCAACCAAGTTTGACGCATTTTATCTCAAGACAAAAAAGAGAAAATGGGTCATATGTTACACGAAGTCTAATATTTCATAAGGAGGGGCTGGGTAAGCTCCGATATAGAATAAGGAGGATAAATCAGATGAATAAGGTAGAAGGAAAGTTAGTAGCAAATGGAGCAAAGATAGGTATAGTAGCAGCGAGATTCAATGAGTTCATAGTTTCAAAGCTGGTCAGCGGTGCAGAGGATGCGCTTCTCCGTCATGATGTGAATGCAGACGACATCACAGTTGCATGGGTTCCGGGTGCATTTGAGATCCCTGTAATCGCAAAGAAGATGGCTGCAAGCGGCAAGTATGACGCTGTTATCTGTCTTGGTGCTGTTATCCGTGGTGCGACAAGCCACTATGATTATGTGTGCAACGAGGTTTCAAAGGGCGTTGCCTCAGTATCACTTGAGACAGGTGTACCTGTAATGTTCGGAGTTGTTACAACAGAGAATATCGAGCAGGCCATCGAGCGTGCAGGAACAAAGGCCGGCAACAAGGGTTATGACTGCGCTATGGGAGCTCTTGAGATGATCGACCTCATGAAGCAGTTGTAATGCAGACTGCAGAAAATGCGATATAATGAAGCATGCTGATGCATGCGCAGGTTATCAAGTGAAAATATAATGCGTACAGAAGATACAGGCACGTGTAGTTATAATACATGTGCCTGTAAATATATGACAGGATGGATATAATATATGAAAAGCACAGACAGGAAGATATTGTTCTTTGATATAGACGGAACGCTTATAACCGAGGACGGAAGGAGATACTTCCCGGACAGCGCAAGGCATGCGCTGGCGCAGGCGAGAGCCAACGGACATCTGGTGTTCATCAACACTGGCAGGGTTTACTGTAATGTCACTGATGAGATCAAGGCTGCGGGTTTTGATGGCTTTGTGTGTGGCTGCGGAACATCCATTTACTATGACGGCAAAGAGCTGTTCCACAATGATGTCAGCAGGGATGTGTGCAGGGATATAGCTTATGCATGCCGCAGATATGACATGTTTGGAATGTATGAGCACAGAGACAAGGTGTACGTGGACGGTCAGAACATGGGAAATGAACTCCTTGCAGAGATGGTCAGATACTTCCGGGCAAATGGAATATTTGTTGGGGAGGATGTGGACTCGGATGACTTTGAATTCGACAAGTTCTGCTGCTGGTTCGCGGATGACAATAAAAATGTTCCTGAGTTCCGCGCGTATGTATCACAGCATTTTGACTATATCGACAGAGGTTCAAATTTCTGCGAGATAGTTCCCAAGGGATTTAGTAAGGCGACAGGTATACAGTATCTTCTGGATTATTTTGATATTCCGCTTGAAAATGCATATGCATTTGGTGATGGCAACAATGACGCACCTATGTTATTATATTGTCCGAACAGCATAATCATGGAGAAGGGGCCGGAGGAGCTCAAAAGACAGGTTATGATGGTCACAGACGATGCGGAGAATGATGGAATATATAAGGCTATGGTGAAGCTTGGGATCATAGAGCCGATGGAATAGCTGGTTCATTTTGCCGGTCAATAATTATTAGAGTTGGAGATTTATATGGAAGAACAGGAAGAGAACAAGAAGGTGACGCTGCTCGATCAGTTGTCGATAGCGGTCAGCAGTCCGAAGAATTACAAACAACTGGTTAAGCTGAAGACGGGACGCCTTGTGTGGTTTGTGGTGATCATATCCTTTTTACTGGCATTTATAGAGTTTGGAATAGACGCCATATTCTGGGTTGGCAAGGTCGGAGGTCTGAGGAATCTCATAACAAATAAGATCCCGGCATTCACATATCATGACAATAAGCTCGACATGGAACATGATATGCAGCTTGAGATAGGAAATGCTACTCTGTACATCAACACGGAGAATGCGTCAGTGAACCTTGACTCCATGGAAACGGATGGAGTGTACATCGCCATAGGAAGTGAGAATATAGTCATGGGAATGGTCTCAGATGGCAAGGGCTATGATTACATGGAGACACCGCTCAAATACATGTTCCTGCCGGATGGCTTCAACAATAGCAAGCTGGCGGTACTGACACCGGTATTTTATATGTACATGGTGATCATGTTCATTGCGGTGATGGTGGCATCGGCGGGCAGACAGCTTCTCCTTGCGCTGATATTCAGTATAGCGGGCAATAGACTTGCAAGAATTCTCAACACGGGACTGTCCTACGGCAAGGTATTTACGATATGTGTCTATGCACAGACTCTGGCGGTGTTCATAATGTCGGTCAACACTGCTCTTGGATATCTGTTATCCTCGTTTGTTGTATGGATCATCGCACTTGTCGTGTCCATGGTATTTATGAACAAAGCTATAGGAAGCTATGTGAGTGGAGATATACCGCCGGGAGATGTGTTCTGATAAGGCGGTCATTTGGTTTGAATAGGTGGAGGCATATATGGAGATAGAGAGAAAATACCTTGTACATGAGATACCTGTCGATCTGACAAAATATCAGGTGAAGCACATGGAACAGATGTATGTGTCCGTGAAGCCGGTCATAAGGATCAGGAGAACGGACGACAGACGTGTGCTCACGGTCAAATCCAAGGGACTGCTCAGCAGGCAGGAATTCGAGATGGATCTGGACGAGGATGAATACAGGAATCTCAGATGTAAGGCAGACGGCAATATAATAGAGAAGGACCGGTATATAATACCGCTTTCCGATACAGACGGAACCTGTGGTGACAGTGAAGTGGACAGGGAACTGAAGATCGAGCTGGACGTGTTCGACGGGATATTTGGCGGACTCACCTATGCTGAGGTTGAATTCCCGGAGGAGAAATTTGCAAATACATTTGTGCCGCCAACGTGGTTTGGCAGGGATGTGACTGAGGACGGTATCTATCAGAACAGCGCCCTGAGCGGCATGGACAGACGTGATATAGACAGTTTTGTAAAGAGTGCGAATAAGGAGGAAAAGTGATGAAGGCAAGAGTTTTATTTGCAACAGGTTATGAAGAGGTAGAGGCTCTCACGGTGGTGGATCTCTTGAGGAGAGCCGGAGTTGAGTGCCTGATGGTGTCGGCTGACGATCAGGATACAGTGACAGGAGCGCGCGGCATGGAGGTCACGATGGATGAGAAGTTATCAGAGATCGATGACCAGTGCGATCTTGTAGTTCTTCCTGGAGGTATTCCGGGGGTTCCGAACCTCAAGACAAATTCAAAGGTTCAGGCCATGGTCAAGGCACAGAATGACAGAGGCGGTTATGTGGCTGCTATCTGTGCGGGACCTACAGCACTTGGCGCATTTGGCGTGCTTGCGGACAAGAATGCAACATGTTATCCGGGATGTGAGGATCAGCTCATGGCGAAGCGCCACAGCACGGAGCCGGTAGTGGTGGACGGAAATGTAATCACCAGCAGAGGAGTGGGAACAGCCATAGAATTTGCACTTAAGCTGGTTGAGATACTCATAGACAGACAGACTGCGGACGATCTCGCAGAGAAGATAGTATATAAGAGATAATGAATATAAAAATATCAGTTAGGAGCCTGGTGGAATTCATCTTCCGCAGTGGCGATATAAGTGATAGCAGTAGTGGGACTCTGTCCAGAGAAGCGATGAATGCGGGTAGCAGGATTCACAGGAAGCTTCAGAAAAGGGCAGGGTCTCATTATAATTCAGAGGTGCCGCTCCGGTATACAGAGGAGCTTGGCGGACATCTGATAACTGTGGAGGGCCGGGCTGATGGAATCATAGACAGATGCGGTGGCGAACAGGAAGAGTCCGGGGATATTGACGACGGCTTTGACATGGCAGAGGGGTATGCTGTGGACTTCCATGACAGCGATGTGCTTATAGATGAGATAAAGGGCATATACAGGAACCTCGATGACATGGAGAGCCCGCAGCGCGTCCACGTGGCCCAGGCGATGTGCTATGCGTATATATATTCAAAAGAGAATAATTATAGCTGGATAGATGTGAGGATAAGTTATGTAAACCTTGACAGCGAGAAGGAGAAGTTCTTCAGGCGGAGATATTCATTTGGCTATCTGGAGAAATGGTTCAGCTCAATGATGGCGGAGCTTTGCAAATGGATTGATCTGGTGGAAAAGCATCAGCTCATGAGGAATCAGTCCATCTCGGACATGGAGTTCCCATTTGAGTACAGGAAGGGCCAGAAGGAGATGGCTCTGTATGTGTACAGGGCTATTGAGCAGGAAAAACATCTGTATGTCCAGGCACCAACTGGAATCGGAAAGACCATGGCGGCGGTGTACCCGTCCATAAAATCCATGGTTCAGGGACATGTGTCGAAAATATTCTATCTGACAGCCAAGACCATAGCCCACACTGTGTCGAGAAATGCGGTGGAGCTGCTGGAGGACAGAGGTCTCAGGCTTAAGACTGTAATACTCACGGCAAAAGAGAAGATATGCTGTCAGGAACAGGTGGATTGCAATCCTGCGGTATGTCCGTATGCCGAGGGGCATTTTGACAGGGTAAATGATGCGCTGTACGACGTGGTATTACATGAGACGGTGGTTGACAGAGATGTGGTAATACGGTACGCACAGGCTCACAGGGTGTGTCCGTTTGAGTTGAGCCTTGATGTGAGTCTGTTTGCTGACATGGTGATATGTGACTATAACTATGTCTTTGATCCGAGGGCGAGCCTCAAGAGGTTCTTTGCGGCAGAGGGCGGTAAGCCGGGAGATTATGTATTCCTTGTGGATGAGGCGCACAACCTTGTGGACAGGGCTTCGTCCATGTACAGTGCGGAGATTGTGAAGGAGGACTTTCTGGAGCTCAAGAAGCTCACAGCCCAGTATGGCGGCCGTATGGCAAGACATATAGGAAGCTGCAACAGAGAGCTGCTTACGATGAAGAAGGAGGTTCCTGAGGAGGGATACAGGGTGCTCTCGAGCATAGCACCTCTTCACCTGAAATTGCTCA
Source organism: Coprococcus sp. ART55/1 (assembly GCF_000210595.1). Lineage (NCBI taxonomy): Bacteria > Bacillati > Bacillota > Clostridia > Lachnospirales > Lachnospiraceae > Coprococcus > Coprococcus sp. ART55/1. The sequence continues at coordinate 1,200,533 of NC_021018.1, read as the reverse complement.
GCCTCCATGAAGCAATACAGCTCTTTCTGGAGGAGCACAGGCAGATCCCGGAGAGAAAGGAAGTCCTGAACTTTTATTTTAATCTCACTTCATTTCTGAACATTGCGGAGATGATGGATGAGAATTATGTCGTGTATGACGAGATAAGGGATGACGGAAGATTTGTGGTGAGACTGTACTGCGTCAAGCCTGCAGTTAACATAAGAAACTGCTTGGACAAAGGGCTTGCCACGGTGTTTTTCTCGGCTACGATACTTCCTGTCAGATATTATATGGAGATGCTGTCGGACTGCCCGGAGGACAGGGCAATATACATCCCGTCTCCATTTTCTGCGGAGAACAGGAAGATAATGATAGCAAATGATGTCACGACCAGATACACGAACCGTAATGAGGCGATGTACAGGAACATTTACAGCTATATAGAGCGCGTGATAAGTGCGAGACCGGGCAACTATATGGTGTTCTTTCCATCGTATGCCATGCTGGAGAAGGTGCATGTGCTCACTGAAGAGCTTCCAGAGTCTCTTGGGGTGGAAGTTATAGCCCAGGAACAATACATGACGGAGAGCGACAGAGAGAGCTTTCTGAGGGCATTTGAGGAGAAGGACAATGTGCTGGCACTGTGTATCATGGGCGGAATATTCTCCGAGGGAATCGATCTGACTGGTGACAGGCTGATAGGAGCGATAATAGTCGGACCCGGTCTTCCCCAGGTGTGCACGGAGAGAAAGCTGATGATGGATTACTTCGACAGCAGAACCGCGGCGGACGAAAAAGAGGCTGCATCCGACAGGAATGGATTCAGATATGCGTACCAGTACCCGGGAATAAACAAGGTATTTCAGGCTGCCGGAAGAGTCATAAGGACGGAGACGGATCAGGGGATAATACTTCTGATAGACGAGAGATTTGCCACCAGGCGTTACACGGAGCTGTTTCCTGTGGAATGGAATGACAGCGTGATATGCAACATGCAAAATGTGGACGGGATCCTTGAACAGTTCTGGGATTATAAAAGTAAAGAGATTTAAATATACAAAAGCATAATACAGTGCTATAATGGACACCTGATGAAGCCGGAGCGGCGGTAAAGCCCGGTTGTATATATTTTATCAATATGAAAAAAAGGGGATAGTGATGGTAGATATAACAGTAAAAAATATTCTGGAAGCTACAGGAGGCGTACTCCTCTGCGGAGATGAGAACACTGTTCTCACTGACATCTGTATAAACTCTAAGGAGGCCAAGGAGGGCGATCTGTTCGTTCCAATCATAGGAACAAGAACCGACGGACACAGATTTATAGAATCAGCACTTCAGACTGCAGCAGCCACACTCACATCGGAGCATGACAATGTTGTGGTGTCGGACAAGGCGTATATCAGGGTGGATGATACTGTTAAGGCATTGCAGGCCATTGGAAAGTATATAAGGAACAGATACGATATGCCTGTTGTGGCGGTTACAGGAAGCGTGGGCAAGACCACGACAAGAGAGATGATCACAGCGGCTGTCAGTGCTGGAATGAAGTGCTTCCACACAGAGGGCAATTATAATTCGGTGTATGGCGAGCCTATCACGGTGTCAAGGATGACAGACGAGTACGATGTGGCTGTTCTTGAGCTTGGAATCGGCGAGCCGGGTGAGATGGACATCCTCACTGATATAGCTCAGCCGGATATATGCGTTATAACGACCATAGGCGTTGCACATATAGAATATATGGGTTCACTGGAGAACACCCGCAAGGAGAAGCTCAACATCATCAAGGGCATGGGCGAGAATGGAACACTGTATATCAACGGTGATGATCCTATGCTGTATGCGGTCAAGGATGAGATACCATGTAAGGTATACACATATGGCTGCGGCGAGGGCATGGACTTCAGAGCAACTAACATCCGCATGGAGGATGGATATTCTGTATACGATATGGTACATGGGGATGACGTTGTAACTGTCAAGGTAGGAGTGATGGGACTGCACAACGTGCGCAATTCATTGGTGGCCATGGCTGTGTCGCATCAGCTTGGAGTTCCATATGAGAAGTCGTCGAAGGCATTTGAGAATTTCAGAGGTCTCAGACAGAAGGTCATCAAGCTTCCTGGCAAATACACGATCATAGACGATACATACAATGCAAGCCCTGATTCCATGAAGGCTAGCACCGATGTCCTCTGTGACATGAAGTGCGAGGGCAAGAAGTATATCGTGCTCGGCGATATGCTTGAGCTCGGAGAGAAGAGCGATGAGTACCACTATGAAGTCGGAGAGTATCTCAGAGATAAGAAGATAGATGAGGTCATAGTCATCGGAGAGCATGCCCAGAAGATCAAGGAAGCTCTGGATGCCTGTGATACGAAGTATGCCAAGACTGTGTCATTCACTGACACGGAGGAGATCGCGATATACCTTATGGCGCTCATGAAGCCTGAGGATATAGTGCTTTTGAAGGGATCAAACGGAATGAAATTGAGTGAAGTGGTTAATATTCTCACGAATTAGTGTGTGTATTTGTACAAAATGACAAAAGCGGTCACGGATTTACAACGATCTGTGACCGCCTTTTTGTGTAAAGTGTTGCCATTTATTGTAAATCAATTCCCAAAACGATACAAAAGGGAGAAAAGAATTTGGTTATATTGAAAAAATATAAAAAATGGAGTAATATCAACCTAGCTTGAAAATAAATACATAAGATTACATAGATACTTTTTATTTGGGAGGAAAGAATCATGGCTACAGCAAAGAAGGCAGATGAGACAAAGAAGGTAACAAAGGCAACACCTGCAGCAGCACTTGCTAAGGTTGAGGCAGTTAAGAAAGAGGAAGCTGCAAAGAAGACAGCAGCTACAGAGACAAAGGCAGCACCTGCAAAGAAGGCAGCTCCAGTTAAGGAAGAGCCAAAGGCAGCACCTGCAAAGAAAACAGCACCAGCTAAGAAGGAAGAGACAAAGGCAGCAGCACCTGCAAAGAAGGCTACAGCAAAGAAGGCAGTTCCAGCTAAGACAACAGAGAATGTATTTGTTGAGTTCGCTGGCGGTCAGATCAAGATGGCAGCAATCGTTGCTAAGGTGAAGGAAGTTATTGGCAATAAGACAGTTAAGGAATTGAACGTATACTACCAGCCAGAAACAGGCATGGTATATTATACAGCTGATGGAGAATCAGGTTCTTACAGTCTTTAATCTATAGATGTTTGTTTTAAGACGGATCCCGGTCGTAATGACTGGGATCTTTTTTCTTTGTGCAATATTGTGTTGTATATAAGTGCCTTTCTGTGATAATATGTCATGGGTTAGGATAATCTAACTAATGCTTTTACAGGGGGTAAGAGATGACAATACACGAGTATGGAGACAGGAAGAATCCGCATATACTGCTTATACATGGCATGTGGATGTGAATATATTAAAAAGCCTGTGATATGAACTTTGATTCATACCACAGGCTTTTTGCTTGCAGATAATACTATATATTATGAATTACTTTGTTGTCAGGAAATCTGCGTATGCTGTAGGAAGACCATGCTCTGTAGGATCAAGTCCCTTGATCTCTTCCTCCTCAGATACTCTAAGTCCCATAGTCTTCTTGATGATCAGGAATACGATGGTGATCGTAACTGCTGTCCATGCTGCAACTGCTGCAAATCCAAGTAACTGGATGAGAAGTGGATGAATGCCACCGCCGTAGAACAGACCGTTTAATGTATCATTTCCAGGAACAGTTGTTGTGGAGAAGAGACCTACAGCGATTGTTCCCCAGATACCATTTACACCATGTACGGCTACGGCACCGACAGGATCGTCAACATGTAATGCGTGGTCACAGAGCCATACTCCGAATACTACGAGAAGTCCGGCAACGATACCGATGATAGCTGCGCCGAAAGCATCGACTGTATCACAAGGAGCTGTGATGGCAACAAGACCAGCGAGTGAAGCGTTGAGACACATTGACACATCAGGCTTGCCATATTTGAGCCATGTAAATATCATACATGAAACTGTTGCAAGTGCAGGTGCGATAGTAGTAGTGAGGAAGATAGAACCTAACTGCTCAACAGATGTTGCGGCTGCACCGTTGAATCCGTACCAGCCGAACCACAGGATGAATACACCGAGTGCGCCGAGTGGAAGGTTATGACCAGGGAAGGTGTGAACCTTTACTACTTTGCCATTCTCATCCTTATTGAACTTTCCGATACGAGGTCCAAGTAATGCGGCACCAATCAGTGCTGAGATTCCACCTACCATATGGATGGCACATGAACCGGCAAAATCATGGAAGCCAAGTTTTACAAGCCAGCCACCTGGATTCCAGATCCAGTGAGCCTCAATAGGATATATCAGCAGTGAGATGATAGCTGAGTATACACAATATGCAGAGAACTTTGTTCTCTCTGCCATAGCTCCTGACACGATGGTTGCTGCTGTTGCACAGAACACAAGGTTGAATACGAAGCTTGACCAGTCATAGTTTTCAAAGTGAAGGAACAAATCCCATGATGGTTTTCCGATGAAACCTCCGAGTGCCCAGTCACTGCTGCCGAGCAGAAGTGATGAACCGAGGATCATGAATGAAACTGTACCGAGACAGAAATCCATGAGATTCTTCATTATAATGTTTCCGGCATTCTTGGCTCATGTGAAACCGGCCTCAACCATTGCAAATCCGGCCTGCATCCAGAATACCAGTGCGGCTCCGACAAGGAACCAT
>NC_021018.1:1150096-1195432 GCF_000210595.1 Coprococcus sp. ART55/1 | reverse complement strand
AGTGCGGCTCCGACAAGGAACCATACTCCAAATACAATTGTGCTTACGTCTTCCATAATCATTCCTCCTTTTAATACATTGTAGTTGTGGAAGTGATCAGATAATAAAAAAAGATGCGTCCCGCCAGGTATGCTCCTGACAAAACACATCTTTGTGCACATTATATCTGATCGTACGTCACTGAGATATGACTGATAATAAGTATCTCAGTGCCACACCTCAATTACTAACTTGGGTTGAGTATAGTATTGAGATATGGTAAAATATTGAAAAAATCGGACGTGGAACGATAAACCTTATTATATTTTGCGCGGGCTTAATATAATAAAGCAAAGATACGGTAAAGATAAATAAAGTTATGCGGAGATGGCGTATGGATAGTCAGATTTTATTGAATGTTAATTTTTGCAGTGAAGTACATACTAATTTAATAGAAAAGAATGAGAAGTCTGTGTATGTGAGAGCTGGTTACAGCTTGGGTGGGCTGAGAATAGTGCCACAGGAGAATGCTGGGATATGTGTGATATGTATGGATGGACACATCAAAAGGGTGTATCCGGGTGAACTGGAGGCGGCTGTTTGCATTGAGGAGAGCTGCAGCTTCATATCTGTGGAGCAGGATCTTGGATTTGGCAGGGAGACTCTGGATACCCAAGATATGCGTCTGCTTGAAAAACTGCTGACGGCTGATCATGCATTTACAGGAAATGGTGCAGAAGATCCGATAGAGAGTGCGACAGAGGAGATCACGGAGCATATAGAGAAATGCGGATCGTTGTGGCAGAGGAATGGCATGGCTGATTCGGACATCGTGAAACAGGCGGATGTCATATATGCGGCAAAAGGGAAGATAAGCATATCAGAGCTTGCTGAGCAGATGGGATGCACCGTTAGACATGTGCATAGGAGATTTGTGGAGGAGCTGGGGGTCAGCCCCAAGAGGTTTGCCCGCATCGTGAGGATCAGGGAGACTGTGAGAAAAATGCTGGAGCATCCGGGCGGACATGTCACGGATTATATGGATGACATGGGATATTCTGACCAGGCGCATTTCCAGAGAGAGTTTAAGTGGTATACAGGGATGACCCCGGGGAGTCTGCTGAAGATACTGGGAGACAGAGCTGAACGATAAAAAACAGGCAGTGGACAAATGCCACTGCCTGCCAATTTAGAAAAAGGAATGATACTGGATACCTGTGCTTATTAGAGCGCTGTCTCTCCACGCTCGCCTGTACGGATACGAACGACATCTGCCACATCATATACGAAGATCTTACCATCACCGATCTTACCGGTGGATATTCTCTCGCAAACCTTGAAAATGATCTTGTCCGCAACATCGTCTGCTGCGATGGTCTCGATCTTTACCTTTGGAATAAGGTTTACAACATATTCGCTTCCTCTGTAAGTTGTCTTATATCCCTTCTGATTACCGTAACCCATGATGTTTGATACCATGGCACCTGTTGATTCACACTCATCAAGTATTGACTTTACATCATCAAGCTTTTCTGAACGAACTACGATTTCAAGTTTCTTCATAATTACAGTCCTCCTTTTACCCGTTGGATTTATTTTTTATGATTATAGCATAGCGAAAAATCCAATTCCATAGCACTTCGCAAATGCCGAAATTTTAAAACGATTCGAAAGATGCCAGCGGTAAAATAATACAAAAAACAGACAAATGACTTAATAATATTAAGGACAGAAGCGGGGCGGCGCTGCGTGCCAGCGGTTAATTTACAGTAATTTCATATTTGCAGGTGTTGGTAAATGTGGTATATGTGTGTTATTATATTTCTGACTGAGACTATATGTATAATCAGGAAAGGAAAATGAGATATGGCAGAGAATTATGATGATATAGATAAGAAGACACCGGATACGGTGGATACCGATGGACATGCATCGGATGATAAGGACAACGATGACGACTACGAGAAATACTGCTACCTGTGCAGGAGACCGGAGAGCGTGGCCGGCAAGCTGATACATATGCCTGGAGATATAAATATATGTGCAGACTGCATGCAGAGATCATTTGACAGCTTCAACAATTCCGGGTTTGGCAACATGCCGGGGCTTGGCAATATGCAGTTCATAGATCTGACAAATATGCCATTTGGCAATATAGATATGTCCAAGTTCAAGGCACAGAATGACGTGCCAAAGTCACAGAAAGTCAAGAAGAAGGCGCCAAAGGAAAAGAAGCAGGAGGAAGAACTCACGCTTAAGACAATTCCGGCTCCTCATAAGATCAAGGCTATGCTGGACGAGTATGTTGTGGGACAGGAATATGCCAAGAAGGTTATATCCGTGGCTGTATACAATCATTATAAGAGGGTTCTCACAGATTCCATGGATGATATAGAGATAGAGAAATCCAACATGCTGATGGTGGGACCTACAGGCTGTGGTAAGACATATATAGTCAAGACCATAGCAAGACTTCTCAAGGTGCCTCTCGCAATAACTGATGCGACAACTCTTACAGAGGCCGGTTATATAGGCGATGATGTAGAGAGCGTTCTGTCAAAGCTTCTCGCCGCCGCCGACAATGATGTGGAGAAGGCAGAGAGAGGAATCGTGTTCATAGATGAGATAGACAAGATCGCCAAGAAGCAGAACAGCAACAGCAGGGATGTGAGCGGTGAATCCGTACAGCAGGGACTGCTGAAGCTCCTCGAGGGCGCGGATGTTGAGGTACCTGTGGGATCGGGCAGCAAGAATGCTATGGTTCCCATGACGACCATCAATACAAGAAACATACTGTTTATATGTGGTGGAGCATTCCCTGATATAGAGGAGATTATAAAGCAGAGAATAAGCAGGCAGGCGTCCATGGGCTTCAAGGCTGAACTCAAGGACAAATATGATGATGATCCGAATCTGCTGAGACAGGTTACAACCGAGGATCTCCGTGAGTTTGGCATGATACCTGAGTTCCTTGGAAGACTTCCGGTACTCTTCACACTTGATGCGTTGGATAAGAATATGTACGTGAGCATACTCAAGGAGCCTAAGAATGCGATATTAAAGCAGTATAAGAAGCTCCTTGCACTGGATGAGGTGGATCTTAGATTTGACGATTCGGCATACGAGGCGATAGCCGAGGAGGCGATCAAGAGGAAGACGGGAGCCAGAGCTCTACGTGCCATCATAGAGAAATTCATGCTGGATATCATGTACCAGATCCCAAGGGATGACACCATAGGAAGGGTGACAATCACAGGTGATTATATAAAGGGCAAGGGAAGCCCTATCATAGAACTGCGCGGAACACCGGCACTTGAGGAGGCAAGCGCAACTCAGATCGATAAGCAGGACTGAACAGATCTGTAATGACAATAATGCGATAACAGGGAAATGCTACTTGATAATATTTTATCAATATGCTAGAATATCACCGTTCATTAAGGGAGTAGTCAGCGCAGAGCTTGCGTTGTGATATCAACATAATGATTGGCAGCCATCGGTCGATGATGGCGTGAATCTGGTATTACTGTAGATGATGAGACTTTCTGGACAGCTTTTAGCTGCCCGGGAGGTCTCTTTTTATATGTGTCTGTGACTGCATCCGTCAAATCTATATCAAGGAGAAAAATTATGAGTATTGCAGAGTTATTCCTGTTGGCAGTTGGTCTTTCAATGGATGCATTTGCCGTGTCTATCTGTAAGGGGTTGTCCCTGCGCAACATCAAGGTGAAGCACATGCTTATCGCAGGTGCGTGGTTTGGAGGATTTCAGGCACTTATGCCGACGGTAGGATATGTCCTCGGAAGCTTTTTTGCAGATCTGGTAAGCAAATGGTCACACTGGATCGCATTTGTGCTCCTCCTGTTCATCGGCGGAAGCATGATCAAGGAGTCGTTTGGCGAGGAAGAGGAAGTAGATGCAGATATGAGCTTTAAGGTCATGTTCCTTCTGGCGGTTGCAACCAGCATAGACGCACTGGCGGTTGGAGTGTCATTTGCATTCCTCAAGCTGTCCACTCTGTATATCATACTTGCGGTATTATTCATAGGATGTATCACATTCATATGTTCAGCGGTCGGAGTGAAGATCGGAAGTATATTCGGAACAAAGTACAAGTCAAAGGCTGAGCTTGCCGGAGGTATCATACTTATACTCATAGGAGTAAAGGTTGTTCTGGACGGACTCGGTATATTGTAACCTTAACATAAAATAAATGGACAATAGTATGGTTTATGGCATACAATGTGTAGATAGGTTATGTGAAGGGACAATATAATAAGTAAGGAGTAGATGTATGACCAGATTCAAAAAGAATATGAGAAGATTTGTCGTGGCTGCTGTTGTCGGAGCCATGGCCATGTCGATGACTGCATGTACTTCTCATATGTTTGATGAGAAGACTATCACAGGAACAATAAAGGATAATGCGGACGACTACACAAAGGTGCAGAAGGAGTTCGAGGAATATCTGCACGATGAGTATGTGGACAGTGTGACATCGGACACACTCTCGTACAACTATGAGATAAAGGATGGGGATGCCCTTGGTATTCCTGAGCCGGAGGTATCTCTGGGCGATTCGGATATGAGCGATGAGGGAATCAAAAAACGTAAGGCTGAGTTTGATGAGTCCTTTGACAAGCTCAAGTCATTTGACAGGGACGATCTCACGGAGAGCCAGCAGCTCACATACGATATACTTAATCAGTATCTGGAGACGGAGTCAGAGGGTTATCTGAACATATACCTCAGCGAGCCGTTCTCACCTATGAAGGGACTGCAGTCGAATATATCCACATATTTCACAGACTACCGTTTTGACGACAAGGGTGATGTGGAGAGATATCTTCAGGTGCTTGGAATGGTAAGGGATTATTTTGATGACAATCTAGAGTTTGAGAAGACAAAGTCCGAGAAGGGATATTTTATGAGTGATGCCGTGTGCGATAAGGTCATCGAGCAGTGCGAAGACTTCATCAAGGACAAGGACAATCACTTCATGATACAGGTGTTCAACGATAACATCGAGGCGCTGGACTTCCTGACTGCGGACGAGATAGCGGACTTTGAGGAACAGAATAAGAAGGCCGTTGCGGAAAGTCTTATACCTGCATATGAGGATGTTATAGATGTGCTGTCATCGCTCAAGGGAACCGGTAAGAATCAGGGTGGTGTGTGTGGCTATGAAGGTGGTAAAGAGTATTACGCTTACCTTTTGAAGGACGCTGCGGGAACTGATAAGACACCTGAGGAAGTGGCACAGATGCTGGATGACAACCTGTCAGATCTCATGACAGATCTGTATTCCATAGCCATGACACAGTACGATTCATATGAATATTTTGTGGAGCACTACGATGACCTCTTTGGAGACAGTGACTCAAAGGAGCCTTCAGAAATAATAGATATACTCATGAATACAGCCACCAAGAACTACCCAGACTTTGGAGAGATAAAGTATCAGGCGAAGAAGCTTGATAAGAGCCTTGAGGATATTCAGGAGAATACGCTGGCATACTATATGTCACCTGCGATCGATGACCAGGACAACAACCTTATCAGGGTAAATGGCAAACATACGGATGGTATGTGGACCACACTTGCCCATGAGGGATATCCGGGACACATGCTGCAGAATGCATACTACATGTCAACAGATCCTGAACCGGTACGTACCATATTAAGCTTCCTTGGATACAAGGAGGGCTGGGCAATGTATGCGTGCTATGATGCCATAAACTATTACACATTTGATGGGGCATCTGATTCGGACACCGTTGCAAAACTGTACAGGTTAAACGATGAGATCAATTATCTCATAAGTGGAAGGATCGATATAGGAATCAACTATGAGGGCTGGTCACTGCAGGAAGCAAAAGATTACCTGAATGAAAAGGGATTCAACGGCGATGCTGCCGACGATCTGTATACTACCATGATAGGTGATCCTGCCGTATACCAGAGTTATTCAACAGGCTTCTATGAGATGCAGGAGATCAGGGATTATGCTGAGGAACAGCTTGGATCAAAGTTTGACCTGAAGGAGTTCAATACAGTCGTTCTCGAGACAGGTCCATGCCAGTTCAATATCCTGAAGCAGCAGGTTCAGAAGTATATTGATACAAAACAATAAAATAGAATATAGCCGGTACATATAATGTACAGATGGAGACATACCACAGCCGGAGAAATTTCCGTGCTGCGGTATTTTTGTGTAAAGATTCGGAATTTGCTGCATATACTATATAGATGCCCCTGGAGGGATGTGCGGTGATATCAGATGCTGCTTACTCAGAGGATTATGTGGAATATATAATAGAATACAACGGAGACAGGGAAGCTCTGATGGATCTGTATCAGCCATACGGGCTCAACATAATAGACGACAGATATGCGGTGGCATATCAGCCGTTTCCGGCCGGGTATATGGAGAGTTTTTCAAGGCTTGAGTACAATCTTTTCCCCAAAGTGTACGGCCTGATGGACGACGTGGGAGCTCTTGAGGCTATAGGGGTTATCAATATCCAGCAGGAAAATATACTCGGACTCACCGGAAAGGGGATACTGCTTGGCATCGTTGATACGGGGATCGATATATTTGGCAGTTCATTTGTGCGGGATGGGGGTAAGACAAAGATACTTGCGGCGTGGGATCAGACTGTGGAGGAGGCTGACAACGCATCATACGGCTACGGCAGGGAGTATAGCACGGAGGAGATACAGGCTGCTGTGGATGAGAGACAAAGGATATTGACGGATACCACCGGGCATGGAAGCTTCTGCGCGGGAACGGCTGTGAGCGTGGCTCCGTCGGCAGACCTGGTGGTGGTGAAGTTAAAGCAGGCAAAGGAGAATCTCCGCAGTTTTTATGGTATTCCATCGGATGCAAATGCGTACAGTGAGGTTGACATAATGACAGCGATAGCATATCTGCTTGAGCAGCAGAAAAAGCTGCGCATACCTATGAGCATACTCGTGACGCTTGGAACCAACAGTGGAAGCCATACGGGGGCGGGAGCGCTGGACAAATATATAAACAACATAGGAGATCTTCAGGGGTTTGCGGTATCTGCTGCCGGTGGCAACGAGGGGAGAGCAGGACATCATTATTCCGGGATCGTCACAGGGGCATATGATGTCGTTGAGATCGATGTGGCAGATCACAACAGCTTTACACTTGAGATATGGGGTAAGTCCACCAATACCTACTCGGTGGCCATAGAGATTCCCGGCGGGGAATTTATAGAGAGGATATCGCCGAGGTATGACAGGAGCTCGATCATCCGTCCGATATTTGGAGGTGGGATGATATATGTCGACTATTTTCTCGTAGAGGATTCTGCTGGGCAGGAGCTCATCATGCTCAGATTTATAACCCCGGCAAATGGTATATGGCGGATAAGGGTGTACGGTGTTGGAACCACGGAGCTCAGCTTTAACGCGTGGCTGCCCATAAGCAGCTTTGTATCCCCGGGGACGAGATTTGTGTCAAGTGATCCGGGAGTGACCATAACCAGCCCGGCGGTGGCGGAGACTGCGATATGCACTTGCGCATATGATCACTCAAATGGTAATCTGTATATAGACAACAGCAGAGGCTATACGGCGGACGGCAGGGTGAAACCGGATCTTCTCGCTCCCGGAGTGAATATAAGGGGAGAAGGAGCCAGCGGGGAGACGGTTATAAGAAGCGGCACCTCAGTGGCGGCTTCGTACACTGCGGGCTGCAGTGCCATCATGCTTGAGTGGTCGTATGGGAGAAAGATGATAAGGAATATAAACGGCAACCAGATAAGGGGCTACCTGATAAGGGGAGCGGTGAGACCGGGAAGTTCGGGCGGGCTTTTGGAGATCAGGCAGTATCCGAATCCCGAGTGGGGATATGGCCTGCTGAACATTTACAATACATTTGAAAGTCTCAGGAATGTGTGAGGATAAGTTATGGGAAGAACGTGCAGAGAAGAGCTGGCGAGCGGCGGTACGCTAATAATAAGTGAGAATGACTTCAGGATAGAGTATTTCTTCCCGGGGCCGGATGGACGCTATGGTGGAGTGAGGGTCAATATTCCGGGAAGGAAAGTTGAGACCTATATGAGGGCATGGCAGAAGAATTATGAAAGGTACGAAGAGCTTCAGAAGGCGGCGGGGGCAAGTGTGGTGAAGAGACCGGCTGCGATGAGAGGTGAGTGCGGAATGACGATACGGACCGGTTTCATGGACGGAGTATACCTGAAGGGAAGCCACATGAGAGTGACGGAAAGGGTGCAGCTCGACATGATAATCCGGGATTATGGATATGCTCTGGACAGATGGAAGAAGTCCGGGCAAATGCCTGAAAGTAGTGATTGTTAGTCTGCGTGATACTGTGCTATAATGCATCTGTGTGGTCAGAAACGGGAGGAGTATGACATGCATTAATTCACACTATTTATAAGAACGGAGGATAATATAATATGTATATAACATGTCTTGATTTAGAGGGAGTACTGGTGCCTGAGATTTGGATCGCATTTGCGGAGGCAAGCGGAATACCTGAGCTTAAGAGAACAACAAGGGATGAGCCTGACTACGATAAGCTCATGAACTGGAGACTTGGTATACTTAAGGAGCACGGACTTGGACTCAAGGAGATACAGGAGACTATAGCAAAGATAGATCCTATCCCTGGAGCAAAGGAGTTTCTGGATGAGCTGAGATCCATAGGACAGGTGATAATCATAAGCGATACATTTTCACAGTTTGCAGGCCCTCTCATGAAGAAGCTCGGTTATCCTACAATATTCTGTAATGAGCTGATCGTTGCAGATGACGGTGAGATCACAGGCTTCAAGATGAGATGCCCACAGTCGAAGCTCACAACAGTCAAGGCTCTGCAGTCAATCGGCTACGACACTATAGCAAGCGGTGACAGCCACAACGATCTGGGAATGATCTATGCGAGCAAGGCAGGCTTCCTGTTCAAGAGCACAGATCAGATCAAGGCGGATAATCCTGATCTTGAGGCATTTGAGACATACGATGAGCTTCTTGCGGCCATCAAGAAGGCAATGGACTAGTTGGAGATACAGATATGAAGTACAAGAGTGTAGATGAGATCGAGACGCTCTCTTTCAGGGATGCGACTCTGATCAGATGTATATATTCGGAGAAGCAGGGAATCCTGGAATTTGAATTTGATGGCGCGGTAGTCAGAGAGGACAACTCTGCAAATGAGCTCTATACTGACAGATATGCCAGTGATATGCAGGTCAGATTCACTGAGCCTGAGATCGAGGCACTTCTGCTCGAGGGTCATAAGTATTACGATGCGAACGATGTCCTCCAGGAGTCAGTACCGGATAAGCCTGTGGACAGGGCGGACTATGAGGATGTGCTGAAGAGCTTTGAGGGCAAGGTTGTATTTTATTCGGGCCAGCCAAAGGAGATGCTCAAGTCTTCGGAGAATGCTGACAGAAAATGCTATCAGATGATAATAGATGTGGATGAGGAATCCTATGTTCTGAGTTTTTACTATGATAAGGTGATCGCACAGTGGGAGCACTTTATGAACAAGGTGATGAACTAGCCTGACGGTTCGGCAGGGATCAGGAAAGGAAGATGCGGCAGATGGCAAAGAGGATACGCCGGTATATAACATATATTGATGAGCTTTTAAAGAGGAATGATGTGGACTTTGCACGGGAGGCAGAGAGACATCTCACGCAGGTAGGATTTTTCATGCATGAGAGACTTATCCACCTCATAGTGCTGGTATTGTTTGCCGTATTGACGGTTGCAACATGTATAACATTTGTAGTGACGGACAATATATCGCTGCTGATACTTGCACTTGCATTCATGGTGCTGCTTGTTCCATACATAATGCACTATCATCTTCTTGAGAACAGTGTCCAGTATATGTATGAGCAATACGACAGAATGCTCGAGAAGGCGGGCATAGATGCGTTTGTAAACAGATGATTGGTGAAAGGCGGTAAAGCATATATGTTCAATTTCGTTATGGGTATCGTGATGATCGGAATAGGCTCAATAAGTGTGGCTCATGCATTTTTTTCAAAAAATATGGCGGGCTTCATATTCTTCGGCATACTGATGATCGGATTCGGAATAGTGGAGCTGGTCAGATCCAGGGGCGTAAAGGCCAGAAAGAAGGCTGCCAGAGACAGAGAGTTTGACATGTACAATCTCATTGCGTCGGAGATGGGAGTCAAGATCAATCCGCTCACAGGAGAGATGCTGAGCTCAGACAAGAAGGGTGAAGACGAACAAGTGACTGTTACTGAAGCTGATGATGCAGCGGATGTGGCAGAATAAGAATATAGAATAAAGCGGCATGGAGGTTTTTAGATACCTCCGTGCCGCTTGTTTTTTCATGCGGGATATTTCATCTATTTATAATCAGAGAAATCATACTCTGCAAATGTCTTCCCGTGCTCATCGGATCTGTACACCTTGCCATCGCTGGAGTCGATATAGAAATCACCGACCTTGGTGTCGCCCTCTTTATTGTTGTCGTGGAGCTCGATGTGGTAGCCTGTTTTTCCAACGGAAAATTCTGTGAGATCCTTGTCACTGTTGGCAACCTCGAATCTTCCGTCACCTGCGGGAAGCTGATCCATGAACCAGTCCTGGGCATCATCGAATGAAGCGAAGATGCCTGACACGGTGTTTCCTACGCCGTCAGCTACATCCTTTACACCGTCGGCCACGCCGTCAGCTACATCCTTTACAGCGTCGGCTGCTCCGCCTACAATGCCTTTGTCAGATGAGTCGGTGCTGTTTCCCTCAGAGCTGTTACTATTCTGAGCCTCAGATGTTGTCTGGGTGCTGGCTGCTGAAGATGAGCCAGTGCTTGAAGCACCGTTTGAATTGCCACAACCACAGAAGAGGATCATGGTGAGTGTCATACACGTCACAAGTAAAAAGTATTTTTTCATTGTACATGTTCTCCTTTTTTTAATATTTGCTATTTATATTCTCCGTATATCTGAGAAATATTCATGGCATAAAAAATAGACACATAATTAAAAATAAAAAATAATATAATAGAAAAAATGCTATAGGCGGCGAGGATCATTTGAAAAAAATTGACAATGTGCAGGAGGTGACTGACAAATGGCAGTATATTATGCTGGCGGTTGCCATATTTCTTGCCATAATTTTCTGTTGTTATTACATAATCAGCCAGTCGAGGTGGGGCTTTTATACTGCCGGAGGGCCGGTCAGGCAGCAGGCAAATGTCCTGGGGGCGGATGAGAGCACACCATCGGAGGTGGATGGGGCAAATGATACCGGGGAGATGCAGCCGGAGAAGGACGAAACGGAGTCTGATGCGGAGCCGGAGATAACGAAGAGGGCGTATCTCACATTTGACGATGGGCCATCCGGGAACACAGTGGAGATACTGGATATCCTTGATAAATACGATGTGAAGGCAACATTTTTTGTCGTGGGGCGCGACAAGAGCTATTATGATGCCTACCGGGATATAGTGGATAGGGGACATACACTGGGGCTTCATTCGTACACCCATGATTACGATAAAATATATGGAAGCCTTGCTGATTTCTCCGAAGATATTGAGGAATTGCGAAATTTATTGTATGATGTAACAGGTGTAAATTGTGTATATTACAGATTCCCGGGCGGCAGTTCAAATACGGTATCCAGAGTGGATATGAACACCCTGATAGATTATGTGAATGCCGAGGGGCTTATATATTATGATTGGAATGCGCTGAACAATGATGCCGTGTGTGGCAGCTACACGCCGGAGCAGCTTGTCGACAATATCATGAAGGATGCACTGCAGCACGACGATGTGGTTATATTGATGCATGATCTTGAGTCGAGGCACACCACGGTGGAATCACTGCCGATGCTCATTGAAAGACTCCGGGATGATGGGTATGAGCTGCTGCCTATAGATGAGAATGCACCACTTATCAGGCACAGATGAGAAGGGACGGATATATGCCATGACTTATGAAGAGGCAAGAAGTTATATAGAATATACGGACACCATGGGAAGCGTTCTGGGGCTTGACAGTATAAAGGAGCTGCTGAGAAGGCTGGGCGATCCGCAGGACGCAGTCCCGGTTATACATATAGCAGGAACAAATGGCAAAGGTTCGATATGCGCATTTCTGGACGAGATACTTGAGAGTGCAGGATACAGTGTGGGAAGATATATATCTCCGACGATATTTACATATCTTGAGAGATTTCAGATAGATAAGGAATATATGTCTGAGGAGGATTTTGCCGTATATCTAGAGACGGTGAAAGATGCAGCGGATGACATGGTGTCGGACGGCTGGGGAAGGCCCACATCGTTTGAGACGGAGACAGCGGTGGCGTTCTGTTATTTCAGCGACAAAAAGGTCGATTTCCTGTTGCTTGAGACCGGAATGGGAGGCCTGGAGGATGCCACAAATGTGTGTAGCCACCCGGTCTGTACGATAATAGCAAGTATAAGCATGGATCACATGCATTTCCTCGGGAATACCCTGAGGGATATATACAGACAGAAGCTTGGAATATTGAAAAAGAACTGCCCATGTGTGGCGTACCCGCTTGCCTCAGAGCTTGAGGATATGTGGGATATGGCATGTGAGCAGAATAATATATCGAACTTGGCGGTACTTATCAGGGAGAAGGATATAGAGATATGCAGAGAGTCAGTAGGTGGAAGTGAATATATATATGACGGACAGAGATACGAACTTCAGGTTCCGGGCATATATCAGATATATAACAGTGCCACAGCGGCTGCGACCGCACATGTTCTCATGAGGCTTGGATATGAGCTGACTGAGGATGATATAAGGAGAGGACTTAAAGCGACGTTCTGGAAGGGAAGATTCCAGAAGCTTATGGACAAACCTCTCTTGTATGTGGATGGCGCACACAATCCGGGAGGCTGGAGAGCACTTAGACAGAACATAGATGAGTATTTTGCCGGAAGAGACCTCATATATATATGTGGGGTGTTCAAGGACAAAGACTATGAGCAGATGCTCAGGATCATGATGCCGGGGGCTTCTGCGTTCATAGCAGTTGAGCCGGATAACCCGAGAGCACTTTCAAGGCATGAGCTGAAAAGGCTGGCAGGGACATATATAGATGAAGTCTATGAGCAGGAAGATGTGGACGATGCCGTGAGGCTGACGATGACGCTGGCTGATGACAGGCAGGATCCGGTGGTGATTGTATTTGGCTCGCTGTCATTTATTGGGCCGATCATAGACCGTGCGGAACATGGAGGATATATAGAAAGCTGATGCAGACAGAGATGGACAGAGTGGACAGGATCATATACAACGATGAATACAGACGTCTCATGGAGACTGTGCGGAACAAGGAGACCGACAGGATATTCTGCCGGCATGGACTTGAGCACTGCCTGGATGTTGCCAGGATAGCGTATATAATGAATATCGAACAGGGATATGCGATAGACAGGGAGATCATATATGCCGCGGCACTTCTTCACGATGTGGGACGGGCAGATCCTGATGACACCGGCAGGAAGCATCATGAGCTGAGTGTTGAGTATGCGGGCAGGATACTGGAGCAGTGCGGATTTTCCACGCAGGAGAATGAGCAGATATGTGATGCCATAGGCTCACACAATACAGACGGTGCTGAGCGGGAAGGACTGGCATATGTGTTGTATAATGCGGATAAGCTGTCTCGAAACTGTTTTGACTGCAAGGCATCAGACCAGTGTTACTGGCTGGAGAGTGCACGCAATACAGGGATAAAATATTAAGGGAAGTACCAAGGGATCGCACGTCATGTGCGGATATTTTATATCTGGAGGATAAAAGGATGATAATAGGAAACAAGACATTTGAGAGTGGAAAAGAACCTTATGTGATGGGGATACTGAATGTGACCCCGGATTCATTTTCGGATGGAGGACAGCATAACACCATGGACACAGCTCTGTTTACCACAGAGAAGATGATAGCTGAGGGTGCTGTGATAATAGATGTTGGCGGTGAGTCCACAAGACCTGGATATACAAAGATATCGGATGAGGAGGAGATAGAGAGGACCGCACCGATCATAGAGGCGATAAAGAGAGATTTCGACGTGGCAGTATCACTCGACACATACAAGTCTGCGGTGGCTGAGGCGGGTATACATGCAGGTGCAGATCTCATAAACGATATATGGGGACTGAAGTATGATGAGAAGATGGCGGCTGTCATAGCGAAGTACGACAAGGCGTGCTGTCTTATGCATAACAGGGAGAACACAGATTACACAGACTATCTGGCTGATGTTGTATCAGATCTGGATGAGTCGGTTAACATGGCTCTGGCAGCAGGCATAGACAGGGACAAGATCATGGTGGATCCGGGAATAGGATTTGCAAAGGATCTGCATCAGAATCTGCTCCTCATGAACAATCTGGAGCTGCTCCACAAATGGGATCTCCCGATACTCCTCGGAACGTCGAGAAAGTCGATGATAGGACTTACACTTGATCTTCCGGTGACCGAGCGCGAGGAGGGAACAGTTGCCACATCAGTGCTTGGGCTTGTGAAGGGCTGCGATTTCTTCAGAGTACACGATGTGAAGAGCAACTACAGAGCACTCAAGATGACGCATGCGATGCTGAGTGCCAGATAAA
This sequence comes from Coprococcus sp. ART55/1, assembly GCF_000210595.1. Classification (NCBI taxonomy): domain Bacteria; kingdom Bacillati; phylum Bacillota; class Clostridia; order Lachnospirales; family Lachnospiraceae; genus Coprococcus; species Coprococcus sp. ART55/1. The sequence continues at coordinate 1,180,809 of NC_021018.1, read as the reverse complement.
ATATAGCGGAGGTGCGGTATGGACAGTATCAATATAAAAGGACTTGAGGTATTTGCACATCACGGAGTGTACAGGGAGGAGAATGTCCTTGGACAGAAGTTCGTGGTGGACGTATCCATGCAGGTGTCGACCCAGGAGGCCGGCAGAAGTGATGATATAAGAAAATCTGTGAACTATGGCAGCGTGTGCGATGGCATACAGAAGGTCATGAAGAACAGAAATTATAAATTGATAGAGACTGTGGCTGAGGAGATAGCAGACATGATACTTCTCACTTACGATGATGTGAGAGGGGTAAATGTGACGGTAAAGAAGCCGTGGGCTCCGGTCATGGTACATGTAGATACAGTGTCCGTGTCCATAAGCAGAAAAAAGCACACAGCATATCTTGGACTTGGGTCAAATATCGGCGACAGGGAATCATATCTGGACATGGCCATAGATGAGCTGAACAAGGATAAATACACCAAGGTGACAAGAGTATCAGATTTTATAGAGACCGAGCCGTATGGCGGCGTTGAGCAGGACGATTTCCTGAACGGCTGTCTGGAGATAGAGACGCTCAGGACTCCTGAGGAACTGCTGAGACTGGTGAATGGAATAGAGAAAGCGGCGGGAAGAGAGAGGCTGATCCACTGGGGACCGAGAACTCTGGATATCGATATCCTGCTTTATGATGATGTCGTGTATGACAGTGAGGATCTTCACATACCACACGTGGAGATGCACAAGAGAGAGTTTGTACTTGAACCGTTGTCCGCGATAGCGGGATACAAGAGGCACCCGCTGCTTGGCAAGACAATATCCGAGCTTCGTGCCGGGCTGGACAAACAGTGACAAAATTGACACTTCAAGTGGAAGGATAGATAGAATGAATACATTGGAAGAGATAAACAGTCTGGAGGAGCAGATACAGCAGCTTATCACCAGAAAGAATGAGCTTATCGACAGAGCGTGTGTTGAGGGCAGAGATATTGCGCTGGCACATATAAGCTCTGATGTGGTGAGCGGGTTTGTGCCCGTGGATCATCTGAAGGTCGATAAAGACACGGTGGTTGTATACCAGGGGGTTCCGGGGGCTTACAGTCATCAGGCTATGCATGACTATTTTGGCAATGATATAAAGAATGTAAATGTTGCAAAATTTGAGGATGTCATAGAGACGGTGAAGAGCGGCAAGGCTGATTATGGAGTCCTGCCTATAGAGAATTCCTCTGCCGGATTTGTGAGTGGTATATATGATATGGTTGGCAGCAGCGGCCTGACCATCGTGGGCGGAGACGAGGTCAAGGTGGCACATATGCTCATGGGAGTTCCGGGCTCAAAGCTTTCTGATATACAGACTGTATATTCCCATCCGCAAGGGCTTCTGCAGTGCAGTGAATTCCTAAACAGAGCCGGATACGCACAGTGCCCGGTTGCGAACACTGCAGTGGGTGCGGTGAAGGTCAGGGATGAAGGTGATATTACCCAGGCTGCCATAGCGAGCGCTCTTGCCGCAGATATATACGGACTTGAGATACTCAAGGACGATATAGTCAACAATGAGAACAACACAACGAGATTTATCATACTGTCAAAGAAAAAGGAGTATGTGAAGAGTGCGGGAAATATATCCGTATGCTTTGCACTGCCACATGAGAGTGGAACCCTTTACAGTATACTTGGACATATAAAACATAACGGGCTCAATATGACAAGCATTGAGTCGAGGCCTCTCAGGGGAAGAAAATGGGAATATTCATTCTTCATAACTCTTGAGGGAAGTCTCATGGATCCGGCGACGATAGATGCGCTGGACCATATAAATAAGGATTCTATGGATTTCAAGATAATTGGAACATACTGATAAGTAACATGAAAGGTGGGGTAGATATGGCAAGTAAGGTATTTGCAGCCATCGATGTAGGTTCTAACGAGCTGTCAATGAAGGTGTATGAGATAACTCCCAAAAAAGGGGCGAGGGAGATCGATTACGTCAACAGCACAGTTGAGCTCGGAAGTGATACCTACAACAGTGGCAGGATAACCGAGGATTCCATAATGAAGGTATGTGAGATCCTCAACAAATTCCGCAGGAAGATGAGGGAATACGATGTGCGTGAATACAAGGCGTATGCATCGTCCGCTGTGCGTGAGGCGGAGAATTCAGTCATGGTCCTTGAGAGGATAAAGCAGCACACAGGCATCGACGTCTCAGTGCTCAGCAACTCGGAGCAGAGATTCATGAACTACAAGGCGTATGCGGCAAAGTCAAAGTTTGAGGATGCCGACACGAAGAACAGGGCGCTTCTGGACATAGGAGCGGGAAGTCTTCAGATATCTATATTTGACAAGCAGAATCTGATCCAGACACAGAACCTTCCTATAGGAGCCGTGAGAATAAGGGATTATCTGGCAAAATACGGCGCAGACACGGTGGCTCTGGAGAATATCATGGAGGAGTTTGTATCGAACTTCATAGAGGAGTTCAGGAACCTCTTTATAAACGATAAGGACATCAAGAGCATAATAGCCATAGGAGACGGAATCGCAAATCTGAAGAAGGTCGGACCGGAGCTGAATATCACAGACAAGATCACAAGAGATCAGTTCCGCGTGCTTTATCACAAGGTAGTTGAGACCACCCCGGAGGTCCTTTCAGAAAAATACGGTGTGCCATACGAGAGGGCGACACTGATGCTTCCGATGGCGATCATTTACCAGTCATTCCTCGACAACTCAAGGGCGGAGGATATCATCACGCCGGATGTTACGTTCTGTGACGGAATAGTTGCCGATTATATGGATAAGAACGGAACGCTTCTGCTGAATAAGAATTTCGACGAGGATATCATTGCATCGGCAAACAGCATAGCCAAGAAATATAAGGTCAACAGGAAGCACACACAGAATGTGACGCAGAACGCACTGGATATATTTGATTCCTTCAAGAGCGTCCACGGACTCGGAAGGAGAGAGAGACTGCAGCTCCAGATCGCAGCCATGCTCCACAGTTGTGGCAAATTTGTAAATATGAACGAGGGCACCATGATGTCCTATCACATAATCATGTCCACGGAGATACTTGGACTGTCCCACAAGGAGAGGGAGGAGATTGCAAATATCGTGAAGTTCAACGAGTATTATCTCCCTTCACAGACAAAGGCACAGGTATCGCTGATGACTGCGGATTATATGAAGGTCGCCAAGCTGGCATCCATACTGAGACTTGCGGATGTCCTTGACAAGAGCCACAGGCAGAAGATAAGTGATATGAAGTTCAGCTTCAAGGACTACGTGCTCACGATGACGGTAGATACACTGAATGATATTACGCTTGAGGCAGGGGTGTTCAAGACCAAGACTGAACTGTTCAGAAAGGTCTTTGGAGTGAAGCCTGTGTTAAAACAGAAAAGGGGGTTGTAAAGGATGGCAGATAAGAATCCGATATTTTATAACAGAGAGCTCAGTTGGCTTGAATTTGACAAGAGATGTCTGTCCGAGGCGAAGGACAGGACCATTCCTCTGTTTGAGAGAATAAAGTTCCTGAGTATAACGGCATCCAATCTGGATGAGTTCTTCATGGTAAGAATAGCATCACTCACGGATATGGTGCATGCCGGATACACCAAGAAGGATATAGCCGGAATGACGGCGCGGGAGCAGCTTGACGCACTCCATGCCAGCACCAAAGAGTTCATGAAGAACCAGTATCAGACACTGAACAGATCCCTCATCCCTCAGCTTGCCCAGAACGGATTGAAGCTTGTGAGACACCATGAGGATCTCACTCCAAAGCAGGCAAAGTACGTGGACAAATACTTTGAGAAGGATGTATACCCGGTACTCACACCTATGGCGGTGGACTCGTCCAGACCATTCCCGCTGGTGCGCAATAAATCACTGAATATAGGTGCACTCATATACGATAAGAAAAAGGACGTGACGGATATAGCGACCGTCCAGGTTCCATCTGTACTTCCAAGGATCGTGAGACTTCCTTCTGAGGAGAAGGGCGTTACCGAGATAATTCTTCTGGAGGAGGTTATCGAGAAGAACCTTGACAAGCTGTTCCTGAACTACGACATAGTGTGTGCATATCCATACCGTATCATGAGAAATGCAGACTTCTCCATAGATGAGGAGGAGACCGCAGATCTGCTGAAGGAGATCGAGAAGCAGCTCAAGCAGAGACAGTGGGGCGAGGTCATAAGACTTGAGGTGGACGAGGCCATGGACAAGAAGCTCCTTAAGGAGCTCAAGAAGCATCTCGGAGTCGATGACGAGGTCGTATACAAGATCAACGGACCTCTGGATCTCACATTCCTCATGAAGGTGAACGGCATAGATGGTTTTGACCATCTGAAGTATCCTAAGTACAAACCGCAGCCTGTACCTGGAATGGGCGATTACAGCCATATATTTGACAGGATAAAGAAGGGAGACATCCTTCTGTTCCATCCATATTATGAGTTCACTCCGGTCATTGAGTTCATAAAACAGGCGGCAAATGATCCTGATGTCCTGGCGATCAAGCAGACACTTTACCGTGTCAGCGGCAATTCACCTATCATCGCGGCACTTGCACAGGCTGCCGAAAATGGCAAGCAGGTAACTGTTCTCGTCGAGCTCAAGGCAAGATTTGACGAGGAGAACAATATAGCGTGGGCCAAGAAGCTGGAGCAGGCGGGCTGTCATGTTATCTATGGCCTTGTGGGTCTTAAGACACATTCTAAGATCGCACTGGTTGTCAGACGCGAGGAGGACGGAATCAGAAGATATGTGCATCTGGGAACAGGAAATTACAATGATCAGACCGCAAAGCTTTACACTGACATGGGACTTCTCACCTGCAGCGATGCCATAGGAGAGGACGCGACGGCGGTGTTCAACATGCTGTCAGGATATTCAGAGCCGAAGAAGTGGAACAAGCTTGCAGTTGCCCCGATCTGGCTGAAGGACAAATTCCTCATGCTGATAGGCCGTGAGGCAGAGAATGCGAGACAGGGCAAAAAGGCAAGGATAGTTGCCAAGATGAACAGTCTCTGTGATCCGGTGATCATGAATGCGCTCTACGATGCCTCAAAGGCAGGCGTAAAGATCGAACTCATCGTCAGGGGAATATGCTGTATCAAGGCAGGAGTTCCGGGACTTTCAGATAATATATCAGTAAGATCCATAGTTGGAAATTATCTTGAGCACTCGAGAATATTCTATTTCTATAATGACGGATTTGAGGATATATACATGGGAAGTGCGGACTGGATGCCTAGAAATCTGGACAAGCGAGTTGAGATAACGTTCCCTGTAGAGGATCCGGAGCTTAAGAAGAAGATAAAGAATATCCTTAAGATACAGCTTGAGGATACACTCAAGGCTCACATCATGCAGCCTGACGGCTCATATGCGAAGCAGGATCTCAGGGGCAAGGCAAAGCTTGATTCACAGATGTATTTTGTGAAGCTTGCGCAGGAGAGTCAGAAGCCGGTGAAGGAAGAGGACAATGACAGGGTGTTCATCCCGGTTGAATCCCACGGCGATAATGAGTGATATAAAGGCAGCACAGAGGCATATCGACAAAAGAAAAATAACAGTTGACACACGGCTGGCGATGTGGTATTCTACCATTGCTGTGTGAAACAGTGAACATAGAAGCAGAGTATCCACTCTCACCTCAGCATGGTCTGACATGACTCGGGTTAATATTTAGCTTAGAAGATTTACAGGGTTTTCCTGAGTTTGAATATGCTTTGTATTAAGAAAGTGGATAGATGGTTCTATCCACTTTTCTTATGTCAGAGAATTGAATTTTAAAAGTGTGGAGGTAGAGAGTCATTAGCGATTTAATGATCAACGAACAGATTAGAGACAGAGAGGTACGACTCATCGGAGAAGATGGTCAGCTTGTTGGAATAATGTCATCCAGGGATGCATACAAGATGGCTCAGGATGCAGGACTTGATCTTGTGAAGATAGCACCTAAGGCACAGCCACCGGTGTGCAAGATAGTTGACTATGGTAAGTATCGTTATGAGCAGGCCAGAAAAGAGAAAGAGGCCAAGAAGAAGCAGAAGACCATGGAAGTCAAGGAAGTCAGACTTTCACCGAACATCGATGCGAATGACCTTAATACCAAGATCAATCAGGCAAGAAAGTTCCTTGAGCATGGCGATAAGGTTAAGGTTACACTGCGATTCAGGGGAAGAGAGCTTGCGCATGTAGAGCAGTCAAAGGTTATTCTTGACAACTTTGCTGAGAAGCTTGCAGAGATAGCAGTTATCGATAAGCCTGCTAAGTTTGAAGGAAGAAGCATGATAATGTTTTTAACACAAAAGCGTTAAATTATTATAGACATATAATTCAAGGAGGAAGTAAGTAAAATGGCTAAATTAAAGACAAAAAGAGCAGCAGCTAAGCGTTTCAAGAAAACAGCTAACGGCGGTTTAAAGAGATCTAAAGCTTATAAGAGTCATATCTTAACAAAGAAGACCACTAAGAGAAAGAGAAATCTTAGAAAGGCTACAATGACAGACGCAACAAACGAGAAGGTAATGAAGAAGATATTACCTTATATCTAATAGATCAGGAGGAAGAAAACCAATGGCAAGAGTTAAAGGCGGAATGAACGCAAAGCAGAAGCACAATAAGGTATTAAAGCTTGCAAAGGGCTACAGAGGAGCAAGAAGCAAGCAGTATAGAGTAGCAAAGCAGTCAGTTATGAGAGCACTTACATCTTCATACGCTGGCAGAAAGCAGAGAAAGAGACAGTTCAGACAGCTCTGGATCGCTCGTATCAACGCAGCAGCAAGAATGAATGACATCTCATACAGCAAGCTTATGCATGGTCTTAAGCTGGCAGGTGTTGACATCAACAGAAAGATGCTCTCAGAGATGGCTATCAGCGATGCTGAGGGATTTGCAAAGCTTGTTGAGGTTGCAAAGGCACAGTTATCATAATATAGAATATAGAATCTTCTATATATAAGTAAAAAGAACCGGATGTGGTATAAACTTACACATCCGGTTCTTTTGTTGCGCGAAAAGGTTTTATAATTCGGAGGCGTATGCTATAATTATAGAGGTTAGGGGGATGACCAATGAGAGTAAAGACACAGAGTAGGAGGCACATATGTTCGTAGAGAGAATAACAAAGGATCAGATGAAGATGTTTCTTGAGACTTTTGCTTGCTGTAGTGAGCAGAAGAACCTCGTTATGAGACTTAACTATGCAGGAAAGGAACCGTATCTGGATGTGACCAGGTTCAGCAATGGTCTGGTATATACTGATTCATATTATGATTTTGACAGTACATACTGCAGTAATCTTTGGAATAAGTTCCTGTATACACAGTTCACACATGAGTATTACACAGCGTTCAAGGAGTACCTTATGAAGGATGTGGACAGAAAGCTCACTAATATGATAAAAATCTGAAAAAAGTTGTTGACTTTGTATTCGATAGATGGTATTATCTTATTCGTTGGTGACGAGCACAGAAGTCGACATCACATAAATATGCGGGAGTGCTGGAATTGGCAGACAGGCTAGACTAAGGATCTAGTGCTGGAAACGGCGTGTGGGTTCAAGTCCCATCTCCCGCATTTTTATTTTGAAAGTCCTATGGAATTTCGGATGTGAGAGAATGGGTGGTTATCAATTACATATAGAATATGCAGGAGTGCTGGAATTGGCAGACAGGCTAGACTAAGGATCTAGTGCTGGAAACGGCGTGTGGGTTCAAGTCCCATCTCCCGCATTTTTTATTTCTAGAGAAAGCTTAAAACATAAGCTTTCTCTTTTTTTTAACTAATATTAACTCCCGGGAGATTTCCTTGATATATGGGCTGACAGGGGGTAGAATCAAATATATTCATAAAAACAGGAGGAATAGAGCGTGTCAAAAGCGATATTCAATAAGAAGGTTCTGGCGGCAGCGATTGCCGGTCTGATGTCCGTGTCGCTGGTTGGTTGCGGAGGCAGTACCGGTGGACAGACAGGAAGTTCCAGAATAAATATAGAGCCGTATAGCAAGGTGGAATTCAATACGGATCAGGTTAAGAGCGGAGATATCCAGTCCTCATTGACATTGGAGCTCAAGCCTGATGGTTACAGCAGCAATGATTACTCGATACAGCAGTCTGACTACAAGGTTCAGGAGGTCAAGGTAAAAGAGGGCGATAAGGTGGCCAAAGGCGATGTGATGATTCAGTTTGAGGCCAAGGATATCCAGAAGACCATAGATCAGTATACGGATCAGAAGGAGCGGGATCAGCTTCTTATAGACCATTACAACAGGCTGGCGAGCATAGACAGCAGCCAGGATTACTCCAGTGACATATCCGCGGCGAAGGAGGATATGGATCTGGCGGATACATACATCAAAGAGCAGAACGAGAGAATGAAGGAGTATCAGGTCATTGCAGACAAGAACGGAACAGTTACTTATGTCAACTCAGATCTGCAGTATGGATATGTCACAGCGGGTGATACGCTCATAACGGTGGATTCGGGTTCGTCTGATTATGTATCAGAGACTGCGGATTCATACGAATTCAAGGAGGGGCAGACCTACGATGCTGATTTTCAGGAGGCAACATTTACACTGAAGCTCACGAAGTGTGAGAAGTATACAAGCTCTGCCACCGGAGAGGAGATGCAGAAACTTACATTTCAGCCTGTCAGTGATATGACCGGAGTGACCGAAGCGGATACCCTCAAGATGGTCATAGATAAGCCGGTTGTAAAGAACGTTGTATATGTGAATAAAAAGGCTGTGTTTGACGGCTCGGGTGAGAAGAAGTATGTGTACACTGTAAATGAGGACGGATACAGGAATGCGGTAGAAGTTACCGTTGGAGATACGGTGGATGATTATACAGTTATCAAATCAGGACTGAAGGCCGGAGAGCAGGTGGTGATAAATTGATGAGACAGAATATTATGCATAAAGGCAGCACACGGACAAAAAAGAATATGACCGCCAGAATAGCATGCCTGGTAATGTCATTTGTCATGGCAGGAGGAATGGCGGGCTGTGGCAAGGAGAACAGCGAGAAGGTTCCTGAGCTCGTTGAACCTGTAAGTACAAACGAGGCATACAGACCGGTCACATATGGAGATATAGGCAAAAAGGTCATCAAGACCGGAACGATAGTCCCAACTGACTATTGTTATTACTATGACACATCTGTGACTCTGTCAAAGGTGTATGTGAATGTGGGCGATGAGGTCAAGAAGGACACGGTTCTTGCAGAGACCGACAGCAATGCATCCACAGCATCGGGAGACGATGGCAGTGATACAGATTCAGGCTCAATAGTGGATGATTCTTCAACATCGATGGATGGGGACGACAGCTCTGGAGCTGATTCCCAGGATGTGAAGAAGTATTCACATGAGATCAAGCAGAAGATATATGAGCAGAATCAGGCTGAGTTGGACTGGAAGATAAAGGCGTGCGAAGAGATCGGTGATTCAAAGGGCGCTGCAGAGGCCAGAACAGAAAAAGCCATAAATGAGGAGAACAACAGGTACGATAATCTTTTATATGAGTATGAGCAGAAAAAGCTCACACAGCAGGACGAGGATGAGGACAAGGTCAAGCAGAGCGGAACGCTCAAGGCAGACCGTCCGGGCACGGTAACATACGCCAAGAAGATAAGCGGCAGTGAGAATACTGTCGGCGGCGGTGAGAACGTGGTCGTGGTTTCAGATTACAGTGATCCATATATAGAGATAACCGGTGAGAGCTTCAAGAAGAATACATACAGCATGTATAAGAACATGTACACTGTGATAAATGGAAAGCAGTATGACATAGTGCCATACAACTACACCAATCAGGAGATAGCTGTGGCACAGAGCAAGTCAAGTCTTCCATACACAAGATTTAAGCTCAAGGGTGTGAAGGATGCAGATAAGATCCTCAGCGTGGGCAACACGGTGTCACTGTATTTCAGTACATCCGATGCAAAGGACGTACTCACAGTGGGAAATGATTCCATATACGAGGAGAACAACCAGAAATTTGTATATGTCAAGACAGATTCCAGTGAGAAGGAGCGCAGGGATATAGAGACCGGTGCCAGCGACAATAACTACACAGAGGTAGTCAGCGGACTCAAGGAAGGAGATCTTGTCTACTACGCTTCAGATGCGGTCATGCCTAGTGATTACACAGAATACACGGTGGCACTCGATTCATATACGAAGACAGCAACGGTGAAGAGCGATTCGTTCTCGGTGGAGGACCTCAACAGTGTCAGCTACACTGCACCATGCGATGGACGTTTCACGTCACTCAACGTCAAGAAGGGCCAGAAGGTTAAGAAGGGGGATGTGCTGTTTGTCATTGACAGTGGCGGCGGAACAGCGGCGGTCAAGGATATAGATAACCAGATCAGCGAGGAGAACCAGACTTATAGTTCGGATCTCAAGGATTTTGATGATCAGATAAATGAGCTTACAAATGAGATCACGAGATACCAGAAGGGTAAGGTGGCAACGCCGACGGATGCAGAGAACACTCTCTACATGGCGGAGCAGCTCGTGTGCCAGAGAAATGTTGTTACATACAACAAGGATCTTAGGATATATACACACAATGCAACCATCAAGAGCTTAAACGCACAGAGAGAAAAGCTCAACAAGAACAATGATGGAAGCGGAAAGATAACTGTCTACGCTGACCAGGCGGGAACAGTCCTCTCGGTTGGCGCGAAGACTGATGTGGCTGTCAAGGAAGGTGCAAATGTACTCACAGTCGGAAGCAACGACAATGTGATCCTGGCGATATCCATATCAGAGGGAAAACTTGCTGTAAACCAGAAGGTTTCAATATCAAATAAGAACAACAGCGGTAAGAAGATAAGCGGAGTGTGTGTCGGAAGCACCGGAGACAGCTCCAAGTCATATATAAGTACTGATTCAGAGGGTGGGGTTCACGTAACCAAGTGTTCAGGCAGTGATGAACTGAAGTATTATATAAAGGTTGATGATGCAAGCTTTTACAAGAAGCCGAAGTCATATCAGGTCAGCTACCCGACAAAGTCCTATGAGAACGTGGTCATGATACCTAACAACATGATCTATCATGAGACGAGCAAGAACAATTCAAATGAGTATGACTATGTATGGCTCATCAAGGATGATGAGATCATAAAGCAGTATGTCACTCTCGGCGAGGCAGACAAGACCAAGACGGTTATACTGTCAGGTCTTTCAGAGGGCGATGTCATAGCTAAGGAATCAGGAGCAACATCCACCGGTGGCTCATCGAGTTCATCAGATGGTTCCGATAATTCAAAGTCAGGCGCAGACAGCCAGTCGGATGGCGGATCGGATTCATCTGGCGGAGATGCGGCGGCAGCAGAGTAGCAGAGAGGAGATATAATGTTTAAATTTTTATCACATAAATTATTGAACAAGAAGTGGTTAAATGCATGTCTCCTGCTTGGAATCATATTGCTGGTGGCTGTTGCATCGTGCAACCCAATGTTCAAAAACGGAGCGCTGGATATGCTCATGTCGTCCAAGTTTGACGCGGCGATGGTAGAGCAGAACAAGTATCCGGCAACTATCGGCAGATCAGGCTCATGCGCGGTAGACGATTATGCCGATGCCGATGCAGTGCTTGGCAGGATCGGCAAATATGAGGACATGTGGAACTACTACATGGAGATAGATGCTCTGCAGAAGCAGACCAGCCTGTCACTTCAGGCGGGGTACACCCAGAGCAACCTGAATCACAGGACCAGCTTCAACATGACATATATGCCACAGATAGAGGATCATGTGAACATAACATATGGAACGTCACTCGAGGATGCCAAGACAGAGGATGGTGTGTATCCTTGTATCATCTCACAGAGAAACCTTGACGAATACGGCCTTGTCGTTGGAGAGGTATTCAGCATAGATACCGGACTCAGCGATGCCGTTGACTCACAGGGCAATCCTATGAAGTATCAGATCGTAGGTGTATTTGAGGAGAAGGATTACTCAGACAGCTTCTGGTATGACCAGCTTGCAGATCTCGACAGCGAGGTATATGTGAAGAAGGATGACTTCAACGACATGATAGGCAAGTACGGCTTCCTCACAATATACTACGTGGATCACGTCATGCTTGACTACTCACAGATAACACACAAGAATGCCATGGACACGCTGTATTATCTCCAGTCATTTGAGAAGTCAGATAAATATTTTGAGCAGAATTTCAGCAGTGTGCTCATAGATTATAAAGGCGATGCAAGAACCATCGGTATAATCATATGGGTTCTGGAGCTCCCAATACTGGTTCTGCTTCTGGCATTCATTTACATGGTATCAAGTCAGATACTTGAGATGGAGGATGGAGAGATCGCCATGCTCAAGAGCCGTGGTACCAGCACGAAGCAGGTTCTCGGAATATACCTTGGACAGTCGGCAATACTGTCGGTGATAGCCATAGTGATAGGAATCCCTATAGGATATCTTCTGTGTAAGCTTGCAGCAAGCACGGATTCGTTCCTGCAGTTTGGATTTAAGGATACACATTTCTATGGAGTAGATCCGTGGATGATAGTATACAGTCTGGCTGCCGCTGTTATAGCTATATTATTTGTGACACTTCCGGTGTTCAAATACGCCAAGAACTCCATAGTAGAGCAGAAGAGCAGAACAGGAAAGGTAAATTACAGGCCATTCTGGGAGAAGTTCTTTGTGGACGTCATCCTTGTGACACTTTCAATATACCTCCTGTACAATTACAACAAGCAGAAATCGACGATAGCACTCGATATACTTGCGGGTTCAAGACCTGATCCGGTCATCTTTCTGAACTCCTCACTCTTTATATTTGCAGTGGGACTTCTGGTGCTCAGACTCATCAAATACCTGATAAGACTGATATACAGGATCGGAAGAAAGAGATGGTCACCGGCTGTGTACGCATCATTCCTGCAGATCACACGTACGGTCAAGAAGCAGGGATTCATATCGGTGTTCCTTGTAATGACAATAGCCATGGGTATGTTCAACTCGAACATGGCAAGAACCATAAATAAGAACAAGACACAGCGAATAGATTACAATCTGGGAACGGATCTTGTGGTACAGGAGCAGTGGACCAGAGGAACATACATAGACAAAGACAAGAAGACCCACTGGTATTACACAGAGCAGGATTTTGAGAGATTTACAAAGCTCGAGGACAGCCTGTGTGACAAGGTGACAAGAGTCATATACGACGATAATGCCGTCATAAAAGCGGGCGGCGAGGAGTTGGCGGGCAGCGTACTCATGGGTATCAACACCAAGGAGTTCGGTGAGACGGCCAGACTGCAGAGCGGACTCAACAAGGAGCACTGGTACAATTACCTGAATGATCTTGCAACAGTGTCGAATGGAGTCATCATTTCATCAAACCTTGCAAAGAAGTACAATATAAAGGTTGGAGATTCCATAAACTATGCGAGATACAGTCCTATTGCAAGCAAGGAGAAGGAGGAGATCGCATCTCCTAGCGGAACGGTATGTGCCATAGTGGATGCATTCCCGGGATTCCAACAGTATGTGTATGAGAAGGATTCCGAGGGAGAGATGCAGGAGGTGGAGAGATACCTCGTAGTTGCCAACTATGCATATGTTGTTGGTGCATTCAGTCAGACACCATACCAGGTATGGATGCATCTCAAGGATGGTGTGGACTACAAGGATGTACTTCAGGCACTCAGTGATGAGGATGTCAATATAGTGCAGTATGAGAGTGTGGATAAGGATGTGTCAGAGATGCAGGAGTCACCTCTGGTGCTCATAACAAATGGTCTGTTCTCACTGTCATTTATCATAGCGATCATACTTTGTACGGTGGGATTCCTGATATACTGGATAACATCCATCAAACAGAGAGAACTTCTGTTTGGTATCTACAGAGCTATGGGTATGAGCATGCTTGAGATCAACAAGATGCTCATAAATGAGCAGATATTCAGCTCGGTACTTGCCAGTCTGGCGGGATACGGAGTCGGTGCTGCGGCTACGACGCTTTTCGTCAAGCTGGTTGCCGTGGTTTATCTGCCGGAATCACACAACATAGCGATATCGATAGCTGTGGATCCTTACGACATCATAAAGCTCACAGCGGTTGTTGTATTTATGTTTGTTGTATGTTTCGTAGTCATAAGAACTATATTGAAGAAGATGAATATAACACAGGCATTAAAGCTGGGGGAGGATTAATCTATGGATGAAATTATGATAGAGGCACATGGAATCAAACGCTGTTTCAGACTTGGAAGCGGAGAAGATTTCTATGCACTCAAGGGAATAGATATAACAGTCCCGGCTGGAAAGCTCACTATACTCAAAGGTCGATCAGGATCGGGTAAGACGACACTGCTCAATATCCTGAGCGCGCTGGATGAGCCTACTGAGGGAGAAGTGATAGTCGGCGGCCACGTGTACAGCGAGATGAACGAGAAGGAAAAGGAGAAGCTGAGAAGATACAATATAGGATTTGTATTCCAGTCGGTTGCCCTGATCCCGATTATGAGTGCGTATGAGAACGTCGATTTCGGACTCAGACTTGCGGAGTATGAGGGCAACAGGGATGCCCGTATAAAAGAGGTGCTCGATCTGGTGGGACTGTCATCCAGAATGACGCATTTCCCAAATCAGATGTCAGGTGGTGAGCAGCAGAGAGTTGCTATAGCCAGAGCGGTGGCTCATAAGCCAAAGGTAATATTTGCGGATGAGCCTACAGGAGCCCTTGATACGGCTTCGGGACTTGCAGTCATGAAGCTGTTCCAGGAGCTGGTGTACAAGGAAGGAATAACGATAGTCATGACGACACATGATCCGAAGCTTATGGAGCTCGGTGATGTAGTATATGAGATAGAGGATGGTGAGATAGTTGAGCGATAAGCATTTATTCAGAAAAAAGAAGAACGATGCTGTGGAGCCTGAAACTATAGCACCGGATGTGGAGACACAGGACATGGAGAACACGGATGGCCAGGAGACGCAGGAGTTCGTGTACGGCATGGATCTTCAGGAAGACGAGGGCACTGACAGCGGGAAAGCCGTGGAAGCAGATCCTGAGGCTGGCACAGATAAAGAAGCCGGCGGGGAACGCCTTGGTTCTGAGGAGAATATCATAGAGTGTGACAGCCTTGTCAAGATATACAAGACTGACGATGTGGAGGTCATGGCTCTTCAGGGCCTGGAGCTCAACATCAAATACGGCGAGCTCATGGCGGTCATCGGAAAGTCGGGATCAGGAAAGTCCACACTCCTCAATATGATCGGAGGACTTGAGAGACCTACGGCCGGAAAGCTGTATGTCGACGGCAAGGATCTGTTTGCGATGACGGATAAGGAGCTTGTGGAGTACAGAAAGCACACTGTAGGATTTGTGTGGCAGAAAAACTCCAGAAACCTTCTGCCATATATGACAGCCATAGAGAATGTTCAGGTACCTATGTACTTCGACAAGAGTAACAAGGAAGACAAGTATGCAAGAGCCCATGATCTGCTCTGCAGAGTGGGACTTGAGGACAAGATAAATTCATATCCATCTCAGATGTCAGGTGGTGAGCAGCAGAGAGTTGCCATAGCCATAGCCCTGGCAAATAATCCGAAGATACTTCTTGCGGATGAGCCAACGGGAGCCGTGGACAGCAAGACATCCAACATGATACAGGATCTGTTCAGAAAGCTGAACGAAGAGCTCGGGATAACGATAATCATAGTTACACATGATATAAGCCTTGCAAATAAGGTGGGACGTGTGGTTATGATTGCGGACGGCAAGATTAGCACAGAGAAGATCATGAAGGAATCTTACAAGGACAGAATGAACGAGCTGACGACAGACGGCTTCTCATCTGATGATTCACATGAGGAGTTCTCGATACTCGATAAGGCAAATCGTGTACAGATAAGCCCTGATATGCTGGCGGCTGCCGGAATCGACAGCAATAAGGTCAAGGTTCAGGTTGTTGACGGCAAGGTCATCATCACAAAAGAGTGATAGCAGATGGTGTTGTGTCAGCGGGGAAAATATATTATAATTACTTCAATTAAGTAAGGAAAGGTTGGTATTTTATATGAGAAAAGCGGGTTACAAAAAAGCGGCGGCGCTGCTTTTGGTGACATCACTTGTGGCAGGAACTGCGCTTACAGGATGTGGCAAGAAGAAGGTGGATTACAACATGGGAGACGACGAGAACGGCGGTGGTGGCGGTAAGCTGGCATCAAGACTCGACGTACCAGAGTCATACAATGGCAAGCTTGAGGGCATCAATGCAGATACAGGTCTCACAGATGTATCCATAAATGCCACAGAGATAGAGGTGCCTGACACAGATAAGATGTCAGTGCTTTACTATGAGCTTAACAATGTAGACAATGACTACAAGAAGCGTGTGTGCGAGAATATATTTGACGTGAGCGCAGGTGTATATGTATATAACTGGGATAAGCCGTACAAGGAGGATATACAGAGAGAGATAGATTCACTTCAGTCCATGATGGATCAGGCTACATCGGATGATGATAAGAGCTATTATGAGGATTACATGAAGTCACTTAAGGATCAACTCAAGACAGCGTCTGATACGAGAGAGGGAGCCGGAGACTACAGTGGAGACACATTCATCGGATCTGTAGGGGACAACGAGTTCATGGTAACATTCTATGGAAGTGGCGATGACATGTCCACAGGCGGCGGATTCTCACTGGATTACTATCCATCGGATCAGCTTATACAGTACAGACCTAAGGATGGCGCAACAAGTGTATACTGCTACAGCAGTGAATATTCTGACGAGGAGGCTTCCGCAAACACAGCTTCCATCAGTGCGGCAGATGCTGAGCAGAAGGGAACAGATTTCCTTGCATCATGTGGAATCTCAGATGTTATAGAGACAAGTAATTTTGATCTGCTGTGGGATTACAGCGATGCATCATACAACACAGTTGCAGCAGAGAAGAATGGTTATATGGTAACATACAAGCGTTCTGTGGACGGTGTGGCTCCATATACACCTAATGTATACGGCCTTGATTCCCTTTCGACAGGGGATGACTCAGTATATTATGACACCATGGATGAGACATTCCAGCTCGGTATTGATGACAATGGACTTATCTCAGCATATTGCCTTGATTCCTTCAGAGCAACAGGAGACAAGAAGGACAACGTTGATCTTATAAGCTGGGATGATGCACTCAAGAAGCTTCCGGAGGCTGTAAATAAGTATTACACAGACAACAAGACACAGTACAGCACCATTGAGTTCAACGATGTAAGACTTACATACTACAAGCTCAAGGATGGAGATAAGTACACATACAGCCCTGTATGGGTATTTGCACAGTGCGACAAGATGGAGGATGGAAGCCTCGATAAGGATTATCCAATACAGCTCATCATGTTAGATGCTACCACAGGAGATATGATAGATCTTAAGGATGTCCTGAACCAGCAGACATATGATTCATCTGTAGTTGATTCTGTTATTGACAGTGATTCAGATTTTGATATAAGTGACGACAGCCTCATTGATGAGACTGATATAACTGATACTGACGATGCAGACAGCAGTGATGAGTCAAGCGCAGATGCGATTGATATCGGAGATGCTGATATCGACATGGGCGATCAGGATACAACAGAGTAAATAAAACTCAGACATATAGGTTAAAGGAGAAAAACCCTCATAGACTGATAAAGTGGTATAAATATTGGTCTATGAGGATTTTTTATTGTTGACACATACCCCTAGGGGGTATATAATCCGTGGATGAAAAGAGAATTTAACAGCCGTAATGTGCAGATAATAAACAGATGGCATATATGCAGCGTCATTTGAAATGTGAACAGAAATGGCTGATGTACAAGGGATGTGTCAAGTTTTCTATGAAAACTTGACATGTAGCCCCAGCCATTTGCCGAAGGCAAATTTTGCATGGCTGGAGTTCAATAAGGATGGAGGAAAGATATATGGAAGAACAGAAGAAATGCTGCTGTCATCATGGCGGAGAGATAAGCGATGTGGAAGCCAAGGTGAGGACAAGGACAGACGAGGAGTATAAGAAGCTTCTCAACAGACTGAACAGGATAGAGGGGCAGATAAGAGGCGTGAAGAGTATGCTGGAAAATGATGCCTATTGCACAGACATCGTGCTCCAAGTGTCGGCGATCAATGCGGCACTCAACAGCTTCAACAGACAGCTCCTTGCCGAACATATCAGGACCTGTGTTGCAGATGATATAAGAAATGGCAAGGATGATACTATAGAGGATCTGGTAAATACGGTTACCAGACTTATGAAATAGATATGTCAGTTATTGGCAAGTGCGGTTACGAACTGACTGATGCTTGATAAAGGAAGGTGAAATATATGGACAAGTACAATGTGACAGGAATGACATGCAGTGCATGCAGTGCAAGAGTCGAGAAGGCCGTATCCAATGTTGAGGGAGTTACCTCGTGTCAGGTGAATCTCCTGACCAACTCCATGATGGTGGATGGAACAGCCGACAGCGGAACTATAGTGGCTGCAGTTGAGAAGGCAGGATACGGTGCGAGTCTGGCGGGTGGAAGATCTGCTGGCGGAAATACTTCACATTCAGGTGGGAAGAGCAGCGGTTCCGGTGAGAGTGAGGCGGACAAAGAATTTGGAAAAATGAAGAAGAGACTGGTGGCATCAGTTATAATTCTTATTCCCCTCATGTATATATCAATGGGACATATGATGTGGAACTGGCCGCTGCCAAGCTTCTTTGACGGCAATCATGTGGCGATGGGACTCACGCAGATGCTGCTAACCATAATCGTGATGGTGATAAATCAGAGATTCTTTGTGAGTGGATTTAAGGGCGCTATACACGGTTCACCTAATATGGATACGCTGGTGGCCATGGGCTCAGGTGCCTCATTCATATACAGCGTGTACGTGCTCTATGCCATGACAGCGGCGCAGACAGCAGGTGAAGGTGAGCGTGTCATGACGCTCATGCATGATTTTTATTTTGAATCTGCGGCCATGATACTGGCGCTTATAACAGTCGGCAAGACGCTTGAAGCATATTCAAAGGGAAGAACCACGGACGCACTCAAAGGTCTGATGGATCTTGCCCCGAAGACAGCCGTTCTCATCAGGGATGGTGAGGAGGTCACCGTGGATATAGACGAAGTTGCGGTTGGGGATATATTTGCCGTTAGACCGGGTGAGAGCGTTCCTGTGGACGGAGTAGTCCTTGAGGGGGATTCCGCCGTGGACGAGTCAGCTCTCTCGGGTGAGAGCATACCTGTGGACAAAACTGCAGGAAGCCGTGTGTCTGCGGCGACGATCAACCAGTCGGGTTATCTGAAATGCCGTGCTACACAGGTAGGTGCGGATACCGCACTGTCCAAGATAATAGATATGGTAAGTGATGCGGCGGCTACCAAAGCTCCAATAGCAAAGCTTGCTGATAAGGTTTCGGGAGTGTTTGTACCTGTTGTCATACTGATAGCATTTATCACGATGATAGTGTGGATAATAGTGGGTAAGGATGCCGGTTATGTGCTGGCGAGAGGAATATCGGTACTTGTTATAAGCTGCCCATGTGCACTTGGACTTGCCACACCTGTTGCGATCATGGTGGGAAATGGAATAGGTGCCAAGCACGGAATACTGTTCAAGACTGCGACTGCTCTTGAGGAGACAGGAAAGAGCAGCATAGTGGTCATGGACAAGACCGGAACGATCACAAAGGGAGAGCCTGTAGTGACGGATATACTGGCAGCCGAGAATGTCAGTGGTGACGAGCTGATGCAGAAGGCTGCGGCTCTGGAGAAGCTGTCAGAGCATCCTCTGGCAAGAGCTGTGGTTGGATACTACAGTGAGAATTACCAGACAGGTGATGCACAGAAGGATAAAAATTATGAGGTATCCGATTTCAAGGCTGTTGCGGGCAACGGTCTGATGGGAAGTTTGAACGGCAGAAAGATCATCGGCGGAAATATGGATTATATAAAGGGATATGCAGATGTACCTGAGACGATGAAGGACAGTGCGGAGAAGGTATCACAGCAGGGAAAGACACCTATGTTCTTTGCCGAGGAGGCTGACGGAGATTACAGAGTCCTTGGAATAATAGCCGTGGCGGATACTGTGAAGGAGGACAGCGCTGAGGCCATAAGCCAGCTTCAGTCGATGGGACTTTCAGTAGTTATGTTAACCGGTGATAATGAGAGAACCGCCAAAGCCATAGGAGAGCAGGTCGGCGTAGACAGAGTAATAGCGGGCGTGCGTCCGGACGGCAAGGAGAGCGTTGTGCGAGATCTCATGCAGAAGGGGCATGTGATCATGGTTGGTGATGGAATAAATGATGCCCCTGCACTCACAAGGGCAAATATAGGAATAGCCATAGGTGCAGGCACGGATATAGCCATAGATGCTGCGGATGTTGTTCTCATGAAGAGTGAGCTCACAGATGTTCCGGCGGCCATAAGACTCAGCAGGGCAACAGTTAAGAACATAAAAGAGAATCTTTTCTGGGCATTTATATATAATATAATTGGAATACCACTTGCCGCCGGCGTGTGGATCCCGATATTTGGCTGGACGCTCAATCCTATGTTCGGAGCGTTTGCCATGAGCCTGTCAAGTTTTTGTGTTGTTACAAATGCGTTGAGGTTGAATTTGACAGACATTTATGATAAAAATAAAAGATATAGAATCAAGGAGGACAAAGTTATGACAAAGACAATGAAGATCGAAGGTATGATGTGTGGACATTGTGAAGCCAGAGTCAAGAAGAGTCTTGAGGCCCTTGACCAGGTGCAGGAGGCTGTAGTCAGCCATGAGACAGGAACAGCGGTTGTCACTCTCAAGGCAGACGTTGATGACAGCGTGCTCAAGAAGACAGTAGAGGATCAGGATTATAAGGTGACATCAATTCAGTAAAGGCAGGAAATATATGAAGAAGATACTGAACAGATTGCTAAGCAGAATGGTAATAACGTGCTTTCTTGTGGTCGTCCAGTTGGCGATCATGATACTGGGGGTTGTTTTTCTTCAGGACAGATATATCTATATATCGGGTGCTCTCAAGCTGCTCAGCGTAATAGTTGTAATGTATCTTATAACAAAGGATACTAACCCTATGGTAAAGATGGCATGGATGGTGCCGATACTCATATTCCCGGTGCTGGGAGGTCTCATGTATGTGCTCTATGGACATGTGCTGATACCTAAAAAACTCAGAAAGAATTTTCTGCGGGTTCTCCAGCAGGAGGTATATGAGAACGTCAAGGGGGACAACTGGGTCCCAGCGGAGAATTTAAAGTCGGAGCCTACATACAGGATATGTAATTATATGGAGAATGTGGCTGAGGCGCCTCTGTACAAGCATACCAGTGTAAAGTATTATGCCATAGGCGATGATGTGATGGATGATCTCATCAGAGACCTGGAGAGTGCGGAGAAGTATATATTCATGGAATATTTCATCGTGGACAAGGGTTATATGTGGGATACCATACTTGAGATATTGAAGCGCAAGGCTGCGGAGGGACTTGATGTCAGGTTCATGTATGATGACATCGGATCTGTGTTCAATGTGCCGAAGTATTACTGGAAGGAACTTGAATCCTACGGTATCAAATGTATGGCGTTCAATCAGGTGGTTCCATTCTTTGCCACTATCTTCAATAACAGGGATCACAGGAAGATCACTGTTATTGATGGCAAGATAGCTCACACCGGCGGTTACAACATGGCTGACGAGTATATCAACAAGATAGAGAAGTACGGCAAATGGAAGGACAGTGGAGTGAGACTTGAGGGCGAGGGCGCCTGGAGCTTCACTGTTATGTTCCTTCAGATGTGGAACAGCTTCAGATATTCAGAGGGAAGCTACAACAACTATAGACCGGCGGAAATCGACTATAGTGGCGTAAGTGACGGATATGTTCAGCCGTACAAGTCCAGTCCTCTGAGCGGAGAGAATGTGGGTGAGAATCTGTACATGCAGATGATAAATGATGCACAGGAGTACATTTATATATTTACCCCATATCTTATCGTGTGTAACGAGCTCATGATGGCACTGAAGCTGGCAGCCAAGAGGGGCGTGGATGTGCGTATTGTTACGCCGGCCATCCCGGACAAGAAATATATATACAAGATGACCCAGTTTAGCTACAAGGAGCTGCTTCTGGCGGGTGTGAAGATATATCAGTACACGCCTGGATTTATACATTCAAAGACTTTGCTCATGGATGGCAAGCTTGCATCTGTGGGATCCATCAATCTGGATAACAGGAGCTTCTATCACCACTTTGAGTGCGGAACTCTCCTGTATGACTGCAAGGCCATAGAAGATGTGAAGAAGGATATGATGGATACATTTGCCGAGTCGGAGGAGATAGATATTCCGTGGTGCAGAAATAACATAAGCAGGGTGAATATACTTGGTGCGATACTCAGATTATTGTCACCGCTTTTATAAAAGGAGTATAGCCGTATGGGCAGAAAAGACAACATTGCAGGAGACGGCAGGTGGGAACTTCAGAACGGAATAACCACATTATTTCTTATATATATGGGGGCTGCATATCCCCTGATAATGCATGACAAATATTTTGATATAACAGTAACCAAGTACAGGGCGTTCTATATTGCGCTGTGCATATATGCGGTGCTCATGGTGCTGGCGGTGCTGGTGGATGTGCTGGGACGGAATGTCAGCACAGGGCATGGGTCGCAGAGCTCAGGCGGGAATGTAGATGCTTCAGCAGGGGCGGCACATGGCAGCAGGTTTATCGGACGCCTGAGACATTTTATGGATATGCATAATATCATGGCCATGGATATATTCATGGCAGGATTTGTTCTGGCAAATGTTCTGGCATTCTTTATGTCAGGGAATAAGGTAGCAGCATATACAGGCGAGGAGGGCAGAAGGTGCGGACTTCAGTTCGTGCTGCTGGCCTTTTTCCTGTATGTGTGTATGGCGAGATATTGCAGGATAAGGCGGTATGTGGTGGTCATATTCATGCTTGCGGGCTCATTTGTGGGAATTGTCGGCATATGCCAGTTCATGGGATATGATTTCCTTGGACTCAGGGAAGGGCTGATGCAGAGCATAAGAAATGTATACATATCCACATTTGGCAATATCGACATATTTGCAAGCTTCCTGTGCGTGCTGGTTCCGATGGCAGCCGGGGCGTATATCAGCTCGGAGGGAAAAGAGAGCATAGTGATACGGATAACAGCAGTCATCGCTGTGCTCACAGGAACAGGAGCGGTGATCATATCCAATGCAAACCTTGCATATGCAGGCGTGGGTGGTGCTATGATTGTGGCATGGATATGGGCGTCATACCGCGGAAGAATAAGAGAATTTGCAGATGTATGCCTGGTTATGGCGTGCGGAGTCCTGGCGATCAGCATTATGCTGGGAAGAACGGATAACGGATATTCAGAACTTGACGGACTGAGCTGCTTTGTGAGTGACAGCCGGATGGTGTGGATAGTTTCCGTGGTCGTTCTCGTTGTATGGGCGGCCATAAGGCTGGCTTCAAAGTGGACTGTGAAGTTCCGCGGAAAGGCAGCTCTTGCTGTATCGGTTGGCGTATCACTTGCAGGCATCGTGGCTGTTGTTATATATGCGGCGCACAACCACATGTGTATATTTTCATTTGAAGATTCCTGGGGAAACTACAGGGGTTTTGTGTGGAGGAGACTCATGGAGGCGTATAGTGATTTCAGTGTTCCACAGAAGCTGTTCGGTTATGGAAATGAATCGGTGAAGTCGATCATGACTGATAGATACTACGACGATATGATGAATGCGGTGGGTGTTATATATGATAATGCTCACAATGAGTATCTGCAGTATCTGATAACCACAGGAATATTCGGTGCAGTGAGTTACGTAGGACTGCTGGTTACCACAGGTGGTGCTCTTGTGAGAACTGCGGTATCAGGAGCTGTGATGAATGAGAATGAAAGCATGAGCAGTCAATCCGCAGAAAAAAGATCAAAGGAGAAGGCAGCTTCGAGAGATTCAAGAACTGTAAGAGGTTCAAAGACAGGGACTGGCTTGGAGTGCCTGCTTGGATATGCTGAGGATGAGGGCAGTATGATAGCTGTTCTGCTCGGGATAACCGGGTATGCTGTTCAGGCATTTGTCAATCTTAACCAGTCGCTCACAACACCATATATATTTCTGCTTATAGCCATGGCAGGAGGTCTGTGCCGGAGATATATATGTCAATTTGCAGATGGCGGCAGAAAATGACGTGTGAAGGACGATTTATAAGAAAATAATACAGGGAATTGTGTGTATATACTTGCCACAGTGCATAGCAAAATGTTATAATATTTGCCTGTGTGGTGCTAGTGAACCGCACATTGAATAAATAAATACAGGAGGTCTAGAGGGACATGCAGATTTATGACGAGCTTGTAGCCAGAGGGCTTATAGCGCAGACAACAGATGAAGATGAAATTAGAGATTTAGTAAATAATGGTAAGGCAGTATTCTATATTGGCTTTGATCCGACTGCTGACAGCCTGCATGTAGGCCACTTCATGGCGCTCTGTCTGATGAAGAGACTTCAGATGGCAGGCAACAAGCCTATCGCGCTGATAGGTGGAGGTACAGCCATGATCGGTGATCCATCAGGCCGTACAGATATGAGACAGATGATGACAAAGGAGACTATCCAGCACAACGTTGACTGCTTCAAGAAGCAGATGAGCAAGTTCATAGACTTCTCAGAGGACAAGGCGCTTCTCGTCAACAACGCAGACTGGCTTCTCGACCTGAACTATGTAGATGTTCTCCGCGATGTTGGAGCATGCTTCTCAGTCAACAACATGCTTCGTGCAGAGTGCTACAAGCAGCGTATGGAGAAGGGACTCAGCTTCCTTGAGTTCAACTACATGATCATGCAGAGTTACGACTTTTACGTACTGTACCAGAAGTACGGCTGCAACATGCAGTTCGGCGGCGATGACCAGTGGAGCAATATGCTTGGCGGTACAGAGCTCATCAGAAGAAAGCTTGGCAAGGATGCATACGCCATGACAATCACACTTCTCCTCAACTCAGAGGGCAAGAAGATGGGTAAGACCCAGAAGGGTGCTGTATGGCTCGATCCTAACAAGACATCACCATTTGAGTTCTACCAGTACTGGAGAAATGTGGCAGATGCAGATGTTCTGAAGTGCATCCGTATGCTCACATTCCTTCCACTTGAGGAGATAGATAAGATGGACAGCTGGGAGGGCAGCCAGCTCAACCAGGCAAAGGAGATCCTTGCATACGAGCTCACAAAGCTTGTACACGGCGAGGAGGAGGCTGCTAAGGCACAGGAGAGCGCAAGGGCACTGTTCTCCAAGGGTGTTGCAGCAGACATGCCATCAGTAACACTTGCAGCAGATGACTTCAAGGACGGCGCCATCGATATCGTGTCAGTTCTCGTTAAGTCAGGTCTTGTTACATCACGTAACGAGGGCAGACGTGCCGTAGAGCAGGGCGGTGTCGCTGTGGACGGCGAGAAGATCACAGATGTCCAGACTACAATTCTACAGGAGAAGTTCGACGGAGAGGGCGTTGTTGTGAGACGTGGTAAGAAGAACTTTAGGAAGGTTAGTAAGTAAGAGATATACATTGACATATGTATATGTTTAGTATAGTATAATAAATAAGAAAGCACTGGGTTGCACACGGAGCAACAAAGAATCCGTGGCTATATTATTGCGATGATATCAATATAATGATTCGGGTGATACGAAGGTACTTAAAGTACAATATCATATCCAGTATGAGGATTAGGTCATACGCAGATGCTTTGAGTGATATCAAGGCGAACGGCCAGTGGTTATTCAAAAAAGGGAAGCGATGAGCTTCCCTTTTTATGTACTATAAGGAGGAAAATATTGGGGAAGTCACAGATAATACGGAGAATACATAGAGCGGCATTAAAATATAAAGAGGTATTTGTTGGAAATACATTTATGTTTGTATTCAATAATGATTATTTTGAGGTTATGTTTAAGAAATCTTCATTTATGCATTTAACAGGAGTGGCATCATGCCTAAAGGCGGATGATTTTTATAATCATGCATTGACTGAGAGAGGTCTACGACCGGGAGAAATATTTTTTAATGAAGATCATCCATACGACCTTGCAGATAAGAAAACTAGTATTCTTATTGGATTGGGTGATATTACCATTAAAGATTCCAGTGTGGCCATGGGTATAGAGACAAAGACGTTTTCTTATAAATTAGGAGTTGCAAATCTAAAGTTTACAGTGTGCCTGGGAGATGATAAAAATTCACTAGGGGAAATACAGGGAAAATGTAAAGTTCCGTATTCGTTTAGAGTTGAAGGAATAAGCGATACTAAATCAGATGACATATATTCAGTATCGCATGTGCTGAGAAAGAAGACTGGTGAGAAGAAATATCATATTCTGACTTATGGCGACAGAAACGCTTTGAAAGATTTAAATAAAGATATACAGGAGAAAATAGCATTGGATGAATAGTGGCATGGAGAGATATAAAAAGAAAAGGTTGGCAGTTTCGGTTGTCACAGTATCTGCGCTTATAATCCTGATCCAGTTCATAGATTCCTACTGCACAGAGATATTTGGAAGAACACAGTCTCTGTCGGCAAGAACATTCTTAATGATTCCGAAAGGAATGGACGGAGACTCCGCCATAGCGTATATGAGCAGGATGATGCTGCCATTTTATCTCATTGGGATGCTCACTCCGTTTGTCAGATCGTATACGGATATAATAGGCAGGAAGAGGATGCTTATTATAAACGTATCGCTCCTTGTGGCAGGAAGTGTCATATGTATATTTGCAGAAAATCTTCCTGTATATCTGCTTGGCAATGGCGTGCTGATACTTGGATATTCGCTCGATATACATATGATATATATCGTGGATGTAATAGACAGGAGATACCGGGCAACAGTGAGGGGAATATGCGGAGGCGTGTCCATGGCAGCGGCTATGTGCATACCTCTGCTCCGCTCGCGGTGTGTGAGCAGCGATGGAGGAAACTGGCAAATACTGTTTTGGGTGGGAATAATCGGCGGGATGCTGTGCCTTACACTGGTTACGGCGTACAGATTCCCAGAGAACGGTGCGGATGATATACAGAATGCAATGGAAGATGGGGAAGCAATCTGCAAAGTGTCCGCTGTAAAAGAAACTTTCGGTGATGAGAACCGGGCGTTGGAAGCAGAAAAACATGGCAGCTCAGACAAGGAGAATGATAAGCATATACATTTTATCAGAACACTAGGAACTCTGTGGAAACAGCCGGATACGAAGGGGCTGCTCATAGGAATAAGCGCAGTGGGACTGGCGACCGCGGGAATAACATACTACAATGAACCATTGTGTGCATTTTCGGGGATGGGAGAACAGGATGTAAATACAGTGCTGCTTGTCCAGCCGGTCATATCACTTATTATAAATGTTGTCACAGGAGTTCTTGCCGACATGGTGCAGCGCACAAAGATCGTGAGGCTTGGGATTGCCTGCAGCTTCGTGTTCGGTATGGCATTCACATTTGGAGCCGGACACACTCACTCGGCATTGCTGCTCGGCGTGCTGTGGGGATGTATGCATGGATTTTATTTCTCGGCAGAAGAACTCATCAATCTCATGGTGATGGAAAGCGTGAAGCCAGAGGTCAGAGGAAGGGCATCGGCTGCATCAACACTTGCGTATGGCATAGGAGACCAGCTCGGCATATTTGCAATAAGCCTGATCGTGGGTGCACTTGGAATGAGAATTACAAAGCTGCTTTTTATCGGAATACCGCTTGTGTTAGCTGCAGTGCTTATCAGGCAGTTCACTGCACGTAAAACAGAATAGTTACGAACAAAAGAGGACATATCAGATGTGATATGCCCTCTTTTTTACAGCTTGCGGATACTGGTTTTTATCTTTTTGTATTTCAGAAAAGGATATATTGCAAATGCCCACAGTATATAGATAACAACCAGTGCCGGGAGATATATAAGGTTGGGCAGGCTGTTTGTGTGCCATACAGCCAGACTGAAGTAGGCGACAAATATGCACAGCGCAACATCCGTGATCAGGTGCTGCTTCTGATTTACTATGAAGGTCGGATGATATCTGTCATCAGGCGGCTGTATATCCGATGTGCAGATGCCTTGTTCATACATGCTGAAATTGTAATTGTATATTCCGCGGGCAATTGCAAGCTCAGATATGCTACCAGCGTATAGATGATGTCTGAACAATTGGGTGGAGTCAGAGTTTTCCGCATCAGGATTGCCTGCATAGAATGAAAATTCTGCCATTTTCTGAAAGTGGGCTCTTGCTCTCAGCAATATAAGAATGTTGAGTATTCCGCTTATGAGAATGAGTATCATCGAGACGGAATAGAGCATTGTCGCAGTCGGCATGCGAAAATATTCCAGATCAGGTCTGACAAGCTGGAGAATCTCGGCTACAACGCCGATGGACGACAGCGTTATGATGAAAGCTGTCAGGGTAGCCCAACTGTATCTTGCCGTATCAGACACCTGATCATAAATATATCTTATGCAGTCTTCACTGTAATTGGTTAGTCTGTTATACATGGTATGTCTGAAGGAATCCATTTTGGGGTCGTAATCCCATGCGCACATGCGGGCTGCCCCGTACGCGGATGAAGGAATGCGTTTAGTAGATTCATCCATAAAATACATATCATATTTTTTATAGGCTATGTGGTCGTATAGTATGCTGTCGATCATCAGCACTGCACCAAATGAAAGGCTGACGAGAGCCACCAGCAGTGGAAAGGAGTTCACCACAAATGACAGTACGACATAGCAGCCTCCCAGTATACAGAACAGAGTTATGATGATTCGTCTGTTTCTCTGTATGGCATTGAAGGACTTTGAACAGTTCTGAAAATGTTTCCAGGTGATGCTGTAGGTATTGTTCTTCTCGTCCAGGACAGAATGCTCTAGTATGAGGCTGAGCTCAGAGTATTTTCTGTGCAGTGAGAATGGAATGAACCTGAGAGATGTGAGTATGATGGAAGCACACAGCATGGATATGATAAACATGTTCCATTTGAAACTGGTTTCGTCATAGCTGTCCATCAGCACTGTCGAAAATACAGCCCCCAGCATCTGTACAGAGTAAAGCACTATGAGTGTATATGTTGCAAATGCCTGAAGTCTGTCAGTACGCCGTGTATCATTCATTAGCTTCTGAAAATGTGGGTTGTTCAGGTCAATTGCAGGAGCCGTCTTACCTGACTGCGTATTTTTTCTGGACAGAGCGACCTCGGAGGCATATGCCGGAAAGTTGACATCGTCAAACAATGCATATAAAAGGAAGGTCGTAAGATATTCTGAAGGTGATGCGCATCTGAACAGAGAGCAGTAACTGGTTAGTTCACTGTCACAGGCCATCACGTTACTCAGATATGATTGGAGTTCCGTGATAAATTCCTGCTTCTCATTACATTTATTTTCTATAAGGACAGCTAAGTGAGAACACAGCTTGTCATAATCTATTGACTTCAGTATTTCTCTGATCGCAGGAGGCTGCTCATTTCCGCTGTAGTTCTTGTTTGCCAGGTTGGAAAAGAACACTCCCAGCTTAAGGCCTGTCGGGTAACTCTCATTTGGATGGATGAGGTAATACATAGGCTGCCTTGGCGATAACGCTGCCGCTTTCAATTTTTCAAGTGAGGAGTCCTTGAACACAGAAAAAGACAGAATTTTGTCAATGTCATCGCATTGATTCGTATTCTGTGTAAAAAATAACTGGCTGAAAGTGTGCTTATTGGAATAAGAAGAAGTCTGCGGAACTATGGGTATATCAAGCCCGAGATAGTTTATAAACAGATCTTCAAGTGAGCAGATATGCTCAGCTGGTCTGGTGCGGTAGTTCATATGTGTATCCTCCCCCTCGTATTATTTGAAAATATAAGCTTTGTAACCGGCTACATATGAATATATACTATAAATCGTCGCTATTCAACAAAATAAGTTGGATTTTTGTGTAGAAATTGGACAAAAAATACATTCGGTGACGGAATGAAATGAAAAAGACCAACACGATGAACACTGGACATTGAAAAATGTAATATAGACAACGCGATGACAGGAGTGCTTTTTTCAATGGCTGAATTATATATTACTTTAGACTTTTTAAAGTATGGTAATAATTGAATAACCTCCCATATTTCGCTACAGTCAGAGGGTAATGAGGCGGAGATCCGCATAAATCGAGGGGAGAGAAATTCAAATATGAAGATAGGTGTGTGTGACGTAAACCCTGCCGAGACAGCAAGGACAGTATTTCTATTAAATTCGCAGCTTAGAAATCTTAAGGAAAATTCCAGAAATACAGAAAGAAATCTGAAAAACAAGGCAGACCATGTCTCAAAAGTACGTGATTATCTGCAAAACAAGTGTATTGGTTATGATGATGTGACGATTATTTCATATAACCTTGATTTGGTAATGTTAGATCTCGATGATCAGAAGTTCGACTGTGATATCTTTATATCAGAACTGTCATTTCCTGGCGGCAAAAACGGTGTGAAGCTCGCCCGCAAAATCAATGACAGTGTCCCATCATGTAACATAATCTTTTACACAAATAAAATTCCAGACGAATTGGATATTTATGATGCCCGGCATGTGAACTGCATGCTGAAAGGCAGGCACGATGCGA
>NC_021018.1:1148409-1149802 GCF_000210595.1 Coprococcus sp. ART55/1 | reverse complement strand
GCTCATGGATGAACTGCACAGCGACGAGCGCAAGCGTTTCGTGAAGATCCGGTACGACAGAAATGTCAACATCCTCGACTGCCGCGACATAATGTACATACGAATAGAGAAACGCGTGACGAAGTATTATACGACAAGGAAAACGGATAAATCAGACGGTGTGTTCTATGAGTACAGGCCACTCAGCGAGATCGTGGAGGAGCTTCCCGATAATTTTGTAAGATGCTCGGCCGCAGCTGTGGTGAACAGAGACTATGTGAGAAGCTACAACCGTCAGGTGATCACGATGATGGATGGTGAGACGGTGAAGGTCGGGAGAAGGTATGGGGATGTGGTGATACAGGGATGAGAAGAAAAGATATCTCAAGCAAGGACAGCCCTGGGGTGTGTATTTCAGGTTGTGTATACCATGACATCATGAAGACCATTGGAAGTGTTTCACCAGAAATGGGAGGAATACTTGGCGTAAGAGGAAATATCATAGAGAAATTTTTCTTTGATGGACAACACAGCAGCTATGAAAAAAAGGAATCAGTATATATACCAGATATTTCAAAACTTAATAGTGTTTTGCAGAGTTGGTATGAAGAAGGTATAACATTTGCTGGCGTGATACACAGCCATCCGTTGGATATGAGGAAATTGTCCGCTGCAGATGTTGTGTATGCAAATTGCATAATGAAGGAGAATGGCTTGAAATATGTACATTTTCCACTCGTATTTCCCGATGATGGAACTATTATCTGGTATGAGGTGAGTTCTGGGGGAGCGGTAAATGAACTTACATATGAGGTGGAAAAGGATTTCTAATAACAAATAAAATAATAGGAAAGCAGATAAAAAGGTACATTATTTTGAATGTCATATAGTGTGTGTAGTGTGCGTTCAAAAATGTAAATAAAATGAATGGAGGAAAAGACAATGACGAAAGAGAAAAAGTGTGTGAAAATCCCGGAGGGAACATGTTGTGCGTATTGTTGTGGCGACTGCGGCTGGGCTGATCCAAATGAGAGAGACAGCAGTGGTAAGATATGGTGCACAAGAAACAGAGCTTATTACTATCCATCAGAAAGCTCTTCGGGCTGCAACGGTTACTTTACAAGAAAGTAGTTAGAAGTAGTTAGCACAAAAGAGAAAAAAGGTCCTGACTCTGGATGTAATTAGACTTTTGGCTGATTGCATTCAGGGTTTGGGATGTTTCGCAATTCTTTTGTTCAATAAAAATGTATGTTTTTACTTAAAATATATGATTAAACAAGGAAGGAATGGTAGAAATATGTTTTTTTCGAAGAAAAACGCAGATAATAATTATTTCGCTTTAAAGGATAAGGTGCTAAAAAATTTTGAAATGTACCAGCATTTCCCTACATATGAAGATCCACATGTAATCAGA
>NC_021018.1:1146254-1147320 GCF_000210595.1 Coprococcus sp. ART55/1 | reverse complement strand
GAGGATATTTTTATGGGAAAATTTGATCAGATTGTAAGTTCGGAGGAAAGTACGCAAAAATGAACTTCAATATTTAATAATTAGTAGACACGGGGGTATAATTTATGACAATCGAGGAAGCTGAAGCAAGAGCAAATGCTGGAGACATTGAATATATGTTATTGCTTGGTGAGTATTATGCAGGACAAGGAGAAAAATCGGTACCGGGACTGGCTGCCAAGTGGTTTAATAAAGCATGTGAATCAATGGATTTATCAGATGTATCCAAATTATCGCCGAGAGTGGTGAAGGCATTGTTTTATTTGAGTGGGTTTAATAGTATTTTGCTGACATTGGGGATAGAAGGAGAAGGCTTGGATAAATGTAAGGAGAATGTACTGGATTATTATAAGTATTCTTATTTGGTTGATGCGTATCTAAAAACACATCAAGCTATTGAAGGGATAGACAGTAGAATGGCATATAATAATTTTGTAGATGCGTCATATTGGTATGGATTTTATTTGTATTTGCAGGGAGCGGAAGATGATGCTATGCGTGTACTTAATTTAAATGACAAGAAATCTAGATTATTATACGCTCTTTGTTGTAAAGTAACAGATTCAAATTTAGATGATTATTGTAAATTTATATCATTTGTAGAAGATGATGTGGAACTAGCAAGGACAGAGAAGAACACATATCAAGAGCTTGTTTATTTGGAAATAGTAAAAAAACAGGCAACTATAATAAGAATGATGGAAACACAGAATTGCATTGATAGGGCATACAATTTCCTTATGATGGTTTACAACGAGATTAGGAATGAACAGTTAAAACAGGGACTGGCAGAGGAATTGGGGCACTATAGAAAGAATATTTTTGGAAAAATGAAATATGTAGAATAGCATTCCGTTCAACAAAAATATAGTATGAAATCATGGAATGCAAACGTGGAAAGGAAAACAAACGAATACCTTGTAAACGATTTATATGAGTACAAAAGAAATGTGGGATTGCAAAAAAATCCAGTAAACTAACATTATATGTTCGAAACTGACAGAGGAATAGATGGATATAACGTTAT
>NC_021018.1:1131833-1145676 GCF_000210595.1 Coprococcus sp. ART55/1 | reverse complement strand
GATGTTTGGCATCAATAGGAATAGGATCCAGATATAATGAGAGAACATTTAATATGTTGGTTTTTGAAAGAAACGATAATGCAGGAGGACAGCCGCAAGCAGGATATGGAATGAACCAGCCGAATAATATGATGGGAAGATAAAACATCATAAATGACTGTAATTATGAGAATAACCCAAGTTCCCGGTTTCCATGAGACCGGGAACTTTTATATTATGTGATGTTTGTGGAGAGCCGTTAATACCAGTTTATCAAGTGTAACCTACTTCTTGATAAAACGTCATGCGGTAACTAACTGATTAACAAATAAACAAAGAGACTGTGGTCGGAGCCTCGTATGAACCATCAAGTGGTAGGAAAAAAACACCAACCCACAGTATCTTAAAATAGCATAGTCAAACCTATAGAAAAGGTAAAGAAAGACTATGACTTTATATAATAGTAGGAGGAGAGACAATGTTTTTTCAAAGAAAAAATCAGGTGCTGAATATCATGCTATGAAAGAAAAGGTGTTAAAAAATTTTGAAATGTATCAGCATGTTGATGAGTATGAAAACCCACATGTAACAAGGGATAAGTGGAGTGAAGAGGTGACAGATGCGAAAACAGTATATAAATTATCAAAAAAATATGCTGATATAGAGGCAGATGTTGGAATTTTAAAGAATGTATTTGAACAGTCAAAAGAACGAGAACAGTTTTATTCCCATGTTGCAGATGCCCTTGATTTTAAATTTGCTGTATTGCATGTCAAGACTGAATTTGAAGAATATGATGATGCTATAAAAGATGGTGTAGATTTGGAAAAAGGTGAAGAATGGTATACAAAATGGAAGAACCTATTTGAAAAAACAGAGAAATTATATAAGGATAGGAACAAGTATGCAAACGATGAATATGATTCGGAAAAATTACCTGATATATATTATGATTCAATGTTTTATTATGCATTTTACACGTTTTATTTAATTAATTGTAATGAAAATATAGAAGCAAGAGGCGAAGTGCTTAGAAAACAGAAAATTTTATCAGAAGCACTGAAGATTACAGGCAATTAGTAAGGGGTGTAAAGAACGAACTTAAATTTAGATTATTAAGAGGTGTTATTCATTTTGATCTTAGTCAAGAATGGGTTGAATATGCTAAAGCCTTTGGTCATGATCCTAGTTCAATAGATGGAAAATTTGAAAGTGAAAGAAGAAGTTCATATGTAGAACTTAAAATCCTAGCAGATGGCTCAAAGATAAATAGACCATGTTCATGGGAACCATTAGAGTGGTATTTATATAAGAGGGGATTATGGTGTGCATATTCTTATCTTTTATATAATAGTATTATATAGCTCTGATACTAAGTATGTCTAACGGAGAAGGAGGGATTTGAACCCTCGCGCCGCTATTAACGGCCTACTCCCTTTCCAGGGGAGCCCCTTCAACCGCTTGGGTACTTCTCCAGTATCAAGCGCTTGAACTTTCATTATATATGAAAGTCAGCGGAGAGAGAGGGATTCGAACCCTCGCGCCCTTTCGGACAAACGGTTTTCAAGACCGCCTCGTTATGACCGCTTCGATATCTCTCCAAGTTGTTTTTGTTCGTCGCCATCAACCGGCGACTTGTACATATTATCACTTTACCATCTTTGTGTCAACATCTTTTTTCAAAAAATTTGAAGCAATTTTTAAATCCTCAGGAGTGGTGATTTTCAGGTTCTCATACGCCCCCATTATCACCTTCGTTCTGACGCTGCTATAACGCTCCACTATCATTGTGTCATCCGTTATAACCTGACATTTGTCATGCGCCAGTCCATCATAACAGGTAAGCAGAAGTTCCCTGTTAAAACTCTGTGGAGTCTGAACCTGCCACAGCCTGGATCTATCAGGAGTATCCACTCCCATCTGATCCTCATCTACTATCTTGATGGTATCCTTCACAGGTACACCCACTGTACACGCAGAATATATCTTTACTGCATCTATGGAATCTGTGATGATTTTCTGGGTTATGCATGGTCTCGCACCATCATGGATGAGTACATACTTCGCACCATCCGCCGCAATAAGTCCATTATGTACGGAGTCATAGCGCTCTGCCCCACCGGTCACGATCTTCCTGACTTTGGTGATGTTGTACCTGTCTACTATGTCATTTCTGCAATATTCTACATAATCCTCACCTGTGACAAGGATTATGTCATCAACCGGACTGTCCTGAAAGGCCTTGAGCGAATAATACAGTACGGGATAATCCCCCAGCGTCATAAACTGCTTAGGTATATCGCTGTGCATCCTGCTGCCCTTTCCGGCTGCAAGGACTATTGCCGTGACCTTTACTTCATCCACTGTACCAAAGATTTCTATATTTGATTCCTTGTAATCAGCATTATCCGCATCGCCCATGTTCATCTTCTCCCTAGTAGTAGTCTGACACCATCACACACTTGACCAGGCTGGTTATCTCTCACCCAGCTTGAGGTTTGGTATGGCATTCAGATCCCATCCATGTCTTGTTCCATTTATGTATTCGTAGTATCCCGCTGCACCTATCATGGCCGCATTGTCCGTGCACAGTATCGGCGATGGATGATACAATGTAAGCCCAGCCTTCTCACAGGCCGCCTTCATGCTGGCTCTGAGAGCAGAATTGGACGCAACTCCGCCAGCTATGGCTATCTTATCCATATGGTATTCCTTTGCCGCAGCAACCGCATGCTCTGTGAGCACTTCCGTTACTGCTTTCTGGAATGATGCTGCCACATCGGCATCATTGATCTGCTCGTCTCTCATATGAGCCTGATTGATATAGTTGAGCACTGCGGACTTCAGGCCACTGAAACTGAAGTCATAGGCTGATTCTGCCACCTTTGCCCTTGGAAATTCTATAGCGTCAGGATTGCCCTCCTTCGCCTTGCGATCTATCTTCGGTCCTCCCGGGTAACCCAGTCCTATAGCCCTTGCTACCTTGTCAAATGCCTCTCCTGCCGCATCATCCCTTGTTATTCCCAGTATCTCAAACTTGCCGTAATCGACTACCTTTACAAGATGTGTGTGACCTCCTGACACAACAAGGCACATGAACGGAGGCTCAAGCTCCTTGTTCTCTATATAATTCGCTGCTATATGACCTTCTATATGATGCACACCAACAAGTGGTATATCTTTTGCAAATGCTATGGCCTTGGCTGCTCCCACACCAACGAGAAGAGCGCCAACAAGCCCCGGTCCATATGTGACTGCAACCGCATCTATGTCATCCAGTGTGCACTCTGCCTCTTTGAGCGCCTGTCTTATGACCTGTGTAATCTTCTCTATGTGCTTTCGCGAAGCTATCTCCGGCACAACGCCTCCATAAAGTGTATGGATATCTATCTGTGAATATATTATATTTGACAGTACGTTTCTTCCATTCACAACAACCGCTGCGGATGTCTCATCACATGAGGATTCTATAGCCAGTATCTTTACATCTTTCTCCATAATTCATCTCACCTTTGTCGATCTATTCTACTCCTCCGAAAACTTGAGCGTTGTTGTCGTCCTGTCCTTTGCTGCAATAGTTCTCGGGAATATCTCTCTTATCTCATCCATAAACACCGCCGGTTTTGCCATCGACGGACTGTAATGTGTAAGCCACATCTCCCCCACATCTGCCTTTGCCGCTATGGCCGCAGCCTCCTGCATCATCATATGCTTATGCTCTATAGCTTTTATCTCTTTCTCCTTTTCGCCGTACATGCCCTCGCATATGAACAAATCTGATCCGGCTGCATACTTCTCTATAAGGGGGGTCGGTCTGGTATCTGTGCAGTATGTGAGCTTCAGGCCCTTGCGGTCAGGACCAAGCACCATATCAGGAGTATATATGTGTCCATCCTCCTCGTATGTGTTGCCCTTCTGCAAGCCATTCCAGTATTTCATTGGAATCTCATTCTCTCTAGCTCTGTCCACGCTGAATTTTCCTGTTCTTGGAAGCGAAAGGGAATATCCATAACATGTCACATTGTGATTCACCCTAAATGCATCCACCCTGAGATCCTCCCACATAAAGCTCTCCTCAGCCTCCGAGAGCTCCTGGAACCTGATCTCAAACGGAAGCTCAGGCGCTATAACCCTGAGAGAATTGACTACCTTCTCAAGTCTCTTTGGGCCAACCATAAGAAGTGGCTCCGTTCTCTCGGCATTGCCTATCGTGAGCAGCAGCCCCGGCAATCCGCTTATATGATCTGCATGAAAATGTGTGAAGCAGATCACATCTATCTGCTTAAAGCCTATCATGCCCTGCTGACGCATTGAGGTTTGGGTTCCCTCTCCGCAGTCTATCAGCATCTCGTGTCCGTTATATCTGACCACGAGAGATGTAAGTGCCCTGTATGGCAGCGGCATCATCCCTCCGGTCCCCAAAAGACATACGTCTATCATCTTCTATCTCCATTTCTAAGGCAGAGTCTATATGCATACTCTATGCATACTCTGTCACATCATCTATCCTTGGAGGTATGACACATTCATTTACAAGTCTGTCGTAACAGTCCTCACACATCCTGAGTGTGTATTTTCTGCCATCCTTGCGTGAGAAATATCCCCACTCCTTCTGAATAAGGACGTAATCCTCCTTGTTATGCATATCTCCAAATACAATTATCCTTCCACACCTATTACATCTGATCTCACTCATATTTATCTCCTGTCCGACTGCACGCAGCCCTGTTATGAGTCTGATTATAAGCCAGATCCTTCACAGAATATACCGACAATGTTTTCCAGCCGTGCAAATGTGGTCTCCACGCACTGTATATTCTGCATATATCTATTACTACAACTGTTTTTGCATAACCAGACCATCCTCCACCGGTGAGTCGTAGTATTTTTTTCTTGTAGAAATTTTTATAAATCCAAACTGCTCATACATAGCTATCGCAGCAGCGTTGGATTCCCTGACTTCCAGAAATATGCTCTGCACATTCCTGTCCTTGCAGTCATCGATCATGGCTTCCATCAGCTTAAAGCCGATGCCACGACGTCTTGATCTGGCATCCACTGCTACCCTGAGCAGATCTGCACTGTCACACACCGCCGAATATATGATATAGCCGGCGATTTCTCCTTCAGAAGTCTCAAGGATCTTGACATGATCGTATGTCCCCTGTATAGATGAGGACACCATCTCCTCATTCCACGGATGCGAAAACACCGCCATCTCAAGTGCAGCTATCCCGGCCAGGTCTTTCATATCTGCCAGTCTCGGGCGTACATGGGAAAAACAGCTATTCATGTCCATCATTCTCCAGTTTTGCCTTTTCAGCTCTCTCCCGCTCTGCCTGTGACTGTCTGAGATATTCAGGGGCAAATGTATCCCCCTCCTCATACTGTCCGGCTGCATATCTCACCTGGGCTGCGGCTGCCACCGAGCCAGCTCTCTGCTTATTCATGTGTGCCGGAGCAAATGCGTAGTCTGCCGTCATCTTCTCTTTTAAAATATCAGCATACACATCTATTCCATCTCCCACAAATATAACCTTTTCCCCTCTCTCATTGAGTTGGTCTATAAGGTCAGCAATATCCATAGGAGTCTGATCCATTATCGTCTCAAGCCTGTCATCACTGTTAAAACTGTAAAGTCCCGTATACACCTGTTTTCTTCTCGCGTCCATGATAGGGCAGATAAGTCTGTCAGTTCCCCACACATTGTATGCAAGCCCCTCAAGTGTCGGCACCGCAATAACCGGTATATTCCATGCAAGTGCAAGTCCCTTGACCGTCGCTGAGCCTATCCTGAGTCCTGTAAATGATCCCGGTCCTGCAGCAACAGCCAGCGCATCAAAGCTCTCTTTGTCCGTCTCTGTCATCTTCACGATCTCTTCCAGCATAGGAAGCAGTGTCTGGGAATGTGTCTTCTTGTAGTTGGTTGTATATTCAGCTATCAAATTATTGTTCTCGACTATGGCAACGCTCGCCACAAGTCCCGAGCTGTCAAATGCTAAGATCTTCATATCTGATCATGCCTCTCTTCTATCGTAATACGCCTGTAATCAAGGCCCTTTGAAAGGTCCTTCTCTATGTTGATTCTGGTGTATGTGCCAGGTAATATCTCCTCGATGAGGTTAGCCCACTCTATAAGACATACTCCATCTCCATACACCATCTCATTGTAGCCTATCTCATCCATCTCGTCCACATCGCCGATCCTGTACACGTCAAAATGATACAGAGGCAATCTGCCCTCGTCATACTCCTTCACAATAGTGAAAGTAGGGCTGTTCACCACTTCAGTGATTCCAAGTCCAGCTGCCACCCCCTGGGATATTATCGTCTTGCCAACTCCCAGATCTCCATATATACAGTACACCTGGCCAGGAGCTGCATTCTGTCCAAGCTGCACTCCTGCATTGTAGGTTTCTTCCTTGCTATTACTCTCTATGACCATATTCTCTCCTGTCTGTCATACATATGTGTTCTCTCCGGTATTCCGGAACTATTCTGTTACCTCTAAAGATTGAGCGTGATCTTCCTGCCTTTTGCTTCAAATGGTCTGTATGCAACACCAGCCATGTCAAACATTTTCTTGGAGGCTATGGTGCTCTCTGTCATCGCATACTTGTCTGACATATACACTACTTCCTTTATACCGCACTGAATAATAGCTTTGGCACATTCATTGCACGGGAACAGAGTAGAATATATGATCGCATCCTTGAGATTGCCACCTCTGTAATTAAGAATAGAGTTCAGCTCCGCGTGGCATACATAGAAATATTTGTTGTCAAGCGGGGCTCCGGACTTTCCCCACGGCATTGTGTCATCGTCGCATCCTGCCGGCATACCATTATATCCCATGGACAGAATTCTGTTGTTCTTGTCCACTATACACGCACCAACCTGCGTTGACGGGTCTTTGCTTCTCTCTGCCGACATCATCGCAATGCCCATAAAATACTGATCCCACGATATGTAATCTGTTCTCTTCATACCCTGACTCCTTTCAAATTCTTTTATGTTCCCGCCTTATACGGGTGCAGCCGCATGAAAAGCGCTTCGCGCGGCGTCTGCTTCATCATAAGGAATCCCCCGCCTTAACGGCGGTTCCCCCTTATGATAATTTACGCCGGAGTTTCCCCCGGCGTATATTGTAAGGTCCTGCAGAACAGAACTTCATATGATTCTGTTAGAATTAACGATCGCCGAGTGCGAACTTGTCATGGATCGCGTTCATTGCGCGCTCTGTATACTGCTCGTCGATGAGAACTGTAACTCTGATCTCTGATGTTGAGATCATTCTGATGTTGATGTTCTCATCATAAAGAGCCTCGAACATCTTGGCTGCAACACCTGCATTTGACTGCATTCCTGCACCAACGATAGAAACCTTTGCAACATTCTTGTTGACATCTATGCTCTCAAACTTGCCTATGTTGTTCTTGATGATCTCCTCTGCTTTGTCTGCATTCTCATCACTACATGTGAATGTAATATCCTTTGTTCCATGTCTTCCTACTGACTGCAGTATCATATCTATATTGATGTCATTCTTTGCAAGCAGGTTGAAAAGCTTGAATGCAACACCCGGTGTGTCCTCTAATCCTACAACTGCCACTCTCGCTGAATCTGCATCCGCTGCAACTCCACTAACTAACATCTTCTCCATTCCAGTATCCTCCTTAACTATTGTACCCTCTGAAAAATTGAGACTTGAACGAACAACCAGCTGAACACCGAACTTCTTTGCAAGCTCAACTGAACGGTTGTGCAGAACGCCTGCTCCAAGTGTAGCAAGCTCAAGCATCTCATCGTATGTTATCGTATCCAGCTTACGTGCGGTCTTTACCTTACGTGGATCTGCTGTATATACTCCATCCACATCTGTGTATATCTCACACGCATCAGCGTTAAGTGCCGCTGCAAGTGCAACAGCTGTTGTATCTGAACCACCACGACCAAGAGTTGTGTAATCGTCATACTTGTTAATTCCCTGGAATCCTGTGACAATAACTATCTTTCTCTGCTCCAGCTCATGTCTTATTCTCTCAACATCGATTCTCTTCAGACGCGCATTGCCATACACTGAAGTTGTATGCATTGCCACCTGGAATGCGTTCAGAGAGATTGCAGGAACTTTAAGAGAATTCATAGCCATAGCCATAAGCGATACGGACATCTGTTCACCTAATGTAAAAAGCATATCCATCTCTCTCTTAGGTGGATTCTCATTTACCTGCTTAGCCATATCTATCAGCTCATCTGTGTATTTACCCATCGCAGACAGAACTACGACTACGTCGTTCCCCCTCTGCCAGTCCTCAATACATCTTTTGGCCACGTTAAAGATTCTTTCGGTATTTCCAACAGAAGTACCACCAAACTTCTTTACTATTAACATATTGTCCTCCTGATCGCTCATTTGAAAATTTGTATATTTAACTCTTCACCGGAGCGGTCCGGTAAAAAGAAATAAGCCTTTTGTAAAATACCGCAATTCGACTAGGATTGCAAGGTCATTGAATAATATTGTACTAATCCAGCACTCTAAGAGCACTCTTGACACCAATCTTATTGCAACATGCCTCAAATTCACCCTCTGTGATCACTGCTGTAACAAATGCCTTTTCATCGAGATCAGAATCGACATACTCAACATCACCAAATACCGCCTTGATGGCAGCCTCATTCTTCTCATCTGTTCTGACAAAGAATCTGCTCTCTGAGTCCGCAAATGTACCCATCTCAAGTTCTTCGTCCTCCCATATGATAGGAACATGTCTTCCCGCATTCTTCACTGCATCAATAACGTCTGATACAACCGCAGACGCTGTTGGAAGCTTTCCGGCGCCCTTGCCGTAGAACATTACGTCGTCAAGTGCATTACCATGTACAAGTATGCCATTGTATACATCATCTATCTTTGCCAGCGGATTGTCATGTGGAAGCATGACCGGGGCAACATATGAATATAGCTTGCCGTCTGTTTTTCTGGTTGTTCCGACAAGTTTTACAGAGTAACCCATCTTATCCGCATACTTGAAATCATCTGTTGTTATCCTGGTTATTCCCTCCATATGTATCCTGTTGTAATCCAGGTTCTTGCCATATACGAGAGATGTAAGTATAGCT
Source organism: Coprococcus sp. ART55/1 (assembly GCF_000210595.1). NCBI lineage: Bacteria > Bacillati > Bacillota > Clostridia > Lachnospirales > Lachnospiraceae > Coprococcus > Coprococcus sp. ART55/1. The sequence goes on along the minus strand of NC_021018.1, from coordinate 1,136,571 downwards.
ATCTTTCTACACGCATCGCCACCCTCTACATCAGCCTCAGGATTGCGCTCCGCATATCCGAGCTCCTGTGCCTGCTTCAGCACTGTCGCATAGTCAGCCCCCTCTTTATCCATCTTGGTTAGGATGTAATTCGTTGTACCATTGAGTATTCCTGTGATCTCCGTAACATCATCCGCAGTTATGGATGTGTTAAGTGGTCTTATAACAGGAATTCCACCGCCTGCTGATGCTTCAAAGAAGAAATTGATATTGCTCTCTCTGGCAATCTTTATAAGCTCAGGTCCATGAACGGCCACAAGCTCCTTGTTGGAGGTTGCCACACTCTTTCCGGCAAGCAGGCACTTCTTGACAAATGTATATGCAGGCTCAACACCTCCCATAACCTCCACAACGACGCTTATATCATCATCGTTAAGTATATCTTCAAAATCATGGGTGAGAATGTTCTCGACAGGATCCCCAGGAAACTTCCTGAGATCAAGCACTCTCTTAACGTTTATCTCCTGTCCAGCTCTCTTGTTAACAATATCATGGTTGGTGTTAATCACTTCCACAACTCCTGAACCCACTGTACCATAACCTAATACTGCTATATTCACCATGTTTTTATCTCCTTCTTATCTCCTTTTTCTGCATAATAATGCAAGTTTAGTACGTCATTACTTTATCAGTATAAAGCGTCATTGTCAAAGACTAATTTCTTATCATCAAATGACTCTCATGTGCTGCTACACCTCAACCTTATTCACCCATTTGAGATAGGCTGTCATAAATCCATCAAGATCTCCATCGAGAACCGCCGATACATTGGAATTCTCGTATGCTGTACGTTTATCCTTGACCATGGTATACGGTTGGAGCACATACGATCTTATCTGACTTCCAAAACCATTGTCAGTTAACTCTCCGCGGATGTCCGAAATTTTCTCCAGATTCTCCTGTTTCTTCAAAAGATAAAGTTTGGACTTCAGCATTTGCATAGCCTTATTCTTGTTCATGAGCTGTGATCTCTCATTCTGGCACTGAACAACTATACCGGTAGGATAATGTGTGATTCTGATGGCCGATGATGTCTTATTGATATGCTGGCCACCTGCACCGCTCGATCTGTAGGTATCTATCCTTATATCTTCATCCCTGATCTCTATCTCCAAATCCTGCTCTATATCCGGTATGACATCACAGGATGCAAACGAAGTCATTCTCTTGCCGGCCGAATTGAATGGTGATATTCTTACCAGTCTGTGCACTCCCTTCTCTGACTTGAGATATCCGTACGCATGCTGCCCATTTATCTGAATGGTCACAGACTTTATACCAGCCTCATCGCCCTCAAGGAAATCGAGCACCTCAACACTCATGCCGTGCTTTTCTGCCCATCTGGTATACATTCTGTACAACATACTCGCCCAGTCGCAGGACTCCGTTCCGCCCTCTCCTGAATGGAGTGTGAGTACCGCATTACAGTCATCAAACTCGTCAGTGAAGAGAAGATTTATCCTATACTCCTCAAATTCCTTCGTAAATATATCTATCTGCTCCCCTATCTCAGGCACAAGACTCGGATCATTCTCCTCCTCCGCCATCAGGATCAGTGTATCTATATCCACATAGTCATTCTCAAGCTTCTTATAGTTGTCAACCAGATCCTGAAGTCCCTTCAGTTCCTTCGATACCTCACGGGATCTGTCGATATCATCCCAGAAATCCGGCTGTTCCATCTCATAATTAAGCTTTGCTATTCTGTCTGTCTTGTTTTCAATGTCAAGGGATGACTTGACCTCCCCCAAGGGATCCCTATAGGAGGCCATCGTCGCCCTGAACTCATCCAATTCTATCACTTGGTTTCTCCTGTATCACGTATTTATGCGTTCTTACCGCAGCAGTTCTTATACTTCAGACCGCTTCCGCATGGACAGAGATCATTTCTGCCTATCTTCTTGGCTTTCTTTACAGGTCCCCTTGACACTGTGTCATCCTTATTGGTTCCTGTAACCTTATTCACCTCTTCACGCTCAATCTTCTGCTCAACCTTTATTCTGAGAAGAAGCTTTACAGTATCCTCACGGATCGCTGCTGTCATGTCATTGAACATGTCATATCCTGCGAATTTGTATTCTACAACAGGATCTCTCTGGCCAAGTGATCTAAGTCCGATTCCCTGTCTCAGATTATCCATGTCGTCGATATGATCTGTCCACTTTCTATCTATAGTCTTGAGGAGTATAACTCGCTCGATCTCTCTCATCTGATCAGGATCACCGATCTCTTCCTCCTTGGCAGCATAGAGCTCAAGAGCTTCATTGTACAGTCTGTCCTTCAGCTCGCTGATATCTGCCTTTTTGATCTCCTCTTCGGTAAGTGTAACCGGCTCAGCAAATGGAACTATGCCCCTTATCATGTCATCCAGCTCTACCTGATTCCAATCCTCAGGTGCTGTCTCTGATGAGCATACCTGATCTACTGCTGCATTTATATCATCCTTTATCATCTTGAGGATAACCTCGTGCATGTTCTCGCCGTCAAGAACTCGTCTACGCTCCTTGTAAATGATCTCTCTCTGCTCGTTGTTAACACGGTCATACTCAAGAAGATTCTTTCTTATGGCAAAGTTGTTACCCTCGATCTTCTTCTGTGCCTTCTCTACGAAGTTGGAAATAGTCTTATGCTCTATCTCCTCGCCCTCAGGTATCTTAAGGGTATCGTACACTGACATAACTCTCTCTGATCCGAAAAGTCTCATCAGATCATCTTCCAGTGACAGATAGAACTTTGACTCTCCCGGATCTCCCTGTCGTCCTGAACGTCCACGGAGCTGATTATCGATACGTCTGCTCTCGTGTCTCTCTGTACCGATGATCCTGAGTCCTCCGAGCTCTGCAACACCCTCGCCGAGCTTGATATCAGTACCACGTCCTGCCATGTTAGTCGCGATGGTTACCGCATTCTTCTGTCCAGCGTCTGCAACTATCTCAGCCTCAAGCTCGTGGAACTTGGCATTGAGCACCTTGTGAGGTATCTTTCTCTTGGACAGCATATGACTGAGTTCCTCTGATGCGTCGATATTGATCGTACCGACAAGCACCGGCTGTCCCTTTCTGTAACTTATATTAATCTGCTCAACGATCGCATTGAGCTTTTCTTTCTTAGTCTTAAATATAGAATCCGGCTGATCTATTCTCTGTATAGGTCTGTTCGTAGGAATGACAACAACGTCCATTCCATAGATCTCTCTGAACTCCTCTTCCTCTGTCTGGGCTGTACCTGTCATACCTGCCTTCTTGTCAAACATGTTGAAGAAGTTCTGGAATGTGATCGTTGCAAGAGTCTTGCTCTCTCTCTTGACCTTTACATTCTCCTTTGCCTCTATAGCCTGATGCAGACCATCTGAGAATCTACGTCCGGGCATGATACGTCCGGTAAACTCATCAACGATGAGTACCTCATCATCCTTCACCACATAATCTCTGTCTCTGAACATGAGGTTATGTGCGCGGAGTGCCAGGATGATATTGTGCTGGATCTCCATGTTCTCAGGGTCTGAGAGGTTGTCAATATGGAAGAATTGCTCTACCATCTTCACACCATTTGCAGTGAGCATGACGTACTTGTCCTTCTCATTTACAAGGAAATCTCCATCCTCCTCTATCTCTGTCTTCATGAGCATATCCATCTTGGATATCTCTCCATCACCCTCACCTCGCTTCATCTGTCTCGCAAGGTAATCACACATCTTGTAGAGCTCTGTAGACTTGCCGCTCTGACCGGATATGATAAGAGGAGTACGTGCCTCATCGATAAGAACTGAATCCACCTCATCGATTACACAGTAGTGAAGATCTCTCAGAACAAGCTTCTCCTTGTAGATTACCATGTTATCTCTCAGGTAATCGAAACCGAGCTCGTTGTTGGTAACATATGTAATATCGCAGTTATACGCCTCACGTCTCTCGTCTGTTGTGGAACTGTTGAGTATGATTCCTACCTTAAGTCCGAGGAATTCATGCACCTGCCCCATCCATTCAGCATCTCGCTTTGCCAGGTAGTCGTTGACAGTTACAACATGGACACCCTTTCCTTCAAGGGCATTCAGATAAGCAGGAAGTGTTGATACAAGTGTCTTTCCTTCTCCCGTTCTCATCTCTGCGATTCTTCCCTGATGGAGAACTATTCCTCCTATGAGCTGTACCCTGTAATGCTTCATTCCAAGTACACGGTATGCAGCCTCTCTCACAACCGCAAATGCTTCTACCAATATATCGTCTAACGTCTCGCCGGCAGCAAGTCTGTCCTTAAACTCTTGTGTCTTGCCCCTCAGCTCTTCATCTGAAAGTGCCTGCATCTTCTCGTCGAGTGCCTCTATCGCATCAACTATAGGATTGATCTTTTTCAATTCCTTCTCGCTGTGCGTTCCAAATATTTTCTCAAACAAACCCATGTTGTTTTTGACCTCCTAGCTATCGTTATTCAGGGTACATTCTAACATCATATGACATTTATATCAAGCAAAAAGGAGACCTTCTATAACCGAAAGTCTCCTTTAAAATACTATATTCAATTATCATCGGCACTTATATTAACCGTGCTTTTGCCAATATCTGATCTTAATATTCAGGCTCGATGATTCCGTATGTGCCGCCCTTTCTCTTGTATACGACATTGACCTCATCTGACTCTGCATTCCTGAATACATAGAAATTATGTCCAAGCAGATCCATCTGGATACATGCATCCTCTG
>NC_021018.1:1115929-1131696 GCF_000210595.1 Coprococcus sp. ART55/1 | reverse complement strand
ACGAGATCGATCGAAACATACATGTCATCACTAACCTGCTCGGCTCTGATGATATGTCCCTTCATAGGAATCGTTACCTCTATCTTCTGTCTATCTTTCTCAACGCTGAATGTGACCTGTGCGCCAGTATCAGCCGCAAAGTACTTCTCAAGCTTTGAGAGCTTGTCCTGTACTGCATTTCTAAGTCCTTCTGTAACTTCAATGTTCTTACCGCTGATTATGTAATTCATGATGCCCAACTCCTTCTTTTTTGGATATGATCCAAATTGATATGACCATTATACCACAACGAGTCTTTTTTTCAATATATTTGACGTATTTTTATGTGCATATTGACAACTTTGTTTATTTTCGCTGTCATGTTTTCGCCATTTTACACAAAAAGCGCACATGTATACCATGTGCGCTTCAATGTATTCATTATACCCTATTATATACAGCTTGTCTACTGTCCTATGATTCTGACTGCACAGAGCGGATCTCTGTAGAATGCAGAGGATATCTTGATACCGGTCTCCTCTGTGCTGGCATGTACTATCATTCCGTCTCCGATATATATAGCGCAGTGCTCTATAGAGCTGTCTCCATAGAAAAGTATGTCTCCAGGCTCAAGACTTGAAGTGTCTACTCTTGTTCCATACTGTGACTGTGCTCCCGCTGAGTGTGGAAGTGAATATCCAAACTGAGCGTATACAGCCATGACAAAGCCTGAACAGTCAGCTCCATCCGTAAGGCTCGATCCGCCATATACATATGGATTACCCACAAACTGTGTTGCAAAGTTCGCAAGGTCTACTCCTGTCTGGCCGCTCGGTGCCACTACATTGTTCTGTGAATCGTCTGAATCGCTGCTGTCAGATGATGTGTCGTCTGATGTATCCGATGACTGATCTGCAGAATCTGTATCCGGCTGATCTGGCGTGTAGGAATCATCCTCTGTGCTCTGGCTGTCATCTGATGCGTCCTCAGCTTCTGCCTCGTCTGCGCTCTCCTGTTCCTGTCTTGCCTGCTCCTCTGCCGCCTTTTCTTCCGCAGCCTTCGCATCAAGCTCTGCCTGGATCTGCTCCATGGACTTGGCAGTTGCAAATGCATATGTATCATCTACAAATTCAGTGCTGACATAACCATTCGTCTCGTCGTCAAGTGCTATCTGCACCCATTTGTCATCCTGTGATATGACATCAAAGCTCTGGCCTGATCCAACCTGTGTTATACAGTCGGAGTTCACATCAGCCTCTGTTCTTACGTTGAGTGTCTCTGTATTGACAGTTACCTGCTTCGGACAGTTCGCCTCGGCATAGGCTCCCGCATCATCTCCAAAAAGAAGCAGGTCATTCCTTATGTATCCTGTACAGTCACCTGATGTGACCTTGGTCCACTCCTTGCCCTTCTTCTCTATGGTTGCTATTCCATTGTTCCCTATGATACCAACTACATCTGAATCAGTTCCGGCTCCCGATCTTATATTCACATAATCCTCGGTGACAACAAGACACTTATCCTTGAAATCAGGATATTTCACCTTATTCTCTTCGCTTGTCTTGTCCTTCTTGGCCTCCGCAACATTCTTTCCTGCGGATGCTGTAGTCTTCTGTGCATCTGTGGACGTTGCCGCCTTTGCAGCATCGCCTGCGTTTTTATCATTGCCCGCAAGGGTGTTAGCATATCTGTCAAATGCAGATGAAATACCTACAGTTGAATCGCTGTATATCTGTCCCGCGCTCACCGTTCCTATGGAAGTGGTGATCATCATTCCTGCCGCTGCAGCAACAACTATAGTCTTCTTAAATGACTTTGCTTTAGACATTATAAAAAACCTCCTGTGCTGATCTTAACGCAACAATTATTACATCTTTGTTACAAATCTATTGTAGTATAGCAATAATGATTACATTTGTCAACACAGGAGGCGTTGTTTTATACGTTTGTATTTATTTTTTGTTACATATTTGTTACATGTGCTAGTTTGAAATTACAACTCCATCCTCGCCATTTACAGTAACTATAGAGCCCGACTTAAGTATCTTGGTCGCGTTCTGTGCACCCAGGATAACAGGTATGTCACGGCTGAGTCCGACTATGGCAGCATGTGAATTGCCCCCGTTCTTCTCACACACGATCGCAGATGCAGTCTTGAGCTGATCCATGATTCTGTTGCTGGTCTCATTTATGACGATTATGTCTCCATCCTTATAGTTCTTGATGAGCTCATCCTCTGACTCGCATACACAGAGCGGTGCGGTTGCAGATCTCTCATTTATAGAGAAGCCCTTTACAAGGATATGTCCTACAACGTGTACCTTTATCAGGTTTGTCGTGCCGGTCACGCCAAGTGGGACTCCGGCGGTGATTACAGTCACCTCACCGTCCTTAACATAGCCGTGCTTCTTTGCCGCATCAACAGCATGCTCGAAGAGATCGTCAGTGTTGTTCTCCTCACCTATAAGAAGAGGCTGAACTCCCCATGAAAGATTGATCTGTCTGGCAACCTTCTTAACAGGGGTACATCCGATGATCGGACATTTTGGTCTGTACTTTGAGAGCATTCTCGCTGTCTTTCCTGACTTGGTAACAGTGATGATGGCTGCCGCTGCAAGGTCTATGGCCGTTGTACATGTCGCATGTGATATAGCACTCGTTATATCAGGATTCTGCACCGCATCCCTGTTGAAGAATCTCTTGTTGTAATCTATGTCTCGCTCTGCTCTCTCTGCGATGGTCTTCATGGTGTGAAGAGCCTCAACCGGATACTTGCCCGCTGCGGTCTCTCCTGAGAGCATGATTGCACTTGTTCCGTCATATATGGCATTTGCAACATCTGTCGCCTCTGCTCTGGTAGGTCTTGGATGTATCATCATGGAGTCAAGCATCTGTGTAGCTGTTATGACCTGCTTGTCCGCATTGTATACCTTCTTGATGATCATCTTCTGGATGATAGGCACATCCTCAAGAGGTATCTCAACACCCATATCTCCTCTTGCGACCATGATTCCATCGGACACTCTGATTATGTCGTCTATATTGTCAACGCCCTGCATATTCTCAATCTTGGCGATGATATTGATATTGTCACACTCATACTCGTCAAGGATCTTCCTGATCTCAAGTATATCGTCGGCTGATCTTACAAATGATGCAGCGATGAAATCGAAATCATTCTCAATACCAAAGATTATATCCGCCCTGTCTACATCGCTTATGTATGGCATGGTGAGGTTAACTCTTGGAACATTTACACCCTTGTGGTTTGATACAGGTCCGCCATTCTCCACGCGGCACACGATATCTTTATCAGTAACCTTCTCTATCTTCATATTTATAAGGCCGTCATCGATGAGTATGGTATCTCCCGGCTTGACATCGTTCACAAGATTCTTGTATGTAATGGATACCTTTGCCTGGTCGCCCACCACATCCTCTGTCGTCAGTGTAAATGTCTGTCCTTCTACGAGTTCAACCTTGCCCTCCTTGAAGTCCCCAACTCTTATCTCCGGGCCCTTAGTATCAAGCAGTGTTGCAACCGGAAGTCCAAGCTCCTCACGAAGCTTCTCCACTCTGTCCTTGTTCTTCCTGTGCTGGGCATGATCACCATGAGAAAAATTGAATCTGGCAACATCCATACCCTCGATCATGAGCTTTCTGAGCACCTCATCATCGTCCGTCGCCGGTCCCAATGTACAAATTATCTTTGTCTTTCTCAAATTCATATGAATACTCCTCCTACTGTTTTATATATTGTATTTGAATGTGTCTTCTATAATTATTTACCTTTGCTCATACTGGGAAAATTCCTGCGCCAGATCATTCTGTTCTACCTGTGCCAGATCTTCCTGTGGATCGTCATCCGGGTTATTCTTATGATACTGTGATACAGCGGCAAATATGTATATCACAGATATGAAAAGCGCCAGCATCCCCATCGTTCTCTTCGCCGGCCATATGTATGTTGCAATGACCATCATGAGGAAATACCATAATAACCTTATATATATGGCAGATTTGTAAATAGTGCCAAATGATACCTCGATCTTCTTCATGGATGCCGCTATCAGTCCCGCCACCGTTATGAGCAGTGACCAGAACAGCGTGAGCACAAATCCAACAATTATCTGCAATACCCATGCAAGCACAAGCACCGGTGTGTCGAGCTTATTTATGAGATTGATCACATCCTGCTTTGTAACAGCCTTGAATCCATATGTCTCATTCAGGGATTCATATATATCCTTACATCTTATGATCTGTGTTCTTCCTGAGTTATATGTGAGTATCTCATCCGCTGATATGATGAATACGGTACGATACCCGCCGTCTGCAGCAAGGTCTCTTGCAACAGCTTCATCCACTTTCGTCTTCGATGTGTTGATCTTTATGTAGGACATGTTCTCATCATCCGACCAGTCGAATGCCCCATCGTAGTAAAAACCATCTCCGGTCAGTGAAAAATCCTCCATATTCCGGTCTATCCTGTCCGCAAGCCTTCCGCCGCCAAACAACTGGTTATATGGAATAAAGAATATCACCAGATAAGTCAGTGTGCTCATGATAAATGTTATCAGCATCGCCGATGACATCCGTCCAAATCGTCCATTTCTGTAATAAGCTTCCGGTTTTGCGACACCTACGAACATGTTCTTCAACGCGCCTAAAAATCCAACTCTTTTTTTATCATCCAACAGTTATTGTCCTCCAAATTTCATATGCCTGCTAATTATAACATAGACTTTATGTATTTAATATGAAAAACATCAACCTTTACCGACTTTTTTCTTGTTTTTCATTCAGGCTTTATGTTTTAGCTGGATTTTAATAAGCATTTTGTAATATATTCGTAACAAATCAGTGCAGTTTTATTGACTTTTCATAGCGTACATTATATTATGTAAACTGTGCTCAAAACTTTTTACAAAACGGGAGGAATTCATGATTATCAGAAAATTTACTAGGATAATTCTGGGCGCTGCTCTGGGTATAAGTGTATTCGCATTTGCCGGCGACGTGCCCGAAACAGCCTATGCCGCAGACATGTCCGACATAAGCGTTACATCAACGAGGGAGGATGTACAGCAGGTGGTGGACGATGGAAACTTCGACTACACAGAGCTTGACGGTACAGAGATCGATCACATATACGAGTTGTATAATAACGATCCCGAAACCATCAAACAGCTCCAGCGTCAATCCGATTACAACGCCACCGGCGATATAGCTACGCTGAGTGCCAGATATACCCACTCTTCCATGTTCGATGGCTACAAAGTCATCAAGGGCATAGACGTATCCGAGTGGAACGGCGACAACATCAACTGGAAAAAGGTTAAAGCCGCAGGAATATCCTACGCATTCATACGTGTGGGCGGACGCTACTACGGTTCAGGAAAATATTTCATCGATTCTACATACAAGGATAATATCAAAAATGCACTGAATGCAGGTGTTGACGTGGGTGTGTACTTCTACTCACAGGCCATCAGCACATCGGAGGCCAAGACAGAAGCCAAATACACCACCGACCTGATCTCAGGCTACAACATAACTTATCCCGTTGTCATGGATTATGAATACGCATGGGAAGATGGAGGTCTGAGCGGTCGTCTGTACAACGCCCACCTTTCCAAGAGTGCAGCTACACATGTCATAAAAGCATTCTGTGCGGCAGTTGAATCAAAGGGCTACGTAGGCATGATCTACGCCAGCAAGACTGTCATCACAGACGACATGAACGCATCTTCGATCGCACAGTCATATCCTATATGGAATGCCCAGTACAACGACACGGACACTCTCACAGTGAAACATTCATACTGGCAGTACAGCGACGTCGGCAAGGTGTCAGGAATCAGCAATGCAACTGATATGAATTTCAGATATGTCAAATCTCCTGCCGCGCCTTCATCTCTGACACAGTCAGCGTGCACAGACTCCACTATCACACTGACATGGACGAAGATCCCTGAGGTCTATGCTTACCAGATAGTACGTTACGACAGCTCCGAAGATAAATACGTCTCCGTGGGAATTGCCAAGGGTGCCGGAACGACTACATTTACAGATAAGAATCTTCAGGACGGTAAAAAGTATACATACAAGGTACGCGGATATTACAAATTGAGCTCAGGAGCCATCTACGGAACCTACTCAGCAGAGTGTACCGGCATTACAATAGCTGATACCATAGAGAACTTTGCGGCTGCAGTTACAGCGCCTACATCTGTAAAACTTTCATGGTCACCTATCCCTGCAGCAACAGGATACAGAGTATACAGAAGCAACGGTTCATCAGGCAGCTACGAGACGATTGCCACGACCAATTCTCCTGACGACTGCGAGGTTACCGACAGCCAGCTCAATCCTGGCACAAAATATAACTACAAGGTACGCGCATACACAACAACTGATACCAACACCATCTGGCACGTTCTGTCAGATGCCAAGGCCATAACCACCGACCCAGGCGAGGTTACAGGGCTCAAGATCACTTCAGCCTACACAAGCTCACTTACACTGAAGTGGAATAAGCAGGAAAATGTTGACGGATACATCGTATATGTATGGGAGCCATCCAATGCTACTTGGACAAGGCTTGCAAAGATCTCTTCCAAGTCTACTGACACATACACACACAAGGGACTTCCTCATTCAACTGAGTACAGCTACACGGTATGTGCATATTACAAGAAAAATGGAACATACCACTACACAGAGACAGCCAGCGCAGTGAGCGGATTTACCGGACCTGCTGTTCCTTCCCAGATCGCAACCGCATCAAGGACAGCCAATTCCGTGACCATAAGATGGACACAGATATCTGATGCCACGGGCTACACGGTATACAAATATAATACGTCCAGCAAGTCATTTGAGCAGGTGGCACGTATCAGCGGAAGCAGCAACAGAACATACACATTTACAGGACTTAAAGCCGGAACAGAATACAAATTTGGAGTGAGAGCATACACAGAGCGGAATGGATTCACAGGCTTCAGTGACCGCAAGGATTTCAGCTCCTGCACTCTCCCGGCAACCTTTACGTCATCATTCAAATACACACCACTTGGATCGCAGAGATTCCTCCAGTGGTCAAAGCTGTCATACGCTGACGGCTACATCGTATACAAGTATGATCAGAAGGCAAACAAATACACAAGAGTTAAGAAGATAACATCCAACAAGACAAATTTCTGTTTTGTTCCTAACCTCAGAAGAGGCTACGGTTACCGTGTTCTTGCTTACATGAAGTACAACGGCAAGATATACTACGGTGCAATTTCAAAAGCACCGATCAAGAATACATCTCTTACCGGAACGATCACTGACAGCAGCGTAAACCTCCGTGCAAAAGCCGGAACAAACAGCAGAGTAGTCAGAACGCTTGCAAGGGGTTCAAAAGTCAAGATCTCCGGCTATGCAAAGTCTGGAAGATATATCTGGTATAAGGTCACATACACCAGAGGCTCCAGAAAATATACGGGCTATATAAGATCTGATTTCATACGTGTCAAGTAATTCTTATACTTATACAATTAAAATAGGGAAAAGCATACATACTTTGTATCTCCTGCTTTCCCCTATTTTTTTTATATTTTTATCAATATTTTTCTCACGCAGGCCTTTTATTAATAATATTTTAATAATCTTTTTGTAATATAATCGTAACATTTGTATTAGGAGGCTTACATGAGAATAAAACGATTATCTAAACAACTTTTTATTATTTCCCTTGGAATATTTATACTGACTGCGGCAGATAATATCTTCGACTCTGCCACAGTATACGCGGCTGACACCTCCACCATCTCAACATCATCGACCAGATCTGAGGTCCAGGAGGTTGTGGATGAAGGTAACTTTGACTACACTCAGTTGAGCGATGCCGAGATCGACCACATATATAGTCTTTACGGCAACGATCCTGAGACGATAAGGCAATTGCAAAAGCAGTCAGACAGCGCTAATCCTTATGGTGTTGCCACGCTCTCATCGACAACATATACACACGCATCCCAGTTCAAGAACTCCACTGTCATGAAGGGGATAGATGTATCGGAGTGGAACGGTTCCATCAACTGGAGAAAGGTAAAATCCAGCGGCGTTACATTTGCCTTTATCAGGGCTGGAGGAAGGTACTATGGCTCAGGTGCATATTTCGTCGACTCCAAATTTGCTGAGAATGTCAAGAATGCAACTGCGGCAGGGATTGATGTCGGAGCGTACTTCTACTCTCAGGCCATAAACGCCACCGAGGCCAGGCAGGAGGCGGCATACACCTTGAACATCGTATCCTCTTACAACCTGACACTTCCCATCGTCATGGACTACGAATACGCATGGGAGGGTGGACTGACCGGCAGGCTCTACAATGCGCACCTGTCCAAAAGTGCTGCCACCACGGTCATCAACACTTTTTGCAGTACAGTGGAAGCAAGCGGCTACGTGGGCATGCTGTATGCGAGCAAAAGTGTTATAACCGATGACATGAAGATCACCAGTATAAACAACAAATACCCGATATGGAATGCGCAGTACAACGATTCAGACACGCTGCCGCCACTCATTCATATTGGCAGTACGATGACAACGGAACCGTCGCCGGAATAAGCTATCCGACGGATCTCGATTTCAAATATGTAAATACACCGGCAGCACCTACAGAACTCACATTTAAGTCATCGACCAACTCATCCATAACCCTCACATGGAATAAGGTTCCGGAGGTATATGGTTATCAAATAGTTCGTTACGATGAGGCCGAAGGAAAATATGTGTCGATCGGAACAACAAAGGGGGCTGGAACTCTGACCTACACTGATAACGGTCTCACCAGCGGTAAAAAATATACCTACATGGTGCGCGGATACCATAAATTAAATACCGGCACTGTATACGGAGCTTACTCGCAAGAATATAGCTGCACCGCCACCTATGCAGAAGCTGTAACTGCATCGACAGATCCTGAACCTCCAATCTTCGATACCGCCCCGGACATGCCTACCCAGGCCGCAATAGCAGACAGGACTTCCAGTTCCATTAATGTCCGCTGGAGCAAGATTTCCGGAGTCACAGGCTATTTCGTGTACAAATACAACACGTCCACTGGTAAATATGACAGAATTGCAAGATGCATAGGCGACGAATCCAGAAGTTATAACTTTACCGGACTTTCTCCCGCCACAACATACAAATTCGGCGTGAGGGCGTATTATGAATACAACGGTGTGATCATGTACAGCAACCGCCTGGAGTTCAGCAAATGTACAAAGCCACGAACCTTTACATCTTCATTTAAGTATACTCCTATCGGTTCGTATCGCTGTCTGCACTGGCAGAAGCTTTCAAATGTATCCGGCTACATCATATACAAATATGATATTGCCCATAACAAATACACAAGAGTAAAGAAAATATCCTCTTACAAAACAACCAGTTGTATACTTCCTGCTTTGAAGAGTGGCTTCGGCTACAGGATTCTTGCATATAAGAATGTCAATGGTTCGATAGTATATGGCGACATTTCAAAAGCTCCCGCAAAAGCCAGCTCATTGAGCGGAACAGTCATTGACAGCCAGGTCCGTCTCAGGGCAGGGGCAGGAACCAACAAACGTATCATCCGGGAACTTGCCAGAGGATCAAAGGTCAAGATCAGCGGCTGCAAATATTCCGGCAAGAATGCGTGGTATAAGATCACTTACACCAAGGGCTCAAAGAAATACACCGGATATGTAAGATCCGATTTCATAAGAATAAACTAGTCTTAATTCAAACAACAAAATAGGCATCATACCTGATCAGGTATGACGCCTATTTTGTATCTATCATAATGATCGTCTGTTAGCGGAAACTATTTCACAACCTTGAATGAAGCCTTTACATAGCCATCTGCATAAAGCACAAGCTCTCTGCCATTGCTGCCCCACATGAGCTCTTCCTCTGCGTATGAAGGCTCTACAAACTTAACGTCAAGTCTCTTCAGGTCCTCGTGTGCACATGCTGCTGTGCGGAGAAGCAACATTCCCTGAACTACAGGATGGTCTGTGAGGTGGATCTTATTCTCGTCTCCTGTCTCCTTGCTGAATGCATAAACCTCTTCCTTTGTAAATGTGTGAAATGGCTTCTCGTCCTCATAATCCGTCTTCTCCACTCTCTTGATCTCCTTCTCCTTGTCTGATGCCTTTACGAGTGTGATGGTCATCTTCTCAACAGGAGTCTCTTCTCCCTCTACCTTTCCAAGGATAGAGAGTATGTACATGAATGCGTTCTCCTTAACATCACCATACTCATATGTGATGCTATCGGCAGCCTCTGCCTTCGCTCTGTCTACTGTGTAGGATATCTTGCCTATGAATGCGCCCTGATATGTGGATGCATCCATGTCTGTCATCTTTGTTCCAAGTCCCATGATCCTGTCATAAATCTTCATATAATTCTCCTTCTAAAACTTATTCTGCCTGTTATATTCTCTTATTTGCGTGCAGTTAATCCTTCTCATCCAATTGCCTTGCGCACGGAGCACCCACTAATGTCTATGAATGTTTTCTGTCCGTGACAAATCCGTTTCTTCTTATCATGTCAAAGTCAAGGTCAAATGATGTGCCATCGGTGGTCAGGAAGTCACCGCTTATGACCGCATTTGCCCCTGCTGCAAGCGCTGCCTCTCCGTTGTCATCATATCTTCCTCTGCCGGCTGCCAGTCTTATCATGACCCTCGGCATGACAAATCTGTACACGGCTATGGTTCTAACATATTCCTCCTCTGTGAGGGGCGTCTTATCATAGAATGGCGTGCCTTCTCTTGGATTGAGCAGATTCATCGGAACAGAATCCACGCCGAGATCCCTGAGTTCAAACGCAAGCGCCACTCTGTCCTCAAGTGTCTCGCCCATGCCGAACAGACTGCCACTGCACACCATGAGTCCCGCAGCCTTTGCAGCGCGTATTGTCGCCTTCTTCTGTTCCTGGGTGTGACTGGTGCACACCTCCGGAAAATATGCAGGTGATGTCTCAAGGTTATTGTGTATCATTGTAAGTCCCGCACCCTTAAGCTTCGTGAAGTCCTCCTGATCCAGCAGGCCAAATGACGCGCATATGTTGATATCCACATTGTCGTGTATATCCTTGACCGTTTTCTCAGCAAGCTCAACCTCCCGCTTTGAAAGTCTCCTGCCCTCAGCCACAAGGCAGTACCTGAAGCTTCCCTTGTCATAGTCAATCGATGCACCCTCAGTAACCGCTTCATTACCAAGCAGATTTATCTCTGGTACATCCTTATTCGCTATCCTGGACTGTGCACAGTATCTGCAGTTCTCTGTGCATCTGCCCTCCTTCACGCTTATGACCGAGCACACATCGCACCGGTCTCCGCAGAAATGCTCTCTTATCTCATTTGCTGAAGCCGCCAGTATATCCAGATCCTCATGTGCAAGCTTTAGAGCCTCATCATATGTGATCTCCGCTCCACCATTCAGCACGCGGTTCTTAAGCTCCTCTACATACTCTCTGCCCATATGATTCCTACCTCTTTTCTGTAAAGTTCCCAGTTTCATCTGGTCTTCAGCCCTTGTGTATGTAAATCACAGAATCTGCCGGATGTCTGCAGTGTCTACCGCCCATCTGACAGTTCATATGTATATATGGAAAGAGCCTGCCACCGGCAGGCTCCCCCATCTGTATATAACTCTCTATATCTTTCACAGATATTTAGTATCAGCTATTTATCTTGTGTTCTCTGTTATGTCTCCAAATGATCACATTAGGATTACAGCGCAGCCTTGATCTGCTTGTAGATACCCTCGGCATCAAGCTCATACTTGTGAAGCAGTTCCTTTGCAGGGCCTGACTCACCAAATGTATCTCTCACACCGATCCTTGTCAGCTTTGTAGGACACTTCTCAGCAAGCACCTCTGCAACAGCACTTCCGAGACCACCTATGATGGAGTGCTCCTCAACTGTGAACACTCTTCCTGTCTTCTGAGCTGTCTCAGCGATGATATCCTCATCGATAGGCTTGATAGTGTGGATGTTGATGAGTTCAGCATCTATACCGTCAGCAGCGAGCATATCCACAGCCTTCACAGCCTCAGATACACAAAGTCCTGTAGCTATGATAGATATGTCCTTGCCATCTTTGAGCTTAACGCCCTTACCGATCTCAAACTTGTATGTGCTCTCATCGTTGAGGACTGGAACTGCCAGTCTTCCGAATCTGAGGTATACAGGTCCTACATACTCATATGCAGCCTTGACTGCTGCTCTGGCCTCTACATCATCACATGGGTTAATGACAACCATGCCTGGTATCTCTCTCATGAGTGCGATATCCTCACAGCACTGATGTGTTGCTCCATCCTCACCTACTGAGATTCCTGCGTGGGTTGCACCGATCTTCACATTCAGATGTGGATATCCGATAGTATTTCTCACCTGCTCAAATGCACGTCCTGCAGCGAACATTGCAAATGAACTCATAAATGGAACATATCCGCATGTTGACATTCCGGCAGCTATTCCTGCCATGTTCGCCTCCGCGATGCCACAGTCAACGTGTCGCTCAGGATAAGCTTTCTTAAAAATAACTGTCTTGGTTGCCTCTGCAAGGTCTGCATCTAAAACAACAAGATCATCATGCTCCTTTGCGATCTCTACTAAGGCATTGCCATAGCTCTCTCTGGTTGCGATTGCTTTATTCTCTATCATAATGCTGCAGCCTCCTTCTCAAGTTCTTCCATGGCGATCTTATACTCTTCTTCATTCGGAGCCTTTCCATGCCAGCCGGCCTTGTCCTCCATGAATGATACACCCTTGCCCTTGATCGTGTGGGCGATGATCGCTGTAGGCTCACCCTTGTGGGACTTTGCCTCAGCAAATGCCCTGTCGATCTCGTCAAAGTCATTGCCATTGATATTGATAACATGGAAGTTGAATGCCTTGAACTTCTCATCTATAGGATATGGTGAACATACATCCTCAACCGTTCCGTCAATCTGAAGATTGTTGTTATCTACTATAACGCACAGATTGTCAAGCTTTCTATGTCCTGCGAACATAGCTGCCTCCCATATCTGTCCCTCCTGGATCTCTCCGTCACCGCAGAGACAGTATGTTCTGTAATCCTTGCCCTGCATCTTTGCTGCAAGTGCCATACCTACTGCAACTGAAAGTCCCTGTCCCAGTGATCCTGATGACATATCCACTCCTGGAGTGTGCTTCTTGTCAGGATGTCCCTGAAGGTAAGATCCAACATGTCTGAGTGTCTTTAAGTCTTCTATTGGGAAAAAGCCTTTTAACGCAAGTGCTGCGTAGTAGCCCGGAGCTGTGTGTCCCTTTGAGAGCACGAATCTGTCACGATTCTCGTCCTCAGGATTCTTAGGATCCACATTCATCTCCTCGAAATAAAGATAAGTAAACAGGTCTGCTGCTGATAATGAGCCGCCTGGATGTCCGCTCTTTGCATTGTATACACCTGTAACAATGCCCTTGCGAACTTCTACAGTCTTTTTTCTGAAGTTCTAATTTGTTCATCTCATTCTCCTTTTAACTGGATACTGTATTTGTATCATACAGAGCCATTATAACATAATTTCTTCTATTTAGAAGTACGTTTTTACATGCATTTTTCAAGAAATATTACAAGGTTTTTTCAAGGTTATCTGTGCATTTCGACCAAATATACCTGCATGGGTGTCCGGCGGATCATTGTATTCACTTTGTCCGCCTCGCAGCGCACCTGTCCACGTATCAGCCACTGATCCACTCATACAGTATGCCTGCCATCTCCCTGACATAGTATGTCGGAAGCAGCCACCATGCAGTGCTTCCGGCTATGGAGCCCGTCTCTATGCCCTGTTTGTCCGCTATACGCTTTGCCCTGTACTCGTGGAATTCATTTGTCACTATATTCATCTTGTCCGGCAGTCCGTTCTGTCTGATGATCTCAGCCGAAAACTTTATGTTCTCCCTTGTGGACGTGGACTTGTCTTCCATATATATTCTCTCCGGAGCAATTCCGTGCTCTGTAAGGTATTCATACATGCACTGAGCTTCCGACATGCTCTCATCTGCGCCCTGTCCACCGGACACAACACATACAGCCTCCGGGGTCTCATCAAGATAATCCTGTGCTGCTATAAGTCTCTCCCTCAGCATAAGGCTTGGTCCACCGCCTCTAACTGCGCATCCGAGCACTACGACTGTGGCATCCTGTTTAGGCTTTACATGAGCCGCATAGACCATGTGATAAGTGATGACCACAACAAGGGCAAGCGCAGCAGTGACAAGTGCAAGCACGAAACTTAAGCATATCTTTCCTGCTTTTTTATTCCAAAGCTTTCTGACAGATTTGTCTATCTTTGCCCTGAATACTCCATACAATGTGAGAAGTGCAAACACGCCTGTTCCCAGCAGGGTTCCTATATTCACACGGCAACCTCTGAACACCGGATATATGAACATCAGCATTCCCAGCACGCCTATTATACAGAATATAACTCTCCATATATGATATCCCCGTGTACGCACCGCCACACCATCTTTGTTTATTTCTTTACTCATATCTTCATGGCTCTTCTGAGTCATTTTATCTGTCATCTATTCTATCCTCCCTGTTTTTTCTCTTTTCAGCTTCTTAATACCATTCACACAGAATAACAGTGACATGACTGTTGCTATAGTCCAGCCTATCGGCCAGGCCAGCCATATTCCTGTGGCGGAGCCTATAACTCTTGACAGCACTATCGCCAGCACCACTCTGAGTATCAGATCCGTAAACGTAGATGTCATGAACCTGCCCATCATGCCTGTTCCCCTTAGTATTCCATCAGCTACAAGTTTTGCCGATACTACAAAGTAGAACGGCGCCAGTATCCTGAGATACGTGACTCCCGTGTCAAGGGCAAGTCCTGTCCTGTTCTCCATAAATGGATACATGCCATAACGGCCAAAGAAGAAGTACAAAACCGCAAATGGTATGCATAGTCCCCATATGAGTTTTATTCCAGCTTTAAGTCCCTGTCCTATCCTGTCGATCTTACCCGCGCCAAGATTCTGTGCGGTATAGTTGGATATTCCATTTCCAAGTGTTGTAAATGACGTTATGACGAGATTGTTGAGCTTTACAGCCGCCGCATAGCCCGCTATGACAGAGGCTCCAAATCCATTGATGACGCTCTGAATAATTATATTTCCAACTGAGATAAAGCTCTGCTGAAGTATGCTCGGTATGGCTATGACTGCTATCTTGCCCAGCATGCTTCCCGAAAATACACGGACCTTCCCCTCAGTGCGAACTGCTGTCAGGCGTCTGAACACAACTATTATCGCAAGTACAGCGCTCACGCCCTGACAGATGAATGTAGCCCACGCAACTCCATTTACCCCCATCTCAAATGTCTTTACAAACAGTATATCAACGGCTATATTGGACACCGATGAGATGGCAAGGAATATGAACGGTGTTCTCGAGTCGCCCAGCGCGGAGAATATTCCTGTCGCTATGTTGTAGAAGAACAAAAATGGCACGCCCAATATGTATATGTTCAGATAAGTAAGCGAATCTCTCATCAGCTCATCCGGGGTATCAATAAGTGCCAGCAGTCTCTCTCCAAGCAGGAATCCAACCAGCATGAGAACCGCCACAAGTACCGCGCTTGCTATGAGAGTAGTCCAGACCGCAGTCTTCATCTCGCTGTATTTCTTTGCCCCGAACAGTTGGGATACTATGACCGAACAGCCTATATTGCATCCAAATGCAAATGCTATGAAAATAAGTGTTATC
>NC_021018.1:1113649-1115717 GCF_000210595.1 Coprococcus sp. ART55/1 | reverse complement strand
TAGCTGTTGCCGACCGCCGCCAGAGCATTTTCTCCTATGAACTGCCCCGCCACAAAGCTGTCCGCTATGTTGTAAAGCTGCTGAAATATTACACTTCCAAAAAGTGGCAGGCAGAATCTCCATAACACTGATTCTGGCCTTCCCACAGTAAGATCTTTGTTCACTTTTTTCCCTTCTTTTCTATAATTTACTCCTGTTTTCGGTTTTATTCTAAACTCGTTCACCCGGCATTACAATAGGCAAAATAGTAAACATCTTCGGCTGAACACCCGTTTTTTGTACTTATTCCCATATATTTTCTATCATGTTATGCATATAAAAACGACAGTACATGCCGAGATGGACATATACTGCCGAATCTTTTTATATTTTAAGTTTCTTGGTAATTACAGTATATCTATGTATTCCCCTGACAACGCCTTGTTCATCGATCTGACAGCACAGAATTTACCGCACATACTGCACGTGTCGCTGTACTCGTCATCAGGCTTCCTGCTGTCCCTGATCTCCTTTGCAGTCTCAGGATCTATGGCACATGCAAACTGTGCATCCCAGTCGAGGACACGTCTCGCATCCGCCATCTTGTCATCTATATCCCTCGCTCCAGGTATCCCCTTTGCTATATCTGCCGCATGGGCTGCTATCTTGGAGGCTATGATTCCCTGCTTGACATCGTCTACATTTGGCAGGGCAAGGTGCTCTGCTGGTGTTACGTAACAGAGGAATGCTGCGCCGTTCATGGCTGCGACCGCTCCGCCTATGGCACTTGTGATGTGATCGTATCCCGGTGCTATATCTGTGACAAGAGGTCCAAGTACGTAGAATGGTGCGCCCATACAGAGTGTCTTCTGAACTTCCATGTTGGCTGCAATCTGATTGAGTGGCACATGACCAGGGCCCTCAACCATAACCTGTACGTTATGATCCCACGCGCGCTTTGTCAGCTCTCCAAGTCTGACAAGCTCCTCTATCTGACATACATCCGTTGCGTCCGCAAGACATCCCGGACGACATGCATCTCCAAGTGATACTGTCACATCGTATTCCTCGCATATATCAAGGATCTGGTCAAAATACTCGTAGAACGGATTCTCATTGCCTGTCATGGTCATCCATGCAAATACAAGACTGCCGCCACGGCTTACTATGTTCATCTTTCTCTTATGTTTCTTGATCTGTTCGATCGTCTTTCTTGTTATTCCGCAGTGGAGAGTCACAAAATCAACTCCATCCTCCGCATGAAGACGTACCACATCGATGAAATCCTGTGCTGTCAGTGTCGCAAGGTCTCTCTGATAGTGGATAACGCTGTCATATACCGGCACAGTTCCTATCATAGCCGGACACTCTGAAGTGAGCTTCTGTCTGAACGGCTGTGTATTGCCATGGCTTGACAGATCCATGATCGCCTCTGCTCCCATCTCGACAGCACTCATAACCTTCTGCATCTCGATACCATAATCCTTGCAGTCTCTTGACACGCCGAGGTTGACATTAATCTTGGTCCTCAGCATGCTTCCAACTCCCTCTGGGTTTAAGCATGTGTGCTTCTTGTTGGCAGGTATCGCTACCTTACCCTCTCCTACCAGTTTCATCAGCGCCTCAGTGGACATATGCTCTTTCTCGGCAACTTTCTCGATCTCAGGAGTTACTATGCCTTTTCTTGCTGCGTCCATCTGTGTTGTGTAATTTCTCATCTGTTCCTCCAATCTGATCCGGCTTTATAAATCTGTTCCAGATCTAATATTTGTTTCTCTTACACTTTTATAGTGGCGGAAGGTGGTGCCCCCAATCAGCCACTTAAGGAATATCCCACTCATGTAGATTATTCCTTATAAAGGAGCAGACGCATGAAAGGCGCTTACGCGCGGCGTCTGCGTATTATGTCGTCAAGCACCGCTTGATGACCTGCGCGCACATCAGTGCGCTTCCACTCTTCACAAGGAATCCTCCCACTTACGTGGGTCCCTCCTTATAAAGGAGCAGACGCATGAAAGGCGCTTACGCGCGGCGTCTGCGTACTTCGCAAGGAATCCTCCCACTTACGTGGGTCCCTCCTTATGAAAAA
>NC_021018.1:1110080-1113204 GCF_000210595.1 Coprococcus sp. ART55/1 | reverse complement strand
GAGACACAGGAATGCGTCTCCTTCTTTATTACTTACATCATTATGTATGTATCAAACGTATCCCTACGGCGGCATTATCCGCATCAGGTTGTGGGTCGAAGCGTTCAGCCTCCTCTCAGCCGGCTAACTCGCCAGCTCCCCATATACTATCCAATTCTCTGACAACAAGTATACCGCTGTCAGATCGTAACATCAACATATTTTTCTGTGATGTTACACCATATGCTGCAACTCATTACTGATCTGCATCTTTTCTAAGGTCATAATAGTGCGGAATGATATCCTCGTAATGTCCATCCGGCATTCTGAAGCCTCCCGGTATGACTCCCAGCGGAGTAAAACCAATCCTTTTATACAGATGGAGTGCATGTACATTTGATGCTACTACGGCATTGAACTGGAGCACTCTAAAGCCTTTCTTCTTTGCCATGGATATACAGTCAAGCACAAGCTTTTCTCCTATATGCTCACCGCGGATATCGCGTCTCACGGCATAGCTGGCGTTACATATATGTCCGCATCTTCCCACGTTGTTCGGATGAAGTATGTAGAGTCCTACCACCTCACCACTCTCTGCGTTCTCGGCGATACCGGTATATGTCTGCTCTTTGAAAAATGCATCGCCTGATCCCGGTGTCAGGTCTTCCTCCTGTGGAAATGCCACGCCATCATCCACAACCTGGTTCCATATCTCTGATGCTGACTTTGCATCTGCTGTCATGTACTCCCTTATGTTTATATTCATCTATGCGTCCTCCTATTATGATAAGATTTCACTTATGTTCTATTTATTATTATATCGTTCTGTCTGGCAGCGCACTATGTATACATCAAAACAGTGTATATTGCCGATATTCAGCAATAATAATCAGATTATGGTGCTGACAGTTATGGGCATATAGCTGTCAGCACTTTAAACATTGTACTACTGTCTATTTATGTTGCAAATTGCACCTCCTTTATCTGCTACATATCCACAGCCTGCCTCACTTCTCTCTTTTTCCAGCTCACAAATCCATACATGTCGTTCACAAAGAATATGACGAAGTTTACAACTACAGGAATATATGCCGGATTCTCAAAAGATGCGAGAACCCATAATACTATGAGTACTACATCATTTGCTGCATATCCCACCGCATAGTATGACGATCTCAGCATGGTGAGCGCAGCCGCCAGGAAACTTGTGACTATGGATATTGTGCTGAATACTATATTCGGCGTGTCAAGTATCATGAGTATATAGTAGAATACAACCGTTACAAGCACTGTGCTGACAGTGAGCCATATCACATGCCTGCGTGTCAGTTTCTGTATGGCTACCTCACTGCTGTTGCCCTCCGATGGATTCTTAAACCATGTTATGGCTGACCACACCGCCATCGGCATCGTCATCCCGAGGTAGGTTATCATCTCCCCCCAATAACGGAACCTGAAGGATATGATACCGTATAATATGCTAAATACGACCATCAATATCTGCGCCCACACATTTCCCTTTGCCGCAAATATAAGCGATGTCACACCTATGAGTGCCGCCGCAAGTGTGAGTATGTCCAGATCTGCAGTGAGAAGATTCGACACCAGCACTATAGCCAGGGAACTCAGCCAGATAAGCCATTCCCGCTTAGTCAGTTCTTTTATTGGATTGTACATTTCGATCTCTCCTTTTTATCGCCTATCTTTAGCAAACTCTTTTCTAGTTGCCTGAATTTTCAAACAATTCTATTGTTCAAGAAAGTCATTCATCTTCTAATTTCTCTCAGATTTTGACTATATTCCTTTTTGACTATATTCTTTCCTCCACATCTCTAAAATCTTATTTTCTCCAAATCATCTGGCACATGCAGGTTGCCACTATAATACCTTTTGCCCTCTGCCACGTACAATTCTTTTCTATGTGTTATATTTTTATCCTCTGTATGATATAGCAACAGATTCTGAACTTCAAGCTTTTCTGCAAGTTCACAGGCATCCTTGACTGTTGAGTGATGTTTCTCATATGGATCAAATATATCCGCCTCGGAATACAGACAGAATGCCTCATGGAGCAGCCATTTGCTGCCTCTCGCATACTTCTCCTCACAATCATTGTAAGGCTCGTCTCCGCAGCACGTAATTTTCGCACCATCACCCATATCCATACAGAATCCAAATTGCTTTGTCTTAGTTGAACCAGTATCAAAAAATGTGACCTTTCTGCCCATTATCTCTTTCGTATCGCCGTCATTCACCTCAACCAGATGAAGTCTGTCACCAATATATACTGTCTCCTTCTTATTAAGAAGTTGCATTGCCATCTCCCTAAGTAAAGCGATGACCTCGTCATGTCCGTATATAACGGCTTCGCCTTCATACGAACCTTTTTTCATATGCTGGCATATCATGCGGATCATCCACACCGCGCCGAGTATATGATCCACATGTTTATGCGTCACAAATATTGTACTCATATCCTGCCAGTTAAAACCCGCTTTCTTAAGCTGTGACAGTATGCCGTTACCACCGCCGCCGTCCACTAGAAAATGTTCGTCTCCATCTGACAGCACAAAGCATGTATTATAACACTCTGTCACAAGTGCACTTCCTGTTCCAAGCATCGTTATGTCCATACACCCATTCTTCCTTTCCCCAATACTTAATTCGTATAATAAGCACCATCCGCAGACTCATATTAACCTGATTAACAGCTTACTTCTCCGGCTCCTTGCACACATCAACCCAGCCGGCAGCCCCAGATGCATCCTCAAGCTCAGAGATGGTGAGATTCACTGCACTGTGGTCATTGCCCGCCGCAGGAAAAACCCTCTCGTATCTCTTGAGGCTCTCATCAAGGTATATATCTATCCCCGGATTTATGCCAAATGGACACACTCCGCCCGGTGCATGTCCGACAAGCTCCTCCACGCTATCAAATGGCACCATCTTCGCCTTGACGTGGAATCTGTCTCTATATTTCCTATTGTCAACTCTGGCTGTGCCCTCGGTGAGTATGAGTACTATCTTGTCATCCTGTATGAACGCCATGGTCTTAGCGATCATGCCCGGCTCAACTCCAAGCGCCTCCGCCGCCATGGCAACAGTTGCCGTCGGAGCGTCTATAAGTATGATCCTGTCTCCATAT
>NC_021018.1:1103672-1109464 GCF_000210595.1 Coprococcus sp. ART55/1 | reverse complement strand
ATCCATTTTCTTTCCAGGCCGCATCTCCGGATTCTCTGCAACAGGTTCTGGATCGCCGCACCTCGATAAGCTGTCTATTATCAAAAGTATCATAATTGCTGTATATCTATAACCATGCACTCCTCAGATGCCTTAAATCCCACTGATTCATACAGCGGTCTGCCGCTTTCTGTGGCATCAAGGCTTATCTCCGTGGCGCCATGTGCACGCGCATCCCCTATAAGCATATTCACAAGATGCCTGGCGATTCCTCTTCTCCGATAGTGCTCTTCTGTATATACATTCATGAGATGTGCTCTCTTTCCTGATGAGTGAGAAAATGTTGGCATTATTTCAATATAAGACATACTGGCACACGCCACACATCTTCCGTCATTGACAGCTACAACTGTTGTCTGATCACCCTCAAGAAAATACCTTCTGCTGCTCACCACCAATTCATCATCAAATATGTAATCAGCAGGAAGATCATTGACTATCCTAAGCATGGACAATCTGACATCCATCAGCATATCTATATCATTTGCATCTGTCACTCTATACTCCATAATACCCCCTTATTACTCCTTGACATTTTTATGCCTCCTGCTATAATAACACAAGTCGGACGGTATGTTGAATATTAATATACCTTGCAAGGTGTTCTGCAGATGCAGGATTCCCGGATGGAACATGAATCGCGATAAAAACATATCAGAATTTTCATGAGCCAGATAAGATACTTTATCTTATCTGGCTCTTTTTTTATGCGGCTGGCAGGTTAATGTGTCCCCGCGATCATGTGCCTTTCCGATTTTCAATGATTTTCAATTATAAACTATTTTTGTTAAGGAGATTTACAAATGGACCTGTTAAGAGACAATCTGAAAAAGCTTTACTTCAAATTCCTCATTCCCTCCCTTGGAAGTGCCATGGTCATGTCCATATACACCCTGACTGATGCCATCGTCATCGGCAAAGGTGTTGGAACTGATGCCCTGGCCGCTCTGAGCATCACAACGCCTCTGCTGTGCATACTTATGTCAACCGGAATTCTCTTTGGCGTAGGTGGATCAGTACAGATGAGCGTGCACAGAGGAAGTGGCAACACAGTGAAATCTAACCGCTACTTCACCGTGTCATTCATGATGATCGCAGCAGTCACCGCACTGCTGTGGATACTGTACGTAACATGCATGCCATCACTGCTGAGGCTCATGGGTGCAAATGCCACTCTATACCCATATGCCATGTCATACATGCACTATATAAATATATTCCTGCCGGTTGCAGTATTTTCCAACTTCGTAGCTATATTTGTGAGGGCTGACAATGATCCGAACCGCGCCATGGCAGGCGTCCTGCTGGGTGGAGTGTTCAATATCGTGATGGACATTGTACTGGTATTCCCACTGAAGCAGGGAATCAGCGGAGCCGCACTTGCCTCCGTAATCGGTATGCTGATCCAGATACTTGTCGCCTCATCACATTTTCTCAGCAAGAAGAATGAGCTGCGTTTCATAATGCCACACAGGCTCCTGAACAGCATGAAGAATATCGTGACAGCCGGTATCCCGAGCTTTTTCAATGAATTTGCAAATGGATTTATAGTACTGCTGTTTAACATACAGATATTGAAGTACTGCGGCGAGAATGCCCTGTCCATATACAGCGTCATCTCCAACTGCGTCATCCTGTTCAATTCTCTGTTCACAGGAGTTGGTCAGTCTGTGCAACCTGTGATCTCGACCAACTACGGAGCAAATAACATAGGCAGAATAAACGCCATAAACAGAATGGCTTACACAACCATCCTGATCATGGGTGTGCTGTTCTCACTTCTTGGAATACTTTTTCCAAGGGTGCTCTGCGATGTGTTTATAGATATGAATGAAGGTCTTGGTGTCATTGCCGATCTTGGTGTCAGAGCGTACTTCTTTGCATTTGTGCCATTTGGGATCAACCTGATGACCTCCTACTATCTCCAGGCCATACTGAAATCCGGGCAATCTCTGTGTATATCACTGCTCCGAAACATCATACTCAGCAGCGTGTGTATACTGACGTTCCCAGTTTTGATCGGAGGCAACAGCTTGTGGTTTGCTGCACCTGTGACCGAGGCTGTGACTCTTACTGTCAGTCTGGTATTTCTAGCGCGGCAATCCCCAAGGTAGGGTAGCCATTAAATGTGTATGCAAATTAGGCGATATTAGATATAATGAATGTGTTGACTTTAACAAATAGGGATTAGGGGGTATAAAATGAAAATGCACGAAATGGATTTGATGGAATTCCTTATTAAAGAAGGACACACTGATATTGCAGAAAGTATTAAAGACTACCGAAAAAATACTATTAAAATGTGTGTGAAGGATGTAGAAAATGTAATTGCAAAAGGCACAAGTAAAATCGGTGGCTTTCCCGATCTTCCGCCCGAAATTCCATATCCCACAATGTCGGGCTATTCCTGCAAGCGCGGAGATGACACTGAGCGGTACGAAAAATCAGCAATGCAGCTTGTTGCTCAAATCAATCTTACGGACATTGCCGACTTGGATATTGAAAACAAGCTTCCGCACACGGGTATTTTATATTTTTTCTGGAGCGGAGAAATCGACTCAATTCACCAGACCAACAAATGGGTTGAAAGCGTTGCTGACGCCCCCGAAAATTCGGCTTATCACAAGGTGATCTGGTACAACGGCGACCTGTCAAATTTAAATAGAACTGAGCCGCCTGTTCCATATTATTCAAAGTATTTTACAGAAACTTTTGAGGAAAAGGCTGTCGAGTTTGAACTCACCACAGATTATCAGCCACTGGGAGATGTGCTTGACTGTGACCTATTTGACCGTCTTGAAGAAGTTGCTCCAGATTATGATATCGAATATCTTTCGTATGACGGAAACAAATTATTCGGTTATCCTACGGGTGGTAATATTCCGGATGTAAATGCAAAAACACATCTGCTGTTTCAATATAGTTACAACGTTGGTTGTCTATGGAATATCTTTTGGATCATTTCAGATGAAGATTTAAAGAACCGCAATTTCGACAAAGCGGTCTTTAGTTTCGATTTGGACTAATAACTATAATTCTAAGTAGGAGCAGAACACTCCTGCTCCTACTTGGTATAAATTCAGTGCTTTATACAGAATTCACAGCCACCGCTCTGTCCAATACAGTCTCTGCAATCAGAATCCACCGCAAACACATCTTCACCCGCGATCAGATATGTTCCAACAAGACTCATCTTCGGTGACATACGTTCTCCGTTCCATGACACGCCTACCTGTGATGCATCCATAAGTCCAAGCAACTCATGTATGGTATCCATACCCATTCCGTAATATCCGGGACCGAATGATGGGCTGCAATACCGATTATCATATACACTGTTCTTTCTCTCAAGATATCCCTGCACCCACACTCTGACAACATCCATGCACGCCACCTGAAATGCCTCCATGTAATACTGTTCAAGAACCGAACCCGCACTTTCTATGTCGATCTCCGGCGCATGGAATGCATACAGATATCCATTTTCAACGCTGCTCAGATCAAGCTGTTCAAGGACATTGCATTTTATCCTCTTCCTGCCAAATTCAAAATAGCCCTCATGAACGCACTCCACCGCAAATGGCTGCAGCAATACTGACACCTGGCAGTCCACTGAGGTTTCCGAAGCTTTTTTCGTTCATGATCCGGTCAAGCACTATTTCTGCCTCCCGCTGATGTTCCACACGCATGTCAGGCTCCATGTCATTTATATGCGTGATCTGTACCAACCTGTCCTTTATTTGCTGTCTCAGCTTTCTCAAATCTACATGCAGTATCTCTTCCTGCCTCTGCAAATGAGCAATGACTTTGTCGTACATCTCCGGTCTGTGAACCACCAGACATGAGCTGCAATCCTTTATCTTCTGTCCCCTTCCATTCACTATATACTCAGGACTGCCTATGCAGCTCTCATCAAAATAAAGTGGGCAGTAACAGAACAGGCAGTTAAATTTATCTTCATCTTTTACCTTATGGCACGGGAAGAATTCGCAATCCCGGTTCTGGAAAAATTTGTAGTTGTTATTCATTATTCTTAATCTCCTATATACAAAAAGAACGTCAGCTGTTACCCTTACGTTCTTTTGTCTTACGCTATGCCATTGACACAAGTACAGCCCCAATCAATATGAGAACTACACCTACAATTTTATTCTTCGTAATATTTTCTTTCAATATGAAATAAGATATGACCATTATCCATACATACGTTATGGATGTCAGAGGAAGAACCACCGAATAATCCAAATATCTCAATACATCTATATTCAGCAAAGCTGATACAAGATACAAGCATCCACCAATATACAAATTAATGTTTTTCAACATAGAAAAGAGATTATCAGATGCAGATGCTTTCTTCAAAAAAAATGAAGCTATGGCTCCACTGAGCGTCATAATCACAAGTATAAAATAATATATCAGCACTCTTCTGTATCTCCTCCTGCTATCATTATTACTCCTGCAATTATTACAAGGACACCTATGCATTTTACAAATCCGACCTTCTCACCAAGCACTATAGCCGCCAGGACTATACTGAGAACATAATTCAGGCTTAACATCGGTTGTAAAACAGATAATTTTCCGTATCTGTATGCAATTATCATCACCAGAGCTCCAACGCCATAAAATCCAAAACCAACGATCATATATCCCAGGCCTTTATCTGCAGACATTTTCCACAGCATCTGACCTATACAGGCACATATTGAAGATATTATCATCAAAATAATACCTTTTTTATTTATTCTTATCGACTCAAGCATATTATTGTCTCCTGTTCAATATTGATCACTTTGAATTTTTCTTCATATGGTCAACCTGGATCAGCTTATACTCAAAGTCTCTCTTGTCCTGACTTCTAAGTGTACTGAGAAGTACTCCCACCGCAAAGAACAGGATTGCCATTACCATCACAAAGCCGCAGACGATCAGCGTCGGGAATCTATCCACAACTCCCGTTTTAAAGTATGCTGAAAGTACCGGAATGAAGAATAATATACTACACAGCGCAAGAACAAGTGATATGGCTGTAAAAAATCCAAATGGTTTATAGTTCTTGTACAGCTTCACTATTTAAGCAACACCTTTATACCATCTGAGTATGTATTTAACTTAGATTCACTTCCGTCAGGTCTGTCTCGGTATTCAATGATCACATTCTCGACCTGCATGTTTCTATCTACAGCATGGATGCTCATCTCAGTTTCAATCTCAAATCCTTTTGACATAACCGGATATGTCTTGACGAATTCATAGCTGAACGCTCTGTATCCCGTCATTATATCCTTTATAGATGTCTTAAAGAGATTGTTTATAGACCACCTTACTATGCTGTTTCCAAAATTGTGAAATGGTCTTTTATTTTCCTGAAAATATGTACTGGATAATCTGTCTCCAACTACCATGTCTGCATTTTTATTTATAACCGCATCCACCATTTCAGATGCGCATTCAGCAGGATATGTATCATCGCCATCCACCATGATATACACTTCCGCATCTATCTCCCTGAACATTCTTCTGATAACATTTCCTTTGCCCTGCTTATACTCTTTTCTTACAACTGCACCAGCTTTTTCTGCAAGTTCAGATGTCTTGTCACTTGAATTATTATCGTACACATATATTGTAGCATCAGGCAAAACCGCCTTAAAATCTGTTACGACCTTGTAGATTGTCTTTTCTTCATTATAACATGGAATTAATACCGCTATTTTATCCATATTTCTCCTTGTATGATAATTAGGAAG
>NC_021018.1:1101227-1103260 GCF_000210595.1 Coprococcus sp. ART55/1 | reverse complement strand
GAATAACATTCGCAAAACGAAGACAGATAAGGTCGACACTTATATTATTGCTAAAACTCTTATGATGCAGGATGATCTCAGATTTGTCAGTTTCTATGACCTTGATATGATGGATCTTAAGGCCTTGGAGCGTTTTCGTCAGAAAACCATAAAACAACGCACCCGATTGAAAATCCAACTGACAACCTATGTTGATCAGGTTTTTCCGGAAATTCAATACTTTTTTAAATCCGGTCTGCATCAGAATGCTGTCTATGCTCTTTTAAAAGAAGCACCTTCTCCAAAAGAGATTGCTTCCATGCATATGACTCATCTGGCAAATCTGCTCAAAGTGAACTCGCACGGACACTTTACCAAAGAGCAAGCCAAAGAATTAAGAGTTCTCGCACAGAAGTCTGTCGGTGCTAACGACAGCACTATATCTATTCAGATAACTCAAACCATTCAACAAATCGAGTTACTGGATAGCCAATTAGAAAAGATTGAAGCTGAGATGACGGATATCATGAAATTCAACGATTCTGTCATCATGATCATTCCTGGTATCGGTTATATCAATGGTGGAATGATTCTTGGTGAAATAGGTGATATTCACCGTTTCTCCAATCCAAACAAGCTGCTTGCTTTTGCAGGTCTGGATCCTTCTGTTTATCAGTCTGGTAACTTTCAGGCTAAGACAACAAGGATGTCCAAACGTGGCTCTCGTATTTTACGATATGCCATTGTAAATGCAACTTGGAACGTTGTCAGAAACAACGCTACCTTCAAGGCTTATTATGATGCCAAGAGGGCTGAAGGCCGGTCTCACTACAATGCACTGGGGCACTGTGCCGGCAAGCTTGTCAGAGCCATCTGGAAGATGCTCACTGACGAAGTAGAATTTAACCTCGAATAAGAGGTCTGTATACCAATATCGATAGTATTTTAGAAAAAACCACCCTAAGGGAGCTCTATTAAAGTTTACCCTTTTTACCACCGATATAGAAAAAGGATTTTTTTTGCTAATTTATGGTTGACTTTTCATAGCTGGTCTCCTCCGATATTAATAACTGGACTCTTTTATATAACTCTCAATATTTGTCAATACCGGGTTGAGTATACTACAAAAATATTGAAAATACTACATTTTTGTTATATATTCCTTTAATATAGGATAAATAGGGGGATTTATAAATGGAAACTCAGAAAAAAAGGATTGATTATCTGGATCTGGCAAAGGGGATTGGTATACTTCTCGTTGTATGGGCGCATGCAAGAGGTCCTTACAGCAGTTATATGTATCAAATGCATATGCCTTTCTTTTTCATCATATCAGGTCTCTTGTATAGTTCCAGCAAGCCACTAAAACAATTTATCAAAGGTAAAATAACCAGCCTGTATATTCCTTTTGTTTTTTGGAATTGTTTGTTCATCACCATAAAATCATATATTCATGGTGTTGATATTAAAACAATACTCAACATGGATTTCAAAGTCTTACTTACAATTGAAAAAGATGGTCAGTTTCTTGGTGCTACATGGTTTCTCGGCGCTTTATTTCTGACATCCATAATATACAAACTCATTGATACTTATATCAAAAATTCAAAGTTCAAACCTTTTGTAATGCTATTGCTCTCTGTAACAGCCGGAATAACCGGATTTATAATAACATTCGACCACATGTTATCCAGAGTTCTTGTTCTGAGCATGTTTTTCGGATTTGGAGTTTTTGTAAAAACATATATAGAAAACTTTAAGTCTGTTGATTGTTGTGCTCTTGCCATAGTCTCTGCTTTAATCTTCTTAATAATAGGCAAATACAACTCTGCTAATATGAATGCAAATCAATACAGGTATCCGCTTCTTTTCGTCGTAGGTGCAGTTGGAGCATCATATGCGCTTCTGTATTTTTGCAGATGGATTGATATGTTATGTAAAAAGATACATGTATTGGAATATATCAAAAATATTGGAACGTTCTTTGGAAGAAACAGCCTAGATATACTGATATGGCAGTTTGTAGCATTCAGACTTGTCATCTTATTACAAAT
>NC_021018.1:1100417-1101079 GCF_000210595.1 Coprococcus sp. ART55/1 | reverse complement strand
TTGTTTTCTTAATCATTATCCGCCTCTTCAGCTTCAGGCGATAACAACAATGCCATATATAAAAGGCTTCCAAGCATTATCACCCATGCATATCTCTGCAATCCATTTACCGGAGATGCTATACACACAAGAATACTCAAATAAAGCGGCGCACTGACCAATATCTTTTTATATTCTTTTTTTCTCCACAAAAGAGCTGTAACTATAATAATGATCCATGTATAAATTCCACACCTGTTCAACAAATTCAATATAGGCATATCTTTCACTATATCAGTCCATCTCAATATACTTTTCTTGAATCCATCACAAAAAACTGTATTTTCATCTATATTCAACGATCTGTTCATATCATACTTCGTATAATTCTGATATTCCAACATAAAATTAGTTGGATCATTGAAATAATAATAGTTATACGTATTATTAAGGGTAGCTTCAAAATAAACCACAGGATGCTTTGCAAACATGCTTAACCAAGTCTTGAAATACGATAATATATCCTCATCTGAAGCTTTCTCTTTAAATGTCTTTTTTACATAATCAGATATATCGGGATTATATTTCTCAGCTATCGTATCATATTCAAGGACTCCCGAGATACTTTTTTTCTCACTCTCCGTCACCTCGTCCGAATATTCACGAACATATCTCGCAGTCTG
>NC_021018.1:1098811-1099988 GCF_000210595.1 Coprococcus sp. ART55/1 | reverse complement strand
ACATAATAACAACAATGCAGATATAAGCACTACATAAATTCCATTATTTCTCCAGAAACAAACAGCAAGCATACTGATGGTGCTCCACACAATATTCCACTTATTGCTCCAGAATTCTTCCGGATTCATTATCAGTTTTATATAATATATAAAATATGCAACAAATATTGCTGTAAACATGGTATCCTTTAATACCGACTGTACCATCATCCCCCATGTTGGATACAATGCAAGATATACATAATTGCTGTCGCCATGTTCTTTTGGGATATATCATGAATGTATATAATCAGCTTTGTAAACACAAATCCCGTAAACACTACTTCAAAAAGCATCATCAGAAATATTCCAAGATAATCATTTGAGAAGATTCTTCCCAATCTTATCAAAAGCCCCATAAACAATGAAGAAACGACCGGATGGTGATTAGAAAATGGATACTGTCCCAAAGCCTGATTTATCTGGTTCATAGCATCAGTTGTAACGGAGCCAGGGAAATATGCAATTATATATGACAGCCATGCTAATATCAAGCCTCCAAACATATACAATTGCAACCTTCTTCTATCGCATTTTAATGATTGCTCTTTTGCCCTATATTTCTCTACCCCTGCTCCGATCATGAACATAAAATAGTATATCAATAATGCATATCCGGCAAATACTGCCATGGAAACCAGTGCATAAAACTTACTATAATATACAAACGATAAATCTCCATTCGATTTAAAGCTGTCTCCAATGATCATAAATATTGCAAGTATTATGGATGTGACTATGTATATCCACTTACGTGCCACTGTCTCTGAACGAATCTGTTTCTTTACTTTCCAGAAAAAAGCACACAACAAAGCCCACACCATGTCAATCACAAGCATGTCATACTTCATACTGTTTTGGTACCATGCGAGAGCCTTGGAAATAATCTCCTCTTCTGTTCCTATATCGAGTTCTTTCCAGCTAATAGTAGTTTTTGAGATCAACAATGCAAATGTAACAATTGTTGACAATAAAACTGTCTCTAATACATACTGCCAGCTACTTTGAAATGTCGTTTTCCTTTTATCCATTTGCGTCTCCCTCTTCATTAACATTTTCTACGCTCTATTCTTAGCGGCCCCCATAAACATGACAACCGGAACAACTATTCCAACGATCATCATGACAACGGCTATAA
>NC_021018.1:1093080-1098542 GCF_000210595.1 Coprococcus sp. ART55/1 | reverse complement strand
GTATCGCCAGAAATGCTGCCCATACAACTATGGCAGACGCCTTTGCAACCTTGTTGCTTCCGGCTATTCCAAATATACCGCCTATTATGGCTGCAAGCGATGCTATTCCGGCCACAACGCCACATACGACAGCCTTTGTCGATGGCTCATCTGCAAGCACAAGTTTTGCAATGTCATAATATCCGGCATTTACAAGCCCCCATATGAGCATGATGAGCGACGATGCCGTCACCATTCCCTTTCCAGGTAATTTTTCCATAGATTATTTCTCCTTTTTCATTCTCATATCACTGTCTGCTCCACACATAACAGAAGGCCTGTGTTCTGGCTGCAAACTTCTCAGTCTTGAGCAGTTCTCTTACCTCTGCCTTTGTGTACCATCCTGGAGTGATCTCCTCCAGAGTTGAAGTGCTCGGCTTGAACTCGCCTCTCGCCTTGCCTACAACACACATATTTGTCTCATTTGAAAATCCTACAGCACTGTAGCTTGTCCCTATTGTGTCACTGATCTCGTACAGCTCAAGTCCCGTTTCCTCCATAAGCTCACGTCTGGCACTGACCTCAGGAGTCTCCCCCGGATCTATGAGTCCGGCAGGGAAATTATATACCCATTCACCCGGAGCAAGTCTGAACTCCTTATCTATAAGGATCCTCTCATCTGCCTCGTCTGTGGCGATGATGACCACCGCATCTGCTGCCTTGCCATGAAGTCCCTCGAAATCGGTGATTTCTCCATTCCTGCTTATCATCTCATAGTTCTTAACTATTCCGTCTACAGTCTCGTACTGAACATCGTATCGTGTGATGAACTTTCCCTGTTCTTTCTTTTCAATTCCTACAAATTTCAAAACACTTTCTCCTCTACTTGCAAAGCTCTGCCACAACCTGATTGATGACCTTGCCGTCTGCCTTGCCCTTGAGTTCAGCCATGACAGCCTTCATGATCTGGCCTTTATTCTTTGTTGCTATCACATCTGCAAATTTTGTTGTGAGGATATCTCTCACCTCATCCTCTGACAGAAGCTTTGGCGCATACTCGTTGAACACATCATATCTTGCCTTGTACTGCTCCAGAAGATCTGTTCTGTCTGCAGGGCAGGTATCGATCTGCTCTTTTACAGACTTGATCTCCTTGAGGATAACACTATCAACTATATCCTCAGGAATGTTGTCTCTGCAGCCGTTATCGATTCCGACCTTCTTAACTGCTGATACGAGGGATGAGATGCTGTCCTTTCTCTCCTTATCCCTTGCCTTCATTGCTGCTATCATATCCTTCTGTAACTTCTCAAGTGTCATTTTTATTTCCTTCTTTCTTTATTTTTATCACTTTTTTATTTTATACCATATTGAACGCTGCTTTTGCAAAACAACATTCTCCGCCTGAAGCTGTTCCAATTTCTTCTGAATATCTGCTTTTTCTGTCTGAAGTTCTCCAAGTTTTGCCTGAAGATCAGATTTCTCCTTCTCAAGTTCTTTTATCCGGATACCCCTGTCAGCCTTTTCCTTATATGTCTGCTGTAGTTTTGCATTTATCTCCGACTTTTCCTTGTATGTTCTTTGAAGCTTGGCATTTATCTCTGACTTTTCCCTGTAGGCACGCTCATTTTCTTCAATGCGTTTCTTTAATTGTCTGGAATTTCTACCAATCTCATCCCTCAATTCTCTGCGTTCTTTTTCATGACATTCACATACCCTGATCAGTGCATCCTCTACCGGCTCTCCATCATATTCAAGAATCTTCTTCGCAAGTGCATTATCTCCATATTCAGGTTTAAGCCATTCCTCTATCTTCTGTAACTGAACGTCATTCTGGTCGGCGTCCACATTCTTATGGTAAAGGCCTATTTCCTGTGAGCCCGGTAAGTACCGAAGATCCTCACATGGCATAGCCGCCACAACCGGAACTCCTGACATGATCTCTATTAGCTTAAGCCAGATGTCATCCGCCCACAGGCACATCTCCACCATCTTGTCTTTGTCGAACCACTTATCATCATAAATTCCTGGTGGATATAAAGTTCCTGCGCCCCCTGTTGCAAATAACTGCATCTTTGGTCTGTACA
Organism: Coprococcus sp. ART55/1; assembly: GCF_000210595.1. Classification (NCBI taxonomy): domain Bacteria; kingdom Bacillati; phylum Bacillota; class Clostridia; order Lachnospirales; family Lachnospiraceae; genus Coprococcus; species Coprococcus sp. ART55/1. The sequence continues at coordinate 1,096,476 of NC_021018.1, read as the reverse complement.
GACAGGCAACCGTCTCCTTCATCCAATACCTATACGGAATAAGCTGCCCTTTATCCGAAATGACCATCCAGTGTGTCCTCACAGCGGATACCGCCTCTGGATACTGTAAATATGACATATACAGATTCTCAAGCATGTATGGAGGATATTGCAGATCGTCATCTATCGTCACGACCACGTCGTCCGTGAACTCCTGCAGCGCATAGAAATACTTCTTGTGCGGCTTCAGATCATCACACCATCTGACCTCCAGCTTATCCTCAAACTGCAGCTTTCTGAGATCATCCGGGAGATCGTCATCCCTATTAGGGAACTGCTCCTCCGCCAGCCACAGAATGATCTTATCTGCCTTTCTGGTCTGTGAATATATCGACTCAAGCATCTGTGCTATGCCCGCAATTCTGGCGGGATAGGATGTGAGCGACACTATTATCCTTCTCGTCTTGAGCTTTTTCAGCTCCGATGAATCATGTTTCTTTATGATGGAATATTTGCGGAATAACTTGTCATCATTGAGTCCCTTCTCTGTCAATCCGTCAAATATCTCACTGTTAAATACGCTGTGCGCTTTCTCGTAAAACTCTATTCTCTCTGCAGAATCCAGTTCTCTGCAATACTTCTCATAATTGTCCACATACTGACGTATGGCAAAGTACATAACAGCATTCCACAGATCAGTCCTGTCTGCCATGCCCTTCACATGCTCCGTCACACAGTCAACGGTCTTCGGAACATCCGGCAGCTTCTCAGCCTCACTCTCAGGAACAACATTCCTTGAAAATGTCAGATTGCTTATATATGCTATCTTCTCCGCCGCTACAGCTCCAATTGCCGAATATATAGCTTCGCTGTCACAACCGGCAATGCCCAGTCCTGCATCTATTATGAACTGCTTTCTGTAGAGTTTATTGCCAACTAATGGTCGTACCACATTCATGATCCTGCCACGGCAGTCCTTCCAGTTAAACACCTGCTTTCCGCCGTGAACCCACTACAAAATGTACACCTCTTCCGAAGGACTTCCCACCGTCACTGTCTATAAGCTCGCAGTTCGAAATCACCATGTCCGCCCCGCTCTGCTCTGCGGCGTCATGCAGCTTCTCCAGCATGTTCTCCGGATAAACCTCCGAGCCATCCACGAACAGTATATATTCTCCATGCGCGCGCTCAATCCCCGCGAATCTGTCCGCTTCTATTATCTCGTACTCCTTAAATGTCTGGCCAGCCAGCTTTGCCCGGCATGTCTCCACACCGCTTCCGGCTGTAAAAATCACTGATATAACCGGTTTCATAACCCGATACTCCTTTCATTGAACACCATCCTATTGCTGTCCCTCATGATGTCCCGACTCTAGGTCTGTCAATAAATTTTATATCTTAAGTATTTCCGATAGATTCTTCTGTATTCCTGCCGCAACCTCAGGCTTATTCATGGAATACACATGTATATGCTTCACTCCATTTGCCATGAGATCTATGATCTGGTCTGTGGCATATGCAATTCCCGCCTGCCTCATCGCAGCCTCAGTATCGCCAAATGCATCGACTATGCTCTTGAATCTCTCCGGCACGTTACAGCCTGAGAGCTTGACAGCATTCTTGACCTGTACTCTTCTTGTTATAGGCATAATACCCGGTATGATCGGCACTGATATTCCCGCCTCTCTGATTCTGTACATGAAATTAAAGAATATGTTGTTGTCGAAGAACATCTGGGTCGTGAGATAATCACATCCAGCATCGACCTTTTTCTTAAGCCCAATTATGTCTTCGTGCTTATTTGCCGAGTCTGGGTGTACCTCAGGGTAACATGCTCCGCCCACGCAGAAATCTCCTGTCTCCTTGATGAGCTCCACCAGCTCTGATGCATGTGAGAACTCTGCAAATACCTGTCCATCATAGTTCTTCGGTATATCGCCGCGGAGAGCAAGTATATTCTCTATACCGGCATTCTTCATGTCAGCAAGCGCAGTCTTGATGCCCTCTTTGCTGGCACACACGCATGTCAGATGTGCTATGGTCGGCACGTCGTACTTCTCCTGGATCTCCTGGGCAAGCTGGATCGTATGTCCCTTGGTGCTTCCCCCGGCACCATATGTAACGCTCATGTAATCCGGCTTAAATGCCGCTATACCAAGCGCCGCTGCCTCAACATCCGCAAAGTCTGTATCCTTCTTTGGCGGGAACACCTCAAATGAGAGTGTCGCCTTGTCCTGTGTTATCAAATCTCTTATCTTCATGTACTACCTCTGTATATTTGTCTATTTCTGTTTATTTCAATCTGGACTCATTTATATCCGGACTCATTTGTATCCGGTCCCGATAAATAATTTTGCTTTTTTGCTTACAGCTCTTCAAGCAGCGTCGGTATCTCCATAAGTGTTTTCACCTCATAGTCCGGATGTATATCCGCCGCCTGCTGCCCATCCGGATTGAACCATATCGTCCTTATCCCAGCATTTATTCCGCCCTGTATATCTGATGTCAGACTGTCTCCTATGATCACAGTCTCATCTGCCTTTATCTCTGGTCTCCTGCCAAAACAATAATCAAAGAATTCTCTGGACGGTTTCTCTGCTCCGGCATCCTCAGATATGAATATATCCTCAAAATACTTGCCTATACCGCTGTCCGCAAGTCGTCCGCTCTGTACATTTGAGCCGCCATTTGACACAATGTACATTCTGTATCTTCCGTGCAAGGTTTCAAGCAGCTTTATCGTATCAGGGAATACAAATCCCTTCTGGCTGAGCTGATCCTCATAGTAGGCTGTCGCCTCTGCAGCAGAGTATTCAACTCCCAGCTCTGCAAAAAGTATCTCATATCTGCTCTCCTTCACCTGCTGCCTTGTGAGCAGTCCCTGTTCAAGCAGTTTCCATCTCGATTTGTTGATCTCGCTGTATCTGGATATGACCTTTTCTGTAGGCTCCACCCCTATATGCCTGAGCATATTGGAGAGCGCTCTGCTCTCGCTGCGCTTGAAGTCCAGCAGTGTCTCATCCAGATCAAACAATATGTTCTGTACCATATAACTTCCTTATATCTTTCTTTTCAAATTCATATGCTGACTTATCAATGTCTGCCGTTATGGTTCTGTATTTTATACATTACTCTTATGCGTAGCTGCCGGATTTTTCCAGTGCGCACATTCTTAAATATTATATTCCACTCACCTGATAATAGCAATAGAGCCGGTTACAAATCTTCTGCTGTGACCGCCCTCTCTTCGGCAATCCCGCACGATCCGCAACCGGCTCTGTTCCGTCTATTTTATTAAGTTTATTTGTATTTTCATTTACTTCATGCTCTTGCTGAGTCCGCTCATCGCGAACTCTGACAACTGTTTTCTGTAGAGAAGTGAACTGAGCAGATACTCTATAACACCACCCAAAAGGA
>NC_021018.1:1083637-1092736 GCF_000210595.1 Coprococcus sp. ART55/1 | reverse complement strand
TAACACCACCCAAAAGGATGGCCGCATATCCAAGGATAGCAAGCTTTACAATTCCAAGGCTTATAACCTCCGATATATGATGGTGATACAACCAGGAATTTAGTGTTGACATGCAGGTCATTATCACCAGCATAAACACGATAAGACTTGCCACAAAATATTTGTAACATACGCCACAGAATATCATAGCTCCGAACAATATAAATATGATCATAAACAATGTATCCTGATAGTTTTCTGTATTCTCCGGATACATTCTGATAAGTATATATTTCTCCGCAACAAGTATTGTGAAAAGTACAAGATACACAACTGTGCTGACGATCACTGGCATTCCCACCTCCAGTTTTCTCTTCATCACGCTTGACTGCACATAGTCCGATGCATTCATGTATATTATCATCTGGTAGGCAAACATTCCAGTCAGCATAAAATAGAAACCGCCCAGAATATTCGTTCCGTGTGATGACAGTTCGAACACAAACCCTATTGCAGTGAACAAAATAAGCATCATCACATTTGTCTTTAACTTATATCCATATCTGAGAAGTTTAAAACCAAGTATCAAATCTTTCATCCCTTAATCCTCCTTGTCTAATATATATCATTCCTCCCGCCGGCAGGCGGGGCGGATAGTCTAAGCCGTTTCCAGCCTTGAACAACAATCTGTTAATCCATATCCAGATAAGACGCCTCAACCTTGCGGTACATATGTCTGCGCGTCACATATATTCCAACCGGCAGCAATACCGCCAGTGCTGCAACTATGAGCCATGTAAACTTCTGCAATCCCGAAGATATCGTTATATATATAACCGCAGCTCCCGATGCTCCTGATGACAGCATGGACAGCAGACTCATGACCTGAACATTCTGGACATATCTCGTAATGTTCAGCGCCCACACGGAAATATCTGCTGTGAGCAGTATCGACAGGCAAAGCAGTCTTACCGGGTTACCCACCATAATTTCATATGGTACGGCCACTATCACCATGCATATCGCGATCCTCGCCGGTCGGACAAGCAGATCCGCCGTAAGCGCATTCCGTAACATGGCTTTCCCCTTTGTTGACGTCTTCAGATAATCCATTCCAAGGCAGCCCTTCACACATATTGCACCGAATCCCCAATAATCAGCCATAACCTCGATCGCAGTCATGAGCGCCGCTCCCACACCGAGCATGACCGCTGTTACATAATATTTTCTCACTCCTATATCGATCAATGCCAGTATCACCCCCAGTATGATCGGTATCAACACATTACACACTAGCCGGTATTTTCCATTCGTAATGGCTCTGTAATCCTTTATCATCCTCATAATTACGCTCCTATAAATACGTGAAACACTCTAAGCAGTTTTTACTTTAATACCATTTTTGTATTATTCTTCATGACCGCCACACTTATCTGAAACAGCGATGGTATCTCCTTGCTCACATTCATGCCTGCAAGCTTGTCCAGATTCTCTGCAAGACAGATTCCCTCAAAGCCATAAGGATTCTTAGTCATGGTATAAAGGATCTTTGATGCCGCCTCCGCATCCTGGGCATCTCCCTTTATCAGTATGTATTTCTCCTTCAGGTCCTCCACAAATCCGCACTCGACCACATTTCCATGTTCCATGATGATCGCATAATCAGTGATACTCTCCATATCGGATATATTGTGTGTTGAGAACAATACACTCTTCTCCCCCGCTCCGTCGCTTATATAATCGCCGATCATCTGACACAGCTTGTCTCGCATAAGAGGATCAAGAGGCGATGCTGGCTCATCGAGCAGCAGCAGGTCTGTATCCCTCGCCATAACCCCGGCAAGCATCAGCTTAGTTCTGGTTCCATCAGAGAGTGCTGAACACTTTTTCTTCAGAGCAACACCGTCCGGGGAATCAGGAAATATCGCAAGTTCTCGGCAATATCTTTCGAACTCGTCCCTGTCAAAATTGTCAAAGAGCAGACTGCTTATCTCCTCCACATCAGATACAGTCCACTGTGGAAGGTAATATCTGCCTGTTCCCGTATAGCCTATCCTGTTCTTTACATCCGCCCTTCTCTCCTTTTCCTCCGATGAATACTTGTCAAAGAAAGTCAGCTCACCTTTGTAATCAAGCCTTATTCCTGAAAGCATATTGAGAAGTGTCGTCTTTCCCGCTCCATTTTCACCGATGAGTGCTGTCGCAAATCCCTTTGGCACCCTCAAATCAGGTATATCCAGTGTAAATGTCTTAAACTTTTTGGAAATATTCTCCCCTTTTACAGCGCAGTCATAATTCATCATCCAATCCTCCATTAAACCTTAAACTCTCTTCATGTCTTTCTTTTTCCCTATTCTCTGTCCACTTTGTTCTCTGCCTGTCAAATCATCGGTCCTCCACCATCAGCAGAGCATCAAGCATGTTCTTGAGCTCATCGTCCGACAACCCCGCAATACGTGCCGCAGCTATGGCCTCCGTCAAAGATGCCTCTACCTTTCGAAGATGCTGCTCTATCAGCATCTCACTGTCCTGTGCATTCACATAAAAGCCCTTGCCCTGTTCAGCCGTGACCAGACCTTCCTGCTCCAGCAGCTCATAAGCTTTCATGGTGGTGATAACACTTATCTTCAGATCCCGTGCCAGCCCCCTGATAGACGGCAGATATTCGCCCTGGGCATATTTGCCCGCCAGAATGTCCGACTTGAAGCTGTCTGCTATCTGCTGATATATAGGCACTCCTGAGTTCTGAGAAAGTCTCATATGTACACCTCCTTAAACTGTTCTCAACTGTTTATATGTTATATATACACTATGTACAGATATGTGTCAACAACTTTTTACTCTAAACCCTAAAATAATAATATCTTCATCTCCTTGTCCACGCAAAAAATCCCCGCCGGCACTGATCTGTTCGGTACCGGCGGGGATTTATCTGTCATATTATTCTATTGTTCAAGCGGGCATGTTATCTGGAACATCTCCTCACACACCTTGTGTACAAGTCTGGCTGTCTCCGTGTCCGCCAGCTTGTAATATACCTCCTTGCCCTCTCTGCGGCTCACGATCAGGCCGCTGCCCTTGAGCTGCTTCAGGTGGTGCGATACGGCCGGATCACTCATCTCCATGGCCGCCGCTATGTTGCTGACACATCCTCGAGGTGGCACAGCATCCAGAGTATCCTGAGCCTTGTGCCATCGCTGAGCTGTTTGAATATATCTGCCATGCTGCTACAATCTTCCACAGACGGCATGCATTTTATGATCTTGTTCTCATTGTCGCAGTGACAATGCGGCAAATGTATCTCTCCCATGCGGTCTCCTCCTATTCTTTGAAGCTCAGTGCTCTTGTCGCATTTAATACCGCAAGGATCATAACTCCTACATCTGCGAATATTGCCCACCACATGTTGACAAATCCAACTGCGCCCAGTGCAAGGCATGCAAACTTGATCACAAGTGCAAATACTATGTTCTGGTGTACGATCCTGAGTGTCTTCTTGGATATCTTCATGGCTGTCGCTATCTTTGCAGGATCATCATCCATGAGCACGATATCCGCAGCTTCGATAGCTGCATCGGAACCAAGGGCTCCCATGGCGATTCCTATATCTGCTCTCGAAAGTACAGGGGCGTCATTGATTCCATCTCCGACAAATGCAAGCTTCTCCTTCTCTCCCTTGGCTGCGATGAGCTTCTCGACCTCATCCACCTTGTCTCCAGGGAGAAGTTCACTTCTCACCTCATCCACGCCAAGCTCGCTTCCGACTGCATCTGCAACCTTCTTCGCATCACCTGTGAGCATAACTACCTTCTCCACGCCTGCTGCCTTGAGACCACTTATAGCCTCCTTTGCATTTGGCTTGACAACATCTGATATGAGAATATATCCTGCATACTTTCCATCCACGACAACATGTATCTCTGTTCCAACCGATGTAGGAACCGCTGCCTGTATGTTCATCTGCTTCATGAGCTTGACATTTCCTGCGGCAACCTCATGACCATCAACAACCGCTGACACACCGTGTCCGCTGATCTCCTTTGCGTCTGTGACCCTGTTGTTGTCGATTTCCTTGCCATATGCCTCCTTCAGGCTCTTGCTGATAGGATGGTTGGAATAGCTCTCGACCAGCGCTGCCTTTTCAAGAAGATCAGCTTCGCTCATTCCTCCCTCAGGATGTATCTCTGTAACCTGGAACACACCCTTTGTGAGTGTTCCTGTCTTATCGCACACGACATACTTTGTGTATGAGAGAGCCTCAAGATAGTTGGAACCCTTGACCAGAATACCCTTTGCCGAAGCTCCGCCGATTCCTCCAAAGAAGCTCAGTGGAATGGATATTACCAGTGCACATGGACAGCTTATAACAAGTGTTGTCAGTGCTCTGATGATCCACTTGGACCATGCTGCAGGATTACCCATGATAATGTTTACCAATGGCGGAAGCACTGCAAGCGCAAGTGCCGCTATACATACAGCCGGTGTATAATACTTTGCAAATCTTGTGATGAAGTTCTCTGATCTGGACTTCTTCATGCTTGAGTTCTCAACGAGATCAAGGATCTTTGATACAGTTGACTCTCCAAATTCCTTGGATGTCTCGATCTTGATAAGTCCTGTGAGGTTGACACATCCACTGATGATCTCATCGCCGACATGAACCTCTCTAGGTACGCTCTCACCTGTGAGGGCACTTGTGTTGAGTGAGGATGAGCCCTCCACAACCTTACCATCGATAGGCACCTTCTCGCCCGGCTGTACAACTATGACTGTTCCGATCTGAACGTCATCCGGATCAACCTGTTCCAGCTTGCCATCCTTCTCTATGTTGGCATAATCCGGACGGATATCCATGAGTGCTGTGATATTCTTCCTGCTCTTGCCTACGGCGTAGCTCTGGAACAGCTCGCCTATCTGGTAGAACAGCATAACCGCTGACGCCTCCTTGTACTCACCGAGCACCATGGCACCTACAGTGGCTATAGCCATGAGGAAATTCTCGTCAAATACTTCTCCGTGTATGATTCCGAGAAACGCCTTCTTAAGTATATCGTAACCGATGATAAGATATGGAATCAGGTACGCCACGATCTCTATACATCTCCACATGATCGACGGATTTTCAAGATCCACCATCCCGGTCTTTTCAAGAACTGTGAATGTGACAGCCATGGCAACCAGAAGAACCGCCGATATTATAATTCTTCTGAGCACTTTTTTCTGTTTCTTTGTCATAACATCCTCCTATCTGATAGAGCACAGATCTTTCACAGTTAGCCGTGACTAAACAACCTGCTATACCATAATCCGGCAGTCAGCATGCACATGCATAACCGCCTTTGGTTACATAAAGATCTCGCAGTCAGGCTCAACCTTCTTACAAGCCTTAAGTACGTTCTTCATAACCTCAGCCTCGTCAGCTCCGTCGTCGAACTCAACGCTCATCTTCTGTGCCATGAATGCTACAGTTGCATCCTTAACACCTGCTACCTTCTTTGTAGCCTCCTCCATCTTTGCTGCACAGTTTGCACAATCAACTTCAATCTTATACTTCTTCATAATAGTTATCTCCTTTTCATTGTTCTCATTGAATCTATGAACATTTAAACATGTATTTAATTATATGTCAACAGTAAAATGCTATTCTTTTTAAAATTTATTTATATGAACATCTGTGCATTTAAAAAAACCTGTGTATATAACATATACACAGGTTTTTGTTCCAGATATATCTGATTCCACTTTCAGATCATGTTTCAGATCCTACTTCAGATCCTCCACAAGCTCATAGAGAGCGATTGCTGAGTTGAAGTTATCAGGTATGATCTCATCACTTGGGATGACAACTCCGTACTTATCTGCTATCTCTGAAATGATAGAGATGATATCGAGTGACTCCAGGATTCCGTCGTCAACGAGTGCCTCCTCATTTTCAAAATCAACATTTGGCTTGATCTTCTTGAGCATCTCAATAAATTCTTTCATTGTTCAATTCTCCTTTGTATGATCTTCTCTGCAAACTATCTATACGTTCTGCTCTGCAAGCTTTCTTACTTCCTTTCGCAGAACTGAACCCTTGAACGTCTTTGGTATACTTTCAACATAGATATACTTTCTTGGAAGCTTGTAGCTCTCAAGTCTGTCAGCAAGAAAGCTTTCAAAATCAGCTTCCTCATAGCCATCCTTCTGCACGACCAGTATGACCGGAAGCTCTCCGGTGATCGGGTCTTTGATTGAAGTGTAAGCCACATCATCTATATGCTCATATCCAAGTGCAAGGTCTTCTATCTCTGCAGGAGATATCTTGCTTCCACCATAGTTTATCACATCATCGGCCCTGCCTACAAGTATGCAGTCGCCATCCTCATCCAGATATGCCAGATCCTTTGTCCTAACATATCCATCCACAATGGTCTCAGCAGTGAGTTCGGGGTCATTGTAATAGCCTTCCATGACTATAGAACCGCCCCAGGACAGAAGTGCCGGTGACTCCGGGCTGCCATTTGTAACCACGTTACCCTCGTCGTCAGAGAATCTTACGACCGAGTTCACGGTAGGTCTTCCTATACATCCTGTCTTGTTGCCATTGCCACTGAACTCCAGTATGCATGCGCATCCGGCTTCAGATGAACCATAGAAATTATACAGTCTTGTATGTGGAAGCAATCTGAGCAGCTTCTCCTTGTCTGACTCGGCAAGAGGTGCTGAGCCTATCTGTATATAATCAAGCTGATCTGCATAATCCGCGATCCTGTCATCAGACAAATGGAATATCATTCCGAGTGATGCCGGTGATATCGCCATGGATGTCACTCCGTATTTCTCTATGAGCTTCCACAGCGTTCCGATAAATACCATTCCGTCCATCAGACATACTGTGCCGCCATTTACCATGTCTGACTGGTATCTTCTTATTCCAAATGAATGGTTGAGAGGCATTGGTATTATCTCCACATTGCCCTTCTTCATGGCTGTTCCCTCGATGACATTGCCGGCTATTCCCACATCACCTCTGTGGTGCATGACAACGCCCTTTGAAGATCCGGTTGTTCCCGTTGTGAAGAGCAGCATCGATCTGTCCTCCTCACCCGGAAGCTCAAGCTCTGCCTCGCTCTCATCCTTCATCCTGGTTATTATTTCCTTCTGGCTTATACACTTTATTCCATCCACAGGCTTGTCTGATATGAGACATGCCGCGTCAACTCTCTGGCCTATCTCAATTGCCCTCTCTGCGGATGTGGATTTCTCTATCGGCACGACAAGCACCTGCATGTACTGCAGTGCAGTGAACACTGTCAGATAATCTATGTTCTGTGTGCATCTGATCATTACATGATCGCCCTTGCATATGCCCATATCCTGCAAAGCGTGTGCAGTCTTTCTTATATTGCTCCAATACTCTGCGTATGTGACTGTCTTTCTTAGCTCACACACCGCCAGAGTGTCCGGCTGCGTCTGGGCATACTCCTGAATATAATGTAATACCGTCTGCTTATACATTATTCGTTCTCCTTCTTGTACTTCTCCCATTCTGCCATGAGACTGCTTTCCTCATCTGCCCAGGCATCACAGGCATCAGTCCAGCTCTGCTTCTGCTCATCTGTAAGCTTACTCTGCAGGCCGTAATTGTCCTCTATATATTGTGCAAGATATGTGGTAACCTTCTTGGCACCCGCAATATTTACATGCTTGCTGTTGTAGAAATCTGTTGAATAATCCAGATTCAGTTCATCAAGAACATTGTTCATGTTCAGATAATCATATCCCTTTGAGGCTATGTACTCGTCAAGCTGAAGCTGCTTGGATGCCTGACCCTTTGATGGGTAGTAAGGTGTCGCAACCAGCAGAACCTTAACTCCGAGCTCCTCTGCCTTTGTCTCTATGTCATCGATATATCCGAGTGTCTCATCCGACAGATGAAGCTGTCCGTCAGACTCGAACACAGGCTCCTTGATCTTCGTGATCTTCGACCTCTGCCTACCTGTCTTGAACTCGTCCGTTCCCTGATTGAGTCTGTCTATAAGCACCTGTCTGTCAAATGTCAGCAGATTATCGTGATACTTCAGAATAGGGAACATGAGCTCGAACTTTGACTTCTCATCCGCTCTGTAATACTTCTGTATCATCTCAAACTTCGTCGATGATGGTCTCATGCCCGATGTCATGACCTCCATACGATAATTGTAATGCTCATCCTTTATCTTTGTGACATCGCCTCGTATGATAATACTTCTGACCTCAACCACAAACAGATCCAGATCCTGGGTCTTGGCAGCCTCCTCCATGAGATACGGCGCAAGTCTGATATCCTGAGCCGCAGTACCTATGAGCATCGATGTGTAACCCTGCTCCTCATACGCCTGGGTCGGTATCCAGTATCTGTACATCGAACTGGAGCCGATGAGCACCGTATTGATGGTGTTATCCTCCTCCGCATAGTAGTTTGTCCACACATCAGAGTCAAAATCCTGTGGTCTCGCCAGTTCTCCCGCCTTGTTCAAGCCAAGGAAAAGCACTGTACATATCGAAAATACTGATATTGTATATTTTATCCACGCTGGCATATCTTTCTCCCTTCTCATCAGAACTGTTCATATATAAATGATGCGCCCGCACCAGAGCCGTATACTCCGCATATGGCAATGAATGCCAGACCTGCTGCCATAACCAGCCATTTAAATACTATGTTCTGCTTTGCAAGCCATTCTCTGACATCGCCTGTGCTGCCTCTTCTCTCCATGATCTCCTGCGCGATAGACACAGCAAGAAGGAGAAGGCATCCAAATATCAAAACTCTCCACTCTCTTCCTGAAAGTGAAAATTCATCCACAATATTATACACCCTTGAGTGATCAAAAACCATGGAACGGATCATCCAGATCGAACTTCGGATTCCCTGTCCCATAAATATGAGACGTCCTATGACACAGAGGATGAATGTTCTGAGCATTCTGAATATCTCCCAGCTTATGCAGTCAGTCTTTATCCTGAGCGCCTTTGTAAGCTTTGCCAGCGGTTCCTCAAAAAGTGTCGACATGCATATCAGCACTCCGTGATACAAGCCCCATGCTATATAATTCCACTTTGCGCCGTGCCAGAGACCGGTCAGCACCCACACAC
>NC_021018.1:1068135-1083207 GCF_000210595.1 Coprococcus sp. ART55/1 | reverse complement strand
CACACACACAGGATAGGTATGCTCGCTGCAAATACCTTTCCTATCACATTTCCTAAGTGATCTCTTATCTTGACATTGAGCTTGAGGAACAGCTTTGATGTTGACACCGGGTAGAATACATATTCTCTGAAGAATGCACCCAGTGACAAATGCCATCTTCTCCAGAACTCAGGAAGTGTCTGTGAAAAGTATGGTCTTCTGAAGTTCTCTCCCAGAACGATGCCGAAGCACTCTGAAGTGCCCCTTACTATGTCCATACATCCTGAGAAATCGCAGTATATCTGGATGGAATATGCGATTCCCACTGCTAGGAATATTCCGCCATGATAATCAAATGTATGCCCAAATATCTCTTTTGTAAAAGCTCCTATCCTGTCAGCTATAACGATCTTCTTCACAAATCCCCAAAGCATGAGCCAGACACCTCTCATGATAGTGTCCATATTGAAGCTGTGCTCCTCCCAGAGCTGATATCCTACTTCCTCATATCTGGCTATAGGTCCCTGGGTAACATGTGGGAAATAAAGCACATATGACAGGTATCTGAAGAAATTCTTCTGCGCTGATATTCGTCCGTTATACAGATCCACGAGATATGAGATCATCATGAATGAGTAAAATGATATTCCCAAAGGTGCTATGAGATTCCAGTCAGGAATGCTCTGCAATCCGTCGTATGGTATGAATCTCTTTATATTGTCGAGCACAAAGCCAAATGCCTTGAACGCCGCCAGAACACCGATAACTATGACAAGTGCCCACACAAGGAACTTCTTTCTCTTCGCCTTCTCAGCAGCCTTGATCTTTCGTGCGGTTCTTCTGTCCGCATCCTTTGCCAGCTCCTCCTGCTCGTCCAGACTCTTCTGCAGCCTCAGTGAGAACAGATACACGACAACAGCCGTGGCAATGACCAGAAACAAGTACTCTATCCCGGCATATCCGTAGAACACAAGACTCGCAAGGAGCAGTATCACCCACTGTATCTTCTTTGGAACTATGTAGTATAGCACTATTGTACACAATAAAAAAACTATAAATGTATAAGTTACTACTGACATGTCCTCTCCCTCTTCTACAAGTAAAAATTATTTATACACTGCTAAACGCCGGCCAGTATTTTAACAGCAGCGCACATGCTACTGACATGACCGCCAGAACCAGCAGAGTTATCTTCCAGCCCTCTTTGAACATATACTTTGGCGACAGGCCGTATCCAACCGGTATCGCCCTGATGGATGTCGGAAGCATGTATGACAGGTTGACTCCCACAGATGCCACATATATGTACGGTATCGGATTGAGTCCGCAGCCCTGTGTGATGGATATTACCAGCGGCATGGCTACCGCAGCCGTGGCTGTGTTGGATGTCACATCCGACATGAGAAGTGTAACGGCAAGTATCACGAACACTGTGATAAATCCACCCTTCATATCAAGCTTTGATATACACTCACCAAGTGCCTCTGCAGCACCGGATTTGTTGATGAGTGTTCCGGCGGCAAGTCCACCGGCAAATATATACATAAGTCCCCAGATGATCTTACCCTGAACATTCTTCCACACCATAATACGCTCTCCGTTCTTGTTGGTGAGAAGGAATGATACTATGGCGCATATGATAAATACATACGCCGGCTTGAGTCCCGGAAGTATGCTCTGGTAGAGCTGTCTGGTAAATGCAAGCACCGTGGCAAGAACAAATAACACAAGTGCTATCTTCTCCTCGTAGCTCATAGGAGGAAGCTCCTTGTATTTTGCTACAAAGTATTCCCTTGAACCGCCAAGCATCTCTGTCTTCTTCACATCACGGATCATGAACAGGATATTTACAAGCACAAGTATGAGCATGATAGGCAGGAATCTTACGACCCATGAAGAGTACATGTACTCCTCGCCTGTTATCTGCTGTATATATTCGACCGTCACAAGATTCATCGCACCTCCGAGCGGCGATGCCAGACCACCGAGTCCGGTTGCATATGCTATCGTGAGAAGTATCTTTGATGCAGTCTTGTTTGTCTTGATGTCGTCCATTCCTATATACTTGAGCATGGCGATCGCTATAGGTGTGATCGTCGCACATACCACTGCATTTGGAAGCACCGCTGACAGAACTGCAGACAACACAAACCAGAACACAAGCTGTATCCTCAAACTGCTGCCGATAAGTCTCAGGAATGTAATGGCTATCCTCTTGTCAAGCCCGGTATTCTCCCACATCACGCTTATGATGGAAGCTCCCAGAAGAAGCAGTATCGTCTCGTCTGCGTAGTTGGAAATGACCGCCGACATGTCAGTCATCTGAAATATCGCATTTAAGGCTATCGGGAGGAATGCAGTTACCGCATAGTCCACCGGGCCTGTTACCCACCAGTACGCCATCCACATGATGGTTCCTATCGCTGCTCTTGACTCAAATGTCGTGAATACTCCGTGTGGCAAAAGTGCCGTAAACAGCCCGAATAACAATGGGCCGATCAGTAAATGTACTATTCTCTTTCGTTCTTTCATAAATATAGCTCCTATTTTCAATAAAACACTGATTTTAAATTATACACATTTAAGATTAATCTTTCATTAAAAAAATTAATATATATTAAAATCCACAGACATTATTCTGCATTTACCGGGATTTTAAATGTAAACAGGCTTCCTTTTCCGGGCTCACTGTCAACATCCACGATTCCGCCGTAATATCTGGCAATCTGCATTACCTGTGACAACCCCAGGCCAAAACCCTCCGCACTTCTGTCCGGCTCACCTCTGTAAAAACTCTCAAATATCTTTTCCTTTGTGCTCTTATCCATTCCCCGGCCCTCATCCCTGACCGAGATAAAATAGCTGTCATTTTTCACACCGCAGGACACATGGATATTACCTCCATCATTGCTGTACTTCACCGCATTTGACATCAGATTGTTCACGACGATAACTATATGGTTCATATTCGCTTTGACCATCGTCGGCTTCAGGTCGTAGGTAAACTTAAGATTCTTCTTACAGATGTACTCCACATCATCGCACACAGACTCCACCACATCCAGCAGATCTACATCCTCAACCGCTATGACTGCGTTTTCATTGTCCATGACCGACATCTGAAGAAGCTGTTCTATGAGCCCCTTCATACGTGAGGTCTGTCTCTCGAATACCTCTATGCTCTCAAGCATCTCCTCATCGCCATTCTTCTCCGCGATCTCCCTGGAAAGCTGACACTGGGCATGCATGACTGCTACAGGTGTTCTCAGCTCATGGGATACATTTGCATTGAACTCAGCCTGTCTCTCAAGCTCCTGATGGACTTTTCTGTACAGGTTGTTATTCGCATCGGTCAGCATATCAAGCTCTTTGAACGGACCGTCATACTCCAGATTCTCTGTAAAATCAAGATTGTCCACGCTCTTATCTATCGAACGGTTCAGGCTTCCCATTGGAACTGCTATCAGTTTCCTCAAAGCAAATGCATATATCACAAATGCTATCAGCACGGTTCCAATAACACAGTATGATTTATATAAAAGTTCACTGTAATTGCTCTCTATATCCCTGACGGATACCATGACACAGATCTTGTATTTAGGAGTCTTCTTCAGCGGCTCTTTGTCTGTTCTTCCCTGCCTGACGACCGCAAAATACTTGACCTTCCCTGCATCTATATGCATAAGATCTCTTATGCTTATATCCGGATTATCCGCATATCCCTCAGGCACCTCGCCGTCAAGGATCTCGCCGTCATTTCCCTGAAGGAACACATATATCTGCTCATTACTGTCCGGATCGTCCTCACGGTCGTAAAATCCATCATCTATATGTGGCTTCTTCTGTGAATCATACACTATGTATCGTCTGATCTGGGCTACCTCCTGTGTCAGCTTCTTATAAGCCATCAGGTTCATATCATCCTTCATAAGATTGTTCTGGATGACCAGCAGACAAGATATACCCACCACCAGAATAAGCGCTGTAATTATAATAGTGTATGTTACAAATGATATTTTTCTCTTTAACATTCCAGTTTATAGCCGACACCTCTTATAGTATGGATCAGCTTCTCCTCATAATTATCGTCTATCTTCCTTCTCAGATAACGGATATACACATCTATCACATTTGAATTGACATCGTCATCTATGTTCCAGATGTTCACCCGTATCTGTTCCCTAGTTACTACCACATTTCTGTTTCTGGCTAGGTACTCAAGGATAGCATACTCCCTGACCGTGAGATCAATTACCTTTCCATCCCTGATCGCCTGTCTGTTGTTCATGTCGACCACCAGTGAACCACAGGTTATCACATTCTCATTTACCGGATTCTGGGTTCTCAGCATGACCCTGAGTCTTGCCATAAGCTCCGAGAACTCAAATGGCTTTGTCATATAATCGCTGGCTCCGGCATCCAGTCCCCTGACTATATCCTGTGTCTCCGTCTTGGCCGTGAGGAAAAGCACAGGAACCTGTATCCCCGCATTTCTCATCTCGCGCAGGACTGTTATTCCGTCCTTGTTCGGGATCATTATATCCATGATCGCCCCGTCGTAATTCTCCGCTTCCATATAATCAAGTGCCGCCTGTCCGTCATAACAGGCATCCACATTATAGCCCTCTTTGACCAGCTTACTGCATATTATGCTGTTCAGATCCTTCTCATCCTCAACTACAAGTACACGCATACATCCATCCTCCCTGTCATTTTCATCTGTTGGCCACTACAGTATATCGCTGCACGATCGCTGAACAGATATATATTGCCATGCTTTTATGAAAATAACATTAAAAGCCGTCACTTACATCTGCCAAATGTAAATAACGGCTCTCAAATGCTGTTTTTATCTATTCTGTCTTACCGCTCTTCTCATCGTAGGTATCAAGAAAGCTGTGTCTCACGCCTCCCTGCTTGTACTCTATAAGGGTATCGATATTGACATTCTCCACACTCTTGAATATGTTGCCCTCCACAAACGGATTTGTCTTCTTGAGTGTCGCTATAAGCTGCTTGATCTCCTGACGCTTGGACTTCGTCTCCTCATTGTTACATGTTGTGCATGTGTCAGTGAACTTACATGCGCACTGTATGAAATGAAGCTCGTTGTAATCTCTCCACGCCTTGATGTCGTCCTCTCTCACCATATAGAGAGGTCTGATTAGTTCCATTCCCTCAAAATTGGTGCTGTGGAGCTTCGGCATCATGGTCTGCATCTGCGCTCCGTAGAGCATACCCATGAGTATGGTCTCTATGACATCATCGTAGTGGTGTCCAAGAGCTATCTTGTTACAGCCAAGCTCCTTCGCATAGCTGTACAGATGGCCTCGTCTCATTCTTGCACAGAGATAACACGGCGACTTCTCTACGTTATACACTGAATCAAATATATCCGACTCAAATATCTGGATAGGGATGTTCAGCATCCTGGCATTATCCTCTATGACCTTGCGGTTTGCAGGGCTGTAACCCGGATCCATAACTATGAACTTGAGCTCAAATGGGAACTTGTTGTGCCTTTTCAGCTCCTGAAAACACTTTGCCATGAGGAAGGAATCCTTGCCGCCCGATATACATACGGCTATCCTGTCGCCCTCCTTCACCAGCTCATATCTGTTGATGGCCTTTGTGAAGTTGCACCATATCTTCTTGTGGAACTTCTTGCGGAGGCTCTTCTCAACGTCGGCACATATATCAGTCTGTTCCTGCTTGCCCATGGTGTAGAGCAGCCATGATATATATCCGCCTTTGAGGCTCACCGCATCGTATCCCAGCTCTGTAAGTCCCTCCGCCAGCGGAATGCTGTTGGTTCCGTGGGTGCAGCAGATTATGAGTTTTTTCCCTTTTGAATTGTCCCCGGGCATATATTTCTCAACCGGGAATATCTCACTGGCTGTCTCCGCCAGATTCTCTGGCATCAGCCTGTCCGTCTGGACTGCCATCGCACCCGGGATGGCTCCGTGGGATATCTCTACCTCATCCCTGATGTCAACCATCAGATATGAATCCTTATCCAGTTCCTGTATCTCTTCTATTGTGATTTCATATGAAGTTTCTTTTGAGTTTTCTAATGCCATATCCCTGTCACCATTTTTCTTAGTATTACAAATAAGCTATTTTTATATATGCTACTGTCTGCTGCATATGGCATCGCCGTCATCCGCAGCTTACTCCTTGCCATCCCAGCAGTATGTACAAAGCTTGCACTTCTCAACTCCGCATGCCTCAAGCATATCATCAAGTCTGTTGAATCTGAGTGATGTGAAATGCAGCTCCTTGCAGATCTCATCAACCATCTTCTCATACTTCTCTGAATCAGGATCTGTGTACTCCTGAAGTACCTCGTCTGTCACGTTGCCGTTCTCAAGTCTCTCGATAACTCTTCTTGTTATAAGATCCATCTCTGATGATGATCTTGAGAAGTTAAGGTATTTACATCCGTATACAAGTGGTGGACATGCAGGTCTGATGTGCACTTCCTTGGCACCGCTGTCAAACAGATATTCGGTTGTCTCTCTGAGCTGTGTTCCACGCACGATGGAATCGTCTATGAGCAGAAGGCTCTTATCCTTTATAAGATCCTCAACTGCCAGAAGCTTCATCTTCGCGATGAGGTTACGCTGGCTCTGTATGGTCGGCATAAATGAACGTGGCCATGTCGGTGTGTACTTGATGAATGGTCTTGAGAAAGGTATTCCAGACTCATTTGCATAGCCGACTGCATGCGCTGTTCCTGAATCCGGAACTCCGGCTACGATATCAGGCTTAACGTTATCTCTCTTTGCCATGCTGGCTCCGCAGTTGTATCTCATCTGCTCTACACTCATACCCTCGTATGAACTTGCAGGGTAACCATAGTATACCCACAGGAATGTACATATCTTCATGTCCTTGCCCGGCTGCACAAGCGTCACACAGTTGGACGGTGTGAGTACAACAACCTCACCAGGGCCGAGTTCTTTATAGTCATGATAGCCAAGGTTCTTGTAGGCAAAGTTCTCAAATGACGCACAGAATGCACCATCTTTCTTGCCTATGACCACAGGAGTTCTTCCATGCATATCCCTGGCTGCATATATTCCATTCTGGTTCATGAGCAGGAGTGACAGAGAACCATCTATCTTCTCCAGCGCATATCTTATTCCATCTATCAGATTATCCTTCTGGTTGATAAGGGCTGCCACCAGCTCTGTGCTGTTGATATCCCCTCCGCTCATCTCAAGGAAATGTGAATGTCCCTGATCAAATATCTCCTTGGATATCTCGTCAACGTTGTTGATCTTGCTGACTGTCGTCAGGGCATATGTTCCGTGATGTGAACGCACTATGAGTGGCTGTGGCTCATAATCGGATATACATCCTATTCCAAAATAACCCTTCATGTTCTGCATATCTTTGTCGAACTTTGTTCTAAATGGAGCATTCTCGATATTGTGTATGGATCTGTCAAATCCCTTATCTCCATACACTGTCATGCCTCCGCGTCTTGTTCCAAGATGTGAATGATAGTCTATTCCAAAGAACAGATCAAACACACAGTCATCTTTTGCCGCTACTCCAAAAAATCCACCCATTGTTTTCCTCCTGAAGTGATAAAAATTTGTCATTTTCGCAAACATATCTATATTAGCATAGTATCGGCGGTGATTACAATACCTTCATCGCCAACTTCACTATCCCCGCAATGAAGATCAGCACAGCCAGTCCGAAAAAGCAAACCTCCATCTCTCTGTACACCTTGTTTGACTTCTTCTCATAGGCCGTTCTCTTTTCCCTAGAGTATAAAAGTTTATACTCGCTACCGATAGGATGTTTCTTTCTGTTTATCTCCTGATTTACCATATAAGAATCCGGCTCACCGCTGTATGGATCGATGTATTCCACTGTGGGTTGTGCATATCCCGGCAATTTTGTCCTGCCGGTCAGGGTATCGTATCCTATGATCTTTCCGGTTATTTCCTACATTTAACACATTCTCACTGTATATAAACATTCTATCATTTAACCAACTACTGAAAAAGATCTGTATTCATACCGAAGACATCAATAACTTTCAAAATATCGGAAAGTTCATCCCTAAATTTCTGACGATACTCCTCCATGTCACCATTATCCCTGCCATTGTTACTAAGTTCAAATAAATCTCTGTCATTCTTTATCGCTACTGCCACCATATTGCCAGCGATCTGTATCTCCATAAATCCTTCAAGTCCCATAAGTCCCTGCATAAGATGTGGCGTCAATACCCTCAAAGCAAGCTGGCTGTCAGAGGCATATATATCGAACCTGTTATCAAATGACGCGTTGCCCGTCATAAAACTGTTACATGAATCCCCAGAACTCAATACACTTGATAATATGCCACTTTTCTTTTCATTTTTCATTCTTCGACTAATTCTCTCCTGGATATGTACAAAACCATTAACATTCTTATGGGAAGTAGCCGTTATGAGCTGACCTTTAAAATTGACAACATTATCGCCAGGAAACTCGCCGTCCGGTGAACCCTTTGTTTCCGTTCTGAGTGTGAGATCACTGAATGTAAATTCTACTCCCCTGTATATTCCATGTATAAAGTCAGAACCATCCATATTATTAAATGAAGGAAGAATCGGGCAATTATGTAAAAATGCCTCATTTGTATATCCATTTGGCATGTATTCAATCACATGCAAGCGCTCTCCAAGGACGCTCCGTACAACATACTGTCCCATGAGTTCCTTGAGGTCTTTAAGTTTATTTGTCTCCATATATGAGAACAGGAAAAATCCGCCTACAAACAAAGCCGGAATCAGCAGCCAAGCAGAGTCTAATTCATAGCCATTTCTAGATACCACCATAAACGCAACAAATGGCGCAAATATTCCTATAAAAGAAACAATCTTAAACACCTTAAGCACTTTACATAGTTTGCGTTTTTCTAATATTTCCGATTCTATATTCTGATCCATCTTCTCATCTCCAAACTGTGATAAATACACTATACGAATCTCAGAGCCTTACCGAACTTTTATCTCATAAAAAAATCGCCCTATACTGATATATAATATACCAGTATAAGACGAATTCAAACTTAATTAAAAAGGTTTTCCCTGAATCCTAGCCGATGCTCTTAACGCTTTCTCCCTCTATCAGGGAATATGGCACTATCTCATGTTCACCAGCTGCTGCATAATTTATATGCTTGAGCATGATGTCAACACTTCTCGATGCCATGATCTCTGTATTCTGGTTTATTGTTGTAAGTCTTGGTACACAGTATCCTGCCAGCTCTATTCCATCAAATCCAGTAACTGACAGCTCCTCCGGAATATGTTTGCCCAGATCAGCAGCCGCTCTCATGACGCCGATCGCTATCGTATCACTGAGAGCCATGATTGCTGTAACCTCCGGCTGTTCCTCCAAGAGACGCTTCGTGGCCTCATAACCTGCCTTCATAGAATACCTGCACGGAATATATGTAAACTCCGCCCGGTCATCATGCTGCCACTCATCTATAGCCCTCTTGCAGCCTTCATATCTATTGAAACTTATCTGTTTCTCGGACACCTGCCCTCCTATGACTCCGATGCGTCTGTGGCCTTTTTCAAGAAGATACCTTGTCATATCGTATGTCGCTGCCGTGTCATCTATCGTTATGGAGGATATGTTGTCATTTGCAAGAATCTCTCCGCCGGTCGTGATTATGACTCCCGGGATCTCAAACTCTTTCACACGCTCATCAAAAAGTGCAAGATTGGCACCCAAAAACATGATTCCCTTCGGATTCACGCTATGAGTGAGTTTGATGGCATACTCGATCTCGTCACCATCCTCGTCTATGTACTCCACTATGACATCCTCATCATATCCAGCAAGCAGGTTCTGTATCCGCTCTACTATATCCGCAAACAACATATTCTGGTTTCCTTTTATGATGACAACCACCGCCGATTTCGCTGACATTTTGAGGAGCTTTGCGTTGACGTTCGGCTCAAAGCCGTTTTCCTCTATAACCCTGAGTATCTTCTCTCTGGCTGCATCGCTGACTCCGGTCTGATTGTTGATCACCCTGGACACGGTTCCGATACCATAACCTGATATACGTGCAATATCCTTTATTGTCATAAGCTGTATCCCACTTTTCTCTTTTATTCCCAATAATTATATTATCCCAATATGTGGAGGTCAAGAAAATACTCTACTTATCATTTCCCGGTAAATATTTTTAGAGAGTACTTTTTCACATCTTGCTTCTCCCGGTCATCAGTGTAAGTCTGCCTATTTCCTCTGCAAGATCATCATCCGTATCGTCGGATATCATGCGCCACCTCCAGTTATCGCCAACTGTGGATGGCTTATTCATCCTCGATTTATTGTCTAGCCCCAAATAATCCTGCATCGGTATAATACAAAGATCTGCAATACTTCTCATAGCAAGCGTGATAAATGGGACATTGATCAGACGGTCCGGTGTATAATGAGCTGCCATATAATCCCTTGCCATGTCTCTGGATCTCTGATCTATACTGCTCCACCAGCCAATAAGGGTCTCATTGTCATGGGTTCCCGTATATACAACACAATTTCGTATGTAATTATGTGGAAGATAATCAGATGCCGCCCCGGTGTCTCTCACATCAAAGGCAAACTCCACAACCTTCATTCCCGGAAATCCGGAATCATGCACAAGCTTTCTGACCGAATCAGTCACAAAACCAAGATCCTCGGCAATGACATCTCTCTTACCCAGAGCCTTTTCTATATTCCTGAACAGATCCATCCCAGGGCCCTTTTTCCACTTGCCATTCACAGCTGTTTCCTCACCATATGGAATGGCATAATATTCATCAAAGCCTCTGAAATGATCAATCCGGACTACATCATAAAGTTTATAGCTATGTCTCATTCTGGCTATCCACCAGCTGTAACCGGTCTGCCTGTTCAGCTCCCAGTCATATATTGGGTTTCCCCACAGCTGTCCGGTCTCCGAAAACCCATCAGGCGGGCATCCGGCAACCTCGTATGGTCGCCTATCCTCATCAAGCCTGAAAAGCTCCGGGTGTGCCCATACATCTGCGCTGTCCATAGCTACATAGATTGGGATATCTCCTATGATCCTTATATGGTTCTTGTTGGCATAGCTCTTTAGCGCATTCCACTGAGTATAAAACAAATACTGCATGTACTGCTGAAAATGTATCTCATCCGCAAGCTCAACCTGCATTTTCTGCACCGCATCAGGCTGCCTGTTTCTTATATCCTGCGGCCACTCTGTCCACGAAATTCCACCAAGCGAATCCTTTACAGCCATAAATAGTGAATAATCATATATCCATTCTTTGTTCTCATCCATGAACATGGAAAACTCCATGCTGTCAGTCATTTTCCATCTTTCATATGCTTTCCTGAGGAGACTGTATCTTCCATTATAAATTTTGCTATAATCAACGTATCTGTCATCATCTCCCCAGTCTATCTCTCTGCACTCGCGGTCTGTGAGCAGTCCCTGATCCACAAGTGTATCAAGATCTATAAAATATGGATTTCAAGCAAATGTCGAAAATGACTGATACGGCGAATCCCCATACCCGGTGGGACCCATGGGAAGTATCTGCCAGTAACTCTGGTGTGCAGACCTAAGCCAGTCAACGAAACGATATGCCTCTTTTGAGAAGCTGCCAATTCCATACTTTGACGGGAGGCTTGATATAGCAAGCAGTATTCCTGCTGATCTTTCCATCTGAAATCTCTCCTTTTAACCAATTTCAGGCGGCTGCGAATCTCACAACCGCCTGTTTTTTATAATAATATTATATTACTATCCCTTTACAGCACCAGCTGCAACACCCTTGATGATGTACTTCTGTGCACAGAGGTAGAATACAACAACCGGAATGATAGCCATAACAAGGCACGCCATGATTGCTCCCATATCTACTCTTCCGTAGCTGCCCTTCATATACTGGACAACTATAGATATCGTCTTGTATTTCTTGATGTCGAGTACCAAATATGGCAGAAGGAAATCATTCCATATCCACATAGCCTCAAGTATTCCTACAGATATGTACGTAGGTTTCATGATAGGGATAACAACCCTGAAAAATGTCTTGAGTGGCGTACATCCATCTATCATCGCAGCCTCCTCGACCTCCAAAGGAATGGACTTGATAAATCCGCAGAACATGAATACTGCAAGACCTGTTCCAAATCCAAGATACACGATCACGATTCCCCATGGAGTAGTAAGGTGAAGTG
Source organism: Coprococcus sp. ART55/1 (assembly GCF_000210595.1). Taxonomy (NCBI): domain Bacteria; kingdom Bacillati; phylum Bacillota; class Clostridia; order Lachnospirales; family Lachnospiraceae; genus Coprococcus; species Coprococcus sp. ART55/1. Next base: position 1,070,985 of record NC_021018.1, on the reverse strand, counting down.
CATCCGCAGTTCCAGCCAAAGTAAACATAACCATCTGGAAAGGTATTACCATAGAGAACACGCAGAGCAGATATATGATCTTTGTCGCTATATTCTTGACTCTGGTTATATACCAGGCTGTCATAGAGCAGAACAGCAGAATTGCTGCTACTGAGAGAACCGTTATCACAACTGTCCAGCCCACTGCCTTAATGAAATCATACTGTGTTATAGCCGTTTTATAATTGTCCAGGCCTATGTAGCTGTGCTCATTTGGCAGTTCAAATGTCTCCAGACTGATAAACGTCTTGGCTTTCAGAGAGTTTATAATTACGATTATTATCGGTGAAACAAATATTATGGAAATAATGGTAAAGAATAAAGTAGCCAGAATTCCCATAGCCGTCGGTTTTTCTTTCACTCTGTATACAGGCTTTTTATCCGCTGTATTTGCTGTTTTCTGTATCTTCGCCATTACTGCTGCACCTCCTTTGATCTTGTAAGCTTAAGCTGTATGAGTCCTATCACTACTACCAGTATAAAGAATATGACTGCCTTGGCCTGACCTACTCCCTCATATCCTACTCTTCCATAAAACGTCTCATATATATTGAGCGCAAGCATCTCTGTCTTATGAAGAGGCTCGCCTCCTGTGAGTGCCAGGTTCTGGTCAAACAGTTTGAACGAGTTGGTTATTGTGAGAAATGTACATATAGTTATGGATGGCATCATGTTCGGGATCGTAACTCTGAAAAGTCTCTGTGTTCTATTTGCGCCATCAATCATGGCCGCTTCCTGAATGTCTTCAGGTATTGCCTGAAGTCCTGCAATATAAACGATCATCATATATCCTATCTGCTGCCAGCACACAAGTATAACCAGTCCCCAGAAACCGAGGACTTCATTGAGTTTCAGGGCTGTGTCAAACTTTGAGAATATGGCATCAAATATAAGCTGCCATACATATCCAAGTACGATACCACCTATAAGATTCGGCATAAAGAATACCGTTCTGAATATATTAGTTCCTTTGATTTTCTGTGTAAGTGCCAGTGCCACAAGAAATGCAAGAACATTTATAAGCACAAGTGTGACAATCGCAAATAATGTTGTAAACTTAAATGCATCCGGGAATGTTGCGTCCTTGAATGCGTCTATATAATTCTGTAATCCTACAAATTCAGCGTCCCTTATGGTCGTGAACTTACAGAAGGACAGATATATTCCCTCGGCAAATGGCACGATAAATCCTATAACAAACGCAGCCATTGTCGGTATCAGAAACACCGGCCAATATCTTTTTATCGTTTTCTCCATAATTTTTTTGATAACCTCCACTCTGTTGCATATCAATTTTTCTTTCCAATATCTTTTGAGTCTAAAAATGGATATGTAGACATATTTGCATATGAATACATATCCATCTCTAGTCTGGCACCTCCGGGTATGAGCTGCCTTTGCAAAGCTGTTAGCCTTCCTGGTGTCCTGCAGCTTGCAGGACTTTATTCATATTTTAAGTTGGGTTTATTTTGTGATGTTTTTTTATTTTGGGGTTGTGTACTATTGTTTATTTGTTAATATGTTTTATTTTGACTTTGCTGCAGCAGCCTCTTTAGCCCATCCGTCTACAAATGCGCTCTTTACAAGATCCCAGTTGGCATCTGTCTGATCTGCCGCATATGTTGTAAGTGCTGATCCGAGGTCGTTCTTCCACTGCTCTGATGGCATTGTTGTGAAGTTCCAGCTTACAGGTGTCTTGCCCTCTGCTACATACTCATTTGCAATGTTTACAAGAAGGTTTGTTGACTCAATGTTCTTCTTGAATGGTGTTACAAATCCCATTCCATCAGCTCCTGATGGCATAGCACCCTCTGAACCACAGATTGCCTTAAGTGCGACATCATCTGTAGCACACCACTCCATGAAGTCAAGAGTTGCCTGGATATCTTCCTCTGAAGCCTTAGCATTTACACACCAGTAATTCTCACTTCCTGTACAGAGTCCCTGATTCTCCTCACCATCTACTCCGATATAGATAGGGAGCATTCCGAGGTTGTCATCGCCAAGTGATGATACATCTGAGTATGCCCATGTACCATTCTGATAAAATACTGCCTGTCCTGAAACAAACTCTGCAACCGCATCATCACCAGTCTTTGTGCTGAGCTGCTTTGGATCGGTTGTTGAGTTGTTGATGTACAGATCCCATACATTTCTGTAATTATCAAGATATGTACCCTTGATCGCATCTGTAGTATCGATTCCATCAGCCTTGTATTCATAGTAGATTGGAAGATTTGCAAGATGTGTCTTGAATCTCCAATCTGATGATCCGTCCATTCCAGCTGATGTAAATGCTGAGAATCCTAATTTGTCTGAGTTAGCTGTTATATCCTCTGCCACCTTCTTGAGGTCTGCAAATGATTTGATATCATCCTCTGTGTATCCAGCTTTGCTTAAAAGCTCTTTGTTGTAAATGATTCCGTATGACTCTATAACATATCCGATTCCTGCGACCTTATCGCCATCCTTAAGTGCAAAGTCCTCAGATGTGAGTTCTTTATACACCTGTGATGATCCAAGATCATAACAATAGTCCTTCCAAGAAGCAAGACCAACCGGTCCATTTACCTGGAACAGGGTAGGTGATTCTGACTTACCCATCTCACTCTTAAGAGTAGTCTCATACTGACCAGAAGCTGCTGTAACTACCGTAACATCAACGCCTGTCTCTTCTGTGTACACCTTAGCAAGCTCCTGCCACTGTGCATCCTGCTCCGGCTTGAAGTTCAGATAATATACAGAGCCCTTTGCATCTGCCTTCTTTCCTGCTCCATCTGAATCTCCTGAGCCACATCCTGTCAACATGGT
>NC_021018.1:1059364-1067645 GCF_000210595.1 Coprococcus sp. ART55/1 | reverse complement strand
TTTTTTCGGAACGTTTTTGGAACCGTTTCCATTTGATATATCTTATATTAGTTGTTTATGTACAAAATGTCAATACTATTTTCAATTTTTTTATCACTTTTTGCATTTTTTCACATAGCTCACAATCCAGGTTACATAAAAATGTATAATTTTTGTCATATTCTATCCTTTCTGAATACTATAAATAGAACTATTAAATCTGAAAGGACTATCCTATGAAATGCAACAACCATTGTTCTCCGAACAGACCTGACTGTCGTGACAACATCTGCACTATAGACCTCCGGGATAAAGCGTTACAGAACCACAATTACCGCGAAACCGTGTGGACCGGCTGTTTCATGCAGATGACAGTCATGTGTATACCTGCCTGCTCAGACGTAGGTTTGGAAATCCATGATAATACCGATCAGATCATCCGGATCGAACAGGGACAGTGTTCAGTCAGAATGGGCTGCTGCCCAAACGAACTGTGTTTCCGTCAGAATCTTTGTGCAGGAGAATGCATCTGTATACCAGCCGGCACATGGCACAACATCATCAACATCGGCAATAATCCACTTAAGCTCTCATCCATCTATGCCCCACCACATCATCCCAGGGGAGAGACACAGGCCACCAAAGCCATGGCTATGGGAATGGATTGCTGATATGTTTTCATGTGACATGAGGTAGATGCCACTATAGAATCAAATAAAAAAGACACCAAATGCTGCCTGCCCGTCTGACATTGGGCAAGCGACATTTAGTGTCTTTGCTGCTACTACTATACTTTATTGTTTTCTCTGTGTCATCACTGCATTGGAAAAACTGTATCACATTTCAATCATGAGATCACATTTCTCCTACTCATTCTCATCCTCTTCCTCTTCATACCAATCGTCCTCATATCCATCTTCCACATAGTCTATGTCATACTCATCGGCTTTGTCTGCTTCTTCATCGCTCAGTTTAGCATATATTCTTCCATCGTCCCAATCATCTGGCATATAGAGATGCGGCTCATTGTCCCCCCACTTATATGAATGTATCACCTTAACGTCAGACAGATCCAGGACGGACTCCATCAATATTGACTTCATATAGTTCTTCACCGTTTCCGGCGCAAGATTGACAAATTCCACTATCGGGTATCTCTGAAAACGGATAGCATTGGTCGATGTCCCATACCCTGAATTCTCAAAGCTGGCATTTACCGGTCTTTCATTTACACTGAGTGATATATTTGTAACAGTGCATACCTCTCGTTTATCAAAAACATATATTTTACCCTCGCTGGTCAGTACCTGTACACGACCATCATTTATTCTGACCTTATCAATACTTCCTGTTTCTCTTTTTGTTTTTTCTACACCTGTTGTTTTTCTTGTTAATGGCATAATGTTCTCCTCCTGTAAAACAAATTTTTAATGTCATGCTTTGTATTCCGTACGGTATATCCAATAGTACACACTGACCTTTTTTTACTCAACGTCTGGGTAGATTTTTTTTATCCCTCTGGGTAGACCTCCGATATGTCATTTTCTTGTTTTTTTGTGCATGGGGTAGATGGCATCCCTATCTGCCATGCCTATGTTTCTTATTTCATTTATATATGGGGGAGAATTGCTGCCTTGTTTCTTATTATTGTTTTGTAAATTTTGTATAGTATAGTTTCAGACGGTTTTTCAGATTTTTAGTGATTATTTTTTATATAAACAGAAAATCCCGGTGCATCATTTTTTCGATACACCGGGATCTTATACATCTTTTATGAATATGATGAAAGAAATTGTTTTGTCCTCTCCATCTTCGGATTGTCAAATACCTGGTCAGGTCTTCCCTGCTCAAGTATATATCCATCATCCATGAATATGACCTGACTTGCAACATCCTTTGCAAATGCCATCTCATGGGTAACAATTATCATGGTTGTCTTTTTGTCTGCAAGGTTTCTGAGAACCTTAAGTACCTCTCCTGTGAGCTCCGGATCAAGAGCCGATGTAGGCTCATCGAAACACAGGATGTCCGGCTGCAACGCAAGCGCCCTTGCTATGGCAACTCGCTGACACTGTCCTCCGGAAAGCTGGTGAGGATAGTTGTTCATTCTGTCCTCAAGTCCCATCTGGCGTAGAAGTTCCTCTGCCTGGACTCTTATCTCGTCGAGTATATTCTTCTTATTTACTTTGAAATCCGGTCTCTCCTTTGCAAGAAGCTCTCTTGCAAGCATTACGTTCTGAAGCGCAGTGTACTGTGGAAAGAGATTAAATGACTGGAACACAAGTCCAAAATGCAGTCTCTTCTTGCGCACCTCCGACTCCTTGAGTGTCTCCGGCTTGTCAGTGTCAAGCAGGATTTCATCATTTACACGGATAACTCCATTGTCCGGCATCTCCAGAAAGTTCAGACAGCGAAGAAGTGTTGTCTTTCCACTTCCTGATGATCCTATGATAGAAAGGACCTCGCCCTGCTCCAGAGAAAAGCTTATATCCTTGAGCACATCTGTCTTGCCAAACTTCTTTTTTATATGTTCAACCTCTAATATAGCCATTTGCGGCTCCTCCTATTTAATATGTATCGCCCCTCTGCTCCGCAGCGGGGCAGGTCGTCGGAGCCGATTCCGAGTATGAACTGCGTTCATTGCGGCTCCTCCTATCTAATATGTATCGCCCCTCTGCTCCGCAGCGGGGCAGGTCGTCGGAGCCGATTCCGAGTATGAACTGCGTTCATTGCGGCTCCTCCTATCTAAAAAAATCAAGTTTCTTCTCTAATTTGCCAAGTAAAACTGTGAGTACGCCATTCCATATCAGATAGTAGAATGCGCAGAAGAAGAGTGGCCATATCGCACCAGAGATTCCCTGTGAACCCTTCATGAATGCCTGTCCTGCCCAGATTATCTCCTGAAGTGCGATGATACGGGCAAGGGACGTATCCTTGACCAGAGTTATGATCTCGTTGGACATCGCCGGAACTATCTTCTTTATCATCTGCAAAAGCTTGACCTTGAAGAATATCTGCTTTGGAGTCATGCCAAGTACAAGTCCGGCCTCCTCCTGTCCTACAGGAATACCCTGAATACCTCCACGGTAAATCTCTGAGAAATAGCAGGCATAGTTCACTATGAATGACACCGATGCCGCTACAAATCTTCCGCCTTCGCCGCCGCCCCATACCGGGTTGTGGAATACAAGTCCCGGGAAATAATATATGATGAGCAGCTGTATCATAAGTGGTGTACCTCTCACTATCCATACAATGAACTTCATAAGATAGCTGAGCGGTTTAAACTTTGACATGGAACCGAGTGCTATGAGAAGTCCAAGTGGAAATGCACCGAGCAATGTCACGAAGAACAATTTTAATGTCTGTATAAATCCTGTATTAAGAGCTCCAAGTACGACCGGGAGCTGTTCAAAAAACAAATCCATAATAATTTTTCTCTCTAAGTGATGGTAAAAATACTAATTATATCTTATCTATTACTTTGCAAGTGCAGCCTGTACCTTATATGTCTCAGCACACTTCTCCATTGAACCGTCAGCCTTACTGTCTGCAAAGAACTTGTTGAGCTCAGCTACAAGATCTGAGTCCTTTCTGAAGCCAACGCCATACTCCTCGCTGTTGAGACCTACGGTATATGTGAGCTTGTCATAACCTGTTCCCTCACCAACCATAGCTGCTGCCATGAGTGAATCAATGATCGCTGCATCCGATGTTCCAGCTGCAACCTCCATGAGTGCATCTGCCTGTGCCTTTACAGCTGTATAGTTGAGTCCAAGCGCCTTGGCCTGATCCTCGCCTGCGCTTCCTGCCTCTACAGCAAATGTAAGCTCCTTGATGCTGTCTACTGTCTGATACTTGTCTGCCTTATCATTTGGCACGATAACTACCTGAGCATTGTTGCAGTATGCATCTGAACATGCCATTGAGCTTGTAACCTCATCTGTAAGTGTCATACCATTCCATACACAGTCGATGGTCTTGCCGTCAAGCTCCATGATCTTGTTGTCCCAATCTATCTCTACGAACTCTGCCTTTACCCCAAGGCTCTCTGCAAATGCTGATGCCATATCCGCGTCAAATCCGATCCAGTTGCCTGACTCATCCTTGTAATCCATCGGTGCGAAGTCTGTAACGCCGACAACGAGAGTTCCCTTATCCTTTACATACTCCAGATCACTCTTTGACTCACTCTTAGATCCGTTATCAGATCCGCCACATCCAACCAGTGAAAGTCCCATTGCTGCCACTAAGAGCAGTGATAATAACTTTTTCATACTTTTTTCCTCCTGAAATATACTTAAATATACTTGGCAGATGCATGAAACACACTACACTGGGCATCTGCATGATATACAGCCCTATTAGGGCACAACACGGTAACATAGTAACAGTTTATCATGGTAAAGTCAAATCTAAGATTATGAAAAAACATGTAAATATATTATGTAATAATAATAACCACAGAAGATCTTACTCTTCTGTGGTCAGGATGCTCACCATCTGGAATTATTTTACATACGCTCTGTCAATATGTATCACACAATAGTAATTTTTATTGTACTCACTAACTTTTTCCTTGATATAGGCTATTATCTGTTCTTCCGACATTTGATATCCATGTGGCAAAACCACATCAAAAATCAAATTGGAATGTGTTGAACCCTTTACCATTCTAAAGTCGTGAAACTGAACATTTTCATTTTTTCTGCTATCCTTATTAAGTGATTCTATAATTTCAGTGATCCGCGCTTTCGCAGCATTTGTCTCCTCATCGTCATCTACTATCGGGTCCATGTGAATGACAGGCTCACAATTTAGTTCTTTTCTGAGAGAGAATTCTATCTGATCGATCAGATCATGCAGTTCAAGAATATCTTCCTTATAAGGAACTTCTGCGTGCAAGCTGACCATAAGTCTGCCAGGTCCATAATCATGGACCACAAGATCATGAATACCAAGGATCCTTTTATCACACCTCACGATCTTCTCGATCTCGTCCACAAGCTCTGGTTCCGGTGCCTGACCAAGCAAGGGGCTGACCGTATCCTTCATTGCAGTGATGCCAGCTATGAGTATCATTACGCCCACCAATAACCCGCAATATCCATCTATAGGTATTTTCCAGAAATGAGCAGCAAGTGCAGATGCAAGAACAACCATTGTGGAAAATGTATCAGATAAACTGTCTTTTGCCGTCGCTATCATGGTCGCACTCTCTATCTTTCTGCCTATACTCCTGTTGTAGAAATACATATATATCTTTACTCCAATTGAAACAACGAGTATAACGGCAACTAGACTGCTGAATTTGGGAAGTTCCGGATGTAGGATCTTTCCGATTGAATCTTTAATAAGCTCGTAGGCCATCAATATGATCATGACTGCTACAAATAAGCCTGATATATACTCTATTCTTCCATGTCCAAACGGATGATCCGGGTCCGGTTTTCTGCCAGATAACTTAAAGCCTATCATAGATATCAACGAGCTTCCTGCATCTGATAAATTGTTGAACGCATCCGCCGTGATCGAGATAGCCCCCGAAAGTAATCCAGCAAAGAATTTTCCCAGGAACAATAATACATTCAAAAATATACCAACAGCTCCGCAAAGAACACCATATTTCTCCCTCACCTTGCTATCCTTATAATTATCTGATTTGATCCACAACTTCGACAATAATGTCACCATATCTTTTGTTCCTCCTAATCTGAATCTCAAAAGTTCTGAAAAAAAGAACCCACAAAAGCGTTGGACTTCTGCGGGTTCTTGATATATCTGAAATGATATATAATTATCTCTTTGAGAACTGTGGAGCACGACGAGCGGCCTTGAGACCGTACTTCTTTCTCTCCTTCATTCTTGGATCTCTTGTAAGGTATCCAGCCTTCTTAAGGATTGGTCTGTACTCAGCATCAACCTCAAGGAGTGCTCTTGAAATACCATGTCTGATAGCTCCAGCCTGACCTGTGAAACCACCACCACATACGTTAACGAGTACATCATACTTACCCTCTGTGCCTGTAGCAACGAGTGGCTGCTTTACGATAACCTTGAGTGTATCAAGGCCAAAGTACTCATCCATATCCTTCTTGTTTATAACGATCTTACCAGTACCTGGAGTGATGTAAACTCTGGCGATACTGCTTTTTCTTCTTCCTGTTCCATAGAACTTTGTTGTCTTAGCCATCTGTTAATCTCCTCCTTCTTAGTACTTAATCTCTAATACTTCTGGCTTCTGTGCCTGATGCTTGTGATCTGCACCAGCGTATACGTGAAGCTTTGTGATCATCTCTCTGCCAAGTGGTCCCTTTGGAAGCATTCCCTTAACTGCAAGGTAGATAACATCCTCTGGCTTCTTAGCCATCTTCTCACGAAGAGTTGTCTCTTTCATACCACCTACATAATCTGAGTGGTTGTAGTATACCTTCTGATCTAACTTCTTACCAGTTACCTGGATCTTGTCAGCGTTTACTACTATTACATAATCACCTGTATCAATGTGTGGTGTATATGTTGGCTTGTTCTTTCCTCTTAAAATGCTTGCGATCTCTGATGCAAGACGACCTAAAGTATGTCCTGTAGCGTCAACTACATACCACTTTCTCTCTATTGTTGATGGGCTTGCCATAAAGCTCTTCATCGTGGTACCTCCTAAATTATTCTTTTATAATCTTCTTTACTAATGTATATTCAGCACATTCCTTACCGGGGCATTGGTTCGAAACACACTTATAAACTTCGCATACTTTGCAAGTATATTATAATTACATTTTGTTGTCAACTATTTTTTCAACAAAAATATCCGGCGATACATGTGCACCGCCGGATACCATATTATCATTCATTCTTCTGTCTGTAAATACTATCTTTTATTTAGAAATCCACCTCTGTGTCATAGTAGCAGCACTTCAGCAGCTTCTCCATCTCCTCCTGGCTTGGCTGTCTTGGGTTGGAGCCTGTACATGCATCAAGTATCGCATTTGCAGCGATCTCAGGAAGTCTCTCAAGGAATACGTCCTCCGGAACAAAGCCCTGCTCACATGGATAGCTGTCAGATCCGTAATTCTTGATACAATGAGGAATGTTCAGCTCGTCATTCATCTTGCGCAGATACGCAATAAGAAGGTCTACCTTCTCGTCGAGTGTCTCACCGCCAAGTCCCATGAAGTCCGCTATCTCTCCGTAACGAACCTTTGCGGTCTCATCCTTTGCATTGAAAGCTATAACCTTTGGCAGATACATTGCATTTGCTGCTCCGTGGATGATATGTGCGCCATAGTCAGCAAATGCTGCTCCGGTCTTGTGAGCCATCGAATGAACTATTCCGAGAAGCGCATTGGAGAATGCCATACCTGCAAGACACTGTGCATTGTGCATTGCGTCTCGCTTCTCCATGTCTCCGTTATATGATCCAACCAGATCATTCTGGATCATCTTGATGGCATGAAGTGCCAGTGGATCTGTGAAATCGCAGTTTGCTGTCGATACATAAGCCTCGATTGCATGTGTCATGGCATCCATACCTGTGTGAGCAACCAGCTTCTGAGGCATGGTCTCTGCCAGCTCAGGATCTACGATCGCAACATCAGGTGTAATCTCAAAATCAGCTATCGGATACTTGATTCCCTTCTCATAATCTGTGATGATCGAGAACGCGGTAACCTCTGTTGCAGTTCCTGATGTTGAAGAAATAGCGCAGAAATGAGCTTTCTTTCTAAGTTCAGGTATTCCAAATACCTTACACATATCCTCAAATGTCGCATCAGGATACTCATACTTTATCCACATAGCCTTTGCTGCATCTATAGGTGAACCACCGCCGATGGCCACTATCCAGTCTGGCTCAAATTCAAGCATGGCTGCTGCGCCCTTCATAACTGTCTCAACCGAAGGATCTGGCTCAATTCCCTCAAATAACTTAACTTCCATTCCAGCTTCCTCAAGGTACTGAACCGCCCTGTCAAGGAATCCAAATCTCTTCATGGATCCGCCTCCGACACAGACCATAGCTCTCTTACCCTTGAATGTCTTGAGTGCCTCCAAAGCACCTTTTCCGTGATATAAATCTCTTGGTAACGTAAATCTTGCCATTGTTTGCCCTCCTAAAATCAAAATTAAAAAAACAATCATGTTATCTTCACTGAAACACCTTGAAATATTCCGAACACTTCGAAACAATTCCTGACATATCCGTCATGTAGCAGCATTTCAATGTAATTATAACATGATTGGCTCTTATTTTCATTATTTTTTGTGCATTTCAGACAATGTTTTTCATTTATTTTTCACTGTTTTG
>NC_021018.1:1056034-1059086 GCF_000210595.1 Coprococcus sp. ART55/1 | reverse complement strand
AATTTTATCTTATTCTGGCAAATATTATACGTCTACAGATATTTTATCTCCACAAGAGTAAGCCCCTTGGCCTCGGCTTTCGGACCAGCTTTCGTCCTATCCTTAGCCTCAAGTATTGACTCCATACAGTCCTCCGGCCAGATTCCAAGACCTATCTTCATCAAAGTTCCCACTATGATGCGGACCATATTGTACAGGAAACCATTGCCACTGATCCTTATATGTATCATGTCGCCCGCCTTGTCTATGGTTATATCTGTTATTGTACGGACTGTATTCTCCACCTGAGACCTTGATGAACAGAAGCTCTTGAAATCATGCTCCCCAACCAGCACTGCCGCAGCCCGCTTCATCTTGTCTATATCAAGTGGATAATAGACGAATGTCGAGTAAAGACGCTCCGTCGGCATATCAAATCTTCTGTTTAATATCTTGTATTCATATGTCTTGATCGTGTCACAGTATCTCGGATGAAAATCGTCAGCCACCTGGCATGACTCCTGTATCCTTATGTCTTCCGGAAGCCGCTGATTAAGCGCAAATGAAAACTTCTCTCCAGGTATTCCTGATTCTGTATCGAACACCGCCACATTTCCCAGTGCATGTACACCGGAATCCGTTCTGCTGGCTCCTATAACCTTTATATCCTCATGACAAAGCTCGCTGAGTGTCTTATTCAGGACTTCCTCAACCGTTATTCCATTTATCTGAACCTGCCATCCACAATAATTTGTTCCATCGTAGGCTACGATCAATTTTACTCTCTTCATATTCATACTAGGGATGTATCTGACACATCCGCATCCTTTTCTATATTATCGATGTATCTGAATTACGCTCCAATTCTTAATCAAGCCCGATCGTCATTGACTCTGTAATATTTAAAACAAATCTATATACAAACGACTTTTGATCCCGAAGTGCGCATGTATCCCGAAATAAGATTGCAGGATTTCCTACATCACACATCTGTATACTATCATGCATCCCAGATACACCAACACTATAGCATAACTTACATAGTCTGTTCCACTGTATTTTAACGGATTCATGCGGCTCCTGCCTTCGCTGCCGTCAAAACATCTGGCATCCATGGCCTGGGCAAGATCTGTGGCCCTCCTTATCGCCGATACAAATAATGGTACAAATACAGGTACATAACTCTTTATCCTCTTGAATATATTGCCACTCTCGAAGTCCGCACCTCTGGAAAGCTGTGCCTTCATGATCTTATCCAGCTCCTCCATAAATATCGGGATAAATCGCAATGCGATCATAAGCATCATGGCCATATCAGACACCGGAACCTTTATTTTCTTCAAGAATCCCAGACTGCTCTCCAGTCCATTTGCCAGATTCATCGGTCTTGTAGTGTACGTCATGACAGATGAGCCTATTATGAGGTATACAAGGCGTATAACCACAAGCACCGTAGTCATCACACTGTTATCTGTTATGCGAAGTCTGTGCCAGCTCCAAAGTACCCGTCCGTCCCCGTTGAACACGCTGAATATTGCTGTAAACAGAATAAACATCCATATGACCTTCAGTCCCCTGCAAATGTATGTTATCGGCACCCTGCTCACCGCCACATATATACAGAGGAATGCCGTTGCGGCAAGTATCATGATCCAGTCCTTGCAAAGAAACAGCGATATGGCATATAGAAATGTTATTGCAAGCTTTGTTCTCGGATCCATTCTATGTATCACAGAATTGCCACTGTAATATTGTCCTATTGTAATATCTCGTATCATAGTAAATCTCCTATTCCGGGCACCCGGAAACATCTATACCGTACCGCTCAAGTAAGCTCCTGTCCTCAAAAAACTCACCTGTCCCTCCATCATACACTATCCTTCCATGCTCCATAAGAAGAATCCTCTCTGACATCTCATACACATCCTCCATGTCGTGGGATACCAGTATGATCGTCACATTTTTCTCTCTGTTGAGCTTTCTGACGAGATTCCATAACTGCTCCCGGCTCTCTCCGTCAAGCCCACATGCAGGCTCATCAAGGATCAATACGTCTGGCTCATATGCCAGTATTCCCGCTATTGCCACCCTCTTTTTCAAACCACCGGACAATTCGAATGGAGAATACTCCGCATATTTCTCCGGTACTCCCACCAACTCAAGCGCCTTTCTGGCAGCATCCTCAGCCTCTCTCTTTGACATTCCAAAGTTTATCGGGCCATACATTACATCCTTGAGCACCGTATTCTCAAACAACTGGGCCTCAGGGAACTGAAATACATACCCTATCCTCCTGCGGATATCCTTGATATTTCTTACACTCTGCACATCCGTATCATACAGATATACCTTGCCACTCTGTGGAACTATCAGCTTATTTATCATTTGAAGCAGCGTACTCTTTCCCGAGCCAGTCTGCCCTATTACAGCTACAACCTGTCCTTCATATATCTTGATGTTTATATCAGAAAGCGCCTGAAATGACTCATTTCCATTCACATACGAATACGATACATTCTGAAGCTCAACTATACATTTTTCTGAATTATCTGCAGTCTTCTCATCCTCAGCATGATTACTCTGCGCATTGTTCATATCGCTGCTTATATCCATATGCCTGTTCTTATATTTATAGCAGATATCGATCGGTATTCCGGCCCTTCGCTTCATATCAACCGGTATCTCCAGTCCATAGCTCTTAAGCCGGTCAACATCTGTGAATACATCTCCAGGTGTACCCTCTGCCACGATCCTGCTATTATCCAATATGTATACTTTATCCGCCATAAGTGCCTCAGCTATCCTGTGAGTCACCATTATTACGGTTATTTTCTTTTCTTTGTTCAATCTCTGCACAAGCTCCAGCATATCCTTTGCTCCCTGCGGGTCAAGCATGGATGTCGCCTCGTCTAGCACTATACAATCCGGAGTCATCGCCATGGACGATGCGATTGCAAGCCGCTGTTTCTGGTCCACCGCTTATTCTTGACGTATTGGCATACTTATAGGCTGTGAGCCCTGTGAGCTCCAGCATCTCATCTATCTTCTTCCATATATCTTCGCTGGAGACGCC
>NC_021018.1:1046599-1055512 GCF_000210595.1 Coprococcus sp. ART55/1 | reverse complement strand
GCGATTATCTCCCCCTTGTCGGCAAGAAAATCTACATCCTTTATTGCCCAGTTCTCCCCTATCTTATTGCCGTCTTTGTCCTTTATATTAAATTTATGAGATAGTCCTTTTACATTTATGAAGCTCATAATCTTTCCAATCTATATCAATGAAATCTCTATATTTCACTAAATTTTATTAAAAAACAGGGCCGCCGTACACGAACGTAAACTAATACGTCTATGTACTGCAGCCCTGTTTATTTATCTGTATAATATCAATCGATTATACTAACTCGAGAATAACCTCAAGAGCCTGATCACCCTTACGCTGACCGATCTTGATGATTCTTGTGTAACCACCCTTACGTCCTGCGTACTTTGTACCATACTCATCGAATAACTTCTGTGTTAAGTCGATCTTCTTAGTACCGGCCTTCTTACCAGCAGCATCTGTAGGAACTTCAACAACTGGATATAAAACCTTGAGCATCTCTCTTCTGGCATGAAGTCTTGAAGGCTGATCCTTCTTAACTGTCTTCTCAACTGTGTCGTATACTGTAACCTTCTTACCGTCTACAACTTCCTTGATTCTCTTGCCATCTTTATCCTTCTTAGCAACCTTAGCCTGAACTGTAACCTCATCGTAGTTGTCCTTCTCAGCAACTGCTAAAGTGATGAGCTTCTCTGCGATCTTAACAACTTCCTTAGCTCTTGCCTCTGTTGTCTTGATCTTTCCATGATACAGTAACTGAGTTACCTGGTTACGAAGTAATGCGTTTCTCTGTGCGCTTGCTTTTCCAAGCTTTCTATACTTTGCCATTTTAATTATCCTCCTATACCCTTTGCGGGTCTTCACTGTGCTTACTATTATTCAGCTTGAGTGGTATACGGGAACTGCTATTAGTCCTCGTTCTGATTAAGTGATAAGCCTAACTCCTTAAGCTTAGCTAATACTTCATCCAGTGACTTACGACCAAGGTTACGAACCTTCATCATATCCTCTGGTGTCTTGTTTATAAGTTCCTGAACTGTGTTGATGCCAGCTCTCTTCAAACAGTTGTATGAACGAACTGATAACTCGAGCTCATCGATATTCATCTCAAGAACCTTTTCCTTCTCGTCTGTTGTGCTCTCAACCATAACATCTACAAGACGTGCGTTCTCTGATAAATCTACGAACAGCTTCAAGTGCTCTACCAGAAGATTTGCAGCAAGACTTACTGCCTCATCTGGAGCAAGAGCTCCGTTTGTATATACATCAAGAGTTAACTTATCATAGTCAGTAACCTGACCAACACGTGTATTCTGAACTGTAAGGTTTACTCTTTCAACAGGGGTGAAGATTGAGTCAATAGCGATGACATCAATTGGTGCATCTGCTTCCTTGTTCTTGTCAAGGCTTACATATCCACGTCCGTTGACAATTGTAAGCTCCATCTCAAGCTTTGCGTCCGGACCACTAAGGTTTGCGATTACAAGATCAGGATTTACGATCTCTATATCTCCGTCAACCTTGATATCTCCTGCCTTAACAACGCGCTCACCAACAACATCGATGTATGCCTGCTTTGGCTCAAATGTATCTGAGTTATTCTTGATAACGACATTCTTGATGTTCATTATTATCTCAGTAACATCCTCTTTTACACCTGGTATTGAGCTGAACTCGTGTAAAACACCCTTTATCTTAACGTGGCTTACAGCGGTACCTGGTAATGAAGAAAGCATTATTCTTCTAAGTGAGTTACCAAGTGTTATACCGTAACCTCTCTCTAAAGGCTCGATTACAAACTTGCCATATTTGTTGTCATCTGAAGTCTCAACGATCTCGATTTTTGGTTTTTCAAACTCAAACATCTAAGCCCCTCCTTTACGGGTTTTAAAATGCTACACTCCAAGTTACAAAATGTATAAATAAAGAACAAATCTTACTTAGAATATAACTCGACGATGAGAGTCTCATTTACAGGAACATCGATCTGCTCTCTGCTTGGCTTCTCTACAACTTCACCTGCGAGGTTATCTCTGTCTGCTGTTAACCAACCTGGTACGAGAACACCCTCTGTTGCAGCCATGATATCCTTGTATCTCTGAAGAGACTTGCTCTTCTCTCTGATCTCGATCTTATCGCCTGGCTTAACTGAGTATGAAGGGATGTTTACACACTTGCCATTTACAAGTACGTGCTTGTGATCTACGATCTGTCTAGCCTCTCTTCTTGTTCTTGCAAAGCCTAATCTGAAGATGATGTTGTCAAGTCTAAGCTCAAGTAATGTCATGAGGTTAGGACCTGTTAATCCCTTCTGCTGCTCAGCCTTTGCATAAAGGTTACGGAAAGGCTTCTCAAGTACACCATAAATGAACTTAGCCTTCTGCTTCTCGCGGAGCTGAAGTCCATACTCGCTCTGCTTTCTATTTGATCTGTTTGGTCTTCTGTTTGACTTCTTGTCTATTCCGAGATACATTGGCTCCATGCCTAAAGATCTGCATCTCTTAAGAACTGGGGTTCTATCTACTGCCATCTTGTTTGTACCTCCTCTAATTAAACTCTTCTTCTCTTTGGTGGACGACATCCGTTATGTGGAACCGGAGTAACATCCTTGATACTAACTACATCTATACCACATGCTGAGAGTGCACGAATTGCAGCCTCTCTTCCTGAACCTGGTCCCTTGACAAATACGTCGATTGTCTTGAGTCCGTAAGGTGCAGCAGCCTTTGCGGCTGTCTCTGCAGCCATCTGAGCAGCATATGGAGTTGACTTCTTAGAACCCTTAAATCCTAATCCACCAGCGCTTGCCCATGAAAGCGCATTGCCTTCAGCGTCTGTTAATGTAACAATTGTATTATTGAAAGATGACTGAATATGAGCCTGTCCGTGCTGTACGCTCTTTCTGACACGCTTCTTAGCCACTTTTTTAGTTGCCTGCTTAGCCATTAGCCTAAACCTCCTATGGTTTTTTACAAATATATTCTATAAATATTACTTCTTCTTATTAGCAACAGTCTTCTTAGGACCCTTACGAGTTCTAGCGTTAGTCTTAGTCTTCTGTCCACGAACAGGAAGTCCCTGTCTATGACGCTTACCACGATAGCAAGCAATCTCCTGTAAACGCTTAATATTGAAGCCTATCTCTCTACGTAAATCTCCCTCTACTACCTGAGTTGCCTTGATAACCTCGCTGAGTCTTCTAACCTCATCGTCAGTCAGATCTGCGCAACGTGTATCAGGATTAACGTTTGCTTCCTTAAGAATACGCTGTGATGAAGGAAGTCCGATACCATAGATATAAGTAAGACCAATTTCAACACGTTTCTCTCTTGGTAAATCAACACCTGAAATACGAGCCATTATAATAACCTCCGTAAAATCTTCTTTTAAGCTGAATCCACAAATGTATCCCATAGCACACGCTATGGGGTGAAATGCATACACCGCAAACTTCAACTAAGTTGTATATTTCTATAATTGTATTGGCATATCTACGTATGCCACAGCCGCTTTTAAATAATACAGTACATTAGATATATGTACTGACGCACGAAAATAAGTATACTTCCGGATGGGCTATCATCCATATACTTCTTTTCCTTTTTTGATTAACCCTGACGCTGCTTGTGCTTTGGATTCTCGCAGATAACTCTAACGATTCCCTTTCTCTTGATAACTTTGCACTTATCGCAGATAGGTTTTACTGATGCTCTAACCTTCATTAGAAACTCTCCTTTCAAAAAAAGTCCGCTACGAATTAGCATTCTATCATTTTCATTGATAAAATGCAATAGGGAAATTCATTTTTTTATTATTTATCTCTCCAAACGATTCTTCCCTTGGTAAGATCGTATGGTGATAACTCTATTGTAACTTTGTCGCCAGGAAGAATCTTTATATAATTCATTCTCAGCTTTCCACTTATATGAGCAAGAACCTTGTGTCCATTCTCAAGTTCTACCTGAAACATGGCATTTGGAAGTTTCTCAACTACTGTTCCTTCTACTTCAATTACATCTGCTTTTGACATTTTCAAAAATCCTCCTATATATATAAATCAACTTATGAGTTCTCCATGATATAATGAATATGTCATCGTGCTTACGAACGACGACATATGATATCACATCTACAGCTCAATTCCATCGGCCCTTGAAAGTATCTCAGGCTCTCCATCTGTTATAAGTATTGTATTCTCATAATGTGCCGCCAGTGATTTGTCTGCGGTGACGACCGTCCATCCATCCGGCATCCACTTCACTTCGTAATCGCCAAGTGTGATCATCGGTTCTATCGCTATCGTCATTCCTGCTTTCAGCTTCGGTCCTCTTCTTCTTGTTGCGAAGTTTGGGACCTCCGGCTCTTCATGAAGATTTTTTCCAACTCCATGTCCCACCAGATCGACAACAACTCCAAGTCCACACTCATCGGCATAGGACTCGACCGCTATTCCTATATCCCGCACATGATTTCCCGCACGGGCCGCTGACAGTCCTTCAAAGAAGCTTTGCTTCGTTGCCTCTATGAGATACTTTGCCATATCAGATATCTCGCCAACTCCATATGTTCTGGCTGAGTCTGAATGGTAACCCTTATAGATAACACCGGCATCAAGACTTACTATATCTCCATCCTGAAGCACTCTGTTCTTTGATGGAATTCCGTGTACCACCTCATCATTTACAGATACACACACCGACGCCGGATATCCCTGATAGTTCAGAAATGATGGTTCACAGTGATAACTTCTGATAACCTCTTCACCGAGCTTATCTATATCATATGTGGTCATTCCCGGCTTCAATGCTTTTCTCATCTCCTCATGAGTTATCGCCAGAATTCTTCCAGCCTCTCTCATAAGCTCAATCTCTTCCTGGGATTTTATGGAAATACCCTTCATATTTACTCACCTAATATATCAGTGATAGCAGCGAATACATCCTTCATATCTACGGTTCCGTCAACCTCTTTCAGGATGCCCTTTGCCTTGTAGTAATCGATGAGAGGCTGTGTCTGCTCATGATATACATTAAGTCTCTTCTCTACTGTCTCTGGCTTATCATCGTCTCTAAGGATGAGATCAGATCCACATGCATCACACTTGCCCTCAACTTTTGTTGGGTTGTATACGATATGGTATGTTGCTCCACAACCTACACATGCACGTCTGCCTGACATTCTCTCGATGATATTCTCATCAGGTACCTCAACATTGATAGCGTAATCAACTGAATCGCCGATTGCTGAGAGTGCCTTGTCAAGTGCCTCTGCCTGTGGGATAGTTCTTGGGAATCCGTCAAGGATATATCCCTTTGCACAGTCATCAGCCTTGAATCTATCTATTACCAAGTCGACAACGAGCTCATCTGGTACAAGAAGTCCCTTATCCATGTACTCCTTTGCCTTTGCACCAAGCTCTGTGCCGTTCTTTATGTTCGCTCTGAATATATCTCCTGTTGAGATATGTGGTACGCCGTACTTTGCAGCGATCATCTTTGCCTGTGTTCCCTTGCCTGCGCCCGGTGCGCCTAACATGATTATCTTCATATATTCAACCTCCATTTTTTTGAACGTTTCCCATTCTTATCAAATACTATTCTCTCTATAATACACGAATAGGAAGTGTACTATACGGCACACTCCCATTCGTGTTTATTGCCACGTCATATTTTAGTCTAAAAGGAATCCCTGATAGTTCCTTACCAGCATACGTGACTCAATATTCTTAATTGTCTCTATAACAACACCTACAACGATGATAAGTGATGTTCCTCCAAATGAAACATTTGCTCCAAAGAAACCACTGAAGAACATTGGTATACATGCTACTATGATAAGTCCTACAGCACCTATAAATATGATGTAGTTTAAAATCTTATTAAGGTAATCCTGTGTTGACTGTCCAGGTCTTATACCAGGGACAAAACCGCCACTCTTCTTCATATTGTTGGCAATCTCCATTGGATTGAATGTGATCGCTGTGTAGAAATATGCGAAGAAGAACACAAGTAAAATATATACGATCAAACCGATCGATGCCCAAGGATAAGATCTGTTAAACCAGTAGCCCTGACTCATACCCTGGATTATCTTTGCTCCTACACCAGATGTCTTGATGTTGAACAGATTCACTACGATCTGTGGAACAGACAGTATGGATGATGCAAAGATGACCGGAATAACACCTGCAGTATTGACCTTAAGTGGGATATGAGAGGACTGTCCGCCCATCGTCTTTCTTCCTCTTACTGTCTTGGCATACTGTACAGGAATTTTTCTCTCTGCGCCCTGAAGTGCACATACAAATACTACTGTAAGAACTACAACTGCAAGGATAATGAGTCCTACAAGTGTAAATCTTACAAAGTCTCTGCCCTTCATGAACTGTGTGTATAAATTCTTGAAGTCATTTGGCATTGTTGAAACGATGTTTATCAGAAGGATTACTGATATACCATTTCCAACCCCCTTCTCTGTTGCTCTCTCACCAAGCCACATTACTATAGCACTTCCTGCTGTAAGAATGACTACGATGCAGAACACTGTCCAGAAGTTATAATTCTCAATGACTCCCTTGTTTCCAAATCCTACTACAAGACCAGCACTCTCAAGAATAGCAAGACCTACTGTCATATATCTTGTGATAGCGGTGATCTTCTTTCTACCATCTTCTCCGTCTTTCTGCAGTTCTTCCAAAGCCGGTATAGCAATGGTGAGAAGCTGTATGATGATGGAAGCTGTAATGTAAGGTGTTACCGACAATGCAAAGATCGACATCTGCTCGAACGATCCTCCGGTGAATGAACTGAAGATGTTCAGTGAATCACCGAGTGCATTCTGCATGTACTCTCTTATTGCATCCGCACTTATTCCCGGAACGGTAATCAGACTACCAAGTCTGACTACCACGAGAATGAAGAACGTATATAAAAGTCTTCTTCGTATATCCTGTACCTTAAATGCATTGATTAAGGTTTTGAACATATTACATCACCTCTGCTTTTCCGCCAAGAGCTTCAATTTTCTCAGCTGCTGACTTTGAAAAAGCATTAGCCTTAACATTGAGCTTTTTAGTTAACTCTCCATTTCCAAGAATCTTAACTCCATCACGAGGATTCTTAATGATACCTGCCTCTACTAATGTCTCAACAGTTACGTCTGAGCCATCCTCGAATCTCTCAAGAGCTGATACATTGATTGCAACGATCTCTTTGTGATTGATGCAATTAAAGCCTCTCTTAGGAAGACGTCTATATAATGGCATCTGTCCACCTTCGAAACCTGGTCTAGGTGATCCAGAACGTGCCTTCTGACCCTTATGTCCCTTACCTGCAGTCTTGCCATTTCCTGAACCATGTCCACGGCCTACACGGAAATTAGCACTGTGCTTTGAGCCTTCAGCCGGCTTTAATGTAGATAAATCCATGATCTGCGTATCCTCCTTCTCTTATACTTCCTCAACCTTTACCATATAACTTACCTGCTTAACCATTCCAAGTGTTGAAGCGTTATTTGGGAGCTCTACTGACTTATTAACCTTCTTAAGTCCAAGAGCCTCTACTGTCTTTCTATGCTTTGGTACAGCACCGATAGGGGACTTTACCAAAGTTACCTTTAACTTATCTGCCATCTTCTAATACCTCCTTAGTTAAGTATCTCATCAACAGATTTTCCACGAAGTCTTGCGATATCCTCTGGGTTCTTGATCTCTGTAAGGCCCTTGATTGTTGCAAGAACTACGTTCTGCTTGTTGTTTGATCCTAAGGACTTTGTACGGATGTTCTTATATCCTGCAAGCTCAAGTACGCTACGAGCAGGACCACCAGCGATGATACCAGTACCTTCTGGAGCTGTCTTCAGAAGAACTGAAGCACTGCCGAACTGTCCATTCCAGTCGTAAGGGATACTACCAACTTCATTTACAGGAACTGTAACTAAATGCTTTGCAGCATCCTCCTTACCCTTACGGATAGCTTCTGGAGTCTCAACTGCCTTGCCAACACCAACGCCAACGTGGCCATTTCTATCACCAACAACTACGAGAGCTGCAACTCTAGAATTACGTCCACCCTTAACAACCTTTGTTACACGCTTGATGGCAACAACTTTATCTTCTAACTCTAACTTACTTGCATCAATTATTTCACGCTTCATACGTTGTTCTTCCTCCTTACTAGAATTCCAGACCAGCTTCTCTCGCTGCATCTGCTAATGCCTGAACCTTACCGTGGTATACGAAACCGCCTCTATCATAGATAACAGTCTTGATACCCTTCTCAAGTGCTCTCTCAGCAATAACCTTACCAACGTAAGCTGCTGCATCAACATCATTTGTCTTCTCAAGCTCATCCTTAATAGCCTTCTCTGTTGTAGATGCTGCTACTAATGTCTTACCAACTGAATCATCAATAATCTGAGCGTACATATGATTATTACTTCTGAATACAGCTAAACGTGGTCTCTCTGTTGTTCCAGCTAAACGATTACGAACACGCATATGCTTCTTTACACGAATTGCGCTTCTTGATTCTTTATTAATCATCTTATCTCACTCCTTTATTATTTCTTACCAGTCTTACCAACTTTACGTCTGATAGTCTCATCCACATACTTGATACCCTTGCCCTTGTATGGCTCTGGTGCTCTCTTCTCTCTGATCTCAGCAGCGTACTGACCAACCTTTTCCTTGCTGATTCCGCTTACTATGATCTTGTTTCCATCAACTGATGTTTCGATACCATCTGGATCAACCATCTCAACTGGGTGTGAATAACCAAGAGCAAGAACAAGCTTATTACCCTGCTTCTGAGCTCTGTAACCTACACCGTTAACCTCAAGCTCCTTCTTGTAACCCTCTGTAACACCTACTACCATGTTGTGGATAAGTGTTCTTGTGAGTCCGTGAAGTGATTTCATCTTCTTTAAGTCGTTAGGCCTTGA
>NC_021018.1:1044683-1046099 GCF_000210595.1 Coprococcus sp. ART55/1 | reverse complement strand
TTAACATATCCTTCTGATAAAAGTATGTCGGCAATAGCTTTCTTCATCTTTGAAGCAGGGATTTCTACTGTATCATGCTTTGCTGTATTAGCATTACGAATTCTTGTAAGCATATCTGCAATTGGATCGCTCATTGACATAATAAATTTCCTCCTTCTTACTCTTACCAGCTTGATTTCTTAACGCCAGGAATCTGTCCCTTATATGCTAACTCACGGAAGCAGATTCTACAAATTCCATACTTCTTTAAAACTGAGTGTGGACGTCCACAAATGCTGCAACGTGTGTACTCTCTTGTTGAGAACTTCTGCTTGCGCTGCTGCTTAACTTTCATTGATGTCTTAGCCATTTCTCGAATCTCCTCCTTTATTATTTGCTATAAGGCATGCCGAACAGTGTAAGTAACTCACGAGCTTCCTCGTCAGTCTGTGCTGTTGTTACGCAAATTATATCCATACCTCTAACCTTATCTACCTTATCGTACTCGATCTCAGGGAAGATAAGCTGCTCCTTAATACCGAATGCGTAGTTACCTCTTCCATCAAATCCGTTTGGATTGATACCTCTGAAGTCACGTACACGTGGGAGTGCAAGATTTACAAGACGATCAAGGAACTCATACATCTTCTCGCCACGAAGAGTTACCTTACATCCGATAGGCATTCCCTCTCTCAGCTTGAAGTTAGCTACTGACTTCTTTGCTCTTGTTACAACTGCCTTCTGACCTGTGATTGTCTCAAGATCCTTGATAGCAGCGTCGAGAACCTTAGCGTTCTCTCTAGCTTCACCAACGCCCATATTGATAACGATCTTATCGAGCTTTGGTATCTGCATTACATTCTTATATCCAAATTTCTCAACCATGGCGCTCTTAATTTCAGCGTCATACTTTTCTTTAAGTCTACTCACCTAAGACGACCTCCTTCCAATTAATCTATCTTCTCTGTCTTGCCATCAACTTTGGCTACACGAACCTTATCCTTACCAGTTCCTTCAAAACCAACTCTAACTGGCTTGCCCTTGTAAAGATACATTACATTAGAGATGTCAAGTGGGGCTTCCATCTCGATGATTCCGCCCTGCTGGTTAGCCATGCTTGGCTTGCTATGCTTAAATACTTTGTTGATTCCTTCAACTACTACGGTACCATTCTTCTTATCTACTGAAACGACCTTTCCGCTCTTGCCCTTGTCCTTACCAGCGATAACCTGTACCATATCATCTTTCTTAATCTTCATTGTTGCCATAGTCACACCTCCTTATAATACTTCAGGTGCAAGTGATACGATCTTCATGAATTTCTTATCACGGAGCTCTCTTGCAACTGGTCCAAAGATACGTGTACCTCTTGGATTCATATCGTCTTTTATAATTACAGCAGCGTTCTCGTCAAACTTGATGTATGAACCATCCTTA
>NC_021018.1:1042690-1043858 GCF_000210595.1 Coprococcus sp. ART55/1 | reverse complement strand
AATCGATATCAGCACGGAGTGTCTGAAGAGGAATTGTTCCCTCGCTGTAGAACTCTGTTCTAGCCATATCAGCACCGCCAAGACGACCTGAACATGCACACTTGATACCCTGTGCGCCTGACTTCATTGTTCTACCCATGCAAGACTTCATAGCCTTTCTGAATGCGATACGATTCTCAAGCTGTGCTGCGATGTTCTCTGCAACGAGCTGAGCGTCAGCATCCGGCTTCTTGATCTCCTTAACGTCGATAAAGAGCTTCTTATCTGTTAACTTCTGAGCGTCAGCCTTGATCTTCTCGATTCCGGCTCCACCCTTTCCGATTACTACTCCAGGCTTAGCTGTGTATAATACGATCTTTACATTCTTTGCTGATCTCTCGATCTCGATCTTTGAGATGTTTGACTTGTAAAGAGTTGTCTTTAAGTATTTTCTAAGGATCTGATCTTCTGCTAAGTTCTTAGCAAACTCGTCATTTCTCTTGTCAGCATACCAGTTTGAATCCCAATCTTTGATAATGCCGACTCTTAAACCATGAGGATTAACTTTCTGTCCCATATTTTACCTCCTATTTCTCGTCAAGCACGATTGTGATGTGGCTTGTTCTCTTCTCGATTCTATATGCTCTACCCTGTGCTCTTGGATGAACTCTCTTCATTGTAGGTCCCTTGTTAGCGTAACACTCTGCTACGTAAAGGTCCTCCTTCTTCATGCCATTGTTGTTCTCAGCGTTAGCAATAGCAGACTTCAAAAGCTTCTCTATAACGCTTGAGCCATATCTTGGGTTGTATTCTACGATAGCAAGTGCTGTCTGAACATCCTTACCTCTGATAGCGTCAAGCACAAAACATGCCTTGGTTACTGATACTCTTGCGTATGAAACCTTAGCTGATGGTCTTGTATCTTTGTTCTCATTTCTGAGTCTCTTGTCATGGGATCTATGTCCTTTAGCCATTTTGAAAAGTCCTCCTTTCAAATATTCCTAATATTATCTTCTACCCTTCTTTTCGTCCTTACCATGACCTCTGTATGTTCTGGTAACTACGAACTCACCGAGCTTATGTCCTACCATATCTTCTGTTACATATACTGGTACGTGCTTTCTTCCATCATGAACGGCAAATGTGTGGCCAACGAATGATGGGAAGATTGTTGAACGTCTTGACCAGG
>NC_021018.1:1034108-1042077 GCF_000210595.1 Coprococcus sp. ART55/1 | reverse complement strand
CTCGATATTTCCTACCTGTCCAACTGTTGCTCTACAGATAATCGGAACCATTCTCATCTCGCCTGATGGAAGTCTAAGTGTTGCATACTTTCCTTCCTTAGCCATGAGCTGTGCAGCGTTTCCTGCTGAACGAACTAACTGTCCGCCCTTACCTGGGTAAAGCTCGATGTTGTGTACCTGAGTACCAACTGGAATATTCTGAAGTGGAAGACAGTTACCAACCTTGATCTCTGCCTCTGCGCCATTCATCAGCACATCGCCAACTGCAAGCTTGAAAGGAGCAAGGATGTATCTCTTCTCTCCATCTGCATAGAACAGAAGTGCAATATTTGCTGATCTGTTTGGATCATACTCGATTGCAGCTACTGTTGCTGGAATACCATCTTTGTCATTTCTCTTGAAATCTATTATTCTATACTTTCTCTTAGCACCACCACCGTGATGTCTTACTGTTATCTTACCCTGATTGTTACGACCGGCTGTCTTGCTTGTTGAAACAACGAGTGACTTCTCTGGAGTTGTCTTTGTGATCTCTGAGAAATCAAGGCCAGTCATATTTCTTCTGGAAGGTGTATATGGGTTATATGTCTTAATTCCCATTGTTGTTCTCCTTTCGGTTCAATTTATTCTCACGCTTTGATTGCGTATACAACTAATGTGATGAGCAGCTATACTGTGCAGCCACCCACGGCTATATCTTAAAGTCCCTCGAAGATCTCGATGTCCTTGCTGTCAGCTGTAAGCTGAACGATAGCCTTCTTGTACTTTGCTGTGTTACCAAGTGTCATACCACGTCTCTTGACCTTACCGTCATTGTTCATTGTGTTGACCTTTGCAACCTTTGTTCCCTCGAACATCTTCTCTACAGCTTCCTTAACCTGTGACTTGTTTGCTTCTGGATGAACAAGGAATGTATATTTCTTCTCAGCCATAGCGTTCATGCTCTTCTCTGTGATCACTGGCTTAAGTATAACGTCATAATATTTGATATCTGCCATTATGCGTACACCTCCTCAATTGCTGCAACTGCTTCCTTAGTAAGAACAAGCTTCTCATACTTGAGAATATCGTATACGCTAAGTGAATTAGCTACTGTTGTCTTAACTGTTGGAATGTTGTTTGCTGAAAGAACAACGTTATTGTTCTTATCCTTTGTTACTACAAGAGCCTTAGGAGCTGAAAGCTTTGCAAGGATCTTTGCAAATACGCTTGTCTTAGCCTCCTGAAGATCAAGCTTGTCAACTACTACCAGCTTGTTCTCAGCAACCTTTGATGAAAGTGCTGACTTCATAGCAAGCTGCTTCTCTTTCTTATTCATCTTAACTGAATAATCTCTTGGCTTTGGTGCGAATACAACTCCGCCGCCTGTCCACTGTGGAGATCTTGTTGAACCCTGTCTAGCATGACCAGTTCCCTTCTGTCTCCAAGGCTTTCTTCCACCACCAGAAACTTCTGAACGTGTCTTAGCGCTCTGTGTTCCCTGACGGTTGTTGGCTAACTGACCAACTACAGCCTTATGCATTATATGCTCATTTATTTCTACACCGAAAACTGCATCATTGAGCTCTAATGTCTCAACTTCTTTGCCTTCAATGTCATAAACCTTAACTGATGCCATTGTTGTCTCTCCTTTCCAAAGCCCTACTTACCAGACTTTACTGTATCTTTAATCATAACCAATGACTTCTTTGGTCCTGGAACAGCGCCCTTAACCAAGATTACATTGTTCTCAACATCTATTTTAACTACCTCAAGGTTCTGGATTGTAACTCTTACGCTACCCATATGTCCAGGCATCTTCTTGCCCTTGAATACTCTACCTGGAGTAGTTGCAGAACCGTTTGAACCTGCATGTCTGTGATACTTTGAACCATGTCCTGAAGGACCTGACTTAAGGCCGTGTCTCTTAAGACCGCCTGCGTATCCCTTACCCTTTGACTTAGCAGTAACATCAATCTTGTCGCCAGCAGCAAATACGTCTGCCTTGATCTCTGCGCCAAGCTCGTACTCAGCAGTGTTCTCAAGTCTGAACTCTCTATAGAAAGCCTTTGGAGTTGTTCCTGCCTTCTTAGCATGACCAACCTCTGCCTTACCAGCACCATGTGGATTTCTGATAACTTTCTTTCCTGATACGTCCTTTGTTGTTACTCTTTCCTTCTTCTCGCCGAATCCTACCTGAATTGCATCGTAACCGTCATTCTCAACTGTTTTGATCTGGGTTACAACACATGGACCAGCCTGCAATACTGTAACTGGTGTTAATACACCGTTCTCGTCGAAAATCTGTGTCATTCCGACTTTTGTAGCTAATATAGCCTTCTTCATTTCTGTTTCCTCCTAATTTAATTCACAGCGGATTGCATCTGCAATCATACTAAATTACATCCGAAAATGCATTAGGTACTGTTATTTAATTGTTTCTGCGGTTTGTTTTAAATTAGTCCGCATCTAATTGGGTTTCTTTTGAATTGCTGTCTGACTTTGATTATTTCATCTTAACATCGATGAACACGCCAGCGGACAGATCGATCTTCTGTAATGCATCAATTGTCTTCTGAGTTGGTGCTACAACGTCGATAAGTCTCTTATGAGTTCTCTGCTCAAACTGCTCTCTTGAGTCCTTGTACTTATGAACTGCTCTTAAGATTGTGATCTTCTCAATCTTAGTAGGCATTGGAACTGGTCCGCTTACCTTTGCGCCAGTCTTCTTAACTGTATCAACAATCTGTGCTGCTGCCTTGTCGATAAGTTTGTGGTCATAAGCCTTAAGTGTAATTCTCATAATCTGATTTGCCATAAAAAAAGCCGCCTCCTTTTCGCACTTAATCTTAGTACAACAAGCGGTGACTGTACACTCTCCCGTGTGTGTCCTAGGTTAAAACCCAGAACCATCACGTCGTTTCTGTCCTCTTGACAGACGGTTATATTGTACAGTGACTTGTCGCCAGTTTTGTAAATTGACATTCGCTCCACGAAAAACCTGCGTCATATATGTACGCAGCAACCTCCGCTTCTCAGCTATCATGCCACAGCACGTTTGATTATATACTAGGGATTTCTTTAAATCAAGAGGTTTTTTTAATTTTTTTATGTTTTTTTGAATTTTTTTAACGGGTATTTACAGGGTATCACTCGCCAGATTCACTCAGCTTGAATGTCCTCTTCATCTTGATCCCCTTGTTCTCCCATATCTCAAACTTCGAAAAGCTTAAGATGAACCCGTAATCTGTATGGTAACCATAATTCTCCATCGCAAACCCAGGGAATCTGCTTCGAATCGCATCGAGCAGCTCTGCCATATCATCGATCTTATATCCCCTGCCCGTCATATACTCATATGCAAATGTGTCTATCTCCTCCCTGTCATCGACCAACGTCAGCTTTGTCACGCCATTCTCATCGGTATAAACCTTCACTCCACTCACATTATTCTCCACAAATGTATCAAGATGAGTATAGCCATAATTTCTGACATCAAAATCCGGGTATCTTCTCACAACGCCTTCATACACCTGTTCCATGACAGCATCTCTTCCCTGTCCTTTATAATAGGAAGAAACCGAATATATCTCCTTTGCTATATCACCTATATCCGGTATATCAGCAGTGCATTTTTCTCCGGCAAGAACATCTATATACATATATCTCTGGGCGCTGTTCACAAGGATTTTGTCTGCGTCACATGGACCGGCAACCACAACCTCTATATCCGTGAGCCTCAGCTTGTTGAGAAGCGGTACTGTCAGACTGTCCCCCGTTGCTATATATATGCGCTCTGGCTTTGAAAGCGCAGCATCCGCCATAACCTCCACGGCCAGCGCAACCATCGCCGATGACACCTTATACTCTCCGTGCATGCAGTCCTGTATTCTGAACCTCCCTGCACTCTCCATAAAGCTGTCATCGTCTTTGTCGGAATTAAACATCTTGCAGATCACAAGCTTGTCCGTTCTGATTATATCCTCATATATAACAGGCACAGCCTTTGCCTCTATGCTATCACAATCTATATACAGCGCAGCCCTCATGATATCCTCCTTAATAATATTCCACAACCATCACACACACAACAAACCACAGGTTTAATCCAATTATATCCTGCCATCCGCCTTAATCATCTCCATCAGAGTCTGTCTGAATCCAAACTCCTCACAAAGTGCTTCCGCATCCTTAAAAGCCTTCTTTCTCCTGTCCGGAGATACATTTTTCTTCACAGCTCTTATGAGCAGATTTTTAGGCGAATGTGCAATGTCTATAAATTCCATTATATCAGTCTTATATCCACACGCCTCAAGCATATGTCCACGGATGGAATCTGTTGCCAGCGCAGCTATCCTCTCCTTTATGATACCGTATCTTGTCAGCGCAGCCAGTTTATCAGAATGCATCTGTTTATTCAGCTCATGCTGGCAGCAAGGCACGGACAATATATACTGTGCGTTCCAGCAAATGGCATTGTACAGCGCATAGTCCGTGGCAACATCACACGCATGCAGCGTCATGACCATATCCACATCCACATCCGTCTTATACCCATTTATATCCCCAAGTCCGAATTTTAGTCCGGTATATCCAAACTGTTCCGCCAGCGCATTGCAGTCTTTTATCACCTGCTCCTTGAGATCCAGGCCGGTTATATGGACATCAAGCCCCTTAACCTCATGCAGATAATAATAAACTATAAATGTCAGATACGATTTGCCGCATCCAAAATCTACTATATTAATAGAAGGTTTGTTGTAGCTCTTCATGACATTGTCCACGATCTCCGCAAATCTGTTGATCTGCTTAAACTTGTCATACATGGAGTGCACAACCTTGCCATCCTTTGTAAATATGCCCAGATGGGTAAATACAGGGATATCCATTCCCTCTTCAAGTATGTATTTCTTTCTTCGGTTGTTTCCCTGAACAGTTATGAGTTTATTCTCCGTGTGCCTCTTATTCACAGCTATTTTGCCCTTCTTTGAGATCTTCACATCCCACTCCTCCCGGGCCGAGAACATGTTTATCTGTCTGAATCCATCCTGCAGATCTCCGGCCAGTGCTTCTTCAAGCTCGCCCTCATCTATATTCTGGTGGAACACCTGCTTCTCCGTATACCTTTCTATCTGAAAGCACCTTTTACCGCCTATGATTTTTCTCTCAAATACCACTTTTCTATATTCACCGCGTCCGCCACTGAGGATAATCTTGTGGGGATCACTCTGTACCATCTCTTCTATTAATTCTTTTATACTTATATCTGCCATTATTCCAACTTCTCCATTACCAACAATCTGTATCGTCATTAATCTCTGTCATCAATCTATGCACACAGCAGCCTTGACGCAGTGCTTTGATACAAGTATAATCTATAGGATATATTTTTTGAAGTTATTTTTATAAGGAAGGATTACATATATGTGGATAGCAGATGGATGGAAGGATTATGAAGTTATTGACTGCTCTGACGGAGAAAAGCTTGAGCGTTGGGACAAATACACTCTACTCAGACCAGATCCCCAGGTTCTGTGGAGCACTCCAAAGAAAAATCCTGCATGGAATAAACTGAACGGACATTATCATAGAAGCAACAAAGGCGGCGGAGAATGGGAGTTTTTCAGCCTGCCTAAGCAGTGGACAATAAATTACAGGGATCTGACTTTCAATCTGAAGCCATTCAGCTTCAAGCACACTGGTCTGTTCCCTGAGCAGGCTGTCAACTGGGACTGGTTCAGCGAACTGATAAAGAACTCACCTAAAAAGGATATTAAGGTGTTGAACCTGTTCGCATACACAGGGGGCGCAACATGCGCAGCCGCCAAAGCCGGAGCTGCAGTCACCCATGTTGATGCATCCAAGGGAATGGTTACCTGGGCAAAGGAAAACGCAGCATCATCAGGGCTCGCCGACGCACCGATCAGATGGATAGTTGACGACTGTGTGAAATTTGTCGAAAGAGAGATCAGACGAGGCAACAAATATGATGCGATCATCATGGATCCTCCTTCATACGGCAGAGGACCAAAGGGTGAGATATGGAAGATCGAAGAGAAGATCCATCCTTTCATCAAGCTCTGCAGCCAGCTTCTCTGTGACAAGCCGCTTTTCTTCCTTGTAAATTCATATACAACAGGTCTCGCGCCTGCGGTGCTCACATATATGATATCCACAGAGGTAAAGAGCAGATTTGGCGGACATGTTGTGGCAGATGAGATCGGACTTCCTGTCACAGAGACAGGTCTTGTTCTTCCTTGCGGTGCCGCCGGAAGATGGCAGAGATAACAACGGATCGGTCGAGGCAGATACATTTTGCAGATAAACTAAAAGCAGGAATATGAAACCCAGCAAACTTCGTTATAGGGGCTCATATTCCTGCTTTTTTTAATTTTTCAGCTTCTTAATTTCAGCTTTTTTGTCACGTAATTTAGTCCTTTACACCGTCACATCCACATACTCCAGACGTATGACCTTCTCCAGATCCGCAGGGGCTATCTCTATCTGATACCCAACCTTACCCGCACTCACATACATCTTATCAAGATTTTCAGCACTTGCATCTATCGTGGTCCTGAAAAACTTCTTCATACCGATAGGTGAGCAGCCGCCATGTATATATCCGGTAAGAGGGAGGAGTTCCTTTGCCTTGAGCATATCTATCGACTTCTCTCCCACAGCCTTCGCAGCTTTCTTGAGATCAAGTTCCTCCTTGACAGGAATTACAAACACGTAATTTGCGCCGGACTTCGCAACGGTCACCAGGGTCTTATACACATACGCAGGATCCTGTCCAAGTATGGCAGCAACCTTCTCTCCATTCGTCTCGCCCGTCTCCACATAACAATAATGGTTGTACTTTATCTTCTTGCTGTCAAGTATGCGCATGACATTTGTCTTTTCCTCAGTCTTTGCGTTCTTATTCTTATCTTTCATGTTCCAGTTCATCTCCTTGTCATCAAATGCACTAAGCGCCCCAACCTTGTCTATTGAAGATTGAAGCGCTGTATGCATGTCTATTGTATTCTCCGGCTTTATCTTAATCTGCCGTACATAACTTTATCTGTCTTCCATCGGCAGATACTCTTTGTGTGTTCCCACATACTTATATGCAGGTCTGATGATCTTGCCGGCATTGACAAGCTCCTCTATTCTATGCGCCGACCATCCTGCAATACGTGCGATGGCAAATATAGGAGTAAACAGCTCGATAGGGATACCGAGCATCGTATATACAAATCCACTGTAGAAGTCTACATTTGCCGATATAGGCTTGCCGCTGCGTCTTCTGGCCGCAAGCAGTCTTCCTGATATCTCCTCAACCTTCTTGTACAGCTCAAATTCCTTTGTCCTGCCCTTCTCCTGGGCAAGTCTCTCTGCATATCCCTTGAGTATCCTAGCTCTAGGATCTGAGTTGGTGTATACCGCATGACCCATTCCATATATAAGGCCTGAATGGTCAAAGCCATTCTTGTCAATAAGTCCTGTGAGATATTTCTCCAGTGCAGCCTCATCATCCCAGTTCTTGACATGGCTCTTGAGGTCATCAAACATCTGCTGAACCTTGAGGTTTGCACCACCATGCTTAGGTCCCTTCAGCGATCCAAGTGAACTTGCAACTGCAGAATATGTGTCTGTTCCTGTCGACGATACTACATGAGTTGTAAATGTGGAGTTATTACCACCACCATGCTCAGCGTGTATAACCAGACATATGTCAAGCACCTGCGCCTCAAGCTCTGTATATTTCTTATCCGATCTGATAAGCCTCAGGAAATTCTCTGCAGTGGAAAGCCCCGGCTTCGGATTGTGTATTACAAGACTCATGTCGTGGAAATAGTGCTTGTAGCCCTGATAACCATATGCGGCGATCACAGGGAACTGTGCTATCAATTCCATACACTGTCTGAGAACATTCTCAATGCTTATATCATCCGGATTATCATCATATGAATAGAGTGTGAGAACACATCTCTGCAGAACGTTCATC
>NC_021018.1:1027419-1033780 GCF_000210595.1 Coprococcus sp. ART55/1 | reverse complement strand
CTTTGGAGGATAACATCTCTTGTAAACTTTCTAGGAAGCTCCCTGTAGCACTCCATCATCTCAACAAATCTCTTAAACTGCTGCTCATTTGGAAGCTTTCCAAACAACAGAAGATACATAGTCTCCTCAAATCCGAATTTACTTCCGTGAAAACCTCTCTCGAGATCCTCAACATTGTACCCTTGATAATACAGACGACCATCAGTCGGCACTCTCTCTCCATCTATTACATCATATCCTATGACATCAGATATCTCTGTGAGTCCCGTGAGTACACCTTTTCCTGTGGAATCTCTGAGGCCTCTCTTGACATCATAATTGACATAGAGGTTCTGGTCTATCTTGCCAGATTCTGTACAATAACCTGTAAGCTCATCCAGTATTCTGTTATATTCCTCGCTGTTTCTTTCCAAACCTCATGTCTCCTTCCTTTATCCAATCCCTGTTCATCATCCCGGAGCTTCTCCGGATCTTATCAATAAACTATATCAACTCACCACAGTTTATCAAAAAAACTCCATTTTCGCAAGAAAGACAGCAATAAATTTGATTTATTCCTGTCTTTTCGCCAAAATTATTTAATTTCAAAATATTTCTGCCTAAATTTCAATAATATATCTCTCATAGGCATTTATGATCGTCGTGTCCTCGTATTTTGATTCGCGGACAAAATCTCTTCCATAATTTATATGCACATGGCCATGGACAAAATACTTAGGTCTGTACTCCTCCATAAGCGTTCTGAAACACTTAAAACCTGTATGTGGGAGATCCTCGGAATCATTTATCCTGTATGCAGGCGAATGGGCAACAAGTATGTCAAAGCCCTTGTTCCTCATGATCTTAAACCTGAGTTTCCGTACTCTTCTGGCCATCGCACGCTCGGAATACTGATGATCCGCACCACCAAACTTGTATTCCATCGAACCGCCAAGTCCCAGAATTCTGACACCCTTATACACATAAAGCTTGTCGTCTATGCACTCGCAGCCCCCCGGCGGTGTATCCTTGTAGCACACGTCGTGATTGCCATGGACATAGAGAACGGGCGCATGACTGAATGTCGCAAGGAACGACAAATACTGTGGCGATAAATCGCCACAGGATATTATCAGATCTATTCCCTCGACCTTACTCTTATCAAAATAATCCCACAAATACTTGGATTCTTCATCCGCCAACAACAAAATCTTCACGTATCTATTCCCCTGTACTACAGTATACCTTCTCCGTAGGAGATTTATCTTATTTCACTTCCGGAACCGACTTGAGCTCCAGACTCTCCGGTGTGTCTATACCCTGAAGTGCAACTACCGTCTTTGCCTCATCGACAAGATCGTCCTCTGTAGGGAGCATGCCCACTACATTCTCAGCAAGCCAATCCATCTTGAGTATATCTTCATGGAGCATCGCTCCGTCATCTTCATTTCTCACTATTCCGTTCTGGGATGTAAGCTTTCCGCTGAACGGTGTGATAGCGCCCTCTCTTATGAGGTTTGTCATAACCGATATGAGCTTCTGTGTTCCGGCCGGAAGGTGCTTTGAGCATATGACGTCAACTATTCCCGCTGACATACCCCACCAGTAGCTTATCGCATTGCTGGTCTCGTTCTTCTCCTCCTGCTTCCAGTTGCCCTCCAGTATGGATCTAAGGATCCTCTCATAGAATGCACCCCAGTTGTAGAAAGGCATGGCAAGGTTGACGACCTCTCCATTCTGATCATAGTGATAAAGTCCGAAGTTTCGTGACGCATCATCCGGCATGATCATGTCTCTATCGGATATATATGTTATTCCATTTCTCTCGAAGAACTTCTGTGGATCAGCATTCTTAACCTTCGTCCACTGCAGATATATCTTTGCCCTAGGGTTGACCATCCTTGCTCCGATGGCAAATGCATTGATGTTCGCTGTTGTTCCGAATATCGGATAATCAGCTACATATCCTATCTGTCCGTCAGCACACAGGCTTCCCGCTATCATACCGGTGAGGAACTTCACCTCGTACATTCTTGCATAATAGGTACGCACATGGCTGTTCGCAAGGCTGAGGGAACAGTTAAGTATCTTTATCTCCGGGTGGAGCACTGCAGTCTTAAGAGCCTCAGGAAGCATCTCAGGCCCTGTCGTAAATATCACATCATACTTCTCATCCACAAGTCTTCCAAGGCACTCTGTCAGCTTGGCAGGTGTATCCACATTACAGAAGGTTCTGCTGTCGACAGAATCTCCGAGTTTATTCTCCATGTCCATTCTACCCAGTTCATGGCTGTATGTCCAGACCGAGTTGGCTGGCGACTTATCATACACAAATGCCACCTTCAGGTTCGAAGGGCCTGATGGCTTTATAACCCTGTCGAGTATGGACTTCTTAGGCTCCACAGGATCGAGCTTTGGAAGAACCGTCTTATCCTTCTTCTCATTTGTGAGGACTATCTCATTCCATACCTTGTCAACACTGTCCTTCACCTGGGATGTAGTCATGTTCTTAAGAGCTTCATAGCCATACACATTGAGGAATACAAGCATGGCATCGTCCACTGTTATAGTGAGTTCCTCATTGCCCTTCTTAGCAAGATAAGCCTTCTCAAATGCGAGATGTGCCGAGTTGAAATCCAGTCTCTCATCCTCTGTGAAAACCGCATCTTTAGTGATCCCTATGAACTCCCTGAGCTTATCATATCCACCGAGCTGTGAGAAATATACATAGTTGATCCCCGTCTGCTTGTGGAAATCTATAAATTCAAAATATATCTTATTCTCAAGTGAGTCTGTCCTTCTAGGTATCTTTCTTGTAACCATGGCAGGAACTGAGTCCGCACCAAAGTATTTGAGCACACTCACTCTCTTATTTCCTTCTACTACATAGAATTTGTTCATATACTCATATACCTTTATCGGGTCATGTATACCTTCCTCTATGTGGGACTCACACAATGCGGCCCATTTCATTCCAAATTCAGTATGATAATCCAATATAGGCATAAAATTACTAGCAAACGCCGTCGTCCTTGCAGCGGTAGCGGTTCCAACCACGCGGTCAAGCGATATGGTCTGGAGACCAAGATTCACCTCACCCACAGTGTCGGATGGTGATATTATTTCATCCAAAACCGGAAGATATGGATATTCATTTTTTGCTACGGCTGCCTGATATCTCTTCTCACCAAGCTTCTGAGCCCTTAAATATTCGTTTGCTGACATACTATCACTCTCCTTATTCAAGACCATATAGTAATACTATAAAATTCAATAATCAAGAATTTGTTTCCTTCCGATCCGCCAAAATTATCTGCCTTTCAACTGCATGTTTTGTGAATTATGTATAAACCGCATTGTATGTTATGCATAATTACCACTTGATTTTTTCCGTAACATGCTGTATTATATTATTAAATTCAGAAGATTTCACATATTTTCGAACTTAATGTCGGTGTGTGTGAATACCAATATACTTAAGGAGTCTGGCTAATACACTTCCACCAGGCTCCTTTTTATTGTAGCATCTATTCTGTTCTTTTACAGCATTCCCCATCAAAATTCATTGATTTCGACTGCATCATTGTTCATCTTCCCTGTATGCGTCAAATGTAACCTTTATGTCAGTTCCCTTACCTGGTTCACTGTCCATATCAAGCTGTGCATTGTTGCGGGCAACTATATGCTTTACTATGGCCAGGCCAAGTCCTGTGCCACCTGTGGACTTCGATCTGCTCTTGTCCACTCTGTAGAATCGTTCAAATATCCTCTCCTGATGCTCCTTCGGGATTCCTATTCCCGTATCCTTCACCCTGAGTATAACCTTGCCATCCTCTGCCTTTACAGATACATCCACACTTCCATTCTTATTGTTATATCTGATGGCGTTGTCTGTGAGGTTATACACAAGCTCCTCCATCATCATCTTGTTCGCATATATATATCCGTGACTGCCATCATAGCTGAGTGTCACACTGTTCTTCTCTGCGTTTATCGCCAGCATATCCGTGGCTGTTCTGGCTATGACCGCCAGATCGATCTTCTCCATCAGTGGCGCATCCTCAGATACATCCAGCTCTGACAGTCTGATTATGTCATTGATGAGGGTGAGAAGTCTGTTGGAGTTCTTGTGGATCTCAGTTGCAAAATGATGTACATCCGCCTCGGTGGCCATACCTGTCTCGATAAGCTCCGAATACCCCGATATGGATGTGAGCGGCGTCTTGAGCTCATGTGATACATTTGCCGTGAACTCCTGTCTCATCTGTGAGCTCTTCACTATATCCGCATGCTGCTTCTGTATCATATCTATAAATGGCCGCATCTCCTTGTACGCAACTATGTGGGTATCGTCGTCCAGACTGTTTGCCATCTGCTCTATTGGTTTCAATATGTTTCTGGTCAGATAGTGTGTCACTATGATGGTGACACAGACCAGGATCGCCATCACCACCAGCATGACCGGCACAGCCGCAAGGAACATACTGATTACATTGTTGGTCTCCCTCGCTATTCTCAGCACCCTTCCAGACTTGAGCAGTATCGCATAGTAATATGTGCTCTTATTGAGGGTTTCCGACTTTCTTATAACCTGTCCATCACCATTTTCAAATGCCTCTGCTATCTCTGGTCTGTCAAGGTGGTTCTGCATGGAAGTCTCATCGGCCTGATTGTCATACAGAACACTGCCGTCAGGCGCTATAAGCGTCAGTCTGAGGTCATTGGTATCCACGCTTGCATACACACCGGTGTCATCCGCGTCGAAATCTCCGGTATTCTTAAACACCTCAGCATAGCCCTTCAGATCCCTTATGATCTCTGCCTTGTACACCTCATAGAATATGAATGTCGACAGAACCATGGTCACCGCTATGGCCACCAGTGAAAAGATGATAAACTCCAGATTGATAACCTTTTTCAGTCTTTTATCGTCTCTCTTACCCATATGCTACTCCATCTTATACCCTACATTTCTAACTGTCTTTATCATATTACCTGCTTCGCCAAGCTTCTGTCTCAAAGTCTTGATATGCATATCAAGGGTTCTGGATTCGCCCTCGTAATCCGTTCCCCACACATCCGACATGATTGTGTCTCTGTGAAGAACTATTCCTGCATTCACCATGAGAAGCTTTAAGAGTTCAAACTCCTTGAAGGTAAGCTCACACAACTCGCCGCCCACATGCACCTCGCGTCTCTCTGAATCAAGGGTTATATCCCCGAGTACCAGCTGCTTGTCATCCTGCAGCGCCCTGCTTCTTCTGAGCAGCGCCTTGACTCTGGATATGAGCTCCATCACGCCAAATGGCTTGGTGAGGTAATCATCCGCTCCTATATCCAAGCCCTTGACCTTGTCAAGCTCTGTAGTCTTGGCTGTCACAAGGATAATCGGAACTCTGACAGTATCAGGTCTGCTCCTGAGCTTCTTCACAATTTCAAGACCATCCATGTCTGGGAGCATGATATCCAGGAGTACCAGATCAGGGACCTTCTCCGCAGACCTTGAGAAGAAGGATTTCGCATTCTCAAACTCCTCCACCGCATATCCGCTGTTTTTCAGAGCAAACATCTCTATCTCTCTTATATTCTTATCGTCTTCTACAATATAAATATGTACTGCCATTTTGTCTCCTTTCCCTGTGTAATACCACTTTCATTTACATGCGTATTGCAATTTTATTTTTATCATTATTTTTTTATTTATACGTGCCAGATATCACTTCAGCTTGTACATCTCTCTGTAATATGTGTACATGCTCTGGAAATCTATGTTGGAATCCTTCTTCATGTTATCCAGATATTCATGTGTATCAAAGTTATCTGATTTTAACTGAAGCATTGCCACCGCCACGTTGGAACAGTGATCTGCAACTCTCTCATAGTTGTTGATAAGATTCTCCAGTGATATTCCGAGCTCAATGGTACATTTCCCCTTCTGAAGTCTCTTGATATGCTGCTTCTTAACCGCGCTGTTGAGCTCATTGATGGCTTCCTCAAGCGGCTCCACATGGGATGCCTCCTGAAGGTCTTCTTTGTCGTAAGCCTCCACAGTCATGCTGACTATGTTCTGAACTGCATCCTTGTATATACCCAGCTCTGACCTTGCCTTTTCTGAGAAGGACGCGCCCGCCTCATTCATCTTCCTGCATATATCCGCTATGGTTATGGCGTGATCCGACATTCTCTCAAGATCACCTATGACATGAAGTCCGATCGATACCTTCTGGCTATCCTCATGGGAGAGCTCCTTGCTGCTGAGCTTTACCATATAAGAACCGACCTCATCCTCATAGGTATCTATGATGCCCTCAAGATCCTCAACCTTATCCCTGACCGCTTCATCATAATTATCAACCAGTGACAGTGCCATATCAACACTGTT
>NC_021018.1:1009179-1027094 GCF_000210595.1 Coprococcus sp. ART55/1 | reverse complement strand
ACTGTTCTTTGAAAGCTGAGCCATGTATTTTACAACCTCTATACAGTGTCCAACAGCAAATGCTGGTTTCTCAAGGAATCTGGCATCCAGACGCTTGAGCATCTCCAGCTCTGCAGGAGTATTCTTCTCCACCTCATCCTTATCTCTGACAGTGAGCGTTGCAAGCTTCTCAAGTCCGCCTGAGAACGGAAGCAGAAGAAGTGTCGCTGCAACGTTGAACACACTGTGTACAACAGCTATGCCAGCTGCATTCGCTGAATCATTCAGGAACTGGAAGTGTACAAATGAATTGACCGTGTAGAACACCACCATGAACACGACTGTTCCTATGATGTTGAAGTACAGATGCACAAACGCAGCTCTCTTGGCATTCTTCTTGGTTCCTATACATGATATCAGTGCCGTTACACAGGTTCCTATGTTCTGACCCATGATGATTGGGATCGCCGTCCCAAATGACACAGCCCCGGTTGCACACAGCGCCTGGAGTATACCTACAGACGCCGAAGAACTCTGTATGATAGCTGTTATCAACATTCCCACAAGCATTCCAAGGAATGGATTGGAGAACATGGTGAGTATATTCGTAAATTCCGGTACATCCTTAAGCGGAGCAACCGCACCGCTCATCATCTCCATACCAAACATGAGCACTGTAAATCCAAGAAGGATTCCACCTATATCGTGCTTCTTCTCAGACTTGGTGAACATGAGGAATATTATTCCTATTACTGCGAGTATAGGTGAAAAGGATGAGGGTTTCAACATATTAATAAATATATTGTCACTCTGTATTCCTGTAAGGCTGAGTATCCATGATGTTACTGTTGTTCCTATATTTGCACCCATGATGATACCCACTGCCTGTCTCAGCTTCATGATGCCTGAGTTTACAAGTCCAACCACCATAACTGTGGTCGCCGATGATGACTGGATCACTCCTGTCACCGCGGCGCCCAGCAGAACACCCTTTATAGGTGTGGATGTGAGTTTTTCCAGTATCTTCTCCAGCTTACCGCCAGCCGTCTTGGCAAGGCCATCTCCCATCACGTTCATTCCATACAGGAACATTGCAAGTCCGCCCAGAAGGGATAACACATTGAAAATATCCATATTTTTTGTCTCCTTATTACATTTCCAATTACTTCTGTATAAGGACTTGTATACACAATATCCCTTTTACAGCGTCTGTTTTATCAGAGTCTATTGTAAAAGGGATATGTAAAATGTGAGATATGTGTATGTAAAATCTGTGTAAATTTAAAATCTGTGTAAAATCTCAACAAATTTTCGTTCAAGGTTTTATATAATTCCAGTCCATTTTCTTTAATTTATCTATTGCCCAGAGGCTCATTTATGAGCAGATACACCGCACTTCCAAGCATTCCTACCAGGAACATGCCGTAGCCGCCACATATAAACATCAGCTTAGCTAATGAGACATCTCCAAGCATAGGGATCATGTGGAGCAGCAATGCTGCAGCACATCCCGCAAGTCCGCACACCACCATACTGACTGTTATGAAAAGTTTTATATTGCCTATACCTGTTCTGTGTGACAGTTCATTTATCTTCGTACATACCCACTTCATAGAAATCACCTCTTTTCATCTAAATTACTCTATGTAAAATATTTCTGATCTGTTACATATAAAATGTATCTATATCATTTAATCAATCAACATGTTCTCCTGTTATCGAGAAGAGTACCCACTCTGATATATTCGTTGCGTGATCGCCAATCCTCTCAAGATACTTGGCAACCATAAGAAGGTCACAAGCCTGCTCTCCATCATCCGAATTCTCATGTATCATTGTGATGAGTTCATTCTTGACCTTGTCAAAAAGATCATCGACGACATCGTCATGCTCTATTACACTCTTTGCCTTTTTCTCATCTGCGTTGACATATGCCTCTATGCTTGATACCAGCATGACGATCGTCTCTTTTGCCATCTGCTGTATGTGCTCAAGCTTCTTTATATATGGTGTGCCAGCCATGCACAGTGTGAGTTCTGATATATCTGAGGCGTGATCTCCGATCCTCTCCATATCCGTTATCATCTTGAGTGCTGCGGATATATTTCTCATATCCCCGGCAACCGGCTGCTGGGTAAGGAACAGCTTGAGGCACAGATTCTCAATCTCTCTCTCCTGATGGTCGATGGCGTCATCCGCCTCGATCGCCTTCTTTGCGAGCTCTGTGTCCTGGGCCACGAGAGCCTTGATCGCTGTCTCGATCGCCTGCTCAATCATAGTTCCCATCTCTATCATCTCTGCGTGAAGCTTTCTAAGCTGCATCTCATATTTGTCTCTCATCGTGTCCCTCCTAACCAAATCTACCGGTGATGTAATCCTCTGTACGCTTGTCAGCCGGCTTGCTGAACATCTTTTCTGTCTCTGCGTACTCAACGACCTCTCCGAGAAGGAAGAACGCTGTGTTGTCCGCAACTCTGGTTGCCTGCTGCATGTTATGCGTAACCATGATAATGGTGTAATTGTCCTTCAGTTCAAGTACCAGGTCCTCTATCTTGGATGTCGATATAGGATCAAGGGCCGATGTAGGCTCATCCATGAGAAGTACCTCAGGCTCCACTGCCAGTGCTCTGGCTATACAGAGCCTCTGCTGCTGTCCTCCTGAAAGGCCAAGTGCTGACTTCTTCAGTCTGTCCTTAAGCTCATCCCATATGGCTGCCTGTCTGAGAGATCTCTCAACTATCTCATCAAGCTTTGCACGGTTTCTTATTCCATGGGTTCTTGGGCCATATGCTATATTGTCATACACGCTCATCGGAAAAGGATTCGGCTGCTGGAATACCATTCCAACTCTTTTTCTCAAAAGGTTAATATCCATTCCGCTGTATATGTCCTCTCCATCAAGCCTCACATCACCTGTTATCTTACAGCCCTCTACCAGATCATTCATTCTGTTGAGTGACTTGAGAAATGTTGACTTTCCACAACCTGATGGTCCAATAAATGCTGTAACCTCATTTGACGGAATATCCATATCAATACCCTTAAGGGCATGGAACTTTCCGTAATAGAGATTCAAATTTTTAACGCTGAACTTAACGTTATTATTCATCTATTTTTCTCCATTCTTAACATCAAATGCGAATCGTTACATCATTTGTATTGTTATGATGTCTTTCTTTCACATCGCACCTTAATATTTTCTTTTCTAATTGCAGAAGCTCAATCGCTTCTGCCGGATATTGTAAGCACCTGCCAAGACTCTGATTCCAAAGCCCCAACACGTGTTAATTGGCCTTATCTGCGGCAACCTTTCCTGCAATCTTGTCTGACGCAAAGTTGATAAGCACCACAAGCACCAGAAGTACAACCGCTGTTGCATAACCCTGATCCGTGTGAAGTCCTTCTTTTGACAGAAGGTACATATGAACCGCCAGAGTTCTTGTTGAATCGGTAAGCTTTGTCGCCATCTTTGCAACCGATCCTGCTGTGTATATGAGTGCTGCCGTTTCGCCCACGATACGTCCTGTCGCAAGTATG
The DNA here is from genome assembly GCF_000210595.1 of Coprococcus sp. ART55/1. Classification (NCBI taxonomy): domain Bacteria; kingdom Bacillati; phylum Bacillota; class Clostridia; order Lachnospirales; family Lachnospiraceae; genus Coprococcus; species Coprococcus sp. ART55/1. The sequence goes on along the minus strand of NC_021018.1, from coordinate 1,023,578 downwards.
ATTCCTGACAGTATTCCAGGAACGGCACTTGGAAGCACTACTTTGAATACTGTTCTGAGCTTTCCGGCTCCCAGTCCAAAACTTCCTTCTCTATAAGACTTAGGCACTGCCATAAGTGCCTCCTCTGTGGTTCTCATTATGACCGGAAGAACCATTATCGCCAGGGTTAACGCACCTGATATGAGTGATAATCTAAGTCCACACGCATTTGTGAAAAACAGCATTCCAAATAGTCCGTATACGATCGAAGGTATTCCTGTAAGTGTCTCCGCTGTGATCCTCACTACCCCCACCAGCTTATTGCCAGTCTTTGCATATTCGACAAGATATATCGCTGCAAATATTCCTATCGGACCTGCTATCAGGAGGGACAGCAGCGTCATGTAAACCGTATTTATAAGTGCCGGTACCAGCGAACAGTTGTCCGATGTATATTCCCAGCTGAATATGTCCGCATTAAGATTTGGGATTCCCTTTACCAGTACATACACCAACAGAAATCCTATGGAGAGCACAGTTATGAGCGTTGCCAGATGTACAAAGATAAACATTATGAATGATCCCGGTCTCTTTCTGTACTCAGCCCATTTCTCAGACCATGTGCTCTTGTTTATAGCCTCTATGCTGTCCACATCAACTATGGATGAAGGATCGTCCTCAGGTGCCGTCTTTTTCGTGCTGATTATTGTATTTTTTGTTCTGTCATCGCCACATGCGACAACTGTCTTTATTCCTTCTACTCTCTCTGTCATCTATGCCACCGTCTTTCTCTTTATGATGGAGAACAGGAGGTTGATAATGAGTATGAATACGAACAGTACAACGCCCGTCGCTATCAGAGCCTGTCTGTGCAGGTCCGTCGCATATCCCATCTCCATTACTATATTTGTGGTGAGTGTTCTGACACCTCTCAGTATTCCGTCAGGCATATGGACCTGATTTCCAGCAACCATGATGACCGCCATAGTCTCTCCAACTGCACGGCCAACACCAAGGATAATCGCTGCCATAACTCCTGACTTTGCTGCAGGGACAACAGTCTTGAACACGCTTCGCTCATGTGTTGCTCCAAGTGCCAGGGCTCCCTGATAATATTTGTCAGGTACCGCTCTTATTGAGGTCTCTGATACACTGATGATAGTTGGAAGTATCATCATTCCAAGAAGTACTGATGCCGTGAGCATCGTATTTCCATTTACTCCAAATATGCTTCTCACCATCGGTACAAGCACACACATTCCAAAGAATCCATATACTACCGAAGGTATTCCGGCCATCAGATTGATAAATGGCTTTATAACTTTATATAATCTGTCGGGACAAAACTTTGCCAGATATATCGCTGTCAGAAGTCCTATCGGAACTCCAATTATCAGTGCTCCGGCTGTCACATATATACTTCCTAATATGAAAGGAAGAATGCCGTAGTACCCATTTGTAGGCTTCCAGACCTCACCAAGGGTGAAATCCCCGAAGCCTATCTCTTTAATGGCCGGTATTCCATTCACAAACAGGAACACACATATGAGTGCTACTGCTGCGATGGATACCAGTGCCGCTATCAGGAATACTACATGCATAATTGTTTCTTTAAGTTTATGCATAAGCTGATTACTTTACGTCCTCCCACTTTGCTGCTGAACCTGTGAATATGTCCTTGACCTGATCTACTGTGTAGTCCTCAGCAGGGTTGTTGTTATTTACTATAACTGCAATTCCGTCCATTGCTATTACTGTTGCCTTGAGACCAAGTGCTGTCTCTGTATCCTTGAGTTCACGTGATGCCATACCTATGTCGCATGTTCCATCTGATGTTGATGTGATACCTGTTGTTGAATCGCTCTCCTGAAGCTCGATGTCAGCGTTTGTGTTGATTGCCTTGTATGCCTCGATAAGTTTTTCCATAACAGGTGTTACTGAAGATGATCCTGCAACAACAATCTTGCCCTTTGGATTTGTTGAAGTAAATGCTCCGCTGTTTGCAACCTCGATGTACTTATTTGCTGAGATGATCTTCTGTCCATCCTCGCTCATGATGTAGTTGATGAAATCCTGTGCAACATCGCTGATGCCATCCTTTGTAACGATGTTGAAAGGTCTTGAAAGTGTGTATGAACCATTGTTGATGTTCTCCTCACTTGCCTCAACTCCACCGATCTTGAGTGCCTTTACTGTATCGTTGAGTGCTCCGAGAGATATGTAACCGATTGCATAATCATCTCCTGCTACTGTTGTGAGTACGACCTCTGTGCTGTTGCATGTGATGGCATTTGTTGTTGTGTTGTCGACCTTATTGCCATCTGCATCCTTCTCCTCAACTCCTGTGAGCTCTACGAATGCTCCTCTTGTTCCTGAGCCTTCCTCTCTTGATACTACTGATATATCCTGTGCTGCATCGAATCCGCCATCTGCGCTCTTTGATGAATTATTTCCACAGCCTGCAAGACTTCCTACCATAAGTGCTGCTCCAAGTGTAACTGCTAATACTTTCTTTAATTTAACCATTTTCTTTTTCTCCTTACTTTGTCCATATTCTTTCTTGGAACATCAGCCATGCAAAATCGCTTTATGGTATCGTCCCCTCACTTCCGTTCGGCGGCAGTTCGTCGGTGCCATTTTAATATGCGCCTACGGCGCATGGGCACCTCACTCGGCGATGGCTGATGCTGCATAACAATTTTCTCCGAAAATTGTTACATGTGCCGGTTATCTCTTGAACCGGTCTTTGCAAATATTGTATTATTGGAACATATCATTCTTTGTTTATGTCCCGGAAAAGAACTCGCGCGCCTTTCGTTCTTTTCTTTGAACTATAATAAATGGCATAAGTAAAATACATAACCAACGCAATGTAAATTGAATGTAAAGTCGGCGTTAATCAATGCATGCTGAATGTACAGCAAATAATCTGCCATGACTTATAAATTGCAACCAGAAAGTGGGATAAATATACATGACAAATACCAGTTTAGAAGTAATAGGATATGTGAGATGCGACTACAAAGAGAAGTTCGGGATTCCAAGGCAGAGCGGTCTGACAGGCCGCGCCACCGCTTTTATAGAGATACTTCCACCGTACAATCAGGCAGAGGCGTTCAGAGGACTTGACGGATTCTCCCACATATGGCTGCTGTGGGACTTCTCCAGGGCTCACAAGAACGGTTTTACCGCAACAGTAAAACCCCCAAAGCTGGGCGGTAACCAGCGGATGGGGGTTTTTGCCACCAGATCGCCATTCAGACCGAACAACATCGGACTATCATCGGTGAAGCTTCTGGACATTATATATAATGAAGAAAACGGCTGTGTACACGGACTTGTGGTGTCAGGAGCCGATATACTGGACGGAACACCGGTGTACGATATCAAGCCTTATCTACCATACACCGACAGCCATCCGGATGCGACCGGGGGCTGGACAGACTCCCTTGATATTCCGGAGCTGTCTGTGTGTTTCTCTGACGATATCGCCGTCAAACTTGAAACAATATTTTCAAGTACACAGATCGAGGCCCTGAAAGAGATACTTGCGCAGGATCCAAGGCCTGGCTATCAGGATGAACCGAATAGACGCTATGGAATGCTGTACGGCGGATACGATATAAGGTTTACCATATCTGGTGACACTCTTACCATATGCGAAGTGGCTGAGCCCGGACCACAATGATACAAAAAGGCATTTTACCGGCATAAAGCTGAAAAATTATGATATTTTCTCATTATCATGGCTGTGACGTTCCTCTCCTCAAAGCTGATATTTCCCAGTAGTTTCACCGGCATGACCCCCATCAAGGAATTGGTCACAAAGCATTCCTGATACGATGACAGTTCATCAGGGAATATCACCGTCTGCGTGACCGCCTCTGATTCACAGATATACTCCCTTACTGTTCCAGGCAGAAGACCTGAGTCTATCGCAGGTGTGTATATCCTACCATCTCTCACCAAAAATATATTACTCACCGTACCCTCGCATATCTGTCCCTTTGTATTCAGGAAGATCCGTTCATCCATTCCAGCTTTGCCAGACCGCCTTTTTTCAAGAATGCAGTCTCCGTAATTCATGGTTTTATGATATACGAACGGCGATGTCTCATTTCTTCTAACATTACTTATGTCCATTGCAAACCCCCGTTCGTATATATCCGGGGTGTAAGGATTATCTCTCATTGAAAAAACCACATTTTCCTGAGTCAGCATGATCTTTAACGCACATCGCCTCATATGACCTGATCGATCTCTGTAATCATGCTCACTCATCCACTTTCTCAGATATTCCAGCACAGTTATCCTGTCTATGCCCCGTTCTGCCGGCATGCCAAGATCCAGGAATCTTGCAGCATCTTCCAGGCGTCTCAGATGCCTGTCAAGAAATATCGGCCTGCCGTCAACCACACTTATAGTTTCAAATGCTCCAAGACCAAATTGAAAGCAATCATCCATTTTTACATTCATTTTACATTTCTCCCATTTTCATCATTTTCAAATGCTACTGCAATGCACTGAGTATTGCTTTTGCCTTATCCCGTGTCTCTTCATACTCTGCACCAGGATCTGAATCGGCAGTAATACCGCCTCCAACGCCAAGATAATACCTGCCATTTCTGTACAATACAGTTCTTATCACTATATTAAAATCACATTTTCCATCCAATGTAATATAACCAATAGAGCCGGTGTAAATATTTCTCTTCCCGCATTCAAGTTCATCTGTAATCTCCATAGCCCTGCGTTTCGGCGCCCCCGTAACAGAACCACCCGGAAATGCCGCAGTAAGAAGAGACATCACATCTTCACCATCCTGCAGCATGCCTTCAACATTTGCCACCTGATGAAAAACTGTTGCATATTCTTCTATCGAAAACAGTTCAGTCACTTTTACGCTTCCTGGTCTGCACACACGATTCAGGTCATTCCTCTCAAGATCTACAATCATCAGAAGTTCACTCTTTTCCTTCTGTGATTTCTTAAGCTCACCCCTGAGCACCTCATCCTCCCTGTCAGTCTCTCCTCGTCTCCTCGTTCCCTTTATCGGCCGGGTGTACACACGGCGATCCTTTATCTGCATGAACCTTTCAGGAGATGCGCTCACTATCTGATAATCTCCCAGATCAAGATATCCACCAAATGGCGACGGATTGCTAACTCGCAGATCGCGGAACACGTCCAGAGGCTTTTTATCGCTGTCGATAACCATGTGTCTTGTCAAATTTGCAACATATACATCCCCCTCGGTTATATAATCCTTCAGCCTTCTTATAGAGTCCTCATACTCTTCTCTGCTGCATTCTTCGTACACATTCAAGTTATACTTCTTCCTCTTTTGTACATCTTCACTCGTCCTGTCAATTATATTCCCACTTTCCCGATCATCCCTGCCGCAATACTTCTCTATATCATTCTCCATTACATCAATATTTGACTGTGCATCACCTGTCATACCATTTGCCACAAGATATGTCTCTTTTTTTAGGCAATCTTCAACAACAAAACAGTCATAGAATGTCATGACTGCCTCTGGAACAGACACAAGGTCTTCATTGATGGAATCAAGCCCCATCCTGTCCATTCCATAATCGTAGGATACATACCCTATCGCGCCTGATACGATCGGCAAATTCTCCGAACTCTTATCCATATGCTGTACAAGATACTGTCTCATATATTCTTCAAATGTTATATTCTTTTCAGAATCTCCATTAACCTCAAATGTATCCCCATTCTTAACAAGCCTGAGATACGGGCATCTCCCGATGATCGAATAGTGTCCCAGATTATTCACAAGGGATGAGTCAAGAAATGCTATTCCTATCTCATCCTCATATATTCCAAAAACATCAGCTGCACACACATATCTGTCAAGTTTTTTTACCACTCGCCTCATACTGCTCATATATGACTCCTTATCTGCAATTAAATTTCTCCGCCGCTATACAAAAATTATACAATATATCATGACCATACTCCGTAAGTACCGCTTCCGGATGAAACTGCACCCCGTACAACGGCAGCCTTCTGTGTGATATTCCCATAACTGCACCATCCTCGGATATAGCATCCACCTGGTAATCATCCGGCAGACTACTGCCATTTATTACCAATGAGTGGTACCTTGTGACATGAAAGCTTTCCGGCAGCCGCGCGAACAGACCTGTTCCACAGGTATGTATCTCTGTCACCTTTCCATGCATTGGCATCTTTCCTTTTTCAACAATGGCGCCCGCACAATACCCAAGTATCTGATGTCCAAGACAGACTCCAAGTATCGGAATCTTTCCCTTATACATGTTCACAACATCCACACACATTTTTGCCTCCCATGGCCGCCCAGGTCCCGGTGAAAGTATTATGCCCTCCGGCTCCAGATCTTCCACATCATGCAGAGATATCCGATCGCACCTCTTCACGGTCACACATCTTCCCATTTCCTCAAAATACGCCTTCAGGTTATATACAAACGAATCAAAATTGTCTATCATCAGATACATGCACTTCTCCTTATCCGCAATCACTATAAAACACAAAAAGGATAACAGCCGGCATGCCAAAGCATGCACAGTCGTTATCCTTTTCGGTCCGTAATCTGCACGTTATTTTTATCTTTGATTTTTACAGATTCTAACATATCTGTCCTCAGAAAGCAAATGCCTTTGCTACTTTTGCGCAGTCTCACTATGCAATGCGCCTACTGACGTGCCCTCTCATAGGCATCTGCATACTGCTGTTCCTGTGAGTTTATCTCCTCAACATCGCGGTTCTGTTTCAAGTAGGTGCCGTCAGGCTGCTGTATGCGTGCCTGCATGTTATCCTTCATCATAAGTCCAAACATGTCCCTGATACGCTGCTTAATCTTATCATCATATATAGGTGTAGCAACCTCCACACGGCGGAGAGTGTTACGCGTCATAAAATCCGCCGAAGCTATATATATCTTGTCTCTGTCAGGTGTTCCGAAGATGTATATTCTTGAGTGCTCAAGGAAGCGTCCGACAATACTTCTTATATGTATATTCTCCGTCTCACCAGGAATCCCTGCCAGCAGACAGCATATTCCTCTGACTATAAGTTCAACCTTCACTCCCGCCTTTGATGCCTCAACCAGCTTGTCGATGATCTTTTTGTCAGTGAGAGAATTGATCTTAACTCCGATATAAGCAGGCTGACCGTCCTTTGCTATGGCAATCTCATCATCTATCATCTTGAGAACCGGAGCCTGCAGGCATTCAGGAGCCACAAGCAGGTGATCAGCACGGCTGACTGTATTGCCAATAAGAATCGACTGAAACACTTTCATGGCATCCTTGCCAATAGCCTCATTTGCAGTCATGAGCGACAGATCTGTGTAGAGTCTGGATGTCTTCTCATTGTAATTTCCCGTTCCTATCTGTGTTATGTACTGGATTTTACCTCCGTCTTTTCTGGTTATGAGACAGAGCTTTGAATGAACCTTGAGTCCGTCAACGCCATACACAACATGACAGCCCGCATCCTCGAGGGTACGGCTCCACTCTATATTATTTTCCTCATCAAATCTTGCCTTGAGCTCCACAAGTACCTCAACCTGCTTACCATTCTCTGCAGCTTCAACAAGTGCTTCCACAACCTTAGAGTTCTTCGCAAGACGATATAAAGTCATCCTGATTGCATTTACCTTTGGATCTCTTGCTGCCTCCTGAAGGAGATTCAGGAACGGTCTGATGCTCTCATACGGATATGAGAGAAGCACATCCTTCTCAAGTATCTGAGGTATAAGTGGCTTCATCACATCAAGATCCGGTGACTGCTGTGACACCCTCTTCTCAAAGAACAGCTCCTGTCTGTCCCTGAGCTTATCCTGTATCTGGAATACAAATGACAGATCCAGCGGAGATTTTGAATAAAATACATGTTTCTCGTCAAGCTCACAGTAATCACACACCTCGCCCACCATCTTCTGTGATATATCTCTTGTAAATTCTATTCTGACCGGAGCAAGTTTCTTTCTAAGCTTAACAACCTGTTCCATCTGATCTCTGTAGTTGAGGTCTTCATCATACACCTTGCTCACGTCGATATCGGCATTTCTGGTGATCCTCATGAGAGTCTTCTCCTGAACCTTGTAGCCCTTGAAAAGCCCTGGAGCATAGTGAAGGATAAGCTCCTCCAAAAGTATATAGGTTCCAGGCACGCCCGGAAGTGCCACAAGTCTTGGAAGCATGCCACTCTCACAAGGTATGATACCGAGTTTCTTCTTGCCCTTTCTCTCAAGTATGGCAAGGGCATATATCTCTCTGTTCTTGAGGAATGGGAATGGCTGTTTTCTTCCAACGATCATCACTGAGAGCAGCGGAAGTATCTCCTGCGCAAAATAACTGTCAAGATACTTTGCGTCAGCCTTCGACAGGTCTGCGTACCTTACCAGTCTAAACCCCTCCGTCTCAACATCTTTCATGAGATTCTCATATATGTTGTCTTTGATCGCATTGAGCTTTGTGACATTCTCAAGGATCGCATCAATCTGTTCCTGTGGGCTGAGCTTTGTCTTGTTCTCCCTCTGATCTCCGGTCAAAAGTTTCTGATCCTCCAGAGAACCAACTCTCACCATGAAGAATTCATCAAGATTTGACTGATATATTGCCAGAAATGACAATTTCTCGCAAAGCGGTGAATTCTCATTCTGTGCCTCCTCCAGCACACGCTCATTAAACTTGAGCCATGAAATCTCTCTGTTGACGTATACGCCCTTTATTGTACTTATATTTGTATCCTGTGCCATTTCTTCATATTCTCCTTTTCTGTTCTTTATTTTTCTTATCAGTCTGATCAGCCAGTTTACCAATTGCCTGTCCTCTTTCTATCTGTTTTATTCTATACATACACATTTATTCTATACATACACAACAAGACGGATAGCCATATGACTATCCCTCTCATCATAGGAGCAGACTCATTATATGCACCCATGTGAGTTGCTGTTCCTTATTGTGGTAATCATCTCAAATCGCTCCAGGCAGTATACTTCTTATCATATATCTTCTTCAGCATATCCACCGATATGTCAGATAGCGTATTCTCACTGTTTACGATCACAGCAATCGCATCACGTCCAAATACATATGATGTGAGCAGCTCGCTCTCGTACGGCTGAAGGCTTCTGGATGACATTCCAAGGTCACATCTGCCCTGAAGCGCATCATCGAGTCCCTGTGTCGAATCCGACTCTGTGACCAAGATCTTCGCTGCCGGATTGATCTTCATGTATTCCTCTGCCAGCTTAGATACGATCGGAGCTGCCGATGTAGAACCATGTATCTCCACCGTACCACCAGACTTGTCTGACAGGAATGTCTCGCTCTTTTTTACCGGAACACAGTAGTCCGCAACCACTGCCTGCCCCGCTGACTTCACATAAGCCATGAAATCCTTTGCCACAGCTGACAACTCTCCGTTATACACCAATATATAATCCCTGCACAGAGGATATTTGTCCTTCTCTATAGATGCCGCATCCGGAGCTACACCATCGACATCCAGCGCCTTTACACCACTGTTATTTTCCGCACTGTAAGCTATATAACCTATCGCATTTTTGTCAGAAGCAACTTCCGATATGACCTTATCTGTGGAATCTGCAACAGTGTTTGTTCCCGTAGCATCGGTACCTACAAGATTGTCAAATTCCGTCTTAGTACCGGAACCTTCCTCTCTGGAAACCACATTTATCGTACCCATGGATGACATATCCGGAACGTCCACTTTGGCGCCACATCCTGTGAGTAACAGAGAACCCAGTGCAGTCATTGCAAGAAATTTGCCAATCATTTTCCAGTATCTGTCCCTTTTGCAGCTCCTGTCTATATTACTGTCAATATACGTTCTTTCACATTTGTATTTTGTCATGCCTGAGCACCTGCCTTCACCATGACTTCACTGTCGCTATCCATATTCTCTATATCAAGTTTGTCAAATGTGAAATCGTCGATTGCCTCTTCCGCAATGGATATGCAGTTGTCCGCCATACGGTCCATGCTGTAAAGGAGTGCTGAATAATCCGCTGTCAGGCTTCTCACACATGTGTTTTTCTTGACTCTTGCGAGATGAGCCTTACCTGCCTGTCTCTGGAGCTTTCTTATCTTCTTCTTGTCTGCGGCAACCTTATCAGGAGTTTCGCTGTCCCCAGTAATTATTGCATTCATTGACTCACCGAAAAGTTTCTCTGTCATATCCATACATGCTGTCAGGTCAGCTATCGCAGCATCCGACAGCAGTTGTCCATTGTCCAGGATCTTTTTATACAGGCCATCCACCTCATCGCACCTGTCTGCTATACGCTCTATATTGTTGCTGACCACCATGAGGCCTGCCGCCTGCTCTGCCTGTTTCTCGGTAAGGTTACCACTTGATATCAGCTTTGTGATGAAATCAACTATTATATTCTGAAGCTCCTTGACCTTGTCATGCTCATCCACATATTTGTCACGGATATCTGTAATATTTCTCTTCTCTATAGCATTTTTCATAGCACCTATCATCTTACCCGCATGAACAGACAATCTTGATATTTCTTTTGCGGCCATGTAGATAGCTGCCGCCGGCTGTGACATAGCTTTATCATCGAGGTATTTGGCTACAAAGCCCTCTGAATTTTTCTTGTCCTCACCCCTGATGATGAACTTAACTATCTTCACCATAACAGGTATCAGAGGCAGCCAGATAAGTGTACATGCCACATTGAACGTGGTATGCGCATTTGCTATCTGTCTTGATATGATGTCAAGTTCATCGCCCTTCGGTGATATCCACTGCACAAATGCAGCCAGCGGTCTTATAAGGAACATGAAAAGTATGGTTCCTGTGATATTGAATGTACTGTGCGCGATGGCTGTTCTCTTGGCATTCTTGGACTGTCCTATGGATGCCAGAAGCGCTGTGATGGTTGTTCCAATGTTATCTCCAAAAAGGATAGGTATCGCCCCTGCCAGACCTATGACACTGTGTATTCCGTCAGGTCCAGGCTGTGACGCAAAGTTCTGAAGTACCGCAATGGTCGCCGAACTACTCTGTACAACCAAGGTCATGACTGCACCAAGTACAACTCCGAGAACCGGTATCTCTGACACCTTGCCCATCAGATCCACAAATATCGCACTGCTGGCAAGTGGTTTCATAACACCACCCATGACCTCAATACCTTCAAAGAGAAGTCCAAATGAGAATATGACCATACCAACATTTCTGATCTTTTCCTTCTTGAACACAAAGTTCATAATGAAGCCTATGAATATGATCGGATATATGTAATTACTGATCTTGAACGCCATAAGCTGTGCCGTCATGGTCGTTCCTATATTTGCTCCAAATATTACTGATATAGCCTGTGGCAGACTCATGAGTCCTGCACTTACAAATCCGATGACCATGACCGTGGTCGCCGAACTGCTCTGGAGAACTGCGGTTACAAGTGCCCCCGCCAAAGCTCCCATCAAAGGATTCTTGGTAAGGAATCCCAATATCCTCTTCATCTTTTCTCCTGCTGCCTTCTGGAGTGCATCGCTCATGCTGTTCATTCCATATAGGAACATGGCAAGTCCTCCCAGCAATCCAAACACTATCTTAACTCTTTCGTCCACTGTGTTTCTTTCCTCCTTATGTAAATCTCATCTTAAACAAGCATATCCACATAAGGAAATGGCCGCTATCCACATGCAGTAAACGAAATGTAAAATCTATGTAAAAAGCAAGAAAAGCCAGCAGACACACATATGTGTATCTACTAGCTTTAAGCCTCATCATTATAAACTTGCTATTATATTAGCATTTTATATCGTGTTTTTCAATATGCAAGCGCGTAAAATTTATGTAAACTACATTAAAACAGTCTATCCAGTGATAGTATTATAAAGTTAGCACCTTTCTTATCTTTTTTTCACCATCAAAATAATTTAATTTTAGCATTCTATGAATTATTGCTTCTTTACACTGTTCTCCCTCTCTTACATGTTTACTATCCAAGGCCCCCACCTCTCTGTTTCTGCCAAGTATCAACTGATCTATCGAAACATTAAAAGTATCTGAAATCTTCACTAAAACTGTTACATTTATCAGAGGCTTTTCTAGATGTGACATGAATTAGCGCATATATATCAAGTTAATCACTTGATAACAAATAAAAAAGAGATCTCCATATTCTGATGCGCACCCGGAATTCCAGATATATTCCAGTTACATTGATTGGGAGAACCTCTTTTTTTATTTTCTTATATTATTCTCTTCTAATTGTGCTCTGGCACTACAGCATAGAACACCAGATCCTCATCGCCGTTGTTCTTCAGACTATGGCTGTGTCCCGGTGGGCAATAATGGCAGTCGCCCGGATTGAGTATCTCCATGGTATCGTCATACTCCATGGTCCCAACTCCTGAGATGATAAATATGATCTCGCTGTTGGTGTCATGTGTGTGAAGTCCTATAGAACTTCCGGCTGGAAGTGTTGCCCTCATGATCTTGTTGTAATTGCCTACGTGCATGCGTGGCTTGAATACGCCTTCGCCGCCCTTAAAGTTCTGAATATTCTGCTCCTCAAGTGAATCAAATGATATCTTCATCCGTTGTCCTCCTTACGAAAAATTCCTGCAAACGCATGAAATGCGCTCCGCGCGGCGTCTGCATGCTATGTCGTCAAGCGCACCACACTCTCAAGAAGTCTGTCACAGGCTTCCTCTATTATGTCTTCTTCTATGCCCGAATAATTGATAACCAGTGTGTGGCTGTCCTCCTGCTCTTTTCCGTGGCAGTACTGGCTAAGGCTGGATATGTTGATTCCTGCCGCGGCAGCCCTGTCCACCATCTCTCTGTCCGTGTATGACGTGTCGATCTCCATAAGGAAATGAAGACCTGCATTCTCTTCCTTTATCGTTACCTGTGGATACAGCCTATGATTCCTGATACAACCAAGTATCCTGTCCCTGCTGTTCCTGTAAAACTTTCTCATCCTGTTGATGTGCTTTTCCAGATACCCCTCCTGGATAAATCTTGTGAGTGTATACTGATCAAAATTCGACACCGTACACGCATAAAAGCTTAGTACATGATTATACCTTACCATGAGCGGTATTGGCAATACCATGTAGCTTATTCGTATGGTTGATGACAAACTTTTTGAAAATGTATTCATGTATATGACCTTATCTGAGGCATCTATACTCTGAAGTGCTGGGATCGGATTGCCCACCAGACGGAATTCACTGTCATATTCATCCTCTATGATATATCTGCCCTCCTGCTTTGCCGCCCAGCCCAGCAGTTCATATCTCCTGCTCGCCGGAGTGACAGTTCCCGTAGGGAAATGGTGTGACGGTGATATATGCACCACATCAGCCCCGGACCGCTCTAGCGAATCTATGTTGACACCGCTCTCATCCATGTCTATATAACAGCATTTCACTTGATATGCATCGTATATGTGCTGTATCTTCTGATATCCCGGATTCTCCACACCGTATACGCTGTCCCTGCCGAGAAGCTGTATGATAAGACCATACAGATATTCCGTTCCCGCGCCGACTATGATCTGGTTCGGGCTTACAGACATCCCCCTGAACTGATAGAGATAATCCGCAATGGCCTTTCTGAGTTCAAATATACCACCAGACGGCGATCTCTTCATAAGCTTTTCCCGGTCATCCATCATCGTCTCCCTCATGAGCTTCGTCCATGTCGAAAATGGGAAGTTCTCACTGAGGGTGGAATTGTTCACAAAGTCGGCAAAGAACCTGTTCTGGCCAGGGGATTCTGCGTGTTCCCTGATCACATGAGAATGCTCTGTCACATGGTCTTCCGGTCGTATTCCACGCATATATGAAACATCCAATTCCTCTGAGGTCGTGTTCTGCCTTGCATTATCTTTCATTACGGAACCTTTTGTTCCACTCTTATATTCACTGGTATCATAGACATTGCGCACTCCCACAACATCTGCATCCTCAGCCTTCACATCACACACATAGAACCCGCTCTTCGGCTTGGAATAAATATATCCCTCAGCCAAGAGCTGACTGTATGCGTTTTCCACTGTGACGACGCTCACATTCAGATGAGCTGCAAGCGCCCTCTTTGACGGCAGCTTCTCATGGGCTTTAAGATTTCCTATCAATATGTCATTTTTTATCTCTTTGTACAAATGCTCATAGAGGAAATCCATCCCTCTGTCGTCAAATGAATATGTAAGCATCCACTACTCTCCCAATACTATATCAACGATCTTCTGTGTGTCATGTATGACAAATGGTGCGCCAAGGCTCATGATAAACTCCTCGTCTCTGAATCCCCAGCCGACCATGATGACATCCGTTCCAGAATTTCTTGCTGTGGCAAGATCCACATCAGAGTCACCTATATATACGACATCCTTCTTCTCAAGA
>NC_021018.1:1004117-1008720 GCF_000210595.1 Coprococcus sp. ART55/1 | reverse complement strand
AAATCTGCCTTGTTGGACACAACCGCAGTCTTCACACCTGCTGCCCTGAGCTTTGCTATAGCATCATGTATTCCGTCATATGGTCTGGTCTTGATTGCACTGTGCTCCTTATAATAAGAAGCAAATGTATCAAACACCTTATCTATCGTTGCCACATCAGTTCCCGCCGGCACAGCTCTCTCAATGAGCTTTCGTATGCCATTCCCAACAAATCTTCTAACCTCATCTATAGTTCTCTCAGGGAATCCATGATGAGCAAGTGCATAGTTTGTACTGTCTGTCAGGTCCTCAAGAGTATTGAGTATTGTTCCATCCATATCAAATATCGCTGCCTTGTATCTCATGTCATACATCTCCTTGTCTTATTTGTAATTATGCTTATTCCCATTATAATCTGTGAGTTAAGGTTGTCAATCAACAATGACGCCACAAAAAATCCGGCACAGGAGGGAGGTTCCTGTGCCGGACTTTTATATACAAATGAAAGTAATCATCTATCGTATATTTATTCAATTGTTATATACTTTGACTTTGGCTCTTCCGGTTTCTTCTCAATCTTTGGAACTGTGAGCTTAAGCACTCCGTCCTCAAACTTGGCCTTGATATCTTCCTGAGTCAGATCCTTGCCAACATAGAAAGTTCTGCTACCTGAGCCACTGTAACGCTCCTTGCGGATATACTTTGTCTTCTTATCTTCCTCTGTGGTCTCACTCTTTGTAGAAGCGTTCACGATCAGATATCCATCCTTGAGCTCAATCTTCACATTCTCTTTCTTAACTCCTGGAAGATTCATCTCAACTGTGTAGGCATCCTCGCTCTCGGCTACATCAGCCTGCATAAATCCATTCATCTGCGTCTGCTTTGGTGCTGTATAAGTCCTCTCAGGATATCCAAAGAAATCATCTAAAAAGCTATCTCCAATAATACTAGGCATTAACATAAGTCATCTCTCCTTCCAATATCTATCCCCTCTGCCTTTATCGCATCAGGTATATACATGTTAATAATTTCGTTTCCTTTTCAAAGGATCGCTTCAAGGCTTATCGTTAATTTCTATTTAGAAGCTCTTTCCTTTGACTGATTATGTTATACCACTTCTGTTAGCACTCGTCAACACAGAGTGCTAATAAATTTTGTGAAAAATTTGTGAAGTCCACTAATTCAGGACTTCACAACCTCACACATAAAACACCTTTTCATCCTCAAGCCTGAAACATGCAAGTCTGGCGTTCTTTATTCCTATGTTTCTCATCCAGCATCCACAGTCTATGTCATAGAACAAGAAATCTCTCTCCTCATCATACTTACGAAATACCCATCCATCATTATATGCAAATTCTTCCTCTTTGGTCGTAGGAGTATGCCCCGCCACTACCATGCCGTGCATGATGCCGCCATTTGTAAATCCATCACCCCTGGCATTCATATAGAACTCTTCCCTTGAGCTATACATGGCCTTAAGTTCCGGCGTATCAAGTCTCCTGATGTATCCGGCATGGACTACTATGCATTTTCTGTCAGACACTTCCGTCTCATACAGATACGGCATGCTCTTTATCCGGTCCGCCCATGTGCAAAGCTGTGCGAAAGTATATCCGGATTCTATCAGCTCATATACCGTCTCACAGCGGTCAAACTTTACGCAGTCATCTTTTTTCGCAAGCTTTTTCATCGACTGGTACATAGTTTTCGTGTCCTGCAGGCTATCCCTGTCAAGATCCATTTTATAGCTGATGATCCTCATCGCCTCTATATTCTGTGCAAAGTCCTCATCGTGATTGCCACGCAGCAGAATGACATTTGGCGGGACATTCATTATCCATTCCAGCACCTCGGCGTTCTTTGGCCCCTTATCTATATAATCTCCCGCACATATCAGAGTGTCACTGTCTCCCAAATTTATCTTCTCAAGCATCCGGATCAGCTCGTCATAGCATCCGTGGATGTCCGATATTACATAACTGCCCATATCTATCCTCCAATATCATACTTCATATCGAACATATACCAGACTTATTTCTGTAAATGTCAACACCATCTGAGAGTAAATTCTGAGTAAATGTCTGGTCAGGACATATAATGCTTGTGCTTTCCAATATCGCCAAATAGTCCAGCGCTCATTCATCAAGCATTAGCTTTCCTTTCTTCGCCTTCAACTTTAATCGTTCCATTTGTTCTTTCTCGATCTGTTGAATTACTTTTTTCTGGCGTTGGAAGATCTTCAGGCATCGTGCCACCAATCTTTTCTATGGCAGTGCGCACTTCTTTTCCAACATTATAATGAACTGATGTTGCCTTATCAGCGCCTTGTATTTTGTCTTTCCTCAACTTTTCTTCTGTCTGAGATATACGAAACAAGTTTGCGATCAACTCCGTACTTCCCATATAGTCAAGTATTTTTTGCCCAACTTCTAACTGTTTTCTTGAATGGATATCGTCTACATCAAGTCCTCCATACAGACCCATATAACCTGCATTTTGGAAAAAAGCAAATTCTTCATTTGTTATTACTCCAGCATTATGAGCAGTCTCTGCCAACATCTGATTCCACTGCTTGATATCGCCCCAAACCACCAGTCTCCTATTATCCTCATCCAACTCATTAAAATGATCAGCGACTTCCTGTCTGTATGTCTGTATTGCAAAATATGTCTGACCTAAAGCTATGACTTCCTTACGTGGATCTCCATTCTGTACTACCAAATAACATGCATATCGGGATAATTCGTAATCTCTTGTTGGTTTCGACGTAATTCCTGCTTCAACGATTTTGCTGACCTCAGCAAAATCGTCAGAAACCCTATGTCCACTATTCTCACATGCAATCATCGCTCTTTTTATTACCTTTTCAAAATTTCTCCACTGTACATAATCAAGTGCCGGGCCAAGTTCTCTCGCACTCCAATATTCACTTCCATCTTCACAAACATGTTTGATATCTTCACAATTACCATAATAATTTTATCATAGTTACACCTTAAGCACTACTTGATTCCCGTATTTTTGATTATTTACGCCATATTTAGCAGTCTCAATTACTTTCCTACATTTTTCCTGTACCATATAATTCTGACAAATACATACAAAGGAGATCAACTATGGACAACATGCAAACATTGATAAAAAACTATTTGGAATACTGTGGTAAACAGAAATGCCTTGATGAAAAAACTCTGAAAGCGTATAAGATCGATCTAAAGCAATTCTCAGACTATCTTTGCTCATCTGACATCACCAACGTTTCCACCAGTATATTGGAGGATTACATCGGTGAACTTCATAATAAATACAAGCCCAAGACCGTAAAACGTAAAATTGCATCTGCAAAAGCATTTTTTCACTATCTTGAATACAAGGAAATCCTGGATAGAAATCCGTTCAATAAACTGCAGATCAAATTTCGAGAGCCCGTAATATTGCCCAAGACCATTCCACTTCGCACCGTTGAAACAATTTTGTCCACCATTTATGAACAGCTTAATTGTGCCAAAACTATCTATCAAAGAAGGAATTCTCTGAGAGACGCAGCCGTTATTGAACTTTTATTTGCAACCGGCATGCGAATTTCTGAACTCTGTGCGCTGAAAGTCAACGATATCAACCTGTACGATGGAAGCATCCTTATATATGGCAAGGGTGATAAAGAGCGCCGACTTCAGATAGGAAATCCGTCTGTCATAAGTATACTGAACAAATATGAAGTTGATTTTCATTCCGAGATAATGAATTGCAATCACTTCTTTGCAAATCAATCCGGTCGGTCACTGACCGATCAGACTGTCCGCAGAATGATAAATAAATATACCGCTCTTGCCGCAATCGATCTACACATAACTCCACATATGTTCAGACATACTTTTGCAACCAGTCTGCTGGAAGCTGATGTGGACATCCGCTATATTCAGGAAATGCTGGGGCACAGCTCCATCAACATCACTGAGATTTATACTCACGTTGCGTTGGCTAAACAGCGAAGTATTTTGGCAACTAAACATCCGAGAAATAATTTTAATATTTAGTTATGTAAGCAAAGCATATTATCTTTCGAGGGATATGCTTTGTTTTCATTTTGCGCCTTTAATCAACCTCGGCAGCGGTGGTATTTATACGGATAATCAAGTATTATCAATATATTCTTGTATATTTCCCTTTATCTTCATTATGAAAATAAATTTTATTTAAAGGAGAAAATTTATATGAAAACGGATGTTAGTTTTATTATTTCAATAGATTCTTCTTTTGAAATGTTAAATAATTTTTTTGAACACTTATTACAAGATGAATTTGCTCTAAATTCAGAAATAATAGTTATTTTAGATGCTATTACAAACTGCAATATTATTACCTATATAAAAAATTTGAGTAAACAAACCCCTAATATAAAGGTATATATTTCTGACAAAAAATTGGGATAT
Source organism: Coprococcus sp. ART55/1 (assembly GCF_000210595.1). Classification (NCBI taxonomy): domain Bacteria; kingdom Bacillati; phylum Bacillota; class Clostridia; order Lachnospirales; family Lachnospiraceae; genus Coprococcus; species Coprococcus sp. ART55/1. The sequence continues at coordinate 1,004,305 of NC_021018.1, read as the reverse complement.
GGAAAAGCAAATAATTATGCAGTTAAACAAGCTCAAAACAATATCTTATACTTTATTAATACTGATGTTTTTGCTGAAAAGGAATGTTTTAGTAAAATGCTTGATGCATTAATGCTTGAAAATGTTGCTTGCGTACAACCTTTATTAATTTGGCCTCAAAATAACAGAATACAGTGTGCAGGAAGTAC
>NC_021018.1:1003556-1004097 GCF_000210595.1 Coprococcus sp. ART55/1 | reverse complement strand
AATTAGAGGTGCAAATATGATAACATGGGAAAATATAAATAATAAAGAATTTGAAAATTTGGCATTTGAATATATGGTAAGTAATTATCCAAATTTAAGATGGGAAAAAACAAAAATGACAAATGACGGTAATAAAGACGGATAAAGTGTAATTTCCTATTTACCTTTTAATACAACTATAAAATATTGGTATGAGGCAAAATACTCCGTAAACACTAATAAAAGTATACCAAAGAGTCATTTAGATTCAACGTTAGTTTCTAGTTTGTTGGATGGGCATGTAGTTGTAATTGCGTTTATCACTAATGCATATATTAGCGATGATTATAAAAGACGTGCGGACATCTTTGCTAGTAATAGAGATAACCTAAAAATCTATTATATAAATGGGGAAGAAATAGAAAGTTGGTTATCAGATAACCCTACAATCGAAGATAAATATTTTCATACAAATTGTGCCCAGAAATATTACATTGAAGACAAAATAAGAAACTGTATGTTTCTTAGGTAAATATGATTGTGGAGATAACAGATTTTTAAA
>NC_021018.1:1001086-1002051 GCF_000210595.1 Coprococcus sp. ART55/1 | reverse complement strand
ATAATACTTGATTATCCATCATTTTTTGTCTTTATCTCAATATCCACGACTACTTAATAATATAATAACAAACTATATCATATTTGCCATTAAATGTCATCACTATATTATTTGTTTTCACTATATGCAAATGTTTTTATATTGTTTTTCTATAGATATATATTTTCCCCAACTTAACAAAAATTTTCAATACATTATTGTTTGTTATCCTGAACTTTATATGATAAAATTTATCCAGTTAGTATATTCTAACCCAATAGTTAAATTAAATTTGTCAGCCACACCACTGCAGATTCTAGGCTGGCATCAGGTTATGGGAGATAAATGAGATGAAATGGGCATATTCAGTATCGAGCTATGCAAAGCTCTATGAAAAATACTGCAAAGAAAATCTTCCGTCCGAGGCGGATGATATATTCAAAAAGGCTGATGAATATTACAGGGAATTTATGCGCAGGGACATGCCGGATCTCGGCAAAAATATGATGGCGGCCAATATGTATGACTGGTTCACCATCATATCATTTTATGAGGCAAGCGATCACAGGCTTGACGGCGAGGTTCTTCTCACGATCAAACGGGAATCTACTGAGAAGATGAAATTCCTTGGAAAAATTGTCAATGGCAACAAGAGCAACTGGCCATACAAAGTATTTGAAAAAACCTATGTGAAGTTCAACAAAATGCAACAGGAACACCAGGCTAAAGGAGAATGGATGGATAGCTGGAAAGTTGAGATCAACCCAGATGGCAGGACTGAAGGGTTCTGCTTCCATCTGATCGGCTGCCCTATAGCCAAGCATGCGAAGGAGCACGGCTATGCAGATCTGCTCCCTTATCTGTGCAGAACTGACCACTACCTTGCGGAGGTCATGCACGCCCGCCTGATCCGTACACAGACCGAGGCTCTTGGCGGTGATTGCTGCGACTACTGGTATGTCGGCGACGAAAGTCCTGCACTGGAG
>NC_021018.1:995136-1000240 GCF_000210595.1 Coprococcus sp. ART55/1 | reverse complement strand
GGAGCAGTATAAGGATCTTGAGAAAATATAACTATTCCCACACATGACAAAAAGCAAGCACCTGTTTCTGATATAACGATGCTTGCTTTTTTATTTACAGACCAAACCAATCTAGAACCTCAACCTGTTCAAGATTCTCGTCCGAATGCTCTATCTCCCTGGAATATCTGTAAGAGAGCTCTATGAGATCATCCACCGACAGAGTCTCACCATTTCTGAGCCATCTCGCCATGAGTAGCATATAGAGTTCAACCGCATGTCCGACGCATGCGTTCACCTTGCCGGATATATTGTCGTCATACACTGCGCCGAGAAGGTAGATCGATATGAAGTAGACTATGATCTGTTCAAGGAATATGTCCAATGTCATATGAGGGGCACACCCACCGTGATTTCTCCACCATGCATCAAACCTCTTCCTGTTGCCGGCAAAAGCTTCCTCACCCTGTCCAAACAAAAGCTCCTGCGACTCAATGAGCACATCCTCCCAGTCATCGTATAGAAGCTCAAGCTCTTCTATAAGGAACATGGCCTGCTTCTGAAGAAGGATATGCTCCTCATGCTCTCCATGGATCTCCGGCTTATCCCGCTCCTCACACTCATTCCACATGACAAGGTCGCCCTCATCATAGTGTCTCTGAGCCGACGCACCGATCTGAATCACCCGCTCTATTCTGCTCCGGATGTCCACACTTCTGTCCTGAATGACATTCAGTATCGCCTCCCGGATATCCTCCAGATTGGAATACAGGAAATAATCAAAGTCATCGAACACTTCGTCCTCGTCATCCTCCTCGGTCACAAATGTCACCTTGTCCGTGATGTTCATCAGTATACGTGCCACCTCCGGACATGAAAGTGATAACGAAACCTCGCGCACGTTCTCGAATTCCTCCGTATGTCTCGGATACTCCCTGCAGGTGGTACAAAGGCTTTCCTTACCCATGTGTATATACAGATCACACAACATGTCATCCCGCAGAAATGCACACTTTCCACTTCTACTATGCCTGAAAACGCCCTCTTTCCAGTTCACTTTTCGGTGAAGCTCCGGTCTGTAATCTCCATCATACTCCTGATACCTTTCAAGAGAATCGTCATCTATCACTATCTGCCATTTGCCGCAGCATGTGTCCGGGCATTTGTCCGCTATGCAGCTGAATTTCTTATAATAATCCGGGTATGTGTAAATCATATGTACTCCTTTATATATAATCATGCCATTATTCCATTCATCGGCTCTGCAGCACGATCACGAACTTGTTACCGTCCTTTTGGGGAATAACGCTTAACATTCCGCCCTGTTTTTCTATGATCTCCCTTGACAGATAAAGGCCTATTCCAACACCATCCTTGTCACCGGAATTTCTGCCACGGTAAAATCTCTCAAATATATGTGTACGCTCATCCTCTCCTATTGGTTCATTCTCATCTGTCACACTGATTTCAACCGTGAGTCCTAGTTTTCTGACCGACAGGACTATCTCACTTCCAGTTTTTCCGTATTTTATCGCATTATCCAAAAGATTGAAACACGCTTCCGCAGTCCATCTTCTGTCATGCTGTATATCACATTTCACCTGTTCATCATATCTGATAGTTATACCGGCATTTTTCGCACTCACATATACATCTTTCACTGCCTGCAGCACAGTGTCATTTATACTCTGGCTTTTCACATCGAGATTGATAAGTCCGCTTTCCAGTCTGGATACCTTTATCATACTCTCCGAGAGAAATGACAAGCGCTCCACCGCCAGCTCAAGGACTTGCAAGTACTGAGTACGCTCATCATCACTTATATCCGGATTTTTCAGAAAATCCGTGTACATCCTCAGGTTCGATATTGGCGTCTTCAGTTGATGGGAAAGATCCGATACCAGCCCCTTAATATTCTCATGCTCCAGCCTCTCTCTGGAATTCTGAAGCTTCAGTGCGTCGATTATCTTGTCAACCTTGCTCTGCAGCCTTGATACCAGCGAATCATCATTTTCCGGAAATACCTGATGCCGTTTCAGCTCAGAGAGATTGTCCAGAAGATCCGACATAGCTGCCACTACCTCCGAAATAAAGTCATCATCCGACTTCTGCAGCAACTTTATGACAACATACATAACTACACCACACGCCAGTGCGCCTATGGCCGCAAGTATTTTTCCTGAACATACATACTCAAATACTGCTAAAAACACAAACAAAAGAAGTGAGCATACATACAGCATCCTCACTCTCTTCGTATATTTACCATAGTTTTCAATATATTTATCCATATTATCTCTGTTATCTACCCCTGCCTATGTCTCGCCAAATGTATATCCAATTCCAAACACCGTGATCACATACTCCGGATTGCCGGCATCCTTTTCTATCTTCTGACGCAGTCTCCTGATATGCACATTCAGCGTGTTCTCATCCACATAATTTTCATTGTCATCCCAAATCTTCTGTATGATCATATCCCTTGTGAGAACGCGCCCCTTATTTTTTATCAGCAGTTCCAGTATCCTGTATTCCGTAACGGACAGCTTTATCGGTTCATCCGATATGTACACCTGCATCCGTTCAAAGTCAACACTCATATCCCCATAATGAAAACGTTCGCGCTTTACCCCATCCAGTGCATTTTCACTTCTTCGAAGGACTGCCTCTATCCGCTGATACAGAAGTTCCACGGAAAACGGCTTCGCTATATAGTCATCGCAGCCGGCCCGGAACCCCTCTATCATATCAGCCTCCGTATCTCTTGCCGTGAGGAAGATGATCGGGACCTTTGTGCTTTTTCTCAGTTCTCTGCAGTAGTCAAGGCCCCTTCCATCGGGAAGGTTTCTGTCAAGCAATATCAGATCGAAGCCATGTTCCAGACAGCCATCCGCCTCCTTGCATGAGTACGCAGTTTCAACTTCGTATCCCCTCTTTTCAAGGAATAGCTTCACACCTCCACATATGATCACATCATCCTCCACGACCAAAATACGTTTCATACTTTCTCCTATCAATTACATACTGATTCCATATCATTTTCATGACTCCCGGTCTGCCAAATATCTATGATGCTTCTCTCAGCCGGCTTGTCACCGTATCTTTTGTCACAAGTCTGAACACCATCGCCGGAACCACAATGCATATAGCAAACAGCACAACAACGACTCCGGCAACAAGTGCATACGGATAATGAAATACTGCATAATCGGCTATATTCACACTTAGCCGGCCAGCTCCATACATCATAAGGCTTCCAAGTGTCACAATAAGTACTGTTGTTATAATACCATAAAACATGCCCTCGTACATAAGCATATTACGTATCTGCCTCTTTGTCATTCCAACGCTCTCAAGCACTGCCAGTTCCAGTTTTCTCGTATATACACCGGTGATCATGACATTGATATAATTCACCACTCCGATAAGTATCAATATGATCGACATTCCACCGCCTATCACCTCAAGCGACAGCATAGACTTCTTGAATTCCGAGCCCTCCACCGACTTGATATCACTACCGGCTATGACTGGATTTTCCTTTACGATGCGCTGTACATATGGTGTCACTTCTGATTCTTTTCCTGTCTCCGCATCCGCAATGATGCATGAGATCTCCGCATCCGGGAACAGATCATCCATCACCGCATCACTCACAAATATCGCCTCCGGAGCTCCACCAAGTGTCCAATAATACCCAGCGGTGATTGCTGACTGCTCTGTTCTCATCATGGCTGCACCGACTGAGATCTGTCTCTTCCTGCCCGTCTGGTCATTTACAAGTGTCAGAGTCTTATCCGTCATCCGCTCCGACGCTGATATGGAATCTACATAACCTATCAGACATACCTCTCCTTTTTCGAATGCATCTATATCAATCTTCTGTCTGGCAGTTTTGTTGTAGAGCTTTATCATATCTGAATTGACCGATATCAGCGGTGCCCCATACTGTGCCTCACTGTTGGTCGTTGTCTCATAAAATGTCGCAAGAGATTCCGGGTCATCCTCGGTCTCAATAAACGGTGCATAAAGTTCAGCATCAAATGGCAGTCTTACATTTGCGCTTCTGTCCACCTCTACAGTACCCATACCCGGAATGTTTCGCATCTGATCCGCGATATCTGCCATGGTCGCCTGAGGCTTAGAGTTATCTGATTCTCCGTCGCCATATAGCACATAATCATTGTGAAGATAGTGCTCTATATAACTGTCCGCATCCATGCATGATATAAATGTATTCACACACAGAAATGTAACTGAACCCATGAATATTGATGCGAACACAAGTATACTTCTCTTTTTTTCACGAAACACATTCCTCCATGCCATCTTCCGGGGTCTTCCTCCACTTGTGGACTTATATCTTGTCCCCGATATATTTCCAGCATATTTCATAGCATCGATTGCGGATATCTTTCCTGCATATTTTGCCGGTTTCCTTGCACTTATAAATACAGTTGCAAATGCAAATACCACGGAAAATACATATATTCCCGGATTGAAACTGACCGCCGATGAAAGTGCAGCTTCCCTGTCTACCGACAGCATGTTCATAGCAAGAGGAACAACGCCAAATGACACCGCCGTTCCAAGGAGTACACCTATCGGAATTCCTATACAAGCCAGATATAGTGCCTGTTTTTTCACTATCTTCTGTATCTGGGACATCGTGGCTCCGATGGTCTTCAGCATTCCATAGAATCTTATATCCTTTGTGACAGATATATACATTACATTATATATAAGAAGATATCCACTAAGGAGTATCATAAGAGCTATAATGCCTATACTTATAGCTATAAAAACACGGTTTGAACCATTTTCAGACTGAACATCATATTTCACGTCAAACTTCTGGCCCTGCCTCAAAGTAACATTTTTCTCAAGTTCATCTTGGAGTTTATCACCCTTGCCCTCCTTTGCGGAGATACTGACACGTCCATCCTTCTGCATATCTATTCCCTGGGAATCCACATATTTCTTTGACACCAGGCATACGCTGCTCTTGGCAAATCCTGTGTACCAGCCTGAGAGCACAAAATTTTTCCTCTCACCATCCATCACAAACGTAACATTCTGACCTACCTTTGGCGACGTGATACCCATATTGTCAAGTATCTGCTTT
>NC_021018.1:975395-994865 GCF_000210595.1 Coprococcus sp. ART55/1 | reverse complement strand
TCATTCTCATCCTTCGGATAACTGCCTTTTATATCAGTTATGGCAGGTTTCAGATTCTCATTAAATTCCGTATCATCATCATACTGAAGCAGATAACTGTACTTGCCTGATTCCGTGCTTACCGTCTGTGCATCGATCTGTATTCCAGCCGCAAGAAGTGACGGACAGGACTTTATATCATTTATCTGACCTTCAGATGGATGCTCCATATATATAGAAGATCTTGTTCCCTGAAGTCTGAGCTGCATCTGGTTAAGATTTTTAGCTATGGAAAATCCCAATGTAAATACAGCCGTGAACATAAATGTTGTGAGAACGATCGCCAAAATAACAATTACATTTCGCACTTTATTCTGCTTTAACATGCGGTGATATATCCTGCTCACCGCCGCCTGGTTATTGTTTCTAAGCATCCTTCTCACCCCCATTTGCCCCATCTGGTACTCCTGCTGAGAAGATCCTGCCATCTTCGATCCGTATCATCTGGTCTGCCATGGTTGCTATCTCTTCATTATGAGTGATCATCACTATCGTCTGTGCAAACTCTTTACCAGTCAGCTTTAACAGTGCAATGACATCCATGCTGGTCTTGCTGTCCAGATTGCCTGTCGGTTCATCAGCCAATATGATAGAAGGTTTTGCTGCCAGCGCTCTGGCTATCGCAACCCTCTGCTGCTGGCCTCCTGACAGCTGGTTAGGCATGGAAAATTTCTTTTCCGATAACCCGAGCACATCCATAATTTTATCTACATACGCAGTGTCTATCTTCGTTCCATCCAGCTCGATCGGAAGCACTATATTCTCGTACACATTTAATATTGGCACCAGATTGTAATTCTGGAAGACAAATCCTATCTTTCGTCTTCTGAATATAGTAAGTGCCTCATCGTCCATTTCAAAAATAGCTTTGCCGTCCAGTATAACATCCCCCGATGTTGGCCTGTCGAGTCCTCCTAAGAGATTTAGAAGTGTTGACTTTCCACTTCCTGAACTGCCTATGATAGATACAAATTTTCCCTCTTCAATATCAAGTGACACATCTGTAAGCGCATGCACGACATTGTCTCCTGTTCCGTATGTCTTTGTAAGATTGTGGGTTGATAATATATTCATGATACATCTTCCTTTTCATTTCTTTTTCATTTTCTGTCATTTCTTTATCTGATCTATTTGCCGTCTGATCTATTTGACGATTTTATTCTAACATCCACATCTTACAATCTTATTACGTTTAATATTAAGTTTTAGTGGTCACTGCTTACATTATCAATAATCGAGTAGGCGGCAGTAATTAACCGCCGTCCTCTCACAGCACCGTACGCCAGACTGTCAAACAATTCAAATAAATGGTATTATTAAAGTGCAAGATATTGAATCTAGAAGGATAGATTATGGCATATATTGTTGGAATTGATAGAAACCAGACAAGAATGGTTACTTCATCATTAGATGATCTTATAGATGAAAATAATTCGGTACGTGTAATATTTGTCCGCTATGCAATTGAATTTCTTATAATAATCCGGATATGTGTAAATCATATGACATCTCCTTAGGGAACTTCTGCTAGTATTTTTAACACAAGTTTCATAAAGCATCAATTCCCTAAGCAGATTTTTTAGAATTTTTTCTGATATTAACAAGAACCATCACGCACCAGCCAGATAGTAACAGTGCGGATATTGCGCTGCGCTGCCTGTACATATTCAGCTGCTGCCCACATCTGTGATAAAATATCTCCAGCACATCCTTGTCAGAATACAATCTTCGCTCATGTATAGCCTCAAGTTCATCTGAGGCATCACTCCAGAAATCAAAATCTGACCATTTTGACGGCAGATTTATGTCCGGCAGAATATCCAGATAATCCGAGGCATAGTAAAAGCTGCTGCCATAACCATGATGAACGGCAGCCTCCTCGGCATATTCCCCTCTGTAATTTTCATCTGATATATCGAGCACCATGCCATCTATAATTTTACTGTCGGCAAACTCCCAGTCACCGCCATGCCCCTGCTCTGCCTGAACGATCATGAAACTTTCCTCCGAGTCAATGACAGAACGGATGACATACTCTTTTTCAAGCACGGTCACGACGGAACCGGTGGTATGGCGACTTCCAAACAGTGTATACGAAAGCTCCCCGCTTATGATACATCCAGCTGCATCATTTCTTCTCAGAGCTCCAGCTCCCCAAAACATATCCTCCACCGCAAAATCAACCACAACTATATCTGACTGCACCTTTTTATATACAGCATCTCCGCCAACCGTCTCGCCCGGATATATCCTGTACGTGCCCTTCACATAATCCTCATCCTTCATTCTGGTGTACATGGTCTGCCCTGTGGTGACAAATGCATAATTTCTGTCGACACCATACCCGCCACTCATATATATTTCATTTACTACATTCCATATAAACAGCCACAACAACGCAATTCCGACAAATATACCGATCACAAATTTCCTCATACAAAGCCACCTATTTTTCACGTACAGTATCACCGGCTTCCACTTTCTTGTCAGAACTTACAATGATCTTATCATCACCGGTGAATGGGCTCTTCTTAAGACCGGCATCATAATTATTTGTATCCCCGACGGTCACGTATACCTTTTCTGCAACATACTCCGTCCCCAGAAGAGTATCCTTCGGTCTCTCGACAAGCACGTATGAACCAGACACATCAGCGTGTATTGCTGACATGGAAACTACAGATCCGTACTTTTCAGACTGATGTGAGATCTTTGCCAGCACGCTGTCCCTCACATCGAATGTATCGCCCGGAACAACAGCCTCCACTATATAGCCTTGACCATTTTCAACATTACTGTACACTGCAGATACCTCGGTATTCACACCGCTGTCATCCATCTGGACTGTAACTTTATCCCCCTTTTCTATGTACCGTCTCTGCTCCTCAGTCACTGACATTTTTATGGTGTAGCTGTCCGACTTCTCTGTTATCACAAAAGCTGCCTCTTCAGTAGTCTTATTTCCGATTCCAACTCTGGACTCCGATATGAGCCCATTAAGCTCCGAACAGACAACACCATTGTCATCCATGAGTTTCCCCAGATATGAGATCTGTTCATCCACCACGGCGATCTTGTCATCCATAACCGCCATCTCGTCTCCCCATGTGTACCAGTATTGTTCCTTCAGTTTTTTCTGTTCGAGCTTCTTCTCAAGATACTCAGATCTGACAGCTGCCACATCCACCCTCATAAGGGGATCTCCCTGCTCTATCTTTTTCCCGACACTCACATATATCTCCTGGGCCAAAAGTCCTGGATAGACGTACACCGGCGTCTTCTTGTCTCCATCTATCACCACATCCTGCAAAATCTCCGTGGATACCGTCCCAGACACCGCATATTCCGTCTCGACCCTCGGTGTCAGGGCACTGCTCGCAAATCTCGACATAAATGTGCCGGCAATAACCACCGCCATAAATATTCCAACAGCCTTTACCCCGCATTCTGCCCATAGCTTTGTTTCAAATCGCTTTCCTGAAAATCGCCTCATAACTCTTCTCCTGTTTTTCTCCTACAACCAGCCTTCATCAATCCTCGGCAGAGCCTATGGATATTCCCTCCGCCAGAATTACCCTGCCTACATAGAACACGATCAGTGAGGGAACACAGCTGAACAAGGCAAATGTAAACGCTCTCCCCGCGCTTCCCTCGGTCACATTTGGCAGATATACAGACAGCGGCCACAGATATTTGTCCTTGAGGAATACAACCGGCTGCTCCACGACATTCCAATATTCAAGGAATCCCAATATCACCGCCGCTATGATCCCCCTCTTTGCTATGGGAACAGCCATATATATAAATATCCTGAAGCTGCCAGCACCGTCCAGCCTCGCCGCCTCAACCACAGAATCAGGAACCTGCTCAAAGGCACTGTACATAATGAATATCGGAAATGTTGAGAACATCAGCGGCAAAATGATAGCCCAATGGGTATTTATCATGTTGAGACTGTTTAGCACTATGTACTGTGACAGCATCGTCACCTGAAATGGAAGTATCATGCAGAACATATACAGGCCAAATATCAGCTTTGCCCACCTGCTGCCGCTCCGGGACAATCCCCATGCCGCCGGCACAGCGAACACAAGCTGTCCGGCTATTACCACCCCGACAATCTTCACCGAGTTCCAGAAAAGCACATAGTATTCCGGAGTGTCAAACAGCAGCTCCACGATATTTTGAAATGTCGGATAAAGCGGTATCATATGCCACGCAGTGTATCCAGCTCCGCCGTCAGTTCCCGAAAACAATAACTGCCCAAGCTCTGTCTCACCCATAAATACACCACTTACCAGAAACAATAACGGAAGCACCGCAAGTACCGCACCAATTATGACGAACACCTTCAATAACAAATGTATCCCCTCTGCCATATATCTCATTTGCCCCCACGTCCTCTCTGGAAAATTTTTCTGTTATACTTCGCCGAGATCCCATGCCAGTCGATCAGACATAAGGCACGTATGGCAAGTATGATCCCGAAAAATACAACAGCCGTCATAACCGCTCCCGCTGTGAGCTTGCTGATCTCCAGCTTCTCAAACCAGTTGTTAAATGTGTGCTGTATCTGGTATATACTCATATCGGGATAACTACCCGCCATCAGATACTGCTCCCTGAATATTTTGAGGGAGTTCACCACTGACAACATGGCTACGATAAAAAAAGATCTCTTCATATTCGGAAGTGTGATCCTGAATATCTGTGTAAATCTTCCGGCTCCGTCAACCCGGGCAGCATCATACACAGTCTCCGGTATCGCTGACAATCCAGACAGCCAGATTAGCATGTTGTATCCTGTATTCTTAAATATAAATGTACCTACAAAAAGCCAGAAGACAGCCTTTCCCGAAAGGAGATCGGCGAATAATATCTTCCATACCACTGCCAACGAATTTGACGGTATGGCAAGTGGAATGAGAAATGCAAACCTGACTATGTTGCTTTTCATTCCGTATACCTCTATCGCAACTATCAGCGATATCACCATGAGCAGTGGAACACTCACCAGTTCAAACCTCAGGGAATTGCCCGCCGCCAGTCTGAATGCCGTATTGCTCCAGACGGCTCTGTAGTTCTGCAGTCCTGCAAATCCGCCCTGCCCCGCATGACGAAAGGATGATATGAATACATCCATCAGCGGAATTACCACGAAGATCAGGACACCCACAAAGCCCGGAATCACAAATCCAACCGTTTCATTTGTTCTTCTGCTAACCAATTTATTCACTCAGATATACCCCTAAAAGTTTATCGATGGAATCTACTATACTGTCCAGACTCTCACCATTTTCAAGATAGTCTGCAGCGTTATCCCTTATCACACTGCGGACCCTCGCGTCAGGATTTGACGGAGTATCCAGCTCTCTAAGTTTTCTTATATACTCATCAAGATACTCTTCCTTACGCCAATACGACCAGTCCATGTAATCACTTCCGCCCAGCGTGATCTTTCCGCCCGGAGTTCCCATGGACTGTGCCTCTCTGTTCCATTCCCGCACGCCCTCCATATTTACCGGATTGCCACAATCAACTCCGTAATATATTTTCTGTACATCCGTGCTGAACAAAGCCTTCATAAAACTGACCGCATTGTCCAGGCTCTTTGAACCGGCATTTACCGCTATGACTGTGTTTGGCACAAATACTTTCCCACTGTCATTTCCCCATATTTCGTATGCGTAATCTGTGTTTTCTCCGCTCTCGCCTGCTCCCACCCCATAGTCCTCTTTTATACTATAAAAACGCCAGGACTCTCCCATAGTTTTCATATTCACAAATGCTGACTTTCTGCCAGACCATGATCTGTTAAACAGCGGACTCATATATTCACTGTTTATGGCTCTTTTTACCTGATCGCTGTAGCTTCCCCACTCGGCAGTCCACTCATCGATCTGATCCTGGGTCGTCCGCTCCATTTCCGTGTCATACAGAAGCTTTAAGTCCTCCAGAAATTTTCTGAGCATCTCAGCATCGTAATTTCCATCACTATCCACAATCTCCGATGCATATACCGGATACAGCGTATCGAAATAGCACTCCCAGTAATAGAATGACAAGTCATTTCCATATTCCGGTCTGTCCTGACTGCTTATATATGCTGCAAGCGACCGGGCATCCGTCACGTTCTTGACCTCATTCTCCGGTCCGATAATGGCAGTAAATGTCTCCATAGCCGGAATTGCGTATATCGAACCATCACTATTTCTGTATGCATTTAACACATTTTCCAGGCAATCTGGATTTTCCTGCAGTATATCGTCATACACCTTGGACAATTCCATGAGAACTCCGGTATCCTCATAGCTTCCAACATTCAGCCCATCCATGATGATGACATCTGGTCCCTCACCTGCCAGGAGCTGTGTATTGAGCGCACTTATGGCATCGCTCTCAGATATTCCATTCTCGTCATCCACGCCCCACACATACTTCACAGTCATATCCGAATGGTATGCCTCATACCACGAGATCAAGGTTTCATAGCTCTCCGCATAATAGAGCGAATATAGTGTGACCGTCTTATCATCCGGCTCCTCATCTACCACGGTTGATGCATAGCTTGGATCAGATGAATACACCACCACATTCTTTCTTCCGCTCCTGTCACCAGCTATCGCAACAAATGTATCGCTGCTTTCAACCACATAGTCGTACTCGATATCCGAATCCCTGAATGTCGCAAGTCTTATCCCCAGCCTATCCTCCAGCTTATACTCATATAACCCTGTGCTCAGCATGAGATACAGTGAGTCAGTAGCGTCATCATACTTCATGACATTTCTGCAGCTCACCGCATCCATCCCCTTGCCGCTGAATGTCTCGGCAAGCCCATCCGCCATTCCCTCATCAAATGACGTGGTGGTCTCAGCCTCACTTCCATCGGATATGTCATATGACAACAGACTTCTCTCTGTTAAAACCATAAGCCGATCTCCCGCCACACATATATCTGTGTAATCCATATTTTTGATGGCAAATCTCTCTTCGCCGTCCATGGAAAAGCACCTTATCTCACCGCCCGGGCAGCCTGAGATATAGCCGGAACCGTCAGCAAGCAGTCTGACAGCTGTCACATTTCCCTCAATGCCCTCGGATAACTGTCTGACTTCTCCATTCCCTGTTATTAAGGCGATCCTGCTCTCTATGTCACCATCTCCTGTGACACTGCTCAAAGCTATATAGACACTCCCATCCCCATCAACATATGCTGCCGATATCTTCTCATCCGCTGATATTATAGAATCTAAGTCAAGCTTTTCCTCCCGGGGCTCACCATCAAGTGATGTGAGCGTCATCTTTACAGCATCCCCGTCAGGATTTTCTCCTATGCATACATAGCCATCATGAGTCTTTCCAAATCCATACACCTCCGCCACATCTAACTGTGCCTTCTGGTATTCAGACATTCCCTTCACATTTTCTTCATTTTCTGATGTACCAGCGCAGCCACAACACATTATTATAACGGCGGCAAGCAGTAAAAATATATTTATACGTCTCATAATTACCTCCTTTTCCCAATTGGTATTCTCCCTCTTCCCAGGTCTTCATATACAGATTGTAGCATCCACAGTCTCATGGATTATCTAAAAAACATCTAAATTGAGTATACCGCTTTCAAACGCTCCTCAAATGAATTACTATAAAGTAGGAATGAACTACGAACTACATATGGTCTACATTCCATATCACAATAACGAAAAGGGGATATGTATGAATCTGCTTCTTGTAGAGGATGACCTCAATCTTGGGAAAATACTGAAAAGGCAAATGGAAGATCACGGAATAACCGTGACACTGTGTACAACCGGAAAGCAGGGTACGGAGCTCATATATTCCGGTGCGGACATCGACATCATGGTGCTTGACTGGATGCTCCCCGACATGTCCGGCCTGGACATTCTGAACCAATTATATTTTGACAGAATATCAATACCCGTGATAATGCTCACAGCCCTCGGAACACTTGAGAACAAAACTGCAGCATTTTCCCGTGGCGCCGATGATTACATCGTCAAACCTTTTGAATTTGACGAGCTGTTGGCCCGTGTAAATGCACTATACCGAAGATCTCACCAGATTCATACATTTGACTATTCATATGGGGATGTCACTTATCTGATTGACAGCCGGACACTTCAATGTGGTGACCAGTCGGTGCGGCTCACCAACAGAGAATCCCAGCTATTTGAACTGTTGCTGAGATCAGCAGGAAAGATCGTCAGTCAGGACGAGATCATAGAATCCATATGGGGACTGACCTCAAATGTGGGAAATGGAAATATACTGAATTACATTTATTTTCTGAGAAACAGACTTAAGACAATCCATAGCCATCTTGTGATAAAGGCAGTATACGGCAATGGATATATGCTCGTCTGTGGAGAGGGGGACACATCTACATGATAGCGCAGCTAAAAAAAAGACTTTCCACATTTCTGTCCTCCGTCATTGCGGTCATTCTGGCCGCCATGTCCATACTGCTGCTCCACACTGTGATAAAGGAGTACACAAACAGCACTCATGTATCGTACTCAAGGGATGTAAATCTTTTATACTCATATCTCGAACAGGTGAGCATCCTGGACATTCCGATTCTAACCGAATACAGCGAGAAAAATCTCAATATAGATGTGCTGCGAAACAGCAACACAGTCATGTCGACAAACAGCTTTGCAGAGAGTGCAGCAGTTCTGGAAGCTGCCTCTCCATACTCTCAGCCTATGTACTGGGATGATTATTACAATGCGGTAAATCAAGGGGAAACCAACAGAAGATTTTATACTGTCAGGTATAATCATATAGACTACTGGAACAGCTACAGCATCATAAATATAGGTGGCACTTTCTATACCATACACACAGTATTCAACAATGCTGTATTATCCGCATACAAGACAAAGATAATTATTTTATTTCTGCTCATAACTTCCGCCGCGATCATACTTCTGTCCATCTTCTCATGCATTTTCACGGTCAGGATACTTGTCCCTGTAAATAAGGCATATCAGAAGCAGGATATGTTCATAGCTGTGGCGTCCCATGAGCTGAAAACACCTATAACCATCATCAAATCATGCCTCAACGGACTATCCGGCAGTAAGCCGAACGAGACTGACAATGATTATATTTTAACAGCCCAGAGGGAATGTGACAGGATGACTGATATGGTGAACAATCTTCTGACATTTGCCGATATCAAGAAGTCTGGCAGAGATAATTTTGATGAGGTTCACCCGGAAGATATAATAATAGATTGTTATGATCGCTTTGAACCCATTGCCATTCAGAAAAATGTAGATCTGGTTGTGTCCATACCGGACGACCCGCTGCCGCTTTTCTCCATGGACAGGGACAGAATGCTCCAGTGCATGTCAATTCTGGTCGACAACGCCATATCGTGTACCTCCAAAGGGGCCATATCTATGTCAGTATCTATGAGAGACCAGAGATTGTGTTACCAGATATCTGATACGGGTGATGGGATAAGCGATGAGGACAAGCCTCACATATTTGAGACATTTTACTCAGGGCGCAATGATCACCGGACCCATTTCGGTCTTGGTCTCAGCATTGCCAAAAGTATAGCAGATCTACACAGTGCCGACCTCACCGTATGTGACAACATACCACATGGAAGCATATTTACACTTACCTTTAAACTGTAATTCCATTCTCGACTTGTACTCACACATATAAAAATACCCTCCTTACTGGTTGTCCAGTAAAGAGGGTACATATCATTTCAGTCTCGTAATGCTGGAATATTCTTGTTATGATGTCAGCACCTGTTCCATAACCTGCAGCACACCGCGCTCCTCATTGGATGGGGCGCGGAATCTTGCAAATTTCTCCATGCCGGGCTGCGCATTTGCCACGATATAGCTGTAATATACCGTCTTAAGCATCTCCGCATCATTGAAGTTGTCTCCAAATGCCATCATCTCACTGGTATCAACATCAAGGAGTTCTCCGATCTTTCGCATAGCCATGCCCTTGTCAACACCTTTGTTCATGATGTCTATCCATTCTCTTCCGCCCACAGTGACTGAGAAGTTATCGCCAAAACGAGGCGTATAGATCTCTTTGTACTTCACGGCAGCATCCCCATCAGGAGCAAATATCGTAAACTTATTGGCCTCGACATCAAGGCTCCTCATATCGTCGACAAATGTGAGATTGCTTAAGAATGCACGGAAAAACTTCGCATATTTCTCGTATTTCTTCAGGACATAAGCCCCGGAAAGGGCGCAGAGCACTGCGACTCCATCGGTCTCGTCCTCCACAAATCGTATCATCTTCTGGTACTCTTCCACATCCATCAGGCTCTTATATATGATCTCACCGCAGTTTGATATGGCAGCACCATTATCGCCGATAACCACAAGCTTATCCATCTTGTCTCCAAACATGTTTCTCAGGGTGTACATAGGTCTCCCGCTGGCTACAACAAATCTGATTCCTTTCTCATCCAGCCTGTCAATGTAGTCAAAAAAGCCATCCGGGAGTTTTCCATTTTCCATCAACAATGTGTGATCCATATCTGATGCTATTAATTTTACGTTTTTCATGTTTTTCTTCCTTGTGAATATTCTATGATATCTATTATATACTAACCATGCCACTACCGGCTTATCCCTGCCCCGCTGTTCTCTCGATCCAACTAAGGGCTGCTCTTCGCATCTTACTTTTTATTCAAGGTGACACAATTCTTCTCCAGATCATACTCTCTGGTATATCCGTCATCATCGTACAGCATATAGCTGCTGTTCTTATAGCCAATCAGCTGCATTGTAGTCTTGTCGATATCAGCAACGCACTCCGCCACATCCACGACAGGGATACATTTGCCACTTCTTACAAACAGGATGACCTCATTTTCCGGAACCTCCACGAAATGATGTCCCGCAGGCATCTCCGTCTGCTCCACTGAGCCATCTGCCGTAAACCTTACAAGCAGCATATCCTCTGGCAGATACACATATCTTCCGATGGCATTCTGCGTGTAAACCGGTGCGATCATGATCTCATTTCCAAGCATGAGCTGATCCTCAACATGAGCCGCGATCCTATCATCCGGATATTCAAATGCCAGAGGCTTGAACATCATGTCGTCAGTCAATGCCGCCTTCATGTACTCACTGTATATATATGGAAGCAATCGGTAACGGACACCGATCACATTCCTGAAATCCTCTATATGCTCAAACTGATAGCACTCCTGATTTCTTGTGCCTTCACAGGAATGGTCACGCATGAGCGGAGTGAACACGCCGAGTGCGAGCCATCTGAGAAGAAGGTCTCTGGATGTGTCGCATCCAAATCCGCCGAGATCCGCGCCCGTATACAGGAAACCGCACATATTCATGGACGGAAGCATCTTGATGTTGAGCAGGATGTGTGACCACCACGATTTGTTATCGCCCATCCAGACGCCGCCATAACGATGCATCCCTATATAAGACGATCTGGAGAACAAAAGTCGTCTCTCATCCGGTGAGATCTCGCGAAGCGCCTCGCCTGCCGCCCTTGTCATGTTATATCCAAAGAGGTTGTGAACCTTGTCGTGACGCACCATCTCCCCATCCACATTGTGATACATAGATGCGTAATCCTTCGGATTGTTGGCAACACCTGCCGCCATACCCGAGATGCCCCAGACATCGTCCACAGTCTCGTCCTTCTCAATGAACTTCTTCATAGCTTTCTTCAGCTCGCTCACGCCCTCCGGGGTGAAGAAGATCGCCGGCTCATTCATGTCATTCCAGAAGCCCTCTATACCTGCATCCGTCAGAATCTTGTACTTTGCACCGAACCAGCGTCTCGCCTCAGGGTTCAGCACATCAGGGAAATGTGTATATCCCGGCCATACCGCCGCAACGAAATCACTTCCATCTGCTCTCTTGCAGAAGTAGTTATTTGCCACGCCCTCCTCATACACATCGTAACCTTCCTCAATCTTTACTCCGGCATCGATGATCGGGATCAGGCGTATATTATCCTTTTTCAGATTCTCCACATACTCCGAAAAATCGCCAAAGTCGTCATTTATGGTGAAATCCTTATAGCTGTCCATGTAATCTATATCCATGTAGACCATATCGATCGGGATGTGGTTCTCTCTGTATTTTCTCGCCACCGTCTCAAAGTCCTCCGGTGTCTTGTATCCCCAGCGGCTCTGTCCAAATCCAAATGCAAACTTTGGCGGGATATAACTCCTTCCGATCATCTTCCTAAACTGCTTCGTGATATCATATGGGCTGTCACCTGTTATCACATAGATATCCAAATCTGCGCTGTCACAGAAAATATGCAGCTCATCGCACTTCGTATATCCCACGTCAAATGTGATCGTGGATGGATAGTCAAAATACAGGCCAAATGTCTGCGCTCCTGAAACTATAATAAAGTTGTGTGATGCATACAGTGAGTATACATCCTCGTGATGATGCGGATTGTCTGCATTGTTGCTTATGTACTTGTAGCCTCTCTTGTTGATTCCTCTGTTCGCCTCGCCAAGGCCATACACTATATCACTGTCCTCAAGACCAAATGTGTACGAAAATCCGGCTGTTAAGTCTATATTGCCGTGATCTGGCTGTCCTTTTTCTGCTGCGATATCTACCACTACTGATTCTGTCTGAAATGGCTTTCCGTATGTATACTTCTTTATCATGCTGTCACCTCTATGCATCTCTCTTTTTTCTTCTGTATCTCTTTTTCTTTCTCCTGACCGTCTTGCCGCGCTTTGCCGCCTGTGCCTTTCTGAATTCCTGTATCTGCTCGATCATGGCGGCATAATCCCTCTCGAACAGGATCTCACTTATCTCATGGTGCACGATCTCCGCCGGAAGTCTGTCAACTATAAGTGTCCTGACGAAATCCTTGCTCTTTCCCTTATACATCGGAAGGCTGTAGGTCTCCTGAATATGTGCAAGCTCCGGTCTCCACAATATACGTATGGTACGAAGCAGATCAGCCCGTGGATTTGGCTGCATCTCCCTGACCACGTAGAAATCGATCTTGTGAGTCAGCTTGTCTGACACTCCATCCTCCAGGCCTTCTGCATCTGGCTTGCCATCTGTATCTGACTTGATGCCTGTATCATATTCTTCAACAGATATGATCCCCCAGTAGTCTGGTACATGCTCTGCCACATGACCTGCATGTGTACTTCCCACCACCACGATATTCTGGTCAAAATATAGATCATAGTCTGCTACCTGACTCTCCAGCCGCGTGTATGTATCCGCATCACTTTTTATCTCGATTCCCACTATCTTGTCTGGAATGACCATTACCACATCCGCACGGGAGTTTCCGACGGTCTTCTCCTCAAGGATACGCACCTTGCCATATCGCTCCTCAAGGAAATCAAACAGGGGTTCTCGTATATCTTTATCTAATAACATTTTTCCTCCTGAAATCAATGGTTTGAAGTAATCCTTATATGTATTTTTGTCTGCAAAGTCAAGAAGCTCCCGCTTTAGCTGAGAAAACCAGGGCAGACCGCTCATAAAGTGAGCTTTCCGCCCTGGTTTCTATGTGAACATAATATTATCAGCCCTTGTTCACAAGCTCTGTGAACTTCTTAAGCGCATCCTTCGCCTCTGGTGAAATGTTCCTTGGAACTGCAATTCTCACGGTAACATAATGATCTCCATGGGTATTGCCGCCCCTCGCCTGGACACCCTTGCCACGAAGCCTTATCTTGCTTCCCGACTGAGTACCCGGTGCTATCTTGCACTTCACATCACCGAACATGGTGTGGACCAATATCTCTCCACCGAGAACTGCCGTGTCAAATGGCACAAGAGCCGT
Source organism: Coprococcus sp. ART55/1 (assembly GCF_000210595.1). Classification (NCBI taxonomy): domain Bacteria; kingdom Bacillati; phylum Bacillota; class Clostridia; order Lachnospirales; family Lachnospiraceae; genus Coprococcus; species Coprococcus sp. ART55/1. Next base: position 980,996 of record NC_021018.1, on the reverse strand, counting down.
GGTGTATATATCCAGACCCTTTCTCTCATAACCTGCCTTGTCTCTTACATTGACCTTCAGCAGCATATCTCCAGGCTGACCCTTACCGGTTCCGGGATATCCCTTGCCAGCCAGTCTTATCACACCGCCGTTGTCTATACCCGCCGGAATGTGTACAGTGAACTGGGAACTTCCTCCCCGTCCATCATTGAACGACAGAGTCTTGTCGCAACCATATACTGCATCATCAAAATCTACCGTGACACTTGCCTCCATATCTCTGCCCCGCGCATTGAAGCTTCCCTGACCGAATCCGCCAAATCCACCTCTCTGTGAGCGGCCACCGCCGCCAAAGAACGAGCCAAATATATCGCCAAACATATCACCGAAGTCTCCACCCTCAAAGTGGAAGCCTCCGCCTCCGAATGGATCACCACCGGCAGCTCCACCGGAGCCATCGAATGCAGCCATTCCAAACTGATCATACATCTTCCTCTTCTCGGCATCAGACAGTACCGCGTAGGCCTCAGAGGCCTCCTTAAACTTCTCTGCAGCCGTCGCATCGCCAGGATTCGTGTCCGGGTGGTATTTCTTCGCCAGGGTTCTATATGCTCTTTTTATCTCAGCGTCTGTGGCTGTCTTTGATACGCCGAGAACTTCATAATAATCTCTTTTTGAAGCCATGATTCCTACCTCCCGATAAGCCTATGTATAGTTTAACACTATCTGTCAAGTGATTCCATATTTTTAATGTTAAAATACACACATATTATCTGGCAATTTTTAGTCATTTTTTTATTTAATTAAAGTATAAAAAAAGCACCTCCACCGATGATTCCACCAGTGGAGATGCATTCGTATGGCTAATGCTATTATCCTACTGCTTTACGTTGAAAGCTTTGATTCCAGGATATACAGCTGAGTCGCCAAGCTGCTCTTCGATTCTGAGGAGCTGGTTGTACTTTGCAACTCTCTCTGATCTTGAAGGAGCACCTGTCTTGATCTGGCATGTGTTGAGTGCTACTGCGAGATCTGCGATAGTTGTATCCGCTGTCTCACCTGATCTGTGTGATGATATTGCTGTGTATCCAGCCTTATGAGCCATCTTGATAGCCTCAAGTGTCTCTGATACTGAGCCGATCTGGTTGAGCTTGATAAGGATACAGTTTGCGCATCCCATCTCGATACCCTTTGCAAGTCTCTCTGTATTTGTAACAAACAGATCATCACCGACAAGCTGGACCTTGTCGCCAAGTCTTGCTGTGAGCTTCTGCCATCCTTCCCAATCCTCCTCATCGAGACCATCCTCGATTGAGATGATAGGATACTTCTCAACAAGCTTTGCCCAGTGCTCGATGAGCTGCTCTGCTGTATACTCTGTTCCAGCCTTTGGAAGCTTGTACCAGCCCTTGCCCTTCTCACTCTTCCACTCTGATGAAGCAGCATCCATAGCGATCTTGAAGTCCTTACCCGGCTCATACCCAGCCTTCTTTACAGCCTCGAGAATTGTCTCGATAGCCTCCTCGTCAGACTTAAGTGCCGGGGCAAATCCACCCTCATCACCTACTGATGTAGCAAGGCCTCTCTCCTTGAGGATTCCTGCAAGTGCGTGGAATACCTCTGCACACCATCTCAGACACTCCTTGAATGATGGAGCGCCAACTGGCATGATCATGAACTCCTGAACGTCAAGTCCTGATGACAGAGCATGACATCCACCGTTTACGATGTTCATCATTGGAACTGGAAGCTTGTTTCCTGAGATTCCACCGAGGAATCTATAAAGAGGAATGTCAAGTGAGATTGAAGCTGCTCTTGCTGCTGCGATTGAAACTGCAAGGACAGCATTTGCTCCAAGGTTTGACTTGTCCTTTGTTCCATCAGCCTTGATCATTGCTGCATCAACTGCATATATATCAGACGCATCCATTCCTGTAAGTACGTCATTTATAGTAGTATTTATATTCTCTACTGCTTTCTGAACACCCTTGCCGAGGTATCTTGACTTGTCTCCATCACGAAGCTCAAGTGCCTCAAACTCACCTGTGGAAGCTCCACTTGGCGCCGCACCACGACCTACTGTTCCATCTGCCAGATACACCTCCGCCTCAACTGTTGGATTTCCTCTTGAATCAAGGATCTCTCTTCCTATTACCTTTTCAATCTCAGGATAATTCATCATTTTTATATTTCTCCTTTCGTCGCGCGAGTATAACCCCTGCTGACCCTCCGATTCAGCAGTTTACAGAGGGTACAGGAGCTCACATGATCTACGATGTTAGTTTAAACTAACTTGCATTTAAAATCAACATGAGTAGTTGCTCATATTTTATCATTTAGCATTTTTCGTCATTATCCGAGTGCCACATCCAGCACCATCATAAGAGCGAAGCCCACCGCCGCACCGATGGTTCCTATATTGGTATGCTCGCCCGCCTGAGACTCAGGTATCAGCTCCTCTATGACCACATAGAGCATGGCTCCCGCCGCAAATGCAAGGAAATACGGAAGAAGTGGTGTGACCTGGACAGCCAGCAGTGCCGTGAGGAAACCTCCGACCGGCTCCACAGCTCCGGACAGCGTTCCATACAGAAATGCCTTCTTCTTGCTCATGCCCTCGCCAACAAGCGGCATGGACACAATTGCACCTTCCGGGAAGTTCTGTATAGCGATTCCTATGGAAAGTGCAAATGCACCTGTGACGGACACGCCCATATTGCCCATAGCTGCGCCGGCGTACACAACGCCCACTGCCATGCCCTCGGGGATATTGTGGAGCGTGACTGCAAATATCATCATGGTCGTCTTCTGAAGCTTTGACCTGACGCCCTCCGGTTTGTCACTTTCCAGATGAAGGTGAGGTATCACCGTGTCAAGAACAAGCAGGAATATGATTCCAAGAGCAAATCCGATAAGTGCAGGCAGCCACGCTATCTTTCCCTGTGCCTCCGCCATGTCTATGGACGGAATGAGCAGTGACCATATGGACGCCGCGATCATGACCCCCGCCGCAAACCCGAGCAGAGCCTTCTCCACAAGCGGGGATATCTTATCTTTCATAAGGAAAACCATGGCCGCTCCTAGTGTTGTTCCGGCAAATGGTATAAATAATGTTATGAACTCTGACATTTCATCACCTCTTTATAATATGTATTCTGTCTATACTATATTCGTATAACCTCTTCATTAGTTCATCTTTCTTTTTAAATTGCGACTACAATTTAATTGAACAGGCACACTTTGTCAACACAAGTTTTTGCATATGATAGAAGTTATCAATACCGGGCCAAAATGCTTCGCATTTCGACAATTTAAGTGCTATAATACCTGAGGTTATGCTATAATAAGCATGGTTGTACCAGCTTGGATATATTTGTATGCAAATGGAGATAAATATTAAGAGAACAGAACGAATGATCTGAGTATTTTTTATTTGACATAATTATTTATAGAAAGCATAATAAGTGATACATTTAGTCGTACGGATCATAAGTCCGTACAAATACAATAAAAGACACATTCCAAGGGGAAAAGTATGAAAGAGAATTTACAATTTACAGCTTTATTGGATATTTTAAGCAGGCAGGATCTTATAACTGAATATTCGGAGGATTGCAAAGACATCACTCCTTCCCATATAACCATCAATTCCAAGGATGTGGTCCCAGGTACATTCTTCGTGTGCAAGGGTGCCTCATTTAAGGAGGATTACCTGAAATCAGCCATCGCACAGGGCGCCATCGTATATTTGTCACAGCAAAAGTACGACGACGTGGACATTCCTTATATTATTGTAAATGATATAAGAAAGGCCATGGCTCTTGCTGCCAGATGGTTCTTCGGCAATCCAGGCGATAACATGACCAAGGTCGGAATCACCGGAACAAAGGGAAAGACCACAGTTACATTTGTCATGAAGGATATACTGGACAAATACACCGACAACAGATGCTCAGCATTCTCAACCCATGAGATTGATGTTGGAACAAAGGTTTTTGAGACCACTCTCACCACACCTGAGCCTATTGAACTCCAGACATACTTCGACATGGCTGTAGATGAAGGCTGTACACACTGTATAATGGAAGTTTCTTCCCAGGCCATGAAGATGAACCGTATCTACGGAGAGCACTACAAGGTCGGAGTATTTACCAATATCGACTACGATCACATCAGCCCGACAGAGCACGCCTCCATGGAGGACTATCTCGGATGCAAGGTATCCTTCCTGAAGCAGTGCGACAACGTTGTGCTGTACAGTGACACAAGATATTTTGAGACTATATATAATGAAGTAAGAGACAAGCACGTTGTTGTATACGGAAGCAAGGAATCAATTGAAAAGCTCATGTCAAGGGATGACGATTTCTTTGAAAAGGATACTGACTTCGCCAGCATCCACAATGAAGATCTCACAGACCATAACAGCTACTTTGAGCTTATATACGGAGGAGAGAACAGAGCATACAACACCAACCTGATCGGTGATTACAATGTTGAAAATATTGTTGCCGCCATCATCTCCTCTCTTCTCATTGGCATTCCAAATGATCAGATCAGAAGCAGCATCAGAGATGTATATGTTCCGGGAAGACTACAGGTATATCACTGGAAGGATCGCACATTTATGATCGACTACGCACACAACTATATAAGCATGTACAGACTGTATGAGATGGTTAAAAAGACCATGAAGCCAAAGTCTATAACCGTTGTATTCGGCTGTGGCGGTGAGCGTTACAAGAAGCGCCGTGAGGATATGGGAAGACTTGCTGAACAGTATGCCGACAAGGTGGTTCTCACCATGGAGGATCCGGGATTTGAGTCCTGTGAGGAGATCTGCAAGGAGATCAAGCAGTACATCACAAAGCCTTGCTATATAATCGTTGACAGGGAGCAGGCTCTCACAAGAGCCCTCGACGAGGCTCAGCCTGGCGAGCTTGTCATCACGACCGGAAAGGGTATTGAGAGTACCCAGAGAATCAACGGAACTTTTGTGCAGTGTCACTCTGATGCGCAGGTCATCGAGCACTGGCTGACAGAGCATCCGGAGAAGTAAGGGGTAAACCACAGGTTTATTGCCTTTCTTGCGGCTCAGCTTATAATGAATAGTAGAAACGGGGCGAAAGCGCTGTTATGCAGGTGACAGGAGTTGCCTATCAGACTGACGTAAACTTAATAGTCGTAGCAGGCTGTAGAGTGATGATGCGTGTGATGTTCCGGGAAACAGTGCATGGCTGAGCTTCATAAGGGTTGTTTGTTTACCAAAACCCGGATAGGCAGAGATGCCGAAAGAAAACATTCAGGGAGTTCTACTAAGTAGAACTCCTTTTTATCTGTTATCTTCCACCACTTTCTCCCTCATCTTCGGATCGAATTTCCCATTTCGGATCATTGCTATCTCCCGTTTGAACGGCTCATAGCTTTTCTTGCTGTTTTCCAGGTCTTTGATGTATGGGGATTCCAGGATCTTTGGGACTTCCATGAAGTCTGGGTGGTTCATGATGTACATGAGCGGTTCAAAACCTATCTTGCCAAACCCAAAGTTCTCGTGTCTGTCTTTAGCCGCTCCCGGTTCATTCTTGCTGTCGTTCATATGGAACACGGCTATCTGATCTTTGC
>NC_021018.1:944916-974933 GCF_000210595.1 Coprococcus sp. ART55/1 | reverse complement strand
ATCTGATCTTTGCCGATGAGTCTGTCGAACTTCTCCACAACTCCATCGAAATCATGTATGATGTCGTAGCCCGCATCGCTGGTGTGACAAGTGTCAAAGCACACACGAAGCTTGTCATTATGACTCACTCCATCATAGATTCGCGCAAGCTCCTCAAAGTTTCTTCCAATCTCACTGCCCTTTCCCGCCATGGTCTCCAGAGCTATGTGGCATGCGGTGTCCGCGGTCAGGACTTCATTCAGGCCCTTTACTATGCTTGCAATTCCCTTGTCCACGCCCTCTCCTACATGTGAGCCCGGATGAAGGACTATGGTCTGTGATCCCATCGCTGTCGCCCTGTCAATCTCCTTTGCGAGGAATTCCACTGCGATTTCATAAGTCGCAGGATTTACTGTATTTGCAAGATTGATTATATACGGCGCATGGACCACGAACTCCTCTATGCCGTTCTGAGCCATGAGTTCATGTGCCTCCTGTATCCTAAGCTCCGATATATCTTTGCGTCTCGTATTCTGTGGTGCGCCTGTGTAGAGCATAAATGTATTTGCGCCAAATGCCACAGCATCCTTCACTGAGCCTAGCATCATCTCCTTGCCCGACATACCCACATGACATCCTAATTTCAACATAATTTATCTCCATTCATTCTAAACTGGTTTCAGTTTACTCTATCCTCGCCGACTGCACAATACGCTGCCGCTACAATCAATAAATAGCTTTTTCTAATTTTACCATATATTATGTAGACTGTTCGCAAATCATTTGGTAAACTAAATACCAGAAACCAACTTATATTATACATTTGGGAGAAAACCGCTATGCAATTAAAAAATGTACTAATCGTCGTAAATGACATTGAACGATCAAAAAAATTTTACAAAGATATCTTCGGGCTTGAGGTTATCTTGGACAACGAGGGAAATGTGATCCTGACGGGAGGGCTGGTCCTTCAGGATGCAACTATTTGGGCTGAATTCATTGAAAATCTTGTAATTCCACATAACAATGCTTCGGAGTTATATTTTGAAGAAAATAATATCGAGGAGTTTGCACAAAAACTTGATGAGTCGCCATACGACATTGAATATGTCAATCGTCTCATGACTCATTCATGGGGACAAAAAGTCATCAGATTCTATGATCCTGACGGCAATCTTATCGAGGTTGGAACGCCATAATTTTTCCTATATCCATTCCCTCTATTTCATGTTACAATTAATGACATATTACCCAATTGGAGGACAAATTTTTATGAGTAACACAGGAAGAACCTGTAAGGTTCACTACACAGGAACATTCAACGACGGAACAAAGTTCGATTCTTCATATGACAGAGGCGAGCCTATCGAGTTCGTTTGCGGTGCAGGACAGATGATTCCGGGATTTGATCAGGCAGTTGAGGGCATGAACGTTGGCGATATCATCGATGTACATCTTCGTCCTGAGGATGCATACGGAATGCCTGACCCGGAGGCCATCATCAAGGCTCCTCTTGCAGATATGCCTGGCGCTGAGAATCTTGAGGTCGGTAATCAGGTATACCTTGCCAATTCCATGGGACAGCAGTTCCTTGTAAAGGTCATTGAAAAAGATGACGAATCCATCACATTTGATGCAAACCATGAGATGGCCGGCAAAGAGCTCAACTTCAAGATAGAGCTTGTATCAGTGGACTAATAGTAACGATACTTATGTTAGAAGGAACCTTTTCACACTTGACGTCAGTTCCGACGGTCTGTCCCACCCAATTGGACGGACAGTGTGATCCGATTATATAAGGAGGCGGGAATCGTGAACATTTACATAGACGAATCAGGTTCTATCAATAAATATGCCACAAACGATCAGTATTTCGTGGTGTCTATGATCCATGTCCTCGATCCCGTCGCCCTTGAGCGTGCTTACAAGAGATTTATTTCTTCCAACTATGAGATGCTTCTTGATCTGGACAGTGATAAGGTCGATGACATGACCGGCAAGATCACCAAGCACGGCGGGAGAATGTTCCGGGACGGCAAATTCCGTGAACTAAAAGGTGCACAGTTTGACAGAGACATGAAGCACATATTTGTGGATTACTTCTCCAGGAAGCATCACTTTGACGTGTACTATATCATGATGAAGAATGAAAATCTGCCGAACCGATTCTTCGACAACATCTCCAGGACATTCAACTTCTCCATCAAATCTGCCCTGCTCTACTTCATACAGAATGGATATCTTCCTGACGAGGACTGCTTTCTGCAGCTTGACGAGAGGAATGAGCGGGTAGAGAACAAATCATTCCTTGAAAATTATCTGAACACTGAGCTTTCACTGTCAGGTCAGGTCGCAGGTAATTTCTCAGTGAGCTACTTTGACTCGGCCTGCAACAAATTTGTGCAGATAGCGGATGTATTTTCTAATCTGTTCTATTCTCACTTGCAGACCGGACACTATACTGATGAGCTGGAGCTTATGAGGGAACTGGGGATACTTAAAGGAGTCTATGAATTGACATAAATTAATTGTCAAATTTTCTGTTCTTACAATATATTGATTTTTTCCAGTATAAATTGTTTTCTCATTATGTATATTGTTTTTTCATTGTGCATATGATATAATTACCACAGAAATTAAAGAAGATATTTCTATCAGCTCTATACACTAAGCTGACGAAAACCCCAGAGGTTGCACCCTCTGGGGTTTTCTCCGTCTTTTGGGCAAGGCGACGTATTCCCTGGGCTGATCACCACACTACTTATCTCTATCCAGCCACTTGCAAATATAGTAAGCCACTATACCTGCCACAATAGAAATAACCAAAGAAGATATGATATCTATCATGCTCTACCCCCCTTTCTATGCCCATCTAGGGGTGGCAACTACAACAGTATATCATATCTCAGTATATGTTTCGACATACTAAACCATAATTATTGAAATTAGGGCTAAAAGTCCGTGCATACACGGACTTTGGATCGTTGTTCACATAATCAAAAAGGGATTGAACCTTGCGACCCATATCGCGGTTTCAATCCCTTTTTTGAAATATTTAAAATACCAATTGCCTCCGAGCGATGCTCACACAGAACACTTACATAGATAAACGCACTATCGAAGGACTTACTGTTGGTACTTATATATTATCACATTTTGTCTCATAAAACAATGAGTCTGCGTTAAATTCATAAATTTTTTTGAGACATTTCCAAAACGCAATTACTCTTTTGTCTGCTCTCTTCTGCTCCGTCCATGTCCAAACGCCAGATAGCCTATGAAAAGAACAAACAATGCTGCAACTCCCATCCAGATACACAGCAGTTTTGGTCCCTTCGGGGCAAATGTATCATAGTATCCCTTGAAATAGATTACCACAATTATAAGCGGCAGCACGTATGACATGTATTTTCTGAGGTACTGCGGAAACGGCTTACCGATACCGTTGTCTGCCTCAGCGACAAAGTTTTCAAATCCCCATCCATTCTTTCTTGTACAGAACAGGACAAAAAGTAATGATCCGAGTGGGAGGATATTTCCCGATACGAGAAAATCTTCCAGATCCATGATATTTGTACCCGCTCCCATCGGAGTGATTCCTGAGAGCATATTGAATCCAAGCACAGCCGGCAGGGAGAGCACTGATATACCGATCAGATTTATAATAAGTGACTTCTTTCTCTTCCATCCAAACATATCTATACTTATCGATATGATATTCTCAAACACCGCGATAACCGTGGAAAGCGCCGCAAATGACATGAATATGAAGAACAGAATTCCCCACACTCTGCCTCCCGGCATGTGGTTGAACACATTCGGCAGGGTCATAAACAGAAGTGATGGTCCCTTGTCCGGGCTGATCCCGTACGCAAAGCATGCTGGCAATATGATGACTCCGGCCATGAGTGCCACAAATGTATCAAGGTACATAACACTCTTCGCCTCGCCAGACAATTTTCTCTCCTTGCCTATATAACTTCCAAATATCTCCATGGATCCCATACCTACACTGAGTGTAAAGAACGCCTGGGTCATGGCGTCAAATAATACATTGCCCCAGCCTCTGGCATTTGCACGCTCGATACTTGGAACAAGATAGAACTTAAGTCCTTCTTCGTTGCCCGAGAGCATGAGCGAATTCACTGCCATGACTATCATCAGAACTATAAGTGCAAGCATCATGATCTTTGTCACTCTCTCCACTCCGTTCTGAAGTCCCAGTGAACATATACCTATGCAGCACACGATGACCGCAAGTGTGATTGCGACCATAAGTCCCGGTGATGCAAGCATCCCTGTAAATTTGTCTTCTATTGCTTCTACTGACCCACCATGAAGCTGTCCTGATCCCATGACGTACACATAGTATACCATCCAGCCCGCTACCATAGTATAGAACATCATCAGCAGATAGTTGCCGGCATAGGCATACCAGCTGAATTTATGCCAGTTGCCGCCCTTCGGCGCAAGCTCCTTAAGCGCTGAACCAACGCTCTTGCCACTCCCTCTGCCTATCGCAAACTCACAGGTAAGGATAGGATATCCCAGAAGCAGCAGACACAGCAGATATATCACGATAAATATTGCTCCGCCATTCTGCCCGCATATATACGGGAACTTCCATACATTTCCAAGACCAATAGCACATCCCGCCGATACGAGGATGAACCCCAGTCTGGAGGCGAACTTTTCTCTGTCGCCGTTGTTACTTTCTTTACTCATACAATCTTCTTTTGCAGATGTCTGTAAAAATGGCACCTGCCTCCTTCTATTATATATTATCAGGATTATCAGGCTGGCACTATGTGTCGATTTTCAAAACCTGATACGCCCTTTGTCTGTGTCAAACATCTACTTCAAGCCATTACATTATGTATTTTCCATCTCTGCTGACACATACCCTGTGATTGTAACATACATTACAGCATTTGTGTGTTTAAACTTTTACAGATTAAAGCAAATTTTATCCCATATTTGAACCAGATAAAATACAGGTATTTTTATGTTTGCTGCGCGTTTTCAACAAGTATATTTTCCTGCAAAATAAATCTATTAATTTACATATAAAGGATTACATTTTTCCATATTATATTTTATTATAATGAGTAGAATGTTCTTAATACTAATAAGACCGTTCTCCGTATTTTGAGGCAGATTTCTGTGTGGGTTTGCAGTACCTTATACCTTAAACCACCAGCGCATAGCTGCAAGTGCGCTGCTCATATTATGGAGGAACGAATAGTAACGCATGCGCCGCGCGAAGTGCATTTATATGCGCATGCTGCATTTTTATAAGGAGGACATTTATTATGGCTACATGGCTTAAAGATGCAATTTTTTATGAGATATACCCACAGAGTTTTTATGATACCAACGGCGACGGTATCGGTGATTTCAACGGAATCACTGCAAAGCTTGACTATATCAAGTCTCTTGGATGCAACGCTATCTGGATGAATCCTTGCTTTGATTCACCATTTTCCGATGCAGGCTACGATGTAAGGGATTACAAGAAGGTTGCCGAGAGATACGGAACAATGGAGGACATAGAGAACCTCTTCGCTGAGGCTCACAAGAGGGACATGCACATTCTCCTCGACCTGGTTCCAGGCCACACATCTGAGGAGCATGCATGGTTTACCGAGAGCAAAAAAGCTGAGCAAAATGAATACTCAGATAGATATATGTGGACTGACGGATGGCTCTGTGGCGGTGCAGGTCTCAACTACATCGCAGGAGAATCACCAAGAAACGGTGCCTACATCGTCAACTTCTTCAAGTGCCAGCCGGCTCTCAACTATGGAGTGCTTAATCCAACTGAGAGATGGCACAAGAGCATGTACGATCCTGCATGTATCGCAACCAGAGAGGCTATGAAGGACATATGCCGCTTCTGGCTCGACAAGGGCTGTGACGGCTTCCGTGTAGATATGGCAGATTCACTTGTAAAGCATGATGATGCGAACAAGAGCGGAACAGTTGCCGTATGGCAGGACATTCTCGGCGATATACACGCTGAGTACCCTGAGTCAGCATTTGTATCTGAGTGGGGAAAGGCTGAACAGTCAATCAAGGCCGGCTTCGACATGGACTTCTATCTCGACTGGATGGGCAACGGATATAACTCTCTGGTAAGAGATTACGAAGCTCACCTGAATGCATTTGCATCTCTTCCAGAGTCACTTGACGACAGCACGGAGAACAACAGCTTCTTCAAGGCTGACAGCAAAGGAACCTGCGACCACTTCATTGATGAATACATGGGAAGATACGAGCAGATAAAGGACAAAGGTGCTATAGCCCTCATCACAGGAAATCACGACACTACACGTATCAGCTACGGACTCTCGGAGGATGAGTTAAAGCTTGCCTACGCATTCTTCCTGACAATGCCTGGCAATCCATTCATCTACTATGGCGATGAGATCGCTATGAAATTCAGAAGCATGGCAAGCAAGGAGGGCGGATTCACCAGAACCGGCTCAAGAACTCCTATGCAGTGGACAAGCGGTGACAACATGGGCTTCTCATCAGCGCCTGCCGACAAGCTCTATCTGCCGGTTGATCCTGCAGAAAATGCCGCAAATGTTGAGACTTCCGAGGCAGATCAGAACTCCCTGCTCAATACAGTGAAGGCCCTCACTTCTCTCAGACGTTCACAGGCCGATCTGCTGGACAAGAGCAACCTTGAGATCATCAGCAGAAAGCCACTTGTATATAAGAGAGGGAATCTACTCCTTGCAGTGAACCCTAAGAATACGGACACCCAGTCAAGGAAGCTTGCTGAGCTGACTGGTGACGCAAAGGTTATCTATTCTATAGCAATAAACGGCACACAGCCAGGTATCGCTGACGGAGTTATCACTCTTCCGGCACAGAGCTTTGTTGTGATAAGCTGCTAATTTGGAACAATATATAACAACTCAATAACCATATAAAAAGGTCATTACATAATATGGCAATCATCCATACGGATTTCATTCCAAATGTGGATTGCACATATTATGCGATGGCCTCTTTTTATCTTCTTCCCTGTGGTCATCTCCCCAAACTTGTGGTAATATTTAATGGATTATATGCTCATGTGCCACGACAGAATAAGTGCACATGACATACAGGATTATAAAGGAGAACAAGATTATGAACATGCAGGAAGCTACAAGCATCATGAAGGCTGACAGCTACAAAATGGCTGCACTTTCAGAAGATACAAGAAACAATATACTAGTACATGTAAAGGACGCACTCATCGCACATAAGGATGAGATATTTGCGGCAAATGCAAAGGACATGGCTGCTGCCGAGGAGAACGGGATCGCAGCATCAGTCAAAAAGAGACTGAAGTTCGACGAGCACAAGCTCGCTGACGTGACAAATGGAATCGATGAGCTCATAAAGCTCCCTGACCCGGTTGGACAGATCCAGCTCAAGAGAGAGCTTGACGAGGGGCTGGTCCTTCAGAGAGTCTCCTGCCCTATCGGTGTCATCGGAATCATATTCGAGGCAAGACCGGATGCGCTGGTCCAGATATCATCATTGTGCATCAAGAGCGGCAACTGCGCAGTACTCAAGGGTGGCAAGGAAACTGCCAACACCAACAAGGCTCTCTTCGATGTGATCTACAGCACAGCCGTTGCAAACGGAGCACCAGAGGGCTGCATGCTCCAGGCAAGCCAGCACAACGAGATCGATGAGCTTCTGTCATGCAACAAGTCCGTTGACCTGCTCATACCTAGAGGCTCAAATGCATTTGTGCAGTATATAATGAACAACACCAAGATCCCTGTCATGGGACACGCAGACGGAATCTGCCACACATATATAGACAAGGATGCAGATATAGAGAAGGCTATCCCTATCATCATAGATGCAAAAACACAGTACACCGCTGCCTGCAACGCAACGGAGACACTTCTCATCCACAGGGATGTGGCAAATGAAATGCTTCCAGTCATGGCTAAAGCTCTCAGGGAGAATGGTGTAAAGCTACGCGGAACCGCAGAGGCAGCGGAGATCATCAAACGGGCATACACAGCTGACGGTCAGGCCAATGGTTCACATACGAATGCCGCAACTGACAGCCAGAACGTTTTTGAGATCATGGGAGACGACGATTTCAATACCGAGTATCTTGACCTGGTGCTCTCAGTCAAGATCGTGAACGATGTGCAGGAGGCGATCTCACACATCAACCACTTTGGTTCACATCACACTGACTGTATCGTGACTGAGAATAACGAGACCGCCGCCCTCTTCATGCAGCTTGTCGATTCGGCCGGAGTATACCAGAACTGCTCCACAAGATTTGCCGATGGATTCAGATACGGATTTGGCGCAGAAGTCGGAATCAGCACAAGCAAGATCCATGCAAGAGGCCCTGTAGGACTTGAGGGACTTGTAACCTACAAATACAAGCTTTACGGACATGGACAGATAGTTGATGACTACGCAACCGGAAAGAAGCAGTTCCATTTCAAAGACCTGTAGAATAATAAACGATCATCAGCGGGGACTCTCTCATGTACATCAGTCCTCGCTGATGCATTTACTATATAAATAGGAATTACATAAAAATGAAAACAATACTGAAAATATTCAAAAACGACCTGATCGGTATCAAAAAAAGTATACTCACAATAGTTCTCGCCGTTGGACTGTGCATACTGCCTGCGCTGTATGCATGGTTCAACATATTTGCAAACTGGGATCCATATGCCAATACCGGCAATATCAATATCGCCGTCGTCAACCTGGACAAGGGCTACACAGATGCGGACGGCAACGAGATGAACATGGGCCAGTCAGTGGTCGATAAGCTGAAAAGCCAGACCAGTATCGGCTGGGTATTTCCGGAATCTGAAAAGTCCGCCATCGGCGGTGTGAAATCAGGCACCTACTATGCCGCCGTCGTCATTGATGAGGATTTCTCCTACAACATGTTCAATGCCCTGACGGACAACTTCGTAAATCCAAGCTTCACCTACTATGAAAATGAGAAGAAAAATGCCGTGGCACCTAAGATAACCGACACTGCAGTCTCAACGCTCAAGACAAGCATCAACGAGACCTACGTCAAGGCGATATCACAGAAGCTTATCACTGCCATTGACGACTCCGACACAGATCTGTCGAAGGATCTCAAGGGAACGGATTTCATCACAGCACTCAAGACCGTCGATGACAATCTCGCCGGATACCAGAAAACCATAGATTCCATAATCAAGGCAAATAACAAACTCAAGACCAGCACAAAGCTCAAGGACGCAACTGACAAGAGCAGCAAGCTTCTGTCCGATGCGGGTTCCGCCATTGATTCAAGCATGTCTGATATAGACTCAGTGGGCTCAACCTACTACACTGTCAGGAATTCTCTTCAGGATCAGATTGACAGCATCGCGCAGGACATACAGAATCTGAAAAGCTCTGCAAAGCTTATCCATATGAAGGATGATGCAGAGAACATATCTGCCGATCTTGAGAATATCAAGGCAGATGCAGACAAACTTCAGCAAAAGATCGATGCAGTCGACGAATATATCAAATCTCTTGACATAAGCAACACGAATGAGGTTTCAGATGCACTCAACAAGCTTGACAAGCTGAAAACAGAGGTTAAGAAGATTTCCTCTCTCACCGCTGACACCATCGATAGTCTGGATATATCTGCGATCACAAATGCAGAAAATGCCGTATCAGATAAGCTCGACCAGATCATCGACTCTGTCTCAGACATAGATGACACATTTACCAGCCAGGTCATTCCTGACATGGACAACATTATCCTGAACATCAAAAATGCACTGAAAAACGCTCAGGATCTGTTAAATACCCTGAATTCTACCATCAGCAGTGCAAGCTCTGTATTTGACAATTATAAGGTGACTATTGCATCAATGAACACCAGTCTCACAGATCTCTCCGATCTCATAAGTGGTATACGTGACAAGATCCAGACCGCCACAGACGAGATCAACAAGGCCGCCGACAGCGAGGTGACCGACATGATCATAGCCTTCCTCAACGGAGACTCAGAGGCGCTGGCGTCATTCCTGTCAAAGCCTGTTGCTGTCGAGGAACATTACTACTACAGCATTGCCAACTACGGCTCGTCCATGGCACCATTTTACTCAGTGCTTGCCATCTGGGTCGGAATGACAATTCTCGTCTCCCTCATGAAGGTGCATGTGAAGGATGCGGACTATCTGAAGGATGCCAGACCACACCAGTTGTTCTTTGGAAGATACCTTATTTTCTTCCTGCTGTCTCAGCTTCAGGTTCTGGTCATAGTGCTTGGAGATCTGTTCCTGCTGAAGATACAGTGTCTGCACCCATTTGCATTCTGGGCAACTGCGGCACTCGCAGGGCTGACATTTTCAATATTGATATATTCACTCACCATATCATTTGGCGACATAGGCAAGGCCCTCGCTGTTGTGATCATGGTGCTGCAGATAGCGGGGAGCGGTGGAACCTACCCTATAGAGGCTCTTCCGAACTTCTTCAGACAGGTGTACATATTCTTCCCATTCCCATATGCGATAAATGCAATGCGTGAATGTATTGGCGGAATGTATCACGCAGACCTGTTCAAATATCTGCTTGAATTGTCAATTTTCATTGTGGTTGCACTGGTCATAGGACTTATAATCAGAAAACCATTTATCCATATCATGCACTTCATCGAGAAACGTATGGAAGATACGGATATGATGTAATGCAAATAAGGAGGAACACCCATGAACGAAGATACAAATTCAAATACAACCAGCACCGAGCCATCTGACATAAAGTCCCAGGTGCTTGCATTCAGAGACAATGCCCATGCAGCAAATGTAAAAAAGCTGAAGGCGGGTATTAAGTGTATATTCACTGTTCCCGCATGCTTCCTTATCCTGCTCTTTCTGACCGGCAGCTCCAAGATCATATTTCTTGTTCTGTGGATCGCCAGCCTGTTCATAATCGCGGCATATCTGATACATGTGGAATACTCGGATTACAAGGTACAGGAGATGGTTAACTCGCTTCAGGATACGGAAGATAATATTGACGGTCTCATCGACATCAACAGCATATATACAAGAGTCGCTGCACCGAAGAAGAAGCTGGACGACATAATAACAAATGTAAAAACAGACATTCAGACACAGATCACCGCCGTGCAGGACAAGGTGGCTGAGATGGCTGAGGCTGTGCAGAATGATCAGAGTGTGTCTGTGCAGTCTGATGAGCAAAACGAGACAGTTCAGACGGATGAACATGGCGACTCGGTTCAGACGGATGCACAGGATGAAGCCACAAAAAACACAGAAGCTGACAAGGAGGAATTATCATGAAAAACATTTGGCGTGTATACATATCTGATCTGCGCAGGATCACCACAAATGTTGTCGCACTGTCCATAGTCATGGGTCTGTGCATAATCCCTTCCCTGTATGCGTGGTTCAACATCCTGTCAAACTGGGATCCGTATGGAGAGTCCGCCACCTCACTCATGAAGATCTCCGTCTACTCTGAGGATGAGGGAATCGAGATGAGCGGAATAAATCTGACCATCGGAGACATGGTGATCGAAAGTCTTGAAAACAACAACACTATCGACTGGACATTTGCCGATAATAAAGATGAGGCACTTGAACTCATCGCCAGCGGGGAATGTTATGCCGGAATAATCATACCAAAGGACTTCACGGCGAACATGCTCAGCATACTAAATGGCAACATCGTCAATCCAAATATCGAATACTACGAGAACAGCAAGAAGAACGCCATTGCCACCAAGATAACCGGCAAGGTCAAGACGACCGTCCAAAACGAGATAAACACAAAGATCATAAGCACGCTGACCGAGGTATTTGCAAATGCCGGAGATTTCATTTCTGGAAATAACATAGACGGTTCAGACCTCGTTGCCGGTCTTGAGAGCAAACTGGAACAGATCTCATCCACGCTGGACAATTACGTCTATATGCTGAATACATTTTCACTGCTCACAGAGTCTGCATCAGATGCCATCGATACCACTCAGCTTCTGTTTCCAAACATAGACAGCATGGCACAGAGCGGCTCAAGCAGTCTTGGAAATCTGAGTGACAGCGCAGGCATAAGCAGCGACGTTGCAGACACCTCGATATCACTGCTGAACACAGGTCTCGACATGATCTCTGACAGACTTACAGAGCTTGGTAAAACCGTGGACAGCCTCTCAAGAACCCACGATATCGGATCAGTGTCAATCGAAACTGACCTCAATGGTTCCCTTGGCACCAATGTTCTGGACACCATAAACCGATTGATCGAAGCCCAGTCACCTATAGTATCGGATGCCAAACTTCAGTTTGAAAATCTGAACGAAGACTTAGCAAAGCTTGTATCCGACACAAGCCTGTCGGACGAAGAATTTGCATCACTGAAAAAAGCGGTATCGTCCGACATAAAGAAGTGTACAAATGACATTGCTTCAGTGAAGGATCTCATAAATAACGAACTTTCGCCTGAACTGAAATCTTCGTTAGAGAATATCCAGTCATCTCTGGCGCAGGCACAGACCGTGCTGGCAAATGTTCCGGGAAACTTCAACGATATCAGCAAGTCCCTGACCGAGTATCAGGACATTCTGAAGGACGGAACCTCAGACATCGCGGGAACGATCAAATGTCTGAAGGATCTCAAAGAAAGCATAGACAAGATCAAGGCCGACATACAGACGATCACGTCTAACAGCAGCTACCAGGATTTCATAAATGCCATCAAGGACAATCCACAGGTGATAGTGAATTTCATCTCATCACCGGTACAGATGAACACAGTTGCTGTATACGAGATATCCAACTACGGATCAGCCATGGCACCATTCTACACGGTCCTGGCACTGTGGGTCGGTGCTCTCATACTTGTGGCACTCATACACGTTAAGGTCAAGGACAATGAAGAGCTTGAGGGCGTGAAGCCTTACCAGAAGTTCTTCGGAAGATATCTTAACTTCTTCGTCATCGGACAGGTCCAGACAATCATAACCGTTATGGGCGATCTGTTCTACGTGGGAATACAGTGCAAGCATCCGATAGCATTTGCACTGGCCGCCATAATGACGAGCTTTGTATTTACATTCCTGATCTACTCTCTCACCGTGGCATTTGGCAATATCGGTGAGGCCATCGCCGTGATCATCATGGTCATTCAGGTTGCGGGAGCAGGTGGAACCTTCCCTGTGGAAGTGCTCCCATCAGTGTACCAGTACCTGTACAAATTCATGCCGTTCTCATACTGCATGAACGCCCTCAGGGAATGTGTCGCCGGAATGTATCAGCACACCTACGGCAAATGTCTTGCCACCCTGCTGATATATGTTGCGATCTCAGCGGTCATCGGACTGCTGCTCGCCAAGCCTTGCGCAAAGCTTCTTGACAAGCTGGAGCACAGCAAGGAGAAATCCGGATTGTTTATATAATTAACGCCTCAGGTAATTACTGTTTTTGACTGTTGCAATTTACGCCCATCTGCACTGTGTAATTTCACTGACAGGACTGTATCCGTATGAAGCTGTAGTTGTGAGGATATAATATGTGATTGACAGCGTTATTTAACTCCACATTCGGGTGATATGTCATCTCCCTAGGATTTTCTCATTTTGAGATTATTTGCTCGTCATTAGTACAAAAATATCTCTAAAATGATTATTTGCATGAAAAAAGGATAAAATTCCCTTGATCTGTCCCAAATATCACTTTTCAGGACATTCAGTGAGAATTTTATCCTTTTTACACATGTAATCATGCTAAAAGTTATAATATTTCTTACTTGAAAAGATTGTCGTTCTCAAAATAGTCAATCTTCATAGCACGGCGCACATCTGCAAGCGTCTCTGCTGCCTTTGCTCTGGCAACCTCACTGCCACTCTTTAAGATGTCGTATACATCCTGTGGTCTCTTCTCCCACATCTGACGGCGCTCTCTGATAGGCGCAAGCTCAGCCTGAAGAACATTGTTCAGGAACTTCTTGACCTTTACATCACCGAGGCCACCTCTGGTGTAGTGCTCCTTGAGCTCATCCATACCACTATAGTCTGGAAGGAACTCCTCAAAGTACTCTGGCTTGCTGAATGCATCAAGATATGTAAATACTGAATTGCCCTCGATCTGACCAGGATCCTCTACACGGATGTGGTTTGGATCTGTGTACATGGACATAACCTTCTTCTTGATATCTGCAGGATCCTCTGACAGGTAGATACAGTTTCCAAGTGACTTACTCATCTTGGCCTTACCATCTGTACCTGGAAGTCTGAGACATGCCTCATTGTCAGGAAGAACGATCTTTGGATCAACAAGTGTCTCACCGTATACCGAATTGAACTTGTGAACGATCTCCTTACACTGCTCGATCATAGGCATCTGATCCTCTCCAACGGGAACCTCTGTAGCCTTGAATGCTGTGATATCTGCAGCCTGGCTGATAGGATAACAGAAGAATCCAACAGGGATACTTGCCTCGAAGTTTCTCATCTTGATCTCTGCCTTAACGGTAGGATTTCTCTGGACTCTTGCCACTGTTACAAGGTTCATATAGTAGAATGTGAGCTCTGTGAGCTCTGGTACCATTGACTGGATGAATATAGTAGACTTCTCAGGATCTATGCCACAGGCAAGATAATCCAAAGCAACCTGCATAATATTCTGTCTGACCTTCTCAGGATGCTCTGCGTTGTCTGTAAGCGCCTGCGCATCAGCCACCATGATGTAAATCTCATCATACTTTCCTGAATTCTGAAGATCGACTCTTCTCTTAAGTGATCCTACATAATGTCCCACATGAAGACGGCCCGTAGGACGGTCGCCTGTTAATATTACCTGTTTCATAACCTTCTCCTTTATATTGTATCTTTTATACCTGTCATTTATATATCTTTTTATAATCAGTCAGCTTATTTTTTACCCACTGCCAGCCTCACCGATTACTCGGCCAGCAGCTTACTCAGCTCATACTGGAAGGAATCGATCTGATTGTTCTGTATATCAATTGCCTCTTTTATATCATAGTCTATAAGTATATCGTTCTTGATAGCTATCATACGATTTGCCTTGTTCTTCTTGAGTACATCAACGGCATACGCACCCATGAGTGAGCCATACATCCTGTCCTTTGCCGTTGGCTGTCCGCCTCTCTGTATATAGCCAAGCACCGATACCCTCGACTCTATACCAGTCTTATCAAGAATCATCTGTGCAAGCTCTGGAGCATCTGTAACACCCTCGGCCACAACCACCAGATAGCTGTTTCTTCCGTCAGCATGCTTTGCCTTTATCGTGTCTATGATACTGTCATAGTCGCCATCCCATTTTTCAGGAATTATGATGGCATCAGCTGATGTCGCCATGCCTGCCCAGAGCGCTATATAGCCTCTCTTTCGTCCCATGACCTCCACGACGCTGCATCGTCCGTGGGAAACCGATGAATCTCTTATCCTGTCAATGGCCTCCATGGCTGTATTCGCCGCTGTGTCAAATCCCAGCGTATACTCAGAACATGCAACATCTCTGTCTATTGTTCCAGGGATGCAGATGGTATTGATACCCTCATTCTGAAATGCTATGGCTCCGCGAAGTGTTCCATCCCCGCCGATGGCAACAAGCGCATCTATATCGTGATCTCTCAGATTCTTTGCCGCCTGCTCGCGGTATTCTTTCTGAAGGAATCTCTCGCTTCTGCTGGTGAAAAGTATCGTTCCACCCTGATTGTTTATGTTCCTGACGTCCGCCAGGCCAAGCGGCTGTGTCTCCCAGTCGATAAGTCCCTCGTAACCACGCATCACACCGACTATCTCTATTCCACTGTTGATGGCTGATACAACCACAGCCCTCACAGCTGAATTCATGCCCGGAGCATCTCCTCCGCTGGTCAGAACCGCTATCTTTCGTATGTCACTCATTTGTATGTCCTCTAATTATTTTTATACTGAAGCTCCTGCTTCTTGGCAGTAACCCTTGTATCCTTCTCAACTGAGTTGGTGATAAATGTATTACCACCCACAACAACATTATCCTCGATGATAGTCTCTCCTCCAAGGATGGACGCGCCTGAATAGATGGTTACATTGTCACCGATGGTTGGATGCCTCTTGGCTCCCTTGAGTTTCTGACCTCCCTGTGTAGAGAGTCCTCCAAGTGTCACACCCTGATATATCTTCACATGCTCGCCGATAATAGTCGTCTCGCCGATAACGATTCCCGTACCATGGTCAATAAAGAAATACTTTCCTATGGTGGCGCCCGGATGAATATCTATTCCGGTCACGCTGTGGGCGTGCTCAGTCATGATCCTTGGTATCATCGGCACATCCAGCAGACAAAGCTCATGTGCCATACGGTATACAGATATGGCATACAGTCCAGGGTATGAAAGTATGACCTCATCCTTGCTGCCCGCAGCAGGATCTCCGTCAAATGCCGCCTGGATATCAGTCTCAAGATAGTCTCTTATCTGAGGTATCTTATCCATGAATTCATATGTTATATCCATCGCCTTATCCTCAAGCTCAGCATCTGTGAGCTCAGGAAACTTTTTGCAATACCTGAGAACTATCATGATCTGTTTCTTCAGATGGAATATTACATCCTCTATGATAACAGACATGTTATTCTTCAGGCTGTATATCTTATACAGCTTGTCGCTGTAATAACCCGGATACAGAATCTTCATGAGTTTGTCGATCACATCGATAATGGCTGTCTTATCCGGCTCGTTGCACAGATCCGTCTTGTTGATGGCTCTGTCATCGCCGAAATCATCCAATATCCTCTGCACGATTCCCTCAATTCTCTGTTTATCTGATCTATCCATTACTTATTCAGATCCTTTCTAATAATATCTCCCAATATCACCTGCCCAGACAAAATCTGCCGCGATGATATCTTCATATTATAATATGTGCTTAAGTCGATAAACACACAGCTATTCTAACAAATTATGCACGTTCATTCAATAGTGGGATTCTGCGTACAAATTATCCGCAATCCGATTGCAGAGATTACTGCTAAAAACAATCAACCAAAAATGATTATCTACATTATGCGCAGCATAATCATATAACTCGCAGTCCCCAGCAGAATACTTAACAGCGTATTGTGCTTCCATTTGTACGTTCCGCCTGTCACCAGCACGCCGACAAGACTCGGTATTCCAGTTGCCACTGGAGCCGACACAGCCCCCTTCAGGCAGTACACTATGAGCACCGCCATGATGGTCGCCGGAAGCACCCTTCCAAGTTTCACCAGCATCTCCGGCATCTGTCTTTTTCCATTAAATATGACAAATGGAAGTGCCCTCAGTGCAAATGTTACTACCGCTGACACTGCAATTCCTATCAATATATATTTTGTATTCATGTTTTTTCCCTGTTCTTCCTACACTTCTTAAATCGTACTGTTTCAATTTTATCTGCGACTTATTTGCGCCTTGTATTCCACACCACAAGCACCGCTGACGCTATGATGAGTGACGGCAGAAGGAAATACTGCGGTCCAACAACTAGCAGACATACAACCGCTATCACAATTCCCGCAATCGCCGGGATATGGCTTTCCGCCTTCTCCCACTGATCGATAAATATGATGACAAACAGCGCCGTCATACAGAAATCAATCCCCGTCATATCAAATGGAATGATCTGCCCCAGGATTCCCCCGGCAACCGCACCGATCATCCAGTAACACCTCGACAAAAAAGCCACCCAGAACATGATGCTCTGTTCCTCCTTACCGGTGTCCGGCAGGGTGCAGTTCACGGCATAAGTCTCATCCGTCATTGTATGTATCATATATAATTTCCGCTTTCCCATGCGGTTGAATTCATCCACAAATGTCAGTGCATAGAAACTCTGCCTGCTGTTCATCAGAAATGCAGTGAGTGCCATGGTGAGTATGGATGCTCCGCTTGAAAGCAGCGTCACAAGCACAAACTGGTACGCCCCCGTGTACACCGTCAGGCTGACCAGCAGTGAATAATACCATTTGAATCCGGCATTCTCCATCATAATTCCGTATGCCATGCTGACGAACAAATAACTGCACATGATTGGGATTGATTTGATGAATGCCTTTCTGAATATATTTCCCACGATTTTTCCTCCAACAAAACAATCGTGGTTATCCTAGTGTTTTTATAGGATAACCACAACTATTCTAACATACTAAATGTTTGATGGGCAATAGCTCAATTTGTAGCTCAAATTCTCCGTTTTGTATACTTTTCTAAAGCTTTCATTAACTCTCTTTCAAGTCCCTTGAATTCCAAGCCGCTCTCATGTATTCTCAGTGACATACATCTTTTATAAAACTGTAATCCTAATAGGGAAATTGACATTTCTTTTGTATATGTTATAATCATAGTCAATCGGAGGCTCCTGCCGTTAAGTGGAATACGAAAAGCGTTAGTTCTACCGAGGTGGAACTACAATTTTTGGCTATGTGCATTATGCGCATAGCCTTTTTTATTTATTAGTAAGCCCCTACATCCAAATTTTTCATTTAAAGAGGAATATATGACAAAAAATCGTTTACATCTATATCGAATAGATATGAAATACATACGAGAACTACATAAAGTTTGTGATCATGTACCATCTGTAAGCCCTCAATTAGGCAAAGATAACAGGCACTTTATTGGCATCATTGTTATGGTTAATAGTAGAATGTATGCCATTCCGATAACAAGACATGACGGCAAGCCTCAGAAAAGGAAAACACTACATAACAACGCTGGTTATACAAAAGTCATTACCGAAACCGGACGTTTTGTAAGCGGAATAAATTTTATTGATATGATTCCTGTTACAGAAAAACAACTTTTACCAATGGATGATTATTCTATAAGAAAAAATGACTCTCGTTTGGAGAAAAATAGAAAACGAGACTTAAAATTTATATCTGATTATGTAAACGAAGAGGATCACTCTAGAGAAATAGCGAATAAAGCAATAACATTATATAACCAGTATATTAGCAATGAACCTTTCAAAATAAGAAAGTATTGTTTACCTTTTAACGAATTAGAAATAGTGTGTGATAAATACAACAAAGTCACGACCTAATCTGCACTGATATCCCCGGATTCCCGGACAGATACCACTCAGCATCAACGTCGTGACTTTATTTGTATTACATCTTCAATTTATCTAAGCCCCTTCACGCTGTCCCTTCATAGCCCCTCTATATATAAACGCCGCACACACCGCCGTTATAAGCTCTGCTACCCAGAACGCATTCCACACACCAGCAGGTCCGAAACCACAAAGCCTTGAAAGTATCCATGCAGCCGGGATTATGACAACCACATATCTGAGCAGGGATATGAGCAGGGATGGAGTTCCCTTTCCCAATCCCTCAAGTGCCCCCGATGCAGTTACTGACACAGCCGACACTACAAATCCGGCGCATATGATGCGCAGTGCTGTTCCACCTGCATTTATTGTAGACACATTCTCTGTGAACATACCTATAAGCCTTTCCGGGATGAGCAGGCACACAACTGTTCCAGCCAACATGATTCCAACATTTAATGCAAGCGTTATGGTGAATATCTTCTTCACCCTGGCATGCTCTCCGGCACCATAGTTATATCCTATGATAGGACGCATTCCCTGAATGATTCCATTTGCCGGCATATACAGGAATGTCTGAAGTTTGTAGTACACGCCCAGGATCATGACATAAGTTGCCGAATACATGCTGAGTATGGCGTTGAGTGCGCTTGTGAGCAGAGACGGCAGTGCCATATTGAGTATGGCAGGTATACCTATGGCATAAAGCTTCTTCACCATCAGACCGCCCTCATGCAAATGCCTTATGCCGAACTTCACATTTATCGGTCTTCCAAAGTACACAATAAAATAAATGATCAGTGTAAACACCTGTCCCAGGCCAGTTGCCAGTGCAGCGCCTTCTATACCCATTTCAGGAAATGGTCCCGCACCAAATATCAGCAACGGATCAAGCACTATATTCACAATGCAGCCGCCCATCAGTCCAACCATTGTAACTATCATGCGTCCAACCGACTGGAACACCTTCTCAAATGCAAGATCAACCGAAATAATTATAGAAAATCCAAATACTATGTCTGCATAACGACAGCCAAGGTCAAGGACGTCTCCACTTGCCTTGAAGGCTCTGAGAAACGATGGAATGATGGCAATACACACGACTGTCATCACTATTCCCTGTATAACAGCAAGAAACATCCCCCAACTAGCTGCACGATCTGCCCGCTCATTGTCCTTGGCTCCAAGATATATGGCTATCACCGCGTTTATTCCAACACCAAATCCGATCGCCACAGCATTTACAAAATTCTGCAGTGGAAATACATACGAAAGTGCTGTCATCGCATCCTCACTTATCTTCGCCACAAAGAAACTGTCAACTATATTGTACAAAGCATTCACCATCATCGATATAACCATAGGCAGTGCCATGGACATCAAAAGTGGGAACACCGGCTTTTCTTTCATAAAATTCTCGTTCATAAAACCTCCGTCCCCGGATGGCATAAATAAAGCCCCACAACCTTACGGTTGTGGGGCGAAAAGATGACCTGATCCGGAAAAATCCACCAACTTGTTTTCGTTTTAATTATTATGTATGATTTTATACTTCAACCAGCATATATGTCAAGATCCTGTACGACCACAAAGTAGCCTCTGTCACCATCCTCTTCCACTGGGATAGCATGTATAAGGCTTGCACCCCCATGGTTGTTTGCACAACTGACTGACAAAACCCCTCTGAGGAAATTTTCTGTCTGATATTCCGTATTGCCGCCTGTGTAACTCTCCATGCGCTCGCGGCTGAGAAAATCTCTGACTATTTTTCTTGACCGATCCGAGTCAAACCGGTTACTTATCAATCCAATTACTTCATCGTAGTTATTCGCACAAGATACAGCATTGTTCAGCTCAGAATCGCCTTTTATAACACGGTATTTATCGTTCTCATAATTAACATATATAATATCAATATACATATATGCGATCCTTGCCTCTACCCTGGATTGAGCCTTTTTTATATCAGACTCTATCTTGTCAAGTACGGTCACTCTGTCCGTACCATCCCTGTTGATGCTGTGGATCACGCTGACATTCTTGCCCTTCTTTTTTGCTTCATACAGCGCAGTGTCCGCGACATTCATACACTCTTCTGTGCTGAATCCTGAACCATTGATCTGACATATACCAGCACTGCAATGGACATTCTGCCCTCTCTCCATTGTCTTGCGCTGAAGTTTTCTGGCAAATCTTATCACCTTTGACTCCAGAACAGATATATCCGATAAGCCCTTGTGAAGCACAACATACTCGTCTCCACCATACCTGCAGGCAACGTCCTCTTCATAGCAGTCACTCCGGAGAAACTTTGCCACCTTCTCAATCCAGTAATCACCAACTGCGTGACCATATGTATCATTTACACTCTTGAAATCATCTATATCCACAAATACAAGAGAAGCACTATCTTCGTCAGTCATGTTATCTATATACTCTCTTATCCTCTGCATTCCGGCTGTCTTGTTGTACATGCCGGTCAGAAGATCATGCTCAGCCTCGTACTTTGTACGCTCAACCTCCTGTCTGGATCTCGCAAGTGATCTGTCCATCTCGACCATATCAACTGCAAACATGATCTGTGTAGAAGCCACCACAGATATCGTCTGGAATGAAATCCCATAATAGAATATGACAACAACCGTGGATATACATGGCAGGATAAAATACAAAACACTTGACCAGAAAACTCTTTTTTCCAGTCTTTTTTTATACTGCAAAAGTATCGAAAAACTTAGAACAAGTCCTGCTGCTGCAATAAGCTGCGACAACAGATAACCGCTGCTCCTGTTATAGAAGTTGTTATCATCTATATAATAGAACAGCTTGTCACTGAACTGGGATATAATGAGCAGGACTATCCCAGCAGCACTCAGAACTACCACGCCCCTTGCTTTCGCTGGCATCTTCGTCTCTCCTCTGTTGAGAATGACAAGAAGATAAAACGTAAACAGAGTCATATATAAATAGTTGATAAAGAACACGGCAAAATTGCTTATCTTCAGCATGTAATAGGCTGTCTGTCCTGTTTTTCCCTGATAATACCATGACAACATATCTGCAGCCAGCAGGATGATACATGCAGCCTCCATACATAGACTCACATTCTTTTTATCTCTATTATTATTCTTCTGAAGGAATATAACCACAAATGCAAACAGACAGATTAATATTCCCCACATTTCAAATGCTATATTAAATACAGCAGTCCTATCCACTAACTATGCGCCCCCTTAAACTTCCTGGCGATTTATTGTAGTAATTGTACAATTTGATTTGTGCAACATTTTCTCAATTTTATAAGTTCATATGAGAACCATTCTATATATCATACCTTAATTTGTCAATTACTAGATAACACATATTTATGGAATTTTGTCGCCACAGGGGACATATATGTCCGGCTGTCATGAACAACATAATAAAGCCTGTCAACCAGCTGATGTTTTATGCTAAGAACCTTCACATCAAGCCTTTTGAGTATATCCATGTAAGGGACTACCGCTATTCCAAACCCTGCTGCCACAAGTCCGGCTATGACCTCATCCTCCTCCGTTTCGCATGCTATCTCAGGAGCTTTGCCAAGTCCTTCAAACATCTCATCCACCAGGCTTCTCATTCCAGATCCCTTCGAAAAATATACGTGTTTATATCCAAGTGTATCCTCAAGTGTCACCGAATCCCTATCTGCCAAAGGATGTCCTGACGGTGCTATGACAACAAGATCCTGTCTGCCGACAGGAACGGCGGAAAATCCCATCGTCTCAGGCGGTCTTGAACAGAAAACCATGTCATATTTTCTGGCCGCAAGATCATCAAGCAATTGCCCTGTGGTCCCTGTATGAAATGTAAACGACACATTTCTGTTTTCAGCTTTCTTCAAATACTCCGCTGCCAGACGCGGTACAAATTCCATTCCAAGAGGTCTTATGAGACCAAGCCGTATCACGCCATCCCCGGCAGCCTCCTTTTGTATGGACTCTACCCCCGCATCAAGAGTGCCAAGCGAACGCTCTGCACATGCAAGGAATTCTCTGCCAAATGCAGTGAGCTCCGTATTGCGCCCATTCTTTTCAAAAAGCATTACCCCAAGTTCTTCCTCAAGCTGGGATATTGCGTGACTGAGGCTTGGCTGCGTTATATTCAGATTTCTGGCCGCATTTGTATAATGCTGAACATGGGCCAGTTCAACAAAATATCTAATATATGACAGGTTCACTTATAACTCCCCCTTTTCATTATTTATACATGATCCTATTCATATTTTAATACAATCCGAATATTTTTTATAGATAAAATCTATCGAATCATAAAAACTATTTATTTGTTATGTGGTATTGTCGGTGCTACAATCAAAAACCGCAGGGATATACATATATGAAGTCTTAGACAATTAAAGCTCCCCTGATGCCGGGGAAATCAAAGGCTATGTTATAAAACACATTAATGAAAGAAATGAGGAAAAGCAGAAAATGAATACTCAATCAGGAAATGCACATCTGCATAACATGTGGGGCGAGATCGCCCTGATAACAGCAGTCACCATCAACAGTTTCGGAGTGGTTCTCATGCTCTATTCTGCAGCAGGAATATCGGCAATATCCAGCGTGCCATACGCATTCTCGCTGGTTCTTCCAAGACTGACTCTCGGAACCTGGACATACATATTTCAGGGCGTACTTATTCTCACCCTCATGATCATGAGAAAGAAATTCGTTCCCCAATATCTGTGCAGTTTCATAGTTGGTTTCGTATTTGGCAAGATGCTGGATATCCATGAGATGTGGATCGGGGCTTTGCCAACTGCCCTCCCATGGAGAATCCTTTACTTTGTGATAAGTTACATTTTGATATGTATCGGAATCGCACTGTCCAACAGATGTGGACTTCCGATCATCCCGACAGACCTTTTCCCAAGAGAGCTGTCTGAGATTATATCGGCAAAATATTCCAAGGTTAAGATTTCGTTTGATGTAATCTGCCTTGCAACGACAGCTGCCATGACAGGTTTTATCCTCGGTCATATCTACGGTCTGGGAATCGGAACAGTTCTTGCTGCATTCACCATGGGCAAGGGAATCGCCATAGTTGGAAATGTCATGGACAAGCACATCGCCATCGCACCATACATAACCAATCACATCAGGCGCCACGGCAGCCATAACGCCCAGTATGCAGGACACTAAGAACAATTTCAACACAAAAAAGAACCGCCTGAGAGAATCACATTCAAATTACAGATTTTCTCAAGCGGCTCTTTTTATATCCCCACGACCAGGCACGTAGATAAAAAATAACCATATATATGCCAGTCGGTAGTGACGGCAACCGAGCTTCAACGCTTCTTGCCGCATCGGAGATCCGCAACGTCCTTATCGCGGTCGGAGATGCGTGCAGATAGAAGCAAGTTAAAGCGACAGTTGCCGAACGTGACTGCATATATATGGTTATTTTATCTGAGTGCCGTCCGTCGCCTACGCATTTGCCAGCTGGCGTCCAAGCTCCCTACACTCCTCAAGGCCTTCTGCGTCAGGTGTCTCATGACACATAAGTCCGGCTCCGCCTACGAGTTCTGCGCCTGCTGACTGCATTCTCGCCTCCCAGTCGCGCATCCACTCGCCATCTCCCCAGCCGTATGAACCGAAGAGTGCGATCTTCTTGCCTGAAGCAGATCCCTCAACCTCAGCAACAAATGGCTCCATCTCAGCCTCCTCAAGCACCTCAGCTCCCATAGCCGGGCATCCAAGTGCAAATACTGGTTCATCCTTGAGTGCATCCGGTGTGATGCTGCTTACAAATACTACCTCCGCTTCCTTTCCGGCATCTCTCACGCCATCCGCGATAGCCTCCGCCATCATCTGTGTATTTCCGCCCTGTGTCCAGAATACGATATTAATTTTGCTCATAATAATCCTCCTTATGAAATTATATGTAAAAGGGGGCTTTCCCTATACATCCTTGTAAACTGTGTTTATCTGCATCTTTCCATATACTTCTACGCCGCGTTTCTGCTCACCGTGTACATCCCCATGATATCCCTCATATGCAGTCCATTTGAAAGAAATTGAATAAGTCTCTCTTCCGCACATTCAAATATATGAAATGTTCTCCGCTTTGATTCAGCATCCTCATATACCTTCCAATAACCGGAGCAAAGTGCATTTCTTCCGTTCTGCAGAATAAATCCCTCCACATCCTCTGGCGGGTATCCCAGCAACAAGCCCATCTCGTGTGGGAACCACTCCTTGCCAAGAGATCCATCGCCACAAGCCTGATCTTCATGTGCCGGTTGTTTTGAGGTAAATCTTCCTCTGCTCTTTAAGTACTGCTGATATTTTTCACGAAACACCGCAAGTATCTCAGAAAGCTCCATGTCCGCATATCCCAGCTCAGACATAAGTCTTTGCACATCATCCCTCTGAACAAATGCCCTGAGCTTTGCCGCATTGTAGATAAATACATTTACCCTGCCACAGGTTGCTCCCAGTGTGTACATACATATATCACTGTCCTTCAGTATCTCCACCATCTGACGATATCCGCTTAGTTCTATGTTCAGCAGATTTGACACCTTGACACCCGTTATCACCGGTGCACATTGAAGTGCCATCTGAAGTTCCACGTCACCGAGCTCCATGCCCTTCATGATCTCCCATGTATTTTCACTCATACAAAACCTCCTTGTGGCAAATAGGTTTGGTTAGCCTTGCCTAACTCTAGTGAAAATACTACATGATTCCTCCCCGAACGTCAAT
Organism: Coprococcus sp. ART55/1; assembly: GCF_000210595.1. Lineage (NCBI taxonomy): Bacteria > Bacillati > Bacillota > Clostridia > Lachnospirales > Lachnospiraceae > Coprococcus > Coprococcus sp. ART55/1. Next base: position 949,103 of record NC_021018.1, on the reverse strand, counting down.
AACCCGGAGTGAGACATTTTCTCACTCCGGGTTATCTTGTTGATTAAAAATATACATTTATAAATTCTGCTTTATCATCGTCCTGCGTGGCTCTTTATTTCCGCCTGTTACCATATTGAGCAGCCGCCACACACCATATGCACAGATCCCACACACAGCCACAGGTACAAGGAGCACTACTATGACTCCTGTGCAGACTCCTGTAACCAGGTATCTAAACCATTTCATCACATCACCATTCCTCATATCTACTGCCATCTTAATGCATTCCTCTCATTACATTATAAGCTGATCTTCTTAGTAAGCAGTGTCGCACTTCCTATATAACTGCCGATCATGCATACAACATAGAGAATAAGCTGCGGTATGTTCTTATACATCGCGTCAAGCATAGTCTCCACCTGCACGTTCTTCCCAAGGTGCGGAAGCTTGTATGCTATGTAGCTCACCAGCACATAAAGAGCCACAAAAAGTATAAAGCTGACAACACCCTTTATCTTCTTGTTCTGAAGTACTGTTGAAGACAGTGACACTGCAAGGTACGCTATAGTGATCATTGTATAGAATTGAATAAGTGCTATTGCTATAAGCCCTGCAACATTTGCAATGACACTTCCTATTGATAATCCTCTTGTCCCCAGAATTTCATCCAGCACAATCTCAGCACCAGCTACACCGCCGTTATGTGACTTAAGCAGGTTATAATCAACAACTATAAGCAGTCCAAGAAAGGCCACGAGTGTCGCACCGGTGAGCAGGATTGAAAGCAGCTTTGCCCCGATAATCTTGTAATTTGAAATTGGCGTCATAAACACCATATACCCAGTCTTGTTCTTCAGATCCTGACTGTATATTATCACACCATATATCAAGACGAACATAAACGAAGCCCAGCCTCCCAGCACAAGGAAGGTGATACCAAGTCCAGTTAGCAGATCTTTTTCTGCAAATATTCCAATCAGGAACAGCAATTCTGCTGCCGCAAGAGCCGTTATAACCACCAGGAGTGGAAATATTCCACGTCTGTATTCATATTTCATCATCTTTAACATAATATCTATCTCTCCTTCATCTAACTATGCATATATTTCCTTATACATATCAACTATCGACTTGCCCCTGCTCACTCGCAGTTCCTCTGCATCTCCCTGAAGCACACAGGTGCCATTCTTGATAAAGAATGCGTGATCCACGATCCTCTCAAGCTCATCCACAAGGTGGCTGGACATGAGCACGGCTGTGTCATCCGATATATTCCGGACAATCGTGCTGATGATCTTCTCCCTCGCTATGATGTCTATTCCGTTCAGTGGTTCATCAAGCATAACTATCCTGCTGTCTCTGGACAGAGTAACCGCTATCTTGAGCTTTGCCAGCATTCCTGAAGACATGCTCTTCGCCTTCTGATCTGGATTCAGCTCCATCTCAGCAAGCAATCCCATGTATTTGTCATAGTCAAAGTCATCAAAGAAATCTTTGTAATACTTTCCTATGTCTTTACAGTTCATATATCCGAAGAAGAAAGCCTCCGTCGGCATATACGCTATGTCTTTCTTTGACCTGTATGTCATAGGCACTCCATCTATTGTGATAGTTCCTGAATCCGGCTTGACCAGACCGGCTATGATCTTCATAAGTGTTGACTTTCCACTTCCATTCGGACCGAGCAGCGCATATATGTGTCCCGGCTCAATCTCCAGTGACAGGTCAGATATCGCTGTGGTGGTGATATACTTCTTAACAAGATGTTCGCATTTTAACATTGTATCATTTCCCTTCTTTTTTATTCCTTTTTACTTCCCGAAGTGTTCTTTTAGCAGTTCAAGGATCTCATCGTGTGAAAATCCCATACCGGTGAGCTGTTCATCAAAGCTCTGTATGATTTCCTCTATTCTTTCCTTTTTCAGGTCGTCTATGACCCTGTCATCCTCCGTCACAAATGTTCCTATTCCACGTCTGGTATAGGACAACCCCATAGACTCCATCTCGCTGTAAATCCTCGCTGCAGTATTCGGATTTATCTGGTATTCTATGGCAAGTTCTCTTGATGACGGAAGCTTAGATCCCAAAGGCAGTGTGCCCGCTATGATCTTCTGCTTTATATCCTCTATGACCTGAAGATATATGGGGATATTCGTCTTAAATTCCATCACACACCTCCTCCTTGTATGTTGTCTAGCTCTTCTGTATCGCTGTACTAGTTGAATAGTACACTAGTATCATAGCATTGTCAACTGTATTTTTAAATAAAGCATATTTTTTTAGTTTTTTGTCATCTAGATAGTAACTCATGCCCTCTTTTCTTGAGTTCATTTGACAGATTGACAACTGATGTCACAACACCATTTATAACAGGTTCATACCAGTCCGTAGTAATAAGTATCTTCATGAGCTATCGTCTCCTTCTATTTCAGGCGGCGTTCATTCTGTACATCACCGCCTGCGCTTTATCCTCATATCAACTACTTTCTGGTTATTACTCTGCCATTGATAGATTTTCTGTTCCATAAAAGAACTTTTCGGATACCCTGAAGATAAATTGCCAGGAAAATCTCTTGGTGAATTTAATGCCAAATTATTTAGAAAACTCCTTGCATTTTTTCCTGAATCTTCTTATACTATTATGGCAGTGTTGATAAACACTATCGGTGCGTGGCTCAGCTTGGTAGAGCGCTTCGTTCGGGACGAAGAGGTCGTGGGTTCGAATCCCGTCGCACCGATTTTTTGTATTCTTTTTTATATTTCACAGATATACTTTAGCAAATTTGCGTATAAAACTCCTGTTCACTGTCCATACTCTATTTAGAAGAAAATCCATAGACTGCCAGGCAGTCACCAGTTTTTTCAGATAGATTCATAATTTCAGGAGGTATACAGTACATGTCAAATATGTTTTGTTTTCAGTGTCAGCAGACAGCGGGGGGATCCGCATGTATCAATACCGGAGTGTGCGGCAAGCAGCCATCCACATCTAATCTACAGGACGAGCTTGTGTGTGAGCTTATAAAACTTGCAGAACTCTCAAAAAATGAGAATAAACACAGCGCGGTCGCCGACAGACTTATCATAGACGGTCTTTTCACAACCCTGACAAATGTAAACTTTGACGACAATGCAATAAAAGAATTTATGGGAAGGGTTAAAAACGAGCAGAACAAGATCAGCAGATCTGAGGCTGAAAAGATACAGGTAATCGACCTATGGGATGGTGACACGGATATAGTGTCCTTGCGTTCCACCCTGCTGTTTGGACTCAAGGGTATGGCGGCATACGCCCATCACGCCATGAATCTCGGCTACACAGATAATGAGGTTCTGAAGTGGTTCTACAAGGGACTGTGCGAGGTTAACAGGGAGCACAGCGTCACCGAATGGATAGAACTCATCATGGAATTTGGCCAGGTCAATTTCAAATGCATGGAGCTGCTGGACAAAGCCAACACTGAATCATTTGGCAATCCTGTGCCTACGAGAGTAAATGTTGACATCAAAAAAGGGCCATTTATCGTGGTCTCCGGTCACGACCTGAACGACCTGTCACAGCTCCTTGAGCAGACTGAAAAGACAGGAGTAAATGTATATACCCACTGCGAGATGCTGCCTGCGCACGGCTATCCGGAGCTTAACAAATACCATAATCTGGCGGGCAATTTCGGAACCGCATGGCAGAGCCAGCAGACAGAATTCGAAAATATACCCGCGCCGGTGCTCTTTACCACCAACTGTCTCATGCCGCCAAGGCCGAGCTACAAGGACAGGATCTACACCACATCAGTCGTGGGTTATGACGGCATGGTTCACATCTCAGGTACAAGAGCAGGGAAGAAAGATTTTACCCCTCTGATCAAGCACGCACAGAAGCTTGGCGGCTATGAACACGACAGGAGCATGAGCGGCATAAACGGCGGCCATATGCTGACGACCGGATTTGGCCACAGCGCAGTTCTGTCACAGGCTGGCAAGATCATAGATGCAATCAAGGCTGGTCATATCAAACACATTTTCCTCGTTGGCGGCTGCGACGGCGCACATCCGGGACGCAACTATTACACCGAATTCGTAAAGCAGACTCCGATGGACACCCTTGTCCTCACCCTCGCCTGCGGCAAATACCGTTTCAACGATCTCGACCTCGGCGAAATTGACGGGATTCCTAGAATACTCGACATGGGACAGTGCAATGACTC
>NC_021018.1:936325-944466 GCF_000210595.1 Coprococcus sp. ART55/1 | reverse complement strand
GGGATCTGGAGACAAAATCACCGAAGCACCGCTCTGCCTCATACCAGGCGCTGTCCTGGACAAAATAACCATCCTTGCGGAGGTTCATGTCCATAGAACCTCCGCAGACAGGGCAGCGTGGATACAGTTATCGATACAATTGTGGCATGGCACATAACATCCAGTCATACCGCTGTTTGCAGCGTTTACTATGCCTTTCTCATCATTTACCTGTGTCAGGTATTCATCCTGTATCAATAGAACGGCTCAAGCACATATCTGCTGTCATCCGGGTACACACTGTTCATAGATGGATTCTCCGCAAATATCCTGTCGATCCACAGCTTCTGATCATCCAGCCTGTGCGCCTTTCCGCTCAGCCTTATCATCTGATATTCTCTGTTCATGCCCGTCACCGCAACATTTCCATCACGCATAAGCTGCGCGTAAAAATCCTTGTCCCTTGCCGTGCAGAAATAAACTTTCACACCTTCAAACAGCACTGAGAAAAAGACATATACTTCCGGCAATATATCTGCCAGATGTAAAGTTACAGTAAAATAAAAAATAAAGTGGACGGGGGATTCAATCCTCCGTCCACTTATATATTTTATATTTAGTTGTTAGATACCGTTCCCTCGGATTGCTGTGCCTCCAGCGACACAGTCTCTCCGGACATATACTTCACATAATCCAGATAGTCATTATTCCAATCCGCATACTTTTCTGAATGTCTCTTATCCTTAAAAGAATAATTCTCTGAAATATATTTTCCAAGATAGGCGCTTACCTTCTCTGCACCCTTACAGTTGAGATGTCTTCCGCCATCCCTCGTGTCGGTGCTCCAGTCGATTGCATAATCGCCCTTGAGCGTATTCATATCGACAAATTCAATATTCTTGGCTTTAGCATACTTAACCATGGCATTGTGTCTTGCATAATTCCATGACTTCGCCGTCGGAGTCTCCATGAACATGATCTTGATTCCATTCTTCTCACACTTGTCTATCAGCTTATCGAGCAGTATCTTTGATACCTCCGGTATGTCCTCAACAGCCTTGGTTTCCACCATCTTGCTCTGGCCTGAAAACGGCTTGACCTCCATGCTGAGATACTGTCCTCTTGAGGCTGATCTGTATGTGTAGTCCCTGGCACCGAACATGTCCGAAACACTCATGCTCTTCCACCTGTTGTGGTACTGTGCAAGAGGCAGATACTTATATGCCAGATTCTTCAGGTTGTTCTCAACCTTTTTCAATGTCGTCTTGCCTGTCCAAAGCATATTCACATCAAACACCACCAGCTTTGGCTTCTGACATGTGAGCACTTCATCCAGAAGGTTGGATGCCCCGGTCACATTCTGGAATCCCTCAGCCGCCACATATGTTGGAATTCCATATTTGTTCCATATATACATCGGAGAACATGCACTGTAGGCATTGCTGTCTCCAAGCACCAGTACGTCTATCGAATTCTTCGGTTCTCCATAGAAGCCCCTTGCATTCGAGTTGGTTATTCCGCTTCCCGGATCGCTCCGCTTCGGAGTAAACGCAGCTCCCAGCACTCCCATGATCATCACGGCCACCAGGGCAAATGCTATGGATTTTATTATATTACGTCCACTTTTCTTCATAGATAAATCACCTCTAAAACTGTGCATATATAAATCCAGCCACCTCATAGCCCTTGCCATATGCTCCGAGTATGATCACTCCAAACAGCAGCACATAGTAAACTGCCCATCTGAGGGCTATATTCTTCGTTGCAAGCTCTGCTCTTATCTGGTGTCCCTTCTCCTTGTAAAGTCCAACCAGGAACAGAATGAGCGCGCCCACTGCCAGCACTGCAAAATCTGCCATGTCAAGCTTCATTCCAAGCAAAGTTCCATTTGTCAGATCCGCAAATGTAAATCCCCTGAACATGGACACAAACATGTGTCCAAATGCTGTAAGATCATCAGCCCTGAACATGAGCATTCCCACATTCACAAAAATGAAGGTCCTGACAACCTGAAGCAGCCTGTATACCTTTCCCTGGCGGTCAACATTCATTTTCCCATACAGCTTCTTGAAAAGAGGCTCCATGAGAAGTCCGATTACCATGATAGCCCAGTAATAAAGACCATACATGACGTACTTCCAGCTTGCGCCGTGCCAAATACCCGTTCCAAACCACACTATGAACATCGCTATAGACATAGGAACAAATGTCGCGAAGAAAGTATTCATATGTTCCCTGGTCTTCTTACTCAGCTTCACAAATGGCTTGGACAGTGAAACTGAATAGAACACATAGTCCTTGAACCATGCACCGAGAGTCATATGCCACCTTCTCCAGAACTCACTGACCGTCTTTGACATAAACGGCTGATTGAAGTTCTCTGAGAGTCCTATTCCGAACATCTGGGCACTTCCCCTTACTATATCCATACAGCCTGAGAATTCCGCATAGAGCTGTAATGTGTAGAGCAGCATTCCCACTACTACCGGAAGTCCTGTGTAGCTTGCGTAATTGTCAAATATCTGGTTCACATACATATTTGCGCGATCTGCAATAACTATCTTCTTGAAGAAGCCCCACAGTATAAGCTGGAGTCCCATGGTCATGTTCTCATAACTGAACCTGTGCCCCTCATACATCTGCTCTCCAACAAGATCGAACCTGGCTATAGGTCCCTCAACAATGTGCGGGAAAAATGCAAGGAAAAGTGCAACCTTGCCAAACTTGTCCGATGCCCTGTATTTGCCTCTGTACACGTCCACTATGTAACTCACCGCAGACAGTGTGTAGAACGAGATTCCAAGCGGCATCATCCTCTGATACATCGGATTCTCTACATTTATGTGTATGAGTCCAAGCACATCTGTAAATACCTGTCCAAGGAATACCGAATATTTCAGGAATACCAGGATTCCTACATTCACAAGCACCACGCATACGCACACGCTACTTTTTCTGCCATCCGATAAGTGCCTTGTACTCTTTTTGTTTTCCTTTGGCAGAGCTTTCCTTGCCATGCTGCAGCCATCATCTATCTTGTTTATCAGCAGGCCGCCCACATATATGGTCAACGACCCGAACAGGATAAATATGATATATCTGCCTGAATTGATAAAATAAAACAGATAGCTGAATGCCAGCAGCACCTTCCATCTGTGCTTCAGTGGCACTATATTGTACACTATAAACGCTCCGAGCAATATAAATACCAGATACGATATCGACGTATATGACATATTTCTCACTCCTCCAGTATTTTTTGACGGCAGTCAGTCCCCGCCATCTTCCAATATCTATATCTGCTCTTACTCGTCTTCAAGTCTCTGGATCATATCGTATATGGTCTGGACTGTCTTGAAGTTCTCCGGTGTGATATCAACAGGAGAAATGTCTACGTCAAACTCATCGCTGAGCTGAAGCACCAGCGTAACCATCGTGATGGAATCCAGCACGCCATGTCCTATAAGATCTGTCTCGTTCTCATAATCAACTCCCGGCTTAACCTCGTTTAAAATCTTTAATAATTCTTCCATAATCTCTTATCTCCTTATCAATAAAATTGTCACACATGCTGCGCATATTCCGCCTTCAGTCTCTTCCTGTCTATCTTGCCATTTGCATTGTGGGGCATGCTTGTCACCCTGACAAAACGGTTCGGCTCCATGTAGTGTGGGACCCTCTCCTGAAACGCCTTAAGCAGCTCCGTCTCGTCCTTCTTCCTGCCCTCGTAGATGAACACGATCTTGTCCGCCGCATCATCATATATGCAGGCATAGCTTCTGATACCGTCTATGGCTCCCGCTGCCGCCTCGATCTCGCCGAGCTCTATGCGGTAACCCATGTGCTTGATCTGGTAATCCTTACGGCACACATAGACCAGCTCGCCGTATCTGTTGTACTTCACCAGATCACCGGTCTTGTATACCAGCTCTGGATAGTTCGGATTCAGCGGATTCTGGACAAATGCCTCTCTCGTCTTCTCCGCATTTCCGAAGTAGCCCAGCGCCACAAATGAACCTCTGGCATAGAGCTCACCCTCACGGCTGAAGCCCGTCTCAGGATCGATCTCCGGTGACACCTCCCTGCCGTTCTCATCAAGAACAAACACATCACAGTTGTTGCACGCATGTCCCATCGGCAACGGCTCGTCATCGGCAAATACTCTGTCCACCACGTAATACGTACATATGTCGGTCGTCTCTGTTGGGCCGAACAGATTTGCATACATGGCATCCGGAAGATTCTGTATCCAGTAATTCAGCGGCTTTGTCGGCATCACCTCTCCGGCAAACAGCACCTTCTTCAGCTCGGGAAGCTGGGCGTACTGGAACAGCTTGTAATTTGCAACGATCTGCAGTGCCGATGGCACCCAGTATATCGTGTTGATCCTGTATGTATTCATGAACTCCATCAGCTTCATAGGGAAGGTGAAATACGCCTTCGGTATGATGTACAGCGTGGCACCATTTTTAAGAGTGCTGTAGAGATCTGACACCGACATGCTGAAGTAGAACGGTGTCTGGCTTCCGAATATCGTACTCTCGTCTATACCAAATGCCTCCGTGTACCAATAGGTGTAGGATATCACATTCCTGTGTGATACCACAGCACCCTTTGGAACTCCGGTCGAACCCGATGTGAAAAGCGCATACACGGGATCCGTGTCTATCGCCCTGCTTCTGACCGCATCCAACACCGACTGATCTGCACTTGTGTCCAGCTCGTCAAGATTTAATATCCTGAATACCTCTTTGTTCTCGCCTTCCTGTCCCTGGCATCCATCTTCATCCACGCCATTTCTGTAAAGCTCCAGCGCCTTCTCCATATGCCCGATGTCAGTCACGACTGCAACCGGATTCAGCGTTCCGAGTATCGACTCGGCTCTGGACGCCGGCATCTCCGCATCCAGTACCACATAGAAATTGCCACTGTAGACAACTCCCATATAGGCAGCCACACTCCCAGGCTTTTTGTCCAGCAACACGGCAACAGGCTTATTCCTCACGCCATCTGTCTTCTCATATATCCATGCACCGATCTGTCTGGAAAGCCTCTCCATCTGACCATATGTGAGTCCGCCTTCCTCATCTGCAACTGCCAGCTTGTCTGGATATTTTAAAGCCGAATTCTCTATAAATTCCAATATATTTTTCAATATTTACCACCTCGTTTAACCACCTTTTTCTTTCTTCCAAAATCGAATAGATTATATGCCAAGCCTTTCTGCCAGTTCAACTTAATATACATTCAACAGACTTAATTATATGTAAGAGTTATTACAATATGGTTACACTTCCTCAATCCATCAGCGTAATCCGCACTGCAGCTTCTCACTACACCTGCTGATTATAGCCGCTATCCCTTTAAGGTTCAATGAGGCGAATCTTTAAGATATCTTTAAGTAAAACAAAAAACAGCGGCAGACATGTCCATCCACGGACATATCTGTCATACCTCTTCTCATCACTTAGTCTCCGCACAAAGTATCTGACTTCAACCACCATAACCGCCAGTACGCATACGAGAACGATACCCAGCAGGATATCCAGAGGTATATTGTGGCTTCTCTGACGGAGCTTCCGTTCATTCTGTCACCGGAATATTCATTGTACTGATAGTCCTTTGCACCAAACAAACCCATCGACAGGTAGTTCATATCCTCGTTCACATTGACAAATATTCCCTCCGGAATATCCGCAGAATATGGTGTATATATGTATTTTCTGCTGGCACCGACATTCTTCACAGTCACAAAATTGCCCCTGTCAGCCTGTGCAGGATCGGCCTCTGTATATGTGGAATACTGGTCAACCGGCATCAATCCTTTATCAGACAGCCAGAACATCATTCAGGCATACTGTCTATCACGATCTCACCGCCCATGAGTCTCACGATCTGATCTGTGATGGCCATACCAAGACCTGTTCCTCCATAATTTTTAGCTATGCCTGCATTCTCCTGCTCAAATGGCCTGAAGATCGTTGTCTTGAATTAATCAGTAAAATCTACAAGCTCAACATCAAATCTGAGGTTCTTGGCCTCAACGCTCTCCTGGAACATATTTCTCAATTCGTCTGCGAGAACCCTTATGTCAAACGGCTTGTCCTCGAGCTCTATCTTGCCCGCTTCTATTCTGGACATGTCGAGGATGTCATTTACCAGTGAAACCAAACATTAATTCTCTCCCACACGCAGTTGCCTGCAAACCAAACATCGACAAAATTCACACGACCATTCTTTTCGTTATAACAACATATTATCCTAAAGTATATGGCAAAAAGTAATTCCAGACGCACAAAAACCGCCAATATCGCTTATGATATGGCGGTTTTGTCGATATTCTTATTATTTTCACTCTTATTCCAGCTCCTCCAGAGCATCCAGATAACTCTCCATCCACTGCACCTGCTTTGCGCTTTTCGCATCTTCTTCATCCGGTTCGTCCGGATCATCCGGCCACTCATCGCCCTCGTCAAGCTCCTGCATGGTCAGCCAGTTGTCAGCCACCTCAAGCTGAAGCATCCTTCCATCGTCACACTCCAGACTCACCAGCACCATAAGCGGCTCCCCCGGAAGCCTCTCCTCACAGCCGAAGTCGGCCTCATCTATTCTCTTTATTGTCCACATATTATCACCTCATGTTCTGTAGATGTCATAAATCACTCTACCCGTATCTTCAAAAAGTCTATGAGTGCTTCCATCGTCAATTCCTCCTTGCGCCATATCCACTCCGTCTCTATCGTATAGAACAGCCCGCCGCCTATGTCACATGCCGCCGCAAACTTCTGTCTCTGCTTTCTGGACTTCTTATACTTGAATATATAATAGTAATAAAGTCTTCCCTCTATCACTTCATGTTTCAGATATGCCCTTGTCCGCAGTTCCTCCGGGCAGGCTTCATCCTCCACCAGCTCATCCAGCACGTAATCCTCAGCCGTCTCATCATCGATAGCCTCCTGAAGTGAACAATAGACAAGTTCCGGCTTAAGCTCCTCATTAAACCCCGCAAATGCCGGATCACTGTCATCGCCATCTATCAGTCTATACCTCTGAGGCAGGTCAAAGCTTATCTTTCTGGCACCTGACTGCAATGAATATGTATTGGTTAATTGTGCATCTCCAGTCATCCCATAGATGTCCGCATATGGCATACCGTTTTTTCCATATACATTCCTATCATTTTCCATACCTGAACCTTCATCTAACTTTATAGATGTGTCCATTGAATCATATGTATATCCGCAACCAGCATTTATCGTGCCAGAATAATCAGCATCACCATATCCTACACCATCATACTCGTTCCCACCGTTAGCTGCTCTATCCGCCTCGCTGGCCTTCTTCGCCTGAAATCCGGATACTAGGAACGACACAAAAGCCAGCAATCCGATCAGAAACATCAATCCCTGTTCCGAAATATACGACCACAGCTCTGACAGATCCGATATATTTCCATGTGACTCATGATATATATTGTATATTCCTGCTCCCCAGAACAGCACCAGCATGGCCCCGGCCACGACAAAGCAGGCGATCGCACTCTGTAAAACATACTTTAATCTTCTCATCTACCCTTCCCCCTGTCATTTCGCTTTTAATACACACATGCTTGCATCAACATACCGCAAGCATCTACCCCAAAGATACCGCATATTATACCCTCCAGTTCGCAGAATATCAATTACATTTGATATTCTGCGAACTGAATTTGACTTTCTGTGAAAGTGTTTTGTTGAATTAACTGCGGCTTATATTCAGAAAGACGGCACTCCCAGCAAAAGCTGAGAAATGCCGTCTCTCAGTATAATAATACACGCTGTAGTAATCCGATACCGTGAAATCCGCCTTAAGATTCTCTATCGCATCCAGACTCTCCATTATCGTATTTGTCTCCTTGATATCGGGGGCATCCGCCTGCAGATCGGTGTAGTCCTCACCTTTTATCTGCGCCATCGTGCCCTTGAGTGCATCGTTGGAGCTCTTGGAATCGCTCTTCACCATGACCTTCATTACGTCCATGGACTTAACAGAAAACTTGAGCTCAGCGCCATACTTACCGGACTTGTTCATGCCTACGATCATGGATTTTGATCCGTCTCTCACACCAAAAGAGAACCCCAAATCTGAAGTGTGTACTTCTAATCTGGGGTCCTTTTTCATAT
>NC_021018.1:930547-935608 GCF_000210595.1 Coprococcus sp. ART55/1 | reverse complement strand
ACAGGCTAAACAGAACATGCATAACCTTGAAGAACAACAGCGGCAAAATGAGCGTGACCTGAAGGAGTTGCAACACTACCAGAAGGAAATTGACACCTATCTAGGGAAAAAGCATAAGGATATTTAGTCCTCATGCTTATCAGTAAAGATTTTATAGGAAGATCATCCATATTCTCATTTCGTAAACTCTACGGAGTAATAATACATATAATCATTCTCTGTATTTAGATAATCTCCGGAAATATCCTGTATCGGTAACATACTTAATCCATTTTTACCATAAACCAAAGCCGCTAACCCCTGCTCTGTTCCAAAATCTATCGGACATATATGGTTTATGCTTGTCGCCGATCTTCCATAATATTTCCGATCTTCAACATCATTTAAAATTGGATTTTCTGTTGTGTATTTCGTATAGTTATCTGCCACAATTAGACTTGCAGAAAATTTTTCAAAATTAGGAACAACCACTATCATTCCAGTTTCGGTAGATTCCGTACCATTAAAAGATATTTCTGCAATTTTCTCATGCGATACTCTTTTTCCGGATTGATATTCAGACAAGTAAACAAAAAGGCATTTATAGTTATCCTTTGTCTTATACCGAAACATCATTACCCCATCTGCTCCAGACATCAGTTCCGCAGTTTTCATTTCCGCACTATCCGGCGATACTTCTTCTATGAAATTTCGGGGTTGTCTCATCTTCTTACACGCTATAACAGCGATTACAGTGATAAATCCTGTCAGAATAATACAAAGTGCTACAATGATTCGTCGCAGAAATTTCTGTTTATTCTTTCCTTCCTTTGACACCTGCAATAGCGTTTCATCAGACTTTTCTCTTACACTATCTTCGCTGATATCTTCACCGGCTAAAAATTCATTGACGCTGATTTCCAATATTTCACACAGTTCCATATATACAGAAACGTCTGGAAGGCAAATTCCACGTTCCCATTTTGAAACAGACTTATCACTCTTCCCGAGCTTATCTGCAAGCTGTCTCTGTGTCAGCCTAGCTCTTTTTCTTTTTTCTGCGATATATCTTCCAATCTTAGCAATATCCATAGGTCATTCCTCCTTTCATCATGACAATCTTATCTTATCACAGCAAAAAAGTACACCTCTCAAAGGTAGAATTGCCACATTTACTGCCTATATCCAATCACAGCCACAACTTTTCCATTCTCTGCCTCTATGTTTGATAGTCACGATATTATATCTGTACGGCTTATATTTCTGTATTCGCTCGGTGTAACTTTGTATCGTTCCTTAAATACCCGATTGAATGTTCTCTGACTTTCAAATCCGCTATCATAGCATATATTTGTAATGGCATCACTGGTATTTTCCAAGCGATGGCAAGCATAATTTAGTCTTGCATCATTCAGATATTGATTGAAATTACGATGGAATGTTTTGGAGAATGTTCGTGATAAAACATACTTGCTCACTCCCAAATCTCTTGCCATATCATCTAACGAGAAATTCTTTCTAAAATTACCAGACACGTACGATACTGCCTGATAGACAAGATCTTTACTTCCCACATCTCCTTTCTCGACCAGTTTCAGCTTTCCAATGCATCTTGCAATCAAAATCTGCAGGTATGCCTGTATAACTGCTATATCCATGTGGTCTGTATCTAAGATGGCATTAATTGCCCGGTATACTTCCGGCTCCACCATTTCTGCCTTTATGATTGGGTAATCCGGTGCCATCGTCTGTATAATATCAGCATATTTCCCAATCGCAAATGGTGGAGAAATAATGTAAACCGCCTTATTCACTCCCGAAGAGAAAACCTGATAATGATGGATAATATCAGGAAATACAAAACCAATATCTCCCTTTTCCATGTGGTATAACTCTTGTCCAACTCCCAGCTCCAGTGTTCCATTTGTCACACATACGATCTCCAATGCATTATGTAAATGCGGAGCAACGTGCTTCGATTTTCTTTTTAAAGCTAATATTTCTTCTTTTGTATCAACAAATGATAAATGCATTGGTTACGCCCCCTTTGCAAGATTTGTCTACTTTTTCTTTCGATTTGGCAAGCAATCACATTGTATTTATTCTATAATCAGCTTGTAAATAAGGAAAGGAGGTACGCATTATGAACAAGTTTAAGAATTATATGAACAACCTTTTAGTATTCTACGCTGATTACTTTGAACATGTATATCATGCATAAAATACTAAAAGGACTACTTTGTGAAAACTGAATACCTAGCTTGCACAAAAAGCATTGCCTTTCTCGAATGTTCAATTAGACAATGCTTTTCATTACATATAAACCTTAATACTCTGTTGCGTCTGTTACTTCATCAGACTTAATTCCCTTTTCAGCTTTCAATTTTTCATTTACAGCTTCCACGTTCATTCTGGAAAGAACAATCATAATTAACACATCAAGGATCAATGGCAACCATAAATACATAAACTGCATCATATCAAGTGCTGACTGCGGCTGTGTTGCATTTGTTCCGACATAACCACTAAGCTCTAATAACCAGCCACATACTGCAGTTCCGATTCCTCCACCAATCTTTACACCCAGTGATGTACAAGAATACATAGTTCCGTCAATTCTCTTTCCCTGTGTCAGATAAGTATACTCTGAACAAGAAGCAATCACTGCGTTCATATCTCCCTGCCATGGGCCCTGTCCAAGTGCTGCAAGGGCTGTAAATGCCAGCATAAGAGGAATACTTCCCATATATCCTGCTACAACAACCAACGCTCTACCAATAACGGCAATGATATATCCTCTGAGATTCAGCTTGTACATACCATTCCACTTGCCAACGAGTGTCGGAGTAAAGATAAGAGCTATAATAAGCGGGATATTCACCGCCCAGGCGAACTGACCAAAAAGATTCTTGTCCTTCAATACCCATGTCATGTAGTAGATACCAGCACCGATCATGGCACTATAAAGCTGCTGTAAAATATATGTTCCACAGATCATCATATAATACTTGTTCTTTACAAGAAGCTTAAATGCCTGAACCAGTCCATACTTTTCTTCATCTCCTTTTACTTCTCCATCGTTAAGCTCCTCCTCCGGAAGCTCTTTTACGGAGAGCGCTGAGATTGTATTTACAATCAGACCGATAATTGCATAGATGATTGCTACCGTTCTCCATGCTGCTGCATCTCCACCGCAGTAATCAACAAATTTTACGGTTACAGACTGGATCAAAAGGCTTGTAGAAAATGCGAAGATGAAACGATAAGATCCCATCTGCACACGCTCTTTACTGTTCTTCGTAATCAAAGAAGTAAGTGCAGAATACGCAATATTATTTGCTGTATAGAACACACCATTTAACAATGTATATGCAATAAAGAACCATGCATATTTTGCTGTATTTCCCCAGCTTGTAGGAACCGCAAAACAACATACCAGTGTAATCGCACATCCAATGTAGCCGTAAAGCATCCACGGTTTCGCCTTACCCATCTTGCTGTGTGTCTTGTCAATCATCGAGCCAAAGAAAATGTCTGTAAATCCGTCAAACAGTTTGGAAACTGCGATCAACGTACCTACTATACCTGCTGCAAGTCCGACTGAATCCGTCAGATAAATCATCACAAAGGACGTTAAAAATGCATATACTACATTTCCTGCTATATCGCCGGATCCGTATCCAACTTTGTTATACCATTTTAAATACTTTTTTTCTTCCATAGAATCACTCCTCATCTTAATCATGTTTAGAATTTCATGTGTCAAACAGTCTGATGCCTATATTATTCTAAATGCTTTTACTTTTGTTCTCTTGTATCCCGAATATCCCCGTATGTCCGGACTTATACGTCGATATTCGGGAAACGAGTTATATCATTATCCTTTCACATACGGAACCAGTGTAAACCGGAACCGGAATAATCTATCATCAAATCTGTATGCTTCTAACACGTCTGGTCCGCAGCTGTTAGAGCCTATTCCATTCTGTGCATAATCAAGACAGAATACCGTACTGTCCGATTCTATCAATTCATAGTTATGTGCCTTTTCTTCCAGCTCCTCCTGTGTATAGAAGGACGCATTGAATGAAAATGTATCTTCCTCTGCAACGGCAGTGATACCGTACTGGCTGTTGCCAAGCTCCACATAATCGCAGTCGTAGTGACTTCCGTTTTCCTGTGGGCGGATATAGTCCTCATGCATATCGGAAACCTTCAGACGATACAATCCGTGGCTTGCTGCTCTATGCTTGTCCCGGTAGCTTTCCTGCGGTCCCATACCGAAGAACCCTGCATCTGTAAGCTTCTTATCTAAGAACATCCGCACACCAAATCTTGGTAGATCCGGGAACTCCTCATCCTTTTTCACTGCGATATCCGCTCCAATTCTTCCGGCTGCGTCAATCGTCCAAGTGATTGTCACATCCATAATTTTCTGCACGGTTGCTGCCACGACCGAAGCCTGACTTGTCACAGTTACTCCGTGCTTTCCCTGAATCACCTCTGACTTGTATGCTCTTGTATAGGCTTCGTTGTAGTGGGCTTTCTTCCACTCTGCCTTGATATACATATCGTTATCCGTCGGTGCTCTCCAGATGTTCAGTTCCATCGGATGATTCATATATTCTCTGCCTGCAAATGTCAGGCTGTCAAAAAGTGCTGTCCGCTTGTTGACCGTATAGGAGAAATCCCGTCCCTTTATGATGATCTCTGTATCATTTTCCTGTACCTGAATACCCGTATCAGGCACTTCCTTTGTAAGCCAGCCTACTGCCTGCTGATTCTTTGCACCCTTACTGCTTACATCTATCTCGTCAAAGCCTAAGACATACGCCTTGGAAAGAAGCGGAATGTCCTTCTTCAGCTTATAGAACAGCTTCAGATATACCTTTCCATTCTCCGGAATTGAAAGCTTTAAGGTCGTGCTTCCATCACAATGCGGTAATACGGATACTTCAGAAAGCTTCCCCTTTCCGATCACAAGTCCATCCTGTGACAGCTCGTAAGTAATCTCAACATAATCCTTCAAATCATCGAAATCCATATAGTTGTGAAGCACCAGCTCACCGCTTGCTGCATCAT
>NC_021018.1:927523-929720 GCF_000210595.1 Coprococcus sp. ART55/1 | reverse complement strand
ATACTGTGGCAGTATTCCACCAGAAGGAATGGTTTGCTGCCATCCTTTTCCAAATATTCCTCTATCTCAGTAAGTGCCGGATACATACGGCTGTATAAGTCCAGATTCTCGTAATCATAGGTTACATCGTAATTGCGGTATCTGGCACTCTCATACTGCGTGATCCGCTCCGAATCGAACTTCTTTGTCCATGCCAGTGCCTTCTCAAAGTTGCAGCCATAAGCGCTTTCATTTCCCATAGACCACATCACGATACAAAACCGGTTCTTGTCACGCTCCACCATCAGCTTCACACGGTCAACAATCGCAGCTTCCCATACCGGATCATCTGCTATCTTCTCATTCCAACGCTTAAAGCGGTTGTAATCCGTATCCTCTTTTCGATACAGCATAAATGGTCCGTGTGCTTCGATATCTGCCTCGTCAATCACCATAAATCCATAGCGGTCGCACATTTCATAGAAAAATGGTGCATTTGGATAATGGCTGGAACGAATGGCATTGAAGTTGTGCTGCTTCATCAGGGTAAGGTCTGTCTTGATCTGCTCCATGCTAATTGTAAATCCGGTGACCGGATCGGAGTCATGGCGGTTCACACCACGGAATTTAATCTTCTGTCCATTTAAGTAGATTACCTGATTCTTGATCTCGATCTTGCGGAGTGCTATATGGTCTACGATTACCTCCTGCTCCGTCTCCAGAATAATCGTATACAGATACGGATTCTCTGTATTCCAGAGTGTATAATCTACAATCTCAAAAGTCGCTTCTCCACTCTCGGAAATAACACCCTCGGAAACAACTGCTCCATTCTTATCCTCGAGCTTTACCCGAACCTCTGTCGGCTCGTAAAATGCTGCTGTAAGATTTATCCTTGCAATGTCTGAATCTAATTGTGTTGTAATGCGATAATCACGGATTCCCTTTTCCGGACGTTTTAAGAGATATACATCACGGAAGATTCCGCTCATACGGAACTTGTCCTGATCTTCAAGGTACGAACCGTCGCACCACTTCATCACAAGCACGGAAATCCGGTTCTCTCCTTCCCGCAATACGTCTGTCACATCAAACTCACTGGTCATGTGGCTCACTTGACTGTAGCCTACATAGGTGCCGTTTAACCATACATAAAAGCAGCTATCCACACCTTCAAAGTTAAGATATGCCTTTGGTGCTGCAGCATCCTTTGCATAGTCAAAGGTATGCACATAAGCTCCACATGGAATATCCTGTGGCACATATGGCGGATCAAACGGAAATGGGTAACGGATATTTGTGTATTGGTGTGTATCATAACCTGCCATCTGCCATACACTCGGAACTTTGATCTCGTCAAAGCCCTCAACCAAATAACCATCCTCATAAAAGGCATCCTTCATATCATAGATGCTGTCAAAATACTGAAACTTCCATGTACCATTCAAAAGCTGCATTCTGTCTGACAGCTCTCTGTGCTCTACCAGGTCATCCATCCGCTTGGAAGCCGGCATGTAATAAGCTCTCGCCGGCATCGTATTGTCATGTAATACACTTAAGTCCTCATAGTAACGTGGCACGATCATAAATAATCCTCCTTCATTCATACAGTTTATACACTTTTTTTGTTGCTTGTACCCCTGCTAACAGTTTTCTCCTTACTGTCTGCTTTTTTTCCTTCTCGCTTTTGTTAGATTTATATTACCTTAATCCATTTCTTATGTCTATAAACTAGAATGGACAAAATATGCACAAAATGATACAATAATCCCATCAAGCAGAAAAGTGGACGAACTGCTTGTAGCATCGGACACTTTTCTATTTGATGGGTAAACAGTCATAAGCACGCAGGACGATAGTCCGGAGTGCGCATGGCTGGCACGATTTCGAGAGTTCGAAGAACGAAGAAATCGTGATTATTGTATCGAGTGAAAGGAGTGCTGCCCTATGTACATGAACACCGGTTATTTGAAACATTCACATATGGATTTTAAGGATAAAAGCCGACCACTGATTGTCGGTAGCTGCGGAATCTATCGTTTGTCTGAGCACCCAAAGATGCCAACCTATCGCCCAAGAGGACGTGTTGATTTTCAGATTATATATATTGCAGCCGGATGCGGACATTTTCATTTTGATACTGTTGATAACGAAACAATTGTTCCCGCTGGTAACATTGTCATATTCCGTCCAAAAGAGCTTCAGAAATATGAATACT
>NC_021018.1:922318-927395 GCF_000210595.1 Coprococcus sp. ART55/1 | reverse complement strand
AATACTATGGGGAAGATAAGACAGAAGTCTACTGGATTCATTTTACTGGAAGTGATGTAAAAAATATCCTAAGAAAATATGGTTTCCCAGATAACGAGAGAATATTCCCGGTTGGTACATCCATGGAATATGAGCGTATATTTAAGAGAATTATTATAGAATTACAACGTTGTCAGGATAACTACGAAGAAATGCTCACATTATTGCTCCGTCATCTTCTGATCATATTCCAACGTGAGCTTACCAGAGAGCAAGTTTTAAAAAATGAATATCTCGACCACGAGATGGATACCGCCATGACATATTTTAACGAAAATTATAACCGTGATATCAATATAGAAGAGTATGCGACATCCAAGGGGATGAGCGTCAGTTGGTTCATACGAAGCTTCAAGAAGTTCACGGGTTCTACTCCTATGCAGTTTATTGTTGCGCTCCGTGTCAACAACGCACAGGTCTTGCTTGAGACAACCAACTATTCCATCAATGAAATATCTAAGATTGTAGGCTACGATAACCAGCTCTATTTCAGCCGATTATTTCATAAGCTGAAGGGATTTTCTCCGAGGGAATATCGGAAAACCAGAAAGTCGGAAATATAAAACTAAAGCCCATCTATAATAGGAATAACTACTATTATGGAGCTGTTGGTTCTGTAGGCATGATAAGTTTCTTATTTTTCTCATTATGTATGGGACTTTCCTCCGGCATAGGCGTAATCGTTTCTAACTGTTTTGGTGCAAAAAAGAAGAAGAAGTGAAAACTGCGATTGCTAACTCCATATATGTGATGAGTGGAGGGTGCAGACATTTTCTTGGACTATATAAGTGACCAATCCAAGTCTATGTCTGTACTCTATAGGACTCAAATATCCTAATGATTTTTTACATTTTCTCCATCCGATAAAATGCGCCTTTTTTCTCTAGCAATTCTTCGTAAGAGCCACATTCCAGAACATTTCCTTTTTCAATCACAGCAATCCGGTCAGCATTGCGAATGGTAGACAGACGGTGGGCTACGATCAGTGTGGTACGTCCTTTCACAAGTTTCTGGATTGAATCCTGAATCTTCTTTTCAGAGATGCTGTCAAGCGCAGAAGTTGCCTCATCCAGAATCAGGATCTTCGGATTCCGTAAAAATGCACGGGCAATGGAGATGCGCTGCCGTTGTCCGCCGGAAAGATTTTCCCCATGTTCTGTGATCATCGTGTCCAGACCATCAGGCAGTTTCTGGACAACTTCTTCCAGGTTGGCTGCACGGATGACATTCCATAACTGTTCCTCGGAGATAGATTCAGATCCATAGGTGATATTCTCGCGGAGAGTTCCGGTGAAGAGAATGGACTGTTGTGGAACGACGGCAATCTGCTTTCGGTAGCTGTGCAGATCCAGTTCCATCAGGTCATTTCCATCAACCAATACCTGTCCGCTGTCAGCTTTCAGGAAACCGATGGCAAGATTGAGGATTGTTGTTTTTCCAGAGCCGGAACCACCGGCAAAGGCAACTGTTTCCCCCGGCTGAATCTTGAAGTTCAGATGACTTAATACCGGTTTTTCATTGCCTTTATAAGTAAAAGATACATCCTGAAATGTAATCTCACCTTTCAGATCAACTACTTTTTTCTTCCTACAGTTGTCCTCAATATCATTTGCACAAAGCACATCACCAATCGATTCAACGGATTCCAGGCCTTTCGCAATGATTGGCAGCAAAGTCACAATACTTGCAATCTGAGCGACGATGCTGGAAAAATAAGTCTGGTATAAGGTGATATCTCCGACACCGATGATTCCTTTCCATGCAATGTAGGCTGTAAATGCAAGACAGAATACCTGAAAGATCTGAAATGCAACCCAGCTGATTGAAGAAAAGTATGTCTGAATCATATCAAGCTGAAGCCCTTTTTCAGCAACTTTACGAAGCTGTTCACTCATTTTACGGGCTTCCTGATCTTCCAGAGCGTGAGCTTTAGTTACAGGAATCATTTCAACCATTTCCATTACTTTTGCAGAAGTTTCTTCCATTTCTTTACGGAAAGCACGGTTATGGGTTTTGATTTTTCCTTTAAAACCAACAATGATCAAAACAGAAACCGGTATCGTGCAGAGGAAGAAAAGAAATACGATCCGACTTTTGAAGATGACCACTCCGAAGGATACACCAATGTTCAGAATGATAGTCAAAAGAGAGATAAAAATCTGAGATGCAAGATTTTGTATCTGTTCTACATCTCGCATGATCTTCGACTGAAGCCTTCCGGACTGCATTTCCTTGTGATAGGTAATCGACAATTGCTGAAGCTTGCAGACTAGGGCTTCGCGCAGTTCTTTCTCTACTGTTCGTACCGTTTTAGCATAGAGCCAGGTATGGATGTAGTTGGTTGGTATGTTCTGTACCAGAAATGCAATCATAAGGATGGTATTCAGAATCAGAATTTTGGTAATATTCCCGTTGTGGTCTGTCACTGCATTGATAATATTAGCTGTGACGATTGGAAGAACCCAGGTTGGGGAATGCTTGATAATGAAAAAGAAAATGGAACCAACCAGCGCGCCATAGTGTCCCTTGAAAAGAGAAAGAAGCGTGCGCAGGTTATTTTTTCTGTTCCGGCTGAAGATGTGCATCATGGCAGCTTCTTCCTGCCAGAGATCCTGTTCTGAAGTTTGTTGTATGCTATTTTCTTGTGTCTCTCCCATAGTAGTCTTTAATAACCTCCTGTATCGGTTTGTTGCAGATTTCGTAGCTGGTATCTCTTGATGCAATACTTCTGGACGGAAGAACCGGGGCCCATTCCCACATGGCAAAACCATTGACCCATGAGCGCTTTGCACAGGCCTCAAACATAGCACGATACCAGTCTGGCTGTTCCTCCAGACGTAAATCTCCCTGAATTGCCCAGTTGTTAGGCACCAGTGAGGATCCTTTTCTGGACATGCATCCTGCTTCGGCGAAGAAGAATGGTTTCTTGAATTTCTGAACGACTTTTTCAATACGGTCAAGTTCCTGTTCCCACTGATCAATCGGATAATATCCGCTGGAAGAAATCATGTCGACACAGTCCCACCAGGTTACATTTTCTTCCTGATATTTATCGGTATTATAGGAAACAGGTCCGTGGTAATAGTTTCGGATCGCAGCGATTACGTTTCTCCATTCTTCACTGCGGTGTTCCGTCATTACCATCTCACATCCTGCAATAAAAAGATCACATTGTTCGGCTTCTGCAATTTTGGCATAGTGTTTCTGGAATTCTGTGTAAGAGGCAAACCAGTTTTCCCATTTCGGTTCACATGGAACATCTTTTTCAAAGAAACTGATGTAAGCACGCCAGACACCATTTTTACAATTAACGGTAGGTTTCAAGGCAACACGGATGCGCTTGCTTTTTGCATAGCGGATCATATTGATTAATTCTTCATCTGAGAATGTGGCACTGGAAGTGTAACAGATCTCTTCTGAGTGTGCGTGGTCCTGTAGCCCTACAGGAGCAAGGATTACGAAATCAGCAGCAGTGTGTTCTATCATATAATCAAAACTGTCACGGGCAGTCTGTGTAGAAAGAGAACCACGTTTGTGAAATGGGGCAAATGTAATTCCTTTAATATATCCAAGTTGATTTTGAATTTTCATTTTGGTAAAAACCTCCTGTCTTTCGAATTATATAGTTCTATTTTCTGCTGGAAGTATATCATGTAGAAAAAAGATATGATATAATGAATCTATTATAAAATTGTAAAAATCTATGATGGAGATAATCTGTGAAACCTTATTTTGAATGTTTAGACAAATTAAACAAACCATATGAAGCCTTTTTATTTGATGCACAGACATCTGAGATGTTCCCAATTCTTCCACATTGGCATTATTTTGTGGAGATTCTTTACATGGTGGAGGGAAAGGCGTATGTAGAGGCAGGAGAAGAGAATTATGTATTGGAACCGGGAGATCTGATCGTATTTTATCCACAGATGGCTCATGCAATTTATTCAACAGGACAGCTTCCAATCCGTTACTATGTCCTGAAATTCGATCCGGCACATCTGAATATATCCGGTTCAGCACTTCCATCGATTTCGAGTCTGATCGCCATGGCCGCAGTGGAGCAGAAGCTATCGGTTTATTTTTCGAAAGAGAAATTTAATCAGGAAAAAATGAAGCAGCTGATTCAGGGATCAGTGAAGGCGTTAGAAGAAAAGCAATTTGGTTATGACATTATTATGCATTCGAATTATTGTCTTCTTATGGCAGAAATTCTTCGTATCTGGAAGCAGGAAGGCTTTCAGATAAAAAAAGGAAAAAGGAAACTGTATTAAGCGAAAAATTTACAGAGGTATCTGAGTACATTTCACAGCACTACCAGGAAGATCTCTCGGTGGCGGAGCTGGCAGAAAAATTTCATATGAGTTATTCGTATTTTGCCGCAATATTCAAGGAGTACTATGGACAGACCTGCAAGGAGATGATTCTCACGGTAAGACTGCAAAAAGCGGAGGACTTATTGCAATTCACAGATTTTGACCTAACTTATATCAGCCAGGAGACAGGATTTTGTGACTGCAGCCATTTTATCAAGGCGTTTAAACAGAAGTATGGAGTGACACCGAGGAAGTATAGGATGAAGGAGAAAAGTTTTGATTTTGTATCACGGAAGTAAAGAAATTGCAGAGGGATTATTACCTTCGTTTGCATCAAGATATACCTTAATATTCATATTTTCCCTCTTTTCAAAAATGGGCAATTCCAATTGGAATTGCCCATTCATCGTACTAATCATGCAATTTTTTCTTACTTACACCGATTTCTGCATCAAATGATGTAATTTTGATGTAAATCGCTGTTTTTCATTTTTATCAAATGAAGTATGTCCCGTCTATTTGGTAAAACGGTACATCTTTACATCACGTCGACTGACGTCTCCGTGTGTTTTTCGCCTTATGTCGGTGTTCGCAAGCGCACACCGCCGCAAGGCTCAGTTTTCTCATCTTAATAGAGCTTAGCACCTGCCGGAATATGGTTGTCAACCATCAGAAGGTGAAGCTTCTCCTCGCCCTCTTCCTCATGGATAGCTGAAAGAAGC
>NC_021018.1:908441-921873 GCF_000210595.1 Coprococcus sp. ART55/1 | reverse complement strand
TTGCTCTTTGGCACTGCTGAACATTCCTTAACCTTTACCGCTCTGAAGTCTGATCTTGAAAATGTCTCGAAATCAACCTCATCAGCAAAAAGTGGCTCTATATCTACCTTGGAGAAATCGATCTTCTCATTTGGTGTGAAGAATCCGTTGTTGTCACCGGCTGTCTCAGATACTGAATCAGAATCTGAACCACCCTCACTCTTCATAGTCGGGAACAGAAGAACATCTCTGATCGCCTGTGAATCTGTAAGGAGCATAACCAGTCTGTCTATACCATAACCGATACCGCCTGTTGGAGGCATACCGATCTCAAGCGCATTGAGGAAATCCTCATCTGTGTGCTCAGCCTCGTCATCTCCGGCTGCGGCATTCGCATCCTGAGCGGCAAATCTCTCACGCTGATCGATAGGATCGTTCAGCTCTGAGTATGCGTTACACATCTCCCATGTGTTGATGAAGAGCTCGAAACGCTCAACCTTTGTAGGGTCTGAAGGCTTCTTCTTCGTAAGTGGTGAGATCTCGATTGGATGATCCATGATGAATGTAGGCTGGATCAGCTTCTCCTCACAGAACTCCTCGAAGAACAGGTTCACGATGTCGCCCTTCTTGTGGCGCTCCTCGTACTCTACGTGATGCTCGTCAGCGATCTTCTTCGCCTCAGCGTCATCAGCAACCTGGTCAAAATCAACACCTGTATATTTCTTGATAGCGTCAACCATAGTCAGACGCTCAAACGGCTTGCCAAAGTCGATCTCGATTCCGTTGTATGAGATCTTGGTGCTTCCACATACCTTCTCTGCGAGGTAACGGAACATGGACTCTGTGAGCTCCATCATACCATAGTAATCTGTGTATGCCTGGTACAGCTCCATCAGAGTGAACTCAGGGTTGTGACGTGTGTCAACACCCTCGTTACGGAATACTCGTCCGATCTCGTATACTCTCTCAAGACCGCCGACGATAAGTCTCTTCAGGTAGAGCTCAAGTGATATACGGAGCTTTACATCCTCATTGAGTGCATTGTAATGTGTCTCAAATGGTCTGGCTGCGGCACCACCGGCATTGCTGACCAGCATAGGTGTCTCAACCTCCATGAAGTCACGTCCTGCCAGGAAGTTACGGATCTCCTTTAATATCTGTGATCTCTTGATAAATACTTCCTTGCTGTCCTGGTTCATGATGAGATCCACATATCTCTGACGATATCTCATATCTGTATCTGTCAGTCCGTGGAACTTCTCAGGAAGGATCTGGAGTGACTTAGAGAGAAGTGTGATCTCCTCTGCATGTATGGATATCTCACCAGTCTTTGTTCTGAATGCATATCCCTTAACTCCATATATATCACCGATATCTGACTTCTTGAAGTCAGCGTATGACTCCTCACCGATCTGATCTCTTGCAACATACACCTGAATGTTGCCCTTAAGATCCTGAATGTTACAGAAAGAAGCCTTACCCATGACACGCTTGAACATCATACGTCCTGCGATGCTCACATTGATAGGTGAAGCATCCATGATGGCTCTTCTCTCATTGTAATCGTTGTTTAAAACTTCTCTCTTCTCTGCCTCTTCAAGGTCCTCAACTGAAGGTGTCTGTCTACCAGCCAGAAGCTCTGCCTCATGTGCTGTGTACATCTCCTTCACATCTGCACTGTGCTGCTGCACATCATACTTTGTTATGACAAATGGATCCTTGCCTGCCGCCTGAAGGTCTGCCAGCTTCTCGCGGCGCACCATCTGCAGCTTATTAAGATCCTGATCTTTTCCCTTGTTATTCTGCTCTGCCATCTTCTCTTACAGCTCCTGTCTCTTAATATCAAGTACCCTGTACTTAAACTCTCCGTCCGGTGCCTCCACCAGAACCTCCTCGCCAACCTTTGCACCCTTGAGTGCCATTCCAACAGGTGACTCATCTGAGATCTTGTTGTTCATGATATCCGCCTGTGATGAACCAACGATATCGTACTCGATCTTCTCATCGAACTCGTAGTCATATACAACTACCTTACATCCGATACCTACAACTCCTGTATCGACCTCATCTTCGTCGACTACTTCTATATTCTTGAGCATGGCCTCAAGCTGCTCGATTCTTGCCTCGATGTCTCTCTGCTCGTCCTTGGCTGCATCGTACTCTGCATTCTCTGACAGATCTCCCTGTTCTCTGGCCTCTTTGATCTTAGCTGCGATCTCTCTACGTTTATTAACCTTCAGATTCTGAAGCTCTTCCTCTATCTTCTTGAGACCTGAATAAGTAACCACATTCTTCTTCTCTGCCATTGCCGCACATACCTCCTAAATATCATAAATTATTGACTCCACAGCTCAGCATTTCCGCATACTATGGTATAAAAAAATGCGGAAGATGGGACTTGAACCCACACGGTATTGCTACCACAGGCACCTGAAGCCTGCGCGTCTGCCAATTCCGCCACTTCCGCATGTTCACAACGAACGTTAATATAATATACTGTTTGCATTGGTATGTCAACCACTTTTTTGCATTTCCGCAAGCATTTTCCCATAAAAAAGGGAAACCATATATACCACATTTCCATGCATGTATATATGTTTTCCCGCAAATATATCTACTGCTTGTTATTACCTAACATATGCCATTACTTTTTGCTCTTGGCACTGGCGGTCTTGGAGTATGCTGACTGAGCAGCACATCCACCGTCGTTAACTGCCACTGCAGCGACCTTGTAATAGTATGTCTTGCCCTTTGCAGCCTTCTTGTCTGTAAAGCTGCATGATGATGTTGTACCGATCTTAGTGTACTTACCATTCTTCTTGGTTGCGCGATATACTACGTAGTTCTTCGCTCCTGTAACGCTACTCCACTTTACTGTGATCTTCTTGGCTCCGGTGTTAGATGCACCTGACATCTTTGGTGTACCTACAGCATGTGTATACACTGCCTTATACTGCTTTGCAGCTTCATAGTCAATGCTGCAGTTAACCCCGCTGACAATTGTCGATGGCTGTATAAAATATGTATACTCAAGCTTGGTCGTGAGCTTGCGGTCACTGAAGTTTGTTGACGTTGTCTGTCCCAGCCACTGGGTTGTGCCGAGAACAGGGTTCATTCTGTATACTGTGTAAGAATCTGCACCAGGCACCGCTGACCATGTAACTCTGACCTCGGATGTGGACTTTCTCACAGCCTTTACATTCTTAGCAAGAGGGATATAGTTGACGCTGACGGATGTCATCTCGCCCTGCTTCTTACCCTTGTATGGCACTACGTATGCAGAGTAATACTTAATACCCTTACTGCTGCTTCCTGTATTCTTGAACTTGTATGTATTTCTGGCTGCAGATTTGATCACTGCAACCTGCTCAAGCTTATTTGTGTAGTTATTTCTCGCAAATATCTTGTAGCCTGAAGCTCCCCAGACTCTGTTCCACTTGAGATTGGTGTATATCGTCAGGTTTTTCTTGTCTTTGCTTGCAGATACCGTGGATGAGACAGCCTCGAGCTCTCTCACGCTCTCTGTGTATCCGGTCTGGAGCCATTTGTATGTCACGTTCTCACAAATGACCTTTCCACCTGAAACGCTCTGGCTCTTAAGCTTGAATGAATACTCAGCGCCAGATGCAAGTCCCTTGATGGTGCATGATGTTCCCTTTGTCGCAACAGCTCTCTTATATCTGTCTCCCGATATATCGGATCTCATATACCAGACTTCATACATATTTGCTCCGGCTGCCTTATCCCATGTGAGCTTTACTGAGCTCTTTGTGTTCTGAACCGCTGTGAGCTCTGTGGTACCCATGAGTATCTTTACGCCGCGGACCTCACTTGCAGTTCCCTTTGAAACCGCTCTGGTAGAGGCATCATAATACTTTGGAACTACCTTGTAGTAGTATGTCTTTCCAGCCTTAACTGTTGTATCTGTATACTCCGGTGTGTATATCGTCTTTATCTTCTTAAAGCCCTTTGTCTTTGAAGTTGAACGGTACAGATCGAACTGGTTAGCAGCGCCGTAATCGCTTACCGTTATATCAGCACCCTTTGCGCCTCTATCGACTGAAAGCTCCGCTGTTCCAAGCCTGCAGTCCACCTTTGCAACGGCTGATGTCTCTACAACCCTGGATGTCTTATTGTATGAGTCAGTTCCGGTTACTATCTTCGCCATATAGTAATAGGTATTTCCTACTTTTACATTATCATCATAATACCTCACTTCAGAAGCTCCATACATGTAACCGACGCCTGACAAAATCTTCGTAAAGCCTCCTGATGGCTTTGTGGATCTGTACACCTCATACCAGATATCATTCTGTACGTAGCTGTCAAATGGGAACGACACAGATACTCCACCTAATTCTCTATATCCGGTATCTCCCGTAGAATATGATACGTATTCTGAAGGCTTCCTGCTGCGGCTGAACTTAGGTGCTTCAAAATATATCTTTCCCGACTCCTGCGACACCGTCTGTCCATTGTCATCACTGACTACCAGCTTAAACTGATATGTCGCACCGGCAACTCCTCTGAATTCCGTATCCACATGCCAGCTTCCGTCATAGTCACTGCCTGTCCACGAGTCATACCATGCTCCATTTACATAGAGAACAGCCTCTGTTCCATATCCCAAAGCGCTTATATGTACAGAACCGCTGCTTACGGTATCCTGACCTCCTACACTAAAATATGTTATGGATGCTTCTTCAGCAAACGCCACCTCAGCCTGAGCGGACTGTACATCTGCACTGCCGTCTGCTGCCATTGCTGGCAATGCCTCACCAAACACCATGGTTGAAGCAAGCGCCACGCATAAAGCTTTCTTTATCAATCTATTCTTCATAGTTTACCCCTTTTCATCTATTTGCGGATCCTTATTCCCTTTGCATGTGATGCAACTGACTTGACTGTCTTTCCTCCATCATTAACTGTTGAAGCCACAACCTTGTAGTAATAGGTCGTTCCCTTCTTGAGCTTCTTGTTCATGTATGAAAGCTTTGTAGCTCCAGTCTTGCCGACCAGCTTGTATGTTCCATTCTTGCTGGTTGAACGATATACATAGTATCTGGTTGCATTTGTAACCTTCTTCCATGTTACAGTCGCTGTACCCTTGGAACCGTTTACAACCTTTGTTATGGCCGGTGATGCAAGCTTATGTGTATAGTCACTGCTATACAAATCATATCCGCTGCTGAATCCAAAGTCTGTGCCTACAACAACAGAGTATGTATACTTCATTCCGTCTGTCACGTTCACATCCGTGAAGTTAGTTGCCTTTGTCGATCCTATGTACTGGCGTACACCGAGCTCTGTAGTTCTGTATACATAGTATTCCTTTGCCCCGCTTACAGCAGACCATGTTATCTTGGTCGATGTTGTGCTCTTCTTTACAGCCTTAACACGCTTTGCACTTGGCATCTCTGAATTCCACAGAGTGTTATCCTCGCCTCTTGCCTTTCCCTTATATGGTCTCACATATATCTGAGAGTATTTGCGCTCCTTGCCCTTGGCACTTGTGTTTGTAAATGTATATGATGTCTTTTTTCCCGATTTTATCTTCTTGATGGTCTCTATCTTGCCTGTACTGCTGTTGAGGCCTGATATAACATATCCTGATGCGCCCCAGTCTCTGTACCATGTGAGAGAATATCTTACAGACAGGACATCCTTCCTGCCGTTCAGTGATGAAGATACAGCTCC
Source organism: Coprococcus sp. ART55/1 (assembly GCF_000210595.1). Lineage (NCBI taxonomy): Bacteria > Bacillati > Bacillota > Clostridia > Lachnospirales > Lachnospiraceae > Coprococcus > Coprococcus sp. ART55/1. The sequence goes on along the minus strand of NC_021018.1, from coordinate 916,197 downwards.
CGCAGTCAGATCCTGGACTCTCTTGGTGTAACCCATGGTCCTCTCAGATGTATCTGTCGTCTCATATCTCACGGCAGCTCCTGATTTCTTGACTGTCCTTATCATCACCTTGTATGTTCCGTTCGGATCAAGCTTTGTAAGGGTGCATGAGTTTTTCTTGGTGACCACCATACGCTTGTATGCATCACCGGTTATATCGGTTCTCTTTGCCCATACCTCGTATGATACGTCTGCGGTATTGTCCGCAGCCCATGTACACTTCAGTGATCTGTTGCCTGTCTGTATAAGGCTAGGTGCACCTGCTGCATTCATGATAAACTTTACGCCGACAACACCAGATGTCTTTCCTGTTGTTATCTTTCGTGTCTGTGAGTCGTAATACTTTGGCACTACCTTGTAGTAGTATACCGTTCCACTCTTGACCGCTGTGTCCGTGAAATCAGCAGAATATATAGTCTTTATCTTTCTGTAGCCCTTGCTCTTGTTTGTTGAGCGGTACACATCGTACTGATTTGCAAAATTGCTGGTCATCCACAGGAATACTCCCGGCTTACTTATCTTTTCTGATACATTCATGCTTGAAGCATAGAGCTGATCCACCTCTGGAATGCCCACCTTTACTGAAGCTGTCTTACTTGTAGCTATGACCTTGCTCGTCTTCACATACTGATCTGAACCGCTCACGATCCTGAATCTGTAATAATATGTAGTTCCGGTCTTCGCAGTGCTGTCAAGATATGCAAGTCTTGACGTGTAAGATTCACTTCCCGTTGCAATCGTGGTAAATGGCCCACCTGACTTGGTCGCTCTCTGAACCTCATACTTGACCTCATCTGAATGCCTGCTATCAAGATATACGCTGACAGACACATAGCCTGGTTTTGCATAGCCAGTGCTTCCGACTGTATATCCTACACTAACACTAGGATCACCATCAAAGCTCACCTTGTCAGTTTTGACCGGTGAAACCTTCTGTACAGTCACCTCTCCATTTGAATCGTAGGCTCTAACCTCTGCGTTGTAGGTGGAATCAAGCAGCGCCGGGATCTCACAGTTAATACTAAAGGACTGCTGGTCCTCTCCGTTGTACTGTTCCCCGCACTTTACTCCATTGACCCAGACCTCAACTCTGTAAGCCCGGCCGCTTGCATTGATCGTTATGGTCCTTGAGTTCTTATAAGCTCCCGCATACCATATGCTGACATTGGCTGCCGCCACATCATCCTGTTCCTCCGCCGCCACTGTGGCAGCAGTTCTTCCGTCTGCCGCATTTTCCACACTGGCTGCCATAGCCGTGCCCGCCTCACCGAGCATCATGGCTGAAGCCAGAGCAATGCACAGACATTTTCTCGCAATGTTCTTTCTCATAATATCCCCTTTCCTTTTCTATCTTTAAAATAAAGACATGTTCTCTTTTATTTTAAATTCCCGGAGCCCCTTAGTCAATGTGGATAAACCACAGATTCATTTGTCTATAGACGACAATAGAGACCGGGCATAAAACCTCGGTCTCTATCAGCTTATCCATATTCAAATATATCGCGTGCAGCTTACTCCTCTGTGGCTGCCTCAGATGCATCTGTTGCAGTTGCCTCCACCTGAACTGATCTGTTCATGAGATAGTCAAGCACGTTCTCCTCTGTGGCATAGAACATCAGGTCTGACTCTGAGTAATACTTGTCCACGTCTGAGTCATTCTCCAGATTGTTCTTGTCCATAACCTTCTGTCTGTACGCCTTTATGTCTGCGTTATCGGCGATGAGGTCATTGTCCATTGCTATGCATGACACAACGATCTTCTCCTTCATGACGTTCTCAACTGTGGTGTGAAGGTACTCAAGGAATGATGCCTCGTCCTCATATCCATAAAAATACTTCATATATGCCTCGAAGTCGATTCCGTAGTTGTCTGCGGCACTTCTCACATTTGACACCATGGACTGAATGTAGGAAGCTACCTCATCCTCAGGATACTTGTCAAATGTAACCTTCTCCTCAACAGCCTTGAGAACAGAAGTTCTGTCTGTCTCGTCCGCGGAATCGTCCTTGTCCTTCTGAACATCTTCCTTCAGATGTGCTGTGTAGTCATCGGTTGTTGTGTACTCACCATCAGTAGCCTTCTTGACCAGTGCGTCTGTGTACTCAGGCACCGTGGTAACTGATATATAATTGATCGTAACCTTGTACTCTGCTGTAAGTCCGGCAACTGTTGTGTCGCTGTAATCATCAGGATATGTCACTGTGATCGTCTTGACATCACCCGGCTTGCTTCCTATGAGCTGATCGTCACTGCCATCACCAAGAGTGTTATTTCCCATGGTCAGTGTGTAATCTGTCTTGCTGTCCTTCTCTGTTCCTGAGACAGTCTCAACATAGTCCACATTGATCTTGTCGCCATCTGCCACTGTGCTGGTCTTATCCTCTGTAGTCTCAGAATTGTCACTGCAAAAACTGCTTATCGCACTGTTTACATCGTCCTCGGACACCTCTCTCGATGCCGGAACATATTCGATATCAGTGTATGCCGCCTTGTCTATGGTCGCACACTTTGAAAACTTCTTAAACTGGCTCTTTGTGTCATTGCTGCCACAGCCTGTCATCAGGCCTGCGCACATGACTGCCACCATTCCTGCTGCAAATATCTTCTTTACTCTCATATCTTTCTCCGTACCCCTTTACTTACTCTTCAGCCTGCTCTGCGTCAGCCGCCTCTGTTGACTCTGTGGTCTCTGCAGCCTCAGTTGTTGCTCCAGTTGTCGCCTTTGCATTGTCCATAAGGAAGTTCATGACCTTCTCTGCCAGAGCGTTGTACTTTATCTCAACGTCTGTAAGATTCTGTCTGAGCGTAGACTCATCAACACTGTTCTTCGTTGCATAATCAGCTATATACTTATCAGCCTCGTCATCTGTGACACTGATATTCTCCTTCTTGGCAATGGCACATACGACCATTCTCTCCTTCTGTGATTCCTCACAAACCTGCTGTACATACTGTTCAAATGCAGCGCTGTCATCATATCCATAGTAATAGTAGATATATGTATCATACTCTATTCCGTTTGTCTCTGCCTGAGTCTTTATGGATGTTATGATCTTGTCAGCATTCGCCTGAACATCATCTGCTGATATGTTCTCTATTGTACTGTTGTTTATAACGGCAACCATGACCTCATTCTGAGCACTTGCAAGAGCTGAATCCTCCTTGTCCTGCTTGAGCTGCTCACGTACAGATGCCTCATACTCAGCAGTTGTCTTATATGAAGTATTGTTTGCAACCAGCTCATCATTGTATGTAGCCGGTTTATCTATCTTTATATAGTTAAGTGTCGTCTCGAACTTAGCCGCCTTGCCATTTAACTCATCCTTGCCATAATTCTCAGGAAAGGTTACATTCACGGTAAATGTCTCTCCCGGCTTATGTCCAACTATCTGATCCTCAAAGTTATCTATGAATGAACCAGAACCAAGGACGAGATCATATCCGCTGCCATTGGTATTGCCTCCATCGAACTCCTCACCATCTACAGTTCCGACAAAGTCAATATTTACTGTATCTCCGTTCTTCGCCTCGCTGGTTGTGTCCTTATCAAATGTAGCAAGTCCGTTCACAAATGAATCAACCTTGGCCTGAACCTCATCATCCGTGACATCAGTGCCCTTCTCCTCATACTCCATGCCCTTGTATTCACCGAGTGTGACATCTGCCGCATACTGATCCACCATATCCTCTATAGAAGCAAATTCTTCTGATGAATTGTCAGCACTCTCTGTAGCATCAGAAGATGTTGCCTTACTCGCTGTATTATCCAGCTTTCCACTCGTACCATTACTGTCGCCACAGCCTGTCATAAATGACATGGACAGAGCGAGTGCAAGAACAACTGCACATCCCTTATTAAATTTTCGCATAATCATACCTCTTTTACTTTTTATTAGAAGTGTAACCATCTTCATGATAAACTTCAACGAGTAAACTTATACCATATTTTCCTGTAAAAATAAAGCAATTTGAAATAATTCATAGAATTCTCACAAATGATTTCACATTCCTATAACAGGCAGTTTTACATCTGTTTTTGTGATGTATTTTATCTGTCCCACATTAATCAAAGACAAATCCACAATATGTTGTGTCCACATATTTTTTATTTTTCTATATTTTGTATTTTTTGCAAATCTCCTGTAGACAAACAAAATGGGGAATGATATAATCGACCATGTTGAGACATCAGTGTGAGATTTGCGACGAGGCACCTTATTTGTCGCTAATTTTTTTGCGGCTTTTTCAGTCGGCATACCATATATTGATGTCTCCTGTATGGTAGTATACAATATTTAGGGGGCGTACTTTTTTAACGCCCATTCACATCACACACAGGGAGAATGGGAAATGCAAGTTATCAAGAGAGACGGTCGTGCTGTTACTTACGACCGAAGCAAGATCATATTGGCTATCCAGAAGGCTAACTCGGAGGTTGAGCCTTGTGAGAAGATCTCTGACGAGAAGATCGAGGAGATCGTCGGAAGCATCGAAGCCAAGAACAGAAAGAGAATGCTCGTTGAAGATATCCAGGATATCATCGAGCAGGGGCTTATGGCCGACGGCAAGTTTGTCCTTGCCAAGACCTACATTATATACAGATACAGCCGCGAGCTCATCAGAAAGGCAAATACGACTGATGATTCTATCCTCAGTCTTATCCAGAACAGGAATAAGGATGTCATGGAGGAGAATTCCAACAAGAATGCCACCGTCGCATCCACACAGCGTGATCTTATCGCAGGAGAGGTATCAAAGGATCTTACCAAGAGAATGCTCCTCCCTGAGAAGATTTCCAAGGCTCATGAGGAGGGCGCCATCCACTTCCACGACGCAGATTATTTCCTCCAGCCTATATTCAACTGCTGCCTTATCAACATTGGGGATATGCTTGACAACGGCACAGTCATGAACGGCAAGCTCATAGAGAGCCCGAAGAGCTTCCAGGTGGCATGTACCATCGTGACTCAGATCATCGCATCTGTCGCATCCAGCCAGTACGGCGGCCAGTCAGTCGATGTCCGTCACCTTGGAAAGTACCTCAGAAAGAGCTACAACAAATATAAAAAGAGATACACCGAAGAGTTCGGCGACAAGATAGACCCTGACACACTTGAGAAGCTCATCACCGAGAGACTCAAGGACGAGCTGAAGTCAGGAGTTCAGACTATCCAGTATCAGATAAATACTCTGATGACCACCAACGGCCAGTCTCCATTTGTCACTCTCTTCCTCAACCTCAGAGAGGACGACGAGTACATCAAGGAGAACGCCATGATCATCGAGGAGATCCTCAGACAGAGACTTGAGGGAATCAAGAACGAGGCAGGCGTGTATGTTACACCTGCATTCCCTAAGCTCATATATGTCCTTGACGAGCACAACTGCCTCAAGGGCGGTGAGTACGACTATATCACAGAGCTCGCCATCAAGTGTTCTGCCAAGAGAATGTACCCTGATTACATATCAGCCAAGAAGATGCGTGAGAACTACGAGGGAAATGTATTCTCATGCATGGGATGCCGTTCATTCCTCTCCCCATGGAAGGATGAGAACGGAGAATATAAATGGGAAGGCCGTTTCAACCAGGGAGTTGTCAGTCTTAATCTTCCACAGATAGCTATACTTGCAAAGGGAGACGATGACAAGTTCTGGAGTCTTCTGGATGAGAGACTGCAGCTCTGCTACGACGCACTCATGTGCCGCCACAGAGCCCTCGAGGGTGTAACCTCTGACGTCAGCCCAGTCCACTGGCAGTACGGTGCCATCGCCAGACTTAAGAAGGGCGAGGTCATCGATCCACTGCTCCACAACGGTTACTCAACCATATCACTGGGATACATCGGTGTATATGAGACCACCAAGCTCATGCGTGGTGTGAGCCACACAGATCCTGTGGGCGAGGAATTTGCACTGAAGCTTATGCACAAGCTCCGCGCAGCCTGCGACAAATGGAAGGCAGATACGGGACTTGGCTTCGGACTCTACGGAACTCCGGCCGAGAGCCTTTGCTACAGATTTGCACGTATCGACAAAGAGCGTTTCGGAACCATAAAGGATGTCACAGACAAGGGCTACTACACCAACTCTTACCACGTTGATGTCCGTGAGAAGATCGATGCATTCAGCAAGTTCAGATTTGAAAGCCAGTTCCAGACCATATCATCAGGTGGTGCCATCTCATATGTTGAGATACCAAACATGCGCAACAACCTGGATGCTCTGGCAGAGGTCGTAAGATATATATACGACAACATACAGTATGCTGAGTTCAACACCAAGTCTGACTACTGTCATGTATGTGGATACGATGGTGAGATCCTCATCAACGATGACGGCGAATGGGAATGTCCGCAGTGTGGCAACAAGGATCACAACAAGATGAATGTTACCAGAAGAACCTGCGGTTATCTGGGCGAGAACTTCTGGAACGTGGGCAAGACCAAAGAGATAAAGGCAAGAGTGCTTCATCTATAGTCTTTTATAGAAAAACACTTGATATATTCAGGCAACTGATATAAAATAACAGTATGCATTAATAATTTCAATTGTATGGTCTGCATGTCGTAGAGGGCAACGCAGGCCATACTTTTGTTTTAAGATAAATTTAGAAGGGATCACATTATGAATTACGCAGATATCAAACTATTTGATGTGGCAAACGGAACCGGCGTCAGAGTGTCTGTATTTGTATCCGGCTGCACACACCACTGCAAGAACTGTTTCAACCCTGACACATGGGATTTCGGCTACGGCAAGCCGTTCACGGATGTGGAGATCAACCACATAATAGATAGTTGCAAGGAGGACTATATAGCAGGTCTCTCCCTGCTCGGCGGAGAACCTATGGAATATGTGAACCAGCAGGGGCTTCTTCCTCTGGCAAGAAAGTTCAAGGAGACCTACCCTGACAAGACCATCTGGTGCTACACCGGTTATACATTTGAAACCGATCTCTTAGACCGCATGTGTAATGAATGGGAGTATACAAAAGAACTTCTCTCCTACATTGACGTCCTTGTGGACGGAGAATTCATAGACGAACAGAAGGATCTGTCACTGAGATTCAAGGGCTCAAGGAACCAGCGTATCATAGATGTACCAAAGTCCTTGAAGACAGACACCACAGTCCTGTGGGATGAAAGCGGAAAGTATTTTAAATAAAAGAAAAGCGGTCTGGCACACCATTAAAATGATGATGCCCGGCCGCTTTTTGTTACTTTCCTGTTGAACCGAATCCGCCGGCTCCTCTTACTGTATCGCTGAGCTCGTCCACCTGATGGAATGCTCCAACGATATAAGGAGCGATCACAAGCTGTGCTATTCTCTCCTCAGGCTCAACCGTCTGTGACTGGGTTCCGTGATTGTGGAGTGCAACCATGATTTCCCCTCTGTAATCCGCATCCACAACTCCAACCTTATTGGCCGGTGCAAGCCCCTTCTTGGATGCCAGACCACTTCTCGCATACACAAGTCCTGCAAATCCCTCAGGTATCTCCATGGCTATACCCGTGTGAACCATCACCGTCTGTCCCGGCTCTATAGTAATCGCCTCATCAAGACACGCATACAGATCCGCCCCCGCTGCGTACTCTGAACCGTATGTCGGTATGACTGCCTTTTCATCCAGCTTCTTAATATTGATATCGTATACTGTTGCCATCTTTCTTCTCCTCTTATTCGTCAAATTTTATCTTGTTGTACACATCCATATCC
>NC_021018.1:899709-907916 GCF_000210595.1 Coprococcus sp. ART55/1 | reverse complement strand
GTACACATCCATATCCACACTCTTACTGTATGAATATCCGCTGTCCAGCTCATCTATCCAGTCCTTCATAAGGTTGTCATAGTATTCCGCATCAGCGGCATCCGTGAGCTTCTTCTTGTTCTCGGCCGTGGCCTTCTCATCCGTAATGCTTATCATCTGGAATATATGGTAACCATACTCAGTCTCCACCACCGTGGATATCTCGCCATCCGACATGCTGTACAGTATGTCCAGCGTATCCTGGCCATAGGTGCTCAATATATCATCCCTGCTCATCGTATGTGTTCCCGCATACTTAAGCTCCTTTGCGCTTCCAAGGAATGATATATCCATATCTGTGCCATCCGAGGCTTCCTCTATGGATTCATATGCCTCATCCGCCTTTTTCTTCTGCTCATCTATCTTGTCCTGTGAGTACAGGGTGATATTTCCATAATCGTCCTCCGAGTAGCACTCAAAGAACATATCATAAAATGTACTCATCCTGGCCTGCTCATCGGATATCTCCGTGGAGCTCTGCTTCATCACATAATCATATATCTTGTCTGCCAGTGCGCTCTCACGCAAAACTCTCTTCACCGTATCGAGTTCAAGTCCAACCTCTGCGATCTGGGCATCAGTCAATTTGTCATAGAACTCTTGCGCCGCCGTATCCTGATCCTTCTGCTCGCTTGCAGTCAGGCTTATGCCGTACTCCCCGGATTTGGTTATAAGAGTCTTGGTCTTTATGAGCTTTGATATCGCCTGACGCCTTGCTGCATCCACGGCATCCATCTCCAGACCATCATCAGTCACTATGCTCTGTTTCCACACGTCACTGCCATACTTTGATTCGTACTCCTCCTTCACAGTCTGGGCATAAATATACACCTCGTCTATCTCTATGTTCTGCCCGTTGTATCTGAGAACTACCTCCTTGCCAGTCTCCTCAGTGGCATCACTGCCACATCCAGTCACGGCAAATGCACATATGAGCGCCAGCAGCACACACAACCATCTCTTCAACTGAACCGCACCTCCTTATCTTTGTATTCTCCTGTCTGTATATTTCTAACTCATTATCTATGCTTTGTTATCCACACTGTCTTCTTCACTGTGGGTCATTATCAACATCTGGGACATATCCGCCACGACAAATTCCGCCTTTCTGAGAAGATCATTTTTCTCCTCCCGTCCAAGCTTCAATATAAACTCAGGCTTTGCCCCCATGACAAATTTCATCCTGCCTGAATAACTCTTAACGAGCTCATCTATCCCATCTACATTTATGTCAGCCCTGTTGTACATGACAAATCTCAGGTCTCCGTCCTTGTACCATATACGGGTTATGAAGCAGATATTTGCATTTGCCCTTAACAGTGCCACATCAAGAAGATTCATTGTCTCGTCAGGGATGTCGCCAAATCTGTCAATGAGCTCATCCACTATGTCATTGTACTCATCCTCATTCTTGATGAGGGATATTCTCTTACAAAGCTCCAGCTTGACAAAGTCGTTTTTGACGTACGTCTCAGGAATGAACGAATCCACCGGAAGGTCTATCTCCGTCTCGTATTCCTGGAAAACCTTCTCGCCGCGGAGCTCCCTGACCGCATCATTAAGCATCTTGCAGTAAAGGTCATAGCCCACGACCTCATAGTTGCCCGACTGACTCTCGCCCAGGACGCTTCCCGCACCTCTGATGTTGAGATCCGCCTTGGACACCTTGACTCCCGAGCCGAGATCCGTATATTCTTTTATCGCTCTAAGTCTCTTCTCAGCGACCTCGGATATCATCTTGTTGCGCCTGTAGAACATAAATGCAAATGCACTTCTGTCCGAGCGACCAACTCTTCCGCGTAACTGGTAGAGCTGTGCCAGACCAAACAGGTTAGCGTCGTGTATGATTATGGTATTTGCATTCGGTATATCAAGTCCGGTCTCTATGATGGTCGTGCACACAAGCACGTCTATCTCCTTTTTGTTGAACCGGTACATGATGTCCTCCAGCGTGCGGCCATCCATCTGTCCATGGGCAAACTCTACATTTGCATATGGCACGAGGCTTCTCACATCATCCGCAAATCTCTCTATGCCTTCGACCCTGTTGTACACATAGTATACCTGACCATGCCTTGCAAGCTCTCTGGCAATCGCCTCCCTGGCAAGCTCCCTGTCATATTCCATGACATAGGTCTGTATCGGTCTCCTGTCCACCGGAGGCTCCTCAAGCAGGCTCATGTCTCTGATTCCAACAAGACTCATATGGAGTGTTCTCGGGATAGGCGTCGCCGTCAGTGTCAGAACATCCACATTGGTCTTCATCTCTTTTATCTTCTCTTTGTGATTTACACCGAATCTCTGTTCCTCATCTATTATGAGAAGTCCCAGATTCTTGAACTCCACATCCTTTGAGAGCAGCCTGTGGGTTCCTATGACTATGTCCACCTTGCCCTCTTTCAGCTCTCTGAGTGTAGATTTTATCTCCTTCTGGGTACAGAATCTGCACAACAGTCTCACCGTCACTGGATAATCCTTCATTCGCTCTGTGAACGTCTCATAATGCTGCTCGGCAAGGATCGTGGTCGGCACAAGATACGCAACCTGTTTGCTGTCACCGACAGCCTTGAACGCAGCACGGATCGCCACCTCAGTCTTACCAAATCCAACGTCTCCGCACACCAGTCTGTCCATGATCTTATGGCTCTCCATGTCCGCCTTGACATCCTCTATGGCCTTTAACTGATCGTCAGTCTCAGTATAAGGAAATGTCTCCTCGAACTCCTTCTGCCACTCGGAATCAGGAGAATAGGCAAAGCCTTCCCTCGCCTGTCTCTCTGAGTACAGCTTTACAAGATGCTGAGCCACCTCGCTGACATGGCCCTTAACCTTGTTTCTTACCTTCTGCCACTCACTGCCACCGAGTCTGTTGATCTTCGGGGCTCGGCTCTCCTTGCTCCTGTACTTCTGTATCCTGTCCGTCTCGGAAGCCAGGACATATAATTTGCCGCCCTCAGCATACTCGATGACCAGATAGTCCTTCAAGGCGCCGTCGACCTCTATCTTCTCAAGCCCACGATAGATACCTATTCCGTACTTCTCATGGACCACATAATCGCCCACGCTCACATCCGAGAATGACTTTACTATCTCCCCGGCACGCGGCAGCTTCTTCCTCGAAGCCTGCGAATGTGATGTCTTGCTGGAGAACACATCTCCCTCGCTGACCACGATGAGCTTCATCTCCGGTATCATAAAACCGGCTCTGAGCCTTCCCGGCATGACCGCCATCTCTCTGGCAGCCAGAGCTTTGTCCGGGTCGTTCAGGTAATGACATATGACGTCATTGTCCATGAGGTTATCGACCATTCTCTTCGCACCGACCGATGATGGCGATACGAACAGGACGCTGTATTTGTCCTTCTTCCATTTCTTGATATCAGTAACCAGCGCATCAAAATTGTTCCTGTAGCTGTGAACCTCCCTGCTCTCGATCTCCACGCGGTGAGCATACTTTACACGGTCATCCTCACCCACAAATGAGTCAAAGCCCACAACCTTGTAGCGTCTGCATTTTTCCAGAACATCATCATAAGTGAACAGAACCTTCATCTGCCCCGGGAGGATATATCCCCCCTCCAGCCTGTGCGTCAGGCTGCTAAGAAAACTCTTCTCACTGCCATCCGCCTTCTCCGTGACCTTCTTCGTCTCATCTATGAAAATGTACGCATCCTCCGGCAGGCAGTCCACCAGAGACACCGTGTCACTGTAAAAATAATCAACATAGCTATCCACTCCGTATATCGCACTGAACTCCGTGAGCTGTTCCTTCAGCGTGGCTATCTCGCCCTTTATCCTGGCATACGCCTCCGTCTGAAATGAATCCTTAAGCTTCTTCGCATACGGCTTCAGCTCTGCCTCCAGCCTGTGTATACCCCTGTCGATCCTCTCCTTTGAAAGCACCATCTCTCCCGCGGGATAAATTACAAGTTCATCCACATTCTCTATGGATCTCTGGCTCTCCGCATCAAATGTCTTGATGGTATCGACTTCATCGTCCCACATGTCTATTCTGTATGGACATTCCTCAGTCAGCGGAAATATGTCCACGATACCGCCTCGTATGGCAAATTGTCCCGGCTCCTCCACACTGTCAGTTTTTTCATAACCAAGGTCCACCAGCTTGCCCTTGAGCTCATCCAGATCAAGAGACTGTGCCGCATGGATATTTATCACGTATTTTTTCATATAGGACAATGCAGGTATCTTGTCATACATTGCATCTACCGTGGCTATGATCGTACATGGTTCTCCCGTTGCCAGACGCCGAAGGACCTCCATGCGCCGTCTGGTTATGGCATTGCCGTGGACATCTGCACTGAAGAACAGAATATCCTTTGCAGGATACATATATACATCCCTTCCGTAGAACTTCATATCGCTGTACAGCTCCTCCGCACGCCTGTCGTTATATGTCAGTATCAGGCGCACCGATGCGTCATCACCGAAGCCCTGCATCATGAATACTCTGTCCGTGCCCTCGCCCGTCGTACCTGTCACATTGACAAATCCATCTCCGGATGCAAGCCACTCCTTCAACTCTGTATATATATTCAGTTTTTCAAATGGCTCACCAAGTACACGTATCATTCTCCATCACTCTCAATTAAACTTATTCATAGCTGCAACTGTGCCATCCGCCAGTATGGTCTCCACCGCATCGCAGGCATTACCGCAGCTCTCTCTTATATTCGCCAGATCTTCCTTTCCAAATCTCGACAACACATAATCAGCCAGATCCATGTGATCCGGCTTTTTGCCAACACCCACTCTGATCCTGACAAATTCCTGGCTGCCAACGTGCTGTATGATATTCTTCATACCGTTATGACCGCCGGCGCTTCCCTTCTGTCTGATCCTGAGCTTGCCGACGTCAAGATCTATGTCATCGTACACGACTATCAGATCTTCAACCGTGCATTTGTAGAAGTCCATTATCGCCCTTACGCTCTCTCCGCTGAGATTCATAAATGTCTGAGGCATGGCGAGTATGACCTTCTCTCCGTCTATTATACCCTTTCCTATAAGTGCCTTATGCTTTGCAGTGTCTATCCTTATATTATGTCTCTCTGCCAGCTCATCCAGAACCGCAAATCCTACATTGTGTCTTGTTCCGGCATATTTCGCACCGGGATTGCCAAGTCCAACTATGATCTTCATTTGGTATCTCCATTTTCCTCCACCCAGGTGGATCGTTCTATTGTTATCTGTTCTCCATGATCTTCTCAGCATCTGCAAGCTGCTCCAGGGTGTTGACTCCTCTTATCTGGTCAGCATCGTCCATCGGAACAGCGGAAGCCGGAAGCCCCATTTTCTTTATTATCTCTATCGCATCCGGAAGATAATACTCTCCCTGGGCGTTGTCATTTGATATCTGTGACAGTGCGTCCTGAAGTGCTGCGCAGTCAAATATATACATGCCCGAGTTAACTTCCTTCACAGCCTGCTCCGCTTCGTCAGCATCCTTCTGCTCCACGATCTTTGCCAGGCTGTCACCGTCCCTTATGATCCTTCCATATCCAAATGGATCATCAAGCATCGCCGATATTACGGTTACACCATTCCCGCTATCCTTGTGGAAATCAAGTGCTTTTCTGAGTGTATCCCCTGTCACAAGCGGTGTATCTCCACAGAGTATGATCACATCCCCATCACGTCCAATAAAATCTGCAGCACACTTTACCGCATGGCCTGTTCCGAGCTGCTCCTCCTGAAGCGCATAGTCAACCTTCACATCATTGACACTGGCAGCTATGGCTGACTTCACCTCGTCTGCCTTGTATCCAACGATCACACACACCTCGTCTGCACCCGCCTGGCGCGCCGCTTCTATAGAATAATATACCATCGGTTTTCCCATCACCTGATGAACTACCTTTGGCTTATCTGACTTCATTCTTGTTCCCTTGCCTGCCGCAAGTATAACTGATTTTACCATTATTATATCCTCCATATTCTATCTGGATCTAAACAGATACATTCTACTTTATACTATATTTTTTTACAAGACCATATAAAAAGAGCCAATGCTATCAGCTTGGTGACTTACGCCTCTAGCACTGGCTCTGAATGTCTATTTGAGACTGGTATTACTCTTCCAAAGATTCCTGATACTTTGAAAGAATCATACTCTGCAGACGCTCTCTTGTAGCTGTATTGATCGGATGAGCGATATCTCTATATTCTCCATCCGCTGCCTTTCTACTCGGCATCGCGATGAACATGCCCTTCTCACCCTCGATGATCTTGATGTCATGCACAACAAACTCGTCATCGATCGTAATAGAAACAACCGCCTTCATCTTGCCTTCCTTCTCAACACTTCTGATCCTGATATCAGTTATCTGCATCTGAATTACCCCCTTAACCCTGACACACATTGCGATCCCACACGCAACTGTCATTTGTACTACTTATACCGTATGCATCCTACAACGCATATCTGAAATCCTTCTCCACTATTACCTTGATGTCCTCAGGTGTTCCCTGATGTACTGTGTTCGCACGGAGTGTATCCCTGCTCTCCACGATACAATTCTCGATGATGGAATTATCACCGATGTTGACATCGTTAAGTATGATCGAGTTCCTGATCACACAGTTATTTCCAATGTATACCTTCTTGAATATAACTGAGTTCTCAACGGTTCCGTTGATGATACAACCGCTTGCTATCAAGCTGTTATTTACCACCGCATCTGCATTGTACTTTGCTGGTGGGAGATCATCCACTCTTGAGTAGATATCCGGATGCTGTTTGAAGAAGAAGTCTCTTACGTCCTTCTTGAGGAAATCCATATTAGCTCTGTAATATGACTCCTTTGTTCCTATGTTTCTCCAGTAGCTGTCCATCTTGTATCCGTAAATTCTCTTGACACCCTTATATCTCACGAGAATATCTCTTACGAAATCATTTCTTCCCTCGTTGGCACATGTCTCAAGAAGTTCGATGAGCTGTCTTCTTCTTATGACATATACACCTATGGAAACCGTGTTGGTTCCTGCCACAAGAGGCTTCTCCTCGAAGTCTATGATCCTGCCATCCTCGTTCATATTGATAACACCAAATCTGTTGATGTCATCCTCGCCCGGTGCCATATCCTTGCATACAACCGTGATATCTGCACCATTGCTTATATGCTCCTCAAGAACCTTGTTGTAGTCAAGCTTGTAGATACCGTCTCCTGAAGCGATAACTACATATGGCTCATGGCTCTCCTTGAGGAACTTGATATTCTGATAAAGTGCATCTGCTGTTCCCTTGTACCAGTAGCTGTTAGCTGCTGTGATGGTAGGTGTGAAGATGAACAGACCTCCCTGCTTTCTTCCGAAATCCCACCACTTGCTTGAGTTCAGATGCTCATTCAGTGATCTTGTGTTGTACTGTGTGAATACCGCTACCTTCTGAATATGAGAATTGGTCATATTGGAAAGTGCGAAATCAATTGCTCTGTAGCTTCCTGTGATAGGCATGGCTGCAACGGCTCTCTTTGCTGAAAGATCTCCCAGCTTATTGCTGTTACCACCTGCCAGAATAATTCCTAATGCTCTCATGTCTACTCACCTGCCTTTATAATACTACCGCCACTCGGAAGTGTTCCGTCCGGATAATCCGAAGGATCTGTGTCACCGAATATTGCAGTGTTCTTACCTATTGTTACGCCCTCAGGTATAACTGAGTTCTCACCTATAGTAACAAGGCCAAATGCGTAGATATTAGGCTTCATCTCATTGACAGCTTCCTCACCAACTCCAAGCTTGGCATTTGCACCAACCTTGACATTCTCGGCAATGATTCCCTTTTCAACATAGGCACCAGCTTCGATCGTAACCCCATTCATTATAATCGAATCCTTAACGACCGCACCCTCTCCTATGGTTACACAAGAGCCTATAACTGAATTCTCAACGGTTCCGTATATCTCGGTTCCCTCTCCGATGATACACTTGGATACCTTTGCCGCTTCATCTATGTACTGAGGTGGTATGGCGTCTGTCTTCGTATATATCTTCCAGAATTCCTCATACAGATTGAACTCAGGAACTATGTCGACAAGCTCCATGTTGGCCTCCCAGTATGAACCGAGAGTTCCTACATCCTTCCAGTATCCCTTGAAATCGTATGCACATATCTTGTTGCCGTTCTCATGGCAGTATGGAATA
The DNA here is from genome assembly GCF_000210595.1 of Coprococcus sp. ART55/1. Taxonomy (NCBI): domain Bacteria; kingdom Bacillati; phylum Bacillota; class Clostridia; order Lachnospirales; family Lachnospiraceae; genus Coprococcus; species Coprococcus sp. ART55/1. The sequence continues at coordinate 899,714 of NC_021018.1, read as the reverse complement.
ATATG
>NC_021018.1:878472-899360 GCF_000210595.1 Coprococcus sp. ART55/1 | reverse complement strand
CATCCCGGCTGATCCTTCATGGTAACAAGTGCCTCGCGGAGGATCTTCCAGTTGAATATGTATATACCCATGGAAGCCTTGTTGCTTCTTGGGTTCTCCGGCTTCTCCTCAAACTCTGAGATAATGCCGTCATCATTCGTTATAACTACTCCGAATCTGCTTGCCTCCTCCCATGGAACCTGGTATGTGGCAAGTGTCACATCCGCATTCATGGACTTGTGATAGTCAAGCATGTGTTCATAATCCATCTTGTAGATATGATCACCGGAAAGTATGAGAACATAGTCTGGATTGTAATAATCTATGAACTCTATGTTCTGGTAGATAGCGTTGGCAGTACCTGTGTACCACTCGCTGTTGTTGCTCTTCTCGTATGGTGGAAGCACTGTGACACCACCAATGTTTCTATCGAGATCCCAAGGAATGCCGATTCCGATATGCTGGTTAAGTCTGAGTGGTCTGTACTGTGTAAGTACACCTACTGTGTCAATCCCCGAGTTGATACAGTTGCTCAGTGGGAAATCGATTATCTTGTATTTGCCGCAAATGCTACCGCTGGCTTGGCAAGCTTGGATGTAAGAACCCCAAGACGGCTGCCCTGTCCACCAGCAAGGAGCATGGCGATCATTTCTTTTTTAATCATGTAAGTCACCTCTCCATGCAAAATTATAAAGACATTATACCATCCTTTTTATAATAATCAAAGTTTTTTATGCATTTTCACAAAAAAAATGCGCATTTTTCGATTTTTTTAAACATTTTTTACTCAGGGTATATATGACAAATGATGTATTTTGTCAGTATCAGGCGATATTTTTTAGTTATTACTTACTTACACTCAATTACATTTCTCATATTTTTCTTATATATTATGTAATTTTCATTTTGCAAACGGATATCTTTTTCATATAATGACTATATCGGAAGAAAATCATACAAAATACAAATGAGGTGTTGAATATATGTCAGAGATATTAGTAAAAGAATACCGTGGAAATATTGTTGAGAATGCACACCGCGGCTCCATCGCAGTTGTGTCATCCACAGGAGATACAATCGCCTACCTTGGCGACATAGAGAAACAGACTTTCATGCGTTCCGCAAGCAAGCCTATACAGGTGCTGCCTACACTGCTGGCAGGACTTCACAGAAGGTTCAACCTCACCGACGAGGATGTTGCCATGTTCAACTCTTCCCACTGGGGAAGCAACCATCATATATTTGTGCTGGAGGAGATCTCGCGCAAGACAGGATTGAATCCCGATGACATGATCATGAAGCCATGCGCTTCCACATCAGCTTCAGCGCTGGCGGCAAAGCTCACCGACAGGTCAAAGCTCCACCCAAGGCAGGGACAAAGCAAACTTCAGCACTGCTGCTCGGGAAAACATTTCAGCCTTATGTTGCTCCAGAGAGAGCTCACCGGTAAGCCGGACGGCTATCAGCTCAAGGATTCCCCTGTACAGCAGCAGATAATCAATTTCATATCCATGCTCAGCCAGACCCCTACATTCAAGATCGGGCTCGGCATAGACGGCTGTGGAGTTCCGGTATTTGCACTGCCACTTAGAAGCATCGCCATGTCCTACGCAAAGCTCATGGATCCATTCAGCCTGTCAAACGAACTCCGGGAGACTATAGACTACAACTTCTCATGCATCCACAAATATCCTGAGAAGATCAACGATTACGGAACACCTTCATATTATATCAACCAGAATCCTGACCTCATAATGAAGGACGGCTCCAGGGGTGTTATCTGTATGGCGATAAAGAGCATGAAGCTCGGTATCGCAGTAAAGCTTGAGGACGGATGGACGGATGAATATCAGGGAATGATAATCGCAAACATACTCGAACAGCTCAAGTACGAAAACACTGAACTCATCGAGAAGCTGAAAAACTGCTACACGACCAAGCTGTTCAACGACTGCGGCATTGAAGTGGGTCACTCAGAGGTCGACTTCAAGCTCGATATAGATCCTACATTTTTTGAGAAGCCTGAGGAGTATGTCGACTCCGATTCTGAATTTGGCGACACTGAATCAGATGAAAAATATGACCCTGATCTTGACAGCGCATTTGCTGATGAATACGATCCTGATCTCGACAGTGCATTTGCAGACGACGATACGGATACTTCCATCCACGCAGAACCGATAATTACAGATGCGCTGGATGACGATACGGATGATGAGCAGGAGGAAAATGACAGCAGCTTTGAGATAGACCTTTTCGGAGACGGCAATCTGGTGGATGCCGCCCCTGAGCGCACACCAGAGGAGGAAAGAGAGTTTCGCAACAAGAAGTCCATCCTCGGAATGACAGTTGTAAAGCCTTCGGCCAACAAGACATTTATCAGCAATCCACGCGTGGATCCTATAAGTGTAAACTCACATACAGTTGAGGCGCAGCCGGACACACCTGAATCTGACCAGAAAGGCAATTCCGCGATTCCTGAATTTATAAAGAAGGAAATAAAATCTGCAAATATCATTTCACAGAAAAAGAGAGACTGACAGAGCAGATAAGATACAGGCTCTTGGCATTGCCTGCACATACAAAAAGGCCGGTACACATACACCGCATACAATATGCGTTTATGTGTACCGGTCTTTTGCATTTCCCCATCACAGACTTTTCAGGCTGTCCTTACAGGATGGACATATCCCGATGAATTCTAGGTTGTGTGACAGTATGACGAAATCGCTGTCCGCCTCCACGCCCATCTGTGTGATGGAATCCTGGTATGGAAGCTCACTGTCAAATATCCTGTCACATACCTTGCAGCGTATGTGATAGTGATTCTCGGTATTGCCATCAAAATGCTCCATCTTGTCCCCTGAATACACATTCATGACAATTCCCTCATCAACCGCATCAGAGAGCACCCTATACACAGTTGATTTGCCTATCTTATATCCTCTCTTTTCCAGTTCATCTATCAGACTCTGGACTGTAGGATGAGTCTTGAGCTCCTTTATAACAGAGTATATGACCTGTTTCTGCCATGTGTTACGCTTCTCACTCATTGTATAGTCCTCCTTCTGGTATTTATCATTTTCTATTAGGAACGCTTCTCTATAAGAGTAAGATAACACATTCCATATATTATTTCCACTATTTTTATAATGTAAGTTTTTCCTGTGATTCAATTCCATATATGAGCATTTGCATGTGATCATATATATCACTGTCTGGTGAAGGTATATAACCTCAGTCCATGCTCTGTCCAGAGAGCGGTCTGGTCGTTGTAGCCAGTTCCCGCAAAGTTCGGAGCAAGGTTCACTCCAACGCGGTTAAACACTGCACCGGACGCCTTTACATATTCCTTCTCGCCCTGAAGCTTTACCACCTTGTCTATCGCACTCTGGGTCAGGGAATCAGGTTTCACATGCACCGGCGTAACAGTGTTGATGAGATCTCCCATGAGCTTTACGCTGTACTGCAGGCTTCTGCCCTCCATGACATAAACTGCATTCTCGTCAAGTCCCTTAGTCCGCATATGCTTGTAAGTGTAATTCGGTATCACCTGCCCCTCATAATAACAGGACACCGCCTCGGAGCCATCCTGGGAAACCGTCATGAACTGGTACACATTCCTCCGGAGATCTGACACTGTGCCATTCTCGATCCTGTGATATTCGCCGAACTGAAATGTGCGCCTGTGTCTCTTGTAGAACTCCACCTGCTCTTCTATTGCCTCCAGATCTTTCTTCCTCATATCGCACAGATTGCACTCATAGCCCAGCACGCCAAATGCCGCCACTCCGAATCTCGTCTCAAGCGGGGTGACTCTGAGTGTCTGGTGATTCGGGCATCCGGACACGTGACTGCTGACTACCGACATAGGATAACCATAGCTGTATCCCGTCTGTATCTCAAGCCTCTCCCTGGCATCCGTGTCATCACTTGCCCATATCTGCGGCATATAGCACAGTATGCCGAGATCGAATCTGTTTCCCCCGGCGGCACATCCCTCAAACAATATCTCAGGGAAACGCTCCGTGAGTCTTCCCATGATGTCGTAGAGTCCAAGCACATATCTGTGTCCAAATTCACTCTGCCTGTCAGGCGGCAGCGTCTGACTGTAGCGGTCAGACATAATCCTGTTCATATCCCACTTAACATACGATATATTGGCAGATGAGAACACATTTGTCATGGCTTCCACTATATGGTCTCTCACATCCTTATTGGTGAGATCCAGAATCATCTGATGACGCCCCTCGGCATGGCTCTGTCCCGGCACTCTGACCGCCCACTCTGGGTGTGCCCTGTAGAGATCACTGTCCTCGTTCACCATCTCCGGCTCTACCCATATGCCAAAGTCAAGTCCAAGTGCATTTATCTTGTCCGCAAGCTGCTTCACTCCGCCCGGAAGCTTGCTGCGGTTCTCCTGCCAGTCTCCAAGTGAGGATGTGTCATTGTCCCTGTGTCCGAACCAGCCGTCATCCATGACGAACAGCTCTATGCCGCACTTCTTTGCCTCTTTTGCAAGCTTCAGCAGCTTCTTCTCATTTATATCAAAGTATGCGGCCTCCCAGCTATTCAGCAGAACAGGCCTCTCCCGGTCCGCCCAGTGGCCTCTGACTATATGTCTTCTGACAAATGCATGCATATGACTGCTGACACCGCCAAATCCTGAATCTGAATATGTCATGACCGCCTCCGGCGACTGGAATGACTGTCCCGGCTCAAGCGCAAATGAAAATCCTTCCGGATTGATGCCGCTGAGTATACGCATACGTCCATATGAATTCTGTTCACAGCTCTCCATATGGTCTCCTGAATATATGAGATTGAAGCCGTAACACTCACCGTGTTCCTCTGAACTGCCGTGCTCAACCACCATGAAGAACGGATTGGCCCTGCTGCCCGAGGTTCCGGTCGACGATGAGACAGACACTCTTCCCTGCCTTACAGGGTGCACTGATCTGTGCATTTCCCTCGCCCAGGCTCCTCCGAAATGTATCATGTCATATTCCTGATACATTCTCATATCAAACTGCATGGACATAAGTCTGTCCACCCGCTCCACGTCATCGCTTTCATTTGTCAGGCGGGCACTTCTGGTTATCACGTCGCAGTCATCCCATGTGACATATATTAGCTCAAGCTTCTGTCTGTAGAATTTGTCCCGGAGGGTTATGGTGAGCTGTGTTACCTCGCCCGCTGTATTCTGTCGCTCATATGCTTGTATGCTCTGCAATCCACCAGCCACACCGCTTCCCACTTCTGTGCCTTGCTGCTCATTTACTGTGTTGAATCTGCCATCTGTCCCCCTATGATATTCCACCGCACACGGAAGTCCTTCAAGCTCATCCCTGCCGTTTTTTATCTCGTATGATTCGTACACAAAGTCGCAGGTCGTACTGCCATTTGCATGGGTCATACAGACAAATGGTTCGCTGACATCCCCCTTGCCGGTTGACGACAGTTCCTGTAGCAGACTTTCTAAGGTAAGTCCACCATCCAGCGCTATGGCATTGCCGGTCTCGAACAGGCTGCGGTCATGTGCCACATCCCAAAGTCCCACAATATTCTGATCTCCGCAGTCCAGACTCCTGCCACCGTAGTACAGGTGCTCAAGGTGTCCATCCGGGCGCACGCACATGGCATACTGCGTCGACTTTGTCTCCAGTATGAATACCTGATGTTCTTCTATATATCTGATCATAGCGGTTCCTCCTATCTAATATGTATCGCCCCCCTCGCATAAGCGAGCGGGGCAGGTCGTCGGAACCGATTCCAAGTATGAACTTCGTTCATAGCGGTTCCTCCTAATAATATGTATTGCCCCTCTCGCACATGCGAGCGGGGCAGGTCGTCGGAACCGATTCCGAGTATGAACTTCGTTCATAGCGGTTCCTCCTATCTAAGATTCGTCATGATCTCCTGCATCCTCTCCTCGGTCAGCTTGTATTTCCTGATGAAGAATACAAGTCCTATGATGAGAAGGACTATCGGAACGACCGTCATCATCATGGAAAGTCCCATGAGAGTTCCTGTGCTCTGCTCTATGACTTCCGATGTTCCATCTGCCGGCTGGATAAGTCCGACCCATTTGATCGCAAGTCCGGCAAAGAACACTGCAACTCCCGATGCAAGCTTTACTACAAATGTCTGCATGGAGCATATGACGCTCTCATCTCTCTGCCCATTCTTGTACTCTCCGTAGTCTATGCTGTCGGCAAGACACACGGTTATCAGCACATTTAGAAGTCCGCTTCCCGCAAATACCAGAAGTCCCGGGATGAACAGAACGTACCAACAAGGCACTCCGCCCACCGTCATACGGGTAACACCGGCAAGGCTGCAGGCAAGCAGCATCACATATCCGACGATCTCATATACTACCGAATGTACAAACAGCTTTCTCTTGGACATCTTCTTTCTAAAGAGCGGGAACAGCATCATAGCAAGTATCTGCGCACCGCCGCCAAATGCGGAGAACAGCGCATATCCGCTCTCACTTCCTATGTCATATGTGAAGAAATATATGAGCAGGTTGCTTGTTATATAGAGTGCAGAGTTTACGAGCACGATGGTGATGACCACCGCCAGAGCCTGGTCATTTGTCACCAGCGAATGGAACATCTCACCTATGCCATGGGACTCCACTACTGTGTCACCCTTCTCCTTTACATTTGCCACGCAAATAGCCTCCGAGATGACGAACACCACTGCAACCAGAAGAGCCCACCACTTGAAGCCGATGCGGTAATCCGTGATCTTCAGCTTGTCCGCCGCCAGGGCTGCGCCGCTGATGGCTGGAACTACTATCATAGTAAGTACAGTAGGGATGGCAGAACCCACGCCCGCGCAGGATCTTGCAAGTGCAGACAGATTCTCCCTCTCCTTGCCCGGCTCAGTGATGGCCGGGATCATGGACCAGTACGGAATATCCATCAACGTGTATGTGATTCCCCACAGGAAATATGTCACTGTCAGAAACACCTTCATCCCACCAGCTCCCATGCTTTCCGGCACGGCGAACATCGCATAGAGGACAACCGCGTTCAGCACGGTTCCCGAGAATATCCACGGTCTGAACCTTCCCCATCTGCTTCTGGTCTTTGCCACCACGATACCCATGATAGGATCGTTAAATGCATCAAACACTCTCGCCACCATCAGCACTGTTCCTATGAACACTGAGCTGACACCAAGCACAGAATTGTAGTAGTACAGTATATAGCTGGCTACCAGCATATACACCATGTCTTTTCCCACGGCCCCTACTCCGTAGGCTATCTTTGTCTTTTTCTGAAGGCCGCCCGCAGGTGCGCCGTTCTGTGTATTATCCTGTGAATTTTCTCCCATATATAACCTCCTTAAAGGCCTAACCTTTTATATCTGCAAGCCTTGTCTCAAGCCACTTGTCAATATCGTCAAATACCTTATCCCTGCACAGCTCATTCAGTATCTCGTGTCTGCAGTCCTCATACAGATAGCATGCCACATTGTGCGAAACTCTCTTGTGGTATAACTCGTAGAGCTTCAGAACATCCCTGCCGTAATGTCCAACAGGATCCCTGTCACCGGACACAAACAGAACCGGCACATTCTTCGGTATTTTCGCTATGTTCCTGTCCTCCTGTATATAGTGGAGTGTATTGAACAGCGTCTCGTAGCCCTTCAGGGTAAATGAGAACTGGCACAGCGGATCATCCACATATGCATCCACGCGCTTCGGGTCACGGCTCACCCAGTCTTTATTCGTCCTCTTTCTCACCTCACCGTCCACGATAGTGGTTTTCGGGATACCCCTGTTGTATGTTCCAAATGCCAACACTTCCATGAGGGTACTTCTGTATCTCTCGCCGTGCTGACTCTTCTCAAGCTCCAACACAAGTCTTCCGATCTGCAGCATATACTCAGGCATGCTTCCAGTTCCCATGCAGATAAAGCCGTCCACACTTGAGCCCTCCGTGTAAGGTGACGGATATTTTGGATCCCAGCCGTAGTCACTCATGTATCGTCTCGCCATAAATGAACCCATGGAGTGTCCCATCAGGAAGAACGGTACTCCTTTGTATGCCTTCTTCAGACTTCTAGTGACTCTATGAAGATCCGCGACTATTGCCTTGCTCGCATCGTAGGCATTCATATATCCAAGTTCATCCATATTTGCCGCCGTGAGTCCATGTCCCAGATGATCATTTCCTGCAACTACGAAGCCTTTCGCAGCAAGATATCTCGCAAATTCGTCGTACCTGTCTATCAGCTCTATCATTCCATGTGATATCTGAAGTATCGCCCGCACCTCGCCCTGTGGCTCCCACACGATGACATGCAGCTTGTCCTTGCCATTTGATGATGGTATAAATGTCTCTTTCTTCTTTACCTTATACATAATTTAACCCTCCATTCTCAGTTCTTCATATCCATCGCCAGTTTTACGACCTCATACGCTCCGTCGTATATTCCATCCAGTTTGTTCCGCTTTATGTTCTCACACATATCTGTGAGTATGCTGTCATCCTGCATGAACAGCTTCATCATCTGTAGAGTGTGCGGTATATCACGGCACTCCAGTGTTCCATCTCCGATCTCCGCCGAGTGTATCGCCCCCCACTGCTCATGCCCGCCAACTCTCTTGATGAACAGCTTTGGAACTGGATAAAAGGCCAGCTCAGACGGCTTCGTTATGAGTACATCACAGCTTCTTATGAGAAGGTTGGTGCAGTACACAGCCTCATATATATTCTCATGGCAAAATGCGTGTATTCCGTACACCTCTTCCTTAAGAGCCTTATCCGCAAATGCTGTGGTGTCGCTCCAGTCATCGAAATGTGTAGTGACAAGGCTCTCCATGGCGGGTATCTCTCTCACCAGCTCTTCCCACACGTTCATGTAGTCGCCCACATTTACATACAGGACCATGTTGCCCTTCTTCACACTGGTAAGCGCCGTCCTGATGATAGCTGCAAATATATCCTTCTGTGCTCCGGCACCTCCTATGGTGAGAAGGAAACGCATCGGTGCCTTTTTCTTTCTTCTCTCTATTCTCCTGTCGCAGTCCTCCTCTATGGCTGCCACCAGCTCATGGTCTATATAGTGTCCAACGTATCTGATTGAATCGCTGGGCATAGGCTTAAGCACCTCGTCGCCCTGCATGCCATTCAGTGTCCTGTATCCGAGGTATGCCGATCTGGTCTGAACCGTGTGAAGGCTTCCCTCCGCAAGGTGGAGCGCCATAGGCCAGTTGTCAGGGATTGCATTCACCACATGTTTCATTCCTGCATGAACCGCCGCCTGAGCCGGCCACACATGTGTAGCCACAAGTGGGATATCCTTTGGAACATTCCTAAACACCGGTGTCATAAGCTCCGCATTCATCTGATCCGAGGCATTGTATGACAGCTTCCTGAAACCCTCATAGTTCATCGGCTCCCACACTGCTTTGTTGAAAACCTTGCTCTTTCCCGATATCCTGGATCCCATGGAATAGAGCTTATTCTGTGCCTCAATAACCTTTCCTCCCGTGGTCTCACTGTAGGAATTGAGATCCATCCAGTACGGCTTGTATCCCAGATGATTCGCTGCAGACGCTATCGCCATGGATATTCTGTAATGTCCGAACCCCATCCTGATATTGCCAACTATGATTCCTTTGTCCCTGTCAAATTCCTCCCGGCCGCCATCCGGTATATCATCACCGACTCCGCCGTCGATCACAATATTGGAGACACCGAGAGTATCTCCAATATACGGATTCTTCACAACTGCAAGAGGATAATCCACGTCACTGTCATCACCGAATCTTTTTACAAATCTCTCTTTGGAGTTCTCCGCCTTTTTGACGACCTGACTGCTCATCCTGTTGCCAAATACAACCTCAGATCTCTTACCCATAACACAACCTCCTGTCTTTTATATATACCGCCCATCTCGCCCCGGTGAATGAAACCGGCCGTGGACATCAATTCCATATAATCACTTCATTCATAGCGATTCCTACTCCTTACAGGATATGCCATCCATAAGTACATCAAGTGTATACTGCACCGCCTCGTCAAATGTAAGTCCCGCGTCTATCAGGACTGTAGTCTCCATATATTTCTCAAGTGTGGCCTCGAACATGGTCTTGATGACTGGAATCGGAATGTTCCTTATAACACCCTCGTCAATTCCGCGCTTCAGGAGTTCTATGGTATTATCCCACTGCTGCTCCATCATTACTCTCACCCTGGCAAATATCCGTGGATATGAATTCTCCAGTTGGTATATCTGCCTCCAGTCCAGCTCGCTGTAGCTGTCCGGCATGGCTATGAGTATCGCCTTTATCTTCTCCACAGTGGTCAGGCGGTCGTCATCCATGACCGCCTGCTCACTTCTCTTGATCTGCTCGTATATATATGTCGCCGTGTCAAAGAACAATGATTCCTTGTCCCTGACGACCTGATATATGGTTTTCTTGCTCACTCCAAGTCGCCTTGCCATATCGTCCATGGTGAATTTGAACCCTTTCTCCCGGAACTCCTCTATGGTCGCCTCATATATCCTCAATTTAAGCTGCTGCTGTGCTTCTCCGTCCATAACTCCCTCCTGTCCATCCGTGTCTGTCAGCTTCCTGTACATACTTCCCGTTCAGGAAACTCAGAAACTATTTTTAGTTTCCCCGTTTCCTTAATAATAACATTTCTTTGTAGATATTGCAACAATAAAAATGTGTTATCTCTATTTATGTATAATTTTTGCACAATCAACACAAATCTCAATTATTGGCCGGCGAATAATTTACAGAGTTCTGACACTCACAATTACATTTCTGCTCAGGCGTACCATCTGCCATATAGCAACAATAAAAAATACGGCATCTCCCAAAGCGGAAATGCCGTATAGTACATCATATATGTTCAGTTGGAATCGCGATTTTCCCGAAAAATATTTCTAGATATAATATTTCTGTCTTTGTATCACTCCTATGGCTGCTCCACATCAAGCACATACAGCTCATGGAGTGCTCTCGTACAGGCTATATAGTGCGCATGTCTTGTGACCATGCTTCCGTCGTAGGTTCCGTCCGTCATGACGTACACTGCATCGAACTCCATTCCCTTTGCAAGGAACTTTGGAAGTACAACCACACCGCCCGCATAGACAACCGACTGATTGGTGATGAGCGTCACCTCGGTGTACTCCGAAAGCTGCTTGTACACTTCGTAGGCATCAGCCTCGTCATTTGTCAGGATAGCTATGTTGTCGTAGGCGTCCATGTCTCCGTAGCTCAGCTTGTCATTTATGAACTCCACAGCTTCATCCAGTGACTCACACTGTATCTCCTCAGGCACCCTGCCGTGTCTCTCCACAGTGTTGCCGCCTACGCCCTCTCCGCCAAGTATACCGTTGCAGAACTCGGTGATCTCCGCCGTGGATCTGTACGACGCGAACAGCTCCTTGAGCTCATAGCCGCCCTGTCCGTTCCTCTTTGCAAATATCTTCGTCAGAACATCCACAACAGTCTCCTCAGGATCATAGAAGAGCACCTGATACCTGTCGCCGAGGATAGTCTTCTTGCAGCCAAACACCCTGTCTATCACCGCATACTGGAATATATTGTAATCCTGCATCTCATCTATGACGAGGTGCTTGATATTGTTGTAGGAATGACATCCGTAGAAATACACCTGCAGGTAAAGTATAGGAAGGATATCCTCATAGCATATCTTTCCATATTCATTTCTGTACTCCGATATACCCGGATATTTCTTCTCCATCTCCGCCAGGAATCCAACATACAGCTCAACCAGATTCCTCTCTGCAAATAAATTTACCATCTGCTTCTGTATCTGCCTTGCCAGATTACGCTTCTTCTCGTCCGGGAACTCCTTTGGTGAATTATCCTCCACCCTGTCTACTATGAAGTATGCTATGTTCTCGAATCTCTCATACACAGGCTTTCTTGCAAATCTTCCATTGAACATGGCAGCTATATCCTCGCCTGTATACTCCACCTTCTGATAGTGGAAATTTCTGAACTTTATACCTGACACATACCTGTCCAGATACTCATTGAAACTGTCGTAGAAAGAGATGGACGACTTGACCTTGATATTTCTCATCCTCTGGTTGTCCTGATCGCCGCTGTCTATAATGAACTCCGACTGATCCAGCTTGCTCTCATATTCCTCCTCTATGAAAAGAAGCTCCTCAAGCAGACTGTCAAATTCCTTCTCAGGCACACTGTTCTCCTCGAGCTCCGGGAGAACCTCTGATATATAATCGCCAAATATACTGTTTGGAGACAGTATCATGACATTGTCACTCTCAAGTGTCTTGTAGTTGTACAACAGCCACGCCAGTCTGTGCATGGCGATGACCGTCTTACCGCTTCCGGCGCGGCCGTCCACTATAAGGTTATATGCCGTGCGGTTTCTTATGATCGCATCCTGCTCCTTCTGTATGGTAGCCACCACATTTTTCATCTTCACACCACTGTTGCCGCCAAGGGCCTCCAGCAATATGGCGTCGTTGATGTTGGAGTCAGTATCCACCGCGTCTTTAAGTCTGCCATTTGACACCAGAAACTGTTTCTTCTCCACTATGTCTCCAGAAAACTCGTCATCTTCCATGTCATCCACATGGACATTGTAGGATGCCGGGCCCTTTTCATAAGCATAATACATAGAGGATACAGGTGCTCTCCAGTCGTACACAAGCTGCTGCCCATTCATATCTGACTGATAACCGCTCATACCCACATATACCGGGAGATACTCTTCATCATCTTTATATTTGAATACAAATTTGCCAAAGTACGGCACCTTCTTCTGGTGCTCATACACCTCCAGGCGCTTCGCAGCTCTTCTGAGGAATGCCTCATCATTGTTCACCGACTGCATGTTCTGCAGGAACTCCTCGTCGTCCATGTCTCCATGGCTGTCACGCATGTACTTCTTCTGTTCCTTTATATTGTCCTTTCCAAGCTCCATGGAGCCCTCAGTTATACTGATGCTGTAGTCGAGCTCCATCTCCACATTGTCAAAATAATCCTCTTCATCCTCCATCGTGGAGATCTTGTATTTTCCCAAATCCTTATTTTCTGCCATCTTATCTGCCTTTCACTATTTTACCTTTACGCGCTGTACACTGCTCCAGCCGCCATAAATGGTCTTGCCGCCAACTCTTCTGTAGGTTCTCATCCTCACATAATAATATTTTCCTGAGAACAGAGAGCTTATCCTGCGTCTAAGTTTTGTGGACTTATTTATCGTTGCCACCTTATATCTGTCAAATTTCGACGATGTACTGTACTGGATCTGATACCCGCTGACATACCTGACCTTGTTCCATGTTACTTCCATCGTCTTTCTGGAATTTGATCTGACCGTTTTCGCCTTGCATCCCGGCATCCTGTACAACCTGACCCCCGCAGTATCATACGAGCTTGCAGAAGTACCCTTGAACGCCTTGACCGTGTATGTATAGTTTCTGTAATTAGTCACATTCTTATCGACAAATGTGAGCGTTCCCGCTGACAGCACCTTGTACTGCTTCCATCCGTTCTGCCCCGGTGCCTTGCGGTATATTTTGTATCCACTCGCGCCCTTTACTTTGTTCCAGGATACCTTCACGCCGGAATATGCATTCTTCACGTTGTACTTCGGCTGGGTAAGTCTGACCAGTGCCTTTGTAGCCGCCGGCTGTCCCTCGGCCGTGCCGTTCACGCCCCTCACCGCATATCTGTATCTGATTCCAGCCGCCGCAGTCTTGTCAGTGTATGTTCTGACTCCTGAACCTTTTATCTCAGCTATACATTTGTATGCGCTTGTCGCAGTTTTCCTGTATATCTTATACCCACTTGCATTATCCGCCGAAGTCCACGACAGTCTCAGTCCATCCTTCGCATTTCCAAGACTTTCCACCGCACAGGTTCCAACCTTTGTCTCCGGATGTTTTCCGCCAAATGTATTAGCAAAATAATCCGCCATGTATGGACAACCGTAACCGTAGTATTTATCCTTTCCCGCTGTTCCCAGATCCACGGAATATGATATCAGTCTGCTCTTCAACTGACTACTGTCAAGCTCCGGCTCTGCCATCTTCACATAAGCTGCTGCAGCCGATATGTGAGGTGCCGCCATGGATGTTCCTGTACTGACATGTCCGTGATCCGTTCCGGTCTTCCACGCCGATGTTATATAAGTTCCCGGAGCAGAAAAATCCACCGCATCACCATAGTAGGAATATGCATCGTCAAACTCTACCGTATCTGCAGCAATCCTGTCTGCTGTCTCCTCCGTTCCAGCCTTCTGCATAAGCCCCGACACTGTTATCACATCACTGCTGTCCGCAGGATATGACACACCTTCCACGTCGCTGATCTCCCAGTTGTTCACAGTGCTGTTCGTATTGCCTGCTGCCACACACATGATGACGCCATCTTCTTTTGCACTTTTTAACAATTCGTCAAGCATCGACCTGGTGTTGTCACTTGCATTTTTACCATAGAAGCAGAAGCTCATATTGATCACGTCCGCACCGCTGTCAAGCGCAGCCATGATTCCCTGCTGTACCGTTGACACTGTGGTTGCTCCCTGGCTTGTGAAACATTTGATGATCGTGAGCTGGACATTGTCCGGTGTCGCATCCGCTATTATACCCGCCACATGACTTCCATGTCCCATGTTGTCTCCGTAGTCGCTCCGGTCTTCGCCCTCGCAGCAGTTCATACTGTCTTCCTCATTTATCCTGCCTTCAAACAGAGTATCCGAGGAATTCACCCCAGAGTCTATAACCGCCACATTTACCTTAGCATCCAGCTTGTACTCTGACACCTCCGCCTTGAGTCTGTCCATTCCCATGTACCTTGTGCCCCAGCTTACAGCCTTATATGTCTCCGATGCAGCAAGCATGGCATCAACGTTCCGCTGTGCAGCATACGAATTTGAATCCAAATCTGAATCCGCCAGCACATCTTCTGAATATATGACCTGATCAAGCATACATTTGTCAGGCTCGTACTCTTCCTGAAGCTTTTCGTATGCCTGTTTCGTCGCTTCCTCGGTATCGTAGCCAAGCACATAGTAATCGTATTTGTCATAACAGATGACTGTTGTCGCGCCATAAGTCTCCGGCACTTCATCTGTATACAATATGATCCTGCGAAGACTGTATATGTCGGCTGACTCACTGCTGTACATTGCCGTGGCGTCGACATCCGCTCCTCTATCCATCACATCGGCCGAGTTTACCACATCAGCTTCGTCCATGGAATCTCTAAGCTCTGACACACTGGTTACGTATTCTACATTTTCATAATCCTGCGCGTACACCTTGGTATATGTGCCAGGCGCTGCCAGCCCACCTGCTAGCACCACACAGGCAATCAGGTACGACCACCTTTTCCTTCTCACCTATATTCCTCCTGTATATAAAAACAGCTCTTTAAACCACATAGTTATCTTTTAGTATAACATAAATGTGCCGCAGATGGTGAGTAATATCTGTAACCCAAAGCCTCCACAGCACATACTTTATATCAGAGGTATATAAACCTCTGACAACACAATACGGAGGTAAAGTAATGGCAACATTCACTAATCAGGCAACTCTGTCATACAACGGAGGATCCACCAATTCCAATATCATAACTGGAGAAATAATTGAAGTCCTCACAGTCTCCAAGACGGCTGTGGTGGACACCTACCGAACACCGGATAAGATCACGTATGTGATAAGTCTCATCAATTCCGGAACTACCACACTCACAGGTCTGTCTCTCACAGATAATCTGGGAGCATATGCAGTGGGAAATACAACAGTATATCCTCTCACATATATTCCGGATTCCATCAGATACTACACCAATGGAACTCTGGTAGCCGCTCCGGCTGTCGGTGCTGCAGCTCCGCTGACACTCACTGGAATCTCCGTTCCAGCGGGCGGAAATGCTACTATTATATATGAGACAACAACAAATGAATTTACACCTAGAGGCAATGAGGATTCCGTGACCAACACTGTTACAGTAACCGGCGCAGGACTTACCAACGCAGTCACTGCAACTGAGTCGATTTCCCCTGTTGCAGCTCCCGATCTCGCCATCACAAAGTCTGTGAGTCCTAGCATAGTTGCAGAGAATGGTCAGATCACTTACACCTTCCTTATAGAGAACTACGGCAACACCGAGGCATCCGCAAGTGACAACGTCATCATCACAGATACCTTCAATCCGATCCTCACCGGAATCACTGTGACCTACAATGGAAATGCATGGACAGCGCCAGCCAGCTACACCTACAATGAAGCAACAGGCGAGTTCGCAACAGTTGCCGGACAGATCACTGTTCCAGCAGCAACATTCACACAGAATACAGCCACGGGAGTCATCACCACAACGCCGGGAACGGCAACCGTGACTGTCACAGGAACCATCTAGCTGGCATAAGCTTGTCCGGGTCGACAACCTGACAGCTTTGGGAACATTTCCCACAAAATAGCAAAAAAAGAAAATTTTGTGCTCAAACTCCCGGATTCCCACTGAAAAGATACACAACTTCTAATCCATGTATCCTTTCCAGGGATTCGGGGGATTTACAGCACAAAATTTTCTCTTTTTTTCATAATACCTGAACACAGCCTGACACATCACTCCACATTCTTGAGCGCCTCGTCCATAGGAATCTTCTTTATCCTCTTCATCTGCAACAGTGAGATCACCAGATAGCCGGTAAAGCTGAGCACGAACATGAGTGGGAATATCCATGGTGCCATGTATATCGGCATCCAGCCGCTTAGCATATCTATCAGCATTGCCCTGTATATCACCTTGATCGACAGGTAACTGAGCAGTATATCGAGCAGCGTCACCACCGCAACCATGACAGTTGTGGATGACAGATACAGCTTACTGATCTCCTTTGTGTCATATCCCAGTATCTTAACCATGGATATGGACACCGTGTTCTTCTCCACTATTAGTTTTGTGAGCAGATATACGAGAAGCATGAACATAACAAGTGAAAATACAACCACTATGTAGAACATACCTCCCATGGACTTGGTTAGCTGTCTGGACACCTTTATCATGTCATCCTTTGTGATCTCTGACACTACATGATCCTCTATATCGGTCAGCTTGTCATTCGAGAAATAGCCGGTGAAGTAATCCTCGTCCTTGTCAAATATTTCTCTGAAATCACCCTCTGTCACGAACACCGCAAGGGCTGCCGGATACACCACAGAACCCGTCACCTTAAGATCATATGTGTCATCAGTATAGCTCTCCTTGAGCTCAAGTTTGTCGCCATCAACTATCTCATATTTGTCTGCGTAGCTGTCAGATACCAGCACATCTCCGTCGTCCAGCTTAACCGGGAAATATTTACTGTCCGAGTGTATTCCATACACCATGATCTCATCATCTATATCTCCGGTCGTCCTTAGCGCCTTCATACAGTAGGTTTCCGCATTATTATTTGCCGTCTCCACCTGTGAATCCAGAACATACTGGTGGTCAGCTACCATATTATCCAATATGTCATTCTGATAGTGCTTCAGCATAGGATTCAACATAAGTCCAAACATCAGAAGAACCTGTGCGAAGTAAATTCCAAGAAGCATGACCACATATCCTGGAATGTTCTGAAGTATGACACGGGTCTTGAACCTTGTCATGAACTTCCAGTGAGGCAGCTTCACCGCCTTCTTTCCCTTTGATCTGCTGAGATCATGCCTCAGGAACCTCAGTGGTGAGAGCTTCAGTTTGCTGTTTACCACTAACAGGTTCACAACGATCATGATTATAAGAGGTATGACTGTGGTAAGCACAAATGCATCGGCATTCCAATACGTCACATACTTAGTGAGGGAATAGCTTCCATAGTAAAGCTGCGCACCCATATCCTTAAACACCGAATAGCCCAGCACGTTTCCCACCACTGATGCCATAAATGTAACTATGACAGGAAGGGATATGTAGTGAATAAGCAGCTCGCCCTTCGTATATCCTGAAGCCCTCAATGTTCCAATAACCGACGCTTCCTTTGTCAGAGTGTTGCTGATGGTTACCGCAAATATAAATGCAAGTATAACTATGACGATGTATTCAAACCATTTCATCATATTTGTATCACTGCCAATATCATCCCCTGCAAAGTTGATCGCCTGGTTCTGATACCTTGGAATGTAGTTCTCCACCATAATGCCGTTCATGACCGCCTGTGTATACACAATCTCAAGAAGGTCATCCGCCAGCTTTTTCTCATCGTTCTCCTCATCCGGCATTCCATCATCGTACATCCATGAATACGACCAGGTCTTATTTTTCTCCGGAAGATCATCAAATTCCTCATTTGACACAACCGCAATTCCGAATATCGTGGCATCAAACATGGTGTCATTGTTGTTCTGGAACATGGTACTGTAGTCGGAGAGTGCCACAAATCCGCACACGCTGTATACCTTGTCACCCGCTTTTATATCATCACCGATCTCTATATCGTTGTTCACCGCATACATTCTGTCAATGGCAATCTCATCAGTTCCTACAGGAAATTCACCATCCATCAGGCACATTTTATTTACATCGTGTCTTGGTGCGAATATCCTCAGTGTCCTTCCTCCATCATCTGCAGCATCATTTACAGAATTCACCGTATCATCTTTTGTCTCTGAATTGCCTTCCACATTACCACTATTGCCATCAGAGTCTGATCCGATCTTACTCATAGGCAGTTCATAATACGACATATCATAGAGCTTCACGCCCTCATCCTCTATATTGCCCTTCATATTGTCTGACGCCTCATCCGACAGATCAAAATGTCCATCCTCCACGTTGTATTTGTCAAATGTATTGTCGTAGGTTTTCTTCATGCTCTCACCTGCAACCATGAAGCCCGACACCATTCCCGTTGTGATGACCATGAACAGGAATATGACTATATATTTTCCAAGCTCTTCCTTCAGTTCCTTTGGAATTCTTCTCCACAATGGATTTCTCATAACAGATCCCCTTTCCTATTGAACATCTACCCTGTCTGCCCAATTACCAGTCAAGCTCTACAGCGGATATCTTGTTCTCATTTACAATGTTGCGTCTTATCATGCCGTCCCTGAGCTTCACAGTCCGGTCCGCCATATTCTTGATGGCATCATTGTGGGTGACCATGATTATTGTGTTGCCATACTTCTGGTTCACATCCTCTATGAGCTTAAGTATCTCCTTGGAAGTGTTGTAGTCAAGGGCACCTGTCGGCTCATCACAGAGAAGTATATCAGGATTCTTCACGATTGCCCTTCCAATCGAGGTCCTCTGCTGCTGTCCACCCGACAGCTGATTTGGGAGCTTATGTCTGTGCTCATAAAGCCCCAGAGTCTTTAACAGATCATCAACATCAAAAGGATTATCACTAAGGTATGCTCCAACCTCCACATTCTCCTTTACATTGAGATTAGGTATGAGATTATACATCTGGAATACATAACCGAGATGCTTTCTCCTGTATCTGGTCAGTGTCTTCTCATCCATATCCCCTGTCTTCTCTCCATCTATGGAGATATAACCGGAATCCGGGCTGTCGATCCCACCTATGATATTGAGCAGAGTTGACTTGCCAGACCCCGATGGGCCAAGCAGCACACAGAACTCGCCCTTTGCGACCTCAAAATCAATTCCTCTAAGTACCTCAGTTCGGTTCTCCCCTGAACCGAAGCTTTTCTTTATCCCACTGATCTTCAAAAAACTGTTGTCTCCCATGATTCTCTCCTTTTCCACATTTTATATTCTCCATAAACGCATCGCATAGCTCTCATGCCGTACGTTGATATTTAAACGCATGATTATATGTTCATATATTTATTAGCACATATGTAGGCTCTGTGTCAACTATATTAGTGATAAATAATATCAAGTATTCTTTTATACACATTTACAGGAGCATTTGGGGATATCCCAGAAAAAAAGAGAAAACCACATTCACATCATATTGATCTGCCTGCTGTTTTCTCTTTTTTACATCTGATACCACACATGTGGCGATCAGAATCTATATTCTCTTATCTCACAGTTCTTTATGCCAAATGCTGCGAATTCCTCATTTGTCATATCATTGAAATACGACTGTACTATTCTTGATATTCCATTGTGGGCAACCAGAAGATATGTCTTCCCGGAATCTTCCGACTCAGCCTTAAGCTCATCTAACAAATTGTACACCCTCTGACACAGATGAACCATGGTCTCTCCGCCCTCATAGTGATCCAGAAAATGCGTCTTCGCCTTGGCGAATATAGCGCCGTTTCTGGCTGTTCCCTCGTATTTGCCAAAACACTGCTCACGGAGTCTCTCCTCGGCTCTCATAGGAATTCCTGTTATCTCGGATATATGTCTTGCCGTCTCCGAAGCCCTGACCAGAGGCGAATACAGGATCTCATCTATGTGATAATCTCCATTCTTTATCATCTCACCAAGCTGCTCCGCCTGCTGATGTCCAAGCTCTGTGAGTTCAATATCCGTGGCTCCACATATCTTGTTTTCCACATTCCACACGGTCTGCCCATGGCGGGTGAAGAACAGTCTTGGGCCAAACTTCTCAACAAGCACCGCCTTTGCATCGTCATATCCCTGTGTTATCCTCTTCTCAACACCTTCAGGCGAAAAGTCAAGCATGCCATCTATGGCACCACCAAGAGGAATAGACGGATATATATGTATCATCTCTGCATCATCGTATCTGTCGGTCTTCCTCTCATCGAGATGCACCACGACAAATTTTCTGTAGCCCTCATCATAAAGAGGCTGTATTGGCACATTATCTCCCCCAAGGAAGAAGCCTCCATCATAATACTTTGTCTTGTCTATCGTCTCCATAGGGAATATGACCGGTATGGCTGAAGAATCAAGAAGTATACGTTCTATCTCCTCCGGTTCCATG
>NC_021018.1:870089-877974 GCF_000210595.1 Coprococcus sp. ART55/1 | reverse complement strand
AGTAGGCTTGCCCTCCACATTGAGACATGTAGCATAACAGCTCATGTCACTGTTCGACACACCATCAAGTACTGGTGAATTCTCCAGTATGTCCATAAGTCCTTCTCTGGAGAAGAAGCCATCCTTTATCCTCATGCCTTTTGCCACAGCATCCAGTCCTATGCACTCTATTGCACTCTGTATGACTGGATTGTCTATGGTCGTGAGCTTCTCCTTGATGGACTCAAACCATTTGTTCCTGTTGTCCTCGTCTATATCCTTGTTGGACAGTATCCTGTCGTTGGTTATGTCGTACCACATCTGTGTAGCCTTATCCAGATCACCACACGCATACAGTGCCGCGTTCAGCGCACCGACCGAGCTTCCTGACACCGCCTTTATATCGATCACATCTCTGTACTCCTCAAGAGCCTTCCACACTCCGATCTCATAGGAGCCACGGCCACCACCGCCACCGAGCACCAGACCGTATCCTTCCTTAACCGGCACATCCGGCTGCCCGTCCTGACCGCCCAGTTCCGTGTAATGCATCTGCTTCTTCTGCGATATAGTCTCCTCTATCGCCTTATGAAGCTCCCCGGCCTTTTCCTTTATCTCCTCTGTTCTCTCCTGAAGCTCCTGTATAACCTTTTCTTTATCCATATATTAATCCCCCTTACTATTCCATAATAAAGCTGCTCTATCCAATATTGTCATCTGATATATCCACCAATTATGATCATATGTGTGTTTCATTTTAACATGTCAGCAACTATACCCACAACCTTATACTCACTATATTCAGAAGCTTTACCATTTATAGAACATTTATTTACGCTTTATATATTATTTCTTTTATGAACATATTTCTTTAACATCCGATACACAGAATGTACACAGTACCATCTTATTATATATACAGATTGATGAGGACAGCAGATGTGCGACATGCCCAGGCAGCACCAGCGTATCTGCCGTCACTCAAACTAACAACAATCCAATTTAGATAGATGGGAGGCCGGATACCTCACAAGTCCGGTCACAACACCTAAAACCTTCCTTTATAACTTTATAAAAAGACGGATATCAGACAATGAAACTTTTACCCATTTTCCATTTCTGACATCCGTCTTTTTGTATATATCAATTATTCTACAAGTATTTGTACAAGGCACTGCCACTCTCAGCCCTGCCGATCATGCTAAGTGCGATCCTGTCTCATGGTGTACCACCATTTGAAAACTGCACTTCCTATGATTATCACATATCCTATAATGCTCAGCATGTCAGGGATCTGATCCAGGAATACAAATCCCAGTATAGCCGCAAATATGACCTGACTGTAGTCAAATACCGATATCTCCCTGGCTGGAGCCTTCTGGTATGCTGCGGTTATACTGAACTGTCCACCAGCCGCCGCAAGTCCGGCACAGAGCAGGCACACAATCTGCTGCCATGTCATAGGTGCGTGGTCCAATATGATAAATGGAAGCGTCACCAGACATGAGAATACAGAGAAACACATGACTATGACCGGTCCGCGCTCCCCCTGTTTTCCAAGCTTTCTCACATAGGTGTAGGCTATTCCTGCCCCAAGGCCGCCTGCCACACCAACCATGGCATACAGAAAATCCATATGAAACGAAGGCTTCACAACGAACAATGCACCAGCGAAAGCCAGCACAACAGATGCCCACTCTACCCGGTTTGCCCGTTCCTTCAACACAAAGTATGATGCGATGATAGCAAAGAACGGGGAAAGCTTGTTGAGGATATTGGCATCCGCTATGTTGAGCTTGTCGATTGCATAAAAATTGCAGATAAGTCCTGTCGTTCCACATATGCTTCTCGCCGCGATTCCCGGCCAGCTGCTCTTCTTTATCTTGAATTTCTCCTCAGTCCTCATGAGCATGGCAATGGCCACAACAGCGGCCACTGCATTTCTAAAGAATGCCTTCTGCATAGTTGGCAGATCTCCAGACAGTCTCACGAAGAAGGTCATCAGTGAGAAAAAGAACCCTGCCATGATTATGAACAGGATTCCCTTATATTTATCTTTTATTACCAGTCTTTTTGCCATTTGATCAACTCCCGATAATGATAAAATGCCGCCAGGTCCCGCAGCACTTTATCTATTTGAAAGCATCATCCTTGAGCCCATGCTCATACAGATACTGCTCCCACAGACTGTAATACTGCGCCTGCAAATGTATGTCATCCCAGGTATAGTCCTTTACAAGACCACCCTTGCCATCGTCCACAACCGTATTCATATCCAGATAGAAAAGCTTTATTCCATCAGCATATGCAGCTATGGCACCATTCTTGTCATCGATATTGTCATTGTTCACAATATCGTGGCTTGCCGAATAGTCGCTGGATACATGCATGCAGCCCATCATAAAGATCACTGCGTCCGGCTGAAGCGCCTGTATCTGGGCCACCGCATCGATATATGTGGATGCGTATGTCTCCGTATTGTAACCCGCCTCATTTATGCCGAGCATGATGTATATCTTTTTGAATTGTTTGCTCTTAAGCAGCTCTGTGAGTGTCTTTGTTCCATTTGAGGCGATCTTCTCACCCATCAGTCCAAATGAAGTAAGGCCCTCCATATATGCAAATTCTGCATTGTCCAGTCCGGAATACAACGCCAGTCCTTCCACTCTGGAATCACCTATGAACAGAGCATCGTCAAAATAAGACTTGTCAACCTTTATATATGGGTACTGGGTCTCAAGAGCGATCTGTGTGAGATCTCTGTAGCAGCTATTTCTTGCCTTTCTCTTCTTAACCTTCTTGTATTGAGTCTGTCTTGTCACCGGAGCAGCCGAACCGCCTGTATCTATGGTTGCTTTTTCCGTAGTTGCCTTTTCGGTGGTCGCTTTCTCTGTAGATTTCTCTGTTGTCTTCTCCGTGGATGCATTCTCAGAAGTCTGCTTCTCCGTGGATTTCACCTCCGTTGTCTGCTCCTCTGCAGCCGCACTGCCCGTGGACTCCGACGTCAGCTCGCTCTTTCCCGGAGCATCCGTGCTTGTTGCGTCAGTTCCGGTTGCCACCCTCTCATCAAGCAGCACAGTCTGGGCCATAGGATGATGAAAGCTGACATCCCATTTATACACGCCAAGCGCAGCTCCCACATAACCGCCTGCGGTAACTATCACGCCGGATATTATGAGTATCGAGAACAGTGGACAGCCTTTTATCATTTGCCATAATTTCTTCATCTGCCCACCTCCTAAAATCTAAAATAAAGGAATGGATTGGAGCCACCCTTTGCTATCTGATATACACAGAACCAGAACAGTGCGAGCATTATAAGCTTGCATACCCAGTTCTTGTAGAATTTCTCTATGAGCTTTCTAGGCCACGGTGTACAGAAGATCACGCAGATCAGCAGTAGCCACCAGTATGTGTGTCCCAGCATGATCAGCTTGTCCATGGCATGTGTGGTGACTGATCCCTCTATGTTCATGCCAAACATTCTCTTCAGGTACAGTCCCAGAAGCTTCAGATCAGATATGTTAAATATTGTCCATGATATCGGTATCAGGAAGAACATGTACACATGGCCAAGAACCTTCACCTTGTCAAATACCTTGCCAAGGAACAGCTTCTCCATGAGAAGGAACACGAACAGGAACAAGCCCCATATCAGGAAATTCCAGTCCGCACCATGCCACAATCCGGTAAACATCCACACAGTGAACATGGCAAGTATCATTCTGAGCTTTCCCTTTCGGTTGCCGCCCATCGGTATGTACACATACTCTCTGAACCAGCGTCCGAGTGTAACATGCCAGCGTCTCCAGAAATCTGTGAGGGAATGTGCCATATAAGGATCGACAAAGTTCTCCGGTATCCTGAAGCCAAGTATAAGGCCAATTCCTATTGCCATCACGGAATAACCCATGAAATCAAACAGGAGCTGGAATGAATATCCCCATGAACCAAGCCATGCGGTCACAGTGTTTATTCCATAAGGGCCAACCGTCTGCACATCGTTCCACAGACTGGCTATCTTATTTGCCAGAAGCACCTTGTACGCAAGTCCCAATACGAACAGTGTCGCACCGCGCTCTATATCGTCCGCCTTGACCTCTCTGTGATCCAGCTCAGGCTTCACCTCATCGTAGTTGACTATAGGGCCGGCTATGAGCTGAGGGAACATGCTCACATATGTTCCGAACTTGATTATACTCTTGTCCGCCTGATACTTGAGCCTGTACACGTCAAATATATACGATGTTATCTGGAACGTATAGAAGCTTATTCCAAGCGGCAGTGTGATCGCCACGCTATCAAATATCTTTGTTCCCGCTGCAGTGTTTATTATCTCTATAAAGAAGTTGATATATTTGAATATGAACAACATTCCAAAATTAAACACCATAGCCACCGCCAGCCAGCAGTTTCTCTCAAATGAACAGTCGATCTCCGAATATACTTCTATATCATAAAAACGCTTGATTCGTCTTGCCACCGAATAGTTAAATATAATAGAAAACATCATCAAGAACACGTATATGGGTTCGCCATACGCGTAGAACACAAGGCTGCCTAAAAGCAGTACAACATTCCTGTACTTCGGCTTTGTCACAAAATAGATAAGCAAAAATAAAGGCAGGAATCTAAATAAGAACTCCATGCTCGAAAAAACCATAATATACTCCTTAAATAAATACTCAGTCCAGTGTGAGTATAAATACTTTTACCACTTATGTCAACCGACACTAATCCTATTTTTTCTTAAAAAAACTATTGTTTTCGACATATTTTCTCACCACCACAACATATGGTACTTCGCCCATATCCACGCCCCTATTAACATAAAAAATGCGTGATCCATATTTCATGAATCACGCATTTTTTCTCTATTCTATATATGATCATATTAAGATCTTATGATATGACACATATCCCTATGCCATGTCTCAACCTCATCTTACAGATAATCAAGTGGGTTGACATATGAGCCATTCAGGAATACTGAGAAGTGGCAATGTGTACCTGTTGAATATCCTGTTGAACCTGCGTACGCAATGGTCTGTCCCTGTGAAACCACATCGCCAACGCTTACTGCAAGTGATGAGTTGTGAAGGTACATCGTCACAAATCCATTACCGTGATCTATCATAACGTAGTTACCACCACTCTCGCCCCACTCGGCTACCGTTACAACACCTGCATCAGCCGCTGCGATAGGCACTCCATATGAACATCCTATATCTATACCCATATGATTGGAGCTTGCTCCTGCTGTCGGTGACTCTCTAGGTCCGAAGTAGTCTGTGATAGGTCCTGATACAGGCCATATGAACTGACCTGAACCGGTTGTTGAACCGCCATTGTTACTTCCACTGTTGTCGCTGTCACTGCCTGAGTTATCGCTTCCACCGTTGTTATCCTGCTGCTGTTGTTCAGCTTCTCTCTGCTTACGCTCCTCCTCCAGTCTCTGCTGTTCCTGACGCGCAAGCTCTGCCAGCTTGTCATCCAGCTCTGACTCCTGCTTTGCGTATTCAGCCGCAAGAGCTTTCTGCATCTCAACATCATCACTGTACTTGTTGATCTCCGCATTCTTCTGGCTTATAACATCATCGAGGTCTGCCTGCTTGGTCTCCAGGTCTGCCTTTACCTTCTCTACATCCGCCAGATCATCCTTGAGTGTCTGCTGATACTCTGCTATGTCATTCTTAGTCTTTACCAGCTTGTTGAGCTGCTTCTGGTCATATGTGCTGAGCTGATCAACATACTCAGACTTGTTAAGACTATCCTCAAATGAAGCCGATGACATAAGTGCATCTATGTAAGCAACATCGCCCTCCTCGTAGAGGTACTGTATCCTCTTCTTCATCGCCTCATACTGATTATCCTCACTGACCTGAGCCTCTGCAAGCTTTGTCTGAGTCTCATCTATCTCATTCTGAAGATCCTCAGCCTGCTGTTTCTTCTCCACGATCTGTGTGCTTATATCTGTGGCCTGCTTATCGAGCTCATTTACAGCCGCTGTAAGCTTGTCTACCTTCTTCTGATACTTCTCTGCGTTTGCATTCGCCTCTTCCTGAGCCTGCTGAGCCTCTTCCTTCTGCTGCTCAACATCCTCCTTGGTCTCCTCAGCATGCACGCTGAACACAGGAGCCGCAAATATGGATGTAAACGACATGAGCAGTGCTCCTGTAGTAACCACTGCCACCTGCATACCTTTCTTCTTTATCTTGTATAAATCTATTCTCATCATTCATGCCTCCTAATCGCATTTCATAATGTTATTATCTTTTTGCCCTACTTATCAGCATTATAACACATATTGTTCCTAAAAAAGTAATAACAATTTGTGAATTTTTTGTGCATTGCTCTGACCGCATTTAACACTACACTCTCAGGTGCTTTCTTGTGGTAAGAATACTTCCTACCAGACCAACACCGATACCGAGCACAAGTCCGACCGGTACCATAGTCCTGAACAGATCCTGCTGGCTCACAAATGCGAACAGCGTTGTGACAACCTTGAACCTTCCGGCAACGTATGTCAGTATCTTATCGTACATGTAGTACAGAAGGACCAGAGGTATAGCCGAACCGACCGCGCCTATGATCACACCCTCTATGATGAACGGTGCCCTTACAAATACATTTGTCGCACCGATCAGCTTCATGATCCCTATCTCTTCCTTTCGCACTGTGATACCTATGGTGATCGTGTTACTTATAAGGAATATAGATACCAGCATCAGTATCACAACTATTCCTATGGATGCATATCCCACAAGGGATGACAGTGTCGTGATGCTGTCCGCAGTCACGTCAGAACTCTTTACCTTTCTGACTCCTGAAAGGCCCTGGGCAAATGCCACGAACTCCGGCTGTCTTGATACATCCTTGAGCGTGATCTCATATGACGCAGCATTCTTTAACGGGTTATCTCCGCCAAATGCATTCTTTGCAACCTGTGGATCATCGTAGTTCTGATCTGCAAACTTGTCCCATGCCTCATCGGCTGAGATGAAATCCATCGTCTCAACATAATCGACCGTTCTTATCTGTTCACCTATGAGCTGTATGGTCTCATCTGACGCATCCTCGTCGAAGAATACAGATATGGTGACTGTCTTCTCAAGCTCCTGCATACCTGACTGGAAGTTTACAACCACCGCATATATGATTCCGAAAAGAAACAGACATGATATGATGGTTCCCAGTGATGCAAGTGAGAACAGTATGTTTCTTCTTATATTCGCAAAGCCCTGTCTGAGGACATAGAAAAATGTACTAATCTTCATCTATGTAGCCTCCTTCCTTCTCATCACTGATTATAACGCCCTTCTTCAGGGTGATAACTCTCTTCTTCATCTCATTGACGATATCCTTGTTGTGGGTTACCACGACAACTGTGGTTCCTCTCTTGTTAATATCCTCAAGGAGGTTCATGATATCCAGTGAGTTCTTAGGATCAAGGTTTCCTGTAGGCTCGTCCGCCAGTATGATGTCCGGATTGTTGACCAGTGCTCTCGCCATGGCAACTCTCTGCTGCTCACCACCTGAGAGCTCCTTCGGGTATGATTTGTATTTGTCTGCAAGTCCAACCAGCGTCAGCATGGCCGGAACTCGTCTTCTGATATATCTCGCCGGGGTCTGAATGACTCTCTGTGCAAATGCGACATTCTCGTATATAGTCCTGTCCTTGAGAAGTCTGAAGTTCTGGAACACAACCCCTATCCTTCTTCTGACCTTCGGTATATCCTTCCTCTTGATCTTGCCGTAGTCGTATCCGGCAACAGTGATATTGCCCTCCGTAGGATCGAGCTCCTTGAGCAGAAGCCTGAACAGAGTGGTCTTGCCCGAACCACTGCTTCCAACGATAAATACGAACTCGCCTTTCTCTATATTAATATTGACATTCTTGAGT
>NC_021018.1:865060-869610 GCF_000210595.1 Coprococcus sp. ART55/1 | reverse complement strand
TTCAATCATAATATCTGTAGTCTCCTTCGACCTGTATCTTTATTTTTCTCCCCTTTACTCAATCCAAGCAGAATTGTAACAATTCTGTAACATTTTGTCAAGTGCTGACATATATTACATATCTTAAGTTTATTTTGGAAATTTCACTATTCAAATTGACCTTAGTGTAAATAAACTTTATAATATTTAACTAAGAAAAAATATGGGAGGATTATTACTTATGGATAATCAAAAAGAAGCCATTCGTGATGCACGTAAGCTTGGAATTCCAAAGATGCTTTTACTTGGATTCCAGCATATGTTTGCCATGTTTGGTGCAACAATTCTTGTTCCGCTTCTCGTAAACGGATACTTCGAGGGTCAGGGACTCTCAATTCAGGTAACTCTTGTATGTGCCGGTCTTGGAACACTGTTCTTCCACTTATGCACTAAGCTTAAGGTACCTGCATTTCTCGGTTCTTCATTTGCATTTCTGGGAGGTTTCTCCACAGTTGCAGACCTTAAAACAGGCATATTCAAGGACATGCCAATGGGCGAAAAGCTTCCATATGCATGTGGCGGTATTGTGGTTGCAGGACTTCTGTATCTGATACTTGCACTGATCGTCAAGCTTGTCGGCGTGAAGCGTGTCATGAGATTCCTTCCACCAGTGGTTACCGGACCTATCATCATATGTATCGGTCTGAGCCTCGCACCATCAGCTATATCAAACGCATCCACTAACTGGCTGCTTGCATTTATCGCACTGGCTGTTGTCATTGTGTTCAACATCTGGGGCAAGGGCATGTTCAAGATCATACCTATCCTCATGGGTGTACTTATCTCATATGGCGTTGCACTCATACTTCACTTCTGTGGTATGACCAACCCTGATGGTTCAGCAATACTCAGCTTTTCTGGAGTTTCAGACGCACATTTTCTCGGTCTGCCACCTTTCCAGATCTGCAAATTTAACTTAACTGCCATACTTGTCATGGCTCCTATCGCCATCGCTTCCATGATGGAGCATATAGGTGATATATGTGCCATATCAGCAACTGTAGATCAGAATTTCCTTGAGGATCCAGGTCTCCACAGAACACTTATCGGTGATGGTCTGGCAACATCTCTCTCCGCACTCTTTGGCGGTCCTGCCAACACAACCTACGGAGAGAACACAGGAGTTCTCGAGCTCAGCCGCGTTCACGATCCAAGAGTTATACGACTGGCTGCCATTTTTGCAGTCATCCTCGGTTTCATACCTAAGGTTGCAGAAGTCATCCGCTCAATGCCTTTCGCCATCATTGGCGGCATAAGCTTCATCCTCTACGGAATGATCTCAGCCATAGGTGTAAGAAATGTGGTTGAGAACCACGTAGACTTCACGAAGTCAAGAAACCTGATCATCGCAGCCGTTATCATGGTATGTGGACTTGGTTTCAAAAATGGCCTTACATTCACGATCGGAGGCACAACTATCACTCTTACAGGACTTGCCCTCGCAGCTATATTCGGCATCCTGCTGAATGCTATACTGCCTGGTAACGACTATACATTTGGTGAGAACACCAAGGGTGATGTAAGCCGTGGACTTGGAATGAATCCACAGAACTCTGACATTGAGGCATAATAATTATCTGTATATTATTTATTAGGAGGTTACACAATATGACAGATTACACAGTTATGACACATCCACTTATTCAGCATAAGATTTCAAAGCTCAGAGATAAGAACACCGGAACTGCCGAATTCCGTGCACTTGTTGAAGAGATCGCCATGCTCATGGGATATGAGGCTCTGAAAGATCTTCCTACCGAGGATGTATGTATAGAGACTCCTATCGAGGAATGCATGACTCCGGTCATCGCAGGAAGAAATCTTGCGATCGTACCTATTCTCCGTGCAGGACTTGGAATGGTCAGTGGACTTCAGGCTCTGGTTCCTACAGCCAAGATCGGACACATCGGTCTGTACAGAGACGAGGAGACTCATGAACCTCATGAGTACTACTGCAAGCTCCCTGATCCTATCGATGAGAGACTTATAGTTGTCACGGATCCTATGCTTGCAACCGGAGGATCAGCTGTTGCTGCCGTTGATTTCATCAAGCAGCACGGCGGTAAGCATATCAAGTTCATGTCGATCATCGCTGCACCGCAGGGAATTGAGAGACTTCTCAAGGCTCATCCTGACATCCAGCTATACGTTGGTCATGTTGACCGCGAGCTGAACGAGAACGCTTACATCTGCCCAGGACTTGGCGATGCCGGCGACAGAATCTTCGGAACAAAGTAAGATCTTTCAGACATGATATTTATACCAGCAAAGACATGCCGCAGCCCAGCACATATATTGGGCTACGGCATGTCTTCTCTTCCCAACATTTTCACACTTCTAACATTTTTATTAAGAATTCTTTTTCGATATCCATTTGCAGGCCTTTCATGTTATCATATAGAGACTGGAGGTCTTTTTTATGGAATCACAGAAGAGATATACGAAAAAACAGAGAACACTGGACATTATCGAGAGGCTGAAGAAGGAATATCCTGACACAGTATGCACCCTCGATACTTCACACGCATGGCAGCTTCTTGTCAGTGTCCGCCTGGCGGCGCAGTGCACTGATGCAAGGGTGAATGTGGTAGTCCAGGATTTATTTGCCAAATATCCAGGAGTAAAAGAACTGGCTGCTGCCGATGTCAGTGACATCGAGGCCATTGTGAGACCTTGCGGACTGGGGAAGAGCAAGGCCAGAGATATTAGTGCATGTATGAATATGCTTGTTGATTCCTATGATTGCCAGGTTCCTGACAGTCTAGATGAGCTGCTTAAGCTCCCCGGCGTAGGCCGCAAGAGCGCAAACCTCATCATGGGTGATATCTACGGCAAACCTGCCATTGTAACAGATACCCACTGTATACGCCTTGTCAACCGAATGGGACTGGTTGACGGGATAAAAGATCCGAAGAAGGTTGAGATGGAACTGTGGAAGCTTGTACCTCCAGATGAGAGCAATGACTTCTGTCACAGGCTGGTGGATCACGGCAGATCCGTGTGCACAGCCAGAACGAAGCCACATTGCGACGCATGTTGTCTAAGCGACATATGCAAAAAGATCATCTGATTTATCATACAAACGGAAAGGAGTTACTTATATGGAGTATATGGAGAATCTGACAGAATACGTGGAGAAGCAGGCTTCTCTCTGTCAGCAGCATGATGTGATAGACAAAGAGCTCTATGCCAGATACGGAGTAAAAAGAGGACTGCGTGATGAGAATGGACAGGGAGTTCTGACCGGTCTTACCAATATATCACAGATCATAGCATTTAAGGATGTGGATGGCCAGAAGGTTCCGTGTGACGGACAGTTATTGTACAGAGGCTATGATGTACAGGATCTCGTAAAAGGCGGCAAAGGAAAACGCCATATATTTGAGGAAGCTGCTTATCTTCTTCTCTTCGGAGAACTGCCTACCGAGGCTCAGCTCTCAGAATTCAGCAGTGTCATCGCCGAGTCCATGAACCTGCCGACCAACTTTACCCGTGATGTCATCATGAAAGCACCTAGTGTGGATATAATGAACTCCATGACAAGAAGTGTGCTGACTCTGGCTTCATACGATAATCAGGCTACCAACCTGGATATAGACAATGTTCTCAGACAGTGTATCGGTCTCATCGGAACATTTCCTATGATGGCTGTGTATGGTTATCACGCATACAACCATTATGAGAACGACGGAAGTATGTACATTCACAGACCTGACAAGGATGCTTCCGTGGCTGAAAACATCCTCAGGATGCTCAGGCCTGACATGAAGTATACCGAGCTTGAGGCAAGAGTTCTTGACATAGCACTTCTGCTTCACATGGAACACGGCGGTGGTAACAATTCCACATTCACCACAAGAGTTGTAACGTCATCCGGCTCTGACACATACTCTGCCATTGCCGCCGCCCTTTCATCCCTCAAGGGAAGGAAGCATGGTGGTGCCAACCTGCAGGTTATGAACATGATGGACGATATCAAGGAGCACATAAAGGATTACCATGACGAAGAGGCCATAGAGGCATATCTGGATAAGCTGCTGAACAAGCAAGCCTACGACCACAAGGGACTCATCTATGGTATGGGCCATGCCGTTTACTCACTGTCAGACCCAAGAGAAAAAGTCTTCAAGTCATTTGTCGAACAGCTTGCCGCTGCCAAGGGCAGGGACGAGGATATGACTCTGTACAACAACATTGAGAAGATCGCGCCAAAGCTCATCGCCAAGGAACGCAAGATATACAAGGGTGTCAGCCCTAACGTAGACTTCTACAGCGGATTCGTGTATGAGATGCTCGGAATTCCTAGGGAGCTCTACACACCGCTCTTTGCAGTGGCACGTATAGTTGGATGGAGCGCTCACAGAATCGAGGAGCTTGTCACTACAGACAAGATCATCAGACCGGCATATAAGAGTCTGGTTAAGTATAGAGAATATGTAGACAGAGACGCCAGATAGTCAATGTGTTTTCAATAACCTTAAAGCCTCGTCTACGACGTAACTAACTTACTA
>NC_021018.1:857362-864737 GCF_000210595.1 Coprococcus sp. ART55/1 | reverse complement strand
AGTCTGACAGGGCTTTATGTTTTTCCTGTTTCTAGTTTGTATCCCCACTTCAATTCAGATCCCAATTAAAATATCCGGGATACATATCACAGACAATTATTTGATCTTCTCAATGAAATCGAGAAGATCATACTTGGATATAGCTCCGACACTCCTCGATGCCTCAACACCATTCTTGTACAGTATCAATGTCGGAACACTGAACACCTTATTGGCAGCCGCAAGTCCGGGATTCTCATCCACGTCCACACTGAAGAAATCCACTTCACCATTCAGTTCATCTGCAACCGTGTGAAATACCGGTGCCATCATCTTGCATGGTCCGCACCATGTTGCTGAGAAATCCGCAACCGCCACACCGCATGCCTTTATATCTTCAAAATTATCGCCTTTTACCGTTTTTACCATACTGATCATCCTCCATTCTATTGTGATGAACACACGCATCACGCTGTGCTCCACACACATCTGTATATTTTCATTTCATAAACATTCCAGATAATATCTGCTAATATTCTGCCCTTATGTTCAGCTATCTACTCATGATTTATACGTACATTTTGTCATATTCTGTCGGCCCGGTCAACAATTCTTACAGATTATTTTTATTATTTAAAATCATCTTTTAACTACAAAACTGCCCTCCTCACTAATGTTCCGGAATCCCGGGTACTCATCACAGTGAAGAGGGCAGCTTTATTTTATATTCTATATGATTCTACGCTTCGATCATCAATCCAGCAGCTTCTTCATACTGTCAAGACTTATGAGAAGCGTCGATGAATTGTGAAGCAGTGCTGATGTGGTTGGCTGGATAACTCCCATCACGCCCAGGATGATAAGTCCTGTGTTGATGGTCACTATCTTGCGATAGTTCCTGTTGATCCTGCTCATCAGCTTATTACTGAGTTCCTTAAGTGTTACGAGCTCGTACAGATTGTCCGCACTGACAGTTATATCTGCGATCTCTCTGGCAATCTCCGCGCCATCACTTACGGCAATTCCAGCATCGGATGCCGACAGTGCAGGTGAGTCATTGATTCCATCTCCCACCATGATGACCTTTCGACCCGCAGTCTTCTCAGCCTCGACAAACTTTGCCTTGTCCTCAGGAAGGACCTCTGAGTAATACTCATCCACCCCTACCTGCTCTGCAATAGCCTTGGCCGTTCTGTCACTGTCTCCTGTCATCATGACAACCTTCTTGATTCCCAGCTTCTTGAGCCTTGAAACAACCTCAGCCGACTCAGGTCTGACCGGATCCTTGATGGATATGACTGCTGCCAGCCTGCCATCGATTCCCATGAACAGATGTGAATGAGTCTTGGACAACGACTCGTACAGCTCTATCTTATCCTCAGGTATCACACAGCCCTCATCCTCAAATACGAAATGATAGCTTCCTATGACAACCTTCTTGCCGTCTATGCTTGATGAGATACCGTGAGCCACAACATACTCAACCTTGGAGTGCATCTCCTCATGCTCCAGCCCCTTGGCTGCAGCTCCTGCCACAACCGCTCTTGCCATGGAATGAGGGAAATGCTCCTCCAGACATGCAGCTATCCTGAGCAGTTCATCAGGATCTCTTCCGTCAAATGATACGACGCGTACAAGCGTAGGTGATGCCTTTGTAAGTGTTCCTGTCTTGTCAAATACTATCGTGTCTGCATCAGCTACAGCCTCCAGGAATTTGCCGCCCTTGACTGTGAGGTGATGCTTGTTTGCCTCCTGTATAGCAGACAATACCGCTATAGGCATGGACATCTTCAGTGCACATGAATAGTCGACCATGAGCACCGCAAGTGTCTTGGTGATATTCCTTGTTAAAAGGTATGTGAGGATAGTTCCACCGAGAGTCCATGGCACAAGACCATCTGCAAGATGCTCTGCCTTGCTCTCAAGTCCTGACTTAAGCTTCTCAGACTCCTCTATCATCGCAACAACTTTATCATATCTGCTGGTCTTACCAGTCTTTACAACTCTGACTACCAGCTCACCTTCCTCAACAACTGTACCTGCATATGCACTGTCTCCGTGTCCCTTGTGGACCGGTACTGACTCTCCGGTGAGGGATGCCTGATTGACCATGCCCTCGCCCTGATCCACAACACCGTCAAATGGAATGACATTGCCCATATGAACCACTACCAGATCATCCTTTGCGATCTTCGCACTGTCCATAAGTACATCACAATCATCCACACGCACCCATACCTTATTGATATTGAGTGACATGCTTCTTGCCAGTCCATCCACCGACTTCTTATGTGTCCACTCCTCAAGGATCTCACCGATCTCCAGAAGGAACATGACTGATCCCGCCGTCGCGAAATCATTTGTCAGAATGGATGCTGTTATGGCTGTTGCATCGAGAACCGGCACCTCAAGCTTCCTGTTCGCAAGACACTTGAGCCCCTTGCCTATATACTTGAGAGCTTTGACGGATGTCAGACAATACCGAAGCGGCATTGGCATGATCCATTTCTTGGTCATGTACCAGGCGGTCTTCCAAAACAGCTTGTCCTCATACTGTCTGTTCATGACTCTGCCTGATGTCTCTGTGAGATCCGCCGGAACCTCCACCCTGTCATATCCAAACTGTCTCAGCGCATCTATCACCGCTGCACGGTCACCATCATATATGATGATCGCGTCACAGGTTCTGTCGTGCACCTTGACCTCTTCCACTGCCTCACAGTTCTCCAGATAATACTGAAGTATGTCGGCCTGTGCCATGGTCATACGGCTCTGTGCCATGTGTATACGCAGACGATTCTTTGTTTCATTTAAAATAGAAAACTTCAAGATCTTCGCCTCTTTCTTATGTTTTGTCTTATACTGATTACCCTTCTACAGTCTCTGCTGCGTCAGCGCTCTCAGCCTCTGTGCACTCAGTATCCTCAAAGTCAGCCTCTGCTGCCTTCTGTGCTCTTGCCTCGTTAATATCCTTTGCTCCTGCGTAGATATCACCACAGTTCTCCTGGATAGTATTTGCTGTCTTCATGACACAGTCCTTTGCTCTAAGAACACCAGCTGTACAATGTGTATATACGTTCTTTGCATCCTTGCTTGAGAGAACCTTGATACCAGCTGTTCCAAATAATACTCCACCTGCAAATATTCCAAGCTTCTTCCAGTTTACCTTCTTTAATGCCTTCATCATGATTTTGTCCTCCTTGATTATATATTTATTCTGATTAATGATATGACCACTTATACGCATGGTGGATTATATGACAGGCTTCGCCATGATTCGATTTTTCTAATCACGATTTGTTCAATCAAACTCTCCTTAACGTAAAAATGCATTCTCGATCTTCGTACTGTAGAAAGAGTCTGCATCTGTTTCGTGGCTTTTTATTTGCTGTAAGTATAGCACTGCCCCGGCGTTAGTCCAATATAACATTCGCAATTTAAATGACTTTTTTTCTCAATAAGTATCAACAAGCTATCTTACACTTGTGACATTTTGTAAGGTTGCTTTTTTTCCTTCTATATACTATCTTATTACTATTGGCAAAGTCATATATACAAAGGAGATTCCATGTATGGATAATTTCAATATCAAAAGTATTCTGGTAATATTATTTTTATTTTTCATAGGATGCATCATGGGCTGGTGCATTGAAGTCATATTCAGAAAGTTCTTCTCCAAGAGCAACCCAAGCCACAAATGGATCAACCCGGGATTCCTCATCGGACCTTACCTGCCTCTCTACGGTTCAGGCCTGGTGGTGCTGTATCTCCTGTCCCTGATCCATATAGATGCTGTTGACGCCCATCCTGTTTTGCAAAAGGTTCTGGTGGTACTGATCATGGCCATCGCCATGACCGTTGTGGAATACATTGCCGGACGTATATTTATAATAGGAATGAACATCAAGCTGTGGGACTACTCAGATGAGTGGGGCAATATACAGGGCATCATATGTCCGCTGTTCTCATTCTTCTGGGGTGTGATCGCGGCACTGTACTATTTCTTCCTCCATCCACACATACTGAACGCTGTGTACTGGCTGGCGGATCACCTGACATTCTCCTTCTTCATCGGTTTCTTCTACGGGGTATTCGTGATCGACTGTGTTGTATCATTCAACCTGATGAGCAAGGTGAAGAAATTTGCGAAAGAGAATGATCTTATTGTCCGTGTTGAGGAACTCAAGTCCCGACTGGCTCTGGATCGTGAGAAGTTCAAGGAGAAGCCAAGCTTCCTTCTCTCTCTTCACGATACAGCATCGATCAAACGAGCATTTGAGAATAACCCTGAAAGCTTCTCCATAACAAAGAAGATCAAACGGAAGGCTGAGGAGCTTACAGAGAACGTAAAGGAAAAAAGCGCTGTGATAAGTGAAAATCTCAAGGAAAAGAGCGAGGTGATCACCGAGGGTATCAAGGCTGCCGGAACTGAGGCAAAGGCCCGCATAGGCGAGACGCTGAATCGAAATGATTCATCAGATGTGGCCGACACAGATCTGTTCGACAATTCCCACAGGGACATAACAGAACACAAGAATGAAAAATAATATCATTCTAAGCATATAACAAAAGCAAAAATACCATGTACAGGCGAAATGCTG
Organism: Coprococcus sp. ART55/1; assembly: GCF_000210595.1. Classification (NCBI taxonomy): domain Bacteria; kingdom Bacillati; phylum Bacillota; class Clostridia; order Lachnospirales; family Lachnospiraceae; genus Coprococcus; species Coprococcus sp. ART55/1. The sequence goes on along the minus strand of NC_021018.1, from coordinate 860,157 downwards.
TACATGGTATTTTTTACGCGCTCTATTTACTTTTTATCTGTACTTGACACTAGCCTTCTTGTAGGTTCCTGCCGTCTTTCCTTTGTATGGTTTTACAAAGTATGTGTACTTTGTTCCTGACTTCACACGGCGGTCAAGATATGTTCTGGTCTTTGCTTTCACAACCTTCACACATTTGAATCTGCCGCTGCCTGTCTTTTTGTATATCTTATAGCCGGCGGCTCCCTTTGTCTTCTTCCAGGAGACTCTTACTCCCTGTGAGGTATTCTTTGCTCTTGCGGTCGTGCAACCTATATAATACTGGCTCTTTGCCTTGGAGCCGCCCTTTGTATAGCTGTTGTATGCCGATACTCTGTATGTGTAGGTCTTTCCTCCTACAACAGATCTGTCTACCATTGATCTCACAGAGCTTCCCTTCACTGTCTTTATAAGTCTGTATGCACCCTTGCCTGTGCGTCTGTATACCTTATAACCGGTGGCTCTTGAATCGGTATTCCAGGTGAGGCTTATTCCCTTACCTGTATTCTTCGTTTTGACCGTCACCGTCGCAAGCTTCAATTTGTCAAGTGTGACATTCTTGGTATATCCGCAGTTGCTGCATTTGTACTTCTGCGATCCCTGGGATGTGAATGTCGGCTGTTTTGTAACCTCTCCCGCCTGCCATTTGTGGCTCATACATGCTCCGAGATAGTAAGCGTCCTTTCTTGTACAGGATGGAGTGTCGGAAACCCAGATCACAACATCATTTCCGTAATATCCCATTCCATATATGTTTACACCTGATACATACTTCTGTCTTATGTCATATATAGCCCACGCCTTGCGCTCATTTACCTCAAGATCTATCCATGCAACATATCTCGATGTGCAGAAATAGAGCTTTTCCTGTGCAAGGAACAGTGTTCCATACTGTTTGTTAAGTGCCGTACCATCTGTATCCAGCCATTCATCCTGCCCGGTAAATATCGTTGTATTTACACCGTTGGTGAAGCTGTACTTGTTTATCTGATAGTATGATGACTGGCTGCCCTGCTTTATGCTGTACCAGTAGCCCTTTCTATAAAAGATTACCTTCTCAACGCCATTCCAGAACTGGCCTTTTTCATATCGCTTATCCGTGGCATTGCTGTATGTTCCCTTCCATACATTTCCCACCTTTGTGTCATATCTGCCAAGATAATAATCGCTGCTGGCGGCCTTAGTCTTACTGTTCAAGGTGTCAAAGCTTACAAGGAAATAATCATGCATCGACCTTCCCGGTATATCACTTGCGGGATCATCCCAGGTTGCGTCAACGTGATACCACTTTCCACCTATATTTACAACATTCCACGCATGGTTTACATACCGGCTTGTGGCAACTCCACTCGGAACCCCGGCTTTCCTGAGGAAATACCACATGGTCTCCGCATATCCCTGACACACGCTGCTCCTCTTAACCAATACACCATACATATCATACATGTGGTCTCTTCCGGTTGTTGGATCAAATTCCTTAGCCCCGCTGGTGTCATATGCAACTGTAGATGTCAGGAACTCATGATATGCAAGCACGATCTCTGCCGGCTTCATGTTCTTTGTATTTATCTGCTTGTTCACTTCCGCTATGGCTGCATCCAACTGCTTCTTTTCGGTTCGGGCATTTGGCTTGTATGAGAACTTCAGATACACGACCTTTCCTGTGGTCTGGTCATACAGATAACTGTATCTTGCCACATACACGACCTCGGGATGCGCATTCATTGCGGTTGTGACTACATTTGCAACATTTCGTGTGGTCAATCCCCAGCTCTTTACATTGAGTCTCGGTGAAAATTTCTCCACAGCGCCGACAATGGCACTCTCATATTTCTTTGAATTTGCCGCTGCCAGTGACGCTTCCGATGAATCCGATGCTTCATCTTCTATTATCTGTCCGCCAAATTGCAGGATACCTGAAGTATCGCCCTCCTGCTCAAGCAACTGACCATAGCTGCTCTGTGATGAGTCATACTGTTCCTGAGTATCTTCCGCAAATGCTGGTATTTTTCCGCCGTACAGCACACACGCAGCGATGACGCCCACCACAAATATCATCCTGATACGCCGCACAGCTTCTGTGAGTCTTACATTTTCATATTTCATTCTTTTTCTCCCTTATAATTACGCAGTAAGCATCTACCTTTTTATTCTCTTCTGCGGTGACGCTGCACTGTATGTCTTATTATTCACTGCCTTCACAATGTAATAATAAGTCTGACCTTTCTTTGCCGTTTTGTCTGTCCAACTGAGAGTTTTCGCTGTTACAGTCTTGACTGCCCTGTATTTGCCTGTTGGTGTCTTTCTATACACAATGTATTTTTTTGCACCGGCAGACTTTTTCCAGGAAAGTTTCACTCCCTGTGCTGACTTCCTGACCGTGACAACCGGAGCCTTGATGTAGAGAATACTTGCCTCTGTATATCCACTGAGTACATTTCCATTATATGCCTTTACACAGTAGTAATACCTGTTTCCTGACTTGACTGTCTTGTCTACATAGCTTGTCGTTCCCGACTTGACTGTCTTGATACATACATATCTTCCCTTGGCGGTTCTCCTGTATATCTTGTAACCAGATGCCCCTGACGCTTTATTCCAGGTAAGCTTTATCGCGCCGGCCTGCTGTGCAGACTTTACGGTTACCTTCGCAAGCTTCAGCCTTGCAATTGTGACCTGCTTTGCTGCGCCACATGTCTTGCACGTATATTTCCTGACTCCTGTAGCTGTATATGTAGCTTTCTTAGTAACCGTTCCATTATCCCATGCATGGGTCA
>NC_021018.1:845879-856486 GCF_000210595.1 Coprococcus sp. ART55/1 | reverse complement strand
GATCTTGGTCTCACCGCAGTTTGTACAGGTGTACTTCTTGGTTCCTGTACTTGTGTAGGTCGGCTCCTTTGTCACCACTCCAGCATCCCACTTGTGGCTTATGCACATCTCGAATGTATACTCGGCATACTCCTTGTTATACTTGCTTGAATTGCTTGAATCCTTAGTTTTCTTTATATTAGGAGAATCTGTAATAAAATACACCAGCTTACCATACTGTTCTCCAAACGCATATAAATTATTTCCTGTTGAACTATTATACTGCGTTCGTATATTTATAAGCTCTGTAGGAGTTACATTTGTTGATGTTATATCTATCTTGTTCAAGCTATCCGGAGTCGTAAAATATAAATTATCACCTCGGAGATATATTGAACTGTAAACACCGGAATAATACCCACCACTCGGAGTTGTCCATTTTGCAGTGCCCGAATACAAAACCTTGCTTATGTTAGTCGAATACTGGTACTTATTTATGTTAAATGATGTTTTCGAACTGCCCTCACTTATGCTGTACCAATAACCGTCTTTATAAAAAATAGCTTTCTCAATACCATTCCAGAACTTACCACTCTCATAAGTGGTGTCCACCGCTGTCGTATATGTATCTCCCCACTGTGCGCTGACAACCATATCCGTTCTGTCCTTAGTATGGTTGATGAGTGTATTCTTATTCATTGTATCAAAGCTGACAAGGAAATAATCATGATATGATCTTCCAGGCATATCCCACACCGGATCATCCCATGTCGCATCTATGTGATACCATTTTCCATGTATCTTAACTATGTTCCACGCGTGATTGATATTTTCACTTGATGCGATTGCACATGAAAGACCAGCCTCTCTTAGCAGATAAAACATAGTCTCGGCATATCCCTGACACACACAACTATGTTTAACCAAAGCTCCATACATATCGTACCCGTGATTTGCAGCAATCGTTCCATTGAAATAATCCTCATATGCATATGCAACTGTGGATGTGAGATACTCATGATATGCAAGTACTATCTCTTCATCGCTCATTCCACTGGTATCTATCTTACTCTTGACTTCCTGAAGTGCAGCATCAAGCTCCTGCTGCTCCTCCTTTGCATTTGTCAAATATGTAAATGCTATTTTGGTGATTGAAGAGCCAGAAGTCCAATATGTATAGCCTCCCGATAGACTGATAAACTCGGGATGAGAATTGATAATAGATCTTACTGCCCCGTTATTAATATCGTCTCTCGTAAGGCCAAGTTCCGATACATCTATACTCGTCTGCCATGCCTTGATTCCTTCAACAATAAGCTTCTCAAGTGCTGTTGCATCATATGTAGATGCCAGTGAAGCCGCACCATCCTGCTGCTCAACGACAACGCCAAGTCCGCCTTTCTGCAAAGTGTCGTCCAGATCATCATACCCTACCGTAACCTGACTCTCATCTGAACTTACCCGTGTCTGATCAGATGCATATGCTCCCACTTTACCGCCTGTCAATAGCACAACCGCCGCTGAAAATGCCAAGGCACCGATACAGATTTTTCTGCTCAGCCCCCTTAACAACTCAGACCTTATACTGCCTGCCACCACTCTATATGATTTCCTCTTTTTTATCATAAAACTCCTCCTTAAACGATACGTTCCAACCTTATATTTCCGTTCATCCCTCAATACTTTTATTATATAGATTTTTGACACTGTTCGATAGCTTTTAACCTTACTTTTGTACATCTTGTAGGAATTGACAAATTGCGCAACTTTGAGCAATTCATGATATCTTATATCATAAGCAATTATATCTCTTATTTCAAGCCGTTTTTCTTAATTATATACAATATTGTCCTGATGAATGGCAGTGTATATATTTTGTGTATTTTGCACAAATTAAAATGTATTGTCAAATTACAATTGAATTATTTATCTATTTGTGCTACCTTTAAATAGTAAGCTGTGCAACCGTTTGCGCATATATTTTACACTAAAAACAGATAACATAGAGCACATTACCTTTATTTACAGGAGATGACAGATAAATGAACAAAAACAAACTTTTCCCACAGATAAATGGAATCCTACATGGAGGAGATTACAACGCAGAGCAGTGGCTTGACCGCCCCGACATCCTGGCGAAGGACATAGAGATGATGAAAGAAGCCGGCATGACTTCCGCTACACTTGGTGTATTTTCATGGTCAGCATATGAGCCTGTTGAGGGCGAATACCATTTTGACTGGCTGAAGGATGTTATGGACAACCTGTATAATGCAGGCATTTACACCGTTCTTGCCACGCCATCGGGCGGCAAACCGGCATGGATGGCACAGAAGTATCCTGAGATCAGGCGTGTGGATTCATATGACGTCAGGGAACATCAGGGCGTCCGTGAGAACCACTGCATGAGCTCACCTGTATACAGAGAAAAAGTTGCCAATATCATCCGTCAGCTCCACGCCCATGTGGGAAACCATCCGGGACTCATCATGTGGCATGTGTCAAATGAGCTTGGTGGCGAGTGCTACTGCCGTCTCTGTGTGAAAAGATTTCAGAATTACCTTGCAGAGAAGTTCGACCACGACATAAACAAGCTGAACAAAGCATGGTGGACCACCTTCTGGAGTCACTCATACAACAGCTTCTCACAGATTGAGCCGCCATACAAAAATGGTGATTTCAGTATCATGGGGCTGAACCTCGAATGGAAGAGATTTACCACATGGAACATGAACGATTACATGAAATCAGAGATAACGCTCCTCCGTGAACTCACCCCTGAAATACCTATAACAACCAACTTTATGCAGCTCTACGATGGTCTTGACTACAGACCAATGGCAAAGGAACTTGATGTGATCTCATGGGATTCATACCCTAGATTCCACAACGACTATGAAAGCCTTGCGGATGTCATGGGGCAGAACACATTTGACCACGCAGTCATGAGATCCATGAAGAAGGATAAGCCTTTCATGCTTATGGAGAGTGCTCCGGGGCTTGTAAATTGGCATCCATATAACAAACTCAAAAGACCGGGCATCCACAAGCTGTTCTCATACAACGCTATAGCCTGCGGTTCTGACACTGTTCAGTACTTCCAGTGGCGAAAGGGCAGGGGCTCATTTGAACAGTATCACGGTGCCGTTGTTGACCATCTCGGAACAAATGACACCAGAATATTCAAGGAGGTTGCCGCCCTCGGCGCAGAGCTTGATGGGCTCTCCGAGATAACCGGCACACTCATCAGATCAAAGGTTGCACTGCTGTTCGACTGGGACAATATGTGGGCCATAGATGATGTCAAGGCTCTGGGGCAGGAATCAAAAAAATATCCTGAGACCTGTATGTCTGTATACAAAGAGCTGACAAAGCGCGGCGTTGACGTGGACGTCATTGCATCCGATGAACCACTCGACGATTACGATGTGGTTGTTGCACCTATGCTCTACATGCTGAGAGATGGCGCAGCCGAGTCTCTTGCCGCATTTGTAAAGAGGGGCGGACAGCTTCTATCCACTTACTTTACGGGCTATGTAGACAAGGATCAGCTCTGTATACTCGGTGGATTCCCGGGAAATGGGCTTGCAGATGTATTCGGAATCATCAGTGAGGAGATCGATACTCTGTATCCATCCGACAGAAACAGCGTAACTTTCACAGATGGAAGTTCATGTGAACTCCGTGACTATGCGGAGATCCTGAGAGTTGGAACAGCGGAAGTGCTGGGAACCTACGATTCTGATTTCTATGCAGGGAATGCAGCAGTGACTGTGAACGGCTACGGCAAGGGCAAAGCTTACTACGTGGCTGCAAGAATAGATTACAGTAAACTCGGTGAGATCATGGAGCAGATGATGGTGAACGCCGGTATCGCCATAAAAGATCTCCCTGACGGAGTTCAGTATCACTGCAGATATGCAGATGACGGAACTGCATATGGATTTTACCTGAACAACACCAACGAACCTCAGACAATATCTGAAGTTCACGGAACCGACATTCAGACGAAGAATATATTTGATGGCAAAATGGAATTGGCTCCGTTTGGAGTATCCATCATCAAGGAAAATAATTAAATCTGATAATAACTTTTTCCTTCCTTAAACCTTTTTGAAAAAGGCGGTGATACTTCTGTTGTGTATCACCGCCTTATGTGTTCTATTTCCAGCATGGACTCTCAGTCCTATATGCATTTTTAGTTCTTTTCAACCTGCTCCAGCTTATCCTCTATCGCCTTGATAACGATCTTGAGGGCTTTTATTCTGGCATACTTCTTGTCATTTGACTCCAATATGTGCCATGGCGCAAAGCTGGTGTTGGTCTTTTCCAGCATCTCATCCACCGCAGTCTCATAGTCATCCCATTTGTCACGGTTACGCCAATCCTCATCTGTGATCTTCCAGCGTTTCTCAGGCGTGTTCTGCCTGAGTGTGAATCTCTCAAGCTGCGTGTCTTTGTCGATCTGAACCCAGAATTTGATGACTACAGCTCCCCAGTCGTGCAGTTCCTTCTCAAATTCATTTATCTCATTGTACGCCCGCTGCCAATCATTCTCCGAGCAGAAACCCTCAAGTCGCTCAACCATGACTCTGCCATACCATGTTCTGTCAAATATAGCCACATGCCCAGACTTTGGAAGTCTTGTCCAAAATCTCCACAGAAAATGCCTTGCCTTCTCATGCGGCTCAGGACTTGCTATAGGATTTACCACATAACCTCTCGCATCAAGTGCCTCCGCTATCCTTTTGATATTTCCACCTTTGCCTGCCGCATCCCAACCTTCGTAGCCTATGATAACAGGTATCCTCTTCTGGTAAAGCTCATTGTGCAGTCTGCCGAGTTTCTTCTGCAGCTTGTCAAGTTCCTCCTTGTACTCCTCATCCGTCAGTTTCTTGTCGAGAGACACCTCGGAAAGTTTCGGGATCTTCTTGAGCGCAAATGTATTCTGCAGTATAGGTACAGCATGCCCCTGATTGAGCAGCGCAGTCTCTATTCCCTGATTGATGATATCGAGTATCTGAAGTTCTGCCCATTTTCTCTCCTTTGCATCTATCATGTACCACGGTGCATTTGACAGATTGGTGTCATACATAAAGCTGTCAAATGCCTCAAGATACTCGTCATACTTTTTGTTCTGCTTCAGATCATGCTTAGACACTCTCCAGCTTGTAGTATCATCTTCAAGAAGTGTTTCAAGTCTCTTCTTCTGCTCATGCTTGTCTATCTGGAAGAAAAATTTCATGACCAGATATCCGTTGTCCGCCAGAGTCCTCTCAAATCTCTTGGTGCTGTCAACTCTCTTCCGGTATTCCTTGTCTGACAATTCTCCAGACATCTTGCCACCTACTATGTCCCTCATCCATCCACCATCCAGAAATACAAACTCCCCCTGTTCCGGTATTCTCGTAAAATACTTGTACAGGAATGGTCTGCGTTTTTCCTCGTCTGTGGAATATTTCACTGACTCAACGTTGAAAAATCTCGGATCCATATTCTTGATGATCCTTCCGACAAGACTTCCCTTACCTGCAGCACCCCAGCCTTCAAATATGACAAATACAGGTATCTTGCCTTCCTTTACCTTGATCTGATTGCGTGTCAGATTCTCTCTGGCGATCTTTAACCTCGCGTCTATCTCCTCATCCGATGGACGCTCCGGCTTGTTCCAGTCCTTTAACATGTAACCCACTGCTCCTTTCACATTGTCTCTTCATTTGTTTTTATGAATAATATACCCCGATTTACAGAAACTAATGCCGCTTCGCATTTACTAATACAAATGCCGCTTCGCGTCGCGCATTTTTCTTCTTGCTTTTGGCAGACTCGAACCCTCGCGCTGCCGCGCTCCATGTTCGGCTCCGCCGAACGGGTTCTCGTTGATATCGCAAGGAAAAAACAAATGCCGCTTCGCGTCGCTGTTTTTCTTCTTGCGATATCATTATACTACTTTCTTTTGAGTTGATACATCTGAAAAAACATTAAGATATGTGAGGAAAATGAATGTTGCGAAGGTAAAATTCATATGATATAATGTCAGCAACAATGAAACAAGAAATTCTGACATATGCTTTCCCAAAAGCATAACGAAAACCCCAGTAGTTGGCGCTACTGGGGTTTTCTCCGTCTTTTAAAGGCGACGTACTCCTTGGGCTGATTACCACTTACTTATCTCCGTCCAGCCACTGCGCTCCCCCTTTCCTAGCCTGTCTAGGGGTGGCAACATCTGTATTGTGACATATTATCTTTTTCTTTTCAATGGGTTTACATAACTATACAAAATGTATAGTTTTATACATTACTACATATAAAATCCCCGGCAGCATACTGACATGTGTCCTGGATTTCAGGTACATATCAAAGGCCACCGGGGCTTAATTATCACTATAATTCTCTATATTATGACAGCTCCAGATCAGGCTTGCCATACTCAGCAAGCTTCACATCATATGCCTTGCGCATAGCTGCCTCAAATGGTATCTCTTTCATAGGAGCATCCAGTTTTTCCAACAGATAATGTACAAAATCAGGATTCTGAATGAGCAGTGGTCCATGAATGTATGTCGCAATTACTCTGTTCTTGCAGATTCCCTCATTCATGGTATCAGGATTGCTGCCCTGTCCGATCTCCACCTTGCAGAATGTCATATCATCAGGTATTCCGTAAGTGTGGGCAAATCGGCTTGTGTATCCGATGAGTGTCATATCGTTGAACTTCGCCTTGATGAGCGTGTTGAAACGATTCGGAGCCTGGCGGACTGAGTACATGCCCGGAACAACGCCAAGTCCTGTAACTCTGGTTCCATCCTCTCTCTTGATATAATCACCAAGGAGTTCCATGGAATTGCCAACCAGAAGGAAAAGCGCCTTTCCATCCTTCATGCATGCTGCGATCTCGTCCTTGTACTGCATCAGTCTGTCAAGCACGAGCTCCTGGCTCTTCTCGCTCATGGAACACATATACACCATGTCTATATTCTCTTTGAGGAAGAGTGGCTTCTCATTAAGTCCTGTTGTCACAAATTCCGCATCCGGCAGACATTTCTGCAGGTACATTGTATTTCCTTTGTCACCGTAGAGTGTACATATTTCCGGATATAAAATCTCAATCTTCATTATTTGTCACCCTCCAGTCTCTTGATTATCTTCTTCTTCATCTCACATGACATTCCGTAATTCTCACAGTCGTACAGGATATATATTCTGTCAACACCATCTATAGTCACATCGTCTGCCGCAGCGACCTCGCTGAGATTTGTGAGTATCTTCTCCTCAGGGATACCAGCCAGTAAGCATCTCACCTTGTGGTCGTAGCATCTAGGTCCTGTGCAGATGACCTGTACAACATCATCCCTGTTGAACTGCTCATACTCCAGATCGTATATCCAGCCTGAGAACTCTATACTCTTCTGTCTGTCCTCAAGATCGTCCATCGCAAGGAGGATAGCCTTCTTGCCCTCCTCATTTGCCACATACTCAAATGTTCTGGATGAAGAAACCGCACTCTGTCCCTTTGAGAGCGCCTGGATTACTGTAACACCATTCACTGTGGTCTCGTTGTGGCGGGAATCCGGTATATGGATCTGACCCATGAGTTCCTTAATTCTCTCAGCCGAGAGACCGATCTCGCGCAGTGCAGATATAACAGTAACTTCATTATATATATTGAAGAGAGCTGTGTGGATCAGTGGATAAACTGTCTTCTTGTCTCCCTCCTGTATAGTAATTGTCATCTTCTCTCTGTCTATGTCGGTTGCCAGATACTTCTTGTCCGGGGAGTGAAGTCCACACTTCGGGCATACCACATCGCCGATGTGATGATATCTGAGGTAATTGTACTTCAGCTTCTCGCCGCAGTTAGGGCAGATCTGGTAATCCGCGATAAGGTTGTATGGCTCGGTCTTGTCATCAGGCTGCTTGCCGATTCCATAGAACACTCTGTAGCTGTCTTTCTTCAACATGCTTGAGCAAAGCTCGTCCGCATTCAGGATAACCTTTGCAGAATCAGGGCAGTAGGTATCTATGACACTGAAAATATAGTCAGGGTGAGCATTTCTCTTGAGTGAATCTCTGAAAAGTCCTGTTACAACAAGATAATCCGGCTTCACATATGGAAGTATCAGCCTTGAAGCACGCTCGTCCACCTCAAATACAGCGGCATCCACTCTGACCTTTCCCGTAAATGTAAGGCTGTTGATGACATTTGTCGTACAGCCAGGGACGATATTGGAACCTGTTCTGTTGCTGACAACTCTTCTTCCATCCTTCTCCAAAACATCAGTTATCAGGTTACTACAGGTGGTCTTACCATTTGTTCCTGTGACACATATCGTAAGCGGTGCTTTGGGCGCCTGTACCAGGAAATCCGGACATATCTTCAGGGCGATAACTCCAGGTGTATGCGTACCGTTCCTACCCAGGAGCTGGATGAGTCCCTTGCTCAGTTTTGCGGCTGCGAGAGCCACATGAAATCTAAAAGATGACATAGCTATTCATTCTCCTTATATATACAAATAAAACTCATGTAATTCTACAACCTTTGACAGATGTTGTCAATTATACCAGCACATAACAAGACTATGATTTCGCCTCTTTCCAGTGTTTCCTGTAATTTATCCTGCGATATGAATTCGGAGTCGATCCATATTTTGTCTTGAAGCATTTTGCAAAATAGCTTCCGCTGGCAAATGCCAGATATTGCGATATCTCCGTACAGGAAAAATCTGAATACAGAAGCATATTTCTGGCAGTCTGAAGCTTCTTCTCCATGATGTAATCTGAGATTGTCTGACCGACCTCCTTATGAAATAGTTTGCTCAGATAAGAGCGTTCCACTCCCACAAATTCTGAGATCTCTGTAATTTCTATTCTTTCATGCAGATGATCATACACATAGTCCATCGCCCTTACACAATGAGGTGATATAGCAGCTTTCTTTTTCACCTTTTTCATCCGCCTGGCATAGTCCATAATCAGTTGGTTATGTACATCTATGATCTGCCGTTCTGTCTGCGCCTTGTCCAGCTTATTAATATAGAAGTCACTGAGATTGTAACTCTCCATCTCCTCCATCCCCTCTTCTATGCAAAATCTGGAAATCATTGCCACTAGCACTATCTCGTGATATCTCCTATTGCGAACCTTGTCATCTGACAATATTCCTCTTGCAGCAAGAACAGCCTCATCCTCATCGCCTGTCAGCAACATTCCAGACAAAGCTTTCACATCACCGCTGCTCACAAGCTGATAAAAATCGAGCTCATTGTCGTATGTGGAATGTGCCAGTCCATATTCCCTCTGGACAAACTGCTGTTTTACTATCTCATTCGATATCTTCATTGTCTTTCTGCCTTTCCTCTGTGATATTCATATATCTCTATCACACATTTGTTATATAATTGACACATTTATTATATTCTCTTATCAACGCAAATGCTACTATAAAGTCACAGAAAACGAAACTGATAAGCACTCCCGAACGGCAAATGAGTGCAATATATAATTTATTATTTCACAGGAGGTTATGGTTTATGAGAAATTTAGACGGATTCAAAAAAGGAGTAAACTTAGGTGGATGGCTTTCACAGGGACCACTTGACAAGGAGCATCTTGACACATTTATCACAGAAAAAGATATTGCAAGAATAGCATCTTGGGGACTTGACCATGTTCGTCTTCCTATCGATTACGATAATTTTGAAAACGAGGACGGAAGTGATAAGGAATACGGCTACGCTTACATCGATTCATGCATTGAGTGGTGCCGGAAGTACAAACTCAACATGGTCCTTGACCTGCACAAGACATATGGATATATATTTGACGACGAGGCTCATCTTCTTGAATTCTTCCATGAGAAACCTCTTCAGGAAAGATTCTATGGAATATGGAGAAAGCTTATAGACAGATATGCTAAGGATGCAGACATAATGATGTTCGAGCCGCTGAACGAGGTCGTAAGTCCAACCGTTGTAAACGAGTGGAACGAAATATCAAGCAAATGTATCGAGATCATCCGTGCGAAAGCACCTACTGCCAAGATCCTACTCGGTGGGGTTGGCTACAATGCTGTTACATCTATAAAGCTTCTCCCTCATCACAACGATGAGAACATAGTTTACAATTTCCACTGTTACGAGCCAATGGTATTTACCCACCAGTCTGCTTACTGGGTAACAGGTATGCCTTCAGATTTTCATATCGAATATCCGGGGGATTTCAATGACTACATGGAGAAATCCCGCCAGATCGAAGGGTGTATGCATGGGGCCATCACCGAGAGTAGCCTTGGACTTAATTCCATCGGACCTGATTTGTTCGAAAAAATGTTTCTCGACGGCATCAAGGCTGTTGAAGAAAGAGACGGATTTATGTACTGCGGCGAATATGGTGTTATAGATCAGGCACCACTTGACGGAACTCTGAACTGGTACAAAGATATCCATTCTGTATTTGAAAAGTACGGAATAGGCCGCGCCGCATGGAACTACAAAGAAAAAGACTATGGTCTTGAAGGCGAACACTACGCTCCTATCATCGATGAGCTTGTCAAATATATGTAACGTGATTTAATTTACGATAAAACCTTCCATTTTTATAAACGGAGCCGGTTCTCACTCATAGAGAAC
>NC_021018.1:841764-845668 GCF_000210595.1 Coprococcus sp. ART55/1 | reverse complement strand
AGGAGCACCACGGTCTCTACCCCGCGGGTGAGCGGGAACATGTCCACAGGGGTCATCTTGATGACCTGATAGCCGTTCTTTGTCATATATTTCAAGTCACGGGCAAGGCTCTCAGGACCACAGGATATATACACAACCCTTTTAGGTCCAAGTGTGATGACCGATGACATGAACTCCTCTGTACTTCCAGATCTCGGAGGATCCATGAATACCACATCTATGCTGTCACCCTCCTCAGCGACATCGACCATAAATCTGCCGGCGTCGTTGCTGTAAATATCAACATTCTGTATCTTGTTCATCTTCACATTCACCCGGGCATCGTGCACAGCGGCTTCATTCAACTCCACGCCTATGACCTTCTTTGCACGGTCGCTTGCAGCTATGCCTATGGTTCCTATACCGCAGTAGGCATCGATCACAGTCTCCTTCTTCTTGAGATCCGCGTACTTGATGGCTTTGCCATAGAGGACCTCCGTCTGCTCCGGATTGACCTGATAGAAGCTGCCCGGCGATATACGGAAACGCTTTCCGCATAGGATATCCTCTATATAACCTTTGCCGTAAACAACCTGATTTCTGTCGCCTATGACCATGCTGGTGTCCTTCATGTTGATATTCTGGACAATCGTTGTGATCTCCGGATGAGCCGTCACAAGTGTCTTTGCGAGATTCTTCTTGGACGGGAATACCGGCGACGCTGTAACTATGATCACCATGATCTGCCCAGTCTTTCTTCCAACTCTTATCTGCAAATGCCTGATAAGTCCGGTTCCTGTATCCTCGTTGTATATCTGGAGCTTGAACGACTTTATCAGTCCGGCAAATGTTCTGATGATGTCCGCAGCCTTCTCATCCTCCACATAACAGTCCTCGACTGGAAGTATATTGTGTGTTCCCTCCTCGTACACCCCGGAAATTATTTCTCCGCTCTTCATTCTCCTGAATGCCGCAGTGACCTTATTCCTGTAGTGATACGGATTCTTCATGCCTATTATCTTGTCCACAGGACCAAATACGCTGAGCAGGTCATCTATATACTTCTGTTTCTCAGCAAGCTGCTGCTCATATGGCATATCCACATACTGACAGCCACCGCACAGGTGGGATATAGGACATTTGCTGTTCGGGTTGAGCTTATATTGTGATGAGTGTGCCTGTCGCGGTTTTCCCTGTACAGCTTTACCTTTGCTTCCTGTTTTTATTTGTTTCTCTCCACCTGTTACATCGTACTTTCTGCTATGTGACTGTCCTTTTCTCTTGTTTACGCTGCCACTCGTTTTATTATTTTCTTCTCTGCGAGGCTTGCCCCCGTTTCTTCGCTCTGCCATCATTTTTACCACTCCTATTCTCCAGTGAGCGTCACCTTGATCATATCGTGGTGAACCGCCTCAAGAAACTTTCCAAATATATCCTCCGTCCTGACCTTCATACTTGATGTGTTCACACACGGATGGCATCCAAGATACTCGCCCTTCATAACATCCTCGTCAACAAGCAGCTGCACATAATTCTCATGGTCATTCATGAGACCCATGACGCTGACCGCCCCCGGCCTGATATCCAGATACTTCTCCATATCCTCCGGCGATGCAAATGAAAGTCTCGCGCTGCCTATCTGCGATGTGATCTCCTTTGTCTTGAACGGCTTGTCGCCCGGCATCATGAGCAGATAGAACTGCGTCTTCTGCCTGTTGCACAAAAACAGATTCTTACAAATGGTTGCCCCAAGCACCGCATCTATCTCGCTGCAAACTTCCATTGTGTCTGCTGGAGCATGATCTGTGCGCCAATACTCTATGCCGTGATCATCAAGGAAATCATAAACTCTGATCTCCCTCTCAAGTCGTCCTTCATTTGTATCCGGTCTGCCTTTGTATAATTCCATTTGTGTGCCCTCCGTTGGTGGTTTATATATTTTCTCTCATGCATTTACGCGTAAATCATATCACGTTTCTTGTGGTGTTGCTATATAAAACAAGCAATATAAAATCAATATAAAACCATGCCTTCGAGAGTGTAAACACATATCTACAACCTATTGCCTTGCCTGAGATACTCAAGAAATCCCTCGCATCCCTGACACACATCCCTGTATGTCTCATCAAATCGTCCTGTATACCACGGATCAGCTATAGATTGTCCATATCTTCCCGCATAATCGAGCAGCAAATGTATCTTGTCCTGGTAGTCCGGACCGGTTATGCGCATTGTGTTCCTCACATTTGCTGTATCTGCGCAGAGCAGGTAATCATAATATTCATAATCCCGCCTTGTAACCTGCCTGGCCCTCTTGCCACTAAAATCTGTATAAGCCGTCTTACCTATGCCATGCGCCCTCAGCACTTCCTGCGCCGGTGGGTATATCGGATTGCCTTTTCCGCCCCAGATCTCCTCAGTGCTGGTGGCCGCAGAAGCTATATCAAATTTATCTGCTATGCTGAGTTTTTCTACCATGTCCTTGAGGACGAACTCAGAGATGGGGGAACGGCAGATGTTGCCGTGGCAGATGAATAAAACTCTAATCATAAATTTCTCCTGTTCTAAAATGCCCTATATTGCCCTATTTTGCAAGGATTTATCGACTTTTCCGGGCATCGTATTTTTCTTCTCTAAAACTACACTTTTTGCGAAATAATGCAAAACGGAGCAAATCAATGCCTTGTGTAGTAGTCAAATCGTAGTCAGTTAAGGGGATTCAGACTACGGATGGGGGTGTGCAACAATAATAAAAATATTTTATATTAATCGCTGCACAGATCTAAGCAATATTTTCATTAGTATTTTCCAATATTATTTCAATCAATCCTTCTATTGCTGAATTTAAATGCTTGTCTTTATGAATAAAAATCTGTGAAAATATAGCAAAATCATTTCCTCCCCAATCAAGTCTCTTTAGAGAGCCGTTTTCTATTTCTTCTTTGGCTACCATATCTGGTATGAAAGCTACACCTAATTGATTTATTGCAAACTGTTTTAATATTTCTTTTCTGCTTGTCTCTATTCCAATTTTAGGAGTAACGGAATACTTTGCCAAATCCTGAATAAGCATTAATCTGAAATTACAGCTATGCGAAGTAAGGAGCAATGGAATATTTTCTAAATCTGTTTCCTTAATACGATTTCTGTTTGCAAGCGGATATTCGGGGCTTGCATAGAACCCTAATGTTTCAGGTTTCTTATGTAGCATGACCAATTCTGGTGATTCAATGTAAGGATTCAAGGTATAAACCAAATCTAAAGCTCCCTGTTTTAACATCGAAGGAAATGTATCATGAGTAATAAATTGAAGCTCTATTACTATTTTAGGGAATCTCTTTTTATATTCCAGCAGAATATGGGGCAATATGTTATAACACAAAGATTCAGAAACCCCTAACCTTAATATTCCTGTAGGATCTTCTGATTTTGGTACTTCTAGTAATATTTCTCTTTCCAGTTGCAGCATTTTTTGTGCATATATTAATAATCTTTTACCCTCTAATGTTAGAACAATATTTTTTCCTAACCGTTCAAACAAAAGACAATTCAACTCTTCCTCCAGCTGTTTAATTTGTGTCGTAACCGTTGATTGAGCATATCCCAACATATTTGAAGCAGCTGTGAAACTTCCTGCTTCAGTTATTTTTAAAAAAGTTTCTAATTGTACTATTGTCATTTTATCGCCCTCTTATCAAATTAAATGAACTTCATCATTCGTTATTTCAATTTTACCGATACACAATTTAATGATATCATACAAGAAAAAAGAAAGGAATGCAACCAATATGAGCATAGAAGTTGAACACTTAACAAAAAGCTATAAAATAAAAAAACGTTCCATTAGGGACAACTCTATCAAATACCTTGTTGCAAAAAAATATTTTTTTGTCAACTGCTGTAAATGACATTTCTTTTACCATTC
>NC_021018.1:840501-841382 GCF_000210595.1 Coprococcus sp. ART55/1 | reverse complement strand
AGAGAAGTGTACTTTGCTGGGACATTCCAGTAATTGAATCTTTTAAGCTCTTTAAGGATATGTATCGCATTTCTGAAAATATTTATAATGAAAACATTGAGATATTTTCCGATATCTTAAATCTGTCCGAATTCATGTTCAAACCGCCACGGCTTCTAAGTCTTGGTCAAAGAATGAAAGCAGATTTAGCGGCAGCCTTATTACATAACCCTGAAGTACTGTTTCTTGATGAACCCACTATAGGGATAGATGTTTTGGCAAAAGCAAAAATACGAGATTTTATTTGTAAAATGAATCACATAAAAAAAACCACTATTATTCTGACAACTCACGATATCTCAGACATTGAATCACTATGCCAGAAAATGCTTATAATTGATAAAGGCACTCTTTTATACAACGGTACATTAGATGAATTGAAAAGTAAATACAATTCTATTCATAACGAGGTTCTCTTTCAAAAGGATCAGATGAACAACTCTCTTGAACAAATAATAAGAAACATATACGAAGGAGAATGCCTATGAAGATATATATTGATTACATATTAATCGGGATTAAGGAACATATGGTTTATCCAAGTGCAATATGGGCCAGATTTCTGTCAAGGTTACTATATTTGTACTTGCAATTTTCCATATGGAATGCCCTTTTTCTATCAAACAGTCAAACAAACCTAATATTAAATCAAGAAGATACCTTAAAATATATTGTTGTTGCCACCATAGTTTCTTCTTTTATGGAATGCAATACAACCGAATGGATAAATACTCAGATTCAATCTGGAAATATTGTCACAGAATTGATTAGACCGATTGATTTCAGAAAAATGGTCTTCTCCCGACATTTAGGAGACACCCTTGTAAAAATTGCGTTCTGCT
>NC_021018.1:837283-839233 GCF_000210595.1 Coprococcus sp. ART55/1 | reverse complement strand
CAGATATTGCAGTGTTTTAGTATTCATTCCCGATTTAGCCATGTTGGAGCAATATGTATGACGGCATACATGGGGTGTGATATTTGGCATCTGTACCTTATAAATCTCGTTATACCTGCCAACCATACTGTTAAATCTGTGTTCCCAATGCATGGCAACCAACGGCATTCCTTTCTTATCCAGGAAAAGAAATCCAGTATATCCACCTACCACTTTCTCCACTTTATATTCCGGTCTGTCTTGAATGATTGCTCGAAACATTTCTGTAACTTCTTTTGTCATTGGAATTACCCTTGTTCCGGCATTCGTCTTTGTCGGCTCAATCACATACTCCATCTTCGAAGTTCTCTGCAACTGATGGTCGATATTGATGGTTTTTTTCTCTAAATCAATATCTTTCATCGTCAATCCACAAAACTCCGAAATTCTCATACCTGTATGAAAAAGAATGTATATTACTTCATAATACTTGCAGTAAACTACATCATCATGTACAAACTTTAAGAATTTTCGCATCTGATCCTTTGTAATTGCCTCCCTTGTGACAGCATCATTTACTACTAAGTACATTAGTATAGGTTACCTGATATTAAAAAAGACACTACCTTGATATTCATTAAATGATATTTTATAATTTGTATACAAAGGAGGGGCTATTATGGCTGATAACAAATTTTCTCGTAGTCAGAGTCTTATGGCAAGCTGCGTTCCGATGACCAAGTTGCAGTCCGTTATTGGAGGGAAATGGAAAATTTTAATTATGTGGTACATTTCAGTTTATAAAGTACAACGCTTGGGGGAATTACAAAGAAGAATTGGCAATGAAATTACAAAATCAACTCTTACCAAACAGTTAAGGGAATTGGAAAATGACGGATGGATCAATCGTCAGATTTATCAAGAAATACCTCCCAGAGTAGAATACACCCTTACAGAATTAGCCGAAAGCTTTGTTCCAATTTTAGAGCAAATGAAAGAATGGAGCGAAACACATTTATGCTAATCCTGTTTTCCATAAGAGTACTACTTCCCTAAGTAATCAACTATCGACACACCCTCCGGGAGTGTCGGTAACACTCATAGCAAGCACTGCCCATGTCATGACACATAGGCTGAAATTTACTTTTATGCCACAGGCACAACCCGTAAATTTCCATAGGGAAGTATCCCTAACCCTCTTATATTTTTTAAGTCACTTTTCACAGCAAAATCATTGACCTTCTTCTGCAATTTTGCTACAATTTTTCTCGGATAACTTTATCCAAAATCGAATACACTTTGAAACAAACTGTTGTAAAACATCGAACATTTTACAGCAGTTTTTTTGTACCCAAAATCAAAAAGGAGTTAAAGAAATGGCAAACAGAAAACGCACCAATCCGGTGCAAATTTATCTCGATGATGACGAGCAGTATATCCTAGACGAGAAGTTCAGAGTATCAGGCATGAAAAGTAAGTCCGCTTTCTTACGAAAGCTCATTTTGTATGGCTATGTCTATGACGTGGATTACAGTTATTTAAGAAATTATAATACGGAGCTTGGACGTATCAGCTCAAATCTGAATCAGATTGCCAAGCGAATAAACAGCACCGGGAATATTTATCAGGAAGATATGGACGAAGTAAAGGAGTTGATGAATGAGGTATGGCGTACACAAAAATCCATGCTATCAAAGCAACCGTTGATAAAGCGATAGACTACATCTGCAACCCCGAAAAGACCGATGAAAAAATGTTCGTTTCCTCTTATGCCTGTTCTCCGGAAACCGTAGCTTATGACTTCAAATATACTCTCGACCACTGCCGGGAAAACAGTCCCAACAAAGCCTATCATCTGATACAGGCTTTTGCTCCGGGAGAGGTCGGTTTTGAAGAAGCGCACCACATTGGAAAGGAGCTTGCAGATAAACTTTTAGAGGGAAAATATTCGTATGTTGTTACCACCCATAT
>NC_021018.1:833910-837018 GCF_000210595.1 Coprococcus sp. ART55/1 | reverse complement strand
CAGAACGGTTCTGCATGGAAAACGCAGATCAGAAAGGACATCAATTTCTGCATCAAGTCGGCTTCCACTTACGAAGAATTTCTGCTTCTGATGAGAGCCAAAGGGTATGAAATCAAAGGGGAAACTTTTGAAGAAGGAGCTGCCAAATACATCTCATTCCGCCCTCTGGATAAAGAGCGTTTTGTGCGTGGCAGTACAAGGTCTTTGGGTAAGGAATACACAAAAGAACGTATCAAGGAACGCATCGAAAGGAAACGGGAGCGAAAGGCAGTAATCCCCAAAAGGGACTACTCTGCCCGCAGGCTCATTGACACCTCGGACGAGAAATTTAGAAGCAGTTCGGGACTGCAAAGGTGGGCTGCCATTGAGAATTTAAAAATCGCCGCACAGAGCTATAATGAAGTCGGCTCCCTTGCAGAACTGGAACACAAAATTGCGGTGAAAACCGAAGCCGGAAAGTCTGCAAAGCAGAGCGTGGTGGAACTGGAACACCGCATCAAAGACCTTGCAGAAATCATCAAATATGCACAGCAGTACAAAGACAACCGCTCCTATCATATCGGCTACAAAAAAGCCAAGAACCCGGACGCATATTTCCGCAGATACGAAAGCCAAATTATCCTTTATGGTGGCGCAAGACGCATGCTTGAACAAGCGGGCATAAACTTAAAGGGCTTGAATGTCGATAAGCTAAAAGCAGAGTATCAGGAACTGATGAAGCAGAAAAGCGAGCTGACTTCCACCTATAAAGATTGTGAAAAGGAAGTGCGTGAGCTGAAACAGAAACAGGAAAATCTCAATCAGTATCTCGGACGGACACAGCCCGATCCTGCACAGGATCAACAAGAGAAAAAAGATACTCCGAACCTGTAAATGGGCAAAAAATAGAGGTGCGCTAGGCACCCCTATCCTAAACCTCTTGCAAAATCTGCAAGGCTGGTTTATAATCAGATTAGAAAACCGAAGGATATTGGAGTGTCCAACGGTTGCACAATCGGAAACTTATAAAGCGTTAAGTTTATTAACGGATTACAGGCTATCCCCTATTGGCGTAGAGGATAGCCTTTCCGTTTATTTGCGGTTACGTTTATTGTCTATGTATGTCAAGGCTGCAAATACAACCAGTAAAAGTGTAAGCACTTCTAAAGTATTCATACCGACCTCCTTTCTGTTTCCAGAAAGGACAACCGCAAGACTATCCCTACTGCTCTAATCTGACTGAAAAACATTATATCATGTGGTGTCGAAATTTACTAGTACCTACTCACATTCACTCTGCCGCTTCCAAAGAAATTTCTGCAAATTCCTCATCGGTCATGTTCTGGAGCTTACCTAACACCTGCTCTCCAAGCTCCTCCATATCGCTGTCCTTTATGTGCGGCATTACCTGTCTGATCTGCCCAATCATATCCGTCCTGTTCCGTGTTTCAAACACACACATGAAATTGATTTCTTCTACTGTGAATTTACTCATCTTCTTACATCTCCCTCTGTGATTTTTTCTCGGTTTCCTTTTCAGGTAAAGTACGTTCCGCCTTATCCCTCTGCTCTATGACTGCCTTTTTCTCTGCCAACTTCTCTTTTATGGAAATTCTGCCTTTGGTCTGCTCCTGTTTCCTTTTCTCGGCTCCGTTGTTTAAGACATTATCAATCATGTTGTAATTCTGTTCGGTAAGCTCCTCAATCTTTGCAAGCGGCTTGTATTCTGCCAGCTTGTCAAGCAGCTCCTTTGCCCTTCTCGCAGTCTGAACCGCTTCGCTGTCATCAATCTCCACACCCTGTCCGAAAATGTCCGTAATGCTCTCTCTGACGCCTTCAGAAATGACCGCATTGAGAAAGTCATTCAGATACCCGGTATTTCCGTTTCTGATGTCCTCAGTGATGTTGGCAACCTGTGCTTCTCTGTCCTCAACCGTATCCCGATACTGATAGGTGTCATAATCGTAGGAAAACTGGTCTATCTGAGAAGCAAGGATAGCCGCCTGCCACTTCTCCAGTGAACCACGCACCTCAATGTCCGGTAACTTATCAATCAGCTCCGCTATGACCTCGATTGCTTTCGGATCGTCTGTTATGTCCGGTACGTAATCCAAGACCTCCAGATCAATGACCTTGCCGGAGAGAATATCCATTTCGACATCCTCATAACGCTCGGTTCCCTCAGTGTGTATGTTAATGCCGATGCTCGGAATCCCATTCATTCGCTCCGGCGGTATGCTTTTCCAGACATCGATTGCTTCCTCCACGCCTGCGATATTCTCATGAAACTCTCCCAGACTGTGAAATTCGCCACACTCTGCAACTGTTAAGGTAACGGTTTTCTCCGGTATGTCTTCCACAGCAGGCGCTTTCTGCATTGCCTGTTTCTCTGCAAGATAGCTTTCCACTCTCGGAAGATAAGTTGCAAGTGTTCCGGTCTTGCCCTCTGTGATAGGATTGATGTCAACCTTCACACCACCAATCATAAGACCGTCCTCGTTAAAGGCATTAAACAGATCATCTTCATGCTCCCTGCCCTTATACTCCACAACCACATCCAGATCGGAGCCTGCTTTCTCCAGTCCTCTGCATCTGCTTCCGGACACCACCACATCCACAAGCTCAACATCTATCTCATACTCGTCAATCTTGGATTGCAGATATGCCCATACCGTCTGATCTATATCGTCCTGTGTCTGTCCGTCGATTCCGTTAAATAATTCCTCTGTCTTTGCCTTGAAATCAGCAACAACACTGTCTGCTTCCGGCACTTCCTCCCGGATACGCTCATTTAACTGTTCACGCTCCACCGCTTCTGTTTTCTCCATCAGCTCCTCATAGTCCACCGGAATACGCTTATCCTGTTCTGACAGTTCAAAGTCCTCCAGAATGTCCATTAATGCCGCATGAATGAAAATATCAGGATTGTCATACACGCCACCGTCAATCAGCTTGTAATCCGCATCAAAAACGGAATAATCATAACCCTCCGTACAGGTCTGTATGCTGACAAATTTATCTTTTATGGAAAATGCCATCTGCTCCGGCTCTTTTACCTCAAAATACGGATTGTCCCACTCCGTAATCGGTACATTTTCCTCGATGTGCTTCTGGTTGGCAGTAGGCATT
>NC_021018.1:830487-833496 GCF_000210595.1 Coprococcus sp. ART55/1 | reverse complement strand
TGCTTCTGGTTGGCAGTAGGCATTAACTTTTCCATCTTGCCCTGTTCATAGAGCGTATCGAACCGGCTCATATAAAGGGAAATATCATCAAGACCGCCCTGTTTCAACTGATGTTCAAAACGCTGCTTCACAAAGTTTTTCACTTCCTCCGGTGACATATCCCGGTGGACTCTTACCTTGTCGATGCCGATGCTGTCACTCAATGTCTGCAAATCGTCCATGAAGTGCTTACTCTCCTTTGCTTCACTGCTGTGGGTAAAATCAAGGGACAGGACGTTTTCGTTATTCCTTACATGGATCACATCAAACTCAATGCCATGAACACTGACACCAAAGGTTGTCCTTGCCTTGTCATCGCTGTACTGTGCATCTTTCCCACGATAAGCCTGAAATGCTTCCATTGCTTCAGAAATGCTGTCAAAACGCTCCAGCTTGCTCCTTTCCGGGCTGTTCTCTGCCCATGTGCTTAAATCGGCAATGACATAGTAGGATACCTTGTCATTTTCAATCTCCATGTGCTTCTGAAGCTGTCTCGCTTCCATGATACGCTCAAGCTGTGCCCTTCCGTTTACCATGTAGGAACCGATGTTATTTTCCTTGTTAAACGGCATATTCGCCATTTCCCGCTCCGCTTCATATAAAACCGCAGCAGCTTCCTCATAGGTATCGTAATGCACTCCTGCAGGCGTGATATCCTTGATCTGGTTCTGCAAATGCAAAAGCCTGAAATCCCCGTCCGCATACGGATCGTCAATGGCAAAGTAATTCTGTTCCAAGTCAAGCGTACTGACCTCACGCCATTCGTTGTAATTGACGAGGAACACTTCATTTTCCCTGTCCGGTTCATCGTCTGCGTGTTCCTGTGCAATCTCCGAAAGAATCTCCACCGTTTCATCAATGACCGAAGTCTGTTCTTTTATATGCTCTTCCATAAGCTCCTTTGTAAACTCCGGCACCTCCCTGTAACCAAAGGAATCCACATAATGGCTTGTGTTCTCTCCGTTCTGATGAAGCACCACCACATCACTGACAGAAAGGGAATGTCCCCGAAAATCTGCCGGGCGATCTATATTAAAGCGGGTGTAAATATCTTCAAGGCTTGTGCCCTCCTCTAACGGTGCGGTATAAAGCAGATCATAATTCTCCTTTGTGACCGCAATGCCCTTGCTTTCAAGATAGTCCATTCCCATAAAGTGAATGTCCCTTGCTTCCTCTGTATCTTTGAGCTGATAAATGCCAAATCTGTCCTCACTGCCAAACAAAAGCTGTGCTTCCCTGTTGGCAGGGCTTTCCTCTAACTCCTGTTTCATACTCTGGTGTTCCAGATAGGCACTCCAATCGTCCTTTTCCACACCGAAAATGCCCTCATGTTCCTTTAATTCTTCCAAATCTTCAATAAGCGTTTCGGAACCGTCCTCATGGAGCTGATACACAGCCACATCTTCCCCCAAAAGCTCTGTTGCCTTATCCTTTGTTAAAGGCAGCATTTCATTCCAGCAATAACCATACTCGTGCATCTCGGAAAGACCTATCATGCCATCCGGAAGTGCATCAATCTCCGCTTGTGCATCTATGACGGTAAGCGCTTCATTGACAGGCTGATTTTCTATCATGTATGCAAGTTTCTCCGCCAATTCTCTTGTCTTTTCCATGTCATCGAGCTTGTAATTGTAATTCACAATCAGATTTCTCTCATCGTCCGTAAAGACCTTTGCCCCATGCTCCATGCGGTTGATAAGGTTCTCTACCTGCTGTATGGCAGATAATTCCGTTGATGCACTCACGCCTGTATCTGCATCATATGCAAAATCAAAAAACTGCGGTGCGTGTTCATTCAGTCCGGCACTGGAACTAATCAAAGTCATTTCTGCCCCATGTTCTTTCAGATACGCATTATATTCTCCGTCCCACTCACTCTCATTAAGAAGAGCCATATCATAAAGCAGCTTTCTGACTTCATCCGGGGACATATTTGTGATTTTGGAAATCTCCCATTCGCTTCCCATCGAACCGGAGAATTTTACCACTACATCTCCGGCGGCAATCGGCTCCATAGACTTATCATAGATTGCCTTTCGTTCTTTCATATCCACAAGCTCCTCTGTATCGATATTGTAGCGGACATCAAGGTGGTATTCTCCAAATTCTTTTGTATCTTCATTGGCAATCTCGGTAGTCCATGCCCCTTTGCTCTCCAGATATGCTTGAATACTCAGCTTATCGTCCTCACTCATGGCTGAAAGAACATCCATAAGCTCCTGTCTGTCCATGCCGACAACACTCACAAGGCTGTATTGTGTCAGATCATCATTCTGTATCAGAAGAATACTCTCCTTATTCTGTTCCTGCTCCACTGCCCTGTCCTTCTGTAACTCTGCTAACCTGTCCTCAATGCCTGTGATCAGCTCCGAAGCGGTCTTTCGTATGGTATCAAGGGAAGATTTCAGTTCTTTCATATCCCGGTCACTGCTCCATCCGGCGATATACCCAAAGGAATAATCCGAGGTATCAATGCCGAAGTGCTGGCACACCGTATAGGCAACACTCTCTGCTTCCACTTCCTTCGTGTTGCGGTCTTTGTCTAAAACCTTATCTATATCCTGATTCCGTTCCCTGTCATGGAGCTTTGCGTGCGCCACCTCATGGATAGCGGTTTTTACGGTCTGGCTCTGGCTCATGCCCTCCTGTATGGCAATCCGGTGGTCTGTGGTATGGAAATATCCCTTCGCATCCCCGTCTATATTTTCATAGGTAATGGGAACCGGGGAAACCTCCGTAAGTGCCTGCATAAAGTCCTCATAGTCCTCCACGCTTCCAGAAAGCCCATTTACCCCTATATCCGGCAGTTCCTTTCCGTCCGTTTGTGACACGTCAAAGACCGGAACCACACGAAAGGCGGGTATCTTAATCTCCACTTCCTCCGTAATGGGCATTCCGTTCTTGTCAAGCATGATCTCTCCCGTTACCGGATCAAGTTTCTCCTGTTCTTCCTTAATCTTGTATGGTGCC
>NC_021018.1:827833-829595 GCF_000210595.1 Coprococcus sp. ART55/1 | reverse complement strand
GACATGGTATTCAGATAAGTCTTGTACTTCTCGCTTTCAAAAAGCTCCTTGATACCCTGCTCCAGCTTCTCTGTTATTTCCTGTACTTTCTGTTTTTCTGTTTTTGCATCTGCCATTTTGTATCCTCCTGTTTTGCCATGACCTGTTTATGTTCTGTTCTACTGTTTCCATCTTTCTGATACCTCCGTTTAATTCTGGGTATGATAAAAGCAGCCATTTCTGGCTGCTTTCTATATACTATCTATATTAACTTTTACACTTGAATGAATATTACTGCCCTTATTCGTTTTAATTTCTGCAATTTACTCCTATCTCCTTCCTGCCTTTATCACTGTAAATAGAATAGGTACTATAATTTTTATTCTAAAAGACCTTGTTCTTTATTGAATATGTATCTATTTCCTTTATTAAATCCGATAAACACGGCATTGAATATCTTTCCTTATACCTATATAGCGTTACCTGTTCATCAATCGACAATATGAAACACATATGTGTATAAATCTCATCCAACTTCTTATCAATCATTCGATCTGCATATTTTATCTCCAATTCATTATAAGTATCTATATACTTTCTATATTGTGAAATCACTTCCTCTCTTAATCCTCTCATTAATGAATCTTCACTATATAAAGAAAATATGTCAAAGTTCGATGCTCGCTCTTTTATCTTTATTTGAAGCAATTCCATCTGCAATAAATTATATTTTATAGGTAAATAATACTTTAAGATTGTGTCTCTCACATTTATAAAATTTTCCAATTTTTTCTTTTCCCTTTTACCTACACTATTCCAATATATATTGCAACAAATTGTCACAAGATTAAGAATAGAACTAACTATTAACGTCCAGAATGCAATTTGTATCTCTTGTTCACTCATTTTCTTTTTTCTCCATTAATATCTTATACGCATCTCTTGAAATTTCTGTGGTTGTATCATTATATTCTTTGCCTTTTATATACTTTATGCAATATGTCAACTCTATAATTAGCGATTTACTCACATCTCCGAAAACATTATTATTTAAAAGACAAATATATTTTTCTATTACATCAATAATCTTTTTATTTATCTCCTGAACTTTTTCTGGGTAAACATCAAGTATTAAATGTCTTCTAAAATTATCTAAATATGTTATATGCCGATGAATAATCCTTTCTTCGTGAAATTTACCTTCTTTTTCATTTTTATTCTTAAATATATAATCTGATTCCTCTACTTTTCCATCTCTATTTATATCAAATAATATTTCATTAAATTGTGTTAAATTTTCACAACATATTTCCACCGATTTATATACACGATCAAGTGTATATTCAAAATTATAATTTTTATATTCATCGGAATATATACTACTCCATTTACAAAACAATGGTGCAGTTCTCTTCGTAAATCTACATGAAAAGAATTCATAATGCGTACAAATAAATTTAATATAGTTTGTTCCGGCGCATGTAATTCTTAACATGACATCTTTTTGATTTCCATTTTTATTAAGCAATAATGCCTTTTCTAATTCCTCTTCAGTCACGTCTCTTATATTGTCAAATGTAATTAAATGATTCCATTTTTTTGCATTTTTTAAGTTATACATACCAACTAATGAGCGTACAAAAACTTTTTCGTTCATAAATGGTTTTACATAATCATACAATCTATGAAGTTCAATTCTTGTCGGATTCATTTTTTCGAAATCAGGCGTAACCTGTTCATAACTTCTCTCATACTCCGGTAATAAATTATATAATACTGTTAA
>NC_021018.1:810363-827576 GCF_000210595.1 Coprococcus sp. ART55/1 | reverse complement strand
TATAAGTTGCTCTAAATTTAATTTATGTAAACATGTTATTAATTCTCTTTTTATTGTGCTTAATTCTTTAGCTTTATTGACTTTTTGCTCAATAAACTCAAAAAAATCTAACAAACAACAATCACTCTCTATTAATTCATCAATTATTGAACTATTTCTTTGATAGAAATCTAGTAAACACGCAAAAGGATTCTCTTTAAAATTACTTTTATTTCGAATAATATCCTCTACCAATACCTGTATTTTCGCAATGAATTTCTCTTCAAATGGTTTTTGGTCATTCTTTCCGTTGCCTTTATCAAAATTAAGAAAAATAACTTTTCCTTTTAACTCCTTATTGATATATCTATTAATAGCATTTGCATTCAACTCATATCCATCTAATTTGAGATATGGACGTAACTCATTAATTATGTCTTTTTCAGAAGTTCTATAATTTTCCTCAATTTCTGCAATTTCCTTTTTATATTCGTTCTCAAAACCCGAACCATAAAACTTTGTCACTAAAGAAATATCCTCATTTTTACATTCATCATAACTCGGAATACTATATTTGTCAGAAATAATACTACTTAGTAAATTCATGAAACATGTTTTTCCACACCCTCTAAAACCTGTAATAAAAACTGTATTTTTTGTTGTATCGTTAGACAATGAAGTTATTGTAGCTAATCGCTCATAGGTTTTATTAGACATAAAATAAAACATATTTAAAAAATCTTCAGATTTAAACAAACTTTTAAAAACCCTATTGCAAGAAGAAGAATATGGGTTACTAATTAGATAATCTGCTGAACTAATTGTATTAAACATAGCTAATATTTTATCACTCATACATATTTTCTCCTTTTACATATTCATTTTCTTTCTTGTCTATGACTGTTTGACAAATGTATTATATCATAATTCTATACTTTGTTCTATATTTTCACTTTTTTGACATTATTTCTAATAATTTGTTATCAAATGTGACATTTATCATAGAAGATAGCTATCCTAACTACCTTCTATGATATTAATCACTCTAAACTTACCTCCTTTCTCTTTGACATACCCGTCTTTTCCGGTGCCTTCTTCCCATAAACCTTCTCACGCATCTCGGCAAGTTTCTCCTTGACGGATACCCGCCCTTTAGAACCGTCTGCTAACATCCGTTCCTTGTCATGCTCTGCGATTCGTTCCGACATCAGAAAACTTGCAACAGGCTTTAACGGTTCCTCCGCCACCGCCTGTATATCTTCCGCCCTGTCCGGCTCGCCTTCCTGCGCCTGTGTGCTATGCTCTCCGGTTTCTTCCTCTGGCTCATCATCGCCCATATCCAGCGCATTATCGCCCTTTTCGTCCATGTTCAGAAGTGCATTTAACTCTGCAAGACGCTCTAACTTCTCCGCCAGTTCCTGCTCCTGTGCAAAAGGTTTTGTGACTTCCACCTTTGCGGTTTCAAGCTGATGTTCCACGTTGGAAAGCTTCTGCTCCACATCTGCCATTTTCCCAGTCATTCCCTCTAGTGCATTGGAAAGTCTTTGCAGATTTCCAAGCGGATCGGCTCCGATTTCCACCTCATGGCTAAGACTCCCTTTTAAGCTGATCGTAAACTTTGAGAAGAACGAGTCAAAGGACACGCTCATCTTAAATCCCTGAAATTCCCCGATTGTGATCGCCATGTTTGGCTGTTTGGCACTCCGGCACATATCAATCAGAGCCGCACCCGCTTCCTTTTTGTCTGTATAGGTACGGTTGCCTATCTTCATGGAAAAAGCGTCCTTATCCACCGGCTTATGCGCTGTGTAGGTCTGAATGTCCGTCCGGTATCCCTCAATCCTTTCTTTTAAGGCTGTGATCTGCATCGGGTAATGCTTTGCGATATTGTCCTCCAGACGGTAACGCTGGCTTGTGTGATTCGCCTTTAAGAGCTTCAGCTTTGACACCTGTATATCCAAGTCCATCTTCTCCTTGATGTAAGGGTTTCCAGTTGCAAGTGCCTTTACCTCTGCATAAGAAAGCGCTGCTTCGTCAATGTCCTCACAGGAACGTACCGGGGACTTGCTCGTCATGATCTGCCCAATAAACTTCTGCTTGTTCTCAATGAGCTGCCATGAATAACTGTCGAAGGTGCCTTCCGTCACATACCGGAAAATCTTGACCTTATCATTCATATTTCCCTGTCGTAAAATACGACCTTCCTGCTGTTCAATGTCAGTCGGTCATTTTTTGCGGACAGTTCAATACATGCCCTTCGGTTCCTCTCCCTACTCCTGCGTTTGCTCTCGTTTGATTTCTCCCTCTGTATCCTCTTAGCACAAGCGGGACAATACTTTGATATTCCAGAGCTGGGGACGTATTCAACACCGCACACCGTACAATTTTTAGGCTTTAACGCCGTCCACCGCTTTGTGGGTGTGATATGTAATTCACCGACAAAGCCGATGAATTTATAGTAAATCTTGATTTCCTGCCTTACTGTCCCGTCCGCAAGTTTCTCACGTTCCGAAACAAGTATCTTGTCTATGAGTGCGTTTATGATGGTTGCGTCCAACTCTTTCAGCCCCTGATAGTTGCGGATTAGGGATAGAAAGTCCCTCACGCCCTGCGATTTCTCATAGCTGTCATTGAGCGTTTCCGTTACCTCTTTCAGCCGTGCTTCAATTTCAAGCTGCTCTTTCTGGTATTTCCCCGACATCATCTCAAAATTCCGCTCCGTGATACGCTCCATTACCTTGTCCTCATAGAGAGAGGAAAACAGCCTGTCAAGCTCCGCAAGGCGTTTGTTCAGCTTCTTCTTTTCTTTCTCTAATGATTTCGCCCTGCTCTGGTCTGTTTCCGTGAGCCGCCTTTCTATGGCTCTGACCGCCTTTTCATCATTGACCGCCATATCCGCAAAGCGGTTGATGTCGGCAAGGACGGCATTGAATAAGTCCCTCGCTTCAATGCTGTGTGCGGTACACATAACATTGCCATATCTGCCATAATTATTGCAGGTGTATTGTACGCAGTCGATGATGTCGGGGCGTTTCCTCCTGTTGGCACTCGCCGCCCGCATCGCATAGCCGCAGTCCGCACACTTGATAACGCCCGAAAAGATATTCTCAAATCCCCCTGCGTTCTGCTCCCGCCTGCGGCTCGTCATAAGCTGCTGTACGGTGTCAAATTCCTCCTGCGTGACTATCCCCTCATGGGTGTCTGGTATCACTTCCCATTCTTCGGGCAGCTTAGAGGGGCGTTTCTTGCTTTTCATGTTGGCTGCAATCCGCTTGTAGCCTGCAAGGTTGCCCGCATATATCGGGCTTCTTAAAATGCCCCTCACGCTGTTCTCGCTCCAAATATAACGGTTTTCCTCGTTATCCTCAAAGTACCGCTCATAGCCTGTTGCCCCTTGCTCCACCGCATAAGCGGCAGGGCGTAGGATATGCTGTTTGTTGATGTGCTTGCGGATTTTGGCGATGCCGTTGCCCGCTAACGCAAGGTCGAATATCTCCCTTACCACATGGGCAACTTTGTCATCTATCAGCAGATGGTTGTGGTCGGCAGGGTCTTTGACATAGCCATAAGGGGCTGTTGTTCCCATGAATTTCCCCTGCTGAAACCTCGCACGGTACGCCGATTTTATCTTGACTGACACATCGGCAGAATACATTTCGTTTAGGATGTTGCGGAAAGGCGTGATGTCCATAGCGGATTTGTTTAAGGTGTCCACGCCGTCATTGACCGCTATATACCTCACGTTATGCTCTGGGAAAAAGACTTCCAGATATAACCCACAATCAAGATAGTTCCTCCCCAGACGGGATAAATCTTTTGTAATCACGCAGTTTATCAGCCCGTTTTCAATGTCCTTAATCATATTCTGGAAACTTGGTCTTTGGAAATTTGTTCCAGAGTAGCCATCGTCAACATACGTTTTTGCTAAATGCCATCCCTGCCTTTTCACATAATCCGTGAGGATGGATTTTTGTGTCGCAATGCTCGCACTCTCGTTATCCGTGCCATCGTCCTTTGATAAGCGGCAGTAAATGCCGACTTCATAAATCTTGTTCTCCGTTCTTATTCCTGCCATACTGTAAAACCTCCATATCTG
Source organism: Coprococcus sp. ART55/1 (assembly GCF_000210595.1). Taxonomy (NCBI): domain Bacteria; kingdom Bacillati; phylum Bacillota; class Clostridia; order Lachnospirales; family Lachnospiraceae; genus Coprococcus; species Coprococcus sp. ART55/1. Next base: position 823,501 of record NC_021018.1, on the reverse strand, counting down.
TCCTAACGTTTTCATGTTCCATTGCGTACATTCTAAGCGGACAGCCCCTCATTGTCGAAGGTGTCGCCCTCGGCAATCTTCTTCCGAATATCCTCGGAGATAATCGGGACAAACGCTTCTGCAACGGTCTGTGTGCCGATATATTCTCGACTGATAATCATTTGTACTTGCCCTTTTGGCACAATACGCTTTCTTCTTCCAGTTGTTTTCCTATCCTCGCCCATACTTAAATCTTCCTTTCCAGACAGGGCAGGAGAACGTCTGGAAACGCCCCGCCCTGTCAATCAGATACCATCAATCCCCGCTGTTTACTTCTTTCTGTAATGCTTCAAGGAGTGCCGCTGCTTCATCAGCGTTCAACGTGATACCCTTTCCGCACTTCTCACGGTTCGGGGAAAAGCTGCGGATGTCATATTTCGGCTCTCTCCCGTTCCATGAAATAAGATTGATTTCCTTTGTGTAGCCGCTGTCACTCGCAGACAATACGGCGATTTCCTTTACAATCTCATACTGGATTTCTTTCATTCCTTACCTCATTCTCCTTAAAATTCTGTCTTTCTTCTGTTCCAAATTCCTGCATTTACTTCCCGAAAAAAGAAGGTTAGCGGCTGTCCCTGCTCCGTTTTCTCTGCAACTCACGTTCCAGAAGTCGGATGATGGTTTCCTCCATCTGCTTCGGCGTTGTGTCCTTCGGAAAGTATTTTTTCAGTTTGCTTGTGTTGATTTTCAAGGTTTCTTTCTGGTTTCCCTTTTCCTCCGTCATAATGGAAAATATCATATCCATGTCAAGCTGCCCGCTCTGGCTCATGCTTTTCATCCGCTGTGCCTGTGAGAGTGAGGGCGTTGCTTCTTCGCTCTCCATCGTGGCAAAGAGATTTTCCTGCTCGTCTTTCTTCAAAAAGGACAGTTCCACCGCAGGTGTGAGGGCGATTTTCCCCTCGTCCACCATCTGCAAAATCGGCGGTATCAGTTCCGTCAGGCGGATAAAACGCTGGACGGTCATCCTGCCCACGCCGAAGCCCTGTGCCACTTTGTCGTCCGTCCGCAACTTCGTCACAACTTGTGACGAGGTTAAGTCTGTGCGGAAACCCTGCCGCTTCATGGCTTCGGATTTCATCCTGTAGGCAAACGCCCGCTCCGATGGCAGGATATTTTCACGCTGTAAATTACTGTCTACAAGGGTGATGATGGCTCGGTCACGGTCTAAGGGCAGGACAAATGCAGGCACGGTATTTATACCTGCAAGTTCGGACGCACGGACACGCCGCTGCCCCGCAATCACTTCATAACCGTTCCCGTCCTCTTTCGGGCGTGTGATTATCGGCGTGACAATGCCAAATTCCTTGATGCTTTCCGCTAACTCTGACAGCGTTTCATCCTCCACAACATGAAACGGATTGTCGGGAAACGGGTATAAATCTTTGGTCTTTAACACCTTAAAATCCTGTTTCTTCATTCACTTTTTACCTTTCTCTTGATTTGTTTCTGCCTGTTCTCTGTAATTCTTCCAACACTTCTGGCGGTATCTTTGAGAGCAGCCGCCCCATCTGCTCGTTGGTTCTCTGCAATTCAAATATCCTCTGGTTGGCTTTCTGCACCTTTAATTCCTGCTCGTACTTTTCATCACGCATACGCCCTGCATAGTCGGCTTCCTGCCCGATTTGCTCCTTTAAGCTGTCGATATACGCCTGCTGTCTGCCGATTTCCTTAGAGAATTTCTCCACTTCGGGCAGCCATGCGGCAACCAGTTCCAGAGCCTTGTCACGCTTTTTCCCTGCGTTAAAGGCGTTGATGTCGGACAGGGCAGACACGATTTCCCCATACTGCTTATCAAGCCTGCCGCCCAACTTATAGAGCCATGTGGGGACGTGTTTCCGCTTGGTTTCCATCGAAGATTGACCTCTCTCAAGCTGATTCCAACGTGAGGACATCCGCTCATGGTAGGCGGTCTGCCACTCCGACAGGCTCTTTTGATTGCCTAAAATTGTTTTGGCGGACAGCTTATTGTCTGGTGTAATCGGCACAAAGCAGAGGTGCATATGGGGCGTTCTCTCGTCCATGTGGACGACTGCGGAGAGGATATTCTGCTCCCCGACACGCTCCGAAATGAAATCCAGAGCCATCGTAAAATACGCTTTCTGTTCTTCGGGCGGTAACTGGTTCATAAATTCTGGTGAAGCCGTGATGAGCGTTTCCACCATCATCACGCTGTCTTTCCTTGTCCTGCACCCTGCTTCGGCTACCTTTCGGTTAATCTCTTTCTTATAGGTGTACTTTGGCGGTGCGACAAGATGATAGTTATTTTTAGAGCGTTCCATGTCGATATCTGGGTTGCTTTTGTAGGCTTCTTTCTTCCGCTCGTTGTGGCGTTCGCAAGCCGCAACGCCGCCCGCTTTGCGTTTCTGGAAACGCAGGATTGCATAGGGCATAATCCATCATCTTCCTTTCTTCGGCGGGTAACTGCCCTTTGGGTGACAGCGGTGACGGTGGTGACGGCAGTTTTGGGATGCCCCCTGCCGATTGCCGTAACTGTCACCCTTATCCCCTGCATGACGGTCATGACGATGGTGACGGTGTTTTTGGGATACTCCCTCGCAAGAGCTGTAACCGTCATGCCGCCGTTCTTTTATCCGAAGCCGCAAGGCGTAGGATAGCAGGGCGTAAGACCTGCCATAAGGGAGTCCAGAGGGAACGTCTGGCACACGGCTCTTTGCAGGGCAAAGTGTAGTGTGTTACACCCTGTAAACGCAGTCGGAAAAATCGGAGAGATTTTTCTGACCGCAGGGGTGATTTTACACGCCCGAAAAGGGCGGGTGAATCCCACGCCTGCATTTTGCGTTTGCGGGGTGTTCTCCCGTAGGGATGACAGCGGCAGGGTATCCTAAAATCACTGTCACTGCCGTCACCGCTGTCACCCGCAGGGCAGAGCCGCCAACTTTACATGGCTTTAAGCGTCAATGACAGTAACAGGGGGTATCCCAATATCGCTGTCACCGCCGTCACCGCTGTCACCCGCCCTCCTTGCAAGGGCAATCTGCCTGCCGTCTTTCCTGCGGCTGTACTGGTAGCAGATACGGTTCTCGCTTAAAAATGTGGTGTGATATTCATTCAGCCATTTCGTAATCACCGTGGGTATGGTTTCCGTTTCCCCCATAGCGGCTAACAGCTCCGTTGCCGTGCCTGCCCATTCTTCCTTATCCCTCATAAAATCCACCAACCGAAAAAGGACATCTGGTATCGTTTCTTTCGCAAGCTGCTCCTGCGTTTTCCTCTCCACAAGTTCCCAACTGCAATCACGGAAACGGAGCGTGTATTCCTGATAGGGCGTGTCCCTGCCCGTTACATACAGCTTGGCGGTGTCAGATGCCCGTTTCTCCTTTTCCAGAACAAAGGTAGCGTCCGCACTCCCCGTTAAGCCTGTCGTCCCAGACACCTTGTTGAACACATCGCTGTCATTCTGCTTTCGGATGTGGTGTACGACAATGACCGCCAGAGAGTGCCTGTCGGCAAAATCTTTGATTAGGGAGATGTCCCCATAGTCGCTTGCATAGGCGTTGTCTTTTGAAGCTGTACGGACTTTCTGCAAGGTATCAATGACAATGAGCCTGCTGTCTGGATAGTCTTTCAGATAATCCTCAAGCTGCACGATAAGACCGTCTGACAGCTTGCAGCTTGCCACGGCAAAATGAAGCCGCCCGCTCGCTTCGTCCGTCAAACGGAACAGCCTGTCCTGTATGCGGCAGAACGTGTCCTCAAGGCAGAGGTAAAGCACATCGCCCTCCATTGTCGTCATGTCCCATAAGGGGATTCCCTGCGACACGCATAAGCACAGCTTCAGCATGAGCCAGCTCTTGCCTATCTTCTGTGAGCCGCAGAACAGCGACAAGCCTGTGGGGATAAGGCTGTCCACCACAAAGGACGGCTTCTCAAGCGGCTCATAAAGGAGCGTTTCGGCGTTGACTGTCTGTAACTTCTGCATGGGTTTCCTCCTTTCGGGCAGTTATCTTGTTTTTGTTGCACATAGGCGTTGACCTCCTTAAAAATAGATTTACTCCCACGAAAAAAGTGAGAGTATGTAATACCGCCAATCCCACACAAATAAAAAACAGATTTCTTTTTCGGGCGGTGTCGGTCATGGTTGGAGATATTTCCTCATTTCCGCTTTTACTTTCTTCTTTGCAACAGCAACGGATTTCTGTATTGCAGAAGCGGTGCAATGCTCCATAGCGGCGATTTGGTAAAAATTGAACTCATACTCGTAGTAGAGCAGGAAACGTCGCCTTTGTATCTCTGGCAGTCTGTCAACCGCCTTACAGAGCAGTTCCGCCCGTTCTGCTTCAATCATTTGTTCCTCAATGCTCTTAGGCAGCTTTAACGCCCGCCTGTTCAGCGTTTCGTCCCATACTTCCGAAAACTCCCTGTGCCGCTCGTCCCATTGGAGAAGATTCCTGTTCCTGCGTTCCATCTGCCGAAATTCAAAGAATAACTGCTCGGATACTTCCAGTTCGTGGTGTTCCCCCTGCCCGTCCTTAAAACTGATAAAATACCTTATACCGCTTTCCGTGGATTCCTCCCGAAGCGTGTACGCCTTAGCTTTATATGCCATCCCGTTTTCCTCCTGCCAAAAATAAGCGGGGAGATTCCACTCCCCACCCAGTAGCCCGCAGAATAATGGGATGTATTAGACGCTTACAAAATTTTCCGAAGCTTCTTCCGCAGATGGTCTAACCTCGCATAGATGGCACCAGTCGTCAAATGCACAAGTGGGGCAATCTCCTTTGTGGAATACCCCTGCATTTTCAGCAGGACGATTTTCAAGGTACGCCCGTCCACCGTGACTAATACTTGATAGAGATTTTCGCTCTCAATCTCGTCCAGTAACTCCGCAACTGTATTCACCTCCGCTTGCCGCTCCCTGTCTGCCATGTCCTCAAGGTATTCCGCAACGTCATTCGTCCATCGGTAAAACCGCCTGTTGGAATTGAAGTCTGCCCTGTCCGCTATGCGTATCTGCTCAATGGTCACTTCATCAACGCCGCACTCACGCAGCAGCTTTTCCTCCGCTTCTTTCCAGATACGCCATTTCCTGTCCTCCCGTCCGTGGTTGTATGCCATTCTTTCTTCCTCCAATCAGAATTGATTGAGAGGGCAGAGAAAAGCCCCCTCATTTTCCCAAAGGAAAAAACAAGGGGGCTGAACGCCTTAAATTTTAATTTTCTATTATCTTTCTTAGTTTTCTTAGGATTCTGGCTTTGCGTTTGTTCACAACGCTCTGGGTTATGCCTAACCTCGCCCCGACTTCACGCTCGGAAAGTCCGTCAAAAAAGATTGCCTGTATCAACTCCTGCTCACTATCCGACAACAAAGGCAGGGCGGCTTTCAGCCTGTCCACCATAACAGCATTGACAACGGTTTCCGCAATGTCCGCCGCTTCATCAGCGATAAAGTCCAGAGGATTCCCCTCGCTGTCCGTAAATCCGTCCAGAGATAGCAGGCTGTTCCTCGCATCTAATTTTTGCAGGTAACGCCACCGCTCCCTGTCACGGTAGAAGTCCGCATATTGCTCCCTTACGACTTCAAGCAGACAACCTTGGACGGGGATAAACAGCTTGTCCATATATCCCTTGTCGGCTTGCCTGCGGCGGCAGAAATCCGTATAGGACAGTTCCACATAGCCGCCGCTTTCTTTGATATATACTTTTCTTGGTGCGTATTTCACCGCTAATACCTCCAATCTGAATTTTTGAAATGTAAAAATCCAGATGGAGAGGCGGGGAGCGGCAACGCACACCAGAAACAGCCCTGCGGCACTTTCCAACAAAAAACGACAAAAGAAAAACCGCAAAGGCTCTGTGACCTTCACGGTTATGGGAAATACAAATTCTGTTGTATGGAGATTGTACTTCCACTTTCAAGGTGAGAAGTACCGCTGCACTGGCAGAAATTTTTTTAACTGGTTTCCTGCCATTCTCTGATATGCTATGTATTGATAAATTTTACTTCGTATGAGCAGATGAATAACCGCCCGAAAAAAGAACATAAAAAAATCCCTCCAAATTTAAAAACAAATTCAGAGGGTAATTTAGGGTATAACAAAATAACCCACCCGAATATCGTTTTTTTTATTTGGTGAGTTTGTTCTTTCAAATACGAAACAAAAAGAGCCGATGATTCGTGAATTGTTCCACAATTTCATCGGCTCTGCGTCTTAAGCGTCTGGCTCTTTGATGACAGTTATCTTCAAGTTGTCAACTTTAATCAAGCTTTCTTGTCTGCATTTTGGACAATAAAGGGGATAATTCTCCAAAACAGTGTCCTTCCTAATTTTATTACGGGTTTTGCTCCCACAAACAGGACACAATATCCATTCGCATTTCATCATAATTAGTCTCTAATCCTTTCAAATCTCATTTTATATGACTTTTGCAAGCTGTTAAGCTAACTTGTGGAACATATGCCGAACCTTATCTATACGGCTATTCGGGCGGCGGGGTTGGCAAATAAATTTACCAATAGCTGGCTGGTATCCTTTTAACTCTGTCAAGCAGACTCCCTGCCCATTTGTGAAATAAGTTAAATCGTTCCTGTATTCTTGAATACATCTGGCAGGGATTTCTCCTTTCAGAATGACCTCGTCATTCTTTACCTGAGTACTTACAATATCTGCACAATACCTTGGGGCATCATGATACGCCCGTGAGAGATATTCCTGCGGTGCATAAATTTCAAAGTGGAGATATGGCTCTAATAGTTCTGTCCCTGCTTTTTTTAAAGCCTGCTCCAATACGATAGGGGAAAGCAGCCGAAAGTCTGCGGGGGTACTTACAGGACTATAATACAATCCATATTCAAAACAGATTTTACAGTCTGTCACTTTCCATCCATACAGCCCCTGCTCGCAGCCATAAAGAACCCCCTCCATAACCGCATTTTGGAACGATTGGTTTAAATATCCAAGTGAAACTCTGCTTTCATACTGCACTCCGCTTCCAATAGGGAGCGGCTCTATGGACAACCCGACAGAAGCCCAGAAAGGATTTGGCGGGACTTCTATGTGGATGGTATATTCTGCTTTTCTAAGCGGTCTTTCCATATATATAACAGTAGGCTCTTTTATTTCTGCCTCCACATGGTATTTTTCCTCAAGGATGGCACAAATGACTTCCATCTGCACATTCCCCAAAAAAGAAAGTATAATCTCATGCGTTGTAGTATCCACATAATATTTTAAAAGAGGGTCGCCATCTGAAATTTCTGTAAGTGCCCCAAGCAATATTTCCCGCTGTTCAGATTTCTTTACTGCAATCGTTGTTTGGAGCATAGGGAGAGGATTTTCAATAAATTTTCTCTGCGGCAACAGCATTTCGTTCCCCAAAATACTGTTTAGCTGCAAAACATCATTTGGTAAAATTACAATATCACCAGAGCAGGCTGTATCGGATGAATATAATTCACCGTTTGTCGGAACACACATCTCTGTGATTTTTATTTTCTCTTTTTCAGATATTTTAATAACATCCCTCAAATGCAATGTTCCGCTATATATACGCACATAAACAAAACGCCGCCTTTTCTCTGAATATTCAATCTTAAAAACCTGCCCGCATAGTTCAGATTGACCTTCAGGCGTTGATGAATAAAACTTACTGGCAATCACTTCTATAAGCTGCCGAATCCCCAGATTGTTTTTAGCACTTCCGTGATAAACGGGAAATAACGTTCCGTTTTGGAATCTCCTGTTTTCTTCCTGTTCCAGTTCTGACATTTTAAACGGTTTCCCTGACATATATTTCTCTAATAGTTCATCGTTTCCCATAATTACCGCATCCCACTGTTCCATATCGTCATTGTCCGTTACATTTATATGGGGATGCTGCCCAACCTTTTGCTTCACTATAATTTCCGAAGAAAGCTTTGCTTTCATTTCTTGATATACCATTGGCAAATCAATCCCCTCTTGGTCAATTTTATTGATGAAAAAAATTGTCGGAATCTTCATTGTCTGTAGTGCATGAAACAGTATACGGGTCTGTGCCTGTATGCCATCCTTTGCAGAAACTAATAATACTGCTCCGTCTAATACGGATAAAGAACGGTATACTTCCGCCAAAAAATCCATATGGCCTGGCGTATCTATAATGTTGACTTTTACATCCTCCCACTGAAAAGATGTCACTGCTGTCTGGATAGTGATTCCCCTTTGACGCTCCAAATTCATTGTATCTGTCCTTGTTGTGCCTTTATCTACGCTCCCTGGTTCTGCAATTGCACCACTGGTATACAATAAACTCTCCGTTAATGTTGTCTTTCCTGCGTCAACGTGAGCCAGAATGCCTAAGTTAATTATTTTCATGTGATTTTCCTCCTATCAACACCCAAAAAAGGGCATAAAAATACCCAGTGATAAATACTCCTATCACTGGGTAAATAACTCCAATAGCCCCAAAACACTTATATGTTTTCGGGCATATAAAATTACATGATAAAAGTATTCTTAAACTGGGTACAAAAAACTAAGCCCCATATTAAAAGTGAAACGGGACTGCTACTTTTTGTTCCCACTATCAAATTGACAGTTTATTTAAGAATACCTTGCCGCATATTTATTAACTCCTTGTATAATACTGAATCTAATTATATTCCTTAACCCTTTATTTGTCAAGCTGACAAACTAAAGCAGAAAAAGCGGCAGGATTTCCCCCTGCCACTAATCATCTGTTTATGCAAAAATAATTTCCTTTTCCACAATCTCCCTCGCACAAGCCCTTATGTTATTGAGGCATCCTGTCCATTCTAAGGCGTTTTCTGCCTTTAGCTGTTCCGTTATGCCCTGTGCCTGTTTCATACCCTCTATGAGCCTTTCAAAGCGTTCCTGTGCCTGTCTGTCAATGTCGGCAAGGTAAGCGTTAAGTCTGCCGCTTGTAAGAAGATTGGTGTATGTAACTTTGCAGTGATGCTTCAGATAATCCAAATGCCGCTGTCCCCAGATGCCTATCGGCTGTTCTTCTTCGGCGGGTACAGTTAAGCACGGTATTAAATAATCGCCTTGCCTTTCGTATTTGCCGCCCATTTCCTCAAAAATTGTCTTTGCCATTGTCTGTTACCTCCACATTCTTTTTTATTTTGAATGTCCGCAAAATCCGTCCTACATCAGACGGACGCCAGGGCACATCTAAATGGTGTAATGCAATCAGTCTGTCCTGTACGTTGGTTCCGGCTCCCATTTTGGCAGTAGAACCCAATAAAAAACGAACCTGTCCGCTTCTTACCTTTGCAAACAGCTCCGCTTTTCTTTTCTCCGTATTGGCATCATGGATAAATGCGATTTCTTCCGGTGGGACACCCTTTTCTATCAGTTTGCCCCGAATGTCCTCATAAACATTGAATGTACCATCTCCTTTCGGTGTCGATAAGTCACAGAAGATAAGCTGTGCTGACTTCTGTTCCTTTGTTTCTTCCCATATCTCACATGCCTTGTCCACACAGGTGGTGGCTTTGGAATTATCCTCATCGGGAAGCATATCGTTGATTAAACGCTGGTCTAATGCCAGTTTTCTTCCGTCATTGGTGATTTTGAGCATATTGTCAACGTGTGGCTCTACATTCCTATCACGAACAGCCTCCGCACGATCCGCAAGGGACTGTACCATTTCTTTCTGGTATTCGCTCGGTTTCAACACCACATTTTCGTACTCTGCTTCCGGTACAGGCAGCTTTAGCATATCCGGTGTCTGAATATCCGCACTTTCCTTGAAAAGTGAAATCAGCTCCGGCAGATTGAAGAACTTTGCAAACCTTGTCTTTGCCCGGTATCCGGTTCCTTCGGGAACGAGTTTGTCAAGATGATTTTTGCAAATTTTCTAAATTCAAATAGTTATCTGCTGAAAAATCTCCCAACATCTCGTGTCTGCATATTTCTTGAAATACCGTATTCAAAGGCTTCTTTGCTCTTTCCGATTGCTTCACATTGACAATAAAAGTTGTTTTGCCTATTCGTGTTGTATAAGATAAAGTGTTTTCTTTCATATAATCCGTTTCTCCTTTTCCAAAATTGACTGTGGGGCATTCCCTTTGGAACACCCCACAAATACATCTGTTTCATCAGAACATATCAAGAAGTCATTAAGTCGTGAGTATAATGGAAATGGTTATCTTTCCATACCACGCTTGTTTCTGCGTTCCTTGATACGCTCCTGTCTTGCTTTTTCCCTTGCTTCTTTTTCGGCTTGTAACTGTGCTTCTCGCAAAGAAAAAAGTTGCCTTACTTTTTCGGTAAAAAGTTTGGCAACTTCGGGGAAATGCTCTAACGCTTCAAGAAAAGGTCTGCACTTTTCTTTCAGTTCGTTGTATTTGGTTTTCATTCGTTCCAATGCGTTTGCACTGTCCATATATTTCTGTCGGTAATAAGTGGCACTCTGCTCAAATTTTTTGATTTCCGCACGACTGGTAATACCCTCTTTGGCAAGGGCAGTCAGTTGAGAATAATCCTCTTTGGAGATTGCCATTTTACCTGTGATTGTTTTCTGCCCCATACTGTCAATCTCATTTAAGGTTTTGGAAATATGACGGGCAGGCTCATACTTAACTTGCTCTTTCTGAATACGCTTCTGCAACCTCTCCAATCGCTCTTTGTCCTGTTGGATTTGATATTGCAGGGAAGTTAAATGCTCTGCTGTACTTCCGTATTCGCCACGCTGAAAGCCTTTGAATCCTTGTTCCGTCATATAGTTAAACAATTCGTCTTGCAGTATGCTGTACGACGCTCGGAACATCGGCTTACCGTTCTTTCTTAGCAACGGATTTCCTTTTTCATCGGCCAGCGGAATATCCGATTTCCATTTCTTTGAATGGCTAATCTGATTAACAACTTCCTTGACTGTTCCTCGCAGTTCGGGGTCTTTACAACGCTTACTCCATAAGATTTCTTTCTCCACCACTGGCAGAACCATAGCGTGAAGATGATAATGGTAAACCTCTTTTCCAAGTTCCTCACTGGCTGCTATATTGATTTCATCAGCGTGCATTACTGCCGATATAACATTGTCAGCACCGAATTTTTCTTCGATGAAATGATAGGCTTCTTCATAAAACTGCTTTGCGTATTCATAGCCACCATTACGCTCAAAGTACATCGTGTTCACATCAATCACAATTTCATCAAACAGCGTTGCGTCTTTCCTCAACCCACGAAGCGACACCTGCCCGTCTGTTTCCATCTGCTTTAACTGTTCCATATAGGTCGGGGCAGTCGTTTTTTTGAAATGCACATTAAAGGGTATTCGCTCCACAATCACATTCATATTTTCGTAAGTTTCATTCTTGCGTTCGTTGTGCCTTTCCGCCTTGCTCACATCAGAAGCGGTGTATTGTTTTACCCTTGCACAACTCATATCTGCCTTGTTGGTTTTTGCCATTTTGCTCTCCTTTCTCAGCAGGAGGCGAAGCCATTACACAACATTCTTTGAATGTGTGTAACCCACTATGACACTTTCAGACTTCGTCTGCAAAGATGTCGTGGGCAAGGGAGTTCCCCCTTGACCTCCTTTTGATACCTCAATCATAAAAACAGACTGTCCAATCATCAGACAGCCTGCTTTTATTCTCTCGGTATATCGCCCATCGGCAAAGACCAGTACCACAGAAAGCCTCGTTTTCGTGAGATAACGCCTGCTTTCTTCTTTGCCTTTTTGATGGTCGATTTCTTGAACCCTGCGGCTTCAAGTCTTTCTTCACAATCCGAAGAAAGCATTTCTCCGTCTTTCAGCATTTCTAAAAGAAATTCTTTCGCCTTGATTTCCTTGTCGTTCGGTCTGCCCATTTTAGGGGCAAGGGACTGGAACGCTTCTTCTGCTGTCATTTCCATTTCAGAGATAAAGTCCACGCCCTTTTCTGCCACCTCAAAGAGAATTGCCGAGCCTGTCGGGGCAAGGTTGGATTTCACTTGCACCATATATCTTTCCGCTGGAGCTTCTTTGTTCGGTGTGCGTGTGATTGCAAGAATACTTCTTGCAGCACCCGCAATATCAATCGAACCGTTGGTGCGATAAAGTGGGTTCGTATCTCTCATCTTGTTCATATGAGCGATAATCACAATGGCACAGCCAGTATTCTTTGCAACCGCTATCAGATAATTAAACTCTGCTCGTGTTTCGTTGGCATTGTTCATTGAGCAGTTCTCTCCGATATAGGAACTCATCGGGTCAAGAATTAAAAGTTTTGCGTGGTACTTTTCGATTGCTTCAGCAATACGGTTATCCCCAAAGGATAAAGATTTTTCATCTTCCTTGATGAAGATAAGGTTTTCTCCGTTCCCACCGGCAGAATTAAAACGGGGTACTACCGTATCGTCTGCATCATCTTCCGTTGTCTGATAGATGATAGTCATAGGTTCAACTTCTTCATCGGTAAAGGGCAAGGCTTCTCCTTTTGAGAGCAGGGCGGCTATGGAAAGCATTAACTTGCTTTTCCCATCGCCAGGATCGCCCTGCAAGAGCGTAACCTTGCCGAACGGAATATACGGATACCACAGCCATTTCACTTCTTTCGGTTCAATCTCACTTGCCTTTACAACTTCAAGAGGTACAGTTACATTTATTTCATTTTCCATTTTCATCATTGTTCTTCGTTCTCCTTTTTGATAAATACTTCGGGCAATACACCACGATACAGCGGAAACTCTGCTTGCAGTCATTACTGCATTTTCTGCAAAGGTCGTTGTAGGTAATGCGATTTCTTTCATTCAGAAACAACGCCCACTCTTGTTTCCGTTTCTTACTCATTCTCGGCATATCAATCCTCCTTTCCGTCTGAAAACAAAAAAACCACAGGGAAGATACTCAGAGCCTTGTTTCTGTCATTTCTCGGGGCGAAAATCGGGCAAAATTGCCTTTCTAAGCCTTTCTAAAAATCACACAAGGTATTTGTACTAACCTGTGGTTATGTATGAAATTGTAGGGTTTGGGGCAACAAAAAACACCGTATTTCTACGATGTTTTCTGCGTTCTAATAGATTGTTGATTATCTGCGTAAAACTGAAAGTTTCACTTTTATTATTGTTTCTTGTTTGAAACTATACTGCCGATTACCTGAACAATTAGAGCCATTCCTAAACCAACTACGCCGCCTGCTAAAATAATCA
>NC_021018.1:800848-810166 GCF_000210595.1 Coprococcus sp. ART55/1 | reverse complement strand
TAACAGTCTTTCTATTCGTTGTTGATACTGGTTCTATTCCTTTAAGAATATAATCCGTTGTGACTTCAAAAAGTTCGCTCATAGCGATTACTTTTTCTAAATCGGGTGTGCTTTGTTCACTTTCCCATTTTGATACAGCCTGTCTTGATACACCAACCTTATCAGCAAGTTCCTCCTGCGAATATCCTTTTTGTTTTCGTAAATATTGTATTCTGTCTGCTATATTCATTGTCAGTTCTCCTTTCCTTTTGACAAAATCATAGCATTTTTTATAGTTGCATTACCACCACCTATGCTTGGAAATGTGTCAACCAACGGTTTCAATCAAGTTTTTCAGTTCAAAAATGTATTAAAAAATTCGGAAAATTCAAAGTTTCCTTTGCTTAAAAAATCCCTTTATTGTATTTAATTTGTCCATACAACATAAAGCCTAATCCGACAATAACTGCTGGAAGAATAATAAATCCCATAATCTCTTCACTCCAAAATGAAACTATAAAACCTAACACCAAAGATATTCCGATAATCAGTGTTCCTGTTCCAACGGCTTTTCCATACTTTGGTATATCTTCTTCTTTTACTTTTCGCCTATTGTAAGAATGAATTGTACTGATATTGCCTTTGATATTTACAATTCCCATAACAGATATGAACACTCCTAAAATCAACAACATAATGTTCTCCATAATTACCTCCTAAAAATAGAACAGTTCTTCAAATTTCTTGTCTAAAGCAATACATAAAATCAATGCCAACTTTGCTGTTGGGTTGAACTGTCCAGTTTCAATAGAACTAATGGTATTTCTTGAAACTCCTACCATTTCTGCAAGCTGTGTTTGAGAAAGATTTGCCGCTGTACGAACTTCCTTTAAGTGATTTTTCAAATGTAATTGCTCTTTCATATGCTCACCTCTAAAATTTGGCGAACAAATCCAACAAATGCCAAAACGGAAAGAATGAAAAACATAATGGTCAATAGCAAATCACTCCTTCGTTTCATTTTGATAAAGCGAACTAACCATTGTGTCGCAAGAATACTGAAATATATAACCCAAGGACTGTAAATCATAGTATGGGCAAGCATAGAAGATAGCAAAGAAAGCAGACAACACACCAAAGCCCCCACTCTACTTGCGTGACTTCCTGCTCGATATATCATTTCCATTTCAGCCAAGTCTTTATTTTGATGTTCTTTTCTACTTGCGTTTAAGATTTCTTCCTTTTTCATAAGAATACCTCCGTTCCAAGTTTTCTTTGCACACCTTAATTATACTCATACCAAGTTTTCTTGTCAATAGCGTTCATACAAAAGTTACAACCATATATAAGGGAATGGCATATCAGATACGGGGTTTATACCTGTTTGCGTTATACTTTTCTACCACTTCCATTACACTCACGACTTAATAACTTCTTGAATACTTGCCGAAAAAGAAAACTGCCATCCGTTAAGACAGCAGTTCCTTTTCGGTTGGTATGCTATTAGGAATACACAATATCGTTCAATACAATCTCGTCTACACAGGCTCCGATATTATTCATCAATCCGACCCATTTCATCATATCCTCTGCTTTCAGTTGTTCCGTTACACCTTGTTTTCTTGCCATTTCCTTTATCAGATACTTCGCCATATTACACGCCGAAGTATCAATTTCAGCAAGGTGTTCATATAACTTTCCACTTGTAAGAAGATTGAAATATAAGACTCTCTTGTGTTCTCTTAAATATCTTTCCCTCATTCTTCCGTATTTTGTGAGCATAGGCGGTTCTTCGTTTTCTACTGTTAAGCAGGGATAGTAATAATCTCCGATGAGTTCGTACTGGATACCAGTTCTTTTGTCTGTAATAAATCTTTGCATTTTGACTTCTCCTTTTGCTTCTTGTGATAAAATTCCAAAGATTTCTCGTTGTGATTTTGCTTTTGACATTCCTCAGAACATAATTTCTGCTGACTGTGTGTAGGCCAGTAGGTACTGCCACACACAGCACATACACGCTGACGATAATAATGATTTCCTTTTTCTGCTTCTCTGTCGGCTTTTGTCTTGTCCTGCCTTGCCTGATAGCAACAGTCCTTTGAACAGAAAATCTGTCGGTTGCTTGTAGGGATAAATTCTTTTTGGCAATGAGGACATACCTTTGTCTTGACGATTTCTCCACCGTTTTCAGCGAGTTCTTTCGCCTTTCGCTTCTCTCGGTAGGCTTTTTCACGCTCACGCTGTTTTGCCAATCGTTCCGCTTCTATCTGTTCTTCCTGTGCCTTTATTTCAGCAAGTTCTTCTTCCGTATAGGCAATATCGACCTGCCCGACATAGTTGAAATAAATATCAACCTTTTGTGTCCTTGCTTTTCCCACTCCCTCTGCTTCATAAACCACAATCTTGTCAATGAGTTCGGCAAACATCAAATCGGATATTTCTGTCGGCTCTTTGCACTTGCGTATCAAGGAAATGAAATGCTTAATATCAACCGTATTTGTCTTTTCTTCGGTCAGTTCCTGTTGCATTTCCTCAATCTTCGTTTCCAGTTCTGCCTGCTCATCATCATACTGCTTCATCAGTTGCTTGTACTGTCTTTCGGGCAGTAATCCCGAAACAAGATTTTCATACAAGCCACGACTGAGTTTGGAAAGTTCATCGTATCGTTTCTGAAAACGGTGCAATTCTGATTTATTCTGCTTTGGCTTTTCTGTCTGCTTTTCGTTCCACAATGCTTGAAGTTCCTTTGCAAAGGCTTCTTCGTCATTCAGAACAAATTTTGATAATCGTTTGACTGCCGATAATATCAAGGCTTCAACATTATCAGCACTAATCGAATGGGCAGTACAAGCGTTTACTCTGCTTGCATACCCACCGCAACGGTAAGAATACTGCACAGAACGGTCTTTTTTACTGTAATGCGTTTGCAGGGTCATTCTTCTGCCACAATCCGCACAGTACAGATAACCGCTTAAACGATTGCTATGCGTACCTTTGGCTGCTGTCCTGTTCGCTCGTTTCTTTCGTTTCTGAACGCTGTCCCAAAGTTCCTGCGAGATGATAGGCTCGTGCGTATTGTAAAACACATACTGTTCATCTTCATCGGTATTCTTCCTTTTGTGCAGCTTGAAATTGGTGCTGACCGATTTACGCAAAACAGTATGACCGAGATATTCCTGTCTGCTTAAAATTGTTCTTATGGTTGACATTCCCCAAAGATACGGGTCTGTAAACTTCATTCCGTTATACTGCTCGGGGTGATATTCCTTTGCGTGTGCTGCCGGAATTAAAACTTTTTCTTCGGTAAGAAATTCAGCGATTGCTCTCGGACTTTTGCCCTCGTTGGCAAGCAGAAAGATACGCTTTACCACCTCGGAAGCCACAGGGTCAACGACAAGCGTTTGTTTATCGGTTGCCAGTCGGTTATATCCATAGGGAATAGAACCGCTACAACGCTTTCCGTCTTTCATACGGGCATCAAACACAGCCTTGATTTTATTGCTTGTGTCTTTGGCGTACCATTCGTTCATTATATTCAAAAACGGGGCAAAGTCATTATCCGAAGCATTGTTGCTGTCAATGCTGTTATTGATTGCAAGAAAACGGACATCTTTCTGCGGAAACAGAATTTCCGTATAAAATCCGACTTGCAGATAGTTTCGCCCCAATCGGCTCATATCCTTAACGATAATCGTTGCGACATTTCCTGCTTCTACTTCTTTAATCAACTCTTGAAAACTCGGGCGATTGAAATTCACACCCGAAAAACCATCGTCAGTAAAATGGCGAATATTCGTGAACCCATTTCTGCGAGCATAATCTTCCAAGTATTTCTTTTGGTTGGTTATTGAATTTGACTCACCATTGAGGTCATCATCTCTTGATAAACGCTCATAGAGTGCTGTAATCTTTGAAGTCCTTGACATTCTCTTATCCTCCTTTCTTTATGTAATCTGATTTAGCATTACAGGAATTACTCCCTCTGCTAATAGGAGAAAATAGGGGTACAAAGCGGAACTGTTTTTCAAAAAAATCAAAAAAATTTTTGAAGTTCTGAAACCGACTTTGATAACCTATTTTCAATTTAGGAACGCATTATTTATCGTCCTACTAAAGTATAGCCCTCCGGTGCAAGCTCTATGGCGGTCTGCGTTTCTCCGAAAGTAGCCGCCCAACTGTCGAAATTGCCAAGACCGAGCTTCTGAAGTGTATTGTATTGCAGATAGCGCATATTCGTATAAAGCTCCGTCATACTGTTGGAAATCGGCGTACCGGTTGCAAAGGTAATACCCTTGCCGCCTGTCAGCTCGTCCATGTACTGACACTTTGCAAACATATCCGAGGACTTCTGTGCTTCTGTCTGTGCAATGCCCGTCACGTTCCGCATCTTAGTGTATAAGAAAAGGTTCTTATAATTGTGGCTCTCATCTACAAACAGCCTGTCAACGCCAAGCTGTTCAAAGGTTACTACGTTGTCCTTACGGGAAGTATCGTTCAATCGGCTCAGTCTTGCGCTTAAAGATTTTTTTGTCTTTTCCATCTGTTTGATAGTGTAACGCTCGCCCTTTTCCGCCTTGACCGCTTCGATTGCCATTTCTATTTCCGTTATCTGCCGCTCGATCATGGCAGCCTGTCTTTCCGTTGAAAGCGGTATCTTCTCAAACTGCGTATGCCCGATAATGACCGCATCATAATCCCCGGTTGCAATACGGGAACAGAATTTCTTACGGTTGGCAGGTTCAAAATCTTTTTTTGTGGCAGCTAAAATATTGGCACCCGGATACAGGCGAAGGAAATCACTCGCCCACTGCTCAATTAAGTGGTTCGGTACGACAAATAAGCTCTTTTGGCAAAGCCCTAACCCCTTGCTCTCCATTGCTGCAGCAATCATTTCAAAGGTCTTACCTGCACCCACACAATGGGCAAGCAGGGTATTATCTCCGTAAAGCTGATGTGCCACCGCATTTAGCTGATGCGGTCTTAATGTAATATCCGGTGTCATGCCCGGAAACTTCAGATGTGAACCGTCATACTCTCTCGGTCTGGTGGAATTGAAAAGCTCATTGTACTTGGCACACAAGGTCTGTCTGCGCTCCGGATCACGAAATACCCAGTCCTTAAAGGCTTCCCTTATGGCTTCCTGTTTCTGGCTGGCAAGCGTGGTTTCCTTTTTGTTAAGAACTCTCTTTTCCTTTCCATCTTCCTCTATCGTATCAAAAATACGGGTATCACGAAGGTTTAAGGAATCCTCCAGAATACGGTAGGCATTTGCCCGGCTCGTTCCGTAGGTCATATTGACAAGTGAATTGCCACAATCCGCATTTTTGCCCTTTACGTTCCACTGTCCTGTCACATCGGAATACTGCACCCAGACAAAGTTGCGGTCAAAGAGGTAATCTGGTGTTTCAAAGGTTTCCCGCATGAAATCCTCGATGTACTTAGGCTCAATCCATGTGGCACCGATACGCACCTCAATCTCGCTTGCATCAAGCTCCTTTGGCTGAACGCCCTCAAGGGCTGTGACATTGATTGCAAACTCCGGACGGTTCTCTGCAAATATCCTTGCGGTTGCCAGCTTTTCCCTGACATTGCCGCTTAAATACTCGTCTGCGGTTTCCCACTTTTCTGTGACCGGATTCTGGAAAATAATTCCGGCAAGTTCCTTTGCCACATCTTCCTCGCTTTTTCCCATAAGCTCCGACATATAGGCTAGGTCTACCCTTGCCTTTTCCCCTAATGACACCGCCAGTGCTTCACTTGCGGTATCCACACTTGTAACAACTTCTGCTTTTTTAATGGTTCGCTTGGAAAACATATCAGCCTTGCCTTTGAAGTTGCCCTCATCGTCTAATTTCTCCAATGAACAAAGCAGACAATAACTTGAGTCCTGATTAAACGCTCTCTTATTGGTCTGTGAATTGATTAGACCGTATTTCTTGGAAAACGCATCATACAGCTCATTAAGCTCTGCCTGCTTGCTCTTAATCATATCTTCCGGATATTCATTCAACTGATAGTCAATCAGCTCCTGTGTACAGTCACGAATCTGCACCATGCCTTTCATACGCTGCTCCATCGTTTCTGATACGTCCACAGGCTTCATAATGGAATTTTCCCGGTAATACACCCTCTCGTCCACGATCGTGTAACTGTAATTCTTCACGCCTGGATCGGCGGGGACTGCTTCTCTTGCCAGCTCATCGTCAAGCTCATCGAACTCTACCCCGTCAATGCTGCCCTCGATATGGGATATAGCCTTTTCAAGCTGCTTGGATAATGAAATGGTGGTATTCGGTGTGCAGGTAGCTTCCATGCCAAACTGCCCGCTGACCATTTCCATTTTTCCCATGATCATTTCCGGGTGGTCTGCAAAATACTGGTTCATGGCTATGCCATCTTCATTTTCACAAAGATGCACCCAATCCGGCAGGGTGTAGATTACCCTGTCACGCTTCTTTAAGAAAAGAATGTCCGAAGTGACCTCCGTCCCTGCATTTTCCTTAAAGGCTGTGTTGGGAAGCCTGATCGCTCCAAGAAGCTCCGCTCTCTGCGCAAGGTACTTTCTGACTTCCGGACTTTTCTTATCCATTGTTCCCTTTGAGGTGACAAATGCCACTACGCCGCCCGGTCTGACCTTATCTAAGGCTTTGGCGAAAAAATAATCGTGTATGAGAAAGGTATGCTTATCATAGGCTCTGTCTGCCACCTTGTATTGACCGAAAGGCACATTTCCGATTGCAACATCAAAGAAATCGTTTGGATAGTCTGTCTTTTCAAAGCCTGTGATCTTCACATCGGCATTCGGGTAAAGCTGCCTTGCGATTCTTCCGGTAATTCCGTCCAGCTCCACACCATAAAGCCTGCTCTCCTGCATATTCTCCGGCAGCATACCGAAAAAGTTGCCGATACCCATTGCCGGCTCCAAGATGTTGCCTTTGGAAAAGCCCATTCGTTCCATCGCATCATAAATCGCCTTGATGATAACAGGGCTTGTGTAGTGGGCATTTAAGGTACTTTCCCTTGCTGAATCGTATTCTTCGGCTGACAACAGACTCTTTAATTCCTGATATTCACTTGCCCAATTCGCTTTGGTTTCATCAAAGGCATCAGCAAGACCGCCCCAGCCTACATATTTTGCTAAAATCTCCTGTTCTGACCGTGTGGCAATACGGTTTTCTCCCTCAATCTTTTCAAGCGTTCTGATTGCTTCCACGTTCTGACGGAATTTTTCTTTTACCGCAAACCCTTTTCCGGCACTTTCCTCTGTTTCCGGAGCAATACGGAAGTTGACTGCACCCGATTTGTCAATCGGCGGCTGTTCCTTTGGCGCTTCTGCTTCATTCTGTGGCTCCGGTTCGGCAATCACTTCACTTTCTTGCATAGGATTGGACAATTCTTTATTTTTCTGTTCATATTCACCCCATACTCTTTGGGAAACAGCAGAAAAATAAGGAGATTCTTCTTCCATAATAATGAAGCGAATCTCCTCCATGTCCTCAAGGCTCTTTGCCCCGGCTATTTTATCATGGTACTTAAAATATAATGCTTCCCTGCCAAGAATGCCCTCCAATCGTGCCAGTTCAGGCTCCGGCATACGTTCCCATATATCATCCTTCTCCGTATGAATGGTAAAGCCTTCTCCGTCATCATGGTACTCAAGCGTATATTGCAACTTATCATGTTCCCCACGAATATCACACTCAAAATCATAGACTGTTGTTCGTGTACCTCTGATATATTCCCGGTCTATCAATACAAGGTTTTGAACATCATCCGCAGTCAAAGGCGGTTCTTCTTTCTGCTCTATGGAAGGCTCGCCCTCATAACGTGACGCATACTGTCCGGCATCCTTTAACAGTCCGTCCATCTCCAGAGCTTTTTCTGTTTCGCCGCTGATTGTCTGCATCATTACATAATCTGCCGCTTCTGCAAAAAGGAAATCATAGACCTCTTTTCCTTTTAAAGTGCGCTCATCGTCAGCAATCGTGACTGCCTGTGTTTCCTCGTTCCATCCAACCACATCTTTCCGGTCTAATGCTCCGCAGATTTTAACCACAGCCGACATTTCAGACAGCCTTTCATTTAACTGATCTATGTCTGCTTTCCCGGTTTCCGGTGCTGTTGGTTCTCCTTCAGCAACAGTTCCTGTTTCTCTATCTAATTCCTGATTGGTTACACCATGCTCCAACTTCTCCTGTTCTTTTCGCATGGCTTTCTCTGCCTGTTCCTGTTTATACTGTGCATAGGCTTCCTTTCTCTCCGGCGAAAGGTATTTATCTGCCTGCACAAGCTCCCGGATACGTTTCTCCACTACATTCCAGTTTAAAAGCACCTTTGCGTAAGGACTGCCATAGTTACCTTTCTCCAGACGGATACCTTTGGCATCGTGATCCTCGTGCGCTCTGTCACTTCCTGGAAGTGCGTGGGAGCTGCCACCCATACCATATTCATTCTTCAGAAAAGCAATGTTGTCTTTCTTGTCATGCCCTTCCATGAAATACTCATAGATACGGAATTTTCCATGTTCAAAGCCGCTTCCACCTGTCAGCCTGTAATCAATCTCGTCCTGTGTGATAAAGTCCTCATTCCTTACTTCCACCGTATCAGGTGTCGGAAATTCTTTCTTTTCCACACCTAAATCCGCAAGCTGTTCTAATAAATAATCCGGTCTTTTCACATACCGCCATTTAATCTGCTTTTCTCCGCTGTCAAGCTGTGCCTTTGCCTGTTCAAGCTCATCCTTAATCAGTTCTCTGCCCTCAGTGGTGGATAAAAGCTCGCATAGCCTTTCCATGCTTGCTGGGTAGTTAGAAAATTTAAGCTCCAGACTCTCCGGCATTTCCGATATACCATCACGGAAGAAATTGTTAATGTCCGTAGCAATTCTCTCACGCTCCACCACATCCACAAGGAATACTTCATTGGCACTCATATAAGTACCATTCTCCACCATAACACGGATATGGCTCTCCACTTCGCTCCAGCCCATCACTGCAAGGGTATTTTCCTTTGCCGATGTACCGTAACCGATACGCATACCCATTTCATCAAACCACAGTGAAACAGGATTTCCGTCAAACTCAAACCCTTTTCCGGTAGTCTTATACTCGTTCTTCAAAAATTCTGCCATTTCTTCCGGTGTCTTACCCTGCTGATACTTGGCATAGATACGCTTTCTGCTGTTATCCCTACCGCCGCCACTACGCAAGATACTGTCAATCTGCTCCTGTGGCAAAGAAAAAGCAGCGGGCATGGTATATTGAATACTTGCTTCCGCTGCTGCGATTGTGCCGACCTGTTCCTCAAAGCTCGGAAACAGGCTTAACTGCTGATAGGTTC
>NC_021018.1:797159-800681 GCF_000210595.1 Coprococcus sp. ART55/1 | reverse complement strand
TTTAACTGTAGATCAGTTCCGTCATCACGATCTCCTCTGCCGAATATACGATGCTGTTCATCTTCGCTACCCAGAGCATCTGATTCTCTGCTTTCATCAGCTCCGTTATCCCCTCTCTCTCCTTCATCTGTCTGGTCAGAAGCTCCATTCTCTCCTCTGCCTGCTCCTGTATCATCAACAAGTGTTCCTTCAGCTTCCCGCTCAGAAGAAGTCCCGTATATACTCCGTTCTTGTGCTCCTGTAAGAACTTCTTCCTCATCAGTCCGTACTTTGTCAGTACCTCCTTCGGCTGTTCGTCCATTGCTACCATCGGTATCTGATAATCCCCGTTCTTCTCGTATGTCAGATTCATCATATTTGCTCCTTTCCCCGATTTCTCCGGTCTGTGTGATAGATTGTTCGTCTTGGCTTTCGCTTTCACGCTTTAACGCATTATAGTCTGCTTCAGATGCATTTGCAAGTTCTTTTTCGATATTTTTCTCAAGGGTGTCGATATGTTCCCTGCCTACTCTCGTTTCTTCCCGATTTTGGGCAATCTGCCTGTCATACGCTCCGATTGCTTTTCCAATTTCCATAAGGATTGGCTTGGATAAATCAGACACATTACTGCCAAGCTGTGACAGCGTTTCCACTGTGTTAAACTCATGGATATAAGGGAAATTTATTTCCTCGGCAAGCTCACTCTCCTCCATGCCACACCGCTTTAAAACGGTATAGGCAATGCTGTCGGCAAGGGTTTCCCGTATCCTTACTTCCACGTTCAGCTCGTCCAGTTTCTCCAGAAAGCTCCCTTCCTTTAAGTATTCCATATCCGAAGCAAGCTCTTTATAACAGTCCTCTGCAATCCGTCCGGCAATCTCCCGGATACGTCCCACAAACCCGGCTTCCCTGTCGGTGTCCCCATAAGTTTTTTCCAAACGGGAAATCACCGCTTCCATGTGTTCCTCACGCATTTCCCAAATGTTAGGGAATTGTCCGATTCTTCTTGCCTTATGCACATCTGAAATATCAAAGACATATTTCAAACCGGAAAAACTGTCCTCATCAATCAGTGCAATGCCCTTTGCACCTTTGTTTACCCAGCAGTGCATCTTTTCATTCCATATCTCTATGGAAGCACAGGCGGTTGCATCCGGTCTTTGGGCATAGATTAAAAGCTGTTCCTTAAATGGGTATTTATACAGTTTGGAAGCAGTATTTAGGTATCTCCTCCAGCTTTCTTCATTCCGCACGACTTCTTTTGCTGTTTCCTCTGCCAGTGCGGAAATCAATTTATATTTTCTCATGATAAACCTCCATTCTTATTTGATTTTCTGCAACAAAAAAGGTGGCTATGGTTCGTTCATGAGCCATTGCCACCAGTGACGGTAAACTTTATTCATTTTTTATCTTCTCCTTTCCGTTCTACTCTATTTCAAATATAAGAAAAGCACTTTGGATGATCCCAAAAGTGCTTAAATAGCCACAGATTCTATTATTTATTATGAAAAACAACTGGCTTTATATAATCATCAAAACTTTTTCCATTAGAATACTCATATGTTTCGTTATCAATTCGTACATTCAAAAAACCAAATCCGATAGAGCATGAAAAATAGTGCGTTTCTCCTTCGCCTTTCTTAAGACTTTCCAATAAATGCATAATAATATCATCTGAAATATCTGTTCCATATCCATCCTCCATCATGCATTTTGGAATATCTTTTATAAACTGTTTGATATCAACAAAAGAACTATATGTAAAGTTTCCACCACTTATCCCAAAAACATCACTTGCATTAATGTCACTCCTACTAACATTTGACAGAAAAAACAAATCCTCATTTCTTATAGATGAAATAACCTTTTCTCTTATTTTTACTGCCTTAACATCATCAATATAGAACCAATCCGTAAAATATCTCAATTCTTCATATCCCATTGCTCCATAACACGAATCATATATATATCCACTAATTTTACTGTTTGGTCCACAAAAAAATACATAATTTAATCCCTCAGAGCTCACACTGCTTCTATATTTTATTCCGTCATATCCTAACAACCGAACATACTCCGCTACCATTTGAGTCGCAATATATTCATATGACCTATCATTATTAGGATTTATTGGTCTACTTATTTCATCTTCAAACTGATTTAAAAAATCATTAATCCACAAAACATCCGAATTATAATCAACAGAAAAATGCTATTACTTATATTAAAATCTACTTCTTGAGATAAATCTAATACATTTAGGTTCTTTTTTGTAATAAACTTTGCTTGAACTGCACAATCTCCATCATGCAAACGACATTCCAAATATGCTGTTTGCGGTTGCGTAGCAACATATAAGTAAGATATCCCCGCCGGACTCATCCTATTATTAGTTGCAAATTGGGGTGGTGCTGGAGACAGCTCTTTATACATATCCAACGAATTTAAGTGACTTGCACTCTTAATCTCCATCTTTCTTACTCGATAAAGCTCAGTCCCTCGAGGTAATATTTCCGACATTTTTTCAAAATATGGTTTTAATGCCTCAAGTAATTCATCTCTTTTTTTTATTTTTGGATTAATATCAAAAAAACGATTATAGTATTTAACCAAGTGTTTAAATTCTTCCCATTTATAATGTTCCGTAATGCTTTCACTACCATACAATGCATTTTTTACTACAAACAAATCGGATTCAATATCTTCATATTTATCAACTTCACCATTTTTTATATCTTCTTGGCTCACCGCTGAATCTAAAAATAAATCCACAAATAATTGTTCCGTTCCTGCATTATAATTAAAAATATCTTCTTTCTCAAATAATATCTCCCTAATAGACATACCTGCTTCCTCCCCATATCGATCTATGTACATATCATCTTCTGAATCATACATTGAGCCCGTATCTTCCCCTAACACTTCATACTCTTTATCGAGTGACTCTCTTATAAAGATTCCAACCTCTCGAGTTTGCGCAATCGCAACATTTTTCCTACCACAATAACAGCAGTTTCCTATTCTTCGTCTATTATTAATATACTCTCTAATATTCTTTTGTAGAAAGCATTGCTCACAACACTGGTGCATATTCAATACTCCTTTTCTAAAATACTTCTGAACATGTTACAATTATACACCTGATAACTAAAACCAACTAGTCCCTTTTATTTTGCTAAACTATATGGTACAAGGATAAAAATTTTGTACCATATAGTTAAATAGTCTTATTTACTCATAAAACCCATGCTCCTCAATACCTTTTTCCAGAATACAGTTAATCATTTCCTCCAACTCCACGTTGTTAATCTCGCTGACAACGATCAGCTTGGCAAGGGTATCCTTCGGAACGGATACCGCATAACTCTCCTCATCCGCACGAAGTTCATGGACACAGATACCCAGTCCCTCTGCAATCTTGCACATAGCACCAAGCTCCGGCTCCTTAACTCCTGCCATAATGTCAAGGATTATTCTCTCCGGCACACCGGAAATTCTGGCAAGCTCCGCAATCCCGATTTCTTCCTCTTT
Source organism: Coprococcus sp. ART55/1 (assembly GCF_000210595.1). NCBI lineage: Bacteria > Bacillati > Bacillota > Clostridia > Lachnospirales > Lachnospiraceae > Coprococcus > Coprococcus sp. ART55/1. The sequence goes on along the minus strand of NC_021018.1, from coordinate 797,171 downwards.
CATCACGTTTAA
>NC_021018.1:787029-796735 GCF_000210595.1 Coprococcus sp. ART55/1 | reverse complement strand
CCATTCCCGCATCTTTCGGTATAATCAGCGTTTCATGGATTGAAGAAGGCAACATATAAAAATCTCCTACCTTCTCAGCAATCTCCTGTCTGATATCATCGTTTAATATTGCAGCAGCACCATTTACTTTTGTATCATTTGTCAGCACATACATGGTATCGGGAATATCCGGCATCATCTGCATTGCCATTTCTTTTGCTTCATCCATACCTACATTTTGTTCTCTTGCAATATCAACTGCAATCATCTCCGCAACCGTCTCATTCATTCCTTTGAAACTATGTGGCTGCAAAGTATCCATATTCTGCAATGCCTGGTCATGCAGTTCTTCAAGTGTGATTCCATATCCATCAGATTATCTGTTATGGTAATGGTCGCAGTTCCTTCTCCTGTTTTATCCATGAAAATCTGATACACAACTGCTAAATCTTCCAGCTTGGAGTACGGTTTATCCTGAAGGAACTGCTGATTTGCTTCTTCGTTAATCAGCTTACATACAATTTTTTCCTTAATCTTGTCAAAATCGGTAACTGCCGATACATCTATATCATGATCTATATAATGTGACTGATACACACTTGCAATCTGAGCTAACACATCATCCAATTCAGCACCATCCTGTATCTGCTCAAAATATGGATTCAGATAAATGGTAGGTGCAATATTGCTTTCTTCTGTTCTTACCATCAGACCGTCCAGAACACAGTCATTATTCTTTACAATCTGATTGACCTCAACTGCAGCATCTGCAAACTTTTCAGGAAGAAAATCCTGTATCTGTTCTTTTACCTGTTCTACAAAATCTCTGTATTCCATTACTTTCTCTCTCCCTTCTTAGTGTCATTCTGTGATTTCTCTGTCAGCTTTGATACTGTGGCACCATACATTTTGTACCTTTTCATCATGTTTCTCTGGCTTGTTACATTGATTTCTTTTTCTAACTGCTTCATTCTGGCTTTCCTCCCTACTCTGCTTTTCTTCCAAGTGAAAATGTATCTTCTTTTTCCTTTTTTGGGGCAAATCTGCCCTTGACTTCCAAAAGCCTTTTTTCCATGATGGAAAACATGGCTTCCACCTGCTCCTGTGTGTACTCATAATTGGTGCGGTTAGAAAGGTTCTCAAGCCTGCCGATTGCATCAATGACCTTGTTCACACGATACTCCCCAAGACGGACAAACTTGTCCGCCTTGCTCTCATTATCCTGTACTTTCTTTGTTTCTTCTGCTCCCATTGTTACATCCTCCTTTTATTTTTTCTTTCCTGTGAATTTCTTATTGGGAAACTCCATGACAAACTTAAACTGCGCTCCGGACTTTTCTTCTCCGTCCTTTGTGTAGTGGTATTCTTCCGTACCACTCGGAATGATATAGGCATCGTATTTCTTGCCCGCCTTGCTCGTGATTCCTTTTAACAGCGTCTTTTTCCCGGCAAGCAGACTTTCCACCTGTTCATCTGACAGGGCAACGCCCATGATCCGGCTTACATTCATGCCGCACTTATTCTTACAGAAAGCTCCGTATTTTCCCTTTACTACTTCTCCGCCGCAGTTCGGACATTTACCAAGTACCTTCTGCTCCTGTGCAAACATCTTTTTCTGCTCGTCACTGACTTCGTGGTAGGTGTGGATTAAGTCAGATTCCATTGTTTCAATATCTGCCATAAAGTCTTCACGCTCCATCTCGCCCTTTGCAACAAGGGTAAGGGCATTTTCCCAGTCAGCGGTAAGTTTCGAGGACTTCACCACATCGGGAAGCACCGTAATCAGCTTCATTCCGTCCTCTGTGGGGAGCATCTGCTTTTTCTCACGCTTTACAAAACCGTCCTTGACTAACTTCTCGATAATGTCTGCTCTGGTGGCAGGTGTGCCGAGTCCTTTGCGCTCCACATCGTCACTCATATCCTCGTTTCCGGCTCGTTCCATTGCAGACAAAAGGGAATCTTCCGTAAAGTGCTTCGGCGGTGTGGTGTAATGCTCACTGATCTTTGTCTGTACCCCGTCAAAGGTCTGCCCCTCAGAAAGCTCTGGCAGTTTCTTATCCTCCTGCTCTTTCTCTTCCGTTGCCTTAAAAGAACGCTTAAAGGCATCCTCAAAATCTTTCCACCCGTTTTTTAAGACCGACTTGCCGGAAGTGGTAAAGGTGTAACCGCCACAAGAAAGTTCTGCCTTGACCGTTTCATAAAGATGTTTCTCCCCCGTAGCACACAGCAACCTGTTGGCCACAAGGGATAAAATCTTTCGCTCCGTTTCCGGCAGGGCTGCAAGGTCAGCTTTGGCAATCTCCATTGTGGGAATAATCGCATGGTGGTCTGTAACCTTTTTGCTGTTTAATACACGCTTAATATCCGGATTGAACATCCTATTTTCCTCAAACAGAATGGAACTGAAAATTGCTTCGATTACATTTCCGGCAGTCTGCTCCATATCGTCAGACAAATACTGGCTGTCCGTTCTCGGATAGGTACACATCTTTTTTTCATAAAGGCTCTGCGTGTACTCCAAGGTCTGCTTTGCAGTAAAACCGAATAGGCGATTGGCATCCCGCTGAAGTGTGGTAAGGTCATAGAGCTTCGGCGGTGACACCGTCTTTTCTTCCTTTTCCACAGACGTAACAAGAGCCTGTCCGTTCCGACAAGCTCCTGCAACATTTTCTGCTTCTGTTTTATTGTCAATCCTCTCTGTGACCGCATCCACGCCGCCACAGAGGATATGAGCCATAAAATACTGCTCTTTCTTGAAATTCATAATCTTTGCTTCACGCTCCACAAGCATTGCAAGGGTAGGTGTCTGTACCCTGCCCACCTTTAACACCTTGCCGCCATATAAAACGGTAAAAAGCCTTGTACCGTTGATACCCACAAGCCAGTCCGCTTCTTGTCTGCAAAGTGCGGAATGGTATAAATGATCATAGTCACTTCCCGGCTTCAAATTCTCAACTCCTTCCCTTATGGCACTTTCCTCCATAGATGAAATCCATAAGCGTTTCATGGGCTTTTTGCAGGAAGCCATGTTGTAGACCAGACGGAAGATAAGCTCTCCTTCCCGTCCGGCATCGGTGGCACACACTACCTCGTCCACTCTGCTGTCATGCAAAAGACCATAGAGCACATCATACTGCTCTTTGGTATCCTCCTTGATCTCATACTGCCAATGCTCCGGGTTGACCGGAAGGCTCTCGTAAGTCCATTTCTTCCACTGTTCTCCATAGCTTTCCGGTTCTGCAAGCTCGATTAAATGTCCCACGCACCAGCTTACAAGATAACCGCCGCCCTCAAAATATCCGTCCTGTCTGTCTAAGGCTCCCAATACATCTGCTATGCTTTTCGCCACACTCGGCTTTTCTGCGATTACTAACTGCATTTATTCGTCCTCCTCATCGTCTTTTTCAAAGAAGTCGTCCTCTGTCTCCTCGGTTTTGTCCTCATCTTCCAAGACTTCTTCTTCCTCGTCCTCCTCATCATCTTCATCAAGGAACTGCTCTTTCTTTTTCTTGACTACCTTGAAATAGTAGCCTGCGCCGATGCCAATAACCGCAATGATGCCAAGAACGATATAGGTTCCCATCGGATTATCGGTCTGTGCGGGCTGTTCTTCCGGTTCCTCGGTACTTTCTTCCGTACTTTCCTCGCCATCCTCCGGTAATTCTTCTGTTTCCTCATTATCCGTTTCTGCATTATTGTTCGGTAGTGCTCTGTCACTTACCGGGATTGCAGACTCCAGTGCTGCGGAATTTTTCGGAAGTGTCTCGCTGTTATCCGTTGTCGTATTTAACAGGTCATTTTCGCTAATCTCTGTAAGGAAGTAGACCATTTCCTCATCACCGTCCCTGTCGATAATCAGATAAAACACCTTATCACTTGCGGTCTGAATGGTATAAAACTCTTTCCCATTCTCTGACTGCTCTGCATTGTTTTCTGCCTGCTCCGAAGCATCTGCTTCCTGCATGGCAGCTTTTTTCTGTTCTGCAAGACTGGCTTCCGATGTGGTATTGCCCTCACTGTCCGTTTTCGTATGCTCCGTTACCTGTCCGGTTGCTGAGGAAGGTTTGGTTGCTTCTGCACTGACCGGGAGCTGCTTAGCCGGATCGCTTTCGTTACTGTCCTCCGCTTCCGGATCGGTGTAATATGGGTTGGCTGTCTTATAGACCTCCGACATATTTCCGGCATTGTCCATTGCGGAAATGGTAAAATACTGATACCCTGCATCAAACTGTTGCAGACGGATATTCAACACGCCATTCGTCAGCTCTGTAAATTCATAGCCATTCACATAGACTGCCTTGATGCCGGAATCCATATCGTGTGCCTGTACGCTTAACAGACCATCGCTGACCGCCGCATTTAAGGTTGGCTTGGTAAAATCAAAGCACTTGATGTAACGGTTTTTCTCATAGGTATTGCCCTTCTGGTCTGTCACAAGCACATAGACGGTGCAGTTTTCCGAAATCTCCACATACATATCCTCTGTGATGTCCGTCCAGCTTCCGTTCTGTGCAACTTTCGCCTGTACGCTTTTTACGGTAAAGTTGCCGGACTTTGCCACATCTTCAACTAAGACAGGTACCTTTGTGGTATCATTGTGCCACCCTGTCGGTGTATTGATTGTGATTTTCACGTTGGAATTCACATACTCACAAAGGCTGTAATCCTCTTTACAGACCTCACATTCCTTATCTACCGAATACTGTGAGCACTTTTCCTTACAGATACATTCCGGTGTGGGAATGTCATTGCCGGACACCGTTGAGCTTTCCTGTTCACATTCTTCTTCCGTTTCTGTAGACGATGTTTCTGCTTCACTCTCATTTTCCTCTGCTTCCGTATCCTGTGCCTGTACCGATACGGTATTATCGCTGTTTGCCATAAATGCCCCAATCGGCATACAGAACAATACTGCCGATAAGATAAGGGACATGATCACCTTAACTGATAACTTTTTCTTCATTTCCTGTTCTCTCCTTTTCTTTTTGTGCTAATAACTGCAAAATCTCGTCCTCGCTGAATTTGATAAGTAATTGCAGCTTCTCGGACGAGATTTTATGCTTTTCGATAATATCCAGTTTTTCAGCTCTTTCCGCCATACGTTTTTCTTCTTCCAGGTTCTTTAACTTTGCCTGTATGGTGGCAAGCTGTTCTTTTGTCTTTGTGATTTCCTTTTCTATTCTCTGGCTTTTTGTCATAATATCTCACTTCCTCTAATTCAATCTTCCAAAACTGTAAAAATGGCTCTGCCAGTACGGAGTGTTAATGGAAGCATATTTGATTGGATTGCCACAGTGTATCATTACCCCGTTGCCGCAGTAGATGCCTACATGACTGACTGCACCTGCTGAATTATAGGTGCCTGTGAAAAAGATAATGTCTCCCGCTTTCGCTTCGCTTGCCGATACGGGAGTACACTGGTCATAAATGCCCTGTGCGGTTGTTCGTGGCAGATTGTGTACGCCGCTGTTGGTAAATACCCAGCACACAAAACCAGAACAGTCAAAACTTGTGGACGGGGACGAACCGCCCCATACATACGGATAGCCCAAATACTTGGCTGCTTCCTCCATAAGTGCCTGTACGGTTGCATCATCATAGGAATCCGGTGGTATGGCATTCCCCGGCGCGCCGCCGCCACCTCCCGGACTTTCCCCGTAAAGCATTCCCTCGCCTACATCAAAGTAAAATAACGGATTATAATACTCTCCGTTATATAAGCACTCGATATGCAGATGGCTTCCGGTACTGCTTCCGGTGTTTCCCGTAGTTCCGATTACCGTCCCTTTGGTTATGCTCTGACCTGCACTGACACTCAGGCTGTCCATGTGGGCATATTTTGTAGTATAACCGTCTTTTTCGATGACCACATAATTCCCGTAATAGCTGTCATAAGCTGCTGTCGTGACTGTACCGTCATGGGCTGCATAAACGGTTGTGCCTGTTGGCACCGCTATATCCACACCCCTGTGCAGTTCCTCATTTCCTGTGTTCGGGTTCTTGCGGTATCCGTAATAGCTTGAAATATAGTTATACCAGTACAGATTAAGCGGAGAAGCAAACTGCTGTAAAAGCCCGCCTATCTCTGCATACATGGCATAAATCTCTGTCTGTTCCGCATCCATCTTTCCGGCAACAATGTTTTCCAATGGTTTGACCGTAAGCACCACCCTTAATATGCTGACTTCGTATTCCTCCTCTTCCTCGTATTCGTATTCTTCCTCTGTCTCCTCTCCTGTTACCAGATCAGTAACAGTGCGTGTACCTGTCTTGGTTACTGTCCTTGTCCTTGTTTCCGTATCCGGTGTAAGAGTCAGCGTATACATCTCATCAAAAAGAGCCTGTACCTCGCTTTCCACTTCACTTGCGGTAAATTCCGTATGGGCAGCCGATAAATACCCGATCAGAGTAAACGGATTGTGCCCGATTTCCCCCAGATTATAGGAATACTCATCATATCCCGGATAATCGGTTTCAATGTTGTCAATCTCATTCTGAAGGTCAAGCTCCAATCTGGTAAACTGCAAGTCTGTCGCATCAATCTCTGCCGGTTCGCTCAAATAGCTTGCCGCAAGCACCGTAGACTGCGTATCTGCAAACATCGCCCCACAGGACGATACCGAGGTCATAACCATAATAAGAAGCACCGCCATGATAGCAACCGTTATGAGAACACCCGCATTTTTGCTTGCAAACTCCTGCAATTTCTTTGCTATGGCTGTTGCAGTATTGGCAGTCTTTGACACTGCTTCCTGCGCCGCTTTTGTGGCAGCCCCCTTCTGTCTTGCTTTCATGTACTCCCGCTTGATGCGCTGTTTCTGTAAACGCTTCTGCAATGCTTTTTTCTGCATCTGCGGGTTTCCCTCCAAGAACTTCTGGTACTTGAAGTTGACCTCTTTCTGAAACTGCTTCTTTTCCAGCTTCGCTATCTTCGCCCGCTGTCTTGCTTCCTTTCCCTTATAGTGCCTTTTTACAAAGCCAATCAGCTCCTCACCTTTCTGCTCCGTCTTATGGGCACCTTCCACAGCAGAGTTTTCCTTCTCGTTCTCAGCAATCTTACCATGTACGAAATTTCTGCTTTCCGTCTGCATTCGCCGCATGGTGGTCTTAGAAAGGCTCTCCTGCTTAAAAGGCTTCTCCTTATCCAGCGGAACAACCACATATTTCCCCTTACCCGTTTCCTCGTCAAAGACTCTCTGTAAGGTATATTCCCGCTTCTTGGGAAGTTTTCCTCTTGCCTTTTTGACCTTCTCTGCGGCTTTCTGCGCCTGTTTCTGTTTCTTTTTTAATTTCTCGCTTCCGGTAAACTCTGAAGCGCAATTCTCCGTAAAGACCTTTCCGGCATCTTCCGTAAAAACGGTATCTTTGGCTTTTTCCCTGTGTTTATGCTCTCGCTGCACACGCTTTTTATGGTATTTGCCCTTTTCCTGTGACTGCCTGTAAGTGTCCCTGCGGTGGTAATCCTCTTTTTCTTCCTGCCTTTTCCCGTTTTCCTCCGTCTGACCGGAATTATCCTGTCCGTAAAACGTGTTCTCGGCTTTGGTAAATGTCGCCTTTTCCTCCTGTTCCTTATCGGCACCGGACTTCTGGACATTTTGTCCAAAAGTTTCCCCATACTCCTTTTTCGCATGGCTTTTCGATGCGCTGGGCTTTTGTGAAGCTCCTATTTTCTCCTGAAAGACATCGGAAGCTCTCGGCTGAAAATCTGAGCCGCCGCTTTTTTGAAAGTCTGGATTACCTTCCTTTTGAAATTCTTTCACAGCCTTTTTATGGGAAGCGGTGCTTTTTCCTGTCTTTTTATCTGCCATTAACTCGCCTCATCTTTCTTAACTGCTTCCTCCGGCTTGGTGTTCATAATCGCATAGGTTTTGGTGTTTGTCGGATACTTGTCAACAAACGGAATAACCACGTTGTCAAACAGTATCAGACCAGAACCCGGCTCGGAATTGGTTACATGGGAAAGCTGCTTTTCAGAAAGCCCTAACTTGTCTGCAAGTATCGCCTGATCCTTTGCGTTCTGGTTTAACAGATACACAAAGTCACTGTTGCCCAAGATACCCTCGATTTCCTCTGAACGTAAGAAGTCACCCACGTTCTGGGTAAGCTCTCCTTTCCACTTCTGGACATTTTGTCCAAAAGTTCTGTAAACGCAAAAAGGGCAGCTACAAACCTTTACGGTCTATAACTGCCCTTACGCTGTACATATATTATATTTTCATGCTATTATTTACGATAGAACGATAAAATCTCACCTCTACATAACAAATACTATGCCCATAGATATTAAAGTCATATTATTCATTACACAGTAAATCATTAATTACAATTAGCAACTGCTTAATATGCATATCAGAAATATTGCTATCTCAACAACAAATATTTCAATTATGCCAGTTTCTACACTCGACCTCTACTACGTGGAGCACGAATCCTATTCTTTAAAAATTCGTATAATTTTACGGTTTTATCCTCCACTTGATATGTAACTACTAACGCATAGTCTTGCTTTTCTTCTGACCAATTCTTTTTGCAATCAACAACTAGATAATAATTGTCTCCATATGAAGACCTTGTAAACTCAAATGTCCCTTTTTGTAAAGTGCCATGTTCTCTCAAAGCTTTACCACAATCTTCCATTTTACAAACATATTTAGCTTCAAATCGTTCTGCTTTATCCGCTTCATCACGTCCTGCTTGTGAAGCACATACTTGATATACTTCTTCCAAACTTTTTCCTCTAATTAATTCAAAGGACATCGTTTTTCCCAAGTAATCCATTCTTGTTTTTCTAACATCCGGATTATATGCTAATGATACTGTTATTCTTTTTTTCCCTTTTGCAGACTCAAATTCTCTTGGAATAGGGAGCTCAAAAATATGGGTTTTATCAACTTCGATTGCATTTTCTTGTCTCATATCTGCAAGTAACATAACCCTCTGTTCAAAAGAGTCTGTCGCCACCTCCTGATTTGGATACCCATATCCAGCTAAATAGTGTAGCATTTTCTTTTTATTACTTTTTATTTGTCCTTTAACATTTAATCGAAAACTCGGCTGAAGCATATCAATAAATGTTTCTGTATCTTCGAGTTTTTCTACCTGCAATTCAATTTCTCTTGGAACATCGGAAGAACTTACCAAAATAGCTCTTAATAAATTATTAGAAGCTTCTGGATATCGTTCCAATATTAAAGCTGCAATATGAGATACATATGGAGCAGCATAGCTTGTCCCTGCATCCTGACTAAATATACCTTCTGTTAACTTATTAGAAAGAGACATTATGCAAGTTCCCACATTTTTACTTGTTTTGGAAAGTATTGTATTAAATGCATCATCTCCCCCATACGCAACAAACTCAGGTTTTATTGCCTTTTGTATTCCTGATCCAATACGTGTACTAGAGGATATTTGATTTTTCAATGATATTGGTAAAACATTGAGTGTCTCATCACGTAATGCAAAAGGAACTGAAGAACTTGCCATCCCTCCCACGGTAATTGAAATACTTGAAGCAGCAGGATCAATAACTCTTGCTTGTTCATCTGTATAAAAATATTTAGGATAATCTTTTAATATGCCTTTTTCATCATGTTCTTTTGCATAATCATAATTTCCAGATGAAACAATAAATAAAATATCATACTCTCTCTGTAATTCATCTAACACACATGTCCATGCTCTTGGTTTCTTATCATCTTATGGATAATTCAAATCACCTTGTGAT
>NC_021018.1:784191-785242 GCF_000210595.1 Coprococcus sp. ART55/1 | reverse complement strand
TCATTAAAGTTCTTTTGTGGATAAATGATTTTTACTAATTCTGTACCATCATCCTTGTCTTTAGGTAAATCCATAACTCGATTTAATTTATTTGTAAAAGATGATTTATTATAATTTACTTCAGGTACCGAAGATAACGTTTTCTTCAATTTATTCGCTAATACATAATGATTTTTTGCTTTTTCTTCTTCAATTAAAGTCATTCCCGCTTTCATAAAGGCACTATCATCATTATTCCTGTATGCCTCAAACAAAGCTACAAGCAATTCTCCTGTTGTCAACTCACAATACATCCTTTCAATAAAATTTAATATTTAACAAATAGCTTTGCGAAAACATATATCAAATTTTTTGATATTTTTGTTGCCCCGATGATGTTTTATTTATTGGTGTAACAATATTAGCCTTCTGCTGCGTCCAATTCAAAAATAATATGCCCAATAACAACCTATCTTTTCTTGGAATTCTGTTCCATAAATATCCTTTAAAAAGTTCTCTAACTAAGAAAACTTCACCGCTATTCAGTTCCTTTACCTCTTGTATAGCATATTCTAATAATTGGTTCACATTCATATATTCACGCTCCTGACAACATTGTTAATAACCATTATAGATAGTGTTTATTAAATGGTCAAGATTTCTTCTCCAATCTTTACAATGTTGCTAAGTCTAACCTTTCTATGATATATGATCTATTATTCTTAATACTAAAAAACAAAGGCCTCTCCGCTCTTTCAAGCGCAGTAGCCTTTTCAAAATTCTATGCTAACGATTTTTCATTATTTTACAATTTTATTAGTTTTAAAAATCTATCAATATAATATTATGAGGCAGCTGTATTATCCATGTGCTCCTTTGGAATTATCATATCCATAATACTCTAAAACATCACTCAATATACAGTTACTTCACATATATTTATTGTCATTCTTTTATCCTTTTGCATATGCGTAAATTCGCTTCAGGAAATTTCATCCATAGATGCTTTTCCATCAATTAATCCCGCAAAACCATTATATGAACTGAATCCAAGCATATAGACAGCAAGAGC
>NC_021018.1:782233-783491 GCF_000210595.1 Coprococcus sp. ART55/1 | reverse complement strand
TTCTCAAACAGGAACATTTTAGGTTGCAATTTTTCAAGGAACAATGCATAGTGATAAAATAATGTTCCTCTTGCATCTTCAAGCCCAAGCCTTTTTCCAGCATATGAAAATGCCTGACAAGGTGCACCACCTGAAAGGAGATCTAGCTCACCCTTTTTAATAGAGAAATACTTTTCCAAATCCAGACACGATATATTTGCAATATCGTCATTTATAACATTCCAGTTTGGTCTATTTTTCTTTAATGTATCCGCTGCGTCCTTATCAAATTCTATTAAACCTAATGTATTAAATCCCGCCTTTTCGACTCCTAATGCCAATCCGCCGGCTCCAGCAAAAAGCTCTATACTTGTATACACTCAATTACCTCTTTACTTTTTTCTAATAATATCATAGTATATGTCCCATAAAACGGACTCTTCTATACTAACATACCTCTTTTTCTTCTTCATCAACTAATTCGATTACATCTTCTACCTGACATTCCAATACTTTGCATATTTTACATATAATTTCTGTCGAAACATTCTCATTTTTTCCCATCTTTGCTATTGCATTTGTTGTTATACCGGCTTTTTCTCTAAGCTGAGTTTTGCTCATATTTAAATCTATAAGTCTTTTCCATAATTTATTATAGCTTACAGTCATAGTTGATCCTTCCTATCCTAATAATAAACTCGTTACAGCTCCATAGTTCTCCTATAACTCTGTAACCCATTTACCTAAATAAGTATACTCGATTATATTGATTTCTTCAATATTATTTTGATGTATTCAAGTGTTAAAATAAGGAAAAATCCCTCCGCCTATACATTCAGCTAAGGGATTTTTCCTTATCGGATAGTCCTATAATTATTAGGGGTAAAACAGGGGTAAATTCACCCTGTCATTTTCTTAAAGTATTGATTTCACAGGCATTTCAGGCAATCACACAGATATTGCCGTGGCAGATGAATAAAACCCTAATCATAAATTTCTCCTGTTCTGAAATGCCCTGTAATGCCGTGTTTTGCATTGGTTTATCGGCTTTTCATGGCATCGTATTTTTCTTGTTTATAACTACACTTTTTGCAAAACACTTCAAAATGGTGCAATTCAGAGCAATGTGTAGTAGTCAAATCGTAGTCAGTTAAGAGGGTCAGACTACGGATGGAGGTGTGCATTATTTATAATTTTATGTTAATCCTCGTTGTCTAATTTCAACTGATTTTCGTAACCATATAATATCTCCCTTATATCTACTCTACTCCAACAAAAA
>NC_021018.1:778918-781370 GCF_000210595.1 Coprococcus sp. ART55/1 | reverse complement strand
GAGGTACTGCAATGTCTTAGGATTCATGCCATATTTCGCCATGTGACGGACGGCTCGCAATGCTATCAACTTTTTCATTCAAATAAGCACCTCCAAAGCTTTATGTTTCTTTTTCAAACTTGCTGGCGGCGAACAGCATTTTATGCTGTTTGCGGACGGCAAGTCCACAGGGGATAGCCGCTTTAGCGGCGCAATGGGGTGTAGCCACCTTGACGGAACGAAGTGACGAAACTTAATTTGCTCATTCTTTTTCGTATTTCTCAACACTCATTATCTAAGTTCAAGGGAATTGGAAATATAAAAATGGAAATCTTGCTCCTTGCAGTATTCTTTTATTTTTTGAATCAGTTTTTGATTAGTTGTATATTCCAAAAGATACACTTCCACCCCATCCGCCTTGCACGTTTCCAAATATTTGCAGAAATATTCTCTCGTCTCGCTCGTTTGTTCACCAAAAGTTCCGCTATCAAAATCAATACTGCTCCATACTGATTCCTGATTTACACCTGTCATAATCTGATCAATCGCCCCATAGCGTTCCCTATATTCCGCCACATAAGTATCTCCACCGTTGATGATGACCGCTTTTCCAAACGTCATTATGTTTTAGTAGAATCGCTGTAATGCCTTCAAAAATACTCTCGTGCGGATTGTAATAATATACATCACAATTATCTATAAAGAATCCGTCAACACCTTTTTCATATAGTTCCTGAGAAAGCTGTCCTATAAACTTCTGCCAGTCTGGATTTGCTACATCTACCCATTCTTCTTCCTCCCAGTGCTCATACTCACCGATTGCCAGTTCCGCATAGGTTGTATAGTACTCCCTGAAGTTTTCAATCGACCCAATATTTAGATATGTATATACGACTGTTCCATTTTGATGGAGCAATTCAATATCCCTTTTTGTAAAATACTGTGCATCAATTACAATCGTTTCATACATTTTAAATCGTTCCAAAGATGAGGCGTCCGCATTTAAAAACACCCCATAATCTTTTTTCTCAAATTTCTTTGCTTGATTGGCTTTCACAAAAAAACAGCCACCAATAAACATTAGAACAAATAATACAGCCAAGGCTACTGGTTGTTTGGTCCTCTTCCCGCACAATGCCTCCCACACCCTTTCGGTAATTCTCGTTTTTTCCTCATGACTATCACATTTTACACATTGATGATTATGTTTTCCCAGATTTGTTGCTCAATTTGCATTCAAATTATACCCTAAAACTTGTGAACAGTTCTACCGTCATTTCTCTCATTGCTGCTTTTTGTGGGCTGTCTTTTCTTATTGCCATAAAAATAACCTCCAAACTGAGTAATTTTATCTTACATCAGTTTGGAGGTTTTCCGCCATATTCTGCCCTGTGTTGCCCCATTCTGCAAAGGTATGCATTATCAATACATGCCCACCCCTACGATGCTTAGCAATCTGTTATTACTTGTCTGTCATTACTTGTTAGTTATAAATGTATTATATATTGCCTTTATGGCTGTCTCAAAATCACTGTTCTTTACTCCGATTATGATATTCAGCTCTGATGAACCCTGGTCTATCATCTTTATGTTGATGCCTTCCTTTGCAAGTGCGCTGAACAACTTGCCTGCTGTACCACTTGCTGACTTCATTCCACGGCCTACAACAGCTATAAGCGCAAGTCCTGACTCAATCTCAACTGAATCCGGCTCTGCAAGTCTATGGATGGCAGATATAACTCTCTGCTCCTTGTGTACGAATTCATCAGCATGAACTACGATAGTCATCGTGTCAATACCTGATGGCATATGCTCAAATGAGATATCATTCTCCTCAAATGCCTGAAGCACCTTTCTTCCAAATCCTATCTCTGAATTCATCATAGCCTTCGTAATAAATATTGTGCAGAAATCCTTCTTACCTGCAATACCTGTTACAACATAATCCTGCTTCTGGCAGGTACTCTCAACTATCCAGGTTCCTGCGTCCTCAGGCGCATTTGTGTTGCGGATATTGATTGGGATACCACAGTGGCGTACAGGGAATATCGCATCCTCATGGAGAACTGATGCACCCATGTATGAAAGCTCACGAAGCTCTCTGTAAGTAATATATTTGATTGGCTTTGGATCTGGAACAATACGTGGGTCAGCTACAAGGAAGCCTGAGACATCTGTCCAGTTCTCATATACATCGGCTCTGCTTGCCTGTGCGACTATCGAGCCCGTTACATCTGAACCGCCTCTGGAAAATGTCTTTACCTTGCCATCCTTGCCAAGTCCATAGAATCCTGGAACAACCGCATGCTGTGTCTTGGCAAGTCTCTCACCAAGTACCTTCTCCGTCTTATAGCTATTGAGATTGCCCTCTGCATTGAAAAAGATAACCTCTGCAGCATCTATAAACTCAAAGCCAAGATATGCAGCCATAATCTTACCATTGAGGAACTCTCCTCTTGATGCCACATAGTCC
>NC_021018.1:746721-778225 GCF_000210595.1 Coprococcus sp. ART55/1 | reverse complement strand
GAAATCATTCCCTGCCTTCGCAGTTTCATACACATGAAGGAGCATATCTGTTACCTTTGTATCATCTGAAAATCTCTTTCCAGGTGCAGAAGGAACAACGTATACACGGCTCTCATCTGATGTGATGATTGCTCCAACCTTTTTAAACTGCTCTGCACTTGCCAATGAACTTCCGCCAAATTTTACTACCTTTTTCATAATTCCACTATTTCCTTTGCCATATTCTTATTTGAATGTCTTTCTTCTTAAGATTCGCTGGCGAATCTTGCCGCAAGCTGCCAGTCAGCTCTGCTGACATATATCATATCAGCGGCTCAGCAATCCTCACGGAATGTATATCTCTGTCGAAGATAGAGTCCAGACTGAGATATAAGACATAAAAATACACATGCATTTTATACGTCTTTTTGCAATATAGCAAGAGAATTTTAATTTTTGCTATTAAAAAAGGGCAGGCACTCCAATGCGCCCGCCCCTCTGGTATGAAGTCTTCACCACATGATCTAATAATAAACTATTTTGAAATTTCTTCCTTAACCTGAGCAACCCACTCATCAACCGTACCATACCAGTCGATCATTTCCTGAAGCTTTTCTTCCTCAACATCATCATCGCTCTCTAAGATCTGTTTATGCTCATTGAGCACACCGGCCATGTCGACCATTGTATCAACCAAATCCTGATCATAAGCCTGTGGATTTTCGTTGATAATGTTTGCAACCTCATTAAAAGATGTACTTGTCTTATTGAACGCATCAATCGCAGGCTGCTTATCTGCACCGCCGCATGCCACCAGAGACATTCCCATCATCATGGTCATTATGAGAACCATCAGTTTTTTCATTGCCTTTTTCATAATAATTTCCTCCTCTTTATTGCAATCACATAATCTGAGTATATTTTATTATGTATTTGCAATCAGTGAGGTCTAAATGCACGAATCGTACCAAAAATGTATCGAATCGACACTCTTTTACAATGACAGTCTGAGCGTAAACTTGCCATCCTTTTCCGCAAAGCTGAAAACCCCGCCGTAACGCTGCACGATCGCACATATGCTCTGAACGCCTATTCCATGTCCTTCCATATCAGACACAGGTATTCCATTTTGAAACTTTATGGGAGCTTTACAGTCATTTACCACCTGTAAAAAAAGGTGTTTATTTCTTTCATAAAAATTCACATCAATCTCGCATGATCTTCCCTCTGCAGCCAAAGGCACACATGCATGCAAGGCATTTTCCAAGGCATTAGACAAGAGCACACACAGATCACTTTCCGACACAGTAAGATCTGCGGGAATTGCACATTGTATCTTTATTTCAATTTCTTTCTTCCTGGCTCTACCCGCAAATGAAGATAGGATCAGATTCACTGCCTCATTTTCACAGTATATTTGGACCTTCTGCGCCTCAATCTCCTTACATATTCCCGATATATAAGCCTGCGCCTGTTCAACTTCACCATTTTCTATACATGTAGACACATACTGCAGGTGATGACGCATATCATGGCGATACTGTCTGGTCAATGTCTGCGACTCGCGCAGACTGCTGATTTCCCTCACCGCCTGACTTAACTGCAGATCCAGATTATTCCGGATCAGCTTCATCTCATTCTGCATCTGTTCCTTTTTGGAGTTATATAAGAGAAAGGCCAGATATGCAACACAGCATACAAAAGGCATAAATTCCGCTACAACGTAACTGCCACTCAAAAGAAGGTTCGTATACACTATTGTAAAATAGTCAAATACATAATATAGCGCCGGTATGATTCCAAACTGCCATTGCTCCCTGAGACTTTTATCTGACAATCCTCTGACTGCAGGTGACACAAAATTAAGCAGAAGCAGCAATGCAGGGATTGTAACCACAAGTTCTGTAATATCCTGCATCATCTGCCTTCCCGAAAATGCAGCAACTGTGGCAAGTGCAACCCATCTTCTAAGTTCGCAGCACAAGTATGCCGCCTGTACAGAAAAAACAGACCACAGCAATTTTCCTGTCAACATCCAGAGAACAATGACCAATGGAAGATGCACCGCCAACGGATAAATATGTCTTACAAAATCAGCGCCCTTGCTGAAATATAATATGCTCTGTATCAGCGGGAGTAAAACCATGCATCCTATGAAAATGAGTTTTCTTTTCCTAGTGGACAGCGCATTACAAAATGACGCTGATAATATTCCCCCAAAAAAGCTCACAGCCATATTGTTAAGAAGCGAAATATATAGGCTCATATCATTACCTGCCTGTTCTGGAACGCATATTCAAGGAATGCATCCTTTACTTCATTGTATTTTCCCCGTGGAACCGGTATTTCTGCAAGACTAGACATGGTAATCCCCCTAAATGTTATGTTTTGCACATATTCCAGATTTACCAGATAAGAACGGTGAGGTCTGTGAAAAAAAGGATACGTGGAAAGCTGCTTTACAAGCTCATCCATGCTGCCGGCGCTTTCCAGTACTTTTCCTGTATTCAGGTGAAATATAAGGGTGCGGTGAATGACTTCGCAATATTCCAGGGCTTTTATATCTATACGGGTGATTCCACTCTTACATCGCAGAATGAGGCTGGTCTCCGCCTCCTTTTTACAGGCTGCAAGCACAGAATCAAGCAAACGGAAAAAGCTCTCTGCCCAGATGGGCTTTAATTGATAATAGTATGCGCCTATAACGTAAGACTGCACCGCAAACTCAGAGGACGAAGTGACAAATATGATCTTGACGTTTTTATCGTATTTTCGTATCTCCGTTGCCGCTTCAATTCCATTCTCTCCCGGCATCAAGACATCCATAAACAGGATATCATATCTGTTTCCCTTCTCTATTTCCGCCACCAGGTCAAAAGGATGATTAAAAATATTGTATTCTATTTTGCAGTCTCTCTCCGCACAATACTGTTCCATAAGCCTTTGCATCTCAGCAAGCACAGAAACATCATCATCACAAAACGCAATTTTTGCCATAATCCCCTTTATGCCTCCTTGGCGCCAAATATTTTCTCCATCACTCATTATCGCACATTTTCCACAATTCGACAACAAAGGGGCTATTCTTCGTTTTGCATCGATTTATACGAATTTATTTTCTCACCCACCTGGCATAGAGTTTCCTGCTGCCGGTGCTACCGGCTGCAATCTTCGTAACCTTTTTCTTGAATTTTGGATCGCTGTACCACCCCTTGAATGTATAACCCTTTCTGACCGGATTCTTCAAGACTATAGTCCTAGATGTGACGGTATAACCGGCTGGATTTGACCGGCTGTTTGTCCCCTTGCCAAGCCTGTACTGGATCTTATACTTTACCAGCTTCCACCTTGCGTATAATGTCTGATTCCTGGTGGTCCTCACAACCGAGCTGCTGCCGATCCTGCTGCCGCCACTCTTTGCTGTGTACCAGCCTGCAAATGTATATCCCCTTCTGGTCGGTGCCGGCAGTGCTCCGTAAGTTTTTCCACAAATGACTGTCTTACTTCCGGAACTCACTCGCCCTCCATTTGGAGCAAATGCTATTCTCACGCGCTTTACTGTGTCCGTGTATTTTGCAGTAAAAGAAAGCTTGGTGGATGCTCCCGCCACACGCAATGCAACCTTTTTACTTCCCGCCTTCCACGTCATCTGATTTAAGGCATATGCAATAATCCCATTTTGAATACCCGAAATGCTCGGCGGATATGACGCATTGTCAGTACTGACTTCGAATTTGGTTTTACCTGCATTGAGATTTTTCTGAATCCTGTCAGCGTAAGCCCGCGCCCACTTTGCGGCATCTCCGTTCCTGACAAAATAGTTATCTGCCAGACTTGTGGAACGTGTGCCATAACCGCTTGCCGTATAAATCTTATTATGACCGTTGTGTGCCAACGCCATGAGTTCATCCGTCAGTCCAAAATACAAATGCGTAGGATCAAAGTTATAATAATTGTCCTTTGTATCATCCCATGTACAGTCCACTTGATACCATTTGCCATCCAGCTTCATGGCATTCCAGGTATGTCCATCATAGGTATCCCTTGTCTCAGCATTTGTTATGCCGGCTGCAGTAAGCAGTTTTGAATAGGCACTCTCATAGGCTTGACATGTGCCCAGCTTTCGTGCCAGTGCGCTCTCTGCCGAAGACCATTTCAGGGAATGATCGTAATCAAGCTGCTGCAACAGCCAGTCATGCAGCCACAATGCCTTTTCATAGTCTGAACCATCAGTCTCCTTGCTACACTTTTTTACCGCAGCATTCACGATGTCACCCACGCTCGGATAAGCCTTGTCAGATACCTGTATATTTGTGCTCACACGCATATAATAGACACCTGACGTCTTGTCCATTACATAAAACCTGAAGTTATAGATTCCCGAAGCGGTCATTGTGAATTCAAAGTCGTGAGATTCGCACTCATCTGTATATTGAATCCACGCTCCGCGGCTTGGATCCGCCACGGATTCAAAACTATACTCACCCGGATTGGAATAACTCGGTGCATCCATTCTAAACAAATACCGGCCACTGCCACCATCCGCCGAAACGTGGAATGTTGTATCCTCTCCTAATTTGGGTTCGTTCCATTCAACCTTTAATGCGACACCTTTTTGAGAATCACTTTCAGCACTGTACTTATATTCTGTAACTCCCTCTTGGGGATTTGTTAATGAACCAACAGATTCTTCCTGCGCATAGCCTATCACTCGAATCGTCGATACACCTGTCATCACCAGTATTAATGTCAACATAAATGTTGCTAATTTCCTTTTTATCATAAGCAGTACCTTGAACCTTTCTTAATGTCAAAATAACATCACTACATATCAATCTCTTAATATATCTAGCATAACAGAAACACCGTTTTTTTGCCACAAAAAACCCCGCTGCAGAGTATTTCTGCTTCGGGGTTTTGCGGTTATCTGTTGACCGGTTCAGATAACACCATTACTTGATTTTCGCGCTGACAAGCTTGCTGAAATCAGAAGCCACAACAGCCTTTCCAGCCTTCTTGTTGGCAACAACCTTGAAGTAGTAGGTCTTGCCGCTTGAAAGCTTTTTGATGTTTGCGCTGTTTTTGATAACAGTGAGCTTTTTGAAGCCGCTGTTTTTCTTTGTGCTGTAATATACCGTATAGCTGTTTGCACTCTTAACCTTTGTCCAACTGACGGTTGCCATTTTATTTCCTGCTTTGACCTTGACCGAAGTCGGCGCAGAAAGCTTTGTTGCGGTCAGAAGCTCCTTTGAAACGAGAGAAAGAACCTTTTTGCCATCAATCTTCTTATAGGCTTTGACAACAATCTTGTACTCCGTACCCTTTGAAAGCTTTTTAAATGTGTGTGAGAGCTTCGTTGTATCAGCTCTATTGACAAGCTTTTTGCCCTTGTAAAGGTATACTCTGTATCCGCTTACACCGGCAACCTTTTTCCATGAAGCCGTGATTGAGTTTGTGGTCTGCTTAACGCTGATCTTGCTCGTCGCGGCGGGAAGAATGTTGAAATTCAGCTTTTTGCTGCCGCTGTAATTGCCCTTGAAGGTAACGGTTACTGTTGCCTTGCCGATATTTTTGTTTTTACTGTAAGCAACGGTGTAATCTGTTCCATTCTTAAGCGTTTTTTTGTTTGCATCCTTAACGATGACCGAAGGCTTCTGAACCTTTCCGTTATATGTATACGCCGACTTTTTCAGCGAAACTGACTTAATTCTCGCTATCGAAATTGTTGGTGCTATCGTACTGCAAACAGTGCACTTCTTGGTAATCTTGCCATTTGAGGTAAAAGTAGCCTTGACAACAGACTTGGAGTACTTATGTCCGAGAGCCTTGACTTTGGTCTGAGCGACTATAACGGTGTTGCAAACCGAGCAGTGCTTACCTTTGGTGAGACCCGTCTTTGTGCAGGTTGCTTTAATTTCGTTATCTATAACCGCATTATGTTCCTTACAGGAGATGTTAACTATGCAGTCTTGACTTTCTGAATTAGTGATATACGGTGTAACATCGTAGGTTTTGTCTTTTTCAAGTCTGACTTCGGTAACTTTGCCTTTATCGTTACTAGAGACGAATTCACTAAGCTTGTTATTCTCAACAAGGTTTACTTCTGTTCCCTGAATATTTCCGCTGCCGAGATTTGACGAAGTTATGGTGATAAGATAAACCTTCGTTTCCGTCGGAGTAAAGAAGTAAGCGGTTATGTTTTTACAGGAATTGTCACCGTAACCTATTTTGGTCGGGTTAACATATTGCTTGCAGCTTTGGCAGTATGTGCCATTACATACAAGGCTCTGGTGCTGCTTCGGAATGACTTTCTGAATTGCATACTCACAGCCTGTGTGTTTGCAGTGTCTGGATTCCCTTCCATCTTTGTCGCAGGTTGCCGGCCAGTCAACCGTATAGGTGTCGCTCAAATCGTGTCCAAGTGCTGGCAGTTCGGTGTAACCCTCATAATATTTGCAGCCGAAGCACTCATAGCCGACCGTTCTTCCCTTTCTGATGCATGTTGCCTCTTTAGCAGCGAGAGTTCTGCCAAACTGATGCTCCTGGAAGCTTTCAAGAGCATCACACTTTTTACAGTACTTGTAGTGACCAAGAAGTGATGTCCTTTCCTCTAATTCAGGCTCAGAATCGTGACAGGAGGAGATAATTTCTATATCCGCATCCAACTTAACAAAGTCAGGCCAGGTATTGTATACCCTGGTACCGTTGTGCATACTAACATAGTTCGGCTTTTCCAGAGATTGTGATAGAACTATGTCATAGAAATGAGGAGGCTGGCCACCGTAATAGATTGAATTTACATTTCCCTTTTGTCCAATATAACAGCCACCAAGCCTTACTTTTCTGCTGGATGGGGTGTTTTGGAAATATATTGTGCTGAACGGCTGTTCATTAAGAAGCTGATTTGAAATTACTTCTATTTCTGAGTTTCCTGTTATTGTAACATTGCCCTGCGGCTCCGGTCCGTATGAATATATACAAGACGGGACGCGTGCATTATTCTGAATAAGAGTACCGGTGATATAGAGATTGTTTATATCATAGAAGGAATAACGTGGTGCCTGTTCTTATCGTTTATATAAGTGTCACTTCCGGATTGTGCTGTAAGAGTGAGATTATAGTTGATAAACTTCCCTGCTTTTCCAAGAATATTCACATCTGCGTTTGGGTTATTCACAGCGATCATTGAAGTTTCGTTGGCTGTTGAGTTAAAGATTATCTGTCCGCCGGACTGGGTTGTGGTAATTGTGAAGTCGGTGTTTGCCTTGGAACCCGAAAAAACCACAAACAGATCCCTTGTCTCCTCGTCTGAACGAATATCAGTTGTAACTTTCAAGGTTTTTCCGTTCAAGTCAAGGGTGATTTTTCCGGGATAGCTAACTGTGATTTCGGAATACCACTCCTGCTCATCCTGATAGCTCCAATCGCTCGGAACTTGCTCTTCGTAATCTATGTTATTTTTGAGAACAACAAGCTTATCGGGTGAATTTGTCTCGTTTGAGGTGGCTTCAAGAGCTTTTTCTAGCTCAGCAAAGTTGGTTACATAGGTTGTGTTTTCGTCAACCGAATGATTGTCCGCTGCCGAAACAGTAAATACTGATGCCTCGAGCATCAGTATGACAAGTGTTACGACAGTCAAAAGTTTTTTCTTTTTGTTCATAGGTTTCCCTCCTTTTAAAATTAATAATATGTAAATGTTTCCCTTCCCTACCCTAATCGGCATTGCAGGATTTTAACAGGATTCAGCTTTTTATTTTCCACTTTTCGCTATCTCCGTGAAGGGTATAACCGCAATAAGAACAGCATCCGTTTTCATCTGGCAAGAATGTTGCTCCGCAGCTAGGACATTCCTTTTCAGCAAAGAATTCACCGTCAGACTTTCTTTTTTCTGGATATCTAGCCCTTTGCATGGTCAGTTTCTTTTTAAATTTTTTTGTAAACGGTTTCTTATTTTCAGGAAGAAAGGTTTTTGTTCCATAAACTTCAGACTTAACCGTTGTTATTTCATCTGTGTTAGAGACTTTTAAAAGCTTGATCGTGCCGATACTGAAATCAAGCAGATCATTGTCATTTTCGTTTTTGCTAAAGTATTCGTTTAAGCAGGATCTGAGGTAGTTCTCTGAATATCCTACGATCTTTTTCGCTAAATTGTCTTGTTTAACTTTTCCACAAATAATAGGTGTAACAATCGTTCCAAAAGCAAGAATCGCTGCACCGACGCCGGCTGCAAGGGAAATCTCCGTATCCTCGATCAAGTATAAGCATGGAAAGACACTTAAGAAAAGTATGAAACCGGACAAAAGAAGCTGTAAAAATCTTTTCATATTTGTACTGATCGTTTCATAAATCTCAAACGATTCAGTCTGCCAATCGTAAAACTCGTTTCTTATAACGGCGCCGCAATATTCACAGGTAACCTGCTGACTGTTCAGCTTGACTCTTGCACCGCATGATGGGCAGGTTATTCTCAACATATCGTGATAATAGCTTTTCTTATTCTCTTTTTGTCTGTGCGGCGAACGTGTCTCGACTGAAGTATTCGGAGATATGAATTTTTACGGTATATCTCATGCTGAACCCTGTTGCCTTGCATTGACTCGAAACGCTCCAGGGTGCTGCACTTCAAAACCGATTCCCGCCATTCTCTGCCATCATCGTTCCATGTTTCAAAGTTATTTTTAGGAATGGGAACAACATCCGTGACGTAAATTTTGCGGCATAGCTTATTCTTATTAAGTACGTCGATCTGACTGACGATTTTTTTTCGGAAAGCCAGGTCCATTCTTGCCGTAAGAAGCTTTTGATCCGCTTTTCCAAGCGGAATCAGTACTCTTTCAAATGCTTTTCTTATATCCTTTCGGATTTTCGAATCCT
Organism: Coprococcus sp. ART55/1; assembly: GCF_000210595.1. Classification (NCBI taxonomy): domain Bacteria; kingdom Bacillati; phylum Bacillota; class Clostridia; order Lachnospirales; family Lachnospiraceae; genus Coprococcus; species Coprococcus sp. ART55/1. Next base: position 769,372 of record NC_021018.1, on the reverse strand, counting down.
GTAGAGGAGTTTCCCTTTTTGCCAGCAATCTTTCCAGCTTAGCTTTTTTCAAATTCTTGGGAAGATATTCCGAAAAATCCATTACAAGTATACTTTTACCGATATAGAATGTACATAATATAGCAAAAGAAGCTGCAATGCACAGCGATACTGATAAATCCATAAAATCACCTCTGATTTATTCCTTGCTGACCACTTCATTTTCGCTCTGCTTTTTCCGTTTGTCTTTTACAATGTCACATATCATTATAACAACAAGGAACAAGCCAAAAGGGATTGCCGCGCAATAGAGAAGGAAATCAACGGGATTCCCCTCCGGGGAAAGCTTGTAATTTCCTTTTGTAGTTTTATAGACCTCTACTTTTATTGTATCGCCTTTTCTCAATTTATCGTATGTGTATCCTTTTGCGATATCTCTTGGCCAAACGCGTTCTTCGCACTTTCCTTTATAGGTCTTTCCGTCAATTTCATATGAAATTCTGAATTTATATGTTGTATAATCTACATCGCCATTGTCATCCTTACTATCGTAGGTTGAAAAGTCAACAATAACAGCGGAAACTTTCCGTATATCAGTTGAGGCTGCATATTCTTTCTTTTCAATTCTGCTTGTGACAATTCCGAATACACCCAAAACCATCGATGCTATGCCGGCGACCATAATAAATATGGTCATTTTGATGTGCTCTTTTCTTTTACTCATAACAAGTTCTCCTTTCGCAATCAGGACTGTGCCCGAATGAGTTCAGGCACAGTTCCCAATTTTAAGCCATATTTATCTAAAGGCTGTCAAGAAGTACTGTCTATTTTTTTTGAATAGGATTTCCGTCTTTGTCAGTGAATTTGCCGGTAATGATCTTTATCAGATCAACAAGTACACCGATTCCAAAAACGCCGGCGGTAAAAAGATAGAGAATGCCTGATCCTACTTTGCCCACATAGAAACGGTGGCCACCAACTCCGCCGAGGAAAAGGCAGAGAAGAAGGGCTACAAGCCAATCCTTTTCCGTCTGTCCACTGCCGTTTACACCAACGGGTGCTACATAATCTTCAACCTGCTCGCCGTTGAGTATCTTTTTAACATTTTCGGTCACCTCATCAAGATACTCACCTCTTTGAATAGGAAGATTAGCTACTCCGCTTACACCTTTTTGAATTACGCTGTTTTTGTCAACTCGCATACCGTTGACGGTTGTTGTGTTCTCCTGGATGTTTGCCATGACTTTAATTTTGTTGCCATCCTTAACAAAGACCCAGACCGTAACGTCTAGGTTCGGTTCTTTCTCAAAGGAAATGCGCTTTCCTGGGATGCCCCCTTTGATTTTGAAAGGCATTTTAAAAGCCGATGCATGTGTGCTAAGCTTTTCATATACATCTTCAATTGTGGTTGTATAAGAGAGTTCAAACTCTCTCGGGGCTGTTGCAGCTGCCATTGATTTAATATCTACCATATTTTTTCCCTCCTTTTTTTCTTTTTCCCTTTTTTATTTTATTATTCCGTGCTTTAACTCACACGGTAGATTACGGTCGTCCCTCAATTTCATCAATCTGGCCCGTATACTGTACACTCATACCCATGCTTATGTAGTATTGCACCTCCTGAGACTCCAAAAGGATTTCCCTTGCTATTGCTACATTCTTATCCTCGGACTCACCGCTGCCGCCATAATCGGAATATATTGAAAAATCATAGTAATTTCCGTCAACAAGCTGCCCATCCATTCCTGACAGCATCGGGAATACCGAAAAAGAGTCGTTTCCTTTTTTAAAGCTCAGCGATACATTTGAATGTATTTCACTTTCATTGCAGCGCAGTAAAAAATAATCAATTCCATTTCCGTTGTAATTATAGAGTGTATTGTCGGTATTTACAGAATATTCACCATTATCAGTTATTTCCGCCCGATAAACAGACACACTGTATTTTGTATCGGCAATAACTACCGCATAAAGCTCCGCACCACCCACATTGACAAGGGGCGCGCCGCAGAGAAAATCATATTTATCCGCATACTGACTGTCTTTTACGAAATTTAGGATTCCTTCCTCATCAGCCTCGTAACCGACATAACCGATATAGGCAATTCCAACCGATTCTTTATTGTCAAGAATTGTGTTTTGAAGTCTTGATAAATCTGTGTCTTTTTGTACCGATGCTTCTGTGGTTGCTTCTATGGTCGCTTCTGTAGTTGCCTCAATGGTTGCTTCTGTAGCCGCCTCTGTGGTTGCTTCTGTGGTCGCCTCTGTGGTTGTGGCGGTTGTTTTATCTTCGGTCAGATTGGAATCCTCTGACGGTTTTGCCACACATCCAGAAACCAAGGCTGGCATAATTAAAACCATCAACAGGGTCATAATGTATTTGTTATATTTCAACATTCATTGCTCCCCCCTTTCTACTACAACTATAGTCTTACACATTCTATTGTACGGATTTTTTGAGGTCTGTCACTGGCACAAGTGCCAGTGACAGAAAAAACTATTTTCAAACTTTTTTTGACTTTGGGACATAAAAACCCCTTGACCGTGTCAGTCAAGGGGTTCATTTACTCTATTCGTCTTTTAAAGTGGTCACCATGAGCTTGTTCTCAATAGCTGTCACAACCAACGCTTCTCGATTCTCAAATCTACCTTTTTCAACCATATCGTCTAAGTTCCAGCGCACACCGTTTTTGGAGATGCCCAGTTTATCGGCAATCTCCTGATATGTAAAGCCCTTTATGTATAAGCGGAGAATATCAAGCTGTCGGGGCGAGAATGTATCGGACATTGTGCCTTCCATTTCAATTGCAGGAGAGGTGTCAGGAAATACTTTTTCGCCTGCAAGGGTACGCCTTATCACACTTATCAGCTCCTCTGTGCCGTGGTCTTTATACCACAGGCTGTCTGCTGCACCTGTCTTTGCTCGTTCCAATACCTGCGGGTCGACAAGTGAGGTTACAATCACTATTTTGATATTCGGAAAAGCCTTTTTTATACGTTTTGCGGCGGCAAGACCGGAGTGCTTGTGCTGTGTTTGTACATCCATAAGAATAAGTTGTATTGAGCTATTGCAGTTTCTCTCTGCCTCAAAAGCGTCACGATATACGCCGACAAGGCGAAAAATTTCGTTTGATTTCAGCCGCTCGGCAAAATGCTTTTGAATATATAAATCATCTTCAACCAGTATTGTATTTATCATATATCGTTCTCCTTTTATTGAACATCAGCTCATTAATAATCGTATTTGGCAAGAGCTGGTGCTGCATGTCAGGTTTTCATATAAAACTTGACGCATCCTTTGGAATGATAAGCAGCAATTCAAATCGTGGTTTATATACAGTGTGCATTTCTCCACCGGCAGATTCTATGCTGTGGCGAATCGACGAGAGTCCGCTGCCCTCCTTAATAGGGCCCGACGGTGCAGCGCCATTGTTCGTTATCGTAATATCAAACACATCCTTTCGCCCATTTACGCTGATATATACCTCATTGCCTCCGGCATGCCTGATACAATTTGTTACACATTCTTTTGCAGCGACAACGGTAAGCTCTTCGGCAAGTGAATCGGCCGGAAGGCATCCATCCATCATCACCGTTACACCGAGGATTTCCGCTGTCTGAACAACCTCTTCCATCGTTCCGCTGGCTGTCACTCGATCACTTGTAAGCACTGCGGTTGCTTCCTGTAAAGCCTCAAGCTTTTTGTCAGTGTTTTCATCGCTTTCCATTATATCACGAATTGTCAGCAAGCTTCTTCCGATTGTGTCATGTATATGTATTTTCAGGTCAAGAATTTCTTTTTCTTTTATATCATCGGCCATTCGTTCATACATTTCTTGTAGCTTTCGATTAACCTCTTTCAGCTCATCGTTAATAGCAGTTTGACGAACGTTGCCATTATAAAGTTCAGTGACATTATGCGCTGTCATTTGAAGCCAGTTTTCATCATTGTCAACGGCTATATTCTGCTTGCGGAATTGCCAAACTGTCTTATCGGGCAGTATGTAACAATCTCCGTTAGCAATAATACTTTTATCGGGGTGCTCCAACGCTTTTTCAAGATCATCGGTAATCTGAAACTCATGCCCGCTCAGTGCAAACGACAGATGACGCATACGGTCATTGCAAAGGACAATACGCCCGTTCGGATCAGCAAAGCACAAACCCATAGGCAGCTTGTCTGTGGCATCTTTAACGGAAAATGGAGATAGCATGTTCTTTCGGCGGCGATACTCTCTCGTCATAGCAAAGGCAAAATGAACAACAACAACGAAAATTACTGTAATGAAAATCAGCCAGGGGGCATCTAATAAAAACGCATCCTTGCCATTGAACGGATCCCCCTGTGTTACCGAGAACAAAAGCGTAAGCAAAAACGCAAAAATCACAAGACTCGGTAAATTATCATGCAATTTTGAACGATGCGAAAGTTGATATATAAAAAGTCCCAATTCAAGCACAGCTTCCACAAACAGCAGAAGTGGTATTAAGGTCTGCAAAAAGACCGGAAGTGAAGAAAAGGCACTCATACGGCGGCACCTCCCTCAATAATAAATACAAGATGCTGGTAGCCTGCGTCATCGTCCATTTCATAAAGAACGTTACCTTTATTTAAAAAGATCGACAGGTCGGCTTCGCAACAGACATTCAGCGACAGCCGCAATCCGTTTATATTTGCGAGGCTTATCTGCACACTTGTTAAATTTTCAAGATCTGCTTCTATTACTTCCTCATAAAAATCTAATATCGCAGCAGCATTTTTGTCCGAAATCATGGAAAGTTCACTGTCCACATACAGAGTATTGCGTACATTTAAAAGCTTTAATGTCTGTAACGATTCGGAAAAAGCTCTCTCAAGCTCGCTGACTGCAACCTTACAATCTCGGTCGGCAAGCAGTGTCAGATGCTTACGGCGTTTGATATAACTACATAAAACGGCAATCTCGGCAAGTAGCATTTTAACTCTGTCTGTATCAGATTTTGAGATTCGGCGGTATTCCTGTGTCAATGCCGCAATGCGGTTGATCTGTTTTTGTGTTGCCGACTGCAATAGATCGAACAGTCGGTTTTGCTCCTCCACCTTGCGGCGTTTCGACTCCCGCCTGTATTCATAGCGAAGGATCTCATTTCTTTCGGCAAGTTCTTCCGCAAGACATTCTGATTCTTCCTTAATGGCAAGCAGCGCCGACACATCCTCTGTCCATACCGCATAACCGCCGCCGATGGGCATAGTATGTACGGTCAGCCCACCGTCTACTGTGACAGGAGCTTTCTCGGCTTTTCTCATTGTTTCTTTTGATATAGGTTCAATATTCAACGCTGCATAGCGAATGTTGAAGTCTCTGTCAGTAATTTCTGCCGATGTGCCGACAGATGAGGCAAAAAGATCTGCGTAACGGCTGTTTGAATGAATATATCCGCAGGCAATGCAAGCCTCGAAACCGAGCATATACATAAGACTTTGAAACGCCGTAACGTCACCGAATAAATGTTTCAGCCATGGCGTACCAACATAGTTCAATGCAAGATAAGCCAGCGATATCGCAAATGGAATTACGGGCAAATAACGATGCTTACCGTTCTTTAACCTGCATTTAAAGAGCATAAAAATAAGCGCTGCTACGGCACAAAACACCTGCCATACGATCACGGCAAAATAGCACACACCGTAGCCATGATCTGTATCAGACCAGACATCCGCATCTTTAGGGAATGTGAAAACTAATTGATGTAAATCATTCGTAAGCACTAGAATAAGCAAAACTCCCGAAACGACAGACAATAGCCAGACAGATTTTGGCAGTTTATATTCATCGGGCTTGCCCAGAGACATTGCGATCAGCAGTGCAAGCATGGGTACAAACAGCATTGGCAGATAGAATAGATACCACTGGTATCTTATTGCAACCGGCTGCCAGAATATAAAGTATTTGGCTGAGCGAAAGGTAAACCACAAAATCAAAAGCACCGAAACGCCTACCAGATATTGTCCGACCTGTTTCTGCACGATACGTTGGCGGATTGAAATTCCCCAGGCGGCATAAAGCCCGATATAAATGAAACTACGCAGATAAGAAAACAGAGTAGGATAGAAACTTCCTCTTCCAATAAGTCGAAAAGAATATGCCAAAATTACGGCAAACAAGATCAGACTCATAGGAAGCAAAGGTTCTTTGTGGAGTTCTTTGTGAACTTCTTTGAAAATATACGATCTACTCCCCATGCCTCTTCACCTCAATCCTGCCTCTTCCACTCTCCTTAACATCATAGAGGGCGTTATCCGCCTCCTCATACATCTCATTGAATGTCAGTTCAGTTCTTGCGATCACAGCTCCCATGGATATCCCTGTTCCTCCCTCAGTGGCCTTCACAGTCAGGTTCACCTTGTCAAATATCTGCTGAGCACGTTCCCTTATCACGTCATCAGACACACTCTTGTTGAAGAACAGCATAGCTGCAAATTCATCACCACCCATACGGCATGCGTAGTCATCACCGCGGAGTGCTGCCTGCAGTGTCTGTGCCACAAGGACAAGAAATTTGTCGCCGTTGTGATGTCCGTAGGTGTCGTTGTACTGCTTGAATCTGTCTACATCCATCATGATCATCACCGCTGTGTGCGTACACTCAAGAAGTCTCTGCTCCATGTCACTTCTAAATGCTGCATGGTTCAAAAGTCCCGTGAGTGGATCTGTACGATAGGTATTCTCCCAGTTTCTGAGTCTCACATCCGCCTTATTCTGCTCCGCATCTGTCAGCATCTTCAGGGCATATGTACTTGATACATCCACTATTACTATTTCCCCTCTGTCCTTCTGAAGTGCCGAATCATAAAACATTCTTCCAGAGCATAATACATATATATCCCTGCCATCCTTCCGATGTATCTTGTGTTCCTGAAATACAAATGTACTTTTTGCCAGATTCGCATTTACCTGGCAGAGATATTCTGTTTTATCCTCATCCGGTATAAGGTCGATCTGGTTTATGATATTATTCTCTATGTCCTCCTTGCTGTAACCCGTCAGCTCCTCAAAATTATCATCTACAGATATGATCCTCCAGTTTTCATCCACCAGATATCTGCTGTGCTTTACTGTATGTACACGAAACGCATCCTTGCCATATTCAGAAGAATCCACCATCTGCCTACGCGCCATGATCCGGATCTCTGTCTGTCCGTCGTCTGTGCTGACGCCATCACCATCAGAGTCCGCCAGACCATCTCCTGGGACAGTGCGCTCTCCTATATTCTCGCCATTACCATCTACACTAACACCCCCATCAGCAGCCCCCTGCGTTGAGTCAGCTGCCAGAGAATCCGCATACTTCTCTGATACAAGCCTGATAAACTCCGAAACTATATACGGATCAAACTGACTGCCAGCGCAGCTCTTTAATTCTTCTATCGCTTTTGGTATCGGCATACCCTTTCTGTAAGGTCTGTCATTGATCATTGCGTCAAATGCATCGACCACCGCGATCACACGCGACAGAACCGGTATGCTCTCACGGCTCAGCCCATCCGGATATCCATTTCCATCCCATCTCTCATGATGATGCCTTATCTCCTCCGCGATCTGTCTGAGCTCTGTGTTGCTCATGGCGATCTCGTATCCCTTCTCAACGTGGGAACGCATGATCTTCCATTCCTCATCTGTGAGTTTTCCCGGCTTGTTGAGTATCTCCATAGGAACTCCTACCTTTCCTATGTCATGGAGCAGGCAAAGAAGTGCCAGCTTGCTCTGCTGGATATCTGACAGCTCTATTCGTCTGCCAAGCTCAGCCCCCATCTCCTGTGTACGGCGCACATGCTGTTCCGTATCGCTGTCGCACTCCTCAAGAGCCCTTATGAGTGATGTCAGCATATCCGAGTGCAACGATTCACTGTCCACAAGCTTTTTTGTCTTCATGGCTGTTGCCGCATCAATGATTGCAGCGACTATGCTCTGTCCCTCATCCGCAGCCACCCCCACTGCATACTGTATACTTCCATCAAACTGTTCTTTGACCTTTTCAACACATGCAGCCATCTCTTCCTCATTGCTGTGACTGCAAAGTGCTATCAGGTGCGCATCAATACCCCTGACATAATATGTTCTCTCTGGAAAGTTCTTTCTCATGATGCCCGCAAGTGCATTTATCCTCTGGTCACCCGCCTGATTACTACGAGTGCTGTTGATCACAGACAATCCGTTGATATCGCATATTGCCACTCCAACCGGAAACGTAAAATGGTCCACCTCTTCCATGGCAAGTCTCTGAAAGCTATCCCATTTCTGAAATCCTGTAAGCATATCCGTCTCCAGAGATATATCAGAAAATACAAACATCTGACCAAGCCTGCGACCTTCCCTGTTGTCAAGCCTTCTGATATCGCACCTTAAAGGTCTGTCTCCGTCATCACCTTTTATATAGCACTGCAGAGAAAAACTGTCGTCATCAGCTGCAAGATCAACGGACAGATCATACGTCTCAAGAAACTGCTGCAGATTCTCACATTTGCAGAGGAGTTCCTTTCCAAGGAAATCATCCGCCCTGTCATTGTGCAGGATCAAATGATTGTCATAATCAAACAAAACTATTCCCTGACCTATATTCTCGAATATGTTTGTCTTTAGTTTATTGAGCATTCCATGGGTTGAATAATTAAAGCAGCTCCAGTACAGAATATATGATGTAAGACTATAGCCACAGATGGAATAATCCAGAAGTTTGTACACCTCCGATCCCGGAACGTAGAGAAATATTGCATTTATCCCGACAAGCGCAAGAAGTCCCAGGATGACACTGCTGTACTGCAAACGATATTCATGTGGGATCTTGCAAAGTTTCTTTACAAGGAGTATGAGTACTACACACACAAGCGCATATGAAAAAACCAGATGCATATCATACAGCGGTTTCATATCATAGCTGTATTTTGCTATCACGGTGTCTCTTCTGACATACCCTATCGCTATATTTTTGAATGGGTTTATGGCAAATATTACAAGCTCATACAGGCAGTAAAAAAAGCATACGCCTATCGCCGCTCTTCCACACTTTGAAAAACGTCCTTTTGTAAAATAAACAATAAATATGAGCAGACATACCAGCATATAATCAATGCTTACGAAATATATACTCGACATGACGGACATGGCCATATACGAATCGCTTATAATGCTGATAAGATAACTGATATCAACTATAGCTGCTCCTATGCAGGCAAGCCCCAGAAACCTTCCCGTCGTCTTATTCTTTTTTATGGATTTCATAGCCAGTATAATATCCGTGGCGGCTATTATAATTGACGAAAAGACATATATCTTCAAAACGACTTCATTCATACTCATTCCTCCTGAACACCAGCCATACAAAATTTGCCTATATTTTACTACTTATCAAGATATGGGGCAATGTGGAAATTTTACCTATTCTCTTCCTTTTGCACATAAATTTCACTTGATCTGACGGAATTCAAATATTGAACACACCTGCATTTGATGATAAAATCTACTATATTTATTGAATTTGGAGAACTAAGATGCAGAAAAAAATCGCTCTAATAAATGATGTTACAGGATTCGGAAGATGTTCCATTGCTGTCATGGCGCCGATAGTGTCCGCCATGAAGATCCAGGCTGTCACTGTGCCGACGGCAATACTATCTACACATACACAGTTTCCTATATTTTACTTTGATGACTACACACCGAAGATGCGGGATTACATCCAGACCTACAAGGATCTGGATCTGCAGTTCGATGCCATATCCACAGGATTTCTCGGCTCCGAGGAACAGGTTGATATAGTTATCGACTTTATCAAATACTTTAAAAACGAGAAGAATTTTGTTATCGTCGATCCCGTCATGGGTGACTACGGCAAGCTGTACCCAACCTATACCGCGTCTATGTGCAGCAAGATGAAGGAGCTTGTAAAATATGCCAACATTATCACTCCTAATCTGACGGAGCTTTGCACCCTCCTTGATCTTCCATATCCGGAGCACACTGTGACCGTGAACGAGCTAAGGCAAATGTGCATGGCTCTGGCAGAGCAGGGACCGGAACATATCGTTGTGACAGGAATACACTTCAATAAGACTCAGATAGCCAACTTCATCTACAACAAGGATGAGGATTTCCAGATGGTCATGGTTGACAGGATCGGCGGCGACAGGAGCGGCACCGGAGATGTGATCGCAGCTGTCATTGCGGGTATGTATATGAACGGACACAGCGTCTATGAATCCGTGAAAAAGGCCGCCTCTTATGTATCAAAGTGCATAAGCTACTGCGTTGAGAACAATGTCCCGGAGAACTGGGGACTGTGCTTTGAGATGTACATGAAAGACCTGACAGATGAATAACTTAAACGATTGGAGATACTAACTATGGTTTTATACACTGTAACCGGAAAGGTCGGTGAGGAAGGTTACCTCGACATTGCAAAGAGCGGGGATCTCACAGGCAAAAATATATATGTAAACATGACAAACAAATGCCCCTGCAGCTGTGTGTTCTGCCTCAGACAGACAAAAAAGCAACAGGAAAACAATACTCTCTGGCTGAAGGATGGCGAGCCTTCCGTTGAGGAGGTTCTGAAGCTTTTCTCTAAATATGACCTGAATGTCATAAATGAGCTTGTATTCTGCGGATTTGGCGAGCCTCTTGAGAGACTTGAAGACGTATGCGCGGTGATCGATTCACTGAAAAATACATACCCAAATCTCAAAGTCCGCCTCAACACCATCGGACTTGCAAATCTTATATATGGAAGGGATGTTACCCCTGAGCTTGAGGGACGGATTGACACGGTATCGATATCCCTGAACGCTCCTGACGAAAAGGAGTTCCTTGAGCTCACCAGATCCCGCTACGGAATCCAGTCATATGAGGCCATAAAGGAATTTGCCGTTCTGTCGAAAAGATACGTGCCAAATGTTGTCATGACTGTTGTTGAAAAGGTCATGCCCGAGGACAAGATCGAGAAGTGCCGTCAGATATGCAAGGATTTAGGCGTTACTTTGAGGGTCCGCCCATTTGAAAATTAACTGCATTTTACAGTGACACTTACAAAGGAGGTACCGCTATGTTTCAATCTCTAGAGTTAAAACACCCAAGATTTTATCAGGTATTTCGCCTGTTCATCGTCGTATTTGCATCTATACTGTACGCATGGAATCTCCGATGCTTTGCCAAAACCGCAGGGCTGTTTCCAAGCGGGTTCTCCGGAGCATCTCTGCTGCTCCAGAACATAGGAATAAAATTCCTGCACATAAGCGTGCCTTTTGCAGTATTCAACATCGGGCTGAATCTGTTTCCTACATACATATCATACAAATATATCGGCAAAAGATTTACCCTCTATTCGATCATAGTCATACTTCTGTCGAGTATATTTGTGGATATTCTGCCACCATATGTATTCACGGACGACATAATGCTTGTAAGCCTGTTCGGCGGTCTCATCAACGGACTCGCCATCAGCCTGTGCCTGAACGTTGGGACCAGCACCGGAGGAACTGATTTCATCAGCATATTCCTGTCTCACCAGAAGGGTATAGATGCGTGGAACTACATACTGCTCGGAAACATCGTAATGCTGATCGCAGCCGGCGCACTGTTCGGCTGGTCAAAGGCTCTGTACTCCATCATCTACCAGTTCTGCAGCACGCAGGTGATCCAGCTTCTGTATAAGAGATATAAGAAAGAAACGTTGTTCATCATCTCCGACAAGTCAAATGAGATCTACCACGCCATCAGCGACCTGACTCACCATGACGCTACTCTGTTCAAGGGTGTCGGATGTTACGAGGAGAAGGAGAAAACCCTCATCTACTCCGTCATCAACTCGGAAGCGAAGCGTGAGCTCATACCGATGATCCGTGGGATCGATGAGCACGCATTTATCAACGTGGTCAAGACCGAGGAGCTGGACGGTAGGTTCCATGATATTCCTCACGACTGACGATCAATGAACTGCCACTTGTATCCGAACGATCATAATACCTTTACGAAATGAACGCACAATAAACATTCCTATCACCAAATACATATCTCTTATAAGTTGGCCTTATACAGCGTACCGCTCCTCTTCATCCACACAAATGCTCCCACGCATATCACTATGGATATAAATGATCCAGCCGGTGCCGCAAATCCCATCGGGAACAGGGTGTCTGGATACATGACAGATGCCAGATATGATCCCGGAATTCTTGCACATACTATGGCTATCATATTGTGAATAAACCCTATATAGGATTTGCCATAGGCACAGAAATATCCGGTGAAACTGAAATGTATTCCCGCAAATACGCAGTCCACTATATAACTGCTGATATACTGAACTCCCATCGCTACAACTACTTTGTTCTTACTAAAGAGTCCCACAAGTTCCGGTGCAAATATTTCAACTACCGCAATAGTTATGGCTCCGTATACCACTATGATCCCCAGCGCATACCTTAGTATCTGCTCCGCCCGGTCATGCTTTCCTGCGCCAATATTCTGTGCGGCAAGTGCCGACACTGTGGCGAGCATTGACGATGGAACTATGAAGATAAAGCTTATCATCTTCTCCACAACACCCACTGCCGCCGCGTCATTTACACCACGTTTATTCGCAATGACGGTTATGATGATGAATGCTATCTGTATACAGCCATCCTGAACAGCCACCGGAAGACCTATCTTTACGATCTCTCCGAGCACAGATCTTCTCGGAACAAAATCATTTTTCGTAAGTCTCAGCCCTGTGTTCATTCTCTTTATCGCCACAAATGATATTATAACGCTGAAGGTCTGTGCCAGCGTCGTTCCAAGAGCAGCGCCAAGAGGTCCCATGCCACAGGCACCTATAAATATGTAATCAAGTGCTATATTAAGGCCACACGCAACCGCAATGAAATACATAGGACTCTTAGAATCTCCAAGTCCTCTGAATACCGAACTTATCACGTTGTATGCTGTTATAAATGGAATTCCTATGAAGCATACTATCAGATAATCCGTGATTCCTTTGACAGCCTCCTCCGGGGTATCCATAACTGCAACTATTGGATTTATAAAAATGAGCAGCATTACTGTAAGTACTACTGATATTATCATGAAGATGGTGACTGTATTTCCGATGGCAGCCTGGGCATCCTGAAGCTTTTTTGCTCCCACTGCTTTTCCTATGACAACAGTTGTTCCCATGGCAAGACCAACCAAAATCACCGTGAGCATATGCATGACCTGGGAACCATTTGCCACCGCTGTGGTGGCTCCGGCATCATTGCCACAGAACTGCCCTATGATGAACAGATCCGCCATCCCGTATAGAGTCTGTAGAAAATAAGATAATAGATAGGGCAGTGCAAAATATGCCATCGTCTTTGGCACACTTCCGGTCGTAAGGTTCTTCTCCATTATGTATGTCCTCGTCTTTCATGTTGATGGGGACGGAGGTACCTGTCCTCTCCGTCCCCACATGATATTAAACCTTACAACAGTTGTAATGTCAACACATCAACTCTACCAAGGATACTGTCCTTTCTTGGCATATGGCAGGAGTTTTCCGTCAAACTTGATGATGACTCTGTGGTTGCCCTCGGCATCCTCAGTCACATCCACGTCAAGGCCAAAATCGATGGCACTCATGATGGCATTTCCGCCCTGCTCGTGGATTATGTCCTTGATGGCAGGGCCATATGTATCAATGACCTCATGAAGTCTGTAGAGAATAGGATCCGTGTTGCCTTTATATGGGTGCTCTGCGAGAAATGCCGTGGCTGACTTATCTATTCCCAGTGCTTCTGCAAGCTTATCGCAATATTCTTCAGGCACATACTGCTGTCCCTCAAATGCTGATGCGAGCCATACTTTATTCACACCTATTTTCTCTGCCAGCGCCTCATATGTGAGTCCGCTTGCCTTTTTTGCTGCCTTCATAGCGTCAAGTTCATCTGCGTGCTGCAATCTGATAAGATAATCTGCATTGTTCATCGGTGTCATAATATCATCCTCCTCAAAAATCTGTACGGATATAAAATTCATCATAAAAAAATAGAGGCACTGCAAGATTCTGCAGTACCTCTTTGTACATCTGAGCTAATAATAGTCCTCTATCCCCAATATTGCAATACACAATATTGTTTATTTTAATTTAATTCTTCAAATATCTATGCCAATCTGAACATTGTCATTCTCTTAATCACATACTTATCATGCAACTATTATGGACATAAGATAGAATGGTGTTGTACCCACACACTCATCATCAAGAACCGTTATCTCAAGTGTGTGTTTCTTCTTCTCACCATGATGAAGCACAGGCTCTATATACAGACAGTCACCCCAGTCCTCATCAAAATTGCCATCCAATAAAACCGGATGCTCGACGTCCCCATCAAGCACAGCCTGAGCCCTGACAGCAGGTCTTGATATTGTCTTTCTGTACTGTATTCCTATGCAACTTCCCTCAAGTTCAAATGTTATGCTATCACCGGCATGTACACCTGTCCATCCATTCTTGAAATGATCAAGGTGTCCCATCTTCTCATGAGTATCAGCCCTGAACCCTGAAAGCTTAGGACATATCTCGCGTATGGTAAGCCTCTTTGCATACTCATAAGCATTTGCGGTAACAGGTGCCGGAAGTACACATGAGCAGGCTGATTCGTCCTGGATATCATTCTCTGTGTCCGCGCCAGCATCTGCGGCATCCGTATTTGAGTCATCAGTCAAATTCTCATCTTGTATGAGATCATCCATAATTCTCTCAAGAAACTTTGTTATCTCACCGGCTACCAGACCATGTCCCTTATCATTTGGATGAAGTCCATCCGGGGTTATGTCGATCCTGTTATAATCTCCCGCCTTCATCCGCCTGTATATGGTGTCGTGCACGCTCACATGTGGCACTCCATAGTGATCTGCAAGTCTGTTGTGAATATCCTGGGTGCTTACACCCGTGTCGTAGAAAACGTTATTGAGCACCACCACCGCCGGTCTTGATGACCAGCAAAGCAATTTTCTCAGCACACCTTCAAAGGTCTCTTCACAGTATATGTTATCCACATCATTTACACTGAAATCCACAACCACAAAGTCCGGCTGGTACATGAGCACATCAGTCACAGCCCTGGACACACCATAGTATGAGTCTGTGCCGCCTATTCCGCCATTCACATAATTGAACTTTGCCTGTGGAAATGTATCACACCACCACTTGTATACCCTGTATGCATAAGTATTTTCATGCTCCGTCGCCAGACTTCCCTGCGTTATCGAACCGCCAAGGAAACCTATTGTAAGTTCCTGTCCACTCTGGGCGCGCTGTATAACTGATTTTATTCTTTCAAGATCATAATTTTCCATGGTTCATCCTCCATATTTGAACATCAGCTCATTAATAATCCTATCTTACCTCTAAGTTAGGATATAATTTAATTCCACCCCTCAATTTCGAGACCTTCTATATATTCGGTCAGCTCCGTTGCCATCTCACACGCCTCCGGTATCCTCAAATGTCCTGGCGTGCCGCATCCGTTTCTTCCATATACATAATGAGTTATCATTTTATCATTCATAGTGTCAACCACTTCATCTATAGCCTTGTCCCATGAACAGTCGTGACAGAGAAGTGTGGTACAGCAGATTATGTGTGCATCCGGATATGTCTTCCTGAGTTTTCCCAGAAATTTCATGTAATGGTCACGCCACGTTTCCGCCTGCCTGCCGTTATAGTCATCTTTCATAAAATCATACGGATGGTTGTCATTCTGTCCTATAGCAACTATAACAACCTGAGGTGTGTACTGGGAGAAATCCCACTGTGTCACCGGACCAAATGTAGGGTTGTAGTGAACCTTATCCCACACACTTTCCATGCCAATCTGATTCGGCTCCTGGAACCATCCTATCCTGTCCATGAGAGCTATCCCTCCCTGGGCTATGTCATGAATCTGTGCTTTCAGCTTTCTTGCAGTAATCCACGCATACGAATACCAGCTATTAGAATAACCGCCATTGTGTACCGGGTCTTCCTTTCCAACATAGTCGACAGCCTCAGATACTTCACCCGCTGACACCGAATCTCCATACACCTCTATTCGCCTGCCTGACAGCGGTTTCAAAGGAAGAAGTCTCTCCCCATCTCCGATCTCATACTCAAGTATAGTTACCTCATGACATGCATCCTGTCTCTTGAAGAACAGCACACGATGTTCATTTGTATCGTTATCCGGAACAACTATATCAAGTTCCGTAATTCCCTCTTTATTTAAAAGATAACTTCTCTGCGACTGATCGATTATACATCCAAGATAATTGTCCCAATAGTTATTCCTGTTGGACACCTTTATCTTAAGAGTATTGCCCGTAAATTTCATCTCCGCAGATGTACAAGGATATACCCACACCGGCTTCTCCGCATCTGTCCAATCAATACGTCCTGTATACCTGATCATAACATCATTTGGCTTGATCTTCATAATATTGTCTCCTGTCATTCCATTTGTTCTATATACATTATACATTTCTGTTTTCATATTAGTTAAGCTCTACCTAATAGTCAAACTTAATTTAGTTAAATATTAATTATTTTTTAATCACTTTAAACAAAATATGATTGAGAAGGTAGTTTCATATCTATAACACACCCCCATATACGTCTATTGATTATTTTTAACTGCAGTTCTATTATATGAAAGTAAACTATTCAATACATTTTGTAAGGAATGAAATCTATGAAAAGAGTAAACTTTGAAAATGGAAAGATAACTCAAAATATACTCGGTGTGGCCATTCCTATGCTAGTGGCTCAGCTCATAAGTCTGCTGTACAACGTGATCGACCGGATCTACATAGCAAGAATACCTGATGTGGGCACCGCTGCTCTCGGCGGAGTCGGTCTCTGTTTCCCGATCACCATCATAATCACTGCCTTCAGCAATCTGTTTGGCAGTGGCGGTTCTCCTCTGTTCTCAATCAGAAGAGGGATGGGGGATGATAAAACCGCAGATACCATAATGAATACAGCCTTCACTATGTTATGTGGTGCTGCCATTATTCTCATGGCTGTCGGTATGATATTTGCAAGACCGCTGTTGGTCCTGTTCGGAGCATCGGAAAGCGCACTCACATATGCGTACCCATATATGATGATATATCTGCTTGGCACTCTGCCATCCATGGTATCAACAGGCATGAACCCATTCATCAATGCACAGGGATATTCTGTAACAGGTATGCTGACAGTGGCCGTCGGTGCTGCCGCCAACTGTATTCTCGATCCCGTATTTATATTTGTCCTACATCTCGGCGTCAGAGGTGCGGCCATAGCCACCGTGATATCGCAGATCATGTCTGCCGCTTTTGTCCTCTACTTTCTGAAGAACAAAGCCGAATTGCAGGTAAAGCTGCTTTCATTGGGACAATTCAGGGAGTGTGTGACATATGCAAAGGATATTGTCAGTCTGGGAACCGCTGGATTTGTGATGCAGCTCACAAACAGCCTTGTATCAATATGCTGTAACAGTGTCCTGTCACGTACCGGAGGCGATGTCTATGTGTCAGTCATGACCATCGTGTCAAGCGTCAGACAGATCGTCGAAACTCCTATCTGGTCAATAGCCGAAGGTGCTTCCCCAGTCATCAGCTACAATTATGGAGCCAGAAAGCCCGATCATGTCAAAAAATCCATAGCCATCATGTCTCTGCTTGCAGTGATATATATGGTCATAGCATGGGGAATCATCCTGATTGCTCCGGGAGCACTTATATCTGTATTCAGCTCAGACAGTTCACTTATAAGTGACTCCATCCCGGCTCTCAAAATATATTTCGCTGCATTTGCATTTATGCTGCTTCAGTATATCGGCCAGACTACTTTCAAATCGCTGAACAAGAAAAAGCAGGCGATTTTCTTCTCTCTGCTCAGAAAGGCGATCATCGTAGTCCCTCTTACATACCTGCTGCCGTATGCTTTCCATCTCGGAACAAATGGCGTATTCATGGCTGAACCTATATCAAATATACTCGGAGGAAGCGCATGCTTTTTCACAATGCTGTTAACCGTAATACCGGAGCTTAACCGGATGAAAAAATAAAAATGATCCCACAGATATCCATAGTAATATCTGTGGGATCATTAATTTCTCTCTATTTTATTGTCTGGTTAAACTGCTTATCATCTAAGCTGCCTTCTTATCCTGAGTCATGTCTTTTGCATCTGGAGCCGTGATATCCTCTGATTCACGGTGCATCTTCTCACCCCAGTTTTCGTCCACAAAGCATTTGATTGCTGCTGCAAGTGCTATAACCCCAAATGTATAAGCCAATATATCCATTGCCATAATTATCTCTCCTTCACTGGTAATCTTATTTATTTAAATTCCAATGAAGGCGCGCTTTTTCCCGTCTGACCTGTGTATATATTCCAGAAGTATCCATCTGCGGCTGTTTGTCATCTCGGGATATCTGCCTGCAGATGCACATACACAGAATATCAGACTCAACAGCAATGCCGCAAGAACCGCCGACAGCATCCATGTATCGTCTATGGATTCTTCTGAATTTCCAGTCCGTATGTTTCTTGTCTGGATCACAAGCCCCGCAGAACTGTCAACCATGAGCACATCGTTGTTCCCGGCGTCTATTCCCCGACTCTCACCAAGCAATGATACCGAATGCGCAGAATAATTCCTGACATTCGGGTTGTAAAGCCCACAAACTCCAAGATATGAGACGCACATAACCACAGCAATTATCCATGCATATATATTGTAATGCGCTCTGCATCCTGCCATATGTGCCACCTCCCATACTTGATAAATACATCCGTCTTACTTACAGAGTATTATATTATATCAGGGAGTTTTTTTCTGCTGCTACACCGCTTCTTTAGCTGTCTCTTTGCCGTTTATTTGTCAATTCTTATCCTGCTCAGGCTGGACAACCTCTATCCTGAACACATTGATCGTGTCCACATCAGGACAACAGAACACTACAGTTCCCGGCTCATTTCCCGGGATGGTTCCACCATATCTAAGAATATCCACATATGGAAATGCCACATGCATGGCCATGGGACAGAGCTGCCCTCGCTCAGTATCAAAATCGTAGCTGTCACCTATCTTATGCCCCCTGTGGCAGCCGTGAGGGCCTTTGCGGTCTATGAGTGTTATCTTGATCTGCGGTCTGCTCATTCCGTTATCACCTCTATGTACTGTTCAAGAGGGATTCCCTTGTACTTGTCAACATTGTCCTTGTTCAAGGCTATAAGCTTCTCCACCACTTTCATGGCTGACTGCACACTGTCTTCTATGCTGTGTCCGCCTCTGTACTTTCCGATAAGCACAGCAGAGAATATATCACCGGTTCCCGGAAATCTCACAGGAATCTCTGTATATGGGAACACGTTCATTTTGTCTGTCTCGCCATCCAACAGGAGAGTGCTTGTCTGTCCATCTATATTCACGCTGGTAATAACTACGGTCTTTGCTCCATATCCGTGAAGCGTATGTGCCAGATCTTCGGCCTCCGCCATGGTCAGTATCCTCTTGTCAGTGTATTTGCTGGCAAGAAATGCTGCTTCTGTGCAGTTTGGCACTATGAGATCCGCCACTTTGCACATCTGTCTCATATAGCCAACCGTATTCTCCGTAACACCGTTGTACAGGATTCCGTCATCGCCCATGATCGGATCGACAAATATAAACGCACCCTGGTCTTTCTTCTTCTCACAGAACTCAGCCACAAGCCTGGTCTGTTCCTCCGATACAAGAAATCCGGTTGCTATGGTGTCAAATGTAAATCCAAGCTCACCCCACACTCTCATGCTGTTCTTCATATATCCGGTCGTCTCCAGAATATCAAACTTTCCGTAATCAAGCGTGTTGGACACCAATGCCGTCGGCAGGTTGTACACCTGGAATTTCATATTGGACATAATAGGGATCATCGCAGAAAGTGCAACCTTTCCATAACCAGCCATATCGTTTATAAGCAGTATATTATTCATAGTCTCTTCCTCTTCCTGATCAATTAAAGTATATTATTTTTATAACATATATTTGTCACCGGATAAAGACTGCTTTATGAACTCGTACTCTTCATCGGTAACTGAGTACAGCTTCCTAACAATGTCATCTATCTCTTCATACAATCTGTATCGCTGCAAATGGTCTTTACCTGTCTTGTACGTCTGCATTTCTGAATTCACAGAACTTTCTGTGATAAGTTCTTCTGCCATAAGCTCTTCTGCCTTTGAGATTATGCGTCTCTGTGTCTCCTCGTCTGCTACTGGAACAGGAATATTCTCTATATGGGATCTCAGAACCTTCACTGCGTTGTACCGCTTCTCATATATGTACTGCGCCACCCTTGAATTGAGTATCGCCATGATATATCTCATATCAAGTCCCGGTATATGTGGAATGACCACATTGCAACTGTTCAACGTAAGCCTCTGCCTGTCGTCATATGCAAATACAAGCTGTCTGTTGATAAACCTGTAGATCAGTTTCTCCGGAGCCCGGTAAAGCTCCAGCGGCGCCGCCTGCTGATACAGGGTAAGTTCCGGATACATATATTTTTCCGTTTTTCCGCATCTGTATCTGTATACATCTGCTCCGGTTATCACTGCCTCCATTCCCTCTCCGCATTCTGTGGACACATATTTCGCATTATCCCCGGTCACTATTCCCAGTGCAAAATCTGCCTGTCCACGCAGAAATTCACAGTTATCTGTATTTTCTATTCTGCAAAGCAGCCTGTACTCATCATCAGTGAGCCTAAGCATAAAATTCTCACTGCCAAGCGGCCTGTCCGTTCCTACAACAAACTCTCTGCCGTCTCTCTCTATCACCGCACCTTTGCTATGTCCAGGATCAGAACTCTTTTCAAGCTGCAGCACCAACGATGGACATTGCACACCATAGAATGCATCGCCAAGGAAACTCACCCGGCTCACATTTGCCGATTCGGCTATGATCTCCCTGATCGTCTTATGATTATGTACATCTAACAATGCCTCCGGCAGCACAAATGCAAGAACTCCTTCATCTGTCAACAGCTTCAGCGCACACTCCACGAACACATCAGACGACTCCACGCCCCTTCCGGCTGCAGTTCTGTATGCTTTCCTGAGTAATGTCCGTGTCTCCCTGTCAAATGTATATCCCCACGGCGGGTTACCGATGATGATGTCATATCCCGGATCAGCCAAGAGCTTCTTATCATCCCCACCACATTCTGAATCATTCCTGTATTCTGAAATGAAGTCTCTGCGCTCTATGTGCTCATATATTGTCCGGATCGCTTCGTCCACATTGACATGTCTTCTTCCGGACAATCTCCCAAGTGCCAGATTGAACCTCGCAAGCTGTACACTGAGTTCATCTATATCGCACGCATATATATTATTTAGTTCTATATCATCCGGAAGCTGTATAAGGAAATTGCCGGTTCCGCAACATGGATCGAATAATCGCTTACCGCCCTCAGATATTCTGCTTCCCATATCACCGGTCACATCACTTATCAGCGTTCTTACTACCTTTGTCGGCGTATAATATGAACCAGCCGCCTTCCGGCTGCCTGCATCTCTTATAGACATATAGAGAAGTCCAAGTACGTCCTCCCCCTTTTGATAATAGTAATTGGTGTCCATAAGATTTTTGTTATTATTTGCCCATGATAATGCTGCTTTTTTGTCCTGAATTATATCATCGATCAGCGCACTCCATACACCAATTGTCAAGCTTCCATCTATATATGCAGGGAATATTTCTCTGTCAACAGTAATCTCACCACTGCTTACCAGCAGCTTGAGTGCACAATCCGCCAGCAGAGTTCTCATGACCATCTCAGTCACACATATATTCTGCCTCTCCAGCTTATCCACCAGACTTTTTACTGTGTCTGTACTCTCGCAAATGTCTGACACATATCTGTCATACAATCCTTTGCCGGACACATACCGCTTATTCCGCCGGCTTCTGAGCGACCTTCGTTCGCCAGTTTCCAGTGACTGTTTCAGATTACTTACGTACTCCTCTGTGAAATACATCTGACCGGCCGGATCTATGCCCTGTGATTCAATTTTCCCAAGTCTGAGCCAGTTCCGCCCCGTTGCCCTCGATATTGAAAGCTGCTGACACAATCCATCCAGCGTTATGTATTTCTCACTCATACACAGCCCCTCGTTTCTTCATATGTCTGCCTCATATGCTTTTCCTGATCATATTCAAATATATTCATACGCAAAATCTCCGCCTTATTCTTCTTCAAAAAATCAGCCAGAATATTATTCCTGCTCTTATGAAAAATGTGATATAAAAGCATGAGAAATTCGCAAATTATAGATACGTTGGAATGGTCCGTTTCTTACGTTCGGACTCATAGAAACCTTCGACTTGAAACCTATGCTTTGAACGGATTGTAACACCTCGCCCAGCCTTTGTCTATACTTTAGGCAAAACTCTCCAAAACGGAGAATTATAACTCTGGCTGAGGTTCTTTGGATGGCTCTACACAGCCAGAACCCGCAAGCTGTCTCTTAAATATAGTTCTAAATATCAATCTCACAAGTGGTCCGCAATAGCAGAGCTGCCAGAGCAGTGCAACAGGGAGATTCATTCCCCATGTCTGGATAAATGTACCAACACTTGGTGAATCCTTGAACAAAACAGTTG
>NC_021018.1:708475-746203 GCF_000210595.1 Coprococcus sp. ART55/1 | reverse complement strand
CTATAAGGCTCATGATTGGGCACATCATTATGCAGATGTAGAATGATATCATGAAGGTTATCACCTGTGGTCTGTCAGTCGGTCTCACGATCTTGAACGCAAGCATTGGTGCAAGCTTTCCAACCACGAAAAGCTCAAGCACAATAGCTATCGGCCACATGATCGGCATCTCATGAAGTGCCATGACAAATGTCTGATTGGTGAAACCTCCTGTGCTTAATGCTACATTGTAGCAGATCATTCCATAGACCATTAACATGGCCATGATCGTTGTGAATACGAATTCCTGTAATTTGTTTTGTGGCATAATAATTTCCTCCTTACGAAAATAATATTGAGCATGCGCATTCAAAGGCGCTCCGCGCGGGCGCATGCGTGCTTCGCAACATGTCGTCAAGCGTAGCTTGATGACCTGCGCGCACATCAGTGCGCTTCCTCTGCAAGGATTCCTCCCGCTTACGCGGGCCCCTCCTTACGAAAATAAAAAGCCCAACGAAACTTTCATCTCGTTGAGCTTAACTGCGACTACCATTAATTGCCCCTATAATAGCACATAAACTTTTATATTGCAAGTAATTTTCAGTTTTTTATATACAATTCAAATGCTTACGCCTGCCCAGCTACGGCCTTCTTGCCTGTGTACAGCTGATAATATCTGCCCTTCATATCTATGAGCTGGTCGTGGGTGCCTCGCTCTATGATGCGTCCCTGCTCCATGACCATGATGCAGTCCGCGTCCTTGACCGTGGAAAGTCGGTGAGCTATGACAAATGACGTTCTTCCCTCCATGAGGGCATCCATTCCCTTTGAAACCATAGCCTCGGTTCTCGTATCAATGGATGATGTAGCCTCGTCCAGGATCAGTGCTGGTGGATCGGCAACCGCCGCCCTCGCAATCGCAAGAAGCTGTCTCTGTCCCTGACTGAGGTTTGAACCGTCCCCGGTGAGCACCGTGTTGTAGCCGTCAGGAAGTCGCTTTATGAAATCGTGAGCATTTGCAAGCTTTGCAGCCTTGATGCACTCCTCATCCGTGGCATCCAGCTTGCCATATCTTATGTTGTCCATGACTGTTCCTGTGAACAGATGTGTATCCTGAAGCACTATTCCAAGGCTTCGTCTGAGATCCGGCTTTCTGATCTTGCCTATGTTGATATTGTCATACCTTATCTTGCCGTCCTGTATATCATAAAACCTGTTTATCAGATTGGTTATGGTCGTCTTGCCCGCGCCTGTACTTCCGACAAATGCTATCTTCTGACCAGGCTTTGCATACATATTTATGTCGTGCAGAACTATCTTATCCGGATTGTAACCGAAGTCCACATTCTCAAATTCAACCTCGCCTGTGAGCTCCCTGTATGTGACCTCGCCAGTCTCATGCCTATGTCTCCATGCCCAGAGTCCGGTTCTCTCCTCGGTCTCCGTGAGATTGCCATCTGCATCCTTCTTTGCATTTACCAGCTCAACATAGCCCTCGTCCTCCTCTGGCATCTCATCCGTCATGGTAAATACCCTGTCGGCTCCGGCTGCAGCCATGACTATGGCGTTGATCTGCTGGCTTATCTGTGTAACCGGCATCGTAAAACTCTTGTTAAGCGTCAGGAATGCCACAAGCGTTCCTATGGTAAGACCTGACCATCCATTTACTGCAAGTACACCTCCAAGTACAGCGCAGAGAACATAGCTTATGTTTCCAAGGTTCGCATTCACCGGCATGGTAATGTTGGCTATCATATTTGCCTTGTAGGCGCTGTCCTGAAGAGATCTATTCAATTTGCAGAAATCGTCATATGCCTTTTCTTCGTGGCAGAACACCTTGACAACCTTCTGGCCGCTCATCATTTCCTCTATATAGCCATTTACCTTACCAAGATCCTGCTGCTGCTTCATGAAGTATCTTCCCGACTTCGCGCCCAAGCTCGACGTCGCCTTTATCATGATAAGCACCATGACGACCGACAGAACCGTGAGCGGTATATCAAGGACTATCATAGCAATGAGTGTTGAGATAAATGTGATGCTTGAGTTGATAAGCTGCGGCATACTCTGGCTTATGACCTGACGGAGTGTGTCAACATCATTGGTGTACACCGACATGATATCTCCGTGTGCATGTGTGTCAAAGAAAGATATCGGAAGGGATTCCATACGTTCAAAAAGTTCAACTCTGAGTCTCTTCATGGTTCCCTGAGTCACATTTACCATGATCCTGTTGTATGCGTATGCGCAGATGATTCCCAGCACAAGTATAAGTCCAAGCCCCAGCATCCTGTGGGTCAGGGGACCATAATCAGGTGAGCTCTGTTTCATCATCGGTTCAATATATACATCGATAAGTTTCTGCATGAACATCGATATACTCAGTATCGCAAGCGCCGATATAAGTATGCTGACCACAACCGTAATACATGCCAGCTTGTATTCCTTAAGAATATATCTGATCAGCCTTCCAAGTGCCTTCATGGGATTTTTGCCCTGATCCTTTCCAGGTCTCTTCAGCCCTGCATCCACTTTATCATCCATCTTATTTTCACTGTATTTCTCTGTATTTCCTGTCATTACACTGCCTCCTTTCCTTCATAATTAATTCATCTTCTCATCGAAATCACCGCCGCCAGACATCTGTACGTCGTAGATCTCCTTATATATCGTGTTGTTCTTTAACAGATTCTCATGTGTGTCAAAGCCGCTGACCATTCCGTTATCCAGAACTATGATCCTGTCAGCATCCTGCACACTTGATATTCTCTGGGATATGATGATCTTGGTGGTGTTCGGTATCTTGGTTGCAAATGCCTGCCTGATCTTCGCATCCGTAGCGGTGTCAACTGCGCTTGTGGAATCATCGAGAATGAGTACCTTCGGGCTCTTGAGCAGCGCTCTGGCAATACAGAGTCTCTGCTTCTGACCACCAGACACGTTGCTTCCGCCCTGCTCGATCCAGGTGTTATATCCATCCGGCATCCTGTCTATGAACTCATCCGCACAGGCAAGCTCGCACACCTCACGGCACTCATTCTCCGTGGCATCCGCCTTGCCCCATCTCAGATTATCAAGTATCGTACCCGAAAACAGCACATTCTTCTGGAGCACAACCGCCACTTCATTTCGGATGACCTCCATATCGTAATCACGCACGTCATGTCCTCCGACACAGACCGAACCACCGTCCGGTTTCACATCGTAAAGTCTGCTTATCAGATTGACAAATGTCGACTTACCGCAGCCGGTTCCACCTATCACACCAACTGTCTCTCCAGACTTTATGTGAATGTCAATATCCTTCAGCGTGTCCTCTGCACTTCCTGCCTTATATACAAAATCAACATGGTTAAAATCTATTCTTCCATCAGGGACCTCCATGATCGGCTCATCAGGATTGGTCATGGTAGGTGTCTCCTCAAGGACCTCAGATATTCGTCTCATACTTGCCATACTCATGGAGATCATGACAAATACCATGGACAGCATCATCAGCGACATCATCATGCTCATGACATAGCTGAAAAGTGATGTAAGATTTCCAGTTGTCATGCTACCACTGACTATGAAGTGTGCTCCGATCCACGACAGGAGCATCATACATGTAAAGATGACAAACATCATGATAGGATTGTTGAAAGCCAGCAGACTCTCAGCCTTTATGGACAGTTCCGCAAGAACCTCTGCTGCCTTCCCAAACTTCTTATCCTCATATTCTTCCCTGACAAATGCCTTTACAACTCTTATCGCTGATACATTTTCCTGAACACTGGCATTCAGGTTGTCATAGTTCCTGAATACCTCGTCAAATATAGGTGTTACCTTGAATATGATGAAGAACAATCCAAATGCAAGAACCACAAGTGCTGCCACAAATACAAGTGACAGCTCCACGTTGATTGTAAAGCACATTATCATACTGCAAATGAGCATGAGTGGCGCACGGACTGCGATTCGTATGAGCATCTGGTACGCGTTCTGTACATTTGTCACATCAGTTGTCATTCGTGTTATAAGACTTGCGGTGCTGAATTTGTCAATGTTGGTAAATGAAAACTCCTGCACATTCCTGTACATGCCCTCCCTCAGGTTGCAGGCAAATCCTGTCGATGCGCTGGCAGCAAATTTGCCCGCCATCACTCCAAAGAAAAGGCTCAGGAAAGCCAACACAAGCATGAGTCCGCCATACATATACACCTTGCTCATGTCCTGTCCGTTGATTCCTTCGTCAATTATTTTGGCGGTCACAAATGGAATGAGGATCTCCATAAAGACCTCTGCCGCCGTAAATACAGGTGTGAGTATTGAGTCCTTCTTGTACTCGCCCACCTGACCAAGCAATGTTTTGATCATTCTATTTCCTCCTTGTTTCGGTTTGAAATGCTGACAGAATCCTCAGATGCACAAAATCAGGAACTTGATTTATGATATGCGATATCTGATCGTCAGCTATGTGTGATTTAACGCAAGTTGCATAAATATTAATACTTCTATTTTTTAATGTCAATAGTATACAGAGGCGTTTTGTTTGTGAAATTTCTGTGTATTTAAAGTATTTAAAGACATATTAAAATAAGGCATATGAACATCTTTTTAGTCCATATGCCTCATTTTATAGAGATCTAATATGTAATTTCCGCTCTAACAGCCATTTCATTCAAAGCCATCAATGGGTCTTGAACCTTTTCTTAACACAAATTCCTGCAACCCCCACTATTGAAACAAACATAAGAATCACATACAACTGCAAGTCTGTACTGTCACCAGTTTTTGGAGATGATTGTGTTGTTTTATCCGTTGTACTTGTCTCCTGTGTTTTATTGGTTGTACCTTCCGAAGGCTCCTGTGTTGTACTGGTTGTGTCTTCCGAAGGCTCCTGTGTTGTACCGGTTGTGTCTTCCGAAGGCTCCTGTGTCCCCGTTGTCTTCTCGTTTACTGTAAAATGAGCTGTCGCTGTTCCGCTCTCAGAGACAATGCCAAGTGTATGCTCACCCTCCGAAAAACCGGCAACATAATCCTCTTTCAATGTTACGATTATACTTCCAGATTCCACCGTATAATTACTCTCATCTATGGTCTTTCCGTCAACCTCAACACGAATAAAATCCCTGTATGCAGCATCAGATGTGAATGATAGTGCATTCTTCGCACCTGCTGTTACTGTCGCTCCGTCTCCCTTGATAATAACAGGGGCAAGTTTCGCAAGCACTGTGTCTTCCTTTTTAATTTCATTTTCTGCTTCTTCATCACTAAAATACTTATTACATTTATCACAGAACCAATATGTGCTGTTTCCTTCTTTTGCAGCAGTAGCAGCTTGCTTTTCTACTTTTTCCATATCGTGACCGGCGTTTTCTGCTGTCCGTACATTTTCCTTTGTTTGAGATTCAAAAGCAGAATTTTCAAATGTCACACTGTATGTAGTTAATTCTGGCAATACGCAGTTCTTTTCCTGTATTACTGTTGCTGTTGTATCTGCTGTCTCACTTTCTACGCCATCACATGCTGTACATTTTCTTTCTGCTGTACAGTGTTGATTGTCTGTGCTCCATGTGTATGTTACATCTCCATAACTATGACCTACTGCCGGAATCTCCGTATAGGTGGTGTAATCACAGTTACTGCAGGTATCGTAAGTTTCCCAACCGTTTGCGGTACAAGTCGCCGCCTGTGCATCGTGATGTACGAGGTCGTGACCCGTAGCTTGGATCGTCTCTGTTTTTATTCTGCCGCATCCAATGCAAGTATACTTTCTCTCCCCCTCTGTTGTGCAGGTTGGAGAAATAGTTATAGTGCCATTATCCCAAATATGTATTCCAACATCGCCCTTTTCTGCGCAGACATTACACTCATGCCAATGATTGTTTTCATCCGAAATCCAGTTTGAGTTCCAATCATGTCCGAGAGGGGTGGATGTTCCTCCGCAGATCGTGCAAGTCTGTCCGCTTGTGCAGGTTGCCGTTCCGCTCCACACATGCGCAGAACGTGGATTGGTGATATTAGTGCCACATTCTGTGCAATAAACG
This sequence comes from Coprococcus sp. ART55/1, assembly GCF_000210595.1. Classification (NCBI taxonomy): domain Bacteria; kingdom Bacillati; phylum Bacillota; class Clostridia; order Lachnospirales; family Lachnospiraceae; genus Coprococcus; species Coprococcus sp. ART55/1. The sequence goes on along the minus strand of NC_021018.1, from coordinate 740,195 downwards.
TGATGCCAATGATATCCAGCGTCTTTGTATTCATAAGTTTCGGTTGTTCTTACCCATTTACCACAGATGTCGCAATAGGCTTTGCCCGCATATGCCGGTATCCGCAGCAGCATCAGCACCATGCACATAGTGAGCAGGGTGGTCAAAATTCTTCTCTTCATATAGTTCCCTCCCTTAAAAATAAATCTGAGTTTGGTTAGTGATTTCTGTATATAAAGATTTTATCATTTTGACTTCTTCCATGTAATCTCCGTTTCGATACGAAAATGTATATTTTCCTATTTCAGCATATAATTTTTCAGCTCATCCCTCTTATTTATATTCATTTTTTCATAAATCCTGCTCAGATAAGTTTTAACCGTATTGGGTGAAAATCCCAGATAATCTGCAATTTCCTGATTATTCCAATCTCGGCTTGCCAGCATTGCAATCGAGAATTCCACTGTGGATAATGCATCCGTCACTGAATTTCCTGACATAGGATTGTGGATTGACATCCATCCCCTGCTAAAGGCAATGACTTTATCAGATAATTTGTTATATAGTTTTGAATCCTCCTTGCGGATACATGACTCCAGAAGTCCCTGCAGCAAACCATGATGTTCAACGAAAGGTTCCAGAAATTCGTCTTCTTTCGCCACGTTCCACGCCAGCATCAATGCATCTTTTGCTTTCTGCTGATTTTTCAGATTCATCTGACACATTGCAATCATACAATACAGATAGATCATACTAATAGGATATATATCATCCCTGAACATCAATGCTGCCTCGCAAATTCCAAGTGCCCTGCCATACTCGCCTTTTAAATATGCCATGTGAGCTATTACATAGGCAGAAAACAGCTTAATTCCAGGCGGCAATGTTACTGCATAAAGCTCCACATCCGGAAGTTCATCCACCGAAAGATGCAAAAGCACAGAGGACATATATCCCGCAAATACACTGACAGCCCTGTCCTCAGCGGATGAAGGATTTTTCGTCTCTTTTTCAAGACATTTCTGAATCTCCCTCAGTCCTTTCCTTGATGCAGCTTCTCTGCCAAGTGTCAGATTAGAGTATACATATAACAGGCAGGATGACATCTTCAATTTTATATTATGGCTCATCAGATAACGTTCTGCTATATGATTGCACTCCTCCGCCTGCCCGGTAAAATAATAGTATTCAGCACGTGCTATCTCCTGAAAATCCCTGTCTTCAAAACTGTCTACCATCTTTTTCGCTTCACCCGGCTGAAATGCTGCATTGATCAACGGCAGTATGGTATATTCACTCATAATCGTATCCCTCCAAACCAACGATCCGCCAAATCATTTATCAATCGCTCTAAGTATAAATCCTGCTGCCACTCCAGCTGCCACGCCTACCACTATTCCGCCAATGATATCTGTTGGGAAATGCACATACAGATACATTCTTGAGAACGCTATGAGGATCGCTATCACACAGGATATTGCGCCCAGCAGTTTCTTCCTGCTCATGAACAACGCCGTGACAGCCGCAAATGACGCCGCCGTGTGTCCCGATGGGAAGGAGTAATCCGTTGGTTTCTTCACTATCAGATCTGTAAAATCCGCCACATCATATGGTCTTGTTCTGGCGACAAGATTCTTTAACAGGCAGTTGGTTATAAGAAGATCAAGGATAAGTGCGATGGCCATGCACAGCCCTGCCTTCCTCGTCTTTGGAATAATCAGCAGCACAGCCGCCAGCACTATCCACAGTATTCCCGCATTTCCAAGGGATGTGATCGCCACCATGAGCTTGTCAAGCCATGGGGTATGTATATTCTGGAGAGCGTCAAGGACTTCTATCTCCCACATCAGAAGTTACCTCCGTTCCAGCCCCAGTCATGTACGCCGTGGTAAGTCACGTACACCGCATTTCCCGGAATTCCAAGTACATCTGCAAATATATCGCAGATCTTTCCTGTCATGGCATCACATGCCTTCGGAGTCACATCACCGAATACGCTGACTTCCACATATGCACCCTTATCAAGTTTCTTTCCACCCATGAACAGGTCGTATCCATCGTTGATGCCGACCATAAGGTAGCTCTCCGTCTTGTTCATCGTTGTTATCGCCTGACCGAGACTGCTCTTAAGAGTCTCCTTCTGGTCATCGCTCATCTTCACTGTAACCTTTGAATCTATAAATGGCATTTCTTTGTCCTCCTAAATTATATTATTCATATAAAATATATACACGACTTTTGTAGACATTTGTCTTTGTATGCTATTATGATTCTGCCACGTTAATAACTATCCCAGGCAAATGTCTACAAAAAGTCCTCAAATTCAATCTCAGACGGCAGTCTCAGATCTCCTCTCGGGCTGACCGACACGGTTCCAACCTTCACACCGTCCGGCATACAGTTCCTCTTGAACTGCTGGCGGAAGAATCTCGTGTAGAATACCTTCTGCCATTTATCGATCTCGCTGTCTGAGAAATTGTACTCGTCACTCTGTCTTACAGCCTCCTTGCACAGCTCATTTACCTCCTCAGGTGACATTCCATATCGCAGCGTATAATATAAGAAGAAATCGTGCAGGATGTATGATCCCACGGTGTCCTCCGTCTTCTGCGCGATGGTTCCGTCCGGGTTCGGTGGCAACAGCTCCGGGCTGACCGGTGTGTCTATAATATCGTCTATGATCGGCGCGATGCCCGCAAATCCGTCAACCTCCATGAAGTGTCCGACTTCGTTCACAAGTGAGCGCACCAGCGTCTTTGGTATACTTGTATTCACTGCATACATGCTCATATGGTCGCCGTTGTAGGTGCACCAGCCAAGTGCCAGCTCCGAGAGATCTCCGGTTCCAACCACGAATCCGCCCTCCTTGTTAGCGACATCCATGAGTATCTGCGTTCTCTCCCTCGCCTGACAGTTCTCGTAAGTTATGTCATGCACGCTCTCATCCTGTCCGATATCGGCAAAATGCTGTCTCACCGATGCAGCTATGCTTATCTCTCTGCTGTCACAGCCGAGCAGTCTCATGAGTTCCGTGGAGTTATTCTTCGTCCTGTTTGTCGTTCCAAATCCCGGCATGGTGATTCCCACGACAGTTGTGGATGGAAGTCCCGCATTCTTCACCGCCTGTGCTGAAACCAGCAAAGCCAGTGTGGAATCAAGTCCGCCTGACACTCCCACGACCACACATTTGCAGTGGGTCGCCTCTATCCTTCTCTGAAGTCCGGCAACCTGCATCTTAAATATCGCCATGCACCTCTCAAGCTTATTTCCCGATGGGACAAATGGTGTCATCTTCACCTTCATGAGCACATTCCCTTTGTCCATGAGTGGGGTATCGCACACCACCGTCTCATACTTTCTGAATGCGAAATCACGCTTACAGTCGGCAAATGATTTGTTTGCTATCCTGTCATGTCTGATCTTGGTGAGACTTATATCCCTTATCAGTACTCCGTCCTCAAATGGCTTTACCTCGCCGAGGAGCTTGCCGTTCTCGTACATCAGATTGTGTCCTGAAAATACCAGATCTGATGTGGACTCATACATTCCAGCGGACACATACACATATCCGCACAGGCAGTCCGATGACACACTTCCTATCAGCTTGTGCCTGTATGCAGCCTTTCCGATGACCTCATTTGACGCGGAAAGGTTGAGTATGACCTCAGCTCCCGCCATGGCTAGAAGTCTTCCCGGCGAAACTGGAGTCCATGCATCCTCACATATCTCTATGCCAAGCTTGACTCTCTGGTCTCCGCTGCCCATCTCTATCATCACATTGTTGCCAAACAGCACTTCACTGCCAACAGCCCTGTCCCCGGCTTTCTTTGAACCGGCATTGTATTCAAGCTCATCTCCATCATCTTCCGGGTCCATGAGATTGACCATCACCGCATCATACTTTCTGGCTGAGAACCATCTCTTCTCGTAGAACTCACCGTAGTTTGGAAGGTAAGTCTTCGGCACGATGGCCACGACTCTTCCACCCTGCAGGAACGCCGCACAGTTGAACAGCTCTCCGTCCACCTCAAATGGCAGACCGACCACCAGTGCCGACTGACCAGTACATGTAGCCATGGCAAGCTGAAGAAGTCCTCTTCTCGCACCATCTATGAGTTTTCTATTCTCAAACAAATCCGCACAGGTATATCCCGTGATAGACAGTTCCGGCGTCACTATGACATCCGCAGCATCCTTATACTCTTCATATATATCCATTATCTCTCTGACATTACCGCTGACACTTCCGATGTGGACCTTCGGCGTAACGGCTGCCACACGCAGCATATTCTTCATTGTTACCTCCTTGTAAAATCTCATTTGATTTTGCCTTTTCATAACATTTACACTTTACCACCCGGAGACATTTATTTCAACGAAGTTCACAACTTGATGAGTCTCTATTTTCGGTCATTTCCCAGTTCAGGGCTTGTCCGCCGGGTGTCAGATAACTTTGTGTTTTTATCTTTTGGCGAAAATGCTTTAAAAAAAGGCTCCCGGACATATCATTGCGCCGGGAGTCTTTTTTCTGCCATGCAGACATCCAGTGACATACGGTTTATCCGCCATCACTCAACACTGCATCTATATATTATAATGTACTGATTACTTTCCAAGTGGCTTGCCTGTGAGCTTCTCATAGCCCTCAAGGTAGATGTCGATGGTCTTCTGTGCGACATCATCAGGAAGCTTCCAGCCCTTGTCAGGATTAGCCTTCAGCCAGTCACGTGCGAACTGCTTGTCAAATGATGGCTGGCCATGACCTGGCTCATATACATCTGCTGGCCAGAATCTTGAGCTGTCAGGTGTAAGCATCTCATCGCCGAGAACGATATTGCCATTCTCATCGAGACCAAACTCAAACTTTGTATCTGCAATGATGATTCCTCTTGTAAGTGCGTACTCTGCACACTTCTTGTAAAGTGTGATGGTGTACTCCTTGAGCTTTGAAGCGTACTCCTCGCCCTTGCCAGGGAAGTACTTCTCAAGGTGAGCAATGCTCTGCTCATATGATATATTCTCATCGTGATCGCCAATCTCGGCCTTTGTTGATGGTGTGTAGATAGGCTCAGGAAGCTTATCAGACTCCTTTAATCCCTCTGGGAGCTTGATTCCACATACTGTGCCGTTCTCCTTGTAGCTTGCCCAGCCGCTTCCTGTGATGTATCCACGAACGATACACTCGATTGGAAGCATCTCAAGCTTTCTGCACATCATGCTGTTGCCGTCGAACTTCTCCTGCTGGAAGAACTCAGGCATATCCTTTACATCAACTGAGATCATGTGGTTAGGAAGAATGTCCTGTGTCATATCAAACCAGAACTTTGACATCTGTGTCAGAACTGTTCCCTTCTTGGAAATTACATTGTCGAGGATGACATCGAAGCAGCTTATACGGTCTGTAGCTACCATGATCAGGCTGTCTCCATTGTCATAAATCTCACGTACCTTACCTTCTTTGATTGGCTTTAATTCCTGCATTTTTTTATCTCCTTGATATTTGTATTAATACCTGTTAGAAATTGTATCCATATAAGTGTGTATCACTTTTTATGGTTGCTTGTCAAGGCTTTGGAAGCCCTCAAAAATTTTTTCTCAAAATTTGTCAAGGTTTATGCGCCTCACGGGATTTTTATTGTGTAAAAGCACATTTTTCATCTTTACAATGTTATTTGTGATGGCTATAATAACAGAGCACAATATCTAGTGGGTGTTTCACATTATCTCCACCAAATATATTGTGTTTACATATTTTTTCTTTATAAATAATTCCATGCGGCACAGGCAGCCGCATCTACTATATTACGTCGAACCAGACCTGATTGGCCTGATTTCAGTTAACTTGAATGATTGGAATATTACGATTAAATTTACCATTGAATTGGAAGAGGGAGGCTATTGCTGTGTCAGAGGAAGCTAAAACACACGTACACGTAATCAAAAGGAATGGAGAAGAGGTGACATTTGACCTGTCAAAGATCGAGAATGCCATCAAAGCTGCCAACAATGAGGTTGACAAACTCCACCAGCTCAACGAATATCAGGTTCACGCCATCGCGGATAACCTGGAGAAACAGATAGAATCAATGTCCCATGCAGTTCACGTGGAGGACATTCAGGATATGGTCGAGACCGGTATCATGGAGATGAGAGGATATGAGGTTGCACAGAAATATGTGCGTTACCGTTACAAGAGAGAGCTCGCACGTAAGTCCAACACCACGGACAACGGAATCCTTGCGCTCATAGACCATATGAACGAGGAAGTCAATCAGGAAAACTCAAACAAGAATCCGGTGATCAACTCGACACAGCGTGACTACATGGCCGGTGAGGTATCCAAAGATCTGACCAAGAGAATGCTTCTGCCTGAGGATATAGTTGAGGCACATGAGGCCGGAATCATACATTTCCATGATTCTGACTACTACGCTCAGAAGGAGCACAACTGTGACCTCATCAACCTTGAGGATATGCTGCAGAACGGAACAGTGATCAGTGAGACCATGATTGAGAAGCCGCACAGCTTCTTCACGGCATGCAACGTCACCACGCAGATCGTGGCACAGGTTGCCAGCAACCAGTACGGCGGGCAGACATTTACCCTGTCCCATCTGGCACCATTTGTGGATGTGAGCAGGAAGAAGCTCCGTGCACAGGTCATCGAGGAGCGCAAGGACTGTGGCGAATCCCTTGATGATGCCATTATCGACAAGATAACAGAGAAGAGACTTCTGAACGAGGTCAAAAGTGGAATACAGACTATACAGTACCAGCTCATCACCCTGATGACATGTAACGGACAGGCACCATTTGTCACCATGTTCATGTACCTGGATGAGGTTCCTGAGGGACAGACAAGGGATGACCTGGCACTCATCATAGAGGAGGTCCTGAATCAGAGGATCAAAGGAGTTAAGAACGAGAAGGGAATCTGGATCACTCCGGCATTTCCTAAGCTCATATATGTTCTGGACGAGGACAACATCACCACAGATTCCAAATACTGGTATCTGACCGAGCTTGCCGCCAAATGCACCGCAAAACGTATGGTTCCTGACTACATCTCCGCCAAAGTCATGAAAGAGATGAAGGACGGCGACGTATATCCATGCATGGGCTGCAGATCATTTCCTACAAAGGAGGACGGCATCAGGAATCCTGATGGATCCCGCAAATATTACGGACGTTTTAACCAGGGCGTCGTGACCATCAATCTTGTTGATGTGGCATGTTCATCATACGGCGACATGGACAAATTCTGGAAGATCCTGGACGAGCGTCTTGAGCTTTGTCACAAGGCACTCAGATGCAGACATGAAAGACTGCTCGGAACCATATCTGATGTCGCTCCTATACTGTGGCAGCACGGTGCGCTGGCAAGACTTAAGAAAGGCGAGAAGATTGACAAGCTGCTCTTCGGCGGCTACTCAACTATTTCCCTTGGCTATGCCGGTCTCTGCGAAATGTGTGTCCGTATGATCGGCAAAACACATACATCCGAGGAAGGCAAGAAATTTGCGCTCGCTGTAATGCAGAAGCTCAACGACAAATGTGCTGAGTGGAAGGCTGCTGAGAATATCAGCTATTCCGTATACGGAACACCTATGGAGTCCACTACTTATAAATTTGCCAAGAATCTGCAGAAGCGTTTCGGCATCATCCCGGGCGTAACAGACAAGAATTACATAACCAACAGCTATCACGTACATGTAACCGAGCACATAGACGCCTTCAGCAAACTGAAGTTTGAGTCAGAATTCCAGAAGCTGTCACCGGGCGGCGCCATCAGCTATGTTGAGGTTCCAAACCTCCAGAATAACATAGACGCAGTCCTTGAAGTCATGAAGTTCATATACGACAACATTCTCTATGCAGAGCTCAACACCAAGAGCGACTACTGTGAGAAATGTGGCTATGACGGCGAGATCAAGATCGTGACAGACGATTATGGCAAGTTGGTGTGGGAGTGCCCTAACTGCGGCAACCGCGACCAGAACACTCTCTTCGTTGCAAGACGTACCTGCGGTTATATCGGAACCCAGTTCTGGAATCAGGGACGTACACAGGAGATCAAGGACAGAGTCCTTCACCTGTAGAATTAGTCAGCTTAAAACTGATACTTTCAGATAAAAATACAGACAGCACAATTGTGAATGAAGTGACCTCAAAAAACAATTGACTGTCTGTATTTTTATTACTTTCTTATAACTACAATATCTAGCATACCCTCATGTAAGCGGCATCATCTGCAAAATCCGGCTGATCCGAAACAAACTTTATAACATCTGCGGATTTTACGCCTGGATTTCTTTTGATATAAGCAGTGAGCATTTCTAATCTTGCCGCATTCTTCTGAGCATAATGCTCCATAGCCGAGACAAACTCAAAATAAGAATCATCTATATTGTTGAGCAGTTTTCTTAATTCTTCCATAACTACGCCCCCTTACATTTCTATTCTCATATATATATATTATAGTTATCATATCCATGATTCTCAAAATAATACCAATATGGTTTATTATCTATTCCATACGAAATATGTACTGCGTATGTTTTTCCTTCGTATTTACTATAATTCGTATTTATTTCTCTGCAGATTTTTGCATATTCTGCCCTATCCAAGATAAATGTATTATAAACAAATCTCACAACTTCTCCTATCATTCATAATATCATCTGCACATAAATTACACAAGCTAACACCAAAACATATTATATACCCTAATTTGTGATAATTAATGCAAATGTAATTTTTGATAGATTTAGATGTAATAATCCGTTTAATACGTCTCCCACAACTTCATCTTCTTGGCATTATCCACTATGTCAATGCAGCTTCCGTCAATTGCATTTATACATATAATCTGGGATATCTCCCCTACCGTGTCCTGTCCCCGAAGCTCCTCGCTCTGTGTAAATATCCATGCAGGAATGTAGCAGAGCTTTCCATCGTCATCTGCTGTCGCCATGTATCTGAGTGCCACGTTGTTGAACTGAACCTTGCCATATCTGGTCTGGTATTTCTCATAATATGTTGCAATGCCCTCATTTGCCTTTGCGATCATGTCGTTCCAGCTCATGAGTTCCACATCCTCCGCCTGCAGGGATGAAGGATCTGTGTAAAGCTGGGAAAACATATCTACAACTCCATCATCATCAATATTTAATGTTACACTGTCACCAGGCTCAAACATATAGCCATTCTGTGTCTGGAGATTGTCAACGTTATATAATTCGCCCTCTCTCTCCTTTGCTCCGTATATAGACCTGCTGAGCGTTACCGAGTATCCACTCACCTTGGTCTGCTTTACCTCGCCATTGTCATCCGACCATATTCTGGCAAGCGGCTCTGTCTTTGTACTCTCCATACCGTCTATCCCCATCTTTGAGAGGAAATTCATCGCTTGGGATATGGCATCGTTCTCCGTGAGTTTGCTCTCATTTGTGACATTGGTCAGATCTATGTCTGTGGCATTGCTGATGCCCGTCACATAGGTGTATGTTGCGCCGCTCACACCATCCAAAAGCTTGTTTTCCTCACTCTCGGATTTGTAAAATGATATATACACACCTGCGTCTGTATTGTCATCCTCACCGCCATACTGTGATATACTCACCGTATATTCCTTGTCTCCATATTTGCCTGTATACGATGAATACGGATCATCATAATTCTCCAGCAAAGGAAGTGAATCCGGTGCATCTGCCATCTGCTTCTTGTATGTCTCTATCTGGGTATCATACCAGGCATCCGACGAATCATCCCCCTGCCCCTGAGCCTCCTTCTTAAACTTCTCTGTACTCTCTATCATACTCTTCAGCTCATCCTTGGTCTGCACTCCATCCTTGCGGATATATATGCCCTGGGACTTGTCCAGGAGTCCCTCGACAATGCTCTGTATCTGTGCAGCATCAAGCTTCATAGTGCTGTAATATACCCTCTTCATGGAATCCGTATCAGGAATATCTATCGAACCGGAACAGCTTATCTCTGACAAGCCCGAATTGCCCACATCAAATGTCTCATCACACTTCTCCGGGATTCCCAGACTCTTTGCAAGGCTGCCACCCGCATCGTTACTGCCATCATCACTGTATCCACTTGCCGAACCCGACTCTCCATCCAATGTATAATCAACCTTTTTATTTCCACATCCTGTCATCTGCATCGCCATCACTCCTGCCAGCACACATGCCGCTATTCTTGTCGCTCTCTTTCCCATGATTATCTTCCTCCTTGTCATTTCGCAAATATTCATATATTAGACATTTCATCTGACCATATCAGCACATTTATTTTGATATGGTTTTTGTTCCTGCCCCAGTCTCCGGGTCTGTTCCGTACCATGTCTCAAGACATTTTGCAGTCTCAATTATATCTACACAGCTTCCATCCACTGCGTTTATGTACACAAGCTGCACTATATTATCGTATGCGCCATGATCCTCCTCAATGGAATCACCATATATGTATTCTGTCCTGTCCTCATCACCGCTCGACCTGTTCTCACAGCCACACATGCCACATACGGCAAGTACAGACATGACCAGCGCAGTTTTCCGCCACGAATTTCCTGACATTTTCTGCCTCCCTTCACATTAAACTTCAGAAATGTCTCTGCTCATAATGTATTGTAAAATGGGTGTACATTAAGAAACAATTGCCGGGAACTTTAAGATATTCTTAAGACGAAAAAATCCCTTCCGTATGATGTACCTAATCATACGGAAGGGATCTATAATCCACATTATATTTAGAATTTGAAAAACATCAGCAGGAGTATGATTCCCACAAGCGTGAGTGCCGCTCCCACCAGAAAGGCTATCTTAAACCACTTCTCATCACCTGTCACCCTGTCAAATGTATCATCCTCAACCTCAACAAAGCTGAGTGCCGTCATGGTCATAAGCCCAAGTCCGGTAAAAATCGCAGATGAAGCAGGTATCCTTATGGCCGGTATAACCCACAATATAAAATATACTACATCACATCCAAGCAATATAAACAGCTTTTTTCCATACTTCTCAAGCATAACCCTCGATCTCCTTAATATAACACTTAACCTGTATCATAACACCTTATATGTGTTTACTCAAGCTTTCCGCCTTTTTGTTCTTAAGCCTCCTTATTATGTCATCACATCCACAGACTGCACTTATTCCCACCGCAATCCCCAGCACGAACAGCATTGTGGAATTGCCATATGCGCTTGCGGCCTTCCAGTCTGAATCAAATGCCGCGCTCAGTGTGTAATAGAGCGGAGCCCCCGGCAGAAGCGGGATAAGTCCGACTATGAGATACTGATTTGCTGGTGCTTTCATGATCCTTGCCGCTATCTCAGCATATATGGCAGCCCACAGGCTTGCCGCAAGAGATGGGATAAATACGTCATCTATGATATTTCTGACCAGAATGTATACTATCCATGTGCACATTCCATTGACCGCCGCCGGTATCACATTTCTCTTTCCTAGATTGAACATAAAAGCAAATCCCAGCGAACCTAATAGAGCAGTGACAACCTGTATGATCGTTTGCTGCACTTGTCTGCACCTCCTAAATCGTGATAAATACCGCCAGTGCAAATCCGCACGCTATCGCCGCCGCCCAGAGCAGCGACTCAACCAGCCTCAGACTTCCCGTTATGGTATCCCCTACAAACATGTCCTTCACTGCATTTGTCAGCGCAAGCCCCGGGATCAGCAGCATTATATCTCCTATCATGACCTTGTCCTCATGTATTGGAAGCACGTGCCCCGCCAGTCCTATCAATACACCCGTGGCAAATGAACACAGGAAATTAAACAGTATGTTGTTGGTACATATCGGGGCAAAATACATCTGCATCAGCCATATCCCCACAGCAAATGCCGCCGCCATAGCTCCATCAAGTATGGTTCCGCCGAAGAATACCGCAAGCGCTCCCGCCGCCAGCACGCTTCCCACGCACACCCGGAATCTCGGCGCTGATGCCTGCTCTATCTCTTCAATTCGTTCTTTCAGGCCCTCAGTGGCTAGTGGCTGTCTGCAATACTCTCTGCTCAGGGCATTTATCCGCTCCAGCTTCCAGAAGTCCGTCTTTGTCCCATCCCTGGTTCCTCTGGTCATGGAGCACACCGATCCATCCGGCATGTTCATGGTACATACCAGAGTGGATGTAATAGCAAATACGTCCATACGCTCTGCTCCATAAGCAGCTCCCATTCGTCTGAGTGTATCCTCCACTCTCTTCACCTCCGAGCCATTCCGGATCATCATGGCTCCGACATCCATGAACAGGCCGAGCATTTTCACATCCTCCGGACTTCCCTGAGGCATATCCCGCAGCTTCTCCATTCCGCTGTGCCTGTCGATATCCGCCATACCCATATGCCACCATCCTTTTTGTACAGATATACCTCATGCCATTATCTATCTCATTGGAACCTGCTGGAAATACTGGTGTCTTCTCTCATCCACCATTTTCTCCAGTTCCTTCTGATTGTGGTTATATATCTTATTTATCTCATCGTTGTATCCTATTATTATGTATGGAACCACTCTTTCTATGTATGCAAGGGTGTCATCACAGTCCTTCTCCTTCCTCATCGGAAGCGCCATTCCGCTACCATCATTCAGCCTGACCTCGATCTGGTAAGACTTACCCGCCTTGATTCCGTACACTTTGTTCTGGGTTATGAGCTTATATACCCACATAAGCTCCCTGGTCTCGGCAAAATTCACCGTGTCACCCTTGATATACATGAAGAACTCGTTATTTAATCTGAGACCATTCACTGCAGCACCTGATCTGTAAAACTGCTCTATCCTCTCCATCTCATACTCAGGATTCGGCTTCTTCTTACAGTAATCCAGCACGTCTCTTATGTTGCTCTGCCTTATTGCCAGGGATACAAACCATGCCGCAAATGCGAGGAACATCGCGGATCCAAGCCCTATCCATATCGATCCTTCATCTACCCCCATTGCTGCAGCAACACCGGAGATTCCGATTGCTGCAAATATCACTGCTCCAATAATACATTTTATCCTGTACTTTGTTCCAAGCTTCTTTATCATCTATTTTAACCCCATTTTCTTAATTGTACTCAGTCATATTCCACTTTCATCAGGCAAAGTCCATGTGGAGGCGCCGTAGGCCCCGCCAGCTGCCTGTCCATCCCGGCTATGATCTCAGGAATATGCTCCGCACTCATATTCCCATATCCAACCTCTACCAGTGTTCCGGTCAGTATCCTCACCATGTTCTGCAAAAAGCCATTTCCATGGAATCTCATGCGGACGTAGTCTCCCTCCTTGACTATATCCACATCGTATATTGTTCTGACCGTGGATTTCTTCATCTTATTGTTGCCACAAAAAGATCTGAAATCATGCTTTCCGACAAGATACGATGCAGCCTTTTTCATCACATCCACATCAAGTGCACTGCCCTGCGGCACACACCACACATAATTTCTGTCAAATACAGGTTTCTCAGCACCTACATACAGCGTGTATTCGTAGACTTTACCGGTTGCATTCAGCCTTGCATGAAACCTGTCCCCGGCCACAGCAACATCAAGCGCGCAGATATCCGCAGGCAGATATCTGTTCAGATAATCTTTTATCTCTTCCGGAGTCTTATCTGTTTCTAGCCTTCCGTTCGCCACCATGGCTCTGGCATGCACTCCCGCATCAGTCCTGCCTGCACCATGGATGTCGACCTTTGCGTCGACCATCCTGGTGAGGACCGCCTCTATTCGCCCCTCCACTGTATCCGCATTTGTCTTGCTCTCCCAGCCGTGATAACGTGTGCCATCATAGCTGAAAGTAAATCTGTAATTTACCATATGTCCTCTCCAGGGACCTGCTCGCCTGTGTCTGCCTCAAATTCCTTTACCTGTTCAAGCCAATATTGCTTATCTTTTTCTGTTATCGGTCTTATGACTTTACATGGATTTCCAGCAGCTATCACACCATCCGGAATATCCTTTGTGACAACCGCCCCTGAGCCTATGACAACATTTGAACCTATGGTCACACCCGGATTGATGACCGTATTGCCGCCGATCCATACATTATCGCCTATTGTGACCGGCTTGCCAAGCTCCACACCGGCATTTCTGATCATCGCATCTATCGGATGACTTGCGCAATATATATTGACCCTTGGTCCCAGAAATGCATGATCTCCAATGACGACGTCACACTGATCCAGGACTATCAGCCCTGTATTTGCATAGAAATAGTCTCCCACATGTATATTTGTTCCATAGTCGCAGTAAAATGGCGGCTCTATGTAACACTCCTTTCCCATGTGTGCGAATAATTTTCCAAGATACTCGCCGGTTCTTGTCATTGTCTCAGACCTCGGAGCACCGTTGAACTTATCAACCAGATCCTTCGCCTTCCCCTCTGGATCCCAGTCCACACATTTATATAACTTGCCAGCTTTCATTCTGCCAAACATTTTCTCTACTCTGTCCATAGAATTTCCTCCTCGTATTATAATATTTACTCATCATGTTTATATCTGCCTAAAAGATACCATTCTTTATGGCTGCAATCAACCGCAAATATAATTACTCGTAAATCGAATCCAATATAAGCAATAAACTTCTATCGGTAACAGAAAAACTGCTCTCCAGATATTATAATAAGCCGCGTGCCTGTATTCTGAATCGATAGCGTAATCGACTGAACTTCAGCGCTTATTGCCGGAGCGGCGCGCACAAACGCCCTTATCGTGCGCAGAGCGCAGTGCAAATATAAGCAAGCTGAAGTGGCGGAAGATTAGTGTGATTCAGAATACAGGCACACGGCTTATTATGTCTGGAGAGCAGTTTTTCGTCCGTCCTCAATACACATAAAGGTACATCCCAAACCAATGCAGCGCGGCCCCCAGCATCACAAAGATATGCCAGATAAAGTGCGCCCCCTTGGTGTCCTTCACAAATGGAATCATGCCAAGCGTATAGACAATACCACCGCCCACGATCCATCCCAGAAGCGGCTTGTCATTTCTGAACCAGCCCGGAATGAACATGATAGCACTCCATCCGATAACGAAGTACAGCGTATAGTGTATCGGTCTGAACCTGCCCGGTCCGAACACACATATGATGGTGATCCCCGCTATGATAAGTGCCCACTGCACACAGAACAACACTATTCCAAGCACATTTCCCCAGTACACAAGGTACAGTGGAGCAAATGTTCCTCCTATCAGCAGATATATCGAGGAATAGTCAAATCTTCTCCAGAGCCGCTTGACTGCCAGCCCGGATTTGTATGAGTGATACAGACAGCTCATGAGAAACATCAATATCAGTGATATTCCATAAAAACACGATGCCATCACTTTGAGTCCTGTGTCTGACTTCAGGAGAAGAAGGACAAAGCCGGCTATGGCAAGTCCTGCTCCTATTCCGTGGGTAACAGCATTTCCCACCTCCTCGAGAACGGTGAGCTTTGGCGGCTCATTCAGTTCCCTGTAGTGCTGCCTTTTTGCTCTTTTTGCCTCTTTCTTCTCTTCTTTGCTTTTCTCTTTGTCCAGTTCAGCTTTCTGCTGACTGCTCATGTCTGTTTCTAAGTTATTTACTTCTGCCATATTTAATCCTAAAACTTCTTTCTATCTATAACTCTATCTATAATTCTATCTATAATTTATACTGCTATCTATAATCTACACTGTCTTACAACCGCAGTCTCCAGCTCCCGTGCAGAGTACAGCCCTGGGATCATCATCGCAGACCGCTAAAGTGCCTCAAACACCTGCACCCCGCGTCTCTTCAGCCATATCCTGAACAACGCGGCAATGACAGCTGTCAACACTGCGCTTATTATAAGATATAATGTCGATCCAGTCAGGCTTCCGAAGGCTACGTATCCTGCTACAAGTACTATAATATACACAAAATTAGATAAAAGAGCAACAAGTACACCCATGCTCTGCTTCACGACTGATGCTTCCGACGTCCAGTCAAGCTTTGGCATCTTGAGATTGACTGCAAGCCCTATGTATGCAGTCAGGCACACATAAAGACATGGTATCAGTAACATCATCACGCCATCTACAAGTGATGGTGTCACAAAAACAAGCATCACTATATCAAGGATCAGCGCCGGAATCAGGGTAAGTATCACATGCATCCTCAGTTTTGCCCTAAGTATCTGCCACGATGTAACTGGAAGCGAACGCACGATCCAAAGATTCTTTCCCTCCAGAGATATCGATGGTGCAGTCAGATCATTCATCGACGCGGCGGCACATACGGCTATACACGCCCCAATTATAAGTACACCATCCGGTAGTCCGGGAGTTTTCGTAATCATATTTACTACATACTGTCCTTTAACAAGACAAACCACTGCCATAGCGATCATTATCAATGTCCCCAGGGAACAGTTGAGCATATATACGGCAGATGCTGCCAGTCTTTTGAACTCTTTCTGAAGAAGTGCTGCATCCTGGCTCTGCGCCTTTGCAGCTTTTATTATATTCTTCCTTTTGGTATGTCCGGCTTTTGTCGTCACGATTCCGATGAATGTTCTCTCAAGTACCAGCCACACTGCAAGAGAGATGATCAATGTGCCTGCTGCCACAAACGCCAGCTGCAATCCATCTCCTGTAGCCGCACGGCCAATTGAATAGAGCGGATATGCAGCACCTTTTATCTTTGCACTGTATTCTCCGCTATTTGCCAGGATCTTTGAGAGCAGCTTATTTGCATTCATGTATACAGCATAATATGCGGCTATAAATGCCAGTGACAATACAACTGTCACAAAGCTCTTATTTCTGGTCTTATTGCCTATCTTCCCCACTACCCAGCCAAGTATGCACGAAAGTACCAGAACGACAAATGTCAGGAGGATCATCACTATGACCGCTGAAATCACAGCACCTATACCCGGATGCGCCACTATCCCATATACTATTATTCCCGGAACCATGGCTGTTGCCGCAAATATCGCGCCCATGACATACACTCCTGCCAGTCTGGAAAACAGTATAGCTCTGACCGGTATTGGCAGTGACAGCATCAGGTCATTGTCTTTTGCCTGATACAAGCTCGCATATGTATTGAACACGCTTCCAAATATACCTATGGCAAGGGACATCATAGCCATCATAGCCATATACATCCAGTCTAGTCCCACGGCGCAGAGCTGAGCACACATCGAGTATGCCACGCTGCCAAACATGCTG
This sequence comes from Coprococcus sp. ART55/1, assembly GCF_000210595.1. Classification (NCBI taxonomy): domain Bacteria; kingdom Bacillati; phylum Bacillota; class Clostridia; order Lachnospirales; family Lachnospiraceae; genus Coprococcus; species Coprococcus sp. ART55/1. The sequence continues at coordinate 723,016 of NC_021018.1, read as the reverse complement.
CCCATGCAGCCGAGTATGAGCGCGATATATATGACTATTCCACATACCACAGCGCCTTTGGGTCTGGACTTTCCAGTCTTCCGGTCAACGAAAAATCCACTGAACAGCATCTTAAGCTGTTTCTTCATCAATATCCTTATCATGACTCACCCTCCAGATCAAGGAACACGGATTCAAGTGACTCGTCTCCCTTCACCTGCTCCATTATGCCCGCCTTCACCAGTCGTCCGCCTTTTATGATCGCCACTTTATCGCACAGCTTTTCTGCGACTTCCAATACATGTGTGGAGAAGAATATCGCCCCTCCGTCATCACACATTTTTCTCATCATCTGCTTGAGTATATGGGAAGCCTTTGGATCGAGTCCGACAAACGGTTCATCCATGATGACAAGTTTCGGTTCATGTATCCATGCTGATATGATTGCCAGTTTCTGCTTCATACCATGGGAATACTCGGATATCAGCTGTCCTAGGTTGTCTTTTATCTCAAATGCGTCAGCATATTTGTCTATGAGCTCGTCCCTGACTTCCTCCGGCACGTCAAATATATCTGCTATAAAATTCAAATATCCGATTCCGGTCATAAAATCATACATATCTGGATTGTCAGGAATATATGCCATCTGTTTCTTGCATTCCAGCGGTTTTTCCTTTATGGACACACCATCTATAAGGATATCTCCCTCCTCAAAATTCAGGATCCCTGTACACGCTTTTATAGTGGTTGTCTTACCTGCCCCGTTGTGTCCGATGAAACCATATATCTCCCCCGGCATTATATGTAGGCTTAGATTGTCCACCGCCAACTTATCTCCATATCTCTTTGTGAGATTTTTTATTTGCAGCATATTATTTTCTCCTTTTTCAAAACAGGGGACGGAGGTACCTGACCTCTCCGTCCCCATAGATTATCGCGCTCTATGCTTATTTCGCTTCATCCTGCCCCTGAACTCATCAAGTGCCGCGCGACCAGGTCCCGTCATAGGTTTGATCCACCTTCCTTTTAACAAGTACGGTGTCAGTATGACAAATCTCAGAAGTTCATCCGTGTAAACAAATGAGAACACTGCGAGGAATGGCAGCTTGAGCACCATTCCTGCTACCCATGTAGCCGGGACCGAAAACAACATCAGTCCACTGATCTCCATAACTGTTCCAACGATGGCCTCACCGCCTGCACGGAAGCACTCGTTCTGTATATAGCAGCATGTTCTGACTGCTCCGAAGAACAGATATATTATAAGCATATACTTTGTGTACATCATCGCCTCAGCCCCGAGTCCAAACAATCCAAACAGCGGATTGTGCAGCAGCATCGTGATGAGCACAATTGTGAATGTGATGGCAGGACATACCAGTGCAGCTCTCTTGGCATAGGAAAGTCCCCTGTCCAGATTACCCGCGCCAACTTCATTTCCCACGGCAACGCTGGACGCATTTGCCAGACCACCAAAGAATGCATATACAAACCCTTCACATACACGGAATGCAGCCATGGCGGCTATGGCGGAATCACTCTGATGTCCCATGACAACGTTGATTATCATCTGGCCCACGCCATAGAGGATCTCGTTGCATACGATCGGGAATGCCTTGGACGCATAGGACTTCACAAATCCCATATCAATATCAAATGCCTTTCGCGCACTGAACTTTATCTCATGCCTGCTCTTTGCAAGATACAGAATGAGCAGCGCTATGTTCACGATACCAGACACCAGTGTACCTATAGCCGCACCAGCAACTCCCATCTTGGGAGCACCAAATTTACCATAGATCAACACAAAATTTATACAAAAGTTGAGTAAAAGTGAGATGACCGAGCATACCAGTGGCACCTTCACCCTCTCCGTTGACTTAAGGAGTGCTGTAATTATTGCGGCAAATACCTGAAGCGGATAAGACCATCCAACTATTCTCATATATGGCTTCGCAAGTGCTATGATCTCTACTTTATCTGTATATATTCCAAGTATCCACCCCGGTGCAACCACAGTCACCACCGCAAATGCTATTCCAAATATTCCCGCACATATGATCGCCAGACCAAATGCCTTGTTCATTCCCTCTGGATCCTTGGCACCCCAGTATTGAGACATGAACAGAAGGGAGCAGCTGACAAATCCCCAATATGTTGAAAACAAAAGTGATCCTATCTGTGCACACACGCCAACCGCCGCAACGGCGATCTCGCCCTCACTTCCTATCATGATGGTATCAACCATACTAGCGGTGGTCGCCAGCAGATTCTGCATCGCAATAGGCACAGCAAGCACAGCCAGCATTCTGGCAAATTCTTTCCATGTCACCTTTTTATTATTTTTTACAAAGCCCGTAGCAGCACTTCCCATTTTTGTTACCTTTTCCTGTTATTATCTCTTTCATCATTTAATTTGATGCGTCCGATTATTGTACTCCCGAATAATTGTATTTGCAATGGCTTTATACCTGTAGTATGAAGTATTTTCTTATTAATTTTAACAGGCGCACCACTTTCATTCCATCTGTGATGCGCCAAGCCTTGTTATTTTCAAGTATTATATTTTTGTGTGCCATTGTTACATACTGTTGTTGGTTGACAAATCTTCAAGCTCACGCTCTACTCTCTCAAGCTCGCCGTCACTCCAGTTCTCCCCCAGTGCAAATACTGCCCTGCACACACTGAAGTTCACCTCGCCATCTGCGTTGATCTCCCCGGAGATCACTCTGTGGGATATCTTCTGAAGTGTGGAAAGTATGTCTATCCGCACGTCCGATATGACAGAAGGCTCTGCCACATTGCCATCTCTATTGCCTTCCTCGTGCTCTGTCCGTTCTTCTCTGTACACGCTCTCCCAGTCATAATCTGCAGTCCTGCCACATGGTGCACCGCATACACTGCAGTCAGGGACAATTGTATGCTTATCAGCATGCACCCTTGCGATCATCGCCTTCATGTCTGCATCAGAGATGCCAAGAGCAATATCAGACATGTGCAAACCTTCTATTATTATGTTATTTGTATCATCAGTCACATGCATCATCCCATCAGTGGCTCTCACCAGCCCTATCAGAGCACCGACCAGACGACTGCCTGTCTCAGTTGTAATTCTTATTTTATCTTCCATTGTCTTTACCTTTCATGGTGCTGTGAAGAGAATGTCAGTCAAGAATTCTTCCATCTATTGATATTGTTGCAACCTGCCATGGGATAAACTTGCCGCTGTCCTGAAGTGCCTTCTTCGCAGCCATCTCCAGTCCTCCACAACAAGGAACCTCCATACGGACTATTGTAACACTTTGTATGTCATTTCGCCTGATAATCTCTGTAAGTTTCTCTGAATAATCGACACTGTCAAGTTTCGGACAGCCGATCAGAGTCACATGTCCCTTTATGAATTTCTCGTGGAACGATGCATAGGCATAGGCTGTACAGTCCGCCGCTATAAGCAACTTTGCACCATCAAAGTATGGCGCATTTACCGGGGCAAGTTTGATCTGCACCGGCCACTGTGTGAGCTGGCTCGGGCGCTCATAATTATATATGTCACCCGCCTGCTGATTGACTGTTTTATCAGTTGTATTCTGTACGCATTCTACTGCTGCCTGTTCATATGAGCTTGCCTGTACTGCTTCACCTGAAGCTGCTGCCGGTCTCCTGAATATGCTTCTCGCCATGGAACCAGGGCAACCGGAGTGTGCCGGACTTTTTTCATGCATCACTCCTGAGCCAACCATATTTCTGGATTTTTCTGCATCGAGTCTTGCCTGTTTGTTTGCCATGACTGCCGCCTCATCATACGCAGCCGCCTCTCTCTCCACAAATGTTATGGCTCCTGTAGGACACGACGGCAGGCAGTCGCCAAGTCCATCACAATAATCGTCTCTGAGCAGCTTTGCTTTGCCGTTTACCATGCCTATAGCACCCTCATGGCACGCATTTGCACAGGCTCCACATCCATTACACTTGTCCTCGTCTATCTGTATAACTCTTCTTATCATATATATTTCCTCCAATCTTTTTCCTGCTTTTAACGTCATTATATTCAGTCAGAACATTTGTGTATGTTGAATTTTCAACATAAAAATGTTATACTTTTCAGGGACAATCCTTGTGACAAAAGAAGCGTCCCCACTAAGAGGTAATATGAACAAATACATGGACACATTATTGAAATCCAGTCTTTTTTCCAGTATCACCGCTGATGACGTTGACTCCGTACTGGACTGTCTGGGTGCAATCATCAAAAAATACCAAAAAAATGAGTGTATTCTCATGGCTGGCAACACAACAGAATATATAGGATTGCTGCTTACAGGCAAAGCGATAGTCATCCAGGAGGATTACTGGGGTGGTCGAAGCGTCATGTCTGCCATCCTGCCCGGACACACGTTTGCGGAATCATATGCCTGTACCCCTGGCTCCGTACTCGACGTCAACGTATATGCTGAAGCTGCAAGTTCTGTATTGTTTCTGAATGTTCAAAAAATGCTCACCACCTGCCCGGTAACATGTGGCAGACATAATCAGATGATAAGAAATCTCCTGTGCGATCTCGCCGGCAAGAACCTGAGGCTCGGCGAAAAATCAAAGCACATGAGCCAGAAAACAACCAGGGATAAGTTGCTCTCCTACCTGTCATCGGAGATGCACAGACATGGCAGCAACGAATTTGATATACCATTTTCCAGACAGCAGCTCGCTGACTTTCTGTCCGTGGACCGCAGTGGACTGTCTACTGAACTTGGCAGGATGAAGACTGATGGGCTGATCGACTTCCACAAATCTCATTTTGTTCTTAAGTCTCCTGCCCAGGGGTGGACTGATGTGTGATGTTGATGTATCATGTAATTAACTGTTCAGGGAAATTCATTACAGATGGGGGATTTTCCCTGATTCAGGATTTATCAATATAATATGATCAGGAGGGATTTCAATGAAACCAATGAAAACTATCAAAGACGGATGGAACAAATTCACTGTTGTCGTAAAGGATAAAGACTACTCAACAAGAGAGGCCGTGCTTTTCGCTATCTGCACATTCCTCACAGGACTTGTACTCGGAATGCTCTGCTCTCCTAGAAAGAGCCAGACATTTGGCTCATACAACGGCAACTGCAGCGATGGCGGCTGTAACTGCGACTGCGATTATGATGAGGACGATTTTGAGTAGGCTGCGAACTGATAACTAATATCCCAAAGCAAAAGACAGGTGTCGATTATCTGACATCTGTCTTCTGTGTTTCACAGGATACATTTCACTTATATCTTCCAGCTCACCGCCAGCTCTCGTGAGTCTACAAATCTTCTATAGATTCCATCCTGCTTCATGAGCTCCTCGTGGGTTCCCTTCTGGGCTATTCTTCCCCGATCCACCACTACTATCTGATCCGCATGTCTTACGGTCTTGAGTCTATGGGCGATCATGATGATCGTCTTCTCCTTTGTCAGAGCGTCCACTGCAAGAGTAAGCTCCTTCTCGTTCTCAGGGTCAACATTTGCAGCCTCCACAACCTCTTCATGGGTTATCTCACCCAAATCCACATCCCAGAATCTAGCGATCAGATTGCACAGGGTTGTCTTTCCACCGCCAGATGGTCCGACGATCGCCGTCGTTGTCTTCTCCGGTATGGTGAGTGAGATTCCGTCTATTATCTTTCTCTTGTCGTAAGAGAACTCTATATTCTTAACCTCTATATCGTGATTTTCAGGATTGAGTTCCTTTCCATCTATATCCATTGTGTCAAGTCCGAGCACTACATTTGCCCTGACGCAGGCTTCATTTGCCGCATTGAGTCTCTTCGTCTGCTTGCCGGCATTCTGCATCACAGTATTTATCACAAGGAATATGGCAACTCCTGCAAGTGATACCAGCGCGATCCTCCAGTCGCAGAGCAGGATCATGAGTATGATCATGGATGTCTCGAGAAGTCCCTGAGTCGTAAGCATGACTACTCTCGTAGCCACATCTCCCAGATTCTCCATGGTATTTGCCGTGACTGATGCGATCTCGCCTATTCCTAATTTGGTTTGGGTATAACAGAATTCACCGCCAAATTCAACTACGGATTGCAGTTCTTACAAGGTTCATATCCCTCAGATATAAGCTCGTCCCTTGTGGTCGTTCTCTCAGATTTATTCACTTCCTTCATCTGTTTCACACTCCTGCATGATGGCTTATGAAACTTACCGGTGTTGGTGTTGACTATGTATGTATCCTCATCCGCAGACTCCTTCTGGATCTCCGATGTATCACTGCCAATATCTGACTCCGTATCCTGAGTTTCTCCGATCATTCCAGCTTCTGCTGTCTGGTCATCATCTCCTTTTTCCTCTGATACTTTAGTGCTGGCATTCTCTCCCGGCACCACATAATCCGGATCCGCTTCGCTGTCCCCTGTAGCATAGTCGATTATCACGCCTGGCTGTACATTGTACACATACACATTGAAACTTACTCCTGCGCCTTTATCCTCCACGGACTCCGCCTCCATCTGCACTCCGGACGCAACCAGATTGTCTCCATCGTATACAGGTGTAACCCTGTAAAGCACATGATTTCCAGTACTTTCCACATAATCAGCTACCTCATTTTCAAATGGCAGCATGCCAGTGACATTCAGATATCTGGTTCCAGTTATCAGATTCTTTTCATTTGCATTCTCCCCGGCAAGCTGATATCCGATCAGATGGCAGCGATTATACAGATAATTGCCGTCTATACGATCATTGTATTTAACTGTATGCCACCCTGAAGGCTTTATCATACCTATCTCGCCGCGCTCCTCCGTTGGCATAATCTCCTTACAGATATTGGCATAGGCAACTCCACATCTTCCAAGAAAGTCCAGGTCGCTGTAATTCTCAAATGCCTCCGTCACCATCTCATCCTCACTGAAATAAGGCACATTGCCATTTATCTCACAATATGCCTCTCCCGAATATATGGGAATATCAGCAATCTCCATGCTCGAAGCCTGCTGATCTGCAATATTCTCAGATGCTGCCGCACTGCTTTCAGGTGACATGTTGCCGGTGTTATCTTTTTTCTCCGCAACTGTGGTATTCTCTGATTCTGAGGTATCTTCTACAGTCTCCTTCTCATATCCCTTTACCGCGGACCTGCTGCCATCCGCAATTTCTGACATACTGCACCCGGACATCAGCAATGCAAATATTGCTACATACAGTACACTGTAAAATTTTCTTTTCACGTCACATTCTCCTCTCTGAAAATGTTATCCCTGCCTATATACATCCTATTAAAATTTAGCTATCTTTTTTCCAGAATGTATAATAACATTCTACATTTTGTCATCCGTTTTGTGAATACATCCCCGCATAAAACCTCAATTCAAAACAAAGAGTTTTCACTAGCTGCTTTAACGAATCATTGCAACAAAAAAGAGGATATATACCACATGTGATACATATCCTCCTTACAATTTATGCTCCCTTGTGTAAGCTTTTCCCTACACCATTCCATTTGCGACCTTATACTTGTAGAGCATCTCCGCATGATTCTGCTCCTCGATCTGTATATCCGCCAGAAGCTTTCTCACCGCGCTCTCGCCAAATGCAAATATCTCTCCATTGTACTCGCCTGACACAAGCTTCTCTGTTCCAATACAGTCTGTTGCAAGGAACTCATCATTCTTCTTATCCTCGGAATCGTCCATCATCTTGTATGTCTGCTTTGGCTCATAATCTTTTCCATCGCTGTCATTGCAGTCACACTGTGGAACCTGTCCGTCAAGCACCTGGGTAAGTGAATCATAGTGCTTCTGCTCTTCCTTCTGTATAGTCTGGAACAGATTCTTAAGCTCAGGATCCTTCGCCTGCTCCGCATATCTTCCATATTTCTCCACACAGGACTTCTCCTGTGTCTGAAGATCCTGGATAACTGTTCTCTCTTTTTCCTTTAATATCATAGCAATACTCCTTTCGATTAAAATTCATCCCATCGCATAGATATTATTGTCCAAAATAGTACAGCTCTATTCCTACATCTCTATTTTTTTATATTTTTCTGCCTTCTGGTCATTTATATATATGTATGGCAATGAAAAATCTCAGGACCGTGTCATACAATAAAAGGCGAATGCCCTGCAATTGTCATACAGCCATCCGCCATTATATCACATATATTTATTTTATTTCTGTAGTCTCACAAACTCTCTGCAATAAGCCACATACATTACAATCAACACAAGTCCAACAGCCACTATTGGCATCACGCCTGTGTCAAATGCAAACATACTCATAAACGTAAGTATCCACATGACAAATCCTGCCTTAATTCCAGTCATAAATCCCTTCTTGGAGGATTTGGCTATCATGATAAGCTCAGCCTCGTCCGATGTGTTCTCCCAGTCACGGCGAAAATGCATATCGAATATATTTCCGCTTTTCTCCGGGTTAAGCTTCTTCTCTTCATCGATGACAAGCTTTTCAACCACACAATACAGTGCCATAGATATCAGAAATACGAGCTCAGACAGCACTGTCAGGAATGTGCCACGCCCATCACTGTACGTCCTGTCCACAGCGTATATACACACCGGAAACAACACAAGTCCAACGAACACGATGACACACGGGAGATATGAGGCAGTCGTGATCCGACTCTCTATATCCACTATCACATCCTCGTCCTCTCCGTCCCAGCCTCTGATCATCCTCTTTATCTTCCCATACATGACAAATGACACCACAAACGTCGCCAGCATGAGCACACCATATACTATAGGCAGCGTATCAGCTGTTATCCACCATATATGATCCCAGTTGATTCCATCCAATGTGTCCTTGTTCACCGCGGCAAGCCTTCCCGCCAGGAAACCTCCCAGCAGACTTGCCAGGATCATGACCGCAAATATTATATATATCTTCAGATTACTTTTCTTGTTCACTTTTTTATCAGTATCCTTCATCTCATATCCTCTTTTCATTCTATGAATTAACACGACCTTATCCATATGTCAGGAATCATTCCTTATCATCCTCGTATTGGAATATATCCTCCACGCTGACACCACATACCTTCGCGATCTTCAGTGCCAGTGTCACCGATGGGCTGTAGTCGCCCCTCTCTATCTGGCTTATCGTCTGCCTTGATGTCTGCACCAGTACACCCATCTCCTGCTGGTTTACCCCCAGCTTAGCCCTGTATTCCTTCAGCTTGTTGTACAGCGGCATCTATATCACCTCCAGCTTGTTAATCTGTATTGTCATCATAATCAGGTCCATTATCTGTTTATGCCGTCCTCTCCATCAGAGCCCAATCCTTTTATTACATTGTCCGCATCTTCAGCTTCTGCTCTGTCTGCCAGCCCATGCTGTACGTACCTGTGTGTGGATGTTCCCCATATCATAGAAAAGCTTATTCCAAAGCAGAATCCAATTGATATGCCAAGGGCAAGATTGTCAAACAGCATTCCGTACACTATACCAAGTGCAACACCAATTAGAATTCCAAACGGTGCGCCAGTGGATTTATCACGCTTACACACATATATTTTATCCTTCAATAAAAATCCATCACTCTTATCATCGCCAAATACATCTATCACTTTCTGATACATATTGCCATGTGCAGCCTCCATCATGTCATCTGCCAGATCCTCCACCTCAGGATGAATGTAATACTTTCTAAGCTTGTATATACTGAGTACATCCTTGCCACTTTCAGGTTCAGGCGTCAACTCACTCCTGGCAATATCTTCTTTATCAAAGATAAAGCAGCTCCACATCTGCTTGTTTCTGAAGAAACCATACACAGGGAGTCCATTTTCCAGACCTTGGCGGATTTCGCGCTCAAGCTCAGTCATATCACAGATCTCAGCAATAACATCCCCCAGCTTGTTCTTCTTTAACATTCTCTCTGTGATCATTGTCACGGAATACCCCTTGACCTGCGTCTTCAATTTGTCCACTGGTTGGGAGACGATCATGCCCTCAAACATAGCTTGTAGTGTTTCACAGGTAGATTTCTTATTACCTTTATCCATGCCATTTTCACTTAGATTGTCCTTTTTATTTACACCTTGCTTTTCCCTCATATCCTCACAACTCCATTTAATTTTCACCAACTGAAATCCCAGTTCCAATTCAGCCCATATATAAATTATATATGCAAAATGACAACTATAGTTGTCATTTCTTTTACAATGGAGTATAACAAATGACAAGGAAAGTTGTCAATAACTTTTGACAACTTTCCTTGTCATCTCAATGTTGGAACGGAGGCACCTGAAACCTGGAGAACCGCCAGACTGATGCCTGGCAGTGCAACAACTAAACAATTGAGCAAGATCATCTTTTGTTAAATTATATCATACTTCTCCACATCCACGACTGCCTGTCCCTCACATAACAGCTCTATTCCATCCGCTTCAATAGGTGTATATATCGCCGTGCTCATTGTCATAGCTCCATCATTTACAAACAGCTCTATCGAATTCCTGTCCAGTATAAATCTGAGCTTTATACTATCTTGAGCCTCCTGCTGTTCATCAACCTTTCCTTTGACATCCCCGTAACATTCTGCTGATTTCACGCAGGCCCTTCTGATACACACCACATCTTTCTCAAATCCGGCAAATGTCCTGTCCATCTCTATTATATTATTTTCTCTGTCATATATAAATCGAGTATAATATCCGCTTCCCTTTGCCAGATCCACGGTAAATCTGCTGTATTTGTTTCCAGTGATTACAAATGTCACATCCAGACTTCTTCCACTTATACCTTCCAGACTACGCCGTCCACTCACTACTTTATCTGAGTACCTGACCATATTAGCATGATACTTCTCTATCTCTCTAACTGGCTTCTGTATCAAGCGTCCATTTTTCAGAGATATCTCCCTCGGAATCGTCATCATTCCCTGCCACTTCTGTCCACCGGGTATCCACAGATTATGCCACGACTGCATCCACGCTATCATTATCCTTCTGCCATCCGGCAAAAGTGTAGTCTGAGGCGCGTAGAAATCTGTTCCATAATCAAGTGATAATGGCTCTCCACCGTCAAATTTCTTCTCACCTTTATCAAATTCTCCAACAAAATAGATAGAATTATTTCCATTGTGGAATTCATATCGCTCTGCTTTCATTCCCGTAGGCGATACGAGAAGTACATGATGATCGTCTAATTTGAAGAAATCAGGGCATTCCCATATGCCGCCCAGATCACCTTCATTCCGTGCAAGGATACTCTCAAATGTCCAGCTTTCCATATCAGCGCTCGAAAGTAATACCACAAGCCCCTTATTATCCTGATTCACACAGCCTGCAGCCATATAGTATCTGCCTTCCTCAAGCCATGCCTTCGGATCTCTGAAATCCGCTCTGCTCAATCCCTCCGGCAGCATATCTCCAGTCACCACCGGGTTATTCTGTATTTTTTTATATGTAACGCCATCACCAACCGCTATGCTCTGGTTCTGCAATACCCCATCACCGTCGGGATTTTTCATAACACTGGTATATATCAGGACATGCTCTCCATCTTTTTCAATGGCCGTACCTGAGAAACAGCCCTCGGCATCATATATCGTATCAGGTGCAATCGCCACAGGAAGCTGCTCCCATCTTATCAAATCGACACTGACCTGATGCCCCCAATGCATAGGTCCCCATTCCGTACTGTACGGATGATACTGGTAAAACAAATGCACCTTACCATTATACACAGAAAATCCATTCGGATCATTCATCCAACCGACAGGCGGAGTCACATGAAACAACGGTCGCTCATTCTTATCTATTTCATTCTGAGTTTCGTATTCCCTCGATGCAGCAAGTGCCTCGCTAACCACATTTTTTCCCGCCATCTTCCCATTTATATCCATCTCTTTTTCTCCTTTATACTTACATGTTTTATATTTTGCGTTCTTTCAAATAACACATTTAAATCAATAAAATAGAGACATTTCCACTGTACTATACATAGCATCTCTTGAAAATGTCCCTAAATAAATTTATTTCCTATTTTATAATAAACCTACACTGAAATATCTTTCAGCCCTGTCCGCCATAATTGTAGCTATAACCTTATCCCTACCATACTTCTCTGCCATCTGCATAGCTGCCCATACATTTGCACCGGATGACGTACCTACAAGAAGTCCCTGTTCTTTGGCAAGTCGTCTCGCCATCTCAATGGCATCCTTATCCGCCACTTCCACCACATCTGTTACCAGTGATGTATCCAGGACATCCGGTATAAATCCATCTCCTATTCCCTGTATCTGATGGATTCCCGGGCCATCTCCATGTAGCGCTGACACTCCCTTAGGCTCAACGGCAACAATCTTCGTATCTGGATTTTTCTCCAACAGATATTTAGCTATACCTTGGAGAGTACCTCCACTTCCAACACCAGACACATATATGTCTATCTTCTGACCAAGCTGTTCACACATCTCAACTGCTGTTGTGCGATAATGCGCATCTGGATTTGCCTGATTGACAAACTGCTGCGGCATGAAATACTTCTCTGGATCAGATTCTGCTATCTCATTTGCCTTATCAACAGCACCACCGATGCTTAGAACCGGATCCGTAAGTACCAGCTCAGCACCAAATGCCCTGATAACCTTCTTTCGCTCCTCACTCATATTCTCTGGCATCACAATTATCACTTTATAACCTTTCTGAACACCACAGAGTGCAAGCCCTATTCCGGTATTACCGCTCGTAGGCTCTATAATAGTCATTCCCGGCTTGAGTTTTCCCTCACTCTCTGCAACCTCCAGCATGTTTTTTGCGATCCTGTCTTTAATACTTCCACCAGGATTAAGGAATTCCGCCTTGGCAAATATATTGTATCCTGTCGACTTTTTCAGACACATAAGCGGGGTATTCCCTATCAGATCAAGCACATCATTGTAATACATATTAATCCCTTCTTCTCTTTACTTTATATTATAATATTTTACATATTTTTCCACCAAAGTCACTATAAAATATATAGAACTGCCTTTATATTAATGTGGTTCATTCTCCTTTTTCATAGTTTGCCATTTTCCTTCCCACTAATATAAATAAAGCCTTGAAACACTGAGTTTTCAAGGCTTTTTAGCAGGGGATGAGAGAATCGAACTCCCACCAAAGGTTTTGGAGACCCCTATCATACCATTTGACCAATCCCCTATATACAGAAAAAATTTAACACCTGTTGCAGCGTTAAATTTTCTCGGTACTTTTATTTTGTACCTTCAGAATTTCACACAGAAAGCTAGTAACCTAACCCCATCTAACAACCAACGACTGTTTCAAAGTAAACTTTATTCTTTACTGTGTATGCCTTAGATTCTGCACCTTGCAGATATCATGCACACTTGCGTATCTCCTTATGTTCCTTACCCAGTGGTCTGTAGTGAACAACACTGAGAAGGTTGACCCTGACACAGGAATCACTACAGTTACACTTCAGTTCCCAAAGACATTTGAGGCAGATGCGAACATACTTGATCTGTATGATGATTTCCTCAAGGATCTTGCTACAGAAGGAGAAAAGGGCGTAACAGCTATTAAGCAGACTGTTTCAGGACATGATTATTATTATCTGTATATTGAGGATGGAAAGGATTCATCCAATGTAAGCAATGCAGAGAAATTTGCTGAAGAAATATTATAAGCTTCTCCAGGATTATGGCGATGAGATAAGCAGCAAGCTTTATAATGTACAGAAGTACGAGCAGTTCCAGGTTAAGCTGGTTCTTCCGGCAGAGGGCAAGATAAATGCAAGTGGTGCTGTCACAGATCAGAATAACGATGATTCGCTGTTCCTGAGAGCATCCACAACTACCACAATGGATGTGGCTACAGCTCTTGATAATGTTTCAACAGGCAAGGTGTTTACTAATATTCTTGGAAACAAGGGCACAGACAACAATAAAAAGGCATTTAATGATCTCAAGGCGGATGCACTTAAGCTTGCTGGTTCAGGAACTGCAAGTGACGAAGAACAGACAAGCACATTCCTTTCATATATGTATATTAATATGAAGGATCATCTGTCGGTTCTTAACAATGTGGATGATAAAACAAAGCGTACACAGAATGCGTGGGAAATAGCTAATTACACTTCCTCATCGGTAGGATATTTAAGCTCATATGATAAGGATAGAGATACATATTCATATGATTACAGTATCACTCCTTTAAACCACTACGTTGATTTGGCGTATGTGTTCAGCAAAAACCTTTCAATTGAGAAGACAATTGGAAATGCAACAGATAATGAGGCTAAAACCATAGTTATCAATTCTGGTGATGTTAAGCTCCAGCCAAACAATGGAGATGGATCATTCCAGGGAATTATAATTGCCGGTGGTAATGTAAGATTTGATGAGAATGTTAAGAGCTTCCGAGGTATGATAATCACTGGATCAAAGCTTATAATTGACCATAATATGTCAATATCAGCAGACGCTGCATTTGTTGCAAATCTTCTTGAACAGTGTTCAGAGAGCACAGACGAAAAGCTCAATACGCTTACAACAAAGGTGCTGAAGAACTATACATCATCCAAGAGCGAAGGTAACACAGA
>NC_021018.1:706158-707382 GCF_000210595.1 Coprococcus sp. ART55/1 | reverse complement strand
GTAGTTGGACTCAGAAACTCATTCGTGCTCAAGAAGCATGAGTGGGATTAATAGAGGAGGAAAATACAGTGTTTAAGAATAAAAAAATAGTCTTATCATCTATAGCTATTATATTCGCACTTGTAGTCAGCTCTATATTTGTGAATTATACACTGGCTAACTCCGATTCTCAGGCTTCCCTGAGTGATGCGAACGGCAGCGGAAGCAAATCTACAAGTCTGACAGGATTGTCCAATATCGATCTGGCAGTCAAGAACTCCAACGATGCTGGCAAGAAACAGACAGGAGAGGACAAATTCAGAATCGTCCAGATAGTACCTGATTCATATAGTGGTAATGCAGATATGGATGAGAAGCTGAAGGAAACCGTCACTGATAGCAAGTTTTCAGGTGATGCGAAGAAGCTGACAGGATACGATTCAACAACATATCTCTGGAGATATGTGTATGCAGGTGAGTATTTTAGACTTGCAGTGTTCAATGGATATAAGACGATAAGCGATAACATGGCTGCCGGTGCGGTGACTCTTACAACTTGTACAGTCAGCGAGCTGAACAGCATGGATACAACAGCCCAGGGAATCCTCAATCAGGCGGATTTCATATATATTTGGGCGAATGGTGCCAGCGATTATGCCAGCAAAGCAAATGATATAAGCGAGGATCTGTATAACTGGTTGGATGCGTATGCTACAGCAAACTCACATCCTATAGCATTGTGTACAGGAACTCTGTGTACATCAGAGCCAGAGCTTATAACAGGAAATAATGATGATTACAGAATGGGTGCACTTGCATACAAGCTGATCACTAAGGGTGCTGTGGCAAGATATGATAATGTCCTTGTTACAGAGCCGGATTTCTTTAAGACACTTTATCAGGAGGCAGATGATAACAAGACGACTCCTGATATAAACAAGACAACAAAGACGATCTCTGACTTTATTCTTCAGGCAGAGAGAAAAGCCAGCGAGGGTGGTAGCGATTACCTTAACTATGGAACATACTATAAGTGGTATGAGGGTGTATCAATACTTGATTTCCTTGATGGTAACATACCGGATAATATCAAGGATTCCACATATGATAAGGCTGGTTCAAGATCAGGTCTTACAGGAGACAGAAAGTCGTGGAACTTTGATAATGCCAAGATACTTGTGATTTCAGAGGACGGAGCCGGCAGTGCAATGTTCAGTGAAATCACAGAGAAGAATAGCAGTGCTA
>NC_021018.1:702676-704601 GCF_000210595.1 Coprococcus sp. ART55/1 | reverse complement strand
CAGTTGACGAGGACAATGTATCAGGATACACATACAGAATAGACGCAGCAGGAACAGAAGATGAGAATGTTGTAGTTACATATCAGGATTTCCAGGAGAATGTTGGTAATGCAGATCTCAATTATGAGTATAAGAGTGATCTTGTATATACTAATCTGGATTTCTCAGATGCGGCAAAGGTTGTTTCGTATGTTACTGGTCTGCATGACAAATATCTCGAAACCCAGGCAGTATTCATGAATGGTACTTATGATAAGCTTGATCTCTCAGAGTATGACTTTGTATTTATTGACAAGGGTACATATAACAAGGAGATAGGCACAGCGGTATTCAAGGATCTGTGCAGTGCAGTCGAGAGTGGACAGTATTTTATAGTTTCTTCTAAGGCCGGTGACGGAAAGGGCTCAGGAGATGGCAGTGGCGATGATTCAGATCCAACCATTCCGGTAGTTGATTCACCATCGGCAAAGGCAGTGGCTGATGTTATCAATGCCAGTGTGTATCGCGATGGTTCTGATAACAAGTTCAAGGTACTTGAGATTCAGCCGGATTATCCGATTGATCTTGAGGTGGCAGCACTTAGGATACCGTAAGTACAGCTTATACAACAAGAAGTGATGGAACAACTAAAATAACAGGAAACTATTATACAGTTCCATCTGATGTAGTAAGTGGTAAGTCTAAACAGGAGCTTGCGGCCAGAACAGAGTATTATGATTTTGATCTTACCAAGGCGAAGATAGCGTATGCTATCGATGGAATATCCATTGGAGATATTCAGCTCACTCAGGTTTCGACCGAGCAGCTCATTGGTATGAAGGAAGATATAGCAGCGACATACGATCTGGTATATATCGGTGGCGATATAAGTGCTATGGATAGAAATCCAGCGGAGATGTACAAAGGACAGAATGATATCGGTAATGCTACGCCGGGTTACACATATCAGATATTCCCAACATTCATCATGTATTACCACACAGGTACACTCAGTCAGTTGATGAATGCATCTACATATAGCCCAGATACAGCACCTATATCAGGATCAACAAATATGCTTGCATCACCAAAGGTTGGTGACAAGTATTACACAACAACATATCTTGCAGAGAATGGTAACGACCTGACAAATACAAAGTATCAGGAGCTTCTCACATACATGGCATCAGGCAGACCGATGATCATAAGTGATGAGCTTACCAGCGTATATGAGAATATGCAGGGTACAAATGCAAATGGTGATAAGCTTTCACAGGCTGAGCTCCTTCAGGGATATTGGTATAAAGATGGAAAGCTTGAGAGAAAGAATTATTATCTCGATCCATCATCAAGAATGTATCAGTTGGTAGATACCCTCTATGCAAGACATACAGGAGCAAATGGATCAAATATTCTGTGGGGATTCGATAAGGATGCAACACAGTATATAAGTGATAAGGATGGAATATACGGTAACAGTTTATGGACAAAGCGTGTTCAGTCACTTGCTGGAGGTAAGTTCAAGGAAACTGATTATATGGACTCAGACGTACAGGATCAGTCATGGTATAAGCGTCCGGGAACAGATACTGTATATTATAATTACAAGGTAGTCTATGATGATGCAACTTCAGCATCTCTTAACAGACTGGTGACAGGAAGTGCACATAGAACAAGACTTACTATCACTACAAAACCAGTTACATATCAGCAGGGAATACAGCAGACTTATATCAAGTCCAACAGACTACAGTTTACATTCCAGGTTGATGGTGACAAGTCAGTATATAACTACAAGTTGTTTGTAGATGTTGATAAGAATACAAAGTTCGAGAAGGGCGGCGGTGATTATTGTCTTGAGGACAAGATCACAAATGGTCAGGAGAAATCACTGACAGTAGCGCTTGACTCAGAATTCTTTGGATCAGCAGCATGGTATCTTGAGA
>NC_021018.1:701093-702419 GCF_000210595.1 Coprococcus sp. ART55/1 | reverse complement strand
AGCTTGAGGCAAAGGATAAGTACAATACTTACCTCAGACGTTCATATGGTAAGAGCTTTATGAAGAACATGTACTCAATACTTGTTCTTGGACCATCGGATTCATTTGGTGGATTTAAGGTTGACTTCAAGAAGGAAACATGTCAGTACATACTTGACTATGTATCAGCAGGAGGAGATTTGTTCTTCTTCCACGATTCAATGTCACCATATGCAAATGCAGGTGCAGTTAATCTTACAAAGTCACTTATATCAGTAGTAGGAATGAACAGATTCCATGTTGATGTAACAGACAATGTTGTCAAGTATGACAATCCGCTTAAGCTTGGTAAGTATAACGTTAAGAGTGTTTCTTACAGCAAGGCTTCTGTTAATACAAGTACATTGGATGTTACATACACAGCAGATGGAACAGTCGATGATGTGACATATACATCACCGGATAGCAGCTTGTATTACCTGACACCATATGCAAATAATCCTACAGCGGGCGAAGGATTACTGAACAGTATGAATTCTAACATTATGGATGTATTTGTTGAGAAGAATGCATACTGGCAGCCATATCTTGGAAAAGATAAGAAGGTATATGTAAGTGCACTTGCAATGACAGCACTTTACTACAATGGTAATATGGCCGGTGCAACAACTACACTTCCATATGTATATGCACAGGAGTCATATAAGGCAGCAACAGCCTGGTCACAGGCAGCAAATCAGGATCAGTCAGCTTGTGCTGAGACAGTTAAGGCTACACAGCTTAACTCAGGTCTTGTAACATTGTATCCATACAACATAAGTTCATCACTGAACATATCGGGTACACATCAGCAGGCATTTGCACTTGATCTTGAGAGTGACAACATAACAGTATGGTATACTCTTGCAGGTTCAAATAACTCATCGAACAGTAAGATGCGTTCATCAAAGTATGCAGCGGATCCTGGAGATGCAATGGAGGCTTACTTCATCTACACTACAGCTTATGGCAGTGGTGCGATCACATATTGTGGTGCCGGACATTCATCAGTTACAGGTAGACGTACAAGAAACAATGATGAGAGAAAGCTGTTCATCAATGTTATTGTAAACAGTGCATCAGCAGTACCAGAGATGCCAACTATTAAGTGTTACGATCCAAAGCAGACATGGGCTGCAGAGGATGAGCTTCCAAAGGATGCAGAGGCACTTGCTTCGTCAGGAAAGACAGTATATGTTAAGGAAGTTGATTCAAAGACTGACGATCCTGACTTTGATTACAAGATTGGTATTCCAGAGAAGACAAAGGTAACAAAGGTTAACATTTACTATGATCTGGATTATGATG
>NC_021018.1:697290-700221 GCF_000210595.1 Coprococcus sp. ART55/1 | reverse complement strand
GTGGAAATTACACATACATCGTTGTGGAGGTATATTACCAGGGCAAGACAGTTCCTGTATATACAATGATCAAGGTTAAGGCCGCAGATCCATTGTTTGACCTGACAGACAATACTATAGACGTTCCGGCACTTGGAGATTTCATCGCCGAGAAGAAGAATGTATTTGCATAATGCGTATATAGTATAAATAATAGCAATAAACATAGAAACCGGGGTGGTTATATACTCCGGTTTCTTTTTGTGTTATACTAACTCTGTTTAAAATAACAGACTGAAGGATGGAGATACATATGGAGATAAATGGAAAGACAAGATTATTGGGTTTGCTTGGTGATCCGGTTCAGCACACCTTGTCACCGCTTATACACAACACACTCAGCGATATATTGGGGATAAATGAGGTGTATGTACCGTTCCACACCCATAAGGAGGGACTGGCGGATGCTGTAAAGGGTGCATTTGAACTGAATATACTGGGAATGAATGCCACTGTGCCTCACAAGAATGAGATAATGGCTTCACTTGTGGATATAGATGAGGGGGCAGCGGCAATAGGTGCGGTCAACACTCTTGTCAGGACTGCAAACGGTTATAAGGGATATAACACAGATATGATGGGGCTGTCCAGAGAACTGGAGTCCTACGGAGTGGAACTGGACAGTAAGAGGGTAATCATACTTGGCGCAGGCGGTGCAGCGAGAGCTGTGGCATATATGTGCATGAATAAGGGTGCGGATAAGGTATATATTCTTAACAGAACGATCGAGAAGGCACAGACGATAGCAGAGGACATGAATGGTCATTTTGGCAGAGAGACAATGACTGCCATGAGACTTGGTGATTATGGACAGTTACTGCAGGAGAATGTAGATGATAAGTTCGTGGTATTCCAGTCCACATCGATAGGTCTGGCACCGAACAATGAGGCTGTAGTCATCGATGATCCACATTTTTACGACAGAGTCAGTGTGGGAATCGATCTCATATATAATCCGTTTGAGACAAAGTTTATGAAGCTTTGCAGACAGGCTGGAGCATTGGCGTACAATGGTTTGCGTATGCTCCTTTATCAGGGAATAATTGCATATGAGCTCTGGAATGATATATCCATATCGGAGGATGTTGCTGATATTGTGTACGACAGGTTGCTGCAGTCAATCAGAGAAAATGTGATCCTCATAGGATTTATGGGATGTGGTAAGACAACTGTCGGAGAAGCTCTTGCGAGAAAGCTGAACTTTGATCTGCTGGATGTGGATTCTTATATAGAGGACAAGGCTGGTTGCAGCATAAAGCAGATATTTGCCGACAAGGGGGAAGAGTATTTCAGACAGCTTGAGACAGATACTCTTAAGGAATTGAACAGCCGGCTGTCACATACGGTTATATCCACTGGAGGTGGACTTCCTATGAGACAGGCGAATGTGGATGAACTCAGGCGAATGGGCAGGATCATATATCTGGATGTTAAGCCTGAGGAGGTAGTAAGGCGACTTGCGGGAGATACGACCAGACCTCTTCTGCAGGGAGAAAATGTAGATCAGAGAGTGAGGAAACTTATGGGACAGCGAGGACCGGTGTATGAAGCTGCCGCTGATATCATAGTTCCGGTTACAGGAATTGAAATAGATGAGATAGTACAGGAAATAAGTTCTTATATAGAAGGTGGGAGATGATGGTTATGGACACAGCAATTGCTTATGAAAAGGTCAGAAGGATAATAGATGAGATGAATCTTGATGCGATATTGATCACTGACAGGTACAACATGAGATATATAGCATCGTACCGCGGCGAGGGCGTTATAGTTCTGGCAGGATCAGGTAAGACAGTCATAACGGATTCAAGATATACGGAGCAGGTCCAGCGCGAGTGCGAAGGATATGAATGTGCGGATATTGCTGGAAAAGGATATGTTGCGTGTATTTCATCTATTCTTGATGGACAGAGAAAAAATTCTGGGAATCTTAGAGTTGGATTTGAGAATCTTAGCATCAGCTATAGAGAGTATTCGGAATATTCGACAGGAATATTCGGTGTGGAATGGATAAGCCTTGATGGTAAGCTGGATTCCTTAAGAGAGATAAAAACTGATGAGGAGATCGAGAATATCCATATAGCGGAGTCAATAGGAGACAAGGCATTTTCACATATACTGGAATATCTCAGACCTGGCATTACAGAGAAGGATGTTGCGCTTGAACTGGAGTATCATATGAAGAAAAATGGTGCGGAGGGCTTGAGTTTTGACACCATAGCTGCATCTGGAATGAATTCATCTATGCCGCATGCTATTCCTACGGATAAGACTCTGAATAAGGGGGACTTTCTCACTATGGATTTTGGCTGTATATATGAGGGATATTGTTCAGATATGACCAGAACCGTAGCAATAGGAAAGGCATCTGATTCAATGAAATATGTGTATGATACGGTACTCAAGGCTCAGACGGAGTCTATGAATATGATAAAACCAGGAGTCAGATGTAACGATGTTGATGCTGTTGCTAGACGTATAATAGCCGATGCCGGATATGGAGATTGCTTTGGACATGGACTTGGACATTCGGTGGGATTGTTTATACACGAGAATCCGAGATTTTCACCTAAGTGTGATGACATATTGAAACCTGGCATGGTCATAACGGTCGAACCGGGAATCTATATTCCTGGACAGTTTGGTGTCAGGATTGAGGATCTGGTTGTTGTGACGGAGGATGGTTATAGGAATCTTACAGGATCAGAGAAGAAGTTGATAGAGATTTAGTAGTGGCGGCTATCACGATATAGAACTCAGGTATTATACCGCAGGTCTTATACCGGGAGCCATCGTGAGTGCCGTAGGAGTATGTACGTTTGTATTGCTGTGTATATACGACAGTAGAAAGCGCAGAAACGTAGACTTACCTGATAAAGGTTGATGGTATGG
>NC_021018.1:694514-697078 GCF_000210595.1 Coprococcus sp. ART55/1 | reverse complement strand
AAATTTATTTCATATATTATAAAATGTGACAAGAAGTTTATATCTTTAAGGAGGATAAGATAGTTATGGCAGAGATGATCTCAGCAGGCGATTTTAGAAACGGCGTTACAATCGAATTCGAAGGAAATATTTATCAGATTATAGAGTTCCAGCACGTTAAGCCAGGAAAGGGTGCAGCTTTCGTTAGAACAAAGCTTAAGAACATCAAGAGTGGCGGTGTTGTAGAGAAGTCATTCCGTCCAACAGAGAAGTGTGAGAAGGCTCACATCGAGAGAAAGGACATGCAGTATCTGTACAATGACGGAGATCTTTATTACTTCATGGATCCAGAGACATATGATCAGATTCCTATCAGCTCAGCAGCTATAGGTGATTCACTTAAGTTCGTTAAGGAGAACGAGATGTGTAAGATCTGTTCACACAATGGCAACGTATTTGCTGTAGAGCCACCTCTCTTCGTTGAGCTTGTTATCACAGAGTGCGAGCCAGGTGTTAAGGGTGATACAGCTACAGGTGCAACAAAGCCATGTACAGTTGAGACAGGCGCACAGGTATCAGTACCTCTCTTCGTTAACGAGGGTGACACGATCAAGATCGATACACGTACTGGCGAGTATCTTCAAGAGTATAATAATTGTTACCAGCATTAGGATATAACTACCTACGATAACATATAAGAAGAATAAGAGTCCCGGTGATTCAGGATATTTGAATCGCCGGGACTTTTTTGTGCTGTAAGCAACCCAAGGTTCTAACCTCCCCACCCTCTGAATATACTTTTTATGTAGCTGTACAGACAGTGTTATATAGAAGAAGGACGATACATATGTGTGGAGAAGATATATTGCATCTGCTTCCCATCAGGATCAGGTGCATGGTTGAGAAGCTGAGGCTTGATTATGGGAGACTGTGGGAGATACGTCTGAGGGTGAATAGTCCCTTTATACTTAGATACGAGGACTCGGAGATATATGTTGATTCCTGCGGATCAAGAACCTGTAATATGAAGGATGCGTACATAGTGACTGCCAGGGATGTGAACGACACTCTGGAATGTATCTGCAATCATTCCCTGTATGCCTATGAGGATGAGATACGTCAGGGCTTTATCACCGTGTGCGGTGGACACAGGGTAGGAGTTGCGGGCAAGATCATACTCGATGGAACAAGGATCAAATGCATCAGACACATATCATTTCTTAATATCAGGGTGGCACATGAGATCAAGGGATGCAGCGGTGATGTCCTGCCATACATATACAGTGATGGCAAGCTGATGAACACGCTCATAGTGTCCGCTCCGTGTCACGGCAAGACCACACTGCTCAGGGATATCATAAGAGTAGTGTCTGACGGAGGAATGACAGTTGGTGTGGTTGATGAGAGATCGGAGATAGCGGCGTGCTACAAGGGCGTTCCGCAGAATGATGTCGGAATGAGGACTGATGTTCTTGACTGCTGTCCAAAAGCTTCAGGAATGATGATGCTGGTTCGAACCATGGCGCCTGATCTCATAGCGGTCGATGAGATAGGAGGGCAGCAGGATGTCGATGCCATTTTCGGCGTGATAAACTGCGGATGCCGTCTGCTTGCTACTGCACATGGCTATTCTATGGATGATGTGAGAGACAGGGCAGGGATAAGGCGTCTTGTGGAGAACAGGGTTTTTGAGAGGTATGTCGTGCTTGGAGGCGACAAGGCGGGACAGATCTCTGATATATTTGACGGCCAGGGCAACCGGCTGTGCTGGTACGATTAGATGGGAGGCAGGACATGGTTAAGGCGATAGGAGGCTGTCTGATCGTATATGCCTCATTTATGGTGGGACATGCCATAGGGCAGTTGCATGGATGCATGGTGAAGGAGATGGAGGAAATGCTGCTCTTTATACAACTGTTCAAGGGGCAGATCATGTATGCCGGATCGGAGCTCCCGGAGATACTCGCCGACAGTGCAAAGCGTCTCAAGGGAAATGTTGGTAAATGGGTGAACGGTCTGGCGGAGATGTCTGAGAAGAACAGGGACAGGCCATTTGCAGAATTGTGGACAGACTCACTGGCGATGCTGAGGCGGGACAGTGCCCTGAGCTTGGAGGTGCTGGCGGATGTGGACAGGCTTGGAAAGATAATGGGAGATATGGACGTTGAGGCACAGCTCTCAAGGATAAATCTTGTGGAAGATATAATTACGGACAGATACCAGCGGGAACGCGCCAGAAGTTCCGGGATAAAGAGGCTTGCCAATTCACTTGGGCTGCTTGGAGGCGTATTCATAGTTATATTGCTCATGTAGGTTAAGAGGGAGAGACGATGACGATCCAGATACTTCTAAAAATAGGTGCAGTGGGAATTCTGGTGGCACTGCTCAACCAGATACTAAAACATTCAGGCAAGGAGGAGCACGCCTATCTGCTCAATCTGGCGGGACTCATCATTGTGCTTTCCTGGGTTATCCCGTACATAAGTGACCTGTTCAACGAGATCATGGATATTGTAAATATAGGACAATAAGTGAGAGTAGATGTGGGGGTAAATGATGAATCTCATGGCGGTTTCTCTGGCTGC
>NC_021018.1:689590-694032 GCF_000210595.1 Coprococcus sp. ART55/1 | reverse complement strand
AAAAGAACTGGATTCCGGGTACGGGATCGTGTTGTCCATAGCCGGGTGTGTGATGCTCATGTATTTTGTGGTGAGCAGGTTCAGACTTATAGCTTCGTACATAGACAGGCTGACTGCGTACGTGTCGGTGAATATTTCATATATAGACGTGATCCTGAAAATGATAGGTATAGCGTATATATGCCGATTTTCATCAGATATCTGCAAAGATGCCGGCTGCAATGCCATGGCATCCCAGGTGGAGATGGCGGGAAAGATAACTCTTATTTTGCTCAGTATGCCCATACTCATGGGAGTTATAGATCTGGTGGTGACCATAGTTG
Source organism: Coprococcus sp. ART55/1 (assembly GCF_000210595.1). Lineage (NCBI taxonomy): Bacteria > Bacillati > Bacillota > Clostridia > Lachnospirales > Lachnospiraceae > Coprococcus > Coprococcus sp. ART55/1. The sequence goes on along the minus strand of NC_021018.1, from coordinate 693,709 downwards.
AGGGGTAATTTGATAGTGGTGGTGCTGATGCTCTTTATGGGGGTGTCAGTGCCTGATGCGGCAAATGTGTGTAATGAGAGTAAAGTTGAATCATATGATACAGATATCAAATATTGTCCAGAATTTTATGCTGAGAATGAAAAGGAAAATACCACGGAAAGTGACTCTGATATTAACTCAGATATATTGGAGGACGACTCCGTCATCGGAAGCCTCAATGAGATCACAAAAGACAAATCCGACGTGACCTTCTACGACATATACGAGTCCCTAAAGAGTGGTGACGTGGATTCCACCATAGACATGGCACTAAAAGTGTTTTCCGACAGTGTCATATACGAGGTCAGGACAAGCAGGGGGCTGGCGCTGCAGATCATAGCGGTGATCGTGCTCGGAAGTACATTTGCCCAGCTTGCGGGAAATATGGGCGAGTATGTATCCGCCCATGGTTTCATGGTTACATACATGGTGTTGTTATCGCTGCTGCTGGGGGATTTCGTCCTAGTGCAGTCCATCGTGCAGGACACCATAGGAGATGTCACGGAGTTCATGAAAGCGTTCTATCCCATGTATGCCTCGTCTGTGTTATATGTGAGCGGCCCGGAGAGTGCCGGATATTCACAGTCGGTCATAATCCTGGTGATATACATTTGCCAGAATGTGATAATAAAGTTCATACTCCCCCTCATCAAATGCGGCGGGCTCATAGCACTCATAAATAATCTTGGAAGCGAGGATTATTTCTCCCGGATGGCGGGGCTTATGAAGAGCCTGGCGGTGTGGGGAATGCGGACAATGTTTGCGGTGGTAACCGGGATAAATGTGGTCAAGAGCATGATAGCACCGTCCATGGACAGGCTTTCAAGAAATGGCATACTCAGGACATTGGGAAAAGGTGCAGGTATGTCCACGGTGAGCGCTGTCATCAGTGTGATGGTGAGCACAGGAGAGTTTATCAGAAACTGTATGGGGATGGCGTGTACGATCATGATAGTCATACTGGCCGCAGTGCCAATGATCAAGATAATCGTCATCATGTTCATATTAAGGTTCATCGCCGCGGTGGTGCAGCCGGTCGGAGACAAAAGATATGCCGAGGCAGCAGGCATCATGGCGGAGACAGTGGAGCTGATGCTGAGGGCGTGCGGAATAAGCGTGATGATGTTCATCATAAGCATAGCCCTGATGTCGGTGAACATATCATAGAACGGATGGAGGATGTGCATGCTTGCTGAGTGGCTGAAAAATATAGTTGTGTGCAGTATACTTTTTTCTGTCGTGCTGTATATTGCCCCGGATCCGAAGATGCGCAGATATGTCCAGTCGGCTGTGGGATTTGTCATGATGATGGTCGTGATAAATCCTGTCATAGGCTGGCTTGGGTATGCGGACAGGATAGAGTTCAATACATACAGTGAATCGCTTGGAATGGACGTGGCCGAGGGCGATGATGAGATGTATGTCAGGGCCATGGAGGAGGTAGTGGAGCGGTTTATATCTGACAATTGTAATGCCGATGCGGTGGTGCGTATAGTCACCGGGGAGGAGCTTGGGATAGACAGCATGGAGATATACATACAGTCTGATAAAGTAGACACAGACGGACTGAGATCCGCAGTGTCAGAGGAATATGGTGTTGATGAGAACAGGATTACCATCAGGAGGGGCAATACAGATCATATGCAGGAGGGACTGTAGTGGAGGATTCTAAGAAAAAGGGAATATCGGGGATCATGAATATATTGAAGAGCAGCAACAACAGATTATACAAGTTGCTGCTCATTTTGCTGTCAGGGATTTGTCTGATGATAGTTGTGTGGCCGGCAAATAACAGCAAGACTGATAAAAATGACCTAAAGAGCGGATGGACCGGACAGTCCGATGAGACAGACGCGGATGTGACCGGCGGAAATGACCGGAATATGTCAGGGGATACCACGGATTATGTGGAGTATATGGAGGAGAGACTCACATCAGTGCTTGAGCAGGTGGACGGAATATCGGATGTGAGAGTGATGATAACGGTCAAGGACAGCGGTGAGAACATAGCACTCAAGGACTCCGGAAGCAGTTCCAGTGAGAACGGCGACAGCAAGCAGAGAAGCGTGTCGGAGGAGACGGTCATGGTGAGTGAGGGCAGTGGGAGCTCGCCGTATGTGGTCAGGTACAGGGAGCCGGAGACCGAGGGTGTGGTTATCATTTGCAAGGGGGCGGAAAATGGCGATACAACGCTGAAGATAACGAATGCAGTGCAGGCATTATTTGACGTGCCGACGCATAAGATTGTGATATTAGAAGCAAATTAATGTGGAGGGACTATGAAGAAATTCAGTGGAAAGAACAGACTGGCGGTCATCGCACTTGCAGTTATGATAGGGGTGGCCGGTTACATGAGCTTTGCGGATGCAGGAAAGGACAAGAAGAAGGAAAAAACTGACAAAAAACAGGTGGAAGTGATCAACTATGAGGATCTCTCGTCCATGGCGGAAAATGAGAACTCACAGGCGGTGAAGGATGAGAATGGCCAGACCGAGGATGTGGAGCTCAATGGCCAGGAGGATGAGATCGGTGACGCTGTACTCACCAGTGCACAGGTGACAAGCAATATGGCCGCGGCAAAGTTGAACCGTGAGCAGAGCAGATCAAGGAGCAAGGAAGCTCTGATGGATGTGATAGGTGATGAGGCACTCAGCGATTCGGCAAAGAAGGAGGCGACAGATACATATGTGAAGCTGAACGATACCATAGAGAAGGAGACAGATGTCGAGACAGTTCTGGCGGCAAAGGGGTATAGCGATGCCATAGTGACGATAAGTGATGAGGCTGTTGACGTGTCGCTGAATGTGGAATCGCTGTCGGATACCGAGAGAGCACAGATAGAGGACATAGTTATCCGAAAAACAGGGTATGATATAAGCAGTGTTGCAATATCTGTCATGGGTGGCAAATAGACAGCGGAAGGATAAGCCGTGAATCGCATATACTTGCAAAATAGCTGCCTTCAGATTATAATAAGATTCAAATAACCCATACGAAACGGGAGGTATGACCATGAGTGATAAGTTGAATGATGATATCGTGATTGAAGGCAGCGCGGTTCAGGATAATTCTTACAATATAGAAGAGAGCAATTCTCTTGGCAAAGTTCAGATAGCGGATGACGTAGTGGCTATCATAGCAGGGCTTGCAGCCGGAGAGGTTGAAGGTGTATACAGACTTACAGGCAACCTTCCAAATGAGCTTGCCTCAAAGTTCGGAAAGAAGAACCCTGCAAAGGGCGTTAAGGTAGAGCTTCTTCCTGGCAAGGTAAAGGTTGATATTGCGATAGAGGTTCTGTACGAGTACAGCATACCATCAGTATCAGGTCAGGTTCAGGATAAGGTCAAGCAGGCTATAGAGACCATGACAGGACTGAGCGTTGAGGAAGTCAACATAAGGATAGCCGGTGTACGTGTTGGAGACGGCAGATAGGATACAGATAAAGCTTTATATAGTGGAGAGGAAGATATGACTAGAAGAGATATAAGAGACAGGATATTCAAGATAGTATTTACACTGGAGTTCAATGACGCTGAGGGCATGCAGGATCAGCTTGATTTTGCATTTGACCCTGAGATGCCGGGAGATGAGGAGGACGATCCGCTTCTGTACGGAATAGTCAGCAATGAGGACAGAGATTATATAACCACCAAGGTTAAGAATATCATCTCTAAGAAAGCAGAGATAGATGAGATCATTTCACAGATATCAGAAGGCTGGAAGCTTCCTCGTATAGGCAAGGAGGAGCTGGCTATATTAAGGCTTGGTGTCTATGAAGTGAAGTACGATGAGAGCATACCGGAGAAGGTCGCCATCAATGAGGCGGTTGAGCTGGCAAAGAAGTATTGTGATGCATCGGCGAGCAAGTTCGTGAATGCACTTCTTGCAAAGCTTGTATCCGGTGATAAGGACAAGAAGGAGAGTGGCGCAGATGCCACAGCAGAATAACATATATACAGTCAAGGAACTCAATGAGAGGATACAGGAGTTGGTCAGCGGCGAGCCGTGGCTTGGCAGTCTGGGAGTTGAGGGAGAGATCACAGGACTCGGAACAGACAAGAGAGGTCATATGTATTTCAG
>NC_021018.1:675679-689182 GCF_000210595.1 Coprococcus sp. ART55/1 | reverse complement strand
AGGTATATGGACTCAAGTTTGCTCCGAAGAACGGAGACAAGGTTCATGCATTTGGTCATATTGATGTCTTCGTGAGAGACGGAAAGTATCAGCTCTATGTAGACAGGCTGGTGCGTGTGGGTGACGGCGAGGTGAATGCCAAGCTGGAGAGACTCATAGCCAGACTGGACGGCATGGGGCTGTTTTCGCAGGAATACAAGAAGCCTATTCCCGCCTATCCGAGGCGTATTGGTATAGTGACGGCGGGGGCAAAGGCTGCGATAAGCGATATCCGTGCAGTGGCAAAACGGAGGGATCCGTATGCCCAGCTCTATTGTTATCCTGCGACCGTGCAGGGACAGTATGCGGCGGCGGATATATCCAGAGGAATCGAGATACTTGATTCCATGGGGCTCGACCTCATCATCGTCGGAAGAGGCGGAGGTTCCAAGGAGGATCTGTGGGCGTTCAATGAGGAGCAGGTGGCATGGGCCATATTCAATGCGGAGACACCTATCATATCGGCTACGGGGCATGAGATAGACACCACAGTTGCGGACATGGTTGCGGACAGGAGAGAATCCAATCCGTCCACGGCTGTCATGCATGCGCTTCCGGTGGTGGCAGAGACAGTTGCCGGATTTGACAGGAGACTTGAACAGCTCACCATGCTGATATCCGGCAGGATAGACAGACTTGCGAGGAGTCTGGATGGATATGACAGGCAGCTCAGACTCTTAAGTCCATCCGGAAGAATGGACAGTCAGAGGCAGCAGCTTGACAGAATAGAGAAACAGATAAATGAGCTGATGGCGGATAAGATAGAGGACAGATCTATGCGCTGCGACAGACTTCATGATAGGATGAAGAGCGCGATGGTCAGAAAGTACGACATGACAAGGAATGCCCTTGCGGTCATGACGGAGAGAATACATGGCCTTTCGCCTACAGCTAAGCTCATAAATGGATTTGGATATATTTCATCGGATGGTGAGCCTGTCAGATCTGTGGTAGGGATCACACCTGGGGATGATATAGAGATAACTCTTCATGATGGAAGAATACAGGCGGTCGTGGCTGACGTGACCGGGCAGGAGGAATAGATATGGCAGAAGATACACAGAATATGGATACAGCGGACACTCTTCAGGATGTGTCCATAGAGGAGGCTCTTGCCAGACTTGATGAGATAGCGGCTGCGCTTGAGAATACTGATACGGGGCTCAAGGAGTCCATGGAGCTTTATTCTGAGGGCGTCCAGCTCATAAACAGATGCAGGAATTACCTGTGCGATGTTGAGAAAGAGATGATAACACTTTCGGGTCAGGAGGAAGCATGATAGATAAACTTATAGCGGAGAAGGCGGCAAGGATCAACGATATAGTTGAGAGCTATCTGCCACCTGCAGACGGATTTAACAGGACAGTGTGTGAGGCCATGGCGTACTCGGTAGAGGCGGGTGGAAAGAGGCTTCGTCCAATGCTCATGGAGGAGACATACAGGCTGTTCGGTGGCAAATCAGAGGTTATAAAGCCGTTCATGGCTGCGATAGAGATGATACATACATATTCACTCATACATGACGATCTTCCGGCTCTGGACAATGACGATTACAGGCGCGGAAGAAAGACATCCCATGTGGTATTTGGCGAGGCGATGGCCATTCTTGCGGGGGATGCGCTGCTCAATTATGCATATGAGACCGCATGTAAGGCATTTGGCATGGGTGAGGATATACATGCTGTGGCGTCTGCGATGTGTGTGCTTGCGCAGAAGCCGGGTATAAACGGCATGATAGGCGGTCAGGTCGTCGATGTGGAGATGACCGGCAAGGAGCTCTCAAAGGAGCAGCTTGAATATGTGTATGAGAACAAGACCGGAGCCCTCATAGAGGCATCCATGATGATAGGCGCGATACTTGCGGGGGCAGACGAGGCTAAGGTTGCGGCGGTACACAAGATAGCATCGGACGTCGGCATGGCATTCCAGATCCAGGACGATATTCTGGATGTCTGTGGAGACAGTGCGCTCCTTGGAAAGCCGACGCTGAGTGATGAGGAGAATGGCAAGGTTACATATGTCACGATACATGGAATTGATGAATCCAGACGTTATGTGACTGAGCTGTCGGAGAGAGCAGTAAGAGAATTGGAAGAGATAGGCGGGGACAATGAGTTTCTGAAGGAATTGGTCATCTGGCTGATAAACAGGGATAAATAGGACTCCTCTCGTGGTGTGCATATGAATATACTGGATAGAATAAATAAACCAAACGATATAAAGGATATAGACAGGGAAGATCTGCCGGAGCTGGCGGATGAGATCAGAGAATTTCTGGTGTCGCAAGTGAGCGAGACCGGTGGACATTTGGCTCCGAATCTTGGATGCGTGGAACTTACCATGGCACTTCACAGGGTTCTGGATTTTCCTGAGGATAAGCTTATATGGGATGTGGGACATCAGTCCTATGTCCACAAGATACTGACGGGCAGGAAGAATGAGATGGGCACTCTCAGACAGTTTGGAGGAATGAGCGGTTTCCCGAAGACCAGTGAGAGCCCGTGCGATGCGTTCAATACAGGACACAGCTCAACATCTATTTCCGCTGCGCTTGGAATGGCGTGCGCCAGAAGTATCAAGGGTACAAATGAGAAGATTGCAGCAGTGATCGGAGATGGCTCCTTCACAGGTGGTATGGTATATGAGGCCATGAATAATATGGCGGATATCAAGACCGGCTGCCTTGTTGTGCTGAACGATAACAATATGTCCATTGATCAGAATGTCGGCGGCATGTCCACATATCTAAGCAAGATACGTGTTGGACAGCAGTACAATGATTTCAAGGGCAATGTGGAGAAGATACTCATGAAGATCCCTGTGGCTGGAGAGCATCTTGCCAGAGGACTGAAGAAGTCAAAGGATTCCATCAAGCAGATATTTGTGCCGGGGATGTTCTTCGAGGAGCTGGGAGTCACATATATAGGACCTATAGACGGACACGATATAGATGTGATGGAGGCCACTTTCCGCAAAGCGCTTAAGCTCAACAGACCGATCCTTGTGCATGTGAAGACTGTGAAGGGCAAGGGTTATACCCATGCCGAGAGACACCCGAGCTATTTCCACGGCATTGATCCGTTTGATATACAGACAGGAAAGGTCATGAAGGACAGGAAGGTCATGACAAACACAGGAGTGTTTGCCAGAAAGCTGGTGGAGCTTGGTAAGGCTGATCCAAGGATAACGGCCATAACGGCTGCCATGGGCAAGGGAACAGGAGTGGCGGCATTTGCCGCGGAGTTCCCGGACAGGGCTTTTGACGTGGGCATTGCGGAGGAACATGCGGTGACGTTTGCCGCGGGACTTGCTGCGTCGGGACTGGTGCCTGTGGTTGCGATATACTCGTCATTTTTGCAGAGGGCATATGATCAGATCTTACACGATGTGTGCCTGCAGAAGCTGCATGTCATATTTGCCATTGACAGGTCAGGGCTTGTCGGTGCAGATGGCGATACACATCAGGGCATATTTGACACTGCGTTTCTGTCACATATTCCGAACATGACCATCATTGCGCCGAAGAACAGATATGAGCTCACCAGAGCGATGGAGTGGGCTGTTGCTTACGACGGTCCGGTTGCGCTCAAGTATTCCAGAGGAGAGGCTTATTACGGACTTAAGGAATACAATGCGGATATTGAGTATGGCAGGAGCGAGATGATCCACAGGGGACAGAAGCTTGCCATAGTGGCTGTTGGAAACATGGTCCAGGAGACCGAGAAGGTGTATGACAGACTGCTGGCCGATGGAACAAATGTCACATTTGTCAATGCAAGATTCCTGAAGCCGATAGATACTGATATGATAGATGAGCTCAGCAGGGATCATGAACATATAGTGGTTATTGAAGAAGAGATAAAGCATGGCGGATACGGATCTCTGGTCGAGGAGTATGTCATGGACAGACACCTTGATGTGGATGTGACAGTGTGTGCCATTGAGGATACATTTGTACAGCATGGAAGCGTGGAGGAGCTCAGGAGGATGCTGAAGCTTGACGCGGATTCGCTGTATGACAGGATAAAACATATAATATCGACAGATTGTACAGAATAAGAGGAAGACAGATGAAGAAGAGACTTGATGTTCTCCTTGTAGAACAGGGACTGGCAGATTCACGAGAGAAGGCGAAAGCCATCATCATGTCAGGAATAGTGTATGTTGACAATAACAAAGAGGATAAGGCCGGCACGACATTTGACGAGACTGCTAAGATAGAGGTCAGGGGCAACACCCTCAAATACGTGAGCCGTGGAGGCCTGAAGCTTGAGAAGGCTATGGATCATTTCGGCGTGGAACTTGCGGGTAAGGTGTGCATGGATGTAGGTGCTTCCACTGGTGGTTTTACCGACTGTATGCTGCAGAATGGTGCGGTGAAGGTGTATTCCGTTGACGTGGGTCATGGACAGCTTGCATGGAAGCTCAGAAATGACGAGAGAGTTGTCTGTATGGAGAAAACAAATATACGATATGTCACACCTGAGGATATTGACGATAAGATTGAATTTGCTTCGATAGATGTGTCATTTATATCTCTTACAAAGGTGCTTCCAGCGGTAAAGGAGCTGCTTACGGATAGTGGAGAGATCGTGTGCCTTATCAAGCCGCAGTTCGAGGCGGGAAGAGAGAAGGTCGGCAAGAAGGGCGTTGTCAGAGAGCTTTCAACCCATATTGAGGTTGTGGAGATGATAGTCGGTTATGCCAGAAGTATAGGATTCCGCACACTGCACCTCAGCTATTCACCTATAAAAGGACCTGAGGGCAACATAGAATATCTGCTCCACATATCAAAGGACGAGTCGAAGACGAATGAGGAATTCGACATAAAGGCTCTGGTGGAGGAGTCCCACAACGAACTGAACAAGTCATAGAGGATACGATATGAAGAATTTTTATATAGTATATAACCCGGATAAGGATGAGGATAATCGTATAACGTCGGAGCTCACAGTGTATATTGAATCGCAAAATGGTGCGTGTAAAGCCATGGACTGCTACAGCTTCAGTGCATGTGACAAGCAGCAGGTTACGGATGAGCTTGAGAGCTTTGACTGTATACTTGTTCTTGGAGGGGATGGAACACTCCTCAATGTGGCATCCAGTGCCAGCCATGTGGAGATTCCTCTGTTCGGGATAAATCTTGGAACGGTGGGATTCCTCACTGAGGGGGAGATTACCAACTGGCAGACCATCATAGACAGACTGCTTGCGGATGATTATTCTATGCAGGACAGAATGATGATCAGGGGAACAGTCAGAACAGGAGACGGCAAGGAGTGCAGGAAGAGGGCACTCAATGATATAGTTATCAGCAGGGCAGGATTTTCAAGACTTATAGGTCTTGATGTCTATGTAAATGGAAGCTTTCTGAATGCCTATGAGGGAGATGGAATCATCATATCGACCCCTACTGGCTCCACGGGTTACAATCTCTCAGCCGGAGGTCCGATCGTGGATCCTATGGCAAGACTGATGATCATCACTCCGGTATGTCCACATTCGCTGACTTCGAAGAGTATTGTGCTTCCTAGTGACGCAAAGGTTTCAATAGAGATCGCCAAGAAGCGGAAGACGCAGGACACCGAGGCGATAGTTTCATTTGACGGTGGAAATGATTTCGAACTGGCAGCAGGCGATGTTCTTGATATATGCGTGTCACAGAGAACCACGCAGCTCGTAAAGGCGAGTGACGTGAATTTCTACGAGATACTTAGAAACAAGCTTGGGGGAAAGTGATATGAAACAGAAGCGACAGGCGATGATTTTGTCGATAATCGAACAATATGATATAGAGACCCAGGATGAACTGCTGGAGAAGCTGGCCGAGGCGGGCTTCAATACGACCCAGGCCACCATATCGAGAGATATAAGAGAGATCAACCTCACCAAGGTTGCCGTGGCGGGTGGCAGGCAGAAGTACACTCTGGGAAAGTCGGCAACACATGAGTCCATAGAGTCGTACAGAAAGGTTCTCGGAGCTGGCATATTATCCATGGTGCCGGCGGAGAATCTGATAGTGATCAAGACAGTGTCGGGCATGGCTATGGCAGTTGCCGCAGCACTTGACAATGTGGAGATAAATGGACTCCTCGGAAGTATAGCCGGGGACGACACCATATTCCTGGCGGTCAGAAGCCGGGAGATGACCGATTCGGTCATGAAGACGATAGATAAGATGCAGAGATGACAGCTCTCTGTAATATGTTATGTGTAATAAAGTCTGTGCGTCAACAGGAGGATACAAATGTTACTTAATGTACATATCAAGAATATTGCACTCATAGACGATGCAAATGTTAATTTTACCGATAATCTCAACATACTTACCGGTGAGACCGGTGCGGGTAAGTCCATAATCATGGGAGCCCTGAAGATTGGTATGGGAGATAAGCTTCCGAAGGATATAGTCAGGGAGCCTGACAAGGAGGGCTTCTGTCAACTGCTTTTCCTGGTGGATGATCCCCAGGTGATTGAGCAGATCAGAGATCTGGGAGTGGAGCCATCGGAGGATGGCGAGATACTCATCACGCGGAGAATAAATAATTCCAGAACCATCAACACTATAAATGATATGGCGGTGACCGCCGCAAAGCTCAGGGAGGTATCTGCGCTCCTCATAGATATGCACACGCAGCACCAGCAGCAGACGCTCCTTAAGAAAGCGGAGCATATGAAGCTTCTGGATAAATATGGCAGAGCATCCATAGATCCCCTGAAGCAGAAGGTTGCAGAGTGTCACAGAGAGTACGTCACACTCAGGCGTGAGATGGACGAGCTCTCGATGGATGAGGCGGAGCGGAGCAGAAAGGTAGAATTCCTCAAGTATCAGATCGCGGAGATCGAGTCAGCAAATATAAAGACTGGTGAGGACGAAGATGTTGAGCATCAGTACAACAGGATGGTCAATTCACGCGATATAGTTGCGGCAGCTTCGGATGTATACAGCGTTACAGGTTATGAATCTTCTTCATCTGCGGGAAATGAGATCGGCAGAGCTCTGGCATCGATGAAGGGTATAAAGGATCTCGACGGAGAGATAGACGGTCTGTATAGTCAGTTGGAAAATATTGACGCGCTGCTGAATGATTTTAACGTTGAATTAAATGATTACATGCAGAGCATGGACTTTGACGATTCTGAGTTTAGAAGTGTTGAGTCCAGGCTTGACGTCATCAATGATATAAAGGGAAAATATGGAAGCACCGTGGAAGAGGTGTTCAAATATCTGGAGGACAGCAGGAAGGAATATGAAAGGCTGTCTGAATATGACGAATATATAGCAGGACTTTCAGACAAAATAAAAAAGGCGGAGAAAGCCATGCTCAAGGCAGCAGATGCGCTTACTGCTGAGAGACAGAAGCAGGCTGAGAATCTGTGCAGAGACATCAGAGATGCACTTGCTGATCTGAGTTTCATGGAGGTTCGGTTCGACATGGTATTTGACAGGCTTCCGGAGTGTACGGCAAATGGAATCGATGACTGCTATTTTGTCATTTCGACAAATGTCGGCGAGAAGATGAGACCGTTATATGACGTGGCTTCAGGCGGTGAGCTCTCAAGGATCATGCTGGCGATCAAATCCTGCATGGCGTCCGAGGACAATATCGGCACTCTTGTATTCGATGAGATCGATGTGGGAATAAGCGGCCGTGCAGCTCAGAAGGTTGCTGAAAAAATGGCAGTTATTTCCAGAAGCCATCAGGTTATAAGCATAACCCATCTTCCGCAGATTGCAGCGATGGCAGACAGTCATTATCTCATAGAAAAGTCTGCCGACGAGGGCAAGACAGTGACAAGGATCGTCCGTCTGAACGACGAGGAATCAACAGAGGAGATCGCAAGACTTCTCGGCGGTGTGATCATAACTGAGGCAGTCATGAGCAATGCCCGTGAGATGAAACAAATGGCAGAAAAGACAAAAAAATACTGATATAAAGTTATTCCTAACACAACATACTAAGAGTAACAGCCAAGGCTGTTACTCTTTTTTTATAAGCTATTAGTTGTTTTTAAGTATATGTAGGAGGAATAGATTATGAGGCGATATAAGAAGGTGATCATATGGGTGGCTGTGGCGGATCTGTTGCTCCTTGCAGCACTATTGGTTTTATGTGTGTTGGTGGACAGACGAGTGGATGTTGGAAGGTCAGAGAAGACAAGCTCAACACTTGATGGGGTAGTGTCAAGGGCGACCACGAAGGATGCGGAGTTTGGAAGTGATATATTTGACCGGCCTGTAGTTCCGTCCGGCGAGGCGATGGGAATCTATATGAAGACGGATGGAGTCTTGGTGGTGGATGTGTGCAGCTTTAAAAATGAAAATGGCGAGTCCTGTTGCCCTGCTGATGGAAAGGTCTGTACAGGGGATTATATTGTGAGTGTAGACGGTATGGAGATATCTAAGAGGTTGGAGCTGCTTGATATTGTTGCTGAAAGCCAGGGTGATAGCTTGTCCGTGAGATATATAAGGGATGGGGAGGAGAAGGTCTGTAGCATCACGCCGGAAAAAAACGAGAATGGCGCTTATCTGCTGGGCGCGTGGGTGAAGGATGATGTGTCGGGAATAGGCACGGTTACATTTGTCGACGGAACAAATTTCATGGCTCTTGGACACAGTGTGTCGGATATAGATACGGGAGTTATGATGCGATGCAGCACCGGTGGAGTGTACACAACGGATATTACAAATATAAGCAAGTCATACTCCTCGGAACCGGGAAGACTTCAGGGAAGCATCGCATATAGAAGATCTTTGGTCGGTATTATTGATGGCAACAGTGCCAGTGGAATATATGGACATCTGGACACCAGCTATTGCCAGGCGAAATACGGCGATGCGGAGCGTATGTATATAGCCAGAGGTCATGAAGTCCGCAAGGGGCAGGCTTATATATATTCCAGAATGAGCGGCGAGCTTGAGAAGTATGAGATAGACATAGAGTATGTGGACAGGAATTCATCCGACAAGAATATAGAATTCCACGTGACCGATGATGCCCTCATAGACCTGACGGGCGGAGTGGTACAGGGAATGTCCGGTTCCCCGATCATCCAGGATGGCAAGATAATCGGCGCCGTCACCCACGTATTCGTAGACGATCCAACCAGGGGGTATGGGATTTTTATTGAAAATATGCTGGAGGAGTGAAATTAATCCTGTTTAGTGATAAAATTAAGAACAGAAGTGCCGGACTTTAGCATAAGGCAGACCGGCACACACAAACATCCCAGGAGGGCAAGAAAATCAAGGTTTCAAAAATTTCATTATGTCATACACTAAAGAATTATAAAAAAGAGAATTTGCTTCCTGATCTTTTGACAGGAATTATCATAGCGGCGGTGTCCATACCTATATCGATGGGGTATGCACAGATAGCCGGGCTGCCGGCGGTATATGGATTGTATGGTTCGGTGTTTCCAATCATAATATTTGGATTGCTGTCCACGTCGAGGCAGTTCGTGTTCGGTGTGGATGCCGCGCCTGCGGCGCTGGTCGGAGCGGCACTGGTGACGCTGGGGGTTACGCCGGGAACAGAGCAGGCGATGCAGGTCGTTCCTGTGATAACATTCTTTACGGCGCTGTGGCTGCTGGTATTCTTCCTGTTCAATGCGGGCAAGCTTGTAAATTACATATCGACTCCGGTCATGGGCGGATTCATATCAGGAATATGCACCACCATCATACTCATGCAGGTGCCGAAGCTCTATGGAGCCGGAGCGGGAACAGGAGAACTGTTCGAGCTTGTGGAACACATAGCAGAGACGATAGGAGATGTAAATGTGCCGTCGATAATCATGGGACTTACGGCTCTTGCGGTACTGCTTGTTTCAAGAAGATTCATACCAAAGTTTCCGATGGCGATATGCGTCATGGCAGCGGGAGCGTTGCTGTCCTGCGTGATAGATATGGATGAATACGGAATAGTATGTCTGTCGGAGGTGAGCAGAGGACTTCCACAGATCGTTGTACCACAGATAGATGAGAGGATGCTTCCAAATATCATGACGGTCAGTCTGTCGATAGCAGTAGTAATCATGGCGGAGACGCTTCTGGCTGAGAACAATTTCGCCCAGAAGAACAGATATAAGATAGACGATAATCAGGAGCTTCTGGCATTTGGAATGGCAAATCTTGCAGCGGCATTCACAGGCTGCTGTCCGATAAACGGTTCCGTGTCCAGAACCACAATGAGTGAGCAGTATGGAGGCAGGACACAGCTCACTGGAATATTTGCAGGAGTAGTGATGATCGTGATCCTCGTGTGTGGAACGGGATTTATAGGTTATCTGCCGGTTCCGGTGCTCACGGCAATCGTCATCTCCGCACTCTACAGTGCTCTGGAATTTGATCTGGCGGCAAAGCTGTGGAAGGTGAGTAAGGTGGAATTCTACATATTCTGCGGAGCTTTCCTAGGTGTGCTGGTACTTGGAACGATAAATGGAGTTCTTATAGGAATCATACTCTCATTTGCCGCAGTCATAAGGAAGGCTGCGGACCCTCCGAGAAGCTTCCTTGGACTGGTACCTGGACATGAGGAATTCCTTGCGCTCGAGAGGTTTAAGCATGCATACCCGATACAGAATATAGTTATTTACAGATTCAGCAGTAACCTGTTTTTTGCAAATATAGCCATATTCCAGAAGGATATCATGGATGCGGTGCAGGATGACACAAAGGCTGTAATAGTGGATGCGTCCGCCATGGGAAGCGTGGATGTGACGGCTGCCAAGACCCTCAGGATCATGTATGATACGCTGAAAGAGAAGGGGGTGAAGCTCTATATCACGGAGCATATAGGCCAGCTCAACGTCCAGCTCAGAAAGCTTGGACTTGGCGACATGATAGAGGCAGGATGCGTGAGACAGACCATGGAGAGAGCACTGTCAGACTGCGGCCTTGAGAGTCCATATCCATTGGTTGGTGTACATAACAGTTATCATGACATCAGGAGAAAGAGAGCGGAGCACATGGCTCAGGAGCTTGTGTGGGCATTTGGCGATGATGCGGAAGATGTCATAGAGAAGCACATCCGTGAATCCATAGGCAGTATGAAGAACGGAACCGGGGTTGAACAGCTCATGACCGGTTTCTGGAAGCAGATGGATATACAGGATGAGGAAGAATGGCTTGAGCATATGGAGGCCCACATAGAGGAGATCGTGAGGGCCACAGGCGAGGATGAGGACTCTGTTGCAGAGCGTATCGAGCGCAGGCGGAGCCAGCTTCTTCACAGGCTTGAGAGCGAGCATCCTGAATTTGTCGACAGATATAAGGCGAGAAGAAAACGAATGGATGAGCACCTGAAGGAGCACAATCCGGCGGCCTATGATGCGATCATAAGACTCAGAGAAAAAGAACATACAAAAGAGAAGTGATCATGCGCGGCATATCGACCCGAAAAGGGAAGATATGCCGCATTTTTTCATTAAATGTGCGTATGTGGTCTGCTGGTGTCAGTCGCAGTAGAAAAAATGTTTTCCGGAAGCTGATGCTGTCGTAACTTGCGAAGTTCTATATATTCCCAAGAAAACTACATTTATATATAATGTTCGTAGTGGAATAACAGGAATAAAAAAGTAAATATTGTTATTCCGTCACTATACTTGGGAAGGAGTATAACATGAGTCATGTTAAAGTTATGATGGTAAAACATGACAAAAGAGAAATTGAACAGCTAAAGCACGTATTTGAGGATATGCCTGATTATGAGTACATTGGATGTTGTGAGAAGGGTGACGAAGCTGTTAAGAAAATTGCAGAAGATAAGCCAGACATAGTGATCGCGGACGAGGTTATACCCGGTACGGATATCACGGATATGGTCGAGGGCGTATCTGGAAATAAGAACCTGAGAAATGTCAAATTTGTGCTCTGTTCATCGAAGCAGCACAGAAATTATCTGGACTTTGTATTTTCGACGATAGGTGACAAGGCAGTGGTGAGACTGCTTGAACAGCCATACGATGAGAAAAAGGTCAGAGGTGTGCTTGATGATGCATGTAAAGGACGCGGAAGCAATACAACCCAGCTTCTGAAGATGGATGAAAATGAGCAGAAGACGGACGAGCTGGAGGCGGTGGTGACCAGGATAATCCACGAGATAGGAGTCCCGGCGCACATCAAAGGCTACCAGTATCTCAGAAGCGCGATAGTCATAGCTGTGGGGGATATGGATATTTTGAATTCTATAACAAAGCAGCTTTATCCGACGATCGCCCAGATGTACGGCACAACTGCATCAAGGGTGGAGAGAGCCATAAGACATGCCATAGAGGTGGCCTGGAGCAGAGGAAAGATAGAGACTATCAACGAACTGTTTGGTTACACCATAAGTGCGGGCAAAGGAAAGCCTACGAACTCAGAATTTGTCGCTCTCATTGCCGACAAGATAAGACTGGAAGCGAAGATGAGAAATGCAGGGTAATTTGTAGTAAAATGTTGTCATAATATGTGATATTAAAAACGATATTAAAAGCACTTGACAAATTATATCATATTTAATATTATTATAAAGCAGTTGGGATAAGCGCTTAATCCTGTAAATTTATACATAACAAGGGAGATACTATGGGAAACAAAGGGATCGAAATTGTAATTGCTGATGGCGACAGCACACAGATAGCAAAACAGATCGCCACATATGCATCAAAGGACGAGATGAGAGTAGTTGATATGGTCAGCACCGGGGATGAAGCGGTGGAATCAATAAAGCTCTACAAGCCGGATATAGTGATACTGGACATTTGCCTTTCGGGAATGGATGGCTTGGGAGTGATGGAGCATATGAGTGAATTGCCTGAATATCAGAATACGATATTTGTGGTACTCACATCGGTGTCATCACAGAGACTTATAAGATGTGCATTTGAGATGGGTGCGACATATTATATCCTGAAGCCGTACAATCCGGTGCAGCTTGTGACGAGACTCAGACAGATGTATATGAAGAAGAAGGAGCTTGAGTCAGGGCTGAACGACAAGCTTACATGTCTCACAGAGAAGAGTATGGCACACAAGATAGAGAATACTATAGAGAGCGATGTGACGGATATCATCAGGGATATAGGTATTCCTGCAAATATAAAGGGCTACCAGTACATCCGTGAGGGCATCATCATGGCGGTCAACGATGTGAACATGCTGAACTACATAACAAAGCTTCTCTATCCGACGATAGCGAAGAAATATAAGACCACATCCTCCAGCGTGGAGAGAGCCATAAGGCATGCCATAGAGGTGGCGTGGAACAGAGGTCAGATAGACACCATCAACGATTTGTTTGGATATACAGTGAATGCGGGAAAAGGCAAACCGACAAATTCCGAGTTTATCGCACTCATAGCGGACAAGCTCAGAATAGAGTATAAGAAAAGGGCATAACAGGCTCACAGAGTAGGCAACATACCTTGAAGAACTGACAGTTATCATGTATAATAACTTAGGTACAAGAAGCAGGATAC
>NC_021018.1:667069-675489 GCF_000210595.1 Coprococcus sp. ART55/1 | reverse complement strand
GGCAAGTACCCTGCTTTTCTTTATGTACCGGGATAATTTGCAAAATTACTAACGAATAAATAATACAAGGTGGACAAAATATGATAGAAACTGTAGTATCAGCTAACATGCTGATCGGGGAAGTCATGAGGGTGAAGAAGAACCATCTGGCTCCGGATTTCCCAACTGGAAATGAAAAGAGGCTGTGTATTGTGTCCGGTATACATGGGGATGAGGTTGCCGGACAGTACATATGTTATGACCTGATCAGAAGGATCAAGAAGGATTTTGACAAGCTTACTGGAATCGTGGATGTATATCCATTTATCAATCCGATGGGACTTGAGGCGCAGTACAGGGATGTGCCGGTATTTGACATTGATATGAACACTCTGTTCCCGGGTTCCAAGGACGGAACTGTGGGAGAGTACACAGCGGCAAAGGTCATGAAGGACATAGAGGGGGCGGACATTTGTGTTGATGTCCATTCCAGCAGTGTGTACATCAAGGAGATCCCACAGGTCAGGGTTAATTCTGACGTGGCATCGGATCTTGCTCCGTATGTTGCGTGCATGAATGTGGATGTTGTATGGATACATCCGTCGTCTACGGTCATGGAGGGAAGTCTTGCACATGCCCTCAACGAGATCGGAGTCAAGAGTATGGTAGTGGAGTCCGGCGTTGCCCTCAAGATAGATTACGATTACTCGAACCAGATAGTGGACGGACTGTTCTCTCTTATGAAGAAGATGGGAATATGGCAGGGCGAAGTCGAGACTGCACATAAGCCTAAATTTGCAAAAGACAAGGATGTTGTATTTGTAAATGCTGAGAGCAGCGGAATCTTCCTTCCTGTGGCAAAGCACTCAGAATATATACAGCAGGGAGAGATCATAGGAAGAATTGTAAATGTGCTCACGGGCTCGGTGGAGGAGACCATCAGGTCGCCGAGAAGCGGCATTGTGTTCTCGCTGAGAGAATATCCGGTTATAGAAGAGGGGTCACTTGTGGCCAGAATTTTCGGAGGTGGCCATGAATAAAGAGATCATATATTCCATGAATACAGCCTACAGAGGAGAGTACGAGATACAGGGATTTTCCTATGGCAGCGGAGACAAGGCTGCATGCATAGTTGGTGCCATGAGAGGAAATGAATTTCAGCAGCTCTACATAAGCTCACTTCTGGCAAAAAAGCTTGGGGAGCTGGAGGCGAGGGGCGCCATAGTATCAGGGAAGAAGATACTTCTGATACCATCAATCAATTACAGCTCGTTCAATGTGGGCAAGAAATACTGGATAACAGACAATTCAGATATAAACAGATCATTCCCAGGCAATCCTGAAGGTCAGGCGACAAGCCGTATTGCAGCGGCGGTGATGGAGAAGGTCACCGGCTACGCATACGGAATACAGTTTGCGAGCTTCTATATGGATGGTGAGTTTATCCCGCACGTCAGGATGATAGAGACAGGCAAGCAGAGCAACAGCCTTGCCAGCCAGTTCGGTATGCCGTATGTATTGACAGCGGAGCCTAGATCATATGATAAGGCAACGCTCAACTACAACTGGCAGATGCGCGGCACGGAGGCTTTCTCGGTATATTCGGGAGTTACCGACACCATCAATGGTGAGAGTGCCAATCAGGCGGTGTCCTCAGTGCTCAGATTCCTGACACGTATGGGCGTTATAAGATACAACTGCCATGCGGGATACATTTCCACCATCATGGACGAGGAGGATCTGCTCAGCATAAGGTCCGAGCATGCCGCCGGCTTCTTCAAGAAGCTTGTCCAGCCGGGAGACGAGGTTGTACGAGGCGACATAATTGCAAATATCATCAATCCGATGACGGGCGAGAATACGACGGACATATACGCACCGACGGATGGAATCATATTCTACTGTCAGAATTCACCTATGATATACCAGAATTCGGTGATATTTAAGATGATACGAAGACTGCATAACTAGCATGGAAAAGTTATGACATATTTGGTGAAAATGCAGGGTTAAGATACAATTTTATACTTAAATAAGCTGAAAATCGGCAAAAAGATAAAAACTACTACAAAAAAAACAAGATAAATGCTATTATTAAAGAATTGAAATAACAAAAACGCTTTTACTATGGAGGTATGACATGAGTAAGGTCAAGAGAGTGTATGTTGAGAAAAAGCCTGACTATGCGGTCAAGGCGAAGGAACTTCACGAAGAGATTAAGAACTATCTGGGTATCAAGGCTGAGTATGTGAGAGTGCTTGTCAGGTATGATATTGAGAACATATCAGATGAGACATATGCAAAGGCTCTTGAGACAGTATTTGCTGAGCCGCCTGTAGATGTGATCTATGAGGGTGAGCCTGAGCTTGCTGCCACAGATAAGGTGTTCTCAGTAGAGGCGCTCCCAGGTCAGTTCGATCAGAGAGCCGATTCAGCAGAGCAGTGTGTAAAGCTTCTTGCAGAGGATGAGGAGCCTGTTATCAAGACTGCCACAACATATGTACTTTCGGGCGACGTGACAGACGAGCAGATGAAGGCTGTCATGGACTACTGTGTAAACCCTGTTGATTCAAGAATATGCGGTATGGAGATTCCTGAGACTCTGGTTACAGAGTTCCCTGAGCCAGCCGATGTTCATATATTTGACGGATTCAAGGACATGGCAGAGGCAGATCTTAAGGAGCTTTATGACTCACTTGGACTTGCCATGACATTCAAGGATTTCCTTCACATCCAGAACTATTTCAAGGGTGAGGAGAAGAGAGATCCATCCATGACCGAGATCAGAGTTCTCGATACATACTGGTCAGATCACTGCCGTCATACAACATTCTCAACAGAGCTCACAGACGTAGAATTTGATGACGGAGATTACAAGGATCTTCTTGAGAAGACATTTGATGCATACAGAGCAGAGATGAAAGAGATGTACAAGGACAGAGATGACAAGTTTGTATGTCTCATGGATATAGCCCTGATGGGTATGAAACAGCTCAAGGCAGCAGGCAAGCTCGATGACATGGAAGTGTCAGACGAGATCAACGCATGTTCCATAGTTGTCCCTGTAGTTGTAGACGGAGTAGAGGAAGAGTGGCTCGTATTCTTCAAGAACGAGACTCACAACCATCCTACAGAGATAGAGCCATTCGGTGGCGCTGCAACATGTCTTGGCGGAGCTATCAGAGACCCACTTTCAGGAAGAGGTTATGTATACCAGGCTATGAGAGTTACAGGTGCAGCTGATCCTACAAAGTCACTCAAAGATACCATGGAGGGCAAGCTTCCACAGCGTAAGATCGTCACAACAGCTGCTCATGGATATAGCTCATATGGTAACCAGATCGGTCTTGCAACAGGCCTTGTAAATGAGATATATCATCCAGATTATGTTGCAAAGAGAATGGAGATCGGAGCAGTTATGGGTGCAGCTCCAAGACGTGCTGTAAAGCGTCTCACATCTGATCCGGGAGATGTAATCATCCTGCTCGGCGGACGTACAGGCCGTGATGGCTGTGGTGGAGCAACAGGTTCATCCAAGGCTCACACATCACACTCACTCGAGACATGTGGTGCTGAGGTTCAGAAGGGTAACCCACCTACAGAGAGAAAGATACAGAGACTCTTCAGAAGAGAAGAGGTCTCATCTATTATAAAGAAGTGTAACGACTTTGGTGCCGGCGGTGTGTCAGTTGCCATCGGAGAGCTGGCAGACGGACTTGTGGTAGATCTTGACAAGGTACCAAAGAAGTACGCAGGTCTTGACGGTACAGAGCTTGCAATATCAGAGTCCCAGGAGCGTATGGCTATAGTTGTCGATCCTAAGGATGTTGACACTATGCTCGGATACGCTGAGGAGGAGAACCTTGAGGCTGTAGTAGTTGCAAAGGTTACAGAGGAGCCTAGACTTATCCTCAAGTGGAGAGGCAAGGACATCGTGAACATCTCACGTGCATTCCTCAACACAAATGGTGCTCATCAGGAGACTCAGGTCAAGGTTGAAGTTCCAAGCAAGGCAGATAATT
Source organism: Coprococcus sp. ART55/1 (assembly GCF_000210595.1). Classification (NCBI taxonomy): domain Bacteria; kingdom Bacillati; phylum Bacillota; class Clostridia; order Lachnospirales; family Lachnospiraceae; genus Coprococcus; species Coprococcus sp. ART55/1. The sequence continues at coordinate 671,488 of NC_021018.1, read as the reverse complement.
ACTTTGCTTCAGTTAAGGAGCCTGAGGATGTCAAGAAGGCATGGCTCGATACACTGTCAGATCTGAATGTGTGCTCACAGAAAGGACTTGTGGAGATGTTCGACAGCTCTATCGGAGCAGGAACAGTCACAATGCCTTACGGTGGAAAGTATCAGCTCACACCTACACAGACAATGATCGCAAAGCTGCCTGTACTCAAGGGTAAGACAGACACTATCACCATGATGAGCTACGGATTTGACCCATATCTGTCAAGCTGGAGCCCATATCACGGTTCAGTATATGCGGTTGTTACATCAGCAGCCAAGATAGCTGCAGCAGGTGGAGATGTAAGCAAGATCAGACTTACATTCCAGGAATATTTCAAGAGACTTGGAACAGACCCATACAGATGGGGACAGCCACTGGCAGCACTCCTCGGAGCATATGATGTTCAGATAGGACTTGGACTTCCGTCTATCGGTGGAAAGGACAGTATGTCAGGTACATTCAATGATATAGATGTACCTCCAACACTTGTATCATTTGCAGTTGACGTGGCAAGCTACATGGACGTTGTGACACCTGAGCTCAAGAAGGCAGGCAATGTTCTTGTGGAGATGGATATAGAGAAAGACGAGAACGACATACCTGTATATGAGAATGTTCTGTACATGTATGACCTCCTGAACAAGAAGATCAAGGAGGGCAAGATCCAGTCTGCATACGCAGTTGGATTTGGCGGTATCATAGAGGCTGTCAGCAAGATGGCATTTGGAAATAAGCTCGGTGTTGAGCTTGAGGATACAGTCAGCAAGAAGGATCTTGTTGCCAAGAACTATGGCGCTATCATTCTTGAGGTTAAGGCAGCAGATCTTGATCAGCTCGGAATTCCTGTCAAGAAGATAGGTAAGGTTACAAAGGAGCCTGTATTTACATACAAGGATGTCACGATCACTATGGACGAGGCTCTTGCAGCATGGACAAAGACTCTTGAGAAGGTATTCCCAACAGAGTCAAATGTTCCACAGACAGAGATCAAGACTGGACTCTTCGACGCCAAGACAGTTTACACATCAAGGAACAAGGTTGCCAAGCCAAAGGTATTCATACCTGTATTCCCTGGTACAAACTGTGAGTATGACTCAGCAAAGGCATTTGAGAGAGCAGGCGCAGACGTACAGACGATAGTATTCAGAAATATGACAGCACAGGGAATCAGAGATTCTGTTGACGCATTTGCAAAGGCAATCAGCGATTCACAGATCATCATGTTCCCAGGCGGATTCTCAGCCGGTGATGAGCCAGACGGATCAGGTAAGTTCATCGCAACTGCATTCCGTAATGCGAAGATCTCCGAGGAAGTCATGAAGCTCCTGAACGAGAGGGACGGACTTGCACTTGGTATCTGTAACGGATTCCAGGCACTCATCAAGCTCGGTCTTGTGCCTTACGGCGAGATCAGACCACAGACAGATGATTCACCTACACTGACAATGAACAGCATCGGACGTCATCAGTCCAAGATGGTATACACCAAGGTTGTAACAAACAAGAGCCCATGGCTGAAGAAGGCAGAGCTCGGCGGAGTATACACAATTCCTATCTCACACGGTGAGGGACGTTTCGTTGCAAGCAAGGAATGGTGCGAGAAGCTCTTTGCAAATGGACAGGTTGCAACACAGTATGTCGACATGAACGGCAACCCAACCATGGACGAGTACTACAACGTCAACGGTTCATACTATGCGATCGAGGGTATCACAAGCCCAGACGGACGTGTCCTTGGTAAGATGGGTCACTCGGAGCGTATTGGACAGGCTGTAGCTGTAAACGTATACGGCGACCAGAACCAGAAGATATTCGAGAGTGGTGTGGAGTATTTTAAGTAAGATGAAATCATGTCACACGGATTATATCCGGTGATATACCAATAAAAATAGCACAGATGTGCAGGAGTCATAAACAGTTTTAGATGACTGAGAATACGGGGACAGGTGAGAGTAGATTCCATACCTGTCCCCGTTTGTCTTTATATTTATGCGTACTGACTGCCGGGGATGATGTGGCAGAGCTTTGACGACCGGGAGGAGATTCTGCGTGATAGAAAAAAGAAAAACAGAATAGAGATTCTGGGAATTGCAATGCTGGTGCTTCTGATAAGTGGTGTATGTATGATCCCTTGTTTTAAGACAGGCCTGCCATACGGTGATGACCAGCAGGTTCATATGCTCAGGGTGGAGAGTATCCTCAAAGCGCTAAAGTCAGGGCAGGGATACCCTGTATATATATATCAGACTATGTTGGAAGGGTATGGCTACGGTATGGGAATATTTTACCCTGATTTGTTCTTGCTGCCAGCCGTTCTCTTCAGACTTCTGGGGGCATCACCGGAGATTGCAATGAAGATATATATATATGTACTGATGATATGTACGGGACTTACTGCGTATTATACAGGGCGGAGCATTGGCAGAGGCCGTTGCGCGGGTGTTGTCACTATGGTGCTTTACACAATGGGACATTATCATCTTGAGGATGTATATACCAGATTTGCACTTGGCGAAATTGCTGCCATGGTATTTATTCCACTGGCGTTTCTTGCTCTTTACGACCTGACTGAGATGGGACACAGTAGAAAAGGCCTTTTATGTGTATCATATTCGTGTCTTATGCTTTCACACACGATAAGCTTTGTATTATGTGTAGTAATGGGAATAATCTGGGTGTGTGCGAGATGGAAAAGAATTGCGGCTTGCAGAAGACTTATTGGGGCTGTGTGTATGGAAGCTCTTGCGTGTGCAGTACTTACATGTTATTATTGGCTTCCTGTACTTGAACAATTTGCAGATGGAAGGTTCTATGTAAGCAATGAACTGGCATTTTACACACATGAGGAGACTCAGACACTGCTCGCGATAGTGAGTGGAAAGTATTCGGTTGCATTCATTGAGATTGGAATACTGGCACTTATGGTATTTGTCAGTATATATAAAAAAGTATATAATAAAAAGGCTTTGATGTGCCTTGTGACAGCGGCGGTGCTTCTTGTATGCGAGACAAAGATTTTTCCATGGAAACTTATCGACAGAACTCCATTTGTCAGTATACAGTTTCCGTGGAGGCTGAATATGTTCACAGAATTCTTTGTGGCACTTGGTCTTGCACTTCAGTCAGTGGATATAATAAAGCTGTTGCCATCATACAGAAGAAATGCATGTTTATGTGCGGCTGGAAGCATACTTATCGGTATTTTTAGCCTGAATATGGTATGGAATATAGAACTTGGTGGCTATGTGAACTATCCGGAAGGTTATGCGGATAATGCAGGAAGTACAGACAGCATAGGGTTCTGGGAGTGGCTTCCAGCAGAAGGGGATCTTGCAACATCTGTCGGAGCAGAAAGCAGCGGGATGGTAAAGTGCGAAGATACTTACATACGGGGGCGCTATGGATCAGACGGAAGCTATGAGTTTGATGCGGGTAAAACTGCGGGGGAGTGCATAGTTCCAAAGTATTATTATAAGGGATATGAAGCAATAATGGCTGATGGACGGAAACTGACGGTAAGCAAATGTCTAAATGATGGATTGGTAGAAATATCAGTTTCGCCAGAGGCAGGTAAAGTTGTTGTAAAATATAAGGGGACAAAGATTCAGCATTGGTCATGGAGAATAAGTATATCAGCGGTCTTGCTTATGTTATTGATACTTATAATGCAACATGCTGTCGAAAAAGGAAAAATACAAAGTTATATGGAGTGATGGAGTAATTATGGAAAAAAAGAAAATCAGGTCAAGAAAAATTGTTAAGTATGGAATGGCATTTCTGATTCCTATCATATGTATAGTGATACATATGATGATGACAGACTGTTATCCATTTGGAAAGAATACTATACTGCTTGGAGATTCTAATACCCAGTATTATGCGTTTTTTGTGGAATTATCAGGCAGGATAAGACAGGGAAAATCAATTTTTTTCAGTTGGGACATGGGACTAGGATATGATTTCTATACTAATTTCTTTTATTATCTGGCAAGTCCTGTCAATCTAATAGCAGTTTTGTTCGGCGGTTCACATATGGAGCTGGGAATGATCGTCAGTATGTGTATTCAGGTTGGACTTTGCGGAGTTACTATGACCTATTTCTTATCGCATACCAGCAGAAATAAAATGCAGCACGGATGGCTGAATGACATACTCTGTGTTGTGATGGGAATGGCTTATTCCATGTGCGATTATATGCTTGCATATCAGTATAATCTCATTTGGCTTATATGCCTTCTTCTCGTGCCTGTTATGATGCTTGGCGTTGAGAGACTTATTGAGGGCGGTGATGTGAGACTTTATTTTGTGATGCTTTTCATGTCATTTGTATTCAACTTCTATTTTTCGTGGTTTGTTGCTATGATAGCTGTGATATGGTTTATCGATGTG
>NC_021018.1:655074-666837 GCF_000210595.1 Coprococcus sp. ART55/1 | reverse complement strand
AGAAGATATACCATTTAGCAAGTTTGGTAATTTTGCAAATTTGTTCCAGAGCTTTTTCTGGGGACATGATATAGATATAGCTGGAAGAACTCTGTATGCAAGGAATATGTATATGGGACTGTCTCTGCTTTTCCTTGCGGTTGTATATGTGTTTAACAGGAATATACAGCTTCGGGCAAGAGTTAAGAGACTGGTGGAGATAGCGCTGCTTGTTGCCTGTCTGAATCTGACAGGGGCACTGTATGTTCTTCATGGGTTCACATATCCACATCTATATTCTTACAGATATGCTTTTATTCTTGTCATACTTCTTATTGTTTCAGCTTTTGAGTGTGCTGTGAACTGGACGAAGCCGGGGATTCGGGAAGGGATACTGACCGGAGTTGTATTTCTGGTTTTCTTTGGGGGCGTTTTTCTGGCAAACAATGAGGTGCAAAATGTAGTCTGCTATATGGTCACGATTCTGCTTATTATATATTTGTTTATGGTATTTGTATTACAGGCCAGAAACAGCATAAAGATAAATTCTCTGATTGTGAATTTTATAGTAATACTTTTTGTGGAACTGATATCCAATGCCGTATATGTGAATACGGATGCATATACTACGGGCAAGGAGCATCTAGGCGGGACTGACGGATGGAGAGCCATATATAATGAAAAGGACAACAGTGATCTTAATAGAAAGACATCCTGGATTTTGTCACAAAATAATACAGTCTATTCAGACACTAATATATTCTCTTCAATCATAAATACAAAAGTGACATGGCTTTTTGATGCGCTTGGAATGGTGTATCAGGAACACGGCGCTACATATGCATACAGAAATACTACACCGGTAACTGCGCTTATGTTCAATGTAAGAAATGTATTATCGGATGCAGATGCATATTATGGTGGATATACAAAGGAGCAAAGTTATAATCTGAAAAACGATGTGTACGATATAGATGATGAGATTGCATGGTATACAACAGACTATGCTGTGGGAGTGGGCTTTTCTACAGATGGCAGTATAAAAGATTGGAATGTGTCAGACGTAGTTCCGTTTGAGGTGCAGAATGAATTCGTGAAAGATGTGTCGGGAGTTGAAGGAGTGTTCACTCATGTTTCACCGGATGAACTGACTGATTTTGATGTGAAATATAGAGGAAGCACTCCGGATAGACAGGTCTTGCCGGATGGAGTAACTTTGGAGAGAAAGACTGATAAAAATGCTTATACATATATGAATGTGTCGCTCGATGAAGATTACCATGCCACACAGATTTATACGTTTACAGCTCCGAGGGATATGCATCTGTATGTGAGCCTTGAGGATGCAAATAAGCTGTGTAATATTGTAACTGTAGACGGAAATGTGATAGCGGATATAAATGAGTATGACGCTTATCCCTCGCCAAAGGATGTACTTGATCTCGGTGAGCTGAAGAGTGGGCAGAAGGTCGAGATACAGGCAGTCAATCTGTCCACAGTCCTTAAAAAAGGAGTAACGTGTATAGATTTCTATGAATATCACGATGACAAGATGCAGGAATGCAAGGAATCAATTAAGGATAGGACACTTTCACTTGACACAGTGACATCTACATATGTAAAGGGTACGGTGACAGCAAAGGAGGATGGTATATTGTATACATCAATTCCTTATTACAGAGGCTTTACAGCGTATGTTGATGGAAATAAGACCGATATAACACCGTTGGCAAACGGTGCGCTTGTGGGTCTGGAGCTGACAGCAGGAACACATACAATAGAATTCAGGTATGTAACATATGGCTTTAAGCTAGGGCTTATGTTATCTGCAGCAGGATGGCTCATAGTTGTATTATACATGGTGAATCTCAGACGCAGCAGGAAAAAGAAGGTACAGGCTGCATAGAACAGATAGCGCAATAAATTAAGTGGGGATTGATATGGGTACAAAGCAAGGAGAAGTAAACAAACATAAAAAGAGCGGGATTCTGTATGCGGCTGTATTCTTAGTTACATTTCTGATATATACAGTAATTCTGATTCTGCAGAAAGCATATCCGTTCGGAGATAAAAGTTTTCTGACGTATGATGCATATGTGCAGTATAAGAATATGTTTCATATGTTATTTGAATGGATTTCAGGAGGTGGCAAAGGAAGCTTTATCTGGTCGATGGGAATGGGAATCGATGCTGTACAGGAGTCACTGTATTACTGCCTGAGCCCGTTCAATATCATCGTTCTGATGTTGGGAGAGAGCAGGCTGGAACTTTCCATGGTATTGCTTATCATCATAAAATCCGCCTGCCTGCCGGTCACGGCGCTTTACTTTTTCAGACATACCAATAAGAAAAATACAGAGAATGGGTACAGCCAGACAGTTGCAACGTTCATAGAGCTGGCATGCAGTATGGCATATGGACTGTCCGGGTATGTCCTTGCATATGGACATAATATTATGTGGCTTGATGGGCTTATTCTGCTTCCGATAGTGGCACTTGGCATAGAGCATCTGTCAGATGGAAAAGGATGGATGTTATACACGCTGTCTTTGGCAGTGTCGATCATATGCAATTTCTATTTTTCATTCTATATATGTGTGTTTGCCGTGATATATTTCTTGCTGGAAAAACGGGAAAATGTCAAAGATTTCCTGCGCAGAGGGCTTTCGTTTGCCGGCTGCTCGGTGCTGTCTGCTCTGCTCGCAGGAGTGGTTCTGGTTCCTGCCGGACTGGTGGTCATGAGAGCGGCGTCTTCGGTGACTGATATGGGGCTTGAAGGAACACAGATGTGGGGACAGTTTGGAGCGTATATATCTTCATTCTATCCGCTGAAGGATCTGGAATGTGTATCTATGTTCAGCAATAACAGTTATTGTGGAAGTATTGTTGTATTTGCTGCCTGCATTTTTATTCTGTCTGATGTGTGCGACTGGAAGACGAGGGTGAAATACTGTATAGCCATGGCCCTGCTAGTGCTTGCCCTGAACTATCTTCCGCTCAATTACGTGTTCCATGGCATGACGATCACACATGGACTTGGAAACAGGTTTGCATTTATATTAACGTTTATATTAATTGCTGCAGCATATCGAATTCTCATGAATCTTGGTAAGCTGAGACTGAGGTATATTGCTGTAAGTACTGCGGTGGCAGGCGTAATATTTGTGGCAAGTCTTATTGACAGCAGAGAGATGAGTACCCCGCTTGGCTATGTTATATTTATGCTTATGCTGGCATTTGCAGCCATTCTGTGCGTGCTTTGCAGAAGAGGAAGCATAAAGCCGGGAGTGGCTGTGTGCATTATCTGTGGCTGCTGGATAGCTGAGATTATGGGAAATGCATTATATGTAATGCCGGGCAAGACGGAGAACTGTCTTCTGACAGATGCTGTAAGACTAGATCAGTGGGAATCAGTATACAATTCCCTGGATACAGAAAATGGCACCAGAAAGAGCGCTATGGTTTATGAGAATTATGCGCCATATTCTCAGACAAACTGGTATTCATCCATGGCAAATGGAAATACGATCAGAGCGTTTTCCAGTATGGGACTTGCCCACTTTGACAATGTTGAATATATATATTCGGGAACTACACCGCTTACAGCGCTCATGTACAATGTCAGATATGTGCTGAGTCCGGAGAATGGTACTTACGCAGGGTATAACCTTGTTGCTGAGAATGACGTATACAATCTGTATGAAGCAGAAACTCCTGAGATGATGGGATTTATGTTGGATGATGGTATCGTAGACTGGAAAGCAGACAGGACACCTCTTGAAAATCAGAATGATTTTATGAAGAGTGGCTGTGGTCTGTCGTCAGATGTATTTACAGAGATTGATATATCGGATTGGAGTACTTCTTATCTCAATCAGGACACACTTAAGGAATCAGTGGGTTATTGCATATACAGAACGTCAAATGCATTTGTGCCGATGACCCGGTATGAGTTTGATGCTGAATCTGATATGGATATGTATGTCTACAGTAAGGATAGCCGTGATCACTATGTGGAGATGATCGTGGACGGAGAGCTCAGGGCATCGAATGGGTCATATGTTACAGAACAGCTGTCACATGTCGGCCTCGTAAAGAAAGGACAACATGTCAGGATAACTATAGGAGGTGCGACCAGCTCTAAAACAAGAAGTGTTGGTGAGCGATTTGTAAAGGTATACAATTACAATGCAGATGAATTTGAGAAAGCAGAAGAGAAGATACTCGATAGTCCGCTTGAGTGCACAGGATTTGGAAAGAATACTTTCTATGGAAGTGTGGATGTGAAAAATCCAGGTATCCTGTATATCGCATATCCATATGATGATGGGTTTAAGATATATGTGGATGGAGAGCCGGCAGAAAAAATTCGCCTTGGTAGAGGCAATATGGGTGTCCGGATATATGCGGGCAGTCACGATATAGAAATTGCATACAGAACACCTGGGCTTATGGCTGGCGCACTGGTTTCGCTGTTTGGAATATGCATCATGCTGTTTATGCTGAGGTGGGACAGTAAACAGAAGCATGTAATCACACCCCTACCCATTCCATAAATTTTCTCATAGCCGTACCCTGGTTCTTCACTCCCGAGTAAGCAAATCCGACAGTTCTGCTTGGAATAGGAGTGTTAAGAGGAAGCTCGGTGATGACTCCTGAGCTCAGCTGTTCCTGCGCGAATTCACGGACCACGCTTGCGACGCCCATTCCTATGGCGGCGAAGTCGATGAGGAGATCCATGTTGTTGATCTCAAGTACCTGGCTGCAGCTTATGCCCTGTGAGTGGAGATACTCGTCCACGTGGGTACGGGTTACATTTGCCTCCTCCAGAACCATGAGGTTGGAGCCTTCAAGGATGTTGACTGTTGATATATTGGACATACATGAGTTGCTTGAGTTATGAATAGTGGTAGAAGCAGAGACGCCGGATGAATGTCCGGTATCTCTGCTTTTTTTTCCCACAACTTGATCTGTTGCATCGTCATGTGTGGCAGAGACTAAGCCTGAGTTAAGCAGTGGTATAATGTTACCCTTGATGTTGCCTGGAAGCTCATCGGCAAAGCTGTATTGATCTCTGCCATTTGTACGTTCGTAGAAATTATCCAGATATTCAGGGCTTGCCACAAATACGTCATGTATCTCCTTGACAGGAGAGTAGACTATTCCCTTTGGAAGCTCTGTGTTGCAGATCAGGCCTATATCTATATCCTCATTTCTGAGGAGCTTGATGGTGTTCACGGTTGAGTGGCAGTCTATGCTGAACTTGATGTTGGGATTCTCCCTGATGAAGTCCTTCAGATAGTCCAGTAGTATGTGCTTGCACAGAGATGTGCTTACGCCGATCCTTATGTGGCCGATTCCAAGCTCCTTGTAATTCTTCAGATTTTCTTCACCCATATTCAGAGAGTCAAATGCCCTCTCAACATATTCATAGAGAACCTGTCCCTCTTCGGTCAGGGTGACACCTTTTGAGCTTCTGGAAAAGAGTGCAGTGCCAAGCTCTGCTTCCAGCTTGGATATTGATTTGCTGATCGCGGGCTGACTGATGTAGAGCTGATTTGCAGCTTTGCTGATGTTGCCGGCTTTGGCAACTGTATGAAAAATAACGTAATTGTTCAGATTACTTATCATGATATTCCTCCAGGTTATAACAACTATTCTATATATATATTGTAATTATACCTAGATGAGTGATATTATCAAGAGTAAGAATTTGTATTTAGAAACAAATGATAGGAGGACTATAAATATGGGTATGACCATGACTCAGAAGATTTTAGCTGCTCATGCAGGACTGCCATTAGTTGAAGCAGGACAGCTTATCGAGGCAGATTTGGATTTAGTATTAGGAAATGACGTAACAACTCCGGTCGCAATTCACGAGATGGAGAAGTTCAACAAGAAGGAAGTATTTGACAAGAAGAAGATAGCACTTGTCATGGATCACTTCACACCTAACAAGGATATCAAGAGTGCAGAGCACTGTAAGTGTGTAAGACAGTTCTCAGCGGCAAATGAGATCGAGAACTATTTCGATGTCGGAGCAATGGGTATCGAGCATGCGCTCCTTCCGGAGAAAGGACTTATCGTGGCTGGTGAGACATGTATCGGAGCAGACTCACATACATGTACATACGGAGCACTCGGTGCATTCTCAACAGGTGTCGGAAGTACAGATATGGCAGCAGGAATGGTGACAGGCAAGGCCTGGTTCAAGGTTCCATCAGCCATCAAGTTCAACATCGTTGGAGAGAAGGCAAAGTGGATCAGTGGTAAGGACGTCATCCTTCACATCATCGGTATGATCGGTGTTGACGGTGCGCTTTATAAGTCTATGGAGTTTGTTGGAGAGGGAATCAAGAACCTCACAATGGACGATAGATTTACAATTGCGAACATGGCCATCGAGGCAGGTGCTAAGAATGGTATCTTCCCTGTCGATGAGCTTACAGAGGAGTACATGAAGGAGCACAGCACAAAGTCATATACAAAGTATGAGGCAGACGAGGATGCTGTATACGATGCAGAGTACACCATCGACCTGTCACAGCTTAAGCCAACAGTTGCTTTCCCTCATCTCCCAGAGAATACAAAGACTATCGATGAGGTCGGAGATATCAAGATCGATCAGGTAGTCATCGGTTCATGTACAAATGGACGTATATCAGATATGAGAATTGCGGCAGATATCATCAAGGGAAGAAAGGTTGCTGACGGTGTCAGAGTTATCGTCATCCCAGGAACACAGGATATCTACCTTCAGTGTATTGAGGAAGGCCTCATGACTATATTTGTCAAGGCCGGAGCAGTGGTTTCAACTCCTACATGCGGACCATGTCTTGGAGGACATATGGGCGTTATGGCAGCAGGAGAGAGAGCTGTATCAACAACCAATCGTAACTTCGTAGGACGTATGGGTCATGTAGACTCAGAGGTATATCTTGCCAGCCCTGCTGTAGCAGCAGCTTCAGCCATCACAGGTAAGATCAGCAGCCCTGACGAACTCGGTTTATAGGATTCAGTTTATTACAGAATATTTTATAAGGAGATATAGAGTATGAAAGCACATGGAACAGTACACAAATATGGTGACAACGTAGATACAGATGTAATCATCCCTGCAAGATATCTGAATTCATCAGATCCTGCAGAGCTTGCAAAGAGCTGTATGGAGGATATAGACAAGGATTTTGTTAAGAGCGTAAAGCCAGGCGACATCATGGTGGCAAGAAAGAATTTCGGCTGCGGATCTTCAAGAGAGCATGCACCTATAGCCATCAAGGCTTCAGGAATAAGCTGCGTAATCGCAGAGACATTTGCCAGAATCTTCTATAGGAATGCCATCAATATCGGACTTCCTATCATCGAGTGCCCTGAGGCAGCAGAGGCTATCCAGGCGGGAGATGATGTGGAGATCGACTTCGACAGCGGTATGATCTATGACAGAACCCAGGGAACAGAATTTAAGGGACAGGCATTCCCTCCATTCATGCAGGAGATCATCAAGAGCGAGGGACTCATCAACTATATCAATAATAAAAATAAATAGAGTATGAGCATGTTTGGCCAGAGTGAAGATATATCATGAAAGGCAAAACAGGAAGGAGACAAAAATGCAGTGTAATTTAGCCGTAATAAAAGGCGACGGTATCGGCCCTGAGGTAGTCACAGAGGCTATGAAGGTTCTCGATACAGTTGGAGAGAAGTTCGGACATACATTTGACTATGAGCAGATCCTCATGGGTGGATGTTCAATAGATGCAACAGGCGTACCGCTCACAGACGAGGCTGTGGCAGTTGCAAAGTCAAAGGATGCAGTTCTCCTCGGTTCTATCGGAGGAAATACATCCACATCACCATGGTATAAGCTCCCTCCAAATCTCCGCCCGGAGGCAGGACTTCTGAAGATCAGAAAAGAGCTTGGCCTCTTCGCAAACCTTCGTCCAGCCAATCTCTACGATGAGCTGAAGGAGGCATGTCCACTTAAGGCTGAGATCGCAGAGCGCGGATTTGATATGATGATGATGAGAGAGCTCACCGGTGGTCTCTACTTCGGCGAGAGACACACAGAGGAGGTTGACGGAGTTATGACAGCCGTTGATACCCTCACATACAATGAGAACGAGATCAGAAGAATAGCCATCAAGGCATTTGACATAGCTATGAAGAGAAGAAAGAAAGTCACATCCGTTGACAAGGCCAATGTCCTTGACTCATCAAGACTCTGGAGAAAGGTCGTTGAGGAAGTGGCAAAGGATTACCCTGAGGTTGAGCTTGAACACATGCTCGTCGACAACTGTGCGATGCAGCTTGTGAAGGATCCTGCACAGTTCGATGTGGTTCTCACAGAGAACATGTTCGGAGACATCCTCTCAGACGAGGCATCCATGATCTCAGGTTCTATCGGAATGCTTTCATCTGCATCACTTAACGAGACAAAGTTCGGTATGTATGAGCCATCAGGCGGATCGGCACCTGACATAGCAGGCCAGAACAAGGCGAATCCGATAGCAACCATCCTGTCTGCGGCAATGATGCTCAGATACACATTTGACCTCGACAAGGAGGCAGATGCAGTTGAGAACGCTGTAAAGACGGTTCTCAAGGACGGATACAGAACAATAGATATCCACTCAGAGGGAACACAGCTCGTAAGCTGTTCCGAGATGGGTGATCTTATCTGCGAGAGAATATAGAAAGGACCATTATTGGAGGAGAATAAGATGAAGAGTGATAATGTTAGGGTTGGAATGCAGCAGGCACCACACAGATCTCTGTTCAACGCACTGGGCATGACAAAGGAAGAGATGGAGAGACCTTTAGTAGGTATCGTATGTTCATACAATGAGATAGTTCCAGGTCACATGAACCTGGACAAGATAGCACAGGCAGTAAAGATGGGAGTTGCCATGGCGGGTGGTACACCTGTTATGTTTCCGGCGATCGCTGTGTGTGATGGTATAGCAATGGGACACATCGGAATGAAGTATTCACTGGTTACAAGAGATCTGATCGCAGACTCAACAGAGGCTATGGCTATAGCACATCAGTTTGACGCGCTCGTCATGATCCCTAACTGTGACAAGAACGTTCCAGGACTTCTCATGGCAGCAGCCAGAGTAAATGTCCCAACAGTATTTGTATCTGGCGGCCCTATGCTTGCCGGACACGTAAAGGGAAATAAGACAAGTCTTTCAAGCATGTTCGAGGCTGTAGGTTCATACGCAGCCGGAACCATGACTGAGGAGGATGTATACGAGTATGAGTGCAAGACATGTCCTACATGCGGATCATGTTCAGGTATGTACACAGCAAACTCTATGAACTGTCTGACAGAGGCTCTTGGAATGGGACTTCCTGGAAATGGAACAATCCCTGCAGTATATTCAGAGAGACTTAAGCTTGCAAAGCATGCAGGAATGGCAGTTATGGATATGTACAGAAAGGGTATCAAGCCTAGAGACATCATCACAAAGGAGTCAATCATCAACGCTCTTACAGTTGATATGGCACTTGGATGTTCAACCAACTCTATGCTCCACCTTCCAGCCATCGCACATGAGATCGGTTTCGACTTTGATATCTCATTTGCAAATGAGATCAGCGCAAAGACACCTAACCTGTGTCACCTTGCTCCTGCAGGCCACACATACATGGAGGATCTCAATGAGGCCGGTGGTGTGTATGCGGTTATCAAGCAGCTTGCAGATGCAGGACTCATCAACAAGGACTGCATGACAGTTACAGGCAAGACAATAGGAGAGGCTGTTGCCAATAGTGTAAACAAGAATCCTGAGGTCATCAGACCTATGGACAATCCATATACAGTTACAGGTGGTCTGGCTGTACTCAAGGGTAACCTTGCACCAGACGGCTCTGTAGTAAAGCGTTCAGCAGTTGTGCCTGAGATGCTGGCTCACAAGGGCCCTGCAAGGGTATTTGACTGTGAGGAGGACGCAATCGCAGCTATCAAGGGCGGCAAGATCGTAGAGGGTGACGTGGTAGTCATCAGATACGAGGGACCAAAGGGAGGCCCTGGTATGAGAGAGATGCTCAACCCTACATCAGCCATCGCTGGTATGGGACTTGGTTCATCAGTTGCCCTTATCACAGACGGAAGATTCTCAGGAGCAAGCCGTGGAGCGTCCATCGGACATGTATCACCTGAAGCTGCTGTGGGCGGACCTATCGCTCTTGTTGAGGAAGGCGATATGATCGAGATCGATATCAACAACCTCAGCATCAAGCTCGATGTCTCAGACGAGGAGCTTGCAAAGAGAAAGGCTGCATGGAAGCCAAGACAGCCAAAGGTTACAACAGGCTATCTTGCAAGATACGCAGCTATGGTTACATCAGGCAACAGAGGTGCTGTTCTTGAGGTGCCAAAGAATTAATTGATCACAATTAAGGGAAAAGGAGAAAGTAAGATGTCAAAGATATCAGGTTCTGAAATTGTTATAGAGTGCCTTAAAGAACAGGGCGTTGACACCGTGTTCGGTTATCCGGGAGGAACTATCCTCAACGTATATGATGCCCTCTACAAGCACCAGGATGAGATCAACCATGTGCTCACATCACATGAGCAGGGGGCTGCCCATGCGGCAGATGGATATGCCAGAGCTACAGGCAAGGTCGGCGTATGTATGGCCACATCAGGTCCGGGTGCCACCAACCTTGTAACAGGTATAGCTACAGCATACATGGATTCCATTCCTGTTGTGGCAATAACAGCAAATGTAGGTGTAAATATGCTCGGTAAGGACAGCTTCCAGGAGGTAGACATTGCAGGTGTTGTTATGCCTATCACCAAGCACAGCTTTATCGTGAAGCACATAGATGATCTTGCACCGACCATCAGACGTGCGTTCAAGATCGCAAAGAGCGGCAGACCTGGCCCGGTGCTTGTGGATATAACAAAGGATGTAACCGCAGCGGAGACAGAGTATATACCAGAGACACCGGAGGTCATCGAGAGAAAGACAGACACCATCCGCGAGGAGGATGTGAACAAAGTCATTGAGATGATCAAGGTTTCAAGAAGACCATTTATCATGGCAGGTGGCGGATGTATCATCTCTGACGCATCAGCAGAGCTTGCAGAATTTGCAGATAAGGTGGATGCACCAGTGTGCGATACACTTATGGGCAAGGGCGCATTTGACGGAAGAAGCGAGAGATATACAGGCATGATCGGTATGCACGGAACAAAGGTGTCCAACCTCGGTGTGTCAAGGGCAGATCTTGTGATCGTTGTTGGTGCCAGATTCTCAGACCGAGTTATCGGAAATGCATCCAAGTTCGCGCCAAATGCAAAGATCATACATATAGATATAGATGCAGCTGAGATAGACAAGAACATCCCTACAAATGCCAGCATAGTCGGCGACGCAAAGGAGGTCCTGAAGCTCCTCAACAGCAAGCTTGCCGCCCAGTCCAACAAGACATGGATGTCTGAGATCGAAGACCTCAAGAAGCAGAATCCTGACGTGTACAGCTTTGACACACTGAACGGACCTGCAGCTATCAAGAAAATCTACGAGCTTACAGAGGGTGATGCGATCATCACAACAGATGTCGGACAGCATCAGATGTGGGCAGCCCAGAACTATACATTCAAGGAGCCTAGGACATTCCTGTCATCAGGCGGACTTGGAACCATGGGTTACGGTGTTGGCGCAGCTATCGGAGCAAAGTACGGCAGACCTGATAAGACAGTCATCAACATAGCCGGTGACGGATGCTTCAGAATGAATCTGAACGAGATAGCAACAGCTGCGAGATACA
>NC_021018.1:649029-654771 GCF_000210595.1 Coprococcus sp. ART55/1 | reverse complement strand
AACCACGTACTTGGAATGGTAAGACAGTGGCAGACACTGTTCTATGACCACAGATATTCCAACACCGTGCTTGACGATTCGGTAGATTTCGTCAAGGTAGCAGAGGGACTTGGTGCCATGGGAATCAGAGCCAACACCCTTGATGAGTTCGAGGCAGCAATGAAGACAGCCCTGACAGCAGGCAGACCTGTGGTAATAGATGTAACAATAGCGGGAGACGACAAGGTATGGCCAATGGTAGCTCCGGGAGCAGCCATCGACACCTGTTTCTCAGAGGACGATATGTAATATATGTCAATATAAGCTCGGAAAGGCACCATATTTGTGCGCGTACAAAACATAGATATGGTGCTTATATATATAATCCCTACTTGCCGACAGGCGAAAAGAGTGCTATAGTACAGGGATATAAGCGATAATAAAGTTGTTTTACTTGATAATATAAGAATTTAGTAAAAATAACTTGTTAATCGCAAGCGGGATACACCAAAAGAACAAAGATAAGTCAGAATTTTCATATAAATGGGAACGAAGGACATTTTTGTTAAGTAAAATATCTCGCACACATTTTATTAGGTCATAAACAGATGATTTCGTAAATAAAGTAAATTAGCCTGTGTTTAGCTGCCTATATCGTTCGAAGGACATTCTCCTCCGCCGGTCCTTAGTCGGTGCCAATGTGTCGAAGACACATTCTTTTATGCACCGACGACATGCCGCCGACCGTAGGGAGGGGGCGATACCAGGGGTGGCGCTGTAGGCGGCACCTTAGTACCGCTGCAGGAGGAGACGAGCGGGAGCGCTCCGCAGAACGATATAGGCAGCGAAACACAGGCTTACATACATTAAAACGAAATCATCGTCACAACTAAAAAGAAGGAGAGATAACAAAAATGGCAAGAGTGTACAACTTTTCAGCAGGCCCTTCAGTTCTTCCTGAGGTGGTATTAAAAGAGGCAGCAGAAGAAATGCTTGATTACAAGGGAACAGGCATGAGCGTAATGGAGATGAGCCATCGATCTAAAGCCTTCGACAATATCATCAAAGAGGCAGAGAAGGATCTCAGAGATCTCATGAACATACCTGACAACTACAAGGTGCTTTTCCTTCAGGGAGGAGCTTCACAGCAGTTTGCAGCAATTCCAATGAATCTCATGAAGAATGGCGTAGCTGACTACATCATAACAGGTCAGTGGGCAAAGAAAGCATACGAAGAAGCAAAGAAATATGGAAAGGCAGTTGCAGTTGCATCATCAGCAGACAAGACTTTCTCATATATCCCAGATTGTTCAGATCTTCCAATAGATGACGATGCTGATTATGTATACATTTGTCATAACAACACTATATATGGAACAACATACCACACACTTCCTAACACAAAGGGCAAGATACTTGTTGCAGATATGTCATCAGACATTCTCTCACAGCCTGTAAATGTTGAGGATTACGGTATGATCTACTTCGGAGTTCAGAAGAACGTTGGTCCTGCAGGCGTAGTAGTGGCTATCATCCGTGAGGATCTTATCAGAGATGACGTAATGCCATTTACACCAACCATGCTCAAGTACAAGACTCAGGCAGATGCAGACTCACTCTACAACACACCTCCATGCTACGGCATCTATATCTGTGGCAAGGTATTCAAGTGGGTTAAGGAGATGGGCGGCCTTGAGGCTATGAAGGCTCACAACGAGAAAAAGGCCAAGATCCTCTATGATTTCCTCGACAGCTCAGAGCTCTTCAAGGGAACTGTAGTAAAGGAAGACCGTTCACTCATGAACGTACCATTTGTAACTGGTGACGCAGACCTTGATGCAAAGTTCGTCAAGGAGGCTACAGAGGCTGGATTTGTCAACCTCAAGGGTCACAGAACAGTAGGTGGTATGAGAGCATCTATCTACAACGCAATGCCTATCGAGGGTGTTGAGAAGCTTGTAGAGTTCATGAAGAAGTTCGAGGCAGAGAACAAGTAATATATAGTAATAGAAAAGGGAGAAAAAGACATGTCAGTAAAGATTAATTGCTTAAACCCTATCGCCAAGTGCGGTATGGAGCTTTTACCTGATACATATGAAGTAACAGACAATTTCGCAGATGCAGATGCAGTTCTGGTCAGAAGTGCATCCATGCATGATCTTGAGCTGTCAGACAACCTTCTGGCAGTAGCCCGTGCAGGTGCAGGTGTCAACAACATTCCACTTGATAAGTGCGCTGAGAAGGGTATCGTAGTATTTAACACACCAGGAGCAAATGCAAATGGTGTTAAGGAGCTTGTAGTAGCAGCACTCCTCATGGCTTCAAGAGACCTCGTTGGCGGTTACAACTGGGTCAAGGACAATGCCGCTGAGGCAGATATCGCCAAGATGGTGGAGAAGCAGAAGAAGAACTATGCAGGCAATGAGATCCTTGGCAAGAAGCTCGGTGTAATTGGACTTGGTGCCATTGGAGCAAAGGTTGCAAATGTTGCGCTTAAGCTCGGCATGCAGGTATACGGATATGATCCATATGTGTCAGTAGATGCAGCATGGGGACTTTCAAAGGATGTAAAGCACATCACAAATGTAGAGGATATCTACAGAGACTGTGATTATATAACAGTTCATGTTCCAGCTCTTGACAGCACAAAGGGAATGATCAATGCAGATGCATTTGCACTGATGAAGGACGGCGTGAAGATCCTCAACTTCGCAAGAGACGTACTGGTCAACGATGAGGATATGAAGGCGGCACTCGACTCAGGCAAGGTTGCAAAGTATATGACAGACTTCCCTAACCCAGCTATAGCAGGTTACAAGAACGTGGTAGCATTCCCACATCTTGGAGCTTCAACAGCAGAGTCAGAGGACAATTGTGCAGTTATGGCTTGTAAGGAGATCAAGGCATACATCAACGATGGAAACATCAAGAACTCTGTAAACTATCCAAACGTAAACATGGGACAGTGCAGTGATGTAGCCAGAGTTACTATCTGCCACAAGAACATCCCTAACATGCTCACCCAGTTCACAGGAGTATTCTCCAAGAAGGGCGGCAATGTATCAGGAATGATCAGCAAGGCAAAGGGCGATTACGCATATTCTATCCTTGATATCGGTGTAGAGCCAACAGCAGACGACATCGCAGAACTCTCAGCAATCGAGGGAGTAGTTAAGGTAAGAGTCATAAAGTAATAAAAGATAAATAGGAGAGAAGAAAAATGAGTGACAAGTTAAAGGTAGGTATCCTTGGCGCAACAGGTATGGTAGGTCAGAGATTTATCTCACTTCTTGAGAACCATCCTTGGTTCGAGGTCGTTACAGTTGCAGCCAGCCCAAGAAGCGCAGGCAAGACATACGAAGAGGCAGTTGGTGACAGATGGAAGATGGATACACCGATGCCAGAGGCAGTTAAGAAGCTTGTAGTATACAATGTCAATGAGGTAGAGAAGGTTGCTGCCACAGTTGATTTTGTATTCTCAGCAGTAGATATGACAAAGGATGAGATCAAGGCTATAGAGGAGGCTTATGCCAAGACAGAGACTCCTGTAGTTTCAAACAACTCAGCTCACAGATGGACTCCTGATGTTCCTATGATGGTTCCAGAGATCAATGCAGACCATGCAGAGGTTATCGAGTTCCAGAAGAAGAGACTTGGAACAGAGAGAGGATTTGTTGCAGTTAAGCCTAACTGCTCAATCCAGAGCTACGCACCGGTACTTACAGCATGGATGCCATTTGAGCCATACGAGGTTATCGTAAGCACATATCAGGCAATCTCAGGAGCAGGTAAGACATTCAAGGATTGGCCTGAGATGCTTGGCAACATCATCCCATATATCGGTGGTGAGGAAGAGAAGTCAGAGAAGGAGCCGCTCAGAATCTGGGGTAAGGTAGACAAGGAGAATGGTGTGATTGTTCCTGCAGAGGGAATCACTATCACAAGCCAGTGCATCAGAGTCCCAGTTCTCAACGGACATACAGCAACTGTATTTGTAAAGTTCAGAAAGAACCCTACAAAGGAGCAGCTTATCGAGGCTATGACAAGCTTCAAGGGCGCGCCTCAGGAGCTTGGTCTTCCAAGTGCACCAAAGCAGTTTATCCAGTACCTTGAGGAGGACAACAGACCACAGGTTGCTCTGGACGTTGACTTCGAGAAAGGTATGGGTATCAGCGTTGGACGTCTCCGTGAGGATTCAGTATATGACTGGAAGTTCGTTGGCCTTTCACACAACACTGTAAGAGGTGCTGCAGGTGGTGCAGTTCTCTGTGCAGAGCTTCTGAAGGCTAAGGGATATATCACAAAGAAGTAATAAATTATATGGATATTTGAAGTGTCTGTGCTAACAATATCATAAAGATTTGCCGGGATAATGTTGCTGCTATGAAGTGAACATGCTCCGGCAATTTTTTTGTTTTGCATGGCGTTATATTATGCAGTATTATTGATAACATTATGTTGACATTGCACAAACAGGTATACTAAAATTAGATTAATTGTAAATAAACCATGAATTACTAAGGGAGGTATTTTATGAGAAAAGGGAAGAGATGGCTGGCAGCGGCTGTGAGTGCAGCGATGATTGTCCAGTCACTGGCCAGTGTTGGCCCGGTTTATGCAGCGGATGATGGCGTATCCATAGCTGACACGTTTACGGATTCGTCGTTTAGAAGCTATGTGTCGAGTAATTTCGATACAGACAGTAATGGTTATCTGTCAGATGCGGAGATCTCGAATGTAACATCTATAGATGTTTCGAAGTGTTCTCCTGCTATATCAAGTTTGAATGGCGTAGAATTGTTCACCAATCTGTCAAAGCTGGATTGTAATGAGCAGTCTATAAGGAATCTTGATATAGAGAATCTTGAGAATCTTGAATATATAGATGTCTCAAGTAACAGAATAGACAGTCTGACCTTGCCGGTAAGTGCAGAGAAACTTACATATCTTGATATAAGTGGGAACAAGATCACAAGCCTTACATCTCTGGCTGATTACAATAATCTTGTACTGCTCAATGCCAATTCAACAAACCTTTCATCGATAGATGTCAGCAATATGAAGGGGCTTAAGGTGCTTGGCGTAAGTGGAACCACCATATCAACACTTGATCTTGGCTCAAACATGGAGCTTACAACACTTTATTGTGACAGCATGCGTTCACTGCCTGTCCTTGATGTGTCAGGTCATGAGAAGCTTAAGAATCTTTATTGTGCTGGAGCAAAGAGCGACAGTGGAGTTGTTGTTCGTTCGTCAATTACCAAGCTTGACGTATCCGGTGATATAGTCCTTGGTTCGCTTGATTGTTCAAATAGCTATGTGGCTGAGCTGAACATAGACAATACCCCGGCGCTTACAACACTTGATTGTTCTAACACGAGACTTACATCAATAGATGTGTCAAAGAACACAAGTCTTAGCTACCTTGATGTCAGCAGCAATGTTCTGGGTGCGGTGGATTTTACTGCGAATACAGCACTTAGAGAGCTTTATGTCAAGGATACTGGCATAAATAAGCTTGATGTATCTACTCTCACCAATCTGGTTAATCTTGACGCATCATCAAATTCTCTTGCAGAGCTTGATATAGCATCAAACAGTTTATTGGAGAAGCTTTATATTTCAGACAATAATATCCAGGGTATAAAGCTTGATGGTCATCCTGACCTGAAAGAACTTGAGATTGACAACAACAATCTTGTGGCCATAGATATATCAGTGTGTCCTAAACTTTATGGCGATGATGGTGTGTTCAGTTGCAGT
>NC_021018.1:608135-648864 GCF_000210595.1 Coprococcus sp. ART55/1 | reverse complement strand
AATAGCAGGGATATAACACTTGATACTACGAACTATGATTATGATTTTAGCGATTTTTCAAAAGTCTATGGTTTGCATAAGGCGTGGTATGACTATGAACTTCCTGTTGCTGTAGATAACAACGGCAAGCCTTTAACGGATGATAATGGGGTTGAAATTCATAAACGAAACAGGAATACTACAGGATACGCAGGAATACAGGGCATAGATGCCAGCAATGAGGCGTCATCCGTGACTGGAGGACAGCTTGATGGATATATATTTACAGCGGAGCCGGATGCGGAGAAGATTACATACAATTACTATACAGGAGCAGGAATGGGGAAGGTCAAGTTCACACTCAACATTCTTAACCCGCTCAAGGTCACAGTATGGTATACAACTGATGGAAATGTTGTAAAGTCAGACAGTTCTACACTCAGCTTCAGAGTTGGTGATACGACTACACTTACAGCTACGGATGACGAAAAGAATCCACACAAGAACATAACATGGAGTTCGTCAAATGAAAGAGTTGCACAGATAGACAGGGAGACAGGAGAACTGACCTGTGTTTCGGCGGGAACAGCTCAGATTAACATTCTGCTGAATGATCGTGCTATAGGATATGTGAATATGGAGTGTCACAAGCCTGTTACCGGACTTTATCTTGTAGATCAGAACGAGAAGGATGATGCAGGCAACCAGATAACATACGAGAATGGCGCAGTCATCAACATGGACTGTGGAACATATCCAAGAAATGGCTCTAAGAAGCTGGATGTAAAGTGTGTTACCGAGGATGGTCTTGCATCCAAAGAGATATCAGGATTCACTTGTAAGGTGACTGATGCGGATGGCAAAGAAAACAATAAGGTTTTGTCGTTTAATACATCAAGTAAGACTATAACAACAAGAGGTGCAGGAATCGCATTCCTTCATTTTACATCAACTGATAATCCTGATGTAGAGACAGTAATTCAGGTAAATGTTGAACAGAGAGTAAACAGCGTGACACTTTCACAGTCTAGAATGACGATCATTGCAGGTGGAAGCAGTAATCTCGTTGCTACGGTTTCTCCAAATACTGCAGTGGAGCAGAGCGTTGTATGGTCATCATCAAATGAGAGCATTGCTACGGTCGATGCCGAGGGAAATGTGAAGGCAGTCAATCCGGGAGAAGCTGATATCATATGTACATCTGTTGATACTGAGCAGGTGTACGGCAAGTGTCATGTGACTGTACAGCCGCCTGTAAAAGGTTTGACTCTCAATATGAACAGTGCAGAATTGCTGCTCGGAGCAGATACGGAAAGCAGAACAGTATCACTTGAGGCTGTTATCGATGCGGATGATGCAAGTATTTACAAGAATTTGAAGTGGACATCGTCAGATACAAACGTTGCTTCGGTGTCATATAGTTCAACAGATAAGACAAAGGCTACAGTTACTGCCAGATCAGCAGGAACTGCTGTTATCAGATTTTCAATTTCAGATGATGAGTATGTGGATTGCAACATTACAGTAAAGCAGAGAGTTACAAGCCTTAGAATAAACAGAGACAAGACAACAATATATGCTGGTGATACACTGCAGGTAACAAGCACTGCATCCCCTGCAACTGCATCGAATCAGGAAGTCATCTGGGCATCATCAGACGAGAGTGTTGCAAGCATTGACAAGGATGGTTTGATAACAGCCCTCGACAGAGGAACCACAGTTATCACAGCTACAGCAGTTGATGGAAGTGAGAAAACAACATCATTCACTCTTACAGTAAAGAAGTATGTAAGTGCTATAACACTTGACAAGGAGAAGCTCACTCTGTATGTGGGTGAACGAGGAACTGTTAAGCAGACCGTACTTCCAGAAGATGCAAATGACAGAAATGTTATATGGCAGTCAAGTGATCCGGGTGTTGCAACAGTATCAAACGGAACAATAACAGGTGTTAAAGCCGGAACAACAACAATAACATGTACTGCAAGAGATGGAAGTAACATATCAAAGACATGTGAGGTCACTGTTATTCAGCAGATTTCATCCATAGTTCTTGCTGAGACTAACAAGACAGTAAATGTTGGCGATAAATTGTAGTAAATACAACTATCAATCCAGAGGATGCAGCCAGTGCAGCACTGAAGTGGACATCATCAAGTGATGCAGTTGCAACAGTAAATGAGAACGGTGAGATAGTAGCTAAGGGCCGTGGTACAGCGACAATCACATGCGAGGCTGTCGAAGGCATTGAAGGAAGAAAGGCCAAGGCAGCTCTCAGACTTACAGTTAACCAGCCGGTTACAGGAATAAAACTTAATCAGACAAAACTGAATCTGTTTGTGGGTAAACAGGGCAGAATAACATCGACTGTAGCTCCTGCTAACGCAAATAACAGAAATGTTGAGTGGACAACTTCTAACAGCAAGGTAGCAACTGTAAACAATGGTACTATCACAGCAGTATCAAAGGGAACAGCAGTTATCACATGTAAGGCTAAGGATGGAAGCGGCAAGCTTGCAAAGTGTACTGTTACGGTTTCACAGCCTGTAACATCCATCAAGCTCAATGCAACAAACAAGACTATCAAGAAGGGTGCGACATTCACACTCAAGGCAACTGTAGGTCCTGCAGCGGCAAACAATAAGGCGGTTACATGGTCATCATCGAACACCAAGGTTGCAACAGTTTCGTCAACAGGAGTTGTCAAGGCTGTTAGAAAGGGTTCGGCAGTTATCACATGTAAATCAAAGGACGGAAGCAATATTACTGCCAAGTGTACAATCAATTCAGTTATTATGGTTTCTTCGATCAAGTTAAACAAGAAGACAGCAACCATAAAGAGAAAGGGAAAGATAACACTCAGGGCAACAGTAGGTCCTGCAACTGCAAACAACAAGGCAGTTACCTGGGTTTCCTCAAATAAGAAGATAGCTACCGTAACAACAAGTGGAACAGTAGTAGGTAAGAAGAAGGGCCGTGCGGTAATTAAATGTAAGGCTAAGGATGGCAGTGGTAAGTACGCAAAGTGTACAATCATAGTAAAATAAAATATAACAACATATAGTTGGAATATATGATCTTAATCGTCAGGCCTGCAAAACAGGTCTGACGGTTTTTTACGTATATTGTTCTTTGCTGTTCTTTATTTTTATTTAACGTTAAAAAATGTTGTAAGCAAATAGCAATTGTGATAAACTATTAGAAAAATTGATTTCATTTACATGGAGGCATTTATAGATATGAAGAAGCTTATTTTAGTTACATCACCACCAGCATGTGGAAAGACATTTATTTCAAAGCAGGTTGCAAAGGCACTTCACAATTGTGTATACCTTGACAAGGATACACTTATCGTGCTTTCAAAGCAGATATTTGTGGTTGCCGGACAGGAGTACAACCGTTCATCAGACTTCTTCCAGAAGGAGATCAGAGATTACGAGTATTACTGTGTGCTGGATCTTGCATTTGAGGCATTGGATTACAATGATACAGTTCTCATCAATGCTCCGTTTACAGAGGAGATCAGAGATGATGAGTATCTTGACAATCTTCGCGCTAAGCTTGCAGAGAAAGATGCAGAGCTCTTCGTTATCTGGGTAAATACAAGAAAAGATGTATGTCATGAGAGAATGATCAAGAGAGCTTCAGACAGGGATACATGGAAGCTTGAGCACTGGGATGAGTACATCAACAGCCAGAACTTCAATCCGCCTACAAACATCAAGGATCTCTTCATATTCGAGAACTCATCAGAGGAGGAATATGAGGATTCGATCAAGAAGGTTGTCAAGGCTGTAAGAGGTTAATTGGCACATACAATAAAATATTTATGACAGGAGTAGAGAATATGGCAACAATCAGAAGTTTTAGAGCCTATAGACCGAGACCAGATGTTGCAGGCAGAGTAGCTGCCTTGCCATACGATGTGTATAACCGTCAGGAAGCAGAGATAGAGGTCAAGCGCGAACCATTATCATTTTTGAAAGTGGACAGAGCAGAGACATCCTTTGGACCAGATGTGGATACATATGCTCCATGTGTATATGATAAGGCTGGTCAGCTGCTTCAGGGCATGATAGATGATGGAACATATATCATGGAGCGCAGACCAGTCTATTATATTTATGAGCTTATCATGGATGGCCGGCATCAGACAGGACTCGTGGCATGTTCTTCTATAGATGACTATATGAATGGAGTCATCAAGAAGCATGAGAATACCAGAGAGGACAAGGAGATAGACAGAATAAAGCATGTCGAGGCATGCGGAGCGCAGACGGGACCTATATTCCTTGCGTACAGAGCGATAGATAAGGTTGACGAGATCATCGATAGAGTGAAGAAGGGTGATAAGTTGTACGGCTTCACATCACCTGACGGGATCACTCACAACGTATGGATAATAGATGGCCAGGAAGATATAGACACCATCAGAGCTGCATTTGAAGGAGTGGACGATATCTATATAGCGGATGGACACCACAGGGCGGCATCGGCCGTCAAGGCGGGAATCCATATGAGAGAGAAGAATCCGGGATATACCGGGGATGAGGAATTCAATTATTTCCTCTCTGTACTTTTCCCTCATGACCAGCTTATGATCATGCCGTACAACAGAGTGGTAAAGGATCTCAACGGACATGACAAGCAGGAATTCATGGATGAGGTTTCAAAGATATTTGATGTGACAGCCAGTGATGTTCCGGTGGAACCACAGGTCAAAGGACAGGTGGGAATGTACATGGATGGAAGCTGGTACAGACTGGATGTCAGAGAAGGTATTGTTCCGGATGATGTCGTGGGCAGACTTGACGTATCGGTACTTCAGGACAATGTGCTTGCACCGATACTTGGAATACATGATCCGAGAACTGATCAGAGGATCATGTTCGTAGGTGGAATCAGAGGACTTGCAGAGCTTGAGCGTCTGGTGGATGGAGGAATGGCGGTTGCATTCTCGATGTATCCGACATCCATCACTGAACTGTTCGACATTGCAGATGCGGGACTTCTCATGCCTCCAAAGTCAACGTGGTTTGAGCCAAAGCTCAGAAGCGGAATATTTATACACAAGATAGACTAACATTAGGAGAAGGGGTTTTATGGAGATATTTGTATTGAAATCAGATGAGGTTGCAGCGATAACAAGGGGTACGCATGGCAACCCTCATCATATTCTTGGTATGCACCAGTGTCTTAATGACTGCTATGTAAATGCATACCTTCCGAGGGCTACGGCTGCGTTTGTTCTCAGGATAAATGAAGAAACGGGCGAGCCGATATTTAAATATCCTATGACCGAGATAGGTTCACAGGGATTTTTTACAGTGAAGATCGAGGATAGCGGGGCATTTGCATATAAGCTCATAACAGAAGGCGAGCAGGCGGCTGAATTCTATGATCCGTATTCATTCGGATACAGCGTGGATCCGGTCAATGTCATGAAGGTGGTAAATGGAGACGATGGAATATTGTCGGATTTCCATGTAAAGGATCTGTTTGGAGCAAGACAGATCACGCTCGATGGTGTACAGGGTGTATCGTTCTGCATGAATATGCCGGGGGCAACCAGGGTCAGTGTGGTCGGAGATTTCAACGGATGGGATGGACGCGTGAATCCTATGAGAAGGATTGACTACACTGATATGTTTGAGCTGTTCATTCCGGGCGATCTCATGAATACCAGATACAAATTCGAGGCATTATACAGAGATGGAAATACAGATATATTTGCAGACCCTTACGCTGAGGTTTATGAGGTGGCACCGGGAAATGCATCGGTACTTGCAAAGCTTGAGTATAGCTGGTTAGACTCTTCATATATGAAGAAGAGAGGCAGTGTATCTGCCCCGGTAAATATATATGAGGTCCACATGCCGACATGGAAGAGAAACTCAGATGGATATCCTCTTAACTATCTCGAATTTGGCAAAGAGGCTGCCATGTACGTGAAGAATATGGGATACAACTACATACAGTTTATGCCACTTATGGAATATAGAGATGACAATGGCTGGGGCTATGATACCGTGGGAATGTTCGCTCCGACATCGAGATTTGGAAAACCTACGGAGTTCATGGCTATGGTCGACCATTTCCACAGCAAGGGAATAGGCGTTATCATGGATATGGTATCTGTGAGGGATGTGGATTGCATCGCATATTGGATAGACACATATCATCTGGACGGAGTAAGGCTGGAGGACGAGGAACTTATCAGAGCATTGAGAACAACCCTCGGCACTGCAGGCGATGCTGTCATGACAGATCTCAGGTGGAATAATGAAGCTGTGTCCAGAGTGACAGATTTCATGATGATACCTCCAGTGAACAGAGGAAGCTTTATGGATTATACATGTGGTATACCATTTGACGAGAAGGATGATACCGTATGGGCGCTCAGCCATGATGAGGTTGCATATGAGCGTGGAAGTTACGCATCCAAGATGTCGGGTGGCTATGAGGACAAGTATGCTGATCTCAGACTTCTGTTTGGTCTCATCATGTCACTACCGGGAAGAAAGCTGACGTTTATGGGACAGGAATTAGGCGGATTTGCCGGGTTTGACGGAAGAACCCAGATCGACTGGTCGGTTCTTGAGTTCGATGCAAACAGCTATTTTCAGAAATATATAAAGGAACTCAACAAATTATACGATACAAAGAATGCTCTGTGCGGTGATGGCAGGGACCTTGCCGGCAGTGCACTTGATATACAGGAGAAGGGACAGGTAATATCATTTGTAAGACATGGTTTGGATGTCGCAGATGATGTGTATATTGTCTGCAACTTCGGACTTAAAAATGTGACAGGATATAAGCTTCCGGTTGAGACGGATGGAAAGTACAGAGAGATCTTCTCAAGTGATAACCTGAAATACGGAGGCGAGGGCAACAATAACAAAGGATATAAGACTGCTGCGGATGGCGTGATAGAAGTGAGTGCTCCTGCACTGTCATTTGCAGTGTTTGCCCATGTAAAATAGGAGGAATAGACATTTATGCTATTGATTGGTGATCTGTATAACATGGCGGCTGATACTGCGACCACAGAGAGTGTGGTCGGGGATGCGGTGAAGGAGGCCACGGATCAGGTAAGTATCGTAGGGCAGTATATCCAGAAGCTTACAGACTGGTGTATGTCCAAGCTTGGCAGTATAGTTGTGGCTGTCATATTCATGGTCGTCTGCTTCAAGCTGGTGAAGTTGCTGCTCAGGATACTCAGGAAGAGTTTTGAGAGGTCAAAGCTGGATCCAAGCGTTGCTGGTTTTTTCATATCTGCGGTCAAGATTGTTCTGAATGTGTTGATCGTGCTCACTGCGGCGAGCATTGTGGGATTTCAGATCACTTCATTTATAACTATACTAGGCACAGCGGGGGTTACCCTCGGACTTGCACTTCAGGGAAGTCTGTCGAATCTTGCGGGCGGCTTGTTGATTCTCATATTAAAACCATTCAGGGTCGGTGACTATATTGTGGAGAACAATACCCACTGCGAAGGAACAGTCGTGTCCATAGACATATTCTATACAAGGCTGATAACTTTCGACAACAAATCAGTCGTCATACCGAATGGCAACATATCCAACACATCCCTTGTGAATGTGACAGAGCATGATATGAGGAGGGTGGATATACCATTTTCTGTTGCGTATGATTCTGATATGGAGAAGGTCAAGAGGGTTACCATTGAGACCATTAAGGATGTGGATGGTTATCTTCCGGATGAGCAGATTCTGTTCTATATAGATGAATTTGCAGACAGTGGGATCAATATGTATGTGAAGTTCTATGCGACGATAGAGAAGTTCTTTGATGCCAAGTGGGATGCCATGTGGAAGCTGAAAAAGGCATTTGACGAGAATGACATAGAGATTCCATTTAATCAGATGGATGTACACATGAAATAAATACTCAATAATCCACATATGATGTCTGATTTCTTGCAAAAATAAAAGCAATCGAGTATAATCATGTGGATGTAGATATCAAAGACCGTGTATTTAGTATACATGGTCTTAATATAAATTTGTTTAAGGAGTGATTGATATGACAAAGATTGATATTATCTCAGGCTTCCTTGGAGCTGGCAAGACAACGTTGATCAAGAAACTTATTGAGCAGGCATTTAAGGGAGAGAAGCTGGTTCTTATAGAGAACGAGTTTGGTGAGATAGGAATCGATGGCGGTTTCCTGAAGGATGCCGGCGTTCAGATCACAGAGATGAACTCAGGTTGTATCTGTTGTTCACTGGTCGGAGATTTCGGTACTGCACTTAAGCAGGTTATCACAGATTACACACCTGACAGGATCATCATTGAGCCATCAGGAGTTGGCAAGCTGTCTGACGTTATCAAGGCAGTAAAGGATGTATCAGGAGATCTTGATGTAGAGCTCGACAGCTACACAACAGTTGCCGATGTGTCAAAGGTTAAGATTTATATGAAGAACTTTGGCGAGTTCTTCAACAACCAGATCGAGAGTGCTAACACTATCATCCTGAGCAGAACACAGACTACTACACAGGACAAGATAGAGAAGGCTGTAGCCATGATCAGAGAGAAGAACGATCATGCAACCATCATTACAACTCCATGGGATGAGATCGATGGAGCAGCCATCAGAGAGGCTATGCAGAACTACAAGTCTCTTGAGGAGACAATGATGGATGAGGCTAAGAAGGGACATGATCATGACCACGACCACGGCGATGAGTGCACATGTGGCTGTCACGACCATGACCATCATCACGACCATGATGACGACCATGAGCATCATCACGACCACGATGAGCACGAGCATCACCACGATCACGACGAGCACGAGCATCACCACGACCACGATGACCACGATCATCATCATGATCACGACCATGGCGATGAGTGTACATGTGGCTGCCATGACCATGATCACCACCATCATCATGCAGATGAGGTATTTACAAGCTGGGGCAAGGAGACACCACACAAGTACAATGAGGACAAACTCAGAGAGATCCTTGACACTCTGGCTGACACAGAGAAGTACGGTGTTATCCTCAGAGCAAAGGGTATCGTACCTAGCGATGCAGGTGAGTGGCTGTACTTTGATCTTGTACCAGGCGAGTTTGAGGTCAGAAAGGGCAAGGCTGACATCACTGGTAAGCTTTGCGTAATAGGAAGCAAGCTTAAGGAGGACGACCTTGCAGAACTGTTCGAGGTTTAAGAAGGTTGTTCTATGATAAGGAGTTAATATGATGGGACGTCAGAATAAAGAGATACCTGTATATGTGTTCATGGGATTCCTTGAGAGCGGTAAGACAACATTTGCCAAGGAGACCCTGATGGACAGAGGCTTTACAGGTGGAGCCAAGACACTTCTTCTCGTCTGTGAGGACGGAGAGGAGGAGTATGATCTTGAGGCTCTGAAGAAGGCTAATATATATACAGAGTTCATAGAGGAAGATCAGCTCACCACAGACCATCTCCTTGACCTTCAGGACAAATACAATCCGGAACAGGTCATGATCGAGTACAATGGTATGTGGAAGCTCGATAAGATATTTGAGATAAGGGTTCCAAAGGGATGGACGGTTGTCCAGGTTATCTCATTTGTGAATGCGGAGACATACGATGTGTACTCACAGAACATGAAGGCAACCATGGTTGAGCAGTTCAACAGTGCGGACATGGTCATCTTCAACAGATGTGATGAGAATTCCAAGATCCCTGAGTGGAGAAGATCCATCAAGGCGGTGAACAGAAGAGCACAGATCATCTTTGAGATGAAAGATGGCTCCATTGCACCTGAGACAAATGAACCTGAGGATCTGCCATACGATGTGAGCGCAGATGTGATAGAACTGCCGGATGACGATTTCGGTATCTGGTATGTGGATGCATCTGACATGAAAGAGAGATACGACGGCAAGAAGATCCACTTCAAGGCCATGGTATTTAGACCAAAGCAGTACGGCAGCAATGCATTTGTTCCTGGAAGATTCGCCATGACATGCTGTGTTGAGGATATCCAGTTTGTCGGATTCAAGTGCTATTATCAGGGTGCTAAGAATCTTGTGGACAGACAGTGGGTTGATGTCACAGCCAAGATAGGCTACGAGTATTACCCAGATTTTGAAGGTGAAGGACCTGTTCTCACAGCAGAGAAGGTCACACTCACAAGTGCACCTGATGAAGAGGTAGTATATTTCAGTTAAGAGTTGAGCAGCTCCCTGAATACATGATATTTGATGTATCCGGGGAGCTTTTTTTGCGCGGACGGGGAATGCCGGAAGAGCTTTGACGTGTCCTTACGAAAGTGTAAGTTGCGTTATTTACCGGCAGAATTTATTATAAGTTTAGTGTAAAAAATAAAGTCAAATTGGAAGGAAAGACTTATGATCAGATCGGCGAAACTTGCGTGTGGCGGTGCGGTTGCACTTATGCTGCTTGGAGGTATGATCTGTCCAGCTATGGCGGAAACGAACACAGATAGTGCATATGGACGGGTTGAACAGAGGATAATTGAAAATAACCCTGATTTTGATATACAGCTAAAGTATGGACTCAATGGATATGCGGTAAATGACAGAGGCAGTGTTATCAGGCTGGATATTGTGTGCGACACAGATTTTGCGGGAAATGTGTCTGTACAGACGAGCTATTCAGAAGGCTTTGGCACGAAGAATATGACATATGCCAGAGATGTGGAATTAAAGGCAGGAGAAAATACAAAGCTGGAATTCTGTGTCGATAATATGGGCTCCGGTATAGCAAAGGTTGAGATCAAGGACAGTGACGGAGAGCTGGTGTACTCAGAGCGGGATTCACTGAGTATAGAGGGCAATGATATGGTAGTTGCGGTGGGCGTGATGAGTGACAGACAGGATGCCATGTCTTATATAGAGGATGTCTCCATGGACAATGTGTATGATAATGCAAAGGTAGAGACTGTTGCATTATCACCCTCAGACATTCCTGAGTCCGAGGAGGGACTGGAGGCTATAGAGTATCTGTTGGTGGATGATTATGATCTGTCGGGATTGTCAGAGAAGCAGAGTGCTGCCATAAAACAATGGGTGTACAGTGGTGGAGCTATGATACTGGCCAAGTCGTCAGATGAAAATGAACTCAGCAGCTTTGACGGCGATTTTGTCTCCGCTGTGAATGACACACAGAAGGTACATGAGCTGGACGGCTCAGATGGGTACTATCTGAATATGGGATATGGCAGGATCGTGGTGCTCCCGTATTCGCTTGCACAGACGGATGAGAAGGATAAGACTGCCCAGGCGCAGGCTGCTCTGGAGGCAGGCTTTACGGATATGACACAGAACTGGATCGATGGGGGCTGGTATTATGGTGGCACATATTATGGATATGATGTGGCAAATGCAGCCAACAAGAGAAGCACCCCGTCACCTGTTGTCATTATGCTCGTGCTGATCATATATATCATTGTGTGTGGTCCTGTGGCGTACATCGTCCTCAGCAGGCTCAAAAAGAAGGAGCTCATATGGGGAGTTATCCCGGTATGTGCAATTATCGGTACAGGTGCCATATATATGGTAAGCCTCAAGTACAGAGTTACAAAGCCTATCGGACTTACATTTGTGGCTGCGGATATAAGCGGTGATACCAAGCGGGAGGATGCATATTCATATATAATAGGCGGCAGATCAGGCCAATACAAGATAGACATCAACAGCAAATATTCCAACATCGAGATGGATGATTCCATGGAATCCAGCTTTTATGACAATCTCAATGCGGTAAAAAATGATGGAAAAGATGGCGTTACACTGAATTATTACAGCAATCGTTCATTTGGCACTATATCAGCTAATGCAAGCTTTGCTGGAAGCAACGATATTGGAAGGATTCGGAAGAATTTGACATTATATACAGATGGCTTTGAGGGAACATTGACAAATGACACCTCGTACGATGTGGAGAATCTTGTGGTCATGTCCGAGGGATATTATTACGTTGCTGATGTCCTGAGAGCGGGAGATACCATACGGATAAGCAGGAAGAATACCCACAAATTTGACGGTGGCTCCATACTTGACGGAATGAGATCATATTACACGAAGAAGTATGGTGAGGATTATTTCGGAGATGATGAATCGTCGGCGGAATGGTCCAGAAATTATTACATGCAGCTCCGGCTTGCCCAGTACAGTAGACTCGCTGCAGATGACGGCGTTGTGGCTGTGTGGGGAACCATACAGCGGGATCCGGATATGATGAGTGATGCCGATACGGAAAATTATGGCAGCTATATGGTATACGACATAGATACCCTTAAATATGAGGATGTGGATGGAGTTTATTATTACAGCATTTATGACAGGGATGAGAATGGAATCGGCGGATCAGATTATGGTGATGACGATCTGTTGATGTATTCTGAAACCGTGGACGTTAACATCAGATTTGGCAAGAATGATGATATAACGGAACTGATATACGATAAGACCCAGGCGGGAAGCGGCAAGAACAAGGTCGTAGTGCAGATGCTCAACAGAGAGACCGGTGAATATGACACGGTATTTGCCGATGGACAGACGATCATAAAGGGGCAGGAACTTGACAAATATATGTCGGACGGATGCCTGGCTATGAGATTTATATCTCCTCAGCAGGGAGATTATTATGTGGACAGTTACCTTCCACATATCAGTGCGAGGGGAGGTGTCCGGTAATGGTTGATATAGAAGAACTCACCAAGAGATATGGAAAGTTTGTTGCGCTCGATCATATGAACCTTCATATTGATAAGGGCGAGATATTCGGATTTGTCGGACCAAATGGTGCCGGTAAGACGACAACCATGAGGATCATGTGCGGACTCCTTAAAGCCACATCGGGAAAGGTCACCATAGACGGTGTAGACGCACTTGGCAGACCTGCGGATGTGAAACGGAAGATAGGATATGTTCCTGACTTTTTCGGTGTGTACGACAATCTGAAGGTCATGGAGTACATGGATTTTTATGGCTCCATGTACGGCATGAGCAAGCGGGAAGTGGAGAATGTCGCAGATAAATATCTGGAGCTTGTCGCCCTTCAGGATAAAAAGGACGAGTTCGTCGACAGCCTTTCAAGAGGTATGAAGCAGAGACTCTGTGTAGCAAGAGCGCTCATACATGATCCCGAGCTTCTGGTGCTCGATGAGCCGAGTTCGGGTCTGGATCCAAGGTCAAGACATGATATGAAGAATATACTGCGTGATCTGAAGGAGATGGGCAAGACCATTGTGATAAGCTCGCATATTCTGCCGGAGCTTTCAGAGATGTGTACGAGTATAGGTGTCATAGACCACGGAAAGATAGTGGCCAGTGGAAGCGTGGATGAGATTGTAAATGGTGATAAGAACATGCCTCCTGTAAGGATAAAGGGATATATGTTGGGACTTGATGCGGAGGCCTCAGCCAACAGGATATCTGTCATTGTGAAGGAAAGATTCAATGTGGATCGCATAAGTATACAAGATGGAGAAATTCTTGTCTATTATTCAGGCACGAGGGAGTCTGACGCCGAGCTTCTCAGAAGTCTTGTGGACAACGGTGTGCACGTTCATCAGTTTTTCAGGGAGAAGGAAGATCTGGAATCCCTGTTCCTTAAGATTACGGGAGGTGAGAATCGTGGCGCGAAGAACAATTATTAATCCCATATTGAAGAAGGATATTCTGGTAAATGCGAGAAGTGCCAGAATGGTCGTGACGATAACACTCATCAACTGCCTGTTTGCGCTGGTTGTCGGAATGCTCTTCATGACGAGCAGAGGCTCAGCATATCAGGTATATTATTCAAATATTGCACAGATGTTTCCTGTGCTTGCGGTGTGTGAGCTGTGCATAATAGGACTCATAGTTCCGATAATCACATCCACCTCGATATCCGGTGAGAGGGAGAGACAGACGCTTGAGATCCTGCTGACGACTCCGGTAAGACCTATATCGATAGTTGCCGGAAAGCTCCTGTCGGCAGTTGCCACCACGGCAATGTATGTCATAGCAACTCTTCCGTTTATGGCGGTTGCATTCATAGTTGGAGGAATGGGCTGGGACGAACTGTTCAAATACCTTGGAATGGTTCTCTTTATAGATATATACGTTGGTAGTATCGGAATATTTTACTCCTGCGTGAAGAGAACTTCTGTGTCGGCAGCCATATCAACCATAGTGACTATAGCCACTGTTGTGTTTTTATCATGTGCGATAGGAAAAGTTTTTGAATCCATGATGTATATGTCGGACGGTTCAAGAAGCAGTTATGCTGCTTATATGATGGGAAAGGCAGTTTGCTATGCAGTCAATCCTGCCATATGGATAGCAGAAAATTTCGTCAGATTGCTCGAGAATGAATCTGTGGTGGAAACCATGACGGGATACGGTAAATACACGAATTTCGTGGTGGATCATATGGCCGTGATCTCAGTGTGTGTGAATCTAGCAGCATCATTTGTGCTGCTTAAGGTGGCTTCGGTGAAGCTGATTAAGGGCAGCAAGAAAAAGGAAAAAGTCAAGGATATGATATTCCAAACAGGTATACAAAATGGAGTTTGACTTGTGTTTGATTATGGGATATCCTTTTTAGTGTAATATGTGCTCCGATGGAGAGGCTGCTCGGCAGAGCGGGAAGGAGCACTTGCTTATGTATAGTAAAGTATTAAGTGGACTTGTACAGGGAATCGACGGGACGCTCATATCAGTGGAGACGGATATACACGATGGGCTTCCCGTTATGAATATGGTCGGATACCTGTCCTCCTGCGTGAAGGAAGCAGGAGAACGGGTCCGGACTGCACTGCGCAATTCCGGTTTCAACATTCCTCCGAAGAGAATAACGATCAATCTCTTTCCGGCGGATATCAGAAAGGAAGGCACTGCCTTCGATCTGCCCATCGCAGCGGGTATGCTGGCGTCCATGGGCGTTATTCCAACAGACAATATAAAGAACATACTTATCCTTGGAGAGCTGGGGCTTGACGGACATGTGAATACGGTGAGCGGTGTGCTGTCCATAGTTCACTCTGCGTACAGCGAAGGTGTGAGGAGCTGTATAGTGCCGGCGGGGAATTCCAGGGAGGCCGCCATTATACGTGGGATGACTGTTATACCGGTCACAAGTATAGGAGAGCTGGTCGATCACTTGAGTGGTATACAGACCATAGAGCCTGAATATGTTGATGTAGAAGCCATGCTGGATACGTCAGGGGATGAAGCTGAAGTGGATTTCTCTGAGGTAATGGGGCATGAATCCCTTAAACGTGGAGTGGAGATAGCCGCGGCGGGAATGCACAACATACTCATGACAGGCCCCCGCCGGGGCAGGCAAATCCATGATAGCCAGACGTATCCCAACGATACTTCCGAGACTCAGCCTTGAGGAGAGTATAGAGATAACGAAGGTGTACAGTGTGGCGGGGCTTCTGGATGAATCCTGTCATATAATAAACCGCCGTCCATTCCGGGCACCTCATCATACGATATCCCTGCATGCCCTGTCCGGCGGCGGGCATAATCCGAGACCAGGAGAGATAAGTCTTGCACACGGTGGTGTGCTGTTTCTCGATGAGCTGCCGGAGTTTAACCGGAACGTGCTCGAGGTCATGAGACAGCCCCTTGAGGACGGTGAGGTCAGTATATCAAGGCTTGGTGGAATATACAGATTTCCTGCGGACTTCATGCTGGTTGCGGCGAGAAATCCATGCCCCTGCGGACAGTACCCGGATATGAACAGGTGTACATGCACGGTCAGGCAGATCAGGAATTATAATGCCAGGATAAGCAAGCCTCTGCTTGACAGGATAGATATAAATGTGGATGTTAGGAAGGTGGACTGCAGACAGTTATTTGGTGGCCGGACAGGGAAGAATTCAGCAGAAATGAGGGAGAGTGTGCTGAGGACCCAGAGGATACAGAGTGAAAGGTTCAGCGGTGAAAATATACGGTTCAATTCCCAGATGGATTCGGCATTATGCAGTAAATATGTAGTGCTTGATGGCGAGGCAAAGAATTTCATGGAGGACTGTTTTGCCGATATGGATATGACTGCGAGAGGAGCATACAGGGTACTCAAGATAGCCAGGACTATTGCGGATCTCGATGGAGATCCTGAGGTCGGGATAAAACACCTGAGAGAAGCGGTGTTCTTCAGAAATGCGGACATTCAGGGAGGTGTGTGACATGACGGAGGAATTACTTTATCTCTGGTTTGGGATGATAAGCAGGATGACTCACACTGTGAAGATGAACGTTGCCATGAAATACGGAGGTATAAGAGGACTGTGGAACACTTCTGAGGAACAGCTTCGGGATGAACTCACACAGGCTCAGGCTGACGGATTCCTTGAACACAGAGATGCCGGGAAAGTTGCGGCATATGCAGAGGAGCTTAGAAGAAATGACATTACATATATTTATCCGGGACATAAGCTGTATCCCGGGAAGCTGTATGATATACCGGATCCCCCAATGCTTCTGTTTGCAGCAGGGGATGTGGATGTGCTGGCGGATCTGGACCCTGCGGTTGCGGTGGTAGGGGCAAGAAAGGCCTCTGTGTACGGAAGGGAAGCTGCCAACAGGCTGTCGGGGGAGCTTGCAGCATCAGGGGTTACTATAGTCAGTGGAATGGCACTGGGAATAGATGGCACTGCGCACAGAGCTGCCATGAAGGCCGGAGGAAAGACTGTGGCTGTGCTCGGAAGTGGTATAAATGTTCCGTATCCGAGGGAGAACTATGATATATATCACGACATAAGAAATGGCGGCGGAGTAGTGCTGTCGGAATGTGGGCTTGACATAAGACCGGATGCTTTCAGATTCCCGTACAGGAACAGGATAATCAGTGGACTTTCGTCCGGTGTGCTCATCGTTGAGGCGAGGGAAAAAAGCGGTTCTCTGATCACTGCGGACCAGGCGCTGGAGCAGGGGCGGGAAGTGTATGCTGTTCCCGGGAGGATCACGGATTCGGGCAGCAGAGGCTGTAACGGACTTATCAGAATGGGGGCGGTGTGTGTCACACAGGTGGAGGATATACTTGATGAAATGGGCATAAACCGAGCTGAATCAAAGGCGTTTAACAAAAATTTACTTGCGCCTGCAGAGAAAAAAGTGTATAGTTGTGTACGTTTGGAATCAAGGCATATAGATGATATATGCTTCGAGACTGGGATTTCAGTGTCTGAGGTGACTCAGATATTGTATGAATTAGAACAGAAAAGATTGATAAAACAGTTGGTAAGAAATTATTATGTCAGAGCCTGACCATGAAAATGAACACTGCCGGAAGATGCTCTGGGATGATAAGAATTACAGGAAACCTACAGAAAGGACAGATAGCTATGGCAAAAAATCTTGTTATTGTTGAGTCTCCAGCTAAAGCTAAGACAATAAAAAAGTTTCTTGGATCAAACTATGAGGTGATTGCTTCGAATGGCCATGTGAGAGATCTGCCAAAGAGTCAGATGGGAATAGACGTTGATAATGATTTCGAGCCCAAATATATCACTATAAGGGGTAAAGGTGATATTCTTGCCGCTCTGAGAAAAGCGGTTAAGAAGGCCGACAAGATCTATCTCGCAACTGACCCGGACCGTGAGGGAGAGGCTATATCCTATCATTTGATGAAAGCACTTAAGCTGGAGAATAAGGATTACAAGAGAATTACGTTCAATGAGATTACAAAGAATGCGGTAAAGAATTCTATAAAGCAGGCAAGGGACATAGACATGAACCTTGTGGATGCCCAGCAGGCGAGACGAGTGCTCGACAGACTTGTTGGTTACAAGATCAGCCCGGTTCTCTGGGCAAAGATCAAGAGAGGTCTTTCTGCCGGACGTGTACAGTCTGTTGCGCTCAAGCTCGTGTGTGACAGGGAGAAGGAGATAAATGATTTTATCCCGCAGGAATACTGGACACTGGACGCGAATCTGACCGGCGGCAAGCTCAAGAAGCCTATCACGTTCAAGTTTACCGGAGATGGTAAGAATAAGGAAGAGATATCAGGCAGAGCGGCACTCGATGAGATACTCAGCGGTCTTCAAGATGGAGAGTACGTTGTAAAGTCCATAAAAGAGAGTGAGAGAAACAAGAAGGCACCGCTGCCATTTACAACAAGTACGCTGCAGCAGGAGGCTTCATCGAAGCTCAATTTTGCGACATCCAAGACGATGAGGATCGCACAGCAGCTCTATGAGGGAGTTGATATCAAGGGCCGTGGAACGATAGGTCTCATAACATACCTGAGAACAGATTCCACTAGAATATCAGAGGAAGCAGTTGCTGCTGCTGACAAATATATAACGGACAATTTCGGTGAGATATATATTGGCGATTCAAATGGACGCGCCAAGACAGACAAGAAGATACAGGATGCTCATGAGGCTATCAGACCTACAGATGTGACTCTGTCACCGGTCATGGTAAAGGAACAGCTCTCAAGGGATCAGTTCAGACTGTATCAGCTCATATATAATCGTTTCCTTGCAAGCCAGATGGCGGGGGCGGTATATTCTGTCAAGAGTGTAAAGGTAAGCTGCGGCGATGCGACATTCCAGACATCCGCATCAAAGATAGCATTTGACGGATTCCTTGCTGTATACAATCTGGACAATGACAGAGGAGAGACAGTTGCGGGAATCAACAATCTTGCTGAGGGCGATGTGCTGGAGCTTGACGGCTTTGAGGAGAAACAGCATTTTACACAGCCGCCTGCAAGATATACAGAGGCATTGCTTGTCAAGACATTGGAGGAGCTTGGAATTGGAAGACCAAGTACCTATGCTCCAACCATATCGACCATACTTGCGAGAAGATATATAACGAAGGAACAGAAGAAGTTATATGTGACAGCCATAGGTGATGCGGTTAACCAGAGCATGGAGCAGGCGTTCCCGGTTATCATAGATGTGAATTTCACGGCTAACATGGAGTCTCTTCTCGATAAGATAGGAGAGGGAACCGTGGACTGGAAAGTGGTTGTCCGCAATTTCTATCCGGATCTCGACGAGGCGGTGAAGAAGGCGGAGGCAGAACTTGAGTCCATCAAGATAGAGGATGAGGTGTCCGAGGAAGTGTGTGACGTGTGCGGACGAAACATGGTCATCAAGTATGGTCCTCACGGCAAATTCCTGGCGTGTCCTGGATTCCCTGAGTGCAGATTTACAAAGCCGTTCTACGAGAAGATAGGTGTTACCTGTCCTAAGTGTGGCGGAGACGTGGTCATCAAGACGACGAGAAAGGGTAGAAGATACTATGGATGTATCAATGCACCTGAGTGTGATTTCATGTCATGGGCAATGCCAAGCAATGAGAAATGTCCTGAATGTGGAAAGTACATGATAGTAAAGGGCAATAAGCTGGTATGCTCAGATCAGGAGTGTGGTTATACCTGCAACAACAAGGCGGCGGAGACTGCTGATAAATAATTAAGATATAAGATATGTGACAGACAGATTCCTAATTGGAGACAATTAGTGAATTTGTCTGTTTTTTTGTTGAATTGTAGAAAAATTAAAAGAAGTGTATGGTTGTCATAATTATTAAAATTGTGTCGAAAAAAAGACTGACCACTATATGTTGTGGCTGAAAAATCCAGTAAAATCAACACTTTCTTAAATCTTTGTTTTTAGGACAACTTTACATAAAATATGGTTGTTATGTTAATCTTGTTGTGGTAGAATCACAAATAGTCATAATATTTCGAGCAAAAGATACTTTTTGTTACATAAAAAAATGGAGGATAACTTATGAGTGTACAATTGTTAGATAAAACACGAAAAATCAACAAGTTATTGCACAATAACAATTCACATAAGGTTGTTTTTAATGACATTTGTGATGTGCTCAGCGACATTCTTGCTTCAAACGTGATGGTAATAGCAAGAAGGGCAAGATACTCGGACTCAAGAACAGAGAGGATATTCCGGAGATCCATGAGCTCATTGAGGGTAAGGTAGGAAGTCTCATAGACAACATGCTCAACGAGCGTCTTCTTCTCGTCCTGTCCACTAAGGAGAATGTTAATCTGACGACACTTGGATTTGATGGAAAGGATATAGACAAGTATCATGGTCTGCTCCTTCCTATTGATATAGCAGGAGAGAGACTTGGAACTCTGTTTCTGTACAGACTTCAGACTGAGTACGATATAGATGACATTATTCTTGGCGAATATGGAACCACCGTTGTGGGACTTGAGATGATGCGGGCGCTCAATGAGGAGAATGCTGAGGAGAACCGCAAGCTGGCCATAGTGAGATCAGCGATCAACACTC
The DNA here is from genome assembly GCF_000210595.1 of Coprococcus sp. ART55/1. NCBI lineage: Bacteria > Bacillati > Bacillota > Clostridia > Lachnospirales > Lachnospiraceae > Coprococcus > Coprococcus sp. ART55/1. Next base: position 628,620 of record NC_021018.1, on the reverse strand, counting down.
TGTCGTTTTCAGAGCTGCAGGCGATCAAACACATTTTTTCCGAGCTTGACGGCGAAGAGGGAATACTGGTTGCAAGCAAGGTCGCAGACAGGGTAGGCATAACAAGATCGGTTATAGTGAACGCACTCAGAAAGTTTGAGAGCGCAGGTGTTATCGAGGCGAGATCATCGGGAATGAAGGGCACGTACATAAAAGTGCTGAATGATGTGGTGTTTGATGAACTGAAGAATGCCTGAGAACAGAATTATAAATACATCGAAAAGGAGAGACGTATATGATACCGGCAATAGTGACATTGATAGTAGGTGTAGCGATAGTGATAGTAAGCTTTTTCCTTACTGACGGTCCAAAAGAGAATACAGAGAATTCTGTGATGGATGAGAGCAGGGAGAATCTGGAGAAGAAGCTTGATGAGTATTGTGACAGCCTTGTAGAGAAGAAGAAGAATGAGCTGAAGAAACAGGGCGAAGCTGTGAAATCAGACATGAAAAAGGGCCTTGATGAGGTCAGGGAGTCATCGAAAAAAGAGCTTGCTGAGATGAGAGAGAGTTCAAAGAAGGAAATGAGTGAGCTCATGGACAGCACAAGGAAGGAGCTGGATGAGTTCAGAGCCGGCACAGTCAAGGCAAATGAGACAGCCCAGGCTGATACCCAGAAGAAGATAGATGATGCAGTCAAGGCATACGAGGAGGGTATAGAGGCTGCAAAGAAGAAGATGCAGACAGAGCTTGAGGCTTGTGAGAAACAGTTGTCAGAGAAGGCCAAGAAGCAGATGATAGATTACATCAACCAGAGCCTTAAGGATGCATACGAGGCATATGATCCGGATGATACCAGCGAGAAAGAGCCTGTGACATACGATGAGCCTGAGACTGTAGATACTTCCGAGTCAGAGCCTGCGGAGGCAGATAACGGATCAGAGAAGACTGAGCCGGATGTAGAGAAAGCTCAGTCAGAAAATGATTCTCAGGCAGCAGATAAGACAGAGACAGCAGATGGAGCTGAGACTAAAGCTGATGCTGAAGCAGAAGATGACGTAAAGACAGACGGTATCGCTGACAATGATAAGTCGGAGACATCCGAGGGTGAAGCGCAGAAAGAGAATACCGAGTCAGAGAGCAGCACTGAGGCTGCTGCAGATGCAGAGGCTGCCGAGAAAGCAGTCAGTGTGGAGGATGCACCGGTAACAGACAGTGCATTTACAGTGGTAGAGGCTGAAAATCCTGAGAAGGCAGCCGCAGCGATCGCTGAGAATAACAATGCTGCCAGATCTAGAAACAATCGTTCAAAGAAGAGAAAAAAGAAGAAAGCCGCTCAGAACAAGGTTGTTGATATATGGGATGAAGGCACAGATGTAGAGTCACAGGTTGCAGATCTGCACAAGAAGGGACTCAGCATCATGGAGATCGCAAACAAACTTGGAATAGGAGTTGGAGAGGCTAAGGTTATGATAGACAAGATCAATGAGGCTGACAAACAGTAATCAGTCCGGGAGGTAAGCTATGTATAAAAAAAGTTATTTCAGAGGCCTTGGTACAGGGCTGGTGATAGGAGCACTTACCATGACTGTTGCGTTTAATTTTGGAAATGCCGGAAAAACTGATTCAGGTCAGGGCAAGACGGCGGTCGTAAGTCAGCAGCAGGATAAGAGCACAGAGGATTCTTCCACAGAGACAACAACAGAGAAGAAGACCGAGGATAAGACGACAGAAAAGACAACGACACAGAAAGTAACCACGGAAAAGAATGCCAATGCTGATAAGACTACAACAGAGACAGGCAAGTCAGAAAATGGCAAGAGCGATGCAGAGAGCGGCAGCGGAAGCAACAGTGGTACGACCGGAAGCTCCGACAAGTCAAATGGAACCGGCACAACAGATAACAACGGAGGTCTTTCTGATAAGACAGAGAGAGTTCCATCTGCCAAGGACAACGGCTATACAGAGGATAAGAATTCGCAGACCGGTTCAGGAAGCAGCACAAATAAGACTACCGAGGCGGCGACAGAGGCTGTGAAAGCGAGTGCCATCAAGTATGACAATGGCGGCGGAGAGATCACATTTGGATCTGGAACATCTGCATACGAGATATGTCAGCTCCTGGCACAGATAGGGATAAGGGATGCGGATGAGTATTATGACTGGCTGCTCAGGTCAGGATATTCAGGCAGTCTTGTGCCTGGAACATATACATTCACCGGCAATGAGACAAATGGCGGAATAGTATGGATACTATTAGGTAATCAGTAAAGATACGAGAAAAGGGAGGAGTAATCAATTATGGGAGACAATATGAATAATGAGGAGATGGGATATCCGGGACAGCGTTTCAGTGCGGGTAGTGGTAGTAGTAGTATGGATCCGTTTGCGCCAAATCCGGCAGCCTTGCAGTATGTACCGAATGAATTTGGAATAACTCACAGTGAGACCAGTCCTATGTACCGGTATAACAATCCGGCTGAACCGGATAGTGGAGCTGCCTCACAGACGGACAACTATTATCCGGGACAGCAGTACGGTCAGAATCATCAGTATGGCCAGAACCAGATGTATGGACAGAACCAGATGTATGGACAGAACCAGATGTATGGACAGAGTCAGCCATATGGCCAGGGCTACGATCAGGAGACTATGAATCCACAGGGGAAAAAAGCAAAGAGTTCCGGATCAAATGTTCTGGCAGGACTGGTAGGAGCGTTTCTTGGATCACTGGTCGGAGTTGTGCTCTGGCTTGTTGTGTATAAGCTTGGTTATATCGCAGGCATATCAGGAGCGGTTATGGTCATATGTGCCATGATGGGGTACAACAAGTTTGGAAAGAAACTTGACCTGAAGGGCATAATAATCTGCGTAGTGTTGTGTATAGGAATGATATACATTTCAGAGAGACTGAGTGTCAGCATGGAATTATATCAGGAATTTAGTGATTATGGATATGATGTGAGCTTCTTTGACTGTTATAAGAGTATGTATGATGTGCTGGATGCTGCAGATACTATGAGTTCATTCTGGGGTGAGCTTGCGGTCGGTTATCTTCTGTTTGTTGTAGCCAGTGTTTCATATATAATAAACAGCATCAGGACAAGAGCAAAATAGAACACGGACCGGCAGACAGAATACTTCTTATAAAACATATATTTTCAGAAAAAAGTGCTTGAATGCACTTTTTTTTTGTGTTACAATGTCGATTGCGTGAGTGCGCATAACAAATATACATGCTGGTTGATAGTTGGCGTGGTGCCTGTGCTCGGGTGGTCCAAAGAGTTGATGCCGGCAGAAGATTTTAACCATGGAGGTAGAAAAAATGAGCGTTATTTCAATGAAGCAGTTATTAGAGGCAGGTGTACATTTCGGACACCAGACAAGAAGATGGAACCCTAAGATGAAGCCATACATCTACACAGAGCGTAATGGTATCTACATCATCGATCTTCAGAAGTCAGTAGGAATGGTTGACGATGCTTACAATGCAATCGGTGATTGTGTTGCAAACGGTGGAACAATCCTTTTCGTTGGTACAAAGAAGCAGGCTCAGGACTCAATCAAGAGCGAGGCAGAGCGTTGCGGTATGTACTATGTAAATGAGAGATGGCTTGGAGGTATGCTTACAAACTTCAAGACAATCCAGACAAGAATCGCTACTCTTAAGAAGTACGAGGAGATGGAGCAGGACGGTACATTTGACGTTCTTCCTAAGAAGGAAGTTATCCAGATCAAGAAGGAGATGGAGAAGCTCGAGAAGAATCTTGGCGGTATCAAGAACATGAAGAGAATCCCAGACATGATCTTCGTTGTTGATCCTAAGAAGGAGAGAATATGTATCCAGGAGGCTCAGTCACTTGGAATTAAGCTTGTTGGTATCGCTGATACAAACTGTGATCCAGAGGAGCTTGATTATGTAATCCCTGGTAACGACGACGCTATCAGAGCTGTAAAGCTTATCGTTTCAAAGATGGCAGACGCTGTTATCGAGGCTCAGCAGGGTGTTGATGCTGATTCAGTAGATGAGGCAGAGGCTGAGGAGGCTGCAGAGGAGTAATCTGTAGTTGATATTGATCATCATTGATTATAATTAATAAATGATTATAAAAGGTAACGGGGTAATATAAAAAGTATTATCCCGTGACTTTTAAAGAGACATATACAGGCTGAAAAAGCTTTAATAAAACGACATAACCATTATTATGATATGTCAATATTCAAATTTGGAGGTAAAATAAGATGGCAATCACAGCAGCTCAGGTTAAAGAGTTAAGGAGAGCTCACAGGTGCCGGTATGATGGATTGCAAGAAGGCACTTGCAGAGACTGATGGTAATATGGAAGCAGCAGTAGATGTACTTCGTAAGAGCGGTGCAGTTAAGGCTGAGAAGAAGGCAAGCAGAATCGCAGCAGAGGGTATCTGCCGTGCAGCAGTTAATGGTACAACAGGTGTTGTTGTAGAGGTTAACTCAGAGACAGACTTCGTTGCTAAGAACGAGATATTCCAGACATTTGTTCAGCAGATCGCTGATCAGGCACTTGCTTCATCACTTGTTGGTGGCAAGGATGGCGAGGATGTTGAGGCACTTCTCGGAGAGAATGGTCTTAAGGAAGCCCTTGTTGACAAGACAGCAACAATCGGAGAGAAGTTATCATTCCGTAGATTCCAGAAGCTTTCAGGCGATGTAGTAGTTGACTACTTACACGGCAATGGAAGAATCGGTGTTATCGTAGCCGGTAACGGCGCAAGCGATGACGCTGCTAAGGAAGCACTCAAGAACGTAGCTATGCAGATCGCAGCTATGAACCCACAGTACATCAGCAGAGCTGATATCTCAGCAGACGCTATGGCTAAGCTTAAGGAGATCACAGTTGACAGTGCACTTAATGCACCTGATACACTTCCAAAGCCAATCCTTAACAAGCTTATCGCAAAGGCTGTTGACGGCGTATGGAGCGCAGAGGATGTAGCTATCTACGAAGAGAAGAAGAGCAACATGAACTTCTTATTCAACTTCCTTTCAAAGGAGGCAAAGGCACAGCTTGCAGAGCTTGCTATCGCTGATAAGGATGTTATCGTTGCAGATAAGATCTTCAATGGCCTTGTTGAGGGACGTATCTCAAAGCAGGTTAAGGAGATCAGCCTTCTTGATCAGGTATACGTTAAGGCTGAGGATGGCAAGCAGACAGTTGCCAAGTACCTTGAGTCAGTTAACAAGGATCTCAAGATCGCCAGCTTCGTTCGTTTCGAGGTTGGAGAGGGAATGGAGAAGAAGAACGAGGACTTCGCAGCCGAGGTTGCTAAGCAGATGAACGTTTAATCATATCCCGTATCTGAATATATGAATAATTGCCTTGCGGTTGGCTTTTGAGCTGGCCGTGGGGCTTTTTTATTGTCTGTTTCTGTTGATATCCAGCACTGTATAAAATATAATCTATGTAATTGCGGTTCAGATGATCGCAAACGAGCTGAGTAACGAGCAGGGACACATAGAATCGGCATCCGGGCTTTTGGTCGACCTTATGCTTGACGGTGTGGAGGCAGGGAAGCGGGTATGAATGCCCATCTTGCCAAGCCTATAGATACAGACAGACTTGTCCAGACAATTGTTGATGTCATGAAGGTTTAAGCTTTATTTAAGCTTGAGGGGTAAAATACGAATTATAGATGGTTTGCGTCATATCTGGTGGAGACCATAATAATATGAGACGGAGATAAGATTATGAGATTGCTTCTTGCGGAGGATGAGAAAGCGCTTTCAAGCGCGCTTCAGGTTATATTGAAGCACAACAATTACTCAGTGGACGCTGTGTATAACGGACAGGATGCCTATGATTACATTATGGCAGGAGTGTATGACGGAGTCATACTTGATGTCATGATGCCAAAGATGGATGGCTTTACCGTGCTGTCAAAGATCAGGGCTGAGGGCTGCGATGTTCCGGTCATTATGCTCACGGCCAAGGCTGAGACTGATGACAAGATCAACGGCCTTGATCTGGGGGCGGACGATTATCTTGCAAAGCCATTTGAGACAAAGGAACTCCTGGCAAGGATACGCGCGATAACCAGAAGAAAGAGTGAGGCGGTCAGCACGGAGATGAAGTATGGCGACTGCACGTTAAACAGCCTGAATTATGAGCTCAGTTCATCTGGTGGAAGCGTAAAGCTGCAGAACAAGGAATATCAGATCATGGAACTGCTGATGGCAAATCAGAATGCGATAATATCAGCAGAGCTTATGATGGAGAAGATATGGGGCTATGACACGGATACGGAGATCAGTGTTGTGTGGGTCAATATCTCGTATCTCAGGAAGAAGCTCAGTCAGATAGGCTCAGGGGTGTCCATTAAGGCAGTAAGAAATCAGGGATACATACTTGAGTATAAGGAAGAGGATAGAACATGATAAAGAATCTGAGAAAAAGATTTATATTTGCGGCAATGGTATCCACATTTGGAGTGCTGTTTGTCATAATGAGCATTCTCAACATAGCAAATTATGCCCGCATGGTTTCAAGGGCGGATGATACCTTAAGTGAACTGGTGGATAATAATGGACAGTTTGACCGCAGGGATTTTCTGAAAGAGAAGGTTAAGACCAATGCGGATTCCCAGCCACCTGATAAGCCTGATGGCAAGAGCAATGATAAGTTCTCACCGGAGACACCATTTCAGACAAGATATTTCTCCGTGGTCGTAAGTGATGGGGCTGTTGAGTCCTACAGCCTTGACAATATAGCTGCTGTTGATGAATCGGAAGCCGAGTCGTATGCTTTGAAGATACTTGGGGACGGTTCAGACAGTGGATTTACGGATATATACAGATACAGGGTAGCGGACTGTGAGGATGGAACCAGGATAATATTTGTCGACTGCCGTCAGGAGCTGGAGTCGTTCAGAAATACGTTGGTATACAGTGTAGGAGTGTCACTTCTGGGATTCCTTGCGGTGTTCATGCTGGTGCTGTTCTGGTCAAAGAAGATATTCAAGCCGGTGGCTGAGAGTTATGCCAAGCAGAAGCGGTTTATCACCGATGCAAGCCATGAGATCAAGACACCCTAACCATCATAGATGCAAATACCGAGGTCATAGAGATGGTGAACGGTGAGAGTGAATGGACGAAGAACACCAGGGATCAGGTCAAGAGACTGACAGCGCTCACAAATCAGATGGTGGCTCTCTCCAGACTGGATGAGAATCCTGAACCGAAGGAGAAGGCAAAGTTTGATCTGTCTGATGTGGCGTATGAGGTGATAGATCATTTCTCGTCTCTGTCGGAGGTTCGAGGCAAGAAGATCAGCGCGGATATCGAAGATGGAATAAAGTATGTCGGAGATGAGAATTCCATCAGGCAGCTCATAAGCATACTGGTGGATAACGCTATGAAGTATGCTGTTGAATCAGCGGATATAAGTATATCCTTGAAGCGTGATGGCAGAAAGGTGAAGTTTGTTCTCAAAAACCTCACAGATGGCATGGAAGAGGGCTCTCAGGATATATTGTTTGAGAGATTCTATAGACCTGACAGCTCAAGAAATTCGGAGACCGGAGGTTCGGGAATAGGACTTTCTCTCGCCAAATCGATAGTTGAGTCTCACAAGGGCAGGATAACAGCAAGATGTGACGGGGATGGATACATCACATTCCAGGTTACATTATAGAATAATACAGTGTGTATACGTTAAAACGCTCTGTTCATGATATGAAGTTTACATAACATATCATGGACAGGGCGTTTTCTTTGTGTAAGCGTTGGGATTTATTGTGCATATTTGAAAATACATAACATAATATCATTCTGTTGCGCACAAAATTGCACACAAATTGCGCTTAAGTTGCGCTTTGACATATACAAAATACACAAATAATTCTTAAAAACATTGTCTACAAGCGACATGGTAACCAGAACTCAAATATGTTAATATATCAGTATGAGGACAAACGGTTGCGCAACTGTTGATCAACATTATTATTGCAAGGAGGAATCCTTGTGATAATGCAGACGCCGCGCGGAGCGCATTGGGATGCGTCTGCGTAATAATACTTATTAGGAGGGCATATATGAGAAGAAAGAGAATTGTAAAGCAGATTGGCTGTGCAGTTCTTGCAGGAGCGCTTATGGTAGGGCAGATCTTTGGATCTGGAGCTTCACTGATAACAGCGAAGGCTGCGGAGAGCTGGGTGGACACACTCAAGGTTGCAAATGGCGATTTTGAACAGGTGACAGCAGTAACTGGACTATAGAGAGTGAATCGGGAGCTGAGCTTGTTGTAAAAAATGGTGGAAGTAATGTAAACTCCACATATTATCTGAATATCTGGGCTTCAGATGCGGCTGATGTCAGCATCACACAGACTGTAGAGGCTGTTCCTGCAGGAACATACAAGCTAGAGTATGATGTCGAGGGCGATGCCCAGGATACAGGGCTCACAGTATCTGTCGCTGATAAGTCACAGGCTGTTGGAGCCACGACCGGATGGGATGCATGGGCGACAAATGAGACAGAAGAGTTCGTTCTTGAGGATACAACTGATGTCAGCATTTCATTCAAGGGCAGTCTTGCCAAGGGATATTGGGGCAAGATAGACAATGTAAAGCTCTGCAAGCTTACAGACGAGGAAGATGTAGTTGAGCCTGTGGAGGCTGGAATATATGTGGACCGCGTGCGTGATCTCACATACACAGATCTGAACGGAGAGAAGCAGTCATTTATCGAGGGCGTAGACGTATCATCCTATGTGTCACTGAAGAACAGTGGAGTTAAGTATTATGATTTCGATGGCAACGAGCTGGATGATATCGGATACTTCAAGTTCCTTGCTTCATGTGGAATAAATTATGTGCGTGTCCGTGTATGGAATGATCCATATGATGCAGACAAAAACGGTTACGGCGGCGGTAACAATGATTTGGAGACAGCCAAGAAGATCGGACAGTATGCAACAGCAGCCGGAATAAAGCTTCTTGTGGATTTCCATTATTCGGATTTCTGGGCTGATCCTGGCAAACAGCAGGTGCCTAAGGCTTGGGCTGACTTCACTCTTGACGAGAAGGTAGCTGCAGTTAAGTCATACACATCAGAGAGCCTTAAGACTCTGCTCGATGCTGGCGTTGATGTCGGCATGGTTCAGATCGGTAACGAGACGACCAACGGAATATGTGGTGAGACTTCAAAGAACTGGGAAAACATGGCAAAGATCTTCAGCGCCGGAAGTGAGGCAGTGAGAGCCATCGACAAGAATATCCTTGTTGCCATCCATTTCACCAATCCTGAGAGAAGTGGCAATTACGCAAATTTTGCAAAGAGACTTAATACATACAACGTAGACTACGATGTATTTGCATCATCATACTATCCTGTATGGCATGGCTCAACAGACAATCTCACATCGGTTCTCAAGAATGTGGCAGACACATATGGCAAGCTTGTCATGGTGGCAGAGACATCATGGGCATATACACTGGATGATGGTGATGGACATGAAAATACTGTCAGAAAAGGTAAAGATGATTCTACAACTTATGATTTATCAGTTCAGGGACAGGCCAATGAGATAAGCTCCGTTATAAAAGCAGTAAAGAATACAGGTTCTTCAGGAATCGGTGTATTCTACTGGGAGCCTGCATGGCTTCCTGTAAATGTGTATGATTCATCTGCAGAGAATGCAGCAGACGTCCTTGCAGCCAACAAGGAGGCATGGGAGAAGTACGGTTCAGGCTGGGCTTCATCATACGCAGGAGAGTACGACGCAGCAGACGCCGGCAAGTGGTACGGCGGTTCAGCGGTTGACAACCAGGCACTGTTTGACTTCACAGGACACCCACTTGAGTCGCTCAAGACATTTGCCTATGTTCACACAGGAACAAAGACAAAGAGAGAGGTAGTCTCAATAACAGTTGATGATGTTGAGATCGAGATAACAGATATTGCAAATGTAGCTCTGCCGACTGCAGCAACAGTAGCTTACAATGATGGCAATTCAGAGAGCGCAGACATCACTTGGGAGGATGGAGCACTTGAGAAGGTAAAGAACTACGGTGCAGGAACATGTACTGTAAAGGGAACTGTGACAGTAAATGATGAGACTGTCGAGGTTCAGTGCAATGTAACAATATTAAAGGAGAACATCCTTGTAAATCCTGGATTTGAGTCAGAAAATGAGGGCTGGACGATCGCAGATACCAGCAAGGGACTTGCAATAAAGACAAAGGAAGACTACAGAAACGGAGCATACTGTGCACATTACTACAATGCTTCAGATTTCACATATGACATGTATCAGACCATCACACTTGAGTCGGGCGAGTATGTGTTCAGCGCATATATCCAGGGCGGTGCAAATGGAGACAATGATGTATACGAGGTATATGCGAAGGCAGGAGACACAGAGCTTGCATCAGCTTCAGCAGTTCCACAGGGATGGAAGATATGGCAGCATCCTGAGATCAGATTTACAGTGGAAGAGACAACAGAGGTTGTTGTCGGAATGAGAGCAACCGCATCAGGTAAGGCATGGGGAACATGGGATGACGCATATCTCTACAAGGATGCGGATATCACACCGACACCGGATCCGGATCCAACACCGGACCCAGATCCAACACCAGACCCAGATCCGACACCGGACCCGGATCCAACACCAGATCCAATACCAACACCGGATCCAGATCCAACACCGGATCCAGATCCGACACCAGACCCAACTCCATCTATTGATACAAGCAAGAATGGTCTTGTGAAGGAGAATGGAAAGACCTACTTCTATAAGAAGGGCGTGGTTCAGGAGAATTACACAGGATTTGTCAAGAGTGCCGGAGTCAACTACTATGTTGTAAATGGCGTGGTAAAGACAGGATACAAGGGACTTGTAAAGAGCCCTAAGACGGGAAAAACATATCTTGTAAAGAATGGCAAGATTTATACAGCTTACACAGGTTTCTACAGAAATTCAAAGGGACAGCAGTGTCTCATAATAAAGGGCAAATTTGCAGAGAGCAAGACAGCCCTTGTCAGAAGCACCAAGAATAAGAAGTATTACTATGTAAAGAAAGGTATAATCCAGTCAGGTTATACAGGCTTCTTCAAGAGTACCACAACAGGTGCTAAATGCTATATCTACAAGGGTGTATTCCAGTCAGGCAAGACGGGAATAGTAAAGAGTCCTAAGAATCACAAGAACTACTATGTGAAGAAGGGCAAGATCGCCACAGAAGTTACCGGTATAGTTAAGATATCAGGTTCAAGATATAAAGTAGTGAGAGGTCTTGTTGTCAAAAAAGTAAAATAGTACAGAGTAATACATATATACGATAGTCCGATTGGGGAATACCCGGCCGGACTATTTTATTATTTGTTTATATGTTATTTAATTTTTGTAAGGAACATTAAGAAATTATTTAAAAGTAGTTGAAAAAGTATCATTAAGTGATATAGAATGGATAAGTATTTGTTTATATTATACTAAAACGAGAAAAGGAGAGTAATCATGGACAAATTCTTCAAAATCTCAGAGCGTGGGTCTACAATCAAGACCGAGATCATGGCAGGACTTACAACATTCTTCGCCATGGCATACATCGTTCTGGTCAATCCAAATCAGGTTGCAGGAGAAGGCAGCAATGGCTGGCTGGCAGGGGCAGTTCCAGACATGGCTGGTGAGCTTGGTACAGTATGGAATGCTGTATTCATCGCATCTATTCTTGTTGCAATAGTGGGAACACTTCTCATGGCGTTCCTCGCGGACATGCCATTTGCACAGGCCTGCGGAATGGGACTTAACTCATTCTTCTGTACTATCTTCGTAGCTGGTGCAGCATTTGCAGGTGTGAGTGTTATCAGAGGTTATCAGGCAGGTCTGGTAATAGTATTGATATCAGGTCTCGTATTCCTGATCCTTTCAGTGACAGGACTCAGAAAGTACATTGCAGTTGCAATGCCTGAGTGCCTTAAGAAGTCAATTCCGGCAGGTATTGGTCTGTTCATAGCTCTTATCGGACTGAAGAATGCAACACTTATCCAGGACAACCCATATACATTTGTTCAGTTCTTTGATTTCCACGGTGTGATCACAAGCGCTGGTAGCACAAAGGAGGCTATTGCACAGATCGCACCTCCTATAGTAGCATTTGTAGGATTTATAATAATTGCGATCCTTGCAAAGCTTAATGTAAAGGGTAACATTATCATAGGTATCCTTGCATCTACAGTATTATATTATGTTATGATGCTTCAGGCACCTAACTTTGATTTCTCATCGATCGGACAGTCATTCAAGGATTTCGGTTCAGTCGGATTCCTCGGAGTGTTCCAGGGACAGGCATGGAAGGATGCATTCTCTGCTGAGTATATCGGCGGTGTGTTCTCAGCAATCATGCTTGTTGTCAGCTTCTGTCTGGTAGATATGTTTGATACCATCGGAACTCTCTATGGTGCAGCTTCCCAGGCTAATATGCTTGACGAGAAGGGTGACCCAATGAAGCTTGACGAGTGTATGATATGTGACTCTATAGGTACTGTATCAGGAGCTATTCTCGGTACATCAACATGTACAACATTTGTAGAGTCAGCTTCAGGTATCGCTGCAGGTGGTAGAACAGGTCTTACAAGTTTGGTTACAGCAATCTGCTTTGCAGTATGTCTGTTCCTCAGCCCTGTTGCCAACATCATTCCATCATGTGCAACAGCACCAGCACTTATCTTCGTAGGTGTACTTATGGCTAAGAACTTTGCAAAGGTTGATATGGAGGATATGCGCTCAGCAGTTCCTGCATTCGTGACATTCCTTATGATGCCACTGACATACTCTATTTCAAATGGTATCGGTCTTGGCGCTATCACATATGTTCTTATCACACTGTTCACAGGCAAGTATAAGAAGCAGGATATCGTAGTGACGATTATTGCACTCTTATTTATAGTAAAATTCGTTTCGGTAACTATGTAATTATTTAGTGACACAAGAGAATTCAAAGCGTTCCCGCATATAAGTGCGGGGACGTTTTTTTATTTGCCAAAGTGAGTTTTTTGTAGTATCATACCAACTGTGTACCAGTAGCCAATCGGATACGGCAATGGCCTCCGGAGCCATGACGGGCGGTTCGACTCCGCCCTGGTACGCTTTTTTATACTCTGATATTTATTTCGTAAAAGGATGATATGCAGTGATGAAGAAGAAAAAGAATTTGGAAGCGGAAGAACAGAATATAGAAAATGAAGAGCCGGAGTTGGATGGGAAATCAGAGATCGGTGGAGATTCAGAGACAGATGATGACTTAGATGACGGTGAAGATCCGGAGTCAGACGATGAATCGGATGACAGTGGAGACTCGGGATTAGATGATGACTTAGATGACAGTGAAGATTCGGAGCTGGCTGATAACTCAGAGCTCGGCGGAGCTTCAGAGGTTGAGGAGACCCCGGCGAGACAGAAAAGGCCGTATGAGGATTATGTCATAGAAGATCCTGAGGATATGGATGATGCACCGGATACCGGAGATATGTTCGATGATGAAGAGCTGTATGGCGATGACGATTATTTTGCCGAAGAGAAGGCAAAGACGCGGAAAGGCCGAAGAAGATCCAGACATGGTGGGATCTCTGGTGGTGTTCTTGCCTTGCTGTGGGCGGTATTTCTGATACTTGTCGGAGTCTATGTGTATGTATTTTTTATAAACGATAAGCTGTTCACAGAGAACATAACCGGAAGAGATAACACGGTGAGACTGGAGATACCAGACGGAGCAAATTACAGGCTGTGTACGATCGATGAGATAAATCAGCTAGTGAACAATTATCTTTTGGCGAGAACAAAGGCAGATCAGACGACACTTCAGAGACTGGTCACAGATCCGTCGGAATTTGACGACATGAAGAGCATTGAGATAGCAGCGGAGTATATAACGGCGTACAACAAGACCACCTGTTATATAGCCAACGGATATACCGCAGATTCGTATATCGTGTACGAATTATCCAATCTGATGATAAAGGATGTCAACTCGGAACCGCTCGATATAAGGTCGTTATATGTGACGAAACAGTCAGATGGAAGCTACAAGATCAACAATTCGGCTTTGTCTGACAAGGAGAGCTCGTATATCAACACCATCAACTCATCTGGTGATATACAGGCGATATATGAACATGTAAAAGAAAACAATGATTATCTGCTTAGAACGGATGAGACATTTAGAAAGTTCCAGAATATGTATAATTAAAGAAAACGCAGGCTTTATGCCTGCGTTTTATATTATCACTGTATGAGATTTACATAGCCTCTGAAGAGTCTATAGTATCTGTGTCGATCAAAACCCCTCTGGTAGGAACCGGTGTGGAGAATACTATCTGTGTCTCTGTGCTGCCAAATCTCTGGAGCTGTCCGATAAATGAGTCGAGATCCATGGTATTAGGAAAGCAGACTTTCATGAGCATGGAGTGCGCGCCGGTCACACAGTTGCATTCCAGTACATTTGGACATGCTTCAACAAATGGATAGAAGGTTGGCTTCTGTTTTGGATCAAGAGCCATGTGTATAAATGCTGTGATGTGATATCCGAGAGCCTCATGGTTGATGCTTGCGTGATACCCGGTCAGTATTCCTGCTTTTTCAAGCCTCTCTATTCTTGCTGAAACTGCCGGCGAAGAAAGGAAGACTTTGCTGGCCAGATACTTGAGTGGCGTTCTGGCGTTGCCCTGTAAAAGATGAATGATTTTTCTGTCGATGTTATCCATAATATGCACTTCCTTTTCCTAAAATAAAAAAAGGTGCGTTTCCGAAGAAACACACCTTTGCGTTTGTTTAAATATACATTAATTGATAAAAAAAATCAAGGACTTTTACAAAATTAATTTAACTGAATCTTTGCTGTGGGTTATACATGGTGTGATGAATGGTTCACAAAATGAAAAATAAATGGTATGATGGTTCTGCATATTGGTTAGAATTTACTGGCCTTGGTCTGGCTGATACATGGTGTATGCTGACCAGAAATTAGAATGTGAGATATGTATTAACAATATAGGAAAATAATAACAGAGGAAAGATTATGGCGGATGGAATAAGACTTAACAAATATCTCAGTGAGGCGGGCGTGTGCTCAAGGCGCGCTGCGGATACACATATAGAGAATGGAAAGGTTACGATCAACGGAGAGACTGCAGTCATGGGTCAGAAGGTCATGCCCGGGGATGTGGTGACATTCATGGGCAGGAAGGTTCAGCAGAAGGATAGGACAGTGATCCTGGCATATAATAAGCCGATAGGACTTACCTGTACAGCGAGTAAGGCTGATCCAGACAATATATTTGATCACATAGATTATCCGATCAGACTTCAGTACGTGGGAAGGCTGGACAAGGACTCCCAGGGTCTGCTTCTTCTGACAAATGATGGTGACCTGTCAAATGCCATCCAGAAGTCGGTGAACAACCACGAGAAGGAATACAGAGTGCGGGTGAACCGTGAGATAACAGAGGACTTCATCAGGAAGATGTCGGATGGAGTGCCTATACTTGATACAGTGACAAAGAAATGTAAGGTGCGAAAGATAGATGACAGATCATTCATGATAGTGCTGACACAGGGTCTCAACAGGCAGATCAGACGAATGTGTGATGCATTGGGCTACAGGGTAGTGAACCTGAAGAGAGTCAGGGTCTGCAACGTGAAGCTTGGCAATATGAGACCTGGAGAGTTAAGGGAGCTCAGCCGCGAGGAAGAGGCAGAGCTGAGACGGATAGTGGGGATGTAGTAGAGAGTGTATATAGGATTTTTGTGGGGTGTGTATGGAAGATATTAGTAGAAATACCAGTGAAAATATTAAAGAAAATAATGACATCAGTGGCAATAACGATAATGGCAAGATAGCCAGAATTAAAGAACTTGTAAAGCAGCTCAACGATGCTGCAAAGAAATATTATATGGAAGATACAGAGATCATGAGCAATCTGGAGTATGATGCTCTGTACGATGAACTGAATGCTCTGGAGAAAGAGACCGGGATGGTCATGAGCAACAGCCCGACGGTCAAGGTAGGATATGAGGTTGTAAGTGAGCTGCCAAAGGAGGCTCACGAGCATCCAATGCTCTCACTTGATAAGACAAAGGATGTAGGTGCTCTTGCGTCATGGCTTGGCGGTCAGAAGGGCGTAATATCCTGGAAGATGGACGGACTCACAGTTGTTCTCACATATGAGAACGGAGAGATGATAAAAGCGGTTACCCGTGGAAATGGTGAGATAGGCGAGGTCATCACGAACAATGCGAAGGTATTTGCAAATGTACCTCATCACATCCCGTACAAGGGCAAGCTGACGATCAGAGGCGAGGCGGTCATCAAATACTCGGATTTCAATGCGATAAATGAGAAGATAACGGATGCGGAATCTAAGTACAAGAACCCGCGAAATCTGTGCAGCGGCTCAGTGAGACAGCTCGATAACAAGATAACAAAAGAGAGAAATGTACATTTCTTCGCTTTTAATTTAGTGGACGGTGAGGATGTGGACTTCCACAATTCATTCAAATATCAGCTTGACTGGTTGGAGCAGCAGGGATTTACCGTGGTAGAACACTACCTGACAGACTCGGCGGCACTTCCTGATAAGGTGAGGGAATTTTCAGAGAAGATAACGGAGAATGACTTCCCATCGGATGGTCTGGTACTCATGCTGGATGATTTGGCATACGGAAGGAGCCTGGGAACCACAGCCAAGTTCCCGCGAAATGCCATGGCGTTCAAATGGGCGGATGAGGAGGCAATCACCCACCTCCGCTATGTGGAGTGGAGTCCATCAAGAACTGGACTCATCAACCCGGTTGCTGTATTTGACCCGGTGGAGCTCGAGGGAACAACAGTCAGCCGTGCCAGCATACACAACGTCAGCATACTTAAGTCATTGGCGCTTGGCGAAGGTGATGAGATTGCAGTATACAAGGCGAATATGATCATTCCGCAGATTGCAAGGAATCTAACCATGAGCGGTAACGTGGTCATACCGGCTGCGTGTCCTGCATGCGGAGGAGAGACTGAGATAGTGAGGGAGGAAGGCGGTGCAGCGTCAGGAGTTGAGACTCTGTACTGCACAAACCAGTTCTGCCCTGCGAAGAAACTCAAGTCATTTTCACACTATGTGTCCAGAAATGCGTTGAATATAGACGGACTCTCAGAGGCGACCATAGAGAAGTTCATAGATGAGAAGATCCTCGAGGAGCTTCCTGATCTGTATAAGCTTGCGGCTCACAGAGAACATATAGTTGAACTTGAGGGATTTGGCGAGAAGTCGTACAACAAGCTTGTGGCTGCGGTGGACGCATCCAGACAGACGAACATGTGGCGTCTTGTCAATGGTCTCGGCATTGCAAATGTCGGAGAGGCGACAGCCAAGCTCATGGCAAAGCATTTTGCAAATGATATGGATGCCATGAAGAAGGCAGATGTGTCAGCATACGTTGAGATAGACGGAATCGGTCAGGTTATAGCAGAGGATATAGTCAGATACTTTGAAAATGAGAAGAATTGTGCTATCATAGATAGGTTGATGGCTGAGCTTACGTTTGTGGATGAGGTTTCTGATACGGAGCAGGATCTGGCGGGCAAGGTGTTCGTCATAACCGGTTCGCTCACCCATTTTGACAACAGAAATCAGCTCAAGGAACTGATAGAGAGCAGAGGAGGTCAGGTTACAGGTTCTGTATCTGCCAAGACCTCATATCTTATAAATAACGATGTGAATTCTACATCATCCAAGAACAAGAAGGCAAAAAGCCTTGATGTGCCTATCATATCTGAGGAGGATTTCTTAGAATTGATTGGACAGTAGGAGTAACTGTAGTAAATGGAAAGGAATGAATAGAGATGCCGATAAGAATAGATGATGATCTGCCGGTTAAGAAAACATTGGAGGACGAGAACATATTTGTCATGGGAACAGGAAGGGCGCACAGCCAGGACATAAGACCCCTTGACATCCTGATACTCAACCTCATGCCGCTGAAGGAGGATACAGAGCTGCAGCTCATGCGAAGCCTGTCAAACACCCCACTTCAGGTGAACATCACGCTTCTTAGAACCATGTCCTACGAGTCCAAGAACGTGACAAAGGGACACCTTGACAGATTCTACGAGGATTTTGACAGCGTAAAGAACCGCAAATGGGACGGTTTCATCATAACCGGAGCACCTGTTGAAAAGATGGAATTTGAGAATGTTGACTACTGGGATGAACTCCGCGAGATCATGGATTGGTCCGAGACAAATGTCACATCGACCATGCACATTTGCTGGGGCGCCCAGGCGGGACTCTACTACAGATACGGTGTGCAGAAGTTCGACCTTCCGCAGAAACTGTCAGGCATATACGAACATCACACCTTCCACAAGAGAACACCGCTAGTCCGCGGTTTCGACGATGTATTTTACGTGCCACATTCAAGATATACCGGTGTGTCCAAGGAGGACATTGTAAACAATGATCACCTTGAGATCGTAGCCGAGTCAGATGTGGCTGGCCCGTACCTCATAATCGGTGACGGCGGCAAGAACATATTTGTCACAGGACACCCTGAGTACGACGTGCTGACCCTTGACCAGGAGTACCACAGAGACCTTGGCAAGGGCCTGAATCCACAGATTCCGGTGAACTATTATCCAGACAACGACCCGGAAAAGAAACCAGTGAAGAAGTGGAGATGCCACGCGAATACTTTGTATGCGAATTGGCTCAATTATTACGTTTATCAGCTCACACCTTATAAGTGGGACTAGAAGCCGCTGAGACCGCATAAAAACTGAGGTTTTAAGCCAAATGCGTTACATAGCAATAAAATCATAAATGTATGTAAAATGATGTGATTTTCCATAATTTAATGACTTTGTGGCGATTAATTGGTGTTTTTTCAAAATGCAGATGGTGTTTTTTTAAACGGCGCTAGGCAGAAGATATTAAATATAAAATTAAAACACAGCACTATGTAGATGAGTGGGAGTTATCTATATGGTGCTGTGTTTTTCGTTGTAATTTCTTAATCTATAGTATTTAGAAAGGCGAGTAATGCCTCTCTTTGTACAGAGTTGAGTCTATATATTCTGGTTGACAGTGGATCATTGATTGGAACCTTATTATCATCATCAAAAAAATCCCTTAATGAAATGTCAAGTGCTTTGCACAATTGGAAAAGAACTTCTATTATCACCGCAAGCAATCCGTGCAGAAAGCCGGAGAAGCAATATTTTCTCGGCTGGTAAAGCAGCTTTCCGAAAAAGAGGGCGTAACGGAAGCCCTCAAAGCGGAAAATCAAATGCTGTGGGTGCAGAGGATGAACAACAGATGGCGGCTTTTCCTTTTCAGGCAGTATTCAATAAGTCATAAAGTTCCGTGAGTAATGGAAGAAGCCAGCGTTTGCGGAAATGTCACAATTTACGGAGGTAAAGTTTCAAATTCCACTTGCCTTTTTGCACTTGTTATGATATTATTAGTATGCGTACTAGGATGCTCAAATAGAGGTGATATATTTGCGGAGAGACAGCAGTGAAACAAAGAGGAAAA
The DNA here is from genome assembly GCF_000210595.1 of Coprococcus sp. ART55/1. Classification (NCBI taxonomy): domain Bacteria; kingdom Bacillati; phylum Bacillota; class Clostridia; order Lachnospirales; family Lachnospiraceae; genus Coprococcus; species Coprococcus sp. ART55/1. The sequence goes on along the minus strand of NC_021018.1, from coordinate 609,090 downwards.
TACTGACCGTGTGCGTCCGTCTCTTTTTGGAGCAGGGGTATAAAAACACCTCTGTCAGTCAGATTGTGGATGAAGCAGGTGTTGCAAGAGGAAGCTATTTGAATTTGTATCCTACCAAGGACAGAATTTTGCTGGAATTGACCGAAACGATGTTCGGCGGACAGTTCGGCGTGGCAAGAAGCATTGCAGACAGCAAGCTGCCGCCGGTTTACGCTTATGCGGTGGAAACGGCGATTCAACTGACACTGACCGAGTTGAACGAGAACCTGCGGGAAATCTACATCGAAGCCTACTCCCTGCCCGAAACATCGGAATATATTTACCTGCATACCACAGCAGAGCTGAAACAGATTTTTGGTGAAAAATTTCCCGATGATACCGAGAGCGACTTTTACGAGATGGAAATCGGCACGGCGGGACTGATGCGCAGCTATATGGCGAGAAAATGTGATATTCATTTTCCGTTGGAACGCAAGCTCAGCCGCTTTTTGACGGCGGCTATGCGGGTGTATCGGGTACCGGAGGCAGAGCAGGCAAAGGTGCTTGCCTTTATTCAATCACTGGATATCAAGGCAATCGCCACCGAGGTAATGTATAAGCTGTTCGCCATGTTGGAAATGAAATATGACTTTAAGCTGTCAAAGGACAGCAAAGGAGAGGAGACTATATGAATAAGAAAATTTTGAGCGTTGTGCTCATACTGTGCCTGATGCTGGCTGTTATGCCTATGACGGCATATGCGGCGGATATTGCGTTATGTACTAAATGCGGCCAGAGACAAACGGTAAGGGTGACTCGTCAATACGCAAATGATAAATGGCATCGATGCGATCTTACATGCACGGTGTGTGATAATACATGGGATTACTGGGAGTCACACATATGGAGCGGAACGGCGACTTGCACAAGCGGAAGGACATGCACGCTTTGCGGCGGATCTTCCGAACCGCTTGGG
>NC_021018.1:603952-607522 GCF_000210595.1 Coprococcus sp. ART55/1 | reverse complement strand
TCCAACGAAGACGGCGCCCATACCCGCACCTGCACCGTTGACGGATGCTCTGCAGGCACGCAAACGGAGAATTGCATCGATGCAAACAAAGACCACAAATGTGATATCTGCGATTATATAATCAGCGAGTGTGCAGACGATAACAAAGACCACAAGTGTGATTATTGCGGCAAGAAGCTGACTGAGCACACCGGCGGGAAAGCGACCTGCAAGGACAAGGCAAAGTGCGAAGTCTGCGGTGCGGAATACGGTGAGCTTGATGCGAAGAACCACACCAACTTAAAGCACTTCCAGGCAACTGCGGCGACCAAGACCACCGAGGGCAATATCGAGTACTGGTACTGCGAAGGCTGTGGTAAATATTACAGCGACAAGGACGGTACAAAGGAAATCAAAAAAGCCGACACCGTAACGGCGAAGCTGAAGGACGATTCCAAATCTCCGCAGACCGGCGATACAAGCAACCTTGCTTTGTGGATTGCCTTGCGTTTGTCAGCGGCGGTGCAGCCATTGGCACAACGGTTGTCAGCAGAAAGAAAAAGTACAACAGATAATTGAATAGCGTTCCCTTGCTCCATCTTCCGAGCAAGACAAAAGCGTCGTAGCGATACGGCGCTTTTTTGTTACCCGGAAGCGACAAACAGCGGCTTTTGAATGGTTGGCGGTAAAGGATACCGCCGCTAAAACAAAGCCGCTCATATCGAAAGAAAACGCCCAAAATCGCCCAGAAAAATGACAGTTCGGAGAGGTTTTGGGCATTTCTGCGTTTCGGGAGCAAATCGGCAGTGAAAAGGAGGTGCTCGCTATGCCCCGTATGCCGAAATACCTCAAGGAAGAATTGGCGTTCTTTCTTGATGAGCGTGGCAGGAAGAAATACAACGAGCTTTGCAGGAAATGCGAAAGGAGCTGCAAGCAGCGTTTCATACTATCAAAGACAGTATTTCAATGCGTCCTCTGCCGTGGAACGATTGCAGGAACGGTATGACCGGCTCAAAGAAAAATGCCAGCCGTTTTTGCAGGCACTGGAACACTTTCCAAAGCTGGTGGAGGTCTTTGTGAAGAAGGTCAAGGAGCTTTTCAGTATCAAGGAAGCGTAGGAGCGCAAGGAACGGGAGGACAGAGCAGCCGCCCGAAAAGAACAATCCAAACATCGTCGGGGCAGAAATGATTGGGAACGGCAATGCCGCCAAGCTGGACATTCAAGAGTAGCATCCGAACCACGAGCGCTGCGGGAAGGGTATCACGCTCACGGAGGACGAGGGCAGAAATCTTTACGCAGCACTCAAGGCAATCTATGAAAAGGAATAATCCTTTTTCGGCTGGTAACGGGGCGTTCGGAAACGGACGCCCCTATTTTTACGGAGGGAGGTGATGACCGTGGAGGATATGAAAACCGGCTTTGTAGAGAGAATCGGCGGCACCATTTTCGTTGTCAACGCAATGCCCGCAGAGAACGCAAAGCATACGCAGGAGGAGCTTGTAAAGGCTCTGATTGCAAGAGAAGCAATGGCTTTGCAGGAAGCAGATGTTGCCTGATTGCCAACACGACACCTAAAGGTGCCACCCCATCTGATCCGTTCTGGGAGAAAGCAGGGTAAGCCGTCAAAACTGGATACAAGAATGAAGTTTTTACAGGAGAACAATCCTCTTGGAGCTAATCATCCGGCGGTAAAGCAGTATAACAAATGTATGAGAGGTGCCGGAGATACCGTTCGTTCTATTATTATCAGTGCAAATTCCAGACTGGCATTTCTTGAAAATAAACAGGTACTCAGGCTGCTTTCAAAGGATGATCTTAATCTGCCTGAAATAGGGATAGGAGTAAATGGGGATGGTGAAACAAAGACAGCTCTGTTCTGTGTAATTCCAGATAGTGATAAATCATATAACTTCATTATCGGAATGTTATATACACAGATATTCCAGGAGTTATATTATCAGGCAGATTTCAATTGCGGTGGCAGATTACCGATTCATGTGACATTCATGCTTGATGAATTTGCAAATGTTGCATTGCCGGATGATTATATCCTTGACGAGATTGCCAAGTTTGTTGCTGTGCCACATAATTCCTGTCGGAGCTTTTCGGGGACAGCCGCTGTACGCCCAAGTCTTAATATCTGCAGGAGAGCCGACGATATATGTTTCCGTATCTTCCGTAAAGTCAACAATTATGCCAACCGAAGCAATATCCGCGCAATGTTCAAAAAAATTCATCATAAAAGTTTATTCCTTACCATATAAAGTTGTTTTTCAAATTATCATTCTTGGAAATTTTCCTGTACTCACTCGGTGTGATCCCTGTTCTTTTTTTGAATATCTTCATAAAGCATATCTCATTTCCGTATCCGCAGAGGTCGGATATTTCCTTAACGGTCATATCGGTGGTCGAAAGATAATATTGTCCTGTCTTGATCTTTGCGGATAAAATATCTTCATAGCAGCTTATCCCGAATTTCCGTTTGTATATTGCCTGAAGATATGACGGACTCAGATTCATTTTTTCAGCAAGCTGATATATATTGCTGTAGCTCCCTGCATTGCTGTAAATATCGGTGCGGAGCATTTCAAGAGCGGAAATGCGGCTTTTATCGCTGTCAGGATTTATGCTGCTTTCGGATATTTTCATAAGTATCATCTGCATAAGCATATTTTCGTACTGTTTCCTGTTGGTCGAACCGGCTACATTTTCACGGCATAATATCGTAAGCAACTCTTCAATTGCAGGAATATCCGCCGAGGTGATAAGCGTGTCAGTTTTTATCCCATTCATAAGCTCGGTATCGTCCGTATCAAAATGGACAAAGTGATTAACATAACTTCCGCACAGAGTTTTGTAATGCTGCATTGTTCCCTTGCTGTATAAAATGAGACTGTCGGGAGAAACGGTTATTTCTTCACCGTTTTGTATCAGAACAGCGGAGGTCTTGAAGATAACAAGAAGATTATCTCCCGAACCATCCGGTCTGCATATTTCAAAATTCCCTTTGTGTCTTACGTTCTGACAGACTGTGTTTATACTTATCATATCATCACCTCAAAGTACGAACGGTTAGTATAATAATGTTATAAGTCATTGCAATACCAAAGTCAATGACTTATATATGATAATATAATAATTCAGTATGCGGCGGAGGTATAATATGAAAAAAATATCAATAGTAATAAATGCAGACGACAGGCTCGGACATATCTCTCCCGAGATATACGGACATTTTTCCGAGCATCTCGGAAGATGTATCTACAACGGTATATATGTGGGTGAAAATTCACCTATTCCGAATACAGACGGAATAAGGAATGATATCATCGAGGCGTTCAGAAATATAAAAGCTCCCGTTTTCCGCTGGCCCGGCGGCTGCTTTGCGGAAGAATATCACTGGCAGGACGGTATCGGTGAAAAAGCCTTGCGCCGAAAGATCGTGAACACGAACTGGGGCGGAGTTACGGAGGATAATTCTTTCGGTACACACGAATTTATGCGCTTCTGTGAGCTTGTTGGCTGCAAGCCTTATATAAACGTCAATGTTGGCAGCGGCAGTGTTCGTGAAATGTCCGAATGGATAGAAT
>NC_021018.1:578102-603235 GCF_000210595.1 Coprococcus sp. ART55/1 | reverse complement strand
AGAGCAGAGAAAGAAGAACGGCAGAGCCGAGCCGTGGAAACTCGAATACCTCGGTGTCGGCAATGAAAACTGGGGCTGCGGAGGAAATATGCGTCCCGAATATTACGCCGACGTTTATAAAAGGTATCAGACGTTCTGCCACAATTATTCGGGAAACAGACTTTACAGAATAGCCTGCGGTCCAAGCTCTGCCGACTATAACTGGACAGAAGTCATGATGAAAAATCTTGACAGCAATAATGTTGATGCTATCGACCTGCATTATTATACGATGCCCGTATGGCCCGAAATGGAATCAGCCACCGATTTTGACGATGAGCTTTATTATAAAACTATCGCTGCAGCGAACTTTTCCGATGAGCTTATCACAAGACATTCGGAGATAATGAATCGCTATGATCCCGAAAAGAAAATAGGACTTGTAATAGGCGAGTGGGGCTGTTGGCATAAGGTAGAAGAGGGTACGAACCCGGGATTTTTATATCAGCAGAATACTATGCGTGATGCTATCGTTGCTGCAATAGAGCTGAATGTTTTTAACAGACACAGCGACCGTGTTGTAATGGCAAACCTTGCACAGGCGGTGAATGTTCTCCAATCGGTCATTCTTACAGAGGACGATAAGATGATAAAAACGCCTACATATCACGTTTTCGACCTTTTTAAAACACACCAAAACAACGAGGCAGTTTACTGCTATACGCAGAACGAAAATATGTCGGAAGGCAAAAATGCTCCGATGATCTCGGTTTCCGCATCGGTGAACGAAAAGAGTATGACCGTTACCGCCGCAAACTGTTCGCTTACTGAAGAGGCTGCTGTTGAATGCAGCATTTTCGGATTTAAAGCATCATCGGTTTCGTGCAGGATACTTACAAACGAGGCGCACAGCTATAACGACTTCGACTGTCCCGACAGGGTGAGCATTACCGAGCATACGGCAGTCATCAAGGATAATGTTTTAAAGCTGAATATTCCGCCTTGTGCTGTTGTGGAATGTGTTGTTGACTAAATATTGGGGCATATTCACAGTGCATTTCGTCTTTATAATAAAAATATAAGCATAAGAGCTGCGTTTCATTAAAGAAGCGCAGCTCTTTGTTTTATTGTAATAGAGGTGACGTTCCTTTTGTAATGAGGAGTGTCCCTGTGTCACGATTAAGACAGGTGACACTCCTTGTGACAGAGGGACACTCTTCAAGACAGAAGGAACGTCCCCAAAGTGCGCGGTGGGAGAATTTCCGTACATGGCTTATGATAATCTGGGCTCAGAAGCAGGGAAATGAAATCGGTTAAGCGATAAATTACCAAATCTGAAAGGAGACATAAGTTATTAGTAAGAAGTATTTTACGATTGCGGGATGCAATCACTACTATGGAAACGAGTATATGAAAAAGGGCATGAAGGTGAAACTGGTTAAGGAACCTGATAATGAATATGATCAGGAAGCAATACAGGTGAAAATCAAAGGCCTCGGCAAGGTTGGTTATGTGGCAAATAGTTCTTATACAGTCAAGGGAAAATCGATGAGTGCTGGAAGACTTTATGATAAGATAGGCAAAAAGGCTAAGGCGAAGATAGTATTTATACTTGATGGCAGTGCAATATGCGAAGTTACGTATGATGGACTGTCCGGTAAATAAAAAGATACTTGGATGGCTATTATAAAAGAGAGAGGTGGATTATATGAAGAACAATTCATTTGGCGGAAAGATCTTAATTGTTGTGATTATAGTAGTTTTCTAAACCTTTTAATAAGGTGCAGAATGCCGGCGTGGCGGAACTGGCAGACGCACAGGACTTAAAATCCTGCGGGACTAATCTCCCGTACCGGTTCGATTCCGGTCGCCGGCATTAAATTAAAAGCCTGAAACCTAAGGAAAATCAAGGGGTTCAGGCTTTTTCTTTACCTTAAAATATTAAGCAAAAATGGCATAAACATAAGATATTAAGGTAAAGTCCTTTAAAAAAATAAAAATATAACAACAGAGGTTATGAGTATTGACCATTTGACGGGATAGTGCTAAGATACGAGCCATCAGGAACCAAAAGTTTTATCTGTTTTCCTTAACACCAAAACAGATAGCTATTTGGTTCCTTTTTTGTTTATACCGCGGAAAATGAAAATGTAATACAAGAAAATTTAGAACAGGACAAAGGGGTCTTTTCAAAAGTAGTTTGTGTGGAACATTTTAACACACACTGCCGGGGAAGGACTCCTTTTTTAGTGGATATTCAAAGTCAGGAGGAATGAGCTATGAAGAGTTATGATCTGATAATCAAAAATGCGCAGATACACACAATGGATGAGGACAGAAAAGTGTATGCGAAGGGAATCATAGGAATAGAGGGAGAGAAGATAACTCTGATAAAGGAAATGAATGAGCTGACACCGGAGGAGCTTCAGGAATGTGAGGGCGCCGGACGTGTGATAGATGCCGAGGGCAAGGTGGTATTTCCGGGATTTATAGATACACATATACATATATTCCAGTCTTTCCTGAAAGGTCTTGGAGCTGATCACAGATTGATAGAGTGGTTGAATCTTTCAGCACTCCCATATGGACAGTATATGACACCACATCAGCATGAGCTGGCAGCACAGCTTGCATGTATGGAGGCAATAAAGAGTGGATGTACGACCATGAGTGAGTTCTTCTACACCAATCAGGATTCTGAACTGGCTCATTCCTGTATAGAGGGAATGGTATCAACGGGTATCCGTAGTGTATTTATCAGAACATTTCAGGATACCGGAGAGGAATACGGAATGCCGAAGTGCTTCCTTGAGCCTGTTGGCAAGGCCATGAAGGAAGTGGATGCACTGAAGAAAGCATATAAAGAAAATGACATGCTTTCGATATGGACTGGTCCGGATGTTACATGGTCGACCACGAAGGAAGGCTATCAGGAGATGCTTGAGTATTGTCTCAGCGAGAACGTGAGATATTCAATGCATATCAAGGAGACCGAGGTCGACAATGAGATGTGTGGAAGATATTACGGCAAGGATATAGTGGATATGCTTGAGGAGATCGGATTCCTGACAGACAAATTCCTGGCAGTCCACTGCGTAAACCTCACACCTCATGACATAGAGAGATTTGCAAAATATGGAGTGTCGATAAGCCACAATCCAGCACCTAATCTTTATCTTGGTTCAGGAATACCACCTATTCCGGAAAGCCTTGCTACAGGGGTAAATGTATCTATAGGAACGGATGGTGCGGCATCCAACAATAGTACGGACATGCTGGAGAGTATGAAGCTGGCAGCTCTCATACAGAAGGGAATACACAGAGATGCGGCAGTCATCAGCGCAGATGATATCATACACATTGCGACGGCAGGGGGAGCAAAGGCAATAGGAATGGCTGACAAGCTGGGAACATTGGAGTCTGGCAAGAATGCGGACTTAATAATATTTGACCCTAATCATTTGAAGTCGGCACCTATGCATGATGCAAAGGCGACGGTCGTATATGCGTCATCCGAGGAAAATATCGATACAACGATAGTAAATGGAAAGGTAGTATATCAGGGCGGAAAGTTCGCTTGCGGTATAGATGAGAGAAGCCTGATAGATGAAATAAACAGCGAGCTTGTAATTCTCAGAAAGCAGCTTGCAGATAAATTGTAGGATGAAAATGCGGATTATGTGACAGCAGATAAGGAGGCGCGTTTATATGGAAGATAAGAAGATAATAGAAAATGACAGCCAGCTCATAGTTGGCGTAAATGAGAAGATAAGCTGTGGCAAGGCGGCATTTCTCGGAATGCAGCACGTGTTGTCAATGGATCTGTATATCATGCCGTTGATACTTGGAGCGGCGATAGGACTGGCAGGAGGAGAGTTATCATTTTTCCTTCAGATGAGTTTCTTTGCATGTGGAATTGCAACTATATTGCAGGCGGGATTCTTCATGAAGTACCCTATCATACAGGGACCATCGTATGTACCGCTTGGAGCTATGTGTACGATAGGCGCGACCATGGGAGTCAGTGCAATGATAGGAAGTCTGATACCCGGAGCGATCATGATCGTATTGCTGGGTATATTTAAGGGCTTTTCGAAATTTGTGAGAAAGGCAATACCTCCATTTATCGGTGGTATCATCATACTTATAGTTGGAATATCGCTGACACCTACAGCGGCCAAGGGAATAGCAAGCTCAGATGGAAACTTAAGTGCAAATGTAGCATCAGGGCTTACTGCTGCAGGAGTGCTCATCGTATGTATGATACTCCAGTACAAGCTTAAGCATAACAGGATACTTCACATGGTATCCGTAATACTTGCACTGGTTGCCGGAACAGTGGTTGCAGCAGCGATGGGAGCTGCGGACTTTAGTTCAGTACACGATGCAGCATGGTTCAAACTGCCTGAGTTTTTCCACTTTGGACTTCCAAAGTTTGAGATTAAGTCCTGTATACTCATGATGTTCATTTACCTTATCGTGCTCCTCGATACAACAGGAACATGGGTGACGATCAGCGCCATCACAGGTGAGGATCTCAGCGATAAGAGAATAGATCGTGCTACCATAGGTGAAGGTGTTGGATGTCTTGTTGGTTCACTGTTCGGCGGAACTCCAATGACAGGTTATTCTTCAAATGCCGGCGTGCTTGCCATCACAAAGGTTGGAAGCCGCATGGCTATCATTGCAGGTGGTATGATCCTCATGGTACTCGGTGTATGTCCAAAGCTTATGACCATCATATCATGTATACCGACCCCTGTCGTAAACGGAGTATTTGCGGTTGTATGTATCCTGCTCATATCAAATGGAATCAAGATCATACAGAGTGAGCCGCTTGACGAGAGATCATCACTTATCGTTGGAATCTCAGTCGTGGCTGCTGTGGCAACTATAGTCATTCCTACAGATGTGGTGAATGCAATGCCTCAGTTCCTGAACTACTTCATGTCATCAGGAACTGCAGTTGGTGCAACCATAGCGGTGGTGCTCCAGCTCTGCCTTCCCAGGAAGAAAAAGGCAGTGAAGGTCGCGCTTGAGGGATGAATTCGTAATTTCTATATAAAGCGAAAACTATAAAATTAAAAGGCACATAGAGTAAACAGTGCGGCATATACTCTATGTGTCTTTTGTATTTGCGCAGAGCAACGAGCCAAAGTCCGTGATCGCAAGAGACGATGTTCATTTTAAACTAGCGGTTCATTGATTGGACAGTTTCGATTTGATATATTGATTATCGCGAAACACAAAGAGGCTATGGTGGTGGTTCCTTCTTAATTGGGATGATAAATGTAAAAGCATACCGCCACCGGTTTCCTCATTAATAAGGAGAAAAGCTATGAACGAGATATTGCTCAGGCGTAAAAACAAAGTGATACTTGGCATTGGTACTGCAAAGGTGGCAAATGACCGTTGCATAACGACCATTATGAAGAACATCGAAGAACTTGGATATACATTTTCCAGGGAGGTATTTGACGTTCTCAGAACATACAGTGTCAACGAACTGTCAGATTTTTACTTTGAACTCAAAGCTACGCTTATGAAGCTGAAAGGTGCAAATGTTGTATATATGCCTATGTATGCCGATTTCCCTAAGGGCGTTATGGATGCACATTTTTCTGAGTTGTATATAAATGCGATGGTGCATTACTGGTCAGATGGTATCCTGTATCCAAAGAATCACAGAAAGCGTGTAAATGACAGACTGCCACTTTTTGACGAGACGAAGGTCAAGGTTTTGCAGCTTGGAAGCGAGGACGATGTGAGACAGATATTTGACAATATCTGTACGTCGAGAACATCCATATCAAGAACTGACAGGGAGGATATAGCATATTTATTCGAGACTGAGAATATGAAGCTGCCTGATAACATACCACACAAGGAGAATGCTGCATACATCGCCGCGCTCTATCTGCAGAAGAAGCCTCTGGCAAATGTCAGTGAGCTCAGGAAATATGTAAAGACTGCAACTGATGTGCTGAGACTTGTGACTGCCATGAGTGATGGCGATGTGAGCCTTGCGGAGAATACTAGATACAGAAGCTTTTCACGCAGACAGAGAAGGATGATCATGGAGCTTCTGTCTGGCTGTCCGAATATAGAGGAGGATATGCTCAGATATAAGGAGAGATGGATCAGAATTGGAGAGAGGATCCATCCTTCTGAGTTTGACTGCAGCAGATACACTCTGGAGTATGACAGGGCGATAAATGCATTTGACAAGCTGAGAAATAACAGGAAGATAGAGACATTTGCAGGAAAGGTTGAGTTTGACCTTGCCTATGGTGAGTATGAAAGTGCGCTTGCCGAGCTGGTGAAGAGACCGGGTGAACTGGCAAGGAGACTGGATCAGCTGCTCAGAGAGACATATAAAGAGCCTGTTATAAGAAGCTTTGCGTCTGTGGCGGAGAAGGTGTCGACACCGATGCTGCTTCAGGTGAGAGAGCATTTCCTGCACAGAGCTGAGCAGGCGGATGTAAGAGTGTTCTTCCCAAAGGGCAGCCTTGCAAAGTGCCACAGCGAGCGAAACGATCTGCCAGATATAGATGAGAGGTACTGTCAGGAAGTTGTTCGGATTTGCGAAAATGCCCTTGTGAAGATCTATGGACAGAGGGAGCCTATGGGCAAGGTGTATCTGTCTGATGATTACAGGAATTATGTGGTTCCATTCAGCCAGAGAAGTGCCAGCAAGGCGTTTAAGACTATAGTCAGAGGCTCGAGACTCCCTATGGCTTCGCAGACAAATGCTGTGAGGGCATTTATATGGTGGACGAATATGGACAAATGTGATTTGGAGTCGTATGACGATGGAAGAGTCGACATAGACCTGTCGGCGGCTATATTTGACGAGAACTGGAATTACATGGAGCACGTGTCATATACCAATCTGAAATCTGCGAAATATAAGGCATGTCATTCGGGGGACATTGTAAATGGCGGTCCTGTGGATGGTGATGGTGTCAGTGAGTTTCTTGATGTGGACGTAGATTCCGTTGTGAGATATGGTGCAAGATATGTGGTGTACCAGGTGTACAGTTATACAGGCCAGACTTATGCGGACATGCCTCACGCAATGTTTGGATGGATGGAGAGAGCTGATGTGAATTCGGGCGAGATATATGAGCCAAAGATGGTGGAGCAAAAGCTGGATCTAACGGCGGGCAGCATGGTGTGCATCCCTGTAATATTTGACTGTGTTAAGCGGGAGTTTATCTGGTGTGACATGAATATGTTGCTCAGTGGAGTACACATGAATACCGGTGGCAATAATCTGGAGAGTAATCTTTCAGGAGTCACAGCGGTATGCTATTCCATGGTTAATGTGAAGAAGCCGCATCTCTATGATCTTATCGCGCTCAATGTCATGGGCAGAGGAGTGCTGGTGGACAACAGGGAGGACGCTGACATTGTGTTTGACACTGCGTTGTATCTGAATAATGACACAGTGGAGAATGAGCGTGATAAAATGGTGATAACCCCATACGACACGGAGCTGTTCATGAGTGAGTATCTGTAATTACATTTTTAGAGAACAGAATGAGCTGCGGCAAAATGGTTATTTTATCATGAGCTGCAGCTCAATTATGTACTCACTGTCATCGTTGGTCTCATAATCATCTATATGACACATTTCAACAGGGTCACTGGCAATCTCAAGCTGATGATCCTGTGCGTATGTATAGAGTTGTGGCAGCAGTTCCTTTGTCTTGGTCAGGGCGCCCTTGTATGTCATGGAGAGATATCTTCCTGCTTGAAGTACATAATTGCAATCGGCGTCCTCAAGGTATGGTGCGAAGAAGAATACGTTCTTGGTACGGTAATACTTGGACTTTGGATTGCTCCCGGGGATGTCAAGGGTATAGCAGTCGCAGGCACCTATTGTGTCAATCCTGGTGTTATGGCTCTGCATGTATTTGACCACATAATAGGAGACATAATCATCAGGAAGATTGTCGTCAGTGACCATGACGCACTTCCGATCTGGAAGCTCCTTTATCACAATAGTCTCAAATTCATCCTGTATATCCGGGCTGCAAAGGGATGTGATGGTGTCCAGCCGGTTCTGGATACTGTCCCTGGTGGCTTTGAGCTTGGCAATCTCAGCGTCAACCACGTCAAGCTCGGCTCTGAGCAGGGATGTCGTACTATCGACATTTCTGTCCTCGTCATATTCACGGATCTGGTCAGTGGAAAAGCTGAGCCTCAGCAGCTCACGGATAAGCGCAAGACGGCGGACGTCATCAATGGTGTACATCCTGTAATTGTTCTCGTCATTTCTCACAGGGTGCAGTATCCCAACCTTCTCATAATATCTGATAGAATCCACGCCGATATCAAAAAGCTTAGACAATTCCCCAATCTTGAAAGTATCCTTTTTCTTCATAATATAATCTCCAATTCCTGATCTCATATAACTGTATCGTAACACACCACCTAATCAAATTCTATTTTCTATAAAAATACTTAATAAAATTAAGCTGACATATGGAGAAATCTTCACATATTCCGAAATTTGCAAAAACAAATCAAGTACATTGACTCTAGCATGATACAAGGGTTTACCATTTCACCAAGTTAATTAACCACACAAGATAAAGTAGACGAGTTATTGGATGAAGCTGATATCAGGAGCCTAATCAATAATGTTAATGCTCGGACCGTTGATGCTGTAATACCCTTACAGGGAATACGAGGCCGCCGGTCCTTAGGTGACGCCCCAAGCGGCACCTTAGTACCGCTGCAGGCTGAGTTAAGCGGGAGCGACCCGGTAAGGGTATTACAGCATCGGCGGCCCGGGCTTCACAGATTAAATCAAGGCTCCGTCACTTCATCACAAAAAGGAGGAATGGCTATGGATAGGATATTAACTCACCCGATACTGGGGGACACCCCGGAGGGCAGGCTGGTGAATTTTACATATGATGGACAGACGTTTCAGGGAATAGAGGGCGAGCCGATAGCGGCGGCGCTCAGAGTTGCGGGTGTCATGACACACAGATATACCAAGAAGAGACATGAGCCGCGAGGTGTATTCTGTGCCATAGGAAGATGCACGGACTGTGTCATGGTCGTAAATGGCAAGCCAAATATAAGAACGTGCATCACTCCTCTGGAAGAGGGAATGGATGTGAGGACGCAGTACGGTGCGTCGGCAGAGAAGGATTTTTAGGAGGTGACTGCTATGATAGAGAGATACGATCTGATAGTGATAGGCGCAGGTCCGGCAGGACTTTCCGCAGCGATAGAGGCTGCGAAGAACGGAATGAAGCCGATAGTATTTGACGAGAATGCAAAGCCTGGCGGTCAGCTTTTCAAACAGATACATAAGTTTTTCGGATCAAAGGAACACAAGGCGAAGATAAGAGGATTCAACATAGGTTACGAACTTCTTGAGGAGGCAAATAAACTGGGTGTGGATGTAAGGCTTAATGCAACAGTTGTGGGTCTCTATGACGAGAAAGAAGTGACAGTCAGGATTGGTGATGAGATAAAGCATTTCAAGGGCGACAGTGTGCTTGTGGCGACAGGAGCCAGTGAGAACATGGTTACCTTCAAAGGCTGGACACTTCCGGGAGTCATCGGCGCAGGTGCCGCCCAGACTATGATGAATCTTCATCACATAAAGCCGGGTAACAGGATATTGATGCTCGGTTCAGGAAATGTAGGACTTGTCGTCAGCTATCAGCTCATGCAGGCAGGGTGTGAGGTCGTGGCTTTAGTTGATGCAGCACCGAGGATTGGAGGATACGGAGTACACGCTGCAAAGATATCGAGGTGTGGAGTTCCATTTTACCTGTCACATACGATCGTTGAGGCAAGTGGAGCCGACAGGGTGACAGGGGTGAAGATCGCACAGGTCGACAGCCACTTCAATTTCATAGAGGGAACAGAAAAGACATTTGACGTTGATACAATATGCGTTGCCGTTGGACTTTCACCTATGTCACAGCTTTTAAAGCAGGCGGGCGTAAAGATGAAGGATACTCCGGGGGGATACGTTCCTGAGTGTGACGAATGGGGCAGAACCTCAGTGCCGGGAATATTTGCAGCCGGGGATGTGTCCGGAATCGAGGAGGCAAGCTCAGCCATGATCGAGGGCAGGATAGCGGGATCTGTCATATCGCAGGATCTCGGGTTTATAGATAAATCAGAGATGGAAGCGCGTGCATCGGAGCTTGAGGATGCACTTGGAAGCCTCCGTGAGGGAATGTTTGCACCGAAGAACAGGGGCAAGCTGATCGAGAAAACAGAGGAAGGCATAGATGTATCGATGAATCTGCTGGAGCACGGCTTTGTGGCAGATGACGAGATAGAGAGATATCTGGGAGTGACTCACAGGAAGGGAATACATCCGGTTATAGAGTGCACCCAGAACATCCCGTGCAACCCGTGCCAGGATGCGTGTCCGAAGGGGTGCATAAGCATAGGGGCAAATATAACCTCTCTTCCGACAGTGACGGAAAATCCATGTATAGGATGTGGCATGTGCGTTGCAAGCTGTTCAGGACAGGCCATATTCCTGGTGGACGAGGACACCGGGGATGGCTATGGAACGGTGACACTTCCATATGAGTTCCTTCCGATACCAGAGAAAGGAACAAAGGGCGTGGCACTTGGCCGTGATGGTCATGAGGTGTGCGAGGCGGAGGTCGTAAGTGTCAGAAGTGCAAAAGCATTTGACCATACCAATCTGCTGACCATGAAGGTGCCGAAGGACATGGTGATGAAGGCAAGATTTTTCAAGGAGGTGCGGTTATGATAGATATCAGAGAAAAACTTGATGCCATAGGACCTTATGTTCCGGCACCGGATGACGACATGCTGGTGTGCAGGTGTGAGGAGGTCACAAAGGGCGAGATAAGGCAGGCAGTTCATGCGGGAATGCTGACGATAGAAGAGATAAGAAGATTCCTCCGGTGTGGGATGGGATTGTGTCAGGGACAGACTTGTGGCAAGCTGGTGAAGGGCATTGTGGCAAGGGAACTTCACGTGTCACCTCTTGACATAGAGCCTGCCACGTCAAGGGCACCTATGAGACCTACAGAGATGCGGATACTTGCGAGAGATGGAGGTGAGGCTCATGAGTAAACATACAGCAGAGGTTATAATCATCGGCGGCGGTGTAAATGGATGTGCTGCGGCATACTATCTGGCAAAAGCAGGAATGAAGGATGTAATAGTGCTAGAGGGTAGTCCGAGCATAGGACATGGAGGCTCCTCACGAAACGGAGGCGGAGTCAGACAGTCGGGAAGAGATGTCAGGGAGCTGCCATATGCAATGTATGCGGTGCAGAATATGTGGCCGACACTTTCCGAGGAGCTTGGAGTTGACGTGGAATACTATCAGAAGGGCAACCTTAGACTTGGCAAGACTGATGCCCATATGGAAAAGCTCAGAAACCTTGCGGCAAATGCTAACTCTCTCGGACTTGACATGAAGATCATAGATGGCAAAGAGGTGAAGGAGATCTGCCCATACCTCTCTGACGAGATAATCGGCGCAAGCTGGTGTCCTACAGATGGACATGCAAATCCTATGCTGACGACTCTGGCGTACTACAAGAGGGCAACGGAGCTCGGGGTAAATTTCTTCACAGATGCAAAGGTGGCTGCACTTGAGAAGGTGAAAGGAAAACTCAGAAAGGTCATACTGGAATCAGGTGAGGAGTTCGAGGCGGACAAGGTCATACTGGCTGCCGGATATGAGAGCAGATTCATCGCAAGGACAGTTGGAATAGATGTGCCGATGACAAAGTATTTTGAGGAGGCGCTGGTTACGGAGGTGCAGCCGCACATGTTCGACATCATGCTTGGTGTTGCATCCGCTGACTTTTACGGACATCAGTCACAGCACGGATCATTTGTATTTGGCTCAGATTCGGGACTTGAGGAGACAACGGACATGGGACTTGATGAGCTCAGGACCTCACCGCTCACCGTATCTGCCGGATGCAGGGCGATCATGGGATACATACCGATGCTGGCTGATGCCAAGATCGTAAGGACCTGGGGCGGATGGCTTGATCTCTGCTATGATGGTGTTCCAGTCATAAGCGAGGTCGACGAGGTTCCGGGACTTATACTGGCATGTGGATTTACAGGGCATGGATTTGGAACGGCACCGGCTGTTGGACTGATGCTCTCACAGATGGTGCTCGGCGAGAAGACGGTGGTGGATATATCATCTCTACGGTATGACAGATTCAAGGCTGTCAGGTAGACAGCATATGAATCATGGTTGTATATTATTGGCGGAGAAATTCTGTGGAGTAAGATAAGAAAACTTCAGAGAGTAAAAAGTTTCAACGATGACAGTTAGAAAAAGGAGAGGTATGTCATGGAAAATTTCTTTTATAATATTCCGACAAAGGTATCATTTGGCAAGGGCGCCATTGATGATCTGCCGGGGTACATCAGCGAATACGGAGACAGTGTTCTGCTGGTGTACGGAGGCGGAAGTATAAAGAGAACAGGACTGTACGACAGGATAATCAAGTTACTTGACTGTAGTCACATTTCCCATATTGAGCTTTCGGGTGTAGAACCCAACCCGAGACTCACAACGGTGAAGAAGGGTGTGCAGATGTGTCTGGAGCATGATGTGAAGGTGATACTTCCTGTGGGAGGCGGAAGTACAATAGACTGTTCCAAAGCTATAGCAGCCGGAGCGTGCTATGACGGTGATCCATGGGATCTGGTCGGACACCCGGAGAAGATAGAGAATGCTATGCCGATCATAGCTGTCGCGACTATGGCTGCGACGGGTTCTGAGATGGATCCATTTGCGGTTATCACAAATGAGGAGACAAAGCAGAAGAAGGATATCGCATCCGATCTGCTCTATCCTGCTTATGCGATACTTGACCCTGAGTATACATTTTCCGTTCCTGCATACCAGACGGCAGCAGGTGTGGCGGATATCATGAACCATATATTTGAGGTTTATTTTGCAGATAATGGAGACACATACATGCAGGACCGCATGATGGAGGCTCTTCTTAAAACCCTTATAAAGTACGGCCCGGTGGCAGTCTCAGAGCCGGACAACTATGACGCCAGGGCAAATATCCTCTGGGCATCTGAGTGGGCGATAAACGGATTCATAGCGTGTGGCAAGGATGGCCCATGGCCGGCGCACTCCATAGAGCATCAGCTGAGTGCTTACTATGATATAACACATGGACACGGACTTGCGATCATCACGCCGGTTCTGATGGATTACATTCTTAACGAGAAGAGCCTTCCGGTTCTGGTAAATTACGGCGTGAATGTATGGGATATAGAAAAGACAAAGGACCCTTATGAGATAGCCCGAGAAGCAATATCAAAGACACAGAAGTTATATGAGGATATGGGTCTGACCTCGGATCTCGGCGAGCTGGGCGTGCCTTATGAGAAGGACTTTGACGAGATGGCTGAGAAGGCGGCATCAGAGGACCTTGAGCATTGCAGGGTGCCTCTGACGAAGTCTGATGTAGTGGAGATTTATAGAAGATGCTTTAAAAACGTAAAGTAACAACATCGCAAAATGCATGATTTGATATATATACAGTTGGACTGTGGTAATGGCTAACAAAGATCGGATATTTTGTGGATGACAGGAATTACAGCAGGAGGTGGCAGTATGGACAGCAAGGTTGAATTCTTATTTCTGAATGAAGAGGACATGATAAAGGCGGGCGTACTGGATGCAGACAGAGCCGTGGACACCATAGGGGAGGTCATAACACTCCTCAGCGAGGGAGACTATCTCATGGGCGGCAGAGCGCATAACGACCACGGTGTACAGCTCATATTTCCGGAGAAGTCGGACATTCCGAACTTCCCGCTTGCGGACTCGGCGGACAGGAGATTCATGGCGATGCCGGCATATCTCGGAGGAAGATTCCATATGTGCGGTGAGAAGTGGTATGGCTCAAATGGCAGAAATTCGCACAAGGGTCTGCCGAGATCCATACTCATGGCGACACTGAATGACGTGGAGACAGGCCAGCCGCTTGCGTACATGTCAGCCAATCTCCTAAGTGCCATGAGAACCGGAGCGATGCCCGGGCTTACTGCCATGTATCTTGCAAGAAAGGATAGCAAGGTACTGACTATCCTTGGCGCAGGAGTCATAGGAAGGACAAGTCTCATGGCTATCATGGCAAAGTTCCCTAACCTGGAGGTGCTGAAGATCAAGGGCAGCTCAAAGACTTCGCACACAGCCCATGAACTGGCGGATTACGCCAGGGAGAACTATAAGAGTCTCAAGGAGATAATCATCTGCGATACTCTGGAGGTGGCCGTGAGGGATGCAGATATCATAGCAGAGGCGGTATCTGTTGAACCGAGAAAATGGCCTGTCATAGATCCGGCATGGGTGAAGCCTGGATGCACGATCATATCATCTGGAACCATGGATATGGATCTGGAGTTTGTCAGGGACCACGTGACGAAGGTTGTAGACAATATACAGATGTATGAGGAATATGTAAATGTGTATCAGGAGTGGGACGAGGATGGCAACAGGATATCACTTGGAACACCAGGCATACACTTTGTAAATATGGTGACGGATGGCTGGATAGAGAAGAGTGAGATCAGACATCTGGGAAACATAATGCGTGGCCTCGAGCCGGGACGAACGAGTGATGACGAGATCTTTCTTGTGAGCCTTGGCGGCATGCCGATCCTTGATGTCGGCTGGGGCTATGAGTGCTACCAGAGAGCTCTGAGGGAAGGCATCGGAACAAAGCTTAAGCTGTGGGATGCGTCATATATGAGGTAGTTTTGACTGTCTGGATCTCAATGACGGCCCCATGGTTCGCAGTCTTTTGCAGGTATGACGGCAGCAATTGTATGGCTCAAGTAAATGATGGACTTAACAATGTTAAGTAAATTTAGACATTGGCTGCCAAAATAAACCATGTCTGCCGAATAAAATAAACAATTAAAGAAATGACAAAAAACATTGACCTTGGTATTATACCAGACTCTACAATGAGTGAAAATTAAAAGCAAGAACACATGGAAGAGAGCAAAGGAGCTCATAGGAATATGACTCCGCTGCTCTCTTTTTTATTTGTAAGGAGGAATGGATATGAAGAAGATAGAACTCATCATCAGACCAGAGAAGCTTGAGCCACTCAAGAAGATACTCAGCAAGAATGAATACAGCGGACTCACCGTCATGTCGGCCATGGGCTGCGGACACCAGAAGGGCTACAGCGAAGAATTCAAGAAGCTTGGGATGGAGATCAATCTCCTGCCAAAGCTCTACGTCATGACCGTGATACTTGACGAGGATCTGGATGACATACTCACAGAGATATGTGAGAAACTTTCCACCGGTCAGGTTGGAGATGGAAAGATATTTATAACAAATGTTGACGATGTCATGAGGATAAGGACAGGAGAACACGGAGAATCAATACTTTGATTACTACTTTAGAAAAGAGTGAGGTGAGTTGCTGATGGAAGAGAGAAAAGCAATAGTACAGCTTAAAAACATAACAAAGTCATTTGGCGACAATCAGGTGCTGAAGCCCATCAGCCTTGACATATACGAGGGAGAGTTCCTGACATTGCTTGGTTCATCAGGCTGTGGCAAGACGACCACACTTCGTATCATTGCAGGTTTTGAGACACCCACGGAGGGAAATGTATACATAGAAGATAAGGATGTCACAGAGCTGGCACCGTACAACAGGGATGTTAACACGGTGTTTCAGAGTTACGCTCTTTTCCCTCACATGACAGTCTTTGACAACATAGCATTTGGCCTTGTTGAGAAGAAGATGGATAAGAAGGAGATAAAGAAAAAGGTTCTGGAAATGCTGGATCTGGTACAGCTCCATGGATTTGAGAAGAGAAAGCCATCGCAGATGTCAGGTGGACAGAAACAGAGAGTTGCAATTGCCAGGGCACTGGTAAACTCACCGAAGGTACTGCTTCTTGATGAGCCACTCGGAGCACTTGATCTGAAACTCAGAAAGCAGATGCAGGTGGAGCTCAAGAGGCTGCAGAAGAAGCTGGGAATCACATTTGTGTATGTAACCCATGATCAGGAAGAGGCGCTTACCATGAGCGACAGGATAGCTGTCATGCATCAGGGACACTTCGAGCAGATCGGTACGGCAAAAGAGATATACGAGAACCCACAGACCAAATTTGTTGCAAGCTTCATAGGAGAGTCCAATATATTCGAGGCAAATGTGGACACCATAGAAGGCACTGATCTTGGGCTTACGATGGAGAATGGAAAGGTCAGAGCGAAGGGCGAGGGATTTGTTAAGGAAGAGATCGTGTACATATCGGTACGTCCCGAAAATACGCATCTGTCAGACAAGCCGGTGGATGGATTTACACTGAAAGGAATCGTCAAGGATCAGATCTATGTTGGTTCGGTCCTTAAGACTATAGTGGAACTGCCAAATGGCAAGGAAGTCAAGGTCAACAATCATCCTGATGCCACGGTATATCCTGATGGCACGGCAGTGTCAGTGTACTGGGAGCCGGACAAGGCGGTTGTCATACACACCAAGGAGGATAAGATGTACGACGCCATAGAGGATGCAGTTCTTAAATAAGAAATATCTGCGTGTAATGATAACCGGATTTAGTTTCGGCTATGCAAGGAGGCTTTGCTATGAAAGAAAAAAAGAAAAAGGAGAAAAAGAACACTCTGCCGATATTATGTATGGTTGGTCCAACATCCCTGTGGCTGTTGTTTTTCCTTCTCATCCCACTTATATATGTTGTGGTCATAAGTTTTATGACGAAGGGTGCATATGGCGGAGTTGTCGGCAAGTTCTCAATTGACAGTTATAAGAAGATATTTGATCCGCTGTATCTGACGGTCATGTGGAAGTCGGTTGTCATGGCATTTGAGACAAGCGTGATATGCCTCATCATATCTTATCCATTTGCTTATATGCTGTGCAAGGTGCCGGACAAGATACGCGGAATGCTCACACTTCTCATCATGCTGCCATTCTGGGTAAATGGTCTCATCAGACTGAATGGATGGTCAAATATACTGAGAGACAGCGGCTTTGTAAATACATTGTTGATGAAGATAGGAATCATAGACCAGCCGATACAGATGATGTACTCGGAGGGGGCAGTCCTCTTCGGAATGGTGTATACCTTCTTCCCATTTATGGTACTGCCGCTCCAGAGCAGCATATCAAAGCTCGATCATTCGCTGGTTGAGGCGTCATACGATCTGGGGGCAAGAAAGATAAAAACATTTATCAGAGTCATACTCCCGATGACGCTCCCGGGAATATTTGCAGGAACGATACAGGTATTCATACCGAGCCTTGGAGCATTCTTTATATCGGATGTCATGGGTGGCGGCAGCGCTGCCTATCTTGGCAATCTGATACAGAACCAGTTCCTTGTGGCACGTAACTGGCCACTGGGCGCAGCGTTCTCGGTACTTCTGATCATCTTCACTCTGGTTGTGCTGAAGGCGTACAGCAAGGTTGGAGATCTGGATGATCTGGCATAAGGAGGGATGGATATGAAGCGAAAAGAAAAGAAGAAGATGGGTGCGGGATCGATCATATTCATGGCACTTGTATATCTGTTCCTGTACATGCCGGTATTTGTCATCATCCTGTTCTCGTTCAACAAGAACAATACAAATATGGTGTTTGACGGATTCACACTCAAGTGGTATCTGGAGGTGTTCCAGGGGGACTCACTTCTGAAGAACTTCTGGCTGTCCATAGAGCTGGCGTTAGTGTCCATGGTCATATCGGTGGTTCTAGGAACTCTGGCAACCATAGGACTTTACAGGTACGAGTTCAAGCTCAAGAAGTTTATCAACGGACTTCTGTACGTGCCGATAGTCATCCCGGAGCTGGTTATAGGCCTTGCCTCACTGGCATCGTTTTCCAAGATGGGCATGACCATGGGATTTGCGACCATGGTGTTCGCACACGTTACATTCTGTCTGCCATTTGTCATCATCACACTGAGATCACGAATTGCGAATTTTGACGGCTCTATAGAGGAGGCTGCCATGGATCTCGGGGCAAATCAGTGGCATACGTTAAAGCGTGTCACCATCCCGATGCTGACACCTGGAATCATATCCGGAGCGCTGCTATCCATAACTCTCTCGATAGATGATGTAATAATCAGCTACTTCGTATCCGGAGCCGGGGATATCACGTTCCCTATCAAGGTATACGGAATGGTCAGAGGCAAGATCACTACAAATGTATATGTCATATCAACTTTGATGATAGTCGGAATAGTTGTGATCTACCTCCTTGCGGGGGCACTTGGAAAGTTTATATCAAAGCGCAGGGAGATAAGAGACATCCGCAAGATAGATGCACAGTAATTCGGGAATACAGAATATGTTCCGAAGACATATATGGCAAGGAGGCGTAACAAATGGATGAAACGACAAAGATGACAGCAGACCTTATAGTGTATGGAAAAATCTATACGGCAGACAGCAAACGCAGTCTGGCGCAGGCTATGGCGGTCGCCGATGGAAAGATCATATACGTGGGTGACAGAGCCGGTTCAGAACGCTATGCAGGCGAAAATACTCAGGTTATAGAACATGACAAAGGACTTGTGATACCGGGAATGACAGAGGGACATGCACACATATCAAGCACCACTGAGATAGTGTACGGTGTCAGCCTTGCAAATAAGGAGAGCACAGACGATTATGTGACGGCGATAAAAGATTATATGGCGAGCCACCCTGACGAGAAGGTTGTGAGCGGTTCCGGTTTTGAAAATGGAGTATTTGGATCCTTGGGACCGACAGCTGACATACTGGATGACATATCGACGGATGTGCCGATGGTCATGATAAGCGAGGATCACCACTCATATTGGGTGAACAGCAAAGCCATGGAACTTGTCGGGATTGATGAAACTACCGCAGAGGTTCCAAATGGTGTGATAGTGAGGTATCCGGGAACAAGCAGACCAACGGGATGGTTCAAGGAGATGGCGGGCAATCTGTTCAGTGCGGTGCTGCCTGAGATGACTGCTGACAACTTTGCACATGCCATAGAATGTTATCAGGATATAGCCTTGTCAAATGGCATCACAATAGCATTTGAGCCAATGTTTGACAAGAAACAGAACTATGACAGAAGATTTGCCGGATATGCAAAGCTTAACAGCGAGGGAAAACTGAAGGTGACATTCAGGGTAGGTTACACACTAGAGCCTGTTGATGATGAGGACTATGTGTTTGCTGAACTTGCAAAGTATCATGAGAAGTTCCGGTATGTTCCTAAGATACAGGTGAACACGTTAAAGATATTTGCAGATGGAGTAGTGGAAGGTCATACAGCTTTTCTCAGAGATGATTACGCGGATGCCCCAAGAGATAAGGGTGAGCCGATGCTCAGCCAGGAGAGGACAAATGCGGCGGTGAAACGTGCTCTTGATGCGGGATACGATGTACATGCACACGCAATCGGCGATGCTGCGATAGACGAGGTGCTGAATGCATATGAGTACGGACAGACAGAAACAGACAGGGATTACAGAAATGCCATAACACATCTTCAGGTCATGGTGCCGGAGCATGTGGACAGGATGAAGAGCCTTGGTGTGGTAGCGGTCACCAATCCATACTGGCACTTCAGGAACAGCGTGTATTATGACACTTTGGAGAAGCCATTTCTCGGAGAAGAAAGAGCCTCCAAGGAATACTATATGAGATCCATCACAGATGCTGGAATCGTCACAAGCTGTGCCAGCGACTTCCCTGTAACGGTTCCACCGAGAACTATGGATGCACTTCATCTCATGGTGAACAGAAAACAGCCCGGACATCCGGAGATGGAAGAGATGGGTGCCGGCGAGACGATAAGTGTTGAGGATGGTCTTCAGGTCCTCACATATGGCGGAGCATACCAGAACAGGCTTGAGAAGACAAAGGGATCCCTTGAAGCAGGCAAGGATGCCGACTTCGTATTGCTGGATTCGGATGTCCTTACTATCCCGAAGGAAGACATCTACAAGACACAGGTTACAGCCACTTATATATGTGGTGAGAAAGTCTGGGCGTAAGAATAAACAACCAGACTGGTGTTCAATAAAAGGAGGAAATGACTATGATAAGAGGAAAAATCAAAAAAATGATGGCTGCAGCACTTGCAGCGACAATGGTATTTACGATGACAGCATGTGGCAGCGATTCAGAAGAGAAAACTGCAGACGGATACGCAAAGGAGATATATCTGTACAACTGGTCAGAGTATATGAGTGAAGATGTTCTCAATAAATTTGAGGAGGAATATGGCATAAAGGTAGTGGAGACTACATTTGAGTCGAATGACGAGATGCTGGCAAAGCTCATGGCGGGAGGCGGATCAGAATATGACATTGCAGTACCTTCAAACTTCTACATAGAATCTATGAAGGCAAATGATCTGCTTGAGCCTCTGGACAAGGATGTGATCACCAATTATGACAATATCGATGAGACTTACAGGACAATGCAGTGTGATCCGGATGGAGAGTACTGTGTTCCATATATGGGAACATCCTGTGTATGGATAGCAAATAAAAAGATGCTGGACGACTATGGTATAGAGATCCATAAGATGGACGACTTGAAGAATGATAATCTGAAGAATAATATTTTGCTTGTGGATGATTCCCAGGCTATTATGAGTGTAGGTCTGCTGGGATGCGACCTTGATCCTACATCGGGCAACCTCGATGATATTGCAAAGGCAAAGGATTATATAAGTGGGCTGAATCCATATATCAAGGCATTTGCAGCGTCAACAGACACGAGAGACAGTATGGCAAAGGGAGAGGTAGCAGTTGCTCTCATGTACAGCGGCGAGGCACTTCAGGCGATGAAGGAGAATCCGGATCTTGAGGTAGTCATGGATGGTGAGCAGTGTTCACTCTCAATGGATACAATGGTCCTGCTCAAAGGCTCAAAGCACAAAGAGGAGGCAGAGCTGTTCCTTAACTTTATATTGAGACCTGACATATCCGCAGAACTCACAAATGAATTTCAGTTCATCTGTGCCAATAAGGCAGCAGTAGAATATCTGGATGATGACCTGAAAAACAGTCCACTGTGTGTGCTCACAGATGATATGAAGAAGAGAATATTTATGATAAATACATTTGATGCAGATGCGATATCAGCTGAGACAGATGCGGTCATGGAGATCAAATCATCCAGATAGGAACAGCCTATGGGATTGCAGAAGAAGATACGCGTAGACACATCTATAAAAAAGAAAAACGCGAAGCTCAATATAAAATATGCAATATTACAGATGATGTTCTGGACCTGTGCGGCATCTGCGTACGCATACCTCACGCAGATGCTGCAGTACAAAGGTTTTACGGACGGACAGATAGGAGTAATAAATGCGGTAAAATTATTTTCAACTGTAGTGTTTCAGATAGTCATAGGTGTATTTTCCGACCGGCATGCAGAACGTATCCAGTTAAAATATATCATCTCAGTGCTGACTGCTGTGGCGTTGCTGTTGACATCTGTTTTTTATGAGTATAAATTATCGTTTGTACAGACAGTGATGCTGTTCATCGGATTTGGTGCAACATTTACATGCATATCACCGCTTATAGATTCCATGTCCATAAAGTATATGAACGGCGGCAGAAATATCAACTACCCTATATGCAGGGCAGCAGGTTCCTGTGCGTGGGCTGTGGCATGTGTGCTGTTTGGGGTGTTCTGTGACAGGTATGATGCGAACAGGCTTCTGATACTACAGATGCTGTTCACCGCCATGATGCTGGCGGTGCTGCTGGTCATGGATGATACATCATCCTGCAGCGATTGCAGGGCTTTGGGCGCAAGAGAGAGAATAGCTGCAGCAAACATCACGGAGATCCGGAAAACAGAGGTACACACCGCAGGATATCTGCTCACAACATACCCGAAGTACAGGTGGTTTCTCATAGGTTCAGCGGTTATGTTCATGGGATATAATGTTGGAACGACATTCCTGATAAATGTGTTTGAACGCCTGGGTGGCAATAATTTTCATTATGGACTGGCTGAGTTCGTGATGGCGGTCAGTGAAGTCCCGTCGGCATTCCTGCTCATAAAATTCAGAAAGCGGATATCTCTTGACAAGATAATGCTGTGCTGTGCGGTGTTCATGACATTCAAGAACATGTTCGCGGCATTCTCGGACAATGTGTGGGTGATCGTCATATCCCAGGGATGCGAGATGCTGGGCTTTGGGTTATTCTATTCCGGGAGTGTGTATCTTATAGAAGAGATGCTGTCACCCGCTGATGTGGTGAAGGGAATGTCATTGATAAACGCATTTACGGTGGGAGCCGGAGAGGGGATAGGAGCTCTGCTGTGTGGATGGATAAATTCCAGATACGGACTTACAGTGCTCATGGATTCCAGCGTAGTGATAAGTGCAGTGTCCATTGTATGTATAGTGATCATGTGTCGTGCGTCAAAAGAGATTCATGGCAAAATAATAAAAAACAGCTGATATATGACGAGAGAAAGGTTTGGTAAGGATTATGAAGAACCGAGATGTAGAATCAGAAGCGGCAGGAAGAAAGAGCAATATAGAAACAGACAAGCAGAATATAAGCTTCCTCTACCTCAGCGAGGAGGATATGATAGATGCGGGTGTTCTCAACCCGGGAAGATGTGTGGATGTCATGGAGGAGACCATGGGACTCATGGAGGACGGAGATTTCCTCATGGGTGGTCCGTACAATGACGCACATGGCCTTATGTTGTACTTCCCAAAGAAGTCACCGATAGAGAATTTCCCGGTCAACAATGCCAGAGACAGGAGATTCATCGCCATGCCGGCATATCTTGGCGGCAGATTCCATGTGGCAGGAGAGAAGTGGTACGGTTCAAATGGCAACAACAGAGCCATAGGGCTCCCTCGTTCCATACTGATGATGATGCTCAACGATGTGGAGACAGGAAAACCTTTGGCATATATGTCCGGAAATCTTCTTAGTTCTATGAGAACAGGTGCTATGCCGGGACTTGCGGCAAAGCTTCTGGCAAGGAATGACTCAAAGGTGCTCACACTGGTCGGCCCTGGAGTCATATGCAGATCAAGTCTCAGAGCCATCATGTCACAGAGATTTGACATAGACACCATCAAGATAAAGGGCAGCTCACCGACATCGGCAAATGCGATTAAGATGAAAGAGTACATAGAGGAAAATTATCCTCAGGTAAAAAATATAGTTCTGTGCAAGGATATGGAGGAGGCACTTAAGGATGCAGACATCATAACTGAGGCAGTCTCATGCAAGGAGGGCGAGTGGCCAGAGTACAAGCGAGAGTGGCTCAAGCCCGGAGCGCTGGTCATCTCTACAAGTACCTTCAATATGGAGCATAAGAGTATTGTTGACTTGAAAAAAGTCATAGACAACTACGGAATGTACGAGAATTATGCAGAGGAAGATAATGTTGGATACGATGAAAATGGCGACAGACTCCACACAGGCTGCATGGGAGAGGACTTCGTCTATATGGTGCAGGATGGATTGATCGAGAGGGATTCTCTTACTACATTTGGGGAGATAATCCGCGGCAAGAAGCCTGGCCGTGAATCTGACGACGAGATCATCCTCGTATCCATAGAGGGCATGCCGACAGAGGACGTCGCCTGGGCATATGAGTGTTACACCTACGCCCTTGTCCATGATATCGGCACGAAACTCAAAGTCTGGGATCGCCCATATGCATTTTAACAATTCTGAGAACTAGCTTTGAATAATAAGTCGTAGTCAGGCTCAAAACATATATTCAGCAAAAAAGCCGTGTATGTACATGGACAATCGGTAGTGAATACAGCCGAGCTTCGAGCATTTCTGTGCTAAGGCATAGCACGCAAACGCCCTTATCGCGTGCGGAGCCGCATGCATATAGAAATGCTTGAAGCGACAGCTGTAGAACGTGATTGACCATGTACATACACGGACTTTTTTATGTTGGATATATGTTTTGAGCCGTCCGTCAATTACGCTTCAAACAATTGGTGACAAAGTTTAATGGTTTCAGGGTTTGTACTGCTGCTGTAGAACTCCACAGTGCCCTTCTCTATGGAAGGCGTGAGAAGCTCAGCGATGCGCAGTCTCCTCTGAAGCTCCAGGGCGGTGCCGTGGGCTCCATTGAAGATCTTCACGTCAGGTCCGGCAATACGCTGTATAACCTTCTCCACAAATGGATAATGAGTGCAGCCGAGAACGATGGCATCCACATGCTTCTCCAGAGATGGGGCGAGCAGTCCTTTCAGAAATTCAGTGATCTCCTCACCATCGAAAATTCCCTTTTCCACATAATCCGCAAGGCCCGGACATGGAACCGGGTAAATATCGGACTCCTTTGAATAATGTTTCATGAGTTCATGAAATTTAGGTAGAGCCAGTGTGGCAGGGGTGGCCATGACAGCTACCTTGTCGTGCTCCTTCCACAGAACCGCAGGCTTCAGAGCCGGTTCAATACCGATGATCGGTATGGAAGGATACTGCTGTCTCAGTGTCGAGGCTGCAACACTTGTGGCGGTGTTGCAGGCGATGACGATCGCCTTCACATCCTTTGCGAGAAGAAAATTGGTACACTGCTCCGATCTCTCAAGAATAGCCTCTCTGGTCTTTGTTCCGTAAGGTGCGTGTGCCGAATCGCCAAAATATATATAATTTTCACAGGGCATGAGCTCCACGATGTCGCGGAGAACGCTTATTCCGCCGAGCCCTGAGTCGAATACTCCAATTGAACGTGTGTCCATAATAAAATCTCCAATGTTTTGTATCACTTGTATTGATAGTTTATCTCCAACCTAAAATTATACTATTATAGTCAATAAAAAACAACTTACGGAAGTATATATTATAGAAGTAACAGAAAATCCGGGCGTAAGGAAGATTAAATGTTTATAAACTGTATAGACTATTCACAAATAGTGGTGTTAGAATGATACGAGTCATAAAGAAAGGCGGATGATGACATGGCACGAAATTTGGTTTCTATAGTAAAAGAGAAAATGATTGAATACTATGCCGGGGATTCCAGACGGGTACATCACTTCCTGAAGGTTCATTCATTTGCGAAGCTGATAGCTGAGATGGAGGGCATGGAGCCCGACGAGATGCAGGTTCTGGAGATCGCAGCACTTGCCCACGAT
>NC_021018.1:575135-577508 GCF_000210595.1 Coprococcus sp. ART55/1 | reverse complement strand
GCAGAAGATGCCGCAGTGGAGAGGGCATGTTATCTGGTGGCACATCACCACACCTACAGGAATATAGACGGTTTGGATTATCTGATACTGGTGGAGGCCGATTTCCTCGTCAACATGTATGAGGATAAGGCGGACGCAGATACTATAAGGACGGCATACGATAATATATTTGCCACGGAATCCGGCAAAATGCTGTGCAGACAGCTCTTTTCGCTGGAATATTGAAAAAAAGATGAATTATGTTATACTTAACAGGTCAGAGATGGCGGCAGGGATAGACGCCGCTGTTAGATTTGGAGGAGAAAGATGAAGCTTTATATATCAAAGTTACTGTCTACAGCTTTGCCAATAGTAGGAGTGCTGTGTATATTTGGATTTGCATTTGCAGGAAATATAAGCATGGGCTGGATTCTGTTCGTAGTGCTTGCGCTTATATCAGGCATTATAAACACCATATTCTTCAGATGTCCGCACTGCGGCAAATCAATACCGGCAAACTGTACGGTCAACCAGAAGTATTGTCCTCTGTGTGGAGAGGATCTCGGTATGAAGCCTTCAAGAATAAGCTACTACGGAAAATGCCGCAAGAATAAGAACGGAGTTATGAGAGGTTATTCCACAGTTGGACCTATGGTATTCATAGTAAGCCTGCTCATACTGTTTCTCATTGTGATGGCTGTATTTGGAGTGGACAGTCTCAATAAAGGTATGGGAAGGATTGCAGTCATACTTGCATTCTGTGTGAGCGTTATACTTGCGATATTCTGTAGGATAGCGGTATCATCGGCGGTGAAGATGGATGACAAGGCGATATATTTCAGTAAGATACCATTTATGTGGAGAAAATACGAGATAGATGATATAGTAGAGAATGAGCGCGTTGTAGAGCCGTTCTATCACGTGAACAGAGGATACATATTTGCAACCTCAAAGGGAATGGTGGCTATACCGATGGCATCATATGCAGGTGGCCAGGAGTTCTTTACGGAATTTACCTCAAGGATAGGCCAGAGCATGCCGGATGTGAGACCGGATCTTGTGTTGTCCAAGAGATCAGATCAGGCAAAGGCTGATGAAGAGCACTATGAGGAAGCGGTGAAGCTTTACAACGAGCATTACGGTGAGAAGAGATAATACACAATTAATTAATGAAAGGATAACGAGATGGACGTAAAAGACATTGGAAAAAAGATTGAGAACGTGGAGCTTGTTGAGGCTATGCACGCAGTTAGAGAAAATGAGAACAAGGATACACTTAAGCAGCTCTTTGAGTCAGTGGTCCATGCAGTATTTATAGTTCCTGCAAAGTTCGACCAGGAGCCAAAGCCTGATGAGAATGGAAAGGTTACATTCCAGGACGGAGTGAAGATCAACTTCTCACTTCTGACAAATGAGCAGGGAGACAAGGTACTTCCGTGCTTCACAGATTATGAGTCGATGGCTTCATCGCAGTTTAACGATGGCTTCCAGAGAATAATACTTCCATATAAGCAGCTTGAGGATCTTGTGTTCAATTCAAATGGAAACATAAGCGGAATAGCTATGAATCCTTTCACTGAGAACTGCTTTATATCAGGAGAGTTTATCCGTCAGTACAGAGAGCGCTCACGTACAGGACTTGTACAGAGCAAGATCAAGCCAGGCGCAACAGTCAAGCTCAGAACACCAAAGTATCAGCCGATACAGATGCTTGATGCTGCAAGAGAGTATCTGGCAGACAAAGAGAATGTTGACAGAGCGTATATACAGATGATGGAGGAGCAGGGACAGGAGGATAAGTATCTTGTTGCTCTTGAGGTAAACGGAGACGAGAAGCCTGTATTTGCCGGACTCATACCTCTTATGAAGCCTCATTCATTTGGCATCGAGGTGGCACTGGTCAGAGCAGACAACATGCTTGGTAAGAAAGTGACAGAGGTGACAGAGCCGTTCTATGTTAGAGCCGGACTTGAAAATTAAATGAGAGGATCGTTATGTTAAAAAAATATCTGACTATATTTCTTATATCCATGGTACCAATACTTGAGCTTCGAGGCGCCATACCGTATTCGGTGGGCTTTGGACTTCCGAGTATACCGTCATTTATAGTGTGCGTCATAGGCAATATGATACCGGTTCCATTTATATACTGGTTTGCAAGACGTGTGCTTGAGTGGGGAAAAGACAAGAGATTCATAGGCAAATTCTTCACATGGTGTCTTGTGAAGGGAGAGCACGGCGGACAGAAGCTCATGGCAAAGTCCGGCACTGGAGTGTATATCGCACTTCTGCTGTTCGTGGGAATACCACTTCCGGGAACCGGGGCGTGGACAGGAACACTGGCAGCCAGCTTCCTTGAGCTTGACTGGAAGAAAGCGTTATCATGGTCATGCT
>NC_021018.1:570941-574791 GCF_000210595.1 Coprococcus sp. ART55/1 | reverse complement strand
GTATAGGATTGTTCGGAGCGATAGGTCTTTTGAAATAATACTGATATAAGTAAGATTTACAGAGAGGTTGATAAATATGGCATTTAATCCGGGAATGATGTTTAAGATCAAAGGAGCCTGGGAGCGGTTCGTCCAGAATCATCCAAAGTTCCCTATGTTCCTCAGGGCAGCCGCTGCCACAGGAATAAAGGAAGGCTATATAATAGAAGTGAAGATCACAGATACAGAGGGCAAGACCATTTGTACCAATGCGAAGCTCACAGATTCCGACATGGATCTCATAGATGTCATAAAAGACATGAGTACAAACGGAAGATAGACGGACAGGATCAAATATACTAGAAATTATATAAAAGACTTCTTGACTTGCATAGGTCGATTGTGTTATTGTAGACTTTGCGATGAAAGAGGTCTTTTTTTTGTGCCTTAAAATAACAATGGAGGTAAGTGGAAATGCGCGTTAAAATAACATTGGCATGTCAGGATTGTAAACAGCGTAATTACAATATGACAAAGGATAAGAAAACGCATCCAGACAGAATGGAAACAAAGAAGTACTGTAGATTCTGCAAGGCTCATACAGTACACAAGGAGACAAAATAGTCTGAACCAGTAAGGAGGAATAGAGTTATGTCTAAATCTAGTAAAGAAGAAAAGTCAAATACTCTCAAGAGAAGCTGGTTTCAGGAATTAAAGGGAGAGTTCAGGAAGATTACATGGCTTGACAAGAGCTCCCTTGCAAGACAGTCATTTGCGGTAGTTGTTTCCTCAGTCGTACTCGGCTGTATCATAGCTATCGTAGATTGGTTGATCCAGATTGGTTTGAATTTCATAGTTGGGTAAAGGATGGTGAAGAATATGTCAGAGGCAGAGAATGCAAGATGGTATGTTGTTCATACCTACTCAGGATATGAAAACAAAGTAAAGGCTGATATTGAGAAAACAAAAGAAAACAGAAATTTACAAGACCAGATTTTAGAGGTAGTCGTTCCGGTTGAAGATGCCACAGAGATTAAGAATGGTAAGCCAAAGTCGATCGAGAGAAAGATACTTCCTGGTTACGTTCTCATCAACATGATCATGAACGATGTTACATGGTATGTTGTACGTAATACCAGAGGAGTTACAGGATTTGTCGGATCAGATCCAAGAAAGCCTGTACCACTCACTGATGAGGAGCTGAGCAATCTGTATCAGACCTCAGAGGAGGTTGTCATCGATGTTGAAGTGGGAGACTCAATAACGGTTACTTCAGGTGCCTGGGAAGGCACAGTAGCAACAATTAAGGCAATTAATACTGCAAAACAGACCGTAGCCATCGAAGTAGAAATGTTTGGTCGTGTGAATACTGTTGATATTGCGTTTGCTGATATCAAGAAGTTGTAATTATCAAGTGGATTGTACCACAGTATTTTGGAGGAATGCTAAAATGGCAAAGAAAGTAGAAGGATACATCAAATTACAGATACCTGCAGGAAAGGCAACTCCTGCACCACCTGTTGGACCAGCTCTTGGTCAGCACGGTGTAAATATCGTTGCTTTCACAAAGGAATTCAATGCAAGAACAGCTAATGAGGGTGACATGATCATTCCTGTTGTTATCACAGTATACCAGGATAAGAGCTTCAGCTTCATTACAAAGACTCCACCTGCATCACTTCTTATCAAGAAGGCATGTAACATCAAGTCAGGTTCTGCAAACTCAAAGAAGACTAAGGTTGCAACAATTTCTAAGGCTAAGGTTCAGGAGATCGCTGAACTTAAGATGAAGGATCTGAACGCTGCAAGCCTTGAGTCAGCTATGAGCATGATCGCTGGAACAGCTCGTTCAATGGGCGTTACAGTTGAAGAGTAATACAGATATTTAGTGGGAGGGTCGCTCCCGATATGACCACAGGAGGTTTATAATAATGATAAAGAGTAAGAAATATGTAGATGCAAGCAAGCTCTATGATAAGACAGCTGCTTACGAGGCAACTGAGGCAGTTGCTTTAGTTAAGAAGATGGCTTCAGCTAAGTTTGATGAGACAGTAGAGGCACACCTCAGACTCGGTGTTGATGGACGTCACGCTGATCAGCAGGTTCGTGGTGCTGTAGTTCTTCCACACGGAACAGGTAAGACTGTTAAGGTTCTCGTATTTGCTAAGGGTGCAAAGGTTGACGAGGCTCTTGCAGCAGGCGCTGATTACGCTGGTGGAGACGAGCTCGTGCCAAAGATCCAGAACGAGGGATGGTTAGACTTCGACGTTGTTGTTGCAACACCTGACATGATGGGCGTTGTAGGACGTCTTGGTCGTGTACTTGGACCAAAGGGTCTCATGCCAAACCCTAAGGCTGGAACAGTTACTATGGATGTAGCTAAGGCTATCTCAGATATCAAAGCTGGTAAGATAGAGTACAGACTTGACAAAGCCAACATTATCCATGTGCCAGTGGGAAAAGTTTCTTTCACAGAGGAACAGTTAAACGAGAATTTCCAGACTTTAATAAATGCTATTGTTAAGGCAAAGCCAGCTGCTGCTAAGGGTCAGTACCTTAAGAGCGTTGTAATTGCTTCAACAATGGGCCCTGGTGTAAAGATCAACACAACAAGCTACGTATAAAAGCCGGTTGACCTGAGCATCAGTCACACAAAAGCCCCACACCACTATGAGATATCTTCAGGATATTGCGTAGGGTGTGGGGCTTTTTATATGCAAAAACGATAATAAATACTGATTAATACAAAAATAGATTATCTAAATACATATTGACAACTATATCTAAAAGTAAGATACTGTATATAGCATAATTGGAGAGGGTAAGTATGGCAACAAAAATAAATATTAATACAAAACAGTTACATGCGGATATAAAGGCGTTGAAGGACGATATTGACGCGAGTATGCGCGAAAGACTTGTTATCCAGTGCGGATATGAAGAACTTGCGTCACAGTGGAGCGGGCCGGCCGCAAAAACTTATGATGAAGGATTTCGAAATGCTATGACCAATATGAAGGCTTTATATAGTGATCTTAAGGATAAGATAGATGGCGTTTATGACATGTGTAAATTGTTTGAGAAGTGTGAAGCTTCTGTATTGGATAGGATTCAGGAACTCTGATCGAGCAAAATTCAGGAAGGAATGGTTATGTGAAAAGCGATACAGAAATAATAGTGGTGCCATTAAGGCAAATGTTGCTATTTGAAAAACTATTTGCGCAGAACTATGCGGATATGCTTGTGCGATTTGGAAGTATTATAGAAACGTGCAACAAAATAAATGGTTATTGGGAAAGTGATGGATGGACAGAGATTTATGAAGATATGGCAGACAAATCAGATCGTATGAATGAGATCGTAGACGATATGACTAATTACTATAAGGATATTGTAAATATTACAGAAAGCTATGATGCTGTGGAAGCAATTAATGTGGATATTGGAGAATCTTTGTCGGGAGACGTAATTAACTAAAAGGAATATTGGGTTAAAAAGTAATATTAAGGGGTAAATGATGGACGGCACTGGTATAGAACTATATGTACATCTTGAGAAGCTGGAGGACGAAGTAGAACAATTTAATAACGTCAGTAAAAACTTTGGGGATTACATAGATATGTATAAAAGGCAGATGGATATTATACGATACAGCAAAATGGCAGATGAGTTATATGACATGCCAGCACTTATAAGAACTTATGATGAGTTTGTGGAAGAAGCTGATCGGTTGAACAAGTTTTCAAAAGCTTTGCAAGATATATACAAAGAGTATAAGACGTGTAATGATACATATACTCAGATGGGTATAGATCTTGGAAATCAATATGCAATTACCCCGTGGACAAAGACAAATGAAGGAAAGATAGTC
>NC_021018.1:568289-569960 GCF_000210595.1 Coprococcus sp. ART55/1 | reverse complement strand
AAAATCATAGAATTGTGGAAGCACTGCGTGATGATCTGTGTGTCTGTGCTATTTACTATTTATTTTTGGGTGGAGGATTGTATAGAGAAGCTTCCGGGGAATGTTGAATATGCACTTGTTGATTCATCGGTAATTTTCAGGAGTCTATTCTATGTCAGATGGTTCATGTATGCCGGTGGTATTTGATAAATTATCAGAGCAAAAATTTGATAAATATATAAAGTACATGAAGAGTGAAAATAAAAACATTGCGGGGAGGTGATTTGTGTTGGAAAAAATAACAGATTATGAGTATGCTCAAATAGAGTCTGCTATAAATGGTATATTGGGAATCCGAAATAATATAAGTCAATATATTCTAGATAGTTTATTTCAATCGGCAGAAAGCTTTAACAAGAATTGGAAGGGCGAAGCGGAGACCTTATTCGTAGGTAAACTTGAGCTGCTATACAATGCAATTAGTGACACAAATACCGCAGCATATAATATGGCAATGAGTATGAGTGAGCAGGCATCCGAAATTTATAAAAAACAAAATGAGAAATAATTTAACGGAAAAGGGAGAGTTAATGCAATGGCAGATACAAAGAAATATGGTTGGAATGTACAGATAGATGGTGTTCAATAT
Source organism: Coprococcus sp. ART55/1 (assembly GCF_000210595.1). Taxonomy (NCBI): domain Bacteria; kingdom Bacillati; phylum Bacillota; class Clostridia; order Lachnospirales; family Lachnospiraceae; genus Coprococcus; species Coprococcus sp. ART55/1. The sequence continues at coordinate 569,332 of NC_021018.1, read as the reverse complement.
CTGGTGGAGTACATGAAAGGAAGTATATTTATTAATGGTGGGGAGGCTTTCAAGCTCAGATCACTGGAGAGAACAGGCACCTTAAGAAAAGATAAACAGTTGAGCTATACAGTTCCGTTAGCAGGAAAAGAACTGAATCTGGTTATAAGCGCAGTGAGTGGTATCAGTCTCATTATGGATGGAATGGATCTGGGAACATATCCAGATGGTGCAGGAGCTAATCAAAAAGCTCCTGCCTGGATAGTAGTATTTTATGTATTATATTTTATAGAATATTGGGGAATAATGGGTGGTGCCATAGGAGGCTTGCTGCTCGGAACTGCGGCAGTCGTGACGTTTATGGTTGCTAAAAGTGAGAAGCTTTCTACGGGCGTGAAGTTGGTAATATGCATAGCATTGTACGTTGTTGCTACTGCGTTGGAGCTGGTTATAAGATCTGCATTAGCAGGGGTGTCTGACCGGTACAGATAAAATAAAGCCACATACCATATGAAAAATCTGTAAGATATTTCGTGTGGTATGTGGCCTTGTTCTTTATCTTGTATAACTAATTAGTAAATTAGGAAATAGTTCCGTTAGCTGAACATGATATAGTAACTGATTTATTTACTGTCTGAAGCAGTACGCCCTTTGAGGAATACTTTTTTCCAACTGCAGTTGCTGTGGCTTTGTTGCCAGATCTCGTGCAACTGGACACAGACACCTTCCAAGATGAACTATTAGAAGTCACTGCAGCTTTAGCGGATGTGCATTTGCTAGAAGAACCTGTATAACTGAATGTTGCTGCAATCTGAAGACTCCAGAGAGTTTTTCCATTAGAATCGTTGCATAATACGGTTTTTACAGCACTTTTTGTTTTTGTGGCTCTACTCATGGATGGTTGAGTAGGAATTTCTTCGATAATTTCTACGAATGTAAGAGAATCATCACTTGTATCTTCTTCTGCGGCCTTAACAGTTGGAACGTTTATTGTAGACAAACAGATGAAAATCATACAACATATAGCTAATAATCTGCGTAATTTTTTATTCATATTTATTCCT
>NC_021018.1:565990-566790 GCF_000210595.1 Coprococcus sp. ART55/1 | reverse complement strand
AATGCAAAATAATTGAATGGAGAAAGGTTATGTCGGATAAGATAAATGTCGATACAAGGAAGCTGCACACAGATCTTGTGATTATACAGGACTGTCTGGATCAAAGCACAATTGACAGACGAAACATCCAGAATGATTATCAAGATCTTATTAAAGAATGGAAAGGCCCTGCAGCAGACTCATTTAATACAAAATTTGAGAACAGCGATAGTAAAGTAAAATCCATGTATGAGGATCTTCAAAAGAAAGTGGACTCATTGCTTGATGTATGCAATACGTTTGAGACTTGTGAAAAAAATGTAATTGCTCTGATTGGCTAGGGTGCTTAATAACGGAGGGAAAGTATGTATGTTGAGACGGTGAAAGTACCGATAAATAAACTGGAAACATTTCATGATACCTTGATCAAGGGGGCAACAGATCTGGGAAATCAGTATGATACGATCATATCAACCTGTGGCAAGATACAGGAATATTGGGAGAGTGAAGGCTGGGCAGATATTTATTCTGATCTTGTATCGAAGATGGATACTATGCAGGCATTTATGGAGGATATGTATTCGTATGGTGATACATTGGGTGAGGTTATAGGAAACTACATCACTGCTGAAGTTGTGAATGGTGATATGACCTCATCGTTACCAGATAACATAATTCGCTGAAGGGATGTAAGCACATGGAAAAAAAGATTAGTGATTTGGACTATTCAGAAATAGCAGCGGCTATAAATGGCTACTTGAATTCAGAAGCAAGTATAAAGCAGTATGTTTTATCTGATTTGGGAAGTGAAGTCGAGACTA
>NC_021018.1:565154-565887 GCF_000210595.1 Coprococcus sp. ART55/1 | reverse complement strand
TATGAGCCGGGAGGCTTCAAATATATACCAAAATCAATAATAGAAGGAAGGATCAAGTATGGGAGCATTTTCAGTAACATCGTCAGAGATGACGAAAAGAACAACAGAGCTTCGCTCGAAAAATCAGTCTCTTAAGAAGCAGATAACAAAGCTCAGAGACAGTAAGGAGGCTCTGAACAGTACATGGGATGGTAGCGCGAAAAAAGCTTTCAGCTCTGCAGTTGAGAGTGATGTTTCACAGATGACAAATTTTAGTAATCTGATAGAACAGTATTGTTCAGCGCTGGACAATATAATAGCTAATTATGAAACTACAGAAGCCACAAATGCAAATACAGTGGCTCAGAGAAAGTATTAAAGGGAGGAAAATACAGATATGTCAGATATGAATTTGAAAGTCACACCGGCGGAATTGGAGGCTAAGGCTGCTGATTTTAAATCAGTTATGACTCAGACGAAATCGTTGACAGATGATATGATGAATGATGTCACTGGACTTTCATCATCATGGACAGGAGATGCGTCTGCATCGTATATAAACAAATTTAGAAAACTGCAGACGGATATGGATACCATGGGCCGAATGATTAATGAACATGTAAATAATCTTACAGAACTTGCTAAAGAATATACGACAACAGAGAAAAAGAATGCAGCGGCAACGGAATCGCTTGCAGCAAATATTATTTCGTAGGAAAGAAGTGCCATCTCTGATAGCCATCAGAGATGGCAT
>NC_021018.1:562005-563629 GCF_000210595.1 Coprococcus sp. ART55/1 | reverse complement strand
AAGACAATTAATCCTAAAGAAATAAGATATAGTCAATCGTCTGTAAATGGTTCAAGTGAGATTATAGATAGCATGAAGAAGAATGGGTGGAAGGGTGACCCGATTGATGTGGTAGAAATGCCTGATGGAATATATACAACAATAGATAATACACGTGTTGTATCTGCAAGAGAAGCTGGTATTAATGTTAAAGCTAATGTGCATGGATATAATGATATTTTACCTGAGGAATATATCGAGAGATTTACAACTAAGAAAGGTGTTCCTGTTACATGGGGCGATGCAATTAGTCTAAGAGTTGGAAAACAAAAGGCATCTTTTAGAAATAGTAATCCATTTGGAGCGTTTGATATGGATACAATAAAGTAGGAGGCAAACATGGAAATATATGATGTAAGTAAAGTATATCAAGAATTTAATTATCCCAAAGAGTTTTTAAAAATTGTTGAACTAAATCTGGTGGACTTTGATTTTTGGTACTTAATGAGCAAAGAACAGGTTGAAAAAAGAATTAAAGGATTAAAGGAACGTTATCCAGATAGAGAACTTGTTCCTTTTGCTAGAAGAGATGATAGTGATGATATAGCTTGTTTTGATATTAAAAAAAATAGTAAAGTCCAAATTATTCATGATTTTGCAAGTGCTGGATATGAACAGAGAAAAGAGTATAATACTTTCTGGGAATGGTTTAAGGAAGCAATACAGGAAATGATAGATGAGGAAGAAGCAGATGATTAATTATGAAGAATTAAGCAAAGAAGTATCGTATGCACTTCGTCATGCACCTTGGGAATATGAGTTGGAGATGGATGAAGAAGGTTGGGTGTCAGTAGAACAATTAGTGGATGCTCTGAATAAGGATATGAAATGGATAGGTACATCAGAAGACGATTTATTAGTTATGATAGATAAATCAGAGAAGAAGAGACATGAAATAAGCGGTGGAAAAATCAGAGCATTTTATGGTCATTCAATTCCGATGCACATAAAGAAAGAAAAAATGATACCTCCAGATATTTTATATCATGGTACGGCTAGAAGATTTTTATCAAGTATAAAAATTAATGGCCTATTACCTCAAGGAAGACAATATGTTCATTTGTCACAAGATATTAGTACAGCACAGAGTGTTGGATTAAGACGTGATAATAAACCATGTGTTTTGCAAATTGATGCAAAAAGAGCTTGGGAAGATGGAATACTTTTTTATTTTGGAAATGAAAAGGTATGGTTAGCTGATGTAATACCAAGTAAATATATAACAGAAATATAGTTGATAGAAGCCAGTAGATTTAAGGGTGGAAGTCTATCTGTACAACATGCAGTTGGAAGTGCAAATCAAGCGCAAAGTGTTTTAAATGGTATTGATCCACAATTTTTTAATAAAGGAAGTAGATTCGGAGGCGGATTTTATGTAGGTGCAGATAGCAATACAATAGTTGCAGAATTAGCGGAACATGGAAATACGGCTAAATATGCAATTAGTTACGATATAAATTTATCTGGTCAAAAGGTATTGGATTTGACAGATGCAACAATTGCTTCGAAATGGGGATATGTGCAAAATCTTACTTCTACAGAGGCATGCCAAGATATAGGAACATTGGCAAGAAATCAAGGATAT
>NC_021018.1:558420-560216 GCF_000210595.1 Coprococcus sp. ART55/1 | reverse complement strand
AGATGACAGTTGTGCCGGAATTTGTTGGTGAAACCCTGGAGGATGCCAGAGCTATGGCTGCAGAGGCTGGTATAGAGCTTGAAGAAACTGAAGAATATAGTAAGGATGTTGCGGCTGGCTTGATAATTGAACAGCAAGATACACAGGGAACCAGCATAGAAAAGGGGAGTTCTGTAAAGATCACAGTAAGCCTGGGAGAGCAGACGGTAAAACTTCCTGACTTTGTAGGTATGACCTTGAATGATGCAACTATACAGTGTTCAACCCTTGGAATCACCTTTAGTACCCTCCAGGAGAATTCTGATACCGTTGATGAGAATGTGATCATCAGACAAAGCGTAAAGGCGGGAACTGAGATGACTGAAGATACTCAGTTGTATCTGATAGTGAGTAAGGGCAAGAAGACAAGCTCGGTTGTGGCTGCAAGCTCCGGTTCAGCAGGTGGTGGATCGGGATCATCTGGTGGTTCGGGAACAAATGAACAGGCGGACAGCGGAACATCAGGAGTAAATGAAGATGAGTTTATAACAGAAGAAGAAGAGTGGGGTGATTGATCATGAAAAAGGAGTTAAAGAGAAGGATAATTACAGTAATTGTAGGAGCAGTGATTATGTGTATGGTCAGCCTTGTTCCAGAAATGGTACAGGCATATGCTTCGACGAATGCAGTGTCGGAGGATGCTGGAATCAGGGCTGAATATAATGGTGACAGTGGAGTGCTGACATTGGATGTTTCCACAAATAAGGCGATGATTGACTTTGGACTGGAGGACAAGAAGCCGTGGACTAATTTCAATGTTATAAAGGTTGTAGTAAAGCCTGGAGTTACACATATAGGTAACAATGCATTTTCAGGATGTACAAATCTGGAGTCTGTGGTTATAGAGGGAGACGAACCTCTCACTATAGGACGAAGGGCTTTTTATGGATGTACATCTTTAAAGTCTGTGGAATTTTCGAAAGGAACTTTGTCGGTGGGGGCGTATGCATTTGCCAGATGTTCAAGTTTGAAGAATGTAGACATGTCTGGATCTCAGATATACGAACTTGGTCAGTTTGCATTTGGAGAGTGCTATAGCATAACCGATTTGAAATTATCAGAGTATACCAAGACACTGGGAGACTATTGTTTTCAGGGCTGTAACAGAATAAAAACATAGATATTCCTGATAATTTGTCAAGTGTTGGAAATTGCGCTTTTGCAGGATGCGAATTACTAGAGCATCTGGATTTTTCAGAAAGACTTATAAAATTGGGAGACTTTTGCTTTATAGGATGCAAAAATCTTCAGTATGTTAGATTGTTAAGAAGACCGGCGGATGCTGATTTTGGAACGGGTCTGTTCAAGGAGGGAAATCCAACCGGAACATATCTGTATACATATGAGGCTGGTAACAACATATATACTCCGGATTCTGATGAGAATGTGATTATCAGGAGGGCTTATAGGTTTGATGAAAACAGTATGAATGTAAGTATTCCGGCTAAGAGTTATTCTTATACGGGAAAGCCTATAAAACCGGTAATTAAAGTTACGGATAATGATGGCTCTGTAGTAAATGCAGATGCATATGATGTTACATACTCGAATAATAAAAAATGTCGGAACCGCTGTTATAAAGATTACAGGAAAAAATAGAGAATATCGGCACACTCACAATGAAATTCTCAATAGTTCAGGCAGCATGCAAGCTTTCTGTTAAGAAGGATGGTAAGCAGGCCGCAAGTACATATACGCTTCTTCTGAACAGTCGTGGAACAGCATCTATGACCCTGGCAGCTACGACTTCAGGAAAT
>NC_021018.1:554216-556965 GCF_000210595.1 Coprococcus sp. ART55/1 | reverse complement strand
AAGTAAGACATTTACAATTTCTCAGGCGGATATAACAAAAGCGACAGTGACATTAGCTGCTAATTCTTATACATATAGCGGAAGTTATTTCAAGCCTGCAGTTACAGTTGCGTATGGAAGTGCAAAGCTGAAGGCATCAGATTATACAGTACAATACGCAAATAATAAAGAACCTGGTACAGCTACAGTTACTGTTACGGCAAATGGTTCCAACTGCGTATCAGGAAAGCGAGTTGTAAAGAACTTTAGAATTGAAAAAAAGGTACCAGTGATCTCGTTCAAGAGTCCTATATCAACAACATGGCACAATGCAAATGGAACACATGGCTTTGAGTGTGTTGCACCTAGTGATTGTCAGGGTACGTTTAGCTTCAAATCAAGTAATCCTAAATTACTTGCAATCAATGCGGCAGGTGGAAGAGTTCAGGTTATGAATAACAAAGCATTTGGCAGTGTAGTGATTACAGCTACCTTTACACCAAAGGGAGCGGATGCTGCACACTATAGTACAAAGTCTATCACCAGAACTATAAAAGTGGTGCCAAATATAGTTAAGATAGCGAAAACAGAATCTAAAAAATCAGGACAGTTATATATACAGTGGTCTAATAGCAAGAAGGAGTATAATGCCAGCGAATATAGGATATATTATTACGGCTATAAGAAAGACAGTGAAGACTGTGGACAGATGTCATTATACAATTCAAAGAGTAAGATAACGGGTACCAGTACAACCATAACCGGACTGAAGGCTGGAAAATATTATATTAAGGTTGTTCCTTGCTATAAGTCAGGAGGAAACGTGCAGAATGGCGCCAGCACAAGTGCTGTAAAGTGTGTTATTAAATAGTCGAGAGAGGAAATCTTATGGAAATTATGATTCCTGTGGATAAATATATCATATCGGATGTCAGTCGGATAAGAATAGGAAGTCTTGACGAGAATGAGATAGTGATGAGAAGTCCAGAGATGATTGGTGTTCAGGCCGAATTTGCGGAAAATGAAAATGGATGGAGTATATGTGGTATTGGCAGCAGTAGTCTGACTGTGAATGGTAATCCGGTACAGTCAGGATACAGGCTCAAATGTGGGGATATTGTAGAACTCGGTGCTTTAAGGATAATATATTGTGTGCAGTTTATCGGTGTGCTTATACAGAACAACTTAAAAGACAGTATTATTGTCAATCTGCCATACATGGATTCAGAGGTGCTTCAGTATGCGGATGTTCAAGGAAAAAGACAGATTTTTTCACAGATCCCCCAGAAATACGGCAAAGAAAACAATGTCCATAACAGGGCTAAATAATCAGTATGAGATTAATATTATATTGTACACCGGAGCAGTTGGGATAGAACGATTACAAAAAATATATTTGTGCCTTGTGCAGCAAAATCCAAATGATAAAGATTCTGTTCCGAAGTGCCTAATGGGACATAATCATCTTGAGCTAGAAAAAGGAATTGAGAAATATACAATGGATAAGATTCCTAAAAACGGAAAAGGTCTTTTGGGGATTTTTGCTGAGTATTATAATAATTATCGATATGCAAATTATATACCGAAAATAAATGGTGGTGACTTGAGACTACTGTTTATTAGTTTCTTGAAAAAACAAAACGGAAAATTCAATTTTGATGAACCTTGTTCTTTATCTCAGTTTGAGGTTTTTAAACGATTTTATATAAATGAGTTAGGGAAAATAGCTGGTTATTTTTATGGATTAATAGAACATAAGGCAAGAGATATCAATACATATACCTATGAGATTGACTCAAGTTCAAATGCGGCTAGAGTCTTTTGGTCAACTAGGGGAAGATCTCTTTATGAGCAGATGCTTATTGAGCAAAATGCAATAAAGGAGTTGCTGCTATATATTTATAAGAATCAAAGAGATTCTGGTGTGTTTAGATTACTCAATCATATGGAATCTTTGGAAATGGATGATACGTTAATAAATGATTATTTGGCTGATTTGTTTGAGGGGAAAGTCAATGATTGGCTGATTGATTATGTAGATGATATGTATGAAGAAATAGGGGATATACAGAAAATAAAGGAACGAAAGAAATTACTCTCGTTGTTTGGAGATAGATCGGTTTGTTTTGATTTTGAGGATTTAGAAGATGGTGAGAACGAATCGTAGTTTAAATAATATGCATGATTATGTTGATATATAATAGGATATGTATTAATAAAAGGACATGTCATTGTGCAAACTCAAGCAATAGTAATTATGGCAACAGTTTGGAAACAACCTTTCAGTAGATCAAACAAATTATTGTAATTTATATAAAATGTGCCCCATATCTGAATAAAATAAGTTAATTTAATTCTGGGACATAAAGAGTTTGAGTAAACAGATTGTTGTTTAAGAAGGGTAGCCATTGATTATACTAAGTTTTTGAAAATTGGGCTACAGAGCAAGTAATAAAGCAAATGCTCCACAGTGGGGTACTCTCACAGTGGAGCGTTTACGAACGAAGAGGTACAGATAATGGTGGAGAATGGAAAATTACGTGAGCGAATGACAGTAAATGTGGTGCCTAAACTGGCGCTAAAGAATATTCCGAAGATAGTCTCAAAACAGTATCGTTCTTAAATTTGTTTTTGAGACTAAGGGCATTGTCAGTGGATGCGGTTCGGATATTATCTTGAAAAGTATAAGATTGTTATTTCCTTTAATTGAGAATTCCTTCACAGAAAAGAAGGGGATAACCTAAAAAGAGACTGGGAAAAAGCAATAATA
>NC_021018.1:550330-553709 GCF_000210595.1 Coprococcus sp. ART55/1 | reverse complement strand
AAAGCAATAATAGTAAGTTTTGGATTAATAAAGATTCTTGTAACATAGAGCGGGATGATGAGATAGATGCGAAATTGGATTTTGAGAGATGGTCAGAAATCCGTTTTGGGTGGTACGAGGAAACATACAGATGAGTGTGTTAAGATTGTGGAAGAAACAATTTTGTATTTGTGTATATAAAAAAAGAACTAATATGGTATGTCAATATAAAAAACGTTGAAATAATAGCTGAAGCAGTTTGTGTAGATCATGTACATCTCAGAGTAGTAAATCCGCCCCAAATAAATATTTCAAATTTTATGAAGGGTACTTAAAGGGAAAGAGTGCGTTGATTAGCTATGACAGAAATTCCTAATTACAAAGTAAATTGGATAAAGTGTTTGGGGCAAGAGGATATTACGTGGAAACAATTGGTGATATCACTGATGAAGCAGTTCAGAAATATATAAACGAGCAAGCAGAGGATTCGAGAGAAGAAGATACAAGAAGTACCGTTTTGTAACGGATTGGTGGAGGAGTTTGCGATACCGCCCTTTTGAGAGAGCAATAGCAATAGTCCATTGGAGGGCTGATAATAAATAACCACTTGAAGTGGTGGTTGCTAACCTAGTCATTGCACTAGTTACACCACAAGGAGCACACCGAATGGAAGACAAACGAAAGAACGCAGTCCTGGAAATCCTAAACTACTGGAAAATCACAGAATTCTTAGGACAGACCGACATTCCACAGGAAAGTACAGAGAACAAGAAGCTAATAAAAAATATCAAGAATGGCAAAGAGGTTAAGGCAGAGAAGATCGAGGTCTTCTTTGATTTGCCAGTTTTGTCATCTCCTGATATTGATCTGGAAATGATTCTGGAAAATGACAGGGATGGCTATGCGAAGTTTCCTTCGGTTGGTGATGAGATCCATTTTTGCCTGGGGAAGGTAGAGCGGAATACAGTAGTTGATTATCTTGAGAAGTTTATAGAGGATAAATCCGATAATCCTGAGATAGCTTATCCGAAAAAGAGAGCGATCGCATGGTGCTCATTCAAGACAGATACGAAAGGTGTGTATCTTAAGAACAGTTTCCAGCTGTCATCGATACTGTGGGCAGTTGCCAAGTGGGATGAGTCAAGAGCACATAATAGTCATGACTTTTCTCTCGATACTAGCGAGTATGAAGAACTTGTTGGAGAGATCGATGAGGAACTGCAGGACCAGAATGTCGATGAGTTCCTGTCAACCATATACGAAAAGATTTTTAACGAGTATGTGAAACACAGATTCTCAGATGATCCTCAGGAATCGATGGGAATTGCCGAATACAACAGGTATGCGAGCGAACAGGCCAGAGATGCGGACGAGGACGCATTTGACTATGCGGATCTGGGTAAAAGCTTCTTTTTGAATGACATTATCCAGTTGTCAGAGCTGGTTCAGAACGGGAACTTTGGCGATGGGAATGAATATGAGAAGAAAGTGATCGAGTACATTCTGGCAGGGTACGAAAAGTCGAAAGGCCCAGACGATTTACCGAGAACAATCATCTCGCCGGATGCGGGAAAAAGTGAGATGAAGCGGTTATTTGATAAAGTCCTCAATGTCACAAATTCGCCAAGGGGTAAATGGCCGGCCAAATATATGCCGGCGTTGATGCAGCAGGTTGCGGTCAATATAGCGATCAGACAGGACGGGGATGCTCCAGTTTTTTCTGTAAACGGACCTCCCGGAACGGGAAAGACTACATTGCTCAAGGAGATCGTGGCAAGCAATATCGTTGAGCGTGCCAGACTTCTCGCTGAGAACGCAGAAGATCCAGACTCTATATTCGAAATGCATTCATTTTCTCATGGACCGCTAGAGGCAAATGCGAATGCCTATTACCAGTATGCGCCTCATTATTATTCGATAAATGTTGATGAGATCAACAATTATAGTATGCTGGTCGCGTCATGTAACAATGCGGCGGTGGAAAATATCACGATAGACCTTCCGAAGGAGGGGGATATACTTGACAGTTTGGAGTCGTCTGGGGATGACGAAGAGGAGATCTGCTGCGGTCTGGATGAGGTTCATGATTTGTTTGATATCAACAAGTCAGGTGATGTGGAGACTATAACCAGATACGGAAAGAGCCGAGAAGAGAAGGATATTTATTTTACGCGTTATGCGGATAAACTTTTAGGCGGAGCCGACTGCTGGGGCCTTATATCCGCTCCGTTTGGCAGAAAGGCAAATATCCGTAAGTATTGCAATTCGGTCCTGAAGCCATTTGTGGAGGACTATAAATCGAATGGTGTCAGAGAGCAGCATAAGGCAAAATATCTGGAGGTAAGAAAAAAGTTTTTATCTCAATATAAACTGGTGGAAAGCCTGCGAAATGAGTTGGAACAGATCTGTGCTCTGGCAAGTTCGGTTCCTGTGGAGTTGCAGGAAAATGCACCAGAGGATTTGTCATGTGAAATAAGTGATGTGGAAAGAAAGCGGCAGATGTTTGAGCGTCAGTTATTTGCTGAACAAAAAGAGCTGATCGAGCTTGAGGAAAGCAGACCGAAGGGATTGTTCGCAAGGCGTAAGGATACATCCGCAAGAGATATATTCATTCAGGAGAAGAAAGCAACAATATCAAAACTTAATGGAGAGATAACTTCTTTGAACAACAGGATATCAGGCCTGCAGAATCTTCAGGAATACCAGCGGTGTATTTCAAAATACTCGCATGGGCAGATGAAGATGACCCCGGTGGACGCTGCATTTATGGAACGTTATGTATCCGAGGACGACAGGCTGTCAACAAAAGCACAGATAACCAATCCATGGTTTACCGCCCAGTACAATAGAGAGCGTGAAAAGTTATTCCTGTATGCATGTAAGCTGCACAAAGAATTTGTCATTTCTTCAAAATGCATGCGGCATAATATCATCAACCTGATGATTGCGTGGAATGTGTTTGATGATTGTGGTGAGAGGATGAAGCTTGCAGACAGAGAAGAAGCCATGCCGTACATGCTTCAGAGCATTTTCCTGCTCACCCCTGTGATATCCACAACATTTGCTTCTGCGCAGACATTTCTGGGCGATGTGAAGAAAAGCGGAGTGCTTGGAACTCTTATCGTCGATGAGGCGGGACAGGCACAGCCGCAGATGGCGGTTGGTGCGATGTTTAGGTGTAGAAAGGCGATCATAGTCGGAGATCCAAAGCAGATCGAGCCTGTGGTTACCGCAGAGACTGACATGATAAAACAGCTGCTTACCGCAGAGATATTGGCAGGTTACAAGGATAAGAAAATCTCTGTGCAGGCATTTGCTGACTATATAAATCCGTATGGAACTTATCTTGGAAAAGATGAGGAGAAAGAGTGGGTAGGCTGCCCGTTGGTAGTCCATAGGC
>NC_021018.1:546192-550056 GCF_000210595.1 Coprococcus sp. ART55/1 | reverse complement strand
ACTATGAAGCAGCAGACGGCAGCACCTAAGGCTGATAGGGCAAAGACATTTATTTTGGACAAGAGCTGTTGGATAGATGTAGCCGGTGCTGAGAATTCGGGCAAGAAGGATCATTTTGTCAAGGCACAGGGGGAGCTTGTTCTGAAACTACTGGAGAGAAAATTTGAACGGGATACTATCGATATTCCGAGGCTGTTTATCATCACACCATTTACATCGGTCAAAGAGGGAATGCTGGAGATGATAAAGAAATCGGAGTTATATGGAAAAGAGCCAAGAGTTAGAAAATGGCTTAATGCAAATAACATTGGAACAGTTCACACTTTCCAGGGCCAGGGAACGGATGAGGTTATATTCCTACTCGGATGCGACAGCAAATCTATGGGAGCAGTCAACTGGGTGAACAATAATATCGTCAATGTTGCAGCGACAAGGGCGAAGTTTAGATTTTACATGATAGGAGATAAGGCGGTATGGACTTGCAGGCCGGTGAGGGTTGCGAGAGAATGCACAGCAGAGATACTAACAGATAAAGAGGTTGCTGAGCTGCTTGGCGATAAGACCGAAGATGCTAAGTCTGCACCTGCAAAGATGTCTATGATATGCCCGGAATGCGGGGAAAAGCTGGTTGAGAGATCTGGAAAATTCGGCAAATTCATAGGCTGCTCGGGCTTCCCGAAATGCCGGTTTACGCAGTCGGTATAGGAACAGAGCAACACCCCGTTGCTTTCCCCAATCCCCTTAATCTGTTATGATATCCATAACGGAGGTGAGTACAATGGAGACAAAGGATGTTATATTAGAACTTCGAACCAAACGGGGATTATCCCAGGATGACCTGGCAGAGAAAGTCATGGTCACAAGGCAGGCGGTATCGCGCTGGGAGAATGGCGAGACGGTGCCGAACACAGATACGCTTAAGCTCCTTTCAAAGGAGCTGGACGTATCAATAAATACACTGCTGGGGACACCGAGAAAACTCATTTGTCAGTGCTGCGGAATGCCCATTGAGGACGATAACATTATGGGACGTGACAGCGACGGTTCACTGAACGAGGATTACTGCAAATGGTGTTATGCCGACGGCACCTATACCTATAGCAATATGGATGATCTGATCGATGTATGTGTGAAGAATATGGTGGGGGAGAACTTTTCCGAGGAGCAGGCCAGAGAATATTTGAAAGAGATGCTGCCGAAACTTGACTATTGGAAGCGTTATGAGCAGTTAAGTGACAATGGCCAGTTTGAGGTATTTAAAGGTAAGCTTATAGATGAGATAAATGCCCTTCAGATAGAGGGGATGCCTCATCTTGAAAGACTTAATGCGCTTGTTGGCAAATATGTGAATCTCGAGTATCGTCTGCCAAATGGCATGAATGTCAGATTCCTTGATGACGAGAAGACATATCTGGGAAATCAGCTGGAATGCGAGTTCGGTGGAGACAGATGTTTTGGGGTCCTGGCGGATATGGATTTTATATTGATATCGACATATGAGGCGGAAGGGACAAATCCGGAACTGGTTCTATATAAAAAGAGGTAGTATAATGAGTTAGGTTATTTCGTCAATAATCTTTCACAATTTATATTACAGGGGGAAATACATATGATACAATGTGCCGGATGTGGCAGCAATCTGGTATATGATATAGCAAGAAAGAAAATGTACTGCAAAGCATGTGGAAATGAATACGAGCCGGAGAGTGTCGACAAGGATGAGGACAGCGAGGAACGCAAGCTTATGGAACTTACTGTATTCATTTGTCCGCAGTGTGGTGGGGAGATATACAGTACAGATGAATCAGCGACGGGATTCTGCAGTTACTGCGGGGCAGCGACTATGCTTTCCAGCCGGCTGAAAAGCGAGAGAAGACCGGATTATGTGATACCGTTTGCGGTGACGAAGGACATGTGCAAGGCATCATATGCCACAGTCATGAAGAGGGCGATATACGCTCCGAACAGGCTGAAACACAGACGAAATGTGCAGGAGTTTCGTGGAATCTACATGCCGTATTGGCTGTGTGATGTTGACCAGAAAGGTAAAACAGCTGTCAGGGCGACGGACAGCTATAGCTCAGGGGTTGATACAGTCAGTCATACATATAATGTAAGATGCTTTGCGGATAATCATTATGAGAATATAACCATGGATGCATCATCGCTGTTTCCGGATGATCTCAGCAGTAAGGTGGCACCATTTGACTCGGCGGATATGAAACCATTTTCCATGGGATATTTGAGCGGGTTCTACGCGGATCTGCCGGATGTGGATTATGGTGTGTACAGGGATAAGATAGCGCAGGTGACAGGTGATATGGCGTATGATGTGATGATGAGTAAGATAAAGCATCATCTATGTACATACGATGCTATCGGTGAACCGGAGGAGCCATTGTCAGAAACGATGGATATAAAGATCACTGGAGCAAAGACCGGGTTGTTTCCTGTGTGGCTTTTGTCATACAAGAACGGTAAGTGTATTGCATATGCAGCGGTAAATGGCAGCACAGGAAAAGTGGCTGCGGATATACCGCTTGATATCGGCAAGTTCCTGCTGGGATGCCTGATAGGAGTGGCTCCATTATACTTTTTGCTGAACTTATTTCTTACGGTGAGACCTGGTGTTCTGCTCGCATTTGTATCTGCGATAGGTGCGCTTGTGACCATGATATATTGCGATGAGATGGAGAAGATAGCGGATGTAGAGACACATGAAAATGATGTGGGATTCTTCGCAAGGCATACACTCAATGTAAAGAAAAGTGGAGGCAGGAAGAAAAACTACAAATAAAAAAGCTACAAATAAAAAAGCTACAAACAAAAAAGCCACAAAAAATACAAAAAGAAAATTAAAAAATAAGATAACTTCATTTATAAAGTTTTCTTGTTTTCTTGAAGTCATACAGCTGATAGCATGCATGATATTATTTTTCTGCCTGAAGTTTGGAATAAATCCTTTATTTTTTAACTGGGATATTATGGGAAAGGCCAGTTATGTTGTGGCGGGCATCTCGTGTCTGGTTGCCATTTATGGAGCAGTAAAAGGCATAGCAAATGTGAGGAGAGTAAAAAGAAAAAGTGGCACCATGGGATTATTTATTGCATTTGCCACCATTCTGTCTGTAGCGGTCGTGTTGATAAAACCGGTTATGGACAAGTATTATTATGGATGCGTGCTTCTGGTGTGTGCTGCCACTATTCTGACGCTTATAGATCTGGTTATCAGCCACAACCGACTGTCCACAAGACCACTTCCACAGTTTGAGTACAAGGGAGGTGATCATCGTGCCTAGATCGGTAATTGACAGAGTGATGATCACTGTAATGATCACGCTGCTGTTTCTGGTTGTGGGATGCAACGGTGCAGTGACTGTCCACGCATCTGAAAATGATCAGGATGATTCGTACAGTTACCACTATAAAGTGAGAATCAAGGATTATGCAGATGTGTTGACTAAAAGTCAGGAAGCACAATTGACGGAGACTATGCAGGAGACGGCCCGTTACTGCAATGTGTTCTGCGAGACATCGGATTTTATATTTGGTTCTTCAGCGGACTACGCTGAGTCTGCCTATAAAAGAGAATTGGATACTAGGAATGGTGTTATGTTCCTCATTGATATGTGCAATAGACAGATATACATCTATTCGTATGGTGAACCATACAGGATCATCACTAAGACAAATGCGTATACGATAACAGACAATGTATATGAGTATGCGAGTGAAGAGAAATACTTTGAGTGCGCAAATGAGGCATTCAGGCAGATAAATACGCTGCTGGCTGGAGAAGAGATAAGCCGTCCCATGAAGCATATCAGCAATATACTTCTTGCAATAATATTTTCTATATTGCTT
>NC_021018.1:539997-545861 GCF_000210595.1 Coprococcus sp. ART55/1 | reverse complement strand
CATATAACATGAATCAGAAATATGATATGATCAGTGAAACGAGAAGTACAAGATCTGGATCCGGCGGTCATGGCGGAATCGGCGGCGGTGGATTCGGAGGCGTCGGCGGTGGCGGTGGAGGCCACAGCTTCTAGTCAAAGAGAAGAAAATCTGACAAAATATAAATGATGAAAAATGCTGTGAAGAATTTTCGAAATTCACAGCATTTTATTTTCATAAGGAGGGACCCACGTAAGTGGGAGGATTCCTTGTGAAGTACGCAGACGCCGCGCGAAGCGCCTTACATGCGTCTGCTCCTTTTGTAACGTTTTTCAATTATACTGGTCTTATATGTGAAGGGAGGTAAAAACTTGGCGTCAGGAAAAGAAAAAAATGGAATAGATGAAATATACGAAAAGTACTACAAAGACGTATATCGTTTTGTGCTGGCACTGTCTAAGAATCCCCACATAGCCGAAGACATAACACAGGAGACATTTGTTAAAGCGATAAAAGCTGTGGATCGGTTCAAAGGAGACTGTGATATAAAGGTCTGGCTCTGTCAGATAGCCAAGAATACATACTTTACATATGCGGGCAAACAGAACCGGGAGCAGGTGGACGTTGACGCGGTAAATAACCGGTCAGAGTCACAGGCTGCACTTATGGGGGCTGCGGAGTATGATCTCATATCTGAGTCGGTTGAGGATAGCGGTGTATTCAAATTTTATCTCGGGGAGCAGGGGCTGACATCACTTGATATATTTGGAAATGCAAGGTCGTGGATGTCAAGTGAGGCGTATCAGAGCTTTGGAGGATATAGAGAGGGCGTGGCTGTCCCTCAGACAGAACATAAGGATACAGGCAGTTCAGATATATACTATGGCGATGATGAGCCAAGAGTTATAAATAAGATTGTGTATTGTCACAAGGATGGAACCGAGGTTGCCACTCTCTGGGAGGAGAACCAGAATCTGCCGATCCTGAACAGTGAAAAATAGAATGTGTATGCCACATAAAACTCACATTACAAATAATTAAAGTAAAAACCACCCTTTTTTGCCATTTAATTGAATGATCCATGATATACTAGCATTGTGCATGACGTTCACGCTGTATTTAAAGGGGTATTGCCCCAGTTATGAAAAGGATAGTAAGCTAAATGGGAAATAAGAAAAAGATGGTGTTCAACGTATTGTTCCTGGTTCTCATATTTGCCGGAACGATATACGGAGTGTTTCACGGCGAGGATATAGGACAGATATCTGATATACTTCAGACGGTGAATCCTTGGTGGCTCATACCGGGAGTGGTATGTGTTGTGGTATTTATATGGGGAGAATCAATTATCATTCATTATATGATGCGAAATCTTGGAGTGAAGGTAGGCAGGGGAACCTGTTTCCTGTTCTCGTCGGTTGGATTCTTCTTTAGCTGTATTACACCATCTGCATCAGGCGGACAGCCGGCGCAGATATATTATATGAAAGAAAAAGAAGATACCGATCCCGGTGTCCACACAGGTACTGCTCATAGTGACGATCACGTACAAGCTGGTACTGGTGCTTCTGGGACTTGGAATCGCTATATTTGGACAGAAGTTTATACATACTTATATAGATGATGTGCAGTGGGTGTTCTATCTGGGACTTGTGCTGAACGTGGTGTGTGTGGCAGGTATGGTGCTGTTCGCATTCCATCCGTCACTTGCCAAGGCATTTGTTGTGAAGGGCAGCAGACTTCTTGAGAAGATGAGATTCCTGAGACACAAGAAGTCCCGTGAGGAAAAGCTTGCAGCATCGATGGAGAAATACAACCAGACTGCGGATTATATGATGGGACATTTCGGGATGCTGGTGGTAGTGTTCATTATAACAGTTGTGCAAAGATTCTCACTATTTGCAGCGACATGGTTTGTGTACAAGGCATTCGGACTTGCGGGGGCATCTGCAGGACTTATCATACTGATGCAGGGAGCTATAGCTGTTGCGGTCGATATGCTTCCACTTCCAGGTGGTATGGGAATCAGTGAGAAGCTGTTCATGGAGATGTTTTTGCCGATATTTGGAAGCAAATTGTTGCTGCCGGGTATGATACTCAGCAGAGGTCTGGGATATTACACGGAGCTGATAATCAGTGCGGTATTTACGATTGTGGCAAATTTTGTGATTGGGAGAAAGACTGATGAAACCAAGATCAGAGATGAGCATGGAGCTCTATGAGATGATGCTTGACCGGGGATATCCCGAGGAGTTCTGTGATCTCATATCAAAGAATCTGAATACGGATTTTACGGCGGGCAGGATGATGGGCTATCTGTCGCATTATCAGGAGCTGCCTCTTGAGGAGATTGTGGATGAGATGTTGTCCATTCTCGCAGACCGGAACCGTATCATGCAGAAGAAGCAGCTTGAGAGCAACAATGCCGAGTGGAACCGTTTTCTGGAGGAAGGCTTCGGACTGGATGAAGATGATGAATAATCTTTATAATAGTTGAGTTACTTAACTGGTAAAATCTGTCGTTATATGGTACAAATATTTATAGAAAAGTATATGGAAAAAGGATTGATATAATGACGGAAAATGAAGCTAATCAGAGCGCTGAGGAACAGGAGAAAAAGGTACAGAGTGAGATAGAAGAGACCCTGGCCGGGGCCGGTATTGGTATGTGGACCATGGTGCTCATGAACGACGGCAGATCCATGCTGTATGCGAACAAGAAGATGAACGCTCTTCTTGGAACGACTGATGATCTGTCGCCTGAAGATAGATATGTAAAGTGGATAGCAGGCATTACTGAGGAGTCACAGCAGGCCACCGCTGAATACATGGAGACCATAAGACGCGACGGCAAGGCTGAGGTTATATATACCTGGATGCATCCAACCAGAGGACTGTTGCACATAAGATGTGGCGGTGTTCGGGACAGGAGTTTTACCGATGGCATCAAAGTCAGAGGCTACCATCAGGATATAACCGCTGTGCGCAATGCGGAACAGGCTCACAAGGAGGAACTCCGGGAGCAGGATTCGGTTATCGAGGCTGTTAGCAGCATATATTTTATTGTGTGGATATTCAATCTTCAGACCGGTAAGGTGCGGGTTATCAAGGAAGGTGATACCTTCAGAAAGCCGGCACAGAATGCGGATTACGAAGCAGGAAAGACAATAGAAAATGTGATAAATGACTGTGTGGTTGAAGAGGATCGTGAGCAGATGCGCAGATTCTACAATCTGGACAGGCTGGCGGAGAAACTCAGGACGGAGAAGAGCGTCAGTAAGGATTTCCGGGACACTTTATATGGCTGGTGCCGTATAACGGCGATTCCAGTCAGGACGGATGAGGAGAGTGAACTCACCCGTATACTCATAGGTGTTCAGGAGATCGACGAGGAGAAGAAGGAGGAGATCCGTGCCCAGAAGCTGCTTGCCGAAGCTTACGAAGAGGCCAAGCGTGCAAATACAGCGAAGACGGAATTTCTTTCACGCATGTCACACGACATAAGAACACCTATCAACGGAATCCTTGGAATGTCACGAATTGCCGAACAGTGCATAGATGACAGGGACAGAGTGATGGATGCGCTGTCCAAGATAGATGATGCTGGAAAACAGCTTGAACTGCTCATCAACGATGTGCTTGATATGAGCAGACTTGAGAGCGGAAGAACGGAGCTCACCAGTGAACCGTTTGACATAATAAAGGTTTTGAGAAGTGGATATGATCCAATCCTGGTCATGGCACAGGAGAACGATGTGAAGCTTAAGGGTGCTCATTTCAATATAAAGCACAACATGGTTATAGGCAGTCCGCTTCATCTTCAGCGGATCTCTCTCAATATACTGACAAATGCCATCAAGTACAACAAGCCGGGCGGAACGGTAGAGGCGTGGATGGACGAGATCCCTGTAGACGGCAGGCATTCCAATTATGTGTTCAGGATAGCTGACACAGGAGTTGGAATGAGCCAGGAGTTCATCAGCCACCTGTTTGAGCCATTTTCAAGGGAGCACACTGATGCGGGAACAAAGTATCAGGGAACAGGTCTTGGCATGGCTATTACCAAGGAGCTTCTCGACCTCATGGGTGGAAGCATAGAGGTTGATAGTAAGCCGGGTGTGGGTTCTACATTTACCATGAAGATACCATTTGAGATCTGTACAGATGTCGTTGAGCCGGAGAAGCCAGAGGATCACGAGGCAGTCAGACTTGATGGAATGAAGATACTGCTGGTTGAGGACAATTCGCTCAACATGGAGATAGCAACATTTATGGTGGAGACGGCTGGTGCTGTTGCCACAACTGCGGCAAATGGCCGTGAGGCTGTTGAGATATACAGATCACATCCGGCTGGAAGCTTCGATGTGATACTCATGGATGTGATGATGCCGGAGATGGATGGCCTTGAGGCCACCAGGCAGATAAGAAGCTCAGACCTTGAGGATGCCGGAACCATTCCGATCATTGCCATGACTGCAAATGTATTCGCAGAGGATGTGAAGAAGTGCAAGGCGGCGGGCATGAATGAGCACATAGCAAAGCCACTTGATGAGGATAAGGCATTACATATAATTGCGGGATACAGACATTAAACACAATAAGATACACGATTAAAGAGATAATGATACAGTAAGTAAAAAGCAGTCTGCGGACATCGCCAGTGTTATACATGGTGATGATCCGTCAGACTGCTTTTTATTAATTATATTGAAATGTCTGTCTAGCCGATGCCTCCGAGAAGGATACCAAGTATCAATACAAGGAGACATACAGGACAGTAGATGTATTTGCATATAGGCACGAACTTCTCTGTGAACTTCTTTTCCCTTCCGGTGTTGACCTGTGTCTCAACATATTTCTTGCCACATACCCAGAAGAACATGATTCCGGCAAGTCCTGCGCCAAGTGGGCAGATGTAGATGGACAGTACATCCATCCAGTCAGATACGATACCCTGTATACAGATGGATACCACAACTGCTATGACACCGATGATGGCACATGCAGGTTTTCTGCCAACTCCAAGCTTCTCCTGCACCGTTGCGATTGGTGCTTCGTACAGATTGATTAGTGATGACAGTCCCGCCATGAACACAGCCACAAAGAAGAGTATGGCAACAATATAACCGCCAGGCATGGACTTGAACAGGCATGGCAGATAGATGAACAGCAATCCCGGGCCGCCCTGGTTGAGCTGTGCTCCGGCAGTTGCCATGGCAGGTATGATTACCAGTGCGGCAAGCATGGCAGCAATCGTATCGAAAAGTGCAACACGTCCGGCAGCCCCCGGTATATCCTCATCGTCTGGCAGATATGAGCCGTATATCAGAGTTCCGTTTCCCGCAACTGAGAGTGAGAAGAATGCCTGTCCCAGCGCAAATATCCATGTCTTTGGATCTGCAAGTACCTTTGGCTCTATGCGGAAGATGTATTTGTATCCCTCTATAGCTCCCGGCTGGCATGCCGCATATATGGCCAGGATGATGAACAATACGAAGAACGCCGGCATCAGGACCTTGTTGGCCTTCTCAATACCGTTGCCCACGCCGAACATAAGGATGGTGATTCCGATGGCAAGTGCAATGATCTGCCATGCATTGTTGCCAAATGAAGATGCCATTCCGCCGAAGCTTGAAGAAAAGCCGTCTATATCCTCCGGTGACAGTGTGCTTCCGGTGAAAGCTCCGATCATGTATTTCAGTATCCAGCCCATGACGACCGTGTATCCGATGGCCATTGCCAGTGCGCCGAGCACAGGTATGCCGCCCAGCAGTTCACCGAGCTTTCGCTTGCCCTTTTTCTCCATGGCGATTCCAAATGCATCGATTGGACCGGATCTTGTGGCTCGTCCGAAGCTCATCTCTCCGATAACTCCGGTGAATCCG
>NC_021018.1:532562-539839 GCF_000210595.1 Coprococcus sp. ART55/1 | reverse complement strand
AATCCGATGAGTACCACAAATATAAAATATGGTATGAGATAGGATCCGCCGCCGTATATGGAGACTCTTGTAGGAAACATCCAGATGTTGCCCATGCCCACGGCAGAGCCGATGCAGGCCAGGATGAAGCCCCATTTGTTGTTAAAAGATTCTCTCTTTTTCATGTATAATTCCTCCCAAATGTGTTCGTTACCGCATTGACGGACCTCCCTCATAGTCCGTAAATTACGTTAACTTAATTAATATACATGAATATCATTTGGAAGTAAATTAAATAATGTGGACATGACTTAAAACATAGCTGCAAAAGCAAGAATTTAATTGAAAAATAACCGGCAGGTGGCGTACAATGTACCAGAAAAATGGAAAAAGTTATTTGAATATTATCTGAGAGGTGAGAAGATTGACAGAGGACAGATATGAACATATAGTACATCCATTTCCCCCACTTTACGATGAGGAATCAAGGATACTCATACTGGGAAGCCTGCCATCGGTGAAGTCCAGGGAGCAGATGTTCTTCTACGGACATCCACAGAACAGATTCTGGAAGGTCATCAGCAGAGTGCTTGGCGAGAAACTTCCGGTGACCATAGATGATAAGAAAGCCATGCTGCATGCACACCACATAGCCCTGTGGGATGCGATCTACAGTTGTGACATCATAGGTTCAAGCGACAGCAGTATAAAGAATGTTACGCCCACGGATCTGTCGAAGATAGTGGAAGCTTCCAAGGTCACAAAAGTGATATGCAACGGCAAGACCTCAGGAAAGTATTACGCAAAATATCAGCAGAAGATACTTGGCATAGAACCTGTTGTACTTCCGTCCACAAGCCCGGCAAATGCTGCGTTTTCGGTGGATAAGTTGGTTGACATCTGGGGCGCTGAGATACCGGATATATGCAAATTATAGACAGAAGATAAACTCATACATAACATTTTCTAAAGCTTTCTGTAGAATGATGTACAACGAGTGAGAATATGTTATCATAGAGACCGCAGCCGGATGGAGTCAGATATCCGCTGTGAATATAGAATATTCATAATGAAGTTAAAAGGAGAGAGAAGAGATGGCATTAAGTTTTATCGAGATACTTAAGGTAGTATTCCTTGGTATCGTGGAGGGAGTCACAGAGTGGCTCCCGATCAGTAGCACAGGACATATGCTTCTTGTGGATGAATTTATCTCACTGAATGCGAGCACTGATTTCAAGGAAATGTTTTTCGTGGTGATACAGCTTGGAGCGATACTTGCTGTCGTGACCATATTCTGGAATAAGATGTGGCCTTTCCAGCTCAAAGACAAGACACAGCCTGTCATGAAGAAAGATACCTGGAGTATGTGGTTCAAGACAGTTGTTGCATGTATACCTGGAGCGATAGTTACGATACTGTTTGATAATTACATAGAGGCGCATTTGCACACAGCGGTTGTCATAGCGATTGCCCTTATTTTCTATGGAATAGCATTTATTGTGATTGAGAACTGGAACAAGACCAGAACACCGAAGGTTGAGACGCTGAACGACATAACATACAAGACAGCATTTCTTATAGGTATGTTTCAGGTGCTCTCCATCATACCGGGTACATCCCGTTCAGGTGCCACCATCATAGGCGCTCTGCTCATCGGTGTATCAAGAGTGGCAGCAGCGGAGTTCACATTCTTCCTTGCGGTTCCGGTTATGTTCGGACTCAGTGCTCTGAAGATGATCAAATTCGGACTGTCATTTACAAGTGCTGAGTTCGCTATACTTATTATAGGTTGTGTCGTTGCATACCTTGTATCCATTGTTGTCATCAAGTTCCTGATGAGCTACATCAAGAAGCATGACTTCAAGATATTTGGCTGGTACAGGATCGTGCTCGGAGTTATAGTTCTTGCATATTTTGCCTTATTTGCATAGCTTATAAATAAATAAAATCAAAAATTGCATAATATATATAGTATGTGCTATAATGCCCATGAATTGTGCATTATAGCACATATTAACATTGTGATAAAATTTTATGGGAGAAGAAAGATGGCAAAGGTTTCAATCATCATTCCAACATATAACGTAGAGATGTATCTGGTGGAGTGTATGGATAGTGTTGTAAATCAGACATTGAAGGATATCGAGATCATATGTATCAATGACGGATCTACAGATAGTTCACTTGAAATATTAAAGGGATATGCGGAGAAAGACGACCGTATCATTATTGTTGACAAGGAAAATGGCGGTTATGGAATAGGCATGAATATCGGTCTTGATAAGGCTACAGGTGAGTATATTGGTATAGTTGAGCCTGATGATTTTGTGCCACTTAATATGTATGAGGAACTGTACAACAAGGCGGTTGAGAACGACCTTGACCTTGTAAAGGCAGATTTCTATAGATTTAAGCGCAACGATGACAATGGCAACATGACTTTGGTGTACAACCACTTGTCACCGAATGCAGAGGATTATAATGTTGTGTTCAATCCAAGCGAGACACCAAGTGCGATCCGTTTCATTATGAACACATGGAGTGGAATCTACAAGAGAAGCTTCATAGAGGAGTATCATATCAGACACAACGAGACTCCGGGAGCATCATTCCAGGACAATGGTTTCTGGTTCCAGACATTTATATATGCCAAGAGAGCTATGATAGTGAACAAGCCATATTATATGAACCGCAGAGATAACCCGAATTCATCTGTTCACAGCAGAGAGAAGGTATACTGTGTCAATGTTGAGTATGATCACATCAGAGATATACTTGTAAAGGATCCTGAGATCTGGGAGCGTTTCAGAGGCGTATACTGGCTCAAGAAATACCACAATTACAACGAGACGATCAGGAGAATCGGACCTGAATTCAAGAAGGATTATATAAGAAGATACAGCTCCGAGTTCAAGAGAGCAATGGAGATGCAGGAGATTGATCAGACTATATTTACAAAGCTTGAGTGGGCGAACATCCAGTTTATCATCAAGTCCCCTGACGATTACTATTATACAAGGATCGCATGTACAGATCGTGAGCGCAAGCTTGAGAGAGAAGTCAAGAGACTCCGTGGTCTGGTTCATCAGACCCGTGCAGATCTGGACAGAGTGAAGAAGACACCTACATTCAGGATCGGTGCGGTCATTATGTTCATACCTAGAAAGATCAAGAGTTTATTTAGTCGAAACAAATAGAGGTAAAGCTATGGGTACAAAGGTATCAGTTATTCTTCCTGTTTACAATGTGTCTGATTATCTGCGCCAGTGCATGGACAGCATAGTGGGTCAGACACTTAAGGATATAGAGATCATTTGCGTGGATGATGGCTCCACAGATGATTCTCTGGCGATATTGAAGGAATATGAGGCGAAGGATCAGCGTGTAAAGGTTATACAGCAGGCAAATGCCGGAGCCGGGGCAGCGAGAAACAAAGGTCTTGAGATCGCGACCGGAGAGTATCTTTCATTTCTGGATTCCGATGATTTCTTTGAGCCGGACATGCTGGAAAAGGCATGGAGCAAGGCTCACGAGACCAGAGCTCAGGTAGTTGTGTTCAGATCAGATCAGTACAGAGAGGATCTTCAGGAATTTGTTCAGGTCAGATGGACACTTCACGAGAAGGAGCTTCCACCGTACAGACCAATGTATTTTCGTAATTTCACGGGCAATATATTCAAGGTATTTGTGGGATGGGCTTGGGATAAGCTCTTCAGCAGGGAATATGTTGAGGAGAACCATTTCCGATTCCAGCAGCTCAGAACTTCGAATGATATGCTGTTCGTATTTTCAGCGATAGCATTTGCAACAAATATAGAGATAGTGGACGAGGTGCTTGCACACCAGAGAAGAAACAATCCAAAGTCATTGTCCAATACCAGAGAGAAGTCATGGCAGTGCTTCCACGAGGCTCTTGTGGCACTCAAGGCGGCGCTTGAAGCCCACGGCAATTTCTGGGAGTATGAGCAGGATTACATCAACTATGCACTGCATTTCAGTCTGTGGCATCTGGAGACCATCACAGGACCAAAGAAGGAGGTTCTGTTCAACAAACTTAAGGAAGAGTGGTTCGAGGAGTTTGGTATCAAGAGTCTTTCAGAGGAGTGCTTCTACAACAAGACCGAGTATGGCAAGTACAAGGTTATCATGGATAAGACCTTTGAGGAGTACGAGAAGGCAACAGCATAGAAAAGAAAAAACAGTTTCACCAGTCGATCGGTGAAACTGTTTTTTTGTGGACAAATGTGTGTATCAGAACAGGTTCATAGCACCTATGATGCCCTGATTTCCCTCGAGCCCTGCGGGAACAATGTATGTGTCGGTGTCCTTGACCTGTGGCATGTCGATGTAACCCGACAGCAGTTCAGTGTAGTAATTGCGGATCATAGGGAACAGGAATTTGTTGTCCATGACTCCGCCGCCAAGGACGATCCTCTCAACTGAGTAGCACATGGTGTAGTTGACCAGTGCCTCAGCTATATAAAATGCTTCAAGATCCCATACCGGTGAGTCGGCTGGGATGTCTTTGCCTTTCATTCCGGTTCTGCGCTCAAGCATAGGGCCGGATGCAAGACCCTCTACACAGCTCTGGTGGAATCGGCAGGTACATGGTATATCATCGCCGGTTCGTCTAGGGATGAGGATGTGGCCTGTCTCCGGGTGTTCCATGCCGTGAATGAGTCTGCCATCGGATATTATACCGCCGCCGATGCCGGTTCCAACAGTGAGGTACATTCCCGAGTTGAGTCCTTTCAGTGCTCCATACAGGTATTCACCCCAGGCTGCTGCGTTTACGTCTGTGTCCACCACAACCAGGCAGCCAAGCGCATCCGTAAATGCTTTGTAAAGGCTGAATCCCTCCCAAGCTTTCTTGGGACTCCTCATGATGGAGCCGTAGGTAGGGGAATTAGGATTGATGTCGGCCGGGCCAAATGTACCGATTCCGAGAGCGGATATGTCATATTTCTTAAAGTAATCTATCATGGCAGGCACGGACTGGTCAGGTGTGCCCGTCGGTATGGATATTCTGTCTATTATATTCTTGTCTGCATCGCCTATGGCACAAACCATCTTGGTGCCACCGGCTTCAAGTGCGCCGTAGTACATATTTCCTCCTTGGTGCCATGTTTATATGGCAGAAATTTTTCAAAATTATATACATTATATATGCCGTGTCACTTATCTTCAAGCCCGGATTTGCGTCGGTACTTGTGGAATATAAAAGAAACTTGGTGTACGCTTTTTTGGACACTTGACAAGATAAGATAGAGCCATATTAAGGAGCTTGATAGAGGCTTGAAGCTTGGAAGATAAAGTGTACAGGAGGCGTGGTCATGATAAAAGGATATTTTGTTTCGGAAGGGTATATGGGATATGTGGACGGAGAGTACCAGCTTTTCGCTGATGAAAGAGATTATGTTGAGTATATAGAAGATTAGCCATTTAGCTTCTTGACCTTAGCATAACTTATGTTATTATGAGGCATATGGGTTAATACACAGGGATTACAATACGGATGGTGCTGCTATGAAAATCTGCAAGGTGATTCATGAGTTTGTATATCATGGATAATCTAAATATATACAAGGAGCAAACATAGTGGAAAAGGTATTGAACAAAAAAGAATATGTTATGGATATGACAGAGGGAAGCAGTATGAAACTGATCATGAAGTTCTCAGTTCCGCTACTTATAGGCAATCTATTTCAGCAGGTATACAGCCTGGTTGATTCGATAGTGGTTGGTCGTCATCTAGGGGCAAATGCGCTTGGCGGTGTGGGATCAGTTGGAATGATCAGTTTCCTGTTTTTTTCTTTGTGCAATGGAATGGCATCTGGAATAGGTGTTGTCATATCAAGATATTTTGGAGCGAAGAAAGAAGAGCAGGTAAAAAAAGCCATAGCAAATGCATTGTTTGTCATATTGGCGGTTGGCGCACTCATGAGTATACTGGGATATTGTTTTGCGGGGCCTATTATAAGGCTAATGAAGACCCCTGCAGAGACATTTGACTACGCATATACATACATGAGGATCACCTGTGGATTTACGATAGCGGTGGCTATTTATAACGGAATTTCTGCTGTGCTAAGGGCACTTGGGGATTCAAAGACCCCACTTATATTTCTCATGATTGCTTCTGCCATAAATGTTGTGCTTGATATAGTGTTTGTCATATACATGGATATGGGCGTTGCCGGTGCCGCATATGCAACGGTTCTCAGTCAGATCCTGTCTGGCGTTGGCTCTATATGTTATGCGGTGAAAACCAATCCCTATTTCAGACTGAAGAGAGGCCATTTCAAGTTTGACAGAGATATAATGAAGGAAGATTTCAGTATCGGTATACCAATGGCGGTTCAGACTTCCATGATATCAATATCCTGCTCAATACTGCAGACCCTTATAAATGGATATGGTCCGGAGGTCATGGCTGCATATACTGCAACAGGAAAGGTTGAGGGAATCATATTCCAGCCGTTTAGTTCTCTGGGACTTGCATTGTCTACATTTGCAGGACAGAACTGTGGCGCACGCAAGTACGAAAGGGTGCGCAGAGCGGTATGGCAGACAGAGCTCATCACGCTGGCTCTTGGCGCAGCAATGTTCTGTCTGGTAGCAGTTTTCAGGGAAAATGTTGTGGGATTTTTCGTGACGGAGGAGAATGTCATAAGGCTTGGCGCGAAGGGACTTGTGATATCCGGAAGTATGTATATTGCACTTGGAACGATATATACCATGAGAGGCGCATTAAATGGAATGGGGGATGTGGTGTTCTCCATGCTGAATGGTGCTCTTGAGGTGGGAGGAAGGATAGTATTTGCGCTGATACTGATGTATGTGTTAAAGATGGGATTCTGGGGAGTGTGGTATACGAATATATTTACATGGATTGTGATAGCACTCACCGCATCTGTGAGATTTTCTGTGTATATAAGAAAGTGTCAGAGAGAAGATGAAGGTACGGAAAATGCATAGATAATAATTAATATAGCAAGGACGCCTTTTGGGGGGCGTCCTTCTTCGATTCAATCACATTGATACTCCAAGGGATATAGGTGTTATGAATTAGCATACTTTATATTTTGACAAAAATTCAGCGCTGTATTATCTTTAATACAGAATAAACAGGAGATGACCATATATGTCAGGGGAAAAATCAGTGGATGTTGAAAAAATAAATAATAATGAAAAAGGCTTTGAACCGGCGCATATCAGAAGTGTGATCTCGCTGGCTCTGTTCAGCTTTGTATTTCTGGGTATGGAATTCTTCTTCGACAGCGGGGCTGCGGAGTTTG
>NC_021018.1:518489-532229 GCF_000210595.1 Coprococcus sp. ART55/1 | reverse complement strand
GCTGCGGAGTTTGTGGATGCCAGAAGTGTTCTGTTGTATCAGAGCGTGATACTGCTGGCCAGTGCGGTGGGACTATTCATATATGCACTGATTGAGAGATATGTCGGCAGCAAAATCAAACAGATAATAATTATTACTTTGAATATAGTGGAGGTTGCCGCGCTCGCAGCGATAATACTGTGTTCCGGCAAATTGATACTGTTATATGGAATTATATTCTTTATTGTGTGTGGTGTTATGGGAGGACGCGTGTATCACGATGTGAGCCGCGATTATACGGATAGAAAGCATCTTACGGTAATTGTGGGAATTTCATATGCACTTGGACTGCTTCTGCAGTATATCAATTATAATCTTATAGACAGTGTGATCCTGCGTATGGTTATGTTCTCGCTGGCCATAGTGGCACTTGCAGTGATACTTTTTCTGGCCAGAGATGAATACGCAGAAGCGGAAGTGGACACATACATGGTAGATGAGCGGAACAAAACGGATTGCAAAGAAAAATGTGACAAAACAACTCCTGATAGCGGATCGGTGGCTGTGGCGCTTGTGATGGTTGTTCTTCTTATGACGTTTATATTTTCCGCACTGGATAATGTTGTGACCGTTGTCCACGCTGAGGGCGGGGCAGATGTGGGGCAATGGCCAAGGTTGTTTCTCGCATTAAGCGGAGTTGCAGCAGGCTTCTTGTTTGATATAAAAGATCAGCGTTTTATGAATCAGATGATGTACTGCGTTACAGTGTTGTCCGTTATAGCCATGCTTATCATAGAGTTTGGAGGGGCATTTATCATAGGTCTGATTGTATTCTATCTTGCAGCCGGATTCTTCGTAGTGTATTTCACGACAGGATTCATAAATGTATCCTATGGAATGCGTTGGTCAGCGCTTTGGTCTGGTGCCGGAAGGGCAGTCAACAACATTGGTGCGGGTATTGTGGGAATAATATCATATATGCTGATAGATTCCCCCGGAATCATGGTTATGAGTGTAGTGGTCATATTGTTGCTCGTACTTATAAGCATTGCGGTATTTGTGCTTGAAAATCTACAGAAGGAACAATATAGACGATATGATGAAGAAAAAGTGACGAAATCGGCGGAGAATTCTAACGCAAGAGTTGAGGTTGATTTTGAATGCTTTGCAGATGCTCATCACCTCACGGGGCGTGAGCGGGAGGTGTTGCAGAAGCTGCTTGTATCTGATGGCAGTGTACAGGATATAGCGGATGAGCTGTACATATCAAGGGCATCCCTATATAGGCATATATCTTCCATGAATGAGAAGACTGGAACGAAGACAAGAGTAGGCCTTATTCAGTATTATTATGGATGGCATGAGGAATGATGATTGCGTGAGAGTTGATTGCTATGGAAGTATAAGTGTGCCAGATTGAAAATGCACATATGGATTAGATAAAAGTGATAAATGAATGTAAAATTGAATATATAGCACATATTGAGACATATGTAACGTTATGAAAACGACAGCAGATGACTATAATCTATGACATAAAACAACAGGTGAGTTACTTACCTGTAGACGAAGAATATCATAGAAGGGGGAATGACTATGAAGCATTTCAGGAGATTGACATTTCTGCTGTCGTTTATTTTTATTCTGACGGTAGGCGGTGTCGCGGCGATGGCCGCAAACAATGGCCCGTGTGAGGATGAGGAGTGGAGCTTTGCATATGTTGAGTTCTACAATCCGGATAATAACGAAGCGATATATGTGTACAGCTTCAGGACTCCGCAGGCAGGAACAACTACCAGTGCCAAAGGTGCGGTGTATGACAAGAGTACGAACACTTTGACACTCACCAATTGTAATTTGCCGGATTACAGGGTCGTTACCAATATGATGGGCGATGATTTTAAGATCAAGCTCGTGGGAACGAGTCATGTAAGTGCATTGTATGCATGGGGAGATGGATATGGCGGTTCTGTGGAAATCGTTGGTGACGGTAAATTGTATGTCAACGAGAAGCAGAAGTCAACTGACGCAATAGTTTTACAGCCGGAGGGAACAAGATCATACTTCAAGATAAGCGGAAATGCTGAGGTACACGCATTTGCGGGAAAGACGGACGGCAACCTTGTTCTGGCCATGAACACAACGGTTGCAGATTGTTTTGCTGTAAATGGTTTGACCGGTCTTCAGAAGACACAGGCAACCAGAATGAACTATGAGCAGATACAGAGCATAGAGATTGATCTGAGCGGTGAAGGTGACATTTGTCAGGTGTACAAAAAAGCTGATGATAAGAAATTGTATACTGTGACGGAGGGGGTGCGTACCGAGTATAATCCAGATGGAACGATAAAGGCAGAGAATGTGCGTATATATACAGAGTATGAGCTCATGCCTATACCAGGAAACGATGGAAAGTATTATATGCATGAGCTGAAGACTACAGAGGGTACATTCAACGCTGAGGAGTGTGGATACACCGATACACAAGAATCTGTTGCCGGATATTCTTTCAGATCCTCTTCACCTGCATATGTGTACNTGAGANAGACGGGCGATAAGTGTGTATTTTTATATAATTCAATAGATAATAACTACAAAGATTATGCATATTTCAAATATGACATAGCAGGTGTACTTGGCGATGTGACAGACAAGTATGGAAATGTGTCATCATATTGTATGGTGGAGAAGTCAGAAGACAATGTTTCATTTACAAGAGACCTGTATTACAGCAATGAGTATATGTTGTCACAGGGTTACAAGGTATCCGGTGAGCTTGAATATATACAGAACACTTACGTGGTGTATAGTAATGCCGCGTCTGGCGTCCTCACAGCAAAGACGACCGTATGTAAGCACGCCACAAAGGTGAACACTGTGACAACAAAAGCAACAATGTCGAAGGCTGGCGTCATCACCACAACGTGTAAGTCATGCGGCAAAAAGCTTTCGACATCCAGAATATCCAAGGTGTCTACAATTAAGCTTAATACGGCTTCGTATGTATATAATGGAAAGGTCAGAACACCGGCGGTTACAGTAAAAGATGCCGCTGGGAATATTCTGACAAAGAATAAGGATTACAAGGCCACCTACAGTGCGGGGAGAAAAAATGTAGGAAAATATTCGGTCAAGGTCACATTGTGCGGAAATAAATATAAGGATTCGAAGACAATGTATTTCACCATCAATCCGAAGGGAACCACCATTGCTGCGACTGCGTCCGGCAAGTGCCGCATGACAGTCAGATGGAACAAGCAGATGACACAGACAACGGGTTACCAGTTACAGTATTGTGCAAATAAGAATTTCAGAAGTGGCACAAAGGTAAAGACTGTAAGCAAGAACAAGACGATCAGAACAAGTGTAAAGAAGCTTGCGAGTAGAAAGACATACTATGTACGTGTGAGAACCTACAAGACAGTAAAGATAAATGGAAAGTCAGTGACATTTTACTCTGCGTGGAGCAAGGCGAAATCTGTTAAAGTAAAATAGCTTAATTACATCATTTTGAACAACGGGGCGTATACAGAACATAACAACAGTTTTGTATACGCCCCACTTTTGGTGTGCAAAACAGGCAGATGGTATTATAATATACAAAGGCGATGTGAAGCTTCAGCCATGTACAAAGATGGATGACTGGTGCTTCAGTATACAGACAGGAGTTATTATGAAGAAGATACTTGTGGCGGTTGACTCTTTCAAGGGAAGCATGACGAGTCTTGAAGCGGGGAATGCCATAAAAAAAGGAATAAAGTCAATATTGCCGGATACAGAGGTCAGGGTACGTCCTGTGGCTGATGGCGGAGAGGGCACTACTGATGCTCTTATATATGGAAGAGATGGTGTCAGCAGAGAGCGATGTTATGTGACCGGACCGCTTGGTGATAGGATCACTGCGGAATATACAATATATAATGCCGCAGACGGGCGAACTGCTGTCATGGAGATGGCAGCGGCGGCGGGGCTTCCACTTGTTCCGGAGAACCGGAGAGATCCGATGCATACGACTACATATGGTGTCGGTGAGATGATAAATGATGCCGTTTCAAAGGGATGTGAGCGTTTTATCATCGGGATAGGTGGTAGTGCAACGAATGACGGCGGGATAGGAATGCTTCAGGCTCTTGGATTTTACTGTCTTGATGCGGATGGGAAAGATGTGCCATATGGAGCGGCGGGACTTGGCGTCCTGGAGCGTATGATCAGACCTGATGGTATGTTTGGTATTGACAATAAATCTGGCCAGAAAGAAGCTGAAGTTTCTCGTGTGACAGGTGATGGCGAAGTGGAATTTGTATCAAAGTTAATGCACTGTTCATTCCGTATCGCCTGTGATGTGACGAATCCACTTGTAGGTGAGCTCGGATGCAGCCGGGTATTTGCACCACAGAAGGGGGCAAATGCGGAGACTGTTGAGCTCATGGAAGAATACATGAAGCATTATGCTGATATTGTAGAAGAATCGGTAGAAGGTTTGAGCAAATCGGCACAGCTTATTGACTGTGGATATGAAAAAACTGACGTAGATACAGAGCCTGTAGGTGAAAATGAAACAGGAAAATTCGACAGGTATACACTAGGCGCCGGCGCTGCGGGTGGTCTCGGATATGCATTTCTCATGTTCCTCGGCGGAAAACTAACGCCAGGAATTGATATAGTTTTGTCTGAGACAGGGCTTGAGGCGGACGTAGAATGGGCGGATACTGTAATAACCGGTGAGGGCAGGATAGATGCCCAGACCATGATGGGCAAGACCCCATTGGGAGTCGCAAAGCTTGCAAAGAAACACGGCAAATATGTGATCGCCATAGGAGGATGTCTTGGGGATGGCGCGGAGAACTGCGTCAAAGAAGGAGTGTTCAATGAGTGCTATGCGGTAAACAATGTGCTTGGGATAGATGACAGTGATCCGGAGCAGGTGAGAACGGCGATGAAGCCTGAAAATGCTGCGGCGAATTTGACGACGTGTGCCGCAAAGATCACAGGACTCAAGGAACAGATGTCGGCACGTGTGTGCAGACCTGCACTGCTTAGATAGATATGGGATTGAATTTGTTTGAAACAGAATCAGAGGCGTGTGAATTTTTTCTGCAAAAAATGAAGAGATATGCAAGGAAATAAATTTACTACTATATAATACGAGGAGAATAAAAAGATGACAAGAGAAGAAGCGTGGGAATTACTCACAGAGTACAACAAGGATGAGTTTCATCTGGAGCATGCACAGATCGTAGAGGGAACCATGAGGTATTTTGCAAGGGAACTTGGTTATGGCGATGAGGAAGAGTTCTGGGGAATAGTCGGACTGCTTCACGATCTGGACTTTGAACAGTATCCTGAGCAGCATTGCATCAAGTCCCAGGAGATCATGAGAGCGCACGGTGTTGACGAGAGGATCATACATGCGACGGCAAGCCATGGCTATGGTATCACGGTTGACATAAAACCAGAACATGAGATGGAGAAGGTTCTCTATGCTGTGGACGAGCTTACAGGACTTATCGGAGCGGTTACACTTATGAGACCATCAAAGAGTGTTCAAGATCTGGAACTCAAGTCAGTTAAGAAGAAATACAAGAGCAAGGGATTTGCTGCGGGATGCTCCAGGGAGGTCATCGAAAGAGGTGCAGATATGCTTGGTTGGTCACTTGATGAATTGATCACCAAGACTATAGAGGCGCTCAGGACATTCAGACCATGATCGGGGGTATAAAGAAAATCGGAGAATTTGTCCGCAAAGAGACAGTGCTCACCGTGGCACTTCTGCTGGCGGTGATATCGGCATTTATCGTGCCTCCGGACAGCGCGTATGTGGACTACATAGATTTCAGGACACTTGCGATACTTTTCTGTCTTATGACAGTGGTCGCGGGATTTTCACAGCAGGGGATGTTTGGCATCATAGCGAAAAGTATGATAAATCGTATGGGTTCGCTCCGGGCGGTGACAATTGTCCTGATATTCATGTGTTTCTTTTTCAGCATGTTTATCACAAATGATGTGTCGCTCATAACATTTGTACCGATGACACTCACGGTCCTTGGTATGGCAGGAGAGGAAGTACTTACCAGATGGATGGTGCCGGTGATAACCCTCCAGACCATAGCTGCGAACCTTGGCAGTATGCTGACACCCATAGGCAATCCGCAGAACCTGTATCTGTACGGACTTGTAGGGATCAGCGCAGGCAGGTTTGTATTGCTCATGCTGCCATATACAGTGGCATCGGCAGTGCTTCTTGTGATATGTGTCATAGTATGCATGAAAGGAAAAAACAGGCAGCTTGAGATCAGACTTTCAGGCGGTGATATACAGGTGAACAGGAAGCTGGTGGGTATATATAGCATACTATTTGTGCTGTCGCTGCTCACCGTGGCGCGAATCGTCCCATACTGGGTGACATTTGCGGTAGTGCTTGTGGTAGTCCTTATATGCCAGAGAAGATTGCTGCTGAAGGTAGACTATTCGCTGATATTCACATTTGTGGGATTCTTCGTGTTTATCGGAAACATGGGAAGAATAGAAGAATTTAGGACATTTGTGGAGAGTGTTCTTGGCGGGCATGAGATGATCACATCAGTACTTGCAAGTCAGGTCATAAGTAATGTGCCAGCGGCGGTGTTATTGTCGGGATTTACAGATAAATACACAGATCTGATAGTCGGTACCAATCTCGGAGGACTCGGAACTTTGATTGCATCCATGGCAAGTCTGATCTCATTCAAATACGTGGCGATACAGGACAAGGGCGCTAGAGGAAGATATCTGGCATATTTCACATTTGCAAATGTGCTGTTCCTGGCGGTACTAATATGCATTTGGAATATAATAAAATAAACGTGCCTTACGATGAACAATATTCACTGCTGTCGTACATTGTGTAAGACTATTTTAGCCAAAAAATTATTGCCCTTAGATGGCAGTAGTCATAAAATAGAATGGTAAGTTTCTTCAAATTAAGGAGGCAGATAATATGAGTAAGAATCTTGGTGCAAAACCTATGCTGGTGCCACAGCCGGTCATGATGATCGGAACATACGATGCCGATGGCAATGCAAATGTCATGAATGCGGCATGGGGCGGAATAGTCGGAGCAAATGAGATCATATTTGACCTTGGAAGTCATAAGACTACCGAGAATATAAAGCTGAACAAAGCTTTCACAGTTGCCATTGCTGATGCAGAGCATGTGGCAGCCTGTGACTATGTGGGAATCGTGTCGGCAAATGACGAGCCAGACAAGATGAAGAAGGCTGGTTTTACAACCAGAAAGAGCGAGTTTGTAAATGCTCCAGTCATCAACGAGCTTTCACTGACAATGGAGTGCAAGCTCAAGGAGATCATAGACGGGGACAAGTTCCTCGGCGAGATTGTAAATGTTGTTGCAGACGACCGTATCCTGGGCGATGACGGCGAGATCACATATGAAGAGTTCCATCCGATCGTGTTTGACACCATCGGACATGGATATTTTGCACTCGGCGACAGGGTTGGCGATGCTTTCTCAGAGGGTAATAAGTTGAAGTAGGAAAGCTTGTAACTTGGGAAAATCATCAAATTGTACATTGTAACATGAAAAAATTAGCCGTTTTTGGAAGAAAAACCTTAATTTTTCAAGCAAATGTTAAATATACATATGGAAAAAGGCGAAATAATGTGATATAACAGACACATACAAAAAAGCACAAGCTAAAGTGAAAGGAAGATGTAGATATGGATAAGAAGAATATCGATTGGGCAAACCTTGGATTTGGCTATGTTCAGACGGATAAGAGATTTGTAGCAAATTATAAGGATGGAGCATGGGATGAGGGTACACTCACAGAGGATCCTAACGTAGTATTAAACGAGTGCGCAGGTGTTCTTCAGTACGCTCAGACAGTTTTCGAGGGAATGAAGGCTTACAGAACAGAGGATGGTCGTGTTGTATGTTTCCGTCCTGACCTCAACGCAAGCAGAATGGCAGACTCAGCAAGAAGACTTGAGATGCCACCTTTCCCAGAGGATAGATTTGTACAGGCAATAGTAGATACAGTAAAGGCAAATATTGATTATGTACCACCTTACGGATCAGGTGCTACATTATATATCAGACCATATATGTTCGGTTCAAATCCAGTTATAGGTGTTAAGCCGGCAGACGAGTATCAGTTCAGAATCCTCACAACACCAGTTGGTCCTTACTTCAAGGGCGGTGCAAAGCCTATCACAATCAAGGTTTCAGATTTCGATAGAGCAGCACCTCACGGAACAGGACACATCAAGGCTGGTCTTAACTATGCAATGAGCCTTCATGCAATAGTTACAGCACACAAAGAGGGATTCGATGAGAATATGTATCTCGATGCAGCTACAAGAACAAAGGTTGAGGAGACAGGTGGAGCAAACTTCATCTTTGTTACAAAGGACGGCAAGGTAGTTACACCTAAGTCAAACAGTATCCTCCCATCGATCACAAGACGTTCACTGATGGTAGTTGCAAAGGATATCCTTGGACTTGAGGCTGAGGAGAGAGAAGTATACTTCGATGAGGTTAAGGATTTTGCAGAGTGCGGTCTGTGCGGTACAGCAGCAGTTATCTCACCTGTAGGCAAGATCAACGATCACGGCAAGGAGATCTGTTTCCCAAGCGGTATGGAGAAGATGGGACCAGTTATCCAGAAGCTGTATGATACTCTTACAGGAATCCAGATGGGCAGAATCGAAGGCCCAGAGGGATGGCTTAAGGTAATCGAGTAATTCGGTGTGAGATAATAATTATTGAGAACATTATACCCCACAGATGTCTGATGGTAAGTCGGATGTCGGTGGGGTTTTTGTGTATCCAAGTTAGTTCGGTGTAAGAAAGATTAGCCCCATATACTAACAATTAGAATTGACTTGCACCGACCCTGAAGAGTTATAATTGTGTAGACAATAGAAGGAACGAAAGATAAATTGCATATCGGATAGTGCATTGAAACATAATATAATTCATAAAAACAATTATCTTGAAGGGGTGGTTACTATGATGTCATTATCAGATGCAGTAAACGGTTTCTCAGGAGAGGTAGCCTGGAACTGTGCGGACAGATCACTGTTCGGCGCATGCCAGCTTGAGACTGGAGATCAGGTGCAGGTCGTATCGTCTTACTTTGGCAATGTGATAATCAAGGCAAATGGAAAAAGACTAGCGATAACAAGGGACGCGGCGGAGCGGATAAAGCTGGCTTAGATTGAGAGCGGAAGAAACGGAAAAAACGGCAGTTGCTGGAGAACAGCGGCTGCCGGTTTTTTGTCATAAAAATTATTAAATCTTTATAGATATTTAATTGACTGAGAATATATGCAATGATAAACTTTCAAAGATATTCAAATAAAGTAAGAATACGCTTGGAAATGTAAAGGGGAAAACAACGTCAGCTAAAGCATGGCATTTTCTCCGTCAGAAGAAAGCGTAGATATCAGATGAATGTATCCCTGCATAATGTATATTAACGTGTACAACATAACATCACCTGTACAGGACATTTGAGGCCACCGGTCCTTAGTACCGCTGTAGGCCGAAATGAGCGGGAGCGATCCGGTACAGGTGATGTTATGTTGTGCACATAGAAAGACTAGAGGGGGATACATTCATCTGATCAATAATTGTTCAAGGAGGAAATGACATGCAGATATTCAGAAATCTGAAGCCGTATTGGAAGTCGGTCATTATCATAGCCCTGCTTCTCGTTCTGCAGGCATACTGTGATCTGTCACTTCCGGACTACACCTCAAAGCTCATAGATACCGGTATACAGAACTACGGTATAGAGAACTGCAGTCCGAAACAGATCCCGGAGAAAGCCTACAAAGTGATAGACGGATTTATGGATGACGATGAGAAAGCCGTATGGAAGAAATATTATAAAGATGGTTCGGATGGTTATTATTACCTAACAGAAGACGGCGAGAAACACATAGACGAAGTGGATAGTGCCTGTATGAAGGGGCTTATGATGTATTACTATCCATATCAGATGGTGAACTCTGACGAGGACAATGAGATCAAGGCAGGACTTGATAAGATGGGAATCACCCTTGACGAGATGCCGGAGGAGATGTGGGCGCAGATCGGTGAACAGATGAAACCTACGGTTGACGGCATGCTCGATAGCATGGGGGAGGATTATATGGAATCCACAGCCATCGCATGTACAAGGATATGCTATGACAGCTTTGGCTACGATTATAAGGCAGGACAGATGTCATATCTGAAGTGGGCAGCGGTGAAGATGCTTGGAATGTCACTTCTCATGGCAGCAGCTGCGGTTCTCATAGGACTTGTGGCGTCAAGGGTTGCGGCAAGCGTTGCCTGCGGACTCAGAGAGAAGGTGTTCAACAAGGTTATCGCATTTTCGGATGCTGAGATCAACAAGTTCTCAACTGCATCTCTTATAACGAGATCTACAAATGATGTCCAGCAGATACAGATGGTTACAGTTATGATGCTCAGAATGGTTCTATATGCACCGATACTTTCTATTGGAGGAATCGTCAAGGTTGTTGGGAACGGAGCCGGAATGGGCTGGGTAATATTCATCGGTATAGCAGCAGTTGTGATCCTCATGGGAACGCTTATGGTCATTGCCATGCCAAAGTTTAAAGTTATGCAGACACTGGTGGACAGAGTAAACCTTGTGTCAAGAGAGATACTTACAGGTATCCCGGTTATCAGGGCATTTGGCAGAGAGGAACGCGAGGAAGAGAGATTCGATGAGGCAAATAAAGACCTGACGAAGAACACCTTGTTCGTCAACAGAGTCATGACATTTGCAATGCCTATACTCATGTTCATCATGTATGCAATAAGCATACTTATAGAGTGGGTGGCAGCCCACAAGATCGATGCGGGTGTCCTTCAGGTAGGATCAATGACTGCATTTATTACATATACAATGCTTATCATTATGTCATTCCTTATGCTCAGCATGATGTCAGTCATGCTCCCTCGTGCCAGCGTGGCAGCAGACAGAATACAGGAGATCATAGATACGGATGTGACAGTTCAGGATGCAGCCGGAGCAAAGAAGCTTGAAGCACCAAGGGGTGTCGTAAAGTATGACAATGTCGCATTTGCATATCCGGGCGCAGATGAGAATGTACTTGAGAATATCTCATTTGAGGCCAAGCCTGGACAGACTACGGCGATCATAGGAAGTACCGGTTGTGGTAAGAGTACACTGGTTCAGCTCCTCCCGAGATTCTATGATGTTACGGAGGGCTCGATAACAATAGACGGACAGGATATAAGAGACCTCACCATGGAGAGCGTGAGACAGAATATCGGTTTTGTTCCGCAGAAGGGAATTCTGTTCTCAGGAACGATTGCATCCAATATAAGATTCGGCGCGCCGGATGCATCTGATGAAGATGTCAAGCTTGCAGCTGAGATTTCCCAGGCATCCGACTTCATAGAGGAGAAGGAGCATGGTTACGACAGTGCGGTTGCTCAGGGTGGTGGAAATGTGTCCGGCGGTCAGAAACAGCGTCTTGCTATAGCCAGAGCCATAGCGAGAAAGCCGAAGATCCTGATATTTGACGACAGCTTTTCGGCGCTTGATTTCAAGACGGATGTGGCAGTCAGAAAGGCGCTTGGCGAGCACGTAAATGACAGCACGGTATTTATCGTTGCACAGCGTGTAAGCACTATACTCTCAGCAGATCAGATACTTGTGCTTGACGAGGGTACGATAGTCGGCAAGGGAACTCACAAGGAACTCTTGCAGACCTGTGAGGAGTACAGGCAGATAGCCGAGTCGCAGCTTTCTCCATCGGAGATAGCGGCCAGTCTTGGAACTGACTCAGAAAGGCAGGTGTAGGACATGGCAGAACAGAATCAGACAAATAATCAGAGAAGTTTCAAAGGCCCTAGAAGAGGCCACGGTCCTATGATGGGCGGCGAGAAAGCCAAGGACTTCAAGGGAACGATAGGAAAGTTATTTAGATACATAGGCAAGTACAAGGCAGCGGTTGTTGTCGTTGCTATATTTGCAATTGGAAGTACGGTATTCAACGTAGTATGTCCGAAGGTGCTCGGCAAGGCGACAACAGCCCTGTCCGAGGGGATCATGAACAAGATAACAGGCAACGGCGGAATTGATTTCACGTATATCGGTAAGATATTGCTGTTCTGTCTTGGTCTGTATGTGCTGAGTGTGGCATTTAGCTTTGTACAGGGCTTCATCATGACCGGTATCACACAGAAGGTGTGCTACAGGATGAGACGTGAGGTGTCCGAGAAGATCAACAGGATGCCGATGAGCTACTTTGAGAGCAGAACCTATGGCGAGGTACTTTCAAGGATCACAAACGATATAGACACCATGGGAAATGGTCTGAACCAGAGTATCACACAGCTCATCACATCGGTTAGCACAGTCATCGGTGTAATAGTGATGATGCTCACGATCAGCCCGCTTATGACACTTATATCAGTGCTGATACTTCCGATAAGTATCATGCTCATGATGTTTGTCATCAAGAAATCCCAGAGATTCTTCAAGCAGCAGCAGGAATACGTGGGACACATAAATGGTCAGGTTGAAGAGGTGTATGGCGGACACAATGTCATAAAAGCGTTCAATAAGGAGAACGACGTTAGAAGAGAGTTCCATGAGACAAATGAGACTCTGTACAAGTCAGCATGGAAGTCACAGTTCTTCTCAGGACTGATGCAGCCTATTATGATGTTTGTCGGTAATCTGGGCTATGTGGCAGTTGCCATATCAGGTGCGGCTCTGGCGATCAGAGGAACTATCCAGATAGGTGATATCCAGGCATTTATACAGTACGTGAAGAACCTCACACAGCCAGTTCAGCAGGTTGCCCAGGTCACAAATATGATGCAGCAGATGGCAGCAGCCGCTGAGCGAGTATTTGAACTTCTTGAAGAGAAAGAAGAGGAGCAGATAGTAGAGAATCCTGTATCCACAGAGGGAATCAAGGGTGAAGTTACATTTGAACATGTAAAGTTTGGCTACAATCCGGATCAGATCATCATCAAGGATTTCTCAGCCCATGTAAAACCGGGACAGCAGGTAGCCATAGTCGGACCTACCGGAGCGGGCAAGACCACCATGGTCAAGCTGCTCATGAGATTCTACGACGTGAATGGCGGTGCTATACTTCTGGACGGACACAATATTAAGGACTTCAACAGGCGTGAACTCAGGGATGTATTTGGCATGGTGCTTCAGGATACATGGCTGTTCAAGGGCACTATCATGGAGAATATCAGATATGGAAGATTGGACGCTACGGATGAGGAAGTTATCGCAGCGGCAAAGGCAGCTCATGCACATAGATTTATCTCGGCACTTCCGGGTGGATACAACATGGAGCTCAATGAGGAGATAACAAATATCTCCCAGGGACAGAAACAGCTCTTAACTATCGCAAGAGCAATTCTTGCTGACAATCCGGTCCTGATCCTCGATGAGGCTACATCGTCAGTCGATACGAGAACAGAACACAGGATTCAGAGAGCCATGGACAATCTGATGAAGGGCAGGACAAGCTTTGTCATAGCCCACAGACTGTCAACCATCAAGAATGCAGACATAATCCTTGTTATGAAGGACGGTGACATCATAGAGCAAGGTAACCATGACGAGCTCATGGCGCAGAATGGATTCTATGCGGATCTGTATAACTCGCAGTGGAGTTAAAAGAGATATATTTAGATGCTTTTTAATAAACAGTGTATCAAACATAAAAACGGCGGTGAGCAGG
>NC_021018.1:471098-518049 GCF_000210595.1 Coprococcus sp. ART55/1 | reverse complement strand
TGTTGAATTGTATCATTTGGGTTCGTATCCTGACATCCCAGAGGGGCTGAATCCCAATACTCTCAAAAGGCATATACGAGAATGGTCCAGATTGGTTGATTTACATGGTCCAGAAGTTTTAAAACATAAGGTGTTTAATAAGGTATGGACACCCGAAGAAAAACTTGAACTGATTTCAAAGGTTATTGCAGGCACACCAAGAACGAAAGTTGCCATAGAAGCAGGCATTAATGCAGGACTGCTTTATCAATGGGTACACAAATATAAATTACAAGGATATAATGGATTGGTAGAAAGTAAAAAAGGACGACCAACAAAGGAACCGAGAATGAAAAAATCAACAAATCCATTACCTTTAACAGAATCGGAACGAGAAGAACTGATACGCTTGAGAACTGAAAATGAATATATCAAAGCCGAGAATGAAGTAATAAAAAAACGGATCGCCTTGAGGCAAGAAAAATGGGTTGCGCAACTCAAGGCGAAAAAGCAGCAATCATCAAAGAACTCAGAGAAAAAGGATATCAACTAAAGTATCTCCTAAAAGCAATGCATATGGCTAAATCTACTTACTATTTTGAGATTAACAGAAACGATATTGTTGCCGAACGCAATCAAGAAGTACTAGAAGAAATAAAAAATATTTTTGAGGAGAACAAACGCAGATATGGCGTAAGAAGGGTTCACCAGGAACTTATTAATCGCGGGTATCAGGTGAACCATAAGAGAGTTCAGCGTCTTATGCATGAATCAGGATTAGCCGGCAAACGACCAAAGGAGAAATATCATTCCTATAAGGGACAAGTTGGTAAGATTGCTGATAATATAATAGGCAGAGATTTCAGCACAACTTCGCCTTTACAAAAATGGACCACAGATGTGTCTCAATTCAATTTTTCATGGGGAAAGTGTTATATATCGCCAGTGTTAGATATGAATACAAACGAAATCATTTCATATGATTTATCTAGGACTCCTAATCTTGGCCAGATAGAAAGAATGCTAAATAAAGCTTTTGAAAAATTTCCTTCTGTCGAAGGATTAATATTTCATTCTGATCAGGGGTGGCAGTATCAGCATGTCAATTTTAGAAATGCCTTACAAGAACATGGCATTGTACATCCATGTCACGGAAAGGTAATTGCTATGACAATTGTATTATGGAGACATTCTTTGGAAGATTGAAAAATGAGATGTATTATGGTTATGAGAAAGACTATTCTTCCTTCGAAGAATTCTCACAAGCGGTTGAAGAATATATAGATTATTATAATAACAAAAGAATTCAGGCAAAAACAAAATGGATGCCACCTGTACAATACAGGATAGCATCCATGTGTTCAGCCTAGTTCATAAATATGTGTCCAGGATTCTGGGTACATATCACAGGAAACTATCTGTTCATTGCCGTTTTTATTACGATGAAATAAGAAAAACAGTGAAGTATACAAATGAGAGTGTTATACTTAAAAATAAAATAGATGTAGTATAGAAAAAGAGGAGGAAGAATAATGGGAGATGATGCTGAACTCTATACGGATATGCAGGAGCCGTGGTTTTGGGATTGGGTAGAAGGCAGTAATGATGATTATGAAGATGATTATGAGCTTGAATTGGTATATGATCGCTATTTTTTTGTTGATTATGAAAATGTTAATCGGGAAGTACTCAATGGAATTTCAAAGCTTGAAGAGACGGATTGTGTAAGAATTTATTATAGCGATGCAGCTGATACTATGACTTTTGGATTACATAGAAGGATTAATGCATCAAAGGCACATTTTGATTATATAAAAGTTCAAATTCCGATAAAAAATGCAGTTGACTGTCAGATATTATTTGATATTAGGGATTTTGCCAAGCAGAATCGTATTGCAAAGTATTATATTATTTCAAAAGACTCTGATTTCGATCAGGCTGTTAAGTCATTTGCGTCTAACAAGATAAAAG
This sequence comes from Coprococcus sp. ART55/1, assembly GCF_000210595.1. Taxonomy (NCBI): domain Bacteria; kingdom Bacillati; phylum Bacillota; class Clostridia; order Lachnospirales; family Lachnospiraceae; genus Coprococcus; species Coprococcus sp. ART55/1. The sequence continues at coordinate 516,099 of NC_021018.1, read as the reverse complement.
TGCAAAAGGCAGAAGAGATATGCAAATTGACAGGGAAAAATGCCATTACACCCAATACCTCTGTTACAAAGGAAAAAGTTTCGGCAGACAAGGGTGGAAAAGAAATGCAAATAAGGTCTTTTTTGAATCAGAATTTCAAAGAAAAAGAATTTGTAGATAAGAAAGAAAATGTGGTGCAATTGTTATCAATTGCTACAACAAGGCAGCAGGTAAATAACGATTTGCAAAGAATCTTCTCTAATGATAAAGTTGGGGCGGTTTATAAGAAAATAAGGCCACTGATAAAAGACCTTCCGGGAAGATAGTATGCTACACATAGTCTGAAACTATGACGAGCCTCAAAATAATAGTATTTTTCATGGACAGTCTATCCTGCTAGAATATCCTCAAGTTAAGAAAACGAGAAAACACGACGGAGGATAAAGACATATGAGCAAATTACAGACACCTTTCAGATACGATTTTGTAGGAAGCTTTCTGAGACCACAGGCACTCAAGGATGCGAAGGCGGCATACAGGGACGGAAAGATCACCAAGGAGGAGTTCGACAAAGTTGTTAATGAGGAGATTACCAAGGTCGTTGAAAAGCAGAAGGAACTTGGATTCCATGCGATCACAGATGGCGAGTTCAGAAGAACATTCTGGCATCTTGACTTTATGTGGGGATTTGATGGAGTTGCCCATGAGAACACTGGAAATGGTGTGAAATTCGATGCAGAGCTTGCGGTTCTTGATGATACGTATCTTGTAGGTAAGATAAAGGCAAAGGCTCATCCATTTGTTGAATATTTCAAGTTCTTAAAGCAGTTCGAGGATGAGAATACTGTTGCAAAGTATACGATACCGGCTCCTGCACAGACATTTCAGCAGATGATAGTACCTGACAATATTGCAAACACAAGGAAGTTCTATCCTACAAATGAGGAGCTTATCCAGGACATTGGAAAGGCTTATCAGGATGTTATTAAGCAGTTTTACGATGCAGGCTGTCGAAATCTTCAGCTTGACGATTGTACATGGGGCGCCATAGTGGGGGATGCAGCAAAGCAGAGATATAAGTCACTTGGAATATCACTTGAGGATGTCAAGAAGGAGCTGCTTGCAGTGAACAACCTTGCTTTGGAAGGAAAGCCGGAGGATATGGTCATCACTTCACATATCTGCAGAGGAAATTACCACTCAACATTCTTCACAAGCGGTCCTTATGACACAGTTGCGGATTATGTATTTGCAAATGAGAATGTAGATGCGCTGTTCCTTGAGTATGACGATGAGAGATCAGGCGGATTTGCACCTCTTGCAAAGGTTTCAGAGAACAAGAAGGTCGTGCTCGGACTCATCACAACAAAGTTTCCGGTTCTTGAGGACAAGGAGAAGGTCATTGCAAGGATCCATGAGGCTGCAAAGTATGTACCACTTGACAGATTATGCCTGAGCCCTCAGTGTGGATTTGCATCGTGTGAGATCGGAAACAAGCTGACAGAGGAAGAGCAGTGGGCAAAGCTCAAGCTCGTTAAGGAGATAGCAGAGGAAGTCTGGTCATAAAATAGAGTATTATAGAAGTGAAGTGGCGGCGAACAGAAGCAAGAATCTGTTCGCCGCTTTTTGTGTTATGAAATCTGTTATATACAAGCCTGATCGATATATGATACTATTAAGAAACGCGGAATCCTTGCGGGAGTTATATTCCCAGTGTTTTTGCTCGTGAGGATACTTCTTCTGAGAAAGAAGAATGCTAAAGAAAATGTATGTTAAAAAGCAGAAATATAGATATAGTTAGGAGTTAGATTCATGAAAAAGATTGTAGAGATGTGGAATAGGGTGTCGCTGATCGCGAAGATATTGGTTGGAATAGTGATCGGTGCGGTGCTGGGACTTCTGGTGCCGGGGGCAACGGGAATAGGCCTGATCGGAACCATGTTCGTCAGGGCGCTCAAGGCAATTGCGCCGATACTGGTGTTTGCCCTTGTCATCAGCTCAATTGCAAATGCAGGAAAGGGAAATGGCCAGCAGTTCCGTATGGTGACGATCATGTATATGCTCAGCACGCTGTGCGCAGCGATAGTGGCGGTGAGCGCAAGTTTTATTTTCCCTGTAACCATGACACTGGACCTTGAATCATATCAGGCGGATGTCGTCCCATCGGGAATCATGGAGGTCCTCCAGAATCTTTTGCTCAACATCACCGATAATCCCGTAAATGCGATACTCAACGCAAATTATCTCTGCATACTTGCATGGGCACTTTTGTTTGGACTTGCCATGCGACGGACAAGCAAGTCTATAAAATCTGCACTTGTATCCATATCGGATGCGGTATCAACCGTCGTGAGGTGGATCATCGGGTGCGCACCATTTGGAATCATGGGACTTGTGTTCACGACAGTATCGGAGAGTGGATTGTCGATATTCAAGGAATATGGCAGATTGCTGCTTGTGCTTGTGGGCGCCATGCTTATGGTTGCATTGATCGTAGATCCGCTCCTTGCGACTATCGTCTTAAGGAGAAATGCATATCCACTTGCGTGGAGATGCCTCAGAGAGTCAGGTGTGACGGCGTTCTTCACCAGAAGTTCTGCGGCAAATATCCCAGTGAACATGTCACTTTGCAAAAGACTTGGACTTGACCCGGATGTGTATTCGGTATCCATACCGCTTGGCGCGACCATCAATATGGATGGTGCCGCCATCACTATAACTATAATGGCGCTTTCCGTTGCAAATACCATGGGAGTGTCGGTTGACGTTCCGACAGCACTCATGCTCAGTCTTATGGCAACCCTTGGCGCGTGCGGTGCCTCAGGTGTTGCGGGAGGTTCGCTGTTGCTCATTCCTATGGCGTGCTCGCTGTTTGGAATCCCACAGGATATATCCATGCAGGCTGTTGCTGTCGGAATGATCATCGGAGTGGTCCAGGATTCACTTGAGACGGCAATCAACTCATCGGGAGATGTACTCTTTGCCGCTACAGCGGAGTACAGACAGTGGCAAAAGGATGGCAGAGAGTTTAAGATAGGCGCCATCGTGAATCCAGATGAGTAGGATATTCCCATATAAAAAATAATCGGGCATGTTCAGGAAGAAACATACCCGGTTGTTTTTGTCTTTATATTCCTCGTATCCCTGATTCTACAATTCCATTTGAATCTTTAGAGATTCCCTCAAGAATATGCGGAATTACCAACATATCCGTTCCGCATTTAGGACATGCTGCAATTCCCAGCAGTTCGCTGGTGCTTTCCAGACGATATTCAGACTGATATTCTATACCATCTTTCTGCCACATAAAAATATGTCCGCATTTGTAACACTGCACTTCCCTAAATGTATTTCCCATAATAAATAATAACCTCCGTTGCTGTTTAGTCGTATTTTTAGTTTAACTCATTGCTATTAACAATGAAAGAAACAACAGGTTTATCTTCATTAAATGCAATATTAAACACAAACAGTATTCATTATTTACAGAAACTTGTCCAGCTCCGCATCCACATTCTTCCTCTTCTTGATCTTTGGGTGGTCGATGATGTTTCCCTTGGTGATGACCATCTCAAGATTCCTGAGAACGCGCAGATCGTCAAGAGGATTTCCTGCGGTGACTATCATGTCTGCATATTTGCCCTTCTCGATGGATCCGGTGAGCTGTCCAATCCCAGCAAGCTCTGCACTCCGCTTTGTCGCGGTGTACAGTGCAAATGAGTTGGATACCCCGACGTATTTGTGGAAGTAGTATAGCTCACGCCAGAAGTCATACTGTGTGATCCATGGACAGCCGACGTCATTTCCCAGTACAACAGGGATGTCATTTGCCAGGGCTGCCTTTGAACAGTCAATGATTCCCTCAAATACGACATTTCCATTGTACTGCTCGACCTCAGTCGCATTCGTGAGGGTGCGGTCAAACAGGGCATATGGAAGAGCCGGAGAGATAGTGGTGCAGAGGAATGCCCCGCGTTCCTTGAAAAGTCTGATCATGTCATCGTCCATTTTAGCGCCGTGTTCGATGGAATCAACTCCGTTTTCCAGAGCAACGCGGACACCTTCGGGAGATTCGACGTGTGCGGAAACCATGTATCCGTCTGCATGAGCCTTGTCGCAGACTGCGCTCACCATGTCAGGAGACATCTTCAGTTCTCCAGGGACTCCCTTTTCCTTTGCATCAAGCACTCCACCGGTGATCATGAGCTTGATTATGTCAACCTTTTCTTTCTCACATTTGTTCAGGTGGGCAAGGGCTTCATCTATGTTTGCAGCAGCGATAGCTACAGATCCCGCCATATGTCCCCCGGGAACTGAGATTCCCTGATTGGCGGCAAGGATACGCGGCCCCATCTTGGTGCCTGCTTCGATCTCGTCACGCAGTCTGGTGTCAAAGTTGCCAAGGCCGCCAACAGTTCTTATGGTAGTGACACCGCTTAGCAGTTCGTCCTTTGCAAAGCCCGCCACCATGTTGTATGCGATGGCTCTGGTAAGCGCCGAGCCCATGATGGTATTTACAAGTTTTTCATTGTCGCGCTGCTTCTTCTGTGGTTTTCCGCTTCCCGCAAGATGTACATGCATATTGATAAGACCCGGCAGAATGTAATGTCCTTGAAGGTCTATGATCTTATATCCGTCAAGATCAGCAGTATCCTTTATGATGTCATATATTTTGCCATCTCTGACCAGGATACAGAGCCCGGTCTGTATCTGCATATCTTTAGTTCCGTTTAATATTTTTCCATTTGTAAATGCATAATTCATAGTCATCCCTCGCTTATAAAATGTGAATTCCCATAGCTCAAATATACAATATCCTAAACATGGTTTGCAACAGATGAAGAACTTTTATATAATTGTAGATAATATGCGGAAATTAAGATAACATATGAGAACTGAAAGAAAAACGGGAAAATGAACACTATGAAGAATGAGCCATTGTCTGGCAGATCAAAGACAGAGACAGGGAATAGCAAAACTGAATACAAGGCACATTACCATCTGCCCGGACTTTTTGAATTCTACGAGCTGTACAAGGTGTTCCTGCCACTATATCGTGAGCACAGGGAATATTTTTACGACTGGTGTGATATCGGTTCAGTGTATGGCGCACCGGGTGACTGCCTCTGGGGCGGTGGCAGAGTGGGATATGGTGACAGCGGTGCCGGAGATGTGCTGGAACTTATGAGTGAGTATGGAATATCGGCGAGGCTGACCTTCAGCAACTCACTACTGAGACCGGGACACCTTGCTGATAAGCAGTGTAATGACTTGTGCAGGGCGTTTGAGGATGGCAGGGCTGTTGCAGATGACACCCGAAGCAGGAGTATCATGCTAAGATCTAACCAGGCAGAAGGCAAGGCATATGTTCAAAATGGCGTCATAGTCCATTCGGAGCTGCTGCTTGATTATCTGCAGGAGAATTATCCGGGACTATATATGGTTTCATCGACAACAAAGGTCATTACGGACTTTGATCTGTTTTCAGCAGAGCTTGACCGGGATGAATTCCGATATGTTGTGCCGGATTTTCGGCTGAACAAAGCATTTGACAGGCTGGGTGCGTTTACGCAAAAGAAGAAAGACAAGGTGGAATTCCTGTGCAACGAATGCTGTTGGTTCTCCTGTCAGGACAGGAAAGACTGCTATGAGGATGTGAGCCGTATGGCTCTCGGTGAGAAATCAATTCACCGCTGTACATCGCCGAACGCAGCAGGTGGCTATCGTTTCTCAAAGGCGATGGAGAATCCCGGATTTATAGGTATAGATGATATAAAGAACATTTACCTGCCACTGGGGTTTTCAAATTTCAAGATAGAGGGAAGAAGTCTTGGAAGTGCCATAGTGTTGGAATTTCTGCTATACTATATGACAAAACCAGAGTATCAGCTGCGGGTAAGAGAAGAGATATATCTTGACAATACGCTGGATCTGTTCTAGGCGTGCGCGGGTAGTAGTCAGGGGCTGTGGTTAGCATGGGAGGATAATATAGGCAGTCGATATGTATTTGAAATCTGCAGAGTATGTTTCGCAGCTCGTGGAGATAACAGAAAATTCCTGATCGAGGGGGGAAATGTATATGGAGAGAATAAAGAATTTATCCAGGACGCAAAAGGTTCTGATGAGCATTATAGTGGCAATGATCATAGCATTTTCCATAATTTATCCGATTATAATGTCCATAAAGGGAATAGAATTCAGGGGTGACTTTCTGACCCTAAAAGAAGAACAGGGAAATGTGACATATACAGATGGACATACAAGTATCACAGTATATGATGACCAGAGCATAGAATTTAAGTGTTATCATCGATTTACAGGAGATGGGTATAGAGACGTAACATATGGACCATATAGCTGGATGGAGGATTATTCTGCCATACCGGCAGGGACGGAGAACGGCATGTTATCATCTGATGATTATATCGGAGTAAAGATCATGGCGGGTGATAAGGTGTTTTTTAGAGGCGCTGTCTCAAAAGATGGATACATGGTATACAATGCGGACGGCACGATGACCAACGATTTTGATGTGGTTTTAGGAGATTATTATGCAAATCCGCCGGATATTTATGAAATAGTGAAGTTTATTAATGGTCCGCAGACAACAAACAGAGGAAATATAGTATTATATATATTCGGAATCATTATATGCATCATTGCGGTCGTAAGTATGCTGTTTCCAGATGAACTTTTCAGATTGGCCATGTGGCCCAGGGTGAGAAACCTGTATGATGTTGAGCCGTCTGACTGGGAACTTACAGTCCGTGTTATCGAGTGGTATGTGCTTACGATTGGTGCATTTGTGGTATTTGTGATCGGACTTACGATGGGCAGTGTGACGTGACGACTCCGGACGAGTGATAGACAAAAGCGCTTAGCATATAGACAAATAGATGAAAGGATAACTTGAACAATATGGCATACACACCTAATGATATATATGATTATATAATTGAGAATGACAGGGAATCAGAATTCCTGCAGGCGATAACACTCCATAAACAGAACTTTTCCATAGGAGAGATTACAGACAGGCGTTTTCTCGTAAAAGAAGACAAGACGGTAAAGTTTATATCAAAGATGTATAAGATAAATATACAGATCACGGATGACGACATCATAACAGCGGTCATGAATGGCCTCTATGTGAGTGCATTTATCTCAAGACAGGGCGATGCCTACAATGTGCATTTTCTCGTACATGCGTATCCGGAAAATATGAAGTCGCAGTTTGACGAAGAGATATTAAAGGAAGTCCTGCGATACATGATCATGATGACTATTGTACGGCTGAGACTGGATACGCCGGAGAAGGTGGAAGAATATCTGGGGAGCAGGGAGTAGCACTTTATGTAAATAAAGCTTATAGCCGCACCCCTGGCTTTTTTTATGAATAATATTTGGCTGTTATAAAGTAGTTTTGATGAAACAAAAAAGCTGTCTGAAATAATTCAGACAGCTTCTGTCACGTGCGCAAGAGGATTCGAACCCCCGACACCTTGGTCCGTAGCCAAGTGCTCTATCCAGCTGAGCTATGCACACATGTTGATTAACAACATCAGTTATATTACAACAGGTTTGAGCAAATGTCAAATAAAAAGTTGCAAATATTTCAATTTTTTCATTCAACCTGAGGTTGAAAAATATCAGTAATAAATAACTGTAGTTATTCTTCAGGTGATTCTCTCTTAAGTTCAGGAATATACCTCTGACCATATATGCTGTTCTTGATGGACTGCATCTCAAGGTCTGTTGCGGATATCACATCTGCGCATTTCTTAAGTCTTGCGGATATCATGTCTACGTTCGGGATATCCTTCTTATATCTGAGCTGGTGATCTAGGCTCGCCCAGAAGTCCATCGCGATTGTTCTGATCTGTACCTCCACACGCATATTCCTTGTGTGGTCTGCGAAGAACACAGGAATCTCGACTATGACATGCAGACTGCGGTAGCCATTTGGCTTTGGATGCGATATGTAGTCTTTTGCCTCGATCAGGGTGATGTCGTCCTGACTTATGAGCTTTTCTGCCACCATGTATATGTCATCGATGAATGGGCAGATGACTCTTATTCCGGCGACGTCATCCAGATTGTTCAGTATACTTGCACATGTAACCGGACAGCCCTTGCTTGCAAGCTTTTTGGCAATGCTGACAGGCTTTTTGATCCTTGACTGTATGAATTCTATAGGATTTCTCTTATATCTTACGCTGAAATCATCGTTCAGCACTTCAAATTTTGTCTTCACCTCTCTGATGGCACATGAATACATCATCATGATCTCCTCAAAACTCTGCATCTCCTGCATGAAAGGATTTTCCTCCGGGCGCAGGAGTGAATTGATGTATTTGCTGTTCAGAGCGTTTGTCTGTATTGATTCCATAACTCCTCCAAAATGTAAAAAAACTGGAATGGTGTGTCCTGTTGCACAACTATGTGTATTATACTACATTCCACTTGTGCTTAAAAATAAAATTTTATAAAATACCTGTGAATGATCAATAAATACTGACAGGCATAACCATTTTGCTTTATTTGTCAGTTCACAGAGTCAGGAGAAGACAATGAGCTATTTTGATGAGATGATCGCCACGGAGCGTATACCGGATTCCTATGTGGGATGGGAACAGTACAGACGTGAGGTGACGGAATATATAGAAAATAACTGCCGGGTAAAAAAAGAATCCGGACAGGATGCAGATGCAGCGAATTCAAAGCCTGTGCTTGCACTGTGGGGAATAGGGCCGGCCGGCGATATAGATATAGGAAGATTGGCAGATAATTACAGGCTGGTGCTCATAGACAGAGACAGGGAAGCTGTGCTTTCGGCAGTCAGGGAATATGGGTTGAAGGAACAGGATTATATAATAGCGGATATTCCATTCTGGCATGTAGACGATGACCAGTACCGCTTGTATGAGGCGATGCTTGAGGACTGTGAGGACACCGAGCATATACTTGAGTTCCTGACAGGCATAGCGACTGCCAATTCCGGTAAATATATTGGCAGAACGGAATCTGGGGATATAGTAAATGACACCGACAGGTATCTTGATATATTTGATTACAGTGTGGCGGTCGGGCTTCACAGCCAGCTCAATTCCAGATTTGCGGCATTGCTTTACCACTACAGGGACAATTATCATGACGAGGATCTTAGACTCATAAGCAGTGCCATCTCGGGGCTGAACGAGGCGGCGGTGGAGAGACTCAATGACTACATGTACCATATGACAAAGGATGTCCTCATATATGGATATGAGGTCGCTGCATGTGAGGATCAGACATGCGCAGAGAAGCTTGCAAATGCATTTGACAGGCGGGATGTGGAGACGATGAAGTCGGTGGAGCACATAGAAGGTGTGGCACAGCTCATGAAGGATATGTCGCTTCATATGAACTACGACGTGGAGCTGGTTGACAGCCGCCATATGGTATGGCCATTTGACACGGCCGGTGGCAGGAAAAATTACGTGATGGGATTTGCCGCCATGCGGAAGATATGATGTTGTAAATAGGCGGAAAAGATTAAAAAGTTAAATGACATTCCATAAAAATCAGTTGATATAACGTATATTATCATGAGGAGGGAGCTATGACAGACAGAGAATTTGAACAGTGCATGTCTGCGATGGCGGCGGGCGACAGGGATAGCCTGCGGCACATATATGATGCGTATCTGAAGCTCATATATGCTGTGGTGTACGACACCATAGGACAGCGCGAGGAGGCTGAGGATGTGACATCGGAATTCTTCATCAAGCTGTATAGCATTGCGGGAAGCTATAAGCCGGGAAATGGACATAAGAAATGGTTGGTCACGATCGCCCGGAATATGGCGGTGGACAGGATCAGGAAGATAGACCGTGAGGCTCTGGTGGATGAGATACCGGAGACCGGGCAGAGTGGCAGCATGGAGGAACAGGTTGTGAACAGCGTGTCACTGAAGGTGGCCATGGAGTCGCTTAAGCCTGATGAGCGGGAGATAGTTGATATGAAGGTGGCTGGAGGATTTACCTTCAGAGAGATATCAGAGATAGTTGGCAAGCCGATGGGAACAGTCACGTGGCTTTACAACAGTGCGATCAAGAGACTTAGGAGGTGCAGACTATGAACAGACATGAAGATGAACTGGAAAAGGAAATAGCTGACAAATATATAGAGAATATGGATGCACCTGATCTCTGGGGAAAAATAGAGGCAGGACTTGATGCGGTGGATGCGCAGCGGGTGCAGGATAAGAAATCTGGAGATAAGAAGTTTGGAGTCAAGAAAGACCGTAAAGTCAGGAACAGAAGAACCATCCAGATCGTTTCCGGTCTTGTGGCAGCGGCAGTGGTGTGTGTGCTGATCGTAGCCGGACCGTTAAGGAACAGCCGTAAGAGGGCAAGCGATAAGACAGCGCAGGACAACAGTGTGAAGGTGACTTCGGATGAAAGTTATTATGCAGAAGAAAGTGACGCGGCTGCGGCAGACGATATTCAAAGCGATGCTGCTGAAATGGCAGACAACGCCACGGCGAGCTATGATGTACAGAGAAATACTGATGCTCAGAATTCTATGAATAGTGCTGACTATATCCCCATGATCATGTTGGATGGTGTGCTCTACAGGGACACATACGACATGGTCGATGCTGACAGCGTGGATGAGAGCAAAGCGGCCTACGCTGAGAGCTACACCGATGGCGTGCCGGCAAATGACGGCGAGGTCAACTTTGACATGAACCCATCCAGAAACTCAGCCTACATTGTGTGTGATGATGGCAGCCTTGTAGTGAAGGTTGAGGGCAACTGGTACAGATTTGAGAGGGCAGAATAGCACAAACAAATCAAAAATTAAAAAATACAGAAATTACCATAAAAAATAATAATCCCTTCGTATATAGAATATAAAGCTTGACCGGTAGCTTGAAATTCATATTACGGAGGGATTTTTTATGATGAAATATAATTCAAAAATATTTGCAAGATCCATATGCGCAGTTATGGCAGGGGTTATGATGGTAGGAGGTCTTACGGGCTGCGGTAACGATGATGCAGTAGATGGAAGGGGAATGCGCCTTGAAAAACAAAATGGGGATAAGACAGAGATAACAGGGATCGCAGAAAAGTACAGGGAAAAAGAAAGTAAGCAAAAAAAGAAGTCGCTGCAGGACAATGGCTTGAGTGGAATATTCAACAGTACGTCGAATGATGTTATGTATGCGGAGGAAGCTTGTGATGTGGCAACAGTCGCTGGAGATACAGCGATGGTGACAGATACTTCAAATTCTATGTATACAGAGATCGCCTACGATACGAGAGAGTATGACAGCGTGGCGGAGAATGGATTTGTATCCACAGCGGACAGACCTCTCTCCACATTTGCGGCGGACAGGGATACGGCATCATACAGCAACGTCAGGTCGTATATAGAGTCAGGCTGTCTCCCACCGGACGGAGCGGTGAGAATAGAAGAGATGCTGAACTATTTTACCTATGACTACAGAAGGAAGCCTGAGGATGGAGAGAAGTTCTCCATATACACAGAATATTCGGACTGCCCGTGGAATAAGGCCACAAAGCTCATGATGGTTGGGATCAACACGGATGAAATAGATTTTGGAGACAAGAAGCCTTCAAATCTGGTGTTCCTGATCGACACCTCGGGATCCATGTATGAAGATAACAAACTCCCACTCGTGCAGCAGTCATTTGCCATGCTGGCGGAGAATCTGGATGAGAACGACAAGGTGAGCATAGTCACATATGCGGGTGAGGATACGGTGGTGCTCTCGGGCACATCCGGCTCAGAGCAGTACACGATAAATGAGGCGCTTTCAAGTATGACAGCCGAGGGCTGTACCAACGGCGGAGATGCCATCATCACAGCTTACGAGCTGGCGGAGAAGAACTTTATAGAGGGAGGCAACAACCGTGTCATACTTGCAACGGACGGGGATCTGAACGTGGGGCTTACCAGTGAGAGCGACCTTGTGGATCTGATAACCGAGGAGAAGAAGGAAAACAACATTTTTCTCAGCGTGCTTGGGTTTGGAACAGACAATCTGAAGGACAACAAGCTTGAGGCTCTTGCTGATAATGGTGATGGAAGCTATGCGTTTATAGATTCTGCGTATGAGGCAAAGAAGGTGCTGGTGGACGAGATGGGCGGAACTCTGAACACCGTTGCCAAGGATGTGAAGTTTCAGATAGAGTTCAATCCGGCAAATGTCAAGGGTTACAGGCAGATAGGTTATGAGAACCGCGCCCTTGCGGATGCGGACTTTGCAAATGACGCTGTGGACGGCGGCGAGATAGGCGCAGGACATATGGTGACGGTGCTCTATGAGATAGTGCCTGCGGGATCAGACTTCGATGTGCCTGCAGCCGAGCACAAATACGGACAGGATTCCAATCAGGCAAATACATCGGAGACTGCATCACAAGACGTTAAGGATAAGTCTGATAGCGCAGAGGACTATACCGGTGAGCTTGCGACAGTGAACGTAAGATACAAGGAGCCGGATGGGGATAAGAGCAGTCTTGTGAGCCGTGTGGTGAAGACTGACAGCTACAGCAGCGAAATGTCCGTTGACATGAGTGCGGCAAGTGCCGTGGCGGCCTATGGTATGATCCTCAAAAACAGTGAATATGTGGGTTCTGCAGATTTTGATATGGTTATGGCTCTTGTTGGCGGTAAGGTGGACAGTTCAGCCGGCAGTGGCGATATTATCGATATGCAGTGGCAGGGCTTTGCAGACATGGTACGTCAGACGCAGAATATAACTGACTAGGGAAAATGTCGATAAGAGGAGCTGTTCGATATGGCTTTGTAATCACACTTTGTAATCACATTGTATAAAACTCTTTTATTTTATTGATAATTCTTGTATAATAACAAATTAGAGTGTCAATTAAGACGAAAAAATAAAAACAAGAATATCAATATAGACAGGAAGGGTAAGATTCATGGGCGAAAAAAAGATTATGCTTGGTAACGCAGCCATCGCCAGAGGCTGTTATGAAGCGGGTGTCAAGGTATCAGCGGCATATCCTGGAACACCAAGTACAGAGATCAGTGAGAACATGGTGCAGTACAAAGGAGATATCTACTCAGAGTGGTCACCAAATGAGAAGGTAGCCACAGAGTTAGCGATCGGTGCATCATTTGCGGGAGTGAGATCAATAGTGTCGATGAAGCATGTAGGTGTGAACGTGGCATCAGATCCGCTGTTCACCGCAGCATACACAGGTGTGAACGGAGGTATGGTACTTGTTGCAGCAGATGATCCTGGAATGTACTCATCACAGAATGAGCAGGATTCAAGACTTGTAGCAAGAACAGCCATGATCCCAGTTGTTGAGCCATCAGACAGCCAGGAGGCAAAGGATTTCACAAAGTATGCATTTGAGCTGAGTGAGAAGTATGATACTCCTGTAATGCTCCGTACAACCACAAGACTCTCACACTCACAGGGCGTTGTAGAGCTCTGTGACAGACAGGAGATTCCTGACAAGCCATATGAGAGAAATATAAAGAAATATGTCATGATGCCTGGTAACGCTATACCACGTCATGTATTTGTAGAGCAGAGACTCAAGGACATGGCAGCAGACGGAGCTGACATGCCGATCAACAGAGTTGAGATGAGAGACAAGAGTGTGGGTGTCATCACCAGCGGTATCCCTTACCAGTATGTCAGAGAGGCTATGCCAAACGCATCAGTCTTAAAGCTTGGCATGGTAAATCCACTCCCAAGAAAGATGATCGAGGACTTCTGTGCACAGGTAGACAAGGTGTATGTCATCGAGGAGCTTGAGCCACATATCGAGACTCAGGTCAGATCATGGGGAATAGATGCAGTCGGCAAGGAGCTGCTTACAGTTCAGGGTGAGTACAGCGCAAATATGCTCAGAGAGAAGCTTCTCGGCGAGAAGGTAGAGACAGTCGAGGCTGCTCAGGTTCCAGCTAGACCACCTATCCTCTGTCCAGGATGTCCACACAGAAGCGTATTCTCAGTCCTCTCAGAGCTGAAGATCCACGCTGCAGGAGATATCGGATGTTACACACTCGGAGCTGTCGCACCGCTCAGTGTTATTGACACAACAGTCTGCATGGGTTCATCCATCTCTACCCTTCATGGAATGGAGAAGGCAAAGGGCAAGGATTATATCAAGAACTGGGTAGCGGTCATAGGTGATTCAACATTCCTTCACACAGGTGTGAACTCACTCATGAACATGGTATACAACCAGAGCACAGGAACAGTCATCATACTTGACAACTCGACAACAGGTATGACAGGACATCAGGATCACGCCGCAACAGGTAAGACACTGATGGGAGATCCTACATATGCCATTGATATTTACAATCTCTGCAAGGCACTGGGAATCCAGAGCGTCCATGAGATAAATGCATTTGATATAGAAGGTCTTAAGAAGCTCATCAAGGAGGAGACAGCAAAGGATGAGGTATCAGTCATCATCACAAAGTCACCTTGTGTACTCTTGAAGACGACTAAGATAACAGGAAGATGCAAGGCAATACCTGAGAAGTGCAAGAAGTGCGGTATGTGCTTAAAGCCTGGATGCCCTGCAGTTATCAGGCAGGAGGATGGAACCATCCGTATAGATGACACACTCTGTACAGGCTGTGGACTGTGCATGAAGCGTTGTAAGTTCGATGCTATAGAAAGGGAGGAGTTCTAATCATGGAGACAAAGAATATTATGATCGTCGGCGTAGGCGGACAGGGAACACTTCTCACAAGCCGTATACTCGGTGGAATCACCACGGCAGCAGGTTATGATGTAAAGCTCTCAGAGGTTCACGGAATGAGCCAGAGAGGTGGAAGTGTTGTTACATATGTAAGATATGGTGAGAAGGTAAATGAGCCTATCGTGGAAGAGGGATGTGCGGATGTCCTCATAGCATTTGAGAGACTTGAGGCACTCAGATATGCACACTTCCTGAAGAAGGATGGAGTTATCATCGTAAATGACCAGAGAATAGATCCTATCACTGTAGTTACAGGCGCAGCACAGTATCCTGATGGAATCATCGAGGAGCTCAGCGGCAAGTACAAGGTTATCTCAGTTGATGCCATGGACGAGGCAAAGAAGCTTGGCAACAACAAGGTATTTAACACAGTCATCATAGGAATCGCGGCACAGCACATGGATTTCTCACATGATGCATGGGTTGAGGTTATCAAGAACACAGTTCCACCTAAGACAGTGGAGAAGAATCTTGAGGCATTTGAGGTTGGCTACAACCTTAAGTAATTTGACGATTTTTGGTACAAAAGACGGATTTTGGCATAAAAAAAGTCCGTCTTTTGTTGATTAATGGTGGAAAAAAGGACCCTCATATGGTAAAATCAACACATATGATGGTTTGCGGGGTGCGTACACATGAATGATATTAACAAGGATGAGATTGACGCAAGATGGCATATGCTGGTATGGCGTATGATGATAGTTATATGCAGTATTTCTTTTGTTATTGCATGGATATTATTTGGAGTATACAGAGTAGATAAGAGCATAGGAGCAGGCGCATATATAGTAAAGTATATCGTGCTGCCGATGATAGTACAGGCTATAGCGATCACAATTTGCTATTTTTATATGAAGCACGATGAGGCGGACATAAAGCACAAGAATTATGTCGTGACAGGTATGATATATGTATGTGTCGGTGTTATAGCATTTACATATTGCACCATATACCCGCTTATACTTATTCCGTGTGTCACCATAATTGCCACGGCGTTATTTGCAGATCAGGAGCTGACGGTATGGTCGGGAGTTGCGGTGCTTGCACTCATGGTCATCAATGTTGTGAGATTACATTTGAATGTCGGTGAGCTTGCCACACAGATGAACTGGGTTGGAGCACTGCTCATATACATACTGGTAGTATCTGTTATGTGTGCGATGGTTATGGTTGTCAACAAGCACACGAAGGCACTTATGGAATCGATTGCCGGAAGCTACAACAGACAGGTAACACTGATGAGTGAGCTTATGGTTGATCCGATGACAGGCCTGTACAACAGAAGATCATTTGAGGAGAGCCTTGATAAGGAGATCGAGAATGTGGAGCAGACTGGGGCGAAGTCCTATGTCACCATATTTGATATAGATCATTTCAAGGAAGTCAACGATACATATGGCCACAGCAATGGAGATATAGTTATCAAGGCGCTGTGTAAGATGATGAAGGAGAAGTCGAAGGATATGGGACTTGCCTTCAGATACGGCGGTGAGGAGTTCGTGATACTGTTCCATGATGTGGAACTGTCCAAGGTCATGAATGTTGTTGAGGACATAAGAACAGAGTTCAGATGCTACTATTTCCACTTTATGAACAAGGATGGAATAACCTGTAGCTGTGGTGTCGCTGAGTACACCAAGGGAGAGAGTTCCAAGGCATGGTTCAACAGAGCGGATTCAGCACTCTATAAGGCGAAGGAATCAGGAAGAAACAGAACAGTTATAAGTGAATAAAAAATAACACATTGGGCTGTGCTCAATGTGTTATTTTTTTATGGAATTATTCAAATGTTATGATATGTCCGGCGTTACTGGACATAATCGTTCAGCCACTGAACCACACCGTTGGATATTGCCTTGGCGTAGTTCTCAAGATTTTCATTGAAATAGTCCAGATCGTCCTGGTTGGTCATGAAGCCCATCTCAACGATCATGCTTGTCATATCGGTGTCTCTGATGACCGCATAGTCATCATCGCTGTCTCCCTGGGTTCCGATTCGCACCCCTCGGTTGGCGGTTATACCAACTTCCTCGAGATTGCTCAGAATGTCATCTGCGGCCGCATAACTGCGCTCAGATCCTGAGCTGTGTATCCATATCTCAATGCCCTTTGTGGTGTTTGGGTTGGCTGTTGAATTGCGGTGTAGCGAAACGAAGATATCAGCCTTGGCCTTGTTTGCTATCTTTGAACGGGAGTCGAGCTGTGTGTCGCTGTCGTCGGATCTGGTCATTATGACGTTGACGCCGCTCTTTTTCAGGGCTTTGGCAACCTCCTGCGCAAGACGGAGATTGTCGTCCTTCTCGTAGCTTCCGTCAAGTCCCACAGCGCCTACATCGCTTCCTCCATGACCAGCATCCACACACACCGTGTATGTGTCGTTGGCCTTCTGGAGCATGACAGTCTGTCCTTTCCCCTTGGTGATCTGTGCCTTTGCCAGAAAAAATCCCATGACAAGTATGCACAATAATAGTATGATGTTTATGGCGACCAAAAAGACGACGAGGGAACGCATCTGTTTCAGCGTCATTTTCTTTTTTCGTTTGCTCATGTTTTCTCCTTCGTGGAAATATCTTTGATAAAGATACCTCAAAATCCGATGTTTTTCAACTGGGGATATGGAGAACGTGAACAGCATGGCCGCAGCAGAGGTGTTCTGCGCTTACGCAGTATAAATGTACAGGAGGAATATTTATGATAATAGATTTTCACACACACACGTATCCCGACAGGATAGCAGCCAAGACGGTAGGGCTTCTGGAGAGCAGATCCGGTACAAGGGCACATTCGGATGGCACACTTGACGGACTGGAGAATGACATGAGGAGCAGACATGTGGATGTGTCTGTGGTACTTCCGGTGGCAACGTCTCCGAAACAATATAAGCATATAAATGAATTCGCAGTTGAGGAGAATGAGCGCTTTTCAGAGACACATGTGTGGTCGTTTGGAGGGATACATCCCGACAATGACAATTACAAAGAGATACTCAGGGATATATGCGACAAAGGTCTGAAGGGGATAAAGATCCATCCTGACTACCAGGGGGCTTTTTTCAACGATATAAGATATAAAAGGATAATCAGCTATGCCACAGAGCTTGGGCTTATCGTGGTGACACATGCGGGAACAGACATAGGACTTCCTGATGTGACTCACTGCACTCCTGCAATGGCGGAGGAGGTGCTGGATGAGGTTGGGCCTGACAAGCTTGTGCTTGCCCATATGGGTGGATGGCAGATGTGGGATGACGTGCTGAACAGACTTTGCGGAAGAGATGTGTATTTTGACACGGCATTTTCCTATGGACAGATAGACTGGCGGGAGGGGGCATCGCACAGATGGCAGCTTCTTGATGGTGACATGTTTAAGAAGATAGTGGCAGCTCACGGGTCTGACAAGATCCTGTTCGGAACGGACAGCCCATGGTCTGATCAGGAACAGTCATGTGCGGACATAGAGGCCCTTGATCTGGAAGATGTGGACAAAAACAATATATTTGAGAATAATGCGCGAAAATTGCTTGGATTGAAATTGAATTTTTAGAAAAAATACGCAAAAACCTATTGATAATGTTTTAAAAATGTGTTACATTTTTGTTACGCCAATGAAATTTTTCACAGATAGTAATACACGAAAGACATGTCGGAGCCTAACGACATGTCTTTTTTATGTGCTGTGGAGCGGACTGCCCACTGTAAGTATCATTATATGAAGCGGTTTATAAAATAAAAAAGACTTGAGATAAATCTCAAGTCTTAGTAGCTGGGCTACAAGGATTCGAACCTTGAAAATGCTGGAGTCAGAGTCCAGTGCCTTACCATTTGGCGATAGCCCATTGCCTCAACAAATGGTAGTATATACTAAAGCTCAGAATAATGCAAGCACTTTTTTAAAAAAATTTCAAAAAATTTTTCACCTTGCGATAGCCCTCTAAATAGGGTATAAAATTATAGTAAAATGAGCATCATGGAGGTGGCGTAATGTATTCATATGAAGCGATAGTCAGGTATAGTGAGACTGGTGGAAATAAGATATCCAACATGGCGACCATAGCGAACTATTTCCAGGACTGTGCTATACTGCAATCGGAGGAGGTCGGCATAGGGCTGGATTATCTGGCAGAACACCACAGAGCATGGTTCCTGGTTTCCTGGCAGATAGAGGTGGTCAGATATCCTGCGATGGGAGAGAAGATCAAGGTCAGGACGTGGGCATATGATTTCAAGGCATCTCTGGGATTCAGAAATATAGATATACTGGACGAGAATGGAGAACGCATAGTTAAGGCGGCATCCATTTGGAGCTATATGGACACCGAGAGGCTGAGACCTGTCAAGATAGACAAAGAGGTGTCAGACGCATATCCGATGGAGCCTGCCATAGACATGGAGTATGCGCCGCGCAAGGTAAAACTGCTGGGCGATGCGGAGACTATAGATACCAGAAAGGTCATGTCTTATCAGATAGACTCCAACAATCATATGAATAATGAAGCGTATATTGCTCTTGCCCAGGAATACGTGGATGATGTTGCGGATATTATTGCAGTCAGAGCGGAATATAAGATGCAATATGTGAAAGATGATGTTATAGTAGTAAAGAGGTTTATTGACGACAGATATGTTCAGATAATCCTGGCAGATGAAGAGGACAGGACAAGGTGTGTTGTCCAGTTTGAACGGAGCAGTAAGGATATATGATATACTGTGTCGACAGAAAAAATTAAGAGGACGGTATGACGATGATAAAGATAGGCGAATGGAATGATCTTATAGTAAAGAGAGAAAAGGAATTTGGTGTGTATCTTGGATGTGCGGATTCTGACAGTGAGGTGCTTCTTCCGAGAAAGCAGGTTCCGAATGGCATAAAGACAGGCGAGCACATCAACGTGTTCATATACAGGGATTCTGACGACAGACTCATTGCAACTGTGAATGTTCCATATATAACTATGGGTAAGATGGCTGTTCTCAGGTGTGTGGGAACTACCAAGATCGGTGCATTCATGGACTGGGGACTTGAAAAGGATATTCTGCTTCCGTTTAAGGAGCAGGTTGGCCCGGTGAGAGAGAACCATGAATATCTGGTCAGAATGTACACTGACAAATCGGACAGACTGTGTGTGTCCATGAAGGTTTATGAGTATCTGAGCAGCAATTCCCCATATAAGCAGGGAGATGCTATATCGGGAATAGTTATAGAGTACAGCTCCGAGTATGGTGCATTTGTCGCTGTGGACAACAAATATTCAGCACTTATCCCGAAGAAGGAGATACACAGTGCCATATATGCCGGCGACCACGTTGAGGGCAGGGTTGCGTCAGTCAGGGAAGACGGCAAGCTGAACCTCACCATGCAGAAGCCGATAAAGATGCAGATCAGGGAGAATGCAGAGATGATATTGAATATCATCGATTCATATAATGGAGTGCTCCCGTTCAATGACAAGGCAGATTCAAAGGTGATAGAGAAGGAATTTGGAATAAGCAAGAGAGCATTTAAGACGGCGGTTGGCAAGCTCCTCAAGGACGGCAAGATAAGGATCACAGAGAAGAACATTGAGATACTGTCCGAGGAAGAGCGGGCAGAGCTTGCGAAAAAAGGAACAACCAAAGCCGATGTTGTGAAGCGTGCAAAGCCTGAGACGAAGAAGCCGGTATCCAGACGGTCACCGGAGCCCGTGCCAGACAGAAAAGGCACTGTGAAATTTACCAGAAGCAATGGCGGAAGGCGCAACAACAGAAAGGCTCTCATGGCGGAGCTGAGCGAGATGGATGAGGAGTAATGGTTCATCATATATAATAGTAAAAAACAGGAGGAACAAAACATGAAGACAATAATAAGTACACCAAAGGCACCAGCGGCAATAGGACCATATTCACAGGCGGTTCTCGTGAATGGAATGCTTTTTACATCAGGAGTTATACCTATCGATCCTGAGACAAATACACTGGTTGAGGGAGATGTCACTGTACAGGCAAGACAGGCGATCGGCAATCTCAAGAATCTCATAGAGGCATCAGGCTCATCTATGGATAAGGTAGTGAAGACAACAGTATTTATCAAGGATATGAATGATTTTGGCAAGATAAATGATATTTACAAGGACTTCTTCACAAGCGATTTCCCTGCACGTTCATGCGTGGAGGTTGCAAGACTCCCTAAGGATGTGCTTATAGAGATAGAAGCCATCGCTACAGTAGAGTAAGCGTATGAGACAGGACAATGTTCAGAGAAAGGTACACGGAGCGTCATGGTTTTTCCTGTCGCTGATATGTGTGTATCTGTGTGTTGTTATGATACTGTGGAAGACGAATATCGGCTCACATATAACCATGGTTCAGAATCTGATCCTGAGCCAGAGCATGATATTCGTGCCGACGATCATATATATTCTTATAAGCAAATGTGATCTGCGCGAAACGCTCAGACTGAAAAAGACGCACTGGCTGGCGATAATCATCGTTCCGGCATTCGTCGTGGCTCTTGAGCCTCTTATGACACTCATAAATGCCATAAGTCTTCTGTGGGTGGAGAGTGCCACTACCGAGCTTGCAACAGGTCTTGTGTCGAATCATAAGCTGTGGGTGTCAACACTTCTCATGGCGGTCACTCCGGGAATCGTGGAGGAGCTTGCCTACAGAGGCGTCATAATGGGAAGCTACAGATATGGCAGCAGACTGGCGGCTATAATCATAGGAGGAATAATGTTCGGAGCCATGCACATGAATTTCAATCAGATGGCATATGCGATGGTTCTGGGAATGATGCTGGGATTTCTTGCCGAGGCGACAGGAAGTATATTTACGACCATGTATGCCCATTTCTGCTTTAATGAGATATCCGTCATCATCAGCTATATAGCATCACATGTCAGCGTGCTCAAGCAGATGGTGGAGAAACAGGCTTCTGAGGGAATAGCAGCAGATCAGCTCAAGCAGACGATATTGATATATATTCCATTTGCATTTATGGGATTGTGTGCGGCTGCGGCGATGATAGTGTTGTTGGCGTACCTGAATGGAAGGCATATGGATATGCTGGCGATGTTCAGAAGAAACAGGAACGCTGAGGTCAAGAGACCGAGGATCATATCTGTGCCGCTTGTTCTGGCACTGTGCGTATGCATAGGATTTATGATAATAACAGAATTTGTTTTATGATATGTAATACAATGCCTGCACTTTTATAGGTGCGGGCATTTGCATATTAATGCCGTTAATCCCTGTTGAGTAACCAGTAGAAGGAGATGGCATACAGTCCGGCAACACCCACCAGAGTATAGATTATTCTGGAAAATGCAGTTCCGGCACCGAAGATGCCGTCCACTATGTTGTAGCTGAACAGTCCTATAATGCCCCATACGATAGCACCGATTATGGTCAGTGTGAGACATATGCAATTTAATGTTTTCATTTTTGACCTCCAATATGATCGCGCCAAATGCGGCGTTTCAGTATGATGTAATTGTGTGCAGTTATCATTTGAAATATTCATGAGATTCAGTGACTTGACACAAAAAAGTAAGTGTAGTAAATTTACATATGAATACTTGTTCAAATGGAACACGTGAGTTGCTTGTTTGGGAGCAGAAAGGACCATAGATATGGCAGAAGATAAAAATATTTTTTTTGACAGTTATGAACTGGAACAGGCGGATCTCGCAGATCTGGCAGACCTGTTCAAGGTGTTTGGCGATGCGACACGTATATCCATCATGTTCGCCCTGCTTAAGCAGGAACTGAGTGTCGGAGACATCGCAGAGCGTCTGGAGATGAATGCATCGGCTATTTCACACCAGCTCAGGGTGCTGAAGCAGGCCAAATTGATAAAAAGCAGAAGAGAGGGCAAGAATATAATATATTCCCTGGCCGATGAGCACGTTGTGACCATCATCAAACAGGGTGTTGACCATATACTTGAATAGAATATACGAGAGGTAGAATATGAAGGTAGAATCACTTATATTTGACATGGATGGAACTCTGTGGGACAGCGCGGCAAATGTGGCTGCGTCCTGGAATGAAGTCCTCGAAAGACAGGCTGATGTGGACATGAAGGTGACAGAGGCCGATATCAAATCTGTTATGGGTATGCCTATGGATGCCATTGCCTACAAGCTGTTCGGAGCGTATTCGGAGGACAGAATGACTCAGCTTATGGATGCCTGCGGAGACTATGAGAACGAGTATCTCCGTGAACATGGCGGCGTTCTGTACGATGGTGTAGAGGATACCATTGCGAAGCTTTCGGGCTCACACAGGCTGTTTATAGTCAGCAACTGCCAGAGTGGATATATAGAGGCATTTCTTGGTTATTACGGGTTTGGAAAGTATTTTAAGGATATACTCTGCTGGGGAGATACAAAGGTATCAAAGGGCGAGAGTATAAAGATACTCATGGAGAAGAATGGAATAGAGGATGCTGCATATGTCGGCGACATCCAGGGCGACTGCGACAGTGCCAGATTTGCCGGGATAAAGTTCATTCACGCGGCATACGGGTTTGGCAGTGTGAAGGATAAGGATGCGGAGATCCATACATTTGCGGAACTTCTTGACGTGGTGGAGTGATCCGGAAGGTCATTTACAGACCTGCTATAAAACATAATAAACAGAAAAACAGGGAGTATATCAGCAGTTGATATACTCCCTGTCTCTATATATTATTTATCCATATGCTCAAGTGCAGCTGCTACAAATCCTTTGAAAAGAGGATGTGGCTTGTTTGGTCTTGATTTGAATTCCGGATGTGCCTGTGTTCCGATGAACCAAGGATGCTCAGGAATCTCGATCATCTCGACGATATGTCCGTCAGGTGACAGTCCGACAAGCTCCATTCCGTTGTCAGTCAGAGCCTGACGATAGTCATTGTTGACCTCGTATCTGTGTCTGTGACGCTCGTGGATATATTCTGTACCGTATAACTGGTATGACTTTGAATCCTTTGCAAGCACACAAGGATATGAACCAAGTCTGAGGGTACCGCCAAGATCGGTTACATCGTGCTGGTTTGGCATGATGTGGATTACCTGGTGGAATGAGTTTGGATTGAACTCAGAGCTGTGGGCGTCTGAATATCCAAGTACATTTCTTGCAAATTCAACTATCGTGAGCTGCATTCCGAGACACAGTCCAAGGTAAGGAACCTTGTGTGTTCTGGCGTAATTGATAGAAGTGATCATTCCCTCTATACCTCTGTCGCCAAAGCCGCCCGGAACAAGGATTCCGTCTATATCGCCGAGGATCTCAGCGACATTCTCCTCTGTTACAAGCTCGGAGTCGACCCACTTGATCTCAACCTCTGCCTTGTTGGCAACGCCGGCATGCTTCAATGCCTCAACTACTGAGATATAGGCATCGTGAAGTGATACGTACTTTCCGACCAGAGCAACTCTTACATTCTTCTCAGGATGCTTCCATGCATCTATCATGCTTGTCCACTCGAGCCATGCCTGTTCTGCAGGTGGAGGACATTCCATATCCAGGCACTCACATACTACATCGGCAAGGTGCTCCTTCTCCATGGCAAGTGGAACCTCATACAGAACATCCACGTCAAGATTCTGTATAACGTTTCTGCTCGGCACGTTACAGAACAGTGCGATCTTATCCTTGATGCCCTGATCAAGAGGAAGATCGGAACGACATACGAGGATATCGGGCTGAATACCCATTCCCTGAAGATTCTTAACGCTCGCCTGGGTAGGCTTGGTCTTGATCTCACCTGAAGCCTTCAGATAAGGGATAAGAGTTACATGGATCATGATGCAGTTCTTAGGACCGACCTCATGCTGGAACTGTCTGATAGCCTCAAGGAATGGCTGGCTTTCGATATCTCCAACGGTTCCGCCGATCTCGATTATCGCTACCTCAGTATCCTTTGCATCGGGATTTCTGTAGAATCTGTCTTTTATCTCATTGGTGATATGTGGCACTACCTGTACTGTGTGTCCTCCGAAATCACCATGGCGCTCCTTCTGAAGGATGCTCCAGTATACCTTTCCGGTTGTTACATTAGAATTCTTGTTGAGACTTTCGTCTATAAAACGCTCATAGTGACCGAGATCCAGATCTGTTTCGGCGCCGTCGTCAGTGACAAAAACTTCGCCGTGCTGGATAGGGTTCATTGTTCCCGGATCAATATTGATATAAGGGTCGAACTTCTGGCTTGTGACTTTATATCCTCTCATCTTGAGAAGACGTCCAAGAGAAGCAGCAGTAATACCCTTACCGAGTCCAGATACAACACCACCAGTGACAAACACATACTTGACTGCCATAATTATATCCTCCATTAATACTTCAAAAAACTACATTAACATATTATAAGCAAGCCATATCTAAAAGTCAATTGAGAAAAACAAGCTAAAAACAAATTAAACTTGGCAAAATAATGCTCTGGCTGTTGAAATGAACGTTTTAGGGCCAGATGACATGAAATAATGAAGCACATTGATGCGTGAAGGCTGTCGCACCTGTGCACGACATACATTATGTCGTTGCACTTGCGTGTATCGACATATACTAATATAATTATAAAAGAGTATGTAAATGTGGGGCGTGCGTCATGCTCACACATAACAAATACGGATTATAATGCATTTTCATGCTTGGGATTGGAATATACAGATTGATGAAAAAGATAACGTTTATACATATATCCGATGTGCTGCTCGGCGCGCTTCCTGACAGGGAGTGTGTATGGAGCGGCGAGAGGAAAAACGAAATATACATGACATTTGAGGCTGTGGTGGCACGTGCCGGGGAGCTTGACGTGGATTTTCTTCTGGTTGCAGGCAATCTGTTTGACCATCAGCCATCTGAGGAAGAGCT
This sequence comes from Coprococcus sp. ART55/1, assembly GCF_000210595.1. Lineage (NCBI taxonomy): Bacteria > Bacillati > Bacillota > Clostridia > Lachnospirales > Lachnospiraceae > Coprococcus > Coprococcus sp. ART55/1. The sequence continues at coordinate 490,514 of NC_021018.1, read as the reverse complement.
TGTATGGCTTGATGAGATATTTGGAAGCTTAAAGCATACAGTGGTCATATATGCTGCTGGATTTCAGGATAATCTGGGAAGTGATGCGCCGCTTCTTGACTATGGTTTCAAATCCCGTGTGTGTGTGATCGGAAGCCCTGGAATAAGACAGATTGGAGACAAACAGACTGGAGATATGGGGTACACAGCGGTCAGGGATGAGCAGGCGACCATGGCACTGGATCATATTCATTTTCCGGACAAGGACGTTGATATATACGGCGTGAGCTATTTTGACAGGAAGATGGATGCCAGGGTGGTGGATGATGCAGAACCGCAGGATGAAGCGGTATGTAATGTGCTGATCGCATGTGGGGGTGACCGGAGACGGATGCCGGTTGACTGGAACAGGCTGCGTGCCAGTGGATTTAATTACATTGCGTTTGGCGGCCGCCAGAAGTATCAGATGAAGATTCCGGGCAAGGCTTATTATTCTGGAAGTCCGGAGGCTGTGTCGAGAGAGTCAACAGGCGCACATGGATATATCTATGGGGAAATGTCTGACGGAGTGGTTTCGACTAAGTTTGTGCCTGCTGCGGTCAGAGAATATAAAAGAATTGATTATCCGGTGGATAACGATACAAGGGACGGTGCTCTGACGGAGGCCATTCTGGGTATCCTGGAGCTTGAGGGACGTGGCAATATATATTCCATATGCCTGAACCGTATGGCAGGCTGTGAGAAGAACTTTGATATATCATCCATGCTGAAGGATTACAGAATCCTGGCGGTGGAAGGTGAGAGATTTGAACGATCCGACTACAGTGAATACGCCAGAGCCAACAAAAATACAGAATTTGGCAGATTGCTCGATAAACTGAATGTTGCCGATCTTGAAAGCAGAGACGGAATAAAACTTGCGGTCGACATGATGATAGAGGTGTCGGGGCTGTATGCAAGATCGGGCAGAAAAATGGGCAGGGAGCTTTATCACGATACACTGAGACAGGTCAGACAGATACTCAGGATGAAATGTCAGACATACGAGGCGGACGCTGCGGTCAGGGAATATATGAGCCTGCGAAATGACTACGAGGTCAGCTCTGATGTTCTGGGTGAGCTTAACTCGGTATGGGCACAGGAGCGGAAAAGCGAACTTGAGATCACGACGCTCAGACGTCATCTGGAGGAGCTTCCTAAGGAGTACAGACGAAGCTGGATAAGGACTGGAGTAAGAACAGCACTTGTACCGCTCATGGTACTTGGAATATTGTCGATAGTTATAATGTATGCATTGGTCGCACGGGGGGATAATATTCTCCCGGACGGACGACTTGTGTATGCGATGCTCTTCGCTGTCGGAGCTGCGGGACTTGCATACTATATTGGATATGCGTTGTCAAAATACTGGGGACTCAGGAAGAAGAGTGGAAGAAAGAGATTGACAGCGGAGCTTGAGGAAAGCAGGGCGGAACTTGATAAGCTCTGTGCACAGCGGGATAAGATACACAGCCGCAGAACCGGGCTGCAAAGCCTTGACGGACGAAGAAGAGATATATACGAAAAACTCACACACCGGGAGAAGCTTCTTGATGAAAAGCTTCAGGAGATCCGGGTTATGAGATGTGCGATAGATGAGCTGGATGGACTTTCATCATGACAGATGAGTCTGTTCAGCTTTTACTATGTGTTTTTCACTGTGAAATGTCATTATGGCAACAACCTGTATGGATCCAAGAATCAGGAGAAAACCGATCAGATCCATGCTGGTGAACTGGGTTCCCAGAAAGATCCACGTCAGCAGGGCACTTGACACGGGCTCGACTGTGACAAAAAGACTCGCCTTCACGCTTCCGAGGATGCTGATGCCGAGACCGTATATTGTAAATGGGATGAGGGAGCCCACAATGGCTACCGCAAGTGAGGCTGCAATTATCCTTCCATCCATGTGAGGCAGTGAGAATGTTTTCGTGACCAGCGCAAGGAAAATGGAGGCTATGAGTGATGACCAGCCTATGATATTTACCAGACCATATTCATTGTAGAGCTTCTGAGGATAAAGGCAGTATATAGTGAAACATACCGCTGAGGTGAGTCCCCATATGAGCGTCGGCCTGAATATGGCAAGGGAATTCAGGCTGCCGTGTGTGGCGATCAGAAAGATACCTGCAAATGCACATACGACTGAGGCGGCTTCATATATATGAGGTCTCTTGTGCATGAATATTGTTGTGTACAACAGCAGCATGATTATGTATGTGAACTGGATCACTGTGCCGGTTGCGGCGTTGGAATGTTCGATGGAAGCGAAGTATGTAAACTGCACGCCCATGACACCTGAGAGTGCAAAGAACAGCATAGATATGACACTTTTAGGCTTTGACCATATGGTCAAAGCCCTTTTATCTCCCTTTACGGCGGCGATGACAAGCAGTACGACACCGGATATAAACTGTCTGATTATGGAAAGCTGTGTAGCATTTACATCTGACGACTGGAACACGTATTGTCCAAGGACTCCGCTTATGCCCCACATGATTCCGCATGACAGAACCAGTATGATTCCGAATCTCTGTGAGTGGTTGATCTGTTTTTCTGACATAACACCGCCTCTTCTCTTGTTAAAAGTGACATCATTTTACCACCGATATTTCTAATTTTCAATTATTCTTTAAACAAGGTGCCTTGGTGTCAAATGAAGGGTTGAATGCATAGAAATTCTTGTGATCGAGGGTATCTTTTACAGCCTCAAGGCATTCGCCAAATCTCTGGAAGTGCACGACCTCCCTCTCGCGCAGGAATTTGATAGGCTCATATACGTCCGGGTGATCCTTGCACAGTCTGAGGATGTTGTCGTAGGTCGACCTGGCTTTCTGCTCAGCGGCCATATCCTCAAAAAGATCTGTTATCGCGTCGCCCTTGCACTGGAATTCGCAGGCGTTAAATGGAATTCCTCCTGCCGCCTGTGGCCAGATGCCGATGGTGTGGTCGATATAATATTTGTCAAAGCCCGATGCCTTGATCTCCTCGATGCTCAGATCCCTTGTGAGCTGGTAAATGATGGTCGCAACCATCTCGAGATGGGCAAGTTCCTCGGTTCCGATGTCGGTCAGAGCCGCCTTGACCTTCTTGTCAGGCATGGAATATCTCTGCGACAGGTATCTCATCGAGGCACTCATTTCACCGTCCGGACCGCCGTATTGACTGATTATGTCCTGGGCCAGCTTTGCGTTGGTTTCCTTTATATTTATAGGAAATTGTAATCTTTTCTCATAAACCCACATTAGCAGTTACACTCTCCTTCCCATGGCCAAGGGTCATTGACCCAGTTGAAATAGTTGTTGTCAGTGACCTGATATTTGTTCAGCGGCCCATACATGTTCACGTAATCATTTATAGCCTGGGTACGCATGCTCTGATAGTTGTCATAGCTCGAAAGTGCCTTGGTGCAGTCGGGATGAAGGTCGAGATAGAGCGCAATATCGTCAAGTGCAAAAGAGACCTCTGCGATAAAGCGAAGAAGCTGTTTTTTGTTCATTTTATTCATGGCTATTTCCCCCTTACCCCGCAGAATATCAGATTGAGATCCTTGAACATGGTGCCCTCCATCAGTCCGCATTTTGCATCGTACAGATTTTCAAAGAGCTGTTCAGGGATATAAGCCATTCCGAGCGGCCTGTCGGTTCTCACTGAAGTGGCAGTGCCGGAGTCGCAGGAGCGTGGCTTGGAGCCGGATGAGGCGGTGTATTTAACAGAGGTTCCCTGGTTATAGTAGCATCGATTCTGGCCGTTACGGCAGCAGTTTCTGTTTTGTTCCACTATAAAAGCCTCCATACATAAGTTTTCTCTGTATAAACTATGCTGGAGGCTTAAATATGTTACTGTATTTTGTCGTGTGTTAAATACCCTTCATGGAGAGCTGTATGCGTTTCTTGGCGAGGTCTATGCCGATGACCTTTACCTGGACAATGTCGCCGACGCTCACCACGTCAAGAGGGTGCTTTATGAATTTGTCGGACATCTCTGAGATGTGGACAAGTCCGTCCTGATGAACACCTATATCCACAAATGCACCGAAGTCGATCACGTTTCTGACGGTTCCCTTGAGTATCATTCCCTCTGTCAGATCCTTCATCTCAAGGACATCTCCTCTGAGGATCGGCTTTGGCATCTCGTCACGAGGATCACGGGCAGGCTTTTCAAGCTCCTTTATGATGTCGTTGAGAGTTATCGTTCCTGTTCCCAGCTCCTCAGCTAGCTTTTTGATGTTGCCGGCGGATTTTGAAAGATCCTTGAGCCTGCCGGATGCAATGTCATCGGTTGTGTAGCCGATGTGGCTCAGCAGGGCAGTGGCTATATCGTAACTCTCAGGATGTACAGATGTGGCATCCAGAGGATTTGAGCCGCCGCTTATCCTCATGAAACCTGCGCACTGTTCAAATGCCTTAGGTCCGAGCTTGGCAACCTTGAGGAGTTCCTTTCTGGTGTTGAAGCGCCCATTTGCCTCTCTGTAATCCACGATATTCTTGGCCAGCGTCTTGTTTATTCCGGAAATGTGCTCCATGAGTGGGGCAGAAGCGGTATTGAGGTCGACGCCGACTTTATTTACAGAATCCTCAACAACTGCGTCCAAGGCTTCTGTCAGCTTCTTCTGGTTCATATCGTGCTGATACTGACCGACTCCGATAGCTTTTGGATCAATCTTGACCAGCTCTGCCAGAGGATCCTGTACTCTTCTGGCGATGGAAGCCGCACTTCTCTGACCAACATCAAAATGAGGGAATTCCTCGGTTGCAAGCTTGCTGGCGGAGTAGACAGAAGCTCCTGCCTCGTTGGTTATCACGTACTGTACAGGTGTGTCAAGTTCACTGATGAGCTCGGCGATCACCATCTCTGACTCTCTGGATGCCGTACCATTTCCCACGGATATGAGAGTTATGCCGTACTTCTTTATAAGAGCATTCACAGTATTTTTAGCCTCTGCAACCTTCTTCTGAGGTGCCGTTGGGAATATGACAACGGTGTCGAGAACCTTTCCGGTCGGATCCACAACTGCGAGCTTACAGCCGGTTCTGAATGCCGGATCCCAGCCGAGCACGGTCTGTCCTGCGATAGGAGGCTGCATGAGGAGCTGCTGCAGATTCGATGCAAATACCTTGATGGCACCGTCCTCAGCGGTCTCTGTGAGGGCGTTTCTGATCTCCCTCTCTATGGCAGGGGCTATGAGCCTGTCGTAGCTGTCTGCGATCGCGTCTGAAAGTATCTGTTCGGTCTCAGGATTGTCTCTGACGATGATCTGTTTTTTCAGATATGATATTATGTCGTTGACCGGTGCCTCGATCTTTACTGTGATGAACTTTTCCTTTTCACCGCGGTTAACGGCGAGGGTTCTGTATCCGGTCATCTTGGATACAGGGGTGGAGAAGTCGTAGTACATCTCGTATACGGATTCAGCCTCCGGGTCCTTTGCTGTTGTTCTCAGCACACCGTGTCTGGTGGTGAGGTCTCTTATGTGAGTCCTGTAATCGGCGGTGTCAGATATATTTTCAGCGATTATGTCCATTGCGCCTGCGATGGCTTCGCTGGTGTCTGCAACGCCCTTCTCCTCAGACACATAAGCTTCAGCTTCCTTGACTATCGGAGTTCTGGTCATCTGCAGCATGATGATGTTTGCAAGCCCCTCCAGCCCTTTGTCCTTGGCGATGGTTGCCCTTGTCTTTCGCTTAGGCCTGTATGGTCTGTAGAGATCGTCGACCAGAACCATGGTCTCGGCCTTCTCAATTTCCGTCCTGAGCTGATCTGTAAGTTTTCCCTGCTCCTCTATACTTGCGATGACCTGAGCCTTTTTGTCCTCGAGATTTCTAAGGTATACAAGTCTTTCGTGAAGAAGACGAAGCTGTTCGTCGTTGAGGGAGCCGGTGGCTTCCTTTCTATATCTGGCGATGAATGGAATTGTGTTGCCCTCGTCGATGAGTTTTACCGCTGCTTCAACCTGGCTGTCACGACAGCCTATCTCCTGAGCAATTTTCTTGATTATGTCCATGTATATACTCCTTTTGTAAAGTGTGATGTGCAAAGTAAAAAAATATTTCATTGTAAATGTAAAATTTAATAGAAGCACATTTGTTAAGTATATAAAAAATGGATAGATTATTCAAGGCTGCTATGTTATACTTTGTGTAGTTTGGGATGTACTGAAAGGGATAAGAAGATGGCTGACATGACACTGGGAAAAGGCGTTGATGATATGGTTGGACCGGATGTACAGGTTTCAGAACGCATACAGCAGGCTATGGATATGGCAAAAGCATTTCATGAAGGGCAGATGCGCCGGGGAAATGGCGGTATGAAGCCTTATTATGATGAGCATATACTTGGCGTATACAATATCCTGAGAGAAGAGTGCGGGATAACCGACGAGGATATCCTCATAACTGCACTCCTTCACGACACGGTTGAAGATACAGAATGTACACTTGACGATATAGAGAGTGCATTTGGCGCGGACATACGCGAACAGGTGAGACTTCTGACCAGGATACAGGGGGAACCGTTTTCCGTATATGCCAGGAGGTTATTTTCTCAGGGTTCGTACCAGACGGTGATCGTGAAGCTTGCGGACAGGCTTCACAATCTCAGAACGATAGTTTACATGCCTGATGTGAGGTGGATACAGAAGAAGATAAAGCAGTCGTATACAGACATTCTCAATCCCCTTCCCGAGGCTATGCGGAGAATAGACGGAAGATATAATGAACAGATATATATGCTCGCAGATAAGATAGAAGAGCAGATACTGGAAGTGCAGAGAGCACTGAACCTGAAACATTCATGATAGGTTGTATCATAGATGAAGCCGGGACAGCGCTCTTTGTTTTTATTATACTGTCTAATAGAAAATTTTTGTCTCGTCGATGATCGTATATACGTTGTCTGAGTAGTCAAGCATTATCACGTTGCAGTTCTGCTGCAGTCCGCCTGACCAGAACTCCTCGAGCGGATGCTTTTTTACATGCATCATCATTGCTTTGTTTATCGCACCGTGGGCAACGACCATGATCCTTGAATATTTTGAGGAGAGTGGCTCCACATACTCAGTCATGAATCTGGCCGCCCGCTGGCAGAGTTCCTCAAATGATTCACCGTTTCCAACCGGGTGATAGAGCTCAGGATGCTTGAAGAAATACTGAAAATCCTGACCTCCGTCTGCCAGAAGTTCTGACATATTCTGCCCTTCCCAGTCACCAAAGCACATTTCCTTTATGAGGTCATTCTTCACAATTGGAATGTCCCTGCCGCCGACAATGAGGCTGGCTGTCTCGTAAGCCCTCTTAAGCGGACTGGAAAACACCATATCAAAGTGTGTGTCTCTCAGATTTTCTCCTGTGATCCTGGCGAGCTCTCGTCCTTTGTCGCTGAGCTCAATGTCAGTCCGGCCCTGAAGCAGCTTCTTTTTATTCCATACGGTTTCACCGTGTCTTACAATATAAATCTCCATGTGTACAGTCCTCCAAAATCAAATGTCCTCGATCTGCCAGTCGATAGGCTCGACTCCGTTTGCAACCAGGAAATCGTTGGTCTTGCTGAACGGCTTGCTTCCCCAGAAGCCCCTGTATACAGACAGTGGACTTGGGTGTGCGGACTTCAGGATCAGGTGGTGTGGGTTGTTCAGGAATGCGGCCTTCTTCTGGGCGTATGCACCCCACAGGATGAACACGATAGGTCTGTCCTGCTCGTTCAGGATCCTGATCGCTGCATCGGTAAAATGTTCCCAGCCCTTTCCCTGATGGGAACCGGCTCTGTGAGCCTGAACGGTCAGCACGGCATTGAGCATGAGGACTCCCTGGTCGGCCCACTTCTCAAGATATCCGTTATTGGGGATCTTACATCCCAGATCATCGTGAAGCTCCTGATATATGTTGACGAGCGATGGTGGTATGGTGACACCTGGTTTCACACTGAAACTCAGACCGTGTGCCTGCCCTGGCTCATGATATGGATCCTGACCGATTATCACACATTTTACATGGGATAACGGCGTTGTGTGAAATGCGTTGAATATATCATCGGCTGGTGGGTAGACAGTTTCCGTTGCGTATGCCTGTCCCACAAAATCAAACAGCTTTTTATAGTAAGGTTTCTTATATTCAGGCTTAAGATATTCAGCCCAGTCATTTGTTATTGCTGGCATATTGATACTCCTTTTTGTATACAAATATAATGATCCGAAACACAGTTATTTTATCACGGGCGGGGTGCAAAGTAAAATAAACTAATTCAAGTTTTAAGTTGTAAGAAGCAATATCACATGATATACTTACTATATCTGAGAATTGATAAAGACTTATAGAAAGGAGCATATGAGTATGGAGAAAGCATATAAGACTATGAAGCAGGTTGGAGCACTCAACATAGCACTTGGGGTTATAACGATAGTTACTGGTCTTGTAGTGGGTATACTGATGCTTACAGCAGGCGGAAGATCTCTCAAGAACAAGAGATTTATTGTCTGGTAGAACTGTTAATATATATAGGATTATAGCTAAAAGGGGTTGACATCTGACACTTGTATGTGTTAGAGTCAGCCTAGATAATGCGATGAAGAGGAGCAGTAGAATTCTGGAGATGTTCAGAGAACCGCCGGTTGGTGTGAGGCGGTGATCGATAGGGTTTGAACTCGCCTTGGAGCAGCCCGCTGAATGGCACGTCAGATGATCGTGTGAAGTAGGAAGGGACGGAGCCTGACCGTTACAGCAGGAGGGTATAAGACGGCGGTAAGTATATCGTTCATCTGTATCTGCGATGAGAGCATACATTATTGTATGAAATAGAGTGGTACCGCGTAACTTACGTCTCTATAGTGATTAGGAGATGTGAGTTTTTTTTTGCTTAAGTAGGAGGTTATATCAATGAAGAATTATCAGAATTACAAGCGTGGCTATTACATGCCGCCGGTACAGTGCACAGACTGGGTAAACAAGGAGTATATTGACAAAGCACCTATCTGGTGCAGCGTGGATCTGAGAGACGGTAATCAGGCCCTGATCGTACCTATGAGCCTTGATGAGAAGCTGGAATTTTTCAAGGAGCTTGTCAGGATCGGTTTCAAGGAGATAGAGATCGGATTTCCTGCAGCGTCCGAGACTGAGTACGAGTTCTGCCGAACACTTATAGAGCAGGATCTCATACCTGATGATGTCACGATACAGGTACTTACACAGGCAAGACCACATATCATAGAGAAGACATTTAAGGCTATAGAGGGTGCAAAGAACGTGATCGTACATCTGTACAATTCAACATCATTTGCCCAGAGACAGCAGGTGTTCAGAAAGTCAAAGGAAGAGATACTTAAGATAGCAGTGGATGGAGCAGAGCTGCTCAACAAGATGGCTGATGAGTACGGCGTTCCATATCGTTTTGAGTATTCACCGGAGAGCTTCACCGGAACAGAGGTTGACTATGCACTTGAGGTCTGCAACGCAGTTATCGATGTATGGAAGCCGACACCGGACAGAAAGGTTATAATCAACCTCCCTGCAACAGTCGAGATGTCACTTCCGCATGTTTACGCAAGCCAGATAGAGTATATGAGCAAGAACCTCCACGACAGGGAGAATATTATCCTGTCACTTCATCCTCATAATGACAGAGGCTGTGGAGTGGCAGATGCAGAGCTTGGTATCCTTGCCGGCGCAGACAGAATAGAGGGAACATTATTTGGAAATGGTGAGAGAACAGGAAATGTGGACGTGATCACACTCTGCATGAACATGTTCACCCATGGAGTTGACCCTGAGATAGATCTCAGCGATATACCATCGCTCACAGAGATGTATGAGAGAGTTACAGGAATGAAGGTTTACGAGCGTTCACCATATACAGGAAAGCTTGTATTTGCCGCATTCTCAGGCTCACATCAGGATGCCATTGCCAAGGGAATGAAGTTCAGAAAAGAGCAAGGTGACGGAATGTGGACCTGTCCATATCTGCCGCTTAACCCTGAGGATATCGGAAGAAAGTATGATGGCGATGTTATTAGAATAAACAGCCAGTCAGGAAAGGGTGGAATTGGATTCATCCTCCAGACAAAGTACGGCTTTGACCTTCCTGCAAAGTTCAGAGAGGATCTGGGCTACACAGTAAAGGATGTGTCAGATAAGGAGCACAAGGAGCTCAGTCCAAAGGAAGTATTGGATATATTCCAGAATACATATGTCAATATAGATGGCCCTATCAAGATGCTTGAGAATCACTTCGTACAGGGAGATGGAATATCCACAGAGATAACTATTCTGAAGAACGGTGTGAAGAAGGTTTACCACGGCAAGGGAAATGGACGTCTGGATGCCGTGAGCAACGCTATAAAGAAGCACTTTGACATACAGTTCAAGGTCGTATGCTACGAGGAGCATTCACTCCAGACTGGCTCAAACTCACAGGCAGTTGCCTATGTCGGAGTCGAGACTGTCGATGGTAAGGTTACATGGGGCGCAGGAATAAAGAACGATATCATAGACGCATCTGTACATGCACTCGTGAGCGCCGTCAACAGAACGGGAGATCTCAATTAGATATTAAATTAGGGATTAAGATATATTGAATTACATTAAAATACCCGGATGTGCAGGCGAAATGCTTACATATCCGGGTGTTTTTTATGATTCGCTGGTCTTAAGTTTCTTATAGCAGTAACCGATGATATCCTTTCGTGTAACTATGCCGATGAACTTGTTCTGATCGTCAACCACCGGAACAAAATTCTGGACCATGGCTCTGGCTATGAGATCCTCCATGTTGGAACTGATGGATACGGAGGCGTACTCGAATTTCTTTGGAATATCATTAAGGAAGATGCTCTCTGCGGTTTTGAGCGCGTTCATCGAATTGCGCTTGCAGTACCAGAGAATGTCGCCCTCCGTTATGGTGCCGACATATTCACCGGTGTTGGATAGTATCGGTATTGCAGAATATCTGTGTATCTCCATCTTCTCAAGTATCTGTCTGAGTGAAAAACTGTCCTCAATATATGCTACATCGCTCTTAGGTGTAAGAAAAAATAAAATGTTCATGCCTCTTCTCCTTGTCATATATAATTTGTAATTTTACAGCCCCATTCTGTAAATGATAAATACCATAAATATTGCTTATCGCCCATATGTAATAATTATAAAATATAATCAGTATGAGTTCAATTAAATTACTGTGAAATAATAGTGACCGGGTGCATGATAAGAAAGTATTTTCAGAATATAATCCGAAATGTGTCAGATGTGTCAGAAATTGCAAAATTATGTTGTTAATTAGTAGGCGATTTGATATTATAAACTTGATATGCACTATTATAAGAGACATAAGGAGGACTGTATGGGATCGGAGAATGTTTTCCAGGAGAATCAGGAATATCTTATAAAGGCAAGGGAGCTGGTGGTGGCTATCGATGATGTGCAGGACAACCTTGAACAGGTGAGAACGGCACAGAGAAAGACCAGCAGGAGTATCTCACAGGAGGAAAAGGGCCTTTCTGATGAGATCAGTTCAACCTTGAAAAACAGAAAGAATGAGATAGAGGATGGATACGACCAGCAGCTTTCGGCGAACGGAGCCAAGATAAGGCAGCTTCAGTCAAAAAAAGATAAGAAGAAGACGGAGCGTATGGGCAACCGAATAGAGAGCGAGACGGCCTCCCTCAACGAGAGCAACAGACAGCTCAGACTCAAGGCAAAGGAGCTGTTTAAGCAGAACAATGTATCGGGCTTCTGCAATACGGGCTTTTTCTACTGTATGTTCGCTCCGTGCGGAGCAGGCGACGTGTTTAAGCTTATACTGCTTATACTCCTGTTCTGCGGATGTATACCGGCGATTGTATGCGTGGCGCTTTCATACACCATATACCAGACCGGAGTTCACACTTTGACGTATGTGGTGATCAGTCAGGCGATTGTCATAGCAGAATTTATCATATATTTCATAGTGTTCAATCTTGCCAAGGTAAAGAATCTTGAGATCGTCAATGAGGGCAGGCGGATAAGAAACAAGGTCCGCGCCAACAACAAGCAGATAAGGATCATCAGAAACTCGATAACAAGAGACAAGGATGAGAGTGTATATAATCTTGGCAAATATGATGAAAAGCTCAGCGAGCTTGAGGCGGAGCGCGAGGATATAAGCAATCGCAAGCTTGAGGCGATAAAAGTATTTGAGAATGATACAAAACAGGTTATAACTGATGAGATAACAGGAAGACGGCAGCCGAAGATCGACGCACTTAAGGCGGATCTGAAGCAGCTCGAGGAAAAGATCAATGCCATGGAGTCACAGCTTGCTGATATGCAGAGCCATCTGACTGACAGCTATGTCACATTCCTTGGCAAAGATCTGCTCACAGAAGAGAAACTCTCTGATCTTATATCGATCATGGAGGAGGGCACGGCAAGCACAGTGTCAGGCGCCATAGAGGTTTATAAGGGAGAGAGCTAGTCAGTGTGTCGATGATGACAGTATGGCGTCAGAGATGAAGCGTGCCATATTGCTGACGGTATACAGCCTGGTGCTCTGAAGAAGACTCATACCTGGCTTTCCAGACAGATTTACAATCCCGGTGATGGAGATATCTCCTATCGCCGGGAGTTTTTTATTTACACCGATTCCGGGGTACAGGGGGGCGTTAGAGAGCGTGATCATACCTACATCTGAAGGACGTCCAAGGGATGCGTCGACGGCGATGATGGCGGGGGAGACAAAATGGTCGTATATATGGTGTATGGTATCGCGCAGATTGAGGGCGTGGACCGGAGCTTTTAACGTTCCGTATACTTTGAAAGGACAGTTGTGCTCTGTCAGAAAGCTGCCTGTCAGAGGGCCGAGAGCATCACCGGTAGCGCGGTCGGTTCCTATGCATAAAACCACGGTGCTGTCAGAAGGTTGCCCGCTGTCTGCCAGAAAATCCGATATTCTGGTTGAAAGCGCACGGCAGGCAAGAATGTCATTTGGATTAAAATATTCTGTTTGTCGCTGCTTCTTTTTTATCATATCAATACCCTGCCTGTGTTTTATAGTATAGAGTATTTCCAAGATTATCAAAGTTTACACAATAGATTCATAAAGCGCTCATTTACGTGATCCTGTAGATATAGGTCGTAATAGGCTGGAATATAGGGCGCAGTTACACACATCAAATGACATGATTTCCTAAAAAAGCGTCTTGTCAACATGGTATTATTCATGCATCGTTGGCGGAGCTGTAAGGGCTGATGCTTAAGAGTATAGGAGGTCGGGTGAATGATAGAGATAGTATATGATGAAGCAAATGAGATGATGAGGTCAAGCGACAGGGTGAAATATGAGCTGCCCAAGAATATACGACAGGTGGGAAATGCCCCAGGAAATTACAAGATATATGTAGAAGACTATGTCATGACATATCTGAGGAGAATTGCATCGCCGGGCAATATGAACTGCCGTGGAGCCATACTTCTCGGAAAAGTATATGATGAAAATGGCACAAAGGTGATATTTGTCAGCGGCGCAGTGGATGCGCAGAATCTTGAATTTGACATATCCATGATAAAATTTGGTGACAGCGAGTGGAGCGGGATATATGCGGAGATAAACAAATACTTCGATGACCTATCGATCGTGGGATGGTTCCTGTCCAGAATGGGTTTCTCTGCAGAGATAAACGATCAGATGAAAAGGCTGCACCGCGATAATTTCCCGGGTGAGGGAAAGATCCTGTTCCTTATGGATGCACTGGAGTGTGAGGAGGCATTTTATTATTACGATCACGGGACCTTTATGAGGGAAAAGGGATACTATATATATTATGTGAGAAATGAGAAAATGCAGAACTACATAATCAGCAGAAAGCGTGAGACTGCGGAATCTGCGACAGACAGTGTGGTAATAAAGGATAAGACGGTCGTTGAAAACTTCAGAGAGAGGGGGAAACAGACGGAGAACCGGAAGAAGAGGAGCTGGGGTACAACCGCGGCGTGCTTTGTTGCGGTATGTGCGGTGTCATTTGGAGCATTGTGGTACATATCCCCGGATACAGTGGGGCAGATAACGGACAGGCTGACAAAGGCAAAACACTCCGGTGAGGTTCAGGTGTTCATGAACAGTGCAGACACCATGGCCGGTGCTGAGGAAACAGTGGGAGGAGCTGCATCCGGAGATGCCTATACACAAAAAAATACGCCGGGATCACAGAACACGGAGGCAACTCAGAATGCGGAAGGTGTGCAGGATACAGAGATGGCACAGAAAGCAAATGGATCGCAGGATATATCAGCGGCGCAAGGAGCGGAGAATACAAGTGCTTCGGTGGAGGGAACTTCGGATGGCTCGGAATACACTTCGGACAGTGTTTCAGATGAAGCTGTAACATCAGAGATACCTTCTGTGCCGGAGGATACGGAGAGCATCTATGTGGTTGAACCGGGGGACACTCTTGTGAGTATATCGATAAAGATGTACGGAACGCAGGATGGCGCAGAGAGTATAGCGGCGGTAAATGGCCTGAAGATAGATGAACCTATATATGAGGGCCAGAAATTGGTTATTCCCTATACAGATTAAAAATGCTATAATTACCATGTTTTTTTATAGTGAATAAAGAACAGAAGGAATACGGATATGAAATTTTTAACAAAAAATAAAAAAACTGCGGATAAGGAAATTGCTGCGGGCAGAGACGATGAAAAACAGGAAGTTCAGAATCAGACAGAAGATGATATGGACGAGGAAAGCCTTGCAAATGGCAGGGATAATGTCATTGAAGTAAAACGTACCATGGGCAAAAAAGGCAAAATGCTCCTCGCTATCGCAGCAATTGTGGTTGTGCTAGGACTTGTCACTGCACTTTTGAGATATAATGCGATAAAGACATACACTCAGTATGATGTGGTGTCAGCGACGGAAACATCAGGTGACAATATAGCAGATTACACGGTGTTTGCGGGAAATGTGCTGAAGGTGACCAAGGACGGTGCATCTTACATAGATGAAAAAGGCGTGACAAAGTGGGATGTGAGCTATGCGATGAAGATGCCACACGCAGAGGTGTGCGGAAACTACGCGATAGTTGCGGATATGAACGGTAAAGATGTGTATGTGTTTAATGTTGACGGCGAAGTCAGCCGTCAGACTCTCGCTTACGACATCTCAAATGTTGATATTGCAGAGCAGGGAGTGTACACCCTTGTACTTGTGGGAGAAGACTGCAATTATATCAATGGATACGATAAGGACAGCAACACGATCTATGAGCTCAAGACCACGATAGATAAAAGTGGATACCCTATGGATATAGACATATCGAACGATGGACAGAAGCTGGTCACAAGTTATATGAAGATACAGGGCACAAAGGTACAGTCTGTGATAGCCATGTACAATTTTAGCTCGGTTGGACAGAATGAGAATGCTGATCGTATGATGGGAAGCTATACAGTGGATGATGCATTGTATCCTATCGTGAAATTTACAGATAATGACAATATTGCATGCTTTGGTAATAAAGATATAAGAACATACACTATGACGGAGAAACCGGAGGAGAGAGCTGTTATAGATCTCAGATCCAGGGAGATGCAGGGCGTATTCTATAATTCTTCCTGCGTGGGTTATATTGCTGTCTCGGATTCTGCCTCAAAGGCGAAATACAAAATATATATATATGACAACAAGGGTGCGCTGAAGGCTGAAGTGGACTACGACAATGCATTTGACAAAATATATGCAACTGAAGAGGAGATAATAGTCACGGGAGATATGGACTGCAGTATAATTAGGTTTAATGGAAGTATGAAATTTAATTATTCATTCACCAAGAATCTTGTAAATGTTGTGCCGGACTCAAACGAGGAGGAGTATGTGGTCATATTTGAAAATGAGACGCAGACTATTGCCCTCAAGGGCATGTAAGAGAAAGGAGAAGCGCATATGAATCTGATGTTGCTTGCGTCTGTGGCGGTTATTCTTCTGTGCGCCCTTATCGGATACAGGAGAGGTCTCATCAAAAGTGCGGTAAGTGCAGTGGGCATAGTAGGAGCGGTGATCCTGACAAATGTGCTGAATCCGTATGTAAACCAGTTCCTCTGTCAGCATACACCACTCAGAGACACCGTGAGGCAGAAGGTGGAGCAGAGCATAGGAGTGGAAGATATCAGTGAAAGTGTATCTGTCTATGAGAAAGAAGATTATCTAGAACATACAGAACTGCCGGAGATCGTGAAGAACTACATACGCAGTAACGGCGGAGACAAGATAAATGGAAAGGCGATCGGAGACTATGTGGCATATGTTGTGGATTATCTCACAGATATGGTCATGAACGGACTGTCTTATCTGTTAACCATATTTGTGGTGCTACTGCTCGTGCTGATAGCTCTTGCGTTATCGCATGTTCTGTCGGGTATCCCCGTGGTCGGTGGACTGGACAAAGCAGGAGGACTTGTTTTTGGCGTTGCACAGGCTGTGTTGTGTATATGGATCGCAATGGTTCTCATAACGTTTTTGTCAGCATTCTCAGTGGCTTCGCAGATGCTGGAAATGGTACACGACAGCAAGGCTCTCACATATCTGTACGATAAAAACATTTTTTTGAAAATAGTTATTGACATATTGGGAGATATTTAGTATAGTTTCACTTGCTGGTTGTGACCGGCACAAGTTAACATCGATTTTCTTCTTCTGTCACTGGAATATGATGACAAAGAAAATGAAAAAAGTTGTTGACATACACACTCCGGTGTGGTAATATTTAGAAGTTGTCGCCGAAGAGGTCAGACATCAGCAACCGAAAAGGTCTTGGGAAAAAGATGAAAAAGTTGTTGACAAAGAACTTTAGATGTGATAACATATAGAAGTTGTCGCTGAGAGGCGAGAGCACAAAGAACCTTGAAAAATTAACAACATGACAACCCTGAAATTCCAAAAATCTATGTTTCCGCCTCTCAGCGACAACTTCTAAATACTATCACATTCATTTCTTAATGTCAACAACTTTTTTCATCTTTTTTCAAGTCATTTCGTCAGCTCTTATGAACTGATTTCGTATCATAACCGGGTGATTATATAACGAATAAATCTCAAAATCTGATGCTTTACAGATGTTCCTGACACCGTCTCACGCGACAGCTTTTATAAGATACCACCATCATTTTACAATGTCAAGCATATTTTTTCTTTTTCTATTTTTGTGTTTTTCCTATTATGTATTTCCTTATTCTCTTCTTATTTTCTTTTTATTTCTTTCTTTTATCTTCCTCGTTATAATCAGATTTTAAGATACTATACCTGTTAGTTTCTCCGTTTCCTTTATACTCAGCTTATATTGTATCTATACTCTTTGCTTATACCAGCTCAAGTCTTTCAATTATAAAACCTTCATTCTCCATGTGATATACG
Organism: Coprococcus sp. ART55/1; assembly: GCF_000210595.1. Lineage (NCBI taxonomy): Bacteria > Bacillati > Bacillota > Clostridia > Lachnospirales > Lachnospiraceae > Coprococcus > Coprococcus sp. ART55/1. The sequence goes on along the minus strand of NC_021018.1, from coordinate 473,123 downwards.
GTTCCGCAATATGGGCAGTTTCTCTGACGGACAGAATCAAAGCTTGCTCCACAATTCCTGCAATACACAGATGTAATGGAGAATCCAGGAGGTTCCATGTAAGCAACATTTCTCCGAAGTGTAACGTCTATACAGTCTCCGCACCTGTTGACGCGTCCATTCTTCTCACTGTAATTTATCCACCATGTTCTGAGTGTCATGCACAGATGACTTCCCTCCATATGTATATCCTGCACTGTCATAGCCTGCATATATGTCATTTCTATAATATCCCGAAAATATGGATTTAATGTTCCACCACAATATGATGCCAGATTCTCCGGGTGGTCTGACATAATCGCCATACGGATAAGAGATATGATCTGTCCCTCAAACTTCTCAAATGAAAAATACGGATCATATGGTGCAAATGCACTTTTGACCTTTCCTTTTGTTGTCACATAGGACCAGAACGGTATTCTCTTTCGTCCATCCCTGTTGAACTGTTTTGTCATAAATATAATAATAGAAATTATATATCCAAATATTCCGCCCATAATAAGTGCTACAAAAAATGACATTAACAAAGCCTGCGGTATTGGAGTTTCCCGGTCGAGAAAAGAAGGTATAAAACATGCAAGGAAGAAAACCAGCATGGTTATCCCTGTGGCCTTTCCCATCTTCTTCTGATTCTTTGTAGAAGCATTCTCCCGAATAAAAAATATATTTGTTACACGGGGAAACAGATCACTGATACGAAAAACCGTACGACAATAAGGGCAGCCTTCCGTGAGAGCTGCCACAGGGCTGACTGCACCGCAGTTTGGACAAGTCATGGACATACGTGTAAGTTCCTGCTCATTTGGAGTATGGACAACTGTCTCGTACATCGTATCTTCGGTTACACGCTCATATATTATGCCGGTTGAATTCTGGAATTGCAGATGTCTGTCAACACCCTCATACATGAGATCAACTGTGTACCAGGATGTCTTTCGAGGCACTCTTGTAGTTCCCATCGTTTCTCTCTTCACAGGTGATGTATGCTGTATCATACGAATGCCTTTCCGTGTCATTCTATCCTTCTGAAGGCGAAGAATATATGATGTGTCTCCATCACAACTGCGTGGACGCATGTCAGAATCATACCAATGATTTAATTCTATGGCGAAATCATCAAAAATACTTCTGTGTTTCTCCCATGTTGGAGTATATTTCTTAAATGCTGTCACCTGTTTTCCATAACAGATCAAAGAAATTATAGCGGCTATGATCAAAGCCGCTCCAATACACAGAAAAACAAGAGCCGGCGTCTTATCTATATCCTCAACTGTATAGACTGAGGCTCCGAGAAGTCCCAATGCCAACAACACTATCCCCCTCACGAGCAATTTTGTATCTGGCGCTGGCACCTCCAATTTACGTTTTTTATTTGAAAGATTTGATATATCTGAAAATATTGACATTTTCTTTTCCCCATAAATCCCATTAAACTTTTATTGTTATTGTATCTTTGAAACTATGCCATTTTCCGTAAGTGTCTGCAGACATTCCGACGCACTGTCATCGTGCATCATCTGCCACACCTGTTCCATTCCTGGTGCAAGCGGTTTTAGCAGGAACTCTTCTCCCGATATCCAGTACACTTTGCCCTCTTCTGAAGATATAAGTTCCCCCTGATACTCATCCGTCTTGTACAGAAATCCGACATTTCTCACAGCTCCAGTCATCCAGTGATATATTCCGGTGAGCTTTGGATTGCTTATGGTCAGCCCGGTCTCCTCATATATCTCTCGTATCACCGATTCTGTGAATGTCTCTCCGGGTTCCACATGTCCACCAGGGAATGTCGTTCCGGAATAGCTTTTCCCTACTTTATCGAGTGCAAGTACACGCCCAGCGTGATCATATACCATGCACATATTCATAAATATTACCTTCTCTATTTCCGCCATTTTCTCCATCCTGTTGTTTCTATACATTCTGTATGTATTCTCCGGTCTATGGATTTATATCGCACTCTATATACTATATATCATAATGTGC
>NC_021018.1:465816-470626 GCF_000210595.1 Coprococcus sp. ART55/1 | reverse complement strand
CTCTTTTTCAGAATGTCATATTTGTTATCTACATCATTTTGTATATTCTCCGAGCGCAGCCTTCAGATACTCATACCTCAGTCTTTTCTCTTCCTTTGCAAAATGTACCTCCCGCTGCTGCTCTGGATTATCCTCGTAATTCAAGACTTCATCGCCGAACTGCTCGCTTGTGAGATCAAAAGCGCAGTCACCTATCACATTGTAACAATGATAGTTTCCACCCGGTCTCTTTATACCGTACACCTTTCCGCCAAATATATCCTGTGCCAGAAAAGCAGTGATGGAACACTGCCCCAGCGTCATGTTATCCTTTGTCCATCTGTCCCTCATCCTCGGCGCACAGGTGTCTGCACACCAGATATGACTCAGCGCATCGTATAGATCTGTTGGGGTATTTATCCCCGGATATTCATCTGTGATGGCCGGTGCATCTGCATTCTTCCAGCCCCAGAAATTGTATGTCTTTTTTCCGTTGTCCATCCATCTCACCTTCGATACTACATTATTCCATCATACTTCTACATTCAATACTTCTTTTGTCCAGCTGCCTCCATTACATCAACATCCTTACATCAACTTTCTTGCTTCATTATATCACTCACACTGTAAATTCTCAGTATTTAATATACGGTATTATTCCACAGTATTTTCTAGCACTCCAATATTTTCTATCTTACATCTTACCACACCGCCGCCCTTAAGGTACAGTGGTTATCATATATCCGTCAAGGCTCTTGTCGAAACAAAAAGCCACCTGAATATAAATATCCATTCGCATTCAACCGCGAATCATATTTATACCAGGATGGCCTATATATATTCATATGATATTGTCACTTGCGTTATCTACTACAGCTCTACTGAAGCTTTCCGTACTCCTCATCCGTCACAGGCTCGCACCATTCATTTGATGTCTCCTCGCCTGGAACCTCGATTGCAATATGGCTGAACCAGCTGTCAGGAGCTGCGCCGTGCCAGTGCTTTACCTCAGCAGGAATGTTGATGCAGTCGCCTGGATTCATCTCCACTGCAGGCTTGCCCTCCTCCTGATAATATCCGCGTCCGCCGACACACACAAGTATCTGGCCGCCGCCGCTCTTTGCATGATGGATATGCCAATTGTTACGGCAGAAAACTGGACTACCCCTCCGCAATCCCTTATAGTTACGGGCTTTAACGGCATACACGTCTGTGTTTTGTGCGACCCTTTCATGACGAGCAGTTTCTGCCAGGTTATTTCTCTGCTTCGTCCTCATTCCAAACCTCTTTTGCAAGATTAAAGACTGCCCAGCCTTTTGGCCAGCCTGCATAGAATGCTACGTGAGTGATGATTGCTGCGATCTCTTTCTGTGTTACCCCATGATCCTTTGCATTCTGTAAATGGAATTTCAAAGAGGAATCTGTGATTCCCTGTGCCATCAGTGCTACAACTGTGATGATACTTCTTGTTTTTAAATCAATATCTTCGTTATTCCAGTTCTCTCCGAAAAGAATGTCATCGTTAAAATGTGCAAAATCTGGTGCAAATGTTCCCAGAGCATTTCTTCCTGCTATCTGTGTGATCTTTGCCATGATATCAAACCTCCATCTTTCTTATTTATGGTAATTTGTCATACTCTTCTTCCGGTAAAAACTCAAGCCATTCATTGGAAGCTCCCTCTGCTGGAACTTCAACAGCCAGATGCTGGAACCAGCTGTCTTTCGCTGCCCCGTGCCAGTGTTTTACTTCTGGTGAAATATTTACTACATCTCCAGCTTTCAATTCACGAGCTGGTTTTCCTTCTTCCTGGTACCATCCTCTTCCACCAGTAACCAGAAGGATCTGTCCACCTTTATGATGGATGTGGTATGCATTGATTGTTCCCGGAGCGAAAGTAACCAGACCAACTGGTACTCTCTCTGTTGTAAGCATATTCAAATAGCATTCACCTGTAAAATACTTTGCGAATGCTACGTTTTCTTCACCGATTGGAAATACGTTACCTCCACCTAAGTCTTTTTTCATCTGTTCGATATCCATAAAAAATTCCTCCTTGCTCTTTTTATTTTATGGTACAACCTGAAGTAAGCTCTAGGTCAATAGATTTTGCAACTTTTTACATAAAGTTCATAATTTTTCTGTGACAGTTTGCATTTCAGGTACACTCTATTTCTTATCGGTATCATCATACTCCCATATTGCTTTCTATGTCCAATACCCATTATTATGGGTTGCTTAATGCCTTTTAAGCATAATCTGTTTCTATATCACAATGCAAAACAGATCTGCTGTATTCTGGCAGACCTACTTTGCATTATGATATAGCTTAAATCTGTTTGATAAGATTCAACTCTTTCTTGGATAGTGCTTTTTTTAACTTCTGGTTTTCCTTTATTAGATTCTCATTTTCGCTTTTCAGTTTCTGTAGCTGTTGCCGGAGCAGATTCATTTCCGCTTCCATCGCCTGACTGATAATGTTTCTCCTTGGATCCACCATACCAGCCTGCTGTTCCATTGCTGCATCAATCTCACCTCTTACAATCGGATTCTTGTAAAAGAATCCTCTAGATAAACCAGTCTTTTGCATCAGTGCTGGTACGGACACCTTTTCTCTCTCCAACACCATTGTCCGTATTGTCAGGACTGCCCGTTCCACTTTTTCTTCGCTCTTTCTTTTATTCAATTCCAGCATCTTGTCGTATTTGCTCATATTCTTCTCCCCATCCGTCCAGATTTGCTAAGATAATCTGTGACATAAGATTTCTTACTTCCCTTGTCTCATCTGCCAGTCTCTGATTGCTCATTTTCCGGTAGTACTGGACGCTTTTCACTCCTTTATGACCCAGGAGCTTTGCTATGGTCCAATCATCCACATGGAGTTCTGTCAGCTTTACCCCATAACAGTGCCGGAACATATGCGTTCCAAATCCGAATAATTTCCCGCTGTCATCTCGGATATCTTTTTCATAGATCATTCGAAGCACTTTATCCTGCAAGGTTTGGTAACTGATTGGTCTCTCCGGTTTGTTCTCGTCCGCAAAGATATAAATGCTTTCAGGATAATGCTCATTTGCATAACTGACTGCCTTTCCAATCAGCTGTGCCAGCTCCCGGCTGATCGGTTTTTCATATCTTCTTGTTTTCGGCTGGTATATGATAATCATATCCTGACGGTCATGTTTATAAAGGCAGTCTTTCCGCAAGGTCAGCGTGTCGGAAATTCTGGTTCCAAGCATCTGGTGGATGATCATTGCCCTTGCTATCTGCTCTTCCATTTTTACAATCTGGGCATTCAGTCTTTTCAGCTCACTGTCCGAATAAGATTTGAATTCTGCTTTCCGTTCTGGCGGAAAATCAGATTTTAAAAACAGTTTTGTAAGATGTGGAAAATCATAAATTTTTCCGATTGTTTCCAGCACATTTCGAAGCTTTAGCAGGTCATCCCGGATGCCATTCCCTCCGTTTGATTCTACCTTGATGTTGATTAAAAATTGTTCTATGATCTCCCGGTCAATCTCTTCGCAGGTGCTGATCTTGGAATGCTTTTCATCCAAATACTTTGAAAATTTATTCATGGCGGACAGTTCACGTTTTATACTGCCAAGGGCTTCGGTTTTCAGATGATGGTAAATTGCTTTTTTTACTTCTTCCCGAATATCTGGTTGCCGGATTCCTCTGAAATTTAGTGTCTTATGGTTGACAATCGGATTTGTCCGCAGGATAAGCGGAAGCCTTTCCAGATGCCAGATATCCTTTGCCAGCTCATTGGTTTCTGATCGGTCCAGTGTAAATTCCAGAAGGCTTTCAAAATACCGGATCAGGGCAGCTTTTTCCACCGATTCAGTCTGAATGTTCGTCACTTTATGCTTCGTCAAAGCCCTACCGTTTTGTATCATCCACATTTTCAACTGCTTTATCCAGAAGTCTTTTTCTCTGTCAAGCAGGCTGTTTTCCTGATGGGATGACTTCTGAAAAAATTCACATAAGCTGTTAAAATAATGCCTTTCCCTTTTTATGGTCAGGATGGATACCTGCGTTCCACGGTAGTAAATGTATTCGACAAATTCTGTCTGAAGCTGGTTTTCCGGCAGTTTATCCAGATCAAAATATTGTTCCTTATTCAGCTTTTCCTTTTGCTCATCGGTAGCCAGCTTATAACATTCCAGTTGTTGGAATTTCAGTTTATTATCCATGCTTCTCTCCTTTCTGCATACAGGCAAGCAGGCTGCTTTCCTCTTCCTCAAAGTATGCGTCATTTTCTTTAGCAATTTTTCTTGGCATATAATCTATATACTGCATGGTCATTTCCTCAAACGTATGTCCCAGATAGTCCCGGATGCTTTGGATTGATACGCCATGCTCATAAAAATTGGTTGCTACGGTATGTCGGTAATCATGAGACTTAAAAATATATTCTCCATTCTGTATGCCTATCTGGGAGCAGTATTTTTTCATCTGCCCCATGAAGGTGCTTTTGGAAAATGCTCCACCTTTCCGATTCCGAAAAATGTATGCTTCTTTTTTGGTAGGGTGCTTTTTCAGATAAACCTGCATCAGACGATACAATGTTACCGGAATGGGAACCCTTTTATAATTTTTCATTTTCACCTGGTAGACCTTCATCCAGCAGTCACCATTCTGGATATAATACGCATCCCCTTTTAAGGTGCAGACCTCACTGATCCGGAGTCCCACACACCAGAGATGTAAAACATCTTTCTCAGGTGTTCAGGAAACTGTGAGAGGTTTTGGATAATTTCCATATACACATCCTCTTCCACACTTCTGTCATGGTGGACTGGGATCTGTTTTCCAAGTAATACGATGCAT
>NC_021018.1:457010-465442 GCF_000210595.1 Coprococcus sp. ART55/1 | reverse complement strand
CGTACTTTTTATATACCCCTTTACTTCCAGAAATTTCATAAAAACTGTATTCCCGAAACATTGGTATTAAATGTCTTTGCTCCCATAGCACCATTCTGCAAATTCTTTAAATATACATCAATCAGGCTGGCATCACACTTGGTAACTTCCAGTTCGCTGATCTCCTGCAAAAAATTTCGAATGGTTCGGAATCTTTCGTACACCGTGCTGAGCGCCAGTTCTCCGATTCCAATTTCGTACTTCATATATTCCTGAAGCAGCAATCGATTCTTGGGCTGTAGAACTTCCTGAAATGATATTTTTTCTATACTGTCACTCTGGTTTATTCTTTCTTTGGCAATACGAAACCGCTCTAAATACCAGATGGTAGCATCCCATCTTGTTTCATCAGTTTCTATAAAAATCACTTTACGGGCAGTTTCCACAATGCTCTTCAGTCGTTTTCGCCGTTGCTCTTTCTCGACTTTCTGCTTCAGGTAGTCCTGAAATGCTGTTTCCTGTTCCAGCTCCAGAAGCTGGATATCTGTAATCTGCTCCCGGATGCAAAATTCGTAAAAAAGCTGTAGCCCGGTCAGTTTATATTCCCTCAGTCTGGAAATTTCATAATTCTTCAGAATATATTCCAGCACGGTAAAAATCTGACGTTTCAGTTTCTCACTGGCTGCCGCTTTAAAATTCCAGACCATGTTGCTCCGACACCGTACCGTTTCCACACTCTTTACGATTACAGGATCTGAGTGGTATGGAACAAAAAGTATTTCATTTTTATATTTCCATTCACATTCCCTCTGTCCAGCCGGAGTTTTCATCCGTTCCCGGATGTACGCCTGCCGTATCCGGTCGAACGTTCCGGTATATCGGTAAATGTAATTTCGCTTTATCAGCGGTGTTATGTATAATTCAAATTTCATTCGCAGTTCATAATCTATTTCCGAAAGATGTTCTACCATCTCATCTGCCAGAAACAGCAGAATCTGTTCTGTAATGGAACTTCCTGCTTCCTCTTTTGCAAACTCCCGGATTTCTTTTCGTAGCTGCTCAATCCGCCTGCTCCGTTCTTGTTCTGCCTCTATAAAAGACTGTAAAAACGCAGGCATAAAAACCACCTCCTATAGCAATTCCTCAATCCCATACAGGGAGGAGTGTTTCTCGTAGAATTCCTGGCTGGCATCCAGCAGTTCATCATCCACAATGTCCAGATAATTGATGGTTGTCTGGATGTGGCGGTGTCCATAGGCCAGCTGTATCAGTTCCAGCGACCATCCTGCTTTTCTCCGCTCATTTCCAAAGTAATGCCGGAGCATATGAGGCGTGATCTTAATCCCTGTTTTCTTATCCATTCTTTTTAGCATGGAGTATACTGCTTCCACGTTCATTGGTTTTCCGATATTATCCCCGGAAATATTCACAAACAGGCTTGTCTGGTGCTGAAGTAGTTTTCGGTACTCTGCGATATACAGATTTAAAAAGCCGAAGGTATCTTTGCTGATCTTCGCACTTCGGTATTCTGCATTCTTTGCTCTCGCTCCATTTTCATTGTCCTCACGGAAATATACCCGGATTATGTGGTTCTGATAATCAATGTCCTTACTGTAATCAATTCCTAAGATCTCACCGATTCGGTAGCCTGTCTCTGCCAGAAGCAGCATGAGAAGCCGATCTCTTATATTGGTACACGCTTTCAAGATTTCCACAATTTCATCTTTCTTTGCTGCTCTCGCCTTATGCTCTTCCTCTTTTAAATAGCCTTTGAAACTCTTTGATCGTATGCTTTTCTTTACGCCTACTGCATCCACGGCTACAAAATAATTATAGGACAGGACTTTCAGCTCCCCGAACTGCTGGTACTCTTCTTCTATAAAAAGATAGAACCTGAACACATCTCTTAAGTATGCGTTGCAGGTTCCATTGTTTGGAGATCTGTGATTTTTATCTCTGGTATGCTTCCCGGCTTTCAGCCAGTATAAAAATTCCACAAAGTGATTTGTCTGTTCAACATAAGGCATTTGATATACGTCTGTCAATTCCTTTTTCTTTTCATGGATGTATTCCAGATAGTACAGGATTGCAAGTGCGGAGCGCCGCACCGTATTCGGTGAACATTTACTCCGTATCTTGTGCATCAGATATTTGGTTGGAAGCAGGACGATATCCAGTGTTTCCACATCTCTGATAAAGAAATAAACGGTGGAACCCTCTCTTTCTTTTTCCAGTTCATATCGTCTCATTCCTGCTCACTTCCTTTCCTCTAACGCTATACACAGTATACCCAACTCATGCCGATAAAGCTATCACAAATACCACCAATTCGGTCAAAACCGCTCCTGAAATACCACTAAACTTTTTGTCTTATTTTCTGTCCAGATCTGGGCAGAACCAACAACACCACGGATGTTATCAGCTGTAGTAACGCTCCACTTTCCGGCTTCGGATAAAGTCCTCTACTTCATCGATTTTTTCTGCCATCTGGCACTTTGGCAGGGCGTCCAGAACATCTCCCCGGTACTTTCCTTTCTTTGCCGCTCGGTGGTCTAAAATGGACACTACACAGGTGTCCTGCTCCGTCCGGATCGCCCGTCCGAATCCCTGGCGCAGTTTCTTCTGCATATCTGGAACAACAACATTTTGAATGTAGGATTCCAGTGATCGGTATTGTTCCCTTTGTGCTTCATGGATGGGGTCCGGTACAGCAAACGGCAATTTTACAATGATCAGGGACGATACCATATCCCCCGGAAAATCCACACCTTCCCAACAGGAGCCGGCTGCAAACAGAACGGCATTTTCCATCTTCTTAAACCGTGCGATTTCTTCCTGTGAGTTTCTCCATACCTGCACCATCGGGAACGGGATCTGATCCCGCAGGAGCTGCTGCACATTTCCCATCAGGGTATAAGATGTAAACAGTACCAGTGTATGCCCAAAAGTAGAACACACCAGATCACGGATCTGGCCTGCAAGTTGCTCGACCTCTTCCCGGCTTCCCTTGAGCGTCGCTTTTAAATTCTCAGGAATATAGAGCAGACAGTTCTCTCTGTAACAAAATGGGGATTCTGCTACACACTCCCGGACTCTGCTTTTCTTTTCCAGCCCGGTCATCTGTCTGGTCCTTACAAACCCATTTCCGGCTTTTAAAGTTCCACTGGTGAGAATCGAGGGAAATCCCCTGTCCCATAAGGAATCATGGAGAAACCTTGGAATCTCTCTGCTAACAGCCATAAACACAGGATCTCCCCTGCCGTCTGGCTGAAGAAATAAAACGTATCTGGTATCCTTCTTCAGAAACCAGCCGAACAGCTCTTCCATCTCTTCCAGCCGCCGGAAGATCCAGTAAGGGACATTTCCAGCAAGTCTTTTAAGCATAAGACTGAGATTCCCCCTTACCTGCTCCAGAGAAGATCGGCACTTTGCCGGAAAATAGAAATTTTCTTTTCCAGCTATGTCATCTCCCATCCCGGCCTGATCCTTACGGATTTCCATTGAAAGTGTATTAAACCAATCCTGTAGTCTCTTACCTTCCGAACTTTTATGCTCCCTGTTTAAGAAATACGAGATTTCCTGCACATCCTCTCTTCCAATACTTCTCCCATCCATCTGGCTGGCAGCTTCTGGGAGCTTATGTGCTTCATCTACTACCAATGCTCTGTAATCCGCCAGCAGAGGCCGGTATTCATTCATCCGGTGCATGGCGTCTGCCAGAAGATAATTGTGATTGCATATCTGTATAAAAACTTCCTCTTTTTTGGAAACATCCAAATATTTCTGATAACGGCATCCTGCTTTCCCCGGACACTCCCTGGGGCAGAATTTCGGTACGCACACCAGCCTGCGGTCAAAACCGCTCAGGTTATGTACGGAATCTAAATCAAAGTTATGCCGGAGGGACTTCAATGCCTCCATCTGTGCCTGATTTTTATTCTTATCCCGGACTGCCTCCAGTCTTTGGGCCAGCCTGTAATCGCATACAAAATGTTCCTTTCCCTTGCGGACAACTGCCTTTAATTCTCCCTGAAGCAGATCTGCTTTTAACAGTACATCCGATAAAAAAGGAACATATTCCTCTATGATAGCTTTCTGTAAGGCAATGCTGGAAGTGGATACCACCACAGGCCGCCTGTCACATCCCGAATAACCGGAATGCAGTACACTATATTTCCGCATCAGGATGCAGGCAGTCAGATAGGCATAGGTTTTTCCAATGCCCACTCCTGCATCACAGAGCGTGATCTCATTTTTCATAAGGGCATCCAGCATTTCATGGCAGAGACGGATCTGTTCTTCTCTTACGTGAAGCCCGACTTCCGGTAGAAGTTCCCGAAAGATTCTTTCCACTTCGCCATGCGCCCTTTTTTGATATTCATTTTTATAACACATTACTTCTCCTTGCCGGGAAGCTTATCTTACCGTACCCTTACGGACGGATCTGACTGCTTCCGGTGCTTTTGCTCCCTGCTCCTGCATTTTCTTTATGGCAGCATTTCCCCGTGCCATCATCCTTCGGATATCCGTCCGGGAAACATTCCATGTCCTTACCTTCTGTGGAGCATTCCTTACCTGCTCGGACAAATGCCTTTCACAGAGTTTCGGATAAACCACCATGGCTTCTGGCAATTCCAACGGATACTCGATCATGGGATGGTACACAATATCCCGGATCACCTGCTCATAGCTTTCCATCTGCATTCTGGCTGTACTATCCTGGTAAATATTTTTTCCTTTCATGGCACTGTAGACCTGCGATGAGATATATCCCAATGATTCAAAACTACAGTATCCATAAGGAGTTACACCGGAAAGGGAATCCGGATCTTTTAAGGCATTCAGATATACATCTTTTCCCTGGGCGATCAACCACATCCGAAAATCGGAAAAGCTGTCATCACTGCACCCTGTTTCCATCAGAATACCTGCCGCTGTCCATAAGCCATACTTATAAGCTGCATCCCGGTAACTGTAAACCAGATTATGGAATTGCAGAACATCCTCCGGTGTCATATAGAAAAGCTGTTGCTTGATCCACACCGCCGAAGCATCCAGATCGGTGCCGCACACTTCCTTTGCTTTTTCAATCAGATTCCAGAACTGATCCTTGCTCATCCCACTTCTTTTTGTTTCTTCCATCTTTCTCTCCCCTTGATGTGACGTTAATACCACAAGAATACGGCTGTAGTCTCCCACAGCCGCATGGTATCTGATATCAACGACACACTTCTTCATTGATTTCTTTTTTATCTTGCTGTTCCGCATTTGACCTCGCACCCCCGGAACTATCCCTGTATTTCTTCTGGGAAAGGGGACACTACAGGCGGGCGGCTGGCCTGCCGCCGCTCACAGATGTCCTGGGGGTCTTTCTGATTACAACCCGGAGTCCATCTTCCGCTCTCTGGCTGGTAACGTGTATCATTATCCCCCATCCGTGATCTTGGCGAAAGGCTGCCACCGCCTTATTCACAGCTATGCTTTCTCGCTCCAAGTCTAAGAATCTTTACCCTATACTTAATCATGGCGCTCATACTGTCACGCTTCTACGGTTGGGAACGTACCTGTAGTGCCGATATTCACTTGCCAAAGAACAGCCGAGGGATGTCCCTCTGCTTACTAGCCGATGGCAGTGTATTTTTTTATTCACTTCACAAAAAAATTTTTTATCGTGATTCCCCGGATCTGTTTTTCTTTTTTCCTTTTGCCGGATTCTTCTGCTGTGCATCTTTCTTCTGCTTTTCTTTCTGCTCTTTGGCTTCTTCCGGCGGCATCTTCATCACATGAAGTTCCCCGTTAAACAGGGTGAAAATTTCCGGTGACTGATATTTTTCTTTAAACTTTTCAATCTGCTCCGGTGTCAGCGAAGTAAAATCGTCTTCTGTCAGTCCTACTACAAGGAATGTTCCGGCAATGGCATCATAGACCTGTCCTCGGTCATCGTACAATGCCCGATTTAACGGCAGCCCCTCAAATTTTCCATTGCCGTTTAAAAGGATTCCAACTTTATCATCAAACGGATAGGTCATTTCAATGTCACCGCCTACCGCCTGCTGCAGATCCTCCAGCTCATTGGGGATGTTCTTGACATAGGGTGCTTTCATCGGCTCGACTACCAGCACCGTCATCATTTCTTCCTGCATTTCGGACACTTCTTTCTCATCCATCGTATCAATCCTCCTGTCTGTTCGTTCTGATAATCAGCCGATGAGAGCCTTTTGTTTTATTCAAATTTCATGGACTTTTTGATTTTCTCCCGTAACCTCCGCAGTCTTGTATAAACAGTCTGCTCCGGCAGTTCCATGTGATGGCTGATCTCCTTTGGTGCATATCCCATCATCTTCAGAACAACCATCTGAAGAGTTTTCTTGTCAGTCGATAACAGGATCTGGAGCAATTCCTCATTCTCCACGGTATCGAGCAGGGCTTCCACACTCTCTGGCTGAGACTCTCCTGATTCTTTTTCTTCCAGAAGCAGTTCCATACAGTCCAGAAGTGAGGTCTGATGTTCCCGGAATCTCCGCTCTGCGTTAAAATCGTTCCAGTCATACTCCCGGAGCTTCTGGATCGTCTCTTCATCCACACCCTGCTCACGCAGGATCTTCTCTTCCTCTGCTTTCCACTGGTTCCATCTATATTCTTCTTTTGCTTTGTTATAAGCCACTTATCTTTTCCTCCGATCTGAATTTTTGTGAAATCAAATCGGAGTGTGGCGGTGATCTGGCTCGTTCTTCCTGTCCACAGGAATGTCCGGCATCTCTGCTGTTTCCCTGCAAACACGGATCTCCTTTGTAATCATATCTTTACAAAGGCACAGTGTATCGGATGCACCTGTCAGTTAACGGTCAGAAACCTGTCAATTGACGGTCAATTTTTATCACCTTCTTTCCAGCACAAATAAAATAAGACGAACAATCTTTTTACGGATTATTCGCCTTACTGCTGTTCGTTTTCATTATTCAATTCAAATTTGTAACCTATATCCCTGACACTGACAATGCAATTCCCGGCACCGTCTTCAACGACATTCAACTTTTTTCTCAATCGCTTTACCAGACACCAGATGATATTTTTAATATCACCAACAGAATAATCTTTCCATACAAGCTGGTAAATCTGTTCAAATGTGTATAGCCATAGCTTAACCTCCCTGTCGTGCTGGGGGCTTCGCTGTCGTCTTTGCCCTGTGATACCAGTCCCAGATTGCAGCGTCAGCTATCAAACGGCGGTTTCCATTCTGTATATATTCAAGCTCGCCGCTATCCATAAGCTCGCGCAGCTTATTTTCCCCGATACCGCTAATCTTGCTCATTTGCTCAACGGTCTTTAACATAGGGAATACAGGGATAGCGGGGCTTGTTGTTTCCTTTTTTGCCATAGGAAAATACCCCCTTTCATAAATGGCTAAAAAGTCAAGTTACAAAAAGTGGGCTTTAACCGGGCGGCTGTTAGCACAACCTCGCGGGAATTGCACCCCTGCTCATTTAAGGCAGCTTTACCCATTGCCTGCGACGCTCTGAACGCTCGGACTGTGGATGTAAAGGCTTATCTTCCCTCAATGCGTGTCGTCGCCCGCAAGCTGCTAACTTGCTTCCCGTCGCGGTGTTTTTCGCTCGGCTTTTCCCGATAAGGAAATAGCGTCATGGCGCACCCTCTGTATGGCTCGGCGCAAAAAGGACGTACCCGGTTTGCCCTATACTGCGTCGCCGTTATCTTGCGTCGCTTTCTTTGTCAAGGAACATACGGGGCTGCTGCGGATTGATACGAAACGGAAAAGGGGTTAGATGATTTGACAGTTCATATATGAGGGTAGAAGTGTCCCCGGCGGTGGACGAGCTTTTTTTGATAAGCTGAAATGTGCCGTACTTTGTCGATACGCTCTATATATCATGGCGGCTACCTCCATTAGCCGCCGTTTTTACGGTGTTAGGGTCGTCGTAGACTTGCCGATAGGCAAAAAGAAGCGGCGGCTCTGAAAATCAAAGCCGCCGTAATTTAGAAATGGCGCGTGAAAATACCTCTGCTTTGCGACGGCTTTTTTTCTTTTGCCGTCGTCCGGCAGATTATTTTTTTATGAGTAAGGGCGAAAAATCAATCGTAATCATAAAATTATGGTCATGTATTTCAATTATTGGATTTGTACAATTCATCATAAGTAATAGCTTTTTCACAATGTAAAGTCCTTGTCCAGACGTACCATTACTTCTTGAAACATCTGCTACATAAAAGCGTTCCAACAGTTTTGAATATTCTTCTGTAGGAATAGATGCAACAGGATTTTTAATACAGAGTTGTACAGAATCTGCAATATTAATTAGTTGAATTACAACATTATTTGTAGTGGATGTTACCGCATTGAATATAAGATTTTGTATAATGCGAATACACGCCTTTCTGTCAGCATTAAGATAGATGTCCATATTAGGTATTTCTATTTGGGGTTCAATTCCATT
>NC_021018.1:455284-456586 GCF_000210595.1 Coprococcus sp. ART55/1 | reverse complement strand
AAATCGAATAATTGTCTAGCAGGATTTCAGTAAGCAATGAGCATAGCTCAACCTTTTCATAGTAAAATGGATATTGTCCTGCTTCTAAAAGAGAGATTTGATAAAAGTCATCTATGAGACGTTCTAATCTCAATGCTTTTCCGGATAATGCTGAAATATATTCCGCTCTTTTTTCATCAGGCGCACTTGATAGAAGTTGCAAATATCCGCGAATGGAAGTTAGTGGTGTCCGTAAATCATGAGAAAGGCAAGAAATATTCTCTTTTAATTCATTCTCCTTTTTTTGAATTTCGCCCAGATAAATATTATCTTTTGATACAATCTGATTTATGATTTCAACCAAATGCTCTAACCGCCTATCAGATAAAGACACTGTAACTAACTTTTTCGTTTTTCTATTCAGAATAGCATTTAGTTGGACGATTACTTTATATATCTGTATTTTCCAGTTAATTAAAGAAATTGAAAGGATAATGACCAATGCTATCAGAACAAGAAACATAATCGCCCAACCCATATTCTACCTCCCTTTTACTTGATTTCTTTTCTAATCATAATAAGACCGCCAACAATCAAAAGAGAAATGCACCCTATGAAATAGAATGGTAAATGCTCAATAATACCCATTGTGCGACAAGAGCTGAAATTCATCCAATAGTACATAGGATTTCCATATACAAAAAATTTTAAGGGTATTGAAACCGTCTCCATATCACTCCATAGCATTAAGTAAACAGACGCTCCACTGAATACATATAAGCAGCAAATCCCTGTTACAATCCCTGTATTTTGAATAACGACACATAAAAAAATAGAAATGCTTTCTAATGCTAATAAAACCGTTCCGCAAGCAAGAGCCCATCCCAAAAGGTTTATTACTTCACTCGCAGTTGGAATGTAACCGGATTGTATGATTTCAATAACGAAAAATGTAGCTACAAAAATCAGATACGTTATCAGAGACACCACCAATATTGTAATCGCTTTGGTGTAGTAGAGAATAGTTCGTTTAGTGCCGTATGCAACAGATAATTTGATTGTACCCGTATTATATTCTTTTGTAAAAAATATGGTTGCAAATAAAATGCCAATAATCCAGAAAAAGGCTGTATATGCAAGAGATGAGCGGGCAACAGTTTGAAACGTTGGTATTTCACTAGATAGATAACACTTAGCTTGAAATCCGATTACACTTTCTGTTCCATCTCCGGCTCCAAAAAAGTCATGTCACCAAGTGCAAAAGAGACCATTATAACCGCCGCACATACGCCTAATATAGTTATCAATATCTTTGAGTGACGC
>NC_021018.1:451289-452997 GCF_000210595.1 Coprococcus sp. ART55/1 | reverse complement strand
CTGCGCTATCATATATCCGTAGACCAGTTTCTTTTAGATACGCAGCCGGAGAAAGACACAAAGCGGCGGCAGCTTGACGCGCTTCTTGATGATATGAGCGATACAGGCATACGGATTGTCACCGCAACGGCAAAAGAGATTTCCGAAGTCGAAAAAGAGGGCGAATAGGAATGTCCGGCCTAAAACTGAATAGGATTTAGGAAGCGTTGTAATCTTTTTTGAGATTGCAGCGTTTTTCTTTTGCGTAAGTTTGGCAAAACGGGGCTTTCTGTTGTAATAGGGAGTAAGAAAAAACTTTCATAGCAAGCATAGGAAGCGGGTACCCACTTCCGTATTTTCGCCCTCCTGCGCTGCGACGCGTCGGTTGAAAATGGCTTATTGGGAAGTATCCCAAACCCTCGGAATGGAAAGGAGCGAAAGCATGGACGGACGCAAAAGAACGGTACAAATCAAATTTAGAGTAACAGAAGCGGAACGGGATTTAATTCTTGAAAAAATGAAGCTCGTCCCCACCCGGAACATGGCGGCATATCTTAGGAAGATTGCCATTGACGGATACATTATCCAAGTAGACCATGAAGCTGCGGCAAAGGCACTCAAAACGGCGGGCATTACAAAGCTCCCCAATCCCGCCACGCTGCAAAAGGAATATGAAGCACTCCAAGCGCAGAAAGAAGCCCTTTACGCCGATTATGGCAAGCTGAAAAAGAAAGTCCGGGAATATGACGTTATCAAGCAGAACATAGACAGCATTTTGCAGACAGGAAAGCAGCTTGCGGATAGAGGGCTTTTTCTCCTGCGTCAGCTTCTTTGCGGAAAATTCCTTAAAAGCTGCGGTCAGCACGTCAGCGTCGCGCCCTTTGAAAAACACAAGGTAGCGGGGCGGGCTTTCCGTCGTGTCCTTTTTCAGCGCAAAGTCGATACCGTACTTTTTCGCCGTACTCTCAAAGGCTTTGATATTGCCCTCGGTAATCTCAATGTTGGAAACGCCCGCGTTCTGCTTCATAAGCTGCTTCAAAGTCTGTTTGCCCTGCGGCGTTTTGTCTTTCTGCTTCTTCATCTGTGCAAGCAGCGTTTTCATAGCCTTTTGAAGCGTCTGCGCGGTCAGTTTCCCGGTCTTGATGTAAAGGGCTATGGTCTTTTCGTTGATTTCATCTTGCATTTACCGTCCTCCTTTCGCGGTAGTCTGATAATGTTAGGGTGGTACGCCGCTGCGGTAGCCGCCCATAGGCTTTAGATACGGACGCGCAAGCCGTTCAAATCCTCGGCGCGGATACCCACAAGGTACCATTCCTGCGCCGCGCTCATTTCAATACGGGTCGGCTTCCATTTGCCGCCTGTGAATACGTCGAAACACTCCCCGCAATGCAAGCCGCCGTAATAGTCGGCAATGTCAAAGCGAATGTCGTAGCGGTCGGTCTGTTCGTCAAAAATCAAAGCTCCTGTTTTCTGTGCCATGTGGTAATCCTCCTTTAGATTTTGCCTGTCGCCATATCGTGTGCGACAAGGGCGGTATAGTAGCTGTCAATGGTATTCGGCGCATTGAACAGCACCGCTTTAAGGTACTGTTTAATGTTGCGGATTTTGGTGGTATTCTCTTTCATGCAGTCAAAGACAAATTCAATGTGGCTGCTGTTGAGCTTCATAAACTTTGCCTTGACAAGCTCTGCCGGGTAATCGTCCCCGGCGATACGGATTGTCTTTCTCT
>NC_021018.1:442260-449527 GCF_000210595.1 Coprococcus sp. ART55/1 | reverse complement strand
AGTAAAATTTGTAGATTTTCTGCATAATCTGAGTTTACCTCATTGAATAGTTTTCGATATGATTGATTGTCAAAATATGCTAATATCTTGTATTTTGTGTCTTTCATATTTAATCTATTTTAGCAAAGCAACATTTTCTATTTCTTCACAGGAAAATTATCAAATGTATTGTCAATTTTTTGTGCAGCAATCCCTCTCATCGCATGCTCTTTCAGTTTTTGAAAACTTTCATCACTGACTGCATGTTCCATGCGACAAGCATCCACTTCTGCAGTTTGTGGATTAACTCCAACGGCTATAAGTTGATAAGTAAAAAAGCAATGGCGTTCGTAAATTTTTTCGGCCACATCCCGGCCAAGGTCGGTCAGGTGTATATAATGGTTTTCGTCTGTTGTCAAAAAACCGTCCTCTCGTAAAGTTCCTACTGCGTAACATACGCTGGGTTTTGAAACTTCCATGTACCGGGCAACATCCACGGAACGCACCATACCGAGTTTCTTTTGAAGTATAAGCACGGATTCTAGCTGCTGTACGACGGCTTTTTTTCTTTTGCCGTCGTGCGGCAGCTATTTCTGTTATACTAAGCTACTGTTTTCCACATTTCAGATTCACTTTAATGATTCATCTGAAACTCTTCAATCGATCCATAGTCAATTAGTTTGCTCTCGTCAAATGACTCTTGAAGTTTCTCTCCTTCTGCAAACAGGACATTTCCGCTTGAAGTCAGCGGCAACATACAGCTACTCGCTTTAAGACTTTGTGCCGGTTTATCCACAAGGATAATCAATGGATTTTTTGCTTCTATCGGCTCTGCTGCGCCCAACGCCACATGCACCGGAAATGCCAATAATGTCTCTCCATCATATTGATATAGTCCCACTCCATCAGGCAATACATTTCCATCAGCAGTCAATATAGGCATTTGAACATCTAAAAATTCCTGCATGCTATTTGCCAAACTGCCATATTCCACAGGTTTTAACTTGCTGGGATCACCAAAGCGATCTATCCATTGAGGGTTTGTCAGGATCAAATGGTCCCACCCCCCATCCTTTAGCTCTTTTGTAATTTCAATATTGCTGTCAACTACATATGAAAGCAGAAGATAATCTTCCTCAGAATGTAAAATGCTGGAGCCATCTGCGGTTAATTCATTGCTCTCACAAACTGTATCAATGTCTGTATATGCTATATACCAAATTTCACTCGTATTGTATTGATTAAGAGTGAGTGTATCTCCACACCCAGATAGACCCAATACAAGGATGCACACGAGTGTCATCACTATTTTTCTGCTCATTTACAAATCCCCTCAGTTTTCCTTACGTTCGAGAACATGATTTTCTTTTTTGAATACCCATCATGCCTAAAATCAGAATTGCACATACGACAATACTGCCGACAATGTACTGCCATCCAAAAAATGATAGATTAAGAATATAGCGTGCTGCCGGATTAGAAAAAATGTGTGTGAACGGCTCATTCGCTGCAATTCTGCTCATTACTCCGCTGACATCTGCCAGAGGTATTCCGTAAAGGGACGCACCCAAAAAATAAAGAACGAGTTTTTCTACAATGGACGGCAGTAAAATTCCTAACACACAACCTCCCACCCGATGTGCCGCTGGTGTCTTAAAAAGATAAAACGCTCCCGCAATGTAAGGTAGAACAGCTAAACATCCACCTAAAACAACTGGTGCCAAATGAAATCCGAAGATAACAAAGACAAGGCGCAAAAGTAAATATACGCCCAAGATAATCAGCCAACTTATAATCAGAGAAGCCGCAGGCTTATTTTTCTTTGGTGTTTGCGTACGAATCTGCTGTTGCATCATCAAACCTCCTGACTGGATATTGCACCTTGGGGAACATCAGAATAATGGTTGTTCCGCATGACAACTGTGATGTGATTTGTAAATCTATCGCTAAATCTTTTGCCATTTTCTGCACTAAATATAATCCCATACCTGTGGAGCGGCTTAAAAAGCTTCCTGCGTCCCCAGTGAAGCCCTTATCAAAAACAAACGGCAGATCAGACGCGGGTATACCTGTTCCGTTATCGCTGACGGATAGAGTAATCTGCCCGCTTTCTGGATTATCCGTTACTGAAAATTGAATAGCGGGGGCGGTGTCCTTCACAGCATACTTTACACTGTTGCTAATAATCTGTCCCAAAATGAACATAAAGCCTTTTTTGTTAGAAATTACGTTACAGTCGTTCCCGGAATATGTGACAGAAAATTGGGCTTCTTCAAGCAAGGATAAATTGTCCTCAACCGCTTCCCGACAAGTCTCTAAGATCAGAATTGGTTCAAAATAGCAATCTTTGTGAGCCGCCCCAAGACGTGAAAAGTACAAAATCTGTTCTACGTTCTGCCGCACATGGTCGCGTACATATAGCATACGAGTATGCACCAACGGTGACATCTCAACCTTTCGATTATCTAAAAGAAGCGTCATAAGGGACAGAGGTTTCTTGATTTCATGCACCCAATTTTCAATATAACTTTCGTAGTTGGCAACCTTTAACTGCTGTTCGTTCACATACCCCTCTTGCATTCTCAGATGATGGGCTAATTCATGGATATATGGGCGCATTGACGCGGGGGCACTTTCACACAACAGGTATTCGTTTGTGTCGTCCGGCTCTAACAGAAAGCGCCGAAAAGCGGCATCAATTTTACTGCGTTTATGAATTGAGATGACAAAGGGGATGACAAACGCGGCAAGTGATACAAATATCATTAGCCCCACAAGGCTCAAAAAATCCCCCGGATAAGCCACCCATGCCAGAAACGCAAAGAACAAATCCAAGCAGCCAAGAGTAATCAACCAAATACGATTGGACGATACATAGGTCAAGAGAGTATTAAATTTCTTCATACTTCCACCTGCTCTTTCAAACGGTAGCCTTGCCCGCGCACCGTTTCAATGCGATCATCAAGTCCAACTTCACGCAGCGTTTTCCGCAGTCGTGTAAAATTGACTTGCAGCGCATTTTCGTCTATAAACTCCGCTGTTCCCCAAAGCACATGAAACAGGTCGCTCTTTGATACAAGGTTCGGGCTGCTTTTCAAAAGGGTGAGAAGTATTTTCCCCTCATTCTGCGGAAGAACATAAGATTTCTTTCCTGCATAGAGCGTAAAAGTGTTTGGATCAAGCAGGAAGCCGCCCCCGTTAAGCAATCCCTGCTGCATCTGTTCTTCTTTGCGGCGCAAGAGGTTTTTAATGCGGGCAAGAAGCCGTTCCGTGTTGCATGGCTTTGTTAGGTAATCGTCCGCCCCTAATCCCAAAGCGTGAAGCTCGTCCTGTAATTTATCTCTTGCAGTTAATATCAGCACAGTCCCAAGCTGTTTGGCCTTTACCTCTTTGCAGATTTCAAAGCCGGAGTGAAAAGGAAGATTGATGTCGAGCAAAATCAAGTCCGGGGAAAGAGACATTATCTGTGATACGGCATTTTCAAAGTCAAGCAAAGGAACAGCGTCATATCCCGCTTTTTCCAACACATCAATCAATTCTTCCCGCATATATACATCATCTTCAACCACAATAATTTGCGCCAATATGAACACCTCCTTCCCGAATAAGCCCATTAAGCATTTGGCTTCCAATTTAATTTGCTGATTTCACGGTTTGCTGTCCGCGCAATAGCCACACCGTACAATGCAAGCATACAAACAACGACAAGCGCCATAACGAGCAGCATAGGATAAGACTGTTGCAGTTTTGCCATATTAGAGTATAGGTAATGCTGCATTGCGCAAATTCCGACTGTACCGCTGATACACGCAGGAAACAGCGGGAGCAGAAAATACCATAGCACCTGTTGGTTTATGGAACGCTTCATTTGTTCGCGTCGTGCGCCCAGAATAGAAAGTGTCGCATACCTTGCCTTTGTTTCTCGCATTTGGGTTAGGAATTGCAGGGCAAGTAGGGCGCAAGCGATAATTAGAAGCATAAAACCCATGTATAAGGTCGTGTAGCTGCCGGAAATGACATAAAATAGTTGCCGTCCGAAATTGTCCAAATAGCTTTCGCAGTACAGGCCAGAGGGCTTTAACAGGTCACGGGCTTCCATAATCGACACCATCAGGCCATCAGCTTCCACAGTTTCGCTCGGAATACAGAAATTGTGATAAACGGTAACGGTGTCTGGATTTACATATTCAGAATATACTTCATCGGAAACAATCAATGCGGTTATGATTTTTACGTTTTCATCCGCAGTCAAGCCTTTCATCGGCACAAACGGGATAAGCGTAATTGGCAGTCCGTCAATAGAAATCAAGACTTTACCATTAGCCCGTGCGTCCTCCGCAATCTGGTTCAACATGGTGGTGGTTTCTTCTTTTGTACTCCCCTGAAAATCCGGGTTAAGATAGAATACAGCTTCGTCGATTCCAAGAACGATAGTTTTTTCTCCAGCTGCTTCCAGCAATTCGTTATATGAAGATACGGAAATTAAAAATGGCGAAGCTCCCGTAGTATCAATACACCCTAAAAGGTTAAGCGCGGCTGGTTGATTGGGACTGAACTCATAGCTTGTAGCTCCTTGTGTGACGGGATCCTCTACTTCTGGCGGCAGATTCAAAACAACCTGTTCACGCAGCCCGGACCAATCTATAAAAGAGTTCGCTTTCACGGAAGCTGGGCGTTTCATTGTTCCTGTTTCCATGCGGCTCAAATCAGCCACATAGGGCTGCATTTGCTTACCCGAAAGGTATTTTTCAACAGTCGCTTCATTGCCCGTGACGGTAAAATCGTAAACAGAAGATCCCCGCGTCATTTGGTTCCCATACGACATAATGCGGGTTGATCCGTCCGCAATGAGCATGATAGTGAGCATAATCAAAATAGATGCAACACCGATTGAAATATACTTGTGGACTATATTTTCGTGTAACTGCCGCAGAGTGAAAATATATAGACCGTGTGTTGTGTTGCGTTTCACAGAAGCCGCCGCTGCGCTCAGCAAGCCTGCAAGCCCACGGATAAAAAGCATTGTTCCCACAATACCTAATATCACGGCAACAATTATCATCATACCGCCAGCAACCATGAAATACTTTAGGATTACCCAATATGCAAGCGTCAAAACTACCGCTCCGAGAATGAGGGAAAATAAGTTCCCACTCATTTTTCCAACTTGCTGTTTCTTCGCCATTTCTCCATAAAGGAGTTGGTGGATTTCTTTGTTGAATAGTTTTCCACAAAGGATGAACAACGCGACAACTTGAATCATTAGAAATCCAAGCGTTGTCAAGAGAACAGCGCTCACAGAAAAACTTGACTGATGTGCAATTATGCCGCGACCTACAAGCCGTGCCGTAGCAAGGCTGATTACCTCTGATAAAAAGCCGCCGCAGATCAGTCCGCCCAAAAGAGCCAGCAGTGATGTGATTAGCCCCTCTGCCATGATTTGAATAAACAAGTGTCGCTTTGTCATTCCAAACATCAGGTAAAGCCCTAATTCCCGGCTCCTACATTCAAGCTGATATTTGTTCGCAAAAATGACAAGGAAAAATACAAACAGCAGCGAAAAAAGATAAACCGTCGGCATTAGCATTGTCAGAAGTCGATTAACAGCGTCACTTTCGATTTCCTCCAAGAAGCGCATCACGTCCTGGCTTCCAAGGGAGAGGACGATATAAAATGTGGCTACAGCTGTAACCATAGTAAGAAAATAAATCAGGTTCTCACTACGGTTTCGTTTGGAGTTTCGCCACGCAAGGTTAAAGAACATTTGCACTCCCTCCTCCCATCTGTGCCATTACCTGTAAGATACGCGCATAAAATTCCTCCCGTGTTTCAGTCGGAATTTTCCGGCGCAGCTCATGGAAAATCACACCGTCCTGTATGAATAGGATTCTGGAACAAAAACTTGCAGCGTTCGGGTCGTGTGTTACCATCAAAA
The DNA here is from genome assembly GCF_000210595.1 of Coprococcus sp. ART55/1. Taxonomy (NCBI): domain Bacteria; kingdom Bacillati; phylum Bacillota; class Clostridia; order Lachnospirales; family Lachnospiraceae; genus Coprococcus; species Coprococcus sp. ART55/1. The sequence continues at coordinate 443,613 of NC_021018.1, read as the reverse complement.
TTGTGCGTCCGCGACCGTGATTGATCTCGCACAGTTTTTCCATAAGCAACCGCGCTGCCTTTGTATCCAATGCCCCAGTTGGCTCATCTGCCAAAATAATATCGGGGTCGGAAATCAAACTGCGGGCGGCAGCGACGCGCTGTTTTTGACCACCTGACATCTGCGCCGGAAATTTGGAGAGCACATCCGTGATTCCAAAAAGTCCTGCAATGTCATTCAACTTCTTCTCCGCAGCAGATATATCTACATTATGGATAGAAAGCGGCAGCAGGATATTTTCTCTGCCAGTCAAGTTGTCAAGCAAAGCAAAATCCTGAAACAGATAGCCTATTTTATTGCCCCGATACTCAGCCAGTTTTTCGCTATCAAAGGAACTCACATTTGCGCCGGAAAGCAGGACTTGCCCGGAGGTCGGTTTAATAACCGTAGCAATGCAATTTAGCAGGGTCGTTTTTCCTGATCCGCTTGCGCCCATGATCCCCAAAAATTCGCCATCAAGAACATCAAAGGTAATGCCATTAAGAGCTTTTGTAGGAACACCCTCTTTCGTATATACCTTGTGTATATCTCGGACTTCCAAAAGTTTTTCTTTGCAATTCATATTATCACCTTTTGCCTTTTCGCTTTTTGATTAGTTGTTGATTATATTTTACTGCATGGCAGGAAGATAAACCACTTACAGTTGATGTAAGGTTTCTATGCTAAATGCTAAAGGGCGGCGATGTGACGTTTGTGCCAGATCGCCGCTGCTTTTCTTTATATTTATTCTATCCGATGTGCTTGCCCGCTTCAAGGTAATAGTTATGAATTATTTTGGCTATCAAGTGGAACTATATAAACATATCCGAAAGAAACAAATTTTCTTGATAAAGATCATGTTTCTTCACTCAAAGATAGCTTTACAAAATACACCTCTAAGGCTACTACAATAGGTAGGGCGCAAGGTCTTATGCAGAAGCACTTTGAGACCTTGCGCCCTCTGTTATTCTACCCTAAAAATACTTTGCCAGCTGCTTCAGACCACGCCGGATGCTGTCACGGATACAGGTAAGTTTGCATCCTTCATTACTCTTTAATGGAATTTGTATTCTCAGTTTTATAATCGGTATAATCAAGCCCATTAACCGGCATAATAAGGTCATTCCATCACATAAACCGGAACGATACGATATTATTGAGGTGAACGATTATGCCGATTGATGATTTAACTGCTTTAGGGCAAAAAATGCGGGAAGCCCGAAAGAATAAAGAACTGACACAACAGGAACTTTCTGATCTGAGCCATGTTTCTGTAAAGCAAATCGCCAATATCGAAAAAGGGAAAATGAATCCTTCCTATTTGATTTTGAGAGC
>NC_021018.1:431669-440405 GCF_000210595.1 Coprococcus sp. ART55/1 | reverse complement strand
AATAAAATTTGTAGATTTTCTGCATAATCTGAGTTTACCTCATTGAATAGTTTTTGATATGATTGATTGTCAAAATATGCTAATATTTTGTATTTTGTGTCTTTCATATTTCTATTTTAAAAAAGCAACACTTTCTATTTCTTCACAGGAAAATCATCAAATGCATTGTCATTTTTTGCAAAGCACACTTTCTTGCCGCATGCTCTGATATTCGCATGTGATCAGGTACAAATGTGGGGCATTCATATTGCCCTATAATTTCCAACTTTTAATGGATTTTTCTTTTTCCCACATAGTTTTATAAAGAGGCACTGATTGCAATAATTCATCATGTTTTCCGCAGCCCTGCAAAACACCGTCAGATAAAACAAGTATTTGATCTGCATTTTGGATATAGGACAAAGTGTGTGATACAAGGAACACCGTTTTCCCCTTAATCATTTCTTCTATGCCCTTTTGTATTGCTACGGCATTTTCAGCATCCAGACTGGAAAGCGCCTCATCCAAAAGAATGATCGGGGAATCTTTCAAAATTGCCCTCGCAATAGCGACACGCTGACGCTCACCACCGGAAAGGCTTGCACCGCCCTCGCTGATAACCGTTTGATAACCCTGTGGGAGTTTTTCTATAAATTCGTGACAGTGAGCCTTTTTTGCCGCCTCTATCACCTGCTCGTCCGTTGCGCTCTGGTTTCCCATCCGAATATTATTCATCATGGTATCCTGAAAAAGATATACTTCCTGAAAAACGATACTCACATGACGCACCAGATCACTATGCTTTAATGTTGCCGCATCTTTCCCATTCAACAGAATCCGCCCGTTTTTCGGCGTCACGAATCCCAGAATCAAATTAAGGAGAGTAGATTTGCCGCTTCCAGAAGGACCAACCAATGCAGTGATCGTTCCGGGGTTAGCTGAAAAACTTACATGACTAACTGCTTCACGCTTTCCATCATAACTAAACGATACATTTTCAAACCGTACATCGGCTTGTGTATCGGCAAACTGTGTAATTCCCTGTTTTTCATTTTCAGTCGGCAGGTTGTTAATTTCCGCTATATTATCCAACGATGCGTTTGCAAGATTAATCATTGCAAAGGAACCCATCAGAGCTTCCAGCGGACGGTAAAAAATAATACCCATGATTGCAAAAAACAAATAGGTTGCCGAGGCTAATGAACCAGAACGAACCATTGTAATGCCAACACCCAAACTCAAAAACAGCCCCAGATTCAGGCAGATCTTATAACCCATACTCCAATTCGTCAGCGTCGATTCATAACGGCCAGAAGCTGTGCAATATCCGTCCACCTGATTCTCTACGAGCTTACCGGTTTGTTCCAGCCGGTATGCCTTGATCGTTTCCATACCCTGTACATATTCCAGCGTGGAATCAATCATTGCCACCTGTGCATTTTTCTTCTGCTCTCCCAGTTGAACCATGCTCTTTTGAAACTGCTGGTAGAGGATATAACCGGGGATGATTCCCACAAACAGAAGAAGCGCCATACGCCAGTCCACACTAAGCAGCATCAGAGCAAATACAACCGTCATGATCATGCTGGAAACGAAACCGGCAATAATCTCCATGATATTCATTTCCACAAAACTTAAATCAGTTGTAAACAAAGATGTAAGCTGGCTGATCTTGTCTTTTGTAAAGTAGTATAGCGGAAACTGTTTGATTTTTGCCGCAATCGAAAGGCGTTCATCCCGCATCATGGCATAAGATACCGGGCGCTGTTTTGCAATCGTAAAGTAATAAAAAACAAAATGCAGGACAGTATAAACCAGAAACATAAGGCTATACTGTATCAGTTTTTCCCTTGTAAACGAACCGCCCAAAATATCTTTTATCGCAAGGAACAGCATGAAATATATCGCGCCCTCACAAATTGAGGTCAACGCCTGAAACAGCCACGCAAGATAAAGCTGCTTTTTACGCTCGCCTGCAAGTTCTAAGAATTTCCGTATCATAGCAATCATGCGTTTACACCTCCCATTTTCCATTGATCGGATTGCTCAAAGGCCGCCCACATATCCTGATACGGGGAGCAACGTCTTATCAATTCATCATGTGTGCCGCAATCAATCACTTTGCCTTGTTCCAGAACCACAATCGAATCAGCTTCCTTGATACTAGAAAGACGGTGCGCTATTACGAGTACGGTTTTTCCCTCTGATAATTTAGCCAGCGCCTTTTGCAGTAAATCTTCATTGTCGGCGTCAATGTAAGCCGTTGCCTCGTCAAGAATCACAACCGACGCATTTTTCAGAATTGCCCTTGCCAATGTGATTCTCTGTTTTTCGCCACCGCTCAACTTGGTTTCCTTGTCTATCACTGTGTCATAGCCCTTTGGAAGCCGCATAATAAAGTCGTGACATACGGCATCCTTTGCTGCCTGCATCATTTCTTCCTCCTTGGCCTCTGGGTTTCCCATCATAATGTTTTCCCGGATACTCTTTTTGAACAGGAACGTATTCTGGGTCACAAAGGAGATCTGGGACATCAGATCGGATAGCGTAATCTGGTTCAGCGGTACGCCTCCCAGGCAAATCTGTCCCTCGGTTATATCCCAAAACCGGCAGATCAGGCTGGCCGCCGTACTTTTACCGCTGCCGGAAACACCGACGAGCGCAGTTACTTTTCCGTCAGGAACAGTAAATGAGACATCTTTTAATACCTGCTGTCCTTCCCCATAGGAAAATGTAACGTGTTCAAACACAATCGTGTGGTCGGAAAGTTCTGCCTTCGAGGTCGTATCCGCCATTTCATCCAGCTTCAGAATTTCGTCTATCTTTTTTGCAACAGAAGCGTTCATGCCGATATAATCAAAGTTATTAGAAACAGTTTCCAACGGAATCAGCATGGCAAGCCCCATAAACAGATACATAATATAGCTGGCCGCTGTCACGCTGCCGGAGAGGTACATCAAACCGGCAAGTGGAAACAAGAACACAAGGTTGCTGTTTAAGTCGGCATGATTGAAAGCAACATATTTCAAGCAGCTTTGGAACCACTCTGTTACAACGGTGCTGTAAGTGCGGATGCTTTCTGACAGGCGGCCATAAGTGGATTCGTCGGCGGCAAATATCTTCAGTTCTTTCATACCGTTGACATATTCCACCGTCTTAACGCTGACGTCGGCAAACGCCTGATTAAATTCGTCCATTTTTTTCATCTGAACGATAATCATAAGAATACCGACAAGAATAAACAGAACGACCGGAATCAGCATGATACCGGCTACCCTAATGTCCAATATCGCCAGCAGGATTTCCATACATAGCGGTACAGCGAGACCAGAAATAATCTCTGGAATGTTATGGGCGTAAAATGTCTCCAACTGTTCCATATTGTCCATAATGATCGTTTTGACCTGCCCGGATGCCGTTGTTTTCACATAGCCCATTGGTAAACGGGCAATTTTACGGAACAGCTTTTTACGGGTTTCCCCCAAGGTCTGGTAGGCTACCTTGTGAGAGATTTTTGTGCCGGTTCCAAACAGCAGATGTTTCAAAATGATTGCTGCGGCAATCAGGCACACATATTGAAAAAGGTTCTCTGTCCGTTCATTCAGAAAACAGGTCACAATGCCCCAAACACCCAAATAGGGCAAGATGCCGCACAAAACAGACAGGACGCAACAGATTACCGCGCCGATCAGGCGACGCTTATTTTTCTTATCAATTAGTCCAAACAGAGCTTTTACATCACTCATTACGATTCATCTCCTCCTTACAGAATAGTGAAATTCCAAAATCTGTCCGATATTCCATTTTGCCAACTAGGTATAGCAATAGTTCCATGACTTTAATACGCATAAGGTAATTGCGGTACTGTTCCGGCAGCAAGAGCAGTTCGGTAAAAATATGCTCCACGCTTTTTTTCGCCGGTGCTATAAAGCAACCGCCCGCTGTAAAAAGCCCTTGAAAATCCATGTCCTCGTCAAACGCGATTGTCCCCAGCATGATATTCAGGCTGTTTATGATCTGCGGCAGATAAGCCACCACTGAAACACCAACAAAAGGTTCTTCCCCAAAATCACAGCTTTTCAGGTGGCTTGCACCATTGAAAACAGAAATATAATGGTCGCTCATAACCATCTCCGGCTGGTTGCTGAACAGCATATTCACTCGCCCATGAAAGCAATAGGTGACTTCAATAAAACGATCTTTACATTGGATGTTCTTTTGAATTGGAGTTGTGATATGAACATTGCTATAAACAATTTCAGCACCAGGCATCACTTCAAAGCTCTGCATGGTGCCTTTCCCAAATTTTGGAGAAATTGTATATATCTTTGAATCCTTTTCAACGGAACAGTTACCGATCAGCTCATGGAAGAACAGGAGGTCATTTTCCATTCTCCTCAAGGTTCTGTCTCCTTTCTGACCGCAAGAAAAAATCGCGTAGTCGATGCAGATTGTCGTGGAAAAGCGGGTAATCTTCCTGCTGTTTTCCGTTATCTAAATGAATCACTCTTGTACAGGCTGCCGCTAAAAATTCGTAATCATGGGTTACAACAAAAATTACCTTTCCCATTTTAGAAAGCGTTTGAAATAACCCTGCAACCTGAATCATGCTGTCATAATCAAGTCCGCTAGTCGGTTCATCAAAAATTAAAACATCCTTACGGCATACCATACTTACTGCCACGGCCGCACGCTGCTTCTGGCCCCCGGAAAGTGTATTGGGATGATGAGTACGGTACTCATAAATACCAAGCCGTTCCATTGCCTGTTTTGCTGCGTCCAAATCAGGATGCTTAATTCCAAATACACATTCCTTTTCCAATGTATCGGCAAATAACTGATAGCTTACGTCCTGCATCACCATATAGGAGTGTTTTAATCGGCTCTTTGCGTTCAGTTCTTTACCATCCCAAAGAATCTTTCCCGTACAGTTTGTGTGCAGGCCGCATAGTGTTCTGGAAAATGTAGATTTTCCAGCTCCGTTATGGCCGATAATTCCTATGATTTCTCCCGGTGCCGCACTCAAATTCAAATCGTCCAGAACCAGCTTTTTCTTATAGAACAAGGATAAGTTCCTGACATCCAAAATCGGCTTTTGAGAATTTTCAGCAAAGGCCCTTGGCTGTACCTTTGACAAATCTAAAGCTCGAAGTCCCATACTGTGCCGCTGTTCTTCAGGAATAGAAAGAAACTGGCTCGGAGAAAACACAGCAGATATAGCGCCGTTTTCCATATACACAATGCGGTCAACTAATTCCCTCAGATAATAAATCCTATGTTCTGCAATTAGAATGGTCTTGCCTTGTTTCTTTAGGAGTTCAAGTGTACGCCGCAAATCCTCAATAGCATCCATATCCAGATTGGAAGATGGTTCATCTAACAAGTAAATACTCGGAGACATAGCATAGATGGACGCAAACGCCACCTTTTGTTTTTCACCGCCAGACAATTCAAATATGCTTCTTCCGGTCAGATGGGCTATATCCAATTCTGCAACTGTCTTTGAAATGCGTTCTTTCATTTTTTCCCTTGGATAAGTCAGATTTTCCATTCCAAAAGAAATTTCACTGTCTGTATCTACATTAAAAAATTGAGAGCGTGGATTTTGGAATACAGACCCCACATACTCGGACACTTCATATATGGGATAATCCTGTATATTTTTACCGTCAACATAGGTTGTGCCGGTGACTTCTCCCGGATAAAAGTATGGAATCAGGCCATTCACAAGACGGGTCAATGTGGTTTTCCCACAGCCGCTTCGCCCACACAACAGCACACACTCACCTTTGTTGATTGTCAAATCAACATCGCGCAGTCCGCCATTTTGTAATGATTCCTGATAGGTAAAAGAAACCTTGTCAAAACGGATCATTAGCCTGCACCCCCTTTCAATTTCAGCCAGATTGACACTGACATAAACAAAGTGAACAGAATAAAGCATACGGCATCCGCAACACTAAAGTGGATTTCCTGCAAGCAGGTTCGGGGTTTCGGATTTTCCAGCCCCCTTGTAACAGCAGCCGCCGACAATTCATCCGCCACTTTCAGTGCTGACATCATCATCGGAACATAGATACATTCCACTGTTCGGGCCGGATGGGTCAGCAAACTTTTGACGGTTGGAGCTACATCGCGCATCCTCATGGCATCGCTGATATAGCCCCAGTCCTCATGTACCATAGGGAAATATCGAAGCATGACCGTCAGAGGAATAACCATTGCTTTTGGCATATGAATACGGTTCATGGCCGCCATAAATTCATTTACCCTTGTCGTGCTGACTAAAATACCTCCGAGCATGGCACAGGGAAAGATTTTACGGATAAATACGGTAAATGTTACAATCGCAATCTGCAAAGTCCCTGTCAAATAATTTGTTCCAATGATATGCAGAACAACCATTCCCGCATAGACAGCAGCCATTCTTACCGTAAACCGCTTTGCTCCTGTAAGAACGCCGAGAATCACAACACATACAACCAGCGCAATCTCATAGAGTAAAGAGGGCGCAAGGAACAACGCAACATTTCCGACGATCAACAGATATAGTTTTGTGCGAGGGTCTAAATGTAATGTGGCAAGTGTATCTTTTGTTTGCAGTTGCATCTCCATTACACTACTCCGGCCTTTTCAAAATGCTTTTTCAATAGTTTCTGGCCTACAAGACCGCTGATAGCAGCACAGATCAACACGCCGATAATCATTGCCGGGAGCATCCAGTTTTGTGCGGTTGAAACCATAGTGTCCATATAGGTCTGCTCTGTTCCCTTTTCCACCAAATATTGCACATAGGCGTCGCGGTCAAACCAAAGCATACCGTAGGAGAAAACCGGGCTGAGAACAAAGATCATATATGACAGCAGGTTACGCCCTTTGTTTCTAAAGTTCCCAGAACCGGCCAGTAGATCGGCCACAACACCAAGAATACAATACGCCAAGCACATAGACCAGTACATACCGAGTACGAACAGTACGCCTCCCACCAAAATACCGGTGACAATGATTGGGCCATGCTTCGGCACCTTCGCCAGTATCAGCATATAAACCGGGCCGCACAGCAGCGCAATAGACAGCGGGCAAAGGAAAGTCAGTACAGGGAAGAACCCAAAGATAGCCTCGCCAATCATGGCGCATACCATGTACAAAGCAGCAAGGATGCCGGTGGTAATCAAATCGCGCACAGACAGCCCTTTTTTCATTTGTTGTGAATTAGACATTTTCAACGTCCTCCTATTTATTATTTGCTGGCAGAAGCCTCATTGACCTACGCACAAAATCGTGATAGAATTGCTGTGATTAGAATCAGCTAACCAGCCAGTAATGCCATTCTACTCAGTGATTTTATGGGTGTCAAATCCGGCAAAAAAGGTCAAAACAGGAGTTAAAAGCGGAAAAACAACCGGATATATCAGTGCTTTTTGTGGTTTTGCTGACAGCCTTTGCGACATTTTGGAGCATAAAAAAAGATACTGCGGATTATTCCGACTACATAAGAAATGGGGGTGAGTAGGATGCAGACCGATTCTACACAGGCCGCGCACGAATTAGGAGATGCTTCTTTTTATCTGCATGATTATCATTTTCGACAGGATAATCATAATGGAATCTGTACCTTGCAGCCGCAAAACAGACAAGGCTATGGAAATATCTATCAGGTTCAACCGACAGATGGATTATTCCTGTCAACCGGAAGCTGGATACCATACGCCTCAATGGAACGCAAATATGAGATCAATCAAAAGCTGGTGAAAATTTATTATTTGGAATCCGGCGGTGTTACCCTGATCCAGAATGGGCGGAAAGCCCAACCTATCACAGAGGGAATCCACCTTTATCTAAATAAGCCGTCACAGGGGCGAGTATTATATCACCCCAATATACCAATCAGCTATGCGTCAGTTTTGCTGTTTGAAGATTACATAGAGAAAAATCTGCAAGACCGTTTTACCCCGGACGATTTTGACTATGCAGAGGTTTATGATTGGAAAGCTTTTGATTATAATACCCCGGAAGTTGGAACCCTGTTTTTGCAGATACGGGATAAACTGATTGCTGGCGAAACCTCCCGTCTTTACTACGAAAGCAAAGTAGGTGAACTGCTTTCTATTGTGGCAACCAATTTTCATAAACAGCGACAGGAGATAGCATCTAAACAACCGTCTCTTTCCAAACAAGAGAAAAAGGCGCTGGAATCTGTACGTCAGGCTATTGAGCAGAATATTTTGAACCCACCAGAACTCTCGCAGCTTTGCAAAATAGCAGCAATGGGACAAACCAAACTTCGAGAATCATTCAAAAAAATGTATGGTGTTCCTATTGGGACATACATTCGACAATCCAAAATGAAATATGCTTCACTGTTACTTAAAAAGAATGAATTATCAATTTCATCTATAGCCAAACATTTAGGGTATCAAAACGCAAGTAAATTTTCTAGCGCTTTTAAAAACTATTTTAATCAATCGCCTGAAATTTATCGAAAAAATAATTATAATATACGTAAAGATTAGAATCACTTGCCATTTTTTTAGAAATTTTTTAATTATATTATCACAAAAAAGAGGCGCTAAGTTTGCACCTCTTTTTATTGTAAAATTCATACTCATTCTCTAATTTGTTTTTAAAGGTAATCTAAACTATTGAATACGCTCTAAAAATCAACATATTAATTTTCAAAGTATACCATATCCCATGATTGTTCCGTTATTAATGCTATAGCTTCTCTGGTTCACGGCATTACTGGAGTTTCCTTCC
>NC_021018.1:403354-430513 GCF_000210595.1 Coprococcus sp. ART55/1 | reverse complement strand
GACGGATTCCATCAGAAGTCTGCAAGGCTGCTTTCTTCGCCGCCTGTTTCGCTGCCCTTCGTTCCATCTGCTTCTGCATCCGGGCTGTCAGGGCGTTGGAGCTGGCCGCACGGAGCTTCTGCTCTGGCTGGACGCTGATCTTCGCAGACTGGGGAGCCGTCTTGATGATACGCTTCTGTATGGTTTTCGGCTCCGGCTGTTTCCTTGGTTTTTCTTTAATCCGAATGGTTTCCGGCTGTTTCTGTCGGATGGCGGTCTGCCTTACTGTATCTTTTGCTTCCTTCTTCCGGCTCTGTTCTCGGATGGAGAGCTGCTTCATTTCTGCTATTTCCTGTCTGTTCTGGATTCTTGGTGTCTCCCTGGCAGCCCGGATCTTCTGCTCTTTCGTTTTGACGGCATCTGAAACCACCTTTTGCCGCTGGGCTTCCTGGATCTGTACTTCCCGGATCTGTGCTTCCTGAGCTTCCCGGCTGGCAGGATTGGCGGTCTGTGTGTCCCCTGTTCCTCTGGCGGTTTCTTTCTCCGCTTCTTTTTTGCCAGCGGCTCTCTGTTTGATCTTCTCGTAGGAAGTCTGTGCGGCTGTCTTTCCGGCTCTGGTTACAGTTCTGCCTGTCTTTCTTGCAGCCCATTCCTCTGCGGATGTGACTTTCCCACTGGCATATTCGGATGGGGACTGTTCTCCCATGTCATTGTCCCTGGCATTTGCGATGGTCTGGGATTTTTCCTTGCTCTCCAGTATGGCCGTCCGCATCAGCTCCTTGGGGATTCTGGAGGCAGGATTTTTGGTCTTTGGTTTTGTTGTAACTTCTTTGGTTTTGATATCCTTCATCTCTCACCTCCAGTCCCGGCTTGTCCCGCTCTTACGCTTCGCCCGGCTTGGTCGTCATCAGGCGGTACAGTTTTGTATTTCTTGGAAACGAATTTTCAAATGGCACCAGATTTCCGGAACAGCGGATCAGACCATGGCCGGCACCCACATTGGTGATGTAGGATAACTGGTTGTCTGAAATATTCAGAAGTGCCGCCAGCTCGTCCCGGTCGGTGGTGGCCTGATTCAAAAGGATCAGGAACTCACTGTTCGCCAGCATCAGGCGGGCGGTATCGGATTTCAGAAGTTCCTCTACGTTCTGGGTAAGCCCGGTGACAAATCCGGAATACTTACGGATACGCTTGTACAGGCGGTAGAAAAAGTCCGCACTGTATTCGTAGCGGAACAGCAGATAAAACTCATCCGCAAAGATCCATGTCGTTTTTCCCTTCTTCCAGTTCTGGATCACACGGTTGAAAATAGAATCCAATGTGACCAGCATGCCAAGGGGCATCAGCTGTTCGCCCAGCTCCCGAATATCATAGTCGATGATACGGCTCTTCGTGTTGACATTGGTTTCCTGGGCAAAGGTGTTCAGACTTCCGTTGATAAACAATTCCGAAGACAAGGCCAGTCCTCTGGCTTCTTCCTCCGGCTGGAGCATGAGCTGTCGGTACAGGTCTTTCAAAGTCGGCACCTGCCCTTTGTAACCGCCCCTCATATAATCCCGGTACACATCTGCGGTGCAGCGGTCGAGGATGGATTTCTCCTTTGCCGAAAGGTTTCCGGCTCCGACAAGCTGCTCAAACAAGGACAGGATAAATTCTGACTTCTCAATGAGCGGGTTGCGGTCATTGCCATAGGCGGAATCCATGTCCAGTGCATTCAGATGGGTATCCGAGGTTGCCGAGATCCGGATAACCTCTCCGTTTAAGGCTTCCACCAAAGAAGCAAACTCCGACTCTGGATCAAGGATGAGGATGTCATCTTCCGTGGAAAGGGCAAGGTCTACGATCTCTTCTTTTGCTGAGAAGCTCTTTCCCGAACCGCTGACACCCAGTCGGAAAGAGTTGCCATTTAACAGTTTCCTTCGGTCTGCCACCAGCATATTTTTGCTGACTGCATTCTGCCCATAATAGATGCCGCCCGGCTGCATGATCTCCTGCGTATGGAATGGAATCAATACGGCAGTGGACTCTGTGGTAAGGGTTCGCACGGCATCGATTTTCCGCAGGCCATACGGCAGGACGGTATTCAGTCCATCGACCTGTTGCCATTTCAGGGTTGCCATCTGGCAGAGGTGTTTTCTTGCAATGGAATACAGGGTTTCCGTATCAGAATCCAGTTGTTTCTTGCTTTCTGCCATATGTACCATTGTCAGGATACCGAACATCATCCTCTGGTCCCTGGTAGTCAGATCGTCCAGCATTTCCTTGGTCTCTTTTCTCTGCAGCTCCATGTCATAGGGAACTACGGCTGAAAAGTTATTGTTGGCATTCTGGCGTCTCTGCCAGTTGGTGACGTTTGTCTCCACGCCCAGCAGTCGGTTCTGGATCTCACGCACCGCTTCGTCTGTCGGTACGGGGATGATATCAATGGACAGCATCAGGTTCCTGCCAAGGCTGCACAGTTCGGAGATCATCTCATCCTTTACATAGTTGGCGTAATCTTCCATAAAAAGGACTCTGCCGTACTGCTCGCCCAGCTTGAAATGGTCGTTATGGAATTCCATCGTGTCCGGGCAGATCCAGTCTTTGAAGCTGTGTCCTTTTTTCGCAAAGGCTTTCATGTCAAATGGAAAACTCTGTGGAACGTCTGCCTTGAAAAAGTCCCGGAAGATCTGTAGCCTCTGCTCTGCATCCAGCTCTTCCCCAATAGAGGACAGCTTGGCCAGATGGGTGATGATGTCCGTTCCCACACGTGCGAAATAGGTTCTGGCTTCATCGATGTTTTTCTTGTGGACGCTGATGGTCAGATAGCGTTCCTGGTAGATACTGTTGTTGGTACCGGAGATCTTGGAAAGGAGCATGTCATTGTACTCTTTCCGGTACTCGTCCAGACCGTCCCCTTTCATCGGGATCAGCAGGGACTGCTCAAACTCTTCCTTGTTGATCTTACGGTTGTTCAGGGTAATCTTCGCCGTACAGCCGGAATCCAGTGCATTTAAAAGTTCGGAGTAGTCCAGGAACATCTCTGTCTTATCCGCTTTGCTGGCAATGGAATAGTTGATATCCGTAAACCGGAATGTCCGGGAATACTTGCTCTCCACCTGAAAAATACCGTCCGGCCAGATCTTGCGGATCGGGATCGCCTGCTGGACAGACCTCGGTACTTTGAATTTTTCTTTGTCCTGTTTCAGTGTCTGACTCAGGGTTTTAATCAAGGGCATCACCCCTTCCTCCTGGCTTCTTTGGTTTCTTCTGTTTCGTCCGCTTCTTTTCCAGAAGTTCCGCTCCGTTTCCCATCATCTTTTCACCCAGCCGCAGGCTCTCTTCCATGCAGGAAAAGTACAGGTTCTCTGATTTGAATACCAGCCGTTTCGGGTACAGCAGTTCGGATTTGATGACTGCCCATGCGAACTGTTCTGCCGTCATGCCGTGGTAACGGAAAAAGCCGCAGGCTGCAAAGGGAGCCGCCCCAAGCACGCACAGCCATCCGGTTACCTGTTCCCCGGCATATTTCCGGGTGAGGAAATAAATACCAAGGGCTGACAGAATCGCCAGTACCGAAAATAGGCACTGCCGGAAACTTAAGCCCCAGAACATTGACTCCTGATAGTCTCGGATTTCTTTATTCATTTTCACTTCCATGTTGTTTTCTACCTTTCTCTTTGTAATCTCTGTTTTTTCTTTTGTTTCTGTTTTGGTACATCCCTTTGCCGGATGCCATTTCTTTCCATAAATCTTTTTGTTCCTTCCGGATCAAGCTCTGCCAGTTTTTTCAGGTCGAATGTAACCCTCTGGAAGATGCAGTAACCGGAGGATGCGGTATCCGGCTGTATCGTTCCCAGCTTATGCTGCTTTATAAAACGAAGCTTTTCTTTGCTGAAATTGTGGTCGATATAGGCTTCATTGATACCGCCCAGCGGAGCAAAAGGCAGGTTTACCGTAAGGTCTGCAAAGCTTTCCGGGTATCCATCTTCCATATGGTAAAGCCCGATATAGAGATTGTCATCGCTCATGTAACTGTCTACCCTGAGAAATAATTCCTCCCGGCCATACTGCCAGTCGTAGCTCAGTGTCTTTGGTTCTTCCATTTTTTTCGCCTCCTATAATCCCATGATTTCTTTTACGATACGGTCGGATGCCTTGACTGCCCCGACCAGTACCAGCAGGTTAAATACCAGTTCCCCGACGTAATTCCAGACAATGGTCACGGCGGACAGGCTGGTGTCCCCGATGGCCGGCGGACTTGATGCAAACACCGAAAAGATGATGCAGGCCAGTGCGATGATGGCTCCTTCCAGACATACCCCGGCGTAGGAACGGATAAAGTTCTTTCCTACAGACTGGGTTGGCTCCCCGGCAAAGGTTGCCAATGGAATCGGTGCGATGGCTGTGTACATATACAGCTTAAACATTCTCCCGTATACAGTCAGAATCATGACAAATGACAATACCGTAATCAGCAGGCTTCCTAATAAAGTTACGATCCACAAAGGGATAGATTCCAGCATCCCCACCGCTTCGATCTTGTCCACGATCTCCGAGGGCAGCTCCGTTACAGTTCCACCCGCCATCCCGGAGTGGGACATGATATTTGTTACGATGCCCTGCACAATGGAAAAGATCGCGGTCAAAAGCTCCATGCCGGACATGACGGCTCCCTGTGCCAGTGCAAAACGGATAAAGGCTTTCACTACATGTTCCGGCTTTTTCATATCTGTGAAGTTCCATTAGAGAACACAAAGCAAATACCCTCATATCCAAAGATACAAGGGTATGCTTAACGGTCATGCGTTTAGGTATTTCTTCATCTCCGCCTTTATCTTTTCTCTGGCGGCAGTTACAGCACGACCTACGGATTGTTGGCTGCAATGCTCGATTTTCCCTATCTCTTTATAAGTCATTTCATACTCATAGTGGAGCAGGAAACGCCGCCTTTGCATTTCTGGCAGCTTGCTGATAATCCTCTGGAGCAGTTCTGCCCGTTCTTCCTCAAGAATAACCTCCTCAATGCTTTTAGGCTGTCTTACCGCCCGCCAGTTCAGAGTTTCCTCCATAATTTCCGAAAACTCCCTGTGACGGTAATCCCAACCCTCAATTTTCCTTTCGTCAAGTTCCAGTCTCCGAAACGCCATATAGAAGTCATAAGATACGCACAGCTTTTGGATTTTTCCCTGCCCGTCACGAAAACTGATATGATAGCTTGTTCCTGCCTCTGTCACTACTTCCCGAAGCCAGTATGACCGTTTAGGTATCGCCATTGCCTTGTCCTCCTGCTAAAAAATGGGTGAGAGGGGTTGTCCTCTCACCCAGTAGCCCGCAGGAAACAGCAGGGCTTTAGATACTATAAGAGTTTTCTCAGCTTTTTCCGCAGATGGTCTAACCTCGCATAGACAGCACCCGCCGATAAATCAACCATCGGCGCAATCTCCTTTAGGGAATATCCCTGCATTTTCAGCAGGACAATTTGCAGGGTACGCTTGTCCACCGTAAGCAATGCACGGTATAGGTTTTCGTCCTCGATTTCATTCAGCATATCCCAGACTGTATTGACCTCCATGGGCGGCTCCTGCATGGCAGTTTCCGCTATGTATTCCCCAACATCATTCAGGCGTGTGTAAAACCGTCTGTCAGAATTAAATTCTTCTCTATCAAAAGTGCGAATTTCCTCAATCGTTTCTTCATCAACTCCGCACTCCCGTAAAATCTTTTCTTCTTTTTCTTTCCAGAGCCGCCATCTGCGCTCTGCCTTTCCGTGGTTGTATGCCACTGTTCTTTACCTCCAATCTGAATTTTTTTGAAAATCCAGATTGGCAGGCGGTGAGCGACACCCAACGCCAGAAGCGGGCTTATCCTGTCTCTTGACAAAAAGCGACAAAAGAAAAACCGCAAAGGCTGTCAGACCATTGCGGCTATGAGAAGTAAAAGCTCTTTTATGTAGATATTTGTCCTCTGCTTTTAGTGCATAAAAGAGCCATATCAAACAAGGAATTTTTTAACAGATTATCCTCGTTTCTGTCTGGTAATATGTAGAACGCCGCACGGATCAGCGGCAGGATAGAAAGTGAAGAAAGACGCAAAAAATCCCTCCAAACTCAAAACGGGTTTAGAGGGAGCATTAGGGCATAACAATACAGTCCGTCAAAACTCCGTTTTTTTATATGGCGGACTGGGCGGACTGATAAACACTATCCGAAAAAGAAAGAGCCGATGATCTGTGAAATATCTCACAAGTTCATCGGCTCTGCGTCTGTGCGTCTGGCTCTTTGATGACAGTTATATGTAATTTTTTCGCATTGATTAAAGTTTCTCGTTTGCATTTCGGGCAATAAAGAGGATAATGCACCAAAACAGTATCCTTCCGTATTTTGTCACGAGTTTTATTTCCACAAACAGGGCAACATACCCATTCAGAATTTATTTTTTCCATATTGTCCCCTCACTATTTCCACGGTTTACCGCCATCGAGCCAACCTTGCTCCACCCAATACTTCCCATCAAGGTGTTCGGGGTCGGATTTATGTATGGATTTCTGTATCATACGGCAGAAGAAAAACTTAATTTTCGTAATCAAATTCGTGTGTGCGGATTTTGTGTAATCCATATGTGCAAACTTCTTGGATAGTTTTTGAACTTTTCCTGTGAGTTTAGCTTGTTTCTTTTTAGAAAGTTTTTCCCAAACAATATCGCTCATCAACGCCCCAGTAAATATCCCGATCTCGGAAATCCCCCACCAAGATAAACTGTGCTTTATATCTTTCGCTGCAGATTTTGCTCCGCTACCCAAGCACTGTGTTATGATGACTGCCCGCTTCCCAAACATTTCAGGAGCAGGGCGGTGTGGCATCCATCGGTAAGCAAAATGGTCAAGCAATGCTTTCATTGCTCCCGTAACATGAAACACATATGCAGGAGAAGTCATTACAATCAAATCCGCTTTTAAAAGCGATTCATCCATTTTTCTAATGTATTCAGCGTCCTTGCAAGTTTTTTCGCCCTTTAATGTGCAGTTCAAGCAACCAACACAGAAGTTTGGACAATCTTTTGGAAGATAATATTCTGTAATATTCGCTTCATCCCTAAACTCAGTTAAAAACGTCTCTTTCAAGCGGTAGGTAACACCGTGTTTCTCTGTTCCGTTTATCACTGTGATATTCAATCTTTATACCTCCAAAACGTCGTGTAAAACTTGTGTATGAAAGTTCTTGCGGTTTTCTTTCTGTCTAAGGTCAATCCCCAATATTTGTGATATGATTTCATATCGCAGGAACATTTGCTGCATAACGGTAATCAAATACAGTGTTTTTCTCTTTATTGCCGCTTCATCAAGGTCAGGACGGCAGGCGGCAACAATCGGAAGATACGCCTCATAAGTTCTGTAAGTATTGTCACCTTCTTTCGGTGACTGCATGTCGGTAAGAATGGAAATTTTGGAAACAGCATAATGTTCAAACAGAAAATCAAGTGTCATATTGCTGAGATATTCCAACTTTTCAAAGGGGGTAAAACTGTCCGTTTTCTCCCGTATATTCTGAAATCGCTTAACCGTTCCGTTTATCATACGCTCAATACATTGCTCAATAAGTTTCTCTTTATTTCCAAAATGATAATTCACAAGACCTAAGCCAACGCTGGCTCTTTTGCATATTTCACGCACTGTAATTTCATCTAAACGCTCGCCTTTTTCTTCGATAAGTTTAATCGTTTCCTGTATGATTGCTTCTTTATTATCCACGCTACGCCTCCTGCTGAACAATGTTCAAAAGCATTATACTGAACATCGTTCAAAAAGTCAAGGGATTACGATAACTGAATAGCGAATGTATTGGTGTCAAAATGCCGTATTCAAGCAGCTTACAGCGAATAGAAAATGACGGATAAGGAATTTATCCCTATCCGCCACAGTTTTACAATTATATGCGTTACATTTTTTAAGTATAAATAATCTCCCTCTCCACAATCTCCCTTGCACACGCCCGTATGTTATTCATTCTCTGCACCCATTCTAAGGCGTTTTCCGCCTTTAGCTGCTCTGTGATACCCTGCGCCTGTTTCATCTGCTCTGTGAGCCTTTCCATGCGCTCCTGCGCCTGCCTGTCGATGTCGGCAAGGTAGGCGTTCAGCCTGCCGCTTGTGAGCAGGGTTATGTAGGCGGCTCTGCGGTATTCTTTCAGATACCGCAAGTGCCGCTGCCCCCATACGCCTATGGGCTGTTCGTTCTCGGCGGGTACTGTGAGGCAGGGAAGAAGATAATCCCCCTGCTGTTCGTAAGCGCCGCCCAACTGTTCAAAGATTGATTTTGTCATTGTCATTTCCTCCATTACCGTATTTTTACCCTTTTCGCCTTTGCATACATGACCTTTATCAGCAGCTCGTCCACACAGTCCGTATATCTGCCCGCCGCAAGCAGCTTATTGCGGAAGTCAATCAGGGCGTGGAGAACAAGCTGCCTTTCTTCCTCGCTAAGATACAAGTGATATTTTCCCATAGCCTTTCCTTTCTTTGAGAGGGCAGGCGTTTTTCCTGCAAGGGTGTTTCAGCACCTTTGCGGAAAATACCCGTTCCCCTATGTAGCCGCCGAAGCGGTAACAGATTTTAATCATCTGTTCTGCCCCGGCATTGGTTTCCGTGCGGTCATAGACCTCAATCCTCTCCACAAGGAGATTGAGATTTTCAGCAGTCAATTCCTGTATCCCCACATACTGCGCCATCAATTCCGCCCACCTGACAGCGTTCTGCTGATTGTCCTTAACCTCCTGCATGGCGGCTTCTAAAGCCTGTATCTGCCCTAAAAGCTGTTCCTGTTCGGTCTGGTACTTATCCATCAGACGGTTAAAATTGTCATGGGAGATACGCCCCGATACACTGTCCTCATACAGACGGTCAAACAGTCTCGTCACTTCCTCATACCGTTTCTTTGCCGCTTTCAGTCTGTCGGCATTGTTTTTCCCTTTGCTTCCGTCTGCTCTGGTGTTCATCTTCACTGCCAGAGTCACCGCTTTCTCCCTGTCCTCATAGGCAAGACGGGCGTGGTACTGAATATCCGCAAGCACCGCCTTGTATAAATCCTCATAGAAAATACGGTGGTCTGTGCAGGCTTTGGTATCGTGGGCGTAAGTGGTACACACATAAATCCTGTGCCTTTTCCCCGTCCAGTAACGCAAACCTAACGCCTTTCCGCAAGCGCCGCACTTCACAAGCCCCGCAAAGGGAGAGACAAAGTTATCGGCGGTATCCCGCCTGCGGCTCAAAATCTTCTCGTTTGCCCCGTCAAAAACCTCCTGCGTCACAAGCGGCTCATGGGTGTTCTCCACAGTAATCCAGTCCTCTTTTGGTACTTTCTTTAAGGCGTTGACCTTGAAGATACTCTCGGTCTTGCACATCACGCAATGCCCCAGATAAAGGGGATTGGAAATGATATTGCGTATGACGGTGTGCGACCACTCATATTTGTTCTCTGGATTTTCAAACCGCTTGGAGTAGTCCTTTTCGCCCCTGCTGTGCAGCCACCATGACGGGCAGGGTACTTGTTCCTCACGGAACACAGCAGCGATTTTGTGCGTTCCCATGCCTGTGTTGGCAAGCTCGAAGATCCGTTTCACAATCCACGCTGTTTCCTCGTCCACCATCAGCTTGTTGTGGTTATCGGGGGATTTACGGTAGCCGATGGGGTTAAAGGAAGAACGGTACAGCCCCGCCTTTGCCCTCGCACGGATAGAGGAACGGATTTTGCGGGAATTATCCCGGCTGTAAAACTCGTTCATCACATTTTTCAGAGCCGCTATATCGTTGTTCTTGTTGGCGGTATCCACACCGTCATTGACTGCGATATACCGCACATTCTTCATCGGGAAGTAAATCTCCGTGAAGTGTCCGACCTTCAGATGGTCACGCCCCAGACGGGATAAGTCTTTCGTAATGACCACATCAATCTTTCCCGCCTCGATGTCATCGAGCATACGGGTAAAGCTCGGACGGTCAAAATTTAAGCCGCTGTACCCATCGTCCACATAGATTTCCACCACCAGAAAGCCATGCTCCTTTGCGTACTGCGTCAGCATGGCTTTCTGCGTTTTGATACTCTCGCTGTCGCCCTGCAGCATATCGTCCTTTGATAAGCGGCAGTACAGAGCCGCCCTTAACATTGCCATTCAGCTCGCCTCCTTTGTATCTGTACTGCCCTCATTGTATTGCGGAAGTTTGAATATCTCAAAGGTGCGGGGAGAGGAGTTTCCCCTCCGCACCTCATTTACAAGCAGGGAAATAAACAATTCCCGCATATCTGCGCCGCCCGTGTAAGCCGCTTGCACGATGATTTTCGGGCGTATCGCTGTCTTTGCCATAGGCATACCTCCCTTCAAAATCTCACTGTTTTAGTTCCTTTTTCAGAGCTGCAAGGAGTTTCTCCGCCTCCGCCCTTGTCAGCGTAATGCCCTTGCCGCATTTCTCACGGGCAGGGGAAAAGCTGCGGATGTCGTACTTCGGCTCGTTCCCGTTCCACGCAATCAGGTTGATTTCCTTTGTATAGCCGCTGTCGCTTGTGGAGAGGACAGCGATTTCTTTTACGATTTCATACTGGATTTCTTTCATCAAAGACCTGTCCTTTCTGTCCGTTACCCGCCGAGAAAAGAAGATTATCGGCTGTCACGGTTTCGTTTTCTCTGTAATTCACGCTCTAATAAGCGGATAATACAATCTTCTATCTGCTTTGGCGTTGTGCCTCTGGGAAAATATTTCCGCAGCTTGTCCATACCGATTTTCACGGTTTCCCTCTGGTTTGCCTTTTCCTCGGTCATAATCGCAAAGATGGTATCCATATCAAGCCGCCCCATCTGGCTTAACTTTTTCATGCGCTGCGCCTGCGAAAGAGATGGGGTAGCGTCCTCGCTCTCCATCGTAATCCGCAGGTTTTCCTGCTCGTCCTTCTTCAAAAAAGACAGTTCCACCGCAGGGGTAAGGGCAATCTGCCCCTCGTCCACCATCTGCAAAATCGGCGGGATTAACTCGGTCAGACGGATATATCGCTGTACGGTGGTCTTTCCAATACCAAAGCCCTGCGCCACCGTTTCGTCCATCCGCAACTTCGTCCCAACTTGGGACGAAGTTAAATCCGTGCGGTATCCCTGCCTTTTCATCGCCTCCAACTTCATCTTATAAGCGAAAGCCCTCTCGCTCGGCAGGATATTTTCTCTCTGGATATTGCTGTCCACAAGGGTAATAATCGCCCGGTCACGGTCTAAGGGCAAAACAAAAGCAGGGATTGTCTCTATCCCTGCAAGCTGTGAGGCACGGACACGCCGCTGCCCTGCGATGACTTCGTACCCGTTCCCGTCCTCCTTCGGGCGGGTTATGATGGGCGTTACCACACCAAACTCTTTGATACTCTCCGCCATTTCCATCAGCAGTCCGTCCTCCACCAGACGGAACGGGTTATCGGGGAACGGGTGTAAATCCTCAATCTTCAACACGGTAAAATCCTGTTTTTTCAATGGCTTTCCTACCTTTCTCTTGACCTATTTCTATTCGATTTCTGCAATTCTTCCAACACTTCGGGCGGGATTTTCCTGAGCAGGCGTTCCAACTGCTGATTGGTGCGCTGCAACTCAAATATCTTCTGATTGGCTTTCTGCACCTTTAATTCCTCTGCGTATTTCTCGTCACGCAGCTGCCCCGCATAGTCGCTTTCCTGCCCGATTTTCTTTTTGAGGCTGTCGATATAGGCGCTCTGTTTCCCGATCTCCCGTGAAAACTTTTCCGCCTCCGGCAGCCATGCGGAAAGCAGGGAGAGCGCCTTATCCCGTTTCTTCCCTGCGTTAAAGGCGTTAATATCGGACAGCGCCGCCACGATTTCCTCATACTGTTTATCCAGCCTGCCGCCCAGCTTAAAGAGCCATGTGGGGATATGCTTTCGCCCCGTAATCATTGAGGACTGCCCCCGTTCCAACTCATTCCACCGTGCGGACATACGCTCATGGTAGGCGGTCTGCCACTCGGATAAAGACTTCTGGTTGCCTAAAAAGTATTTGGCAGACAGCTTTCCCTCTGGCGTAATCGGCACAAAGCAAAGGTGCATATGGGGTGTTTTCTCGTCCATATGCACCACAGCAGAGAGGATATTTTGCTTTCCCACACGCTCCGCTATGAAGTCCAAAGCCATAGCAAAGTAGGCTTTCTGTTCCTCTGGCGGTAAGCTGTTCATAAATTCAGGAGAGGCGGTAATGAGGGTTTCCACCATCATCACGCTGTCTTTGCGCACCTTGCAGCCTGCCTCCTGCACCATACGGTTAATCTCTTTTTTGTAGGTGTAGCGTGGCGGCGGCACAAGATGATAGTTGTACTTGGAGCATTCCATATCAATATCGGGATTGCTCTTGTACGCCTCCTTCTTCCGTTCATTGTGGCGTTCACAGGCAGCCACAGAGCCTGCCTTGCGTTTCTGGAAACGCAGGATTGCGTAAGGCATAAGCGTTCAACTCCTTTCTTTTTTCGGCGGGTGTTCTTTGGGCGGTGACGGTGGTGACAGTGATGACGGTGGTAATGGGATACCCTCCCAGATGGCACAGCACTGTCACCGGCACCGCCTTTTCCCGCAGCCGTAGGCGACGGGGAGCAGGGCGCAAGCCCTGCATAAAGGGAGTCCAGAGGGAACGTCTGGCACACGCTCCTTGCCTGCAAGGTGTAGTGTGTTACACCCTGCAAAAGCGTGCTGTAAAAACCGGGGCGGTTTTTTCAGCCGCAGGGGTGGCTTTACGAGCCGAGGGAAGCGAGAAAAGCCCACGCCTGCACGGAGCGTTTGCGGGGTGTTCTCCCGCAGGGTGGCAGGGCGCATATCGAAAAAGCATTGTCATCTCCGCCACGCCTGCCACCCGTAGGGCAAGAGCGATAGATTTCACTTTGCTGTGGTGTCAGTGACAGACGCAAGGGGTATCCCGACATCGCCGTCACCACCGTCATCACTGTCACCCGACTGCTTTGTGAGCGCAATCAGCCTGCCCTCTTTCTTCCTGCGGTACGCATACCCGATATGGTTGTCCGCTAAGAAAGTCGTGCGATACTCATTGAGCCACTTGGTAATGACGGTGGGTGGGGTGTCTGTTTCTTTCATCGCCGCCAGAAGCTCCGTGGCTGTGCCGCACCAGTTTTCTTTGTCCTGCATGAACTCTACGAGCCGAAAAAGGACAGGCGGTATGCTTTCCCTCGCAAGCTGCTCCTGACCTTTTCGCTCCACCATCTCCCAACTGCACTCCCTGAAACGCAGGACAAACTCCTGATACTCAATATCCCTGCCCACACAGTAGAGCCTTGCGGTGTCGGACGCACGGGTTTCCTTTTCCAGTACAAAGGTAGCGTCTGCGCTCCCCGTCAGCCCTGTTGTCCCCGATACCTTGTTGAACACATCGCTGTCGTTCTGCTTGCGGATATGGTGGACAACGATGACCGCAAGGGAATGCCGGTCGGCAAACTCCTTAATCTGGGAAATATCCCCGTAATCACTGGCATAGGCGTTGTCTTTTGAGGCGGTGCGTACCTTCTGCAAGGTGTCAATCACAATGAGCCTGCTGTCGGGGTACTCCTTCAGATAGTCCTCCAACTGCACGATCAGCCCGTCCGTCAGCTTGCAGCTCGCCACAGCGAAGTGCAGGCGGCTGTCCGCCTCGTCTGTCAGACGAAAAAGCCTGTCCTGTATGCGGAAAAAGGTATCCTCCAGACAGAGGTACAGCACATCGCCTGCCCGTGTCTCCATCTCCCAGAAAGGCAGCCCCGCCGACACGCATAAGCAGAGTTTCAGCATGAGCCAGCTTTTGCCGATTTTCTGTGAGCCGCAGAACAGGATCAGCCCCGTGGGGATAAGACCGTCCACCACAAAGCGTGGCTTGTCAAGCGGCTGATAGAGCAAGGTATCTGCGTCCACCATGTTCAGCTTTTGCATGGGCGTCCTCCTTCCGCTTTCGTCTGGTTGTTGCATACTTGTCCATAGGCATTCGACCTCCTTAAAATTTTTATATCTCCGCCATAAGGACGGGGATATGTAAGCACAGCCATTCCATACAGTTCCACGCTTTCCCAAAGCGGCGTTGCCTCTGCCTATGCTGTGCATGGATTAAGCAATGGGTGCGCTCGTATCATGGCGGCACTGTCCGTTGCGGCAGGTATCCCTCTGGCGGCTGCTGTGAAATTTTCAAGGTACAGACGGGCAGACTTGCCCCCTACCTTACAGCCCGTGCGGATAGCCGATTTTGGACACTGTGTTCTGATTTTTTGAAAAAGAAAAGCACCTGCATATATCCGTTCTTTTCTCGGATAGTTGCAAGTGCTTGCCATCGGATAAATCCGTATTCAGTTGTATATGTTCTCTAACAGAAATTCACATCCGTGAAGCTCCCACAGGTTTTCACAAGCCCCGCCGCAAAGAACAGAACCAGCAGGCCGTACCCGATGGCTTTCAGTCCACCGTTGATGTTCGTCATCACGCTCCAGATCGCCCCGCCCTTGAAATTCTCCGGGCTTTGCGTCAGCAGTGTCCAGATCTCAGCCAGCTTGTCGCTCCAGGTCTGCAAGGCAGAATTTAGATTCTGTACGATCCAGTTATCACTCAAACAGTTTCACCTCCCATCCTGCAAAAGTGAACAGGGAGCCGGCATTTCGCATGGCTCCCCTTCTGGTCTCTTCTCCTATCCCATGATCAGGTCCAGGATCTCTTTTGCAAAAGTAATGATGATACCGCCTGCCAGTGTCAGAAATCCGTTTGCCCTCTGGCTCGGATCGTGGCTCTTTAAGGACAGGCCGACCTGCACGATACCAAATCCCAGCAGGATCAGGCCAATGGCACGGATTAGGGAAAAGATAAACGTGGACAGGTTATTGACTACGGTCAGCGGATCGCCTGCGGCATAAACGCAGGTCGCCCCAATGCAGATCGACAGTACCATGACTGCATACAGAGCAAACAGTTTCTTCTGCCCTCTCTTCATCTTCAGCGGTGCGGTCTCTTTCCTGGTTTCTGTGTGTTTCTTATTTTTCAGTAAATTCATTGGCATTCCTCCCATCAAAAAAGCTCCCCGATGATGTCCTCATCCAGAAGCAGTTCGTAATCGTCATATCTTGTTTCATCAAACATAAAATCGTCATGCGCCAGCGGTGCTTTCGCATAGTTGAACGGTCCGGCACCGCCGTCCTCGGTATACCGGATGTTGGGATGCTTCATCAGGTCATACTTGGCATCCAGTATGGGCCGCTCCCCACGGATAAACAGAAGGGCATTCTGGTTGTCCAGCATACGGACTTCATCCGGCTGTAACAGCTCCCTTCCGCTCTGCTGGAAGTTGGTGGAGTAGCTGCCGGATTTTCCTTTGGTCTGCCCGTAGGTATTGGTGTCTATGGTTTCTTTCCCCAGTAATTCTGATACATATTTGTGTGTCTCTTTTTCGTTGCCGCCCAGGTATAAAAACTCATCGCAATTGCCCACCAGACTTTCCCAGGAGTCCTTGAACAGAGCCTTTAGCTGGCTCATGTTCTGGATGATGATGCTGCAGTAAATGGAACGGGATCGGCAGGTTGCCAGGATCTTCTCAAACTCATTTGGCAGGGATACGTTTGGAAACTCATCCATGATGCAGTTGACCGGAACCGGGAGGGCACCGCCATGCACACGGTCTGCCATGTAATAAAGCGTCTGGAAAAGCTGGCTGTAGATCATGCCTACCAGATAATTCAAAGAGGTGTCTGCATCCGGGATACAGCAGAAAAGGGCAACTTTTCTTTCTCCCATGCTGGAAAGATCCAGTTCATCAGTATTGGTCAGCTTGGCGATCTGCGGCAGATTGAAGGCTGCCAGCCGGACACCTACACTGATCAGGATGGACTTGGCGGTCTTTCCAGAGACAAATTGTCAAGGACTTTTTAATCAAATTCACAAAAAATCCACAAAAAAGGTGCCAGAAGCACTGTATGGCTCCTGACACCTCGTTTAACAGCTTACATTTTTCCGTCCAGCAGGTCTTTGCAGAGATACGCATAGTCCGGCAGCTGGTTGATATATAGCTCCCAGCGCCGCTTGATTTCGGCCAATTCCAGCGGATCGGCGGCTTCCAGTGCATGATCGTTGCCCGTCATATATAAAACATCCGTAGCAACATCATCCAAACACCTGCCGCAGAGATCAGCAGCTGATTCTATCCTGATGCCAGTATCCACATAAAGTGGATTGACGCCAATCGTCAGCCAGACATAGCCTACCTTGTCCGACCAGAGCAGTTCAAAATCAGGGCTTTGCCGCAGATGTTCCGCAAAGACCTCCTTTACCCGCTCAATTTCATGTTTTTCTTTTTCTGTGTAAAGCATTTTCGTATCCTCCTTGACAAAAATTTTGGTGCGTACCATCATCAGTTTAGCACAAGGCGGCTTCGTTTATCAGTCTGTCACATCTGCTGAATTTCATTTTTGAGCATACGCTTGATTTTATCACTCATGGTTTCTGTGCTGGTATTGCTGAAATGGACATGAACCTTGTAGGTTGTCTTGCCGATTTTCTTTACCATCGCTGGCGTGTTTTCCGGCGCTCTGGACGCAGTAGCGGCGTCTGCCACCTGCATAGTACGGGGTTCTCTGTTCATGGCGCTCCTTTCTCCGAACGGGTCTGTGCCGCCCGGTAAAAAATCAATCGTGCTTACTGTTTACAATGTCTTTTGCTGCCTGTCGGGTAGCACCGGCATTTTCTTCCCGGAAATTCTTCCCGTCAAAGAGAATCGGCGCACACCGTTCCAGAATACGGTCATAGATACGGGCGTGGGCCAGATCAGGCGGGTTTTTCAGCTCGGACAGTTTCAAGTTTGTTGTGATAATCATGGGTCTGCGGCTGCGATAGCGGCTGTCGATGACGAAAAACATCTGCTCCATAGCATATTCGGTACTGCGCTCTACACCCAGATCGTCAATGATAAGCAGGTCGTACTCGTCAAAGCTGGCGATAAAGTCGGCCCTGTCCTCGGAAAACATTCCCGTCAGACGGTTCAGGATGGTGGGAAAGTTCGTCATCAGCACCGGCACATCCCGGTCAAGCAGGGCGTTGGCGATACAACCGGCGAAAAAGGACTTGCCAGTTCCCACATCCCCAAACAGAAGCAGGCCGGTGTTGTTCCTGTATGCCTCCTTCCAGTTCTCCACGTAGGCGCGGGCCTTGTCCATCAGGGGATTTTGGCCGTTGTCATTGGAAAATGTGTAGTCGTACAGATAACGGTCTTGCAAACCCTGTGCCTTCCGGCGCTTGATGCGCTCCATGCGGCGCTGCCGTTCCTCGGCGGCTTTGTGCTGTTCCTCGGCCTCCCGCTGACACTGGCAGATACAGCGGGGCATGAAGTAGCCGGGTTTCCCAAAGCATGGCACAACGGTCTGCCTCTGGCCGCCGCACTTTTTACAGTGAATGAGGCCGTCTGCCGGGTCTATGTACTCGTCCCCGGCCAGTTCCATACCGGCGGCTGCCTTGTCGATCAGCGCCCGGATTTCTGCGGTAATCTCCATCATACGGTTTCATCCTCCTTTACGCTGTAATCACGGTTGCGGGTGGGCGGGGCCGCCTTTTTCGCGTCCTCACCGGCCCAGCGCCGGATGGTGGCGGCATGGCTCTGATACCGCTTACCGGTAGAGGCCATGTATTCGGACAGCTTTTCGATGTACTGGCCCCATACAGTGGGAAAACTGGCCTGCAAGTCTGCCAGTTCCTCGTCCGTCAGGAAAACATTCTGGTAACGGCCATAGGCGCGGGCGCTCTCACTCTCTCTATTCTCTATACTCTTATCTCTAATATCTAATCTCTTATCTCTAATCTCTGGTGGACAAATGTCCCCCTGGCTATATGGTGGACAAATGTCCGCCCCGCCGGATGGGAGCAGTTTTTGACGCTTCAATCGCATACGCTCTTTCTTTTTCCGTTCCCCCTCGGTAGAGGATTGGCCGATCAGCAGTTGGATGTCGGTCATGTAGTAGGCCCCATCGGTCAAAATCTCCACAAGGCCAAATTCAAGGAACACCTTCAAGGCCCGTTCCACCGTCCCCACCTGATGGCGGGTAAAGGTGGCGATGGTCTGGGGCGTGTGGGGCAGATGGTCATTGAGCATGAGGATACCGCCGCTTTTGAGTGACATGAGGTACATTTTCAGCAGCAGATTGGAGTACAGCAGGCCATCCTGCATACTCTCCAAAATAACCATCGTTTCGCTGTTGTAGAAGTTTTCTTTCAGCTTGAGGTAGTAATATTTTCGATTGTCTGACATAGGTTTCCTCCTTGGGGTTTCTCTTGGGATTCTGTACGCATTTTAAGGCCGTTTTAGGGGTCGGAGGATAAATCTATCAGCCTGCCTTTGACACCCTCGAAAAAATCCTTGATTTACAAGGGTTTTTCAGCCCCTAAAGCGTGACATTTCTCCCGTTGTTTCCGCTTGCGCTTTGCAGCGTTGATCCGCTTCATGCGTGCGGCACATTCCGGGCAGTATTTGGCCCGGTTGGAACCGGGGGTAAACAGCGCCCCGCATACGGCGCATTTCTTCGCATTCATCCGGTGGAACAGCGCCGTTTCCAGTTCCTTATCCTGCGGCAATACCGCCGTCCGAAACCACCTGCACAACAGGGAGTAGGAAATAGACTGGACACAGACACATTCCTCCCCATCGTCCAGGGCGATACAGTTTCCGTCGATGTAGTTACAGCACTCATGCACCAGCCTCCGCACTCTGCGGTACTGGCGGTAATCCATGACTGGGATAGGTTCAGACTTATTGTTCTTCATAAATGATTTCTTTCATAAAGCCGGTAACCTCCTTGAATGAATTTATTATTAAATATTCGTGCAAAGTATTGTTTTCTTCGTGCAAATGGCATATACTATAATTGCCAGCAGAAAGGGGTTGATCGTATGGCTGGAAATACCACAAACATCAGTATCCGCATGGACGCAGATTTGAAAGCACAGGCGGACGCACTGTTTACTGAACTTGGCATGAACCTGACTACGGCGTTTAACATCTTTGTGCGTCAGTCGCTTCGTGAAGGCGGCATTCCCTTTGAAGTAAGGCTGGAACAGCCGAACAAAGAAACGGTTGCTGCCATGCTGGAAGCGGAAAGGATTGCAAAAGACCCGTCTGTAAAGGGCTACAATGACCTTGACGAGCTATTTGCTGACCTGAAAAGATGAAAGAAACCAAATATACCGTCAAGTACACGACCAGTTTCAAAAAGGACTACAAACGAGCCATAAAGCGTGGCTTGAAGATTGAGCTGCTGGAGCAGGTCGTAGCGTTGCTGGCGATGGGCGAGCCGCTGCCGGATAAGAACCGTGACCATGACCTGTCCGGCGATTGGGCAGGCCATCGGGAATGTCACATTCTCCCGGACTGGCTGCTCATTTACCGTATCGAGGATGATGTGCTGGTGCTGACGCTTGCCCGCACCGGGTCGCACAGCGACTTGTTCGGCAAATAAACCATCTGCCGCCGTATGGGGAAACCTGTACGGCGGTTTTTCTGTGTGCAAAAGGGTGTCGTGAAACGCGACTCACCTGAAAGGGGTCGGCAAAGCGCCGTACCCTTTACCACTCCGGCCCCCGGTCGCGGGGCTTGTCCCGTTCCTGCCGGGCCAGTTGGTCGGCGGCCTTGCGGAGCCGTTCCACAGCTTTTAGCTCCTCCCGCATAGCTTTCATGTCGATGCTGTCCACCTGTTTCTGGGCGGTCAACAGGTCGATCTCACGCCGCCATTCCTTCGGGGTGATTTCCTCGCCGCTGGCTTTCAGTTCTTTCAGATACCGGGCCGCCGCGTCATAGAGGATCAGTTCCCGGCTGTGGCGCTGCTCGAACAGTTCCCGCTTCTCCGGCTTTACCCTGGCAAGCTGCTTGTGGACAGTCTTATACTCGTTGTACTGCGCCCACATCTCCCCGCGCTCGGTGAGGACAGCGATCCGGCGCTCAGCCTTGACGATCTCTCGCCGCAGGTCATAGTAACGGGTGTTCATATCTGCGATTTTTTCATGGAGCTGCTGCATGGATTGGATGCCGTTTGCCTGCAAAAAGCTGAACAGGGCGGCGCTCTCCTGTAAAGCCCGGATTTTGCCGGTGCGGGTGTCGGGCCGCTTGAGCTGCTGCTGGGCCTCCCACAAGTCAATCATGCTGGGCTGCTGGCCCTCCGGTTTTTCTGCTTCGGCTTTCGACCAGCGATAAAGACGGGTAATGCGGGCTTTGATTTCTTTCAGCAGCTTGTTGTCGGCAGCGATCTGCCGGTTTACTTCGCCCTTGTCTGTGCGGATGCCGCGCTTCTCCATCTGGCTGGCCGCTGGCCCCAGATGGACAGAGGGGATTTTATCAATGCCCTGCCGCTTGTAGCTGCGGTGGTCAATACGCTCCGGTCTACCGGCAGATTCCAGCACCCGGTTGGTGTAGGCCGCCCACGCTGCCCTCCAAATCTCCACATTCCCTTTATCGTTCCAGTCGGTCGTATCCTCCCGATGATTTTTCCAGCCGCCTTTTCCATCCGGGATACGCTGTCCATTCTCGTCCAGATCGTATGCCTTGCGGCACTTTGCGCCCCACTGTCCATTTTCTTTCAGAGGCCGGAGCGTCAGCATGATATGGACATGGGGGTTGCCGGTTCCCTTGTCATGGATAGCAAAGTCGGCGCACATTCCTTTGTCTACAAAGTTGTCCTTCACATAGGCGCGCACAAGGGCAAGCTGTTGTTCGCCGGACAGTTCACGGGGCAGGGCTGCTTCGATCTCGCGGGCAAGCTGGCTGTCCCTGGCTTTCTCGATTTGCTCCACACTGTTCCAGAGGGTGGAGCGGTCTGCAAACTCTGGCGGGGCGTGGGCGGGCAGCATGATCTCCGCATGGACAACGCCGCCCTTCCGGGTGTAATCATGGGTCAGGCCGTCCCATTCATTCGTCAGTTTGGTTCCGCTTCGGTAGGCGGCTGCGGCAACAGCGGAACGGCCCTCGCTGCGCTTGATGATACTGACGGGAATATGGCAAAAATCTATGAGTGGCACCTCCTTTCGGTGGGGATATTTCAGGCTCCGTGGAGCCGAACAAACGCGAAGCGGGTGTTTGGCTGCGCGGGGCGCACAAGGGGTTTGGGGAGTGTAGCGCCCCATCGCGGACGAAGTACGCAACAGCCCCCGGCAGGGCGCACAGCACCGGCAACGGTGTATAAGTGCGCCCTTGTAAACAAGGGACTTATGGCGTGTCCCCGGATTTTGGCAGGTTTGCAGTCAATTCCGCAGCCCCCGGAAGATGGGACAGGGCAATCAGGAACGCTTTAATCTCTGCGCCGGGAAGGTCGGGGGCCAGAGGGAAAATGCCCTCCAAAACGGCCCCACGCTCAATCAGGCGGCGGGTGCGGGCCTTGCGTTCCTCGTTCCGCTGCTTGTTCTCCAAAATCTTCTGGCGGTTCTCAAGCTGCCGAATCTCCTTCAGGACTTTCTCCCGTTCTTCTTTTTGGGGGTGGGCTGTAATTTTTTCGTTCATGTCAGGCACCTCTTTTCTTTGGAAATACTCATAGATTGACCGTCCATTTCTGACGCGCAAAGTACCGGTGCAGCCTCCGCAGTGCGGCATGGATGGATTTTCCCGCCTGTGATGGCGTGATACCCTCCATTGCGGCAATATCTTTCACTTTCATACCCAGCATATAGCGGGCATGGACACGGCGAGCCTGCATAGGCGGCAGGAAAGAAATGGCTTCGTACAATCGCCGTATCAGTTCTTCGTATTCGGCTAATTCTTCTTTTTCTATCAGGTAGTCCTCCGGCGATGGCTGCGCCCAGCCGATGGCGGCATTTTCGATTCCATCGTTACAATCGAGGGAATAAAACGCCTTATGCCGGAACATCTTGCGATCTCTGGCGGCCTCGGCTCTCTTGTCCAGAAGAAACGCTTCGACGATCTCATCGGACACCTCACAAAAATGTCCTCTTTGCAAAATGGATAATATTGTTTGAGATTGATGGTCTGCATAGGCACGCCCTCACTCTGTTTGAAAAAGGTCAGCATAGCAGCGGCGCATATTTCGCAGACCACGATGGATGGCAACGCTGACCTTGCTGCTGTGGACGCCCTCTCTCCGAGAGATTTCCGGCTGCTTGATACCAGCAATATAGTAGGCGTGACCACGGCGTGCTTGTGTCGGAGTGGCATGATCCATAGCCACCGGCAGAGCTGCTATCAGGCGCAGGCGGGTGGTCATTTCTTCTCGTTCCAGCAAAATATCTTCCGGCGATCTGCTGTGTTCCAGTGCGTAATTTTCCAGCCAGCTGTATGCGTCCAGAGAGTAGTAGGCGCTGTGGTAGACTTTCCGGCGCTCATAGTTCTCCATCTCCCGCTGGGCCTGATACATCGCTGCCCATACCTCGTCCGTAACATCCACAAACTTGTCATGCTGGTAGTGGGGATACATCCACCGCAGATTGATTGTTTTCATAGGCTTACCTCCTGAAAATCGGAGAGGCGGGCAGCTTGTCCGCTGTCCGCCTCCCGCTGGGATAAGGGAAACAATCCCTTTCACTTGGTAGCCCGAAAACAGGTCATTCGTGGGGTCTGTTTTCAAAAAAATCTTTGAAAATTTTTCTGACCGCGATAATGGAGTCCCGGACAGAATACTTTGAGCAGCCGCAAATCGTTCCAATCTCCGCGTAACTCAAACCTTCCAGGGCATAGAGCAGGAACCGGCGGCGCTGGGCCTCGGTGCAGGTGTCCAGGACGGCCATCAGCTCGCCCAGCGTTTCCATGCGGCAAAGGTATTCCTCCGGCGTTTCGCCGTAGGCTCCTACACCCTCGGTGGTAATGATGTACTCGTCAAACTCCCGGCCATCCCAATGCCGCCGCTGTTCATGGAACAGGTTCTCCGTTTTGTGATCGGCCCGGTCAAGAAATTCATAGACTTCCAGCGTAACCTCCACGGTCACAGCTTGTCCGTTATAATTGATGGTGACTTCCATCGGCCTTTCCTCCGTTCAGATTTTTGCGGGAAAATCTGAACGAGGTGGCGGGGAACGGCACCGGGGGCAAGGTTCGGGCCATGTTGGCCCGATGTTCCGGCCCCATAGGTATGAAAAAACGCCCGGACAGCATGAAGCTATTCGAGCGCAAAAAACACGGTATTCAGTTATATTGTGACAATTTTCGCACTGGCTGCCAGACGGGGCCTGTCCGGTGGCCGGGCTTTTTTTGACGGTAGTGAAATATCGTCTGAATTTGTCGGCGGTCAGTGTGCTTCATGGCGGCTCCCTCCTAAAGCCGCCGTGTCAACGTATGGGCGTCACTCCTTTGTTGAGGGCATAAGAAACGGCGGCCTTGATGTTACTCAAAACCGCCGCAGTACCCGGAAAATCCATTATGAGCGCACGAAGCTGCCTGCCCTGCAACGGTTTTTTTCTTTCCCCGTCTTGCGGGGCAGGATCGCTTGGCTTATTCGGTTTATTCCTGTGCAAATGCCTCTTGATTGCAAAAGTTATACCGCCCAACCCAGGCTCTCTTGCTGGATATGGAACAACTTATGATACAGGCCGTTTTTCTTCATCAGTTTCTCATGGGTTCCATATTCTACCAACTTTCCGTTATCAAGGACAAGAATTTGGTCGGCGTCCACCACAGTACGAAGCCGGTGGGCAATCATAATGACTGTCTTTCCCTCCACCAGTTTTGCAATCGCTTTCTGCACAAGAACCTCATTCTCCGGGTCAAGGGATGCTGTTGCCTCGTCAAGCAGAATAATGGGAGCGTTTTTCAACAAGGCGCGGGCGATGGAAATACGCTGGCGCTCACCGCCGGAAAGAGTGCTGCCGTTCTCACCGAGAACCGTCTGATACCCGTCCGGCATCTCCCGGACAAATTCATCACAATAGGCGGCTTTGGCAGCAGCAATTACCTGATCGTCTGTTGCGTTTGGATTGCCAAGACGGATATTATTCATAACCGTATCATTGAACAGGGTCACATCCTGGAACACGAAGGACATATAAGACATGAGGCTTTCCGGCTCCATACTCTTGATGTCTTTGCCGCCCACGGTGATCTTGCCCTGCTGAACATCCCAAAACCGGGCAATCAGTTTGGAAATCGTGCTTTTACCGGAACCGGACGGCCCAACGAGGGCAGTCACGCTCCCTTGGGGGATTTTGCAGGAAACATCTTTGATGACATCTTCCTGATTGTAGGCAAAAGTCACATGGGAAAGTTCAATATCGCAGGTCGGAACCGTTTTCCCGTCACCGTCCATTGCAGGAGTGGTGAGCAGGGTACGCATACGACTTGTAACTACATTCAAATTCAGTAACGAGGACAAATTCGCCAGGATTGCCAAAATAGGGCCATAAATCCGCGTGACCATCAGCAGGAACATGAGCAAAGGCAGCAGTTCAATTTGTCCACTGGTCAGGAGGATAGCGCTGACAAAGATTGTAATGCCAATACCTGCCTGCAAAATCATGCTGGCGCTGGACATAAACACGCCGACAGCCATTTCTACCTTGATGGCGATCTTTTTCATCGCCAGTAGAGCTTTATCCAACGCGCTGAAATGAGAGCCGGACAGCCCGCAGGACTTGATGATCTTCATGCCTTCCAAGTATTCCTGTACCTGGTCAGAAGCAGCCAGTTTTGCGTCAACCTGCTTTTCAAAGAGTTTCTTTTGATGGTTCCGGCTGAGCCAGATAATGAGGAAGGCAATCGGAACCGTGATGAATACGCACAGAGCAAGCCGCCAGTCAAAGAAGGCCAGCAGGATGCAGGTCAAGGTCACCGTGATGCCGTTTGCAATCAGCGGAGGGATCGTGCTGCTGAGCAGGGACTCCATGCTGCTGCAATCTGCCATCATATTCGTGGTCAGTTCGGAAAGGTCCTTGGTGTTAAAGAAATTCATAGGGAGTTTCCGAAGATGCTCCGCAATCCGCAGCCGGGTCGTATTCGACTCCTTATACGAGGCAATATAGGTTTTGCGGTAATCGTTTTTGGCGGCCAGAAATACCAGGATGGCCGAAACAATACCTGCGCCCCACAGCATCCAGATATGGTTCCACTGAATGGAGCCGCCACTGACAAAGGGTGTCAGAATTTCACTGAAAATCATAACAGTTACACAGAACGGCAGAAGCATAGCCAGGTTCGTCAATGTGCAGGCGAAGATTGCTGTTTTCAGATCTGCGTAACCCTTGTCTGATAAAAAGAGAGCTTTTTGTAATCTGCTCATAGTTACACCGCCTTTCCGCTGACTTTCCAGCCAATCGCTTCTGTATAGTGGTTCCACATCTGTGCATAGCGTCCGCCTGCGGTCACCAGCTCGTCATGTTTTCCTTCTTCGACCAGGTGTCCTTTCTCCATGACGATGATCTTATCTGCATTGCGGATCGTGGAGAGGCGGTGTGCGATGATGATAACTGTCTTACCCTGCATCAGCTTTTCAAAGGCTTTCTGGATTAGGTATTCATTCTCAGGGTCGCTGAACGCCGTTGCCTCATCCAGAACGATGATAGGCGAGTCTTTGATAATGGCCCGCGCAATGGCAATCCGCTGACGCTCACCGCCAGAGAGATGGATGCCTTTGGAGCCGACCACCGTGTGATACCCGTTGGGCAGTTTGGAGATGAACTCGTGGCACTGCGCTGCTTTCGCTGCCGCAATCACTTGTTCCTCACTGGCCGAAGGGTTGCCCATACGGATATTATCCAAGATACTCTGCTTGAACAGGAAAATATCCTGGAACACAAAGCTGACATGGCGCATCAGGTCATCCTCCGCCATATCGCGCACATCTACACCGCCGATGGTAATGCTGCCGGAAGATACATCCCAAAAACGAGAAATTAGATTGGCAATCGTACTCTTGCCACCGCCGGACGGCCCAACAATGGCTGTAATTTGACCCTGCTTTGCAACAAAGGAAACATCCTCCAGCGCCTTTTCGTGTGTGTCTCCCGTGTAGGAAAAGCTGACATTCTTGAAAGCAACATCATCATTGGTGGGTTTCTTGGGATGGCTCGTTTCTGGCATTTCAGGAATATTTAGAATTTCATCCATACGCGCCACATTCCCATCAATCTGCATGAACGACTCGGAGATATACATGATCTTGTTCAACACACCGGAAATTGCGGGTACAAAGAGCAGATAGAAAATGAAGGTCATGGCAAACCCAGCAAAATCATCCGACCTGGAGCCGATTAAAATTCCGACAGGTACAAGGATCAGATAAACATTATTGATGATTGTGGTGAAGGCGGGCATACAGTTCTGCCAGCCCAGGGAAAATTTCAGGACCCACTCTGTATATCCGGTAATCGCTTCTTTGAGCTTTTTGAAAGAGGATGCCGTCTGGTTAAATGCCTTCACAACCGACATTCCACGAACATACTCCACAGAAGCGTTGTTCATTTCCTCCATGGCTTTTTGATACTTGCCCATGTTTTCTTTCATCTCGCCGCTGCCAAAGCCAATAAACTCCGCAACAAATGCCAGAACGATACCGACCAAAGAGGCAAGCCCGAACCGCCAATCAACGGCCAGTAAAATGATGACCATGACAATGGGGGCTGTGACAGACGCCACGAAATCCGGGAATTGATGGGCAATGAACCCTTCCACACTCTCTATATTCTCATCCATGATTTTACGCAGGCGGCCACTGCCAATCGTCAGATGATACCCCAACGGGATTTTTGTAATATGATCTGCAAAAAGAACTTTTAACTCGTACAGTGTTCCGAAAGCTGCCATGTGAGAGCTGAAAATAGCCAGAAAGTACAGCAGGATATTCGCCACAATTCCGGCCAATGCCAGCCAGCCATAATTCATGACCATTCCCATATCCAGTTGGTCAAGGTTCGGGAAAACACCGATAATCGAGCGGATCATAAAATATACCGCTATGTACGGGATGAACGAAGCAATAGCCGCCAGTGACGAAAGAACCGCAGCTAAAAATACAAGGCCCTTTCTGTCAGAAGCCAATTCCATGCATCGTGCCAAACCCGTCTTTGGTTTTGCCTGTTTTGACTTTGCGTTTGACATAGCATAAACCCTCCTTAAAATGTGAAATGGTGAGGTTAGTAACTTCTAACCTCACCATTCATTTTATCAACCTTTGAAATTGCTTGCTACTCCATATCTCTTGCACAAGGCAAAAAATCGCCCAAAGCTACCAAACAGTTAGCTTTGT
>NC_021018.1:400676-402972 GCF_000210595.1 Coprococcus sp. ART55/1 | reverse complement strand
AATGCCTTAGAAAATTTGCTTGCGTTGCTATACCCTAATTCCAATGCAATATCCCCAATCTTCATTTTGTTTTCCGAGAGCCATTGAGCCGCTAAATTCATTTTGTATTTTTTGAGGTGAGAATACGGGGTGTCCCCATAAATTTGAGAAAATACCATGTGAAAAGCCGAAAGGTTCAAATGCTCCTTTTTAGCCAACTGCTCCAAAGATACTTTCTCGTCCATGTGAGAAATAAGATATTCCCGAATAGCTTTTGTTGCCTGTATCTGCTTTTTATCAAAATATTTCAGATCGCACCCGTTAATCTGCGTCAACTGATCTATATGGTACAGCAATTCGATTGCTTTGATTTTGAAATATCCAACAGGTTCTGTTTCGGCGGCAGCATATATCTCGGAAAAAAGATGCTGCAACTGTTGTGGAGTATCGCTGACGTACCATCGTGTTTCAAGCCCCAGCGAGGTTCCTATCTTAGGAAGGTCAATGGGTATTGTCTGCATCATCCGACGTGTTCCATCCGAAAGTGCCTGACGGTCTATGACAAGGCTTACTCCGTAATATTTCCCCAAAGGAAAAGAAAAGGAAACCGGCAAATACTCTGTTGCTGCAACGCTAAAATAGCCCTCTGGCAGATATGACACAGTATGATTTGCAAACTCACATTCATAGCGTCCAGCCTGACAGTGTGTGATTTGGATAATATCTGGATTGAACTTTTGAGTTTTCATTACTTCATCCGTTTCAAAATCCAGAAAACATAGTTGTATTCCGTCAAAAAGGTTATAATTCTTAACAATTCCCCGGCCATTGCAGCCATAATCAATGACTATGCGAATATCATCCTGAAACAATACCTTGGCCTGTGTACCGTACCATTCTTGATTGAAATTGACTTTTTCCATTATCATCGCTCCAAATAGTTAATCCAAACTTATCATTCCTATGATAACACACAAATATGAGCAATTCAAGAAAATAGCCCATTTCTCATTTTCAAAAGGATACTTGGGCGGAGCGATTTTTAGGAAAACAAATAGAAGCCGGAGTTTTTAATATCAAATAAAATCTCCGACTTCTACTCTGTTCTAATTCTTATACACAAATCAATTCTTGTAAAATCGTTTCCTCCGCCTGCGCCTTCAGCGTATTCATCAGCCCCACCCAGCACATAGGGGCACGGGCTTTCAATTCCTCGGTGACGCCTGCCGCCTCCATCATGCGGGGCAACATGGTGTCCATCCGTTCACGCGCCGCCCGGTCAATCTCCAATAGGTGCGGGTACAGCTTTTCGCTCAAAATCAGGCTGCTGTAAAGACTGGGCCGGCGTTCCTTCAGGTAGCGTTTCCGCATACGGCCATACTTGCCAATGGGGGCCTCCGGCTGCTCGGAAAGTTTCAGGTCGGGAATGTAGTAATCTCCGCAGCGGGTGTAAGTCAATTTGCTCATGTTCGTCCTCCTTTGCACTGTGATGGTTAAACTGCGACACTGGCCGATACAGTGGCCTTGCGCGGCTCCTGCCTGGGTAACTGGCTGATGGTGGTAAAAATGCCTTTCTCCATGTCCTCAGCCCGGATTGCGGCCTTTGCCGCCTCAACTTGGACCTTGCGCTTGGCGTTGTAGCGTTCTTCCCATTCCTTCTGCTTGCCGTTTGCCTTGCGGCGTAAGTAGTTCTGGTGAAGCCTGTCCTTGCGTTCCTCCTTCTTCCGCAGTTCTTCCTGTTCCTCCGGGGTCAGGGGAACCGGCTGCAAGGCGGGCGGGATATACCGGCCCACAAAATTGAAGTAGATTTCAATTTCCTGCGTGGTGTCCTGGCTGCCTTTTCGGGCGCGTTCGTGGACAAGGATTTTCTCTACAAACTCGTTGAGCATGGTGTTTGTCAGAGTGTCAAAATTCTCATACTTATCAATTAGGGCTATAAACTTCTCTGCGGATTTCTGGCTCTGCTCATAGCCGGTAACAGCCTTTTCCAATTCCACGATTTCCGCATTGAGGGCGTCCTGCTCTTTGGCGTACTGTGCGTCCAGGGCCTCATACCGGGCGTCCGGCAGCTTACCCAGGACGTTGTCCTCATAGATTTTGCAAATCAGCTTTTCCAGTTCCCCGGCCCGCTTTTGGGCGGCGGCCAGCCGTTTCCGCTTCTTGGATATGTCGGCGGTCTGCTGGGCTACCTGCGTTTCCTGGACGGTGCGGATAAACTCGGCCCGGTCATTCCTGGAATACTCCGCGATGGCCCGGAGCATATCGGCAATCAGGGTCAGAACAGCTTCGGCCTTGATACGGTGCTGTGTAGGGCAAA
>NC_021018.1:376427-400387 GCF_000210595.1 Coprococcus sp. ART55/1 | reverse complement strand
GTGCTGTGTAGGGCAAAGGGAGCCGATAGGATACTTCCCATACTGGCCGCAAGTGTACTGCGGGACGCGCTTGCCGTTGTATGTGCGGTGAACATACATCTTGCCGCCGCAATCGGCGCAGTACATCAGGCCGGTCAGGGGATGGGCCTCCCCAAAGCCGTCCGGGTAGCGTCTGGCGTTTCCCCGGATACGCTGCACATTGTCAAAGGTTTCCTGGTCGATAATGGCCTCATGGGTGTTCTCAAAAATCGTCCATTCGCTTTCGTCAACATAGTGACTTTTCTTGTCCTTAAAGTGCTTGCGGGTTTTGAAATTGACCGTATGGCCTAAATACTCCTGTTTTTTCAGGATTTCAACAACGGTAGAGGCACTCCAACGATAAATATCCGCAAAGGCCTTATTCTTGTTCACTCCCTCGCCATAGCGGGCAAGGTGAACGGCTGGCATTTCAATTTTTTCTTCTGACAACTTGGTTGCGATCTGATAGGGGCCGTAGCCCTCCATCGCAAGCGCGAAAATATGGCGTACCACAGCGGCGGCTTCTTCATCCACAAGCCAGTGTTCCCGCTTTTCGTCCCACAGATAGCCGTAGATAACGGTGCCGGTCAGGTGCTTGCCGCTCATGCCTTTGGACTTAAACACAGAGCGGATTTTCCGGCTGGTGTCGCGGGCGTAAAACTCGTTCATAATGTTGCGGAACGGGGTAAAATCATCATCGCCTTTCAGACTGTCCACACCGTCATTGATGGCGATCAGCCGGACACCGCGCTGCCGCAAAATCTCCATAACTTGACCGACCTTCAGATAGTCGCGTCCCAGGCGGCTCATGTCCTTTATGACGATGGCCTCCACCCGTCCGGCCTCGACTTCCTCCATCATCGCCAGAAAGCCGGGACGGTCAAAGCGGGTTCCCGATACGCCGTCATCGGTGAAGTGGGTAGGGTTCGGCAGTCCATTCCGGCGGGCAAACTCCTCTAACATCTGCTTTTGATGGCTTATGGAGTTGCTCTCGCCCTGTAACTCATCATCGCGGCTCAAACGCTCATACAGTGGGGTGATTTTCTCGTTTCTCATGGCTGTACCTCCTGAAATGAAAATGCTCTAAGTGACTGCTTCACTAACCATGACAAAAACCATGAT
The DNA here is from genome assembly GCF_000210595.1 of Coprococcus sp. ART55/1. NCBI lineage: Bacteria > Bacillati > Bacillota > Clostridia > Lachnospirales > Lachnospiraceae > Coprococcus > Coprococcus sp. ART55/1. Next base: position 399,247 of record NC_021018.1, on the reverse strand, counting down.
TAAGAAGTCACTTAGAGCATACATCTCCTGCCGCCTGCTTGTAAATGTGATACTGCTTGACGGCAATGCTGTCCGGGTCCCGCATCTCCAGACGGTCAAACAAAATGTCCAGAGGGGACTCGTAGTCCTCGTCCTCTTCTTTTACCTGTGCCGAGCCTAACATCTCCATGATCATGGCGAAGTTCTGTTCTTCCGGCGGAGCTTCGTGGAGCAGATACAGCATCAGTGCCTGAAGCAGTGCGGTTTCGCTCTTCTCCCAGAAGGGATCAGAGGACTGGGAACCTTTGGGTGTGGTGTTTTGTATCAGATTGGAAATAAGACGGAGCACGTCTTTGTCATCGTGGACATACTCGAATGGATTGTAGCAAAAAGATGTGTCGGGATTGATGAGGTCAAAGACACGCACCTCATATCCTTTCTTTTCCAGCAGACCGCCTGTCTTTCGGAGCAGCTCGGCTTTCGGATCGGTGATGACCATCGAACAGCAGCACTGCATGATGTTTGGTAGGGCAAAGCCTCTGGATTTTCCTGCACCGGAGCCTCCCACTACGAGAATGTTGAGACATCTGCGGTGCTTGTGGGTGTCAAGGCTAATGCGGAAGTTCTGTGTCAGCAGGATGTTCTGGGAGTACGGCTTCTGGCTATATTTCTTACAGATCTGCCGGGCATCGCCCCATCTGGCAGAGCCATGTTCTTCCCCTCTGCGGTAGTTCTTCTGACTGGAATAAAAAATGCCGATCCCGGCTGCGTAAAGTAACGTGCAGACCAGCATCGACTTGATGGTATATTCCGTATAATGAAACTGGAAGGGATGGTTCAGCTTTTCTGTGAGAACCTCCATCAGCTCGAAAAGATTCCTGCCCGGCTGGATGGCATCCGCAAGCAGGATTGCTACCCACCAGATGACAGGCAGTCCGGCAAGCCAAATCACCCAGTCTGACTTCCGGCTGTTTGTTACCGGGATGGCTGCTGTTTGGGCCTCTCTGCTCTTGGCAGGTCCGTAATGTGGAAGCTGTCCACTCCCGGAACGAGGGCAAGGCTGCTTCCATTCTCCCAGTTTACGTGGATCTGCCCTGCATCGTCTACCATATCCACCTTACCTTTTAAGCCGGGTGGCATGTGGCTCTCCCCCTCCATGCTGTTAAGCGTGACCTCGGTTCCCGGCGGATATCTTCTCCGCATGGCTTCTATTCTTTCTTGTGTCATATTTCTGTATATTTGTACCACATCCTTTCTTCATCTTCCCCTTCCACGGTATGGGCGGTATCTGGATTTCATGATCTTTAACAGGACGCTGTCGATCCCATCGGAATAGCGTCCGTTTTTCAGGTATGTGTCCCGGAGCTGGTTTAAGGCTTCCACGGATTTGCTGTGTTCGGCTTCTGTCAGGTAGAGCTTTCCCTCTTCCTGCTCTGCCAGCTTCAGAACCAGATCCCGTGTGGTATCCACCGGAAGCCCCTGTTCTTTTTCCTGCCGGAACACTTCCCGGAGTGCATGGATCAGCATGTGGTTCATGATCCGGTCCATCTTTACATATCGCATTCTTGTCATAGGCGAGCCCCCTTTTTTTCCTCTTTTTTCTCAACCACAACATACCACACTTCCTCCCGGAAAGCTACTGCAAAAGAGCCGGAAAAGCCCCTTTTTATCAGCGTTCCGGGGACTTTTTACTCTTGGCAGGTTTCTCCGTTTTTTCCTCCGGGATGGCAAATTCATCGGTCATAAATTCCTGCTCGCTTTTGCCAAGGTTGCGGTCTACCTGCTTGCCAATGGAATAGGCTGCACTCTTTACATCCTGGATAAAGGAGCGGAGTTCTTTCGGATCTTTCTGTCCGAATGCCTGCATCTGGCATACCTTGTCAAAGGAAAAACCGGAGACATCCACGCCGTATTTCTGTGCTGTCACATACGCTGCACAATAGGCCTGTGCCGATACCCCTGCCCGGCTGTAGCTTCCATCGTGATGGTCAAGGGATGCACAGGCCAGCTCCCGGCTGATGGAATGGAACGTTGCATTTTCGCTCATGCCATTTCGGACATAGATCATCCGCTTGTTCGGGATGTACTGTGCCTGTACCTTATCCGGCAGATTGTCTGCGATCTGAATCCGTACCTCGCTGTCGGTCAGCAGTGCTTCCATCAGCTGGTCCATCGGCTTTGGCTCTGCCTCTTCCGGCTGCTTGGTACGGATCTGGCTGATGTCATAGGCTTTCTGGATGGAGTACCCCTGCTGGATGACACCGTCCTTTTCATATTCCTGTCCGACAATGAAGTTGTATCCCTTGCTTCCGGTCTTGACTACCTTGCCTTCTTCCTTCCATTTTTCAAAGGTCTTGACCTGCCGGATCTCCGGATTCTGTGCATAAAGCAGGAACAGGTTGTCTGTCCTCTGCGGCTTGCACTGTCCCATAAAATCAAGGAATCCTTTTAAGGAGTCCCCATTCTGGAAGACCTCCTGTGCCTTTCCATCGATCATACCCCAGATTTCTTCCCTCTCCTGCTTTTTCTGTGCGGCATACTCTTCTTTCGATAACCGCTGGGCGGACTGCTCCTGCGAGTCCTGCCCTAAAAATTTTGTCAGGTCCATCTCCTACCTCGCTTTCACCTTTCGTTTATTTCTTGCTTTCTTCTGCGTTTTCCTTGGTCCACGGTTCTTTTCCCGGCTCCGCTTCTGGGATTCCTCTGCTTTCTCCCGTTTGATGTTCTCCAGCTCCCGGCGGACACTGGGACGCTCCTGTTCCCTCAGCCCTGCATCAGTCCCTTTTTCCTGCCCGGTAGAAATATTTCTGCTGTGCAAGGAAGAGCCGGACAGATTCTCTTCCCCCTCTTCCTGCACCGGGATAAAATTTTCCGGTTCGGAAAACTCCTTTTCGGGATGATTCTGGTTCTTTTCCTCTTCAGAAAAGTCCATGTCACCTACCTGGAATGCTTCGTCCAGATCGCTGATTTCAAACTGCACCTCGCCCTCCGGCATCTGCACAGTTTCCTGTACTGCTTCGGTTTCCGGTGTTTCCATTCCGGCGGTTACCTCATGGACAGCTTCCCCGACTTCGCTCCTTACAAAATCAAGGTTCATCTTATCCATGACACGGTTGACTTTGGCTGCATCATCGGCAAAGACCATGACCTCGCTCATCTCCGGGTTCTTTTTATCCCGGATGATCACATAGAGCAGTCCTCGTTTCCTGCCCTCACTGCAGAATTCACGCAGGCGGTCAGATGGCACAGTGAAGAACTTCAATGGCTTGTTCTCCTTTAACATCCGCACCATTCTGGTCTTGCCCCTCGTTTTCTTCTGGTCTTTTAATACGGCGGCAACAAATACCGCCAGATGCTTTGCCAGCGTACCCGAAAGCCTGAGCCCGTGGTCCACGCCGTCCAGGGAATACCGGACGATCTGGTCCGCCGCATCGCCTCCATAATTCATGTTGTTCACCTGCTTTCTGTTCTCGGTTTTCTGTTTTTCTCCGTCTGTTCTTCTTCCTGTCTCTGGATCTGCTCTGCCAGACGCATCTTTTCTTCCATCTCCTGGGACTGCTGTTCGATCCGGATACAAATGCGGATATCCTTTCGAAGCGGCTTCAGTTCTTCGGTGATCTGACCAATCCTGACACTGTCCGGTTCGCTCCGGTAGAGCCGCTTCCGCTCTTTCGTGAGTGCCTGTACCCTCTCTTCCAACGATGTGCGGTAGGCGAGTAGCTCTTCACGGGTAGTGATCTGATGCTTCTGTAGAAATTCCATCTGCTCGATCCTGGCATCCAGTTTTCGGATGTCTGCCCGGAGCACCGGGGAGATCCTTTTCGGCTTCTGCTTTAGGGCACCCATCTGGTACAGATAGGAATAGTACAGGGCCTGTATCCCTTTTAACTTCTTTTTCGGGGATCTGGAATCTCCTTCTTTTCCAGCAGGTATCCTGCTCTTGGGCTGCAAGATCCACTGCCGGATGCTCTCTTCCGAGTAATGCTTCCCAAGGCTCCGCAGACGGATATACCGTTCCATCCCCGGTGCTTTTAATGCAATGTACTTCCGGTTCAGCTTCCACTGGTATCCCCTCTGCTTCATCTGTTCCAGAAACTGTTTCCATGTGAAGCTCTCTGCCACAGCATCCCGGATGTCCAGACGGATCGAGGTTCTCCAGGTCGGCTTTCCGTCCTGTTCTGCCATCCACTGTGCATAGGATTTCCCTTTGCCGTTTTTCGGTTCGATGACAGATAAGCCGTATTTCAGGCATAAGGCATCCGAAGTTTTCCGCACATCCTCGTAGTAGCTCCTGCTGTTACTATGATACTTTTTCCCATCTTCCATGCTCACGGAATTAAACACGATATGGTTGTGGTGATGCTCCGTGTTCAAATGAGTGGTGATGACAGCTTCATATTTTCCCTGAAGGAGTCTTTCTGCCAGCTCCATGCCAATCTGGTGGGCAAGTTCCGGGGTGACTTCCCCTTTGGCAAAGCTCTGCACCAGATGGAAGCCCTGCACCCCGTCCATCTTGTTGTATCGTTTCTTTGTATCTACCATATCTTGATAAGCAGTCTCACAGACACAGCCAATGGCATTCTCAAAAATGGAACGCTCCGTCTTGTCCCGGTTCATTGCATATTGAATAGCTTCTTCCAGAGAGCCGGCACTTTGTCCTTTCTTTGTGGTCTTATCCTTGTTTCGAATGTAAGTAATGGAATTGTCCAGACGGCTGACCGGGATGATACTGGTGTATGCCATCGGCTACCATTCCTCTTTGACCAGCCTCCATGTCTCTTTCGTCATGCGGAGCATTTCCCGAATATTCTCTTCCCCTGCCATCCCACATCCATTGGCTACATGGGCAAGCTGATTGGCATTGTTGCACAGACCGGATACTTTCCTTAAAAGTTCGGTATGATGTTCACAGGGTCTTGCCCGGACTTCGCCGCCCATGACAATGGAACGGATGTATTCCTCACGGGACAGGCCGCTTTTTTCTACCTGCTCTTCCAGAAAACGCAGCTCCTTTGTATTGAGGCGGACTGGTATCACATGGTTTCTTTTTCTCATCTCTTCACCTGCTTTCCAACGGGTTATTGATCGTTTCCTTACATTTCACGGTTTTTCCAGATCAGGAATCCTGTCAGCACGCCAATGGCTACGGCTGCAGCAATAATCTTTTTCTTCATATAGGCCTCACCCCCTTTCCGGTACCCGGCACAGTTCCATCGGGGCAAGCATGATTCCTCTTTTCTCCATCTCTTTCGCAAATTCCAGAAGGTTCCATTTCTTCCCATCGATCATGGCAGATTCTGCATCCAGATAATGGCAGGTGGATACGTTCCGCTCTCCATTTGGGGCATTCTGCACAAGGCTTTCCCCGTCTGCCAGACGGAACAGTTCCTCTCCCTGGCTGTTTACAAAACAGATGCACACGCCGTGGTCAATAATCTCCTTTGGTTTCATCCGGCACCGCTCCAGTGCCTCATCCTCCCGTTTTCCTGAGATCAGTAAACACATTGCAAACACGCCCATTGCCCCTCCGGTCATTGTGCCAAGTATAAATCCTAACATTTCTTCGTTCTCCTTTCGTCTGTTTACGGCTCGATATGGGGGATTGGGGTTCTCCCCAAAGTGCGTTTGGATATCCAAACGCTATGCTTGCAAAACCAGTCGCATTTTGCTTCGTCCCCTCTGAACCTATCGTTTTTCGGAATTATTCGTTTTCTTTGATTTTGCTTAACCCATCCAGCGTGGTACAGATGATATGGAGTCTGTCAGCCATGCTGATCTCCGTGTTCATCGTCCCGGTGGTCTCTTTTCCGCAGACGACCACCATCCTGCACCGTCTTAAGATCTGATGGGACATTCTCCGCATAGCCTGCATATCCTCCGCATCCCCATCATCAAGGAATGGGGAAAAGCTGTACTGCGGACAGATCGGCACATATCCCAGTTCGTAGATCTTCCGGCAGTACCGCTGTACTTTGGTCTTTCCCTCTTCTGCAGAGCAGCAGACATAAGCAAGTGCCTGTTCCAATACGACCATCTCCTTTCCTGACCAGACAAGTTTCCTCTGCCCGGCGTTTTTCCAAAAAGAAACACCCACAAAGCATTCCGGCTCTGTGGATGTCTTGTGGACATCTGGATTCTTTTCTTCCTTTTTTCAGATGTCTGGCAGACATCCGGTTACTGTGGTTCTTTATTCTCTGCTTCTGCCCCGGCTTCCAGTGCGATACGGACACGGTCGCTTCCCAGCTTATAATATGCATCCGTCACTTCGATGCCGACTGCCTGATAGCCCGACTCTGTCGCCGCAAGGATGGTCGTGCCAGCTCCGGCAAACGGGTCTAAGATCAGGCCGCCCGGCTCGCAGATCTGGATGACATCCTTCATCAGCTGGAGCGGCTTTTCTGTCACATGGATGCGGTTCTGGGGATTCCCATAACGGAACACACCCGGAAGGCAGGACACCGGGCGGTTGATCGGCATCGGTCCGTTGCTTCCCCATACAATATATTCTGCCTGCTGGCGGAATCTGCCTTTCTGCGGACGGGAGTTCCCCTTGTCCCAGACGGCAGTCCCTCTCCAGATCCACCCTGCCCACTGGAGGGCATCGGTGATGGACGGGTACTGTCTCCAGTCAATAAAGAGGCAGATCGGAGCCCCTCTCTTGCAGGCTTTCCGCACATCGTACAGCCATTCTGCCATCCAGTGGGTCCAGGAACGCTGGTCTTTATTATCCCCATCAAAATCCGGCAGGGCATTTTCTGCTTTCATGCTGCTGTACTTCTGGTTGGTAGTTCGGTTGCGTTCGTTCTGCTTGGTTCCCCCGGACGCATAGGGCGGATCGGTTATAACTGCATCAAAGATCCCCGGCTGGAATCCTTTGACCAGTTTTAAGGTATCTCCATGCAGGATACGCCAGTTCTCCCCTCCGGCAGACTCATCCGGCACACAGTCCGGTTTTAAAAGATCTTCAAGTTTCAGGGTATTTCCCATAGGCATCATCCTTTCGGTCGCTTATTTTCCAGATTTCTCTGGAAGTGCTTTTCTTTATGGAACTGCTCATCGGCAGGTATCCTCTTTTTTCAGTGTTTCTTTTCTTGGCGTTCTGGGCTGTTCACGGTGGTCCGACAGCTCGGTTTCCACGTATTCGCTGATGATTCCCAGCGCTTCATAGTAATTGCTGCTCTTGTGGACACGATCCGCCATTTCGTTGGCCTGTTCGGACATCCCGGCACGTCTAAGCAGTCTTGCGGCATCCCCAAGGGTTGAGAAAATATTTCCGTCATGCCCTAAGAGCTTAAGTTCTGGACGGGACGGCTTTTGTTCCGGCTGCTTTTCCTGCACACCGTTTTCCGGTGCTTTCACCTGTATCTGGAAATCCGAGCCGGCACCAACATAGAAATGTAAGTATAATTCACCACCGTCTACCTTGATCTCCCGCTGTTCCAGACTTTCTCCCCAGCCATCGCTGTACTGCCCTCTCAGATACTGCCCCACCACACGGTATTCCTCTGGTGTCAGATTCTCCCGGAGTGTCAGGTTTGCACAGCCATATAAAACGCCCTCCTGTTCCTTTACCGCCATTGTAATGCGTTCCACTTTTTCCTTAATGTCCTTGTTTTGGTCAAAATAATCGATCAGGTTGCATGGCTGGTTGTCAGGCATACCGAGCCGATTGATCTCGTCAACCTTTTCTGCGATGGATGTCTGATACTGCACCAGGTCAGGTCCTTCCAATGGCTCCGCATCATCCAGATTCACAATATCTGAATAGTCCGGAATAAACTCTGCCATCAGAGGTGACAGCATTCCCACTTCTATTTTATCTTTCAAAGCATCACCTCGCTTCCCTATTCTGCCGTTTCTCCGGTGTACGGGCAGCCATTTTTGCCATGTCTGCCCAGTCTGCCCCTTCGATTTCCGGCAGGTTCTCGATGATCCGATAGCTTCCCTCGTAGGCTTTTCGGATATGTTCACACGCCCACCGTCCGGCAAAGTCATTGTCGGTACACACTTCGATCTCGGTGATCTCCGGGTGCTGGGACAGAAAATGTTCCAATGCCTGCGGCTTTTTCATGCTACGCTGGCTCTGCCCTTCTTTTGGTGCGCTGATCCCGCCAAGCTCCAGACGGTACTTATCCCGGCTTCCTTGTCTCTGTTCCAATGTCATGTGGGCAAGCACATCCACACAGGCTTCATAAACAGCAACCCGTCTGCATCCCGATTTCGCCGGAACACAAAAAGCGTATGCCTTTTCACTTCCGGCCTGTTCCATCTTAAAAGACTTTCCGCTGGCATCGTAAATCCCACGCAGGAAAGCATATCTTGCCACCTGGTTTTCATCCCGTCCTATGAACACGGCATTGTGGTAGGGCAGACTCTCATATAAGATTCCCAAATGAACACACCGCTGTAAGACCTCGCCACTGATGCCCCGCTCTTTCAGATAGCGGAACACCCTGCGGCAGTCTGGGCTGGCCGTAGGCAGGACAAATGGCTTCTTTGGCTTTGCTTCCACTGGAGGAGGGATATAGGTGGGATACTCATCTTTCAGCATTTGCACTGCCTCCAGAAAAGAACACCCGTCTACATGAATCAGGAAATTTAAAGCACTGGTGCCCCCGATATCTCTGGATTTCCAGTGCCACTGGCTGGTCTGCTCGTTAATCTTAAAGCTGTCGTGGTCTGTCAGCTCCCATTCATTTCTGGCTGAAGATTTTTTCAGACGGTTTGGCTGATATTTCTTCAGGTATTCAATGGCGGTGATCTCCCTTGCACGTTTGATTTCTTCTTCCGGAATCCACGGCATTACATCACGGTATCCCGGAGCTGCTCTGCCTTATCCGTTTTCTCCCACGGGAATTCCTTTCTTCCAAAATGCCCGAACACCGCACTCTGTCGGTAGATTGGCCGCTTCAGGTGCAGGGTGTCACAGATCTGGCTTGGGGTAAGCCCGAACACCAGAGGGATCGCTGCGGCGAGGCAGTCATCCGCACAGATCTTTCCCGTTCCAAAGGTATCCACCTGCACCATGACTGGCTGGGCAACCCCAATGGCATAGGCAAGGGACACCTGGCATCGGCTGGCAAGTCCGGCAGCTACCATGTTTTTGGCGATGTAACGGGCCATGTATGCCCCGGAACGGTCAACTTTGGAACAATCCTTCCCGGAGAATGCACCGCCGCCATGCGGTACCAGGCTGCCGTAGGTATCCACCATTAGTTTCCTTCCGGTCAGTCCGGTGTCTGCATCCAGACCTCCGCACACAAATCTGCCCGATGGGTTAATCAGGATCTTGGTATCCTCATCCGGTGGCAGCATACGGAGTGCCGGGCGTAACACTTTCTCCCGGATCTCATGCTCCAGCTTCCGAAGGGATTTTTCCTTTTCATGCTGGCAGGACACAATGACGGTATCCAGCCGGGCAGGTCTGTCATCTTCATACTCCACGGTCACCTGCGCCTTTCCATCTGGCAAGATTCCCGTGATATATCCGCTTCTACGGCTTGCAGACAGTTCCCTTACAATGCGGTTCGCCAGAACCACTGGCATCGGCATAAGCTGCGGTGTCTCATCGCAGGCGTAGCCAATCATGATGCCCTGATCCCCGGCACCGCTGGCAAGTCCGCTCTGAACAGAAACAGTCCCTGCCCTTCGTTCTCTGGATCTCTCCACTGCCCCGGCGATATCCGGACTCTGTTTGTGGATGAGGGCATCCATGTGGATTTCCTCTGCTTCATAGCCTGCACTCTCCAGCACCTTTTTGATGATTTCAAACACCTGTGGCTCAAATCGGCTGGTGATCTCTCCTGCTACAATGATGTTCCTTTTGGTCGCCAGCACCTCGCAGGCCACTCTGGAATTTTCGTCCTCTTTCAGACACGCGTCCAGAATGCTGTCTGCGATCAGGTCGCAGAGCTTATCCGGATGTCCTTCTGTTACGGATTCTGCTGTATAAAATCGTTTCATAATCGTTACCATCCTTTCCAAGTAAATAATAACGGCAGGAAACGCTCCTTTCTGGAACACTTTCTGCCGGATCTGGGTTATAAGTTGTCTCACATTCTGCACTTTTCTGGTACTTTCAGACACTTTTTTCAACCTAAATACTACCAATGCACACCCTTACATAATCCCCCTGTTTTGAACACATCCCTGCCCGTGCGGTCATTATTTGTCTCATTTTCTGCACTTTTCTGGTACTTACGAACACTTCTGACTCCACACTGCCCCGGAAACCGGCACCGCCAGGACGATGTTCCTGGCACCGCTCCATTCATATGAACACGTGACGAGCGTCAAAACCTTATCGTATATACACTTCAGGTAATCATCCCCGGTTTCGAACACTTCCCTCTGCTTAGCTGCTTTTAAATATTCCTGCACTGCCTCCGCATCTGCGAGTTTCTGCTGGAATGGGAACAAATTCCTGTCTGCTTTCAGCACCGTGACAATTCGGTATTCCTGAATGCTATCCTCTGTCTGAAGATAAGCAAAGGGATGCTCCTGATAGTACGTTTCATCTGCATATAAGTCCAGATTTCCGAACATTGCCCCACTGTTCATGTTGTGACCGTAAATGATAAGGTTCCGACTTTCAGACACTTTACAGTCTGCCTGTAAAAACAGGCTTCCGTTGATGTCATATTCCTTTTTGTAATTCCGTTTCAGGTAAAACTCCCCATTCTCCTGTTCGGACTGAAGCACCGGGTAATCAATCCCGGTATCCGGTATTGTCAGCCATCCCTGCACATCCGGGTATTGTTCCCGAAGAGAAACAAGGTCTACCGCAGCCACCGGGCATTTTCTTCCAGCTGGTTGGTCTTTCTTTTCAGAGCCTGAGGCTCCCGGAGCTTCCGGCTCCGGGAAATTCCCTTTCAGCTCTGCCACCAGCTTTTTGTTCTCCATTGGAAGATATACCATGTGGTAAATCAGAAACCCGGCACTTGTCAGCGTCACTGCAAGGCAGATGATCTTGAAAAACCTCTGTAAGATTCCTGTCTTTGGTTTTTTCTTCATCGTTCCTGTCCGGCTTTTCTCTGCTTCTTTGGCTGACTCTTCTGCGTCTTTCCCGGCACAGGCGGTTTCCTTGCTGCTTTCAGGATCGGCTCTGTCGGGATTTGGTTCTGTCTGCAGCCCTTTAAGATCCCAGTCAGGTACGACCGTCCGGGCGGATTAAAGTTCTGCATGTAATCTTTTGTCATGATATAGACAATGGCTTTGATCTCTCTTCCATCTTTGTTCTTGACAGTGATCTCCTGCTTGTCGTAAAAATCAGGATAGCCTTCATAAAGATCCAGGCTCTTTTCACAGTCCCCGGTCAGTGACCAGAGGACGCCGTCCACATGGCTTCCCTCTTCCGGGAAGATGGTGGCAAGGCCGCTTCCTGCGGCTGCAAAGGTCAGCCGATACCCCTCCAGGCGGACGATTTCTACCACCTCCGCCTTTGGGCACCGATATGCCATCTGGTCCAGATCCATGTTGCTTCCATACGCAAAATATAATTGTTTCAGCCTATCTGCCCCCTTTTTTCTTCTTTCTTCTGGATGCCACACCCATGCCGATCAGACCGCCTGCGGAAAGAATCAGGCACAGGGCCGGAATCCAGAGGTTGGTGTCATCGCCTGTTTTCGGGTTGCTTACAAACGGGGTATCCTCCGGCAGCTTCTCGTTCGTCACTTTCTGGATGACTTCGATCACTGGAGTTTTGTCATCTACATAGGTAAATGTCACCTCATGTTTGGTCTCATCCAGCTGATAGCCCTCCGGTGCTTTGGTCTCAACCAGATAATAGGTGGCTGCCTTATCAAATTTGCCGTCCTTATAAGTTCCGATTGCAAGCAGTCCGCTGGTTGCATGGCCGTTTTCATCAGTGGTCAGGGTTTCTACCACTTTGCCATCCGCATCCCTCAGTTCAAATTCTGCATCTTTCAGTGCTGCTCCGGTATCCTTATCTGTTTTCTCAATGATCAGACGTCCCTTTGCGGTGTCATCTTTCATGGCTACCTTCTGGATCTCTGCGGTATCTGCCACCTCGAAGGTGATCTCCTCTGCAACGACATAACCGTTTGGAGCCTGCTCTTCTTTCAGGGTGTATTTACCAATCGGAAGTTTTTCGATATAATGCGGCTCTTTACCGGAAGTCCAGGTTTCTACGATGTTGCCATTTTCATCTGTGATGGTCAGTTTGGCTCCTTCGATCTCATTATCTCCGGTAATATCCGTTTTGCTGATCTTCACTTTGGTCACGTCATCTTCCATTACCTGTTTCTGGATCCCCGCAGTATTCTCTACGGTGAATGTGATGCTTTCCGCAGTGGCATATCCATCGGCCGGCTTGTTTTCTGTCAGGGTGTAAGATTTTCCTACAACCAGTTCTTTGATGATGTGCGGCTCCTTGGTGGATGTCCATTCCTCAACAACAGCCCCGTTTTCATCCGTCAGCTGTAATCTGGCTCCCGGCAGTTCCTCGCCCGTGGTCAGATCGGTTTTGGAAAGCTCCACGGTTGTCGGCTCATCTTCAAATACAAATTCATAGGATGCTTCTACTTCTTTATCCCCCTGGTACTCAAAAACAAATTCCTGCTCTTCTCCGGTGGTGACAAATCCATCCGGTGCATACAGCTCCTTCACATAATATGTTCCGTCGATCGGCAGGTCTGCAATAAAGGAAATCTTTCCATCTGCATCTGTTGTTTTTAACTCGATCAGGGTATCTGCTTCCATCAGCACCTTTCCAGATGCGGACAGGATGTCGTTTCTGGTGTACAGTCCAAAGATGCCGCCTTTTAATACACGGTCGGTATCCTTTTCTTTCTTCAGGACGTTCACTTTTACTTTCTGACGGTTGTTCTGCCAGTCCTCATCGTATACGACAACCGGGGTATCCTGGTCACGGTAGGAAAGATCTACATATCGTGGTTCTTCATCCAGCACATAACCATATGCTGTGCCCACCTCTTTGACATAGTATTTTCCAACCGGAAGGTCAGATACTTCTGCAACACCGTTTGCATCAGTAGTCACGGTTGCCACCAGCTCGTCCTTAGCATAATAATCCGGGCTTACACCATCGGCTGCTTTGATATCCTCTGCAGCGTAAATCTCAAAGGTAACGTCTGACAGGCTTCCTGTGATGTACTCAAACAGATGCTCTACAACGCCTTTGACATTGTCCAGCAGGGTGATCTTATCAAGGAATTCACCCTTCTTGTTTACGATCAGCAGGGCTTTCGGCACATCGTCTTTCATTTCCACTTTCTGTACTTTTGCGGTATCCTGAACGGTGAATTCCACATCCGTGGTCTTTAAATAACCAAGCGGTGCAAGAGATTCACGGAGGGTATAAGTTTTTCCAACGGTCAGGTATTTGATCACATGAGGCTCATCCTTTACGGAAGTCCAGCTGTCGATCACATTTCCATCCTTGTCCAGAACAGAAAGGGATGCCCCGTTCAGCTCTACGCCTGTGGTCAGGTCGGATTTTGTCACCTCGATGGTGGTCGGCTGGTTCTTCTTCACAGATTTCAGCTTGATGGTCGGAATGTCCTGCCCCTGATAGGTGGCATCAAATTCCAGTATCTCGTCAGAAGATACAAAACCATCCGGTGCAGAAATTTCTTTCACATAATAAGTTCCAAGCGGCAGGTCCAGGGTGAAGTGTGCCTGTCCTTTTTCATCGCTTGTGATCTCCTGTAATAAGGTATCTGCTTTCACAATAATCTTGTCACCGGATTTGATCTCGTTCTTATTGTAAAGACCGAATGTAGCTCCAGCTACCGTGCTTCCTGTTTCTGCATCCTGTTTTTCCACGGTGATGCTTACTTTCTGGCGTTCATTGGTAAAAGTCACTTCTTCGTCTACGACTGGGGTATCCTGTCCGGCATAGGTAAAAGTTACTTCTTCGCCTTTGGCATTCCAGGTGTAGCCCTCCGGCGTTTTTTTCTCTTCTACACGGTATTTGCCGAGCGGAAGGTTCTCTACTACGGCACTTCCGGTTTCATCGGTTGTCACCGTTGCCACCAGTGTGTCTTTGGCATATTCCAGATAACGGTTGCCGTTCTCATCTTTCTGATGGTCTGCGGTATAGATATCTTCTGCGGCATAAACCTCAAACACGGCTCCTGCAAGGCTGGCTTCCTCATAGGTGAAATCCTTGTCAAAACCTTTGACTACTTCTCCTTCCTTGTGGATGGTCAGTCTGCCTTTTGCCGGGTGGCTCTCGAATTCCACCTCGATGATCAGGTCACCGCTGACCGGATCTTCCTGGTATGCAGTATCGCTGTCTACCTTGATTTCCACGGTATTGGCACTGTGGGTGTATCCATCCGGTGCAGTCACTTCTTCGATGCGGTAATTTCCACAAGCCAGATTCTGTGGCAGGATCAGGTATCCATTCTCATCCGTAAAATAAGATTTATGTACCATAGTAGATGGGTAGGTGGTCACCTGTTCCACATATTTCTTGTTATCCAGATCGTATACTTTAAACTCAGTATTCGGAACCAGGACAGATTTCTTTGTCTCGTCATCTTTTTTGACGATCTTTAATTTTGCTTCAAACTCTTCGTCCAGAAGCACACGCCATACCTGCGGCTGATCCGGATTGTTTTCCGAGATCACAACCTTAAAGTCATCGACTGGTTTGAAGTTGTGCGGTGTGGTGGTCTCCCTTACAATGTAGGTTCCGTATGCAAGCGGAATGGAGCATGCATATCCACGCTCATCCGTGAACATTTCTGTCTGTCCGTCTGCGGTCAGTACAACCGGAGTTGCAGATGCAAAGTCATAGGAACCGTCCTTATTTTTCTTCAGGCTGCTCTCCAGATATGCACTGAATCCCACACCTTTTAACAGATCGGCATCGGTCTTACCATTGTTGGCTGCTTTAATGACCTGGAACGGCTGTTTGATCACATCTTCCAGAGAAGTTGCGGTACGTTCTACCGTCTGAACCAGATCTCCCTCGTCATTACACTCCAGATCATGTTCTTCCGGGTCTGCCAGATATCCAACAGGCGGCGTCAATTCTTTCACGTAATACTTTCCGAGATAGAGGTCTGCGATTTCTGCATTTCCCTCTGTATCCGTAGTCAGGGTTGCAATCTGCGTTCCTGCCGGGTAAAGGACACCTGTCTGTCCATCCGGATGAACGATATCCTCACGGGCATACAGTCCGTAAACCGCACCCTCAAGGGTTGCATCTCCCTGTGCGGTCTTTCCGGTTTCGGAATCCTCTTTTACCAGTTTGATCTTCGCATTGACACGCTCGTTCTGGAACGTGTGGCTGAAAGAAACGGTTGCCTCTTTGTCTGTGGTGTACTGGAACGTAAAAGAGTACACATCCTCACTGTTTCTGGTATATCCGGCCGGTGCAGAAACCTCTTTCATGTAGTAGCTGTTAGCGATCGGCAGGTCTGCCTGATATACGGCTTTTCCGTCTGTTCCGGTCACTACCTTCTCAATGAGGGTATCTTTTTTGACCACAACGGTTCCGTCCGCTGCTTTGATGTCGTTTCCGGCATACAGGCCATAAGTGCCGCCCGGAAGGTATTTCCTGGTTTCCTTATCCTGTTTGTATACGCTTACGCTTGCTTTTTGGCGGTCATTTTTGAATGTCACGCTTCCCATGACCTTCTCCACATTGCTTCCGGCATAGGAAAGGGTGATTTCCTGGCTTTCGCCTGTGCATATCAGATTTTGTGGTGCCTGCATTTCTTTTACCACATATTTTCCCAGATATAGATTATCCAGTGTGACACTTCCGTCATCCCCGGTAGTAAGTCCGGCTTTGACCAGTGCGTCTTTTTTATAAATGACGGTTCCGTCTGCGGATACAATATCCGCTGCGGCATAAACATTGTAAACCGCACTCTTCTGTTTCTGCTCGGTATAAACAAAGGAAACACCATCATCAGTTACCTTTGCTCCGGTCAGGACTTCTCCTAATTTATAAACAGTCAGGCTTGCCATCTGCTCTGCATCGGTAACGGTTTGTTTTACAGTATCTCCGATGACCAGTTTCACATCGTAGGCTTTGGTATCCAGCAGATATCCGTTTGGTACGGAGATCTCTTTCAGGTATACGGTATCCTGTGTTTTGGTGATCGTAACGCTGGAAGCTCCGTTGGCATCTGTGGCCGGCATCTTTGTGATCAAGTTCTTTCCATCCTTGTCACTGTAAACGCCATAAACTGCACCTGCGATGGCTTTGTTGCTCTTGCGGTCCTTCTTTACGATCTCCAGAGTTGCCTGTTTTACCCATGACACTTTAAAATCTACATACTTCTCATCGGTCACGCCCTCGCCAAATACCAGGGCAAGGTCCTGTGTCTCGCTTCCGGTTGTGATCTTGTAAGCGGAATAGTCTTTGATGATGCTTCCCTTCATGGTAACAGACCATTCCCCTTTGACATCCACTGCCTGTGTCAGCGGTGCAGATAAGTAGAATTTGGTACCGCCGCAGATCTCCACGGATGCACCTGCACTGCTTGTTTTTCCCGTTGTCACATTATGCAGTTTGACACCGGAAGGCAGTTTCATGGTGATGGTCTGCAGTTCGGATGCCTTAAAGGTGATCTCTTCTGTTCTCTGGCTGTTGCCGCTGATATATGCGGTAACATCTGCATTGGAGAAACTCATGTCCACTTCCGGTATCTCCGGCTGGCTCATGCAATAATTGTAGAGTTCCATTGCCAGAGCCTGTCCGGTTGCATTCGTACCGGAAAAAGCGTCACTACTGTTATTGGCATAAGACGCAGCCAGATGGACAATGATAAACTGTTTTCCAGCGGAAAAATCAGGATGTTTCTCTGAGAAAAATCCATTTTCGCCGGATGCTTTTGTGCCGTAGTAGCATACTTTTGCCAGTGCTTTGCTGTCACCCAGTTTGGTGATCTTATAAACACCATCCCCAGGTCCTGCTTTTGACGGCTGCACACAGTAGGCAGTTGCAGACACGTTTCCAAATTTTACGGTATATTTATAGGTTACATAAGAACCCAGACCGTAGTCTGCATAATAGTATGCAGTCCCTCTTGTCACATCTACATCCTGTGTTGCTCTTGTACTGGTATTGACTGCGGTGAAAGAAACGGTTTCCCCATCTTCCATTGCCATAAGGTCAATATCCTGTTCCCCTGCCTGCTCCAGAACATCGCTGAGTGTCAGCCCGGATTCTTTATCGGTTGTATTTTCTGTTTCGGCTTCCTCTAATGCGGCATCAAACTCAGATTCAGAAAGTCCACCCTGAAATTCGGGTTCTGTTTCTTCCGGTTCTTCTGTTTCAGATTCAGCTGTCTCCGGCTCAACAATTTCTGTTTCTACAGGCACTGTCTCAGTTTCTTCCTGCGAGGCAGCTTCCTCATCATCAGAACCTGTATCCTCTTCGGTAACTGCCTGTTCTGTCTGCGGTTCACTCTGAGCTGCTGTCACAGGCTCTTTTACGATCAGGTTTCTCCCAATCTGATAAACCGGGTGGTTCTGGTTGACTGGCTCCACATAATAAACGGCATGGTAAGTGTCTGCATGGCTGGTGCTGAAGTTCTCCCCGGCGTCATTCTCTGCTTTCTGGAATGTCACTTTGACTTTGCTTTCGTCCTTGATTTCCAAATTTGTAAAATCCGTGGAAACAGCAAAGTCCTGTCCGACTTCCAGCTCCAGATCGGTGGCTTTTACCACTTCATTTTCATCCAGCTGATCCTTTACGGATTCATACGCTGGCGGTTCCGCCGCTTTCGACTCTTCCGAAGCATACACCGTCAGCGGTGAAATGACCGTGGATAAGATGGTGACTGCCGCCATCACCCCTGAAAGGATTCGCCTGAATCGATATTTACTCTTCATGTTTTCTACCTCTTTCTTCTTTTTCTTCATTTTGCATAAGAACAGCCGGATGTTTCCACCCGGCCTGTCTGTTCTCATTATTCTGTTATCTCGCATCATCTGTCCGTCTTGGATTCTGCAGACAGGCATAGGTACTTTTGTCATACCGCCATGCCTTATCCCCGTCCAGATTGGCAAGTAGATGCTTCCGTACATTTTTGTATTCGTCCCCGATCAATCCGAGGCGGAGCAGAAAGGTGCGGAACGTAAATGCCGGGTTATCCCCGATCTCCGTCTTTTTTGCATGGGTACAAGATTGGTTGATCGCCTGTGCGGATATGGCAAGTGCCAGTGTGATATTCGACCGGACTTTTCCTGCATGGAGGGTGCTTTCAAAACAACGCCATTCCAGTGTTCCCTTGGAAAAAACAGCATGTAGGTTTAAGGCATAATACCTTGTCCAGTTGTAATGCTCGGAGCTTCCGTCATTTCCCTCATACCATGCCCTTTTGAATTTTTCCATCGTGATGGTGCTGTTTGGCATCCGGCGGATCTTCTCCAATACCATAGGACGGACTTTCTGGCAATACTCATCTTCCCTTCTCGTCTGTACATTTAAGGCTTTGAACAGAATATCCTCTTTGCAGTACATGATCGTCAGTGCATTTTTCAGACTCCTTGGTGTATGATTGGATGCGTCCACATGGACATGCATGCCACAGGATGAATTGACAAAAGCACCTGCGTTTTTGACACACCGCACCACTTCCTGGAGTTTCCCCATTTCCGAATATTCCAATTTCGGGGATACCATTTCTGTCGAATAATCTCCATCGGCATCTATTACAGTACCATTTGCCAGCCTTTCACAGTCGATACTGCTGTCTCTTGAAAATTTCCACGTTTTTCCATCTGAATCTTTTACACACCAGGAATCGTAAGAACGGATATGATATGGCTCTGTTCCGAACATTCTTCCAATCGCAACAGCCGCATCATAGCGGCTGATACCTGTCATCTCAATCTCTGTACCAAAATACTGGTCTTTTAGGTCGATCTGCTTCACCCACCCTTCGCTTCTGGAACAGGTGAGCCGCTTTGGATCTCTTCATCTACTGCTTTCAAATTTCTGCCTATTGCTTCAATGACATTGACAGTGACACCATTACCGGCCTGCTTGTAAAGCTGATTATCCGATGTTTCTTTTTCCATCTTGGAAATCTGACCATCCCGATATCCCTGCAGCCGCAGACACTCCCTTGGCGTCAGCCTGCGGATTCTGCCGTGGTAAATCACTCCATGACGGTCAGTTGCCGTAATGGTGAACATTGGCTCTTCCGGTTCTTTCATCCTTCTTCCATTCTGGCGGACTTTTTCCTTGGCCGGTGTCAGCACTGCCCTTGGCGGTTCTTCCACCAGCACCCCGGAACTTTCGCCTCTGTGGTTATGGATGCTGGAATCCTGTCTGGTATTCAGACATCTTGCAACGTCTGTCACCAGCGGCGGAGGGGAGATATCTACAAAATGCAGTGTTCCCTGCTGGTTTCCGGTCGTCAGGGTATGGGCGATCTCATGCCCGACTCTCCCCCTGCGACTGTTGATTCCCGGATATCCGAGATCGATGCTGTCCCCCTCGTAGGCCATCTTGTATCCTTTTCGGGTGTTTTCCTTGATTGGGATACCGACTTCGTATAATCCGGTCTTGCCGCCCATACCACCAGACCCGCTGGTCAGCGTGCAGCTCAGTCCTTCTTCTGCGTAGACTCTTTCTCCCTGTTTGCCAGCATGGACTTGTATAAGAGCTGTTCCATTTGCTTTTGGGAAAGGTAATATTTTTCCGGCACATCTTCCATCAAGATATCCGACAATATACACCCGCTTCCTTGACTGGGGGACTCCGAAATCCTTGCTGTTAAGCACTTTCCATTCGACATGATACCCCAGTTCAGATAGCGTACTGAGGATGGTGTGAAACGTCCGCCCTTTGTCATGCGAAAGCAGACCGGGTACGTTTTCAAGGAGAAAATACGCAGGTCGTTTGTCTGCAACCAGTCTGGCAACTTCAAAGAAAAGGGTTCCTCTTGCATCGGCAAATCCTTCCCTTCGTCCAGCGATTGAGAATGCCTGGCAAGGAAATCCCGCACATAAAAGATCAAAGTCCGGCATTCGTTCTGTTTCAATATTTCTTGCGTCATTGCAGAACCACTCTCCTTCCGTATCAAACAGCACCCGGTAGTTGTGGTCTGCATATGCATCTGCTTCACAGTGTCCGACACAGGTGAAGCCCCCTGCCCTGTGCAGCCCTTCTCGGAATCCTCCGATTCCACTGAACAGGTCAAAAAATCGAATTGTTCCGGCTATCAGCCTCCCTTCGCTGCGAAAAAAACAGTGCAGATTTCTCTGCACCGTTTCCGTCTCTTGGTTTCTGTTTTGTGATGTCTATTCTTCTGATTCCGCTTCCTCTGGCTCAGATTCTTCTGCTTCTTCGGTTTCCAGTTCTGTTGGCTCTGCTTCCGCTGGCTCTTCGTTTTCTGGCTCTGTCGGCTCTTCATCTGCTTCAGCTTCGTCCGGTTCTGTCATTTCTCCGTCTGTTTCAGCTTCCAGTGCTTCTGTCTCAGGCTCTTCTGCTTCAGGTTCTACTGACTCTTCATCCGGTTCTGATTTTGCAGTCTCAGGATCTTCCATTTCTGTTTCTTCGGCTTCCTCTGACTCTGCTTTCCATTTGGCTTCTTCTTTTTCGATTGCATCTTCGATAAGCCCGATTAAGAAGTCTTTCTGTTTCATGCCATTCCTGGCGAGGACTGCTTTCAGTCTGGAAAATAAATCCTCGGTTACCTGTACTGCTACTGTTCTTAAATCTGCCATGTTCGCCTTTTCTCCTTTTCTTGTCATGTGTTCTTCGATTACCATTTCAAGGTATTTTGGTATGCTGATTCCTAACTCTTCGACTTCCAGTTTTAGCTTTTCATGCAGCTCTACCGGGATTTTTCCGCATATGTTTTTCATCTCCATTGTGTTCGTTCTCCTTTCTTTTTTCTACATACAACATACCCTAAAACGTGACAGAAAGCTATTCACAATACCCAACGAATATGAGGCTCTCAAAAGCTCCCAAAGGATGCAGATCCAATAACATTCAATAGGCATCACCCCTTTCAAAAATCCGTGATTTATACTAATTTGACTGCTTGAAATTTGGCTATTTTATCACCAGGAAAGACTTGACTTTTTCAGAATGCATCCTCAAGCCCGGAGAGAAAATCCAGCATCTGGGACGGGATTTCTTCCTTTTTTGAAACACTCTCCCCGGAGCCAGAAATGGAAACACCTGCCAGTTCTTCCCGGATTGCCTGCCGGATGCTTTTCTCCAGCTGGTTGTTTTCCTGATCTTTTAAGATCACCTGAACCAGATAGCTGCTCTTCTGTCCATCTGGAACACTTTGCAGGATCTCCCATGCCTTTTTGTGATCTGGGTTATCAAGGTTCAGGCGGAACGAGAAAACGGGTCTCTTTACTTCGCGCACATCTGCCCCACAATCCGCTCATAGCCGGAAGCATTGGCGTGTACGTCTGTCAGGTAAATCTGCCGACACAGCCCGTCCTGCGGTGTCACGTGCCGTTTCAGAATGCTGGCTCCGCCGCCCATGATCACGGACGGAATTGCCTTCAGATCGAACCCGGCTTCCATAATTGCAGACAGTATTTTCTCCGTGTAGAGCCTTCCCTGCCGGACAATGATTTCTTTTGCGGCCGGGTCCATGCTGCAGCTCTGGCCGTTCAGAACACGTTCGATCTGAATATCCGTTACAGACAGTCCGGTATTTCTGCGTACCTGCTCGGTGATCTCATCCACACACCGGATCACACCAAGTTCCAGGCTGCGGCAGGTAGCGGCATTTGGAACACTGTTGTCCAGCCGCATCAGGTCTACGGTCCAGCCACCGATATCTGCGAGAAGAACAGAAGGCTCGTCCCGAACACATTCCGGGTGGAGAGCCAGGGCTGAGTATCCCTGTGGGAACAGTTTTACATCCTGAATCCGGATCTCATAGCTCTCATCCTCGTACCGGAAACGCAGAGGCTGCTCTTTCCGAAACAGATATTCCCGGAAACCTTTTTTCTCCCTGCCAAAACTTGCCAGTGGGAGGCCGGCTGCCAGAACCACATCTGTTTTCCTCTCTCCCCGGCGGTAGCGGATCTCCTGTGCAATGGCTGCCATTGTCAAAAGATAATAATTGTCATTGGAAGTCTTGCTTCTCACCAGCGTCTGCCGCCCAGTTCCACACACATAAAATTTCCCATTGTACTGCAGGACATTTTGCATGGTATACGGCTCATAATCGTACCCGGTCAGTCCAGTCGGGAAACACACATGGGGAGTTTTGATGGCATAATATCCATGATCGATTCCTATAATAATAAGTCACCACATCCTTTCAGGTTTTTCTTGTTCTTTTCCAGCAGGTGGTCTTTTGGTCTGGAAAAAGAAAAAGGGCAGAACCCCGAAGAGCCCTGCCCGTAATAAAAAATACAGCCATGTATATTTGCAAATAAATACGCATAACTGTATTAGTTTAATTCTTATTAATCTTCAAACTCTTTTAACTCGTCAAGCGGTTCTTTTGAAGTATCTATTGCCATATTGTTCTTTAACCAATCAGCTTTGCTATAACCTGTTCCGGTCAATTCAAATATTTCACCTTTATACCCTACAGCTTTAACCCAGCCCCATTCTATAAGTCTGTCTAAAGCCTCTTCCCATCTCGCAGATTCTCTTTTTGAATTATCAGCCATAAACTGCTTACCTGATGTAAAAATCTGAGTAGGTGAACCAAGTGTCCGTATCTTTAGTATTTGCCCATCACCATCAGCCGCATATACTAATAAAAAGGCAGAGTCCACTGGAATGTTCCCAACATCATCTAGCCCTACAACTGATTTATTTTCTTCTGGATTTCCAATAATTAACGTATTATCTTCAACCTGGAACAATTTTTTGATATCTTCACTTGTTGCTGTAGGAA
>NC_021018.1:372955-376307 GCF_000210595.1 Coprococcus sp. ART55/1 | reverse complement strand
TTGTTGCTGTAGGAATTTCTTTCAAGGTTAACTGGTTATTTTCTAGGTCAGTGAGTCTACTATAGAATTGAGAAAACATCTCTTTCATGTCATCTAGCATCTTCTGCTGATGTTCTCCAAGTTCAGTATTTGCTTTATTTCGTCCTTCTGCCTCTTCATTAATTATATCCACTATATCTCGATATCGAACCCATCCAGCGTTATCATCAACATAGTTAACGGCGTTCCTAAATGTCGGTGATGCCACATACTTTAAACTGTTTAAATCTGTGAAAAAATCAACTGTATTTTTATCATTTTTGACTTTTTCTCTAAACTCATCCAGTTTCTTCATTTTATCATACTTATCATTTCCGGTATCCTTTTCACTTTCAGAAATAGCCGAAGGTTGTTTAATCAATACAAGTACTGGTAATCCTTTAGTTTTTGCATAATTGTATTCTTTCTCTGTGTAACTTATACCAGTTTCTTCATCAATTGACCCATACCTAGCACCAATAACAAGAAGATAAAAATCACACTCATCAATCATTTTTGTTATAACATTCCATTGACTTGTAGGTGCAGCATGAAATTGCTCCATTCCTACCGGAATAAAATTATTCTCTAGTGCCACACCTACCAATGCCTGTCTTTCCTTTTTAAGATCTTCATAGGTAGAACTTATAAAAATAGAAAACTTTCGTCTATTCTTCATATCAATATGCTCCTTTTATACTTATCTCTTATCACTCCAGGTTTCCGCAAAATCAAATTTCACAAACTCTACTAATAATGATACCACAAAAATGAGTTAGGGTATATTTTTATTTACATTTCTTAAGCTAATTCTCGAAGCCATTCTCTGATTTCCATTGGTGTATTTTTGCAAAAATCCCTAATCCACATTTCATGCAATCTGGACTCTGATTCTGTATTTTCTATGCTCACAGCACATCCACCTGTTTCCTGAAGTGCTTCCAAACAATCCCATTCTTTTTTAAAGTCTCCTGCAAATTCCATCCAAACTTTTATGTGATATTCCTTAAAACCAAGATGATAAATCAGATAAGTCAACCTGTCGAAATCAGCTAACTGCATTTTTTCTTTCTTAAATAATAGCCTTTTATCATGCTCGCTGCATAAATATAAAAATGCAAACTGTTCTATTTTTACCTGCTCCATATATTTCTCCCTCTTCTGTTCTTGTCTCACTTTTACAACCGATTCTACCTTGTCCAATCGTTAAAATCAATACAGATGGTGCAAAAAGTGAGACAAGCCATCCTTTTACCAGAGAGGAAGAGATTTAAGATGCCAAAGCCAAGGACACAGTCTGGTGAGAAGAATCTGATTAGCCAGCGATTGATTGAACTTCGCAAGACCCACAATATGTCTCAGCGTGATCTTGCCGATAAACTCCAGTTAGCTGGTTACGATATGGATAAAAATGTAATCACCAGAATCGAAACAAACAAGCGTTATGTCACTGATCTTGAATTAAAAGCCATTGCTGAAATCTTTCAGGTTTCATACATATTTCTCATTGATGGCAAAGATGAATAGAAGTGACAAATGGGGAAGTTCCTTTCGTGCTTCCCCATTTTATCCGTCCCTTTTTTACAAATTTAATAGTTCCAGAATTTTCTGCATGCCAGCCTGATATAAAGATTCCGCATATAATATCCATCTCTCACTAACTTCAGTAACGTATTTGTCTATTGTTTTTCGCTTTTCTTTTGATAATCCCATTGTCTGAACCTGTTCTTCATATTTCGATATTTTTTCAAGCATTCCCTGGTACACTGTATTTTCTTTCAGCTGATCTTCAACCTCATCAATCCAGGTATCCAGCAGCAACTCCAGCAGTTTCTTTGTGTCACCGTCATCATTTCCCAATATTGCTTTTTTAATTTTTCCAAGCATTGCTCCATAGGAGATCATTTGAGCCTGTCCCATATAAAAATGGTACTGTTCTTCTATCATTTCCTTTTCGCTTTCCAGTCGGAAATATTGATGCACTGCCTTATGCTCTTCTGTCGTTAGACTGATTGCCTGATTCGACTCCATAAATGTTTCTATTACTGGATACCTCTCTGTAAGTTCCAGTATTTTATTTTTGCAGTCTCTGGTATTCCGCATCATGCTTTTTCAGATAGGTGCAAACCTGTTCTCCTATCCGTATCCCCAAGCATTGCTCATTCCAGATGATATCTGGCTGTGCTGTCATATCGGTGTCTCCCTTCTGTGTAGTTTTCCTGTTCCAAGCACAAGACTATACCACACTTCTGGGAGAAAGCTATTCACCAAACCTACTGAAATCTCCTGGCAGATCCTGTGCAACCTATCCCTTTTTCCACAAAAAAACTGGTATGAAAGACTCCTTGTTCTCTCATACCAGCTATCTATTTCTTATTTAACTGAATACACATTCTTTTCTATTCTCTGTGTATCCTGTACTTATTTATGGCAAAAATCAGACTACAGACACGCTATACACTCTTATGCTACATAATCCAGTTTACGGCAGCCCGGCTCAAATGTCACGTTGAATACTCCGACCTGGCTTGTCGATACTGGAAAGAGATAGCTGTGTCCTATGAAATACTGGGCAAATGCATCATTTGGCTGTCCGATAGGGAATACCATGCTCTTTACATGTGCCCTCATGGCCTCATCCTCATATGGAAGATCGCCCTCATTTACATTCCACACTTCCTTTGCAAGATTGAATACTGCCCAAGCCTTTGGCCAGCCGGCGTAGAAGCCAACATGTGTGATGATCGCTGCGATCTCCTTCTGTGATACACCGTGATCCTTCGCATTCTGAAGATGGAACTTCAGCGATGAGTCAGTGATTCCCTGTGCCATAAGTGCCACAACAGTTATGATACTTCTGGTCTTTACATCGATGTCATTGTTGTTCCAGTTCTCCCCAAAGAGAACATCGTCATTAAAATGTGCAAACTCAGGAGCGAACTCTCCGAGTGCATTTCTTCCCGCTGTCTGTACTATCTTTGCCATTGTTTTTCTCCTTCCAAATGTAACTCTTTTTCATTTATTCGTCGGATGTATGAAAGTTATTATCATCCTTCACTAATTTGTCATACATCTATTCTTTACGCGAGGGTTTTATCTACCCACCTCTCGATCTCCTGTCTGTTTGCCATGTTGAGCAGTCCGCCTTCTACAAACTCAGCTCCCGGTGCCGACGGCTGGAGTTCCTTGATCGTGTTGCCAAATCCGCTTCCACCTGATGTTGCGAACAATGTGATCTTCTTGCCTGTGAAGTCGTACTTCTCAAGGAATGTATTGATGATCGTCGGAGCCACATACCACCAGATAGGGAATCCAAGTACGATCTCATCATAAT
>NC_021018.1:365618-372522 GCF_000210595.1 Coprococcus sp. ART55/1 | reverse complement strand
ATTTGAATCATCAAGCTCCGGTCTAAGCTTCTTGTCGCTCATCTCGACGCTGCTTCTGGATTTCTTGTTCATCCAGTCAAGGTCAGCCTTGGTGTACAGCTCCTTTGGTTTGATCTCGTACAGGTCTGCGCCTGCTGCCTCCGATATCATCTCTGCAACCTTTTTCGTGGTTCCACTTGCGCTGAAATATGCTATAAGCTTTTTTGACATTATGTAAACCTCCTTCAACTAAACGTCATCCCATTCTAATCACCTTTGACGTGGAATGATGCTGCATGTCAAGTCTTCGTCAAAAACCTGACACATTCCAATATCCGCCCACACATCCTGTGAATGTATGAGCATAAAAATAAGCAAGTACTTTTCAATACATGCTTATTTTAGTCCTGATATATCTATATGTCTAATACCTATATCGAATTATCTGTTATGCCTAAAAGGCATATTGTTACATCAGTCGCTTAATGATAGAAATTTTCAATTAACTCATTTAATCTTCTGGCCGCTTGATTTTGCAAATCCCATGTGATATAAAGTAAACACTGTTTACCAAATAGTAAATGGAGGTGACTATCATTCGGGAAAGTACAAAGGAAACAAGGGCGGCAATACTGAAAAGTGCCATGGAAGTCTTTCTTGAGGTTGGATATCAGGAGGCGTCCATGCGTAAGATTGCCGCAAGGGCCGGTATAACCGCAGGCGCAATATACAAGCATTTCTCAGGCAAAGAGGAAATGTTTGACGAGATATTTGAGGAAAGCGGCAGAAAGCTCATGGAAGTCACTGAATCCATGATCGGAATAGACTTCACTGCCATGTCAGATGACGAGCTGTTCAATGTGTTGTATTCCAGGATATCAGTACAGATATTCGATATGCTTGAGGGCGACATGCAGCTCTTTCATATGCTGCTGAAAAATGACTCAGGCAAATGTCTGGAGAAATTCCGCAGTATCTATATAGAAAGAAGTGCTGGCTTTGCGCTTAAGTACTATGACGAGTTATACAAACGTGGGATCGCAGTCAGGAAATTATCTAAAAAAACAGTGTATATGCTCTCTCTGGCTGAGTTCTCAATGGTCTGTGAAATAATTGCAGATGACTCATGCCAAAGTGGAGTCACATCAGAGATGAAAACTGCATTTATGGAAGCTATGAATGTTCTGCTGCACGGCATAGAAGCAGGATTGCAGATAGGAGGAAAAACAAATGGAAAAAAAGAAAATTGAAAAGGGTTCTGTCCAGGAAACTCTTCTTCTTCCACTGTACGGAAGAAAGCGTGCCATGGAGATGTATCCGGGAAACTTTAATGATCTTGACTGCCAGAGAATATACAACGAGGTCGAGATAGACTATAACAGGAAAGGTATCATGGAGAAAATCGGTGCTATCATGGCTGCCACCAGACAATATGATCTGGCATCCGTCTGCCGATCGTATCTCAAGGATCATCCAAGAGCCTGTGTTGTGAACCTCGGCTGTGGTCTCGACACAACATTCAGCCAGGTGGATAACGGACAGGCACGTGCGTACAATCTGGATTTTCCTGACGCCATAGCTGTCCGCAATGAACTTTTAGGTGAGCGTGAACGCGAGACAAATATCGCCTGTGACCTCAACGATCTCTCATGGTTTGACAAGATAGATTTCCGCCCTGAGGACGGGATCGTATTCTTCGCATCGGGGGTATTCTACTATTTCAAAACTGAGCAGGTTAAGACTTTGTTTGCCGCCATGGCTGAACATTTTCCTGGAGGCAAGCTGGTATTTGACGCGACGAAGAAAAAGGGGCTTAAGAACATGCTGAAGACATGGCTCAAGGACTGTGATGACAACATCGGTGTTTATTTCAGTGTCGATGAACTCTCGGAACTTAAGAGCTGGAGTTCTTCATTCAGTTCTGTCATCAGGAAAGGATATCTCACAGGGTACAGACCTCTTGACAAACGATATGGATTTGTACTCAACACTGTTTTTAAGCACCTGGACAAATCCTGCATGTGTCAGATAATCGAGATACGCTTTAAATAAATCGACAGGCCAATAATTGACCTGTATTGATAATTTGACTGGTGTCAAATAGAATAGAAAGGATATGTAACTATGGAATATGGATTTACGCAGAAATTATTTTGTTATTTCTTTCACAATTCATGCATGAAGCAGGCAAAAACACAGCATCTAAGCCTTGACAGTAAGGCTATAAAGAACGAATACAAAGCAGTCCTTGAGCGTGCCGATGACATAGGAAAGTCGCACCTCATGAACTCATACTGCATGGGCGCATATTTCATCGCACTAAACAGAAAGACTTCTCTTTCACCGGAGGAATGTTTCAGCCTGTACAAAGACGGGCTGTACAACAATAAACTTTTTCATATGGTTATTGGAAATGCAGACAGCTATCTCGATGAAAAAAAGCTTCCGGGAAGGAAGAAATGGTCTGAGGAATCTCATCTGAGACGCTATAAGAATGACTGGGTTCTTGACATCATCGAGGGCGGGCCAAACGATGACTTCGTACTCGGCTATGATTATCACAACTGCGGGATCTGTAATCTCTGCCGTGACGAGGGATGCTTTGAACTGGCAAAATATCTGTGCCGTATGGATTTCGTGCTTGCTGACATGATGGACTTGAAGCTCACAAGGACTCAGACTCTTGCCGAAAATGGAGCTTACTGTGACTTCCGCTATGGACGGAAGTCACAGTAATTGATCTATCTTTTATAATCAAGTTCTCCCACTGCCATAGGATTCAGATTCAGTGTCACCCATTTGACCGAAAGCTCTGTGAGTCTGTTTATATCCGTCTCATCGGCATCTTTGATGCCGTTTATGAGTCCGGCAAATTCTCTCTGCTCGTACGCGTCAAGTGGTGTGCCCATACATATGTATCGATACAGGGCATTTGCCATGCTCTTGAAATCTGAATCCCAGTTGCAGCATGCGTTATCTAGTATCTCATAGGCAAGTTTTCCCGATATACGGATGACCTCGCCCTGAACTGTGCCCGCATGTCCCGAACCAGGCACAAGAAGATTCCACAATTCTCCATGCTGCTTCTGCCAGCGCTTCTCATGAATGACGATCGGCGATGTGCCGTCATATTCTACCCGCCTTGGAACAGAGGCAACTCCGAGCAGTCCGTACAGACTCTCCATCGCCCTGTCGAGCTCTGGCATAATATCTGGACTCATATCTTTCCTGCGAAACTCTATATCCTCAGCCGCGCTTCTCATATATGTTCTTATTTTATCTGTGACCGGAACTCCTATCCCGATCAGATACTCTGCTACCGGCGCAAGCTTTATCAGATCAAATGTCCTTGCCCAGTGAAACGCTCTCTCAAGTGGAGTCTCCCCTGATCTGGATGTTACTTCTGCATCTGCTCCCGCCTGTATCAGACATTTGACAAGCTCAAGATTGCCAGTCTTCACAGCCACATGCATTACGGTCTCTCTGTCAAGGCCCTGGGTGGCTGTTATGTCTGCGCCCAGCTTCACCAGCGCTATTGCCTGTTTCTCTGATAACATTCTTCCAGCATGATAAAGCAGCGGTGTGTAGCCATACTGGTCAACATAGTTGATGTCGATCCCCTGCTCTATCAGCCACCGCATCATCTCCTCTGAAAGTGGAAATTCCAGTGCATTTCCCTTGTTGTATCCGCCATATGCATTGATGTCGCATTTGCCCAATACCTTCTTGATGTCCTCATCACTTGCCGTCTGCACAAGCTGCTCAAAATCCTTTGGCAGTGTTTTTCTCTTTGCCATGTGTGTACCTCCCATATTCTATTCTACTTACCCCTGATCTTCCTGACATTCCTGTTCATCATATGCCTTCCCCAGTTTCTGTACAGGAACGCCTTCACCCTTGACATCTCCTGATGGTGTTCTTTTAACAGTTCATCCGGCGAATCATACACTCCGAAATCCTGATTGATACCTTCGCTCTGGATATATGTATTATTCCTGTCAAAATCTATAACAGGATTCTTAAAGTCCTTAACTGCCACTCCACTTTCTCTCTCTGATGAGCTGCTTGATATTCTCATTTGAATAGTCGAGCATCTTTGTCTCTGTCAAATAATCGTGCATCCCTTTTACCTCTTATCCGAAAAATTGCATATCTGTATCGGTGTGCCACCTTCCATAACGTGGAAACCGTGTCTCTCATAGAAAGCGACATTCTTGCTGTCCTCCTGCATTCCCTCTATGTACAGATAATTCTTATATTTATCTCTAATATATTCTACCATATTTCCGGCTATTTTCTGCCCCTGATATTCAGGATGCACAAGAACATAGTGTACAAATGCCACCAGCTCTGAATCATCCAACACTCTTGCAAGTCCGACAAGGCGCTCACCCACCATCCCATGCGGTAAGAACAGTCTGTGAGTTCATAAGTGCTTTGTGAAGTCTCTGTGGGTATTCTGCCGAGATCCACCCAACCGACTTAAAAAGCTCCTGTACCTGATCCTGTGTAAATGTTTTCTCTTCTGTATATTTTATCATTATGTCTACCCCCTATGGTCACATTTCTGGCACTGTGTCATCTCGTTTTCGTTGTCTTCCTTGTAAAAGGTTCCTGACCACTGACAAATACTCTTAAGTATCGGTACAACGGATCTGCCCTTATCTGTAAGTGAGTATTCAACTCTCGGAGGAATCTCATCATATGATCTTAGAAAACTTTGGTTTTCCATATTCGGAAACATATTTCTCAATGTCAAATTGATTTTTCTTGTCAAAATCCGAAAGCTCTTTGTACATCTCGTTTGCGGTTATATCGACCTTATCTGAAAAGAACGGTCTTACTCCACGCACCTGCAATATACATTTGCCGCCATCCATAAGAGCCAGGCGGTCTTGGCTCATAAGCTCCCGCCCAAGTTTCTGATAGTTCAGACCATAGGACTGAGATGTTCCTCTGGTATCAGAGGTGTTGTACGTGTCAATCGTTTCCTTACCCAGCACTTCCGACAGATCTTTTAATGTTGGCTTCTCCTTGCCACCTAAAAACAGAAATGTATCGCAGTTACCCTCGATCGTCTCTGCGTTATCCTTATAAATTGACTTTAACTGTGCCTTAGACTGTAGGATAATGGATGCCGATATCTCTCTGCTTCGTATGGTTGCAATCAGCTTGTCAAACTTCGGAATCTGTCCGATGTTTGCGAACTCGTCCAGGATACACCGCACATGTACCGGGAGCTTTCCATGGTATTCATCGTCTGCAATCGTGCAGAGCAGATTGAAAAGCTGTGTGTACATGATTGATACCAAAAAATTAAGGGAATCATCTGTATCCGAAATAATGACAAACAGTGCTGTCTTTCTTCTACCGATGTCCCCTAAGTCGAGTTCATCATATGCTGTTATCTCCCTGACTTCCTTGATGTCAAATGGCGCAAGTCTCGCACCACAGGAAACCAGAATACTCTTGGCTGTCTTACCTGAAACAAAATGTCAAAGACTTTTTAGTACCCATACATTTCATTGCATGAAAAAAGCCACTGTAGATTTCTCCACAATGGCTATAAAGTCATTTTTATTCACTTTTGATTTTCGGCAACCTCATGCCCAAACTGGAATAGGTTTGACACTTTAATCGGGACTGAACTCCTTATCGGTAATGACATAATGAAATTCATCTGCACCAAAGGTATCTTTGTCCAGATCTGTAATAGTAAATGTAGTTCCATCAAATTTCATATAGCCGCTGGTGCCGTCAACAACAACGCCATCTTTTACAATGTCCAGATAAACAATTCTATCGATGCTATTCAACTCATAGGCCTGCCAACCGTCCACACCCTGAAAATAGGCTGTAACATTGGCAAACGGTTCATCGTTTTCCTTCTTGCAGACAAGATAACTGGCACTGTCCTCCGATACCCAGGTGGCAGTCATTCCCCAAGGACCTTCCGTTGATACATATCTCCCAAATTTATGGTCGTTGGTACGGTTAATTATGAGTCCTACAAAAGAACCAACAACGAGTACAAGAATAAGCACAACGACACCAACAATGATTTTTACATTCTTCCTCATGATAAATTCACCCTTCCATAAATTCATCTGTTAAGAATATTCTTATTTTTCGCTCTTATTGAACATACTAATTATACCACAATATATGCAAGTTTTCCATATGCTTTTCTACCTATGCCGTATGCTGATTTGCCCTAACATCATTCTCAATCAGCCTCTTTATCTTGTCCTTCATGCTTTCTTCGGCATCCTCATTGAAATGCACTCTCACAACATACATTGTGCCACCTATCTGCTTTCTGAGTGCTACCGGTGTGTGTGATTTTCTATTCTCCATTTGTGTTCTCCTTTATGTCTGCCTGGTAAGGAAGAGCCTCTTTCAGCTGACAACCGGAAGCTGACAACCGACCTCTAAAAACTCTCAATTCCTTTTATTTATAGTTACTTTTCCTAAATTTACTTTTTCTCAAATATTCCGTTGCTTTCGTTGTCAGAACTATATATATCCCTTAAAAACATAGTAAATATAAGGTTTTATAGAACATAGAACCGACAACGGGGTTGGCAACGGGATAGACAACCAGCCGACAACCTATCAGGCATTTATCTCTCCATCCACTCCGGTGGCAATGATAACTGCTCCATCTGCTCCTTGGTTATCGGTTGAAAATCCTGACCTCTGTTGTCAGGCTTCTCCCATCCTTTCTGCCTGCGGTATGGTTCAGGAAAATGTCTTGGATTACTAAAGGCAATCCAATCACTGCAGTTATTCATAATGTCATTAATCTCACGAATTTCCCATTGTGCCGGATTTCCGTCATTTCCCAATGCCTCAGAATATAACTGCCTTGAACATACCATGCTTCCCTCGTAATGCTCCAAATAGTCAAGAATCAGCTCTTTCT
>NC_021018.1:358807-365147 GCF_000210595.1 Coprococcus sp. ART55/1 | reverse complement strand
ACTGACCTCTGCCCCTAAGAAGTGATGCAGTGCATAGCGTATCCTCTCCCAGCCATCCCATGTTATGGAATTGATGCGGTCAAGAACCGGATGGTATCTGTTTTCATTTGCCACGACCTTTATCACATCCTCAATCCGCTTTTCGTTGGATAATCCATAATGCTTTTCAAGGTAGACAACAAGGAATTTCAAATCAACATCCGTCAGGCTGTCGCTTTCACGATACCATCCCAAATCCCTTGTAATGTCGATTTTATCCGTAAACATGTTCAGACGGAATGCACCCTGCAGATTAGGGTCATTCATCAAAATCAGACGATAGTTACCGACTGTTTTCCTGACTTCTCCCTTTTCTGTGCTCTCCAGCATCGCCCTGACTTCTCCGATACTCTTCAATTCTTCCTGCAATCGACTTCACCCCCTTTCCAATGTCAGAAACAACAGAAGCTCTGTCAGGGATATCCTTTTCAAGGAGAGTATCAAGCTGATAT
Source organism: Coprococcus sp. ART55/1 (assembly GCF_000210595.1). Lineage (NCBI taxonomy): Bacteria > Bacillati > Bacillota > Clostridia > Lachnospirales > Lachnospiraceae > Coprococcus > Coprococcus sp. ART55/1. The sequence goes on along the minus strand of NC_021018.1, from coordinate 364,656 downwards.
TCCACTTTACTGATATTCTGCAGAGCTTCTACAAAGCAGGGATGCCATTCCTCATCCATGCTCTTCGGTGCATATTCTGTTTTCCATTTCCTTAACAGATGATAATAGTCTGACAGAACACAAAAACACTGCTTCTGCTCTTCATCCAGTATCTGCTCCGGTGTTTTCTTTGGTGCCATCTTTTTCGGTGGTGCCCGGTTGGTTGCGTCATAATTCAGTCCAAAGTCAGATGCAATCTTCATTGCAGCTTCCTTTGGTGCAAGCCCGAAATATTTTGCCACAAAATCTATCGCATCTCCGGTATCTCCACAGCCGAAACAATAGTATCTCTTATCAATCTTCATGCTGGGAGTCTTGTCTTTATGAAACGGACAACAAGCCAGCCCACTCCGGTTGATTTTGATGCCATACTGCATAGCCACCTGCCTTGCAGTGACATTTTCTTTCACTACTGCAAATACATTCATGCTTATCCCAATTCCTCTCCCCTTGCTTTTTTGTGTGCTGGTGTTTCTGCCACCTTTGCTCTCTGCTCCTCTACAAGCTTCCTGTTTGCCTCAAGAAGGGCACGGACTGACTTCCTTGCATGTTCCTTTACCTCAGACTTCTTTTGCTCCTTTATGCGTGGATTTTGCAATGTTTCCATTACTTTCCCGGCTACTTTCTGTGCCATGCCCCTGAGCCTGTTTTCCAAATTATCAAGACACCTTCCGACAAAATCCCGCTTGTCCTTTGGTGTCTTTCTCTCATCCGAGGTCAGCCACTTTTTATATCTGCGAAGCTCCTCAATATCTTCCGCCCTGGTCTGCTCTGCCATTGTATCAGATACTGCCTCACACGCTTTTTCATAGGCATCCTCAGCTACCTGTTCCACAAAATTCTCCATATCCAAAACTCTCATGGTAATCTCATCCAGAACTGCCTGCTTCTCTGCAATTCGCTTTTTCTGATTTTCAATTATAAAGTCCTGCTTTTCAAGATAGCCTGCACCACCATAAACCGGCTCACACTCCACCTGCACTCCGTTTCTCTGTGCTATCTCCAAAAACAATTTTCTGCATTCTGCATCAAAGTTCATTTTCCGGTTATTGTATTTCCCTTTCTTTTTTGCTGGGTCAGGCAGTTCAAAGCCAAGCTCTTCCAGTGCCTTATCCTGCTGGGGACATAATTCTCCATATTTGTTTTTTGCGTCAAATACATGCCTCTCATGAATATGCGGGGTTGCCTCATCCAGGTGCAGTGCCCAGTCCAATATATGAATGTGGGAGCCATATCTTTTATTGAACTCGTCAAAGAACTCTGCTGATACCTTAGCTAGCACATCCGGTGTAACCGCATGGTCTATATTGCCAAGCTGTATCACGCTTTCTTCCGGGCAGGTCTTATTGTTTTTCAGTACATCATCAATCGTTCTGTTTCTCTCCGGATGCCTTGCCTGCTCATTCCTCTCATTCTGTGCATCCACAAAATCTGAATAATGCTCATAGTAATAGGCACGCTCAATTTCTGTAAAATTAAACTGCCTCTCTTGGGAACTGCCCGCAAAACTGTAACCCTGATAGCAGTCCCAGTAAACATTCTGCTTTGTTCTTTCCGAATCAATATGTTCACTGTGCTCCACATCAAAATCCCTGTCATTATGCTTTACATCATAGACTCCATGCTTTCCACTTCTGCCATTATGCCTTGAAGCTTTCATTGTCTTTTCTCTCCTCTCCACTGTTTTGTTTTTTTGATGGCGGAGCCGATAAACCCTTGCGTTTGCGGCAAGTAATACCCAGTACTTATTGTCGCTACGACAATAAACTGGGCAGGGCTTCTGCCCTTGACCTGATGAAGGCTCTGCCTCTCAACTCCGACAAAGGTTGCACCTCTGTACTCTGCTCCGAAGGAGTTGAAATCTGTCATCCCACAGGACGGATAACACAGTTCAACTTCTCCGGTTGCCCTGCATTTCCTGCGGAAATTTGAGCATGAAAAAAGCACCCAAGACTTCTCTCAAGTGCTTTCTGCGAAATCCTATTCAGGCATTCCAATCGTCGGTTCCAATGCAAGACTGCCTGCCGTTGCATAGACTCCGTTCTCCCTGTCCTGCCTGCGGATTTCTTCTTTCATTGCCTGCATTTTTGCACGCTTTTCATTTTTTACACGCTCTTCATATTTCCTCTGCCATCCACTTTCTTTTCTTCGTAAATACTGCTGATGTCTCCTGTCCTTGATTCTGTTAATCCGGTCAATCTCAGCCTGCTCTTCAGCAGTAGGTTCTGTCATCATTGCCGGTGGAACATACCGACCAACAAAATTGAAATAGATTTCAATCTCCTGCGTGGTTTGGATGCTCCCCTTTCTGTCTCTTTCATGCACCAGCACCTTATCAACAAATTCATTTACCATTGCCGGTGTCAGTTCCTCGAACTTCTCATATTTATCAATCAGTGCAATAAACTTGCCGGCAGAATTTCTGCTTTTCTCATATTCTGTGAGCTTCGCTTCCAGCTCCTTAATCTCTGCATCCAGCTCCGCTTTTTCCCTGGCATACTGCTTATCAAGAACCTCATATCTGCTGTCCGGTAGTTTGCCGAGAATATTGTCCTCATAAATACGGCAGATTAGCTTCTCCAGCTCCTCACAGCGATTTCCAGCCACTGCGATTCTTGCCCTGACCTTTTTTACCTCTGCATCCTCCTGTGTTGACTGTGCCATTGTTATGGTGTCTATGAACTCGCTCCGGTCATACTTTGCATATTCAAAGATTGCCCTGAGTGTGTCTCCTATCAGTTCCAGCACCACTGACTCGTTAATCCTGTGCTGTGTCTTGCACAATGTTCCGCAAGGTACCTTGGTATAAGCAGAACAGGTATACTGGGCAATCCTCTTTCCATTGCTTGTCCGGTGCACATACATTTTTGCACCACAGTCAGCACAATACATAAGACCGGTAAGAACATGATGCTCTCCCCATCCGTCCGGGTATCTCCTTACATTTTCCCGTAATTTCTGCACTGTATCAAAGGTCTGCTGGTCAATAATCGGCTCCTGCGTATTCTCAAATATTACCCAGTTGTCCTCTGATACATAATGGCTCTTTTTATCCTTAAAATGCTTCTGTGTTTTAAAATTGACCGTGTGACCTAAGTATTCCCTTTTCTTCAATATCCCGACTACTGTAGAAGAACCCCATCCATAAGGGTCTTTCACTTTCTTGTTTCTGTTATTCCCCTGCCCGAAGCGTGCCATATGCACTGCCGGTATTTCCACTTTTTTCTCCTGCAGAAGTTTTGCTATCTGATAAGGACCCAGCCCATCAATAGTCCATTTGAATATCAGCCTCACAATTTCGGAGCTTCTTCATCCACAATCCAATGGTTTCCGTCATTTTCATCTTTCAGGTATCCGTATGGTGTAACACTTGCCACATGCTTTCCGGATTTTCCCTTGGATTTGAATGTGGATTTTATCTTTTTGCTGATATCCTTGGCATACATTTCATTCATAACATCCCTGAATACAAGGAAATCGTCATCTCCATTGTAACTGTCATGATTATCGTTAATTGCAATCAGACGAACTCCCTTTTTGCGAAAGAACTCCCGGAGCTGACCTACCACAAGATAATCCCGCCCTAACCGGCTCATATCCTTTAGAATAATGGTTTCCACTTCTCCATCTTCCACAAGCTGTATCATAGCCTTAAAGGATGGTCTGTCAAAGGTTGTGCCGGATATACCATCATCAGTGAAGTGCCTGAACCTGGTCCACCCTTTTTCTCTGCAATAATCTTCCAGCAGCTTCTTTTGATTTGATATACTGTACGACTCCCCAAGGTTCTCATCCTCTCGGCTTAATCGTTCATATAATACAATTATTTTCTCACTACTCATGTTCTGCTCCTTTCCTCTGTATTTGAGCCAAAAGTAATAAGCTCAAAGAGAATCTTTAATCTGTTAAGGTACTAAAAAGTCTCTTTCATCTTATTACACCTGCCGCAAGCTTATATTTATGATACTGTCGTACTGCAAAAGAATCTGGATCTGCTTCTATGCCCTCTTCATCATTACCAAATTCTATGTCTTTGAACATAAGGTCAATGGCATTCTCGAAGTCCTCATCCTCTTCTCTTGTCTCCGACGCATCTATCATGGCTAAAAGTGAGACAAAATTTCTCTCACTCTTTTTACAGTATTTCACAATGTATGCCACATACGCTGTGAACAGGAGCCTTTCGGCTTTTACCCAGAAATCTTCTCCGCTCTGTGCGCCCTCGCCCTTTGTATTTGCAATCAGCGTATTCACGAATTTAAGAACATCCTGCTCCGTGTGAATATATGCAAATGGGTTATAGTGCATGGACTTTGCGAAGTTGATTGTATTGAATACCTTTATCTTATAAGGCGTCCTCTTGTAGATCACCTTGCCGGATTTGGTCTTTAAGGTCTGTCCGTTCTTGCCGACCTTCGGTACTTTGTTACCTTTATTGTCAAGCTCCCATGCCCCTCTTGCAAGCATGGTACCAACTTCTTCAAGTACAGTTCCCTTTGGATCAGTCACAACATATGAACACTGCATCTGCATAAGTGACGGTTTCACAAATCCTCTTGTTTTTCCTGCTCCGGAACCTCCGACAATCAGGATATTTTTGTTTCTGTCGTACTTTGGGTGTTCCGGTCTCGTCATTCTGAGCCACTCTGTTGCAGTCAGCGGAATGTTGTTCCACTTAACCGGGTCTGTATATGGTTCAAAATCCTTATCCGTTCCCCACTTGGCAGAGCCATATTCCTCTCTCGGACGGAACTGCTTGGCATTCTTCTTTCTGGAGTTCATGAAAAGCTTGAATGCCACACCTGCCCCGATACCACAGATAAGCGGTGTCAGCTTAAACGATGGTGTAAAATAAGGCTTGACCTGGAATATCAGTGAAAATGCTTTGACACACTTATCCAGCATATCGCCGCCATCTGCTGATACCACCGCCTGCACATACTTATTTATCACATAAAATATGATTACAAACGGGATTCCATCAATCGCTATCTTATTCGCATTCAGCTTTCCATTCTTGTAATACGGTTTCAGTATCTTCTTAGGTAATGCCTTTAGGTCATCAAGTATGGCACCGCCGATATTCTTATTCCCCATAAGCACCACCTATAAACTTGTATCCCGGCTCTTTTTCTTCGTTTTCTCTCGCTGCCGGTTCTTGTCTTTCTGTTTCTTCTGTGACTGCTCCTTCTTGTCCTTAATTCGCTCCGTAAGCGACTTATCCTTCTTCGGATTATGTTTTCTCGCCGCTTCCTTGATTTCCTCCTTTGCATTTGGTGTGATACTTCTGGATTCCAAAACTTCATTCTTGTGATCCTTGATCTCAAATCTCGTAGAGAATCTTGACAGTGTTTCCACATCATCCATATTTATCTCACCATTATTTACAAAGTCAGCCGACATAACCTCCTTGCCCTTATCATCGTAAAGTACAAGTGTCTTGGTCATTTCCTTCTGCTCCTCAAGTACCCGTTCGGAAGCCATCTTCAGTAATGCTGCCATCTGGTCTATGCTTTTCACTTCACAGAATGCAGTATGCGTGATGGAACCATCTGCCCTCGTTACCTTTTTCATATCCACCGGAATATGACTTTTCTTACAGGCTTTCTCCAAAAGCTCCGCTGTTCTCTCATCATTTACATCAATATGCGTGACATCTTTGCCCTCTCTGTTGAATCCCTTTAATGAGCCATGCGTTTCCTTATAATTCGACATTACCTTATCGACAACCTTGCCGAGCAATGTCTCCTTCTGTTCCTCGCTCATACCAGGATTCTGCTGTTCAGACCGCTTGCACGCATCTGCAATGG
>NC_021018.1:353615-357531 GCF_000210595.1 Coprococcus sp. ART55/1 | reverse complement strand
AACTTAAATTTTCTTTAACTGTCTTATTTTCAAGCAGTGCAAAATTCTGAAAAAGAAACCCCACTGTATCCGCAAAAAAACTGTTTTTATTTTTAAGCCGGGTAATATTCAGCCCTTCGATTATGATACTGCCGCTATCCGGCTTTTCGATACCACCAATCATATTGAGCAAAGTGCTTTTTCCACTGCCGCTATCCCCGCTGATTACTACAAAACTTCCATCCGGAATTTCCAAATTAAAGTTGGAGAAAATTATTTTCTCTCCAAATGCTTTATTTAAGCCACGAATTATAATCATAAACATCCTCCCTTCAATGACTTTGAGATATTTGTTTTTTCAACCCACATAATATTTGTGAAAATGATTGCCATTTCAATAATGGTGAGCAATGATCCAATCAGTAAAGCAATCCCGACACTTGCGTTAGATATAAAAATCGAAACAATGCAAATCAATATCACAACGGCTATATTTTCTATGAGATTAACGGAAATAAATCTTTTGTGCCTTTCATAAAAGCTATAACCTAAAACCTTTTTGAGGGAGATTTCCATAGAGCTAAGTCTAAATTCCATTTTCGCTTCAGATACGATGATAGCGATATCTAACAGCAATACTAATACGCAAAGAGAGCTTATAAAGCTAATCAATTTTACAAGGAAACTATGACTATAAATGTAATCCTCTCCGACATTCGTCAGCATAAAATAGTGTGAACCAAGCTGTTCTGCATATTTTTTCGCAGCATTACGAATTGTGCTTTCATCGCATCCGTAGATTACCTCACCATTATATGTTCCTGTTTCGATATAACTTCCATTTAAAGCAACAGCCTCATTTGCCTGATAAATCACAATCGGATTTGTTACTCTTGACAATCCGTCAATAGCCTCTTCTCTGTTCGAATTGAGATAATAAAATTGCTCTCTGCCAGAATATTCTTTATAAACAACACGCAGTTCTTCTGCATTTTGGGTAAGAGAGCTAATTTCCTCTTTTGCGATATCTTTGTATGATTCCGCATTTCTTCCCTTTGGCACGAAGACCACGATATCCTCTTTTTCATCATCTTCAGTAAGCATATCAGAAAACCCTTGTAGCATATCTCTGGCATTATGATTTACAAAAATATAATTATCCGTATCGCTTATCCGGCTGCCTATGCAGACCACCGGATTTATAGTGTTGTATTCATTTTCGTAAAGGTCATTCCAAAATTTGCTCTCTTTGGATTCCTCCTCATTTTCTTCAAAAGGAGGTTCAATCTGCATAACTCCAAAATAATAATCATTATAATGATTTTCTAAAAGAGTCGTGTTTGTAAGTAAATTACCTTGAATGCTACTGAGATTTGTAGTTATTGTAAAAATTGTCATAGCAGTAGCAAATACTTTAAGACCGTTCAGAAGATAAAACATACCTTTTTTATCTTATTATTGGTGCAGCTACGTCAGGTGTCATGAATGGAATAGCTTCCATGAATTCCGGCAAGTCATTTTACGATGGATTTGCAAGTGGTTTTGAATCTGGAGCAATATTGGGTGCAATCAGTGGTGGATTAGGAGCCGGGATATCGGCAGTTGCAACCGGGGCAGAACTGACAGTAGGAAGAATAGTGGCAGTAAAAGCTGTGAATATGATATCTGATGCGACTGTAGATACTGTGGTATATGCATATCATTCAGACAAGTACGATAAGAGTATTACTGGTGTAGACATAGTCAAGACTTGGGCAGCGAGTGCTGTAACATCGCTTGTTATGCAGTCGATTATGGATGAATGTAATGATAGGACTCAATCACCAGATAAGAACAGTAATTCAATTAATTTTAAGAATTCGTTGGATAATCAAAGTAAAGCTAATAGTAATAAGCCCACAAATACAGTCACATATAGACGTGTTCAAGGAGGAACTGGAGACAAAGCAAGTCAACAGAGAATATTAATTGATAGTGAAGGAAATGTATATATAAATAAGAAAAATGTAAATTTGAATGTTAGTGTGGATAACGGAGAGCATTCGCAGTATTATATAGAAAATAAACGACCTGGTGCTGATATTTATGAATTTGAAGTTCCTAAATGGTTAGATGATATGGTAAACGAGTATATCGTGCCGGAAAAGAATTATAGAACAAATCCTTTAAATCAGGGGAGATGTGCGCCAAAGCTAAATGATCCCACAACTCCTGGAAGATGCATAGAATTTCCTGCACCGTGGATTGAATGGATTGAGGAATATGCTACAAATGGAAGAATAATAGCAGGAGGGGGGTAGGTGAAAGATAAGAAATAGAATAAGGTAAGCTTAAAATTGTTGAAAAAAATAATTGGAGGATTGGTTTAATGAAAAAAACGATTTCGATAATGACAGAGGAGTTTGTAAATGAAAAAACAGGCGAAAGCGTAGAGGGTATAACTATAATGATTGATGGAGTTATAAAAGATTTATTTGATATTATTAAGCATGAAAAAAAAGAATACAGCGATAACGTAAGTATAGTTCAGGATGCTTTAATGAAAGGTTTAGAAGAAATAAAAATACTATATAAGCTAAGGTAATTATCATAGAATTTGCGATTTGCAAAAATACATTGTTTCCATAACAATTAGTATAGTGGAAACAATGTATTTTTTATAGTAACATGAGAAAAAAACATGCTGATTGACTATGTTGGACACACTACGTCAGAGGCAAAACAAATTGCTGGAGAAACAGGTGTAACACATGAGGAGAAAAATACGTATTTAAAGAATCGCAGATATTATTTTGATGCTGTTACCAAAACAATGGTTAGAAGTATGTCGGTTTTAGATAGTGGAACAATAGATGGAATGGCTACGGATGAAAATGGGAAGGCTTTAATATTACTGATATCAGATCATCTTGATTGGAAAAATGAGTATGATCATTTACTAAGACTACAAGAAAAAATAAATTCTTATATTACATTCTGCGAGGAACATCAATATAACGAATTTTATGAAGAAGATTTAATAGAATATGCTGTTTTTGAAATCCATTTTAAGTATGAACCAACAAAAAAGGCTATGGATTTTTTAGAACAAGTACAGCGGCAAGTAAATGAACTCGGAATAACAATCGAATGCCATATATAGAATGGGTATTCGTGAGAGAATGCATTGTTCTCATAGCAATTAATGCGTAGGAAACAATGCATTTTTATAATCAAATAGAGAAAAACTAAATGAATGCTGATAAAAAAATAGACGATGCAATACTATTGTTTGATGATGCCATAAAGGAGATGGTGTTGTGTCGCAGGAAGATGATGTTGGAGCTGCGAGTGTGGGAGAAGATGCGAAGGATAGTAGAGATGAGCTTGAAGACATTTTAAAAGCGCTTGAAGTTGGTGGTTGCTAACTTAGATATAGCGCTGTCGTTTGCACCGACAGACTTATGTGCGAGAACTCTTAATTCTTTGACCTGCTCTTTGGTAAAGTGTCCGTGCGAGTCCACTTTGAGCAGATTTGCCAGATGAGTCATATGCATGGAAGCTATCAGCGTCGTTTGTGAATTTGAACGGCTCAATGAGTATTTCATCGTCCGATGAAATTGTAGCGGCGAAATGGTTGAGTTTGGCAATATCAATGCCTACAAAAATTTTCATGAGGTTGTACCCTTTTATAAAGTCTGATACCATGATGTCCACCATCGATTATCATCGTAGACTTGATAGAAATAAGTAATCGGAGTGAAAAACACTCCAGTTGAGTAGTCAAGCTACAGAAAAAATGAAAAGTTCATAGTATATGAATTGTATTGAATCAAGACATTAAAAGAAATATGTGATAATTATCTTTCTAATGTTGGATTTCAGGATCCGGAGGAGTTTGAATTTGTTGACAAATACCTGAATGAGGGGATTAATGGACAATAGAGGAGTTCTTTTG
>NC_021018.1:350874-352485 GCF_000210595.1 Coprococcus sp. ART55/1 | reverse complement strand
GGTTCTGTAATTTACACTTCAGTAGAATATGAAGGCACAGTTAAAGTTAATGGAGAAGTTAGAGATGTAAGTAGAAAGGTATATCAAAGGAATGATATAGATTTTGAGTATTTTGATGAGACAACAGGACTAACAAACTTAGAACGTATGCAGGCTGGCAAGCCTCCTATAGGGACAGATGGTAATGCTATTCAACTACATCATATTTTGCAAAAAGAAGCAGGACCAATGGTTGAGATTCGAGAGATTACACATCAAGAATATTATTCACAGTTGCATGGTCTTATCGAAGATGGAGCAAGTTTTAGAAATGATCCAATATTGAATAAGCAATATAATAATTTTAGACGTTCATATTGGAAATGGAGAGCAGAGCAAATCGTAGGAGGAAAATAAAATATGTATGATAAAATTGTTAAGATTATAAGTCAATATGAAGAAAAAGGTGATTTTACACATCCTAATGTAGATGATAAAGATTTATATGATGCAGAAAAAATATTAAATTTAAAAATTCCAGAGCAGTATGTTTGGTTTTTGAAAAATTATGGGCATGGTGGACTGGATGGCATTGAAACATTGGGTGTAGGTAAAAATGGCAAAATGATATTTGTGGAAAAGACACTAGAATTCAGGTCATATGGGTTGAATGACGATAAGATTGTAATAGAAAATTGTGACGAATGGATTTATTGTATTGATGTAAAAACTGGAGCCGTTATGATGTGGTCACAAGGAGATAAAAAGTACAAGATTAATTATAAAAATTTTATTGAATATCTAAATGATAGAATCAGTGATGCTATAGAAAATATGTAATATTTATAAAATTAAATTTAATTATGTCTATACTTTAGGACTTCAAAGTCCCTAACTCAAAAAGCTATTATGTCATTTGAGGATGGAAAGCAATATTCATCGTGGAGTAAACTTAGAGAAGAGGGATTGTCACTTGAACAAGTAGAAAAAATAAAAGGCACACCAAAGGGACAGAAACCATTACCAGAAACTTATTTGAGTGAGGAATATATTAATAATCATCTAAATTCATTCAAGAAAAGTGGTGCGGTAAAAATAATGCCAAGTGAGCCATCAGGAACAATTGGTGGTAAAGGTGGTACATTTGTAATGTCTGGGGATGAACTAAGTGAAATAATTCGAAACGCAGATGGGGATGTGGCTAAAATAGAAAGTGTTTTGGGATTAGACAAAGGATATTTAGGAAGTAATCCTGTTATAGTGACAATTCAGGACACATCTAGTTTAAGACTTCCATCTGGCAATGAATTAGGTGCATGGCCGGAATACTGGGAACCAGGCGGCTATACAAGTGGTGGAATAAAAGAAGCAGTTATTAATCCGGCGAAAGAAGGAACATATACATATAAACATTTATTTGAATAGAGGTGCTTTAAAATGAAGTTAATTATAGAAGATGAGGGTATTAGTCTACTGGAAAACAAAGGGCAATATTATCTTCAGTATGATGCAGGAGCGCATATGATAAAGAAAAAAAGAATTGAAATTACAAATGAAGAGGCGGAGTTATGCCAATTAGATGTTGAAGAAATGTATAATCTTATTTTGCAATATCAAAATGATGGTGTATAT
>NC_021018.1:343747-349732 GCF_000210595.1 Coprococcus sp. ART55/1 | reverse complement strand
GGTGGAAAACCATCGTCAAAGACGGATGGTGGAAATGGTGTTATATCTACATGCAAAGGACGGGGGGAGCCTGAAGGTAGTTTTAAATGTAAGAGTGGTAGAGAATCATCAATAAAGGATTACTCAAATAGATTTGCGGATAGTTTGGTAGATGATTTTAATACTGATGTTGAAGTTAGAGATGTTGTAAAAGAAGATATGATTTTAGTTCAATTTAGTTCTGATGCGCCAAACGCATCACTTAGGTATTGGACAACAATTGATGAGGCTAATGGAATTTCTACAATTGAAGAATATATGGATAAAATGGCATTATCAAAAGAATGGGGAAATCGAAATGTTGTAAAAGTTGCTAGAGTGAAGAAGAAAACAGAAGTTACTCATGCTATTGGAACAGCAAAAGCACAAACTAAAATTAGCGATCCTAGACCTGGAAATGGTAAACAAATTTTATTTAGTAAGTTTGATTCAAATTGGATTACGGAAGTAAGAAATATAAAGGAATAGGTGTTTAATTATGAAAAGAGAAATTATGAAAAGAGAAATTATGAAAAAAAAGTTAAGTGATTTACAATGTGAAATAGGAAAAATTAAAGATGATGTTGATGATTATACAAGAGAGTATCTTAGTAAAATGGAAAAAATTATAGAAGAATATAAAAATAAGTTGGATTCAAATAAAATGGATGAATCAGATGGAGGGACATTAGGATTTAGAAGAGCAATACTCGAAGATGACAATCTCGCAAACATAGACTCCTTGTATAATGCAGCGGTAGCAGTTGATAAATTTTATAGTCAAGAGTGTAGAGAGTGGTAGTAAGGCTAAATTAGATTATGTTACTTCAAATAGAAAAGAATATTAAGAATATCTGATGAAATAAGAACGTTGCTTATTTTGTTATGTGAAAAGCCAGTAGACATAAAAAGCTACTGGCACTTTCATGCTTAAATTTATTAGAGACAATGGAGTGTTGCGTCCAGTTACTTTCTGGTGGAAAGGAAGTTGTGAGACTATACAAGAACAGGGACGCATCAAAGCAGGTGTTTAAAGCGGATAAGTCGTAACTTGGCATTAATTGGCAGGCTTGAAGACACAACTTCTGGAAGATGCATAGAATTTCCTGCACCGTGGATTGGATGGATTGAGGAATATGCTACAAATGGAAGAATAATAGCAGGAGGGGGTTAGGTGAAAGATAAGAAATAGAATAAGGTAAGCTTAAAATTGTTGAAAAAAATAATTGGAGGATGAGACCAGTGAAGGAAAGCTGGCTATAGGCATAGGCGTGCTTGTGGTTACAGCAGCGGTTGTGATAGTCTGCCCTGCTGTACTAGGGGCGGCGGCCGCCACGGTAACACAGTTTATAGCGACATCTGCCCTCGTGGGATCAGCAATATCTGGTATAATGAATGGCGCTGCATCAGTGAAAGCAGGAAAGTCGTTTTTTGATGGATTTGCAAGTGGCGTTGAAGAGGGGGCAATAATAGGTACAGCTACATACATATATCATGGAAACAAATATGATAAAGCAATAACAGGCGGAGATGTAGCCAAGACCTGGGCAGAGTGTGCAATAACATCATTTGTTTTGCGGTCAGTTTTTGAGGGTGGAAAGTCATCACCCAAAGCAGATGGAAAGAATAGGGTTATGTCTACTAGCAAAGGTCGGGGGTAGTCTGAAAGTAGTATTACTTGTGAGACCAGCTATGGGAAGTCGTGGAAAATATGATACTACAGCAGATTTTCTGACTAATATTGAAAATCGAAATGGAAAATTTTATACAGATAAAGCCACAATAGATAAAATTGGACAGGTTGAAGCTAGAGGAGAAGATTTTTCACTGTTGAATAAAAGGATAATGAGTTCCCGTGCATCTACTGAAGGAGGAACTTCTGTTGTATATAAATATAGTGATGAATTAGGAACAAAATATTTGATTCATGAAGTTACAGATGCCAGGGGATATATTATTCACAGAGACTTTGATGCTGTAAGAATTTCATCGGGACAATTGATAAACAAGGGACATTAGTTAGGAGGTTGATATGTATCATAATGAAATGGAAAAAATAATAGAAAAAGTAGTAAAAGGTGATATAGATAAAAATGTATTAATGGAATATTTAATTGACGATTTTGATTGTGAAAAAAATATATGACTCAGATGAGGAACTGATAACAGATGCTTTTTTTACATTAAAACATTATGCCAGTGGCGAAGAAGAGGTTAGCAAAGATGAGTGGATGTATTTCTTAGAGTGTTTAGCAGGAAAACGTGAATATAATATGGAAGCAAAAATGAGCATCACAACTAAGCCTCCCCACAGGCAGGCTTAAATCATAGTCTTACTACAGCTCCTGTGGCAGTTAAGTGATGTTTACCTTGGTCACGTTTCTTTTTGTAATATGCATTCAACGGACTGTTATGGAAAGAACGGGTAGTTGCAGCGAGAAAAATGGCATGCCGTAAGTAAGGTGAACCCCGTTTGGACATGTGATTATGAGTGCTGCTAAATTCACCGGATTGTCGTACAGTTGGATCAATACCTGCAAAGGCAACTAAGGCAGATGAACTCTTAAATCTGTTTATATCACCGATTTCAGCAAGAATGGTTGCAGCAGCAATCATGCCTATTCCGGGAATGGTATGAAGATAACAATCAAACTTACGTTTTCTGGAATTGTATCTGGAAATATTGAATATAATAATGGTATCCAAGAAAAAACAATAAAAGAATAGTTTTTGGAATGAAATCCAATAACTATTGAAAATAAACAAGTTTTTGGATATAATGAATACAGCAAATAAAAAATAAATTAGTCATCGAAAATAGATTCATAAGAAAGAAGGCAAATCCTCTCCTCATCATAGGACTCGGATTTTGTTTCGCAAAACAGGAGGATTATATGAATAAGATAATACTTAGAGACGAGTATCTTCAAACTTTGAAGGAATTTAAAGATAAAGACATTATAAAGATTGTAACAGGTATCAGACGATGTGGCAAATCCACGCTTATGCAGATATTTCAGGGCTATCTGAAAGAATCTGGGGTACAAGCAGACCATATCATTGCTATTAATTTTGAAGACTATGATTATGAAGATTTGAAGCAGCCAAGAGAATTATATAAATACATCAAGGATAGGCTTGTAGATGATGATATGCACTATGTGTTCTTTGATGAAATACAGAATGTGGAAGATTTTCCAAAGGTTGTGGACAGTTTGAATTTAAAGCCAAATGTAGATTTGTATCTGACAGGCTCGAATGCCTATATGCTATCTTCTGAGATTGCAACATTTCTTTCCGGAAGATATGTGGAGGTCAAGATGTTGCCCCTTTCCTTTAAAGAATATGTGAAGGCAACGGGAGATGAAAAAGAACTTTCGCTAAAGTATCAGAAATATTTGAAATTCAGTTCATTTCCATATGCTATGATGTTGGATGAGAAGGAAGAAGTAATTAATCAGTATCTTGAGAGTATCTATAGCACTGTGATGTTAAAGGACATTATTTCAAGAAAGAAGATTACCGATGTGATGATGCTTGAAAGTGTGATACGATTTATGTTTGATAATATTGGTAATCTTACATCGACAAAGAAAATCAGTGACACTATGACATCTGACGGAAGAAAAGTGGATGTAAAAACTGTTGAGAAATACATTACAGCGCTGGAAGAATCATTTGTAGTTTATCAGGCAAAACGATACGATGTGAAGGGTAAGAATTATTTGAAAACTCTTGATAAATATTATGTGGTTGACATTGGACTTCGTTATATGTTACTTGGTTCTAGAAATGCAGACACTGGTCATATTCTGGAAAATATAATCTATCTTGAGCTTATTAGACGAGGATATAAGGTCTATGTCGGCAAGGTGGAATCAGAGGAAGTGGATTTTGTTGCCATGAACAGTAAGGGAATTATTTACTATCAGGTGGCTGCTACGGTCAGAGAGGAATCAACACTTTTAAGAGAGCTAAGACCATTGCAGAAAATTACAGACCATTATCCAAAGTATATCATAACACTGGATGAAGACCCTGATGCTGATTACGATGGTATCAGGAGAATTAATGCGCTGCAGTTCTTACTTGGTGAGGAATAAGATTGAGGGATGAAATACCAAAATCCCACCCAATTTCATAGTAAAGACCTGAATCCGTGAAGTTGATTTGTTTTCGAATTTAGGAAGTGATATAAAACGAGAAGATTATGTCCATATTGTTGATGAATATTGGGTAGATTAGCGAAAAGAGTATGAAAAATGGATGTGCGTGTTAATAAAAATGATAAAATGGTGGAATGGGATGTGGGAGGCAAAACCATCTCGATTTATAACGAATATACCTTATATGCATTTAAGCATGGAAAAGGTATGCTAATGATTAAGGAAAAATATGAAACATCAGATAGTGGATTTAGTGCATATAATGAAGAGGGAAATTTAGTATTTTCGTATAGGAGTTTAGGAAATCATCTTAATTATAGGAATAAGGATATTTCTGTAATCAATGGTGCAATAATATCAGCTGATTATGAAGAAGAGAAAAGAAAATTAATAATTATAAAGGAGTTTAATGAAATAAGGTCACTTTTAATATATGATGATAATGCAGACTTTTTATCAGAGATAAATTGTCCAAAAGGTTATATATTTGTTTCGTTGAAAAATTGTGCTGGTCATATCATGGTAGTAGCACAAGGAATAAATGATTTGACTAGGGATTCATTTGGAAGAAACGATTGGAATTTTGAAATTAATTTTGAAAATTTTTACGTTGAAAGAAAATCTATCACACAGTAATTGATTAGAAAATGGTACCAGAAGGCAAAACTTCATATTAAGTTCCAATTGACCGATATAAACGCACTTTTTGTAACAAGAAAATTTGTTATGAAAGACTAACTGTCTTTACCAAAAACTTTCGACTTGCCCTTACGAAGTAATAGGCAATAGCGAAAGTTTTTATAAAGACAGTTCCATAGCAAAATTTTGGGGATGGGTGCACTTAAGGACAGTCAAAATCAAAACCTCATATTTAGTTCCCAAATGCTGAAATCAACAAAAAATGCGACATTATTATTGATGATTATGAAGAAGAGGTTCTTGAATTAGATAAAATACCAATGGCATTAGAGGTAGTAAATCAGTTTATAAAGAGTAACTCAAATAAAGAACTTGGTAAATTGAAAACAATGTTGGATTGTGTTATAGGCGAAAACATAATGCCTGAGTACATAGATTAATGCGATATACTGTATTGTTTAGCAAATAGGCATGCAATAAATCACATAGTGAGTTATAATGAAATCAACAGGCTGATACATATTATAAGAGGAGGACAAATTTAAACTATGGGAGTACAAAAGAAGAAGTTGTTACACCGGATAATGGCTCTGGCGATCGCAGTTGCGGTTGGATTGTCAGTGATCGTGCCGGGAGGAACAAGTGCTGAAGCGGCGACAATACCTGCGGATGTGACAAAACCATCTGCCAATTGCGTGTTTATAGCAATGAAGGGCAAGTATGTGTCGGAGGCTTCGGCTGCAGTGAAGAGGATCAATCAGATCCGTTATGAAGCATGTAAGCAGGGCGTTAAGATTGATGGACGGAAATTGACGCTTGACGACTATGTGCCGATCAAGTGGTCGGCAGGACTTGAGAAGATAGCAAGGATCAGAGCTGCGGAGGCGAGTGTTACAATGTATCACTCAAGACTTAACGGAAAGTCTGTATTTGATTTCAAATATCCGGGAAATGGCTGCCGACTTCCGAGGTGCTTGCGTGGAACTGGTCAGAGAGCATGCTCATGGGCATTGAGCAGTGGTACAGCGAGAAGGATGCCTATGTGAAGGGAACTCCTGGAGCGGTGACCGGACATTACACATCCATGATAAATCCTGCAAACAGGTATGTGGGTGTTGGTACATTTATAAATAAGAATGCATCTTATCCGAATACGACTGCA
>NC_021018.1:340521-343325 GCF_000210595.1 Coprococcus sp. ART55/1 | reverse complement strand
ACATCGGTTAAGATGACCGGAAATAAGAGCGTGCAGGAGGGACAGAAGGTAACTCTCACACTCAAGGCAGTCCTTGGACAGTATGGAAGTACATCGTATAAGGTGCTTGCGGGAGCTAAGTGGAAAACATCGAATTCCGCTATTGCAAAGGTGTCACCTACAGGAGTGGTAACAGGTCTCAGAAAGGGAACTGTGAAGATCACAGCCACTGTTGGATCACGTTCAGCATCATATACGGTAACAGTAACAGGAAAATGTGCGCATGTATATTCCGGCAAGGTAGTAAAAACAGCAACTACCAGAAGCGATGGCAAGGTGTTACATACATGCAGAAAATGCGGCCAGAAGAAGTATATCGTTGTCAAGAAGATAAAGAGTGTTACATTATCACAGACGAGATATAAGTATGATGGTAAGACAAAGACACCTAAGGTGACTGTGAAGGACAGCAATGGTAAGATAATATCATCAAAATACTACAAGGTGACATATCCTAAGGCGAGAAAGAAAGCCGGAACATATACGGTGAAGATAAAGTTTTCCGGAAGGTATAAGGGTACAGTTTCAAAGAAGTACAGAATAGTAAAATAAAAAATACCGTTGTTCATAAAAAATATGGACAACGGTATTTTTAATCTGAAAGAAATTATTTCTTCTCAGGCTCTGGAGTATAGTCAAGTATGGATGAAATAGCCTTGTGAACCTTTGTATACTCAGTTATAAGAATATGCATACGCTGGAATCCAGGCTGCTCCAGATGATAATATACTCTGGTCATTCTCTTTCCAACCTGCTCTTTGTGATCGGAGATGAAACCGTATTCAATCAATTTGTACAGTGCAGGATAGAGAGAACCGATAGGAATCTTTATCACGCCGTCTGACAGTGAGTCCATGAGCTGTGACAGCTCGTAGCCGTAATAATCTTTCTGGCTGAGCAGATAGAGTACGAGCAGCTCCACGGAACCTCTGATGAAGTTCGGCTTTGCAACGACTCTTGCATGTACAGCCTCAACTGCTGCTTCCTTTGCGGTATCATTACTTTGATCCTGAACCATAATACTGTTGGAATATATGCTGTTTAATACGTTTTCCATTAAAACCACCTCATACAAAAAAATAGTTACACTTTGTATTGATTGTAATTGCAAAATCATTTAATTGCAACCTTTCTTTTCATTAAAATGAAAATAAGTTGCGTATTTTTGCAATTTTTGCTTATTTGAGAGAGATTTTTGACTGTAACTGCCTGGATAATGCCAATAGACGGCTGGCAGCATCCTTTGGATTGTCAGCTTTCATTATGGCGGACACCACACAGATGCCGGCGATAGGTATGCCCGAGAGGACATCCAGGTTGGTCGGATTGAGTCCTCCGATGGCATTTACCGGGATGGGAACTGCCTTGCAAATGTCTCTCAGTGTATCCGTGGATGTGAGCACTGTCTTGACCTTGGTGGTGGTTGGGTAGATGGCTCCAACTCCCAGATAATCAGCTCCCTGTTCATACGCCTCCACGGCCTGAGGAACAGTCTTGGTGGTTGCACCCACGATGCGGTCGGACCCCATGAGTTTTCTGGCAATGGAGACAGGCATGTCGGTCTGTCCCACATGGACACCCTCGGAGTCCGCCGCCAGAGCCACATCTACCCGGTCATCTATGATGAGTGGCACGTTGTAGCGGCGCGCAATTGAGTGCACCTTGTCCGCAAGATGTATGTACTCACGGGTAGTTCTTTCCTTTTCTCTAAGCTGCATGAGTGTCGCACCGCCGTCCAGAGCACACTCCACTCTGTACAGAAATTCCTCCTCGGACAACCCTGTGCTGTCCGTTATAAAATATAAAGTAGGATCAAATGTATACATTTCAAAGTCCTTTCTAAAATTGTTACACATACAGATAGTCATTGAGTACGGGCTGCAGCCCCTCGCCCTCTATGTCTGAATACATATGCTCAAGACTTCTGTTGTCGTTGATCTCGAACTGCTCGTCGCCCTGCTCACTGCAGGAAGTCTTGCCGCTGTACTTGCTCTCGTGATCGCCGATTCCGGTTGACACGCCCGCCGATACCTTGGTCGCTGCGATCTTCACTATGCCGTTCCTGAAGTCTGCACTCTCTCTTGAAGATACCGTTATTCCGGCAAATGGCAGGAATATCCTGTATGCGCACAGTATCTGGCAGAGCTGCTTCTCGTGCACGTCCAGGGGGTTGATCTGATCGTTGTTGATGATCGGTCTCAGTCTTGGACAGGAGAGTGACATCTCTGCGTGTGGGTATTTCCTCTGGAGAAAATACGCGTGAAGGGCTGTTGCCAGTGCATCCTTGCGGAAGTCGGAGAGCCCTAACAGTGCTGAGAATGCAACGCCCCGCATTCCGCCCATGAGGGCGCGCTCCTGCGAGTCGAAACGGTATGGCCATACTCTCTTGTGACCCATCAGGTGAAGGGTCTCGTATTTGTCTGCGTC
Organism: Coprococcus sp. ART55/1; assembly: GCF_000210595.1. NCBI lineage: Bacteria > Bacillati > Bacillota > Clostridia > Lachnospirales > Lachnospiraceae > Coprococcus > Coprococcus sp. ART55/1. The sequence continues at coordinate 340,859 of NC_021018.1, read as the reverse complement.
GTAGGTCTCCTGGAACACTGTCACATAGTCCGCACCGCACTCATGGAGGTAGCGGTACTCATCGGTGTTCACCGGATATATTTCAAGGCCTACCATGCGGAAGTATTTCCTTGCAAGCTTGCATGCCTCGCCGATATACGTTACGTCACTCTGGCTGCGGCTCTCGCCGGTCAGTATAAGGATCTCTTCCATGCCGCTGTCGGCGATGACCTTCATTTCCTTCTCGATCTGCTCTGCTGAGAGTTTCATTCTGTTGATGTGATTGTAGCAGTTGAAGCCGCAGTATACGCAGTAGTTCTCACAGTAGTTGGCTATGTAGAGCGGCGTGAACATGTAGA
>NC_021018.1:331221-340187 GCF_000210595.1 Coprococcus sp. ART55/1 | reverse complement strand
GTAGACCGTGTTGCCGAAGTGCCTGCTTGTCTCGCGGCTTGCGCGCTGCGCCATCATCTCAAGAAATGGTTCGGCGGCGGGGGAGAGCAGAGCCTTGAAGTCCTCTATGCTGCACGTCTCGTGTTCAAGGGCAGCCATGACGTCTCTGCCTGTGTAACTGCTGTAGTCGTAGCTGTTCATGTGCTCCATGACCTTGCTACGGATGTCAGATTCAATAACCTCCATGCCCGGAAGGTATTCCATATGGCTTTTCCTTGACGATGGATCTGTCTCCAGACGGTGCTTGATCTCCAGCGCTTCCGGCGAAAGATATTCCGAGTCTATCAGAAAGTGGTTTTCCATATGAGTTCACCCCCTTAGTCATGCAGGAATCCGGTCAGTGGATCTGACGCGGATGCCCCTCTGGTGAGAACTCTTCCAAGACCTGCCAGATAAGCCTTTCGGCCTGAATTTATCGCGTCCTTGAATGCCGATGCCATGAGTGGCAGATTTCCGGCTGTGGCGAGGGCAGTGTTTGCCATGATGGCGGCAGCGCCCATCTCCATGGCTTCACATGCCTGGGATGGCCTTCCGATACCGGCGTCAACTATGATCGGAAGTTCGATCTCGTCGATGAGGATCTGGATGAAGTCTTTGGTAGCCAGTCCTTTGTTGGAACCTATAGGTGATGCCAGTGGCATGACCGCTGCGGCTCCCGCATTTACCAGATCACGGGCGGCATTCAGGTCCGGGTACATGTAAGGCAGTACCACAAATCCTTCATTTGCCAGTGCCTCGGTTGCCTTTATCGTTTCCTGGTTGTCGGGAAGGAGATATTTGCTGTCGCGCATGATCTCCACCTTGACGAAGTCTCCACAGCCCAGAGCCCTTGCAAGCCTTGCTATGCGCACGGCCTCCTCGGCGTTCCTCGCGCCGCTTGTATTTGGCAGGAGAGTAACTCCCTCTGGGATGAAATCGAGAATATTTTCCTCTTCCTTTGTATTTGCACGGCGGACGGCCAGAGTGATGATCTCTGCTCCTGCGTCTTTTATAGCTGATTCGATCAGCTTCATGGAATACTTTCCTGAACCCAGAATAAATCTTGAATTGAATTCATGTCCTCCTATTATCAGCTTGTCTTCTTTCATTATAATGCTCCTCCTCCCATGAAACTCACGACCTCCACACAGTCGCCGTCGTTAAATGTAATGTCTGCGTATGTCTCTCTCGGTATGATCTCCTCGTTGATCTCAACAACTATGCGCACCGGTTTGTAGCCGGATTCTTCAAGAAATGCCGCCAGATTCTGCCCGGCAACGTCGAGATCTTTTCCGTTCACTGTTACCATAGCCCTTTCCTCCAAAGTCTTTTATCTGCACAAAAAAAGAGTTACCGATCTGGTAACCCCAATAAAGTCTGCACTTTAACAAACGTCTGCTATCAGGCTTCCCTACGTTGGCATTATCCAAATCAGGTTTCCGGTCGAAGGTCACACCTTCCTCTCAGCCTGTACTACAAGCTCCCGCGTCCTCTTTTTGTTGTCAGATAATAATATACGACCTGAAAACCCGGAATGCAAGAGTAATCTATCAGGCAAATATGCCATTTGACCGCAAATATTCGAAGCTCTTTCAAAAATATACGGAAAATGTACTGCGATTGATGGCTTTTCCTTGACACAGCCCACATATGTATGTACAATTTAGTTGTTTGGCGCGCTAAAGTGTCATACAAAATCAGCAGGTTGCACAAATGCTGATTTGAGTTATCTTATGGAGGACAGTGAAGTTATGAGACAGAAGAAGATTCATTACATCTATAATAAAGAGATGGAGTGTATGGATCCTGAGGAGAGAAGAAAGCTTCAGGGGGAGAGACTTAGAAAGACAGTAGAACTTGAATATGCAAATGTACCGGCATACAGAGCCAGAATGGACGAGGCGGGAGTAAAGCCGGAGGATATAAACAGCATAGACGATATCGTCAAGCTGCCATTTATGCAGAAGACAGATCTCAGGGATAACTTCCCATTTGGACTGTTTGCAGCAGACAGGAAGGACATCATCAGAATCCAGGGTTCATCAGGAACCACAGGTAAGCCTGTTGTAGCTGGCTACACCCAGAACGATATAGATGTGTGGACGGAGATGGTAGCCAGAGCTATCAAGTGCGCTGGTGGCGGAGAGGATGATGTCATCCAGATAGCTTATGGTTATGGATTGTTCACAGGTGGACTTGGAGCACATCAGGGCGCGACTAAGGTTGGTGCCATGGTAGTTCCGATGTCATCAGGCAACACACAGAGACAGATCATGATGATGAAAGAGCTCGGCGCAACCATGCTTTGCTGTACACCTTCATATGCTACATACCTCGCAGAGACCATCAGGGAGATGGGCATCGATCCATCAGAACTGAAGATCAAGTCAGGCTACTTCGGAGCAGAACCTTGGACAGAGGAGATGAGACAGCACCTTGAGGAGCTTCTTGACTTCGATGCATTTGATATATATGGACTAACAGAGATTGGTGGACCTGGTGTTGCATTTGAGTGCTTTGAGAAGAACGGAATGCACATCAACGAGGATCATGTTCTTGCAGAGATCATTGATCCGGTCACAGAGGAGCCGCTTCCAGACGGAGTTCCTGGAGAGCTTGTGTTTACAACCCTTACCAAGACAGGTACACCTATGATCAGATACAGGACACATGATATATGTACACTTACACACGGCACATGTGCATGTGGAAGAACAACAGTCAAGATGAGCCGTATCACAGGCCGTACAGACGACATGCTTGTAATCCGTGGTGTAAATGTATTCCCTAGTCAGATAGAGTCAGTCCTTCTCGGCGTGGAGGAGGCTTCAGCTCATTATATGATCGTGGTTGATCGTGTGAATTCACAGGATAAGCTGACAGTTCAGGTAGAGCTCAAGGAAGATGTGGATATGGGCGATGCTGCAAAGCTTGCGGCTATTGCATCCCGCATCAAGACAGATATCAAGCAGACACTGCTTATCAGCGCAAAGGTTGAACTGGTTCCACCTAAGACCATTCCACGTTCAGAGGGCAAGGCAAAGAGAATCACAGATAACAGACATATCGGATTCTAATCGGTAAGATTGAGTAGTCAGACGAATCACAGGACTGAAATGTTTGAGAGCGGAAGACTATAGAGAGAATAAAACAGCCGGCTTAATGGCGAGCTTTCCGGGATCGAGACCGGGCATGCCGCTGTGAGCCGGCTGTTTTATCAGGCGGGGATCTTGGAAGGCTTGCACCAGCAGACATCAGCTGTGAGGTCTGCCGCCGGGAAACTGGCAAAACAGATAAAATCGCCAAATGCTGAAAAACCTTGCATTTTGGTATGTTTCCGTGTAGAATTTGCTTTGTTATGTGCGCTGACAGTGAGATACTGCACTGCAGTGGTAAAGTTGGTGCGGAGCAGATAAATTATAATTATTATGGAAGGTGGATTAACTAATGAATGTTTACGAGATGATTGCGTTTATAGCGTATTTTGTCCTGGTAATCGGTGTAGGAATTTATTTCTTCTTCAAATCCAAGGGGAATGCCGGCGAGAAGGATTATTTTCTTGGAGGAAGAGATATGAATGGTCTGGTGGCTGCACTCAGCGCCGGAGCATCTGATATGAGTGCGTGGGTTCTCATGGGACTGCCCGGAGCATTCTATGCGACAGGACTCAGCAACATGTGGATATCAGTTGGTCTGTTCATCGGAACAGCATGTGCCTGGATATTCATAGCACCGAGACTCAGAAGATTCTCGATAGCGTACAACGATTCGATCACTATACCTCAGTATTTGACAAATCGTTTTCAGTCAGACAATAAGCTGCTTCTCATAATATGTGCAGTTATATTTGTGGTTGCATATTGTATATACGCTGCGTCAAGTATATCGGCCTGCGGTACTCTGTTCAACACTGTTATGGGCATCGATAGGAATACAGCCATGATCGGCGCTGCAGTCATCATCATCGTGTACACATTCCTTGGTGGTTTTAATGCAGTGTGCTGGACGGATTTCTTCCAGGGACTTCTGATGCTTGCAGCTCTCATGATCGCACCTATCATTGCGGTCATCACCATGCAGGGCGCTGGCTTTATAGCACCTGATGTTGTCATTCCAGACAATTATTACAATGCCCTTATAAGTGGTTCATTTGACAAGACCAGTGTGATCAATATCATATCAGGACTTGCATGGGGACTTGGATATATGGGTATGCCACATATTCTTATAAGATACATTTCGATCAAGTCAGAGAAGGAGATGAAGAAGTCCAGAATAGTCGGTACTTGCTGGACGGGAATCATCCTCGTTATGGCATCCGTAGTTGGTATGGTCGGCCTTAAGTATCTTGGCGGTGGACTTACAGATAACTCACAGGTATTCATCAGACTTGTAAGAGGCGTGTTCCCTGCACTTGTAGCTGGTATACTTCTCTCAGCTATCCTTGCAGCGTCCATGAGTACAGCTGATTCACAGCTCCTTGCTTCATCATCAGCATTTTCGTCTGATGTGTACAAGCCTATATTCAGAAAGAGTGCATCTGACAAGGAGATGCTCTGGGCAGGAAGAATTGTGGTAATCATCATCTCAGTTGTGGCACTTGCCATAGCGATGAATCCGGACTGCGAGGGTATCATGGCACTCGTGTCAAATGCATGGGGCGCATTCGGATCGGCATTTGGACCGGTCATCGTTCTGTCACTGTACTGGAAGCGACTGAATTACAATGGAGCACTTGCTTCTATCATAGTCGGATTTGCTGTTGACATGCTCTGGTACAAGTTCCTTGCAACACCAACAGGACTTTATGAGATCGTTCCTGGATTTGCAGCAGCGTTCATTACAGCTATCGTCGTATCACTTCTCACAAAGAAGCCTGACGACAAGGTTGTTGAGATATTCGAGAAGGCTAAGCTTCCTACGGAGTAATTTGCAGTGTAGAGTTATAAAGCTGGGATCTTTTGGTGGCGGATGAGTTCGTCTGCACACAAAATTATCTCTAAATCAAAATAAAAGGCTGAAAAGATACAAAATCTGAAGAAATTGTATCTTTTCAGCCTTTTTTGCTAAATAAGAGATAATTTTGTGCGCAAAAAAAGAACCACCTGAATTGCTAGGCGGTTCTTTTTTAAACAACAACTTAAACAACTAAGAGTAAATTACTTTCTCTTGAACAACTGAGTTCAGTATATACACAAAATATGAACAGAATATGTACAGAAAAAAAACGTTTTGCAAAATAAAATCTTCAAAATTTAAAGATTTTATGACACATTTTTCAAAGTGCACAAAAAGAAAATGGCCATTTGTGCGGTATGCACAGAGCCTTGTAAAAACATGTAAATCCCGCATAAATATGTAAATAACAGGTAAAGGAGTAAGTATTTCAACTGGTAAAACAGCCTCTTTTTAATTATGATAGGAGATAGGGCGATTATAAGTGTGTGTATGTTTGCCATAACGGGTGGTATATTCGTGTATGCTTACCATCAACCAGTTCCTGCCGAAGTACTGCAGTGTGCTTCTGCGCGATGATTACAGGGAATACGTTTCGGAGATAATCATAGAGGGACACACGGATACGAATGGTTCCTACATATACAATCTTGAACTTTCACAGCAGCGAACGTTCTCAGTGGCAAAGTACTGTCTGACGGAGAGCAACGGCATCATAAGCAGTGGACATGGCAGCGTCGAGACGCGTGGAGATCAAGTTCAGGCTTCAGGACGAAGAGATGATAGATGAGATGATGGACATTCTCAAGGACAAATAGATATATAAGAGGAGAGCAATGGCGGTAAACAAGACAAAACTCAAAAAGCAAATATTTGACATAATACAGATAGGGGACAAAAGCAATCTGGCGAGCAGGGCATTTGACATATTCATAGTGGGTGTCATATTGTCGAACATATCGGTGATGTTCCTGCAGACCTACGATCAGCTTGAACCATATTATGGGCTGCTGAGTGTTATCGAGTGGGTGACTACAGGCATATTCTGTGTTGAGTACATTCTCCGCATATGGACGGCGGATTTCCTGTATCCCACATGCACCAGAGGAAAGGCTATAGGAAAGTTCCTCATATCATATGACGGAGTTGTGGATCTGCTCACGATCATACCAGTGTTCTTTCTGTCTGGCTTCGTGGCGTTCAGGATGCTCAGGGTGATCCGTATATTCCATCTTTTCAGGATCAATTCAAAGTACGACAGCTTCAATGTCATCAAGATAGTCCTGCTGAGAAAGAGCAGACAGATCATATCGTCCATGTTCATCATATTTATACTGATGATGGCGAGCAGCCTGTGTATGTACAGCACTGAGCATGCCGCACAGCCGGGAGTGTTCAGCAACGCCTTCAGCGGCATATGGTGGGCGGTATCGACAGTCCTTACCGTGGGGTATGGAGACATTTACCCGATCACGCTGCTGGGCAAATGCATGGCGATAGTCATAGCATTTATGGGAGTTCTGCTGGTAGCGATACCTACAGGTATCATAAGCGCCGGATTTGTAGAGCAGTATCAGAACAATGCCAACGAGGAGTCCAAAGTTGTTGATGTGGACGAGATTGGAGAACTGCTCGTAGATGATGTGAGCAAGTTTTGCGGCAGGACCATACTCCAGGCTACGGAGGAGTATGGTGTGAATATATATATGGTACTCAGGGATAATATGTCTATACTGCCGACAGGTGATCTGGAGATACAGACAGGTGATATTCTGATAGTGAAGTCAAAATTCCTTGAGAAGAGACGTGGAAGCTCATTATCTTAGGTTATGCAAGTAATAAATATAAAATTGAGATTATAAATGAGAAGTTTCTGTAAACTACAAAAAAAACTCAATAATCATATTGATTTATTTTGACTAATTGGGTATACTTTCAACTGAATATGAGAGAAAGTGTTCATATTTATTTTCAGATTATTGAGTGCTGTATAGTTGCGGTGCCGGCAGGGTACAGGCGACATGCACCTATCAATGAAATACATTTAAAGAAAAGGAGTTAAGAAAAATGGCAACAGTTGATTTAACTAAGTATGGCATTACAGGCACAACAGAGATCGTACACAATCCTTCATATGAATTGTTATTCGAGGAAGAGACAAAGGCTGACCTTAAGGGATACGAGAAGGGACAGGTTAGTGAACTTGGCGCAGTTAACGTTATGACTGGTATTTATACAGGCCGTTCACCTAAAGATAAGTATATCGTAGTAGATGAGAACTCAAAGGACACTGTATGGTGGACATCAGATGAGTACAAGAACGATAACCATCCAATGACAGAGGAGACATGGGCATCAGTTAAGGATCTTGCAAAGAAGGAGCTCTCAAACAAGAGACTTTTCGTAGTTGATGCATTCTGCGGAGCAAATGCTGATACTCGTATGGCTATCCGTTTCATCGTTGAGGTTGCTTGGCAGGCTCATTTCGTAACAAACATGTTCATCAAGCCAACTGAGGAAGAGCTTAAGAACTTCGAGCCAGATTTCGTAGTGTACAATGCTTCAAAGGCTAAGGTTGAGAACTACAAGGAGTTAGGACTTAACTCAGAGACATGTGTAGCATTCAACATCACAAGCCATGAGCAGGTTATAGTTAACACATGGTACGGCGGAGAGATGAAGAAGGGTATGTTCTCAATGATGAACTACTACCTTCCACTTAAGGGAATGGCTTCAATGCACTGCTCAGCTAACACAGATATGAACGGTGAGAACACAGCTATCTTCTTCGGCCTTTCAGGAACAGGTAAGACAACACTTTCAACAGATCCAAAGCGTCTCCTCATCGGTGATGATGAGCACGGCTGGGATGACAACGGCGTATTCAACTTCGAGGGTGGATGCTATGCTAAGGTTATCGACCTTGACAAGGATTCAGAGCCAGACATCTACAACGCTATCAAGAGAAACGCTCTTCTTGAGAACGTTACACTTGATGCAAACGGCAAGATCGATTTCACTGATAAGAGCGTAACAGAGAATACTCGTGTATCTTACCCAATAGATCATATCAAGAACATTGTAAGACCTATATCATCAGCACCAGCTGCAAAGAACGTAATCTTCCTTTCAGCAGATGCGTTTGGAGTACTTCCTCCAGTATCAATCCTTACACCAGAGCAGACACAGTACTACTTCCTGTCAGGATTCACAGCAAAGCTTGCTGGTACAGAGAGAGGTATCACAGAGCCAACACCTACATTCTCAGCTTGCTTCGGTCAGGCATTCCTCGAGCTGCATCCTACAAAGTATGCAGAGGAGCTTGTTAAGAAGATGGAGAAGAGCGGTGCTAAGGCATACCTTGTTAACACAGGATGGAATGGAACAGGCAAGAGAATTTCAATCAAGGATACAAGAGGAATCATCGATGCAATCCTCAGTGGTGCTATCAATGAGGCTCCTACAAAGAAGATCCCTATGTTCGACTTCGAGGTTCCAACAGAGCTTCCTGGCGTAGATCCAGCAATCCTTGACCCACGTGACACATACGCTGATGCTTCAGAGTGGGAGACAAAGGCTAAGGATCTTGCAGCAAGATTCCAGAAGAACTTTGCTAAGTACGAGGGTAATGCAGCAGGTAAGGCATTAGTTGCAGCAGGCCCACAGCTCTAAGATATAGCTTAGAATCATATAGAAGAAAGGAACTGTCATAGTCCAGATCCTTTCGCATAGAGAAGACCGGATACATTCGTTCAGAGTGTGTCTGGTCTTTTTTTGTCTGCGCCATCCATAAGTAATATTATGCTTTAACCGGCAACCAGAAATTACCTCTTGCAATACCGAACAAATGTTCGTATAATATTATGCATGAACGAGATAATTACAGGACTTACAACGAAAGAAAAACTGAATATACTGGCGGATGCGGCGAAGTATGATGTGGCGTGTACATCCAGTGGAGTGGACAGGAAGGGACAGAAGGGAGCCCTGGG
>NC_021018.1:322931-330909 GCF_000210595.1 Coprococcus sp. ART55/1 | reverse complement strand
GTACTGTCTGAACCGCAGAAGCAATGATGTGCCAAGAGCGACATTTGAACCGGAGGAGCTGTGCGATCTGGTCATAGAGTTCTACAAGAGGAATTATATAGAAGGGTTGTTCCTGAGTTCCGGTGTGCTCAGGGATCCGACATACACCATGCAGAGGATGTGTGAGACTCTGTATCTTCTCAGGACGAAGTACAGGTTCAATGGATATATCCATGTGAAGACCATTCCGGGGGCATCGGATGAGCTTATAAGCATGGTGGGATATTTAGCGGACAGGATAAGTGTTAATATGGAGCTGCCGACTGAGGAGAGTCTGAAGAAGCTTGCCCCGAACAAGAGCTTTGACACCATACTTGATCCCATGGGCAAGCTGACCAGAACTATAGAATCTCACAGACTGGCGGTGGGCAAGACTGCGCGTATGGAGAGGAGCGGTATCAACAGATACCTTACTGGAAGCATATTCAACGAGAAGAATCTGCAGAAGGATCTGACTGCATACAAAGCAGAGCTGGCAGGGCAGGAAAGACATGGTGCTCTGCAGATGTCAGCAGCAGAGGCACTCACAGATGGAATGACCTCTGATAAAAGAGACATCGGTGCTGCCTCTTCGCCCCTCCCTGTCATGTTTGGAGATACAGACAGGAGACAGGCATTTGCCCCGGCGGGACAGAGCACACAGATGATAGTTGGAGCCAGCGGAGAGTCAGATTACACGCTCATACACACAGCCCAGAGACTGTATCAGCGATACGATCTGAAGCGTGTGTTCTACTCCGCGTATATACCGATCAACGAGGACTCGGCACTCCCTGCGTTGGATACGGCGGTTCCATTGCTCCGTGAGCACAGATTGTATCAGGCGGACTGGCTGCTCAGATATTATGGATTCCACGCTGAGGAGATATTGTCTGAGAACGAGCCGAACCTCGATCAGAGAATGGATCCGAAGTGCAACTGGGCAGTGAGGCATCTTGACCAGTTCCCGGTGGAGGTGCAGACGGCACCGTATGATCTGCTTCTCAGGATTCCCGGCATAGGGCCGAAGTCGGCGGGCAGGATAGTGAGAGCCCGCAGATACGGAAGTCTGGATTTCGATAATCTGAAGAAGATGGGGGTGGTGCTTAAGAGAGCACATTATTTTATAACGTGTGGCGGACGTATGATGTACAGGATCCCTATAGAGAGGGATTACATTGTCAGGGAGATGACGGATCTGAGCCGGGGAGAGAACTGGCAGGCATCACACGGCAATGAACAGTATAGACAGATGACTTTATTTGATATAGGAATGAAGGCGTGAAGGTGGAAGTTATGGACAATATGAAGGTTTTCACATGCAGGGACAGATATGACGATATGGCTACATGCATATATGAGGCGTGGAGTATGGCACTGCAGGTCGGACACGACCATGTGATGCTTATGAAGGAGCCTGTGGAACAACTGGATATGTTCGCTGACTATATACATGTCGAGCCGGATGCGGACAAGGTGCAGAAGTTTACCCGGTCTGTGAAGAAGGTATCCTGGCTGGTGTACCGCAACGTATTCAATGCACTATTGTCGCATCAGGAGGATGCACTGGACACTGTGTACAGATATCTGATACTGGCATTTGCCGAGGGCCGAAAGGTGGAACATATGCTCATAAGTCCGGAGGTGATGCGTATCATGGAGCTTGGGCGGAGTGTGAGCAACGAGGCACATCTATTCAGGGAGATAGCCAGATTCACTGCTGTCCAAGGGCGGGTGTATGTATGTCATATAGAACCAAAGGACGATGTTGCGCTTCTTGTCGCCAGTCATTTTGCGGACAGGATGCCGTCAGAATACTGGCTGATAGTGGATGATGGCAGACGTTACGCCGTGGTGCATCCGGTGGATTCGGATATGTATGTGAGGCGGCTTACAGATCAGGAGATGGAGACGCTGGGCAGTGCAGAATATATGGAGGATGATTACACAGATATGTGGAGAACATTCTTCAGCGCGGTGAGCGTGGAGCAGAGAGAGAACTACAGATGCCAGAGAAGCATGTTCCCTTTGTGGTCGAGAAAGCATGCTACAGAATTTTTGGGATGATCATAGAAAAAATGCTTGAATTGGCTGGAAAAATATGATAGTATCTGAACTTGTGATGTATTAATCATATTTTCCTTGCTCACAGATGACTGTGGGCCAGAGACCATAAGGAGGTGCAATGTAATGAACAAATATGAATTAACTTTAGTTGTTAGTGCAAAGATTGATGAGGAAGCCAGAACAGCTGTAGTTGATAAGGTTAAGTCTTATATTGAGAAGGCTAACGCAACAATTACAGAAGTTAACGAGTGTGGACTCAAGAAGCTTGCTTACGAGATTCAGAAGATGGGCGAAGCATACTACTACTTCATTCAGTTTGATGCAGAGGCTGGAGTTCCAGCTCAGCTTGAGGCTAACATTCGTATTATGGAATCAGTTCTTAGATATCTTTGCGTTAGATTAGACGCCGAGTAATAGGAGGTATTCTATAATGAACAAGGTAATATTGATGGGTCGTCTCACAAGAGACCCGGAAGTTAGATATTCACAGTCAAACACAGGTGATGGCCAGATGGCTATTGCAAGATACACATTGGCTGTAGACAGAAGATTCAATAGAAATGGCGACCAGAGTGCAGACTTCATCGGCTGCGTTGCATTTGGCAGGAGCGCTGAGTTTGCAGAGAAGTACCTGAAGCAGGGAACGAAGATTGCTATAACAGGTAGAATCCAGACTGGAAGCTATACGAATAAGGATGGTAACAAGGTGTACACAACTGATGTTGTTGTTGAGGAGCAGGAGTTTGCTGAGAGCAAGGCTGCAAGCGGACAGGCATCAGGCAGTGGATATCAGCCAGCAGGAAGACCGGCACCTGGCAATGCAGGAGCTGAGGGCTTCATGAGTATACCGGAAGGTATTGAGGACGATTTACCATTCAAGTAAAATAGGAGGTAAATACAATGGCTTACAATAAGACTGATAGAGCTGACGCTCCAATGAAGAGAAGAAATATCCGTAGAAGAAAGAAAGTCTGCGAGTATTGTGCTAATAAAGAGGCTGTGATCGATTACAAGGATTCAAACGCACTCAGAAAGTATATCTCAGAGAGAGGTAAGATCCTTCCAAGAAGAATCACAGGAACATGTGCTAAGCATCAGAGAGCAATCACAATTGCTGTTAAGAGAGCTAGACAGATCGCAATATTACCATACGTTCAGGATTAATTCTTATCATTGATAAGTATATAAAGGACCCGTTGTTCAGCTATGTGCTGGATGACGGGTTTTTGTGTAAATTCATAGAATATTATTTCCTGTAGGCGTATTTTATGAGGACAGAAAGGTGGGGGATAAATGGCAGAGAATGATGTGAGAGTAAGCGGACTCACGAAGACATTTGGAAAGAATACTGTTTTGTCCAATGTCAATATATCTCTTGAAAGGGGGAAGATATATGGCTTTATAGGACAGAACGGGGCAGGAAAGACTACCCTGATCAATCATATCAATGGTCTGTTGTTTCCTGACGAGGGAGAGATAGAATTATTTGGCGCCAGTGACAGCAAGGGGCTGGTGAATGCCAGAAAGAGGATAGGAACGGTGTGCGAACATGCCGGACTGCACGACAATTATAATGCTGTAGACAACATAAAGCTTAATATGAAGCTGAGGGGGATAAAGAACGACAAGCTCATCGAGCAGACCATAGCAAATGTTGGATTGCAGGGCGTTGGCAAGAAGAAGTTTAGGAATTATTCGATGGGAATGAAGCAGAGGCTGGCGATTGGCTGTGCCATGCTGTCAGGTCCGGATCTCCTGCTATTGGATGAGCCGATAAACGGACTTGATCCGGTTGGAATAGTTGAGATAAGAAATCTTCTCAAGCAGATAAATCAGAGATTTGGTGTGACGATACTTATATCCAGCCATATACTCACAGAGCTTCACGAGCTGGCAACGGACTACATAATGATAGACAGAGGACAGATCATAGACTGCCTCTCTGCAACGCAGCTTGACGCGAAGTGCCACAGGAGACTGAGATTGCGCACTAATGATGTGAAGAAGGTTCTTGATATACTTGCTATGAGATACAATATAGTGAATGTGTATGTGAATGGCGATGAGATAATCGTGGACCAGCCGGTAAACTCAGACGAGCTGGCATGGGTTCTCTACAATGAGAGGGTGTTTGTCAGTGAGTACCATCTCGAGGAGGAGAGCCTTGAGAACTACTTTATTCACAGGATAGGGGGTGCTCATTATGCGTGAACTGTTGTCGGCTGAATTTTATAAGCTGTATAAGAGCCTGGGCTTCAGGGTGTGCCTGATAGTTTTCTTTGTCCAGGATATAATATATCTGATCTCGGTGGGATTGGTTGGAGATATTCTCGGAATAGAACTCACGGGAGATTTTCAGTTCCAGTATCTGCTGGGCTCGTTTTCTGGAAGCTCAGTGTCCGGCATGCTGTTTGGATTTATTGCGGCATCGCTCATCACCAGCGATTACAAGTCTAGGGATATCCAGTGTGCGATAGCCCAGGGACACAGCAGGGCACATATAATGTTTTCGAAGATCATAGTATATATAGTGGCGATATGGATACTCTCTCTTGAGGACATACTTGTATATACCATAGGAGGATGCATTTGTGGAGGCTTTGGAAAGGCATTTACCCTGAATGTGGCGGGATATATGCTGAGATCGATAGCGTGCGAGGGCTTTGTGCTTACGATGTTATATATGACATGCGTATTCCTTGCATTTGCGTTGACGTCCAAGGCAGCGTCCGTATCCGTGAATCTGCTGCTGTTTTTCCTGGTGGATCTCGGCGTGCAGATCATGCCTGTGCTGTTCCAGTCGGATGTTCTGGAGAAAATACTGGGCTATATGCCGTTCAGCTCTGTGAGGGAGATGAGCCAGGTCGATATAGACTGGAGTCACGCGGGAATATCCCTGGCAGTGGCCGCTGCGTATGGTGCGGTGATGATAGTGGCAACGTGGTTGACATTCAGGAAGAGAGATCTTCGATAGAGAATTATGACAGAATATACATTTGCTCAACCGTTCATCTGTGTTGACAAAAGTTCTGTCAAAGTTTATTATAACTCTAGCTATGAGAAAAACTCATAGGGATTTACATGCAGAGGATCAAACAATGTGTAGAAAAGGAGTATAACGATGGGAAAATACACAAAGGAAGACATACTGAAAAAGGTCAAAGAAGATGATGTTGAGTTTATAAGACTTCAGTTCACAGATATTTTTGGTGACCTTAAGAACGTAGCGATAACCTCAAGCCAGATAGAGAAGGCACTTGACAACAAGATCATGTTCGACGGTTCTTCTATAGAGGGCTTTGCGAGAATTGAGGAGTCAGATATGTATCTGTATCCTGATTATGATACATATGAGACATTCCCTTGGAGACCACAGCAGGGAAAGGTTGCAAGACTTATATGTGATGTATATAAGCCTGATGGAACACCATTTGAGGGCGATCCAAGATATGTACTTAAGAGAGCTCTGGCTGAGGCAAAAGAGATGGGTTACACTATGAATGTAGGTCCTGAGTGTGAGTTCTTCCTCTTCCAGACAGATGAGAACGGAATGCCTACAACTAACACATACGAGAGAGCAAGCTATTTTGATCTCGGACCACTGGATTTCGGTGAGAATGCGAGAAGAGATATGGTTCTTACTCTTGAGCAGATGGGATTTGAGATCGAGGCATCACACCATGAGGTAGCTCCTGCACAACATGAGATAGATTTCAAGTACGGTGAGGCTTTGAGAACCGCCGACAACATCGAGACATTCAAACTGGTTGTAAAGACTATTGCCAAGAGACATGGTCTCTGCGCAACATTCATGCCAAAGCCAAAGTATGGCGTATGCGGTTCAGGTATGCATATGAACATGTCGCTCCAGAAGGATGGCAAGAACATATTTGCAGATGAGAACGATAAGCTCGGACTTAGTCAGGAGGCTTACTGGTTCATCGCCGGAATCATGGAGCATATGAAGGAGATGACAGCCATCACCAACCCACTTGTAAATTCATACAAGAGACTTGTTCCAGGCTATGAGGCTCCTATTTACATCGCATGGTCAGCAAAGAACAGAAGTCCACTTATCAGAATTCCAAGTGCACGTGGTGCAGGAACAAGAGTTGAGCTCAGATGTCCGGATCCAACAGCTAACCCATACCTTGCCATGGCAGTATGCCTTAGAGCAGGACTTGACGGAATCAAGCGTCAGCTTCCAGTTCCACCAAGTGTAGATACAAATATATTCAACCTCACTGCAGAGGAGAAGAAGACACGTCATATCCACAGCCTTCCTGCAAACCTCAGAGAGGCAACTCTTGCCATGAGCGAGAGCGACTTCATGAAGGAGGCAGTTGGTTCACACATCTTCGAGAGATATACAAGTGCCAAGATGGATGAGTGGAATGAGTACACAAGACAGGTTACAGACTGGGAGATCTCAAACTATCTGTACAAAGTCTGATCTTATACACGGACAATATAAAATGATGAGTAGTATAGGTAAGCGGAGCGAAAGGTCTGCTTACCTATATATTTGATAATAGCTATACATACACGATTGAGAGGGCTTTGATTTGGTAAATGTTATAATAGTTTTTCCGAAAATAGAGGAAGCAAAGAGTATAAAAAACCTGCTCATTCGCAATGGTATAAGTGTTACAAAGGTGTGTACAACCGGAGCCCAGGCGGCGCAGGCTGCGGATGCGTGTGACGATGGAGTCATAATATGTGGATATAAATTCCTGGATATGATGTATTCAGATCTTGAGAATTATATTCCGAAATATTTTGACATGATCGTGCTCAGCAGCAAGAAGAATTATGAGGAAGTCCGGGATAGCGGCGTGGTATGTCTGTCTATGCCGATAAAGTCCATGGACTTTGTGAATACCGTAAGTCTCACCATAGAGAATCTTCTGTGGGAAAGAAAAAAGAGAAAGTCCAGGCCAAAGGAGAGAACCGAGGAAGAGAAGAAGGTCATCAAGGCGGCAAAACTCAAGCTTATGCATGACTTTGAGTATGATGAACAGGGCGCTCACAGATATCTGCAAAAGAAGAGTATGGATAACGGTATAAATATAGTCGAGATGGCATATATGATACTGGATAATTCAGATTGTTTCTAAAACAGATCAAGAGGGAGGCTTTCTATTGCGATTCACGAAGATGGAAGGACTTGGAAATGACTACGTGTACGTGAACTGCTTCAGAGAAAAGGTGTATGATCCGGAGATCCTTGCCAGGCTTGTCAGTGACAGGCACAGGGGCATTGGGGGCGACGGACTGATACTTATAGGACCTTCGGCCAGGGCTGATTTTAATATGGATATATACAATGCGGATGGCAGCAGGGCAGAGATGTGTGGAAATGGCATAAGATGCCTTGGCAAGTATGTATACGACCATGGAATGACGGAGAAGACGGAATTTACTGTGGAGACACAGGCGGGTATAAAACGGCTCAGATGCATTCTGCAGGATGGAAGAGTGGTTGCGGTGTGTGTGGATATGGGCAGACCGGATATAGGTGCGG
Source organism: Coprococcus sp. ART55/1 (assembly GCF_000210595.1). Taxonomy (NCBI): domain Bacteria; kingdom Bacillati; phylum Bacillota; class Clostridia; order Lachnospirales; family Lachnospiraceae; genus Coprococcus; species Coprococcus sp. ART55/1. The sequence goes on along the minus strand of NC_021018.1, from coordinate 323,300 downwards.
CTGTCGAGATGGCTGTTCTGCCTGATGAAACCGTGGATTTTGTCCGGGTATCCATGGGCAATCCCCATGCGGTTGTGTGGGTGGATGATATATATGTCTGCCAGATGGAGACTCTGGGGCCTGAGATGGAGGTGCATCCCATGTTCCCGAACAGGACAAATGTAGAATTTGTCCAGATCGTTGACGAAGATCATATGAGGATGCGAGTGTGGGAGCGCGGCTCCGGCGAGACATTTGCGTGCGGTACAGGCGCGTGTGCGGCTGTGGCGGCGGGGATAGCTGCCGGCAGGACGAGAGATTCGGTAAAGGTCTCATTGCTCGGAGGAACTTTGGATATTGATTACGACAGGCAGAATGAAACTATGTACA
>NC_021018.1:314311-322507 GCF_000210595.1 Coprococcus sp. ART55/1 | reverse complement strand
CAGGACCGGCAAGGGAAGTATTTGAAGGCTGGACTGATATATATTAGGAGGAAAGATATGTTTAAGGCAAATGAAAATTATTTAAAGCTTCCGGGAAGTTATCTCTTCTCAACAGTTGGAAGAAAGCAGAGAGAGTACAGCGCAGCACACCCTGACAAGAAGGTTATAAGACTCAGTATCGGTGATGTGACTCAGCCACTTGCACCGGCTATCATAGAGCGCCTTCACAAGGCTGTAGACGAGATGGCAGTTGCGGAGACATTCAAGGGATATGCTCCTGATCTCGGCTATGAGTTCCTCAGAAACACCATAGCAAAGAACGACTATGCTGACAGAGGCGTGGACATATCTGCTGATGAGATATTTGTCAGCGACGGGGCAAAGAGTGACTCAGCAAATATCCAGGAGATATTTACAGCAGACAGCAAGATCGCAGTATGTGATCCTGTATACCCTGTATATGTTGATTCAAATGTAATGGCAGGAAGAACAGGAACATACGACAAGAACACAGAGTTGTGGAGCGATGTAATTTACATGCCATGTCTTGCGGACAATAACTTTGCGCCAGAGCTTCCAAAGGAGACACCTGACATCATATATCTGTGTTTCCCAAACAACCCTACAGGAGCAACGATCAAGAAGGATCAGCTTCAGGAGTGGGTAGATTACGCAAATAAGGTCGGAGCAGTCATCATCTACGATGCTGCATACGAGGCATATATCAGCGAGGAGGATGTTCCTCATACAATATATGAGTGCGAGGGCGCAAAGACATGTGCTATCGAGCTCAAGAGCTTTTCTAAGAATGCAGGATTCACAGGAACACGTCTTGGCTATGCTGTAGTTCCAAAGAATCTGAAGGACGCAGATGGCGTGTCAATGCACAGCCTGTGGGCAAGAAGACATGGAACAAAGTTCAATGGCGCTCCATACATTGTTCAGGCAGCAGGAGACGCGGTGTACTCAGACGAGGGCAAGGCTCAGACAAAGGCTCAGATCGCATACTACATGAATAACGCAAAGGTTATCTCACAGGGACTCAAGGATGCGGGTTACACTGTATCAGGCGGTGTAAATGCGCCATACATCTGGCTTAAGACACCGAACAACATGTCATCATGGGATTTCTTCGATTATCTGCTTGAGAATGCAAATGTAGTCGGAACCCCAGGTTCAGGCTTCGGACCAAGCGGTGAGGGATATTTCAGACTTACTGCATTCGGAACTTATGAGAATACAGTTGAGGCTATAGAGAGAATCAAGAATATGTAATACAGCTATAAGCTGTGGTGTATACATGCATGGATCAGCGTGTGTGATCCGATATATATACGTTACAGTACATAGTGTCTTTGGCATGCCTGCAGGCACTCCGGTAAGGGGAGTCTGCGGGCATGTTTTTGTTATTTGTCGGTCTTTACTCATATATTCAGATTTGATATAATGACTTATAAGGGTGATTAAAAGCCAATAACGGAGGTATTGAGATGAAGGATAACGGACTTTTGGTACAGTATTTTACAGCGAATACGACCGACAGCCAGGATTTATGGAAAAAGGCAGCAGAGGACGCTGCGGTTCTGAAGAAGATGGGGGCTACGGCTGTATGGTTTCCGCCTGCTACAAAGGGAGCACAGGGCAAAGAAGATATGGGGTATGCTCCGTACGATCTGTATGATCTGGGAGAGTTTGACCAGAAGGGTTCAGTTGGAACCAGATATGGAACTAAGGATGAGTATATAGCTGCTATAAAGGCTATGAAGGATCAGGGGATAAATGTCTATGCGGACATTGCGGTCAGACAGAAGCTCGGCGCTGACAGGATAGAGAAGGTTACAGCAGCCGACTTCAACACCAAAGATATTCCACAGATGATCGGCAATAAGAAGACTGTGGGAGCACTTTCAAAGTTTACATTCCCTGGAAGAAAGTCAAAGTATTCCAAGTTCAAGTGGAACTGGAAGCATTTTGCGGGAATAGACTGGAAGCAGGAAGAATTCAAGAAGCGTGTGTGCGCTCTTGAGGGCAAGGATTATGACGAGGCGGACAAGGAATATTCCAAGTATGATTATATAATTGGAAGCGAGATTGATTTCTACAATCAGGAAGTGTATGACGAGCTCATGGCGTGGGCTCAGTGGTACGAGAAGACCACTGATGTGGACGGATTCAGATTCCAGGAGGCGGAGGCTATCCCTGCATGGTTTGTGAAGGATTTTATTGAAGCGACATCTGATGTCCCTGTAGCCGCTAAAAAGAAGGGCGCAGATGAGGCTCCGGAATATGTACATAAGGACATATTTGCTGTCGGTGATTTCTGGCACTGGAATACAGAATATCTGAATGGCTATATCAAGGCCACAGACAATGAGGCATCCATGTTCGATGTGCCATTGCACTTCAATTTCCACGATGCATCTGTGGCAGATGGAGAGTATAACATGGCAGATCTGCTTAAGGGTTCGCTTATGATGAGCAATCCGGAGAAGGCTGTTACATTTGTAGATAACCACGAATCCCAGGTCGGAGGAGTTCTGGAATCGTACGTTGAGGATTGGTTCAAGCCTCTGGCGTATGCGGTCATACTGCTCAGAGAGCAGGGCTATCCGTGCCTGTATATCGGCGACTATGCGGGAATACCACAGGTTAAGGTAAAGTCTAAGAAGACGATACTGAATAAGCTGCTCAAGCTCAGAAAGAAATATGCATACGGAACTCAGCACGACTACTTTGATCACAGCGAGGTTGTTGGATGGACCAGAGAGGGCGACGAGGAGCACAAGGATTCAGGACTTGCGGTTGTCATGTCCGATGGAATGGGCGGCACCAAGAGAATGTATGTGGGCAGACAGTTTGCGGGAGCACATTTTGCAGATGTCATGGGTAATGCCAAGTATGACATCAAGATAGATGACGAGGGCTGTGGCGAGTTCTATGTCAACAGAAGAGGCCTTTCAGTCTGGATCAAAAAAGATTGCAAATTATAAGAAAGTGGTATATAGTATATATTACTTTATCACGCTAAAGTCGTGAAAGTCAAAAAGGAGCTTAGACATGGGAAAAACAGTACATACAGAGGCAGTACAGGATCTGTTTGAGGCAATACTTACATTGGAGACAGAAGAGGAGTGCTTTAATTTCTTTGAGGATGTATGCACGGTGAATGAACTGTTATCTATAGCACAGCGTTTTGCAGTGGCCAAGATGCTGAAGGAAGACAACACATATCTGGAGGTTGCGGAGAAGACCGGAGCATCCACAGCCACGATAAGCAGGGTCAACAGATCCCTGAATTATGGCAAGGACGGATATGAGCTTGTATTTTCAAGAATGAAGAGCTTCCAGCAGAATGACAAGCAGAGCAACGAGAAAACCGACAAGTAGTCAGACAAAACCCCTGAACGATTACATTTTATCTTATCGTTCAGGGGTTTTATTTGTGTTACAGGCTGGAGTCCTGTAAAATCTGGTCGCAATACTTGTTGGTTGTGCGTAAGCTGACTATTTTTTCCTGCCCTCGGCTGCGGCGTTTGCCTGTGGCTGCTTAGCCTTTGCGGCTTTGGCTGCTGCCTGCTCTCTGGCTTTCTGTGCCTGGGCTTTAGCCTTCGCCTTGGCATCTTCCTCAGATTCCTGTCTGAGCTTGTCTACCAGATGCTCCACATATTTCTTCTTGGCATATATATCAACTGAGAGAAGTGAGATCATGCTGAGATCGTGGAGATAGGAGTCCTTCTCAGGATCATACATGGCATCAGCCTTGTTGGCTGTTCTCACGATATCCTTGATGATGTCACCGTAATGCTGGGATAGATGCTCATACAAGTGGGCGTATATATCAGAAATATCCTTTCCGTCCTTGTTGGAATCAAAATAACCATCTATAAGAGGCTCAAGCAGAGTCTGTATATCGTTGATGCTGAGCATGTTCTTCAGGTAGTATATATAAATGAGCAGTATAAGGTGCTGCTTAGAATATCTCTTCTTGTTAGGCGATGGCAGAAGATTGTTCTTTGTGTAGTTGTTGATCATGGTCTTGGTCATCACCTTGTCCTCGTCATTGCGTCTGTTCTTTCCAAGCTGATCCTCCATGAAGGTGGTCAACTGATCCATGTACAGGTCAATGGAAGGAATATCCTTAGGGTCTATATAATCAAGGCCACCGGCCATTGATATTATGTCTTTAATATTTGTCTTTTTATCCATATAGACACCTCTTATATTAGTTGGAGCACGCACAGGAACTGCTGTGCAAAAATGCTGTTCATAAATACCGTTCACAAATTGACATATTCCAACAGTTGTACGTGCTGTGTATGCAGTATGCATTGTTTGCGCAGCATGTGCTGTTTTGTGCAGTATATGTTGTTTATGCAGTGTGTAATACCGCATATAAACAGTTGATTTTGAATCAACACGACATATTATATAGTATTCAAAACTACATTACAAGGTTGTTTTACTATAAAACGTATTAATTTGTTAAGAAATCAAGAGGAAAGAGAATGCTCAGGACGCTAGCTGGCTGCAAGTTTGACGATTGTATCTTTTTGAGCCGAAAAAAGAGAAAAGCACACAAGCTTTTGCAAGCCTGTGTGCTTTTCGTAAATTCCTTCGAGAAATATCACAAAATTGTATCTTTTTCAACGAAAATGTCTGTTTGCGCATAACCCCGCCACCCGGCGCTGACTTACTCGCCATCGGCGTCGCCTGGCTCCTGCGGAGCCAGCGTGATAAGCACTCTGGCGACTCGCTTTTTGTCCATCTCAAGTACCTTGTAGATGCATGAGATGTCGGTGACGGACTCGCCCTTGGCTGGAATGTGATCCAGCAGCTCGGTTATGTAACCGCCGAGGGAGTCGTAGTCCTCTGATTCTATCTTTAGATTCAGTGCATCATTCAGATCATCCAGCTTGATGGAGCCATCGACGTTGTAGTGGGTGTCGTCGACCTTGATGATGTTGTTGTGTTCCTCCGTGTCGTACTCATCCTTGATGTCTCCGATGATTTCCTCAATGAGATCCTCGATGGTAATAAGTCCTATGCAGATTCCGTACTCATCGAGCACGATGGCCATGGTATTGGAATCCGACTTCATGGAGTGCAGAAGATCATTGGTCTTCTGATATTCATATACATACAGTGGCTTTCTCATGATGTTACGAACGCTGAAATTATTGATATCATGGGTTGCCTTGTAGAAGAAGAGATCCTTAACATGAAGGATACCGATCACGTTATCTCTGGAGTCCTCATATACAGGAATTCTCGTATACGGTACTTCCATGTAGAGCTTCAGCAGATCATCATAAGCCATATCAACAGAGGCGATGGTCATATCTGCTCTTGGGATCATGACATCCCTTGCAATGGAATCTCCGAAGTCCACCACATTGGTTATCATTTCCTTCTCTTTGTCCTCGATGACGCCTTCCTCCTCACTGACGTTCACCATGCTTATGAGTTCATCCTCGGTCATCTTCTGGTTCCCGCCGTCCTTGTCGAGCCTTATGATCCAGAATATAAAATCAGCGATCTTATTCACTATGAATATCACAGGTGTGAGCACTATCATAAGGAACTGGATTATGTCAATGTATAACAGCGATATCTTCAGGTTATAACGCTGAGCCAGGGTCTTTGGTGTGATTTCTCCGAAGAGGAGAACGATCAGTGTCAGGGCTCCGGTTGCAATACCGACAGCAGAGCTTCCAAATGCCTTTGTTACGAATGTGGTCGTGAGAGAAGATGCTGATATGTTGACAATGTTATTTCCTATAAGAATAGTGCTTATCAGCTTGCCTGAATTCTCTGTGACCTTGAGAACCCGTGAGGCCCGCTTGTTGCCGTTGTCTGCAAGAGACCTGAGCGAGAATTTACTCACCGTTGTGAGTGCTGTTTCAGCTGAAGAAAAGAATGCGGACAGTGCGATCAGCACCACCAGAATGATAATGTTTATTATGGAACCTGCGTCCAAGATTTCATCTCCAATCATTTAAAAAATTTTTAATTCTGATTGTACTTAATATATAGCATATTGTCAAGAATCCGTACCTTGATGTGGCAAAGAATCAGCGAAGAATGAAATGTGGAATAAAAAGCAGAAAAAGACACACAATAATAAGGCAGCAGAAAAATGCATAGCAAAAAGGAGAGAACATCATGAGAAGTTCAACAGAAACCTACAAAGAAGTTGCAGAGAGATGCAGTGCGTATGAGAAGAAGTGTTCTTGTAAGGGCCTTTCAAACGATGTGACGGGTAAGAGTTGTCTTAACTGCGATCATTTTACAGACACAGAGTACTGTGAGCTTGATCTGTATGATCCTATAGTCAAGAATCTCTAGCTGGCAGCCAGAAAATTCTGGTAAAGGATATCAGAATGGAAGAGTGGAGCGGGGCAGGAAAAGCGCCGCTCTGTACATAAAGTAAAGTTGACACATCTGACATGTATTGATATACTTAATCACTGAAAATGGAGACGTTTGCGTGTGCAGACAGAGTAAATAGTGAAAGGTATATACGTCGATGATTAGTGCGAATAACGTAACATTGAGATTTGGTAAGAAGGCTTTATTTGAGGATGTAAATATCAAATTTACAGAGGGTAACTGTTATGGACTGATCGGTGCAAATGGTGCCGGCAAGTCAACTTTCCTGAAGATCCTGTCAGGAGAGATAGAGCCGTCAAAGGGTGATGTGACCATGAATGATGGAGAGAGACTTTCAGTTCTCCAGCAGGATCACTACAAATACGATGAGTACCAGGTGCTTGACACAGTAATCATGGGTAACAAGCGTCTGTATGAGATAATGAAGGAAAAAGATGCTATATATATGAAGGAGGACTTCTCAGACGAGGATGGAGTCAAGGCTGCAGAGCTTGAGGCTGAATTTGCTGAGATGAACGGCTGGGAGGCAGAGTCAGATGCTTCCACACTCCTGAACGGACTTGGAGTAGGCACAGAGTATCACTACAGCCTGATGAAGGATCTGGATGGTGGACTCAAGGTCAAGGTGCTTCTTGCCCAGGCCCTTTTTGGCAATCCGGATGTACTTCTTCTGGATGAGCCTACAAACCACCTTGATATGGATGCCATCGCATGGCTTGAGGAATTTCTCATCAACTTTGAGAACACGGTTATCGTTGTATCGCATGACAGATATTTCCTGAACAAGGTATGTACCCATATAGCAGATATAGATTACAGCAAGATCCAGCTTTACGCAGGTAACTATGACTTCTGGTACGAGTCAAGTCAGCTTATGATCAAGCAGATGAAGGAAGCCAACAAGAAGAAGGAAGAGAAGATCAAAGAGCTCCAGGAGTTCATTCAGAGATTCTCGGCAAATGCTTCCAAGTCCAAGCAGGCTACATCCCGTAAGCGTGCCCTTGAGAAGATCGAGCTGGATGACATCAAGCCATCAAGCAGAAAATATCCATACATTGATTTCAGACCAAAGAGAGACATCGGTAACGAGGTGCTTACCGTATCACATATCTCCAAGACGGTTGACGGAGAAAAGCTTCTGGATGATATCTCGTTCACGGTTGGTCATGACGACAAGATAGCATTTGTCGGACCGAACACCAAGTCAACCACCATGCTCTTCAAGATACTTGCAGGCGAGGAGGAACCGGACGAGGGAAGCTATAAGTGGGGAGTTACTACCTCACAGGGATATTTCCCTAAGGACAACACCAAGGAGTTCGACAACGACCTCGTGATAGTTGACTGGCTGACACAGTATTCAGACGAGAAGGATGCCACATATGTAAGAGGCTTCCTCGGAAGAATGCTCTTTGCAGGTGAGGATGGAGTTAAGAAGGTCAAGGTCCTATCTGGAGGAGAGAAGGTAAGATGTCTTCTGTCCAAGCTGATGATCATGGGGTCAAACACCCTGATTCTCGATGAGCCTACAAACCACCTCGATATGGAGTCCATCACGGCACTCAATAACGGACTTATCAAGTTCCCTGGTGTAGTACTGTTCTCCTCACAGGATCACCAGTTTGTACAGACAACTGCAAACAGAATCATAGAGATTACAAATACAGGTCTCATAGACAAGCAGACAACATACGATGAGTATCTTGCAAATGACGAGCTTGCCAGAAAGAGACAGGTCATGAACATGGATTCAGAGGACTGATATATTGATATATGATCACCTGAATACAGATCATGACAGAAAAA
>NC_021018.1:251229-313151 GCF_000210595.1 Coprococcus sp. ART55/1 | reverse complement strand
ATGCTTCAGCAACAGGAGCAATTGCAGCACCTAGCACAGATGGCTGGGATGACAGCAAGAAGATCTACGCTTACTCATGGGATGAGGATTTCTCAAAGAAGATGAACGTCGTTCTTGACAAGTTCCCAGAGTACAAGGACTATGTTGAGTTCGTAACACTTGGTGTTAGTGGAACAACAGATGAGTACAAGACAGCTATTGATACAGCTCTTACAAGTGGAGATAAGTATCCTTCACTTATCCCTGCTGATAACGATGTAGCTAAGTACTGGTCAGAGGATGACACAAAGACAGCTAACCTTACAGATCTTGGTTTCACAGATGATGTTATGGCTAACTCATATGACTTCGCTAAGCAGTATGGCACATACAACGGCGAGCTTAAGGCTGTTACATGGCAGGCTACAGCAGGTTCTGTATTCTACAGAAGAGACATTGCTAAGGAAGTTCTTGGATCAGATGATCCTGAGACAGTTCAGGCAGCTCTTGCTGATTGGGACAAGTTCTTCGAGACAGCAGACAAGTTAAAGGATGCTGGATACAAGATCGTATCTGGTCCTTCAGATGTTAAGTACGCTATCTGGGATACTCAGTCACAGCCTTGGGTAACAGATGACGGTTCATCAGAGAAGCTTACACTTGACGGTGCAGTTACAGAGTACCTTGAGACAGGTAAGAAGATCTATGATGGTGGATATTCAAACAACACAGCCCTTTGGGATTCATCATGGGCTGCTGATATGGCAAATGATTCAAAGGTATTCTGCTACTTCGGATGTCCTTGGTTCATCGGTTCAATGCAGGGTAACGGCGCTGTAGATGGTAACTGGGGAGCTGTTACAGGCCCTACATCATACCACTGGGGCGGTACATACGTAATGGTTGGTAAGGATACACCAAACCCAGAGCTTTGTGCATTCCTTCTTTACGAGTTAACATGTGATCCAGATGTTGGTGTTGATATCACAAACAAGACAGGTGACTGTGTAAACAACAAGGCAGCTAACGAGAGACTTATCAATGGTGAGCTTTCAAGCGAAAATGCAGCTCAGAAATTCCTTGGCGGACAGAACCCAATCGAGGTATGGGCAGCATCAGCAGAGGGAATCAACCTCAGCAACACAACATACCAGGATGCTTCAATCAAGGCATTCATCGACGAGGCAGCTACAGCTTACAACTCAAATACATACACATCAGTTGATGATGCTGTTAAGTACATCGAGGACAAGTGTGCTTCAGAGCTTGGTATCTCAAAGTAATCTATCCCTAAAATAAAGGATAAAACTATAAAGTAACAAAATGCACGCATCAGTAATGAAAGTTGCTGGTGCGTGTGTACTATAGACCAATATTTTAAGGGGGCGTATCACACTATGAAAAAGAACAAGACAGTTGAATATGGCAAGTATGGTTTGATGTTCCTCATTCCGTTCTTCCTTGTTTTCCTTATCTTTCAGCTGTATCCACTTATCTATACGTTCTACAACTCATTTATCTACTCAGCTAAGAATGGTAGATATGTGACAACAAGCGTAGGACTCGGTAACTTTACCAATTATGTGTTTGCAAAGACCGGAAGTGAGTTCTGGCAGGCACTTGCTATAACAGTTGTTCTGTGGTTGGTAAACTTCGTACCTCAGATCCTTCTCGCACTTGTTCTTGCTGCCTGGTTCACAGACATCAAGGTTAAGATAAAGGGTCAGGGTGTATTCAAGGTAATCATGTACATGCCTAACATCATTACAGCAGCTACAATCGCCGTTCTCTTCTACGGTATGTTCGAGGTTCAGGGACCTATCACGAGCCTGTTCAGAAGTTGGGGATGGTGTGATGAGGGTGGTATCCTGAATCATGGCTGGGCATCACTTATAATCATTGCTTTTATCCAGTTCTGGATGTGGTATGGTAATACAATGATCGTCCTTTGTGCAGGTATTCTCGGTATCAATCCATCACTTTACGAGGCAGCCAGTGTTGATGGTGCTACATCAAAGCAGCAGTTCTTTAAGATAACACTTCCACTGCTCAAGCCGATCTTACAGTACACACTTGTAACATCAGCTATCGGTGGTCTGCAGATGTACGATATTCCACAGCTCTTCAACGAAGGTAACCCGGTTGTAAGAGTAGGTGGATCAGATGTCAATTCTACAACAACAGTAGTTATGCTTATCAAGAAGTACGTAAGTGCAGGCCCTACACAGGATTATGGTAAAGCTGCAGCTTACTCAGTAATGCTTTTCGCATTCACATTGATTATAAGCTTACTGTTCTACAAGCTGACATCAGAGAAAACAGAAAAACAAGGAAAGTAGGTGAACAAAGTTGGATCAGACAGAATCAAAAGCAACGGGAACGAGGGTTTTAAGATATGTCATCTGTATCATACTTTGTTTCCTGTCAATCATACCGTTTTATATTTTGTTAATTAACTCAACACTTAAGTCCAGTGATATTCTTACAGGAATAAAGCTTGTTCCTGGATCACAGTTCATCACTAACTTCAAGGGACTTTTAGAGGGTGGTGCGAAGACGAGTGGAGTAAACGTACTTCAGGCTATGCTCAATTCGTTAATTATCACAGTACCTGCAACAGCTCTTCAGATCTACTTCGGTTCTCTGACAGCTTACGCAGTTACAGTTTACAATTTCAAGGCAAAGAATTTTGCATGGGGCTTCATATATGCTATCATGATGATTCCTCAGCAGGTATCTATCGTAGGTTTCATCAAGATATGTAACCTCACACATATTTATGGTTCATATCTTGCAATGATCATTCCAGCGATCGCAGCACCAACAACTGTTTACTTTATGAAGCAGTACATGGAGACTGGCCTCTCAGTAGAGATCGTAGAGGCTGCCAGAATTGATGGATCAGGAGAAATTCATACGTTCAACTCGATCGTACTTCCTCTTCTGAAGCCAGCTATGGCAACTCAGGCAATCTTCGGATTCGTTGCATCATGGAATAACCTGTATACACCTTCTATCATACTTGCTACAGAGAGAAAGAAGCAGACAATGCCAATGTACGTTCAGGCGTTAAAGGCAAATGATAAGTCAAGAGATTGGGGTCAGATCTATTGTGGACTTTTCACAACTGTTATTCCAATCCTCGTAATGTACTTCTTCCTTTCTAAATATATTATTGCAGGTGTTGCACTTGGTGGTGTAAAGGAGTAATATATATTGTAATCAATTAAATATAATGTAGGTATCGATGACTCTTGGGTCAATCGATACCCGCATTATATTATTTTTTTTACGAAACAATAAGCGAAGAGGACATTTTGAATGAGCGAGATATCAAACAACAGGGAAGAGAGCAGAGAGAATGACAGGGGAAAAGAGAAAGAACCACTTCTGAGACGGGCAATGGATGCGTTTGGAACTATATTTGCACTTAATGTGTGCTTTGTAGTTGGCTGTATACCTATATTTACAGTGGGAGCATCGCTGTCAGCTCTTTATGCTATGTGTATAAGACTGCAGGAGGATGAGGAAGAGACGGTTGTCGCCGGATTTATCCATGAGTTTAAGAGAAACTTTAAACAGTCGACCATAGCGTATTTCTTTATTCTGCTTGCGATATTTGTAATGTATTTTGAATTCCTGCTTGTCAAGAGAGTGACGGGATTCATATCTACATTCTACACAGGAATTCTTGTGACAGAACTTATATTTATGGGACTTATTGTTCCGTTTTTGTTCCCGTTGATAGCCAGATACAACAATAAGCTGGGAACCACGGTGAGAAACTCACTGGCTTTGGCTATCACATATAAGGGCTCATGGTTAAAAGTATTTATCGCATGGTTTGCACCTATATTTATATGCGTGAGATACCCTATGATATTTGTTAATATATGGTATCTGTGGGTTTTATTCATATTTGGTGCGATTGCATACGGAACCAGTACGACGATGAGGAAGATATTCAGACTCAACGAGAAGAAACTGGAGGAAACCGCCCGAAAAGCCGAGGAAGAGGCGAAGAAGGCAAAGGAGGAGGCTGAAGCTGCTGCGAAACTGTTAGAAGCCGAGGCTGAAGCTGAAGAAAAGGATAAAGAGGATACAGGGAATAAAGAAGACTTGGATTCGGAACAGGCATAAAGCCTGAAGATAGTGATATTTCCCATAAAAGAGGTTAAAGAGAAATCTTTAACCTCTTTTTTTATGAAAAAGTGTCACATTTATGATAATGTAATCGTTATATATAGTGAACGTTCAAAAAAGACAGAATATCAAGGGGTGTTCATGGCGGGGAACACATGAAAAAGGATAGGGAAATTATGCATAATGATAAGAAAGACAGCGAATTGATAGCAGAATATTATGACAAGTACGAACAGAAGTTATACAGGCTGTCGTATGCCGTATTGGGAGATATATGGCAGGCGGAGGAGGCTGTACAGGAGACATTTCTGAAAGTCATAAGATACAGGAATATGATAAAAAGGATGCCGGAGGAGAAGAGGTCGGCGTACATAACCAAGATTGCAAGAAATATCGCTGTTGATATGTACAGGAAAAATAAAAGAGATAAAGAGGCTGTGTGCAGTCTGCAGGGGGATGACGATTCCACGGAACTTGCAGACAACATCCTGTGGAGTCATGCCGATCCATCGGTGAAGAGCAATATGGCTGATGAGGTGGAGAACAGACAGTTGATAACAGGCATACTTGGAAGATTATCTGATGATGATGCCCTAGTGCTCCAGCTAAGGATAGTGCGGCAGCTCAGTGTAAGAGAGACAGCTGATCTGATGCGGCTGACAGAGGCTGCGGTCCGGAAGAAATATGAGCGGGCGGTAAAGAGAGCGCGAAAACTGCTGATGAAGGAGATGATGCTGGATGGAGAATAGGAATATGGAGAATGTTGATAACACGGACAATACGGTTAATATAGACAAGCTGTCTGAACATGAATTTTCGGCAGAATACAAAGCTAAAAAGGAAAGTCTGCTCGCCGGAATGAGAGATATGGAGGAGTCCGGCAGACCGACAGGCCTCGGGAAAAGACATGGAGGAATGGAGAGATTTATCAAGGTTGCAGCACTGCTGCTGTGTGGTGTGATCCTTATACCGGTATCGATCCATGCTGCGGTCAGCGTGTATAGATTTACGATCGAGAAGAATGGTGATTATGCAAGTGGAACGATAGAGCTCAATGACGATGGTGTTGCCACAGCTGCAGATGACACCGAGAGCACGGAGACTCTGGACGCGATGAAAAAGAGAATGGCGGAGGAGGAAGAAAATGGAACACAGAGCATAATGAAAGGAAGCGATGGTAATTCATACATGATAAATTCTGGCAAAAGATACGTGGAGATCACTCTTGATTATCTGCCGGAAGGCGTGGTTCAGGTCGAGGAATGTAAGTATGACAGCCCGGACAGGAAAGGATATATGGGAATATCCATAGCGGCAACCCAGTGGAATGGACAGTCGAATACTGTGATAAACCGAAGCATCGAGGATGCCACAGTCAGACAGGCGGGAAGTTATGAGTACCTGTTGTTTGAGAGGGGAGGAGTTGATTGGGGATTTGATAGAGTGCTGTACGTTCCGATAAAAGAAGAGTCCGTTATTCTGACTGTGTATATCGGCTGCGATATAACGGATGAGGAACTGGACAAGATCGTGACCGGAATAAATGTCAAGGATGCTGAGGGCGATGATCCATCTAACTGGGTCGGAGTTGACTCAACATTTTATGATGACAATCCGGATAATGTTGATACGATCCAGGTGGATGACAAGTACACATTTATAGGATTGGACGAGTCGTTTGTTGTGGATGGCGTAGAGATGACGGTAAACAGTGTGAACGTATACGATGACACCCGGGGAATAGATCCTGCGGATATGCTCTATGTTGTGGGAGATCTCAAGGAGAAAGGTCTGGTGGATACGGACGGAAACTTTGTGGATGTCAGATGTCGGAGGATGAACGAAGCGACAGATAACAGCTTTACAAGCTGGGGAGATTATAATAACAGCAGCTTGCGGATGGTTGCGGTGGATATCACATATAAAGCGGACTACAGAGCATATCCGTATGACGATATAGTTATAGATCTTGAGAGGGGAGAAAAACTCTCGGGGGACAAGCTGGCGCCACCGGTTGACACGAATTATTATTGCGGAGATGGTGAGCCTCGTGCGAGTTATGAAAGACGGATGACATATGGAGTACCTGCGTATGTAGTAGATGACGGCACAGAGATTACTGAAAAGAGCGTGGATGGCTACTGCTGCCTGAAGAGGGATGGCGAAGAACATTTGCTGACGGTGTATTTCCTTGTTGACGAGAGTGAGCTTGAGGATTGTTACATGCAGGTAAGTCCGAGCAGTTCAATGGCAGGTTATTATGAGTATATGACAATATATCTTGGTGAAGGAGAGTAAATATGAGGAAAAGAAGATGGATGATATGTGCAGCTTTGGTTTGCCTTGCGATGGCGTGCGGTGGCTGCGCGGATAAGAAAAAGGAAGCAAACACGGCGGTCATAGAGGGCGATGATATCAAGGAATACAGCAGCGGAACGGACACGTCCGGGGACACCGAGAAGGATGCAGATTATGATGACAGTGTGGGTGGACTTGCCAGAACACTCAGCATTCCGACCAGCGTAAGTGTTGATATACCTGTTGAAAATTGCGGAACTTTGGAGTCTGCAAGCATCAAAGCGTCGGAGATCAAGACTCCGGATGCCGATAAGATGTATACTAAGAAGTTCACCATGGGCAGCATAGGAGCTGAAGACAGGGAGACGATACTCAAAAGCATATTTGACGAGGAGGATGGAGTTTTCGAGTATCCATATGATATGAAGGACAGTGTGACACAGGAGCAGAGAGATGAACTGTTCGCTCATAGGGGTGCCGATGTGGATTACAGCAAGGATTATTTTATTGGGAAGATAGATGGAGTTGAATACATACTGTATTTTTATGATCTGTCGTGGATATCAGATGAGGGATTTTCTATCCAGCTTGCGGTGACGGACCCTGTTCCTGAAGATATGGCGGACAAGGGTGCGACATTCACGGAGTATACCTCATGGGATCCCGCGGAACTGATAACGGCAAATGAAGGGAATCCGTCGGACGTTCAGACTGATGAATCCAATATGAGTGGCATGGATGAGGATGCCGGAATGGTAAAAGCGCTGGACTACATGGACAAATGGGGCTTTAATGATGTGGTCCCTACATCACAGTCGGAGCTTTACCGCCAATATAGTGATGAGTATGGAGAGGTTGTAGGATATGAGAAGGATGGATACTCTGTGACATTTCAGGCGTCCGTGAATGGACAGCCGCTCTATCAGCCGGATGCATTTGGCATAGACACCATCTCAAACCAGAAGAATGCGGAGGACAGTGGTTCGTTTTCTGCAGAGAAATACTACTATACGGAGCAGTCCACATACAGTATCGCATTTACAGGAGAGAAACTTACGGGATTTACATGTACTTGGCCGATGAAGTCCGCGGGGGATATTCAGGATGCAGGGACACTGATCACCTGGGATTCTGCGGTGACAAGCCTCAAGGGAGTCATGGAAAGCCACTTTGCGGATTATACCGGATATAATTCAGTGGAGTTCAACGATGTGAGACTCACATATTTCAGGATAAAGACAGGGGACGGCGAGTATGAGGCTATACCTGTGTACTCATTTGCACAGTTGGATTCGGATCATTCCGACACTTACCCGATACAGCTTGTACTGATAGATGCGAGGGATGGAAGCGAGGTCAGCATGGTTCAGGATGAGGCGAGATTTCTGAATAAATAGACCACAAATGAGTTGCATATTTGGCTGTGTAATTGTGCATGTCTGCTTGACAACAGAGAGCGTACATAAGTATAATTAATTGCGATAAAATAAGTCATATTGACTATATTAGGAAAGGAAAAACATCGGTTTCGGTGTTGCAGAGGGTTTATATGGTTTACAGTGTTACGGTTACACAGCTTATAGAGAAGATGGATCTCAAGAACCATACTCCGGAGATCGATACGGATAAGATACTTATCCAGGATCCGGGTATGAACAGACCGGCAGTACAGTTTGGTGGATTCTTCGAGCACTTTGATGCAGGAAGAATACAGATTTGTGGTAATGTTGAGCATGCCTATGTGGCAGCTATGCATACTGAGGAGGAGAACAAGCGCATCATGGATGAGTTCTTCTCATACAAGCCGCCATGCCTTATATTCTGCCGAGGCCTTGAGCCATATCCATTTATCATAGAGATGGCAAAGAAGCATGGGGTTCCAGTACTCACGTCCGATGCGGTCACATCTGCATTTGTACATGAGGTGGACAGATGGCTGCATGTGGAGCTGGCTCCAAGAATATCGGTGCATGCGGTTCTTGTCGATGTATACGGCGAGGGCGTACTGATCATGGGTGAGAGTGGAATCGGTAAGTCGGAGGCGGCGCTGGAGCTTCTGAAGAGAGGACACAGACTTGTTGCGGACGACGTGGTTGAGATCAAGAAGGTCAGCGATGCAACTCTTGTAGGAAGAGCTCCTGACATAACAAGGCATTTTATTGAACTCAGAGGAATTGGAATAATAGATGTGAAATCACTGTTTGGTGTTGAGTGCGTTAAGATAGATCAGAATATCGATCTTGTCATCAACCTGGAGGAGTGGAGCAAAGATACAGAATACGACAGACTCGGACTTGAGGACAATTATATGGAGTTCTTGGGAAATAAGGTGGTAAGTCACAATATACCTATCAGACCGGGAAGAAATATCGCGATCATAGTTGAGTCGGCGGCTGTAAACCACAGACAGAAGAAGATGGGATACAATGCAGCTCAGGAGCTTTATAACAGAGTTACACAGAATATTATGAAGGGCAACGGCGGTGGTGACAAGCAGTAAATGACTGCCGGCCGTGATATTACAATAAAAAGCGGAGAATGTGGAAGGAGAAAAAACATGGCTAAGTATGTATTTGGAGTTGATGTTGGAGGAACTACAGTAAAGATGGGACTTTTTACCGTTGAGGGCGAACTGCTCGACAAGTGGGAGATCAAGACCCGCACAGAGGACGGTGGAAAGAATGTTCTTCCGGACATTGCTGATTCTATAAAGGAAGTTATTGAAAGCAAGAAGCTTGCAAAGGAAGATGTTGAGGGCGTTGGAATCGGAGTTCCGGGACCTGTCAAGGAGGATGGAACGGTTCTCAAGTGTGTAAACCTCGGATGGGGAATACTGAATGTTGAGGACGAGCTGGAGAAGCTGATCGGATATCCTGTAAAGGCTGGAAATGACGCAAATGTCGCTGCGCTCGGAGAGATGTGGCAGGGCGGTGGCAAGGGCCACAGCAATCTGGTAATGGTAACACTTGGAACAGGTGTTGGCGGCGGAATCATACTCAACGGCAAGATGCTGTTCGGCGTGAATGGTGCCGGCGGTGAGATCGGACATATATGTGTTGACGATTCAGAGACTGAGACATGTGGATGCGGAAACAAGGGATGTCTGGAGCAG
The DNA here is from genome assembly GCF_000210595.1 of Coprococcus sp. ART55/1. Lineage (NCBI taxonomy): Bacteria > Bacillati > Bacillota > Clostridia > Lachnospirales > Lachnospiraceae > Coprococcus > Coprococcus sp. ART55/1. Next base: position 303,619 of record NC_021018.1, on the reverse strand, counting down.
TACACATCTGCAACAGGCGTGGTAAGACTTGCGGGCAGAGCTATGGCAGCTTCAGATAAGAAGTCAACTCTCCGTGAGCTCGAGGCTGTTACTGCAAAGGATGTATTTGACGCAGCAAAGGCAGGAGACGAGCTTGCACTTGAGATAGTTGATACACAGGCACGTATCTTGGGTCGTGCGCTTGCACAGATAGCATGTGTAGTTGATCCTGAGATATTTGTAATCGGTGGAGGCGTGTCAAAGGCGGGCTCCATACTTACAGATTCAGTAAAGAAGTATTTCGAGCATTATGCATTCCATGCATGCAGACAGACAAAGTTCGCACTTGCACAGCTTGGCAATGATGCAGGTATTTATGGAAGTGCATGCAGCATACTTGGAAGGTAATTGACCTGAATGTAAATTCGGTAAAATTTACCAGTAGAATTTGTGAAAATATCCAAAGGTTTTGCGAAAGATGGTAAATTTATATTAAATTTTAATATTGAATTATAAAAGTCTTTAATGTATGATGAATTTAATGGTGATGAATAGTGCCGTAAAATCCAATATATTAAAGACTTTTATTGTGTATGTTAAGAAAAAAGCAGTTCTCTGTGACAGAGGGTGCTTTTACTTTTGTTTTAAAATACATGCACATGTGAATAAAATATAGAAGACAGATTGTATGAGGTTGACATGTCAGATTTAGAAATATTGAACAGTATTCGAGAGATAACCGGAGAGAAGAATGCAAGCGCAGATGAGGTGATGAGCGCACACACTACCTTCAGGGTGGGCGGTCCTGCCGACTATTTTGCGAGTCCTTCTGATGCAGATCAGGTTGCGGGGCTTATAGAACTTTGTCGGAAATGTGAGATACCGTATTTTGTTCTTGGTAATGGCAGTAATCTGCTTGTGTCGGATGCTGGCTACAGGGGCATGATAATCAATATAATGGACAATATGAATGGGATAACAGTTGACGGTGATGTGATAACAGCCCAGGCCGGGGCAAAGCTGGTGAGAGTCAGCAGACTGGCAAGGGATAATTCGCTGACCGGTCTTGAGTTTGCTTCCGGGATTCCCGGTACTATAGGCGGTGCGGTGTATATGAATGCGGGAGCTTATGGTGGTGAGATGAAGGACGTTGTCACCAGTGTCAAGGTGATGGATGCCGATGGACATATATATGATATGTCGTCGGATGAACTGGATTTTTCGTACAGACACAGTGCTGTGGAGGCTGAGGGGCTCATAGTTCTTGAGGTTACCATGAAGCTGGCAGCAGGTGTGCAGCAGGATATAGATGACAGAATGAAGGAATTGTCGGATTCCAGAAGAACAAAGCAGCCGCTTGAGTATCCGTCGGCGGGCTCTACATTCAAGAGACCTGAGGGATATTTTGCGGGTAAACTTATAATGGAAGCAGGACTCAGGGGATATTCTGTGGGAGGAGCACAGGTGTCCGAGAAGCACTGCGGATTTGTTGTGAACAGGGGCGGTGCAACCGCTGCTGATGTGACAGGTCTGATCCATGATGTACAGAAGAAGGTTATGGATCAGTTTGGCGTGATGCTGGAGCCTGAGGTGAAGATGCTTGGCGATTTCTAGCATTTAGTGAGACAGGGAGAACAGAGCATGAGATTTGTTATTGTGACAGGAATGAGTGGAGCAGGAAAGGCAACGGCGCTTAAGACGCTTGAGGATGCCGGATTTTTCTGTGTTGATAATCTGCCTATCCAGCTTATAAAAAGATTTGCCGAGATCGCTTATGATGAGCAGATCCAGGTGGATGATGTTGCTATCAGTGTTGATATCAGAAGTGGAAGGGCTTTGTCACAGCTCAATTCGTGCCTGGCGGATATCAGAAGAGAGGGCATGAATTATGAGATCCTGTTCATTGAGTGTTCCAATGCAACTCTGGTAAAGCGTTATAAAGAGACTAGAAGAAACCATCCTCTTTCGGTCAAGGGTGGGCGAATAATAGATGGAATAAACAAGGAGCGTGAGCTTATCGGCTTCCTCAAGGAGGAGGCTGATTATATAATCGATACTACCAACCTCCTTGTGAGAGAGTTTAAGGCGGAGCTTGACAAGATATTTGTGCAGAATGAGGAGTATTCGAATTTCATAATTACGGTCATGTCATTTGGCTTTAAGTATGGAATACCGAGGGATTCTGATATAGTTCAGGATGTGAGATTTCTGCCTAATCCGTACTATGACCTTGAACTCAGGGAGAAAACGGGAAACGACAAAGAGATACAGGACTATGTTATGAACTGCAAGGAGGGCCCTGAGTATCTGGAAAAGTTTATAGATCTGATAACATTTTTGATACCGAATTATATCAAGGAAGGCAAAAATCAGTTGGTCATTTCCATCGGCTGCACAGGCGGAAAACACAGATCCGTCACGATAGCCAATGCTGTCTATGCCCGTTTGCAGAAGTCAAAGTATACAGTGAGGATAGTTCACAGGGATATTTTGAAGGATTCAATAGTCAAGAAGTTGTAGCATGTAATAACAGATAGTATAGCAGGTGGAATATGTCATTTTCTTCAGACGTTAAGATGGAGCTGGCAGGGAATGTCCCGGGAGCGAGGCATTGTCAGATAGCTGAGCTGGCTGCGATGATCTCAATGGTGGCATATGTGAGATATTGGGCTGGCAGACCGGCCGGGCTGGTGATAGTTACAGAGAGAAGTGTTATCGCAAAGGAGATAGCTTCCCTGATAAAGAGGCTGTTCAGATATATTCCGGACTCAAGTGTAAGAAGGACCGGAGCTGACAGCAGAGTATACAGGATGGAGATCAATTCTCCGGAGATTGTCAATACGATACTGATGACCTTGAAGATAGAAAATGAACATGAGTGTGAAGGACTGATACAGTGTCAGCTCATGAAGGTCAGCAGGATGGATGTTCAGCAGGATTGCTGCAGAAGAGCATATATAAAAGGAGTGTTCATGACCTCGGGATCAATCAGTGATCCGAACAAGGGATACCACATGGAGGTGGTGTGCGAGAACGAGGGAAGGGCACAGTTCATACAGGAGATAATAAACGGATTTGGTGTGGAAGCCCGCATAATACAGCGGAAGAAATACTACGTCGTCTATCTGAAGGATGGAGAGATGATAGTTGATATGTTGGGAATAATGGGGGCACACATATCCCTGATGAATATGGAGAACATAAGGATCAGGAAGGATATCCGTAACAATATCAACCGCAGGGTCAACTGTGAGGCCGCAAACCTCAACAAGACCGTGAGCGCTGCTGTAAAGCAGATGAATGACATTAATTACATAATAGAGACAAAGGGCATAGGATATCTGCCCGATAACCTTCAGGAGCTGGCGCTTGCCAGACTGGAGAATGAGGATGCTTCCCTTAAGGAGCTTGGTGAGATGATGACGCCGCCGATCGGTAAGTCGGGGGTTAATCATAGATTAAGAAAAATAAGTGAAATCGCAGAAGAAATGCGGGGCTGTTGATGAGCCCAAGGAGGATGTAATGATCGAAAAGACAGTTGTTGTATCAATGATGGGAGAGGCAGAGGAAAGACCTGTTGCAGTTCTTGTACAGATTGCAAGTCAGTATGACAGCAAGGTTCACCTTGTTACCGGAGATAAGAGAATCAATGCTAAGAGCATTATGGGTATGATGAGCATGAACTTCGAGAATGGCAGTGAGCTCACTATAGTTGCAGACGGTGCTGACGAAGAGGCAGCAGTCAATGCACTTTCAGAATATCTGACAAAAAACAATAAGTAATTTGGATGATTTATTGCACCTCGGATGTGTATGTGGTAAAATAAATTTATCAATGGACATTTGTCGGAGGAACAGGATATGGGATTTTTTGACGGATTATTAAAGAAGATACCATTCGTATCCAGATTTTCCAAAAAGAAGGAACCGGTCAACAATGTGGAGCTCCAGTTCAACAAGGCCATGAACCTTATGGACAACGGAGATGCTGAGGAATCAGTAAACATACTTGAACAGGTTGCAGACATAGGAATAATGGATGCGCAGTATAAGTCATATGGGGATGATGCTCTTCTTGCACTTGCAGAGTTTTATGAGAAGGGAAAGTACCGCAACGCAGTTGTGGATGTGGATCTGAATAAAGCTACCAAGTATTACGAGAAGTATGTGAATCAGAACCATGACGGCGATGTTATATTCAAGCTTGCCAAGATGCTTCTGGAGGTTCAGAACTTCTCAAAGGCAATCAAGTATTATGAGCTTGCAGCCACAGATTACGGTATAAAGGCAGCGTATATGAGCCTCGGTTCAATATACGAGAGCGGACTTAACAGAGTGGATGAGTACGGCAACAAGAGTGATTATGTTGTGCCTATCGATCTGGACAAGGCCATGATGTGGTACAAGAAGCTTGCTGATACCGGTGATGCCAAGGCAAAGGCTTCATACGAGAGAGTTGAGTACATGAGTACCCATGGTGACAGCCTTGAGTTCGAGGAGAAGGACAAGCTGTACACGGATATAGCAGAGGCCAGAAAGGCAAAGGGAAAGGAGCCGCGTTACAAGGTTATCGAGGCTTCAAGACTTCAGTATCAGTACACATATGTACATGATCAGGTTGAGGGATTCATACACAAGCTTCCAAAGGGCTGGGTGAAGACGATCAACGAGTCGACAGGCGAGGAGTATTACGCACCAAGTCTTACATATAAGGATTTTGCAATGTATGTATATTATGACAGTGTGCCAAAGGATTCAAAGATGACTCTTGAGAACTACCTGAGATACTGTAACGATGCGTTTGACGAAGAGCTGCAGCTCAAGGCGTATGTCACAGAGTATGCAGATGGAATATGTACGACTTACTATCACAAGGACATGGAGAAGGGAATCGTGTCATTTGCTTTCTATCATGGACGTAGACTGGCATGTATGAGATTCGTATGTGCTACTATGGAGATCATAGAGCAGTACGAGGAGATCATATTTGAGACAGCCAACTCATTTGCGTTTGTAGATCCTACACTGGCCAGTGACCACAGTGCCAACAGAAAGGATATGCAGTATTATAACGAGGCTATATACTGCTACTACCTTGAGGATTATGAGGGTGCCATGAGAGCCGCAAAGCAGGCTCTTAAGCTTGGAAGCATAAAGGCAAGTTACCTTCTGATAGAGCTGTACTACGATGAGGACAGCCCGTACAGGGATGTTGAGAAGACTATAAGCTATGCAAAGCAGTTGTTTGAGGCGACTAAGGATCCTGAGCTTGCATTCCTTCTTGGAATCGTATACGACCAGCAGCTCAAGGATTATGTGAAGGCAGTTAACTGGTATGAGAATGCAGAGCGTCTTGGACACAAGAGAGTTGCATTCTATCTTGGAAGAATATATTATTACGGTCTGCTCAGAACGAAGAGAGACGGAGGCAAGGCACTGTCTTACTTCAAGAAGGCCAGAGAGAACGGTATTCAGGAGGCTGAGGGCTATATCAAGGATCTTGAGGATCTCAAGGGAGAGGACCTTCAGACAGCCGTTGAGAAGTGGGAGCGTGCAGTGGAGGCCGGAAGCGAGTCAGCGGCTATCAAGATAGCCATGATGAAGCAGAGACAGATTTTCTACATTGCAACACCATATGAGATTGAGAAGGCTTATCTTGAGGCACTTGGTCTTGGAAGCGCCCGTGCCGGATATGAGCTCGGAAGAATCTATCAGGTACAGGAGAAGCAGGATAACTACAGGGGCGAAATCAAGAGTATCAAGTATTTCGAGAAGGCGTTCAATGCGAACTTCGATGACTGGGATAAGGAGAACCTGTTCAAGGTCATCAATTACAAGGTTGAGAAGGGCCTGGCAAACGACGAGGCCATCAAGTTGTACATAGAGAATGCAAGTATGGGATATGTTCCGGCTATAGAGAAACTTATCGGACTTGTGCCTACAACTACCCAGCAGATATGGAGCCTGTATGACGCTCTTATCGATCTTGCTGAGACCGGTGATGAGTCAGCGATAGTTGCCATGAACAAGCTGGAGATGAACTATGTAGACCTCATACTCAGAGAGCCGGCCAAGGGACAGAAGGTTGTGGAGAACAAGTTCTTCAGACTCTGTGTTCCAAAGGAGTGTAACTCAGTCATCAACGATGACGGCGGTACTATCAAGATGGCTGATTCAGTCGTTGAGTTTGCAGTTGCCGAGATGCCTGTCAATGCTACGGCAGAGCAGGATTACCTGAAGATCTACAAGCTGATAGTTTCGGAGTATCTGCCTGATGAGAATGCGGATGTGATCATTGCAAACTCAAGAATGATCGGATCTGCAATAAGGGCTTCAAAGGATAACGTACATACATTCAGCATCCTTCTGATAAGCTCCAAGAACCAGTACATATTCAAACTGAGTTCCAAGGACAGGCGTCAGATGATGCAGTTCAAGGATGTCGTAGTTGCAATAGCCAAGTCTCTTGTTGAGACAGGTGAGATCTACAAGGCGACAGAGGAGGGCAAGAAGAACATCGGTCTTGCATTCCTGCTGAAGGCTAATGAGAGTGGATTCCTGTCGATCGGCAAGGGAGAGTAATACAACAGGATATCAATTAGATCAGAATGATCCCGGAGGACATATCTCCTCCGGGTTTTTTACCCCATAGGGATAGAGAAAGGGAGCATATTATGCCGGGACTTAACAAGAGAGAGCTCACGAGCAAGCCTTTGAGAATGGATTCCAGAATGGCGAGGGATTTGGAGAGATTATCTGATTATACCGGTTATTCTCAGAATGAGATCATTCTCATGTCCATAAAGAAATATCTCTTTGAAAATCGTGGGTATTTCCTGCGGGATATGGTTGAGGAGAAATGCCTTTTGCGCATTGAGAAGGAAGTAAGGATCATGCGTGGAGAGACCCATCTGAAGTATGGAGACATGACGGTGGATGTGGTGAAGTCAGAGAATGCAAATGGTAATATCAACTTATATGTAGCGACTATAAGACTTCGTAATAAGCTTGGAGAGATATTCTATGAGGATGTGCAGGAGCTGGATATGTCGGGAAAAGACTGGGAATATTATAAGGAGTTCCTGTATGAGGTTGTGATGAAGTATATGGATATCGATGAACCAGCACTTAAGACGTATTTCAGGGAAAAATTCCTGTATGAATAGTATAAAGTGATAAAAAATCAGAGAGTGCAATGATATGGGTTTAACTATTTACATTGCAAATTTTTAGTGGTATCCTATAATAGATTTGGAAAAAGTGGTCGAATCGAGGTGAGATGCTTGTTTAGAAATGTTATGAATGACCTTGCAACATGGTATGAGACCGGAGCGGATAAGATTGCAGTTGTCCGTGGTGGCAAGTTTGTTGGCAAGACATGGGCTGTGGCTGATTTTGCCATGGGATTTTTTGAGGATCATATAATAATAGATATGGACAAGTATCCGGACTTTGCCGCATATGCAGCAAAGGAGAGGAGACCGGAGAAGCTTCATGCCAAGCTTACAACGTCGCTTGACAAGTATGATTTCAAGGATAAGCTTCTTATATTTGACAATGCGCAGAACTGTGTGGGACTGCTCGGCAACCTTGTTGAGTACAGCAGATATAATACTGACTGCAGGATCTGTGTCATTGCGACATCCTGTGGACCAATCCCGGGAGAGGAAGAGTGCCAGGATGACATATGCGTATATGAGATGATGCCTATGAACTTTGAGGAATTTCTGAAAGCGGGAAAGGGCAGAAAGCTCTGTGCATTTATAGAGAACCAGAAGATCACACCGATGCCGGATGAGGTCAGGGACAGCGTCCAGACAATGCTTGAGACTTTCTTCGTGACCGGAGGAATGCCGGAGGCGGTGGATGAATATTATAAGACAGGAGATCTCAGAAGAGTTGATGTGGTTTTGAAGTCTATACTTGACAGAACTACTGAATATCTGATAAACTCCACTCCGAAGAGATATCTTACCAAGGTCATGGCGATATGGAACAGTATTCCGGTTCAGCTTACCAAGGAGAACAAGAAGTTCATGTATGGATACGTTGATCCGAAGGCCCGTGCCAGGGAGTACGAGGCGTCAGTTGATCAGATCGTCAGGATGGGCGTTGTGCGTCAGGTGTACAGAGTCAGGAATGGAGTGCTTCCTCTGGCAAACCAGAAGGATGACAAGTCATTTGAGCTGTATCATCTTGATCATGGTCTGCTCAGGGTCATGGCTGGTATTCTGGTTCAGGATATTGACACAGATAATGTTCTTGATATGATGGATGGAGTTATAGCAGAGCAGTACGCTCTTGCAGAGCTGTATGTGAACAGGAGTATCGGTGATCTGTATTTCTGGATCTCATCGGCCACAGCGAAGGTTGATTTCGTGTATGAGGGCGATGGAGAGGTCATTCCAGTGGATGTTCAGACAAGTCCGCACACCAAGGCCCAGAGCTCCAGAGTATTCAAACAGAGATATGACAATCAGACTTCAGTGAGGATATCTACAGATGACATGTTTGTCGATAAAGGATTGGTAAATATACCGCTATATGGTATCTGGTGTTTCTAACCGATAGCGTATGGTAGTAATTTATAGATGCCGAAATAGCTCAGTTGGTAGAGCAACGCATTCGTAATGCGTGGGTCGAGGGTTCGAGTCCCTTTTTCGGCTTCAATATTGAGGAAGGCTGCCTGCAAAAGTTTTTGCGGCAGCCTTTTGTACTCAGTGGGAAAGGACGGGATGATATGGATGCTCCAAAATGGTACAGACATTTGAAAACCATAAACAGACATAAGAGAATGGTCATGCATAACTGCTTTAAGTGCGGATTATACTGGCAGGGGCTTGTGCACGATCTGTCAAAGTATTCGTGGACTGAGTTCTCAGTCGGGGCAAAGTATTATCAGGGAACAAGAAGCCCGAATGATGCGGAGCGCGAGAGCAAGGGGTATTCAAGCGCATGGCTGCACCACAAGGGAAGAAACAAGCACCATCTGGAATACTGGGTAGACTACAGTGTTGACAGGAACTGTGTGGAGCTGGTGGGAATGCGCATGCCGGAGAAGTACGTTGTGGAGATGTTCTGCGACAGGGTGGCTGCCAGCAAGAATTATAATGGTGATAAGTATACGGATTCATTTCCGCTTGAGTATTATCTGAGGGGCAGATCCAGACATCATCTGCACCCTGAATCGGCGGATCTGCTGGAGGACATGCTAACGACTCTGGCTGAGAAGGGCGAAGATTATACATTTGACTATATAAGGCGGGAGATACTGCATAACAAATAAGGAGGAGACATATGGAGTTTACACATCTGCATGTGCATACAGGCTACAGTCTGCTGGACGGTGCGGCGAAGATAGACGGACTTGTGCGCAGGGCAAAGGAACTGGGATATGATTCCCTCGCAATAACGGATCACGGCGTCATGTACGGTGTTATAGAGTTCTATGAGACTTGTCTCAGAGAGGGGATAAAACCTATTCTCGGATGTGAGGTGTATGTCAGTCCGGGATCACGATTTGACAGGGAAGTTGGAAAGGGTGATGACAGATATTATCACCTCGTCCTTCTGGCGGAGAATGATCTGGGATATCACAATCTGTCCAAGATCGTGACCAGAGGATTTACCGAGGGCTTTTACTATAAGCCGAGGGTCGATATGGAGGTGCTGGAGAAGTACCATGAGGGAATTATAGCGCTCAGCGCCTGTCTTGCCGGTGAGGTTGCGACAAAGCTCAGAAAGGGCGACTATGACGGTGCGAAGGAGACTGCGATAAGATACAGGAATATATTTGGCGAGGAAAACTATTTTCTGGAGATGCAGGATCACGGAATACCTGAGCAGGCAACTGTGAATGCGGGGATCATGCGTCTGTCAAAGGAACTGGGTATCCCTATGGTCGTGACAAATGATTCGCACTACATCTATGCCGAGGACTGGGAGGCACATGATGTTCTCCTGTGTATACAGACTAACCACAAGGTTCAGGACGAGAACAGAATGCGCTATGATGGAGGTCAGTTCTACCTCAAATCAAAGGAGGAGATGGCTGAGCTGTTCCCATATGCCCTGGAGGCTCTGGAGAATACACATAAGATCGCAGAGCGGTGTAATGTGAATATCGTATTTGGCGAGCAGAAGGTTCCGAGATTCGATGTGCCGGAGGGATATACCGCGGAGGAATATCTGGATCATCTGGTATATGAGGGTATGGAGAAAAAGTACGGACTTACATATGAGGAGTCCGGTAAGATGGCCGAGGGAACCCACGGCTACGAGGTCAGACAGAGAATAGATTATGAGCTGTCTGTCATAAAGAGCATGGGATTTGTGGATTATTTCCTGATAGTGTGGGATTTCATTCATTTTGCAAAATCGCAGGGAATCGCAGTTGGACCTGGAAGAGGTTCGGCGGTTGGCAGTGTGGTTGCTTACTGTCTGGATATAACGACAATTGAGCCTTTGCAGTACAACCTTCTCTTCGAGAGATTCCTGAACCCGGAGCGAGTATCCATGCCGGATATTGATATAGATTTCTGTTATATCAGACGTCAGGAGGTTATCGACTACTGTGTAAGGAAATATGGCGAGGAGTGCGTGACACAGATAATAGCATATCAGACCATGGGCGCAAGAAACGTCATAAGAGACGTTGGAAGAGCCATGGATCTCCCGTATGCGGTGTGTGATTCCCTTGCAAAGGCAATACCTGCAGAGAAGGATATGACTATAGATATAGCACTCAAGACGAGCAAGGATTTCAGGGATATGTACGAGGGCTCGGACGAGATCAAGAAGCTTGTGGATATAGCCAGAAAGCTTGAGGGACTCCCTAGAAATGCAGGAATGCATGCGGCGGGAGTGGTTATAGGCCGTGAAGCCATAGAGGAGTACGCGCCTTTGTCAGTCGGAGCCGAGGGCGCGGTGGTAACCCAGTTTGAGAAGAACACGGTGGAGCATCTGGGAATGCTCAAGATGGACTTCCTGGGACTCCGTACGGCGACTGTTGTGCAGGATACAGTCAAGCTGGTCAAGCAGACAACAGGCAAGGATATAGACATAGACAATATAGATTACGATGATCCGAATATACTTGGACTCATGGGACAGGGAAAGACCGAGGGTATGTTCCAGCTCGAAAGTGAGGGCATGAGAAACTTCATGATGAAGCTGAAGCCGCAGAGTCTGGACGATGTAATTGCCGGTGTTGCTCTGTTTAGACCGGGTCCTATGCAGTTCATAGACGACTACATCAGGGGCAAGGAGAACCGTGAGCTGGTTCACTATGATACCCCTGAGCTTGAGGAGATACTTGAGCCGACTTACGGATGTATCATTTACCAGGAGCAGGTAATGCAGATCGTTATGAAGCTGGCGGGCTATACGCTGGGAAGAAGTGACCTTGTGCGCCGAGCCATGGCGAAGAAGAAGCCTGAGGAGATGGAGAAGGAGCGTCATAACTTTGTGTACGGCAACAAGGAGCTCAATGTTCCGGGATGTGTGGCAAATGGAATCTCGGAGACCGTGGCAAATAAGATATTTGACGAGATGATGAAGTTCGCGGAGTACGCATTTAACAAGTCCCACTCCGTGGCATATGCGGTACTTGCGGCGCAGACAGCGTACCTGAAGTATTACTATCCGGTGGAGTTCATGGCTGCGCTGATGTCATCGGTAATTGACAACAATGGCAAGGTTGCAAAGTATATAAGCGTGTGCAAGCAGATGGGTGTTGAGGTGCTCCCTCCGGATATAAATGAGGGAGTGGCAAAGTTCTCCATAAGCAACGGCAAGATAAGATACGGCCTCTCCGGTATCAAGAGTGTCGGAGGCGCTGTTGTCGACAGGATAGAGGCGGAGAGAACCAAGAATGGACCGTTTAAGGATCTCAGGAATTTCCTCACAAGGATGCCTTCAAAGGATACAAATAAGAAAACTGTGGAAGCTCTGATACTCAGCGGTGCATTTGATGATATGGGAGCAAACAGAAAGCAGATGATGATGGCTCTTCCGGCCATAGCGGAGGAAGCAGCAAGGGAGAGAAAGAGCAGGGAGTCCGGGCAGATGTCTCTGTTTGACCTGATGGGAGACGATTTTGTGCAGAGCAATCTTGTACCTTACCCTGATGTGGAGGAGTATTCGGATCAGGAGAAGCTGGCGCTTGAGAAGTCTGTGCTCGGAGTGTATATATCGGGACATCCGCTTGGCAAATATATCGAGCTTATGCAGAGAACATGCACGGCTCAGGCGACGGATTTCGTGGTGGACACCGAGGATGACGATGAGATGAGCCGGGATCAGGGTGACGGAGATGGACAGAAGCTTCAGGACAATGCAATGTATGTCATCGGCGGACTCATATCAAGGGTGACGGTGAAGCTCACCAAGAACAATCAGAATATGGCGTATGTGACGATAGAGGATCTGGTTGGACAGGTTGAGGTTATAGTATTCCCGAGGGATTTCGAGAAGTTCAGGGACAGACTTCTGGTGGATTCCAGAGTGTTTGTCAGGGGCAGGGCGAATCTCGGTGAGAAGGAAAACAAGCTCATATTGTCGGATATGATAAGCTTTGAGGAGGCAGAAGGTGGCAAGAGCTTTCAGTCGGGGAAGCCATGGAATAACAGACAGAAGCCTGTTCAGAGCAACAGCCAGCTCTGGGTATTGTTCGATGATGTGGACGAATACATGAAGAACGAGTCTGCATTTATGTCGATCCTTGAGGAGTACAAGGGCACATGTCCGGTGTACGTGCAGCTCAAGAAGTCCAGACAGGCGAAGAATATGGGCCGGGGATTCTGTGTGGATGAGAATTCCGGCGTGGTGTACGCGCTCCAGATGGAATACGGCAAAGACAGGGTATTGCTCAGAAAAGTGTGACAGAAATACCGCAAAAGGAGAAAAAAGTGGAAGTAATTACAGCAAACAGTAATCCGAGGATAAAAGAACTTAATAAGCTGAACAAGGATGCAAAGCTCAGAAAGGACAGAGACGTGTTCGTGGTCGAGGGGATACGCATGTTCAGGGAGCTTCCGCTTCAGAATGTTCAGGAGGTGTATCTGTCGGAGAGTGCGCTTAAGGAATACAGGGATGAATTCAAGAGCATGGGTGTGCTTGATGGCAGGAATACCTGGATACTCAGCGACGGAGTGTTCGCAGGGGTGTCACAGACCAAGACTCCACAGGGGTGTATGGCTGTGGTGAAATGCATGCATTATCAGCTTGATTCCGTGCTCGGCAGGAATGACAGAGAGACATTTCTTGTGCTGGATACGCTCCAGGATCCCGGAAATATGGGAACTATATTCAGAAGCGCAGAGGCAGCAGGTGTGACCGCCGTGCTTATAGGAAAAGGTTCATGCGATCCGTACAATCCGAAGGTAGTCAGATCGACGATGGGTGCCATATTCAGGGTGCCATTTGTCATGTGCGATGACCTGCCCGGGACCGTGGAGGAGCTGAGACGGTCAGGCGTTGTGGTGTACGGAGCACATCTGGACGGCGACGATCTCTACGACATAGGATTCCCGGACAGGGTGGCGTTCCTCATAGGAAATGAGGGAAATGGCCTGACGGATGAGGTGGCGTGCAGAGCCGACAGACTTCTCAGGATTCCGATGGAGGGCAAAGTCGAATCGCTGAACGCTGCAATATCGGCGACTCTTTTGTCGTATGAGGTAATGAGACAGCGAAAGAGAGACCGACAAAACTAGATTAAACAAGACAGCATATTTTTGTACTGCGTGGCATAACTTTTAAAGTATGCAAAAGTTTGTTATAACGGAGGGAGAAAATATGACTGAAAAAACATTAAACAACAATCAGGTAGTGGTGGCAGGAGAGATAGCATCAGAGTTCGTGTTCAGCCACGAGATATTTGGCGAGGGCTTCTATATGGTGGATCTCATCGTCAGCAGACTCAGCGATGCTTACGATACTATTCCGCTCATGGTGTCTGACAGACTGTTCGATGTGAACGAATCCCACATAGGGGAGCGCATCATGGCAAAGGGACAGTTCAGATCATACAACAAGCATGAGGAGACCAGAAACCGCCTTATACTGTCTGTGTTTGTGAGAGAGATCGAGACCATCGACGAGGATGATGCTGAGGAGGAGAACAGACCAAATCAGATCTATCTTGACGGTTACATATGTAAGGCACCTGTGTACAGGATGACGCCCCTTGGAAGGGAGATCGCGGATGTGCTGCTGGCGGTCAACAGAGCATACGGCAAGAGCGATTACATACCATGTATCTGCTGGGGCAGAAATGCGAGATTTGCCGGAAAGCTCCAGGTAGGAGAGCATGTGGCCATCTGGGGAAGGATCCAGAGCAGGGAGTATCAGAAGCGTATCGACAATGACCAGGTGATCAGCAAGGTGGCATACGAGGTGTCTGTGAGCAAGATGGAATGTCTTGAATGATATTTCATAAGGAGGGACCCACGTCAGTGGGAAGAATCCTTGTGAAGCACGCAGGCGCCGCGCAAAGCGCATAGGAATGCGCCTGCACAACATTTCATAAGGAGGGGCCCATGTCAGTGGGAGGAATCCTTGTGAAGCATGCAGTAAAATATATGGTTGACATGGTCTGGATGCGGTGATATAGTAGCACTATCTAAGATTAAACTGAATACAATATAGTAGAGGCGCGGGATTAATGATTAAGCAGGCTGATGCATGTGGATGCAGAAGATGCCTGACGAAAGGGAAGACCGCCGAAGTGATGGATATTCCACAGGATCTGTTGCTGGTTGTGCAGTTAAGAACTGTATGACTGTCATCTGAGGATGGAGAGCTACTTGTAAGAATGAGATGTTTTTATGGGTTGGCTTTTTGCCAGCCCATTTTTATGCTATATTGTATCGACTATTTATTTTTAAGGAGGACGACAATATGTCAATTTTTACCGGTTCAGCAGTTGCACTTGTAACACCATTTCTTGAAAATGGAGATGTGGATTATGATAAGCTCAAGGAGCTCGTGGAGTTTCATGTAGCACACAAGACGGATGCCATAGTTATCTGCGGAACAACAGGCGAGGCTTCAACACTGTCACACGAGGAGCATCTTGAGTGCGTGAAGAAGTGTGTAGAGTTCGCTGATCACAGAATAAAGGTAATAGCAGGAACAGGTTCAAACTGTACTGCAACAGCAATATATCTCTCAACAGAGGCAGAGAGCTACGGAGTGGACGGTCTGCTCGTGGTTACACCATACTACAACAAGGCTACACAGAAGGGCCTCATCGCACACTTCACAGCCGTTGCAAATTCAGTAAATGTGCCTATAATCCTTTACAATGTGCCATCACGTACAGGCTGCAATATCCAGCCGGAGACAGCAGTATATCTTGCACAGAACGTTGAGAACATTGTCGGTATCAAGGAAGCTTCAGGCAATATAAGCCAGGTCGTAAAGCTTGCAAGTCTTTCAAAGGGATGCATAGATATCTACTCAGGAAATGACGATCAGGTTGTACCTCTTCTCTCACTTGGCGGAAAGGGAGTTATCTCAGTAACAGCCAATATAATCCCTGAGGACGTACACGATATGGTTCAGAAATATCTTGACGGAGATGTTCAGGGAAGCCTTGATCTTCAGCTTAAGACCATCGACCTCTGCAACGCACTGTTCTGCGAGGTCAATCCAATACCTGTCAAGAAGGCTGTAGAGCTTCTTGGTATGTGTGATGGAACAATGAGAATGCCGCTCACTGAGATGGAGCCACAGAACGTGGAGAAGCTCAAGAAGGCAATGGAAGAGTACGGAGTTCTCTAGGACTGTAATTATCATAGAAACAATACAGATGTCTGCGGTCTCAACTGGCTGCAGACATTTTTATTTGCCGAGGTGGATATAAACGTTGCACAATGGACAGCAAATGTGTAAAATGGAGTACATGTTGAAATATATGCGCATGTCAGCGTGCATAGACCACACAAAAGACGACAACAAATGACAAAGCTTATATATATGGAGGATAGACAGATATGGTAAAGATCATAATGCATGGTTGCAATGGAAAGATGGGACAGGTAATAACAGGTATCGTTGCAAGCGATCCTGATGCCGAGATCGTAGCGGGAATAGATGTTGTGGACAACAGGGATAACGGATATCCGGTATTTACAGATATAGATGCCTGCGATGTCGAGGCTGATGTCATCATAGATTTTGCAGCGGCTGTAGCTGTTGACAAGCTCCTCGATTACGGTGTGAGGACACAGACTCCTATAGTTCTCTGTACAACAGGTCTCTCAGATGAGCAGCTTGCAAAGGTAAAGGAGTGCAGTGCAAAGGTTGCCATACTCAAGTCAGCGAACATGTCACTGGGAATCAATACACTCATGAAGCTTCTGAAGGATGCTGCGAAGGTATTCTCACCAGCCGGATATGATATAGAGATAGTTGAGAAGCATCACAACCAGAAGGTGGATGCTCCATCCGGAACAGCTCTTGCTCTTGCTGATTCAATCAATGAGGCATGCAATGAGCAGTATGAGTATGTGTACGACAGAAGCCAGGTGAGAAAGAAGAGAGATAAGAAGGAGCTCGGAATCTCTGCTGTCAGAGGCGGCACTATAGTTGGAGAGCATGAGGTGATATTTGCAGGTATTGATGAGGTTATAGAGTTCAAGCACACTGCATATTCCAAGTCAGTATTTGCAAAGGGTGCTGTTGAGGCAGGAAAGTTCCTCAAGGGCAAGCCTGCAGGAATGTACGATATGGCGGACGTTATAGGATAGGAGCGGTTATGGAGATTTCAACCAGGACGGAGGATGGCGAGCTTGTTCTGTGCGCCAGCTCGATATATAATCAGAAGTTTTATCTGAACAAGGAATTTTCAAAGCTTCCTGATGAGATAAAGGACGAGCTTCACGCCATGTGTGGAGCGTTTACACAGGAGGTCGGAGGAATATTTATGTTGGTGTTTGACGACGCCGGCAATCTGAAGATACAGACGAGGGCACTTGAGGATGACCTGTTATTTGACGACATAGGATGCGGACTCAAGGTCAAGAAGCTGCAGAATGAAAAGAAGGAGCTGTTCCAGAGTCTGGAGCTGTTCTATAAGATATTTATACAGGGTGTTGACATTAACAGTCTTGTAAATGAATGATATAAAATAATTGGAAGATCAGGAAGGAAAAAGGGGCATGTTATTTGCTATTGATGCTGGAAATACAAATATTACGATAGGACTGTTTGACGGAGAACGCCTGGAGAAGACCTTCAGGATGACCACCGGGATATCGAGAACATCGGATGAGTACGGAGTATTTCTGTGCGACTGGCTCAGAATGAGACAGTTGTCAACTGATGTTATAGATGAAGTTATAATCGCTTCGGTTGTTCCGAAAATCATGCATTCCCTGGTGAATGGCATAAAGAAATATTTTGGAATAACACCACTCATAGTTGAGCCGGGAATAAAGACGGGGATCAATATAGCGCTGCCAAACCCGAAGCAGCTTGGAGCTGACAGAATAGTTGACGCAGTTGCGGCTTATCACATGTATGGCGGACCGGTTCTCACGGTGGACTTTGGAACTGCCACAACGTACGACCTCATCAATGCCGATGGCGTGTTTGAGGCTGAGGTCACATCGCCGGGTATAAGGCTTATTGCAAATGCTCTGTGGACGGGAACCGCCAAGCTTCCTGAGATAGAGATAAAGGTGCCTGAGACGATACTGTGCAAGGACACGATATCCAGTATGCAGGCCGGTGTGTGCATGGGCTATATTGGCCAGACAGAGTATATAGTGAAGAGAATGCGCAAGGAGTCAGGATACGACAACATGAAGGTCGTGGCTACCGGCGGACTTGGAAAGATGATATATGAGAACACGGACTGCATAGATGTGTATGATCCGGATCTCACACTTCACGGACTCAGACTTATCATGGACAAGCAGAAATAAGTCGAATTTTGCAAATTATATATTATTATAGAAGCAATGGAGAAATTTATGGATTTCAGAGATAAATTGATCCTGGCGCCGATGGCTGGTGTATGTGACCAGCCATTTCGTCTTTTATGCAAGGAACAGGGCTGTGATATCCTGTACAGCGAGATGGTGAGCGCCAAGGCAATATATTATAAAAATAAGAACACGAAGCCGCTTCTGGCTATGGATGAGCGGGAGAAGCCATTTGGGCTGCAGCTCTTTGGCTCTGATCCTGAGATCATGGCGGAGATGGCAAAGAGGATAGAGAGCAACGGTTATTCATTCATAGATGTAAATATGGGCTGCCCTGTGCCGAAGGTGGTCAACAATGGAGAGGGATCTGCGCTGATGAAGGATCCGGTTCTTGTTGGAAGGATAGTCGAGGCCATGGCAAAAGCTATAAGTATACCGCTGACCATCAAGATAAGAAGCGGATTTGATTCAGAGCATATAAATGCGCCTGAGATAGCACATATAGCCCAGGAGAGCGGGGCTGCCGCTGTGGCGGTGCACGGAAGGACAAGGCAGCAGTATTATCAGGGACATGCGGACTGGAGCGTCATAGCCAGGGTGAAGGAGGCGTGCATCATCCCGATCATTGGCAATGGCGATATAAACACTCCTCAGGACATCATAGACATGAGGGCGCAGACGAACTGTGACGGCTTTATGATAGGAAGAGGTGCGAGGGGCAACCCGTGGATATTCCGCGATATGAAATACTACTACGAGCATGGCGAGCTGCCGGACAAGCCTGACATATATGAAGTGAAGGATATGATGCTGAGACATGCGAGACTCATGGTTGAGTTCAAGGGTGAGTACACAGGTATCCATGAGATGAGAAAGCACGTGGCATGGTACTCAGTCGGAATGTATGATTCGGCAAGGCTCAGGAGCAATGTGAACCAGGTTGAGACTTACGAGGAGCTTGAGGAACTGCTCTGTAGATGGGCTGACAGCGCACCTGAAAAAGTCATTGTGAGTTAACATAAAAACAAAAAAATGTAACAGAAAACAAAGAATTTATTAAAAACTCTAAAGTAAAAATATACAAGATGCTGATTTGTTTCAAAAATGTTACGGTACTAAAATGTGAAACATGCACAAAAATAGCGTTTTAAAATGTTGCATGTTTACATTAACGGAATTAAAGATTTTATGCGGATTGTGCATGATTTACAAAAATAGCCACTTTGCTTGACCTTTCTTTTGACAGAGATTATAATAGCGTCATGAGTTAAATTTTAACGGTTTTGTAACAATTCTGAAACCGTAAAGAAATTAAGGAGAAAAGGTTATGCAAAAGTTTTCAGATTCATCACGTATGAAATCACAGAAACTAATGAAGACATCACTGAAAAGAAACGTAAAGAAGATTAGCATAGGAGCAGTACTCCTGGCAGTTGGATTTTCATCATACGCAGTTATCGCATCAGATGACAGCATGGTTTCATCCAAGGGCAAGGGAGTGTCGATCGCAGCAGCAGGTAATACATTATACGCAGACAACACAGCAGACTATGGAGAGGCAACATCATCAGTTGCACTGGCAGATGGTACTCTGTCAGATGTCAACAAGACTGGTTCAGTAGCCCTCTCAAGCAAGAAGACAGCTAAGAAGACTTCAGCCATAAGCGGTGGAGTTCAGGAGAGCACAACAGAGGCTCGTGCAACAGAGGCTGCACAGCAGGCAGCAGACACAACAAAGTCAGAGCCTACCACACAGATGAAGGTTAAGGATAAGGATAAGTCAGCAGCAGGACTTCCTGACGATCAGATATCAGTTGATCCATCAACAGAGAAGTCAACAGACGGACTTCCTGATGACAAGGTTATGTGGGTGAATGGTGAGACATCAGGTACATATCTCGGAACATTCTGGATTACGGCATATTGTCCATGCCCAATCTGCTGTGGAGAGTACAGCAACATGGATAACCCGACAACAGCTTCAGGTGCTCCTGCGGTTGAGGGTGTTACATGTGCAGCACCAAGCAACTTTGCATTTGGTACAGAGCTCATCGTGGATGGTCACACATACACAGTACAGGACAGAGGTGGAGCGATCAACGGTAATCACCTTGACATCTACTTCTCAAATCATCAGGCAGCTCTCAACTTCGCAACAGGCTACTATGATGTATATGTAAAGTAATAAAAATCAGAAATTATATACAGATATATTAAAGACCCGCCGTAAGGCGGGTTTTTAAATGCAGTGATATAAGTATTGGGAAAGTCGCACGAATGAGGAGGGCTATAGCTTGTTTTTTATAAAATGCTGTGTTATAATGCACACGATTATTTGTAAGAATACAGGTGATTCCTGAGTTTAGTACATAACGAAATGTTTAAATATATTTATTAAGGAGATTGGCAAATGGAACTTATCTACAGAAGCACAAGAAATGCAAATGAGACAGCAACAGCATCACAGGCTATACTTAAGGGACTTGCTAATGAGGGGGGCCTTTTTGTACCAGATTCTATACCAGCACTTGATGTGTCTCTGGAAGACCTTGCAAAGATGAACTATCAGCAGGTTGCATACGAGGTTATGAAGCTTATGTTCACAGACTTCACAGAGGCTGAGCTTAAGCATTGTATAGATTCAGCATATGATTCAAAGTTTGATACACCGGTTATAGCACCACTTGTGAATAAGGCAGGAGCATATTATCTTGAGCTTTTCCATGGATCAACAATAGCATTCAAGGATATGGCACTTTCAATCCTTCCATATCTTCTCACAACATCAGCAAAGAAGAATGGCGTAAAGAATGAGATTGTCATCCTCACAGCAACATCAGGTGATACATGTAAGGCTGCCCTTGCAGGATTTGCAGATGTTCCTGGAACAAAGATAATCGTGTTCTATCCAAAGCACGGTGTAAGCCCTATTCAGGAGAAGCAGATGGTTACCCAGAAGGGAGATAATACATTTGTTGTAGGTATCACAGGAAACTTCGATGACGCTCAGACTGGCGTAAAGAAGATGTTCTCAGATGCAGAGCTTGCAAAGTACATGGATGAGAAGGGATATCAGTTTTCATCAGCAAACTCAATCAACATCGGACGTCTTGTCCCTCAGATGGTATACTATGTATACGCTTACACAAGACTTGTTGCAGACGGAACCATCAAGGCAGGCGACAAGATCAACGTGGACGTTCCAACAGGTAACTTTGGTAATATCCTTGCAGCATACTATGCCAAGGAGATGGGACTTCCAATCGCAAAGTTCATCTGCGCATCAAATGACAACAAGGTTCTGTTTGATTTCTTCCAGACAGGAACATACGATAGAAACAGAGAGTTCATACTCACAACATCACCATCGATGGATATCCTCATTTCAAGCAACCTTGAGAGACTGATATACAAGATCGCCGGAAATGATGCTGAGAAGAACTCGGAGCTTATGAAAGAACTCACAACAGATGGAGTGTACACCATCACAGACGATATGAAGGCAAAGCTTGCTGAGTTCTATGGTGGATATGCAACAGAGGCAGAGACCGCAGCTACCATCAAAAAGGTATATGAGTCAGATGATTATATCATCGATACACATACAGCAGTTGCAGCTACAGTATATGAAAAGTATGTGGCAGAGACAGGAGATAAGACACCTACAGTCATCGCGTCAACAGCAAGCCCATACAAGTTCACAAGAAGCGTTATGAACGCTATAGACCCTGAGTATGATTCCAAGACAGACTTTGAGCTTGTCGACGAGCTTGAGAAGCTCTCAGGTGTAAAGGTACCTCAGGCTATAGAGGATATCAGATCAGCAAAGGTTCTCCACGACACAGTATGTGACAAGGAGGATATGCTTGCAGAGGTTAAGGGATTCCTTAACATCTAAGATCTGAGAGAAACTGACAAATAGATCAGAACACAACATAATAGATTGACAGTTCATTAGTACCATCCTGTCACTAAACAAAACTAGGACAGAAGAAGATCAGAATGTCCTATTCTGGTCTTTTTTTGTGGTGAACAGTTGGATGCTTATAGGAGGAGTTATGTATAAGTTAAAGACAAAGGCAAGTTTTGACAGCGCCCATTTTTTGAAAGATTATGAGGGCAAATGCAGCAATATCCACGGACACAGATGGACGGTGGAGATAGAGGTCGGAGCGGAAACGCTTGAGCACGATACACAGAACAGGGGAATGGTGGTAGATTTCTCAAATCTTAAGAAGGATCTGAGAGAGATTGCAGATTACTTTGATCACAGCCTTATCATGGAGACAGGAAGCCTAAGACAGGCAACGGAGGACGCCCTGATTGCAGAGAATCTGAGAATTGTAAAGGTAGACTTCAGACCTACGGCAGAGAATTTTGCAAAGTATATATATGATGAGATGACCAGCCGAGGCTATAAGGTCATAGAGGCAAGTGTGTATGAGACACCGAATAATGTGGCGTCTTATTGCGAGTAATATAAACAATAGGATCCCGGTGAGAAACTGACTGGTCTCAAGATCTGTCAGATGTGAGACGATATACAATATACACTGGGAGAAAGGAAATATAGACGTGAGTACGTACAGAATTGTAGAGAGATTTATAAGTATCAACGGGGAGGCCGCGAGAGCCGGAGAGCTTGCCGTATTCATAAGATTTGCGGGCTGTAATCTTGATTGCGGTTACTGCGATACCAAGTGGGCAAATGAGGCAGGCGTTCCGTATGAGGAGCTGACCGAGGATGAGATCATCGATTATGTCAGAAGGACAGAGGTGAAGAACGTCACCCTGACAGGCGGGGAGCCGCTGATACAGAAGGATATAGATAAGCTCCTCCTTGCATTTGAGTTGGAGGACGATATAAGGGTTGAGATCGAGACGAACGGAAGTGTGGATATAGCAGAGTTCAAGGCTCTTGGAGGGAATGTGTCATACACGCTGGATTACAAATGTCCATCCAGCGGCATGGAAAGTGACATGTGCCTTGCAAATTATAACTATATAGACAAGAATGATTCGGTGAAATTTGTGGTCGGTTCACAGGAAGATCTGGAGAAGTGTCTTGAGATAGTTCAGGAGTATGCGCTGGATGAGAAGACGAGAGTATTCATCAGTCCTGTGTATGGCAGTATAGATCCTGCGGATATAGTGGATTTTATGATCGAGAACGATATGAATGATGTGAAGCTTCAGTTACAGCTTCACAAGTTCATTTGGGATCCGGAAGAAAGAGGTGTATAAGATGGCGATAGATAAAGAGGCTATAAAGGAGCATGTAAGAGGAATATTGATTGCCCTTGGCGATGATCCTGACAGAGAGGGACTTGTAGAGACTCCTGACAGGGTCGCGCGCATGTACGAGGAAGTATTTGAGGGAATGAACTACACCAACGACGAGCTGGCTGAGATGTTCGGCAAGACATTTGCTGAGGACGGAGTGGCAAGACAGGCAGGCGACATGGTGTTTGTCAAGGATATAGAGGTGTTCAGCTACTGTGAGCATCACATGGCGCTCATGTATGACATGAAGGTCTCAGTCGCATACATTCCAAATGGAAGAGTGCTCGGACTTTCTAAGATAGCGCGGATCGCGGATATGGTTGCAAAGAGACTTCAGCTTCAGGAGAGGATAGGCTCGGACATAGCCTACGTCATATCCAAGGCTGCGGGAACCGATGACGTGGCGGTTATGATAGAGGCACATCACAGTTGTATGACGGCGAGAGGCATCAAGAAGCCGGGAAGCAAGACCATGACGACCACTCTCAGGGGACGATTTGAGAGCGATACAGCTCTGCAGAACAAGATGCTGATGATGTACAATGCGGGAAGATAGTCATAGGCACACTGAATTGATAATGATGAATTTGTTTATCCGGGAGCGTTATAATGCGGTCCGGAATATCATATTTGATTATATATGGAGGATGAGATCATGCAGAATTTGAAGAATAAGGATGAGGCAGTTGTAGTATTCAGCGGCGGACAGGACAGCACAACGTGTCTGTTGTGGGCACTCAAGAAGTACAAGAAGGTGTATGCGGTATCATTTGACTATGGACAGAGACATGCGTTGGAGCTTGAGTGTGCAAAGGAGATCGCAGACAAGTTCGGAGTGGAGCACCACATACTTGACATGGGTCTTCTCAACCAGCTTGCGCCAAATTCTCTGACAAGAACGGACATGAAGGTTGATGAAAATGCACCTGATGAGGGTACACCGAACTCATTTGTAGACGGAAGGAACATGGTATTTCTTACATTTGTAGCAATATTTGCCAAACAGAGAGGAATATCTGATATAATAACAGGAGTGTCCCAGAGTGACTTCTCAGGATACCCTGACTGCAGGGATATATTTATCAAATCGTTAAATACAACACTAAATCTTGCAATGGACTACGAGTTTGATATAATAACACCATTGATGTGGATCGATAAGATGGAGACATGGAAGATGGCTGATGAGCTGGGTGGACTGGATGTCATCAGAGATATGACACTCACATGTTACAATGGCATCAAGGGCGAGGGCTGCGGACATTGTCCATCATGCAAGCTCCGCAAGAAGGGGTATGATCTGTACATGAAGTACAAGGAGGATCACAAGTAAATAAGCAGTATCAAAGGGAAAGGTTGTGTTATTGAAAGTATGAAGAATATGCTGTTCATCATGAATCCCAAAGCGGGTAGGACTACTCTGAAGAATTCTTTGGTGGATGTGCTGGAAGTGTTCTGCAACAACGATTACGCGGTCAGGACATATCTTACGAAATCGGCAGATGACGCAGAGAGAATTGTTCAGGAGGAAGGCGCAAACTACGATGTGATCGTATGTGCGGGGGGCGACGGAACCCTGGGCAACACAGTTACAGGATATATGAAGAGCGGGATAAAGGTTCCACTTGGATATATTCCGTGTGGCTCCACCAATGACTTTGCAAGGAGCATGGACATACCGAGAGAGACGGTTGAGGCGGCTGAGATGATAGTGAAGGCAGAGCCGTTCTCCATAGATATAGGAAGTCTGAACGACAAGAACTTTGTTTATGTCGCAGCTTTTGGAATGTTCTCAGATACATCATATGCAACGCCGCAGAATATGAAGAATATATTTGGGCATGCGGCATATGTATTGCAGGGGATAAAAAGTCTGGCAAATGTACCATCTTACAAGATGAAGGTTACGATAGACGGGGACGAGCAGGAAGGCGAGTTCATATTCGGTATGGTGTCCAACTCGATATCCGTTGGAGGATTTAAGAGTATAACCCGAAAAGGCGTTGAGTTCGATGACGGACTTTTTGAGGGCATACTGATAAGGACAATGAAGACGCCAGCTGATCTGGAGAGAGTTGTCAGGGCGCTTCTTACGGGAGATGTGAATGAGAGGAGTATGGTTTCATTCAGGGCTCACAGGGTCAAGTTCGATGCAGAGGATCCGGTTGCATGGACATGTGACGGTGAGTTCGGCGGAGAATATAAGGAGACCAAGATACACATCCACAGGAGAGCGATAGATCTTCTGGTCGTTCAGGAAAGCGAGCAGGATGAGGTTATAGAATAATAGAATCGAGGATTTTACAATGGGTAAATATTTTGGAACAGATGGATTCAGAGGCGAGGCAAATGTTGACCTTACTGTGGAGCATGCATATAAGGTTGGAAGATACCTTGGTTATTACTATGGCAAGCAGCATGAGGATGGAAAGGCACACGTTGTCATCGGAAAGGATACGAGACTTTCAAGCTACATGTTCGAGTATTCACTGGTTGCAGGACTTACAGCCAGCGGAGCAGATGTATATCTGATGCATGTAACTCCTACACCTAGTGTATCTTATATTGTCCGTACAGGTGATTTTGACTGCGGTATCATGATCTCAGCCAGCCACAACCCATATTATGACAATGGTATCAAGGTGATCAACGGCCAGGGCTACAAGCTTGAGGCAGCCATCGAGAACGAGATCGAGCAGTATATAGACGGTGAGCTCGGCGAGATACCATTTGCAAAGAGAGAGAACATCGGTAAGACCACTGACTACACCATGGGAAGAAACAGATATATAGGCTATCTGCTCACGATCCCAACCAGACCTTTCAAGGGTATGAGGATTGGTCTTGACTGTGCAAATGGTGCATCATATCTGGTTGCAAAGTCAGTGTATGACGCCCTCGGAGCAAAGACATATGTCATCAACAATGAGCCAAATGGAACAAATATCAACACGGACTGTGGTTCAACACACATTGAGAAGCTTCAGGCATTTGTCAAGGAGAAGGGACTTGATGTGGGATTTGCATTTGATGGTGATGCGGACAGATGTCTTGCAGTGGACGACAAGGGTGAGATCGTGGACGGAGACAAGATCCTCTATGTCTGTGGCCGTTACCTGAAGGATAAGGGTGAGCTGAACAACAATACGATCGTTACAACTATTATGTCCAATCTTGGACTTTACAAGGCACTTGACAAGAAGGGCATCAACTATGAGAAGACAGCAGTCGGCGACAAGTATGTGTTCGAGAATATGATGGAGCACGGACATTCCATCGGCGGTGAGCAGTCAGGTCATATCATTTTCTCTAAATATGCAACAACAGGTGACGGAGTCCTCACCTCGCTGATGATCATGGAGACGATTCTTGGACGTAAGGTTAAGCTCTCAGAGCTGTTCAACAGCCTGACGATATATCCACAGCTCCTTGTGAATGTCAAGGTTTCAAGCAAGGATGCAGTCATGAACGATGCTGATGTGTTGAAACTGAACGATGAGATAGCAGCAGAGCTTGGAGACGACGGAAGACTTCTTCTCAGACAGAGCGGTACAGAGCCTGTCATCAGAGTTATGGTCGAGGCAGCCACAGATGAGCTGTGTGAGAAGTATGTATACAAGATGGTGGATCTCATAAAGGCAAAGGGATACGCAGTGGAGTAGAGAGTGGTATAAAAGCTCAAAAGATACAAAGTACGTAAAATTTGTATCTTTTGGGCTTTTTTCAATTCCAGGTGGAAGCCGGAAGGACTATGTGGTAACCTGCCGTGTCAGGAGAGAAGCACAGCGCGACCGGTGAGGCGAGGTTGTGACAGAGAGATGTGGATTTTCTCAAGTTTAAATAGATAAATACTTGCGAAATATACTGCTGTTGGTGAAAATGCATGAAAAAAGTGGGGTATAATCCTAAAAATGATAGAATTTATCTGTTGACATGTTGTGGTAAAACAGATAAAGTTTTATGTGGTGAAAGATATGACTGTTACCAGACATACGATGAGAATTATGTGGCCGTGACAGTTACAATAATATAACATGAGAGGCATATATTTATGAACGAATGTTTAAGATCCCATTATTATGACGAGGACGAGATGCACGAGGAGTGCGGAGTCTTCGGTATCTATGATTTCGATGGAAATGATGTGGCGAACACGATCTATTATGGTCTGTTTGCATTGCAGCACCGTGGGCAGGAGAGCTGCGGTATAGCGGTGTCAGACACTGCCGGTCCTAAGGGCAAGGTCAGCTCCTTAAAGGGCATGGGTCTTGTGAATGAGGTGTACACACCTGATTCACTGAGCAAGCTAAAGGGAAATATCGGCGTGGGTCATGTGAGATATTCAACAGCCGGTGCCAGCACTATAGAGAATGCACAGCCACTGGTTCTCAATTATGTAAAGGGAACTCTGGGACTTGCACACAACGGCAATCTGGTAAATGCTCCTGAGCTTAGACGTGAGCTGGAACTCACAGGCGCTATATTCCAGACTACAATTGATTCTGAGGTAATAGCTTACCATATAGCCAGGGAGAGAGTTAAGTGCGGTTCCGTTGAGGAGGCTGTCACTAGAGCTCTCAAGAAAGTAAGGGGATCATATTCACTTGTCATCATGAGTCCTAGAAAGCTTATTGGAGCCAGAGATCCATTTGGTTTCAGACCGCTTTGTATAGGAAAGCGTGATAACGCATACATACTGGCATCTGAGAGCTGTGCGCTCGATACAATAGGTGCCGAATTTGTCAGGGATGTGGAGCCTGGAGAGGTTGTAACCATATCACCTGAGTATGGAATCCAGTCGTACAAGAACATGTGCCAGGAGCAGCATGCAAGATGTATATTTGAGTATATATACTTTGCGAGACTTGATTCAGTCATAGATGGAATGTCTGTGTACGATTCGCGTATCACAGCCGGAAGATGCCTTGCAAAGGACAGCCCGGTTGACGCTGATGTGGTAGTTGGCGTTCCTGAATCGGGAAATGCAGCGGCCATGGGCTATTCACTTGAATCGGGTATTCCATATGGAACGGCATTTGTCAAGAATGGATATGTGGGAAGAACATTCATAAAGCCACAGCAGAGCCAGAGAGAGTCCAGCGTGCGTGTTAAGCTGAACGTCCTTAAGGAGGCTGTAAATGGCAAGCGTGTCATAATGATAGATGACTCTATAGTTCGTGGAACTACGAGTGACAGAATAGTTGGCATGCTCAGGGAGGCAGGAGCGACAGAGGTCCATGTAAGGATCAGTTCACCTCCATTCCTGTATCCATGCTACTTTGGAACTGACATTCCGGACAGAGAACAGCTCATAGCATACAACAGGTCTGTAGATGATATATGCAAGATCATAGGCGCCGACTCTCTGGCGTACCTGAAGATGGAGAGACTTCCGGAGCTCTCAGGCGGAAGACAGTACTGCCATGGATGCTTCAGCGGCCAATATCCTATGAAACCGCCTACAGAGGACATCAGAGGTGACCACGAGGATTTCAAGAGAGGCTCGGAGTCTCATATTATATCATGAGGAGGGGCCCGCGTAAGCGGGAGGAGTCCTGGTGATAGCGCACGAAAGTGCGCACTTGTCGCAAGACAAGATATGAGGAGGGACCCGCATAAGCGGGAGGAGTCCTGGTGATAGCGCACGAAAGTGCGCACTTGTCGGAAGACAAGATATGAGGAGGGGCCCGCATAAGCGGGAGGAGTCCTGGTGATAGCGCACGAAAGTGCGCACTTGTCGGAAGACAATAAAGTAAAAATTCGGAATCATATCAGCGGAAAAGCAGATATTGATTCCGAATTTCTGGTTTATGCAAAAAAAGCATGGAAATAATCTGAAACCCATGTATAATAGTTGTGTGATAAGATATAAAAGCATTTGTCAGCTGGCAGATGCGGGAGACTACAGGAAGAAAGAGGTAAAGACATGAGTAAGGACAAGTACGAAAGCCCACTGTGTGAAAGATACGCTAGTAAGGAAATGCAGTATATTTTCTCACCTGATATGAAGTTTAAGACATGGAGAAAGCTGTGGATAGCTCTTGCTGAGACAGAGAAGGAGCTTGGTCTCAAGGACGAGAACGGCAATCCAAGAATCACAGATGAGCAGATCGAGGAGCTCAAGGCTCACGCTGATGACATCAACTATGATGTTGCCAGAGAGAGAGAAAAGCTGGTTCGTCACGACGTAATGAGCCACGTATATGCATACGGTGTTCAGTGCCCTAAGGCAGCAGGAATAATCCACCTTGGAGCAACAAGCTGCTATGTAGGCGATAACACAGATGTTATCGTTATGACAGAGGCATTAAAGCTTGTCAGAAAGAAACTCATCAATGTTATAAATGAGCTGGCAAAGTTCGCAGATCAGTACAAGGATCTCCCAACTCTTGCATTTACACATTTCCAGCCTGCACAGCCAACGACAGTCGGCAAGCGTGCAACACTCTGGATGCAGGAGCTGCTCCTTGACCTCTCTGATATAGAGTACATGATCAGCCAGCAGAAGCTTCTCGGATCAAAGGGAACAACTGGAACACAGGCAAGTTTCCTTGAGCTCTTCGGAGGAGATCACGAGACAGTGAGAAAGATAGATGGAAAGATCGCTGAGAAGATGGGATTTGCTGAGTGCTATCCTGTATCAGGCCAGACATATTCAAGAAAGGTCGACTCAAGAGTTCTTAATGTGCTCTCAGGCATCGCACAGAGTGCACACAAGTTCTCAAATGATATCAGACTTCTCCAGCACTTAAAGCAGATAGAGGAGCCATTTGAGAAGAACCAGATCGGTTCATCAGCTATGGCATACAAGAGAAATCCAATGAGAAGTGAGAGAATCGCATCACTTGCCAATTATGTAATGTGCGACGCGCTCAATCCTGCTATCACAGCCGCAACACAGTGGTTTGAGAGAACACTGGATGACTCAGCAAATAAGCGTATCTCAGTTCCAGAGGCATTCCTCGCAGTTGATGGAATCCTTGATCTGTACCTGAACGTTGTTGATGGTCTTGTGGTATATGACAAGGTTATCTATCAGTGCTTCATGAAGGAGATTCCATTCATGGCAACAGAGAATATCATGATGGATGCTGTTAAGCGTGGCGGCAACCGTCAGGAGCTTCATGAGAAGATCAGAGAGTACTCAATGCTTGCTGGTGAGCAGGTCAAGAAGTACGGAAGAGAGAATGATCTCGTTGACCGTATCGCAGCAGACCCTGATTTTGGTATGACAAAGGAGGAGATCGTATCTATCCTTGAGCCAAAGAACTTCGTAGGTCGTGCTCCTGAGCAGACAAGAGAGTTCCTTGCAGAGGTCATTCAGCCTATCCTCGATGAGAACAAGGATATCCTCGGTGTTACTGCGGAGATCAATGTATAAAGATCTGAATTAAAATGTATATAGAGTAAATAAGACGCTGGCGCATTTACGCTGGTGGTATGTCCGCTTAATATTGGATATATCCCAAGGTTTATGTGCTGGCGCTTTTTGTATTCAAATTTATAAGTGATTGTGCCAATATGGTTAGGAAAAAATAACTAGAGAAGACTAAATTTACTTAAGTTATCTTTTGATATAGTAATGATAGTTATTGAATAGCCTTGGAATGATATAGTATAATATTATCAATAATAATTGGAGGTTGATAGTATGCCAGAAATATCACTGTTTTATGGAATCAGAATAACTATGTATTATGATGATCATAATCCGCCACATTTTCATGCAGAATATAACGGAAATAAAGCTATAATAGATATAAATGAAGCACGGGTTATAAAAGGTGCATTGCCTTCAAGGCAGTTAAAGCTCATACTTGCATGGTGCGTAATTCATCAAGATGAGTTAATGCAGAATTGGGAATTATCGAAGGATGGTTTGCCATTAAACAGAATAAATCCATTGATTTAAAAATTTATATACTATACAGAGAGGGGGAATTGGCATGATATATGATATAGTGCAAGTGGTTCCATTTGATGATTATACAGTATATGTGTATTTTGAGGATGGCAAAATTGTATGTTATGACGCAAAACCACTACTGGATAAGAAAGTGTTTGAACCGCTTAGAGACAAAGATTTCTTTTTGAATTCATGTACAATTTTGAATGGAACTTTGGCATGGGATGTGACAGGAACGAGGGATACATCAAAATGTCTGGATATTGATCCGGATACGTTATATGAATTGGAAAATGTAAAAGATAAAATAGCATAACATAAATCGGTATACAGTAAACTATAAATAGCTGGTGTATGGACGAAACGTCTGTGCGCCAGTTTTTTTGTGCAGACAATAATACAGAGTTTGTATATGCACAGGATTTGGGTGGCTGTCGGGGCAACTATGAAAAAACTGATCAGCGTGATATAATGAGCATTGTTCGATGTATTTATGAAATATAAGGGGATATATTATTATGATGAAACTGACAAAGGAAGAACAGCACAGGCAGTGCATAAAAGAGATCAAAGCGACGCTGCTTGTGGTATTTATATGTTTTTTATGGCATGTGCTAACCGCGTTCCTGCTAAATGGCACCGGGTGGACGGTGTTCCATATGCCGGCGTGGTTTGTGGTCTCGGTGCTTGGAACAGTGGTGCTTGCGGTAATCGGTGTATTCTGGCTGCTTAAGTTTGTGTTTGTAGATTTCCAATATGAAGAGGATGAGAGTGAGGGTGAAAATGAACAGTAATCAGATATTGATCTTATCGGTTTTTCTCGGATATCTGTTATTCAATATTGTGGTGAGCTTTGTCTATAGCAGAAGGGCGGAGAAAAGTCTGCACACAACGTCCGAGAAGAAGTATTTCATAGGCGGAAGAAATATGAACGGAATCGTCCTAGCTATGACGATCATGGCGACATACACTTCCGCAAGTTCATTTATATTAGGGCCGGGTGCAGCAGGTCTTACATATGGATATGCACAGGCGTGGATAGCTGCTATCCAGGTCCCGGTCACATTTCTGGTACTAGGTGTACTTGGAAATAAGCTTGCGATAGTGTCCAGACGAACGGGCGCTGTGACAGTGGTGGGCTACTTCAAGGCGAGATACAAGAGCGATGCGCTGGTGGTCATCACGAGCCTTGGACTTATAGTTTTCTTCGTAGCACAGATGATAAGCCAGTTTACAGGCGGGGCCACACTTATAGCATCCATAACGGGAATGGATCATGTGACTTCACTTTTGATATTTGGCACAGTCGTGATATTGTACACAGCTATTGGCGGATTCAGTGCGGTTGTCATAACTGACACGATTCAGGGAATAGTAATGTGTATCGGAACATTCCTGTTTATATTCTTTGTCTTAAGGAGCGGGGGCGGTCTTGCCGCGATAGATGCCGGTCTTCAGACAAATCTGCCGGAGGTGTACGATGACATTTTCTCAAAATACACGCCAGGAGGGCTGCTCAGCTATTGGGTGCTTGTGGGATTTGGAACGCTGGGACTTCCCCAGACTGCTGTGCGTGCCATGGGATTTAAGGATACGAAGAGCATGCACAGAGCGATGTGGATCGGAGTTCTCACATGCAGCTTTGTGATCGTGGGAATGCATCTTGCAGGAACATGGGCTGGCGCACTTGTCGATACTGATAATCTTCCAACTTCGGATTATTTTATACCATATATAGTACAGAAGATCATGCCGCCTGGAATAGCAGCGATATTCCTCGCAGCGCCGATGGCAGCAGTCATGTCGACAGCGGATTCGCTCCTCATACTTGCTACAGCAGCTATAGTGAAGGATCTGTGGAAGAATTACGTGGTGGGTGATGATCCGGTGAAAAATGAGAAATACGACAAGAATGTCAAGCTGGTGAGCACGATACTTACGATGTTGCTCGGCGTGGTGGTGATGGTTCTCACGATCAATCCGCCGGATATAATTTTCATGCTCAATATGTTTGCATTTGGCGGACTTGAATGCACATTCTTTTGGCCCCTTGTGGGAGGTCTGTTCTGGAAGAAGGGAACTAAGCAGGCGGCGGTGTGCAGCAGCGTAGGCGCAATCGCAACATATATATTTGCAACGTATTTTATCAAGATCGCTGGGATAAATGCGGTCGTGTGGGGACTGATGGTAGGTGCGGTGCTGTACTTTGGAATTGGATTTGTAACGGGAAGAAAAGGACTTGATCCGGATATTCTGGACAAGTGCTTTTGATATGTGCGCAGGATGTATGAACATGAAAATAGAGTTGAAAGGTAAAACTAAGCATGAATGAGATAAACGACAACAAAAAAGCTATGTCCGAGGATGTGAAACAGGCGCTGATAAGGTTTAACAAGGACAACATCTATGTCCAGAACCTGAAGATAGAGTTGGTCGATATGAGCCTTGGATATGTGAAGGGCAAGATGATGGTCACAGAGGATGTCCTGAATCCATATGGTTCTGTGCATGGTGGATGCCTGTACTCACTTGCGGATATAGTGAGCGGGATCGCAGCATGTACCTACGGAAAGTTTTCTTCAACTATAGATGGAACCATGACATATATAGCTCCGGCTATGAACACGGAGTATCTCATCTGTGAGGGAATCGAGATCCGCCAGGGCAAGAAGGTGTCACTGTACGAGGCAAATATTTACGATGACAAGGGACAGCTTGTAGACAAGGCAAGGTTCTCATTCTACATGATGAACCGCTCTGTTGTGGAATAGATGGGAGATGTAAGGAAAGGTGAAATATACAAATGTTATCTCAGGCAAGTTCGTAGACAGGCCAAACAGGTTCACAGCCCATGTGGAGATAGACGGAGTTACAGAGACCGTGCACGTAAAGAACACAGGGAGGCTTAGCCGTCTGCTGATACCGGGGAACACGGTCAGCCTTGAGAAGTCTGCAAATCCAAACCGCAAGACGAAATACGATCTCATAGCGGTGGAGGATCCAAAGCTTGGCTGGGTGAACGTGGATAGTCAGGTGCCGAATAAGGTGGTTTTGGAATGGCTTAAAACTAAGGATTATGACTTTATAAAGCCGGAGTATGTATACGGGGATTCCAGGATTGATTTCTATATGGAAAAGGATGGCACGAAGTATCTCATGGAGGTCAAGGGCTGTACGCAGGAGATCGGTGGTATAGGATATTTCCCGGATGCACCCACCGACAGGGGAGTCAGGCATTTGCGGGAGCTGATGAAGGCGGTCTCCGAGGGATATAAATGTTATGTGGCATTTGTCATTCCGATGACAGGGATAACTGAGGTCAGGCCAAATGCGGAAATACACAGGGAGTTCGCAGAGACTTTCTATGAGGCGAAGGCTGCCGGCGTGGAGGTGTTAAATCTCATATGCCGGGTTACACGGGATGAGCTGGAGATAGTGGAGCGTTGGATTCCAGATCGTGGACGAGAATGATGAGGAATATATAATGATTTGCAGGCTGTCGTAGATGGTAAGTGATTTAGAAGATATAAGTAGCTTTGGTAAGAAATAGGTGATAACAGATAAATAGATTAGTCTACGAAGCGTAGAACCCGCATAGATTCACCATATTCTACGCCTCGTGGGTGTGATTGGCAATAAAATGGGGAGATAATTGAGCCAGAAAGGAGGAAAACATATGGACCAGATTAAAATTGGACGATTTATCGCTGATGAGAGAAAGAGAAAGGGATATACTCAAAAACAGCTTTCTGAAAAACTTGGAATCAGCGATAAAACAATTTCAAAATGGGAACGAGGAGTTTCCCATAGTTAAAGATACCACACCAAATATGATGAACCCACGCTTATACACTACCAGCTATAATAAACCGCAAGGACAGCAATTTGATGATACTGCTGTCCTTTCTTTTATAAAATTGCAGTACACATAAAAAAGCTGTAAAATGATAAATATATTTGTCCTTGTAACAATTCTCGGACATTTGCCTGTTATACTATCTGCAAAAAGCAAAGGAAGTGAGAATATGGAGCAGATTTTAATTGTCGAGGACGACAGTTTTTTGAATAAGATGTTAGACTATAACCTGACCGCAGACGGCTACGGCGTGACTTCTGCCCTAAATGCCAGAACCGCAGCCGAAGCCATCCGCCAGCGGGAATTTGATTTAGTGCTGCTGGACATCAACCTGCCGGACGGGAACGGTTTTGAACTGTGCAAGCTGATAAAGCCCCAGCACCCGGACACCATCGTAATATTCCTGACCGCCAACGATCAGGAGAGCGACCAGATACGGGGCTATGAGGTGGGCGCGGTGGACTACATCACAAAGCCCTTTGTGATCGGGGCCTTGCAGCGAAAAATCAAAGCCATGTTCGCCATGCTGGAACACCACAAACCGGCCAAGGACATTTACGACGACGGGCGGTTGTTTCTGGACTTCTCGGAGCAGACGGCTTCCTTAAACGGCAAGCCCCTGACTCTATCCCCGATGGAGTACAAAATGCTGAACCTGTTTCGTAAAAATCCCCGGCAAGTGCTGACCCGTGGGCAGCTTTTGGAAAAGCTGTGGGATATAGACGAGCGGTTTGTGGACGAACACACCCTGACAACCTCCATCAGCCGTATTCGCAGCAAGATTGAAGCCGACGGCGGCGCACCCTACATCAAGACCGTTTACGGCATGGGGTATCAATGGACGGGAGGCGAGGTAAAATGAAGTTTCAAAACCTCTCGGTAAAGCGGCTGTTTGGCCGGGTGGCAATGGAGCTTGTCCTCTCCATGTCCGGGATCACCATAGCCCTGTTTCTTGTGACAAAACAGATTGCGGTGCTGCTGACAGGCGGGACGCTGCTGCTGTGCGCCCTTGTGGGGATTTTTGTACTGACGCAGGCGTTTGGAAAGCGGCTGTCGCAGTTTACCGCTGACCTGTGCCAGACCTTAGACCACATGATCGCCGGGAATGAAGCGCCCCAGCGGCCAGAGGACAGCGAAACCCAGCTTGCCAGAATCGGGCACCGGCTGGCAAGGCTTTACCAGATCATGCAGGAGAACCGCCGCCGGGTGGACGAGGAACGGCAGGAGTTACAGACCCTTGTATCGGATATTTCCCATCAAGTGAAAACGCCGGTAAGCAATCTGAAAATGGCGACGGACACCCTGCTGGAAAAGCCCATGACCGAGGCGGAGCGCACCGACTTTATCCGGGGAATCCGCAGCCAGACAGATAAGCTGGACTTTCTCTTTCAGGCCCTTGTGAAAACCTCCCGGCTGGAAACGGGCGTGATCCAGTTGAACAAGAAACCGGGCCGCCTCTTTGATACTGTGGCGCAGGCCATGAGTGGGATCGTGTATGCAGCGGAAAAAAAGAAAATCGCTGTATCTGTGGACTGCCCGGAGAATTTGACCTTTTCCCATGACAGCAAGTGGACATCCGAAGCCCTCTTTAACCTGTTGGACAATGCGGTGAAGTATACTCCGGCAGGTGGAAAAATTACGGTGTCGGTGATACCGTGGGAAATGTATGTGGAGATCAAAGTAGCCGATACCGGCAAGGGCATTTCCGAAAGTAATCAGGCTGCTATCTTCCGGCGCTTTTATCGTGAGGAAGAAGTACACGAGCAGCAGGGCGTGGGCATTGGCCTGTATCTGACCCGCGAGATCGTAACGCGACAGGGCGGTTATATCAAAGTGGTTTCGGAGCCGGGCAAGGGTTCGGAATTTTCCATTATGCTGCCTACAAAATAGAACGCGGCGGACGGCCATTTCCGGCTGCCGCCGTAAATTTTTTTGAAATGTCCGAGCGTTGTAACATTTCACCCTGATTTTCAATGAAATTTTTTGGCCGCTGTAACATTTCGCGGACATTTGGGTTTTACAATAGCCTTATCAACAGGCAGAAAGCCTTGAAAGGAGTTTTGAGTATGAGCGTTTTACAGGCGATTGATCTGAAAAAGTATTACGGCACAGAGCCGAACATTACCCGCGCCCTTGACGGTGTGAACTTCTCCGTGGAGGACGGCGAGTTTGTGGCCGTTGTGGGAACATCCGGCAGCGGCAAGTCCACCCTGCTTCACATGATGGGCGGGCTGGACACTCCCACCAGCGGAACCGTGATCGCCCGGGGCGAAGAACTGGCAAAGAAGAACGATGAACAGCTTACCATCTTTCGCCGCCGCAACATCGGCTTTATCTTCCAGAACTATAACCTTGTTCCTATTCTGAATGTGTATGAGAACATCGTCCTGCCGGTGGAGCTGGACGGGGACACGGTGGATCAGAAGTTTTTGGACGAAATTGTTCACCTACTGGGGCTGGAAGATAAACTGAAAAATATGCCGAACAATCTATCCGGCGGACAGCAGCAGCGTGTGGCGATTGCCCGCGCTCTGATTACCAAACCGGCTATTGTGCTGGCCGATGAGCCAACCGGTAACCTTGACAGCAAGACCAGCGCCGAGGTGCTGGGACTTATCAAGCGCACCAGCGCGGAGTTCCGGCAAACCGTTGTAATGATTACCCACAATGACGACATAGCCCGCCTTGCAGATCGGATTGTCCGCATTGAGGATGGCAGGATTGTGGAATAAGGAGGTGGCAAGCTATGACATGGCCTTTTGAAAATGATACCAGTGA
Source organism: Coprococcus sp. ART55/1 (assembly GCF_000210595.1). Taxonomy (NCBI): domain Bacteria; kingdom Bacillati; phylum Bacillota; class Clostridia; order Lachnospirales; family Lachnospiraceae; genus Coprococcus; species Coprococcus sp. ART55/1. Next base: position 265,884 of record NC_021018.1, on the reverse strand, counting down.
CATTGAAAAGAAGCTGGCAAAGCGCAGTTTGCATCGTGAACGGCAGCGTAATTTATTTGCAATCATTGCTCTTGTGCTAACTGCATTTATGATAACTGCGACATTCAGTATTGGTTTTAGTTACTTTGAAACCTACCAAATGCAACAAATTCGGTTAATGGGAACTACCGCTGATGTCGGAATCACAAATGTAACAGAAAATCAGTTGGTTGAAATTTCAAAATCAAACCTTGTCCTTGATGTAGGTATACAGCAGCGTTTAGGCAGTGTTGATACAGAGCAACTGCAAAATGCGAGATTAGGTATAGTTTGGATAGATGATACCGAGTGGGAACACCACCGTCTTCCTACTATATCAGGTGTTGTAGGAAATTACCCATCAAGTAAAAACGAAATTATGCTACCTACATGGGTGCTTGAACAGATGGGCATTTCTGATCCGCAAATAGGGATGGAGATTGTGTTGTCATACCAAATTGGCGATAGCTATGATTATGTCACGGACACCTTTTTGCTGTCGGGCTACTATACGGACTACATTCCAATGCGCACAAATAATCGTGGTTATGTTTATGTTTCATCCGCTTTTAAGGATAGCTTAAATGTATCACTGGATAATAGTGTTACGGCAATGATCCGTTTTCAAGGCAATGATAATGCTGACAAAAACTGTGAAAGATTGCGGCGTGAGATTGACTTTGCAGAAGGGCAAACATTTGAAATTGTACCATTAGAACAGGCAAATGGTGGAACTATTATTTTAGCTGTAATAATTTTAGCAGTTTTTATATCCTTTAGCGGCTATCTGCTGATTTATAATATTCTTTATGTCTCTGTCATAAAAGATGTGCAATTCTATGGCCGTCTTAAAACGATTGGAACGACTCAAAGGCAGATAAAGAGAATTATCTATAAGCAGGCAATCAGAATCTCTTGTATTGGTATTCCGATTGGTCTGTTACTTGGTGCGGTTGTTTCCTTTGGCATTGTTCCTTACTTCCTGAATATGATGTATTCAACAAATTCTGATGTGGGAACAAAAGTATCTTTTTCGCCGTTTATTTTCATAGGAGCGGCCATATTTACGTTCATTACCGTTATGATTGCAAGCATGAAGCCCGCCAAAATTGCCGGAAGTGTTTCACCAATAGCAGCACTCCAATATACAGCAGCCAGCACAAAGAGCAGCGCCAGAAATTGTAGCAAAATGAAGTTGTCCAGAATGGCATGGAACAATGTCTTTCGTAATGCTAAGAGTACAACCCTTGTTTTTGCATCGCTTTTTTTCGGCCTTTCCTTGTTCCTTGTCGTCACAGGGCTATTACATGGTTTAAGCCCGGAGAATTATGTGAGCCAATGGGGAGTAAGCGATTTTGCACTCACATATAGTATCCACGAAAGAGAAGATTTAATTTCCAGCGAAATGGTTTCAGAGATTGGTCAGCTTGACGGCATTGAGAATTTGAGGTTGACCTATGCACCTTATCCTCAAGTAGCAGTAGATGTTGTATATGACGATGCTGTATTTCACGAGTTTCTTGCGTCATTAGACGGAGTAACGGCATTGATTTTTCTGATCCGGCAAAATTAGAAAATTATCAGCAAAACTTTTTTAGCGGGGTTTTTGGAATTGACAGTGCATATTTGGAAGAAATCAATAAAACCTTAAACTTGCCTATTGACACGTCTGCCTTTGAACAAGGAAAGGTTGTGCTGCTGTCCAAAACAGTAGAAGACCTTATTCAGCCGGGGCAGGAAATAACAATCCAGACGCAGAACGGACAGCATTCCTTTATTGTAGCGAACGGTTATTTGAATGAAGGGTTTCGAGCAGGAGGAGGCAATGAGAGAGGGACGGCTCCTGATTTGTATATTAGTCAAACAGCTTTGAAAGAACTCTTTCCGCAATATAGAGTGTTCCGCGTGGCCTTTGATACGGATGGTCAACATGACGAAAGTATACTGCAAGAATTAAAGCAAATCACCGCATCACAAGCTAACATTGATATTATATCCCGATATGAACGGCGAGAAGAAATGCAGGAATATCTCATTACAGCAAAGGTTTTAGGAACAGGGTTGTCCGTGATCCTGCTGCTTGTTGGTGTCATGAACTTTGTCAATACAATGGTTGTCAATGTAAATACTCGGCGCTATGAATTAGCTGTTCTTGAAAGCATTGGAATGACAAAGCGACAAATCAAACGAATGCTATTTATGGAAGGTTTCTATTATTGGGGCGTTTCCCTTTCCCTTGCAGTCACCATTGGAACAGCAATCTTCATCTTGCTATATATGATTTTTAGTAAAGTGGCCTATTATGCTGTTTTCTCCTATCCATTTATCCCGCTGGTGCTGGTGTCTGGACTGGTGTTGCTAATCTGCCTTATTGTGCCTATATGGGTCTACAAAACTGACGTTAACCTTCCAGTTGTGGAGCGATTGCGGTTGACAGAGTGAGTTTAATCAAATAGCAAAACATCCTTAGATCAATCATATCGAAGCGGAGCAGATTTTAGCTGCTCCGCTTCTTTAGTATTTTTCAAAAAATTCTTTTGAAATGTCCGAGCTTTGTAACAATTCAGCCTGTTTTTCTGTCGAAATCAAAGGCACCTCGGACATTTATAGTTCTTCCAAAAGTTTGATGATAATATTACCATTCATGGAAGAAGCAATCTGTTATTGCAATAATGCGAAATTGACGATAGAAAGTTTTTCATATCTCGGTCAGCTCAACAATTACATTACTCTGCTGATACAGCCAGTCCGTAAATTCTTTCGGGCTGGCCGTTCCTGTTTTTACAGCCTTTTTTCTCTGTAAGGCTTCTTTCTTAAAGTCGGAAAAGGAAGCCTGTATTTTTTCCAGACGGTCAGCCGGAAAGCCTGCGGTATTTTTTACCCGGTTTATTTTGTTGCGCCAGTTCTGGCATTCATTTTTATAAAGCAGGTCATAGTTATTTTCTCTTGACCTCTCGTCAAATTCCCGCTTGTTTTGAAGCGCCTGTGCTTTTCGGCACTTGTCGCTGCACAGCTCATACCGCTGGCTCTTTGCCAGAAAATATTTTCCACAGACCTTGCACCGCCGGAAGCAAAGCCCCCAGTCATTCAGCCTGTTCAGATAATAGGTAATCAACGGGTAGAGGGACGCATAGGCAGACACACATTCTTCTGTGCGCCGGTTGTCCGGGAACCAGAGGTCAAGCCGGGTATCTTCTGACGGTGCGCCTTTGAAATAAAGGCTGCCAGCTTGAAATTGTTTCGGTTTTCCTGTCTCCCTGTCAAAGCTCATGGTTTCGTTTTGGAATACCCCGGTCAGTCTGCTCATTTTATCCATGAAGCGGTCACAGGCAGCGTTACGGTCACGGGGTTCTCTGGCAAGCAGATAGCTGTTCCAGATACGGAACGCCACATACATTTTCAGAGGGTCGTTGCTAAGATATTTCTCCCAAAGAAATTCGCTTGCCGCCTGCTCCAGCTCCGGCTGTTTCCATCGGTTGGAGTGGAGAGCTTGCCGCAGCGGAGAAAGCCCGTATAAGTTCCAGTCTCTGTCCGTGTCACGCTCAAAGTTTATCAAAAAAGTTCCCAGTGGGCGTGTCATATCACAAAGCACCTCTGCGTTTTGGCTCCCGTTCAGACGGAAGCGGATCTGCTGTTCTTCCCCAATCAAAATCCGCTCTTTCATTTTCTTCCTGTCCAGCGTCAGGACAAACAAAATCCTCTCAAAACATGGCTCATGCCGTATAAACTGATTCTCCATCCCTATCCCCTGCCTTTGTTTATGGTAATTATATAATTCAGTTATATCCGTTACACTCATGGTATCGCAGAATCATTGTTTTGTCAAGGATAGTACGCTATGATGATTGCGGTTGGTAATTTCGTACCGCACAGTACCTTGACAAGTGAATGACCGTCCAAAAGGGATATGACCGGCAGGAGAAGTGACGCATTCGGCGCACCAATGCAGGGAAACACCGCAGGAATGGGGCAGGAAAACGGCTTTTGGGGAGAACGGCAACAGGAAGCATTTTAACCTATTTGATTTATGGGAGGAACAGAATGAACGATAAAAAGAGATTGAACAGCTACGAGGATTTACCGCTGGTTCTGGATGTGGCGGACATTCAGCGGATTATGGGAATTTCAAGAGCGAGCGCCTATGAGCTGGTACACACACCCGGCTTTCCAGCGTTCCGCAGGGGCAGACTTATCAAGGTCAGCAAAATTGCTTTCTTTGAATGGATGGCAAAAGGCTCCGAAACCGTACCGGGAAGCGACAAATAAGCGTGAGGTATCATTCCCTGACTTGCAATACTGCCGCACTTTCCAAAGGGGCATACAGAGGGAAAAAAACTTAAAAATGATACCGAGACGCTACATCAAAACAGCCTATCTGCGTACATCAGATAGAAACGGAGAAAGGAGCCGGTTATGGCAAGAATGAGTAACAAGCGGCGGTTGGAATGGTCTTTCTTCTTAAATGACCGCAGCCGTATCACTTACAACGAACTGTGCCGGAAATGCCAGCACGAATGTAAACAGAGCTTCCGGGCGGTTGTGGTTGACTGCCCGAAGTATCTTTCCAAGCGTTCCAAGAAAAAGGACAAGACTGCCGGAAACGGCAAAATCCCTTAGGAACTAAGGGCGCACTTCTATACATAGTCTAAAGACCATGTATCGTGCGTCCTGCGGAGCTTACCTCTGCCGCTGATAAAATCAGCAATCCGAGGTCTGCGTTCGCTTCGCTCCGACAAGGTGGCTACACCCCCTTGCGCCGCTAAAGCGGCTATCCCCTGTGTACCCGCCGCAAAGAGAAATCCGCTCTGCGTTTTTCCCTTTTCATCGGGTTTTATAGAAGCACTGACACACGGACTGTCTGCGGATGGTCTTTCTTTATCTTATCAGCAAAGGATGTGAGAACATGGAAAAATCTTTGGAACAGTTGAAGCAGGAATATGAAAAAACCACTGTCCTGCTGGAACAGGAAAAACGGAAAATGCAGCGTTTGAAAAACCGGCAGGCGTATCTGGAAAGCGGTTCCCGGAAACAGAGGACGCACCGGCTGATTACCCGTGGGGCAGCTATTGAGAGCATTGCACCACAGACAAAGGAGCTATCCGAAGCGGAATTTTATTCCCTCATGGAAAGCATTTTGAATCTGCCGCAGGCGGAGCATTTCATCCGGTCTGCCACAGAGAACCACGCCCGTATTTCCGGGCAGGAGAAAGGCGGTGACTAAGGATAGCACTTTATCATTTTTCAATCGCACAGATCAAGCGCAGCGCCGGTCAGAGCGCCATTGCCAGCGCAGCCTATCGAGCCGGGGAGCGTCTTTACAGCAGCTACTATGGAGAAGTCAGCGACTACACCAAAAAGGGCGGCGTGATCGCTTCGGAAATCATGCTGCCGCCCCATGCGCCGGAAATATATCTTGACCGGGCGACCCTCTGGAATGCTGTGGAGAACTGCGAGAAACATCCAAAAGCACAGCTTGCCTATTCCTTTGATATTGCCATGCAGAATGAATTGACGCTGGAAGAAAACATGGAGCTGGCGAGGAAGTTCGTACAGGAGCAGTTTGTGACAAAAGGCATGATTGCCGACCTTGCTTTTCACAGCCCGGAGAAAGAGGACGGCGGCATCCCTAACCCGCATTTTCATGTGATGACAACCATGCGGCCTTTGAACCCGGATGGCACATGGGGACAAAAACAGCGTCGGGAATATCTTCTTGATGAAGATGGAAACCGAATCCGGGATAAAAACGGCGATTATATGTTTAACGCTGTCCATACAACAGACTGGCATGAGCCGGAAACGCTGGAACACTGGCGGGAGCAGTGGGCGGCTGCCGTTAATACAAAATTTGAGGAAAAAGGGCTGGATGTGCGTATCGACCACCGTTCCTATGTGCGGCAGGGGCTTGACCTGATACCTACTGTCCACGAGGGAGCTAATGTCCGGCAGATGGAAGCAAAGGGCATCCGCACCGAGAAAGGGGAACTGAACCGCTGGATTAAAGCCACCAACCGGCTCATGCAGGATGTGAGGAAGAAGATCAAAGCCCTGTTTGTCTGGATGGCAGAGGTAAAAGAAGAACTTTCCAAACCGCAGACACCGAGCCTTGCCGACCTGTTGATCGCTTATTACAACCAGCGCAACGCAGGGGCATGGAGCAATAAAGCCAGAACCGGAAACTTAAAGCAGTTTGCCGAAGCCGTCAATTATCTGACGGAAAACAAGCTGCTCACATTAGAGGATTTGCAGGAGCGTCTTTCCTCTGTCAACGAAGAATTTGAAGCGTTAAGCGACTCCATGAAAAAGAAATCTGCCCAGATAAAGGAATTGCAGGAATTGATACGGGAGGGCGAGAATTACCAGCGGCTAAAACCTGTTCATACGGAATTGAACAATATCAAGTTTAAGAAACAGAGGGAGAAATTTGAAACATCCCACGATGCGGAGTTACGGCTGTTTTATGCCGCCCGCCGTATTTTGAAAGAAAAACTGGACGGAAAACCCATTGCCCTGAAAGCATGGAAACAGGAATACGCACAGTTAAAAACAGAGTATGCCGAACTGTCTCCGCAGCACAAGCCACTCCGGGAGGAAGTCATACGGCTACGGCAGGTGCAGAACGCCGTAGATACCGCACTGCGCCGGAGGGAGCAGCCACAGGCAGTACAGAGAAAGAAACATGAGATGGAGCTATGATATAACCGGCAGCTTTACCGCTACCAGTATTTTTATGGAGGGAGCATTTGAATGTATTTGAAGCGGTGAAACAGTCTGTTACCACCCGGCAGGCTGCTTCATTCTATGGAATCCGGGTGGGGAGAAACGGCATGGTCTGCTGTCCATTCCACAATGACCGCACGCCCAGCATGAAAGTGGACAGCCGCTTTTACTGCTTCGGCTGCGGGGCTTCCGGGGATGTGATCGACTTTGCCGCTTTGCTGCATGGATTGGGGAAACGGGAAGCTGCGGTCAGGCTTGCGGAGGACTTCGGCGTTTCCTATGAGAAATCCGGCAATGCGCCGCCAGATAGGAAGCGTCACAACAGGTCACAGCCCCGACAAAAATCAGCGGAGCAGAGATTTCAGGAAACGGAACGGTATTGTTTCCGGGTGCTATGCGATTATCTGCGCCTGCTGGAGCATTGGAAAACAGCACACGCCCCACAGCCGCAGGATGCCATCTGGCATCCTCTTTTTGTGGAAGCGTTGCAGAGGATAAGCTACACAGAATACCTTTTGGATATTTTGTTATACGGAGAAATAGAAGAAAAAGCGGCATTGATCGCCGCACAGGGAAAGGAGGTGTTGCGGCTTGAACAGCGAATTTCAGAGCTTGCCGCCGGAAACGCAGGAAGCGGTCAAAAGGACGATGGACACAATGGAACCGGCGCAGACACCGGCAGAAATCCGGGAAACATTAGAGGGGACGCAGAAAGGCGGCGTGAAGAACAGCATCCGAAACTGCCTGACGGTGTTCCAGCGTGACCCTCTGTTTCGCGGGGCGCTGCGCCTGAACCTTTTGACGGAGCAGATTGACATTGTGAAGCCGCTGGGCTGGGAGCGCACCAGTACCACGCTGACCGACATGGACATGAACTACCTGCTTTTGTATCTGGAAGAAAATTACGGGCTTACCAGCGAGAAAAAGGTGCAGAGCGCCATCAAGATTGTTGCCAATGAAAACCGCTACCATCCAGTCAGGGATTACCTGAACAGCCTGCAATGGGACGGCACAGAGCGCATCCGTTACGCCCTGCATCACTTTCTGGGAGCCGATACGGACGAATACACCTATGAAGCCTTGAAACTGTTCCTGATGGGAGCCATCCGGCGGGTATTCAGACCGGGGAGCAAGTTTGAGGTCATGCTCTGTCTGGTTGGTGGTCAGGGAGCCGGGAAATCTACCTTTTTCCGGCTGCTGGCAGGCAGGGACGAATGGTTTTCAGACGATTTGAAAAAGCTGGACGATGAAAATGTGTACCGCAAGCTGCAAGGGCATTGGATTATCGAGATGTCGGAGATGATTGCCACAGCCAACGCCAAGAGTATTGAGGAAATCAAGTCATTCTTAAGCCGCCAGAAAGAAACCTACAAAGTGCCGTATGAGACACATCCGGCAGACCGGCTGCGGCAATGTGTATTTGGAGGGACGACCAACCGGCAGGACTTTTTGCCCCGTGACCGCACCGGCAACCGGCGCTTTCTCCCCGTGACGGTGTACCCGGAACGGGCGGAGGTTCACATACTGGACGATGAAGCGGCGGCGAGGGCGTATATCGAACAGATGTGGGCGGAAGCCATGACGGTTTATCGCAGTGGGAAGTATAAGCTGTCATTCAGCATGGAAATGAACCGATACCTGAACGCCCACCAGCAGGACTTTATGCAGGAAGACACACAGGCCGGCATGATCTACGCCTATTTGGAGGACTACACCGGCGACAGGGTATGTTCCAAGCAGCTTTATGAGGAAGCGCTGGGGAACTTAAATTCCCCGGCAGACTGGGAGACACGGGCAATCTGCGAGATTATGAATACCGGCATTGCGGGCGGCATCATACAGGGCTGGGTAGCCTACAAAAGCCCGAAGCGGTATAAGAAATACGGTTCTCAAAAAGGCTGGGAGCGTGTCAACCAAGCTCCGCCGGAGGGGGACGGTTTTCAGGAAATCACGGAAGAAGAAGCCCGGCAAATGGAACTTCCATTCTGAAAAGCCACCGGTTGACAGTTTGGTTGACGCTTTGGTTGACAGCCGGTTGACGGGGAAAAGCCTGATATTTGGGGCATTTCTCTCCTTTGTCAACCATGTCAACCAAGAAATCAAAGAAAAAGTAAAAAGTAATAATAGAGCGCCTATGGATTGTTTTCAAAGTCTTTTCTGCCGGTTGACACGGTTTGGTTGACACGGAGACAGTCTGCGGCTGTACACCTGTCTGACATTCCCTTGTCGGGCATATTTCATTTATGGAGGTAACTGCCTATGGCAAAAAGCAAAAACGAGAGCAATAACAAAAACAGCGGCACCCTGCTTACCGAAAAAGACGGCACCCAGTATTTTGTCATGGGGAAAGTCCGTATCAAGGTATCGGAGCATTTCGCACAGGATGGGAAGCCGCTTGACAGCCTGCTGGAAGATGTGATCCAGCACGCTGCCGCCGCTTCCTGAAAAAATACGGAATAACGACTGTCAATCAGCCCACGCTTATGATATACTTGTACCAGCGAGTATTGTATAAGCGTGGGTTGTTTCTTTTAGAAGGAGGATTTTTAACCGTGAAACAACCATACAATACAACGATTTATAACACTGCACTATATTTGAGATTGAGCCGTGACGATGAATTACAGGGGGAAAGCGGCAGTATCCAGACCCAGCGCATGATGCTTAGACAGTATGCCGCAGAGCATGGGCTGACCGTTGTAGACGAGTACATTGACGACGGATGGAGTGGGACAAATTTCGAGCGTCCAAGTTTCCAAAGGATGATTGATGACATCGAAGACGGGAAAATCAACTGCGTTGTCACAAAGGACTTATCCCGTCTGGGAAGAAACTATATCCTGACCGGTCAGTACACGGAAATCTATTTCCCCAGCAAGGGAGTACGCTACATTGCCATCAATGACAATGTGGACACCATCAACGGAGAAAGCGAGCTTGCACCGTTCTTAAACATCCTGAATGAAATGCACGCCCGACAGACCAGCAAAAAGGTCAAGGCTGCCATGCACACAAGATTTGCCAATGGCGCACACTATGGAGCCTATGCACCGCTGGGCTATGTAAAAGACCCGGACAAAAAAGGTCATCTTCTGATCGACCCGGAAACACGCTGGATTGTAGAGAAGATTTTTGACCTTGCTGTACACGGGCGTGGAGCCGCCAGCATTACACGGATTCTGGTGGAGGAAAAAGTACCTACCCCCGGCTGGCTGAACTATGAAAGATACGGGACTTTCGCCAATATCTACGCCGGTGCGCCCGCAGAAAAAGCCTATGCGTGGACGATAGCACAGGTCAAGAGCATTTTGAAAGAGGAAACCTACATCGGTCACAGCATTCACAACAAGCAGAGCAACATTTCATTCAAGAACAAGAAAAAGGTGCGGAAGCCGCAGGAAGAATGGTATCGTGTGGAAAATACCCACGAAGCCATCATTTCTGAAGAAGTGTTCCAAAAAGTTCAGGAGCTGATTGCAAGCAGACGCAGGAAACGCAGAAACGGTACGACACAGATTTTCGCAGGATTGATAAAATGTGCAGACTGCGGATGGTCTTTAGCCTATGGGGAAAACAAGCAGAATAAGAACCCATACGGGTACTACCATTGCAGCAAGAACGGGCAGGGATTACGCCAGTGTTCCATGCACTATATCCGCTATGATGTACTGTATGCCTATGTGCTTGCAAGACTGCAATACTGGTCTATGCTGGCACAGAAAGACGAGGACAAGCTGCTGAAACGCCTGCTCAATGCCAGCGACAGGGAAAGAAACTCTGCGAAGAAAAAGCAGGCTGCGGAGCTGAAAAAGGCAGAGAAGCGTAAAGCCGAGGTTGACGGGCTGTTTGCTAAAATGTATGAGGACTGGTCTGCCGGACGCATAACCGAGTATAACTTCAATATGCTGTCCGAGAAGTACCAGAACGAGCAAAAGGAGCTTGAAACAAAAATAAGACAGCTTCACAAAACGATGGAAGCCGCCGTACAGACCGCAGCGGATGCTGAAAAGTGGATTGCCCTGATGAAACAGTATGTCAACCCTGTGGAGCTGACCGCCGAACTTCTGAACACTCTAATTGAAAAAATAACCGTCCACGAAGCTGTCAAGGGCGAGGACGGAAGCCGTGAGCAGGAAGTAGAAATCTACTACCGCTTCATCGGCAAAATCGACTGACCTTTCTTTTTTACCCAACAATATCTTTAATTAAGGGAGACGGGAAATGGTTTTCCGGAAGTTTCATTACTGTTGCCGTTATGTGATGAATTAGAGATAACAGTGAATGAATTACTATCTGGCGAAAGAGTATCTGAAGAGGATTATCGAAAGAAAGCGGAGGTTAATATGGTGAATTTAGTTAGAGAGGCACAGGAAAGCAAAAAGAAAATTATTTTGTCTGCAATGGTCGCGACACTTACGATAGTTGCGGCATTTCCATTGTTTTTATTGTCAGGAATTCTGGAGATGGAGAATTGGCTGAGGGTTCTGCTTATCGCAATAGGGTTAGTAGTGGTATGTGGCGGAATAGTGATTGCGTGTATTCTTGATAGAGAGGCAGGAGCATTTGAATGCCCTGATTGCAACACAAGGTTTGTTCCGGATATGAAGTCATATGTAATGGGAGCACATACATTAACAAAGCGTAAATTAGTTTGTCCTCATTGATGGTGCACATAGATATTGCAAAAAGGTGCTTACAAAATAGATTTAAGGAGAGGTCATGGAGATAAAAAAGATTGATGAAGAATTTTCATTGTGTCAGGTGGAAGATTACACATATGCGAATCTCGATTCTGATTATTGTTTTCTAGGAAAAACTGATGAGGAAAAGTCTCTTGTATGCCCGGTGAGTGAAGTGCCGGCAAATGTTATAAAGCGTGATGACGGCTGGATGGCCTTCCGCATTCAGGGCGTATTGGACTTTTCTTTGATCGGGATTCTGGCAAAAATCGCATCTGTTCTGGCGGATAACGGAATTTCGATATTTGCAGTATCCACATACAATACGGATTATGTTATGGTGAAGAAGGAGAATTTTCAAAAAGCACTGGAAGTTCTGGCGGCAGCAGGGTATGACATCGTGGATTGAGAGTTGATAAACCGAAACTTAAAACCGGGATGAGAATTATGGAGAAATGTAAATGGATTATGCCTTATTACAAAAAATATACAATATCAAGTCATTTGTAGGATATACAGATGAGGAGATAAAAGGGCTGAGAGCGGGATTTGAGAGCATCCCACATACGCTATATGAGATATGGAAGAAATGTGGTAAAACAAGCGAGCTGTTTGATCATAGCAATGATCCCTGGATTACTCTTGATTTTCAGCGCAGGTATAAATGGACAAGGAAGGTAAAAGGATATTTTTATATCTTGAATGAGAACCAGGGAGTATATCAGGTCGCTATCAGAAGGGCTGATATGGCTGAGGATGATCCACCTGTGTATGTTGTGGAAACTGATGAGGATGGCACTGTAAATGAGATCGGCCAGGCAGAAAGTAGTTTGTCTGCATTTATGATGGGAATGTTGATATATGAGGCGGCAATATCCTGTTTTGAGTTTTGCGCAGAGGATATTATCTGGTATGATGATGGTGACATTGAAAAGATAGATGGCATATTAAATAAATATCCGTATCATGTTTATAACTGGTATTCTGACAGAATTGATCTATACACGAAAACTGATGAAGAGATCTTGTTTGTTATGCAGGGAGATTCTCCGAATGGTACATATTCAGCACGGACAGAAACGGCATATCAGGAGATTGACAGGATGATAGGTGGTATTGGGGAACGATAAGGAGCAGATTATGGTAGAGATACTATTTGGAGAAAGTTCGGCAGGTTCCATGAAAGCGGCAAAATGCGAGAATGAGGAATATAAGAATGGTCAGCCACTGTGGATACAGGGTTCTTCTGACGAGGTGATCTGCCTTGGTTTCATGCTGGACATGGGCTACATCGGCGAGGTAGTTGACAGTCAGTACCGCAAGGATTTTATCTACTCAATGTATGCTAAGAACCAGTGGGAGCAGGACGAGGAATATGACAATGAACTTAAGAAACTTGGTGATGTGTATGCTGGGGAACTGGTAAGGCTTATAAGATTTCTTGAGGGTGGTGAGCCGGTAAGAATATGGTACAGTGACGCTCCATATTCAAGGTGTGGATTTTATCATGTATGCAGCATCCTGAAGAACTATCCAAATGAAGTGTCAGTTGTCACGCAGCCAGAACATGTTGTAAAGAAAAACGTAATAGTGTCGTATCATAGCTGGAGCGAGGTGGCGGCGGAGGAATTTGCTGGGCTCCTCGGAAATGAGAGGAAACTCACATCAGATGAGATAAGAATGTATGCGGAGATGTGGGGTGAGCTTGTCCTTGAAAATGCACCGCTCAGGGCTGTGGTAAATGGAACAGTGCTCAGTGTGTCAGATGATTTCTATGATTTTATCATTTGGAACAAGCTGACGGACAAGCCGGTTAAGGAGTGCCGGCTGATCGGTGACATTCTGGGACAGGTTACGATCGGAGTCGGTGACTGGTGGTATGCGGCGAGGATAGAACATTTCATAAGGCAGGGCAAGATAAAGGTTGTGGAGGATTCGGAGAATAAGTATGCACGTTTGATAAAAGGGTATTTGTAGAATGGAGACTGAGAATAGCGTGGATAAAGAAAAATCCAATAAAAATGTATCCGTTTGCTCTGTGCAAAAAAGCAGAAAAGCATCCCGGAAAACAAGGACAATTTATGATCGGGGTAAAGAAGGTTGCTGAATCAGAAGTAGCTGTGCTGATGGATATGCTGGGGGATCTCCCTATGACACATATTTTTCAGGAAGATGGTTTATATCTTGATGGAGTAGTACAGGGGATAAGGGCCTTTGGAGATAACCCCAAGGCGGTCTCAAAGGAAGTATTTTATCGCGATGCGGCAAAAATAAATGGAGTGTTGAGGGCGAGATGCCAGCAGTCTGGATGATGTTCAAATATATAGTGGCTTTTCCTCTCGGGGCATGTTAGAATCACATGTATATGCAAATAAATGTGGAAGGAAAGATTACGGGGATTAGTTCCAGGTAAACTATGGTGAAGGTATATGGAAGATATGAAGAATGGTAAGCGAAGTTCATTTTCGGGCAAGCTGGGGTACGTGCTGGCGGCGGCAGGTGCATCGGTGGGCCTTGGAAATATATGGAGATTCCCTTACCTTGCGGCAAAGTACGGCGGAGGAATTTTCCTCATAATATACATCGTGCTTGCACTTACATTTGGTTATACTATGATAGTTGCGGAGACGGCAATCGGACGAATGACGAGAAAGAGTCCGGTTGGAGCATTCAAATCATTTGGAAAGAAGAAATGGCTGTCGTTTGGCGGCTGGATAAATGCCGTTATACCTGTGCTTATAGTGCCGTACTATTCGGTTATTGGCGGCTGGGTCATCAAATATCTGGTGGAGTATTTCAGAGGAAATGCAAAGCTGCTGGCTGAGGATGGATATTTCACCGATTTCATATCAAATGGTGTGTCAACGGAGCTGTGTTTCGTGGCGTTCTGCGCATTTACACTTATCATTATATTTGCCGGTGTGCAGAACGGAATAGAGAGGGTATCCAAGATCATGATGCCTATACTGATCGTTCTGTCTGTCATAATTGCGGTATATTCCGTGACAAGACCGGGCGCACTTGAGGGAGTAAAATACTTCCTTGTGCCAAATGTGAAGAACTTCTCGTGGATGACAGTGGTTGCTGCCATGGGGCAGATGTTCTACTCGCTTTCCATTGCCATGGGAATACTCATAACATTTGGCTCTTACATGAAGAAAGATACGGCGATAGAGGATTCGACCAGAAATGTAGAGATATTCGACACTGGTATAGCGATCATGGCGGGACTTATGAT
>NC_021018.1:241354-250836 GCF_000210595.1 Coprococcus sp. ART55/1 | reverse complement strand
CCGGATACACTTCAGGCAGGACCATCACTGATGTTTATCACTATTCCAAAAGTATTCCAGAACATGGGATTTGGAACTGTCATAGGTATTGTGTTTTTTGTTCTTGTGCTGTTCGCAGCGGTTACAAGTTCGATAGCACTTACGGAGAGTGCAGTGTCAACATTTGAGGATGAGCTTGGATGGGGAAGAAAGAAGGCAACGGTGCTGGTGGGAGTTATCATGCTTGCGCTTGGAAGTCTGTCATCCCTGGGATATGGCCCGCTGGCAGGAATCAAGATCATAGGCATGCAGTTCCTTGACTTGTTCGACTTCCTCACCAATTCGGTGATGATGCCTATAGCGGCACTTCTCACAAGCCTGCTTGTGTCAAGGGTAGTTGGAATAGATAAGATAGAGGAGGAGATAATTCACGGCGAGAGTGCCTTCAGGAGAAAGAAGGTATTTGTAGTCATGATCAAATATCTCTGTCCTGTATTTGCCATCATTATCCTGCTCAGCTCTGTTGCAAATGCACTTGGCTGGATAAAGATGTAGACATGTATATAGATAATAAAGCCGCCCTATCTGATACGCGTTATATGTATTAGACAGGGCGGTTTGTTATGCTCAGTATTTCTAGTTCTTTGTTGCGATGGTATTCAGATCTGGACTGACACTCTTGGTAGTTTAATTGGCTGTAGCTTGGAACTCGCTGACCTCATCCTGGCAGTCCGTCATAGTGCGCTCAATGGACTTAAGTGATTCATTTGTCTGAGCCACGGATTCGCTGACCTCATCCTGGCAGTCCGTCATAGTGCGTTCGATGGACTTAAGCGATTCTTTTGTCTGAGCTATGTCAGCTGGATTGTAGCTGACCATCTCGTCATCTTGTCCGTCTATGGATTTGGAGTATTTGGCTCCGTTCTTGATATCCTCCAGAATGCCCTCGTACATGGCGATCGTCTCATTTACTCTATCCTGTGTCCACACATATTTTTTGCCACCGGATATATATGAACTACCGATGATACTTTTGAGCTCGACTTTTTCGTTCTCAAGCCATGCCTTATACTCGTCGTATGTCCACCACTCAATATCAGGAGTTGGGAACTTTTCTTCAAACTCGGCGTCGGTCATGGCTTCAAATGTCTTTCCATTATCAAAGCTGTAATATGTCTTGCCGTCATCCGGATTTATATAGGACATTATTGTCTCCGTATCAACCGTGTCTGAAAAAGTGGTATTGGTAGTATCTGTAGCTTCGGTGACCGTACTGGATTCATCGCCCTTGACCGATGTTGCAAATACTGTCACTGTTCCGGTGACTAAGACCATCGCTACAGCGAATGATATGATAGTCGTCTTTTTTGTTTTCATAATTGCTGTTATCCTTTCTTCGATTGCGTTTCTGCTAAAGTGGTTGCAGAGTGGCATAAAACCGCCCTTTGTCTCATCCATACTGATCAGAGCCTTTGCGTAGGACGCCCTGCTTGTGCCTCCGAAATGGTGAATCACAGCCTCGTCGCAGGATAGCTCTATGTCTCTGTTGGCGAGAAAGTACATAATCCATACCAGAGGGTTAAACCAGTGTATGCAGACCGTGGTGATCAGCAGAAACTTGGTAACTGTGTCAAATCTTCTAATATGTATAAATTCATGTTCCAACACGTAACACAGGGTATCTTCATTTTCCCAGTCAGTTTTCTTGGGCATAAGAATCACTGGATGCCACACGCCAAATGTAAGCGGTGCCGAGATCAGATCTGACTGTCGTATGGACAGCTTGCGTTTTAAATTGTGAGTCTCCAGCCATCTGCGTGCAAATGCATTTTCAACTGGTAATGATGTCTGAAATTCCCTGTAGCATCTGATATATGCCGAGATAAAAAATACCGCGCAGAGAACAAGTCCTGCCACCCAGATGATATCCCACGCTGAAATCGTGAGAGCAGGAATCTGAGATTGAGGTGCCTGGGTGGAGACAGGCCCTTGCGTATTGATCGGCATGAATCTGACAGCCGGTGTTTCATTTATGTCAGAGACTGTTTTCTTTCCCAGCAGAGAATAGATGCTAAACTTAGATGGACATGAAAATGGTATTAGCAGCCTGATGATCGTGATTCCCCACAGTATCAGGAATGTCTTTTTAGGCAATCGGTTAATTGCCAGAGCGCGAATGACTGTGATCACCATGATCATGACAGCCCCGGCAACGCTCATTTGCAGTAAGCTCATATTCATCACCTCACTCCAAATCGTTGACGATCTGTTTTAGCTTTGCGATCTCCTCAGGGGAAAGCTTCTTTCTGCCGAGAAGAGCAGCAAATAGTTTGTCGGCAGATCCGTCGTAGACCTTATTGATAAGTTCAGTTGTCTCGGCCTCCTGTACCTCCTCCTTTGGTATTATGGCGTGGCACATGAAATTAGGCTCAGAGCGTTCAATTGCTCCTTTTTTGATGCACCTCTTGATCAACGTATATGTAGTGTTCATGTTCCAGCCAATTTCTTCTTTCAGGACATCGGAGATATGTTTGGCAGTTGTGTCGCCCTCGTCCCAGAGGACTCCCATCACCTTAAGTTCTGAATCAAAAAGTTTTATATCCATATGTGTTCTCCTTCACAAACTACTGCAGTAGTATTATGCCTTTATAATACTTTTCAGCTAATAAAATGTCAATACTACTGGAGTAGTTTGAATTAAAATTAATATTTGCAGCATGGCGTGACTGATTCTGGCAGGTGATAAGATTTTGAAAGTTGACAGGATTTCTGTCCGGTTTTTATAATAATGTTTATGAGTACATGAAAGAAGGATTTTACATATGGATATAAAGAAAGTTGCTATCTTAGGAGCCGGAGCTGTAGGCTCTTATATGATATGGGGACTCTCAGAAAGAGATGACATAGAGCTTGGAGTTATAGCCGAAGGCGAGCGTCAGGCTGTTTGATGGAACAGGACTTCACTACACGATATCGAATCATATCATGGTTGATCTGTGGAGCAAATTCAGACTCAACGTGTGCAACAATCTGCCACAGGCTATCCTTGGTGCGGGAGTGGGCTGTTACAGGGACAGTGAACACATGAGGATCATAAGCGATGCACTCAAGTCTGAACTTGAGGCGGTGGCTACGGCGAAGGGGATAGACCTTTCACTTGCCGAAGGGCCATCGGTGCACGGAAGTGCGGTTCCACCTTCAGCGAGATATTCGACACTTCAGGATCTTGATTCTGGAAGGCATACAGAGATAGATATGTTTTCGGGTGCACTAGTAAGAATGGGAAGAGAGCTTGGAATACCGATGCCTTACAATGAATTTGCGTATCATATGATAAAGGCGTTGGAGGAGAAAAATGACGGGCTGTTTGACTACGAGGGCAGGGAGAATGAGAGATCCTGTGCAAGGTGATATGCTTCGACGGCTGTATTGATGGTATGTTAGTATTGATACTGACTGGTGTAAGCTTTTTTTCATAATAAGAAAATGCTTTGATACATTTGCTAAATTAAGGAGGTATTGTCTATCATGTTGACATCACTTGCACTCATTTTCATAGTCGGACTGGCGATGGGCGCCATCTGTCAGAGGCTTAAGCTGCCGCGCATCATAGGAATGCTGGCGACGGGAATCGTTCTTGGTCCGTATGTGCTGGATCTCTTTGATCCGTCCATATTGTCCATATCTGCGGATCTCAGAAAGATAGCGCTTATCATCATACTTATCAAGGCAGGACTGTCCCTTGACCTTAAGGATCTGAAGAAGTCGGGACGCTCGGCGGTGCTGCTCTCATTTGTCCCGGCGTCATTCGAGATCATCGGATACATACTGTGCGCACCTGTTATACTTGGAATAAACCGCACAGAGGCAGCTGTCATGGGCGCGGTGCTAGGCGCGGTATCACCGGCGGTCGTTGTTCCGAGAATGGTGAATCTCATAGAGAAAAAGTACGGAACTGACAAGGCGATTCCGCAGATGATACTTGCGGGGGCGTCCTGCGACGATATATTTGTCATAGTGCTTTTTACCACATTTCTCAGCATGGCGCAGGGCGGAAGTGCTCATGTCATGGATTTCGTGAATATCCCAATATCCATCGTGCTTGGAGTACTGCTTGGCGTGGACGTTGGATATGGACTTTATCTGTTCTTTGAGACTTCCTATGCAAGGAAACACTGCGTGAGAAACAGCATGAAGGTCATCATTGTGCTGGGATTTTCGTTCCTGCTTATAGCGATAGAGGGATGGCTTGAGGGAAAGGTGTCGGTGTCGGGACTCCTTGCGGTGGTGGCTATGGCATGTGTCCTGAAACTCAAATGTCCAGAGTCGGTGTCGGGAAGACTCTCACAGAAATTTGGAAAGCTGTGGCTTGCGGCGGAGGTCATATTGTTCGTGCTTGTGGGTGCGGCTGTGGATATCAGATACACCCTTACAGCAGGACTTCCGGCACTACTTATGATATTTGTCGCACTGGCATTTAGAACGGTTGGTGTTCTGATCTGCGTGGCACATACATCACTCACATGGAAGGAAAGGCTGTTCTGTGTCATCGCGTATCTTCCGAAGGCTACAGTTCAGGCAGCCATCGGATCAGTTCCGCTTGCGGCAGGGCTGGCATGTGGTAATATAGTATTGTCGGTTGCCGTGCTGGCGATCGTGGTGACTGCGCCACTTGGAGCGATAGGAATAGACGGAACGTACAAGCATTTGCTTAGTGAGGATAAGTGATGTTTTGCGTTCGGTAGATATAGGAGACAAGTATGAATAGATTGAACAGTAAGATAAAGAACATTATATTTGACATGAACGGCACAATGATATTTGACGGAAAGTATCATGAGATAGCCTGGAAGGATTATGCGGAGAAGCTTGCCGGCAGACAGATGAGCACGGAGGAGTTTCAGCATCATGTGCTGGGGCACACGAACAAGGATATTCTGGAATACCTCATGGGAAAGGGTACGCTCACCGAGGAGAGGATACTTGAACTTACCGAGGAGAAAGAGGCTATGTACAGAGAGATGTACATGGAAGATACTGCAAACTTCAAGCTGGTGGACGGCCTGGTGGCATACCTTGATAAACTTAAGGAACAGGGGATAAATATGAACATAGCCACAGGGTCAAATATGACAAATCTCGCATTCTATTTTAAAGAGTTTGATCTCGGAAGATGGTTTGACATAACGCTGTGCGCAT
Organism: Coprococcus sp. ART55/1; assembly: GCF_000210595.1. NCBI lineage: Bacteria > Bacillati > Bacillota > Clostridia > Lachnospirales > Lachnospiraceae > Coprococcus > Coprococcus sp. ART55/1. Next base: position 245,658 of record NC_021018.1, on the reverse strand, counting down.
ACGACGATGGAACCATGAATGCTAAGCCGGCTCCTGATATGTACATCCGGGCCATGGAGCGCATCGGAGCAGTGCCGGAAGAAACCATGGTCATAGAAGATGGACCGTCGGGAATCCGGGCAGCGGCGGCAGCCGGAGCCGGATATATAGTTGGAATTTACGGCGACTCATCGAGAGAACTGCTTGAAGAGACAGGGCTGTGCGATGAACTGATTCCAGATTATAGAAATATGTGATAAGAATAGGGCGTGTTCAAATGGACGAACATGCTCTATTTTACTATGGTATATGGGTGTGGGGATGATTCTTACAACAACTCCATAAGTTTATTTGCAGCAACGCTCATACCACGGCGCCTGTCACTGATGATACACATGTGACGCTTTGGTATGGGCTTTTTAAATTGCAGGCGGAACAGGTCGCCGCGGTCTATATAGCTCTGGGCGAAGTCTGCCATGATGGAGCCGATGCCGAGATTTCTCATGACGAACTGGGCAATCATATCGCTGGTAGAAAGCTCGAATTCGGGCTGCAGAGTCACGCCCTCATGGCTCAGAAATGTGTCGACATATGCGCGTGTGCTTGTGTCATGCTCCAGACAAATGATCGGAAGCTCGTCAAGCTCGTGGTAATCCAGAGTTTTGCCCTGAAGATATGAAAACCTTGGTCCGGCGATGAAGATGTCCTCAATCTCCCTTGCCTGCTTGATCTCCATGTGAGGATCGGCGGGAAGAGGACTGGTGACGATACCGAAGTCTATGTTGCCTGATAGCAGATGATTTATCGTGCTGGGAGTCGGAGCATTTGTGACATGAACCTTGATCCCCGGATATAGCTGGTGGAAATGCTCCAGATATGGCAGGAGATAGAACTGTAGTGTCATATCGCTTGCGCCTATCCTTATCTCGCCGGTCTCCATGTGGAGAAGCTGTGAGAGCTGCTGTTCACCCAGGGAGATGGATTCGTATCCCGCTGCAACGTGGGAGTAAAGGATCTCTCCGGCATTTGTCAGTGAGACGCCCTTCTTGGTTCGGATGAACAGTTCTATGCCGATCGCCTGCTCCAGAGCTTTGACTGCCTGACTTACGGCTGGTTGGGATATACACAGCTCCCTGGCAGCAGCGGATATGCTGGATGCTTTGGCGACATGGTAGAAGATCTTGTAATATTCGAAATTTATGTTCATTTATAATTTCCTCCAGATTCAATAGAGATCATTTAATATGTGTGTGTCAACAATATGTTTTATTGCAAAATAATTCAGGACTTTTTACCGTTCTATAATGGTACGATTGAAATAATTTTGCTTAAAAAATTATGCATATATAATATAAGTAAAATGGTGTTTGAGGTGGACAAAATCCATTATATTTACAGTTTATGTTGGTTTAATCAAAAAGTAAAGACAAATATAAGGCGTACTTATAATAAATATAAATAATATTGATTTTACTTATGACATTATAGTGTTATAATGAAAAGGTATTGTGAGTGATCTGCTTATAAATATTATGTATAGGCAGAAACATTTGAACAGCCACAATACGGATATCAGAAAATATTTCAAAATGCTGCGAAAGCGAGGAAAAGTATTATGGTAAGAGCGGTTGTAGGAGCCAATTGGGGCGACGAAGGAAAAGGTAAGATCACAGACATGTTAGGCCAGGAGTCAGACATAATCGTAAGATTCCAGGGTGGTGCCAACGCAGGTCACACAATTGTCAATGACTATGGTAAATTTGCTTTACATACACTTCCATCAGGAGTGTTCTACAGTCACACAACAAGTATCATTGGAAATGGTGTTGCACTTAACATCCCTCTTCTTTTCAAGGAGATAAAGTCCATCACAGACAGAAATGTACCAATGCCTAAGATCCTTGTATCTGACAGAGCACAGATGGTTATGCCATACCACATTCTCTTCGACGAATACGAGGAGGAGAGACTTGCAGGTAAGTCATTCGGATCAACAAAGTCAGGAATCGCTCCATTCTATTCAGATAAATATGCAAAGATCGGTTTCCAGGTAAGCGAGCTCTTTGATGAGGAAGCACTTAAGGAGAAGATCGAGAGAGTTATAGTACAGAAGAACGTTCTTCTTGAGAACCTGTATCACAAGCCACTCTTAAAGGCTGATGATATATTCAACACACTCATGGAGTATAAGGAGATGGTTGCTCCTTATGTATGTGACGTATCAGCATACCTCTATGAGGCAATCAAGGAGGGCAAGAACATCCTTCTTGAGGGTCAGCTTGGTTCACTGAAGGATCCGGATCACGGAATCTACCCTATGGTTACATCATCATCAACTCTGGCAGCTTATGGTGCCATCGGTGCAGGTATACCTCCATACGAGATCAAGCAGATCATCACTGTATGTAAGGCATACTCAAGCGCAGTAGGAGCAGGCGAGTTTGTAAGTGAGATATTTGGCGACGAGGCAGATGAGCTCAGACGCCGCGGCGGTGATGGCGGTGAGTTTGGTGCAACAACAGGAAGACCTAGAAGAATGGGTTGGTTCGACTGTGTGGCATCAAAGTATGGCTGCCGTATCCAGGGAACAACAGACGTTGCATTTACAGTACTTGATGTACTTGGATATCTCGATGAGATCCCGGTATGTGTAGGCTACGATATCGATGGTGAGGTTACAACAGACTTCCCAACAACATCAAAGCTCAAGAAGGCAAAGCCTGTATATGAGACACTCCCAGGCTGGAAGACAGATATCAGAGGAATCAAGAAGTACGAGGATCTCCCAGAGAACTGCAGAAAGTACATTGAGTTCGTTGAGGAGCATATCGGATTCCCAATCACCATGATCTCAAACGGTCCGGGAAGAAACGATATCATCTACAGAAACGCAAAGTAATTTGACCTGATTCACAGGGAAATCAAATAACAGAAAAATAACAGGGACACTTTCCAGTAGGAGATTATTAGGGAGTGTCCTTTTTGTTGTTGGAAATGGATTTCTATTTGTGGTGTGAGGAGATTGTGAAATATGATTATATTTGTTATGATTATTTTATCGGCTTTCCGATAAAAGTTCTAGTGGATAGGGCGATGTGCAAAAAAAGCATATTGCAAATTTATTGCATGGAGGAGAAAAATGAAATACATCAAAATCAATGAAAACGGAATTCATATTGTATTTGGAATTACAGATAAAAATCAGATCAAATTGCTGCATTTTTCAAAAGCAGAATTTGATGAAAATGATATTTGCAAATTTGGAAAGGAATGTAAGGCAGAAGATCTGGTAAGAAAAGAGCAATTTATCGATGAGGCTTTTCAACTTGTACAGGTAAACCTTGCCGGATATAATCGCCCATATGAAAAGCATGGAAATAAACATATTTGTACAGCACCGGGATATTTATTGACCTATGCGGGGATGGAAGACAGTTGGAATGAGATTGGACGTAAGATAACCATTTATCAGGAAGATAAGGAAGAGACACATGTCCGCGTAGAAACAAGAATGCAGTTTTATAAGGGCACTTCTATCGTTCGTATGGTCAATAAAGTAATCAATGAAGACGATAGTACACAGTGTCTGGAATATCTATCTTCATTTTGCTATACAGGAATTGAAAAAGAGGGAAAAAGCAATTCCGATGCGAAAATGAGAGTGCGCATTCCTTATAATGGATGGCAGAAAGAGATGAGTATCAAAGAATATAAGTTCGGAGATGTAGGACTGGCGCAAACACAACCCGGGGTATACCAGCGTACTTCACAGGTGCTTGAAGTATCGAATACCGGAAACTGGTCTACGAAGAAGTATTTACCATTAGGGTATGTAGAAAATACAGAGGCACATACAAGCTTATTCTGGCAGATTGAACATAACGGTTCCTGGCATTATGAGATCAGTGATCAGAATACGCATTTTTATGTCTGTGTCAGCGGACCGACCGAAGTACAGTCTCACTGGTTCAAAAATCTCGCGCCGGGCGAATCATTTGAATCGGTACCGGTTGCTGTGGGTGTGGCAGATGACAGCTTTGAAAAAGCAATGGGTGAGCTGACAAAATATCGCCGTATGATTCGAAGACCAAATAAAGATGATGAGAATTTACCGGTTATTTTCAACGATTATATGAATTGCCTGTTTGGTGATCCGACAACGGAGAAAGAACTTCCGCTGATTGATGCGGCTGCGGAATGCGGTTGTGAATACTATGTGATAGATGCCGGTTGGTATGCTCCCGGAGAATGGTGGGACAGTGTCGGCGAATGGCAGGAAAGCAGGGAGCGTTTTCCGAATGGAATTAAAGAAGTAACAGATTACA
>NC_021018.1:237484-240577 GCF_000210595.1 Coprococcus sp. ART55/1 | reverse complement strand
CTGGCTGGAACTTGAAGTGATGGGAATCAATTGTGAGAAAGCAAAGAATGCTCCGGATGACTGGTTCTTTATCCGTCATGGAAAGCGTGTATATGACCGTAGCAGATATCAGCTCGATTTTAGGAATCCGGAAGTCATCGAACATGTCAATGAAGTGATCGATCGGGTAGTCAAAGATTACGGAGTGGGATATATCAAGATGGATTATAACATTGAACCGGGCATAGGTACTGAACTTGGCGCGGAAAGTGTGGGGCAGGGACTGCTTGAACATGAAAAAGCATATCTAAACTGGCTTGATGATGTATTTGCACGTTATCCGGATCTGGTAATTGAAAACTGTTCCAGCGGAGGCCTTCGCATTGATTATGCGTTGCTCTCCAGATATAGTATCCAGTCTACATCGGATCAGGAAGATTACCGGAATTATGCGACGATAGCAGCAAATGCTGTGGCAGGAGTTACTCCGGAACAGGCGGCAGTCTGGTCGTATCCGATGCGCCAGGGAGACAAGGAAGAAGTAATTTATAATATGATAAATGCCATGCTGCTTCGTATTCATCAGAGTGGTCATCTGGCACAACTTCCGCCGGAACGTCTTGCATTAGTGAAAGAGGGAATTGCCTGTTATAAGACGATTCGTCAGGATATCAAATATGCGATACCTTATTGGCCGATTGATATTGCTGACAATGAGGATATGTGGGTATGCGGAGGCCTTCAGCTTGAAAACAAAGCATATCTTGCAGTATGGAAGCGGCAAATGGAAGGAAAAAATAATGACAGGTACATGAAAGCCGGCATAAACTGCACAGATGATAGTTTGTCCATACCATTGGACAGTATTCCTTTTATCAGAGACGATATGCAGGTATCCTGCATTTATCCTAAGAAGGAACCGGTTGATTTTGAATTCAAAGGAAATGTATTAACGGTGCATTTTAAAAAGCCTGTTATGGCAAGACTTTTTGAATTAAGAAAGGGTATTGTTTAATAAGGCGGAATCTGATTCATCGTTTTGAATTTTATAGATTCCACTTGTAGATGTTTGAAAATGTGATACTGGAAAATGAAACAATAGAGGACGCAGAATTTGTTGGCTGTGAATTTAAAAAATGGTATTTGTTGTAAATAAGGACAAGTGGATTAATATTCAATTTGGAGGAATAACATAATGTCAAAAGATGAGTATTTGATCACAGATGCACCGCTTAAAGCGCTGACAGTCTTTGCAATGCCTATGATCTTGGGCAGCTTTTTTCAACAAGTGTATAATATGGCTGATTCAATAATAGTTGGCCAGTATGTCGGATCATCTGCACTTGCGGCTGTTGGCGCATGTGCCGCTCTTACAAATGTATTCATTTGTGTGGCACTCGGTGCCGGCATAGGTGCGGGCGTGCTTGTGAGCCGCTATTTTGGAGCCAGGGATTATAGTAAAATGAAAACAATAGTATCAACATCGCTGATAAGTTTTATGGTTTTGAGTATACTTTTGGGTGTATGTGGTCTTATCTTTTCACGTTCGATGATGACGCTGCTTCAGACACCTGCTGACATACTGGATGAAGCGGTGCTGTATCTTCGTGTTTATTTTGCCGGATTTCCATTTTTGTTTATGTATAATATTCTTTCAACAATGTTCAATTCAATCGGTGAATCAAAGATACCGTTGGGTCTTTTGATATTTTCTTCTGTCTTGAATATTGTTATGGATCTTTGGATGGTGGCAGGCCTCGGCCTGGGCGTTTTCGGTGCAGCTCTTGCAACTCTTATTGCCCAGGGAATATCCGCAGTGTTTTCACTGCTGATTTTTCTTTGGCGTATGCGCCAATATAAAGGCCGTTTTGATTGGTTTGACAGGCACGAGTTACATTTCATGCTTAGAATTGCCGTACCATCGGTTCTTCAGCAGTCCACAGTGTCGATTGGTATGATGATCGTTCAGGCAGTTGTAAATCCATTCGGTACACAGGCACTTGCAGGTTACTCAGCAACGATGAGGGTAGAGAATGTTTTTTCACTGATATTTGTATCCATTGGAAATGCAGTTTCACCGTATGTTTCTCAGAATCTTGGCGCAAAAAAAATCAAACGTATCAAAAAAGGATATCGGGCTGCGTTGGTGTTGGATATGTGCTTTGCGATCATCGCATTTATAGTCATTGAAACACTGCATACTCAGATTTCATCCTTATTCCTTGGCAAAGATGGAACCGCTTTGGCATATCAGGTGTCTGGGGGCTATATGAGATGGATTGGCTACTTTTTCATCTTCATGGGAATCAAGATGGCAACCGACGGGGTCCTTCGAGGACTTGGGATCATGCGACCATTTCTCATTGCAAATATGGTCAACCTCGCGATTCGTCTGTCAGTTGCCCTGATTTGTGCGCCCCGTTTTGGTATCGAATTTGTCTGGCTTGCGGTGCCGGCGGGATGGCTTGCAAACTTCCTGATCTCTTATATGGCTCTCAGAAAGTCGTGGCCGGTTGATAAAGCAATTGGCGAATGATCGGTTTGGTGCAAAGGGATGTCTGTTTTGCAATAGTACCGGCAATCATTGAGGAATACATCTTCCGGGGTGTGATACTCGGCGCTTATCTGAAAGTGGAGATGATGGCGGCGGTTCTGAATAGCAGCCTACTACAAAGCATTTGATTTAAGATGGTATGGGTGATATAATCTGAAATGTAAATATTTTGCTTAACTATAGGGGTTGATGGAAATGCGATTGATTTATTATTCTTGGATATTGATTTGATTACGACCAGCGGCGTAGATATAGGACAGTATATTCGGCATAGACTGAATAATTACAGCATGGAGATTGTGTTTATGTGTCTTCTGAGAAGGATAATGCAGAGCCGGAATGAGCAGCAGATAGTGCCGAGTGTGGCTCTGATAATTGTGCCGATTATCAGTATATGGTCAACTGCGTAAATCAGGGAGACATTTTCTTACCACCAAAGATGATTCGTATAATCATGGCATGGGTTTACAGAGTGTACAGGATGTTGTGAATCAAAATAATGGTGAGATACAGTTTGAAGCCACTGAAAATACTTTCATAGTCAGAGTTATATTGTTCAA
>NC_021018.1:234797-235459 GCF_000210595.1 Coprococcus sp. ART55/1 | reverse complement strand
CGGCAGTATATACCGCCCGGAGATTAATCTGAACCGGTCTGTGTATGCCAGCATGGACTGGATAAATACTACGCATCTGGATATGTATGTTAAGGCGAAATGCAATGGCATACAAGTGTATGAGAATGAACAGCCGGGAGTTGACTATATCATCAAAAAGGGAGATGAAGCATCTCTTAGGGAACAGATTGCGTTTGCCATGACTGGCATAGAGCATTATATAATTCCGGCGTTTGACAAGGTGGTGGATTTAAAGACATGCGTGGATTATTTAGAGTTATATGCTTTTAGTAATTTGTATATCAGCAGAAAAACTGAATGTAATGGGGATGTATTTATTTTGCCGGCAAAGTATCCGAATAAAGAATCCTATAGAGTGAAAGTGCAAAATGATTTCCATGAGGAAAAAAGAATAGTGATGCAACGTGTTTCAGAAGGGAAAATGACAGAAGAAGAAGGTAAACAGGAACTGCTTTGGTATGAAAGGCGGTTTTGTGACAATATTGAAAGATATGGGAAATTTTTTGAAGATGAAGCAACCCAAAAAGAAGTTTCGCGGTTAAAGGCAGAGCGCGCAGAAAAAAATTTAAATGCAATACGTGCGATGGGAATTGAAGTGTAAAAGACGGGGGGCAAAAAGAAGGGAGTAAGCATATGAAATT
>NC_021018.1:217688-234731 GCF_000210595.1 Coprococcus sp. ART55/1 | reverse complement strand
ATATGAAATTTTATTGCACGGGAAAAGGTCATCTGGTTTCTTGAAAACCGGATGACCTTTTTTGAAAAGCAGAAAGGCTTCTTGTCCTTTCATTAGTATATTCAATTTAAAGTCAACTATAATTATTTATCCTTGTTATCAGCGTCGATCACTGACTGGATCTGTTTCATGAGAGAGTCGTAGTTAGCCTGATCGTCGATCCCTCCAAGCATAGGCTCTCCGACAATATTACCATTTCTATCGACTAGTATGGTTGTAGGAAATGCCATGATGTCGGAGGCATATTTGCCTATGCTAGAATCAGAGTCAACGGAGATATTGCGGTATTTTGCACCCTGACTGTCAAGAACGGCTGCGGCTTCCTTGATAGCATCTTCGTTTCCGTCAAATGTCTCTGTGTTGATACCTATTACCTCGCCGCCCATCGATTTGATGGCATCATTTAATTCATTAAGCTTGGACAATTCTGCGACACAAGGCTTGCAGCCGGTAAACCAGAAATTAACGACGGTTACTGCATTATTGGAAAACAGGCTTTCGTCAACAGAATTACCATCCAAATCCTTGCCGGAGAAACTCTTGAAAGGTGTGATTTCTTCGGAACTGTCGTTCTGGTCGGTGCTTTCTGATCCTGCGTTTTTATTTTCGATTTCTGTTATCTGCTTTTCAATCTGTCTGATAGTTTCGATATCATCGTTAAGTGTTTTAAGTTCATCATCTGTAAAGGATTCCTTGTTTGATTCAACGGTGCCGGCCAGATAATCGGCATAATCTCCGTTTGGATCAGCGCTGCTTTTATTCATCATGCCAAATACCTTGTTCCATACTTCCTGGTGATCTGAAAAGATCTGGTTCTCCTGCTGATATAGATCATCCAGTTTCGTGTTGGAATTGTCCGCAGCTTCAGTGGTGGCTTCTGTCTGGGTTTTTTGTGAACTCTCAGTTGTGGCAGATTCTGATCCGTTACATGCCGTGAGAGATAATGCTGCACAGAGAGTGATAATAGATATTAATGTTCTTTTTGTCTTCATAAATAATTGCTCCTTTAAATAATATTAGTGTGGTTGATTGTTACATGTTGGTTTTGGAAGATTGCTTATGTCCTTTTTGGGAACATGGCTTTCCCATAAACTGATAGTGGATCGCATCTTTTGGACATGCCTTCATACATGCTCCGCATCGTATGCATTCCGGATGATTTGGTGTTTTGCATACATCTACATCCATTTTGCATGCCTTTGAACACTTACCGCATCCGACACATTTGCTGCTTTCAACCTTGATACTCATAAGGCTGACCTTGTTAAATAACGAGTAGATTGCGCCGAGAGGACAAATCCATTTACAGAAGGGTCTGTAGAACAGAATACTCAGAACGACAACTGTAATTAAAATAAGGCATTTAAAAGAAAACAGTTTTCCAAGTGCAGAGCGTATAGCCGCATTTCCAAGTGAAAGTGGTATAGCTCCCTCCAGAACACCTTGTGGACAAATATACTTACAGAAGAACGGGTCTCCCATTCCTATGGAGTTCGTTACAAGCATCGGCAGAAGTATAACGAAAACAATAAGGATTATATATTTCAGGTATCTTAGTGGTTTCAGCCTGGCTGTGGAAAACTTTTTTCCGGGAATTTTGTGAAGCAGATCCTGAAACCATCCAAATGGACACAAAAATCCACATATAAATCTTCCGAGGATCACACCGAGCAAAATGAAAAACCAGTTATGTAGTAAGAAAATTTAAATTTGGATGATCCGACGACCGCCTGAAATGCACCAATGGGACACGCTCCTGTTGCAGCGGGACAGGAGTAACAGTTTAATCCCGGTACGCATACTGTTTTGGCTTTGCCCTGATAGATCTTGCCTTTAAATAAATTGGGGATGTGAATATTGGTAAGCAGCGTGGCAGCTGCCTGTATCCATCCGCGTATTCTGGCTGTTTTTTTTGACAGTGATTTATTCTTATCCAATTCCTACACACTCCAGACATAATTTTATTGCTTTGCTGAGCACGGCAGCCGCTTCACCTCTGACTGCACCATAGCTGATCATTGCTATACCCGTGATGAGTAAAATGATCTGAGATATTTTCCCGTACTTCAAGATATTGTAGCTCCTTTCATGATTGTGTTTGTTGACCAGCTGACTTTGGTATTATACAATAGCTGTTGTAAAATTTTTGTTAAGAAGGATTTTTGTTAAGAAACAGGTGACAGTTTTGAGATTATTGATAGTTGAAGATGAGAAACAGATATGTGATATGATTGCGAAAAGTCTGTATGATGTCGGGTATGAGGTGGATACCTGTTATGACGGAGAAGAGGCTCTTGAATGCATTCTGTCAGAGGAATATGATCTGATCGTTCTGGATCTGAATCTGCCAGGTGTGGATGGAATGGAGATTTTAAAGGAACTCAGACAGAAAAATGAAGAGACAAAGGTTATCATATTATCTGCAAGGGGACAGATCGCGGATAAGGTTGAAGGGCTGGATGCGGGTGCAAATGATTATATGGAAAAGCCATTTCATTTGCAGGAGCTTGAGGCACGTATCAGAAGCCTTACAAGAAGAAAATTTGTACAGAAGGATGTATGTCTGGAAAGCGGCGGGATAAAGTTTGATACGATAAAACGTGAGGCATACGCAAAAGGAGAGAAGGTTCCCCTTACAAGAAAAGAAAATGGAATCCTGGAATATCTGCTTCTTAATCTGGGCAGACCGGTAAGCCAGGAGGAATTGATGGAGCATGTCTGGGATGCTTCGGTTGACAGCTTCAGTGGAGCAATCAGAGTACATATGTCTTCGCTGAGAAGAAAGCTTAAGGCAGTGCTTGGATATGATCCGATTTTGAACAAGGTGGGAGAAGGCTATAAAATACGAGAGGAGTCCGACAGATGAAAAGAATGTCGCTGCAGTGGAGGCTTACCTGTATAATCACATTATATATTGCGCTTATATGTGGATGCCTTACTTTACTTGTCTATAAAAATGGTGTGTATTATATTGATTCTCTGCAAGAAACCGTTGATGCCCAGGGAGATGATAATGGGAGTGGTACTGATGAAATATATATCAGTATTCCGGAGGATAAGTGGGATGAATTTGCAAATGATTTTTCTGTTAAGGTGTACAATAATAAGGCAGATTACAAGAAAAACAGCCTGATAATTTCTGCCTTGCTGGCCCTGCTTGGCGGAGTAGCTACATATTTTATAAGTGGGCATGCACTAAAGCCTATCAGTGAGTTTTCTGATAAAATTGAAGAGGTACAGGCACAGAATCTGGCGGATTCACGAATAGAAGAAAACAATGTTAAAGAACTGAACCAGCTCAGCGTTTCATATAACAAGATGCTTGAACGCCTCTCGGATGCATTTGAGATACAGAGACAGTTTACTGCAAATGCAGCACATGAGCTCAGAACTCCACTGTCTTTAATGCAGATACAGCTTGACTCATATAATTCTTCCCGGCATCCGGGAGATGACGAAGTCACTCTGCAGACGATAAAGATGGTCACTGAACAGAATGAGAGACTCAGCAAAATGGTAAAGACACTTCTTGATATGAGTGAGCTTCAAACTGTGAGCCGGGATGATAAAATAATGGTCGACGCGCTTGTTGATGAGGTATTGGCGGATCTGGAACCTCTTGCACAGGAAAAGGATATAGAACTTATTGGAGAATGTACGGATGTAACGATGATAGGAAGTGACATCCTTATTTACAGGATGTTATACAATCTTGTTGAGAATGCTATAAAATATAACCGCACAGGAGGACGGGTTACAGTGACAGCGCGTCAGAAGGAAAAACACGTTTACCTGTCAGTAGAGGATACCGGAAATGGTATCCCGGAAGAACTGAAGGATCGCGTGTTTGAACCTTTCTTTCGCGTGGATAAATCCAGAAGCCGTGAGCTTGGCGGCGTAGGACTGGGACTTGCTCTTGTCCGCGAGATCGTGATAGTGCATGATGGCAATATTGCAGTTAAGTCTAATCCGTCTGGAGGAACGATTTTTGAAGTCGTTTTATAAAGTGAGCATTACAGCAGTTACATATAACAGACTTACCCACTTACTTTCCGGTAACAGCATATTGGCTGTCATACATAGCCTTAAGATTTTCGTTGGAATTGAATTTTTCTCCTATGCAGAATTCTTCAGACCATGTCATGTAGTATGCCCATGGAGTGTGTGACTTCTCCAGAAGATGTATATCCGGTATATATCCAACTTCGGTAAGGGCGGCAACCTTGTTCGGAGAGGTAGCTTCTACAAGCTTTGTGTATTCTTCACTGTAATCGGTTGCTGTGTATTCCGGCAGATATATGTCCATGGAGACAATATCAACGAAGTCATCTCCAGGGTATACGCCTTTTGTAGGACAGTTCCATACCCATATAAGGTTGTTGATGTTCAGTACATTTGTATAGTAGTCGAACATGAGTCTGTAGAGCTTTGCCGCAACAGCAGGACCTTTGGCACCCCACCAGAACCAGGTGCCCTCGGACTCGTGGAAAGGTCTCCACAGAACCGGGATATCTTCAAGCTGGAATCTTCGGAGTTCCTTTGCGATGATGTCCATATCGTGGTAGAAAGCATCACGTTCTCTTGTTCCTGGAATGAGCACCTTTTCAGCGTCGAAGTCAGTGTGCTCTGTGTAGAAACTCTTGTCACGACCTCCAATCGGAGAGAACCAGTGAAATGTGAAAGTGACAATGCCATTTGTTTTCTTTGCCCATTCGAGAGCGGTGTCAAGGGTATCCTGATTTTCATATACCTCTGTGAGACATTCTGCGGATGCATCATTATAGTTTATGTTTGGCGAGTATCCAAGCAACTCGAAACCTCTGAGTGCCGGACATTTGCCTGTCTGTTCGTATATATAGTCAATCTCCTCCATAGAATTGGTCTGTGTGTGCTGACCTGTTATTATCTTTTTACCAGAAATCTCCGATAAATAATCCAGCAGATTCTGTGCTGAATGCGATATGTGCTTGTTTGCTGCTTTCTGCATCTTATTTTCTCCTTCATTAGTATGTGTTTGATATGTTTTTATCATATACAAATAAATGTAATAATTGTATTATATAAAGAGCAAAAAATAGTATAAACCTATCATGATACAACTTGGATCGTAGGGGGAGACTGCTATGGAAATATTTGAGTACATTGATGAGATGAAACAGCCATATGATATATTTTACACAGATTGTGTGCATTCTGAATTGCACTGGCACTATTACAGTGAGATGCTTTATATAGTCAGCGGATCTATCCGGGTGATCTGCAATGATGGAGAGACGGTTCTCAGAAAAGGGGATATGTGCTACCTATATCCGCTGCAGCTCCACAGTATAAAGGCGGATAAGACCTGTACGGAATCGGTGAAGTATGCGGTCATAAAGTTTAATATGTATACACTGGGCATTCCCCAGACTTATATAAGGAAAATGTATGATTGCTTTGTATACAGGACGGAGACTACAGATTTCTGTATGGTTATAAGGTCTGAAAAACTAAAAGAAAGTATGGCAGATATTGTTCAGGATATATTTGAGGAGTATACGGAAAAACGGGAGATGTACATGCTTGCGGTTCAGTCTGGGATATATAAGTTGCTCATCATCATGGCAAGACAAATGAAAACAAATGGAGATTTTAAGCATAGGAGGTCGGATGGTGATGTGTATTTCAATCACATACTGGAATATATAGATGCGCATTCGTCAGAACAGATTGAGGTTAAAGATCTGGCAGAAATGTGCAGTATGAGTTATTCACACTTTGCCAGATCATTTAAGGCTCGTTATGGAAGATCGTGTAAGGAATACATATTGTATATAAGGCTCAACAAGGCGCAGAACATGCTGCTGTATTCGGATTATTCCATGGAATATATCGCGCAGGAAAATGGTTTTTCGGACAGCAGTTATTTTATCCGTGTGTATAAAAAGTGGAGGGGAATCACTCCGAAACAGGAAAGGATGCAGAACAGACTTTAGTATCCCAATAGGGTGCAAATGAAACAGACTCACATGTGATCGAGACACAAGTGAGTCTGTTCATAAACCGATTATATTGTTGCCGTTGCGGACTTTGCACGGCTGATTTTATTTCCCCCGAATTTTCGTCTCAGCTGTTTCATAACCCACAGGTACGCAGGTATCAGGAAGAGATCAGCACATACCCATGCAAGCGGACTTCCTAGTGATACGCAGATGAAACCGAAATGAGGCACCAGCACGAAACCGGCAACAGAACGGGCAATCATCTCACATATGCCTGCAAGTATGGCGAAAGTCGAGTATCCAAGCCCCTGTATCATGAATCTTACGATATTCACAAGAGCCAGGAATATGTAGAATGCGGCGTTGATAACCACGAATTCATATATGTAGCCGATAAGCTCAATCTGTTCCTTCTTTACAAAGAGAAGTGCAAGCTGCTTTCCGAATACGATGGAGAAAGCCAGAGCCACGAGGGCATATATGATTCCCATCTTGATACAGGCTTTAAGTCCCTGATCAACACGGTCAAGACGTCTGGCACCAACATTCTGACCTCCGTATGTTGCCATGGTGGAGCCCATTGCATCGAAAGGACAGCACATGAACATGGAAATCTTGCTTCCTGCTGATACGGCTGCAACATATGTTGAACCCATATCATTGACTGCGGTCTGAAAGAATGACACTGCCTATGGCGGTTATGCTGTACTGCGGGCCCATAGGCAGACCCATACCGCAGAGCTTAAGGCAGTGGCGCATGCTGAATGTCCAATCCTCTTTACTGAATTCAAGATACTTCAGTTTCTTTGTCATGTATATCGTACATATGATTCCTGACACTGCCTGTGAAGCTACTGTGGCAACTGCAGCTCCGGCGACGCCCATAGGAACAACAAGTATAAGATCAAGTATTATGTTGACAATTGATGAACCCACAAGGAATATGACAGGTGTGATACTGTCTCCGAGTGATCTCAGTATTCCGGCAGTCAGGTTGTAGAGGAAGGTTGCCGGAATGCCCAGGAATATTATAAATATGTATATATATGCATCATCGATGATATTCGAAGGTGTTCTGAGAGCCTTGAGTATCTGCATGGTAAAGATACTTACTGCCACTGTTATAACAGCAGCCAGTGCAACGGATGACCATATACTGTTGATTATATAAGCCTTAAGAGCCTTGAAATCCTTCGCACCGTAAGCCTGTGCAACAGGTATTGCAAATCCGTTGCAGATTCCTATAC
This sequence comes from Coprococcus sp. ART55/1, assembly GCF_000210595.1. NCBI lineage: Bacteria > Bacillati > Bacillota > Clostridia > Lachnospirales > Lachnospiraceae > Coprococcus > Coprococcus sp. ART55/1. The sequence goes on along the minus strand of NC_021018.1, from coordinate 227,464 downwards.
AGAAACCGAGTATCATGAAGTTGATGCTTCCGGTGGAACCCACAGCCGCCAGCGCGTCAGTCCCAAGCTTCTGCCCGACTATGACAGAATCTACCATATTATAAAACTGCTGAAATATCAGACCAAAGAGAAGGGGCAGACCAAAGTTCAATATAAGCTTTGAAGGCTTTCCTTCAGTGAGGTCTTTTGTGCCACTGATGCGCGCAATAAAATTCTTCATGTGATTCACCTCTCAAAAATCTAGTTGTTTGTTTATAAATTGCTTGTTTTCACGATATCGTGTGTTTGCTAGTTAATCACCTTTTAATGATTTTATATATGGAAAAAAGGTGATTAAACGTGGTAAAATGTAAACACTTTTGTAATGGTGAAAACTTGATATATATTAGTCTCTGAACTAATATAAGTACAGTCGTAAAAGTGATGAAAAAAGAGAAAATAATTGTGCATAAAGCGCATGGATACGAACCGGGATGATATCAGTAGTGATCATGACCTGGCAGGGGATATGGAATGAGTAGAGATAGCGATAAAAAAATAATAAAAAAAGAACGATAAAAAGAATTGGCAAGAATAATAAAACGGGCAGAGAAGAAATCAGGAATATAAATAGTATGAACGGTGGCACAGCAAAATCTTACAGGCAGAAAGTTCTTGTGAATCAGGCAGGAAAGCTAGTGGATGAGCTTGAGCGGGCGAGACGAGAGGAGCAGGAGTCCCAGATTGATGGAATAATCAGACAGAAGGTTATCAAGAGAAAGAATACCAGAGCTGCCTATCGTATTGTGGGAATAGTATTTATACTGATTGGAATCGCGTGTATGTGGTGGGCCATGGGAGGTCACTACAGGTTTTTGAAGGCGGCGGTTTCTATAGCAGCCATGGCATATGGGTTTTATATTGTAAGGGCGTCATTCAGGAGTGCAGCATATGATGCTACATATTTGTTTGGACAGGACAGGATAACGATACTTCAAAAGGGTGGAAGTAAGATCATACCATATGAAGCAGTGACGGGTTATACAATGATAGAACCAGATCCCGAGATGAAGTATTATATTTTTAAGTTCGACAGGGGGAAGGAGAGTTATGTAGTGCCGTTTGCCGGGGCGAAGGCAAAATGTGAATCAGTGTACAATATTTTCAGAGAGAAGGTAAGAACAGATGAAAAAGAAAATTCTTGAAAAACTCCAGAGTACGGATGGTTTTGTATCAGGACAGGAATTGTGTGAACTGCTGGGTGTGTCAAGAACCGCAGTGTGGAAAAATATACAGGCTCTGAAAAATGATGGATATGTCATAGAAGGAGTTAATAATAAAGGCTATAGGTTGGTTAGCGTTCCTGATGTCATGTCTGAGGAAAATATATCGAGGCACCTCAACACGAAGACATTTGCAAGAAAACTCTACTACTATGATGAAACTGATTCAACAAACACCCGCGCTAAGATTGTTGGTGAGACGGATCCTGTACACGGCGCATTGTTTGTTGCAAATGAGCAGACGGCAGGAAAAGGCCGGAGGGGACATAGCTGGAATTCAGATAAGGGAACAACGATATCCATGTCGTATCTGCTAAAACCGGATATAGATATCTCGTGCGTATCCAGGATAACTCTGGTGTCGGCGGTTGCACTTGCAAGAGCATTCGGCAAAGTGGAAGGTGTCAAGCCTCAGATAAAGTGGCCCAACGACGTACTTTCAGATGGAAAGAAGCTTGTCGGAATACTTACAGAGATGAGTTCAGAGGGAACTGATATTAGTTATGTTGTCGTGGGAATTGGTATAAATGTATATAACCAGAGTTTCCCGGAGGACATTGCGGACAAGGCGACATCAATTCTTCTGGAGAACGGCAGGGGATGTGACAGGTCATGGTTCATAGCGCAGGTGTCAAATGAGTTTGAAAAACTATATGATGAGTTTGTAATAAATAAAGATCTGGGATTTCTTGTTGATGAGTACAACAGTTATCTTGTGAACAAGGATAAGCAGGTATATGTCATAGAGGGAGATCAGAAAACTGAGTATACAGCCTTGGGACTTTCCCCGGATGGCGGACTCCTTGTCAGGGATGCTGATGGAGCTGTGCGCGATATAATATCAGGTGAAGTGTCCGTCAGAGGCATATATGGATATGTATGATATATGATAAACATTCGTTTTCATGTCAGCATATGGGGCTTAATAATATTAATAAATGGCAGGCATGATTCAAAAAAACTAGAAATATAGCCCCTTATGGTTTATAATCGGCAGTGGGTATAATATAACTTAGAAAATTCAAAAACGAAATATAAAAATGGAGGACATAAACATGGAAAAGATTCAGATGACCACACCACTTGTAGAGATGGATGGAGATGAGATGACCAGAATTCTCTGGCAGTATATCAAGGATGAGCTTATCTATCCATTTATCGATCTCAAGTCAGAGTACTATGACCTTGGACTTGTACATAGAAATGAGACAGATGACAAGGTAACATTTGACTCAGCATATGCAACACAGAAGTATGGTGTAGCTGTAAAGTGTGCAACCATCACACCTAATGCAGCAAGAGTTAAGGAGTACAATCTCAAGGAGATGTGGAAGAGCCCTAACGGAACTATCAGAGCAATTCTCGATGGTACAGTATTCAGAGCACCTATCGTTGTAAAGGGAATCGAGCCATGTGTTAAGAACTGGAAGAAGCCTATCACCATCGCAAGACATGCATATGGTGACGTGTACAAGAGTGTAGAGATCGATGTTCCAGGTCCTGGAACTGCAGAGCTTGTATTCACAGGCGATGACGGACAGGTTATAAAGGAGACTATCCATAAGTTTGATGGCCCTGGTGTTCTTCAGGGACAGCACAACGTGGACAAGTCTATTGAGAGCTTTGCAAGAAGCTGTTTCAAGTATGCGCTTGATACAAAGCAGACACTGTGGTTTGCGACAAAGGATACTATATCAAAGAAGTATGATCACACATTCAAGGATATCTTCCAGGAGATATTTGATGCGGAGTATAAGGAGCAGTTCGATGCAGCAGGTATCGAGTACTTCTACACACTTATAGATGATGCGGTTGCCCGTGTTATGAAGAGTGAAGGCGGTTACATCTGGGCATGTAAGAATTATGATGGAGATGTAATGAGTGACATGATCTCATCAGCATTTGGTTCACTTGCCATGATGACATCAGTTCTCGTATCCCCTGATGGAAAGTATGAGTACGAGGCAGCACACGGAACAGTTATGAGACATTACTACAAGCACCTTGCAGGCGAGGAGACATCTACAAACTCAGTTGCAACTATCTTCGCATGGTCAGGAGCACTCAGAAAGCGTGGAGAGCTTGATGGAATCCAGGCACTTCAGGATTTTGCAGACAAGCTCGAGGCTGCAACCATCAAGACCATAGAAGATGGCAAGATGACAAAGGATCTGGCTCTCATCACAACTCTCGAGAACCCAACAGTCCTCAACAGTGAGAACTTCATCAAGGCTATCAGAGAGACACTTGAGGGAATGCTCTAAGAATGAAATTGTGTAACGGGCTGATTACAGACGTTGCTTTTAACGGGATATCACCTTTATTCATACAAATGGATAAAGGTGATATTTTTATGCCATTGTGTAAAATGTGGCATTGGGTTAAAATAGCTTATATAGCATGCCTATAGCAGCATGCATATAGTAGTTTGTCTATCTGAGTGTAGCGTATAAGATAATGAGGAGTTGCATTTATGAGAATTGAGCATGTTGCGATGTATGTGAATGATCTTAAAGCTGCGAAGAATTTTTTTGAGAAATATCTGGGAGCATCAGCAAATGAGGGATATCATAATAAAACGACGGACTTCCGTTCATATTTTCTCACATTTGATGATGGCGCAAGGCTTGAGATAATGAACAGGCAGGGAATGGATGATCCTGAAAAGACACTTAACAGAACCGGATTGATACATATAGCATTCAGTGTGGGAAGCAAAGAAAAAGTTGATGAGCTTACCAGACAGCTTGCGGAGGATGGCTATGAGGTGACAAGTGGACGCGGACGACAGGCGATGGATACTATGAGAGCTGTGTGGTCTGCATAGAGGATAATCAGATAGAGATAACGGTATAGGAATGACAGAATAGGAGGTAAAAGACAATGGATAATCAGGTATTAGAGGTAATAAAAAAGAGAAGCTCAGCGAGAGCATACAGTGATGAAGAGGTTATGAAGGAGCAGCTTGAGAAGGTCATCGAGGCTGGGCTTCAGGGACCTACAGGTATGAATAAGAAAGAGATACATTTTACAGTTGTTAAGGGTGATGCTCCAATTCTGGAAGAGCTTGATGCAGAGAAGCGTGCACTTCGCGGACAGGATAAGCAGCCTCACAATTTCTATTATGAGGCTCCGGTGCTCATATTCTTAAGCGCTGAGGATGACTTCAAGTGGAGCAAGGTGGATTCAGGAATTGCAGTTCAGAATATGGCTATAGCGGCAGAGAGCATGGGGCTCGGAAATCTGATAATCGGTTGCGTGTATGATGCACTTCACGGGGAGAAGAAAGCATATTTTGACAAGGCACTTGCAATACCGAAGGGATATTCATTCCAGATAGCTCTTGCCGTTGGACACAAGACTGACAACAAGACACCACATGATTACGATGTTGCTGCGCAGGTAAGTTATCTGTAGTATATATGGGGAGGATATTGCGTATGGGAAAACTTGTAATGGGGTATTGGGACTGCCCATATTGTAGTACGAAACATATAGAAGGAACGAAGCGTGAGTGTCCGTCCTGCGGAAAGCCGAGGGGACAGGAAGTTAAGTTCTATATGGATGGAGTGCGGTATTTGTCCGCGGAGGAGAGTCAGACAAAGGGAAAAGGTGCCGACTGGTTATGTGATCATTGTGGCAATTACAATTCAGCTCTTAACACACGGTGCAGCAGCTGCGGTGCTGAACGAGGTGCGAAGGATAAGGGGTATTTTGACGTCAGGAAAGAGCAGGACGCAAGGAATGCCAGGAATGCATCAGGTACAGGAACGGCTGCCGACGGACAAAAAGGCGGGCAGGGCAATCGGAAAAGAGGACATTCATTTGGAGCATGGAAGATAGCGCTGATCGGCATGCTTGTGATAGCGGCTATAATCGGACTTACGGCGATCATAGCCATGCCAAAGAAGAGGACAGTCACAGTCAGGGATATGACATGGAAGACCAGTGTTGATGTGGAGAAATATATTCTGTGTGATGAAGACGACTGGGAACTCCCCGAGGGTGCCACGCTAAAGACCACGAAACAAGAGGTGCACCATACTGAACAGGAATATGTTGGTGAGCGTGAGGAGACCTATGATTCATATGAGGTGATAGGTTCCCATGTGGAGTACAGCTATGAGGACAATGGAGATGGAACCTTCTCTGAAGTTGCAAATGATGTGGACGATTATGGATATGTGACGAGAACGAGGTCTGTTCCGGTGTATAGAGATAAGCCTATATACAGGACGAAGTATTATTATACAATATGGCGGTGGAAGTACGACAGGACGGAGACCGCCGAGGGCGGTGGAAAGACACCGGAATACCCAGATCCCCAGCTCACAGACAAGGAGAGGCTAGGGAAAAAATCAGTTGAATATGAAGTCACATGTGAAGTGAAGGATAAGGAAAAGACATATAAAGTTGAAAAGTCTATATATGACAAACTTGACATAGGTGAGACATATAAAGTCAAGGCTGACTCTGAGGAGATAGTGAGTATCATAGAGTAAAGACTTAAGAACACGGAGGCGGGCAAAAGTGACAAAGCAGTCAAAGCCTGGTAAGGATAAAAATTCAGATATTGAGAGATATCCGTATCTGGTGGCTGAACTGTCAGGACAGATTGCGGTATATGCTTATGTGGGACCATTTCATGACAGACCGGCGTATGACTGGTCCGTGGAGACATCGATATATGTGGATAGGAATATAAGGCATATGGTTGATCCTGAGAGACCATTCTGACCTGCCTGGCTCATCCCCGGATGGATAAGACATAGTGAAAATTATGTCGAATCTGTTCGGGGATTTTTTTATTATAACGAATATGCGGGAAGTCTGTTGAATACTATGTATTTGAGACGAAATAGTTAAGGCGGACATTGAATGAGAGGTAACCATGATAATGGGATGTGCTTTCAGACTATGCAGCTCATAGCAGTTGCAGTGGCGATGGTTTTTGTGCTTTGCGTGACGGCGGGGACTATAGGAGCACTTGCAAAGGCGGACGATGGCAGTTATATGCTGCAAAGCAGCTCTGCAACGGAGCTAATGGGGGACTTTGGTGTGATATGTTTTGACACACTGTATGCACAGACACATCTTCACAGTAACTTTATCACAAGGACACTCAGTGCAAATTCAAACTCGGGACTCAGAAATTCGTATGGAGTATATGAGGAATTCTACTTTGAAAATGCTGAACGGATGTGTGGCTGTGTGTCGGATGCAGGAACTGATATGCTTTATACAGGATCGGAAGTCAGGAGAGCAGATGGCGGTGAAATATATATCCGTATGAATGATGGCTCCGAGACAAAGCTTGACAGTCCGGCAAATGTCAGAACCGATGCGGAGATTGCAGAGGATGGTGAATATTCTAAATATGCAGATATGGCTGATATACAGAGAAAGTTTATTGACTATAGTCAGAAACTTAGGACTTATGCAGACACAGAGGGTACTGTGGATGTTGATATAACAGGTGATATGAACGATAGAAGTGTGTCAGTAAATGGTAGCGGACTGCATGTGGTATCCATGGATTACAGTCAGCTCGCCGCGGGCACAAATCCGATATATTTTGAGTTCCCGGATTATGGTGATGATACGGTGCTGCTCATGAATATTGATCTGGCAGGTATCCAGGATGCTGTTCTGGGCGATCTGATACTTGGAAGCAAGAGCGATGCAAAGGCAAACGATAATGGTAATTTTTATAATGCCTACAACAGAATGTATTTTAACTTCTATGACAGCTCGGCAGCAGATGGACAATTTGGCGGAAGCATAACATTTGCGGGCAGGGGATTTGGAACAGTGATAGCTCCAGAGGCAGCGGTAAATCTCGGACACAACTGGGATGGTTGTGTGGTGAGTGAAGTATTCTCAAACGGAGGAGAGTTCCACAGAGTACCGGGAAATGATTTCCTGGATGAAGAGCCAACGACAGAGGGTACGACGACCGAAGATACGACAACCGAAGATACGACAACGGAGGGCACGACAACCGAAGACACAACCACGGAAGACACAACGACAAAGGATACGACAACGGAAGATACCACAACAGAAGACACGACGACAGAGGACACGACAACAGAAGATACCACAACAGAAGATACCACAACAGAAGATACCACAACGGAAGACACGACAACAGAATCAACAACAGGAACAACAACAGAGGATACCTCAACAGAAACTACGACGGGTACAACTACAGAGTCGACCACGGAACGTACTACATGGAGTACAACAGGAACAACAAACACCATGACAACAACACGTAACACGCCTCCGGGCAGACATCCAGATACAGGTGATCGGCTGCCTGTAAAAGAAACGGCAGTTGTGGTTATTCTGGCTCTTATGGGAAGTGCAGGGATATTAATATATAAAAAAATAAGAAAGTAGACATATTCTATTGAAATAGGACATAGAGCTGGGCTACAGCTTGGTCGTGTTCAGGAGATAGTCAGGCTAGGGAGACATTAGTAAAATACAGTTAGTACTGTATATAATTTAAATAGAGTTACAGTACCGCCATGTATGCAGCGTTTTACATGGCGGTGTTTTGCGTAATACAGGTAAAAATGCCCATAGTCTTGCATAATATCCCAGGATGTGATATATTTTAGAGGAATTTTGTGGTACAAAATACCATGGCGGGAGAATGTGTTTACATTATTTGACACAGAATAATAAGAAGGCACATTCTTTATTTTTGCTCATTAAAGATAGGAGAACAAGAACATGACGATAACTGATGAAACAATTGATTATGTTGGAATCCTTGCAAAGCTTGAGCTCTCCCCGGAGGAGAAGGAGCAGGCAAAGAAGGATATGTCAGACATGCTTGATTATGTCAGCAAACTGAATGAACTTAATACAGACGGTGTGGAGGCTATGAGCCATACATTCCCATACAACAATGTGTTCCGTGAGGATGTTGTTGTAAATGGAGACGACAGAGAGAACATGCTGAAGAATGCGCCAGAGCAGAAGGATGGCTGCTACAAGGTGCCAAAGACATTTGACTAGGAGGTAGGCTGAAGTGAATTTAATGGGTATGACGGCTGTAGAGCTGGGAAAAGCTATTAAAGATGGACAGGTGAGCGTAGTTGAAGCGACACAGGCCTGTCTTGACAGCATCGAGGCGTGCGAGAAAGATTATAATAGTTTTGTCACGGTTGATCGTGAAGGAGCACTTGCCCAGGCGGAGGAAGTGCAGAAGAAGATAGATGCGGGAGAGCTCAATGGTCCTCTTGCAGGAGTGCCGATAGCAATAAAGGACAATATGTGCCAGGAGGGTGTGCAGACAAGCTGTTCATCCAAGATTCTGTCAAATTTTGTTCCAACATATACTGCTGAGGCCGTTGTGAAGCTCAAGGAAGCAGGAGCGGTTATAGTAGGACATACCAACATGGATGAGTTTGCCATGGGAAGTACAACCGAGACATCATATTTTGGTGAGACAAGAAATCCATGGGATACAAATAGAGTTCCAGGTGGTTCATCAGGTGGATCAGCGGCAGCAGTTGCCGGTGAGGAGGTGCCATGTGCCCTCGGTTCAGATACCGGTGGATCCATCAGACAGCCGGCTTCATTCTGCGGTGTTACCGGAATCAAGCCAACCTATGGAAGAGTGTCAAGATACGGACTTATAGCATACGGTTCATCACTTGACCAGATCGGACCACTTGCGAAGAATGTAGAGGACTGTGCGACGATCCTTGAGATCATATCACAGTATGACAAGAAGGATTCAACATCAGTTAACAGAGATGACAATGATTTTACAAGCGCACTTGTGGATGATGTGAAAGGCCTTAAGATCGGTCTTCCAAGAGACTATTTCACAGAGGGACTTGAGCCTGAGATAAAGGAAGCCGTGTATGGAGTAGCTGAGACTTTGAAGGCAAAGGGAGCTATTGTTGAGGAGTTTGATCTTGGAATGGTTGAGTATGCTATTCCTGCTTACTATATCATTGCATCGGCGGAGGCAAGTTCTAACCTTGAGAGATTCGACGGTGTAAAATATGGTTACAGAACACCAGAGTACACAGATCTTCACAACATGTACAAGAAGAGCCGTTCAGAAGGATTTGGCCCTGAGGTCAAGAGAAGAATCATGCTCGGTTCATTTGTGCTGAGTTCAGGTTATTACGATGCATATTATGTAAAGGCCCTCAAGGCAAAGGCTCTCATCAAACAGGCGTATGACAAGGCGTTTGAGAAGTATGATATCATTCTCGGACCTGTTGCACCTACAACAGCACTGAAGATGGGAGAGTCACTCTCAGATCCTATCAAGATGTATCTGGGAGATGTGTACACAGTCCCTGTAAATCTTGCAGGACTTCCGGGAATATCACTTCCATGTGGAACTGATAAGGATGGAATGCCTATAGGTGTGCAGATGGTTGGAGATGCATTTAACGAGAAGACCATAATCAGAGCTGCATATGCATTTGAGCAGACTAGAGAGTACAAGAGACCTGCACAGGTTTCAGAAAGGGG
>NC_021018.1:215360-216842 GCF_000210595.1 Coprococcus sp. ART55/1 | reverse complement strand
TTAGGGAGATGCTATAAATATGGAAGAAAACAGAAGAGTTAGAAAGAGGGACAGATACAAACGTCTCATAACAGTGGGTGAGGCCTGTGTACTCATCGCTGTGGAGCTGGTGCTGTTTGGACTCATGTGGTACCGGGACTATGAGGTAACGCTTACGCTTCCGTTCTGGAGAAGAGGAAACTGGGCAGTTATCGGAATGTATGGAATAATCATCATACTTTTCACCAAGCTTTATGGTGGTTACAGAGTCGGATTCTTCAGACTGCTTGATATAGTTTACTCACAGCTGCTGGCTCTCGTGTGTGCCAATGTAGTTGGTTACCTGCAGCTCTGTATAATCTGTCGTGACTATGTAAATCCGGTACCATTGTTAAAGGTAACCGGGCTTGAAACGATAGTGATATTGATTTGGATATTTGCGTGTAGATTTTTGTATGCGAAGATGTATCCGCCAAGGCATCTGCTGCTGGTATATGGATATAAGACTCCGATAGAGTTCATAGACAAGATCAATGCCCGTAAGGACAAGTATGTAATAGAAGACAGAATACATGTCAGCGAGGGCGAGCAGGCGATCAAGGAGAAGATACTCCAGTACGATGGAGTAATCATTTGCGAGACAAAGGCTTATATAAGAAATGAGCTTGTGAAGTATTGTTTTGAACACTCCATCAGATCGTATGTTGTGCCAAAGCTTTCCGACATAATCATATTAGGAGCTGAGCCTATTCATTTGTTCGATACGCCTATCCTCTTATCACGAAATCAGGGACTTACCGGTGACGATATGATCATTAAGAGGATCATGGATGTTATATGTGGATTTATACTGCTTGTCATAGCTTCACCATTTATGCTCATATCAGCACTTGCGATATGGCTGTATGACAGAGGACCGATATTCTACAAGCAGGACAGATTGACACTGAATGGCAAGGTGTTCAAGATCATCAAGTTCAGAAGTATGAAGATGGACTCCGAGGCAGGTGGAGCACAGCTTGCAAAGAAGGATGATGACAGAATAACCCCTGTGGGAAAATGGCTCAGAAAGCTGCATCTTGATGAACTGCCACAGCTTTTCAACGTACTCAAGGGTGATATGTCACTTGTCGGACCGAGACCTGAGAGACCGGAGATCGCCGAGCTTTATAAAAAGACATTCCCTGAGTTTGACTACAGACTCAAGATGAAGGCCGGACTTACGGGATATGCACAGGTTTACGGCAAATACAACACAACCCCTAGAGATAAGGTTAAGCTGGATCTTACCTATTATGAGCAGTATTCAATATGGCTTGATCTCAAGCTGATGCTCCTGACGGTAAAGATCATGTTCCAGAAGGAGACATCAGAGGGAATCGCATCAAATATGACCACGGCACTCAGGGATGGCGAGAAGGTACAGATACCTTCACCTGTAAATGTGAAGCCGGAAGGGCTTGATGAGTCTGAGGATGCATTCTATGACCTCGGAAAGACTGT
>NC_021018.1:194293-214299 GCF_000210595.1 Coprococcus sp. ART55/1 | reverse complement strand
GGCATATACCATCGACCTGTTATTTTGTTATATATTCATGGATTAAAGTGTGTAGCCGTTCTTTTTGAGGAGCTCTCTGGCTGAGTCTATAGAATCATTTCCTGTAGCATTCTTTATAGGAGCAAATTCCTTCTCTCTGTCGACCTCAAATGGAAGACATGTTCCCATATAAGCGATCATATCGAGAGCCAGTGTCTCAAATTTGTAGCCGTTTGGCTCTGATGGCTTGACGATCTCTCCATCCTCACCGACATAAGGGATAGCCTTCTTGACGATGTGGAGAGGCATACTTTCATTCATGATCTTCATCAGTCTGTCAACCGGGAAGATATAGTTTAATGTAACTCCATAGTTGTAAGCGTAATCGCCGTTGGCATCGCGCTCATCACGCATGGCATCTGTGAGTTCATAATACTCGACGATATATGGCTTTCCGTGGTTAGTACACAGGACGCCAACCTTCTCGTCAGGGTATGCTTTTTTGACAACCTTTCCGCCGGAGAGGAAGCCCTCTGTGAGAACTGCTCCGAGGAATACTGGGTCTGCAATTCTCTGAAGTACATTGTCAACTGAGAATACATTTATATACTTGATTCCGTATTTCGTGAGCTTGTCGAGGTGGCCGGCCTTGCAGAGGGATGAGAACCATCCACCGTTGCCGTTAGGAGACATGGCAACCTTTCCCTTCTCCTCGAGATATATCTTGCCGTTGAAGTCCACTGAAGGAACCATTTCCTGTTTAAAGAAATGAACATATTCAGGATTGTAACCGAAGTAGTCATGCTCTTTGAAGAATGATGTTGTGTCATCGTGGTTCTTCTCATTGGTCATGATGAAGAAATGGATCCAGGTATCTGCCATCTTCACAATATCGAGGGTGTGCTCGATGAGAAGCTGGAATATAAACATATCCTTGGTGACACCGACGTTGAAGGTTCCCTTAGGACCGGAGAATCCAAGACGGGTGCCCTGACCACCTGCCAGGAGGACCAGTGCCAGATCGCCAGCTTTGATGGCTTCAAGGCCTGCGTTCTTGTATATATCATATTTTTCTGCAATGCTGTCCATCTGGAGAGCTGCAACGGGAGCGATATCAGAATCACTTCCTGATGAATTGTGTCCGATCATATCGATAAGTGAGAAATCAATTTCACTGATCTGGTTCAGGAGTGCTGCCTGTTCAGCCTCGCTGAGAGTATCATAATACTTTAATAAGTGTAGCTGTCCTTTTTCTTCGAGAAGCTTGTAAGCGTTTTCGTAATTCATAAAAATCTCCTTAATAAATGTGTAGTTTGTATTTATTTTCTCTATCCGTGTATAATCCCTAAATTAATGATATTTCTTCTTGATCTCAATAGTGTCTGTGAATACCTTCCAAATGTCCTTGATCTTGATCCTTCTTCCATCTGATGCATCGTCCCTGCTGTAATTCAGGACGATAGGAGCTTCGGATATCGAATATCCCTGTCTGTGTGCAGCCACAAGGATTTCAATATCAAAAGCATAGCCCGATATGGAAAGGTTCTCGGCAATCGGCTTTATGACTTCTGCTTTGAAAAGCTTTATACCGGTCTGGGTGTCATGGATACCAAGATGAAACAGCATTTTGAGCATAATATAATAGCTGTAGCTCATGACTCTTCTAATAGGAGGATAATCAAGCTTGGATTCAGGGTGAAGCTTTGATCCTATGACTATGTCAGAACCGGTGTCCCTCATCTGCTTCATAAATGGCTTGAGAAGAGATGGACTCAGTTCAAGGTCTGAATCAAGGAATGCTATATATTTGCCGGAAGCTTTGGCAATTCCGGTTGTGATAGCATGTCCCTTTCCCTGATTGACATCATATCCTGTATCTACAATATGAGAATCCATTTCGGCTGCCTCGGCAATAAGTTTGCCTGTGGAGTCCTTGCTGCCGTCATTCACAGCGATTATCTCATAATGATGAAGAAAACGGCTGAGTATTCGGCTAGTCTCAAGAAGATTATCTTTGATGTGCTGTTCTTCATTGTAGGCGGGCATAACCACCGACAAAGTAATATTGTTAGTATCCATTTCCTGCTCCTTAAAAAATAAGCATTGATATTTAGACATTATTAATACGAGTATACTTTTTTATACATCATGTGTCAAATAAAATAGTGTTAATATGAAGGTGTTTATACTAATTAAGATATAATACATGTTGTAAAAGGAAAAAATATAATGTATTATAAATCGAGGTAACGACATTTTTAGATATTTGAAAAAGGAGTTCCAATGGATAATAAGAAGAAAAATGGAATGAGATCCAGGTACGATGAGGACATGGATTGGCTGGATGACGATGATGATTATCTTGATGATGGTGGATTGATAGGATCATTGTTGTTCGGGGATAAAAAGAAGAAAGAAAAAAGGCGTGATCCTGAGCCGGAGAGAAAGGCTGATAAGAGACCGGAAAAGAAGCCGGAGAAGAAGACTCAGAAGAATATTTCCAGACCTGTGAAGCCGGAAGAGAATTATGACGAGTATTATCACGAGGACAGCAGGGCAAGAAGAGTGAAGAGTGAGGCCCGGGCAAAGCAGAGACAGACCGGACAGCCTGTAGCAGACAGAGCTGTGGACAGAGGTCCGGTGAAGAGGACACAGGGCACTGTACCGAGGACACAGAGCAATCAGAGTACCGTGCAGAGACCTTCAAAAGCTGCCCAGAGACCACGCAGGAGTATACAGAGCACAGGAAGCTCATCTGTGGACAATCTGCTCAGAGAAGTTGACAATATTGAGACAGATGTGCAGACAAGACATGAGGAGCTTAGACGTGAGGCGTGGGAACGCACCCAGAGAAATGTTGCAAAGGCAAAGGCTGAGGTTGAGAGGCTGGAGCTCGAGAGAGAGCAGAATGCCCGCGAAGAGGCAAGAAAGCTTAAGGTTCAGCAGGAGCTTGAGCGCCGCCAGCAGATGAAAGAAGCTGAGAAAAAGGAAGAGCCTGTTGAGGAAGATAACAAGATCACTGAGCCGCAGGAGAGTGATGCGGAAGTTGTAGAAACTGCCACACAGCCAGTAGAAGAGCATGAACAGAAGACTGAGCCGGCAGATATTCTGGAGAAGAATACGGAGCCTGTCCTTGACGATGAGGTCGAGGAAGCTGCAGAGGCAGAGCCTGTGGAAGAGGATTCGACAGTATCATCCCGAAGAACAGATGACATGCTGGACATGGATGAGCTTGAGCGTATAGAGAAGGATATTGATGAGGATAAGCTCAGTTATTCGGAATCAGATACGGCTGATCTGGGACTTGGAGACATAGGCAAAGCATTGGGCTTCGATGAAGTGGAGCTTGAGGATGATGAGGAAGAGCCTGAGGAGGACGAGGAGTCAGACAGCGAAAAGTTCTTCAGGGAGAACCTTCTCGATGAGGCTGATCCAAAGGTTGTCAATCCGGAGAGAAAGAAGCTTAACATCAGTACAAGAGTGTGGGCGATAGCGTTCTTTGTCCTGCTTGCGCTGTTTATACTCATATGTATAATATATGTCAAGAATTATGCCAGAATGAAGTACAATGAGATGGATATCAATGAGATAAGTGCAGATCAGATACTTGTCAATGACGGTGTCAAGGATGCGACCAAGGGATATCGTGCCATTGCACTCTACGGAGTGGATTCCAGAGATTCGAATATGAATGCAGGAACTAACAGTGACAGTATAATGATAGTGAGCATCAATGAGAGCACCAAGGAGATCAAGCTTGTATCTGTATACAGAGATACTCTGATGGAGATAGCAAGCGGTTCCATGGATACCACACAGAAGGTGAATTACGCATACCAGCTCGGCGGTGCGGTTACAGCCATCAACACACTGAATACCAATCTCGACCTGAATATCACAGATTATGTGGCAGTTGATTTCAGTGCAATGGCAAGTATAATCGATGCCGTTGGAGGCGTTGATGTCAAGGTCATTGATGAAGAGGTGAACAACTTCAATAAGAACCTTGCAGAGCAGATAAGCCTGTCAGGCAAATATTCATCAGGAATAACTGAGGCAGGAGAGTATACTCTTGATGGACAGCAGGCAGTTGCATATTCAAGAATACGATCCACTGGCCAGGGAGATATAACAAGAACCGAGAGACAGAGAATAGTCCTCATGAAGGTTATAGACAAGCTGCTTAGCGCAGACACAGGTTCACTTGATTCATTTGTTGATGTTTCATTTAAATGTATATCAACAAGTCTTAACAAGGACGATATACATGCTCTTGTCAAGAGTGTGGCTGGATATAAGGTTGTAGATGCCGCAGGATTCCCATTTGCATATGAGGCAAAGGAACTCTCGGACAAGGGTAACTGCCTTGTGGCTGCTGATATGGCATCCAATGTGGAGGCATTACATGAATATCTGTATGGTGCTGACAAATACGTCATATCAGGCACAGTAAAGCAGATAAGCAGCAATATAGAGAGCATATCAGGTGTTAAGTCACAGAAGGTCAAGGTGACGACGGAGGCTCCGGGTGATGGAATATCAGATGGAAGCGACGAGGATGGAGATCTTAGGACGATAACAACTCCTCCAAAGGGAATGATCGTCGAGGAATAAAAAACTAAACATAATAATTAAGCAAGGAAGCTTCAGATATGGGGCTTCCTTTTTTATGCATCGGAGACATTGAGATATGAGACATCCGATGCTTAAAGAAAGGCTACAACATAAAGAATTGTATATACATTACAGAGCATTGTTTTTTAATCGAAAACTGTCAGATAATTTATTGAAAAAAGTTGTTTACAAACAGTGTAAATGGTAGTAATATATCAAAAACGATAAACGACTTGAGAAAAATACAAAAATAACAATATTTACTTGAGAAACAAAAGCAAAAATCAAAATATCGTTGTGAATGACAAAAAACATGGAAAGGACGGAACAGGACATGATTGAGAATAAGAGAGCGGAGAATACCGGATTATACGACCCAAGCTTTGAGCACGATAACTGTGGTATCGGTGCCGTTGTCAATATCAAGGGTATAAAGACACATGACACAGTGAACAATGCACTCAAGATTGTTGAGAATCTTGAGCACAGAGCAGGAAAGGACGCAGAGGGCAAGACCGGAGACGGTGTAGGTATACTCCTTCAGATATCACATAAGTTCTTCACCAAGGCTTTAGCAGAGCTTGGATATGACCTTGGAAAGGAAGGCGATTATGGAATAGGAATGTTCTTCTTTCCACAGAAGGAGCTGGCGCGCAAGCAGGCTATGAAAATGTTTGAGGTCATAGTGGAGAAGGAAGGACTGGAGTTCATTTGCTGGAGAGAGGTTCCTACAACACCTGGAATCCTTGGCAAGAAGGCAATAGATGTCATGCCATGCATCATGCAGGCATTCATCAGAAGACCTGAGACAGTGAAGGCCGGTATGGACTTCGACAGAAAGCTCTACTTCGTCAGACGAATATTTGAGGAGAGCAATGATGACACGTATGTTCCATCACTTTCCAGCAAGACTATAGTATATAAAGGAATGTTCCTTGTCGGTGAACTCAGAAAGTTCTACAACGACCTTCAGGATCCAGACTATGAGTCAGCTATAGGACTTGTTCATTCAAGATTTTCAACGAATACAACACCATCATGGCTCAGAGCTCATCCATACAGATATCTGTGCCACAACGGTGAGATCAATACAATAAGAGGAAATGAGGACAAGATGATCGCCCGTGAGGAGACTATGGAGTCGACCATCATGCAGGATGAGATGTACAAGGTTATGCCTGTTCTTGATCCGGATGGATCGGATTCAGCAAGACTTGACAATTGTCTTGAGTTCCTCGTACTGAATGGAATACCGCTTCCTATGGCTGTCATGATCACGATCCCTGAACCATGGGAGAACGACAGAGCCATGAGTCAGGAGAAGAAGGATTTCTATCAGTACTATGCAACCATGATGGAGCCTTGGGATGGTCCTGCTTCTATATTATTTACAGACGGTGAGCTCATGGGAGCAGTTCTTGATAGAAATGGACTTAGACCATCGAGATACTATATAACAGATGATGATTACCTTGTACTTTCGTCTGAGGTCGGAGTTCTGGACGTAGATCCATCCAAGATCGTAAAGAAAGACCGACTCAGACCTGGCAAGATGCTTCTTGTCGACACAGTGAATGGACGTCTTATATCTGATGAGGAGATCAAGGAGAAATACGCGCTGGCAAAGCCTTACGGAGAGTGGGTAGACAGCAATCTTGTACATCTCGCTGATCTGAAGATTCCAAATATCAGAGTTCAGGAGTATACAGACGAGGAGAGAGCAAGACTTCAGAAGGCATTTGGATATACCTACGAGGATTTCAAGAATACCATATATCCTATGGCAGAGAAAGGTGCAGAGGCAATCAGTGCCATGGGTACTGATACACCACTTGCAGTTCTCTCGAACAGCCACAAGCCACTGTTCAACTTCTTCAAGCAGTTATTTGCACAGGTTACAAACCCACCTATCGATGCGATCAGAGAGGAAGTTGTCACATCCACATCGGTATATCTCGGAAAGGATGGTAATATCCTCGAGGAGAAGCCGGAGAACTGTCATGTGCTGAAGATCAACCATCCAATACTGACAAATACGGATCTTTTGAAGATCAAGAATATGAATGTACCGGGACTTAAGGTTGCGACACTTCCGATTCTTTATTATAAGAACACATCCATGGAGAAGGCTCTCGACAGACTGTTTATCGAGGCCGACAAGCTCTACAGGGACGGTGTAAATATCCTCATCCTCTCAGACAGAGGTGTGGATGAGAACCATGTTGCAATACCATCACTCCTTGCAGTATCAGCTATGCAGAAGCACCTGGTAAGAACCAAGAAGAGAACAGCGGTTGCGATCATCCTTGAGAGTGCTGATCCAAGAAATGTACACCACTTTGCAACACTTCTCGGATATGGTGCATGTGCAGTCAATCCATATCTGGCAATAGAGACGATCAAGCAGATGGTAGATTCGCATCTGCTGAACAAGGATTTCAATGCGGCTGTCGATGATTACAACAGTGCAATATGCCACGGAATAGTAAAGATCGCATCCAAGATGGGTGTATCAACGATCCAGTCATACATGGGATCACAGATATTTGAGTGTATCGGTCTTTCAAAGGACGTTGTGGACAGATACTTTACAAATACAGTAAGCCGTGTTGGCGGTTCTGGTATAAAGGAGCTTGAGAAGACAGTTGATGATCTTCACTCATCAGCATTTGATCCGCTTGGACTTAACACAAACCTTGCCCTTACAAGCATCGGTGCACACAAGTTCAGAAGCGGCAAGGAGGAGCACCTGTACAATCCTGTTACTATACATCTTCTTCAGGAGTCTACAAGGCGCGGCGATTACAAGCTGTTCAAGCAGTACACAGCAGCGCTCCACGATGAGCAGAAGCCATTCCACCTGAGAGGTCTCATGGACTTCAAGTTCGCTGACAAGCCGGTTCCACTCGATGAGGTCGAGCCTGCAAGCGAGATTGTGAAGAGATTCAAGACTGGTGCCATGAGTTACGGAAGTATATCACAGGAGGCACATGAGTGTATGGCCATCGCCATGAACGAGCTGGGCGGTAAGTCCAATTCAGGAGAGGGCGGTGAGTCGATAGAGAGACTTACGATCGGCAAGGATGGCAAGAATAGATGCTCAGCCATCAAGCAGGTAGCATCAGGAAGATTTGGCGTTACATCGAGATACCTTGTGAGTGCCAAGGAGATACAGATCAAGATGGCACAGGGAGCAAAGCCTGGAGAGGGCGGACATCTCCCTGGCGGAAAGGTATATCCATGGATCGCAAAGACAAGACTTTCGACACCGGGAGTAAGCCTTATCTCTCCACCACCACATCACGATATATATTCGATAGAGGATCTTGCACAGCTCATCTACGACTGCAAGAATGCAAACCGTGATGCGAGAATATCAGTAAAGCTTGTGTCTGAGGCTGGTGTAGGTACAGTAGCGGCCGGTGTTGCAAAGGCCGGAGCACAGGTCATCCTGATCTCAGGTTATGACGGAGGAACAGGAGCAGCACCTAACAACTCCATCCATTACGCAGGACTCCCTTGGGAGCTTGGACTTGCAGAGACACATCAGACACTTATCATGAATGATCTCAGAAATAAGGTCATCCTTGAGGCAGACGGTAAGCTGATGACAGGCCGTGACGTTGCGATAGCTGCAATGCTCGGAGCTGAGGAATTTGGATTTGCAACAGCACCGCTTGTAACAATGGGTTGTGTCATGATGAGGGTATGTAACCTTGACACATGTCCTGTCGGAATAGCAACTCAGAACCCAGAACTCAGAAAGAGATTCAGAGGTAAGCCTGAGTACGTGAAGAACTTCATGCTGTTCATAGCAGAGGAGCTTCGAGAGTACATGAGCAAGCTCGGCGTCAGAACAGTCGATGAGCTGGTTGGACGTTCAGATCTCCTCATGAGCAGCGACAGAGCAGATGAGAGAAATGTCATCCTTGATAAGATAATTAACAATCCTTATATAGATATGCCACAGAACAAGGTAAAGTATCACGAGAAGAATGTCTATGACTTCCAGCTTGAGAAGACAGTAGATATGAGAATTCTCATGAAGAAGCTTGGACCTGCACTTGAGAAGGGACAGAAGAAGAGCGTTGAGCTTGATGTGGTCAACACAGACAGATCTGTTGGAACGATATTCGGTTCAGAGATCACAAAGAAGTACGGCGAGTCACTTGATGAGGACACATACATCGTCAAATGCAACGGCGCCGGCGGACAGAGCTTTGGAGCATTTATTCCAAAGGGACTTACACTTGAGCTGGTGGGCGACAGCAACGATTACTTCGGCAAGGGTCTGTCAGGTGGTAAGCTGATAGTTTATCCGCCTCGTTCAGTTAAGTACAAGCATGAGGATAACATCATCATAGGAAACGTTGCACTGTACGGTGCCACAAGTGGTAAGGCATTCATCAACGGTGTTGCCGGCGAGAGATTTGCAGTTCGTAACTCTGGTGCCACGGCGGTCGTTGAGGGTGTTGGCGATCACGGATGTGAGTACATGACAGGTGGTAAAGTAGTAGTTCTTGGAACAACAGGCAAGAACTTTGCAGCCGGAATGAGCGGTGGTATCGCATATGTACTTGATATGGGCAACGATCTGTACAAGAGACTTAACAAAGAGATGATATCCATAGAGGCAGTGACAGACAAGTACGAGGTGAGCGAGCTGAAGCAGCTCATCATGGATCATGTAAATTATACAAATTCAGAGATAGGCAAGAGGATTCTTGAGGACTTTGAGGGATATCTTCCAAAGTTTAAGAAGATCATACCAAAGGATTACAAGAAGATGATGAATATGATAGTTGCATTTGAGGAGAAGGGTCTGAGCCGCGAGAAGGCAGCTATCGAAGCATTCTACAAGGTTAAGAACGGAGGTAAGTAGGAATGGGAAAACCAACTGGATTTTTAGAATATGAGAGAAAGACAAGCGCAGAGCTTGCTCCTAAGGACAGAATCAAGAATTTCAATGAATTCCACACTCCGCTTAGCCGTGATGAGCAGAGAAAGCAGGCTGCAAGATGTATGGACTGTGGCGTTCCATTCTGCCAGGCAGGTATGAACATATGCGGAATGACATCGGGCTGTCCGCTGAACAACCTGATCCCAGAGTGGAATGATATGCTCTATAACGACAATCTTGAGCAGGCATTTGCAAGACTCAGCAAGACCAACTGTTTCCCTGAGTTTACAAGCCGTGTGTGCCCGGCTCTCTGTGAGAAAGCATGTACCTGTAACTTAAACGGTGATCCAGTGTCGGTCCGTGAGAACGAGAGAGCCATCATAGAGTATGCATTTGCAAATGACCTTGTAAATGATAAACAGCCAAAGGTTCACTCAGGCAAGAAGGTGGCAGTCATAGGTTCAGGTCCTTCGGGACTGGCCGTGGCAGACCAGCTGATCGGCAGAGGCCACGACGTGACTGTGTATGAGAGAAGTGACAGACCGGGCGGACTTCTCATGTATGGTATCCCAAACATGAAGCTTGAGAAGCAGATCATAGACAGAAGAATAGATGTCATGAAGAAGAGAGGAATAAAGTTCGTACTGAACACAGAGGTTGCAACCGGAAAGGCATCTGCGAAGGCTGTGTGTCCGAAGGATGATCAGATGACAGGTTATCTTAAGAACAAGAACCTCAAGTATGTGAAGGCTGAGGATCTGCTCAAGGAATACGACGCAGTTGTGCTTGCCTGTGGTGCAGCCAATCCAAGAGATATAAAAGCACCTGGAAGGGATGCAAAGGGAATCTACTTCGCTGTTGATTTCCTCAAGACTACGACAATGAGCCTTGTAAATTCGGGCTTTGCTGACAAGCAGTTCGTGAATTGTAAAGGCAAGAATGTTCTCGTCATCGGTGGTGGTGATACAGGAAATGACTGTGTGGGAACAGCAGTCCGCGAGGGCGCTGTCAGCGTTACACAGCTTGAGATGATGCCAAAGGCACCTGATACAAGAACACCAGACAATCCATGGCCAGAATGGCCGAAGATCTGCAAGACAGACTACGGTCAGCAAGAGGCAATAGCAGTATACGGACATGATCCTAGAATATATGAGACTACAGTCAAGGAATTCATCAAGGACAAGGACGGAAATGTCAAGGCAGCCAAGTGTGTGAAGCTCGATTGGAAGAAGAATCCTGAGACAGGAAGAATGACTATGACAGAGATAGAGGGAAGCGAGTATATCGTTGACTGTGATGTGGTACTCATCGCAGCCGGATTCCTCGGATGTCAGACATATGTGGCAGAGAGCTTTGGCGTGGAACTCAACGAGAGAACAAATGTCAAGACTCCATGTCCAAACTCATATACAACAAATGTTCCAAAGGTATTCGTAGCCGGAGACATGCACAGAGGACAGTCACTGGTCGTATGGGCCATCCGCGAAGGCCGCGAGGCCGCCATGGCAGTAGAAGAGCTGCTGCTCGGATACACTAATTTGCAGTAGGATATACAAAATAAAAAAAATATCCCTAACACCACAGATATTGAGGTGTTAGGGATATTTTATTCTTTAAAGCAGGTGGTTTACCGGCAGGTACATAGGAAGTCCATCCTTGTACTGAAGGGAAACCTCGCCGATTATAAGAGGTCTGAGATATGCTTCCATCTCAGGTGTGACGTCATTCTTCTCAGGTGTGATCCATTCAAGCGGAATTGTCTTAGCCTGGTTGGCGATGAGAGATACATTCTCAGGTTCAATGATCCACTGGTATGGATCGTTAGAAACTCGCTTGATCGTGGACATAACAGCAGTCATTCCCTCGGCGGCGTATTTTACAGCAGCCTGGCCAAGTGCAAATGACTCGTTGATATCTGTCCTTGAGGAAATATGCGCTGCACATCTCTGGAGGACATTGAGCTCGATGGAACGAACCTTTATATCCATTCTGTCCTTAACAAGACTCTCGAGAGCCTTGCCGGTTCCGCTGAGCTGGGCATGTCCGAACTTGTCTGCCACAGCAGAAGTTGCGCTGATGTAGTTGCCATCCTTATCATGTATACCCTCAGATACGGCCACGATGACACATCTTGAAGTCTTTAATACATTTTTGATGTCCTCTATAAACTGATCCTCATCGAAGTCTACCTCAGGAAGATATATGAGATGAGGAGCAGGACTGTAGTCATTTCTTGCCAGACAGGATGCAGCGGTGAGCCAGCCTGCATCACGGCCCATGATCTCCACGATGACAACACTTGGTATCTGGTAGATGTAAGTGTCGTGGGCAATCTCCAGCATGGTGGATGCAACATACTTGGCTGCAGAGCCAAATCCCGGAGTGTGGTCGGTATGGCACAGGTCATTGTCAATGGTCTTAGGGATGCCGACGATCTTCACATCCGATCCGATCTTCTTTGCATATTTGCTGAGTTTATCCACTGTATCCATAGAGTCGTTGCCGCCGATATAGTAGAATGCAGCAACCTGATATTCCTCAAATCTGTCAAATATTATCTCATAAGGTTTTGAGTCAACCTCAAAATCAGGAAGCTTGTATCTGCATGAGCCAAGGTACATTGCAGGGGAGAGCTCCAGAGTATTTACCAGAGGAAATTTTGAGAGGGCCATGAGGGACAGATCTATGAAATTATTGTCCAGCACTCCCTGGATCCCGTGAATTGCACCGTAAACTCTGGTGAATTTGTTGCTTTTCTTAACTCCGTCTATGACACCTGCCAGCGAAGCATTTATCGCTACGGTAGGACCTCCTGACTGAGCTACTATACAGTTATCTTTCATTTTGTAAATCTCCTTTGAAAGGTTTTATTTTATTCTGGACTGCGCAGGAGTATGGTTATCTTTTTGCGGCCATAAACCATAAGTGCGTCCTTGATTATATCTTTGTTGGCATCGGTTGTGTGTATCTCAACAGTGTCCAGAAGCTTTTCGACATATGAGCACCAGAGGTCATAGATGATCTTCTGGTTCTTCTCACTGACAGGCGGAAGTGCAGCCTTTGCCTTTTCCAGATCGCAGTCAGCATCTGTCATGTAAATGAATGAATCAGGTGTGAGTGCTTCCTCACCGTATGCTGCGACAAATATCTCTTCTGTCCTGACAAATCCACAGTCATACATCTCAACTATGAGATCGTGGATACATTCATCGATATTATCGAAATAGTGGTAGTAACGGAGCAGATGAGCCTGATTCTCGTCCTCGATGTCATCACGGTTTATCCAGTACCCCTTGCTCTGGCTCTGTTCCTCCCTGATAGCCTCTTCCTGCATGAGATCGAGATCTCTCAGTGCCTCCTCGCGCTTATCGGCAAGCTTTCTTCTGACATACACCACAGTCATGACTATGAGTGCAAGCAGAAATACTCCGAGCAATACGCCGAATAACATTTGTAAGCTGGTTTTATCCATTTGGTGAACACCTGCCTTTCATGTTTGGAAATAATTATAAATTCCCATAAGTATCTACATTCTAACACAGGTAAGATTGGTATTTCAAGAAGGCATATAATGTCAATTATAGTGGTTAAAGTTCACGTGAAAAATTCTTGCAAGAGATGTAAAGGTAAGGTATAATGTGCTCATAGCTGAGATGTATTAAGTCTCTTGTGATTTTGAACCTACATTTGAATAAACGGGATTCCTATATCATTGTTATTGAAGTCAAGCCTCGTTATATAAGTTCTAGTGGAAGGCAGATATACAATTGCGGTTGCCCACCTAGCGCTGCTAGGACTCAAAAGCAAGGGCGCATTTCAGTTTATTACACAAGATGAAGAAGCAGCATGTATATGCTGCTTTTTCTCTGTATGTGGATATATTTGCGGAGAAATGGAGACAGGGGAATGCGAATAGATCAGAGGAAGAAATGGTATCAGAAGATCAAATACAATAAGAATTTTAAGATAGTGAGTTTCATAACTATAATTCTGGTATGTGTTGTCGGATATATGATGATAACAGGTAAAAACAGAGTAGGCGAAGAGACTGATGATAACAACGATGGCAATTCAGTGGAGACCATAGTTATAGAAGCTCCGGATGATCCGGTGGGAGATTTGAAGCAATATGTTGAAGCCGACACGGACAGTACAGAGATCGCGGAGTATGACTACACAATTCAGGGAGCAGGAACTGTGGCTTCAAAGAAGAAAGAGGATAAAGGCAGCAGCTCGTCCGGCACCGACAGAACCAGCGGGGGCAGCGGCTATGGCGGATCGTCAGTAGTTATATCCGGTATGGAGAACAGTGTCAGAGTCATCCTGACAAATGGCGGAGATTATTATCAGAGCTATGTGGAATTTACCTGCAGTACAGGATTTAACGTGACGAGCGATGGCAAGAAGAAAACCTACAAGGCGGATGAATTTGTATCACTTGGCAGCGACAACAAGGCCTCATCCATCATAGTTGAGCCTGAGAGTTCGGATGGAATGATAACAGTATCGAGTCTCAGCAAATCAAGCGGCACCCCGAGGTATCACGGAGCCCTTGAGATAACAAAGGATTCGTCGGGATACATGATCATCAATCAGGTAGATATAGAACAGTATCTGTATGGGGTAGTGTCAAGTGAGGTTTCATCGAGCTACAGCCCGGAGGCACTCAAGGCTATGGCAATCTGTGCCAGAGGATTTACATATAGAAAGCTTGGAAGTAACTACAGGGGATACAATGCAGACCTTGATGACACAACATCGTGCCAGGTCTACAATAACTTCCCTGAGACGGGAAATTCCATAGATGCAGTCCAGTCCACATCCGGAATTGTACCTACATATAACGGAGAGATCATAAATGCTGTATATTTCTCAACATCGTGCGGAACGACTACCACGAGTGACCAGGTGTGGGGCGGAAGCATGCCATATACCTGTACACGTATTCAGAATACGGCGCTGGACATCCCATATTTCAGCGATGAAGCGGCATTCAGGGATTTCATGGATGGCAAGACAGACACAGATGTGGTTGAGAGAAATCTTCCTATGTACAGGTGGACGGTTACATACACAGAAGATGAGATGAGAAATGCGGTTGAGACCGGCCTTTCAAGATGCTCGGATGTGTCTGCGACATCGGTTGGCAAGATCAAGTCAATAATGGTGACGGGAAGAGATGACAGTGGACTTGTGAAGGAAGTTACGATAACAGGTGACAAGGGAAGCGTGGTAGTCAGCGGCCAGAGCAATATCCGAGTTCTGTTCGCCACGGATGGCAAGGCTATAACAGAGCAGGATGGATCAGAGCTCACGGGCTGGACAGGCGTTCCAAGTAATTTCTACTATGTAAAGAAGGATAATGACACAGGACTCTACACACTTAAGGGCGGCGGATACGGACATGGAGTCGGAATGAGTCAGAATGGTGCAAATGAACTGGCAAAGCTGGGATATACTGCAGCGCAGATAATAAGCCATTATTACAACGGAGCAGTTCTCAGTTCGGTTGAAAAGTAACGGAGAGAATCACTAATTATGAAGTTAAAGAAGCGCATAGTGCTCATATACCATAAAGTCAGATTGTTTATGGCAGAGATGAATAAGGATCAGGTGGCGGCATTTGCGGCACAGTCTGCTTTTTTCCTGCTGCTGTCACTGTTTCCACTGGCGATGACGCTGCTTACATTTGTCAAATATCTGCCATTCACAGAGACCCAGGTGTTGGAGATAATAAAGGAACTGTTCCCGGAGGAGATCAATTCCAATTTTGAATTCATGTTTGCAGAGATTTTCGACAGCAAGAGCTCACTGCTTGCCACCACAGCAACCATATTGCTCACAGTGTGGTCGGCGTCAAAGGGAACAATGGCTATAGGCCGCGGACTCACTTTCATGGCAGGCAAGGAGGACAGCGTCAATTATTTCCTCAGAAGAGCGATACACACTCTGTATACATTGATATTCTGTGTGATGCTGGTGGCGGTTATGGTCATATATATCCTCGGCGATGTAGTTGTGTCAAAAATGCTGGTGCGGCTGGATTCGGTGGAGAGATTCCAACTGGTGGATACCGTTGCGAATATCCTGTCGATCGTCAAGATAGCATTTGCCCCTACGGTTTTGTTTGGGGTTATGATCGTGGCATACTGGGCATTGCCGGTTGAGCGGGTGAGGATCAAGACCGCTGTGCCGGGAGCTGCATTTACGACCATACTCTGGATGCTTTTGTCATTTGGCGTATCGAGCTATATCAATATAGTGGGAATCAACACATATATGTATGGAAGCCTTGCAAGTGTGATATTGCTTGCGCTGTGGCTTTACATGTGTATGTACGTCATGCTGATAGGCGCGGAGATCAACAAATTCATGGATAATGGAATCCGGGGAATAAGAAGGCGTGCGCACAAGGCCGGGCGTAAGAAGAGACGACTTGAGAGGAAGAAAAAGCGTGCGGAGAAGAGGCGGATGCGAAAAAATCGACATTTAAATATGGACGAAGAAGTTGATGTAGAAGTAGATAAATGAAATAAAAGCCTCCTATTCTGGTGGAGTGGCAATTGATATTTTGGTAACTAAGGGGGCAGTCACAGCAAGTCTAGCAACAGGGTATACATTGTCTACGCTTCTTTCAGATATAATAAGTAACTATGGAAGTACTGATATTAGGTCTCCTGGTATTGAAAACTGGGGATATAGATTTAAATATGTAACAAATAGCAGTAAAGATGGATTTGATATTTATTTACTTACGTATAATAGTAAAGGAAGACTTGCAGATACAAAGAAAATAAAGAGTGAAAGATATAAAGCGATTTTGATATAAAAAGGAGAAAATATATGAGAGAAAAAAAAGCTATACTTCTGTTAGTGCTTAGTGCATGTTTGTTTGCAATCGATTTTATCTTAAAAGGAGATTTTGGTAAGGTGATGTTTTATATAATCTTATTGATAGGCTGGATATTACTTTTGGCATCAATTGCTTTACAAATAAAGAAAAAGAAACGGGAAGATGATTAAATAGGAGTATGGTACTCGTAAGGTTTATTTTCACAATCAAGTTATATAATATTTCTGAAAATTGAATTGTTGTTGATCATGACAGTATGACAAAAAAGATGTTGACTAACACCCACATGTAGGTATATTATCTCTACAGGCAGTGACGATGCAAAAGATACGTATGTCGCCATCAGAGAGACCGGGTCAGCGGCTGAAAGCCAGGTCAGGTAAGAGTGCGTATTTAATTTCACATCAGAGCCACCACGGCTGAAGGATTGAAGATATCTGTTTTATCAGATGACAGATGTTGGTCTGTGTAGGTTGTGGCGTGTGACGTGCGACAAACGTCTAATGAGAGTCAGACATGGACAAGATACATAGAGTGTCTGGAATCAGGGTGGTAACGCGGATATAATTCGTCCCTAGTATGTATAACATGCTAGGGACTTTTGCGTTTACAGGGTGACAAGCGGCTGCGATGCGCGAGCTTGCTCGCATGCATCAGCAGACATTTGTCACCCGCGCGCGACATGAAACACGGAGCCCGGGAGGGCGGAGTGTGAATGCCGTGCAGGGATTGAGAGAGCGCGCAGAGCGGAGCAATCCCGGTAAACGCCAAAAAGAGGAATGAGCGTATAGCCCGATAGGGCGGAGCGCGAATTACTGTAGGAATTGCGGAAGCCGTAGTCGAGCAATTCCGTGACTTATATATGGAAGTAATTAATATAGGATCCACATTGAAATCCCTATAAATAGAAAAAGGAGAAACACGATGAGAGACAAGTTGGAAGCCATAAAGGCAGAGGCTCTTGCCAAGATCGAGAGCGCAGAGGTTGTATCGACACTTAACGATGTGAAGGTGGCGATACTCGGTAAGAAGGGAGAACTCACACAGGTTCTCAAAAGCATGAAGGATGTAGCACCGGAGGATAGACCAAAGGTAGGCCAGATGGTAAATGAGGCGCGTCAGGCCATCGAGACAGCCCTTGATGAGAAGACAAAGTCCATCAACAGGGCACTCCGTGCAGAGAAGATGAAGAGAGAGACCATAGATGTAACTCTTCCAGGAGTGAAGAAGCTTACAGGACACAGACATCCAAACCAGATAGCACTTGAAGATCTGGAGAGAGTATTCATCGGTATGGGTTACGAGATAGTTGAGGGACCAGAGGTAGAGTATGACAAGTACAACTTTGAGCTGCTGAACATTCCTGCAAATCACCCTGCAAAGGATGAGCAGGATACATTCTATGTTACAAAGGATATCCTCCTTCGTACACAGACATCACCTGTTCAGGCAAGAATCATGGAGAAGGGCAATCTTCCGATCAGAATCCTCTCACCTGGACGAGTATTCAGAGCTGATGAGGTAGATGCAACACATTCACCATCGTTCCATCAGGTAGAGGGACTTGTAATAGATAAGGGAATCACCATGGCTGACCTCAAGGGAACACTGGCGCAGTGGGCAAAGGAGTTCTTCGGTGAGAACACAAAGGTCAAGTTCAGACCTCACCACTTCCCATTCACAGAGCCTTCAGCAGAGTGTGATATCACATGCTTCAAGTGCGGCGGCAAGGGATGCCGAGTATGTAAGGGCAGCGGCTGGATAGAGATCCTTGGCTGTGGTATGGTTCATCCAAAGGTTCTCCGCGACTGTGGAATAGATCCTGAGGTATATTCAGGATTTGCATTTGGAATCGGACTTGAGAGAGTAACACTTCTCAAGTATGAGATAGATGACATGAGACTTCTTTACGAGAACGACATGAGATTCTTAGACCAGTTTTAAGTATGTGTCAAGTTTTCTGTGAAAACTTGACATGCAGCTCCAGCCATTTGCCGAAGGCAAATTTTGCATGGCTGGAGTTCAATGATAAATAGGAGGACGAATAGATGAATACACCAATTTCATGGATAAAGGCATATGTTCCTGATCTGGACGTGACAGCTCAGGAGTTTGTAGATGCCATGACTCTCTCAGGATCACATGTAGAGGGTTACGAACAGAAGGATAAGAATCTTGACAAGATCGTTGTTGGCAAGATTCTCACTATGGAGAAGCATCCGGATGCGGACAAGCTTGTAGTATGTCAGGTAGATGTTGGACAGGCGGAGCCTCTTCAGATCGTGACCGGAGCAAAGAATGTAAAGGTCAATGATCTCATCCCACTTGTACTTGACGGTGGTAAGGTTGCGGCAGCACACGGCGACAACAATGAGTACCCTGACGGAATCAAGATCAAGAAGGGCAAGCTCAGAGGCGTTGAGTCAAATGGTATGATGTGCGGTATAGAGGAGCTTGGTTCGTCAAGAGACTTATATCCGGAAGCACCGGAGGATGGCGTGTATGTATTCCCGGTGGAGTCAGGTGTGAAGCCGGGCGATGATGCTGTGAAGGCACTTGGACTTGACGATGTGGTAGTTGAGTACGAGATCACATCCAACAGAGTTGACTGTTTCTCAATGATCGGTATGGCAAGAGAGGCAGCAGCTACATTTGACAAGTCATTTTACCCACCAGTGGTAACAAAGACAGGAAATGACGAGGATGTCAATGACTATATATCAGTAGAGGTAAAGGATCCTGACCTCTGCCCTAGATACACAGCAAGGGTTGTCAAGAACCTGAAGATCGGACCTTCACCAAAGTGGATGCAGCAGAGACTTGCTTCACAGGGAATCCGTTCGATCAACAACCTTGTAGATATAACAAACTACGTTATGGAAGAGTACGGACAGCCAATGCACGCATATGATCTCAGCACCATAGCCGGCAACAAGATCGTTGTTCGCCGTGCAAATGACGGAGATACATTTGTAACACTTGATGGACAGGAGAGAAAGCTTGATCATGATGTTCTGATGATCTGTGACGGTGAGAAGGAGATCGGTATCGCCGGAATCATGGGTGGAGAGAACTCCATGGTAACAGACAGTATCGATACACTGCTCTTTGAGGCAGCTTGCTTTGATGGAACAAATATCAGACTTTCATCGAGAAGAATCGGACTTGCAACTGACGCGGCAGCAAAGTTCACAAAGGGACTTGATCCAAATCTTGCAATGGAGGCAATAGACAGAGCATGTCAGCTCATCGAGGAGATGGGCGCAGGTGAGGTAGTCGGCGGAGCTGTTGACGTATATCCAAATCCTGTACAGGACAAGAAGCTTCCATTTGAGCCGGACAAGATGAATGCGCTTCTCGGAACAGATGTCGAGCCTGAGAAGATGCTGTGCTACTTCGGCAGACTTGGACTCACATACGATGCAGAGACAAACACTCTGGATGTGCCAAGCTTCAGACAGGATCTGAACTGTATGGCAGATCTGGCAGAGGAGGTTGCAAGATTCTACGGATATGACAACATCCCTGTATCACTTCCAAGAGGTGAGGCTACAGTTGGTAAGCTCCCATACGACCAGATGATCAATGCCATCGCAAGGGATGTCCTTGAGGCAAATGGTTTCTCTGGCGGTATGTGCTACTCATTCGAGAGCCCTA
>NC_021018.1:191555-193845 GCF_000210595.1 Coprococcus sp. ART55/1 | reverse complement strand
GCTACTGCCTGCTGACAGCGAGTTCAGAAAGACAGTTACAATAGCAAATCCTCTTGGCGAGGACTTCAGTATCATGAGAACAGTATCACTGAACGGTGTTCTCACATCACTGGCAACAAATTATAATAGAAAGAACAAGATCGCAAGACTTTATGAGTTCGGAAATGTATACCTTCCAAAGTCACTTCCACTCACAGAGCTTCCAGAGGAGAGAATGAAGCTTACTATCGGTATGTATGGTCAGGGAGATTTCTTTGATCTCAAGGGAGTTCTCGAGGAGCTTACAGACAAGGTTGGTCTCAAGGGACAGGTGACATACGAGCCTGAGTCAGAGTACACATTCCTTCATCCGGGCCGTCAGGCAAAGCTCAAGAAGGGCAACCTGACAATTGGATTTATCGGACAGGTACATCCTGAGGTATGTGACAACTACAACCTTAAGGGGGAGGTATATGTTGCAGTTATAGATATGCCTACACTGGTTATGCTGTCAAGCTTCGACATCAAGTATGAAGGAATTGCAAAGTTCCCTGGAAGTACAAGAGATCTGAGTCTTGTTGTGGACAAGGAAATATTTGTCGGACAGATAGAGGAAGTCATAAAGAAATGTGGCGGCAAGCTGCTTGAGAGCTACAAGCTCTTTGATGTATATGAAGGCGAGCAGATCGCCAAGGGCAAGAAGTCAGTGGCTTACACAATGACATTCCGTGCTAAGGATAGAACACTTGAGACGTCAGAGGTCGATGGAATCATTGCCAAGATTCTCAAGGAGCTTGGAAAGCTTGGAATAGAGATCAGAGCGTAATAGGCGCTATCCTTGAAAAATTTGTGATAGTAGTATAATATGTAACTGTTTGGCGCGGAGATATTGTATATATCCAGCGTCAGACAGTTATTTTTGTGTTAATAAATATGTGAGGAATTACGATATGATGAAATTAACAGACTTTTACTATGATCTGCCACAGGAGCTTATAGCACAGGATCCACTCCTCAAGAGAAGTGAGTCACGTCTCATGGTCCTGGACAGAAAAGATAATACGATAGAGCACAAGCACTTTTATGATGTGATAGACTACCTGAATCCGGGAGACTGTCTGGTCATCAACGATACAAGGGTTCTTCCGGCGAGACTTATGGGCGTCAAGGAGGATACGGGAGCATCCATAGAGGTTCTTCTTCTGAAGAGAAAGGACGACTGTACATGGGAGACTCTGGTAAAACCGGGCAAAAAGTGTAAGGTGGGTGCTCGTATAGTATTTGGTTCAGAGTCAAATGAACCTGACCCTGAGACAGGACTTATAAAGGGCAAACTTGTGGGTGAGGTCGTCGATATAGTTGAGGAGGGCAACAGACTCATCAGATTTGAGTTCGATGGAATATTCGAGGAGATCCTTGACGAGCTGGGACAGATGCCACTCCCTCCATATATCACACATAAGCTTGAGGACAAGAACAGATATCAGACAGTTTATGCAGAGCATGACGGTTCTGCGGCAGCACCTACGCCGGACTGCATTTTACAACAGAGCTTCTTGAGCAGATCAAGGCAAAGGGAATAAAGATCGCGCATGTAACACTTCACGTCGGACTTGGAACGTTCAGACCAGTGAAGGAAGAGAACATACTAGATCACCACATGCATTCTGAGTTCTGTATCATAGAGCAGGATGCTGCTGATATGATTAACGAGACAAAGGCTGCAGGCGGAAGAGTTGTGTCCGTTGGAACGACAAGTACCAGAACTCTTGAGTCTATGTCGGACGACGATGGAACAGTTCATGCAGGCAGCAAATGGACGGATATTTTCATTTATCCGGGATACAAGTTCAAAGTTATTGACGCGCTCATCACGAATTTCCATCTGCCTGAGTCAACGCTTCTTATGCTTGTTTCTGCGCTCTACGACAGAGAGCATATACTTGAGGCGTACAAGGTGGCGGTTGAGGAGAAGTACAGATTCTTCTCATTTGGCGATGCTATGCTGATAAAATAGCAGAAGGATCAGGACGATTAGAATAAAGGCATGATGTAATAGGGGTGCTGATAATTTATATACTCTGGATGGGCCTTATATCCGGAGAGGAGACAGATACATGGGAAAGAAGATATGTGTGGTATTCCCGGGAATAGGATATCACACCGATAAGCCATTACTTTACTATAGTAAAAAATATATGATGGCACATGGATATGAGATTGTTGATGTGACATATGGCAAGCTTTCGGGACAGCTTCCGGAGAAGATACAGAAGGTATTTGATGATGGCTGGAATAAAGCACTTGATTG
>NC_021018.1:187788-191022 GCF_000210595.1 Coprococcus sp. ART55/1 | reverse complement strand
GGCTATATCTGCAAGATATGTGGCAGAGATGGGGCTGAAGGTGAGAAATATATACTTCACTCCGCTTGAGATCACCATGCAGTATGCCAATTCAAATGGCATAGCTTTTCATGGCACAGCAGATCCGCTTGTGAACACGGGTGAGCTGACAAGACTTTGTGAGGCTAAGAACATCCCTCTGTATAAATACGAGGGCGGAAATCATTCAATAGAGACAAAGGATATTCTATGGAACATAAGAACGCAGGAAGACATAGCGGAAAAATATATAGATTATTTGAACTTCTAGGACATACAGAGGGGCAGTTATATATTGCGGAGATAGCAGTGCTCATAACACTGCTTATTGGCACGGCGGTATATATACTGCTCCTTCGTGTCCTGCCGGATACCTCATGGCTTGAGGGGTGTCAGATACGCCGGTTTACAGGGGTGATATGTCCCGCATGCGGTACGACAAGGGCTGTACTTGCCATGCTCCACGGACATATTCTGACGGCTATGTATTACCATGTGGCGACTGTGTATCTGGCGTGCATCTGCATCATATATTTGGTGGGCAATACGATCAGGCTTGCCACAAATGGCAGGACACCGCTTGTGAGATTCCGGTTGTGGTATGTGTATGTGTGGCTTGGGATATTTGTGGTGTCTTACGTGGTGAAGCTGGTGGTGCCGGGGTATGTCATATAATGAGCGCAAGTTGAGTAGGCGTGCGCATGTCATAGCGCTTATGCACGTCGACATATGATATAAGGAGTGGTTTCATGAGACTTATGATAAAACAACGGGTATTTGCCTGGACAGATACCTACGATATATATGATGAATGGGGAAACAAAAAATATTTTGTGAAGTCGGAGGCGTTCCGGCTGACGCATCAGGTTCACGTATATGACATTGCGGGAAATGAGATAGGTCTTATCAGTCAGAGATTATTCACATTCCTGCCTACATTTGACATCAGTGTGGGTGGCAGACCGTGTGGAAGTATCAGGAAGGAATTTACATTCTTCAAGCCATCGTACAGTATTGAGTATGGTGGATGGCAGTGTGATGGAGATTTCCTTTCATGGAATTACAATGTTACATCTGGAAGCAGGCTGGTGGCAAATATAGCAAAGCAGCTTCTCAGCTGGGGAGATACATACACACTTGATATCTCAGATCCGGGTGATGAGATCATGGCACTTATGCTTGTGATTGCCATTGATGCGGCCAATTGTTCGCAGAATAATAATTAATTTTTTAGAATTTTATATAAACATGAAGAAGATAGGAATGTATGAGGAGACAGGCAGGAAATAGTCATGAATAAGATACCAAAGTATGTTGTTATCATAGCCTGCATATTGGTAATGGTGGTGTTGCTGCCATTAGGTTATGTTAGATATAAGACGCGTTACGAAGCTGAGCAGATAAGTGTGTCAACGTCTCCAGATAGTGATTATGAGCTTGTGATCTATTCTGTTGGCGACCCGGATTTTCCATTTGGAGCTGCCCATGGAAGACTGGTGCTGAAGGGCAAAGAGAAGACGGTTGCATATAGGTCATTTGAAGTGGCAAATGACGGTGCAAGGTTTTACGACGGCAATCTCGAGACGACATGGTATATTGATCGTGTGGAGGTGGTAGTGTCCGGCTCTGAACAGCGAGACGAGCTTGTGACCATGCGTTTTAATGGGCAGACCAGCAGTAGACGTCTCACGACCAGATATAGAAGAGAAGATACGGATATAGAAAAAGACAGCGAACAAGACTCTGCGATAACGGAAAAAGCTTCGGGTGACAGCAGGGAGAATGCAGAGAGCTCCACTGATTCCTCTGTTGATCCTGATGTAAATGATCAGCCAGAAAATAAGGAAATTACAGTCGGGTATCAGGCGATCTTTGAGAAATATTCAGATGCCACAGCTGGAAAATTCGAAGTATATTACGGCGCCTCGGAGTCATTATCAAGATGTATATTGTCTGAAAGTGACACTACAGTGGAATACATTGTATATGATGGCAAGTCAGAAAATGAGAAGTGCGGTCTGTATGTAAGGTATCGTACTGAAAAAGGCGGTGATGGAACATATGATTATGGCAGCGCCGAAATAGAAGATATCTATGCATATGTATTTTCCAGTGGAGAAGTGATAAGTAGTGGAAAGACAAACTGGGAAGATACTGGAACGGATGAGTTTGAGAGGGCAACGGAGTAAGCTGTTGTGAATAGTCCATGAACTGTGGTAAAATGAATTATAAAATAAGACTATTTAAATCATGAATTATATATATAATAAAAAGTATAAAGGCGGTGATTGTATGACAATCAGTGAGCACGAAAAGTGGGAAGATAATAAATGTAGTATCAAGAGAAGAAGAAAGTAAAACGTTAACGTTGTCTGATCGGGAGATGGATGCCAGAGCTGTTGAGGCGGTTAAAGCTGCAATAAATAAAGCCAGAGTATGTAAAAAACCAATAGCGGGATATGATAAAGAGAATAAAAAAGCATATATTGAATATGCAAATGGAGATATAAAATATGCAAAATAGAAAACCGATGGTTCTTGTATTTGCTGGTCCAAATGGTTCTGGTAAAAGTACAATCACGTCTTTTTTTGATAAAGTCGGAAGGTATACAAATGCAGACGATATAGTTATGTCGACAGGAATGACAAATATTGATGCTGCAATTCTTGTGGATAAAATGAGATATGAATCCATAGAGGAAAACGAAGATTTTACATTCGAAACTGTTTTATCGTCAGAATATAAAATGGATATACTTAGGAAGGCTAAGGAGGAGGGATATTTTATTAAGTGTGTATTTGTGCTGACAATTGATCCTGCAATAAATATCCTGCGAATAGAGTCAAGGGTAGCATCTGGTGGGCATGATGTGGAACACACAAAGGTTATAGATAGATATTATAAGTCATTAGGGCATATAAAAGAGCTGATAGATATATGTGATATTTTACATGTTTATGATAACACAGAGAGTCCGAAGAGAATTATTCGTAAACATAAAGATGATTTGTCTATATATCCAAATGAATATTGGACAGATCAGGATATCATTAAATTATTAGGATAAAAAAACATTAACAAAGTCGCCATTGTTATCTACGATGCTATGCATCCTACGATAACAGTGGCGACTTTTATTATAAAGAGCTCTATATCTATTTTACCTCTCCAGCCCACCCAGATCATCATAGAATCCCGGATATGAGATGTTCACG
>NC_021018.1:173302-186782 GCF_000210595.1 Coprococcus sp. ART55/1 | reverse complement strand
CTTTGCCTCTGCGATAAAAGCTTCACCTTTGCCAGCGCACCAGCCTCGTCAGGGATATCTACGAACAGTTCATGGTGCATTCTTATGACACCGCTGCTGTTGTTAGGAATGGAATCCCTGTAATCTCTGGCGGATGCAAAAAAAGCATTTATCCCAGCCGCATCGCGCTGTTTAATATGATAAATCATTTTGTCTATAAGCTCAACATATTCCTGAAGACCGTTTACGATATTGTCAGGATTTGCCAGAAGAATGTGCTCCCATACCACTGGATTGGAGGATGCGATTCTGGTTATATCTTTGAAGCCTCCGGCTGCCAGTGATTTAAATATATTGTCTGGGCTGTCTGCCGCTGCGACAAGGTTGACCAGTGAGGCGGCTATGACGTGGGGCACATGACTTATGTAAGAGGTTATACGGTCGTGCTCAACAGGTGAGTATGTGATCGGTATTGCGCCCAGATCTCCGATAAATGTGGAGAACTCCTCAGTCTTGCCCGGCAGAACTCCGTCTGCAGGTGTGATGAAGTAATAGGCATTCTCTATGAGCCTGTCGGTGGCCGCTTCGTAGCCAGATCTCTCAGAGCCTACCATAGGGTGTCCGCCGACAAAATACCTGGCAAGCCCAAGCTCCTGGACTGCTTCGTATATGTCGAGCTTTACGCTTCCGACATCAGTCAGTATGGTGCTGTCTGTAAGAAATGGCTTGAGCTGGCGCAGGTATTCTATATTATAGTGGACCGGTGCGCACAGAAAGATATAGTTACATTCTGCTATGGTATGGATATCATCTGTATATTCAGTCAGTGTCCCATCGGAGACAGCTTCCTTGAGTGTAGATAGATTATTGTCAAAGCCGACTATTCTGTAATCAGGGAAAATGCGGTGGATGGATTTGGCAATAGATCCTCCGATAAGTCCCAGACCGATAAATCCTATTGAAAAATCATTCATTTTACGTTCTCCTTTAACAGTTTGACGCATAAAAGCGTTAAAGTATCTATTGGCGATTATACAGCCTTTTGAATGACAGGGCAAGAGAAGATTCACATTGCGATAAAAAAACTTGAATATCAGATGTGGATATTAAGCTAAAATAAGAAGTAAGGGAATTGTATAAGCTGAAGATTTGTACTAAAATCTTTGTGGAGAACGCAGACGATGCACATAAGAAAGTATACTGATGTGTGCGTTTGTCGACCGACCATTATAAGGAGGATAATTTATTATGATAGATACACTTTGCAGACTACTTGACGCCGGTGTCACACAGTTTCATGTAGTGAAGGAATGTGAAGCCATGCTGCAGGATCACGGTTACATGGAGCTTGATATGGGAGAACGCTGGGAGCTCACGGCCGGAGGAAGATATTATGTGAAGCCATACTCATCTATGATGGTGGCGTTTGCCGCAGGGGAGATGCCTGAGTATGGCAGGCTGAATATCGGCCTTGCACATACAGATTTTCCTATGCTCAAGATAAAGACTCAGCCGGATATGAACAGAAGCGGCTACCAGACACTGAATGTAGAGCCGTACGGCGGACTTATCAAGGAGACATGGTTTGACAGACCGCTTGGAATCGCGGGCAAGGTCATGGCGCAGACCACGGATCCGTTCAGGCCGAAGACGTATCTGTATGATTCAGAGCGTGCCATGTGCATAGTGCCAAGCCTTGCACCGCATCTGAGAAAGGATGCACCCGGGGAGAAAATGAATGTGCAGAAGGAGCTCATACCTGTATATGGTCTGGATGGTCAGACTGTGAAGGACAAAGATATATTACAGTATGTGGCAGATGACCTTGGGCTTTTGAAGAACGATATTCTTGATTATGATCTATACCTGTATAACATGGATGGAATGGAGATAGTTGGGGCAGATAAGGATATGATAGCTTCTCCGAGACTTGACAATGTAACTTCCGTGTCAGCGCTTGTTGACACCATGTGCAGAGAGACAAATGGCAATAATACAAATGTTATAGCATTGTTTGACAATGAGGAGATAGGCAGCAG
This sequence comes from Coprococcus sp. ART55/1, assembly GCF_000210595.1. NCBI lineage: Bacteria > Bacillati > Bacillota > Clostridia > Lachnospirales > Lachnospiraceae > Coprococcus > Coprococcus sp. ART55/1. The sequence continues at coordinate 184,764 of NC_021018.1, read as the reverse complement.
ATCAAAGCAGGGAGCAGATTCGGTGCTTCTGTCGGAGATAATAAAGCGTATCATGGAAGGCTTGGATATTGAGGCTGGAGCAGGAAGACGCCTTATGAGAGATGCATTCATGCTGTCACTTAATGTGGCGCACGCAACCCATCCGAATTATTCAGAGAAGAGTGATCCGACAAATCAGATTGTCATGGGGCGCGGAGTGGCACTCAAATCAAGTGCAAGTCAGAGATACGTGTCAGACAGTGAGGCATCTGCGGTCATCATGGCTCTTTCAAGAAATCAGGAGATAAAGATACAGCGTCAGGTGAACAGGTCGGGTATGGCAGGAGGACAGACTTTAGGTCCTATAGCTTCATCTTATCTGCCAGTCAGAGCTGTAGACATGGGAATACCGATACTGGCTATGCATTCAGCGGTGGAGCTTGGAAGTGCGGAGGATTATGCACAACTTGAGAAGATTTGCGGTGCAGTATTTGAAATGTAGTATGGTGAAATCAGGTATTTGAGCAATTTACTTGTGCAGTTATTACGATTGTGTTACAATAAGATGATGTATTTTTAACTTCAATAATCACTTACGGAGGATACTCATGAAGAAGAAACATTTAAAATATGCAGTGCTCTGCTTTGGACTTGCCTCTATGCTGGCATTTGCCGGATGCGGAAGCAAAGGTGACGATGCTACCACAGCCAATCCGACGGAGACAGAGGCGACCACAGAGGCAGTGACGGTGGCGACTACGGAAGCAACAACTGAGGCACAGCCGGAGAAGGACAAGGATGGCTTTACAATATGTAATGACAAAGTAAAGACTCTTGACTATGTGAATGTCAGAACGAGCCCATCAACTGATGGAGAGATATATCAGGAAGTTGCAAATGATGTTGAGCTGGACAGAATCGGTTATAACGATGAGTGGAGCAAGGTATCTATAGATGGTGGGGAATACTATATATTCTCAGAGCTCCTTGAGGTCGTAGGCGGAGGAGATAAGTCTGATGCATCGACTGAGGCGACAACAGAGAATTCATCGGATGCATCCACAGAACAGGGAACTACATCCAATGTTGGTGAGGGCAAGATGATAGTTATAGATGCCGGACATCAGCAGAATGCAAATGAAGAGACCGAGCCGATAGGCCCTGCTGCTACAGAGACAAAAGTAAAGGCAACCGTTGGCAACACAGGTGTATCAACAGGAATAAAGGAATATGAGCTGAATCTTCAGATCGCACAGAAGCTTGAGGCAGAGCTCACATCCAGAGGCTATACAGTTAAGATGATCAGAACATCGAATGATGTTGATATAAGTAATGCGACGAGAGCAGAATATGCGAACAACCTTAAGGCAGATGCAGTTATAAAGATCCATACAAATGGATCGACAGACGGTAATGCGACAGGTGTGATGACAGTATGTCAGACATCATCTAATCCATATAATTCAGCTATCTATGATCAGTGCAAGAGTCTTGCCACGGATGTTTTATCAGGACTTCTGGCTTCCACAGGAGCTAAGAGTGATGGAATATGGGAGACGGATACCATGAGCGGAATAAACTGGAGTACAGTTCCGGTAACCATAGTGGAAGTTGGCTATATGACTACAGCATCTGAGGAGGCACTTCTTGTAACAGACGATTATCAGAACAAGATCGCCAAGGGAATAGCAGATGGCCTTGATAAATATATTACAGAATAGAAGTCAGTAACATAAATAAAAATAGAGAACAGGATTTCCTGTTCTCTATTTTTATTGTGGCATATCGAACCGGAGAAGACTGACCTCTTCTTCCGAGAGACTTCTGTAGGCACCTGTTGGAAGCGATTCGTCTATCTTCAGCTCACCCATTGCAATTCTTCGCAGAAAAGTAACTTTCATGCCAACGGCCTCAAACATTCGCTTGACCTGGTGAAAACGTCCCTCTGTTATTATGAGTTCGATCTCCGATCTGGCAGCGGTGCTGTCGGAAGATAATATGCGCAGATCTGCGGGCAGTGTAGGTTTTTCATCTCCGATATCCACACCTGTGGCGAAAAGGTTTATGGTATCATCTGTTACATATCCGTCAATCTCTGCGTAATATGTCTTGGGAATGTGGTGTGCAGGAGACAGAAGATGGTGGGTCAGTGCTCCGTCATTTGTCAGAAGTAGAAGTCCTTCTGTGTCTATATCCAGCCGTCCCACGGGTGACAGGTCTTTTGTATTTTCTCCTTTTAGCAGATCGATAACGGTCTGATGCACGTTATCTTTGGTGGCGCTTACACACCCCGCAGGTTTGTTCAGGAGAAAATATCTGTATCTAGAATAATTCAGAATCCTGCCATTATATTTTATAGTATCGTTGTTCTCATCTATCTTTACATCTGAGGATTTAACCGGGGCACCATTGACGGTGACAGTGCCTTTTTTCACATACTGCTTTACCTGACTGCGGCTGCCGATCCCCATTTCAACTAGAAATTTATCAAGTCTCATAATGTACTCCTTTTGTTGACTGTATGATGTCATATGATACCACGAAAATGCGCTTTTTTCAGCAGAAAAGTTAAATGTTACAAAACACAACATGTCGTTACAAACAGTTGTGTAAAACCACTAGAAATTGGTATTTTTTTGTCAGAATCAGTTGACACATGCACATGTGTAGTGTATTATATTTAACAGAAATGTAACAAATGCGGTAACTTTGTAAAAATTAGATTACGAAATACTACATAGAAAATAGCTTGGATTAAGGGTAAAAGAGGAAAAATTAATGACTAGATCACGCAGTAAGTTTGGAAGATTTGTAGATCACATGAGAAGGAATGTTCTCAGTTATAAATATTTAAGACATAACATTTTGATGACAGCACTTGTGGTTGTAATGGCTCTTTGTGTATTTGCTGTCATAAGTTTTGGAGAGAAGGCTGACCCGCTTGCGGATGAATTATATGCGAATGATAGTGTGACTATCAACAAGAGTCAGGCAGTGATGATGGCAGACAGCAGTGTGCAGCTTGCCATCGACGCAGTGGTGCCTGCAGGAAGTTCAGTATCGGCCAACGATACGGCCAGAGTTGCCAGCAATGCATCAGGTAGTATACAGTCTGTGACTTCAGCGTCTACCGAGGCAGTGACAACAGAGGAAGCGACAACAGAAGAGACCCCTTCAGAGGTGCTTCCGGGCGTAACAGCATCAGTGATATATGATGGTGTGTATGTCCATACAGAGCAGTCATCAGAATCAGATATCATAGCTACAGTGAACAGTGGAGAGATGTTCGACGTTGTATCACAGGATGAGAGCTGGATAGGAGTTCAGTTATACGATGGCTCGATCGGATATATTTCAACAGAATATGTAAGTGTGGATGCCTCACTTCAGTAGTAGTGTATATGAGTACCCCTCACCCAGGTACGACCCAGTAAGACAGAAAAAGCAAGTCGCATGTCATTCAAGGATGGCGTGCGGCTTGCTTTTTAGTGTTGTATTGACTGTTGCTCAATTGGTTAGCTTTTTGTAGTAGAAGCACGCCAGCTGTGTGCGGTCTCTCAGCTGCAGCTTGTCAAGGATGGAACTGATATAGTTTCTCACTGTACCCTCGCTCAGATACAGGCTTGATGCGATTTCTTTGTTATTCAGACCATCTGCAACAAGTCTGATAATATTCATTTCCTTGGAACTGAGTTCGTATTCCATTCCGGCAAATGGCGATGGCTGGACATCTGATGAGGTAGTGTCCATATGTCCAATAAGATCAGGGAGTTTTCCAACTATCTCATCCCCGAATACAGTCTGTCCATTGTATACTGCTTTTACTGCCGGTGCGATGCTCTCAAAATTCTGCTTCAGTATATATCCCTTTGCTCCGATACTCAGTGCTTTGATTATATATTCGTCATCTGAAAATGTTGTCAGGAGAAGAATGCGGGCATCCGGGTGAGAGGCCATGATAGTCTCAGAAGCCTCAAGGCCATTTATGTTCTCCATGCGGATGTCCATGAGTAGAACATCCGGTTGATATTCTTCGTACAGTCTGATCGCATCAGCTCCACTGCCTCCCGTGGCGGATACCTGTATGTCGTCGCAGGCTTCGAGTATGGTCTGAAGTGACAGTGCCACCAGTTGGTCGTCATCTATTATAACTACATTCATTTGTCGGTTTCCTCCTATTTATAATCAGGATATTTTGCATATCTGTTTGGAATTCAGTCTGTAAAATCTCTTTTCATGATATTGATCAATATGGAAAATCCGTCGTCGGTTGATATCTTCATTGTGCCTCCAAGTTTGTTTACTCTTTCCTGGATACCATTTAAGCCCATACCGCCAGAAGCGCTTCCTTGTGCCGGGGATGGATCGGAGCGGATGTTCTGTCCATTGTCTGTTATATACAGTTGATAAAATGCCGGGTGTTCCCGCACGCGGATATCCATATGGTCGCCGTTGCTGTGCTTCAGCGTATTGTTAATGGCTTCCTTTACTATGTTGATGAATGAGTATTTGATCTCTCTTGGAAGCTTATCTGACATGTCGTAATCCATGTAGATGTCCATGTCGCTGACGTTGTTGATCACATCATCTAGGGCAGTGCGCAGGTCTATGGATTCATCGTGTAGATCGTGGACACTTTTTCTCATGCTGTCCATTGCGGTATCCAGCGTAGATTGCAGCTGTGCCAGGGGCTTCTCAAGACGCTCGTCTTTGTTGATAACTTTGATGGCACCGGTCTGAAGTATGGATCTGGTGAGCATATGACCGACATTGTCATGAATCTCCCGGGCAATCCTGTTTCGCTCTGACAGGGTGGCGGTGAGTACCATGTTGTCCTGATTTTCCAGCAACTGGCGTGTGTTCTGTGCAACCAGCATGTCGTGTTCTGCAGTATTGTCCCTCATGGCAAGAAGCTCAGCCCTCAGCAGATTTATCCGGCAGCAGTACACGCTCATAGCAAATGAGAATGCGATGAGGCATATCTGCGGGAGAACTGACATCAGAGGATAGTTGACGCACATGTATATGGATAACAGGACAAGTATGACTGGTGACAGCCGTTGTCTGTATCTGTACATGTCGTAGCTGACTATGGACACGAACATATAGACTGGGTGTAGCCAGAATGCGGATACAAGATACGCGCATACCAGTGCCTCGCATATGTATGGATATATTCTGCTGTGGTTCTCGGCGCCCTTCGTGGTGGCTCTGTTCACTGCGGAGATCCCGGCAAGTGCCGGATAGACCGCACCGGCAATGAGCGACAGGAGCAGTGCGATGATGATCCGGGTGTCCGTGGCAGTATTATGCGCATATATCATGACAAATGCTGAGACCAGCAGGAGTCCTTTGTTGATGAGATGTTTCATAATTATTCTCCATAATGTAGAAAATGCTGTAGTATATATCGTGCTGTCTGAATAGCCGTGCCGGGCAGTGTGTGCAACCTAGTGTAATAATTATTATAAATAAATATGAGGGAAAAAGAAATATGACAAATGTCACATTGTGAAGATGACGTTGTTCACTGTGAAAACAGATCAAGGGTGTATATAATGAGAGCATGTAATAAAGAATGTAGCATGCTGATGCGTGCAGACTATCATGTTATGAACGACACTCATAAGATAATGAGGGGCAAAAAACAGGATATCAAAACAGGAGGATATATATGAGTAATTCAGAAAATGCAATAGAGGTTACCAATCTGGTAAAGCGATATAAAGATCTACTGGCGCTGGATCATTTCAGTTTGACGGTGAAGGCGGGGGAGATACTTGGACTCCTTGGACCAAACGGCTCCGGCAAAACGACAACTATAAATTGTATACTGTCTCTGCTCACATTTGACAAGGGCGATATAAAGGTATTTGGCAAAGAGATGAAGCCCGACAGCTACGATATCAAGAGAGAGATCGGAGTTGTAATGCAGGATGTGGCGGTGTTCGATGAACTGACTGTATATGAGAATATTGATTACTTCTGCGGCCTCTATATAAAGGACAAAGAGAAGAGACGCAAATGTGTTGAGGAGACAATGGATTTCGTGGATATTGCGGATTACAGGAAATTCCTTCCAAAGAAGCTCTCGGGTGGACTGCTGCGAAGACTGAATATTGCCTGCGGAATAGCGCATAAGCCAAAACTTATATTCTTCGATGAACCGACAGTGGCGGTCGATCCGCAGAGCCGTAACAGAATACTTGAGGGGATCAAGCGTCTGAATGAGGAAGGTGCCACCATCGTATACACATCCCATTATATGGAGGAGGTCGAGCAGCTCTGTGACAGGATAGTCATCATGGACAAAGGAAAGTCTGTAGCTGTAGGAACAAAGGAAGAACTTAAGAAGATGATCAAGAACACTGAGACCATCAAGGTTGAGGTGCTTGGACTTACAGGCAAACAGATATCGGAGCTTCGCAGACAGCCGCATATGTATGAGGAGGAATATAGCGATGGTATGTTGACGCTGAGATATTCTGGTGGAAGACACAATCTGGTGAGACTCATGGAATTCTTCAAGGAGCACGATATATCATTTGGCAGGGTTGTTACGGAACTCCCGACGCTCAACGATGTATTTCTGGAGATCACAGGCAAGGAGCTCAGAGACTAAACGAAATTCAGGGCAGAGATATGAGATCGTTGAAATCGTATTGTATATGGAAAATTGAGATGAATCAGGATTAAAGGAGAGAATTATGTTTATACGGGACTTTTTATACACCATAAAGATCATGGTCCGAGGCAGGGTGTCGATCTTCTGGACACTGGTATTCCCGCTGCTTCTTGCAACATTCATGTACATGGCATTTGGCAACATATATGAACAGGATGAGATGTTCAGGAATATCAAGGTGGCGGTGGTCACTGAGGATGAATCGGCAAATGGACTTAATTATATGCTGGATGCGCTGTCGGATGGCGATGACGCCCTTCTGTCGGTTGCGAGGATGAGCGAAAGCGATGCGGAAAAGTTACTGGCTGATGAAGAGGTCGAGGGCATCATATATACGGATGATGTGAAGCTCACGGTTGCGGAGAGTTCTGTCAATGCGAGCATACTTGAGACAGTGCTTTCTGAGTACAAGCAGTACGAGCATGCACTTATGGATATATATAAGGATGGCATCGGACTTCAACAGTATATGTCTGGGACTTCCGGCGTGGATGATATGTCGGACCTTGTGGAAAAACTCTCAGAACAGAGATCATATTATACAGAGAAGGCCAGCACTGAGGGCAGCCAGAATGTGTATAACAATTATTTCTATGCCATATTTGCCATGAGCTGTCTGTTTGCATCACTTTCATCTATAGAGATGATGGGCAATCTTCAGGCAAATGTGAGCGCTACGGGAAAGAGAAAAAATGTGTCCCCACAGAGAAAAATGACCTTTGTTTTGGCAGAGTTTGCTGCACTGCTGATTATACATTTTGTGGTCGAGGTCATAAGCTTTATATATATGTCCTGCATAGGAGTGGATTTTGGCGACAGAGTATGGGAGATCCTGCTTACTCTGTTTGTGGGCTGCTTTATCGGTCTGGCAATAGGAGTCATAGTTGGGGCTATATCAAAGCTTGCTGAGGGGACCAAGATAGGTATTGTGATCGGAATATCCATGGTGATGTCCATCCTTTCTGATCTGTGTATAAACGGAGTAAAGTATGAGATACAGCAGCACGTGCCGATTATAAATAAACTCAATCCCGCGGCTCTGATATCGGATTCATTCTATGCGCTGAATGTTTACAGTGACCACCAGGTTTTCACTGAGAATATCGTCATAATGACTATTGAGGCTGTGGTGCTCATAGCAGTTGGGATTCTCATGGTAAGGAGGAACAGATATGCAAGTGTTTAAATCTTTTTTCAAGGTTTTGAGAAAATATATTGGGCAGATGATCATGTATGTGGGAATCCTGTGTGGAGTCATGATTGTGTTCATCAATGTGGGAAACACAGATCCACAGAATTATTATAAGGATAAAACGATCAAATATGCGGTGAGCGATGAGGATGGCAGTGAGATGAGCAGAAAATTGATGGCTTACCTGAATGATACGCAGCAACTTGTAGATGGCGTTGATATGGACGAACGAGGTATTCAGGATGCTCTCTACAACAGGGCGGTGGATTGTGTGATCAGGATACCAGATGGCTTTGGCGATGCATGGGCAAATGATACTGCGGATGGTATGCTTGAGATAACGACTATCCCCGGAAGTCAGGCGTCCATGCTGTTTGAGGCAAGGCTTGACAGCTACATGAATATGGTGTCTCTGTACAAGAGGGCCGGAGATGATATGAACGATGCCGATAAGAGAGCGAGGATGGCACTTGAGCAGAAGGCTGAAGTCGATATGGCCGAAGGAAAGAACTCAGGACATTCCATGTTATATAATTTTTACAACTATCTGGGGTGGGTCATGATCTGCGTTATGATAATTGGGGTAGCGCCTGTTTTGCAGGTATATAACAGGAAAAAGCTTAGAGCGAGAATAGAGTGCTCATCATACAAATTTTTCAGGCTGAACAGGGAACTTGTCCTGGGGATGATGTTTACTGGATGCGTATTGTCTGTAGTATTTATAGTACTTTCCAGAATACTTATAAAATATGATATAGTCTCAGCAAGGGGCGGAATGTTCATACTCAATATGCTGGTGTATGCCTGTGTAGCACTCTCGCTGGCATTTCTGGTTAGCAAGCTTACCCAGAGTGAACAGATTCTTTCCATGTGTGCAAATGTCATATCACTTGGAATGGCATTCCTCTGCGGGATATTTGTGCCGAGAGAGTTCTTAAGTGACACTGTGATGGCGATAGCACATTTCCTTCCAGCATATTGGTACGCAAATGCAACGGATGCCATCGACAATTTCGCATCCGGCAGTTCGGTGTCAGGCATATTTGTAAGCATGGGAGTGCAGATGCTATTCGCCGTACTGTTCATACTTGTTGGAGTGATCGTTGACAGGTACAAGACCGCCGGCAGGGCTATGGCTTAGAAAATACACTGGAAGTTATGAGGCATGGTCTGTTATAATGTTCTTTGGAGGGAGTATAGGAGGAACGAGAAAGTGCTTAAAAAGAAAGTGCTGAAACAGAACAACTTACTCAGACTGCAGAAGAGACTTGCAGTGGTTATGCTGGCCCTTACACTTGGACTCGGTACAGGGTGCGGCAAAACAGATGACGGAGCGGACGGTGCTGCGTCGTCAGAAGCAGAGACTTTGGCGGATGGTCAGACAAACGATCAGACAGATGCCGGAGCCGAAGAAGAAAATGGACAGGAGTCTAAAAAGGATAATGACGAGCCTTATGCAGAGGGAACATATTCCAGTGATGCATACGATGTGGCAGAATTTACGGCAGAGCCTCGTAAGAAGACCGACGAAGAGGGTAATCGTGGTGTGTATTACGAGATATTTGTCAGATCATTTGCCGATTCAGACGGTGATGGTATAGGCGATCTGAATGGCGTCACGGAGAAACTTGACTATCTGAAGGAGCTCGGGATCGATGGGATATGGCTCATGCCGATCACTGCATCCGATACCTACCACGGATATTCCGTGACGGATTACATGGCGGTGAATCCCGATTACGGAACAGAGGATGATCTTAAGAGATTGCTTGACGAAGCACACAGCAGAGACATGAAAGTCATCATGGATCTGGTCATCAATCACACCAGTATCAATCATCCGTGGTTTCAGGCGGCAAAGTCCGATGAGAACAGCGAGTACAGAGATTATTACAGGTGGGTGTACAAGACCGACAAGAAAGACTGCAATCATCTTCTCGACAAATCAAGCTGGGGAGATATGGTGTGGCACCAGGAAGGAGACTTCTATTATTATGGTGTGTTCGGCGCGGATATGCCGGATCTGAACTATAACAATCCGGATGTTAGACAGGCTGCGAAGGATGCCGCCGGTCACTGGCTGGAGCTTGGTCTTGACGGTTTCCGTATGGACGCCGCAGTTCATATCTATGGGGCGCATGAGTTCAAGCAGCAGGAAGATTCTGAAGCGGCAAACATCAACTGGTGGAACGAATTTGCCGGTTACTGCGAGAGCATAAATCCTGATGTATACCTGGTGGGTGAGGTATGGCAGGATGACAAGGTGCTGGAAAATTATGTCCAGCCATTTGACACGAAGTTTGATTTCGCAATTCAGCAGAAGATACTGAACTGCGTACAGAAAGGCATGGCGGTGCCAGGCTTTGGTGATTCTCTTTCCGTGGCGATAGAGAATATACAGAATAAATATGACGGCGTGGATGTCAACTATCTGAATGGAGTATTTGGAGCAAATCACGATCAGGACAGGATAGCATCGTCGGTGAACAGCCTGGATAAGGCGAGACAGATAGCAGCGGTATATATGACACTTCCAGGCAATCCATATATTTACTATGGCGAGGAACTCGGAATGTACGGCAGCAAGCCGGATGAGATGATAAGGACACCATTCCTGTGGGGAGATGACAGTACATACAACACGTCATGGGAAAAGGATGATCAGAATGCAGAGACAAAGGGACTTGACCAACAGATGAAAGATCCGGATTCAATGTATTCATATTACAAGACACTGATAGCGCTTAGAAAAGACAATCCTGCCCTTATGAAAGGAAACTATAGAGCGGCAGCGCTCACAAGCGACAGTGTGATAGCGTACTTCCGTGAGGCGGATGGACAGAAACTGCTGGTGGTGCACAACTTTGCAGAGGGCAATCAGACGGTATCACTTGCTGAGTGCGGAGACATAACAGTTACAAATGTACTTTATTCAAGTTCTGGTGAGACAGGTGTGTCAGACCTTAGTTCAGTGAAATTAGCTGGAAATGAGAGTGTGGTACTGGAACTTGGTGAGTAGATAAAAAATCCCAATTTAAAGGAGGATCTCCATGAAGAAAATACTAATAACGGGTGGTACAGTATTTGTAAGCCGGTATGCGGCGCAGTATTTTGTGGACAAAGGCTATGAGGTGTATGTGGTGAACAGAAATTCAAGACCGCAGGTTCCAGGTGTGAAACTTATAGAAACGGACAGGCATGACCTGGGAGACAAACTCAAAGACATCTATTTTGATGTTGTGGCGGACATAACCGCATATAATGCGGAAGATATCACAGACTTATGTGACAGCCTTGGTTCATTTGGTCAGTATATCATGATCAGCTCAAGTGCAGTGTATCCAGAGTATGGAGATCAGCCATTCCGTGAAGATTCAGAACGGGCACTCAACAGATACTGGGGGTCATATGGTACGGATAAGATTGCTGCGGAGGATGCATTACTTGACAGAGTGAGTGATGCTTACATACTCAGACCACCATATATTTATGGACCTATGAACAATGTATACAGGGAGGCTTTTGTATTTGACTGCGCCAGGGCGGACAGGCCATTTTATCTGCCCGGAGATGGTGGAATGAAGCTGCAGTTCTTCCATGTGAAGG
>NC_021018.1:170776-172898 GCF_000210595.1 Coprococcus sp. ART55/1 | reverse complement strand
ATATCATGAATGTGGGAAATGTGGAGCCGGTCACTATAAAAGACTGGGTGACGATGTGTTACGCCTGCTTTGATAAGATCCCTGCGTTTGTAAATGTCAGTGAGGATATAGAACAGAGAAATTATTTCAGTTTTTATAACTATGAATATTATCTCGATGTGCAGCAGCAGAACAAAATATACCCGGAGACAATATCATTGGAAGATGGATTGAAAGAATGCGCAGAGTGGTATGTGGAAAATGAATCAGAAGTTGGGAAAAAGTCATATATGGAATATATAGACTGTAATTTAAAATAATGTACGTTGGTGCAGCGATATTGTAAATGATATGTATTTAGGGAGATCTGGAGCTTCGGCTCCGGATCTTTTTTTATAGATATACATTCAAATATCGTCGAGATATACGATGTGTATAAATTCATTAAGAGTTGCCCGGTATTTAAAAGGGTATGTTGGGGATTTTTATGAAATTAGTGAGAATGCAGAAAATGGTAAGAAATATCTGTATGATATTCTATCAATAAAAAAGGAAACGAGCAACCCACAACAGTAAAATGTGGTAAAAACCCATTTCCTTTTCTATATACTATTCCAACACGCTTCTTTTGTAAAGAATCTATAAATTATTTATTGTTGGCGTTGTCCTTCTCCTCGCGCTTCTGATCCATCATAGCACGAACCTTCATTGAAAGACCGAACAGGTTGATGAAACCTGAAGCATCCTTGTGATCGTAGAGGTCGCCAGTTGTGAATGAAGCAAGGCTCTCTGAGTACAGAGTATAATCTGATGTAGTACCAGCCTTGATGATGTTACCCTTGTAGAGCTTCATCTTTACATGACCAGTTACACGCTCCTCAGTCTTGGCAACAAATGCTGAAAGGCTCTCGCGGAGAGTGCAGAACCACTTTCCTTCATATACAAGTGCTGCGAACTTTGTTCCGACAAGCTTCTTGTACTCCATGGTATCACGGTCAAGTGTGAGCTCCTCAAGCTGCTTATGAGCCTCTGTAAGGATAGTTCCACCAGGTGTCTCGTATACACCACGTGACTTCATGCCGACAACACGGTTCTCAACGATATCGATGATACCGATACCGTGCTTTCCGCCGAGCTTGTTCAGCTCACGGATGATATCAGAAGTCTTCATCTTCTTGCCGTTGAGTGCTACAGGGTAGCCCTTCTCGAAGTCAAGGTCGATGTACTCAGGCTCATCAGGTGCCTTCTCAGGTGTAACTGAGAGAACCAGAAGGTCATCGTAGTTTGGCTCATTTGCAGGATTCTCAAGCTCAAGGCCCTCATGGCTGATGTGCCAGATGTTACGGTCACGGCTGTAAGAATGCTTTGCATCAAATGGAAGATCGATGCCGTGTGCCTTACAGAAAGCGATCTCATCCTCACGTGACTGCATTGTCCACTCAGGCTGTCTCCATGTAGCGATAACCTTGATGTCCGGTGCAAGAGCCTTGATAGAAAGTTCAAAACGAAGCTGGTCGTTACCCTTACCTGTAGCTCCGTGGCAGATGGCAACAGCGCCTTCCTTACGTGCAACCTCAACGAGCTTCTTGGCAATGATAGGTCTTGCAAATGAAGTACCGAGAAGGTACTTGTTCTCATATACAGCGTCAGCCTGAACTGTTGGCATGATGTACTCATCGCAGAGCTCGTCTACAACATCGATGATGTAAAGCTTCTCAGCTCCTGAATACTTTGCTCTCTCGTCAAGTCCCTCAAGCTCACTCTCCTGACCTACATCTATACATGCACAGATAACATCGTATCCGTATGTCTCCTTTAACCATGGGATGATGGCAGTGGTATCAAGACCGCCTGAATAAGCCAGTACAACTTTTTCTTTAGCCATTTTAATAAATCCTCCTATTTATAAATATAGAGCAGATGCAATAAAGATACATCTACGCACATCACAAGAGCTCTGTCCGGCGGAACGGGATCCTCTATATGACATTTTCTACATGAACTATACAACGCAAATGTATATTATGCAAGTGATTTTTCAAAATATTCATTCGTTCACCGTATATTATTCATGAAAAATATGCATAAATACAGAGCAAAATGGTGGCAAAAATGCTGATAAATCGTATATTTTGGGCAAATA
>NC_021018.1:157348-169694 GCF_000210595.1 Coprococcus sp. ART55/1 | reverse complement strand
ATATTCTATAGATGCCGGAGTGGATGCCGCGGAGGCGATCCAGACGACTGATATCTATAAGAAGGAGATAGCCGTAACTTTAGAGATCAAGGGGCAGCAGGTCACCATCGGAGGTATGTGTAAGGGATCAGGAATGATCAATCCTAACCTGGGAACCGTACTCAGCTTTATCACGACAGACCTGAATATCAGTTCAGAGTTGCTGGGCAAGGTGCTTAAGGCTGACGTGGTCGATACATACAATATGGTGTCAGTGGACGGAGATATGTCCACCAACGACACTGTCATGATATTTGCAAATGGCATGGCGGGCAACGAGGAGCTGCTGGAGACCGATGACGACTTTCCTGCATTTGTCGAGGCAATAAGATATATCAACCGCGCATTTGTCAGGGCGATAGCCTCGGACGGCGAGGGTGCTACCAAGATGTTTCAGGTGGATGTGTCGGGCATGCCGGATAAGGATACTGCAAGACATCTGGCAAAGGCGATAGTGGCCTCCAATCTTGTAAAGTGTGCCATGTACGGAGCTGATGCCAACTGGGGCAGAATAGTGTGCGCCATGGGACAGAGCGGCGTGAAGTTTGATCCGTACAGGGTGGATATAGAGATAGCCAGTGTGGCAGGACATCTTGAGATCGTAAAGCATGGAGTGACAACTGATTACGATGAGAAGGAAGCAAGCCACATACTCTCAGAGAAGCAGATAAAGCTCAAGGCGCATATGAATATGGGGGATGAGATGGCCACAGCGTGGGGCTGCGATCTCACATATGACTATATCAAGATAAATGCGGATTATAGAAAGTAAAATCCAGTGAGATAAGCCATATAAAAATGGAAGCAGGTTATAAGATAAAACATATTGCGTAAATTTAAAAATAGATTGTAGTCAATAAATCAAATAAGACTAAATTGAGACGATGCGTTAATCGTTGACATTGATCAGGCTGGAAGATAAAGTTGAAGGCAAAAGACAGATAAACCTAAGGTAGATAAACCGAAGATATATAAATATAGAAGAAAGAAGGACAGAAAAATGGTTATAGGTGATTACACAGTAGATCAGGTAATTGAGAAGGCACAGACACTGATAGAGGCTATGCCATATATCAAGAAATTCCAGGGCAAGACAGTGGTTGTAAAGTACGGCGGAAGCGCTATGCTTGACGAGAATCTCAAGTACAACGTTATCAAGGACGTTGCCATGCTGAAGCTTGTCGGCATGAAGCCGGTCATCGTACACGGTGGCGGCAAGGAGATCAGCAAATGGGTAGAGAAGGTCGGCAAGGAGGCAGAATTTATCAACGGTCTCCGTGTTACAGATGCAGAGACGATGGAGATCGCAGAGATGGTTCTCGGCAAGGTCAACAAGAGTCTTGTAAGTCTCATGCAGAAGATCGGACTTAAGGCAGTCGGAATCAGCGGCAAGGACGGCGGAATGTTCACAGTCAAGAAGAAGTTCCCTGGTGGCAAGGATATAGGTTATGTGGGAGAGATAACAAATGTTGACACATCCATCCTTACATCACTTATCGAGGATGATTTCATCCCGGTTATCGCACCTATAGGAGTGGATGAGAACTACGAGGATTACAACATCAATGCGGACGATGCTGCTTGTGCAGTAGCAACAGCTCTTGAGGCTGAGAAGCTTGTATTCCTCACAGATATCGAGGGAGTATTTATTGATCCAACAGACAAGTCAACACTTATCTCAGAGATGGATATACACGAGGCAAAGGACATCATAGAGAAGGGCGTTGTCGGCGGTGGTATGCTTCCAAAGCTTAACAACTGTATCGCAGCCATGGAAAATGGAGTTTCAAGAGTGCATATACTTGATGGCCGTCTCCAACACTGCCTGCTTCTTGAATTCTTCACCCAGAAGGGTATCGGAACTGCTATCCTCAAGGAGCCTTTATTCTAGGATGCATGGCAGAATATAACAAAGCTTCAAATAATAAAATAGTAAATTATAAAACAGTATATATGACCATGGTGGACAGCCATCTGTAAGGATGGAAGATTACCGGTCATGTATGCTGTTTTTTTATGTCTGATCTGAATCGGGGAGTTTATAAAAATGTTACATTTTTATGTATTGTAAAAAGTATCAATGAATAAGGGATAAAAGGGCTCTTTTGTGAAAAAAGTAACAAAAATGAAATAAAATAGAAATATATTGTTGTAAATTCAGAGGTGTTTAGATACAATAAACCTGTGTAATTCTGTGCTGACACAGGAGGTGTCGCACGATGAAGAAAATAATTAAAAATTTAGCATATTTATGCGTGCTGACAATGACATTATTGTGTTCCGGCTGTGGAGAAGAACAGGTAACTATATCCGGTAATTCAGAAGAGAATGTTACGGAGAAAGCTTCGCAGCAAGGCGCGGAAGAAGCCGGAGCAGACGACAGTGTAACGATACATTCAGAAACTCCAGAATACATAACAGTTTTTGTATGCGGAGCAGTGAAGAATGAGGGCGTATATGAGCTCGAAGCCGGATCCAGGGCGAATGATGGCCTTGAGGCGGCGGGAGGATTCTCCGATGACGCAGATACCGTTGCGGTGAATCTTGCAGATGTGCTTGAGGATGGTCAGAAGCTGTACTTTCCTGTCGGAGGTGAACAGCTTCCGGATGAGAGCGAAGCCGGGACAGATGCGTCGGAACAGAGACTGGTCAACATCAACAGTGCAGATGCTGCGGAACTTATGACGTTACCGGGAATAGGCGAGACGAAGGCCTCGCAGATTGTTGAGTACAGACGGAAGAATGGAGCATTTGCCTGCAAAGATGACCTTAAGAATGTCAGCGGCATAGGAGACAGTATATATGAGAAACTGGAGACATATATATCGACAGAGTAAATGAGTCTCGGGGTAGAAAGGATGTTAAGATGAAGAAAGTTCTTGTTGTGGATGATGAGAAGTTGATCGTTAAGGGGCTGAAGTTCAGCCTGGAACAGGACGATATGGAAGTGGATACAGCCTACGATGGCGGTGAAGCTATAGAGAAGATAAAGGCAAATGATTACGATATAGTTCTGCTGGATATAATGATACCTGTATACACAGGAATAGAGGTTTGCCAGATGGTCAGAGAGTTTTCCAATGTTCCTATTATCATGCTCACTGCAAAGGGTGAGGACATGGATAAGATCATGGGACTCGAGTATGGTGCAGATGACTATATAACAAAGCCATTTAATATTCTTGAGGTGAAGGCCAGGATCAAGGCTATACTTAGAAGAAGCAACCGCAAGCAGGCACCTGCAAAACCGTCAAATGTAATGGAGATCAACGGAATGAAGGTTGAGCTTGACAGCAGACGTGTATTTGTCGGTGGTAAGGAGCTTAATTTGACAGCCAAAGAGTTTGACCTTCTTGAGCTGCTCATGGCGCATCCAAACAAGGTATATTCAAGAAATGAACTCCTGAATACGATCTGGGGAGATTCCTACCCGGGAGATGCGAGAACAGTTGATGTGCATGTTAGAAGACTTCGTGAGAAGATAGAAGCTAATCCGGGTGAGCCGGTATACATTCATACAAAATGGGGAGTAGGATATTTCTTCAAGGGCTGATATGAAAAAAAAGAAACGTGCAACAGTTGAAACAGAAAAAATTGAAGAGAAGAATACCGCCCAGGAGAGATCCAGAGTCAGTATCAGAGTGGGGCAGAGAACGATCATATCGCTTATAGTGGCAGTCAGTGTGGCAGTGATCGCCTATGCAGCACTGTGGATACTGGCGGGCACTGTGAATTCGAAGAGTGAGAGAAATCTTGACAGACACGCACAGGAGTGTGCAGAATACATTGCCCATATAGTGAATGAACACAAGGCGGAGGATGATATAGGGAGAGCCGTGGACGAGATAAAGACCATGGCTTATTCTCTCTCTGCCCGTATAGTTATAGTGGATACTGATTACAAGGTCGTGGTGGACTCCTATGGAAAAGACACCGGAAGATATCTGGTGGATGAGAACGTGTTCAGCGTAATGAAGGGGCAGCAGAAGTATATATCAGAGACAGAGGAAAATGTGTACAGGCGCATAGTTCCAGTGATCAACAGTGAGGGCTATACAGATGCGGTGGCACTGATATCTCTTGAGACCGATGCTCTCGAGAACCTGTCAATATATATGAAGAGAAATGCAACTTATCTGTTTGTGATATCGTTGATACTTGGATTGATAGCTGCTTATTTTGCGGCTAAGTTATCAGTCAGGGATGTGAACCATGTCAGAAACGAGATAGAGGGAATGAAAGGCGGCAGCCTTGAACCGATGAGCGTGGACGGTATGTTCAGGGAGACACAGGAGCTGACAAAGGATATAAACGATATATTCAACAAGGCACAGCTTCTTGAGGAGTCCCGTCAGGAATTCGTGTCAAATGTCTCACATGAGTTAAAGACACCGATAACATCCATGAAGGTTCTGTCAGAGTCGCTGCTCACCCAGAGTGATGTGCCGGCGGAGATGTACAGAGAATTCATGGAGGATATAGTTCAGGAGATAGACAGGGAGGCAGAGATCATAAGTGATCTGCTTACACTCGTTAAGACTGACAAAGGCCCTGACAGCCTGAATAAAGAGCCTGTGGATATGAATGAATTTATGGATCTCATACTCAAGAGACTTAAGCCTCTGGCGGAGAAGAGAAGTATACAGCTTTCATTTGAGAGCTTTGGAGACATAAAGGCAGAGATAGACAAGGTGAAGTTTACTCTTGCGATCTCGAATCTGATAGAGAATGGAATAAAGTATAACGTTGATGGCGGTTGGATAAAGGTTTCGCTCAATTCAGACCACAGGAACTTCTATATCAAGGTAGCAGACTCCGGTGTAGGAATACCGGAGGATTGCATAAATCATATTTTTGAGAGATTCTACAGAGTAGACAAGGCGAGAAGTCGAGACACTGGTGGAACCGGTCTGGGACTAGCCATCACGAAGAATATAATTATCATGCACAAAGGAACTATAAATGTGTATAGTGAACCGGGAAAAGGAACTACATTTACGGTAAAGGTTCCATTACAGGCTCACGAGTAAGGGATTAATATGACGACGAAAAAAAGAATTATGCTCACTGCCGTGGTCATGGCTGCAGTGGTGATTCTTGTGGCGTGTGGAAGCGACAGCAAGAATGGCAGAAAGAAAAATTCAGCAGACAATTCAGATGAAAATCTGACTCTGTACTACGCAAACTCAACGTGGACTGATCTGTTCCCGGAGGTTTTCACCCGAGACCAGCTCGTCACGACGGAGAATCTTATCGACACTGTGATGAACGCATTGATGGACAGTGGGGAAATGACGGATAAACAGGTTCCGGTTCCCCAGGGCGTTACGTACCAGAGATATACATATGACGGTCAGGCGACGATCAATCTTATGTTCAACGTTGACTGGGAGGCCACTGACACATATGAGATGGTGCTAAGCAAGGCGGCATTTGTGAGAACTCTGACACAGATCGAATCGGTGAAGAAGGTTGTGTATGAATACACTGACATTGCAAATGAGAACAGTATCGTGCGTGAGGAGCTCACAAATGATTCATTTTCAGATATGGACAACTTCATGAATCCACATGAAGAGTACAACATATATATGCCGGACAGCACAGGACAGAAGCTGGTTCAGAAGACCATAGATCTGGACAGATCAGCGCCTGAATCACTGGAGGAACAGATGGTTGCAGGACTGAGAATGAGTTACGATGGAACAGTTGTACCGCTCAATGAGAAAACTGTGGTTAAGAGTGTCACTGTGGATGATGCTGACGATGTGTGTACGATAACATTTAATGAGAGCTTTGCGGATGGAACAGCAGGTGTGGACGATGAGATACTTGTGTATTCTGTTGTGGATTCCCTCATGGAGCTTGAAGATGTCAAGAGTGTACAGATAAATGTGGATAATACAAATAACAGATTGAACAACATCGATCTCAGCAGGAAATTTACTGCTGATTATTCAAAGCTTGAGATATAAACAGAAGTTTGAACAAAACAGGAGGATACGAATATAAAGAGACCATTATTCTGGATAGCAGTATGCTTTGCGCTTGGAGAGGCGTATAAAGAGGCGGCTGACAGTTCAGTGCTTATAATTGGTCTGATCATATTGGCTGCACCGGTATTGTCGGTTTACATGGACAAAGCCGGTACAGCCATGTTTTTTTATAGTGGCAAAGCTCATGGTGATAAAGACAGAAAGAACAGGATCGTCAGATGCGTTCTGAGTATGATGATATTTGGAATGATCTCTTTGACCGGTTATATGAATGGTTGTGCTATGTCGAAGCAGGAGAGACTCGCAGAAGAGCTCGATGGGCAGCAGCCGGGCGGTATAGAAGGAAAGGTGTACGAGATCAGGCAGTCCGGCGATGAATGGCGGGTATATGTGTATGCGGAATGGATAACATTTGGCGGAGGCGACTCAGAAGAAACTGTGGAATACCGGGGAAGATCAAAGGTATTGCTGTACATGGAAGACGTGGGAAGCCTGAAGACCGGAATGAAGCTGACCTTAAGCTGCAGTCTGTCAAGGCCGGACTCTGCAGATAATCCGGGCGAATTCGATGCGCGGGAATATTATTCGCACAAGGGAATATATATAGTAGGAAAGGATATCTCCATTCTGGAGTGTGGAGAGGACTACAGCCGTATAGGAGACATTCTGTTCAGGCTGCGTATAAAGTCCGGGGAGATCACAGACAGTGTGTTTGGAGAGACTGATGGCTCGGTGATAAAGGCAATGCTACTGGGGGATAAGAGCGGCATTGACAGGGATACGAAGAAGCTGTTTCAGATGAATGGAATAGCTCATATTCTGGCGATATCCGGTGTGCACATAGCAATAATAGGAATGACATTATTCGGCGTGCTGCGAAGGCTTACAGGGTCATATATGGCATCAGGTATAATGGCTATATCTGTGATCGTACTTTACGGAGTTATGACCGGGATGGCGAGTTCAACTGTAAGAGCCATGATAATGATGGTGATATCTGTGATCGGTCAGGTAAAGGGGCGAAGCCCTGATATGCTTACATCCGCGGGAACCGCGTCAGTCATACAGGCGATGATTGATCCGGGTATCATCCTTGATGCCGGATTTCAGTTGTCTTTTGCCGCAGTGCTGGGGATGGCGGTGCCTGGAGCACTTATGAAAAAGCTTATTCCAGCTAAGAATAAGGTAGTCAGCACACTTGTAATGAATCTGGCGATAACACTTGCCACCGGACCGCTTGTTATATTCTATTATTACCAGTTTCCGCTGTATTCGATCTTTCTGAATCTGCTCATAGTGCCATTGGTTTCTGTGATAATATTCGTGAGTATCGTCGTGATTGCGGCTATGCTTATTTTTCCCGGGATACTACAGGGCAATGAGATGGCGGTGGGCATAGGAGCGTTTCCTGTGAAGCTGATACTTGCAATATACAGGCAGCTTTGCGAATGGGCGATGAAGCTTCCATTTTACAGTATAAATACAGGCCATGTGTCGGTTATGATGATCGTAGTATTTTATATGGCTATGGTTGGAGTGCTGATCCTGCTTGTAAGAGCAAAGAGTGCAGACTGCGCCAGGGTGAGGAGGCGGATGGTCTGTCTGTGCGCTGCTGTGATCATGACCTTGTGCTGCGTGTGTTACGAAGCAGCTTCATTTGACCGGGAGTTCAGAGTTGTATTTATGGATGTTGGTCAGGGAGACGGCATACTTATAAGGTCTGGCATGGGAGTAAATATATTGATAGATGGGGGCTCGTCGAGTAGCAATAAGGTTGGTGAGTACGTGATGGTGCCTGTTCTAAAGTTTTATGGTGCAGCTCATGTAGATTATGCATTTGTGACACACGGAGATAAGGATCATGTGTCCGGTATCCAATATCTTCTAAGCGATACGAACTCCGGTATCAGAATAGATAATCTTGTGGTTCCGATGTATGGTGATATTGAAAATATGGGTGAACTGCTTGAGCTGGCAGAGAAAAGAGGCGTAAATATCATATATATGGACGGCGGTTTTCAAATGTCCTGTGGCAAGGATGCAGCTAAGGTGTGGTTAAATTTCTTGCATCCGTCCGAAAAAACTGATATAAAAGATGCAAATGATCTTTCTGCGGTTATCCGTCTGGAGTATCGAGGGTACAGTGTTTTATTTACGGGAGACCTGGGAGAAGATGGAGAACGGGAGCTTATCTCGGAGGGCGGTGATCTGAGTGCTGATGTGTTGAAGGTCGGACATCACGGCAGCAGATATTCTACGAGTGGGGAGTTCCTGAGAGCAGTCGACCCGGATCTTGCGATCATATCGGCGGGGGAGAATAACCGATATGGTCATCCGCACGGGGAGACACTGGAGCGTTTGGATGCCTGTGGAGCTGATGTAATGAGTACCATAGACCATGGAGCTATATGTGTAGAGATAACGGATGGTGGAATTTCGGTAACCGGATACAGATGATCAGGGAGTTATGAGAATAAGAATTCTGAAAGGAGAACAGGGGAAGGAAGAAACGACTATGATGTGGAAAGGAAGATGAGTATGACAAAAAAACTAAAATTACTGCTGGAATTTGTAATGCTGACACTTGGCGCAGTTATAGCTGCATTTGCTATCGAAGAATTTCTCGTGCCGAACACCATACTTGACGGAGGAGTCATCGGTATAGGTATCATGATCAATAATCTCACAGAAGTGTCCCTGAGTATTCTGACGATCGTTCTTAATGTTCCGTTTCTTATAATAGGTTCAAGACAGCTTGGTAAGATGTTCATGGTGAAGTCCGGTTATTCCATGGCTGTATTCTCAGTATTTGTGGAGATATTCAAACCCCTTGAAAATGCAACCTCAGAGACCATACTTGCGGTGTGCTTCGGCGGTGTGATACTTGGACTTGGAGTTGGTATCATCATCAAGTTCGGCGGGTGTCTGGATGGAACGGAGACCGTGGCCATCATGCTGAACAAGAAAAAAGACTGGCCGGTTGGAAGAGTTGTTCTGGGCATGAATCTGATCATATATTCTATTGCGGGAATGCTCTTTGGTCTGGACAGGGCGATGTACAGTCTTCTTACATACTTTATAACATCAAAGGTGCTTGATATGGTTGAGACCGGTCTTGAGCAGGCGAAGGCAGCCATGATCATAACTGATGATGCCAGAGAGGTGGCAGACAAGATATACAAGAAGCTTGGAAGAACAGTTACCATCATGCAGGGCAAGGGAATGATAAGCGGCAACAAGACAGTGCTCTACTGTGTTATCACGAGATTTGAGATCGGTGAGCTGAAGAACATCATCAATTCCATAGATTCTTCTGCATTTGTCACAGTTACGGATGTGGCGGAGATCATCGGCAACCACATCAAGGATAATGAATACAAGGAGATCCTTGAGAAGATAGAGGAGAAGGAAGAACCGCTCACAAAGCTTCCTGAGCATGAGAGTATGACGGACTTTGATGGCCTGGAGCATACCGGAAAAATAGATTAGAAAAAGCCTGTGACATATACCGGCAGATAACTGCTGTATATGTCACAGGCTTTTTTTTATTGATATATGTTTTAGACTGTAGTCAATATATTACTGGATATTGTCTACAAATGCCTTGTGGATCCTGTAGTCGCTGTCAAGCTCAGGGTGGAAGGAGAGGGCAAACTGGTTGCCGTACTTAACTGCCACGATCTTGTCATCAACTGTTGCAAGGACATCAACCTCAGGTGAAGCCTCAGCCACATAAGGTGCACGGATGAAAGTCATAGGAACCTCACCGATACCTTTAAGCTCGGCCTCTGTGTGGAAGCTTCCAAGCTGTCTTCCGTAGGCATTTCTCTTTACTGTGACAGGGAGAGTGCCAAGGTGTACAGTGTCATCACCTTCGATGTGCTGTGCCAGAAGAATAAGTCCTGCACATGTGGCAAGAACCGGCATGCCACCCTCGATCTGAGACTTTATAGTGTCGAACATGTCGCTGTCTCTGAGAAGCTTTCCTTGGACTGTGCTCTCACCGCCAGGAAGGATCAGGGCGTCATAAGGCTTGTTCAGATCTCCGGCATTTCTAAGTTCTAAGCATGATACGCCGAGCTCGGAAAGTACATGCTCATGCTCTGCGAAAGCTCCCTGTACTGCCAATACACCAACCTGCATATTACTTACCCCTTTCTGCCATGAGGATTGCGATCTCCTGCTCGTTGATACCAACCATAGCTTCACCAAGTCCCTCTGAAAGCTTTGCAACGAGATCAGCGTCATTGTAGTTTGTTGTTGCCTGAACGATGGCAGCAGCACGCTTAGCAGGGTCTCCTGACTTGAAGATACCTGAACCTACGAATACACCCTCAGCACCGAGCTGCATCATGAGAGCTGCGTCGGCAGGAGTAGCAACACCGCCGGCTGCGAAGTTTACAACTGGGAGACGGTGATTCTCATGTACGTACTGAACGAGATCGTAAGGAACCTCAAGCTTCTTAGCTGCCTCATACAGCTCATCTGTTCTCATGCTGACGATCTCAGCGATCTGGCTGTTCATCTTTCTCATATGTCTTACGGCCTGAACGATATCACCTGTACCAGGCTCGCCCTTAGTTCTGATCATTGAAGCACCCTCGTTGATTCTTCTGAGGGCCTCGCCGAGATCCTTGGCACCACATACAAAAGGAACCTTGAACTGTCTCTTGTCGATATGGTATACGTCATCTGCTGGTGAGAGAACCTCGCTCTCGTCGATGTAATCGATCTCGATGGCCTGAAGGATCTGAGCCTCTGCGAAATGTCCGATACGGCACTTAGCCATAACAGGGATTGATACAGCGTTCTGGATTCCCTTGATCATCTGTGGGTCACTCATACGTGATACACCACCTGCAGCTCTGATATCTGCTGGGATTCTCTCAAGTGCCATAACTGCACAAGCGCCGGCAGCCTCAGCGATCTTAGCCTGCTCAGGTGTTGTAACGTCCATGATAACTCCGCCCTTAAGCATCTGGGCAAGTTCCTTATTTAACTTATATCTTTCTGTTGTCTCCATGTTGAACCTCCGTTATAATTAGATTTGTGTTTATTGGAGTGAGTGTACATAAACTCACAATCTGTAGGTGATTATAAAACCAAAGTGACATTATAGAAATAATCAATATGTGATTATAAAAACAGGTCAGATAACCTCTGATATTATCAAAATACATAGAAAAACAGGTCAGATTTGCCATATAAGATATAATTATGGTAGAAACTGGTACTGTATTTTGAAAATCATATTGTGAGACATAAGCTTGATGAAGGAGAAACGTAATGGCTGCAACAAAGAAAAAGGAAAAAAAGAACGCGATGGCGGTCATAAACCAACATATAAAGACGGGGGAGTTTGCCAAGATATATCTTCTGTATGGGGAGGAGAGGTATCTCGTGAACCAGTACAGAGATAAGCTGCTGTCGGCTCTGACTGATAAGGACGATAATCTGAATTTTATGAAATTTGCCGGAAATGGGATCGATACATCTGAGCTTCTTGCATTCTGCAACGAGATGCCATTTTTTGCGGACAGAAGAGTTGTCCTTGTGGAGAACAGTGGTCTGTTCAAGAGCAGCAACGAGGATTTTGCGAAGAAGCTGGTGGAGATAGAGGATACATCAGTTGCCATATTTGTAGAGATGGATGTGGACACCAGGTATAAGCTGTTCAAGGCTGTGGACAAGAATGGAGAGGCTCTGGATTTTGCGACCCCTGATGAGAAGATGATGGTCACGTGGGTGAAGTCACTGTTCCGTGCCGATGGTGTTGCCACCACAGACACGGCGATATACAAGATAATCGAAGCTGCTAACATGGATATGAACTGTATCAAGAATGAGGTTGACAAGATGATAAGCTACGCCGGAGACACGAAGCAGGTCAGCGAGCATGATGTGGATCTTCTGTGCAGTCAGGATGCGGAGAGCAAGGTGTATCAGATGATAGACTTCATCATTGCAAAGCAGAAGGAGAAGGCTTGCAGTATGTATCACGATCTTCTTGAGAATAAGGAATCGGCGATCATGATAAACGCATGTATCATGAGACAGTTCAACAAGCTCCTTCTGGTAAAGATGGCATTATCAGATGGCGCGCAGGACGCCAGCCTGGCGAAGATCGCAGGATGCCCGGTGTGGGCAGTGAAGAATTACAAGGCTCAGTGCAGGGGCTACAGCATGGCACAGCTTAAAGACATAGTGGAGAACTGTCAGGACATGGACTACAAGCTCAAGACCGGACAGGTTATGGATAACGCGGCGATGGAGGTCATGATCGTGGAGCTGTGTGAGATGCAGTAGGAGAC
>NC_021018.1:142248-157136 GCF_000210595.1 Coprococcus sp. ART55/1 | reverse complement strand
GGTTATTTTTTATATAACTATGATTGGTTCAAATATATGCAGCCGTTTAATATATCCAAATCCTTGTGTCAAAGTTATGTAGTTATCAGCCAGATGCTTAAGCCATCTTGTTAACTGCAACTGCAAGACGTGATACCTTACGAGCAGCGTTGTTCTTGTGGTAGATGCCCTTTGAAGCAGCCTTGTTGATCTCTGATGTAGCAACAACAAGTGCCTGCTGAGCAGCAGCCTTATCACCAGCAGCGATAGCAGCCTCAACCTTCTTGATAACTGTCTTAACCTTAGACCTGATCATCTTGTTTCTAAGTGTCTTCTTCTCGATAACATTGATTCTCTTCTTTGCAGATTTGATATTAGCCAAAATTCTTACCTCCATAAAATCTAATTAAATATAATAAGGTTTTACATTAAAACCGGACACGGACAATTCAATGTAAACATACTCACATATAATAGATGAAACGCAATTCGTTGTCAAGACTAAAAAACAAAAAAATGCGCATTTTCGTAGATTATTTTCATGTTGTTTCCTAAGAAAAATGAAGTAAAACAACATGTTACTTTCCTTTACATAAAAAGGGGTAAATGGTATCATATATGCAGTGGGTCTTAATGATCCATACATATTATAATACAGGAAAAGCAGAGAAATATACAGATGTTTAAATATAGATTTTTTCAGGTGATAATGGCACTTTCGCTGGTCTTGCTGATCATCTCCACGGCGATAATGTGTTCGTTCAGCGTTTGCAGGGTTGCGGAGAAGAGCTACAAGCCGAGTAATAGCGGCACGATAAGTTCAGTCATGAATAACGGACAGACTGAGGAATTATCAGAATTTGATGCGTGGGTGGAATACAGTATCGTGCTGGATGCTCTGGATGGGGACAGCGAGCAGGAGTACAGGCTTGGCAACGTATATCTGTCCACTGAGAATGTGATGAGGCTTGAACAGCTTGCAGACATCAAATCCAAGGCAAGCAATGGTGTGTTCATATCCATTGTGCTTCTGGTGGCATGCTTTGTAGTCATAAGGAGAAGGAGACTGTATGAGTGTGTTGTATGGGGCGGCGCTGCAGGCGTTATAATAGGAATAATCAGCTTCATAGCCATGGCGGTATCCGGCAGCGGAATCATGTATGGAATAAGAAGAATGGTGTTTGGAGAAAGCTATGCGGAGCTTTTTCCGGGACACGATGTCCTGCCGGATATAATACCTGCCGGTACGGGAACGAAGGTTCTTTGGGTGTATGTTGGAACGATATTTGTTGGACTTGTGGTTACTATCATAGTCAGGGTTATAAGCTATAAGAAATCACGTCCACACAAATTCAGATAGAAGGTTACATAATGGGAGGTAGTTATGAGAAAAAGAATCGAGGAGTGGATAAACTGGGTGCTCTATGATGAGCTCATTGCCAGCAAGATCAATGCGCCAAAGCATTTGCTGGGAATCCATGATTATGGTGAAGGTCAGATAATCGTTGTGTACAAGCCGGGGGCGATCAGGGTAGAGGTTACATCGCGCACAGGCAAGAAGATACACACCATGGAACAGATGACAAATGAAGGACTGTTCGCCATTTATTTTGATAAGAAGGAGTACGATGGCAACAAGTACAATGTTGTCACCACATATGAGGATGGCACCATTATAAACAGTGCAGATCCATATTCATTTGAATCGCTTATCACGAATTTTGACACATACCTTTTTGCGGAGGGTAGACATTACAATATATATGAGAAGCTTGGCGCACACCCTATGACTATAGACGGTGTACGTGGAACCTACTTTGCAGTGTGGGCTCCTCATGCAAGACGTGTCAGTGTAGTCGGTGATTTCAATCTCTGGGATGGTAATGTAAATCCTATGCAGATCACGGCAAATGAGGGAATATACGAACTGTTCCTGCCGGGCGTGGAGCCGGGCGCTGTGTACAAGTATCAGATCATGACCAGATATGGTGAGATACTGTACAAAGCTGATCCATATGGCAACCAGTGTCAGATGAGACCGGAAAATGCCTCAGTGGTTGCAGACATAAGCAGCTATAAGTGGAAGGATACATCATGGATGAAGGATAGAAGCAAGATCAGCCGTACTGACAGAATGCGCATGCCTATGTCCATATACGAGATGCATCTCGGCTCATGGCACAAGAAGGTTGAGGATGATGATGCAGGCTTCTACACATACAGGGAGCTCGCTCCTATGGTGGCAGACTATCTCAATGAGATGGGATATACGCACGTAGAGCTCATGGGTATATCAGAGTATCCATTTGACGGCTCATGGGGCTACCAGGTTACAAATTACTACGCACCGACCAGCAGATATGGCGATGCCGTAGATTTTATGTATTTTGTTGATTACATGCACAGCAAGGGAATCAGTGTTATCCTAGACTGGGTGCCAGCACACTTTCCTAGGGATGCGCACGGACTTGGACGTTTTGATGGGATGCCTCTCTATGAGCATCCGGATCCAAGAAGAGGAGAGCATCCTGACTGGGGCACATATATATTTGACTATGGCCGCAATGAGGTGGCAAACTTCCTCACGGCAAATGCTCTGTTCTGGGTCGAGAAGTTCCATATAGACGGACTCCGCGTGGATGCTGTGGCATCCATGTTGTATCTCGACTATGGCAAGCAGGATGGACAGTGGCTGCCAAATGAACATGGTGGAAACGAGAACCTTGAGGCAATAGCACTTATGCAGAATATAAACAGCATCATGGAGGAGAGAAATCCGGGGGCATATCTAATAGCAGAGGAGTCAACAGCGTGGGCAGGTGTAACTGCTCCGGCATCCATGGACGGACTTGGTTTCCTGTTCAAGTGGAATATGGGATGGATGAATGACTTCCTTGAGTATATGCAGATGGATCCATATTTCAGACAGAACAACCAGAACATGCTGACTTTCAGTCTTTCGTATGCGTATGCTGAGAACTATGTTCTCGTCATATCCCATGACGAGGTAGTTCATCTCAAGCGTTCAATGATAGAAAAGATGCCTGGCAGCGAGGAGGACAAATTCGCAAATCTCAGAACTGCGTACGGATTCATGTATGGACATCCGGGCAAGAAGCTGCTCTTTATGGGGCAGGAATTTGCACAGCCTAGAGAGTGGAGTGAGGCGAGAAGCCTTGACTGGTTCGTCTTAGACAATCCGCTCAATCAGGGCATGGAGAGGTATGTCAAAGCGCTCAATAAGCTTTACAATACCAATGATGCGATGTATGCGAATGACACAGATCCAATGGGATTTGAGTGGACAGATTGCGATCACCCAGACATGAGCATACTTTCATTTGTAAGACGAGGCTCAACTCCGAAGAAGCAGCTGCTTTTCGTATGTAACTTCACTCCGGTTGAGAGAGATAATTACAGTATACCGGTTCCGTGCTACACGACATACAAGGAGATACTCAACTCAGATGATGTACAGTTTGGCGGAAAGGGCAGACTCAACGGCAAGCCGGTCAAGGCAGTGGACAAGAAGAATGCCAGAACTCCTTACAGTATAGACATCACGGTTCCGCCACTCTCAACAGTTGTGTTTGAGTACGATTACACGGATATGACACCTGAGCTTGAGAAGAAGGAAGCTGAGGCCAAGGCTGCTGCAAAGAAGCGTGTGGACGCAGCAAAGAGAAAGGCTGCAGCGGCACAGAAGAAGGCTGAGGAGATAAAGAAGGATGCCGAGAAGAAAGCGGCTGAGCTGAAGAAAGAGGCGGAGAAGAAGGCAGATGAGCTGAAAAAGGAAGCCGAGAAGAAGACTGCTGAGTTGAAAAAGGAGGCATCTGAGATCTCAGAAGAGGTAAAGGATGATATAGCAGATATAGAAAAGTCAGTGGTGGCTGTTGCTGATGACATCAAGAAAGATATAAAAGCACGCAAAAAATAAACTTGCAATATGAGACAACAGGTCATATAATGTCAGTGTAAGTGCAAAGGGGCACAGAACGATATCGTTCTGTGCCCCTTTTTTGTACATAAGGCGGGTGACGACCAGCCAGATCATAAGAATCCAGGTAGTTTTTAAGGAGGAAGCAGTATGAAGACAGGAAAAGTAAAATGGTTTAATGCAAAGAAAGGCTACGGCTTTATATGTGATGAGGATGGAGCAGATGTATTTGTACATTTCTCAGCACTGAATATGGAGGGCTTCAAGGTTCTTGAAGAGGGAGATACAGTAGAGTATGAGGTTGTGGACGGTGAAAAGGGTCCACAGGCGGCAAATGTGACAAAACTGTAAATACAATGCGGTATATGTCAAAACAGCCATATATTTAAAGCGAATACATGTTGAATTAGGAGAACATCCCCGGGTTATGATTACAGATGATCAGGGGATGTTTTTTATGAGCAACGAATTGGAGCATGCTATTGCGTAGAACTGAGATGAATATCTACAAGGCCTCGTGTTACATAAATACAAGAATATTATAGATGTCGCCATATGCTAAAATTGTATGTCTGCTATAATAAAAACAACACATATTTAAAAATCATCTTGACGGCTGGCGATGATAAAATGTAGAATACACATATATGGTGAAACATGTTTCATGCGTTTGTTGTTGCTGATAAACAGTTAAATAAACAGGCACGTATTTATTTTAGATTATAAGGGGGATATGTACCATGAAGAGATTTGATGTTGTGGCACTTGGAGAACTGCTCATAGACTTTACACAGAACGGGCTCAGCGGCCAGGGCAATATGATGATGGAGGCCAATCCAGGCGGAGCACCATGTAATGTTCTCGCTATGCTGCAGAAGCTTGGCAAGAAGACTGCATTTGTTGGAAAAGTAGGGGATGATTTCCTTGGAAAAATGCTTGCCGGTGTTGTGGCTGATGCCGGGATCAACACTGACAATCTGAAGTTTGACAGGGATGTACACACAACACTTGCATTTGTGCATACATACGAGGACGGAGACAGAGACTTTTCATTTTACAGGAATCCGGGAGCGGATATTATGTTAAGCGCAGATGAGGTGGATGAGAGTATCATAAAGGATGCCAGGCTGTTCCATTTCGGATCACTCTCACTGACATATGAAGTGTCACGTGCTGCAACACAGAAGGCTGTGGCTGCTGCAAAGGAGTCTGGATGCATTGTCACATTTGACCCGAACCTCAGGGAGCCTCTGTGGAAGACACTGGACGAGGCCCATGATCAGATTGACTGGGGTATGAGACAGTGTGATGTGCTCAAGATATCAGATAATGAGATACAGTGGTTCACAGGAAGAGAGGATTTTGACGAGGGTATAAAGATACTTCAGGACACATACAATATACCTTTGATACTTCTCTCCATGGGAAGAGATGGAAGCCGTGCATACTACGGGGATGTAGTCGCTGAGGCAAAGCCGTTTATCCAGGAGAATACTATAGAGACCACAGGCGCCGGGGACACTTTCTGTGCATGCGTGCTGAATTATGTACTTGATAATGGACTTGAAGATCTTGACACTGATAAGCTTACAGAGATGCTTGTATTCGCAAATGCTGCTGCATCGATCATCACAACACGCAAGGGAGCACTCAAGGTTATGCCGGAGAGATCCGAGGTTGAGAAGCTCATTGCCGAGAGACAGTAATAGATAAAAATACGGCAACAGATTAAAACAGGTTGTGTACGGTAATGATACAGATTATGTAAATAAAATGAGAATGATAAGTTAATTGACTATAGTCAGAAAAGGAGAAGATAAATGGCAGGTTCAAAGACAGTGAAAAAGACTGCAGAATATACAAAGAGATTTGATGAGAGATATGACGAGCTCAAGTGGCTCTACTGCGAGCTCTATAACAACAATATGGAGGCATTTGACTGGCTGTGCGATTCTCTGTATGGTTATTATCAGGAGAGAAATGCTGATCTCAAGAAGCTGGACAGAAGCCGTGTCAAGAATCCGGACTGGTATAAGCAGAATGATCTGTTAGGTATGATGATGTACACAAATGCATTCGCGGGAACGCTGAAGGGTGTAAAAGAAAAGCTTCCATATGTGAAGTCATGTGGTGTGAATTATCTTCATTTTATGCCGCTGCTGGAAAGCCCTAAGGGCAGAGATGACGGCGGATATGCTGTTGCGGATTTCAGAAAGGTAAAGCCTGAGCTTGGAACCATGGAGGATCTGGAGGACCTCACTGCAGAGTGTCACAGACAGGGTATAAGCTGCTGTCTGGATTTCGTAATGAACCATACAAGTGAGGATCATGAGTGGGCAAGGGCAGCGAGAAATGGAGATCCTGTTGCAAGATCCAGATATTTCTTCTATGATGATTGGTTCGTTCCTAACATATATGAGGAGACTGTGCCTGAGGTATTCCCAACTACGGCGCCTGGTAACTTCACATGGATAAATGACTGCAATCAGGTGGTCATGACTACATTTTACCCATACCAGTGGGATCTGAACTATGCAAATCCTATGGTGTTCAACGACATGGTCGGCAACATGCTCTATATGGCAAACCGAGGTATAGATGTCATCAGACTCGACGCTGTTCCGTATATATGGAAGCAGATAGGCACAAACTGCCGTAACCTTCCACAGGTTCACACTCTTGTCCGTATGATGAGGATAATCAGTGAGATAGTATGTCCGGGAGTCCTTCTTCTCGGAGAGGTCGTTATGGAGCCTTCCAAGGTAGTTCCATACTTTGGAACAGTTGACAAGCCAGAGTGCCATATGCTCTACAACGTGACAACCATGGCATCCACGTGGAATACGATAGCCACGAAGAATGTAGGACTCTTAAAGCGCCAGATGGATCAGGTGTGTGCACTTCCAAAGGATTATGTGTTCCTGAATTACCTCAGATGCCACGATGATATCGGCTGGGGACTTGACTATGACTGGCTGGCACAGTTCGGCATAGATGAGGTGGCACACAAGAAGTTCCTGAATGACTATTTCACAGGAAAGGGATACAACAGTGATTCCAGAGGTGAGCTCTATAACGATGATCCTAGACTCGGAGATGCCCGTCTGTGTGGAACAACAGCATCCCTGTCAGGCCTTGAGGCCGGCCAGTACGAGGCAAATGCAGACAAGATCGAACAGGCCATTGCCTGTGATCTCATGCTTCATGGATACCTGCTGGCACAGAGCGGAATCCCGGTTCTGTACAGCGGTGATGAGATAGGACAGACAAACGATTATACTTATAAGAATGATCCGGACAAATGTGCGGACAGCAGATATCTGCACAGAGGAAACTTCCCATGGGACAAGGTTGAAAATAAAGATCCTGTAGCCATGAAGATATTTGACGCGCTGCGCCACATGGAGGATATAAGAGCATCGCATGATGTATTTTCATGTAATGCAAATGTCTACACCATAGAGACAGGATGTGCAAGCGTCCTCGGAATAGTGAGGGAATATGCGGGACATGAGCTGAGGGCATTTTTCAACTTCAGCAACATGGATCAGCTCATCTGGACTATGCCTGAGGATCAGGCTGACATATATACCGATCTCATATCAGGCAAGACACTCCGCGAGCTTGGAGCAGTCATGCCTAGATATGGATGCTGGTGGTTATACAGATAGTTATTCGGAATCTTTTTTATAGAACATAAGAAGAGTATTTTTGATAGAAGGCTTAAAGACTGTGTTATGGTCATAGCCTTCTATTTTTTCGTAGGTTAGGTTTAAGCCAGAATAATTTCTCTCTTGTAAATCATTGTAGAAATCCTCGATAGAAGATATGAAGTTTTTATCCTCATCTGCACCTACGGTTACATAGACATTAGCATTTAGAGTCTGTGTTCTGTTGTAATATTCTTCTTCGTACGTAGACATGAATTTGCCGTCAGTATTTGCCCACATGGAAGGACTGCCAATATAATAATTTGCAAATGTATTTTTTCCTATAGTGTCATTATGGAACAGAGCGTAGTAAGCCCAGTATCCACCCAGGGAATGTCCTGTGAGAGTCATATTTTCAGGGTTTACAGAGTATATTTCTTCCAGGTAAGGAATCAGGTTATCTACAATAAAATGCAGGAATGAATCAGGGTTAGTCTGGAGATCTCTTTTTCTGATGACATCATAATTGTAAGTGTTTGGATACCCTATGCTGACAAGGATAACGTCCTGTATCTGGCCAGATGTCATAAGAGGTCTGAGTTCAGGGTGATCACTGAGTCTCCAGACTCCATCGGTCATAACAACCATTGGATATGAGCTTGCTTCGTTATAATCAGGTGGAAGAGATATATGGACAACAAAAGTGTCATCTATCTCAGCATCATAAATGGATAATTCGTTGATATAGTCTGCACAGGCGGGATCAAGAGTTGTCACCTCGTTATAATACATGTGCTCGGGAGAGAGTTTTCCCATGGTTATGCTGGCACGTTCCTCTGGAAGTAAACCTGTTGGAGTTGGCGCTTCTGTAGTAAGCTCCTCAGTTGTGATTTCTTTGACTGAGGTTTCACTTGTTGTTGCTTCTTTGATTGACGTATCTTCGGATGAAGAATAGCTGGTGACCGATTGGGTGACAGTAGAGCCATTCTTAGATGCTGACGAGTGCTGACACCCGGTGACAACTAATATAATAGCTATGCTGAATGTGGTCAAAATTGTTAATTCCTTTTTCATAAAAGGCCTCCTTTGATTGTATTTAGTAATTATCATATAAGTGAGAAATACTATAAAAACAATATCACAGGAGTTGCATTATGACCTGTCAGCAATGGTTAAACCTTGTCGGGGCGGATTTGCAGGAGAAGGTAATTTTGTTTCTTTTTTAATGATACATTGCTACACTCTAAGGTTATGTCAGGCGCTATGTTATAATGAGAAAATGGTAGAAATTCTGTGTAAATTTTATACCAAAGTGACTGCTGCCCGGCAGGAGTAGTATCTGAACAGTCAAAACAGATCCATTCGCCGTCAGGAATGCTTGTTATCGAATAATCGGATATATTTAATCCGGAAATTTCTTGTTTTGTGATCATTCGTCCAAATGTGTAATTAAAGCATGAAATTTCATTATTGAACTTATCAATATTTATAAAATCATTTGATCTGTAACCGAATAAGCAGTTATTTGGTTTTTCATCAGTGGATTTAATTTACATTAGTTTATCCCAGCTTTGACTGCAACATTCTCTTGTAAATTTTGGAATCAGAACATTATTTTTCGCGGTATCGAGGCTTGTGAAAACCCTGGAATAACCGGCAATACACATGTTGTTGATCTTAACGATTCTGTAGTTGAGCATAGATCCCCCATCTGCTGTGACCCTTAATACAATCCGGGTGAAATTATGGAGACCGGACTTGTTATTTCGAACATAAGTTGGAGAGTTTCCATGAAAGCGTGTGAAAGCCTTCGTGAAGCTTTCGGGTGTGTCATATCCGTATTCAAGTGCAATATCAGTCACCGTGCGGTTGGATGAAATGAGTTCTTCTCCAGCCAGGGAAAGCCGGCGGTTTCTGATATATTCCCCTATAGTATATCCCGTGATTAGATGAAATACTTTTCTGAAGTTGTCGGGAGAAGAGTAAGCCTGCCTGGCTATTGTATTTTGGTCCAATACTTCACCGTCAATAAGGTGAGTCTCAATATAATCAATTGCGTTAATAAGTCCTTCGGTCCAATTCAAATGGTTTTCTACCTCCATGTAATGTATGTATATCACTATAGCACATATTTGTAGTAAATTGTTATAATGGACATATGAAAGTCATATCGGTTTGTTATCAAGAATGAGGATATAGATCTGAACAAGCTTATTGGACAGGTTGTGGACAGATACAGAGTGGAACTTGAGAACAGAGATATAGAATGTGAAATCTCAGGAAATGCTGTGATAAATGCAGATGCCAGACTCATGGACATAATGCTCGACAATCTCGTAATGAATACAGCAAAGTATGCACTGGATAGCAGCCTTGTAAAGAGAGCTGTAAATACGGACAGTCTTGTCATATCTAACAGGATGGATGGAGAAATAAGCTGTGATCCATCTGAGCTGTGGGAGCCGATGAAGAAAGGAAATTCAGCCAGAACCGGCCACACAGGAAATGGCCTTGGCCTGTCCATAGTAAAGAAGGTATTAGATTTGTCAGGATTTACCGGAGATATACAGATAGAAGATGGTTGGTTCGTGGTCACTATAGCATTTAAGAGATAGAAGGAACCTGGGTTTCGGCTTTCAATGATGTGTATTATCAAACAAAAACAGAAAGAAATCCCACCCGGGGTATATATAACGATCGGTAGTGCAGTCGACTGAGTTTCAGCGTTTCTTGCTAAGGCGAAGCGCGCAACGCCCTTATCGCGTGCGTAGCCGCATGCAGATAGAAACAAGCTGAAACGAAGGAAGACAAACGTGATCGATTATATACCCCGGGTGGGCTTTCTTTCGTCCGTCATACAACTTAATTCTTAGAACATCTATACAGCAGATCCTCCCAACGGCGGTCAACCTCCTGCTGATACTGAACGAGAAGGTGCTCGTTCTCAGGCTTGAACAGGTGCTTGAACCTGCCCTGCGTTCTCAGGAAGTCCTCGATAGGAAGCTTCTTCTTAGGAGAGTAGGAGAGGATCCATTTGCCCTCGATAACCTCGAACAGAGGCCAGTAACATGTCTCGACTGCCAGCTTGCAGATGTCCATGATCTTCTCTGTAGGGTATCTCCATCCTCTAGGACATGGTGACATGACGTTGAGGAAAGCTGCGCCAGGTGTGTATATGGCCTTCTCAGCCTTCTCATAGAGATCACGCATGTTGCCGAGAAGAGTAGACTGTCCAACATATGGGATGTCGTGGGCAGCCATGACCTGTGCCAGATCCTTTCTGTTCTGCATCTTACCATTTGACTGTGAGCCTACTGGTGTGGTTGTGGTGTCAGCATACATAGGAGTAGCTGATGAACGCTGGATACCGGTGTTCATGTATGCTCCGTTGTCATAGCACACATATACCATGTCATGTCCACGCTCCATGGCACCTGACAGTGACTGAAGTCCGATGTCATAAGTTCCGCCATCACCGCCAAATGTGATGAATTTATATGTGTCATCTATCTTGCCTTTTTTCTTCAGAACGTTGTACGCTGTCTCAACACCGGAGAGGGTAGCGCCTGCGTTCTCAAATGCATTGTGTATGTAGCTGTCCTCGTATGCTGTGTAAGGATACATGAAGGTTGAAACCTCAAGACATCCTGTGGCGTTACCGATGACCGCCTTGTCGCCCTCGTGAAGGGCGCGGAGTACAGTTCTGACAGTGATAGTACCACCGCAGCCTGCACACATTCTATGACCTGGAGCAAGACGCTCAGGCTTGTTCATTACTTCTTTAAAATTATATGCCATTTCATCTTACCTCCTACTGTCTAAGTCCTATGTACTGATACTGAGGAATCTCAGCACCGTTCTCTATCATGTCTTCAAGCTGTGCAAATACGCCCTTGGCGCTGTCCACAGTGTAGTCACGTCCGCCGAGACCGTAGATGTAGCTGACAGCCTTTGTGGTTGCCTGAATGTCATACAGGTGCTCCTTGACCTCTGCTGAGAGAGGCCCGCCGCCTGCTCTGAATCCTTCCGATCTGTCAAGGATTGCCACAGCCTTGGTGTGGGCGAGAGCCTTTGCAATCTCCTCGCCAGGGAATGGTCTGAACACTCTGATCTTGAGAAGCCCGACCTTCTTGCCTTCGTTTCTCAGCTCATCTATAGCTTCCTTTGTTGTTCCGGCAGCAGAACCGATCATAACGATGGCGTAGTCAGCGTCGTCAAGTCTGTACTCCTCAAAAAATCCGTAGTGACGGCCTGTCATCTCCTCGAATTCTTTTGCAACGTCAAGAATAACCTGCTTTGCATTCTTCATGGCAGTGTTCTGAGCCATCTTAGTCTCCATATAGTAAGGAGATGTGGCGTAAGGACCGACAGCCATAGGCATCTCAGGATTTAACAGATACTGCTCAGGGGTGTATTCACCTACAAACTTCTTTACGAGATCATCCTCGATGAGGGTGATGTTTTCAACGGCATGGCTTGTGATGAAACCATCCTGACATATCATGATAGGAAGTCTGACATCCTTGTGCTCAGATATTCTGTATGCCTGAACAAAGTTGTCATATGCCTCCTGGTTGTTCTCTGCGTATATCTGAAGCCAGCCTGTATCACGTGCGCCCATACTGTCTGAGTGGTCACAGTTGATGTTGATAGGGCCGGAGAGTGCTCTGTTTACAAGTGCGAGGGCAAGTGGAAGACGATTGGACGCTGCCACGTAGAGCTCCTCCCACATGAGAGCCATACCACATGATGATGTGGCTGTGAGTGTACGGCAGCCGGCAGCCTCTGCGCCGATCGCTGCACTCATGGCACTGTGCTCACTCTCTACCGGTATAAATTCTGTATCGATCTCTCCATTGGAGATAAATGTTGAAACGAACTGAGGTATCTCAGTTGAAGGTGTTATAGGAAATGCAGGCATAACATCCGGATTGATCTGCTTTATAGCATGTGCCACAGCCTCATTTCCTGAAAGACGTTCTCTTATAGCCATTTATTTGCCCTCCTTCATAGTGATTGCTCCGAATTTGCACTGGTATGCGCATATACCGCAGCCCTTGCAGTGCTCCAGGTCAAATGCGAGACGCTTGCCTGATACGACCGGAATGCATGAATCCGGACAGACAGGTGCGCACAGAAGACAGTGTACGCATTTGCTCTCGTCTAGGACAGGTGTTGAAGTCCTCCACTCACCTGTGTTAAATGCCTTGGATGTGCCACCGCCGTATACGTGGTTTCCAGGTGTGAGCTCTGTCCATTTGCTATTGTCATGTATCTTGCTTATATCTGTTCTCATTATTTCATTACCTCCCTGAAGGCGAGCTTTAATGCTTCCATGTTGCCCTCGATAACCTCTGGTTTCTTGGCAAATTTGTGCTGATATGACTGTCTCATATCTTCGAGGAAAGGTCCCTCCTCCATGATTCCGCTGACAGCAACGATGGCTGCAAGCATAGGAGAGTTAGGGAAATTCTTGCCGAGAGTCTTCATGGAGATCTCCTTGGCATCAAGTGTGTATACCCTGCCCTTGTAACCCTTGAGCAGTGGACGGACCTCGTCCGGAGTCTTAGGTGTATTTATAATGATGGCGCCATCCTCGGCGAGACCTGCAGTCACATGTACAGGTTCAATCAGAGATTCGTCAACTACAACCACATACTGTGGCTCGTAAATGTTGGAATGTACTCTGATAGGATCACTGCTGATCCTGTTGTAGGCAGTGATAGGTGCGCCCATTCTCTCTGGACCATACTCAGGGAATCCCTGAACATATTTACCTGTTTTGAATGCCACATCTGCGAGGAGCAGGGCAGCAGTCTTGGCACCCTGACCACCACGTCCGTGCCATCTGATTTCGATAGTATCTTTCACTTTCACATCTCCTGTCAAAAATTTCTCATTAAGTTCCGTTTATTAGGAAAAATAATCCTTTTGATTATACCATTTATAGATAATAAGTAAAGAATAAAATTAAGGAAATAAGTCGAAAAACAAAAAAATTTAACGCGGATAACAGAAATACCTAAAAATGTTGGATTTAACGATGGGATAAGTTATCTGAAAACTATAAAAAAGCATTTGGAATCATAAAATTTATTATATGCCGACGACAAAGTGGATACAGTTCTGTCCATCCACCGTCTGATTGTCCAACAGTATTTCACCATGGTACTTGGATGTGAGCTGTTTCAGCTTGTAAAGTCCGATACCTCTGGAATAAGCTCCATCCTTCAGAGGCTTGGTCGAGTAGCCCTTTGCGAAGAAGTCCTTGCGCATTTCCGCGGTGAGCTGCGATCCGGCATTGAAGGTTTCCACGGTGGTAGTCTTGCCGTCAGAGTCTATGATGACTTTTATCATACCTCCGTCTTCAGTTGCGTCAAATGCATTGTCCACCAGAATGCTCATGACATCCAGAAGCTCAAATTCCGCTGCCTTGGATGTGAGTGTGGAATTTTTGACATCTATATCCAGA
The DNA here is from genome assembly GCF_000210595.1 of Coprococcus sp. ART55/1. NCBI lineage: Bacteria > Bacillati > Bacillota > Clostridia > Lachnospirales > Lachnospiraceae > Coprococcus > Coprococcus sp. ART55/1. The sequence goes on along the minus strand of NC_021018.1, from coordinate 143,098 downwards.
TTAATATTATGCTCCTGCGCAAGGTTCATCTTGCTGAACAGAAAACCTGCGATCAGTTTCATGTTGATCCTCAGAAGATACGAATTCTTGATGACATGGTCATTGCAGGAGGTATCCAGCTCATTTGAAAGGGCAGCATCGAGGGAATCATAATCAGTGTAACTGATCGGCAGCATGCTGATGGCCTGAAGCTCATTGTTGTAGTCATGCTGTCTCATGCGCACCTGATCTATCAGATCCTCTATAATAGGAAGATACTGTTCATATGACTGTAGTTGCTTCCGGGATTCTCTGAGGCTCATATAGTTCTTGTACATTCCCGAGTATAAAATGAGGATAAGTATGACTATAAACAGGAAAGTCATAAATATATTCATGAAGTCCTTAGGGGATATACGCTGGTATAAAACCATAGATACCATGAGGGCAAATACTGCGAGTATTATATTCCTGGATACCTGATTTTTCACTATAAGAGCATCGTACAGCTTATCCATATGTCCGAATTTGTATAAAAGTATAGCTATGATGAAAGCCATGGCTTCGGTTATATATGTTGAAGTGTTGGTGAATGGATTGTCCGTAAACTGCATGATGACAACCATCTGGATGAGGTTCAGTATAGTCATGATGATAAGTGTAATTGCGTATCCCGTTATGATCTTCATCGGCGGATATCGGAATACCAGAGAGTAGAATACAAAGCAGTATATGTATGTTATCAGTGTGAATATTAACATGGAGTCTGTAACTGTGGCAATCAGAGAGACTGGTAAAGTCAGCAGAAGCAAAGGTGGAAGTCTCTTTGCTATCTGGGAAAATTTTACATTATATATCGCCATCAAGAATA
>NC_021018.1:138528-142004 GCF_000210595.1 Coprococcus sp. ART55/1 | reverse complement strand
GACCGGTATGGATTCCTGAGCCAGTTTCAGCGTTATAAGTGAATTGGATCTGTCGTAGCTCTGTATGTAGTCGGGATTGAAGTAATAGCTTTTGTGGCATCTGACCAGAGGTACATCACCAGCAGCCTGCAAAATTGACTCGAAGGTCGGGTTGGTGACGATAAAATCACCGTCGGATGTGAAAATGTGCTTGTGGTGGCCGGATGCACATACATAAATTATTTCATCCATGCTTATATGGAAAAGTATTCCCTGGATATCCTTTACGCGGATCCTTGATGTCTGGTCGTCAGGCTGTGTGAGCACCGAGTTGATACCTCCTACGACATCGATTCTGTCATAAGGCTTTGAGAAATAATACTGGCAATGATACTTGTTGATGACATCAAGGTTTGGAACGGTGATATCGGTGATGAAGATGACAGGTGTGTCATTGTATTTGGGAATTCTTCGGAGATAACCACATACATCCAATCCGGTCTTTCCTCCACCGAGATCAATGTCCAGTAAAAAGATATCAATATCAAATGAATCTATTATTGTTATGGCATCGTTGTAAGTTGATGCAGTGTTGACAACAGCGTCTGCGTACTCTTCTTCAATTATATGTTTTAAGCCGGTAAGCTGGATATTGTCATCCTCAACAATCAGAAAATTCATAATCAAACACTCCTGTGAAAAATTGATAGATAAACAAAACTCTTAAATTATTAACATATCAGGAACATTCTATCATACAAATGGGAATTTCTACAATAGGTATAATTAAAGTATATGTGTGTTGTACACGAAAATTTATGTCGTTCAGGTTGTTATACGCGTCGTTTGTGTCGATTTTTGTAATAACTATTGGAAAAATTATACAAATAGTATAGTGTATGTAACAGAGGATAATTAACTCTGAGGGGAGATTGATTATATAGTGTCAGATAGGATGTATCAGGTACAGGTATTTCGGTTAAGGGTATCTGTACAGTATATTCAATTTGATGCATAGGATCTGCCATATGTGCCTGAGCATGTATGGCAGATTTTTTGCGTTAAGCTGTAATATAATACTATTTAAAATTTGAAAATAATATGGTATGATGTAGAGAAACATGGGGTTTTGTATACATCTGTGTGCAATTCCATAAATGACAAAAAGCTATTACCAGGAGGAAGAGTATGATTAAATTATTTGACAACGGTGCTTATCTGTTACATGGTACAGAGCTGGTTGAGGATAATGCTGAGGCAGGTGCGGTTCTCGCATCAAAGCTTGGCAGTGCTCCATCAAAGGAAGAGGCATCAAAGAACACACTTGCTTACGGAATATTGGCTAAGCATAACACATCTGACAATATGGAGAATCTTAAGATCAAATTCGATAAGATGACTTCACATGATATAACATTTGTAGGAATCATCCAGACAGCAAGAGCATCAGGTCTTAAGGAGTTCCCTATACCATATGTACTTACAAACTGTCACAACTCACTGTGTGCCGTAGGTGGAACCATCAATGAGGATGACCATATGTTTGGCCTCTCATGTGCGAAGAAGTATGGCGGCGTGTATGTACCACCTCATCAGGCGGTCATCCATCAGTTTGCAAGAGAGATGCTGGCAGAGTGTGGCGCCATGATACTTGGATCAGACTCACATACACGTTACGGTGCTCTTGGTACTATGGCTATTGGAGAGGGCGGCGGTGAGCTCGCAAAGCAGCTCCTGTGTAAGACATACGATGTTGCAAAGCCGGGCGTTATCGCAATCTATCTCGACGGAGAGGTACAGAAGGGGGTTGGTCCTCAGGATGTGGCACTTGCCATCATCGGAGCAACATTTGGCTGCGGATATGTCAAGAATAAGGTCATGGAGTTCGTTGGTCCTGGTGTTGACAAGCTCTCAGCAGATTTCCGTATCGGTATTGATGTTATGACAACAGAGACAACATGTCTGTCATCAATATGGAAGACAGATGACAAGATAAAGGATTGGTATGACATTCACGGAAGAAGTGAGGCATACAAGGAGATGAATCCTGGCGATGTGGCTTACTATGACGGAGTCGTATATGTAGATCTGTCAACAGTTAAGCCAATGATAGCTATGCCATTCCACCCAAGCAACACATACACCATCGACGAGCTGAATGCCAACCTCATGGATATCCTTGATGATGTTGAGAAGCGTGCACTTGTAAGCCTTGACGGCAAGGTCGACTTCACACTCAAGGATAAGGTAAGAGATGGCAAGCTGTATGTTGAGCAGGGAATCATCGCCGGATGTGCCGGTGGTGGATATGAGAATATCTGCGATGCGGCTGATATCCTCAGAGGCAAGAGCATAGGCGCTGACGAGTTCACACTGTCAGTATATCCTGCAAGTACACCTATATATATGCAGCTCGCAAAGAACGGTGTTCTGGCTGATCTCATCGAGACAGGTTCCATCGTTAAGACAGCATTTTGTGGACCTTGCTTTGGTGCCGGTGATACACCTGCCAACAATGCATTCTCCATCAGACATTCAACAAGAAACTTCCCTAACAGAGAGGGTTCAAAGATACAGAATGGTCAGATCTCATCTGTTGCGCTTATGGATGCGCGTTCTATCGCAGCAACTGCAGCCAACAAGGGCTATCTGACATCAGCAACAGACCTTGCAGATATAGAGTACACACATCCAAAGTATTTCTTCGACAAGGCTATATACGACAGAAGAGTTTACAACGGTGTTGGAAAGGCTGATCCTTCGGTTGAGATCAAGTTTGGTCCAAACATCAAGGACTGGCCTGAGATGGTTCCTCTTACAGACAACCTTCTCCTCAAGGTGGCATCAGTTATACATGATCCTGTAACAACAACAGATGAGCTTATCCCATCAGGAGAGACTTCATCATACAGATCAAATCCTCTTGGACTTGCAGAGTTCACTCTGTCAAGAAAGGATCCTGAGTACGTTGGAAGAGCGAAGGCTATCCAGGCTGTAGAGAAGGTTCGTGAGGCAGGTGAGTGCATGGGTAAGGCATTCCCAGAGGTCAAGGAAGTTATGCATGCCATCAAGGAGAAGTTTGAGGACGTATGCGGAAGCAACACAGGTGTTGGAAGTACCATTTATGCTGTTAAGCCAGGTGACGGTTCAGCCCGTGAGCAGGCTGCATCATGCCAGAAGGTTCTCGGTGGATGGGCAAACATTGCAAAGGAGTACGCTACAAAGAGATACAGATCAAACCTTATCAACTGGGGTATGCTTCCATTTGTGATCGACAAGGATTTCGACTTTGACAATGACGACTATGTATTCATCCCGGGAATCAAGGATGCGGTGAAGAACAAGACAGAGGTCATCAAGGCATATGTTGTGAACAAGAATTTTGCTGAGATAGAGCTTAGACTTGGAGAACTCACAGACGATGAGAGACAGATCATAACAGATGGCTGTCTCATCAATTACTACAAGTACAACTAAATGATATATATGGTGCCGAG
>NC_021018.1:119096-137191 GCF_000210595.1 Coprococcus sp. ART55/1 | reverse complement strand
CTCTCTTGATGTAAGTGTCTGGTCAAGCTCGAGATCACCGATGATGTTACGAAGTGTGGTAGCTGTCAGGTTCTCGATGGCCATGATAGGATTCTCAACTCCGTAGCTGAAAAGCTTAGGATCTGTGATCTGGAAGAATACGACTGTGTCGATCCTCATTGTTACGTTATCCTTTGTGATAACCGGCTGTGGAGCGAAGTCAACAACCTGCTCCTTGAGTGTAACCTTCTTGGCTACCTTATCGATAACAGGCATCTTCATGTGAAGTCCAACAGACCATGTTGCCTGATATGTTCCAAGTCTCTCAATTACATAAGCGTGTGCCTGTGGCACGATCTTGATCGTACTGCAAATAATAACGATTACGATCAGACATAAAATGATAATAAGTGAAATTCCTGCTCCGTCCATAATAATCTCCTTAATTAAAAATGTGTGTGTCTTAAGCTGATAAGCCCTTAGCTTTATATTGCCGGCTTTCCTGCCTTTTCTACGATTGCTTTGACTCCGGATATCTCGTCGATCACGACCTCGGTTCCGGTTTCAATGGTATCGCCATGTTTGGATCTTGCTGTCCACTCAACTCCGTTGATCAAGACCTGACCGGTGGACTTGAGATTGTCTATGTCAGCAGATACGATAACGTGTTTGCCGATAAGACTTTCTACGTTTGTCTTTACCAGTTGGTTGTCAAGATGCTTCTTGGCAATCGGTCTTGTCGTGAAGAAAAGAATAGTGGTGACAACAAGAAATGCAACGATCTGTAGTGGCAGCGATCCGCTGAAAAAAGCGATGATCATTGCCACCAGGGCTCCTCCACATGCCCAGATGGTTGTAAGTCCAAGCGATATGATCTCAGCAATGAGACATACGGCAAATATGATAAGCCAGGTTGCAATCTCCCAATTCATATAGAACACCTCCCTCGTTTAGGAAATCCTGGTATGCGATAGTTTTCGCATTTGCCCTTGGCTAGTTCTCATTTTACTAAAAAACAGTAGGGTAAACAACATAAATTTTCTGAACATACTATCCCCTAAAGTGCATTATATGCACGAATTATAAAATTTATGAGATTAAATGATAAATGTATGGTTAATTTTGCGTAAGCTGTATTGAACAGGTTTGGAAAAACTAATATAATAAACACATGCTAAAGAATGGGAGAGAAGAAGTTGGCTGTTAATAATAAGAAGAAAAGAATTCTCAACATAAGTCTGGCGGTCATAGGAATAATCGTTGTCGGACTCCTTTTTAATAAGATACTGGAGCAATGGTCGGGATTTCGTGCGATACTTGACAAGATATCGAGTGCATTTGCACCGATCATAGTGGGCGCAGTCATTGCGTTTCTCATGAACCCGATACTTGTTTTTTTCGACAGATTATTTCATACGATATTCCAGGAGAGAATCATATCGGATAAGAAAAAATTGTTCAAGGTTTCGAGAACTTTGTCGGTTATTTTAACTACCATAGTGTTCCTTGGAATCATAACCGGAATAGTGTGGCTGGTGGTTCCTCAGCTCTACGACAGTATCAAGCAGCTTGTGGGCAACATGGATACCTATTATTCCAACCTTCAGACGATGGTGGAGAATATAAATGAGAAGTTCCAGAAGCTCAATATACCTGAGGATCAGATCAACAAGTATATGAACAATGCATATCTCAAGGTTCAGGATATGCTGAATACCAAGATCATGCCAAATGTGGACAAGATCGTGGTGAACATAGGAAGTGGAGTGTTCTCAGGACTTAAGTTCCTGTACAATTTCCTTATAGGCATTGTTGCTTCGATATATGTGATGGCAAACAAGGAATATCTTGCTTCAAGGGGAAAGAAGATAATATATGCGGTATTCAAGGTGAAGAATGCAAATACTATCCTTGACGGACTTTCAGAGATGAACAGGATATTTGGTCAGTTTATAAACGGAAAGATACTTGATTCACTTATTATAGGAATGATCATGTTCATAGTATCAACGATACTCAATCTGCCATATGCGGTTCTGATAAGTGTTATCGTCGGAGTGACAAATGTCATACCGTTCTTCGGACCTATCATAGGAGCTGTGCCATGTTTCTTCATCGTGCTCATTGCAGATCCTATAAAGAGTCTTGTGCTGCTCATTGTTATACTTGTACTGCAGCAGTTTGATGGAAATATCCTCGGACCGAAGATCATCGGAGATACCACAGGACTTTCAAGCTTCTGGGTGCTCACAGCGGTCATAGTTGGCGGCGGTTTGTTCGGATTCTTTGGAATGCTTCTCGGAGTTCCTGTATTTGCCTGCTGTTACATGTACATCAACAGGACATGCACTGCAAAGCTGCAGGAGAAGAATCTTGCGTTCAAGACATCCGAGTATGAGAAGATTCGCAGGATAGATGAGGAGACGGGAGAGCCGATATATATAACTGAGGAAGAAGAGGATATAAGGTTCAAGAAGAAGACGCCGGAGCAGAAGCTTGCGGAGCGTGAGAACAAAAGGAAGCTCAAGCAGAAGCAGCATATGCTTCAGTACCCATCAGATCTTCCAGATGATGAATATGTGAAGTCTGGCACTGCGCATGCAGATGATCAGTCTCAGGATGACGATGATTCGGATGATGATCCTATCAGTATATTTGATAAATTCATGCATGTTATGAAGAGCGTGGCCAGCAGGGCTGACGCTGAAAAGCTTGCAAATAATATAGTAGGAAGTGATGCAGAGCCTGATAAGGAAGCTGACAGCAAAGATGACGCTGAAGAAGTTGGAAATGGTCAGGCAAAACCGGAGAGTGATAAAAAAATTTCCGGGAATCAGGATAAATAAAACATAATATCAGCACGGGGAAAGCAGATGCTGTCCCTGTCTGACAAAAGAGAAAAGAACAGATTTGCTTTTACACAAATCTGTTCTTTTCTGCATCATATGAATAGTCGATGGATGCGAGCTTACTCTTGATATCATCTGCATTTACACATAGTGAGCTGCAGAGCTCGTCAAGACTTGGATAGTCATCTCTGAGCTTCGTGTTGATGAAGCTGAGAAGCACCATAGGATCCTTTGGAAGTGAAGAGTATTCCATGGTTAAAGTTCCTCCTTGTGGTATATTTGGTCATAATATGCATCGTGTTTATAAATATTATGGTTGAATTAACTGCATAAAATTGGTATATATATAGTTTGTGATATATATCAAAGATACAAATTGAATTTTACAACAGTGATTTAGAAATGGCAATAAGGAGTTAGATATGAGTACAAATACCGGTACGGCAAAGAAAGGAAAGCTATCAGGAAAGGGAAGTAATCTGGCGCTTCAGGCAGGAATCCTGGCGGGAGCCGGAATCGTGTCGAGAATCATCGGCCTTCTGTACAGATCACCTCTGTATCAGATACTTGGAGATGAGGGAAATGGATATTATGGTTCAGCGTATGCAATATACGCCATGGTCATAATGATCGCCACATACAGTATTCCTACAGCAGTGTCGAAGCTTGTTGCCGGTAAGATAGCTATGGGACAGTACAAGAGTGCCAGACGTATATACTACTGTACATTTATATATGTAGTCATAGCGGGTGCTGTGGCGGCACTGATCACGTACTTTGGAGCCGAATGGTTTGTAAGTGACCAGCCAAATGCAGTCTTAAGTCTTAAGATACTTGCCCCTACTATATTTATATCAGGCTTTCTTGCAATATTCAGAGGATATCTGCAGGCGTACAACACGATGGTGCCTACATCTATATCACAGATCATAGAGCAGCTTGCAAATGCAGTAGTCAGTATCGTCGCTGCATATATGCTTGCAAAGCCATTTGCCGCTGGAACAACCGAGCATGCAAAGTATGGTTCTGCCGGAAGTGCCATGGGTACAGGTGCCGGAGTCCTTGGAGGATTGATATTCATACTGTTCGCTTATGCGAGAAGAAGAAAGGGTATCATGGAGTCTGTGAAGAACGATACAAGTCCAGACACCGAATCCTATGGAAAGTTATTCAGAATAATCATTGCCACAGTCACACCTATCGTGGTGGCAGCAGTGGTGTATAACGTGCTCACACCTATAGACATGAAGGTATTCTATGTGGTCATGAAGATGAAGGGCATGGATTCCCTGGAGATGGCAAAGCTGTATGGAATTTACTCAGGACAGTATACAGTTCTCACGAACCTTCCGCTTGCCATAGCAGCTTCAGTTGGAATCGCATATATTCCGGGAATATCCGGTGCGTATGCAAGAAATGACATGCAGAAAACCAATAAACTCCTGAATCAGGCGCTCAGCATGTCCATGCTGGTCACCATACCATGTGCGGTTGGAATGGGAGTCCTGGCTAAGCCTATAATACAGCTCCTGTTCTCAGGTGCGGATCCGATGGCAGCCAAATGTATGTATCTTGGATTCATATCCATAGTGTTCTTTGCACAGTCAACTGTAACCAACAGTGTGCTTCAGGCCATGGGTAAGGTGATGGCACCGGTTATCAATGCAACCCTTGCACTGGTGATACATGTGGTGGTTCTTGTGGTTATGCTGTACTGCACAGACTGGGCACTTTATGCACTGGTATTTGGTTCGATAGTGAACTCACTGCTCATATGTATATTCAACCAGCGTTCGCTCACAAAGTACAAGACCGGCAAGATGGACAACAGGCGAATATACGTTGCACCTACTATAGCATCTATCTTCATGGGTGTTGTTACGATCATTGTATATGAGGGCTGCAGGAAGCTTCTCGACAACTGGGTGATCGCGATGTTTGTTGCAGTATTTGTGGCGATCATATTCTATGCGGTGGCTATACTCAAAGCCGGAGGATATACGGAGGAGGAACTTCTCAATATGCCTAAGGGAGGCCTTATTGTGAGGTTTGCGAAGAAGTTCAGACTGATAAAATAAAATGTTTGTATAAAAATGTTTCCAAAATTTCTCGAATAGGAATATACTTGTATCTGGAACGTGAAAACGTTTTCACGAGAAAGGTATATTATGGAAAGAGGAAAAAAGAGTAAGACTCTTCTGAAGATATTCATAACAACATTATATCTGAGCGTCTTTACCTTCGGGGGTGGATACGTCATCGTTTCACTTATGAAGAAAAAGTTTGTGGATGAAAACCATTGGATAGAGCAGGACGAGATGCTGGATCTTGTGGCTATATCCCAATCGTCGCCGGGACCTATCGCAGTAAATGGAGCGATAGCGGTGGGCTATAAACTGTGCGGCATGGCAGGGGCACTGGTGGCCATAATCGGAACGATCATACCGCCATTTGCCATCATATCCATCATATCTTACTGTTACAGCGCGTTCAGGACTAACTGGGTGATCAGTGAGATGCTGGAGGGAATGCAGGCCGGTGTAGCTGCGGTCATTGCATCAGTGACATATGATATGGGAGCAGACATAGTAAAGCAGAAGGATGATCTGGGGATATTATTCATGATAGCTGCATTTGTTGCATCCTACATATTGGAGATAAATGTCGTGTTCATAGTAATTGTCTGTGGACTTGTCGGCGTTTGCAGAGGACAGCTGGAGAAAAGAAGAGGGCATGGGCATAAAAAGACAGAGGATACTTCTGACGGAAATCCTGAAAACCATCCCGACAAAGGGGGGATGGAATAATGATCTATTTGCAGTTGTTTCTAAGTTTCTTCCAGATAGGACTCTTCAGTTTCGGCGGAGGTTATGCCGCCATGCCGCTTATACAGGGACAGATAGTGAAGATACATGGGTGGATGACCATGTCAGAGTTCACGGATTTGATCACTATATCCCAGATGACTCCAGGCCCTATAGCGGTCAATTCGGCGACATTTGTGGGACTCCGGGTGGCTGGATATGTCGGCGCGGTGGTTGCCACGCTCGGATGTATACTTCCTTCATGTATCATAGTCACAGTCATAGTAAGACTTTATCTGAAATACCGCAAACAGGACATCCTTCAGGAACTGCTCGGAGGAATAAGACCTGCGGTTGTGGCGATGATCGCATCAGCGGGTGTTTCGATATTTGTCACGGCGGTCTGGTCTGGGATTGACATGATAAGTATCGCTGGAACTAAGTGGAATCTCGTGGTGATATTTGCGGTAAGTGTTGTTCTGCTTAGAAAATTCAAACTGAATCCTGTGTGGGTGATGCTGCTTTCCGGCGGGATGCAGGTGATCGTGGGGCTTGCTGGTAGATATCTGATCTGAGTAAAAGCATACTATAATTTTAATTAAATTGTAATGTGAAGAACTTTATTATAGTATGTAAAAAGTAGATGTGGTGGGGAGTTTGCATATGAAGAAGAAAATATTGATATGTCTGGTAGTACAGTTCATATGCTGGGGCATGATGACGCTGTCTGATTACATGGAAGAAACATATAATGATAGTTATAATCTGGTCGTTGTATTTGCTGTACCCCTGATATGCGTAATTCTGTATATTATATTCAGAAAATGGATATACGATAATCAGATTGTGCGGCTGAAAGATGTCGCCATAATCTGTGCGGCGTGGATGATCAGTGGATTGATACTGGGATTCCTGATCGGTGCTCTGGTTATCAATGAAATGTGGATAGTGCCGCAGGCTACAGGAGGATGGGAGCATCTGCTGAATGGAATCGAATATATGATGTTTGCTATTACGCTTGCGGGAATACCATTTGTGGCGGTGGTATTGATCGAATCGGTTATAGGGATAGTAAAGGTAGTTAGTAAAAAGGATTGAATAATTAAATGCTTCATCTGTGAGAGAATCAGGTGGAGCATTTTTTTGCATGGTGGTTAATGTATTAAACGGACATATGAAGAGTTTGTATACCCCTTGACAAAAAGAAAAATATGAATATACTTACCAATGATAATTACCTAAAGTAATTATACGAAATAACAATAAAATAATATTTGATAAATTTACAGGAAGGAATGCTATGACAAAGGAAAAGATAAAACAGGTGATGGATGCCTGCTATCAAGCTAAGAGAGTCAGAGATATGATGCCAAAGCTGCCAAATGGAGTCACACCGACTCATATACATTATCTTGATGTGATAACGAGATTTGAGAGGTCTGAGACTGATGTAAAGGTCAGTGATATAAGTGATGAGCTGGGGCTCCCAAGACCGGGCGTGACAAAGACGATAAAGGATATGGAACGCTTGGGATTTGTGGAAAAGAAGGCTTCAGAGGCGGATGGACGTTTTGTGTATATCAGGAGCACTCAGGCTGGCAGAGATCTGGTTGGCAAATATGTTGATGAGTATTTCACAGGACTGGGGGAGTCTCTTACCGATATCACAGATGAAGATGCAGATATTATGATAGCGACCATTGAAAAAATTTATGATGTTATGAGCAAAAGGAGTCAAGACATAAGATGAGTGTACAGGATAAAACAGATTTTACACAAGGAAGTATAATTAGAAAAATGCTCCCATTCATGGGACCGATTCTTGGAGCACTGATACTTCAGGCTGCATATGGTGCGGTTGATCTGCTGGTGGTTGGAAGATTCGGTTCGACGGCGGGACTTTCAGCCGTATCTACAGGCAGCCAGGTGCTCAATCTGGTTACATTTGTGATAACAGCACTTGCTATGGGTGTCACAGTGCTTATTGCCAGATATATAGGCGAGAAGAACACGGATCAGATAGGAGAGCTTCTCGGAGGTGCCACGACCATATTTGCAATACTTGCGGTGGTGCTGGCAGTTGTCATGGTGACGTTTGCAAGACCTTTGTCTGTGTTGATGCAGGCACCGGCTGAGGCGGTCACTCTTACATCGTCGTATGTGAGGATATGCGGAGGCGGAATATTTTTCATTATGGCCTACAATGTGCTCACCGCGATATTCAGAGGTTTTGGAGACAGCAAATCACCTCTTATATTTGTGTTTGTGGCATGTATAGTAAATGTTGTCGGTGACCTTATACTGGTTGCGGGATGTCATCTGGATGCTGCGGGTGCAGCCATAGCAACAGTGGTTGCCCAGGCGGTCAGTGTTGTCCTTGCGCTTTTGCTGCTGAAGAAGAGAGAGCTTCCATTTAAGATATCAAGAAAAGATTTCAGATTAAACAGACAGTGCAGAAGATTGCTCTCAGTTGGGCTTCCGCTGGCGATGCAGGAATTTCTCACGCAGATGTCATTTCTAGCGCTGTGTGCATTTATCAACAGACTTGGCCTGGAGGCATCATCCGGATATGGAGTTGCCTGCAAGATAGTCAGCTTTGCCATGCTGGTACCAAGTTCGCTTATGCAGTCTATGGCTTCATTTGTATCGCAGAATGTCGGAGCTGGAAAAGAGGACAGAGCGAGAAAAGCGATGCTTACCGGTATGGGCATAGGACTATCTGTAGGCGTGGTGGTATTCATTGGTGTGTGGTTCTTTGGTGACAAAATGACATCAATTTTCACCACCGATGCGTCTGTTATCCAGAGGGGCTTCGAGTATCTGAGGGGATTTGCGCCTGAGACTATAGTCACGGCGGTGCTGTTCAGTATGATAGGATATTTCAATGGGCATGAGAAGTCGCTGTGGGTCATGATCCAGGGACTTATACAGACTCTGCTTGTGAGACTTCCACTGGCGTATTACATGAGTATCCAGCCGGATGCAAGCCTTACGAATATTGGACTTGCAGCACCTATAGCCACATGTGTCGGCATCGTGCTCAACGTCATATTCTACATCGTTATGTCAAAGAAGTGGAAAACGGAAAAGACCTGAAAATAATTAAATAAATGCTTGACAAATAAAACAAATGATTATAATACTTTAATCAGAAAATTGTAATCTATATGAAAAGAAAGTACAGTTTACAAGGGACTACACAGGGTAGGTATCTGACGGGAGGGGTGCCGCCAGTCAGATTTTCCATGTGATGTTCAAGCTGTCGCTTGTGGCGGCTATGGTGGTGATCATCAAATCCACCACACGCCGCTTGTCATCAAAAGATACATTCTCCCAGGTATCGAGGTAGCCGGAAATCTGGCTGACCTGTTCCGGGCTGATGGCCTCCACAGTCAACTCCGCTATCCTTGCCAGAAGTTCCTGCTTGCGCCCGTCCAGTTCCGCTATCTTCACATTCACATAGGAGAACAGGACATTGTTTGCCCCCGTCAGACTGTCCACCAGCTTTTCAATCTCGCTGTCTACATGGGCAAGTTCCACTTGCAGGGCGGTGATTTTCGGGTTTGCCTTTGCCGCTTTCTTTTTTCCTGTCAGCGTCTTGTAGCTTGCCAGCTTCTTTACCATCTGCTGATAAACAACCGCTTCCAGTTCCGAAGTGATGATTTTCCCACAGCCAGGACAGCTTTTATTGTCCAGCCGTTTCGTGCAGCGGAGATACTGTTTGCCGGAGGGATTGTAGATACTCATAAGAGCATACCCGCAATTCCCGCACTTGATTTTTCCTGCCAGCCATGTGTGGGTGGCTTTCCGGGCAGACTGGATTTTCATGTTGTTCATCAGCTTCTTGCGGCAGGTCAGCCAGGTGTCGGAGGGGACGATACCCTCATGGGGAGCCAGTACCAGCATTTGGTCTTTTAAGTCGTTTTTCTTGCTGGCCTTTACATCTCGCCCTTGATACAGATAGCAGCCGTTCATGCCCGTAAAATCGGCAACGTCATTGACAATGACTGTACCTTGACTTTTGAAAAATTCGTACACATCAAGGTCTGCCTGCACATAGACAGGATTGCGTAACATCTGCGCCAGCGTGGGGCGTATCAGCTCTTTGCCATGGAACAAAATCCCCTGTTCGGCAAAGTACCGGGTAATGTCCCCGTAGGAAGTTGTGGGCTGGGCGTACATCTCAAACATCAGCCGGATATTGGCCGCTTCCTCCGGGTTTACCACCAGCTTCTTTGTGTTGATACCGTCCATCTTGATAGGCTCCGTATGGAAGCCGTAAGGGGCTTTCCCGCCCATCTTAAAGCCCCGCTGACTGCGGGAGTAGTAAGCGTCCGTTACCCGCTTCTGTATCGTTTCCCGTTCAAGCTGGGCGAACACGATACAGATATTCAGCATGGCCCGTCCCATCGGCGTGGAGGTATCAAACTTTTCCGTAGAGGACACAAACTCCACATTGTACTGCTGGAACAGCTCCATCATGTTGGCAAAGTCCAGAATGGAACGGCTGATACGGTCGAGCTTGTAAACCACGACCTTTGCAATCAAGCCCCGCTTGATGTCCCGCACCAGTTCTTGAAACTTCGGACGGTCTGTGTTCTTGCCGCTGTACCCTTTGTCTGTGTATTCCTTGCAGTTACCGCCTTTCAACTCGTATTTGCAAAATTCAATCTGGCTTTCAATGGAAATGCTGTCCTTTTTGTCTACCGATTGTCTTGCATAGATTGCGTCTATCCGATTGTTCATATTGTCGCTCCTTTTCTTAAAAAAGAAACGGAGCTGCTGACAGTTCTATTATACCGCCAGCAGCCCCGCAAATCAATGATGGGTTTGGAAAACCTTATGTCCCGGCTTCCTCACTCTCCCGCTTGTCGGCGTACTTGCGGAACACCTCATAAAGCTGCTGTTCCAGTTCCCGGCGTTTGGCTGCTTCCTGTTCCGGCGTGAACACCGGGGAGAGATTTTCCAGTGTGATTTCCTTTCCCTGAAAAGTCACGATTTCGATTTCCTTTTTGTATCTGATATTACTTATAAGATCACCTTTCCTTTCCATGCTGCCGCTGTTGCCGTTTCAGTTCCGCTAAAATCTCCGGCGGGATACGGTCAACCAGCCGCCGCATATCGTCCAGTTCGCTTTTTAACTTCGCCCGTTCCATCGTGTCATTCATCTTGCCTTTTTCGCTGGCCTTTGCCCTGACTTCCAGCTTTTCATTTTCCGCTAACAAGTCATTGATTGTGACCTTGTATTTTTTCAGTTGCCCGGAGAAGTTCTCCATCTGCGGAAACCACTTTTTCAGCATGGAGAGGGCTTCCTCTTTCTTCTTTCCGGCGTTCAGCGGGGTAATGCCGGAGAGAACCGCTTCAATGGCCCTCGCCTGTTTGGAGAGGTTGACCGCCTGTTTGAACAGCCGGGTGGGGATATGCTTCCGGCCCGTCTTGCTGGCGCTTTCCCCACGCTCCAGGTCGGGGTACTGCTCCACCATACAGGCGTGAAAATCGTCCTGCCACTTCGTCAGATTGGCCCGGTTGCCGATAATTTCTTTGGCGCACAGGCGGTTGTCCTTTGTCAGCGGCACAAAGACCAAGTGCAGATGGGGCGTTTTTTCATCCATGTGTACCATAGCCGAAACGATGTTCTCCCGGCCCACCCGGTCAATGAGGAAGTCCGCCGCCCTCTGGAAGTAGGCCGCTATCTCCTTTGGGGACTTGCCCTTGAAAAACTCCGGGCTGGCGGTAATCAGCGTGTCCACAAACCGAGTGCTGTCCTTGCGGGTGCGGCATCTGGCCTGCTCGATGCGGCTCTGAATGAAATGGTAGTAGCGGCCATCCGGCTTGACGATGTGGAAATTGTACTTGCTCCGGCTGGTGTCAATGTCCGGGTTGCTGGCGTACTGCTCCTTTTTCCGTTCATGGTGGGCTTCCAGCGGCCCCGCCGGGTGGCCCTTGTGCTTCTCAAATCGCAAAATTGCGTGTTGTGCCATTGAACTCCTTTCCCCATTCCATTCCTTTCCGGCGGGTTTTCCCGCCGAAAATATCTCTGATAGGATTGGAATGGAATGAATGTAAATAGATGGTTTTAATCTCTGTATTTCTATATACCGTCAGATTTCCGTACTTCAAGAGGATTGATTTTCGTACTCGCCAAGTACGGTTTTCAGCCCTCCGGCGTACCATAACCGGATTTCTTGAAGTCGGTGTTTGGAACCGCTTCATAGGATTTCGGGTAAATGCGGTTGGGTTTTCCACAGCCCTGTTTCTGGATTTCCACCAGCCCCGCATACTGCAACTCCCGCAGGGTGTTGACCGCTTTCTGCCGCCCGCAGCGGAGCAAAGCGACCACCTCGCAGATGGGGTAGTACAGGTAGACCCGCCCGTACTCGTCCGCCCAGCCGTTCTTCCGGGACAACTCCGCCCGGCGCAGGACAAAGGCATACAGCACCTTCGCTTCGTTGCTCAAGGGCTGGAATGTGGGTGCTTCAAAAAGGAAATTGGGGAGCCGGGTGAAACTGAACGCCTTTTCCGGCTGGTGAATATAAATCGTGTTTGTCATAGCGTGTTTTGTGGACGGTTAGAGGCCCGTTTTCCGGGGCGAATGATAAATGATACCAGCCGCCCCGGTTGAGGGCTTGCGGAGCCTTGCAAATCAAGGCTTTTCCCGCTCTTAACTGTCCACAGCAGACCTCCTTTTCCGTTCACTTTCTGTTTTCTGCCGCCTGTGAACTCTGGCGGCGCAGTCCGGGCAGTATTTGCCCCGGTTGGACTTCGGGACGAACACACCGCCGCACTCCGCACAGCGTTTCAAGTCCCTGTCCCGGTAAATCTCCGCTTCCAGCGTCCTGTCCAGCGGCAAGACCGCCCAGCGGAACCACTTGCAGCAGACGGAGAACGAAATCATCTGCGGACAGGCGCAGGTGTCGCCATCGTCCAGCGCAAGGCAGTTTCCGTCCTCGCAGTTGCAGCACTCCCGGCGTATCAGGCCGCTGGCTCGTCTCTTCTGGGGCGGGGTTATGCGGTAGGGGGAGCCGTCCGGCCTGTGTTCCAGCGGCGGCAGGTGTTGATAGGGTCTTTTGCTCATGCGTCCCTCCGTTTTCTTTGGCGTGTTCTGTTTCCAAGGTGCTTGTCCATCGATGAACTATCCCAAGTCTACACCTTTTTGACCGCCTGTGCCGTATATCCAAGAGGTAGGAAATCAGCCTGAAAAACTCCCTATTTCCACGCTCTCGGATTTGTGATATAATCAAAAAAAGATAAAAGACAAATTCAGGTTTCTGGTCTTCTTGCACAAAATAAAGGAGGAGCTATTATGCAAATTGTTTATATTCCAAGCGAATCAATGTCTGTTCAAGGTAAAAAAGATGAAATCTATAAAAGATATGGGAAAGACTGGAATATTAGAGAACAGGGAGGAGGTAACGGAAATTGGTTGTTGACCAGAAAAAGTGATGTGCTTGTAGATGGAAAAAGTTATCGTACTTTTGTACTTGAACACTACGGTAAATCCAAGCTGACAGCGAAGCTTGTTGATAAATTTCGTGAAGATGTAGCAAATGGTAAAATAAAACTGTAAATGCCTATGCCGTTATGCTATGAGCATAGTACATAGCATAACGGCTTCTCTTTCGTTGAGCTAGCAAGGAGGGTGAATATGTCTTTATCCATACAAGAGCGATTAAAAGACCTACGTGTGGAGCGTGGCTTGACGCTGGGGCAGCTTGCGGAGCAGACCGGGCTTTCCAAGTCTGCGCTGGGCAGTTACGAAACGGAAGACTTCAAGGACATCAGCCACTATGCCCTTATCCGGCTGGCGAAGTTTTACGGTGTGACCGCTGATTATCTGCTGGGGCTGTCTGAAATGAAAAATCACCCAAACGCCGATCTTGCAGACCTGCGTTTGAGTGATGAAATGATTGACCTGCTGAAAAGCGGGAGGATAGACAATACCCTGCTGTGTGAGCTGGCGGCGCACCCGGATTTCCCCCGGCTGATGGCTGACCTTGAAATCTATGTGAACGGAACGGCACTGAAACAGGCGCAGGGTGCAAACGCCATAGTGGACACGATGAGCGCAACTGTTATAAAAAAGCATAATCCTGGCATGAGTGATACGCAGTTAAGACAGCTTATCACCGCCCATATTGATGAGGACGAGTTTTGCCGCTATGTGATACAACGGGACATAAACGGGATTGCCCTTGCTCTGCGGGAAACACACAAGGACGATTTTTTCAGCGTCCCAGAGGATAACCCGCTAAAAGAAATGCTGGAAACTGCTGGTGAAATCGTCAGCCAGGACAGCGACACGGAACAAGCGTACTTGGCGTTTATCTGCAAACGGCTCAAGCTGAATTTTAGGAAGCTGTCAGTAGAAGAACGGAAGTGGCTGAAAAAGATTGCGGAAAAATCCGACTTGCTGAAGAATCCAAAACCGCAGAGAGGACGAAGATAAAAAATGCCTGAACGGCGGTTCTGGTTTTTCAGAACCACCATCCAGGCATTTTGTTTAGTAATAGAAAAAGGTGCAGTTGATTATTGCGTATTGTCAATCTCTCTCAAACCGGGTAGTAAAAATACGGCAAGCGCAACGATGATAATGCCAATTCCGCAAATGACAAACCATTTCTCAACTCCCAGCCGCTCCGCCAGAGGCCCGGAAATGACAAGGCCAAACGGCATGGCGAGGGAAGCGGCGCTTGTCAGTAGAGAAAAAACTCTCCCCAGATATTCTGGTTTGACCGTTTCTTGAAAAATCGCATTTTGCACACCGTAAAATGGAGCGGAAATTCCCATAACAGTACAGCACACAACAAAGACAAGAAATGCGTCTGGCGGCAAAAGCCCGGAGAGCATATTGCTAACGCCCATCAGGAGAACGGAAAGACCGATGGTGTACCGCCGTTTCTTAAAACCGCCCCAAATGCTCAGAATGACTCCGCCAAGCAGCATACCAACCGCAAAAGCAATTTCAGCGGCAGAGGCATGGGCCGGTGTTCCTTTGAAGTATGACATACAGATGAGAGGAAAAAGCGTACTGATTGGCATATAAAAGAACATATAAATTACACCAATCCAGAGCAGAGCAAAGAGGCCCCTGTTTTGCTTTAATACCACATACCCCTCTTTCATATCCTGTAAAAACTGTTGTCTTTTCGTTTCTGGACATAGTTCAGGCGTTGGTATGGACGAAATCGCAACAGTCACACAGGCAAGGATTGCACCCACAATATCTAACAATATAATTGCATTAAGAGGCCAAACAGCATATAAAAACGCTGCGGCAGCTGGACTGATAATCGCACTTACTGCTTGCATGGTCTGCGTGTAACCAGCGCATTTTGTAAGTTCCTCTTTTGGCACAATCATAGGTGTTGCTGCGCTGAATGCTGGAGAATGAAAAGCAGTTCCCGCACTTCGGATTAACAGGACAACCATAATAGACCATACGGGCAATTCCATGTAAAACGCCACCAGCGCCAGAATACCGCCAGCGGCGGCAATTATCAAATCCGCACCAATCATTACGCTTTTACGGCTGTGCCGGTCAACAAAAGCACCTGCAAACGGGCCTAAACAGGCTTGCGGCAAAAATCCAATCAGTGTTGCCGCCGTCAATATGATTGCAGAATTAGTTTTCGCAACCAAATAAAAGATAATGGCCATTTGCAAAATACCGCTGCTAATAAAGGATATTGCTTGTCCGGCAAGAAGTGTAAAATAAGTTTTTCTCCATGAATTGTTGTTTTGGGTCATAATGCGAACCTCCTTTTTTATTGCATTGTTCCTTTGTTTCTGCAATAAAAAGCAGGCGTTGTCCCACAGAGAGGGCAGACGCCTGCATAACAACAAAGCACGAAAAAACACCACGATACAGTTCAAAGACTGCTCGTGTCAAACCTACGTGTTCCTTTGCATACGCACGCAAAAAAAGCCCACCATCATGTGGAAAGGTACTTCTACTTTTTATTGCTTATTAGCGTACACAAATTAACACACGTAAGCCTCCTTCCAATCTCAAACTGTCGCACAGTATAACACACATCCGATAGACTTGTCAACCATTTTTAACCTTGTTTTCCATCTTGTTTTTCCATCTCTTACGGGCAGTAGCAAAGCCAGGCGAGCCAGTCAACGGTCAAGATGAACGGCGCTTTCAGCGCCGCCGTTGACAGTCTCGCCCGTCTTTGCTAATGGGTAATCAAGGCGGGAAAGCCATTTTAGGGCTTTCCCGCCCATTTCAATTTTGGGAGAAGAAAGGCCCCAAAATGAACGAGTGCGGCCAAACACTTTTAGGGATTGGCCACCTTGTCCACCCATCCAGCGGGGCGGCGGGGAACGGTCAGGGCCGGGCGTCAGCCCATTCATTTCAGCCTTGACGGTTTCCTGCCGTCCTGCTACTTTTCCCGGAGTGTGGCCACACATCTGGTCACGGTGTCCAGAGCTTTGGGACTTTTTGTCCCATAGGCCGGGGGCGGAGGACGAGGGACGGGGGCTTTCATAATACGCCCTGTCTGCTGCTGAAATCAGCCCTTTGTTTCCGGCTTACCAGCCCCAAACAAAGCCCTGCTTTCCTGCCGCGTCAAATGCCCTTGCCCTCCCCGGCGGCAACGGTATTTTCAGGGCAACGCCGACAGAGCGTATAACACACTACACTTTGCTCCGCAAAGTCGTGTGCCAAATGGGGCGCTGCCCCCTTTGGAAACCCCCGCAACAAACAGGTGCTATGCACCCAGCCGGGAGCATAGCGCCGTTTGTTGTCAGCAGCCCGTTTCACGGTCTGCGTGTAGTTCCTTGTAAACTGACCTAATTTGAAAAATAAATATTTAGTAAACCCGTTGAAAAGCGGTGACACAAAGCCATATGGGTCTAAGGTCTGAAAACAGAGAACTGTTTCGGACTATGACAGCCGGTTGCAGTATAATTTCCCTGTTGGAACTAGTATGTACAATGAGGAGTATAATTATATTTATTAAAAGGGACTGGAAGAATATCAGAAGATCTGATTATTCGGACAGGAGAGTCCTTCTTGTGGAGGACAATGATCTGAACAGTGAGATCGCATCGGAGATCATAGGAATGACGGGAGCCAGTGTGGAGATCGTTGAGAATGGCAGGGAGGCTGTGGAGAGGATAGAGAATGCCTCCGAGAACTGGTATGACATAGTGTTTATGGATGTTCAGATGCCGGTCATGAATGGGTATGAGGCCACCGCCGCTATAAGAGCACTGCCTGGAAGAAGAGGCCAGATTCCTATCATAGCCATGACCGCAAATGCATTTGCTGAGGATGTGCAGCTTGCAAAGAACACGGGGATGGATGAACACATAGCGAAACCGCTTGATTTTGAAAAATTGAACACAGTGATGGAGAAATATCTGAACTGATAAAATGTAGCAGCCAGCCGGGGGTGAACCCCGGCTGGCTGTTGTAGTTTTGAAGGAGGCACTGGGTAAAAAATAGTTATGGGATTCCGATAATAATTATAAACATTGAAATTAAGCCACGGGTGTAGTACAATTACCGTGCTATTGGGGGCTTTTTGCACCCTGAAAATAGATGGTACACTAAATGGTACACCATATAATCGGCAAAGTCAGAATATCAAGCAAAATCAAGGCTTTAAGAAAGGAAAATAGAAAAAATGAAATTAGGTATCGTAGGACTCCCAAACGTGGGAAAAAGTACACTTTTCAATTCACTTACAAAGGCAGGCGCGGAATCAGCTAACTATCCGTTCTGTACAATAGATCCAAACGTAGGAATCGTTGCAGTGCCGGATGAGAGACTGGACAAGCTCACAGAGATGTACAACTCAGCCAAGACAACACCTGCTGTTATAGAATTTGTAGATATCGCGGGTCTTGTAAAGGGCGCATCAAAGGGAGAAGGACTTGGAAACCAGTTCCTTGCGAACATCAGAGAGGTTGATGCCATCGTTCACGTTGTAAGATGTTTTGAGGATACAAATGTCATCCACGTTGACGGTTCCGTAGACCCGATCAGAGATATAGAGACCATCAATCTGGAGCTGATATTCTCAGATATAGAGGTGCTCGACAGAAGAATCGCCAAGACCATCAGAGGTGCAAGAAATGACAAGATGCTTGCCAAGGAGCTCGACTTCCAGCAGAGGATCAAGGCTCACCTTGAGGAGGGCAAGCTTGCAAAGACCATTGAGGTCACAGATGAGGACGAGCAGGCATGGATAGAGGAGTACAACCTTCTCACATGGAAGCCTGTAATATTTGCCGCAAATGTAGGCGAGGAAGACATTGCGGACGATGGCGCTTCAAATGAGAACGTGCAGAAGGTAAAGGAATACGCAAAGGACTTCGATGCAGAGGTATTTGTAGTATGTGCACAGATAGAACAGGAGCTGGCAGAGCTTGATGATGAGGAGAAGAAGATGTTTCTCGAGGATCTTGGAGTTAAAGAGTCTGGTCTTGACAAGCTTATCAAGGCAAGCTA
>NC_021018.1:111247-118914 GCF_000210595.1 Coprococcus sp. ART55/1 | reverse complement strand
AGCTACTCACTTCTTGGTCTTATCAGTTATCTGACAGCCGGAGAGACAGAGTCAAGGGCATGGACCATCAAGAAGGGAACGAAGGCACCTGGAGCAGCTGGCAAGATTCACTCAGACTTTGAGAGAGGATTTATCAAGGCGGAGGTTGTCAGCTACAAGGATCTCATGGACTGCGGAAGCATGCTTGCGGCCAAGGAGAAGGGCCTTGTAAGACAGGAAGGCAAGGAATATGTGGTTGAGGATGGAGATGTTATTCTCTTCAAGTTCAACGTGTAAATGAATCTAGGAGGATGTAACGATATGTCTCAGATATCAGAATATTTTAGAAGCATATTCTTTCCGAATCTTGGGATAACCCTCAGAAACATAGGTGACCATATCAATATAGGAAGCTTTGAGGTGAGGTTCTACGGGATCATCATCATGATAGGATTCCTGCTGGCATATGTACTTGTCACCAACGAGGCAAAGAGAACAAAACAGAATCCTGAAATGTATCTGGATTTCATACTTATACTTATCATCCCGGCCATACTTGGAGCAAGACTCTACTATATCCTGTTCAGACTTGACCAGTATATAGTGCAGGGCGATGTGGGAGCTACACTCAAAGCCATGCTGAATATCAGAGGCGGCGGACTTGCCATATATGGTGGAATCATAGCGGGAGTCATCACGGCGGTAATATTCTGCAAGGTGAGAAAAGCCAGCTTTGTGCTCATGGCGGATACAGCCACATTCGGAATACTGATCGGGCAGATACTTGGAAGATTTGGCAACTTCTTCAACAGAGAAGCATTTGGCGCATATACGAACAGTAAGATGGCCATGGCGATTCCTCTTGATTACTACAGATCAGAGGGCAATCTTGATTATCTGGAGAGAACCGGGGTCATCACACAGAAGATGCTGGACAATGTGGTGAATATAGACGGCATGGATTGCATAACGGTCCATCCGACATTCCTGTATGAGTCCTTATGGAATCTTATGCTGCTTGTGTTCTTATTTATATATAGAAAGCACAAGAAATTCAAAGGAGAGTTCGCTCTTATATATGTGGGAGGATACGGACTCGGAAGATTTATCGTCGAAGGTCTCAGAAGTGATTCCCTGATGATCGGCAATACAGGGATCAAGGTATCCCAGGCGCTTGCACTTGTATGCTTTGTAACTGCCGTGGTACTGCTTGTCATAAATTATGTAAGATGTGCCAAGCGTGGCTGGCCTGTTGCAGTTATGGGAGACGCCGCTGGCACAGAAGTGAAGATTAGTGGCGAATGTGATCCTGCGGATACAGAAGTGGAGACCAGTGGTGAAGCAGACGCTGCCGGTACAGAAGTGGAGACCAGTGGTGGATCAGATGACGCTGGAGAAAAAAAGAAAGATGACAAAGATGCCACAAAATAGCATTTCATCGCAGAAAAAGTGGCAATAAAAATAATATAACAGGGAGACAATACAGATAAATACCCACAAGGTGGAGATATCCCCCACGAAATGGGAAAAAACTGGGATTTGTCCCCACCACAAAAAGCCTGTAGGTTTGACAGTGAAAACTGTTAGATCTACAGGCTTTTTTGCGTATTTGCACACACTTTTTTCATATAACAGGGTTGCAATTTGGGGGGCTATAGTATAGAATAGTGGTTACAAGTGGCATTACTGTGCAACTAAGTGGTGGAAAGTGGTGATTGAACCGGAGTTATACGAAAGGAGGAGATCGGGATGTCCAGATGCTTATCAGGTGAATATGAACATAAGCTTGATGCAAAAGGAAGACTGATCATGCCATTAAAACTTCGTTCGGAACTCGGGGAGTCATTCATGGTAACCAAAGGAATCGACTGCTGTCTCTATGTATATGGAATGACAGAGTGGGAGGAGTTCGTTGAGAAGCTGAACAAGCTTCCTATGACCAACAGAACGGCCAGAGCCTTCAAGAGAGGTTTCCTTGCCGGAGCGGTCAAGTGTGAGCCGGATGCACAGGGAAGAATACTTCTATCTCCGAAGCAGAGAGAATATGCTCATATAGACAAGGATGTGTATGTCATCGGTAACGGTGAGAAAGCGGAGATCTGGAGCAAGGAAGAGTGGGATGGCCCTGAGAACATGAGTGATAATCAGGCCAGCATGGACGAGCTTGCAGATGAGCTTGATGCACTTGATTTTAGTTTTTAGAAGAGAATGGTAATTGATTATGGAATTTGCGCACAAGTCGGTCTTGCTTGAGGAGACCATCGACAACCTGAATATCAAGCCGGATGGCATCTATGTGGATGGCACATTAGGGGGAGCCGGACACTCAGAGCAGATTGTGAAGAGGCTTGGTGAGGGCGGCAGGCTTATAGGTATCGACCAGGATGAGGATGCCATAGCTGCAGCGTCGAAGAGACTTGAGCCGTATGGGGATAAGGTGACCATAGTCAGGGATAATTACCAGAATTTCAGAAGAATATTGGATGAACTGAACATACAGAAGGTGGACGGGATACTCCTTGATCTGGGAGTGTCTTCATATCAACTCGATAATGCGGATAGAGGATTCACATATCGGGTTGATGCTCCACTGGATATGAGGATGGACAACAGGCAGACAAAGACTGCAAAGGATATAGTCAATGATTATTCCGAGGCTGAGCTGTTCCGTATACTTAAGGATTACGGAGAGGAGAGATATGCAAAGAGTATTGCATATCATATATGCAAGTATCGTGAGAACAAGGTGATAGAGACCACCGAAGAGCTCAACGATATAATCCGTGGCTCCATACCGGCAAAGGCAAGGAATGGACAGGGACATCCGTCCAAGCAGACATTTCAGGCGATCAGGATAGAGCTTAACAGAGAGCTTGATGTGCTCAGGGATTCAATAGACGGCATGATAGCAAGCCTGAATCCGGGAGGAAGATTGTGTATCATCACATTTCATTCCCTTGAGGACCGGATAGTGAAGCTAGCATTCAGGAAAAATGAAAATCCATGCATTTGTCCACCGAACTTTCCGGTGTGCACATGCGGAAGAAAGCCTCTCGGCAAGGTGATAACGAGAAAACCGATCATACCGGGAGAAAGGGAGCTTGAGGAGAATTCCAGATCAAAGAGCTCAAAGCTCAGAGTGTTTGAGGCAATTTGACAGATATAAATGAAAGAGGCGATATAGATGGCAGATAGAAGATACTACACAGAGGGTAGTTCTGCAAGACAACTGAATTATGATGACCGGGCTGGACGTAACAGATCCCGCGAAGCTGTAGTCAGAGGCTCAGCCGCTCCGGCGAGAAGACCACAGCCTTCAGTGAGACCTGAGAGAGCTCCACAGCCGGCGCGAAGAAAGAAACAGGGATCATCTCATCTGACTGACAGAGAGAGACGAGAGCTTGCAGCCAGAAAGGCACAGAGAAAGGCAGTTACAAATGCACAAATAAGATATACGGCGGGCATGGTTGCTGCGATAATCGTTGCGGTGGCGCTGTGCTGTTATCTTCTGAAACTTACATCAGATGTCAAGTCACAGAAGGAGTCAGTGGCAACGCTGAAGAGCCAGGTGGCAACACAGCTTGACGAGAATGCAAGCTACAGCGCAGGACTTGATTCCATGACAGATCTGGATGAGATATATAATATTGCAACTACTAAGCTCGGCATGGTATACTCACAGCCGGGACAAACATTATACTATTCACAGAATAATGATGATTACGTAGTACAGTACAAGGATGTCCCTAAGGCCAAGTAGTCTTAGGGATATTTAATTTTTAAGGTGGAAAGATAAAATGTCAAAGAGATCAAAGCTATTTTTAAAAGGGATGAGAAGAAAGACCAAGATCGCATATTTGCTGGTGGTGGGAGTTCTGGTGGCACTCACCATAAGAGTTGTGTACATCAACGTGGCAAATGGAAAGGAGTATTCGGAGGCGGTGGTTCTGCAGATGGACTACAATTCCACGGATATTCCGTATGAGAGAGGCGAGATACTGGACAGAAATGGAAATGTCCTTGCAAACAGTGAGAAGACCTACAGCCTGATACTTGAGCCTGTGAATATTCTGATCACGGAGAAGGGAAAGGCGGCAACAAGAGCTGCGGTGCTGGAGTATTTCGATGTGTCAGGAGACGATTTTGACAAGCACATTGCAAATGAGGATTCTTATTATGAGGTAGTCCTCAAGGATCTTCCATATACAAAGGTTAAGGCATTTGAGGATTACTGTAAGACCGATGAGGGCGCAGATGTCATAGGAGTGAGATTCGAGACAGTGTATAAGAGAAATTACCCAAATGGATCTCTGGCGTGTCACCTGCTCGGATACACCGCCAGCGGAAATGTTGGACAGGGTGGTATTGAGGGCTATTATAATGACTACTTAAACGGTGTGGATGGCAAGACTTACAGATATATGTCGGGCTCAGGCGGCGTTGACTCGGAGACTGTGGCAGCCCAGAATGGTGAGACAGTAGTATCCACCATAGATATGAATATACAGAAGATCATAGAGGACAACATCACTGAGTATATGCAGAATACAGGTGCTAAGCAGATAGGTATCATAGCAATGGATCCAAACAATGGCGAGATACTTGGAATGGCAAGCTCACGTACCTACGATCCAAATGACCCGATGAACACACAGGCGCTCAGGAACATGACAGTCACCGTCACCCAGGAGGTTGAGATCGAGGGTGCAGATGAGAATGCGGACAGCCTGATAAGCGTTGAGAGTGCAAAGAAAAATACAACAGCAACAACGGAGAGCAGCGAGGATGGCACTACCACAGAATCATCCACAGAATCATCCACAGAAGCGACCATCGAACAGAAGAAGAATGTAAAGACTGAGGAAGTGGAATACGATTTCTCAAAGATGTCGGATGAAGAGTTCCAGAGCACGATAGATGGATTTACATCAGACCAGTTATATGAGGCACTCAACTATGTATGGCAGAATTACTGTATAAGTGATGTGTTTGAGCCGGGTTCAACATACAAGGCATTTACCATAGCGGGAGCCATGGAGGATGGAGTGATCTCAGACGGAGATGAATTTCTCTGTGATGGTTCACAGGTCGTAGTCGAGGGAGAGAGCCCTATTTACTGTAGTTACAGAGCAGGACACGGAATGGTTGACGTCAAGAGAGCTCTGGCTGTTTCATGTAATGATGCGTTGATGCAGATAGCGGACAAGGAGGGACCAGAGACATTTGACAAATATCAGATGATATTTAACATTGGTTCCAAGACAGGAATAGATCTCGAAGGTGAGACGACAGGTATTAAGTACGATGTGGAGAATCTTAATCCTACAGAGCTTGCGACATCTTCATTTGGACAGGGTGTTACAACATCTATGATTCAGATGGCAGCGGGATTCTGTTCTGTAATAAACGGCGGAAATTATTATGTGCCACATGTTGTCAAGAGACTTCTGGATTCAGACGGAAATGTGGTTGAGAATATGGATCCGGTGCTTGTCAGAAAGACCATATCCAAGGAAGTGTCGGATTACATGAAGACATACCTCCAGGCGGTTGTTGAGGAAGGTACAGGATATGCGGCTGGAATAGAGGGCTACACCATCGGTGGTAAGACAGGTACAGCCGAGAAGCTTCCTCGAGGAAATGGAAAATACGTACTGTCATTCATAGGATTTACCCCTGTTGAGAATCCTCAGATAATGCTTTACGTTGTAGTTGATGAGCCTCATGTTGAGGATCAGTCAGGATCAGGAGCAGGAGCAAAGCTGTTCAATCAGGTTATGCAGGATCTCCTTCCATACCTGAATGTATACTCAACAAACGGAGATGATGTGGCTTATGACGGAACGGAGGAGCCGCTCTCATCAGCATTTGACACGGATACAGAGACTGCAGATACAGAGGCGGCAACAGAGGATGCGGCTGCTGAGGACACATCAGCGGAAGATACATCAGCGGAAGATACATCGACCGACGACACATCGGCGGATGACACGTCGTATGACGATACGGCAGACGACAGTTATACGGCGGACGATACATGGGAGGATGACAGCGGAACAGGCGACGGCACGGATACGTGGAGCGGTGACGAGGACTATTCCGGCGAATGATAATTTACATAGTAAACCAAAGCATCGAAGGTGCAGATACACCTCCGGTGCTTTTTTAATGCAGAGATAGATTTGTACACGAATAGGCGAATACATGAGGCATCCGGCTAATATGATAATAAAAAAGTCCGGGACCAAGAGTTGAAGGTATACAGTTATAACAGGCGGAGGATAAAGTTTGTGTTCGTTATGGCGGCCCTAGCGCTGGGAGTTATAGTTGGCCGTCTTGCATACATAATGCTCTACAGGGGAGAATATTATAGTGAGAAAGCAGATTCCCTGCATGAGAGGGAGAGAAGCATAAAAGCTCCCAGGGGAAGGATATACGACAGAAATGGCAATATCATAGCGGACAACAAGGCGGTGTGTTCAATATCCGTGATACACAGCCAGATAGAGGATGAGGCGGAGGTCACAGAGCTTCTTACAAGATATCTGGATAAGGATCCGGCAGACATCAGGAAGAAGGTGGAGAAGGTATCCTCAAGGGAGCTCATAGCGTCAAATGTAGACAAGGAGACCGGAAAAAAGATCAAGGCGGCTGCTGTTCCGGGGATCAAGGTGGACGAGGATTACAAGCGCAGCTATCCATATGATACCCTTGCATCGAAGGTTATAGGCTTCACCGGTGCTGATAATCAGGGAATACTGGGCCTTGAGGTGACATATGACAGTGTGCTCACAGGGACAAATGGAAGCATAAATGCGGTCACGGATGCAAGGGGAATAGAGCTTGCGGAATATTCAGAAACCAGGACAGAGCCCATTCCCGGAAATGATCTCGTGACAACACTGGATCTCAATATACAGAGATATGTGACACAGGCTGCAGAGAAAGTCCTGATCGAGAAAAAAGCAAACAGGGTGTGTGCAATAACGATCAATCCCCAAAATGGCGAGATATATGCCATGGTGGATGTGCCGGAATACAACCTGAACGAACCGTTCAAACTGGTTAAGCCAGAGAACGATGAAGAGACAGACACAGGGGAAGATGCAGAAAGGAATAACAGCGCATCCGGGACATCCATGTTGCTGCCTACAGCCGGCAATATGGATGAGCTGAACAATATGTGGAGAAATTATCTGATAAGCGACACATATGAGCCGGGATCAACCGCCAAGATAATAACACTGACGGCAGCACTCGAGAAGGGAGCGGTCGACAGCAGCTCAAACTTT
This sequence comes from Coprococcus sp. ART55/1, assembly GCF_000210595.1. Taxonomy (NCBI): domain Bacteria; kingdom Bacillati; phylum Bacillota; class Clostridia; order Lachnospirales; family Lachnospiraceae; genus Coprococcus; species Coprococcus sp. ART55/1. The sequence continues at coordinate 111,643 of NC_021018.1, read as the reverse complement.
TTCTGCCCGGGATATAAGATAGTTGAGGACAGAAGGATAAGGTGTAGCAAGACCACGGGCCATGGAAGCCAGAGCCTTAAGGAGGCGCTCATGAATTCCTGCAATCCGGCGTTTATGGAGATAGGAGAGAGAACAGGAGTGGATGGCATGTACGAGTATTATCACAAGCTGGGATTGTTCAGTCAGAGCGGAATAGACCTTCCCGGAGAGGCAAACTCCATCATGCATAAGAAGGAAAATGTAGGGCCGGTAGAGCTTGCCACCATGTCGTTTGGACAGTCATTCCAGGTGACTCCGATACAGTTCATATCTGCAGTGTGCACGGTTGTGAATGGAGGGCATACGGTAACTCCACATTTGGGAAAAAGGATAATAGACAGCAGTAAAGAAACTATT
>NC_021018.1:97141-110944 GCF_000210595.1 Coprococcus sp. ART55/1 | reverse complement strand
AGACAGGTTATAGATGAGGAGACATCACAGAAGATGCGGGAGATGCTTGAGGCAGTCGTTGCCGAGGGCGGCGGATCAAAGTGTGCCATAGAGGGCTGCAGGATAGGCGGAAAGACCGCCACGAGTGAGAAACTTCCCAGAGGAACAGGCAGATACATATCTTCTTTTATAGGATTTGCGCCGGCGGATGATCCTCAAGTCCTGACGGTCGTGCTAATAGATGAGCCCGAGGGCACATATTATGGAGGAACCATAGCGGCCCCTGTTGTGAGAGATATTTTTTTGAATATTCTTCCCTATTTGGGAATTGACAAAGCCACAAATGAGTATTAAATTTATCTCAGTCTGAAAACAGTTTAAGAAATACATAGTCCGCGGTGCGCGGGCAGGTAAGGAGTACAAAATGAATTTAGATTTAAAGATTGTTTTACCGGTAGTGATAGCATTCTGTATCAGCGTGGTGCTGTGCCCTATAGTTATACCGTTCCTGAAGAAGCTCAAGTTCGGTCAGTTTGTCAGGGATGACGGCCCACAGGCACATTTGAAGAAGGCCGGAACACCAACCATGGGTGGACTTATAATCCTTCTGTCACTTACGATCACGACGCTTATCTATATGAAGAAATATCCGGATGTCCTTCCGGTGCTTTTTGTGACACTTGGATTTGGACTTATCGGATTTATCGATGATTACATCAAAGTTGTTATGAAGAGATCAATGGGACTTCACGCATGGCAGAAGATGCTCGGACAGATTGTCGTTACGGGAGTATTTGCATATTATGTAGAGAAGTATTCAGATATCAACAATGAGCTTATAATACCATTCCTTGGCAAGACGGTTCAGCTCAACAGCACACTCTATGTGATACTGTTGTTCTTCATCGTGCTTGGAACAGTTAATGGTGCGAACTTCACAGATGGACTTGACGGACTTGCGTCATCAGTCACGGTTCTCATAGCCACATTCTTTGCGGTTGTAGCAGTGGGAACAGACTCAGGTGTTGCTCCGGTTGCCTGCGCAGCGGTTGGATGTCTTCTTGGCTTCCTTGTGTACAATGTGTACCCTGCAAAGGTATTCATGGGAGATACAGGTTCTCTGGCACTCGGTGGATTTGTTGCATCAACAGCGTATATGCTCAAGATGCCTATATTCATAGTTATAATAGCTTTCATATACTTCCTTGAAGTATTATCAGTTATAATACAGGTTGTTTCATTCAAGCTTACAGGCAAGAGAGTGTTCAGAATGGCACCTATACATCATCATTTTGAGCTCGGGGGATGGCCTGAGTCAAAGGTCGTTGCTATATTTTCTATAGTGACTGCAGTCCTCTGTGTGGTAGGTTTACTGGCTCTGTAATGTAGAAAGGAGAAAATGGTGCAGTGGTGCACCATGGTGAAATGATATGGAGATCAATACAGCGATAGTAGCAGGAACAGGAAAGAGTGGAATCAGTGCAACCAAGCTTCTGGTAAATCATGGAGTAAAGGTTTATCTGTTCGATGAGAACAAGGACAGAGATATAGAGGCGATAAAGGAGAAGACAGGCGATTCAGAACTCGTTCAGATAGAACTCGGCGAGCTTGGAGAGGATGCCCTCTCATCATCACAGCTCATGGTCATCAGTCCGGGAATCCCTGTTGATGCGCCATTTACAGATGTGGTGAGAAATGCGGGAATACCTATCTGGAGTGAGATAGAGCTGGCATACCATTATGGTAAGGGTAAGATAGCAGCCATAACAGGAACAAACGGCAAGACTACAACTACAGCCCTTGTGGGAGAGATAGTCAAGGCACACAATGCCAAGACCATCGTTGTGGGAAATATTGGAATACCTTACACAGAGCTGTGCGACACAACAGACGATGATTCAGATACAGTTGCAGAGATAAGCAGTTTCCAGCTTGAGACGGTTATAGATTTTCATCCGAATGTCAGTGCAATACTCAACCTGACTCCGGATCATCTGAACAGGCATTATACATTTGAGAATTATGGAAATGTAAAGTTTTCAATAACAAAGAATCAGACCATGGATGATGTGACAGTCCTAAACTATGATGATGAGCATACACGCGCCATGGGAGAGAAGGCAAAGGATCATTGCCATGTAGTATATTTCAGCAGACTGGAGAAGCCGGCCGGTGGAGTATATGTAGAGGATGGGGATATCATCCTCGAGGATGGCGATAAGAAGATCAATGTACTTGCCATTAAGGATCTTAAGCTCATGGGAGCTCACAATGTTGAGAATGTTCTGGCAGCAGTTGGAATATCATATTATATGGGAGTCCCTGTTGATGTTATTAGAGATGTTGCAACATCATTCAAGGCTGTTGCTCATAGAATAGAATATGTTGACACCGTCGATGGTGTCGCATACTACAATGATTCAAAGGGAACAAACCCTGATGCAGCCATAAAGGGAATACAGGCCATGGTGGCTCCTACATTCCTCATAGGTGGAGGCTACGACAAGGGTTCTGAGTACGACGAGTGGATAGAGGCGTTTGACGGCAAGGTAAAGTGGCTCGTTCTCATAGGCCAGACTGCGCAGAAGATAGCTGACTGTGCCAAGAGACATGGATTTAACTCAATTATATTTGAGGAGAATCTTCAGGATGCGGTAGCATATTGCCATGAGAATGCGGTTGACGGAGATGCGGTGCTTCTCTCACCTGCATGTGCAAGCTGGGGACAGTTTGACAACTACGAGCAGAGAGGCGATATGTTCAAGGAGTATGTAAGAAGCTATAAGGAGTGATCTGATTGCATGGAGGTCCTGAGGTTTCAGAAGATAGAGTGAGAGATGCACGAAAACGGTGTCCGGGAGGATATGTGGATGTGACCATGCTCCTGGCGCTGGGGATGATTCTGACATTTGGGCTTGCCATGATATACAGTACGAGCAGTTACAGGGCGTACGACCTGTACGGAGATCAGATGTACTTTTTTAAAAGACAGGCACTTTATATGTTGCTGGCGATCTTCGCCATGTACATAGTGTCAAGATATGACTACAGGCGGCTGCTCAGGCTGTCTGCGGTCATTTTGCTGTCATCACTTGTTCTTCAGGTGGTGGTGCTGATAATAGGAACGGCCAGCCATGGGTCAGCAAGATGGATATATATTGGACCTATAGGATTTCAGCCATCAGAATATGCCAAGACGGCGATCATAATCTACACCTCGGCGAGGGCTGCCGTGGAGAGCAAAAATCTGTGCAGACCGGGCTGCCTTATAAAGGTAATGATCCTGCCCGTGATCACCATAGCCCTGATCGGTGTGGAGAATCTCAGCACGGCTATAATCTGTTTTGCAATCCTTTTTGTAATATTGTTTGTGGGAAGCCCCAGGGTCAGACATTTTGTTCTGATCGGTATATTTGGTGTTGTCGGGAGTGTGCTTTTCATAATGTTCGCAGGCTACAGGGCGAACAGAGTCAAGATATGGCTTGATCCTGAAAATTACGCAGATGGCTATCAGACGGTTCAGTCGTTATATGCCGTTGGTTCCGGTGGACTGTTTGGAGTGGGCTTTGGGAGAAGTGTCCAAAAGATGGGGTTTATTCCGGAGTCACATAATGATATGATATTCTCAGTCGTGTGTGAGGAGCTCGGAATTGTCGGAGCGGCATTTATACTTATCATTTTTCTTATATTACTTAGGCGGATGGCTGTGACGGCCATGAATGCCAGAGACAGATTTGGAAGCATGCTCACAGCGGGAGTGATGGCACATGTGGCGGTCCAACTGCTGATAAATGTGAGTGTTGTCACGAATACCATTCCGCCGACAGGTGTGCCGATGCCATTTGTCAGTTATGGCGGAAGTTCGATAATTTTCATTCTGATGGAGATGGGGATAGTGATGTCCGTATCCAGAGGAATTTCGTATGACGAAACAGACATATGACAGATCCTTTAAAGGAAGATTTGAATGGAAAACAACAATAGACGAAATGTTAATAAAAATAGAATGAGCAGAAATGTTGATGTTGCGCAGACCAGACGTGAAAGCGGCTATGTGGATGTCATGACCGGAAAACGCCTCGACGGAAGGGTCAAGGTTCCGGTTGATAAGAGAAGACAGCAGACAGACAGCCGCAATGGACAGCGGAGAGCAGACGGAGATATGCGCCGCAGGACGGATGAGCAGACACGAAGAAGGCCTGATGGGGAGCACCGCAGAACAGGCGAACAGGCGCGCAGAAGGCCTGATGGGGAGCACCGCAGAACAGGCGAACAGGCGCGCAGAAGACCAGACGCAGAGCGTCGCAGATCTGACGAGCGGGTGCGCAGAAGACCAGACGGAGAGCGCCGCAGATCTGACGAACAGGTGCGCAGGAGACCAGATGGAGAGCACCGCAGATCTGATGAGCAGGTGCGCAGGAGACAGGATGGAGAGCGTCGCAGATCTGATGAGCAGGTGCGCAGGAGACAGGATGGAGAGCGTCGCAGACCGGATGACCGGATGCGCAGAGAGGATGCAGAAAAACGCAGATCCGAGGAGAGACGCAGGCGTAAGCAAGATCAGGCGGTTGCTGCAAAAAAGAAGAACAAGAAAAAACGCAAAAAAGAGCGCAGAAAGCTTACCCCGGAGGAGATAGAGAGAAAGAAGAAGCTGCAGGCGGAGAAACTTGCCAGAAGAAAGGCGAGACGTGAGAAGGCGGCAAGGATATTCAAGATAGTTCTCAAGATACTTCTTATTCTGGTGGTGCTGTGTGCTATAGCGTTTGTATACATACGTACATGTTATAAATTGAAGTCCATAAAAGTGACCGGAACTGATCACTACACTGACCAACAGATGGTCGATATCGTGACCGGCGGTAAGGATTATGGCAATACGCTGCTGTTTATACTTGAGAGCAGACTGAATCCTGCCCAGGATGTAACCTTTATAGATAAGATAGACGTCACATATGTGAACAGGAATTCAGTAGAGATCACGGTGTACGAGAAGGCCATGGCGGGCTGCATAAAGTACAACGATCAGTATGCATATTTTGATGGCGACGGTATCGTGCTCGAGATATCCGATGCAAAGCTTGATGATGTTCCTTGTATAGAGGGACTTACAAGTGACAGCGTGGAGCAGGGAAAGAAACTTGATGTCGGCGATTCGGGATTCTTCCAGGAGATACTGACTATGACACAGCTCATTTACAAGAGCGGAATACAGATAGACAAGATTACTTATGACACAGATCAGAATCTCATACTTCACAAGGATGGAATAAAGATCAGGATCGGCGACGGTGAAAACCTGGAGACGAAATTCATGAATCTTGAGAGCATACTTGAGAGCGTGAAGGGTAAAAATGGAACTCTTGATATGTCGAATTACAGTGAATCGCAGAGGAACGTTATCTTTAAAGAAAATAAATAAAAAATTTCTTGCGTAATGATATAAAAAATCGTATTATATAGGTACTAATGCGATAAAACGGTCAGCTTTTGAGCAGATGACAATGATTGATGGATAAAGAATAAGTATATAAGGAGGATGCAACCGTGCTTGAGATAAAATCAAATGACGAGAGAACACCGGCAAGGATTCTTGTAATTGGTGTCGGCGGTGCAGGTAACAATGCTGTTAACAGAATGATCGATGAGAATGTTGAGGGAGTGGAACTTATCGCTATCAATACAGATAAGCAGGCTCTTTCACTCAGCAGAGCTACAACAAAGATCCAGATAGGTGAGAAACTTACCAAGGGTCTTGGTGCTGGTGCAAAGCCTGAGATCGGTGCCAGCGCTGTAGAGGAGAATAGAGAAGAGATCGTAGACATCATCAAGGACGCCAACATGGTATTCGTAACATGTGGTATGGGTGGTGGAACAGGAACAGGCGCTGCCCCTGTCGTTGCAGAGATGGCACGTAACCTTGGTATCCTCACAGTCGGAGTTGTCACAAAGCCATTTGGTTTTGAGGGCAAGCCTCGTATGAGAAACGCGATCGAAGGTATAGAGAGACTTAAGGAGAATGTGGATACACTTATTGTTATCCCTAACGACAAGCTCCTTCAGATCTGTGATAAGAGAACAAGTATTCCTGATGCGCTGAAGAAGGCAGATCAGGTACTTCAGCAGGGTGTTCAGGGTGTTACAGACCTTATCAATAAGCCGGGTCTTATCAACCTTGACTTTGCAGATATACAGACAGTTATGAGAGATAAGGGTATCGCTCATATCGGTATAGGTTCAGCAAGCGGAGAGAACAAGGCTGTTGACGCCATCAAGGAGGCTATGGATTCACCACTTCTTGAGACAACCGTTTCAGGTGCAACAGATATCATCGTAAACTTCTCAGGTAACATTGGTATCGTTGAGGCTTATGATGCTGTTACATATCTTACAGAGCAGGCTGGAGATGGAGTCAACATCATCTTCGGTACAGTTGACAATGACAACATGGGTGAGGATATAAGCATCACGATCATTGCTACAGGTCTTGAGAGATCAGGCGAGAGCGATGTCACCGCAAGATATGCAGGTACTGCATCTCCTATGGGAACAATGACCACACCTAAGCCAGCAGTTACAACAACACCTGCTGCAGAGCCAAAGACTGCTACATATGCAGGCCAGAGCCTTGGAACACACAGCACTCAGACAAGCACAAGACCATCGTTCCTCGGCGGTCAGACAACTGAGACTGCTCCGGCAGCAAAGCCAGCATACACAGCACCTGTGACACCAGCACAGCAGACACCTGTAACATCAACACCAGTTGAGCCGGCACATGTGTCAAGACCAAAGACAGAGAGTATCAAGATTCCTGATTTCCTCAAGAAGAGATAAGGAAGAGATCGGAAGATTTTTATATGTAAGTATAAAACGGGTAATTTCGAGAGAAATTATCCGTTTTCTTCAATAAGGAGGCAGAAATATGTTTTATGTTGCAGACCGAACAGAGATGCAGGAGATAGACAGGCTGACCATAGAGGAAAAGGGTGTGCCAGGGATCCTGCTTATGGAGAGAGCTGCGATCACCGTGCTGGAGGAGATAAATTCCAGACTGAAGTCTATAAACGCGGACAGAAAATTAAAGTGCCTTGTGGTTGTTGAAGGCGGCAATAACGGCGGGGACGGACTGGCTCTTGCGAGACTCCTGTACCAGCAGGGAGATATTGTCCATGTCTGTTATATAAATGGAATATCGAGAGTAAGCGACAGCTTTTCATATCAGCTTGAAATAGCGAAAAAAATCGGCATACAGGTGACGGATCACATCATTGACAGTGATTACGATGTGGTTGTGGACGGAATATTTGGCGTCGGACTCAAGCGTGATGTGGCGGGAATATGGAGAGAGACCATAGAGACGATGAACGGACTTGGCGGCTTTAAGGTTGCCATAGATACCCCGTCAGGTGTGGATGCCAGCACGGGGCAGATCATGGGATGTGCATTCAGGGCGGGCATGACGGTCACATTTGGACTGAATAAAAGAGGGCTGATATTTTATCCCGGCTGCGAGATAAGCGGAGAGGTCGTTGTGAGAGACATAGGATTTGCACAGGCTGAAGTGGACAGAGTACACCCGGTGGCATATTCCTACAACAGAGACGATCTGTGCATGCTTCCGGGACGGAGTGATTCATCAAATAAGGGAACATATGGAAAGCTTGCGGTGATAGCTGGAAGCAGAGACATGTCCGGTGCCATGACATTTGCGGCGGAGGCTGCATACAGGATGGGAACAGGGCTTGTGAAGATATACACACATATCGACAACAAGGAGATAGCAGGAGTAAGAATTCCTGAGGCAGTGCTTATGTGCTATAGCAACAAAGATGAAGCGGAGCAGTGTGCAAGGGATGCCGTGGAGTGGTCGGATGCCATACTGATCGGTCCTGGTATAGGAAAAGGCGATGCGGCAAGAAGCATGGTGGAATATATTATGTGCGAGGCCGTGCAGACCGTGATAGCGGATGCGGATGCCTTGAACATAATATCCGAAAAGCCCGATATTCTTGGAAGACACAGAGGACCGGTGATCGTAACGCCACATATAGGAGAGATGTCAAGACTTACAGGCGTCGCCATACCGGATATAAAAAAGAATATATTAGAGGTGTGCAAAGACTTTTCGATGGAGTATAATGTTGTAAGTGCGCTGAAAGATGCCAGAACATGCGTAAGTGACGGCAGGGATGTGTACATAAACACATCCGGTAATAACGGTATGTCAACTGCGGGGGCAGGGGATGTGCTTGCCGGGATAATAGCTGGGCTTGTCTGCACCGGACTTGGTGCGTATGAGGCTGCGAAGCTGGGAGTATATATACATGGGTTGGCAGGAGATATGGCGGCAGAGCACAGAGGAAGAAATGCAATGATAGCCAGGGATATAGTGAGCGCTATATCGGAGGTTATAAAAGGAGCAGAACATGATGGACAACAGTAACTTTAACAGAGTGCAGGCTGTGATAAATCTTGACAATATAAGGGATAATATCACGGCTATGAAGAGGCTTATAGACGGTGATAAGAAGATGCTGGCGGTCATAAAGGCAGATGCCTATGGACACGGCGCTGTCGAGGTGGCAGAGGCACTTGATGATCTGGTGGATTTTTTTGCAGTGGCATTCATCGATGAGGCTTTGGAGCTCAGAAGAGCAAATATAGATAAGCCCATATTGATACTGGGCTACACAGATCCCTCGGATTACGAACTGATTCTCAGATATGATGTTAGACCTGCCATGTATGAGGTGGACGATGCACAGAAGCTCTCGGATCTGGCGGTGAGCATGAATACAAAGGCAAAGATCCATATCAAGGTCGATACAGGCATGGGAAGAATCGGATTCACATGTGATGAAGATGGCGTGAAGAACATAGAAAAGATCAGTCAGATGCCGGGCATAGAGATAGAGGGGATATTTACCCATTACGCAAAGGCTGATGAACTCGACAAGACCGCTGCAAATGGTCAGCTTGAGAAGTTCAGGTGGATAAACAGCCAGCTTGAGGCACTTGGAATACACATACCTGTAAGGCATATATCTAACAGTGCGGGTATCATGGAGATGGACAATTCGGATTTTGATATGGTCAGATCGGGAATAGTCACATACGGACTTTATCCATCAGATGAGGTAGATAAGAATATAGCGGCTTTGAAACCTGCTATGAGACTTATGTCCAAGGTTATATTTGTGAAGGACGTAAAAGCCGGAACAGGTATAGGATATGGATGGTCCTATATAGCGGATCATGATATAAAGGTTGCGACGGTGTCGGCAGGATATGCCGATGGATACCCAAGAGCACAGTCCAATATAGGCAGAGTTATCATCCATGGAGAGTATGCTCCGATCATCGGAAGGGTGTGCATGGATCAGTTCATGGTTGACGTGAGCCACATTGATGGTGTAAAAGTAAGAGATGACGTAACTCTCATCGGACAGGATGGAGACAGAGAGGTAACTGTCGAGGAGGTGGCAGCGCCTGCCAACAGCTTTAATTACGAGCTGGTATGTAACATATCAAGACGAGTTCCGAGAACATACATAAGGGACGGCAGAGAGCTTGGACAGGTAAACTATCTTCTGGATTAACGAATAACCGGTACTGTCATGGGCAATACTTTTTTTAGAGTGGAATACATACTATATAAGTATATAGCCACATTCAATGAAAGTATTTGTGGGGTGAACAGAATTGGTGATCAGACGTGGGGATATTTATTACGCGGATCTAAGACCGGTGGTTGGATCGGAGCAGGGAGGCATACGACCTGTTATAGTAGTTCAGAATGAGGCTGGGAACAGACACAGTTCCACGGTCATAATAGCTGCGATAACCAGCAAGATGAAGAGGCCAAAACTTCCAACACATATCATGCTTGATTCTTCAAGCTGTGATATAGCGAAGGATTCCGTCATATTGTTGGAACAGCTCAGGACTATAGACAAACAGCGCCTGAAAGAAAAGGTGTGTCACGTTGACGCTGATGTGCTGAGGCGCGTTGATGAAGCTCTGAAGATAAGTCTTGAACTGGCATAAAATAATATATGAGGTGATACAGACTATTATATGAAGATTTTTAACAAAAAATCAGAAGAGGAAAAGGTAGAAGAAGAGATCATATCCATGGTGAACGAGGGAAATGAGCAGGGACTTATAGAGGACTCTGAGGCCCAGTTTATTACAAACATATTTGAGTTCACTGACAAGGAGAGCAGAGATGTGATGACGGCCAGATTGAACGTCATGGCTATAGACAAGAACTCTGATCTGGACGAAGTCATGGAGATAATGATAGAGAATAACTATTCAAGATATCCGGTGTATGACGGTGATCTTGACAACATAGTTGGAATAATCTATTTCAAGGATTTTGTGAAGGAATATCTGCGCGATAAGACGAAATCACTGGCTGAGATCATGGTTGAGGCTACATTTGTACATCCTACGTACAACATAGCAAAATTGTTCCGCAGGATGCAGACAGCAAAGATACATATGGTCATAGTTGTGGATGAGTATGGTCAGACAGAGGGAATCGTGACCATGGAGGATATTCTGGAAGAGATAGTCGGCAACATACTTGACGAGTACGATGACGCCAGCGAGGATATCAAGAAGCGTGGCGATATGTACATAGTCAGTGGTAAGGCTGAACTGGATGAGCTGAGTGACGTTCTGGGGATAGAATTCCCGGACGAGGACTTCCAGACGCTGAACGGATTTCTGCTGTATGAGCTGGGGAGACTTCCATATGCGGATGAGGAGATAGAGATAGTGTATCAGAACTACAGATTCACTTCCCTGTCGGTAAATAACAACATGATCGATGAGGTAAAGATCACAAAGGTTGAAAAAACACCGCAATAGTGTTAATATACGTAACTAGTAATCAAGAGAAAGAGGAGAATTAACGATGTCAGGACATTCAAAATTTGCGAACATCAAGCACAAGAAGGAAAAGAACGATGCAGCAAAGGGTAAGATCTTCACAATCATTGGTAAGGAGATCGTGGTAGCAGTAAAGGAAGGCGGAGCAAATCCTGAGAACAACAGTAAGCTTCGTGATGTAATCGCCAAGGCAAAGGCAAACAACATGCCTAACGATACTATCAAGCGTGGTATCGAGAGAGCGGCAGGAGATGCAAACTCAGTAAACTATGTAGTGAATACATATGAAGGCTACGGTCCTAACGGTACCGCCATCATAGTAGACACTCTTACGGACAATAAGAACAGAACAGCAGCCAATGTGCGTAACTGCTTCACAAAGGGTGGCGGTAACGTAGGTACAACAGGCTGTGTATCATATATGTTTGATCACAAGGGACAGATCATCATTGCCAAGGAAGACTGTGATATAGATGCAGACGACCTCATGATGATGGCACTGGATGCAGGAGCTGAGGATTTCTCAGACGAGGATGACAGCTACGAGATCATCACAGCACCTGAGGATTTCTCGCAGGTAAGAGAGAGCCTTGAGAAGGAAGGCATAAAGATGGCTGAGGCTGAGCTCACAATGATACCTCAGAACTATGTTGATATAGACGATCCTGAGGTTGTCAAGAAGTTCACAAGGATTATAGATATGCTTGAGGAGGACGATGACGTTCAGGCAGTATATCACAATGCAAATCTTCCGGAAGAGGACGATGAGGACTGATATATAATTGCAGGGGATATGATAACATTGATAACAGACAATTAATCAGATGATCAGCGCCATTGCAGCATAGTTTGAAATAGAACTTCCGCACCTTATATATGGTGTGGAAGTTCTATTTGAGTAATGACGACATGGATGGTATCTGTGTCTGTTATATACGGAATGAGTATTGTTAGGAGAAGAGATGAAGGGAATACTTAGATATCTTAAGGACTATAAGAAAGAGTCCATACTTGCCCCGCTTTTTAAGATGTTGGAGGCAACATTTGAATTGCTTATCCCGATCGTCATGGCAAATGTAATCGATGTCGGTATAGCAGGGCGTGACATAAGCTACGTTGTGAAGATGTGTCTCGTCATGATACTTTTGGGAATTATCGGTCTGGTGTGTTCTATCACCGCCCAGTATTTTTCGGCAAAGGCTGCTACAGGATTTGGAACAGCACTTCGAAATGATCTGTTCAGGCATATTACATCACTTTCATACACAGAGATCGACAGCATAGGAACATCCACACTGCTCACGAGAATGACCAGTGACACGAACCAGGTACAGACAGGAGTCAACATGGTGCTCAGACTGTTCCTCCGTTCACCGTTCATAGTGTTCGGTGCCATGATCATGTCATTCACCATCGACGTGAAGTCGGCCATGACATTTGTGGTGACCATACCGGCACTTTCAATTGTTGTGTTCGGTGTTATGGCACTCAGCATACCTCTGTTCAAGAAGGTGCAGAACAGACTGGACAGAGTCACACTGCTCACCCGTGAGGGACTTGAGGGCGCGAGAGTTATCAGAGCCTTCAACAGACAGGACAAGGAATTTGAGGAGTTTGACAAGTCCACGGATGACCTGATGAAGTTCCAGCTCCTTGCAGGACGTATATCAGCGTTCATGAATCCTGTCACTTATGTGATAATCAATCTCTCAACCGCAGCTATAATCTGGATCGCAGCAGGACAGACAGATGCGGGAATCATCACACAGGGAAAGGTCGTCGCACTTGTCAACTATATGTCACAGATACTCGTCGAGCTTATCAAGCTCGCAAACCTTATCGTGACGATCACCAAGGCTGTTGCCTGCGCAAAGAGAATAAATGCGGTCATGGATCAGCAGCCATCCATAACGGATGGATCAGGCAAGGCAGCAGGATCACCGGCAAATGCTGTAAAGGTAAGCTTCAGGGATGCAAATCTCAGATATGCTGGGGCCGGAGCAGATTCCCTGTCAGATATAACATTTGACGTGGCACCGGGCGAGACTGTGGGAATCATAGGCGGAACTGGATCAGGCAAGAGTTCCCTGGTCAACATGATACCGAGATTCTATGATGCGAGTCAGGGAAGCGTGTGCATAGACGGAGTTGACGTAAAGGACTACACCCTGGACGAGCTCAGGCATAAGGTCGGAGTGGTACCGCAGAAGGCTGTATTGTTTGCCGGAACAATAGCAGATAATATCAGGTGGGGCAAGCAGGATGCGACTGAAGCAGAGATAGACGAGGCGCTTGAGATAGCCCAGGCCAAGGAGTTTGTAGACGGCAAGGAGAATGGAATATACTTCAAGATCACCCAGGGGGGCAAGAACCTGTCGGGTGGACAGAAGCAGAGGCTTACCATAGCCAGAGCGGTCGTCAGAAAGCCTGAGATACTGATACTGGATGACAGCGCATCGGCGCTAGATTTTGCAACTGATGCGGCTCTCAGAAAAGCGATCAGGGAGAAGACAAAGGGCATGACTGTATTCCTTGTGTCACAGAGAGCGTCGACCATCATGAATTCGGATAAGATCATCGTCATGGATGATGGTCAGATAGCTGGGATAGGAACCCATCGGCAGCTGCTTTCTAACTGTGAGATATACAGGGAGATATGTCAGTCACAGCTTTCGGAGGAGGAACTGTCTCATGAGTAAAGATAAAGGGAATAAATCAGTAAATAAAAAGACGATACTCAGAATACTGAAGTATATCAAGAGATACAGGTTCCTCGTGGTTCTGTCTCTTATATGTGCAGCCATATCGGTCGTGCTCACACTGTATGCACCTATCATTATGGGACATGCAGTTGACAGGGTCGTTGGACCGGGAAAAGTAGATTTTACAGGACTTAAGGGAATGCTTGAAAAGCTTGTGATTGTG
>NC_021018.1:85077-96411 GCF_000210595.1 Coprococcus sp. ART55/1 | reverse complement strand
CGATAAGGGACAATATAGCATACGGAAGACCGGACGCAACGGATGAGGAGATCGTCGAGGCTGCAAAGCAGTCACATGCACACAGCTTTATCAAGAGACTTCCTGATGGCTATAACACATATATAACAGAGGATGGAGGCAATCTGTCACAGGGACAGAAGCAGCTCCTATGTATCACAAGGGTTATGCTTGATCTTCCACCTATGCTCATACTGGATGAGGCAACATCATCCATAGATACAAGAACTGAGATAAGGATACAGAGAGCATTTGCCAAGATGATGAAGGGCAGAACAAGCTTCGTGGTTGCACACAGACTGTCAACCATCAAGGAGTCAGATGTCATCCTAGTCATGAAGGACGGGCACATCATCGAACAGGGAAATCACGAGACACTGCTTGCAAAGGGCGGCTTCTACACGAATCTGTACAATTCCCAGTTTGCAAGATAATACAGAGAAATGCATAAATATAAAAGGGCTGTGCTTTGAGGTATACCTCACGGTACAGTCCTTTTTAACGGTGGTTAAAGCATTTATCTGTTATATTTCACGAACGCTTGCCAGTGGCGGGCTTTGTGTATATAATGTATGCGGAATGCCTGTTATAATATGGGCGGATATTTGCAGATATACCGGAGAGTATACAAAAGGAGAGAAAGATGAAGGTTAGTGAATCAGGTTATACAAGAGAAGAACTTTTAGAGATAGTAGATACATATCTGGCAGAGCAGTCCAGAAGATGGGAATTCATAGAGGAGAAGGGCGATGGCATGTATGTGTACGCTGAGAACGGCGACAGATACCTCGACTTCTTCGCAGGAATAGCGGTAAGCAGCGCGGGAAATGCCAACAAGAAGGTTGCAAAGGCCATAGCTGACCAGGCGGCAAATGTAATACATGCATCAAACTATGCATATACACTTCCAATGATCCTCCTTGCAAAGAAGGTGTGTGACACCATAGGCATGGAGAAGATCGTGTTCCAGAACTCAGGAACAGAGGCAAATGAAGCCATGATCAAGATGGCTAGAAAGTACGGCGTGGACAATTACGGACCGGACAGATATAAGATCGTGACAGCGAAGAACAGCTTCCACGGAAGAACATACGGTGCACTGTCGGCAACAGGCCAGCCTGATTCGGCCTGCCACAAGGGATTTGCACCACTCCTTCCGGGATTCACATATGCAGAGTATAACAACCTTGAGGACTTCAAGAGCAAATGCGATGAGAACACCATAGGAATCATGGTAGAGCCTGTACAGGGCGAGGGTGGTGTATACCCTGCAGACCCTGAGTTCCTTAAAGGACTTCGTGAGTTCTGTGATGAGAAGAACATGCTCCTCATGTTCGACGAGGTTCAGACCGGATGGGGAAGAACCGGAGACATCATGGCATATATGACATATGGCGTAAAGCCTGACATGGTATCCATGGCAAAGGCCATCGGGGGCGGTATGCCTATAGGCGCGATGTGTACAAGCACCAAGATAGCAGCAGCATTTACACCTGGTGCCCACGGTTCAACATACGCAGCCAACCCTGTGTGCTGTGCAGCGGCGCTTGCAGAGATAGATGAGATACTGGATAACAAGCTCTACGAGAATGCAAAGGAAGTAGGAGCATACTTCATGGAGGAACTCAAGGCACTTCCTTGTGTCAAGGAGATCAGAGGACGTGGTCTTCTTATAGGCGTTGAGTTCAACAAGCCTATCGCATTTGAAGTAAAGCACAGAGCGTTTGAGAACAAGCTCCTCATAACAGCGGTAAGAGACAGCATCATAAGGATCGCACCTCCACTTATCGTTAAGAAGGAGCACTGTGACGAGGCTGTTAAGCTACTCATCAAGTCTGTGACAGAAGCACTGCAGGAGCAGTAATACAGCGTGATCATATAGCAGAATAAGCATGAATCATAAAAGTAATATAGGAGACCATAATGGGAAGAAGTAAAGAAGAGATGGAGGGGGTGACCCTCCTTGGAAATAAAGACGTAAAGTACAGCATGGACTATGCACCTGAGATGCTCCAGACATTTGACAACAAGCATCCGGACAACGACTACTTTGTAAAGTTCAACTGTCCTGAGTTCACAAGCCTCTGTCCGATCACCGGACAGCCTGACTTCGCAACGGTGTACATATCATATGTGCCGGGCGAGAAGATGGTGGAGAGCAAGTCGCTGAAACTGTATCTGTTCAGCTTCAGAAATCACGGAGACTTCCATGAGGACTGTATGAACATCATCATGAAGGACCTCATAAAACTGATGGATCCAAAGTACATCGAGGTGTGGGGCAAGTTCACACCGAGGGGAGGAATCTCCATAGACCCGTACTGCAATTACGGCAGACCGGGAACAAAGTGGGAGGAGGTTGCCTGGAACCGTCTGGCAAACCACGACCTCTACCCTGAGAAAGTTGACAATAGATAATTGGGTCTGAGCAGCACGCACGGACGGATAGGAGAATCATAATGGCGGATTACAGAGAGACTGTGGATTATATATTGGGTATTCCGCTTTTTGCACAGAAGATTGGCAAGGAGAACCTTTCCAGTCTTTTGTGCCGTTTGGGGAACCCTGAGAAGGCTGTTCCTGCGATACATGTGGCGGGAACCAACGGCAAGGGCAGCACATGCCGCGCTCTGGCGCAGATGCTTGCAGCCCGGGGATACAGAGTGGGATTGTTCATATCACCCCATCTCGTGTCCATAAACGAGAGAATACAGATAAATGGTACAAATATATCCGATGACGATTTTGTGTCGGCATTTGAGACCGTAAAGGGGCAGTTCATGGAGCACCCTTCGTTCTTCGAGGTCATGTTTGCCATGGCGGCGGTGTATTTCAGACAGCAGAAGTGTGACTTTGCCGTATACGAGACAGGAATGGGCGGAAGACTGGATGCGACAAATGTCCTGACGCCGGAGCTTACGATCATCACGTCGGTGGGAATGGATCACATGGAGTATCTTGGCGACACGATAGAGAAGATAGCTTATGAGAAGGCAGGCATCATCAAGCCGGGTGTTCCGGTGATATATTTCAGGCGGGATGAGGCGGCTGCGCGGGTCATAGAAGATACTGCCAAAGAGCGTGGAGCGGACATAATTCCGGTCGAAAAATCAGATTATATAATAAATCATTTGGGGAACAAAACCATTGATTTTTCATTGCATAATCGGTATTATAGTTATTGCAATTTACAGATACAGAAGACATCACTGTACCAGGTGGAGAATGTCAGCCTTGCCGTGACAGCATTCAGGATGCTCATGGAGAGGCGGAATGTACCGGAACAGGATATAGAGAAGACCGTGAGGAATGCACTCCTGCAGTTCTACTGGGAGGGCAGGATGGAGGAGATAGCTCCCCATATATATGTGGATGGTGCCCATAATGTGGAGGCTGTAAATGCATATATAGAGACCATGAACAGGCTTCATGGGGAATATGACAAGATACTGGTATTTGCGGCGGTGAAGGATAAGGAGTATGACTCCATGATACATTTGCTTGCCGGAAATATTACGTTTGGCAGGATAATAGTCACAAGCGTTGACAGCAGCAGAAAGGCGGATTCCGCAAAGCTGGCGGAGATATTCTCGGCGTGTACGGATACTCCGGTCATGGTCAGCGATGAGATTGACGATGCCATGGATATGGCAGTGGAGCTCAGAGGAGACAGAGAGAATACCAACATATACTGCGTTGGTTCCCTGTATCTGGTGGGCGGTGTCAAGAGATGGAGGAACAGACATGATCAATTTTGATGAAGAGATAAAGAGGTTTAAGCCGGCACTTGAACTTGACCAGGCAGAGGATGCAATATACAACAATGATCTCAAGGACATCATGGATGTCATGCAGGAGATGATGAGGGTTGCAAAGGAAGCAGAGAAGTAAAGAACACAGATTGGTCGGGAGATTAAGATATGGCAGATGTACTGAATTGTAAGCACTGCGGTGGAGCGATAGCCGTCACAGGCTACTGTACCAGGTGCGGACTGAAGATAGATTACGTGAACAAGGCTCTCAACTCGTCAAAGTACTATTACAACATAGGGCTTGATAAGGCGAGGGTCAGGGATATGTCAGGTGCGGAGGAGGCGCTCAAGCTGTCTCTGAAGTATGACAAGATGAATATAGATGCCCGGAACCTTCTTGGACTGGTGTACTATGAGACCGGAGAGATAGTTCAGGCGCTCAGCCACTGGGTAGTGAGCGTGAATTATTTTGACGGCAAGAATGTCGCCAAGAGATACATCAAGGAGATAAAATCCAACCCACACAGGCTGGAGGCGGTGAACAATGTAACCAGAAAGTATAATCAGGCGCTGGTATATGCGAAGCAGGGCAGCAAGGATCTTGCCTTTATACAGCTCAGAAAGGTACTTTCCGACAACAGCAGATTTATACAGGGGTACCTGCTCCTTGCACTTCTGTTCATCGACGAGGGAAGATATGACAAGGCTCGCAAGGCACTCAAGCGTGTCATCAAGATAGACAGGACAAATCCAGTGGCGGTCAGATATTTCAATGAGATGGGCCACACTGATGAGGAGATCATGAACTTCAGGGATTATCCGCAGGAGGACTACGATGTGGATTCTCTGTTCGTGGATGACCAGAAGAAGCTCATAGCCGGCAACAGCGAGGTGGATTTTGATGGGGATCCGATTCCGGTTGGAAGATACAAGGACATCAATTTCTACAAATATTCCATCGCTTATATCATAGCGGGAGTTGTTCTGGGACTTGCGGCCATGTGGACGCTCATCATCCCGCACAGGGATAAGGCGGCTGACAATTCAGAGAGAGACCTGAAGGTTACATTCAGTCAGGAGATAGCGGATAAGAATGTGGCCATATCGGAGCTCCAGTCACAGGTGGACAGCATGACCACCAAGCTCACAAATGCTGAGACTGAGGCGAAGAACCTTCAGACACAGATAGATAAGTATGGCGATTACGCTTCACAGGTTCTGTCGGATGACAATAAGGCAAGGGTACAGTCAGCGATCTATAAGTACGAGACCATGACATATGAGGCTGCCATAGATGATCTGAACAGAGTCCTTCAGGATACACCTAACAGCGATGTGGCACTGTTCTACAAGGCGATGTGTTATCTGAAGCTTTCTGATGATAACAATGCCACACTGGTATTTAACCAGCTTGTTGAGAACTGTCCGAACTCCGTATACTACACGGTTGCGTGTGATTATGCGGATGAAGATGCCATACAGGCGGGACTTGAAAAGAAGAATTCTGCAAGTACAGCCAGCACGAACACGGGCGACGGAACAGATACAACCGACAGATCAAGCACAGGTGACGAAACAGGTACGACCGACAGCACGGACACAGGTGACGGAACAGATACAACCGACAGCTCGTATACAGGTGATGGAACGGATACGACCGACAACACGTATACGGATGATGGAACAGGCACCATCGACAATACGTATACAGGTGACGGAACAGACACGACCGACAGTTCGTATACAGGCGATGGAACAGATACAACTGACGGACAGTAACGAAAGACAGAAAGACATATAAAAAGATTATAATTTATAGAAGGCACAAAAGAGACGGATAAGGATTAACCGTTTCTTTTGTGCCTTTTATTTTGTGACAGGGGGATTGAAGATGAATATCTACGAGAAAATGGGGGATACTATAATCGTATATATGCCCAGAGAGGTGGATGATTATGCGGCGGTGAAGATGACCGCAGGGATAGACGGAGTATTTGCCGAGGAGGTGGTGAGACATGCCATATTTGATTTTGGCAGGACAACGTTCATGGACAGCTCGGGGATAGGACTTATAACGAGAAGGTACAGACAGCTCCACGACAGAGGGGGAAGCGTTGGGGTGATAAATGTAAATGCGAGAATGGACAGGATACTGCTCATGTCCGGTATATACAGGATCGCGACAAGGCTGGACAGCGGTGTCCGGGATGAGGCTGAGGATTGGACAGATAAAATATAGATAACGAGGAGAATGGTATGGATAAGAACAGATTGATCATGGAATTTGGCTGTGATGCCCGGAATGAGGCTGTGGCGAGAGTCGTGGTGGCGGCTATGCTGACGAGGACAAATCCGACACTCAGTGAGGTGGAGGATGTCAAGACGGCGGTGTCGGAGGCTGTCACGAATTCGATAATACACGGATATGGATCCGGGGAGGGAAGCATAATCCTGGAGGCATACATAGAGGAGCGCACCCTGTACATAACGATCACAGATCACGGCTGCGGCATAGAGAATGTCGACAGGGCAATGGAGCCGCTTTACACCACTGTCACGGACGGAAGCAGATCGGGCATGGGATTTTCATTTATGGAGGCTTTCATGGATGAGCTAAAGGTAGAATCCCGCGTGGGTGAGGGAACCGTGGTAAATATGAAGAAGATAATAGGAAAAAGTCAGGAGATATATTGATGGCGGATAATCATCGTTTGCTTGAACTTGCAAAAGATGGAGACAGAGATGCCAGAGATAAACTTGTGACGGACAATATGGGACTGGTGGTCAGCGTTGCCAGAAGATATGTGGGGAGAGGACAGGAACTTGAGGATCTTATACAGATAGGGCTTATAGGCCTTGTAAAGGCCATAGACAGGTTTGATATGGACTATGAGGTAAAACTGTCCACGTATGCGGTTCCACTCATTCAGGGGGAGATTAGACGCTTTCTCAGGGATGACGGAATGGTGAAGGTCAGCAGAAATCTTAAAACGATATACTACAGGGCAGACAGATACAGACACGAGGTCGAAAAAACAGAGGGACTGAGCCGGGAATGGAGGAGATATGTGAGGCTATAGGAGCGACTCCTGAAGAGCTTGTGATGGCGATGGACGCGGCATCGGATGTGACATGCATAGATGATCTTCACGCGGAGATGTGCGGCACGGAAGATGGAGACCGCATCGTGGACAGGCTGTGTGTATCGCAGCTTCTGGACACGCTCACGCCGGATGAGAGAAAACTTGTGGTGTTGAGGTATTTTCAGGACAAGACGCAGGGACAGACAGGGCAGA
The DNA here is from genome assembly GCF_000210595.1 of Coprococcus sp. ART55/1. Taxonomy (NCBI): domain Bacteria; kingdom Bacillati; phylum Bacillota; class Clostridia; order Lachnospirales; family Lachnospiraceae; genus Coprococcus; species Coprococcus sp. ART55/1. The sequence goes on along the minus strand of NC_021018.1, from coordinate 89,345 downwards.
TCCTTGGCATGAGCCAGGTGCAGGTGAGCCGGCTTGAGAAAAAGATACTCGGAAGACTCAGATGGAAAATATTGGAGTAATATCAGCCATATACATGGACAGACTATTCTTAGAATATAAGAACAGGGGACATGTATATGGCTGAACTTTTGTATTTGAAACTGTCGGAGAGCTGTCTGGCGGAGAAGCGAAAAGTCAAAATAAAAGATGTGGCGACGGTGCTGAGCCCGAATCCCGATATAAAATACGGTGTTGAGAAGCTGGAGCTCATGAGCTTTTCCGGAAGCAAGGAGCAGCAGGTCATATCGGTGATGTACATTCTGCAGGTGATACAGGAGCACTACCCGGACTGCCAGACACAGACCATAGGGGCAACGGACGTGGTTGTGTATTACAGGACATATGACACCAGCGACAAAGTAAAGCAGTTCTTCAAATTCCTGATGATATGCTTCATCGCATTTTTCGGAGCAGGCTTTTCCATCATGTCGTACAACTCGGATGTCAATATGGTTGGACAGCTTGACGTCATGCACAACATATTTGTGGGGCAGGGCAGGGATGCCTATCCTGTGGCGGGAATAGCATATTCCCTGGGGCTCTTCATCGGTATAATCGTATTTTTCAATCACGGTGCAAAGAAAAAATTCTCTGATGATCCTACACCGCTTCAGGTTCAGATGAGACAGTATGAACAGGAGGTCAACCAGACAGTCATAACGGATGCCTCCAGAAAGAAGGCGGAGAGAGATGCTGATTAGATACGCTATGCTTGCCATAGCCTGCTTTGCCAGCGGTGTGGCCATATCGGGCGGGTATTTTGCATTTATATCCATGATAGGAATATTCCCCAAGCTCCTTGAGAAGGTAAAGGGGGTAAGGTATTATCTGCTCATAGAGTGTCTGCTGGCATATGGTGCGGCGCTGGCAAATCTGATATATGTATTCAAAATATCGGTTCCGGTGACATGGGTGGGATATACCATCATATGTCTGTTCGGAGGGATATTTGTGGGATGCCTGGCGGGGGCGCTTACGGAGGTGTTGAATGTCATACCGATCGCGGCCAGAAGATTCAGTGTGAGAAGAAATCTCCCTTATGTCATATACGGCCTTGCCGCGGGAAAACTGGTGGGCTCGGTGCTGAGTGTCGTTCTGGGCATGTGATAAAGTCAAAATTATTTTGTGTGAAATGGAGGTATTTGTTATGAAGTTTGAACCTACAGAGAGTGATTACAATGAATATGTGGAGCTTGTGACACCAACATCAAGTGTGCCAAGAAACTGCCTGTGGGCGTTTCTTGTGGGCGGGGTGATCTGCACGATAGGGCAGGGGATATTTGACCTGCTGGTACACTTCGATGTGAAGGAAGACGAGGCGTATGCGTATGTATCGCTGATACTCGTCCTCGTAAGTGTCATCCTCACAAGTCTGAATCTCTACAAGAAGATAGCAAAGTACGGCGGTGCCGGAGCACTTGTGCCGATCACAGGATTTGCAAATGGTGTGTGTGCGCCCATAGTGGAATTCCAGACTGAGGGTGAAGTGTTCGGAAAGGGCGTGAAAGCGTTCACCATAGCGGGGCCTGTTATACTGTACGGTATATTTACAAGCTGGCTGCTCGGTGTTATATATTGGATAGTCTCAATATGGTGAAATGGGGGTTATTAAATTAAAAATCAACATATTTTCCCCACATCGGTTGACAATATTTGAAAAAATAACATAATGAGTATAGATTTGGACAAAAGAAGAAAGACAGGAGAAATGCTGACATGAAGAGGCTAATGACAGTCAATCTGGCACCTGAGCAGAAGAGTGCAGTACAGGATATATGCAGTGACATAGGTGCGGAGTGCGTTGACATTCAGAGAAAGCATTATGGTATGAAGGTCGGAAGTCTGTGCGACACGGCTGACATATCTGGCTGTGGAGATGAGACCGGACAGACGGAAGATCTCAGTATGGATATGCTCATATTTGACGGAGTGAGCAGCAAAGAACTTGATATATTTCTTGAAAGGTATAAGAAGACCGGGCTTCCGGCAGTAAGGCTGAAGTCGGTAGTGACACGGAGCAACAGGGAGTGGACTGTACAGCAGCTCTACTCGGAGCTTGCAAAGGAATATCTATTCTACAGGATGAGGGGAATGTAGATGGCAGACGAAAGAAGAAACGGACATACAACTGAAAATAGACTTGCGCAGAACAGGCAGAGAGCTTCAGGACGTTCAGGACGGCGTGCATCTGAGCAGTGGAGGAAGAGACAGCAGCGATACAGAGTGATAAGCTGGATACTCACGGCGGTGTTCATGGTGATATTTTATGCGCTAATATGTGCGTGTGTGGGCAACAGAAAGCTGTACAAAAAGACCACCATAAACGGATTAGACGTTGGCGGAATGAAATCTGCGGAGGCGGCAAAGAGCATAAATGACCAGTTCAGACGCGATTACAGCAGTGTGGGCATACAGGTGAAGCTGGATGACAAGACTTACACCCTGGATGTGTCGGCGGCGCTGGATATGGATTCTGAGAAGTCTGTGCAGAAGATACAGGATGACTCACACAGCTTCTGGAGAAGAGGCTATGGGCTTCTGGAATCATGGACACTTGGAAGCAGCTATGATATTTATCCATATATAGGCGACAGCGGCATCATAACGACCGCCATCGAGAGCAGTGATATGATGAAGGTCGATCTGGATATAGAGGATGGATACAGGATAGAGGACAAGAACCTCATTGTGACAAAGGGAAAGGGCAGCTACAGGATAGACACAGACAAGCTGGTAACCCGCATAAAGAAGCAGATAGCAAAAGGAGACTATGGCACTGTGGTGGAATGTCCTGTCGTGTCTGCTGACGTGGATCTGGACGAGGTATACAAAAAGGTACATTGTGAGCCGCAGAATCCAACGCTTGACCCGGACAAGAACTACGAGGTAGTTGAGGCCAAGGACGGTGTGGACTTTGATCTGGAGGCGGCAAAGAAGAGCCTTGAATCTGCCAAGAAGGGAACGGATGTGAGCATCCCGCTCACATACACCCCGGCGGATATGAGTACGGAAGAATACAGGAAGATGCTGTTCAGAGACGAGATGAGTTCATACAGCACAGAGGTTGAGGGTTCAGAGAACAGAAAGACAAATGTCAAGCTGGCGGCGCAGTATTGCGATGGAACCATACTCATGCCGGGAGAGTCATTTTCATATAACCTCGGAGTCGGAGAGCTCACCGAGGAGAGAGGCTTCCTTCCGGGCCCATCATATGCTGACGGACAGTCAGTCATGGACATGGGCGGTGGAATATGTCAGGTGTCATCCACCATGTACATGGCGTGCCTGTATGCGAATCTCGAGATAGATGAGAGACATTGTCATCCATACCCTTCATCGTATGTTCCTGCGGGACTTGACGCCACTGTGGCGTGGGGCGGATGTGACTTTGTATTTACAAATGACACGGATTACCCGATAAAGATAAGCACAAGCTACGATGGATATTCCACATCATGTACGATATGGGGCACCATCACGGAGCCGTTCAGCGTGGAGCTCTACACGGAGACCGTTGAGACAGAGCCATATGAGACCAAGTATGAGCTGGACAAGAGTCTTGGCAAGGATGAGCAGGTGCTTGACACAGTGGGAATAGAGGGCCTTACAGTGCAGTCCTACAGAAGAGTGTATGACGGCGATGGAAATGTCATATCGGACAATCCTGAGGCGATAAGCGTGTACTCTAAGCGTGACGAGGTGTACAAGGTAGGAAAGCTTCCAAAGGACAAGGATAAAGACAAAGATAAGGATCAGAACAAAGATAAGAGTGACAGCTCAGACACAGATAAGAAGACGACTGAGTCTGAGTCAGATACTCAGGAAGAGTAGCTGCCGGCTACTCCTCAATGTCGTCTGAGTCGTCCTCCCTGATCCTTATAAGGCCTTCCAGGAATCCCGGTTCCTTGGTCTTTATCTCCTGGTTGGTGTAGAGATTGACATAGTGAGGGCGGAGCTTGGAGTAGATGATCTTCTGCTCGTTGTACAGGCTGTAATAGCCGGACAGCATGTAGCTGACGGCACATCCTATGGTGAACAGAAGTATTCCGTGCGCTCCGAACAGCTCTATGCTCAGGAACAGAGATGTAAGAGGACAGTTTACCACGCCACAGAAGAAGCACACCATTCCGAGGGCAGCGGCAAAGCCCGGGTCGAGTCCCATGAGTCCACCCATGGCGCATCCAAATGTGGCACCGACGAAGAACGAT
>NC_021018.1:79927-84719 GCF_000210595.1 Coprococcus sp. ART55/1 | reverse complement strand
CGATGGAACGATCTCACCGCCTCGGAATCCACAGCCTATTGTTATGGCGGTGAACAGCGCCTTGAGAAGGAAAGCCGTTGGTTTTGCCTCTCCGTTGAGCGCCTGGGCGATGATGTTCATACCGGTTCCGTTGTAGTCGGTGGTGTTGAGTATTATGTTGAGCAGGACGAGCATCACGCCTCCTGCGAATACGCGCACATACTGGTTCTTGAAATATTTGCGGAAAAGCTTGTGCACAACGTTCATGAATATACAGAACAGACTGCTGAGCACTGCGCACAGGATAGCCAGACCGATGACCTTGATCACCAAAGGCACATCCACGGATGTCGGCATGCCGGCTATATTGTAGTGGTCGTGTACAACGTGAAGCTTTTTCGTTATTGCGTATGCGATGACTGACGAGAACAGACAAGGCACAAATGCGCAGTAGTAGAGGATGCCGATACTTATGACCTCCATACTGAAAAGTGCAGCCGTTATTGGCGTTCCAAACAGTGCCGAAAAGACAGCGCTCATACCGCACAGTGTGAGTATGTGCTTGTCGCTGTCATCCAGCTTGAATAGCTTGCCTATAGAGACACCGATGCTTCCACCTATCTGAAGGGCGGCACCCTCCCGGCCGGATGAACCTCCAAAGAGGTGTGTAATGACCGTCGATATGAAGATCAGCGGAGCCATACGGGAAGGAATCTCGTCCTCCACACTTCTTATGGAACCGATGACAAGATTGGTTCCCTTGGAATGTCTTATTCCACAGATCCTGTATATAAATACGATCACGATTCCCGCAAGCGGCAGAAAATATATTATCATATGATTGTTCTCACGGAAGCCGGTGGCGTACTCTACGCATATATGAAAAGCTGTTCCGACAAGCCCGCATATTGTTCCCATTATCAGTGAAAAAACTATCCATTTGAAAAAAGTCGTAGCATATCTGACACATCTGCTAAAACAGTTTACCCAGTATTCCTTTGTAAATTCCACGGCGATTCTCCATTCCTTTTTCTTTGTAAAGCAACTTTAGTAATGTTAAAGCAAATAAATGAATTTGTCCAGTGCTGAGATTAACAAAAACTACCATTATAATCTGCAGTGCATAAGGGAATTATAGTAACAGTTACATTTATCCATATAAGGGAGTTGCATGATATGAATGAGAAAAAAGGAAAACAGAGCATAAAATTTGGCAATCCCCCATATATACTGGGGGCAGCAGCGGTGGCGGGGCCGAAGGAGATAGACGGCCCCATGGCGAGATATTTTGACAGAGTGAGCGAGGATGCAACATTTGGCAAAGATTCCTGGGAGGAAGGCGAGAGCGAGATGGTGCGTCAGGCGGTGACCCTTGCCATACAGAAGGCGGGAATAGTCAAGCAGGATATAAGGTATATATTTGCCGGGGATCTGCTGGGACAGCTCATAGCGTCGACATTTGGAATCAAGGATATGGAGATACCGGTGTTCGGTCTGTATGGTGCGTGCTCGACGTGCGGGGAGGCACTGTCGCTTGCGTCCATGACTGTGGCGGCGGGGTATGCGGACAACGTCATTGCGGAGGCGTCAAGCCACTATGGAAGTGCGGAGAAGCAGTTCCGTTTTCCCTTGGAATATGGAAATCAGCGTCCCCTGTCAGCTACCTGGACGGTCACGGGAAGTGGTGCCTTTGTGGTGTCAGACAGAGAGTCAGATGTGTGTATCCAGGGCGTAACCACAGGGCAGATAGTGGACTATGGTGTGAAGGATTCCCTCAACATGGGAGCGTGCATGGCACCAGCGGCGGCTGCCGTTATATATCAGAATCTTCAGGACTTTGGAATAAAGCCCACATACTACGACAGGATAATAACCGGTGATCTCGGTAAGGTCGGCAAGACGATACTTGAGGATCTTCTGAGCATGAACAATGTGGATATATCGGCAAATCATATGGACTGCGGTATAGAGATATTTGAAAACGAGGAACAGGATACCCACTCTGGCGGATCGGGCTGTGGCTGCTCGGCGACCGTCCTCGCCGGATATATATTGAAGAAGGTGAGCTCCGGGGAGTGGAAGAGAGTTTTGTTTGTTCCGACGGGAGCCCTGCTTTCCACGGTGAGCTATAACGAGGGGCAGACCATACCGGGGATCGCCCATGCGGTCATGATAGAGCATCACGAAAAGAAAGGTGAGTAGATGTAAATGGATTATGTAAAAGCGTTTGTGGTTGGCGGAATAATATGTGTTCTTGCCCAGATATTGATGGACAAGACCAAGCTTCTTCCGGGAAGGATAATGGTCATACTCGTCTGTACGGGAGTTGTGCTTGGAGCGCTTGGAATATACAAGCCGCTTCTGGAATTTGCACAGTGCGGGGCATCGGTGCCGCTCACGGGATTTGGATATAATCTGTGGAAGGGCATAACTGAGGCGGTTGATAAGGATGGATTTATCGGACTGTTCCGCGGAGGCTTCCAGATGGCGGCGGTTGGAAGCTCGGCCGCACTGATATTTGGATATCTTGCATCGTTGATATTCAAGCCGAAGATGACAAAATAGAATAGAAGACAGGCAGGATATAAAAAGCCCCATCATACATTGAATTGTATGATGGGGCTTTCCGTCATTGAGTTGTATCGGTTGAATCATCCGAGCTTGGTTCCTCGGTTGTGGTTATCTCCGTTGAAGAGGTAGGTTCCTCTGACGTTGGTTCCTCAGTTGTAGGTTCCTCAGTCGTTGTAGGCTCCTCCGTTGTTGTATCCTCCGTTGTATCCTCCGATGTATCCTCGGTGGTCGTGGTTGCCTTGGTAGTTTTCTTTGTATCCTTCTTCTTGCCGTGGATGTTACAGTGCTCCTTGAGGAGTGATTCATCCCATGTGTAACCCTCAAGAACATATTCACCATCATCATTCAGCTTGTAGATGAAGGTTGTAGTCTCAGGACATTCCTTGTTGGCAAGCATGTGTGATTCGTTACATACGACAACCTTCTTGACACCTGGACAGTACTTTGTAGGAATCTTGGATGCGTCAAAGTAATCTGTTACGGTAGGACATCCATTCGATGGAAGAAGTCCTGTATCCGAACATACAGTGGCCTGTACGATTCCGTCCGGCATCTCAAATGTAGCTGATGTATCAAGTCCCTTCTTCTCAATGACCTGATCCATGATATCTCTCCACATATAGCACTTGATAGAACCAGGGCTGTATGTGATGTTCTCATCATTTCCAAGCCATATAGAAGCTGTGTAGTATGGGTTATAACCACAGAACCAGTTATCAAAGTCTCCTGATGTGGTACCCGTCTTACCTGCTGTATACATACCTGTGTAAGAGTTGGCACCTGAACCGGTACCTCCTGTTACAACGTCGTGCATGGCACTTGTGAGAAGCCATGCTGTCTGCTCTGATATGACACGTGTCTTCTCAGGTTCCCTGTTGTCTATCAGAAGATTGCCTTCATGGTCGTAAACCTCTGAGTAGAACACAGGCTTTATATAATTACCACCGTTGGCGATGGTTGCATATGCAGCTGTGATCTCCAGGTTGGTAATACCATTTGTCAGACCACCAAGTGCAAGTGACTGGTTGATATCTGACAGGATGAGACCATCGCTGTCTGTCTTTCTCTCAACAAGAGTTGTAAATCCAAGCTTCAGCAGATAGTCATATGCGAGCTGTGGAGTTACGTCTGTGATACACTTTACAGCTATGATATTCATAGACTCCATGATAGCATATCTTATAGTTTTAGGTCCCCAGTATCCGCCGTACCAGTTAAATACCTGATTACCATTCTCATAGTAGTAAGGTGCATCATCGTATACGGTGGCAAGAGACATGTTGCACGCGTCCAGTGCAGGAAGGTATGTGGCAACTATCTTGAAGCAGGAACCAGGCTGTCTGGTCGCCTCAGTTGCACGGTTGAATGATCTGTTCTCAGTTTTCTCTCCACGGCCTCCGACAAGTGCCTTGACCTGACCGGTGTTCTGATCCATGAGAGTGAATGATACCTGTGGCTGTATGACAAGCTTGAATGTCTCCATGAAGACTTCGTCGCCGGTCTCGGCAACCATGGCATCCCTGAACTCGTCAGCCGCTGCACGGGCTTCATCCTCACTGTAATATCTTGCACTATAATCGTAGCCCTGCTGTTCAGCAAACCAGCTCTCGAGATTCTCTACACTGTAGTTTGTCTGGACCTTTGTCTCCTTGTCAGCAAGAGTGAGAGCGTAGTTGAGCTGATATACAGGCTCAGGCCAGTAGGATGTATCATTTACAACTGAGTCAGCGATCTCCTGGATCTCAGGATCCTGACAAACGATGACCTTGAGTCCGCCTGACCAGATCAGTGACTCTGCCTCGTCCTCTGAGTAGCCCTTGGCAACCAGATCATTCTGAAGCTGCTTGATGACCTCGTCAGTGTAGTAGGAGTTGACCTCTGTCTTCTGCTGCTTTTCTTCCTTCTTAGATACGGAAGCGATACGCTTGTAAACGTTATCGTTTATAGCCTCGTCATACTGCGCCTGTGTTATATACTCAAGATCCAGCATGTATTTAAGAACCTGGGTCCTTCTGGTCTTGTTGTCGTCAGGCGACAGGAGAGGATCGTATTTGGTAGGGTTCTGCGGAATTGCTGCGAGCACGGCACACTCAGATACCGATAACTGGCTGAGCCCCTTGCCGAAGTAAGTCTTGGCAGCGGTCTCAACACCGTAGCAGCCTTCTCCGAGATATATGGTGTTCAGATAATACTCGACTATCGACCTCTTGTCGATCTTCTTCTCCATACCCACAGCCAGGTA
>NC_021018.1:68624-79350 GCF_000210595.1 Coprococcus sp. ART55/1 | reverse complement strand
CTTACGCTCAAGCTTATCCAGGAAAGTTGACTCATTCAGTCCGACGTTGAACACGTTGTTCTTGATGAGCTGCTGTGTAAGAGTGGAAGCACCCTCATCGAAGTCTCCGCTTTTGAGACCCTTTATAAATGCTCTGGCGATACCCTGTACATCGATTCCGTTGTGCTCCCAGAAACGTCTGTCCTCTATAGCGACAAATGCATTCACAAGATCCTCAGGAATAGAGTCGTAATACACATACTCTCGGTTGGAGTTGGAATTGGCAAGTGTCGTGATCTCCTTTCCATTCTGGTATACAAGAGTTGTCTTGTATCCCTTAGGTATGAGAGCGTCAGCGTTGATGTTCGGCGTATCATCCAGAATACCCTTGAGGGCACCAAATCCGGCTCCGACACCGACTATCACAATGGCGAGCACCAGCACCAGTATAATCTTAAACACAGAAATGTTAAGCTTACGCCGGTTTCTTGGAAGCTTGGATACCAGCTCCTTCTGAGCCTTCACCGCTCCCTTCTTAGTAAAATCCATAAAAAGACCTCCTTAAAACCTGGGGGATAGATCCCCGCTATTTAATTGTAAAAGTAAATTCTAAATAAGGGCAGACTACTGCCGTTAATATACACTTCAAATTAGTATATCAAATAACAGTATAATAATAAAGAAAAAAATATTGCAACAAAACAAAAATTAATAAACGTGAACGAAAAAATCAGAAAGAGTAAATTGACAACGGTATGATTCAAAAGCATAATAAATATAAAAAAGTGCAGAATAAACAGGAGAAGATATATGTTTGCATCAATAGACGAAGCGGTTGAATACTGGAAGGACGAGCTGTCATATGTGGACGACGCAAAGGTGACAGGATATGTGGGAGGCTACCCGGTGGTGGAATTTACCATCAACAAAGCCGCCTGGGGACTTGTTAAGGACAAGAAGAAATTTGGAAGGATCGTAAGATCATCGGAGATGGAGGGCGGAATAGAAGTCGGTGTGTCGACATGCTTTTATCAGACGGCATCCCTGGAGTGGGAGCCACCTGTCCTCAGGGTGTGCGGATATCCTGAAGTGATCAACAGAATACTTGGCAAGGTAATGTAAGATTTACCGTGGAATGCCCCGGCGGATACATAAAAATGCATCCGCCGGGGTATTTTATTATACATGTAATGGGTTATGTAAGGAGGACGCATATGAACAGGGAGATACGTACGGATCTTGCGATAGAGCTCAGAGAAAATGTAGCCGACAGGAGAAATATGCCTGGGGTCAAGGTGAAGACGGTGGTGAATGAGGACAGGAGCATCAAGACCACCACCATAACGGTGCTGGATGAGATAGGGGAGAAAAATCTGGGAAAGGCAAAGGGACAATATATAACGATAGAGTGTTCCAAGCTTAAGGAATATGAGGAGTCCATACATGAACCTCTGAGGGCGGAGCTTGAGGGCAGACTCAGGGAGCTCATGGGGCATGCGGGAAATATACTGGTGGTCGGACTTGGCAACAGGCAGGTCACCCCGGATTCCATAGGCCCGCTGGTCATAGACAATCTGTATGTGACAAGGCACCTGGACACTCCGGGAAAGCCAGATCTGGTCATGAGTGCCATATGTCCGGGAGTCATGGCACAGACCGGAATAGAGACTGTGGATATAGTCAGGGGAATATGCGATGAGATAGACGTGGAGATCGTGGTTGCAATAGACGCCCTGGCGGCCAGAAGCAGCAAGAGACTCGGATGCACCATCCAGCTCACGGATACAGGTATAAGCCCCGGCTCCGGTGTCGGCAACAACAGAAAGACACTGAGCTCAGACAACCTTGGCAGACGCGTGATCGCAGTCGGTGTTCCGACAGTCATCTCCGTTCCATCCATCATAGACGATTCGCTGGATGAGGTGGCTGATGCATTTAACGAGACCTACGGGCGCAGGATCATGAGGGAGTTCACGGAGAAGCAGAGATACCAGATAGCGTGCAATCTTCTGGACGAGGATATGGCGGATATGTTCGTGACCCCGAAAAATATAGACGAGCTAGTGCGCCGCATCAGCTTTACGATATCTGAGGCGATAAATGCCATAGCGATGTAGAGAAAAATACAGGGAATCATTTGGCACGTACACTCATATATTTGAATAATGGATAACAGAGACCATAGCATATTCAAAAGGGGTGGAAATGTATGTCGGACAGAAAGCTTCATACGAAGACTGTGTATATACTTGCGTGGGTGATTCTGGTGTGCGCGGGGATATTGATAAAGACCGGGATAACTGATGATGTGTGGAAGCTGGTGTATAGCGGGATATATGGCAGTTCTTCGGGTGAAACAGGCGAGAGTATATACAGCCCCGGTGCGGCTGAGCCGGATGTGTACTGTTACATGGATTACTGGGAATCCCAGGTCAGGGAGGTGTGCGAGGAGGGCAGGACATACCAGACGGAGGATGCGGATTCCGAAGGTGAGGCATCATCGCAGGCGGAGACTTCAGAGACTTCTGCGCCTGCCAGCACTGAGACCACAGAAGCTGCGCAGAGATCCGCTGATGCCAGGACTGTGTCGGCCATGGCGGATATAATGAGCTCTTATATAGGTATGGACGCAGATACACTCCTTTCATATTGTTATAACGCCACATACCCTAAGTGCGTAAAAAAAGACGAGCTGGATGCGGAAAATCTGCTCGGCAAAGATCTGTCGCTGGATATGGACACGGGCGGATACAAAGTTCTGATATATCATACCCACAGCTCCGAGGCATTTGCGGACTCAAGACCGGGCGAGGTGGACGATACGGTGATAGGACTTGGCAACCGCCTGGCGGAGATACTCACGGATACATATGGCATACCGGTGTACCACGACACCACGGCATATGACATGATGACAGGGGTTCTTGACAGGAACGCTTCCTATGATTATTCGAGGGAAGGTGTGTCACAGATACTTAAGGACAATCCTGAGATAGAGGTCATCATAGATCTCCACAGGGATGGTGTGCCGGATGACACACATCTGGTTACAGATGTGGATGGAAAGCCCACAGCACAGATCATGCTGTTAAATGGCATGTGCCGTGACGAGGATGGCAACGATGTGGACTATTGGAGCAATGACAACAAGGTCGACAACATGGCATTTGCACTTCAGACCTATCTGGCGGGCAGGGCAAATTACGGCGACATGATGCGCAAGATATACATAAGTACGAGCCGGTACAACATGGATCTCATGCCGCACGCCATGCTGGCTGAGATAGGCGCACAGACTAACACGGTGGAGGAGGAATACAACGCAATCGAACCATTTGCCGCAATGCTTGCAAAGGTGCTTCTGAAGTGAGGATTAAGTGGCATATTGGCACTTGCAGTTATATGCTCATACATGTTATATTAACGTCAAATGCGAGTAAGACAAGTATAAGAATAAAAGAGCCTGCACATACAAGGCGCGGGACATAGATAAGGATGTGAAAACATGGAGCATTTAGACCAGTCAAAGATAAGAAATTTCTGTATAATAGCGCATATAGATCACGGTAAATCAACACTTGCCGACAGGATCATAGAGAAGACCGGAACTCTGACCAGCAGGGAGATGCAGAATCAGGTTCTTGACAATATGGATCTTGAGAGGGAGCGTGGAATCACCATCAAGGCACAGTGTGTCAGGATCGTGTACAATGCCAATGATGGACAGGAGTACATATTCAATCTCATAGACACTCCGGGACATGTGGATTTCAATTATGAGGTATCTCGAAGTCTGGCAGCCTGTGAGGGAGCCATACTTGTGGTTGATGCCGCACAGGGCATAGAGGCGCAGACCCTGGCGAATGTATACCTGGCGCTGGATCATGACCTTGATGTCATGCCGGTCATCAACAAGATAGACCTTCCGTCAGCAGATCCGGAGAGGGTCGTGAACGAGATCGAGGATGTCATTGGAATAGAGGCACAGGATGCCCCAAGGATATCGGCAAAGAATGGAATTAATATAGAAGAAGTGCTTGAACAGGTCGTGAAGAAGGTGCCGGCACCGCACGGTGACCCTGAGGCTCCACTCAAGGCACTTATATTCGACAGTCTGTATGACTCCTACAAGGGAGTTATCATATTCTGCCGATTATTTGACGGCTGCGTGAAGAAGGGAACCACCATAAGGATGATGGCCACCGGAGCTGAGGCTGAGGTGGTTGAGGTCGGAATATTTGGAGCGGGAAGATTTGTCCCATGTGATGAGCTGTCAGCCGGTATGGTTGGTTACATAACAGCCAGCCTTAAGAATGTACAGGATACCACAGTGGGAGATACAGTCACACAGGCGGACAGGCCATGTGACGAGGCACTTCCTGGATACAAGAAGGCACAGCCTATGGTATACTGCGGACTCTATCCTGCGGATGGAGCAAAGTATCCGGATCTCAGGGATGCCCTTGAGAAACTTCAGTTAAATGATGCGGCGCTCAGCTTTGAGCCGGAGACATCCATAGCACTGGGCTTTGGTTTCCGATGTGGTTTCCTTGGACTGCTTCACCTTGAGATAGTTCAGGAGCGACTGGAGAGGGAGTTCAATCTTGATCTGGTAACCACAGCGCCAGGCGTTGTATATAAGGTACATACCACAGATGGGAATGTGATAGAGCTCACCAATCCGTCGAATCTGCCGGATCCATCCACCATAGAGTACATGGAGGAGCCATTTGTCGATGCGGAGATCATGGTCACAACAGAGTATGTGGGTGCCATCATGCAGCTCTGCCAGGAGAGACGAGGCGTGTACAAGAGCATGGAGTACATGGAGGAGACAAGAGCGCTTCTCAAGTACGACCTCCCACTGAACGAGATCATATACGATTTCTTTGATGCACTTAAGTCGCGTTCAAGGGGCTATGCTTCATTTGACTATGAGATGAAGGGCTATGTCCGCTCAGAGCTTGTGAAGCTGGACATCCTTATCAATAAGGAAGAGGTCGATGCACTCTCATTTATCATACACAAGGATACAGCGTATGAAAGGGGCAGAAAGATGTGCGAGAAGCTCAAGGACGAGATCCCGAGACATCTGTTCGAGATCCCGATCCAGGCGGCCATAGGCGGCAAGGTAATAGCCCGCGAGACAGTCAAGGCCATGAGAAAGGATGTCCTTGCCAAGTGCTACGGCGGAGATATATCCAGAAAGAGAAAGCTCCTTGAAAAGCAGAAGGAAGGAAAGAAGCGAATGAGACAGGTGGGCAATGTGGAGATACCACAGAAGGCATTTATGTCTGTCCTGAAGCTTGATGAGGAATAGAAAAGACCGGGAACACAGTGACACGGTTATATTAAATAAGAAATAATAGAATCGTAGAAAAGCCGTTAATGAGAGCATTCTGACAGGAGCATTCTTAGTAGCGGCTTTTTTCATGCGGTGACGATATTTGAAATAAAAAGGAAGGATACTAATGATAGATATAATAAATACCGAAAATTCAGATCGGGATTTCGGCGATGCAAATAATGACGAAGTTTTAGAGTCATATGAGAAGAAGCCGCTCAGCATATACATACATATCCCATTCTGTGTGAAGAAATGTGCATACTGCGACTTCCTGTCATTTCCGGTGGGGGCAGCCTGCATGTCGGGATATGGAGTGTACCGTGAGAAATACATCGAAGCCCTGTGCGAGGAGCTGAAAAGCTACTCGTATTTGGCGGAGACCCACAAGGTCAGGACAATATACATAGGAGGCGGAACCCCATCCATACTGGAGCCGGACGAGATCACACTTGTAATGACGACGGTGAGGAAGCTGTTCGATGTCGCAGAGGATGCGGAGATAAGCATAGAGGTAAATCCGGGCACCCTGACCAGCCGTAAGGCAGCAGAATATATAGCAAATGGCATAAACAGGATGAGCATAGGCCTTCAGTCCGCACAGAAAAATGAGCTGGAAGCTCTGGGCAGGATACACAATTATGACCAGTTCCTCGCCGCATTTGACATGGCTAGGGAGGCCGGATTTCGCAATATAAATATAGACCTGATGTCAGACATACCGGGACAGACCATGAGGTCATATCTGGACACCCTTGACAAGGTATTAAGGTGTAAGCCGGAGCACATATCGTCCTACAGCCTCATAGTGGAGGACGGAACTCCTCTGGCAGCAGATGAGAACCTGCTGTCACAGATCCCGGATGAGGACGTGGACAGGCAGATGTACGACATAACAAATAAGCTCTTAGGCACCGGCGGCTACCACAGATACGAGATATCCAATTACGCCAAAGCTGGCTACGAGTGCAGACATAACATAGTCTACTGGACCCTCGGGGAATACATAGGAATCGGAATCGGAGCAGCGTCCTTCCTGTACGGCAGACGCTACACCAACACATCCAGTCTGGAAGACTACATAGACGGCATGGCAAGACACAGGGAGCTCATGACATTCGGAGATCACGTCGCAAATTCGGGTAAGGCAAGAGATATAATAGAACACATGCGCAATGTGGAAGAAGAACTTGACGCAGACAGGCTGATGGAGGAATATATGTTCCTCGGCCTGCGTATGATATCCGGTGTGAGTGCAGAAAAATTCAACGACTACTTTGGACACTCCATCTACGACATATACGGCTCCGTCATAGATAAATACAAGTCCACCGGCCACCTCGAAGATGACCACGGCCTGATCCGCCTCACAAAAAAAGGCATCGACGTAAGCAACACGATCCTGGCGGACTTCTTAATAGAATAATACTGGCACGACCGTCCTTCAAAACAATAAAAAAACACAAAAACATTCGTTATTTTGTTGACAAAAGGGGGCGGCGGTGTTAGATTATGTTTAGTGGTTAGCACTCGGATATGTTGAGTGCTAATAAGACTAAAAGCAAAAAGGAATGAGAGTATGGAACTTGACGAGAGAAAAGTCAGAATTCTAAAAGCGATCGTTTCGAATTACCTGGAGACTGGAGAGCCCGTTGGATCGAGAACCATTTCCAAGCTGGCCGACATGAATGTCAGCCCGGCTACCATAAGAAATGAGATGTCAGATCTTGAGGACATGGGTTTTATATGCCAGCCACATGCATCGGCAGGAAGAGTTCCGACGGATGCAGGTTACAGGTTTTATGTTGACAGCATCATGGCAGACAGGAATGAAGAGAAAGCAGAGAATCAGACAGAGAGAGAGAATCTGCTGCAGAGAGTTGATAAGCTTGAGAAGCTTCTCAAGCAGGTGGCAAAGGTGCTTGCGACTAACACTCAGTACGCAACACTGGTTACGATGCCACAGTACAACAACACAGTAAAGTTCATCCAGTTGTCACAGGTTGATGAGACCACATTGCTGGCGGTCATCATGGTTGATGGCAATATAGTCAAGAATAAGCTGATCAAGACGACGTACAGCCTGAAGAATGAAGATATTTTAAAATTTAATATTCTGCTAAATACCTTCCTTCAGGGCGCGGCACTTCAGGATATCAATCTTGAACTTATACAGACCATGAAGGTTCAGGCAGGTGAATATGCAGAGATCCTTGAGACGATATTCCAGGGAATCATGGAGGCGATCCATGAGGCCGATGATCTCAAGGTTTATACCAGTGGAGCAACGAATGTACTCAAGTACCCTGAGTTGGCGAACACGTCATCCGCAGAGAAGCTGCTCGGAACACTGGAAGACATAGAGGACAAAGAAGAATTTGCAAAACATGTGGAGGATGTGATCCAGCAGGACAGCGACATACAGATCCTGATAGGACAGGAGAACAGCGATGAAAACCTGAAGGACTGCTCCCTTGTAACAGCAACATACAAGATGCCGGAGGGCGCAAAAGGAACGATAGGAATAATCGGACCGAAGAGGATGGATTACAAGAAAGTTGTGAGCATGCTCAAGGAACTCACCGGAGAGCTTGATGACATATTTAACAACAATGGATAGACAGATAAGATTATAACGATGAATAGGAGGATATGTAATGGCTGATAGCAATAACAGTACTGCATCCGACAAGAAGGTTAAGACAGAGCAGACAGCAGCCGAGACCATAGTTGGAGATGCTTCAGCAGAGATAAAGGATGGCGTTGAGTCAGAAGTCAAGGTCGATGAGACCGTTGACGTTCCGGAGGAGCAGGCAGAGGCTGCAAAGCCACAGCATGTTGCAAAGGAGAACAGACGTGGAGGCAAGGCTCTCCGTGAGGAGAACGAGAAGCTCAAGGAACGCTGCAAGGATGCAGAGACAAAGTACACAAGACTTCTTGCGGAGTGTGAGAACATCCGCCAGAGAAATGAAAAAGAGTCAGGCAAATTGTACGACATAGGTGCAAAGGGAGTTCTTGAGAAGCTCCTTCCTGTGGTAGACAATTTTGAGAGAGCAATGGCAGCCATTCCTGATGAGGATAAGGACAGACCATTCGAGTCGGGAGTTGCAAATATATATAAGCAGCTTATGACGTCATTGGAAAGCATAGGTGTAAAGCCTATGGATTGCGCCGGGGAACAGTTTGATCCTACATTCCACAATGCAGTGATGCATGTAGAGGATGACAACTACGAAGAGAATGTAATCGTTGAAGAGATGCAGAAGGGTTACATGTACAAGGATCAGGTGCTCAGATTTAGCATGGTAAAGGTAGCAAATTAAACTTCATAAGAAGGACCCACGGAGTGGGAGATTTCTTAATATTGTAAATTTTTTTTCTAGGAGGAAAAGACAATGGGTAAGATTATAGGTATTGACTTAGGTACAACAAATTCATGTGTAGCAGTTATGGAAGGTGGTAAGCCTGTAGTTATAGCTAACTCAGAGGGTATGAGAACAACACCTTCAGTAGTAGGTTTCCTGAAGACAGGAGAGAGAGTAGTAGGTGAGCCTGCAAAGCGTCAGGCAGTTACAAATGCAGATAAGACAATTTCATCTATCAAGCGTCACATGGGATCAGATTACAGAGTAGAGATAGATGGCAAGAAGTATTCACCACAGGAGATTTCAGCAATGATCCTTCAGAAGCTGAAGTCAGATGCAGAGGGATACTTAGGAGAGAAGGTTACAGAGGCAGTTATCACAGTTCCTGCTTACTTCTCAGATGGACAGAGACAGGCAACAAAGGATGCCGGTAAGATCGCAGGTCTTGATGTAAAGCGTATCATCAACGAGCCTACAGCAGCAGCTCTTTCATATGGTCTTGACAACGAGCAGGAGCAGAGAATCATGGTTTACGATTTAGGTGGTGGTACATTCGATGTATCTATCATTGAGATCGGTGAGGGTGTCATCGAGGTTCTTGCAACAGCCGGCGATAACAAGCTCGGTGGTGATGACTTCGATAACGCAATTACACAGTATATGCTTGATGAATTCAAGAAGGCAGAGGGCATCGACCTTTCAGGCGATAAGATGGCTATGCAGAGATTAAAGGAAGCAGCAGAGAAGGCAAAGAAGGAGCTGTCATCAGCTACAACAACCAACATCAACCTTCCTTTCATCACAGCAAACCAGGATGGACCAAAGCATTTCGATATGAACCTTACAAGAGCTAAGTTCGATGAGCTTACAGCAGATCTTGTAGACAGAACAAAGGGCCCTGTTAACACAGCACTTGCTGATGCAGGACTTACAGCAGCAGACCTTGACAAGGTACTTCTTGTCGGTGGTTCAACCCGTATCATAGCAGTACAGGAAGAGGTTAAGAGACTTACAGGTAAGGAGCCATTCAAGGGAATCAACCCTGATGAGTGTGTTGCTATCGGTGCTTGTATCCAGGGTGGTAAGCTTGCCGGAGATGCCGGTGCAGGCGAGATCCTTCTTCTGGATGTTACACCACTTACACTTTCAATCGAGACAATGGGTGGTATAGCTACTCACCTTATCGAGAGAAATACAACAATCCCTACAAAGAAGAGCCAGATCTTCTCAACAGCACAGGATAATCAGGATGCCGTTGATATCAACGTAGTACAGGGTGAGAGACAGTTCGCAAAGGACAACAAGAGTCTTGGCAGATTCAGACTTGATGGTATCGCTCCAGCAAGACGTGGAGTTCCACAGATCGAGGTTACATTCGATATCGATGCAAATGGTATCGTAAATGTATCAGCAAAGGATCTCGGAACAGGAAGAGAGCAGCACATTACTATCACATCAGGAACATCACTTTCAGATGATGATATCGATAGAGCAGTTAAGGAAGCAGCAGAGTACGAGGCTCAGGATAAGAAGCGTAAGGAAGGCATCGAGGCAAGAAATGAGGCAGATGCACTTGCATTCCAGACAGAGAAGGCACTCGGCGAGGTAGGAGATAAGCTTTCAGATTCTGACAAGGCTGGCGTAAAGGCAGATCTTGACTCCTTAAGAGCAGCAATAGACAGCACAGATGCAGAGAATATGAGCGATGCAGATGTAGATAAGATCAAGGCTGCAAAGGATAAGCTGATGGAGAGCGCACAGAACCTGTTCTCAAAGCTCTATGAGCAGAACGGTCCTGGAGCAAACGCAGGAACAGGTGCAGGCACACCTGATTACTCAGATGGCGATGTTGTAGATGGAGATTTCACAGAGGTTTAATATATAGAGGATGAAAGGTAAAGGCTATGGCAGAGACAAAGACCGATTATTATGAAGTCCTTGGTGTAACCAAGGGAGCCTCTGAAGCCGAGATCAAAAGGGCATACCGAGTGGTAGCAAAAAAATACCACCCGGATATGAACCCTGGTGATAAAGAGGC
>NC_021018.1:57595-68021 GCF_000210595.1 Coprococcus sp. ART55/1 | reverse complement strand
CAAAGAAGCAGCTGAAGCTTATTCAGTCCTCAGTGACCCTGAGAAACGTGCAAAGTATGATCAGTTTGGCCATGCAGCATTCGACCAGAACGGCGGCGGTGCCGACGGATTTGGTGGATTTGACTTCGCAGACATGGGAGATATCTTTGGAGATATATTCGGAGATATGTTCGGTGGCGCAAGCCGTCAGAGAAATACAAATGGCCCTATGAAGGGCGCAAACATCAAGACCACCATCAGAGTAGCCTTTGAGGAGGCTATATTCGGAACCCAGAAGGAGCTTGAGCTCCCACTGAAGGATGAGTGTGATGTATGTAAGGGAACCGGTTCACAGCCGGGACACCAGCCGGAGGTCTGCGGCAAGTGCGGCGGTAAGGGCCAGATAGTGACAACACAGCAGTCACTTTTTGGAGTTGTACGTAATGTTCAGACATGTCCTGATTGTAGTGGATCTGGTAAGATCATCAGATACAAGTGCAGCAACTGTGCAGGAACAGGATATGTAAAGAGCAGAAAGAAGATACAGATAGCTATTCCACCAGGAGTAGACAATGGTACTAACATCCGAATCAAAGGAAAGGGTGAGCCTGGTATCAACGGTGGTGAGAGAGGAGATCTTACAGTTACCATACTTGTTGATCGTCATCCAAACTTCCAGAGACAGGAGTACAATCTGTATTCATCAGAGCCTATCACATTTACACAGGCAGCACTTGGTGGAGTTATCAAGATCAACACCATCGAAGGAGAGGTTGATTACACCATACCACCAGGAACACAGACAGATACACGTATAAAGCTGAAGGGCAAAGGAGTACCTAACCTCAAGAACCCAACTCAGCGAGGCGATCACTATGTAACACTTGTTGTACAGGTGCCGGAGAAGCTCACAGAGGAGCAGAAGAAGATCCTAAATCAGTATGAGCAGGCAACACTTGTAGAGACAAGACCTGCAACAGATTCAGCAGGACCATTTACATTTGGCGATCACAAGAGAAGAAAGAAAAAGTAGGTATAAAATATATGAAATGGACGAAGCTCACAATAGATACAACATGTGAAGCTGAAGACCTCATAAGCGCCTTCCTCGAAGAGGAAGGCGTTTTGGGTGTTCAGATAGAAGATAATATTCCCCTCACTGAGGAGGAGATGGAGACGATGTTTGTCGATCTCCTGCCGGATGATATGCCGGAAAATGATGGAACTGCAAAGGTGTCCTGTTTCCTTGACGATACATTTGACGTGCAGGAGATAAAGGATAAGGTGGCTGCAGAGATCAGGAGACTGTCAGAGTTCCTTCCTGTCGGAACAGGTGAGATAACCGAGAGTGAGACGAAGGAAGAGGACTGGAGAGACAACTGGAAGGCCTACTTCAAGCCATTCAGACTGTATGACAATATCATCATCAAGCCAACCTGGGAGGAAGTGCCGGAGGATGCAACGGATGAGGATATAGTAATTGAGATAGATCCCGGAACAGCATTTGGAACAGGTTCCCATGAGACGACGAGACTGTGCATAGGCCAGCTCAAGAAGTACATGAAGGATGGAGATGAGATACTCGATGCCGGAAGCGGAAGCGGTATCCTGTCATTTGTTTGCAATAAGCTGGGTGCAAAGCATGTTCTCGGTATAGACATAGATCCGATCGCTGTTGATGTGGCGGGAGAGAACAGAGATGTGAACCATATTCCTGCCGAGGCTGTGGAATTCAAGTGCGGAAATGTCCTTGAGGACCAGAAACTGGTAGAGTCAATAGGCGCAAATTATGATATAGTAGTTGCAAATATCCTTGCAGACGTTATAATTCCAATGTCGGCTGTAGTTCAGAAGTTTATGAAGGATGATGGTATTTTTATATCATCGGGCATTATAAACATAAAAGAGGATGAGGTCAGACAGGCTCTTCTTGACAATAACTTTGATATCGTAGATACTGTCTACATGAATGACTGGGTAAGCTTTGTCGCAAAAAAGCATGTATGAACCAGCGTGTGAGAGGAAATAATCAAATATGAACAGATTCTTTGTAGACGTAGATGGCAGAGATATAGGAACAGATATAAGTATAACAGGCGGAGACGTTAACCATATAAAGAACGTTCTCCGCCTTAAAGTGGGTCAGGAGATAACTGTCAGTAACGGCAGAGGAAGAGATTATACGTGCAGTATATCGGAGCTTGGCAGAGACGAGGTTCTGTGCCACGTCGAGGATGTGAATGATAACTTTGCAGAGCTTCCGGTGGAGGTTACCCTGTTTCAGGGATATCCAAAGTCGGATAAGATGGATCTTATAGTACAGAAGATGGTGGAGCTCGGTGTCTGCCGGATAGTTCCGGTATTCACTGCGCGCACCATAGTGAAGCTTGATGCAAAGAAGGCTGCAAAGAAGACTGAGAGATGCCGGATCATAGCGGAGTCTGCTGCAAAACAGTCCGGAAGGGGAATCGTCCCTGAGATCACGGAGCCGGTAACATTTGCACAGGCGATAGAGATGGCGAAGACTCTTGATATGAATATAATTCCATATGAGGAGGCGGAGGGACTTGCAAAGTCCAGACAGATCATCGCTGATGTGACAGCACCGTCCTCTGCCCGCAGAAGTCTGGGGGTATTCATAGGCCCGGAGGGTGGCTTTGCCAGGGAAGAAGTGGAACAGGCAATGGCGGCCGGGGCGGAATGTATAACTCTTGGACACAGGATACTGCGCACTGAGACGGCCGGACTGGCGGTTATGTCGATCATCATGTTCAGTGCCGACAGGGACAATTAGAACAATATTGTAGAGATTAGTGAAAGAAAGAAGCTTGAAGCCGGACGTATATCGGTTTCGGAATGGTGGAAGACAACATGGAAGCATATTTTGACAATTCAGCGACCACCCCGGTTTATCCAGAGGTGAGAGATCTTGTGGTAAAGTTAATGGAACAGGACTATGGCAATCCGTCATCACTGCACCAGAAGGGTGTGGATGCGGCCAGATACGTGAGCGATGCCAGGGATAAGATAGCCAGGCTGCTCAAGGTTCAGGCGAAGGAGATCGTGTTCACATCGGGAGGAACAGAATCCAACAACATGGCTCTGATAGGAGGCGCACTTGCCAACAGGAGAGCGGGCAACAAGATCATAACAACAGCAGTTGAGCATGCCTCAGTCGGCAGTCCGCTGACATTCCTTGAGGATATGGGATTTGATGTTGTCAGGATTCCGACTGGAAACGATGGTGTGGTCGATGTTGACCGGTTGGTAGATGAGGTCGACGACGACACGATCATAGTGTCAGTCATGTACGTCAACAATGAGATAGGAGCTGTCATGCCGGTGGAGGACATTGCCAGACGTATAAAGGAGAAGAATCCGAGTGTGCTCTTCCATGTGGATGCCATACAGGCATTTGGCAAATATGTGATATACCCGAAGCGTATGGGAATAGACATGATGTCCATAAGCAGCCATAAATTCCACGGACCAAAGGGCGTTGGAGCACTGTTCATAAAGGACAGAGTCAAGGTCAAGCCTGTGATATACGGTGGAGGCCAGCAGGGCGGAATGCGGTCAGGAACAGAGAATGTACCGGGAATAGCCGGAATGGCACTGGCTGCCGAGATGACCTACAGAGATCTCGATGCAAATGTAGCGCACATGAGAGAACTCAAGGAACATCTTATAGATGAACTCACACAGATAGACGATGTGTACAGTAATTCCGGGGATGCGCCCCATATAGCCAGCATAACCTTCAAGGGAGTGCGAAGTGAGGTCATGCTTCATGCTCTGGAAGAGAAGGGCATATATGTCTCATCCGGTTCAGCATGTTCGTCGAATAAACATTCCACAAGCAGCACGCTGAAGGCCATAGGTCTGCCACCTGAGAAGCTTGAGTCCACACTGAGATTCAGTTTTTCACCGGAGAATACAATGGAACAGATAGATTATGCAGTCGAGTGCTGCAAGGAACTTTTACCGATACTCAGAAGATATGTGAGGAAGAAATAGGAGGAAATATGCAGTACAAGGCATTTATGATAAAGTATGCCGAGATAGGCACAAAGGGAAAGAACAGATATATATTTGAAGACATACTCTGTAAGAACATCAACAGAAAGCTGAAGCCTTACGGAGATTTCTATATCCGCAAGGAGCAGGGAAGAATATTCGTTGAGTGCAAGTCGGATTACGACTATGAGGATGTGGTAAATGCCCTTGGAAAAGTATTTGGTATCGTTGGAATATGCCCTGTTGTGGTTGAGGAGAACACAGAGTTTGAAAACCTCAAGCAGAAGGTAATAGATTATGTTGAAAAGGCATACGACAGAAAGAACTTCACATTCAAGGTGTTCACCAGAAGAAATGACAAGACATATCCTATGACTTCCATGGAGGTAAGCGCCGAGCTTGGACATTTCCTCCTTGAGGCGTTCCCTGATCTTACAGTGGATGTGCACTCACCTCAGGAGATAATCAATGTGGAGATTAGAAAGGTAGCATATATCTATTCGATCACCATACCTGGCCCGGGAGGACTGCCGGTTGGAACGAACGGCAGAGGAATGGCACTTCTGTCAGGCGGTATAGACAGCCCTGTTGCGGCATATATGATAGCCAAGAGAGGAGTTGTTGTGGAGGCAGTATATTTCCACGCACCTCCGTTCACAAGCGAGAGAGCAAAGCAGAAGGTTATAGATCTGGCATGTCTTGTGGCCAACTACTCAGGAGCCATCAGACTCCATGTTGTCAACTTTGCCGATGTACAGATGGCAATATACGACAACTGTCCTCATGAGGAGCTCACGATCATCATGAAGAGATACATGATCAAGATAGCGGAGGAGCTGGCTGAGAAGAATGACTGTCAGTGTACGATAACAGGAGAGAGCATAGGCCAGGTTTCAAGCCAGACTGTGTTCAGCCTGAACGTTATCAACCAGGTCAGCACCATGCCGGTGTTCAGACCATGTATAGGCATGGATAAGCAGGAGATAGTAGACATATCAGAGAAGATCGGAACATACGAGACATCTATACTGCCATACGAGGATTGCTGTACGACATTTGTTGCAAAGCATCCGGTTACACATCCGGTTCTCTCTGCGATAGAGAAGTCGGAGGCAAAGCTCACAGGAATTATCGAGCCATTGTACCGCAAGGCTGTAGATACGGCAGAGGTCGTTATGTGTCGCGCAAAGCAGTAAAACAATATAAAACAGTGATAAAAGACAACAAAAAAGAGATGCTTCATAATAAGCATCTCTTTTGATTATCAGATCCATATAACATACGGGGCAGAATAAATACTATTCTGCAAGGTATGGCTTCAGAGTAGCCATGATCTCATCGATACCGCTCTCTGCATGAATGTTAAGTTCGATAGGCTTTGAGATATCAAGACTGAAAATACCCATGATTGACTTTGCATCAATTACGTAACGTCCTGATACGAGGTCGAATTCTGCGTCAAATTTCGCAATGTCATTGCAAAAGCTCTTGACCTTATCGATTGAGTTTAAAGAAATCTTAACTGCTGTCATAAATAGTCCTCCTAACCCTTGTAAGTTTTTTATGTACTGTCATTATTATATTTTTATAGAATACAAAAGTCAATATAAGGAGTGTAAAATACATGCTAAAAGGAATGTCTGTGGCTGCCACAACACTTGGCTGCAAAGTCAATCAGGCGGAGACTGACAGCATGCTCGACATGCTGAAGGCTGCCGGTGCAAATATAGTGGAATTTGACGAAAAAGCAGATATATATATAGTAAATACCTGTTCTGTGACCAATATTGCGGACAAAAAATCAAGGCAGATGCTTCACAGAGCCAGAAAGATGAATCCTGATGGAATAGTGATAGCCGCAGGATGCTATGTGCAGTCAGCCAGAGAGATTCTCGAGCAGGATGAAGCTATAGATATAGTAATAAGCAACAATAAGAAGAAAAGTATCACAGAAATAGTTAATGATTATATTAATGTGAGAAACAATGAAAAAAATGCCCCGGGTAAAGATCATGAAGCCATGGAATACTTCGTGGATATATCCAGAGAGACTGAGTACGAGGAGATGGGCGGCCATGTCCCTGTGGGACACACAAGGGCATATGTCAAGATCCAGGACGGCTGCAATCAGTTCTGCTCATACTGCATAATCCCGTATGTAAGAGGAAGGATAAGAAGCAGAAGCCAGGAGGCGATCCTTGCAGAAGTATCAGAGCTTGCGGAGGCAGGAATAAAAGAAGTTGTGCTTACCGGTATACACATATCGTCATATGGCAAAGATAAGAATAATGAGGGAGCACTTATAGAGCTTATAGAGGCTATCTCAAAAATCAAAGGAATCAAGAGAATAAGGCTTGGTTCACTTGAGCCGGGGATAATAACAGAGGAGTTTGTGGAGAGGATTTCATCCAATTCGAAAGTATGTCCACACTTCCATCTGAGCCTGCAGAGCGGCTGTGATTCAGTGCTCAAGAGAATGAACAGAAAGTACACTTGCGAGCAATACTTTGAAAAATGTGACATGCTGAGAAAGGCGTATAAGTCCCCTGCGCTCACCACGGATGTGATAGTGGGCTTCCCGGGAGAGACTGAGGAAGAATTTGCAGAGACTGTCAGATATCTGACGGAGCTCAATCTGTATGAGATGCATATATTCAAGTATTCTCCGAGAAAGGGAACAGTCGCTGCCGCCATGAAAGAGCAGGTTGCCCCTGAGATAAAGAATGAGCGAAGCGATGTGCTGCTTAAGCTTGCCCATGACAACAAGACCGCATATGAAGCCCAGTTTGAGGGCTGTGAGCTTGAAGTCCTGGTGGAAGAGGTTGTAAAGAAGGACAATAAGACATATCTCAGAGGACATACGGAGAGATACATGGATATACTCATAGATGTGGGCGACATATCCATGCCGGAGAGTTTTGTGAACAGCTTTGTGTATGTGACATATACCCAAAATGGGGGAAACCTTCCTTTACTTTTGTAGTTTTTTATATTAGAATAGGAATGTTAATTGGCTCATGAGATAATAACAAGATGAGGACGTGATTTGATGAATAACGAAAGTACACAGAATATTGTTCCAATCAAGGACGCGACATTGGACGTACGCGAGATAATTGGAGAAGTATACGATGCACTTACCGAGAAAGGATATAATCCGGTAAGCCAGGTTGTTGGGTACATAATGAGCGGTGACCCGACATATATCACAAGCTACAAGAACGCGCGAAGCCTGATCATGAAGGTGGAGAGAGACGAGATCATTGAGGTTTTACTTGAGGACTACATCAAGAATAACCTCGTGTAAAGGAAAAGAATAGTATGAGAATATTGGGACTTGACTATGGAACCAAGACGGTGGGAGTTGCCGTGAGCGATCCGCTCAAGATGACTGCCCAGCCGCTGGAGACGATAGAGAGAAAGTCGGCGAACAAGCTGAGACAGACACTTGCCCGCATAGAGGCCATACTTGAAGAGTATGGAGCGGCAGGAGAGCGCGACCGCATAGAGCTGATAGTGCTTGGCTACCCGAAGAACATGAACAATTCAGAGGGAGACAGATGCGAGGCCACCCAGGCATTCAAGGAGGATCTTGAGCGCAGAACAGGACTTGAGGTTGTTCTGTGGGATGAGCGCCTTACCACTGTGGAGGCAGAGCGGATCCTTATGGACAGCGGAGTGAGAAGAGAGAACAGGAAGACGTACATAGACAAGATGGCGGCTGCGGTCATACTGCAGAACTATCTTGATGCGAAGTGCAGCAGTCTGTGATAGACACAGACCTTCTGCCTTTGTTTTGTGTACGCCTGAAGAAGTATTAAGAGGTTTATATGGCAGAGAACAGGAAGACGGACAACAGTATCATATTTGAAGCAGAAGATGGAACAGAAGTGGAATTCTCGGTTGTGGAGCAGACCACACTTGGCGGCGTGAATTATCTGTTCGTTATAGACAAGGCGGATGATGAATCATTCCTTATCCTTCGCGAGAACAACGGAGCTGATACGGAAGAGATGGCAGCATACGATATTGTGGAAGATGAAAATGAATTAGAGGCGGTCATCAAGATATTTGACGAGCTGCTTGAGGACGTAAATTTGGAGGTATAAGAAAATTGAATAAGAATAATAAAGAGACAGTGAAGATCATTCCTTTGGGCGGTCTGGAACAGATTGGAATGAATATCACTGCGATAGAGTATGAGGACTCTATCATAGTCATTGACTGCGGACTGGCATTCCCTGAGGACGACATGTTAGGAATCGATCTGGTAATTCCTGATGTCACCTATCTCAAGGAAAACGCGGACAAGGTCAGGGGACTCGTGGTTACCCATGGACATGAGGATCACATAGGAGCCATACCGTACATTGAGAAAGAATTAAACATGCCGATCTATGCGACCAAGCTGACCATGGGTCTTATAGAGAACAAACTGAAGGAACACAACCTTATGAACAACACCAGAAGAAAGGTTGTAAAGTATGGTCAGAATATAAATCTTGGGGCATTTAGAGTGGAATTTATCAGAACAAACCACTCCATAGCAGATTCGGCGGCCCTTGCCATATACACACCGGCCGGACTTATTGTCCACACCGGAGATTTCAAGATAGACTACACACCGGTATTTGGTGGAACCATAGATCTTCAGAGATTTGCTGAGCTCGGCAAGAAGGGTGTGCTTGCACTCATGGCTGACTCGACAAATGCTGAGAAGGAGGGCTTCACACAGTCAGAGAAGACAGTGGGAAGAACATTTGACAACCTGTTCAACGACAACAAGGATCACAGGATCATCATAGCGACATTTGCATCCAACGTTGACAGAGTACAGCAGATCATCAATTCAGCTTACAAGTATGGCAGAAAGGCTGTCATAGAGGGACGAAGCATGGTGAACATCATCACCACGGCGTCCGAGCTTGGATATATCAACATACCGGATAACACACTCATAGATATAAGCGAGATGAAGAACTACCCGGATGAGAAGGTTGTTCTCATCACCACGGGAAGTCAGGGAGAGAACATGGCTGCGCTGTCACGTATAGCTGCATCCATACACAATAAAGTAGCCATAAAGCCTGGTGATGTGGTCATTTTCAGCTCACATCCTATACCGGGAAATGAAAAGGCGGTATTCAAGGTTATAAATGAGCTCGAGGCGAAGGGTGCACACGTTATATTTGAGGATACACATGTATCCGGCCATGCCTGCCGTGAGGAGCTCAAGCTTATATATGCGCTCACAAGACCGAAATATGCAATACCTGTCCACGGTGAGTACAGACACCTCAAGAGACATGCAGAGCTTGCAGTTGAGATGGGAATCCCTAAGGAGAATGTCAAGATCATGACCACAGGCGATGTTCTTGAGATCGGCGAGGAGAAGTTCGACGTTGTCGGCAAGGTTCCTGCACAGGGAGTATTTGTGGATGGACTTGGAGTTGGAGATGTTGGAAATATTGTCCTCAGAGACAGACAGCTTCTGTCACAGAATGGTCTCATAATCATAGTTGTGACCCTGGACAGATACAGCAACCAGCTTGTTGCAGGACCGGATATAGTGTCAAGAGGCTTCGTGTACGTCAGGGAGTCTGAGACACTTATGGAAGACTGCAGGATCACATGTCAGGAGGCTCTCGACAGATGCCTGAGCCGCGGCGTGACAGACTGGGGTAAGATCAAATCCGTGATAAAGGATGACATGGGAGAGTTCCTCTGGAAGAGGACAAAGAGAAGCCCTATGATCCTTCCTATAATCACAGAGGTGTAGAAGGGTGAGAAAATGACAGATACATTGGAACTTAGCAGACAATTGAATGCGTGCATCAAGGATTCTGATGTCTACAAGAATTATCAGTATTGCAAGGATAAACTTAGACAGAAACCAGAAAAACTTCAGCAGCTCATGGAATTTCGTAAGAAAAATTATGAAATACAGAATAACGAAATGCTTGACAATCCATATGATGAAGTTAATAATCTATTCATGGAATATGACTCCATAGTCCATGATACTATAGTCAATGACTTTATCAGGGCGGAGCAGAAGCTGGTGAGAATGATGAAGCTTGTATATGAACAGATAGCGGACGATCTTGATTTCGATATCATAGATGAGGACGCCCGGTGATTCGCGCTGGCTGAGATGTATTTGTGAACAAGGAGAATAACGATTATGGCTTTAGATAGTGCTAGAAGTATGAAGAAGATTCTGAGATTCCTTTTTGGACTATTCATCAATGTATGTATTTTATTTATATTGGTAAAGGCTTTCTCATACTCGTATGATTTTGCGTATCAGGTGTTTGCCACAAGGGCTGCGGATCCGGGCAGCAACCGTAAGGCAACTATACAGATAACTCAGGACGAGCCGCTTCTTGATGTGGCGGATTCCCTTAAGACGGCGGAGGTCATCAAGGAC
>NC_021018.1:50786-57283 GCF_000210595.1 Coprococcus sp. ART55/1 | reverse complement strand
ATACTGAAGGTCAGAATAGGCGGATATGCAGATGATATCCAGCCTGGTACATATCAGATAGCACCGAGCGATACAAATCAGGAGATAATAGAGATCATAACGGGAAATGGCAAGAGTTCCTCGGGGGATAGCAACGGAGACAGCAGTGATGATTCCTCCGGTGAGGACAGTGCCGAGGAATAGACAGAGAGGATAATTATGGTATGTGATGAAAGACTTGCGTCATTTATCAATTCCTTCAATACAGACTACGATGAGGTTGTGACCTCGATCAGAAGAGAGGCAGAAGAGAACAGGGTACCTATCATAAGACGAGAGGCCGGAGAGTTCATCAAGATGTTGATTCTTATGAACAGGCCGAAGAAGATTCTTGAGATAGGTTCAGCCGTTGGCTTTTCTGCCATTTTTATGAGTAGATTTCTGGATGATGACGCACATATAACAACTATAGAGAATTATCAGCCGAGAATAGAAGAGGCGAAGAAGAATATAGTCAGAGCCGGGGCTTCAGACAAGATCACCCTGCTTGAGGGCGATGCACTGGAGATATTACCGGGTATGACAGAAAACTATGATATGGTGTTCATGGATGCAGCTAAGGGTCAGTATGGCAATTTTTTCACGGAGGCTATACGGCTGCTAGCTCCGAAGGGGGTATTGCTCTGCGACAACGTGCTTCAGGACGGAGATGTCCTTGAGAGCAGATTTGCAGTTACCAGAAGAAACAGAACGATACATTCAAGGATGAGAGAATACCTGTACGAGCTCACCCACAATGAACATTTGGAGACGGCCATACTCAATATAGGGGATGGAATGAGCCTTAGTATCAGGAAATAAACGAAAAATGGTTGGAGGAAACGATATGAGAGATAAGAAACCAGAGCTTCTTGTCCCGGCGGGCGGACTGGACACGCTCAAGGTGGCCGTGGACTATGGAGCTGACGCAGTGTATATAGGCGGACAGGCATTTGGCCTCAGAGCGAAAGCAGACAACTTTTCCATAGAAGAGATGAAACAGGGCGTGGAATATGCCCATGCACATAATGCTAAGGTGTATGTGACAGCCAATATATTTGCACACAACTATGATCTGGATGGAATAAGAGCTTATTTTGGCGAGCTGAAAGATACAGGTGTGGACGCTGTTCTTGTATCCGATCCGGGTGTGTTTACCATAGCTCGGGAGACTATGCCGGATATGGAATTACACATAAGCACACAGGCTAACAACACGAACTACATGACATACAAGTTCTGGTATGACCACGGCATAAAGCGGGTTGTGTCTGCCAGAGAACTGTCCCTTGCGGAGATATCACAGATAAGAGCAAACATACCGGACGATATGGAGATAGAGTCATTTATCCATGGCGCTATGTGCATATCATATTCAGGAAGATGCCTTCTCAGCAACTACTTCACAGGCAGGGATGCGAATCATGGTGCGTGCACCCATCCGTGCAGATGGAAGTATTCCATCGTCGAGGAGACCAGACCGGGAGAGTATATGACTGTCAACGAGGACGACAGAGGAACATATATATTTAACTCCAAGGATCTGTGCATGATAGAGTACATCCCGGAGATGATGGAAGCCGGAATAGACAGCTTCAAGATAGAGGGACGTATGAAGACGGCTCTGTATGTGGCGACCGTTGCCAGAACCTACAGAAAAGCCATAGATGATTATATGGAGTCAGAAGAGAAGTACAGAGCAAACATGGAATACTACAAGAGAGAGATAGCCAAATGCACATACAGGCAGTTCACAACGGGATTTTATTTCGGGAAGACAGACTCAGAATCACAGATATATGATAGCAACACATATGTAAAAAACTATACGTATATTGGAACTGTGAGAGAGGTTACCCCGGATGGCTGTGTATGCTTTGAGCAGAAGAATAAGTTCCTGGTGGGAGAGAAGCTTGAAGCCATGGGCTTTGATGGAACAAATATAGAGTGCGAGGTTCAGGCGATATACGACGAGAAAGAAAACAGCATGGACTCTGCGCCACATCCAAAGCAGAAATTGAGGGTGAAGCTTGATAAGGAGCTTGAGACCGGTATTATACTGAGAAGAAAAGAGTGATCATAAGGATGTCTGGATGTCAATCCAGGCATCCTCTTAATTTGCCAAGAGCCTTTTTCTCTATGCGCGATACATATGACCTGGAGATTCCGAGCATCCTGGCTACCTCCTTTTGGGTGAGAGGTGACTGCCCGTCAAGACCGTAGCGCATACATATGATCTCCCTCTCCCTGGATGAGAGGAGCGATGATATGCAGGAGGGAAGCAGGCACAGGTGGTCGTCCTGTATCATTTTGTCCAGAACGTTGACGTTCTCCGAACCTATGATGTCAAGGATGACGATCTCGTTACCCTCTTTATCAGTGCCGATGGGATCGTAGATCGAGACCTCACGCGCCTTCTTCTTCTCGTGGCGGAGAGTCATGAGAAGCTCGTTTTCGATACATTTGGCGGCATAACCTGACAGCTTACAGCCTTTGTCGGGCTTGTAGCTGTCTATGGCTTTGATGAGACCTATCGTGCCTATGGACAGAAGATCCTCGGGATCCCTCACGGCGGAATTGTACTTTCTGGATATGTGGGCGACCAGACGGAGATTGTACTCTATCAGAATGCTGCGGGCAGCCTTGTCGCCGGACAGGCACAGCGCAATATATTTTTTCTCTTCTTCGGGAGTTAGTGGGTTTTTAAACGCTTCCATATATGAACTGCTCCCGTAAATTGATTGTACCGGCTGTACATTTGCTGGACGGGCTATTTTACAATTAGTACAGTCAGCTTGCTTATATAATATGTTTATTGTGCAGAAATAGTGCCTATCCACCCTGTAAAAAAGCAAAAATCCGATAAAAGTGCAAAAAAATGTATCTAAATATGTACAAAATGTTTAAAATGTGAAAATACTGTGATATAATACGCTTTAGGTATTTGGATAATTCTGCCTGTGCGTAGAATTGCGAGAGACGTGAGGAGGGTATTTAGAGAATGCGATTAAGCGTGGGACGTAAGAAGATCAGAATTGGAGATGTCCTTGTAGCAGCGGGGGCTATCACGGAGGAACAGCTTCAGGAAGGACTTGCAAAGCAGAAGGAGACCGGCAGAAAGCTTGGTAACGCCCTGGTTGATCTGGGATTTATAAGTAACGACATGCTGATTACGGTACTTACAACCCAGTTGGGAATTGACTACATAGAGCTCAAGGGAGCTAAGATCGAGGAGAAGGTTATACACATGGTGCCTGAGAACATGGTCACCAAGTATCAGGCCATACCTATAGAGATAGATCCTGATAACCCGAACATCCTCAAGGTAGCCATGGCAGATCCAATGGATATCATGGCCATGGACGATATTGGTCTTGTGACAAATCTTCAGGTAGAGCCGATGCTCGCATCTGAGGAGGGAATCAGGAATGCCATAGACAAGTATTACGGAAGCGCTCAGGCTATGGAGGCTGCTGAGGCCTACAGACAGGAGCAGCAGAATGTGCTCGGCGGAGGCGACGAGGAAGAGGGCAACGAAGAAATCGATAATTCCCCTATCGTACTTCTGGTTAAGCAGATCATCGAAGGCGGAGTAAGACAGAGAGCGTCAGATATACATATAGAGGCTCTGGAGAACAGCGTCAGAGTCAGATACAGAATAGATGGTGCACTTAAGCAGGTTATGTCATACGACCTCAGCATACTGGCAGGTATCACAGCCCGTATCAAGATCATAGGCGGTATGGATATAGCAGAGAAGAGAAAACCACAGGATGGTCGTATCACCATCATGGTTGACAGAAGAGAGTTTGATGTCCGTGTTTCTATCCTTCCAACAGTTTTCGGAGAGAAGACGGTTATGAGACTTACATCCAAGGACGGTCTGACAAAACCGAAGAGTGCCCTTGGTTTCGATGCAGAGCAGGAGAAGGTTTTCGATAATATCCTCAGCAACCCACATGGTATCATCCTTGTAACGGGACCTACAGGATCAGGAAAATCAACTACACTGTACACATCACTCAGTGAGCTTAACACAGAGGATGTTAATATCATCACCGTTGAGGACCCTGTCGAGGCGAACATCAACGGTATCAATCAGGTGCAGGTTAATAACAAAGCGGACATGACTTTCGCGGCAGCCCTCAGATCTATCCTTCGTCAGGATCCGGATATCATCATGATAGGAGAGATCCGAGACGGTGAGACAGCAGGAATCGCCGTACAGGCCGCTATCACAGGACATTTGGTTGTATCGACACTGCATACTAACTCAGCGGCTTCGACCATCACCCGTCTTATCGATATGGGTATTGAGTCATACATCGCCGGTGATGCTGTTGTTGGAGTTATTGCACAGAGACTTGTGCGAAGACTTTGTACCACATGTAAGCAGCCAAGACTTGTGGAGGATGATGAGAGAGTTCAGCTCGGTGTTCCGGCTGACGAGGAGGATGTCATCATCTACGAGCCACAGGGATGCCCACTGTGTAACGACACAGGCTATTCAGGACGAATCGGTGTATACGAGATGATGCCTGTATCAAGAGAGCTTCAGGCTGTTATCGCTTCCGGAGCTACAGCGGATGTCATTGAGAAGCAGGCCCTCAAGGAAGGAATGCTCACACTGAAGATGGGAGCTGCCAAGCACGTTCTTGATGGTATCACATCCATAGCAGAGATGAACAAGATTGTTCACAGTACAGTGACCGTGGCCGAGGGAGTGGACATGGGAGAGCTGTAAGATATAAGAGATATATAATGAGATTATATATAAATTGTAATTATTAATGCAAAAGGGAAAGGAAGGGACAAGTTATGTTAGACATGAAGGAATTACTTGCCTTCTCTGTAGAAGCAAAGGCGTCAGATGTTCATATAGCTGTAGGTATACCACCTAAGCTCAGAATCAACGGTAAGCTCACCGAGGTTGAGGTTCCGGCACTGTCACCTGCTGATGCGGCAGAGGCAATTGGATCTACTATGAAGGACAGGCATAAGGCCATACTTCAGGACAGAGGAGAGGTCGATTTCTCATTCGATTCACCTGAGACCGGACGTTTCCGTGTCAATGTATTCATGGACAAGGGAAACATGGCAGCAGCGTACAGACGAGTTGAGACACAGATCCCAAGACCTGACCAGCTTGGTATTCCAAGGGAGGTTGTTGAGCTCTACAAGAGAAAGAGAGGTCTGGTTCTCGTAACAGGACCTACAGGTTCTGGTAAGTCAACCACACTTGCATCTATTATAAACAAGGCGAATGAGAACCTTACGGATCACATCATCACACTTGAGGATCCTATAGAGTACATTCACCATCACAATAAGGCAATAGTTAACCAGCGAGAGGTTGGTATGGATACACTCAGCTATGCAAATGCACTTCGTGCAGCACTCCGTGAGGATCCTGATATCATCCTCGTAGGAGAGATGCGAGATCTTGAGACTATCTCCACAGCCATAACCGCTGCCGAGACAGGACACTTGGTATTCTCCACACTGCATACAATCGGTGCGGCAAGTACCATCGATCGTATCATAGATATCTTCCCTACAAACCAGCAGCAGCAGGTAAGAGTTCAGCTCGCGATGGTTCTTGAGGGAGTTATCTCACAGTCGCTTCTTCCTATAGCGAGCGGCAACGGACGAGTTGCAGCCTTCGAGGTAATGCTTGCATCACCTGCTATAACGAAGTCTGATACGAGAAGCCAAGACTCATCAGATCCAGTCAACTATCCAGACAAGCAGAGCCTTAGGTATGATCACTATGGACGATGCATTGTATGAGCTGTATGCTTCAGGGACCGTCACAAGAGAGGTTGCCATGACATACGCACAGGATCAGCAGTACCTGAGAAAGAAGATCAACGGACAGTAAGATATATGGAATAATCGATTGCCATATGGAAAAATGTGGTATAATAACCAAGCCGCATTGTGCACATTGTCTAAAAAATAACGTGCAAATAATTAAATGTTGATTAAATCTGTGTGGTATAGTAAGATATTTTACATATAATTTATGTTGCATTATTGCGCTTTTAAAGTGCAGATACATGAAAACGTAAGAATATTAAGATTGGGTCGGAGGAGAGACAATGGCAGTATTTAATTACAAGGTTGTTGACAGAGATGGTAAGAATAAAAAAGGTACCATCGAGGCCCCTAACAGAGACGGTGCTGAGAAGAAGCTGAAGTCAGAAGGCTACTCGATCATGAGTCTGACGGAGCAGAGCAGCCCGCTCGGGGGTATAGGATTTAAGAAGAAGGTCAAGTCAAGAGACCTGGGTGTATTCTGTAAACAGTTCTCGGCGGTCATCAAGGCCGGTGTTACCATCATATCCGCACTGGAGCTGATGGGGGATCAGATTGAGAACAAGACACTGAGAAAGGCCATAGCAGATGCGCGTACATATGTAGAGAAAGGTGGAACTCTGGCGGATGCGCTCAGAGTTAACCCGGATGTATTCCCGCCT
>NC_021018.1:44446-50282 GCF_000210595.1 Coprococcus sp. ART55/1 | reverse complement strand
AAAGTACATAGCAAAGTCAAGAAGATCGACCGATGTGTCGAACGCCCAGACTATAGCGACGGCAGTCGCCAATGCCTTATCGGTAGAGAAGGCATATGATGATGCCACACCTGGTGATTACCCGGTGAATACCGATGGCACACAGCTTGGCACATCGAATGCGTTCACATCAGAAGTCACAAGTCAGCTTGGGACAAGTACATTCAAGCCAAAGTATGACAAGGACAAGCAGTTCACTATCACAGTCAATAGTGATAAGGCTACATTCACCGTAAAGGTGGACAGCTCAGAGCTGTATCCGGATGTGTGTGATGCTTACAAGTAACATACGTCTGGTAGCTATTTGATATATCATGTATGACCTGCATGATAACTAAAAAGGTTAAACCCGGTAGAACGAGGATGCCGGTTTGATATAGTGCAAAGCACATAACAACACACAATAAACAACTAAAAAGGAGAGTAATATTATGAAGAAAAACAACAAAGGTTTCTCATTAGTAGAGTTAATTATCGTTATTGCTATCATGGCAATCCTTGCTGGAGCTCTTGCACCGGCACTTATCAAGTACATCGCTAAGTCAAGAAGATCAACAGATGTATCAAATGCACAGACAATCGCAACAGCAGTTACAAACGCACTTTCAGTAGAGGCAGCTTACGATGCAGCAGAAGCTGGTGATTATACATTATCAACAACAAAGCCTGTTGCAGTAAATGGAACTGGCGCTGCATTTACAAGCGAGGTTGTATCACAGCTTGGTTCAGCTGCATACAAGCCAAAGTATGATAAGGATCAGTCATTTATGTTTACACTTAGCTCAGATAAGTCTACTTTCACTGTAACAGTTAATGGTTCAGAGCTTTATCCAGATGTATGTGCAGAATACAAGTAAGATTCTGACAGACTTGTGTAAACTTACGGATTGTTCATGAGAACATGATTGATGTTACATAAGTGTAGCACAGACGGTGATTATACCTGTTGCAACCTCGTACAGGCAGTGAGTGTGATCATCGTCAGGTGCTGACACATTATCTACTATTTATATTTATAGTAGCTGGGGATTTTCCCCGGTTGCTATATCTTTACACAGAGCTGAATATGGAGGAAAGAATGTTATATAGAGTGTTATATAGTCTGATCCTTTATACTCACTCTTTCTTTGCAGTCAGCGGTTTTTTGTATATGTGACATGTCACATAGCATGACTTATGGCGGCAACTGGCTTACCTAGGTAGAGCTGGTACTTATTTTTCAGTGAGTTTCTTCTATATAAAAGGGTCATTATGTGGATGAGATGAGCTATTAAAAGGGTGACAGAATGTTGACCTTTATCCGGAAAGCACTTATCCGGAACAATTATATGAATGGGGTGAACAGCGGTAAGCTGGTACTCAAAGCAATGTGGAATTTTCCATACAAAACTACTGATTAGCGAGGGAGGCTATAAAAATGGCGAGTAATAATAAAGTCTTAACAATCGACATTACAAATGAAAGTATTACTATCGTTGAAGTTACACCTTCAAACAAGAAGCAGTCAACGATACACAACGCTATCATCTTCGAGACACCGGAAGATGCCTATGAGGATGGCGTGATCAGAGACAAAGAGAGAATAGCAGAGGCAATCAAGTCTCAGCTCTCAGCAAATGGAATAACAAACAAGAACGCGATATTCGTTCTTACCTCTACAAAGATCGTTAACAGAGAGGTTCTTGTACCTTTCGTTAAGGAGAACAAAATTAAAGGAATTATTAATGCGAACTCATCAGAGTATTTCCCTGTTAATATAGAGGATTACGTAGTGTCTCATACAGTTCTTGAGACAGTTACTGATGAAGAGAATAACAAGCAGCTCAGAGTTCTTGCAGTCGCTGCACCAGAGAACATGGTAAGATCATACTATGATCTCGCAGCTATGGCTGGACTGAAAGTAGTAGCACTTGATTATATTGGTAATGCAATGCTTCAGTTGATCAAGACTCAGACAACAGAGGCAATGACAACTATGGTAATCCAGTTGGGCAGTGAATCAACAGTGCTCAACATCGTAAAAGGAGATACACTTCTCCTTCAGAGAACAGTTCCATACGGAACAAATGTTGTTGTGAATGAAGTTATGGATGCGAAGGGCGTGGATGCAACAACAGCCATGACATTACTTCAGAATGAAAGACTTCTCACGGTAGATTTCGACGACAACGCAATAACAGGAGCGTTCAGATATCTCATCAACAACATCGGTCGAGTTATGGACTTCTTCACATCAAAGAATCCTGATAAGCCTATTGATGATGTATTCCTCACAGGTGATGGAGCCCTTATCAAGGGAATCGACGGCTTGTTCAAGGTTCAGCTCAATGTATCAACCAGAGTAATGGATACATTGTATAACATCAAATTTGACCCAAAGATTGATCTTAAGATTTATAATCCTGTATATCTCATGGTTCCTATCGGAGCTGCCTTTGACCCTATGGGCTTCGAGCTTGGTGAGACTGGCAGCAAGGGCGGTGCAAGCAGTGTTGACACAACACCACTGGTTATAGCATTTATCATCATAGCAGTCATAGTTGCAGGTGGTGTTACAGCGTACTCGTTCATAGCTAAGAACAAGGCTCAGTCAAAGCTTTTAGAGTGCAGGATAAGCAGGACAGTAAAGAGATGCTGCACAAGGAGGATGCTGCTTTTATAACTCAGGCAGGAAGGGGATATCTGCAGGTTGGAAATGATGAAGTGTATGAGCTATTCCAGTCTGGCTGGAGTGGAGCTGAGTATCGGGGAGATGCGGTTTCTGGTGAAGATACACGAACTGCGATACTTTCAGCTTCTGGTTCGGAGATTATAAGAAAGAAGAAAATTGCCAAAGTGTCAAATCCGGCAAACAGCGTAACGCAGTTGGATGCGGTTAAAGAGTATTTGGCCAAGGTAGCAAGAGAAAATGGATATAACAGAGATTATAGTTTGTGGATACCACCAATAGCTAATCCTATATTTATAGACGATATAGATGATGAATATCCGATAAATAAATCAGATGATGCATATTCATTGGTGGCAACTATAGGAATGTACGATGATCCATCAAGGCAAAGTCAGAAACCATATAGGATCGATATTGCGGATGCTGGAAATATTGCAGTATGTGGAACGAATGTAAGTGGTAAAAGTACCTTTGTTCAGACACTTATTGCATCATTGATAACCAGATATAAAGCTTCAGAAGTAAATATATACATAGCAGACTTTAGCAATAAATCTTTGCGGTGTTTTGAACAGGCTCCACAGGTTGGCGGTTTTGTTAGCGAGGATGATGATGACAGAATTAGGAAACTGATATTCTTAATAAACAGGATTATATCTACAAGAAAAAATATTCTTGGTGGAATAAGCTTCAACTCCTATAAAAAAGTTAACAAAAACGATATGCCTGCAGTAGTGTTCATAATAGATAACTATGCTGGATTTCGTGAAAAAACAGCAGAAATATATGATGATAATATGCAGAAGATTGTTCATGATGGTACTGCATATGGAATATATACGATTGTAACTGCAAATGGATTTGGTAATACGGGAATACCTGGAAGGATAGAAGACAATATATCTGAAACAGTGGCATTGAGCCTGAATGAAAAGTATATGTACTCATCGGTTCTGAGAACAGGAAGAGTGGAGCTTGAACCGGAAAATCTAAAGGGAAGAGGACTCATAAAGGTCGATGGAGAAGTAATGGAATTCCAGACAGCGATAGCTACGGATAGGTGCGATGATATGGAACGTATAGAGTTACTTCGCAATATGTGTGCATCTATGGCTGAAGGAGCTACTGAGGTAGCGGAAGGTGTTCCTGAAATTCCAGAAAAACCTACGTGGGAGATATTCAAGAGGCGTAATGATGTTGCACAGATGTGTAATGGATATATGCTGCCGATAGGATATGACAGTGTAAGTGCGGAGGGATATGGAATAGACCTTAGGAGAACATTCTGCTATACAATTACGGGCAGAGCAAGAACTGGTAAGAAAAATGTTATGCGGTTATTGATGAATGCAGCACTGATGAGAAATGCAGATATAGTTGTTATAGAACATGGTTCCAATGAGTTCAAGCCTGATTCGGAATTGTTGGGAGCAACGTATATAGATAGCGAAGCAGCACAGGCAGATTACTTTACAATGCTGGTTCCAGAATTTGTGGAGAGAAATAAGTTTAAAAATCAGGTAAAGGAACAAGGCTATGATGAGAATGAAATATATAGCCAGATGACCCGGTTTAAGGAAACATACATTTTTATTGCAGATATGGAAGCGTTTTTAAATACATTGTATTCGCCGAGTGAAGGCATTACAAGAATTGTCCCATTTATAGAGAATGTTGTAGAGAAAGGCGCTCTGCACAACATATTCATTATAGGGTTGATTGATACAGCAAGTCAGTCAGAATGTCGTGGACGAAAAGTATATGATGTTATGACTGGATATCATATGGGAATACAACTGGGTGGCAATTGTGCTGAAACTTCATTTTTTAATTTTACTAATCTATCATTTACAGAGGCAAATAAGGTATACAAACCAGGTATAGGTATGATCCCACAGGATAATGATGATCGGAATGTATCGCAGATAATTATACCGTTATACAGGAGGCAGATAAAGCATGATTAAGTCCAGGTTGATTATGCCAGAAATAAATCAAGAATTTGATGTTCAATATAATGAGAATGCACAGGTTTGTGATGTGATAACGGATACTTTGGATGTTGTATCGCAGTATCTGCGAACAGGCTATGTGAATCGTGAGCACTGGGTATTAGTGTTACCGAGAGAAGGCATGGTTATGGATCCAGATAGAACCTTGAAAAGTTATCATGTTGAAAATGGCGATAAACTGATACTCATGTAGATGAAGGATGTGTGATGTTAGTATCGTAAAGATACTTGACAAGTACAGGGGGGATGAAAATAATGGGGAATAGAGGCGTGCTTTTATATGTAGACTTGGGCAAGCTTGAAGATGAACCATACAGATTGTCAAAGATATATGATACACTTGGACAGTATATTGATGATATCAGACGTCAGAGAGACATAATATACATAAGTAAGATGGCGGAATCTCTGGATATATCATCCCTGGACAGATATCGTGCTCAACTGGTAGATGAATATGATCGGCTTGGAACTCTGAAGAAGATTCTGGATGAGGCATACGATCTGTATAAAGAATGTAATGAAAAATTCGAGGCATCTGGACAGACTCTGTGCAACCTATATGCTGAAACTCCATGGTATGAGACCAGTGAGGGAAAGCTGGCTATAGGTATAGGTATACGGTGGATTAGACACTATAAGTTCAAATGGCTCATCATCCCAATGTTGCGGACTGGTAAGTGTATCCTCGCAGGCTATATCAAACTTATCAAATCCAACATCATGAAGGAACATATTTATACGGCACAGGTTATATGTAGTTATATTTATTTCCTGTCCGTAGAATCCATTTCTGATTGCATCCCTGCCAAGAACTTTTTCCGCCTTAAGCAGCAATGAACCAGATCCGCAAGCAGGATCATATACCTTATTTATTTCGGTCTTGCCTACTGTTCCAAGCCTTGTAAGAAGTTCAGACACATCCGCAGGCGTGAAGAACTCACCGCCAGATTTACCTGCATTCGACGCATACATAGTCATGAGATACTCATACGCATCGCCAAATGCATCTATAGAATGATCTTTCACATCGCCAAGATTCATATCTCCCACTCCATCGAGGAGCTTTACAAGTTTCTCATTTCTCTTGGCAACAGTAGAACCAAGCTTATTA
>NC_021018.1:30332-44113 GCF_000210595.1 Coprococcus sp. ART55/1 | reverse complement strand
TATCACATGTTATACGCGTTACTACCTTTTTTGAAATAGTAAGAACTGCCATATATGCCACTAATATAATTCCAATTAGAATTTTATTAAATTCGGCTTTCGACATCAATACCAATAACCCATTATGTACTAAATAAAACAAGAGAAATAACATACTACCTACTGCTGGTGAACTTCTTCTTTTATAAAATATCCCTACAACCATATATGTAATTAGCACAAGCGCTGCCCCTATTATCATGTTGAAAAAAACTGGACCAAATGGTACTTCTATGGCTGCATTTTCAAATGGGTTTGATACAAAAAACTGTCTAATTATCACACTCACTGTATGAACCAAATAATACATTTTTACCTCCTTTATGATTTATATAAAATACAAGCTTTTATTACAGTTTATATTTTAGTTTTACAAATGTTATAGTTTTTATGTCCTTTCGTTTTGCATACACCTTTTTATATTTTACAATATATCTTTCTATATGTAAAACTACTCTTCCTCTTTTTTCCGACTACTTATGCCATTGTTTCCACATAATTAACAATCTTAACCATCCTTTTACCATACCGCCTTCTAAAAAACCTTTTATACAATTCTACTCCATTTGCTGTACTGTTTTTTCCTCACCAAACAAAGTGAAAAGGACAGCCCACATTCTAGTGGTCTGCCCATGTCTATTTCATTAACCGAGTTTTTCCAGCCCCACCCCAATCTTCAAGTTCCTCTCCGTCTCCACCCTATCAAACTTAACCACATAGCACCCTATATCTCCCCTGATACCGGTTATCGTGCCCTCGCCGAACACCTTGTGTCTCACCCTGTCTCCGGGCTTTAGCTCGGTGTCCAGCGGCATATAGTGGCTCTCATTTGCGGCTATGTAGCTCTTGGTGTCGTCGACAAGGCGCTGCGGGAGCTCGTTCACGTAATCGATGGCTTCCCGGTCTATGTTGAAGATGAACCGGGACGGGTATCTGAAAGAATCATCGTAGTTCAGCCCCTCGGCATCGCTGATGTACAGACCGCGCTCCGCTCTGGTACATGCCACGTATGCCATGCGGCGTTCCTCCTCGAGCATCGCCTCAGTGTCCACGTGCTTGCTTGGGAATATGCCTTCATTTACACCGCACACGAACACATATGGGAACTCCAGGCCCTTTGCGGTGTGTATGGTCATCATCGTCACAGAATCCTTGTCCTTCTCCCTGTCATTGTTCGTGTAGAGAGCTATGCTCTGCAGATATTCCTCCAGCGTATTCTCCTCACCGGAGGTCTTCTCATATTCGTCTATCGACTGCTTCAGCTCTGCCAGGTTGTCCAGCCTTTCCTGTTCGCCTGCCTGTCTGAGCATCGCCTCGTAGCCCGTGGCGGCCATAAGCTCTGTCACAAGGTCTGAAAGACTTTTCTCCTTGTATGTCCTCCTGAAATTTTCTATGATATCGACAAAGGCTGAAGCACCTGTCGACTTAACAGTCTTCTCCTCCAGAAGATCCTGAAGACCGCTGTACAGTGAGCATCTGTGAGTCTCACAGTACGACTTCAGCATCGACATTCTCTTTTTGCCAAAGTTCCGCTTTGGTTCATTTATCACCCTGCAAAATGACAGATCATCCGCATACGCCACCATCCTGAGATATGCCAGTACATCCTTTATCTCCTTGCGTTTGTAGAACTCCGTTCCGCTGTAGAGGATATACGGGATCTTTGTCTTGATAAATGCTTCCTCTATGCTTCTCGACACGAAATGTGACCTGTACAAAACGGCTATGTCACTGTACTTTGTGCCCGCCTCAACCAGTCTTTTTATCTCATTTGTCACCCACTGGGCTTCATCCCCGGTGGTCCTGGAATGTACGTACAGAGGGCGTGCCTCAGACGGCTTCACAGCCACAAGCCTGTGGGGCAGTCTGTTCCTGTTTTTCTCGATCAGTGAGTTGGACACCGCCAGTATGTCAGGAGTTGAACGATAATTCGTGTCGAGGAATATGGTCTGTGTATTCTC
This sequence comes from Coprococcus sp. ART55/1, assembly GCF_000210595.1. Lineage (NCBI taxonomy): Bacteria > Bacillati > Bacillota > Clostridia > Lachnospirales > Lachnospiraceae > Coprococcus > Coprococcus sp. ART55/1. The sequence goes on along the minus strand of NC_021018.1, from coordinate 42,113 downwards.
ATGGTTCTTGTCGAATTCCAGTATGTACTCTATCCTTGCCCCGCGCCACGTATATATAGTCTGATCCGGATCGCCCACGATGAACAGATTCCTGTGATAACCGCTGAGTATCTCCGCCAGCGCATACTGGTTACCGCTGACATCCTGGAACTCGTCCACCATGACATACATCATGCGTTCCTGCCATTTGTGGCATTTCTCCGCATCGGTTCTGAGGATGTGGAGCGCAATGGTTATGAGATCATCATAGTCAAGTCCATACACCTTCTTCTGTTCGTACAGGTATCCCAAAAATACTTTTTCAGGTATGTCTGAAGCCTTCTCATAATCCGCCAGCAGTCTGTCATTGCTTATGTCCGCCAAATATGCGATATGCTGCATCTCGTTCTTCATCGCCGATATGTGATCCCTGGCCATGTCAAATGTATATGTTCTCGACTGTATATGGGCATTCTCGTACACCGTTTTGAGTATATCCTCCGTGTCCTCGCTGTCCATCACCACAAAGTTCTGGGGATAATTGATGGCATGGATATCCTCCCTCAGAAGCTTCACACAGAAGCCGTGAAATGTGCAGATGTATCCCGTATCACTGTCCCCGATCATCTGTCTGATACGTTTGCTCATCTCCCTCGCCGCTTTATTTGTAAATGTTACACACAGTATATTCGATGTGGATATTCCAAGCTCGTCCACCAGATACGCATACCTGTAAGTGAGCGCCTTTGTCTTGCCGGTTCCCGCTCCCGCAATTATGCGCACATACCCTTCTGTGGTGGTCACTGCCTCCCTTGCTGTTCATTCAGTTCATCTATAAAATTATCCATACAGTCCTCCATATATTTGCAAACATATGTTCAGTATAGCAGATTATATCTTTCCTGTCACTACACTCATGGTTTTACACCAGAACGATCTTCACATAAAAAACAGGACAGCCACATCATCTGTGACCGTCCCGCCAACACATCAACGCATTTCATTTATTTTGACTTTTTGTATACCGCTTTCTTAGGAGTGTTCATTCCCTTCGCCTTGAGCTTCTTTGCATATGCGTCATATTTCTTCTTAGGAAGATATATCTTCACATTGCTCTTGACACCCTGGAAAGCATTCTTACCGATAGTCGTTATCCTTGTAGACTTTATGGTAACTTTTCCAAGCTTTCCACACTTGCTGAATGCTGCACCGCCTATGGTCTTAACGTTTCCTCCGATCACAACCGTGGTGAGATATTTGCGTCCTGTAAATGCTTTCGCTCCTACAGCCGTAACATTGAAGTTCACTCCACCGATCTTGACACTGGATGCAACCGTGAGTGACTTGAACTTCTTGTCGCTCTTCTTGCTTGTACTTCCAACAAGTGTCACTGTTCCCTTGCCATTTGAAGCGGCATTTGTCACCTTATATTTCAGATAGCCAGGCACGCCCTTCTGCGCAACTTTATATATCTTGCCCTTGCCAGCCTTGATAGCAAATGTCTTGCTGACGGAGCCTCTGTAATTACCCTTACCAGTGATCTTTACTGTCGCTGTACCGATATTCTTGTTGTTCTTGTACTGTACGGTGTAATCCACACCATTCTTCAGTGTTGTTTTGCCTCTCCTGAGCGCAAGCGATTTAACAGTGATAGGTGATCCTGTGTATGTATATCCATTCTTTTCTATACCGCTTACGACCACATTGTTCTTGGAATTTCCTATGTCTATTCCAAGGGCAGCTACTGACTCATAACGCTTGTACCCACACTTGGTACAGGTAAATGTCTTCTTACCTGCCGCTGTGTCTGTAGGCTTGGTCGTTATCGCTCCCTTGTCCCATGTGTGGTTTGCCAGGCCTGACTTCTCTCCACATGAGCACTGATACCAGTGAGATCTGCTGTCGCTCTTGTACTTATTGCCGTAATCGTGTACATGCTGCTCCGGCTCTTTCTCGACGGTGATCTTTACATTGAATACAACTCCATTGTAAGCCCTGTTCCATCCTGTAACTGATGTCCAGTCATAATTTACTGTGTCTGCAGGCTTGAAGCAAAGCTTGTATGTATTGCCATCCTCAACCTTTGTCGTTCTGTCTGTATACCATGTGTATACTCCATCCTCGCGCTCTGGAATCTCTATGTCTGCAAGAGTCATATTCTCCTTAGCACTCAGTGAATCTATCGCCTGAGTAAATACTGCATTTGCAGGAAGAATCTGAACAGTTATCTCCACATGCTCTGCTCTCGCGTATACATCCTCATCTTCAGGTACAAATGTTGCAAGGAAAGTCTTTGTTCCAACCTCTCCCACAGATTCATCTGCATTCTCCCAGATGAACATTCCACCTGCTGTCTCAGGCAGGAGTATCTTGCCAACAGTGTCTCCGTATGTAGCTGTGACATTCTCCGGAACTGTAAATACAGGATCCTGCTTTCTCACATACACTGAAAGCTTCACTGCAATTCTCACACTTCCGTCTTCCAGTTCCTCATATGTTCCCTCTGCTGCATCGATCTTGCTCCAGTCATAGTTTGCTGTGTCGTCTGGAACAAAGTATGCATCGTAGGTCTCGCTTGTTCCGGCCTTGCCTACCTGCTGTGTTCCATCTGCCCACATGTACTTTCCTGCTGTCGATGTTGGAAGCTCCACATCCGCAAGGGTCTTGCCGGCATATGCGTCGACCGCCTTTCCTGTAGTAAATGAAGGTATTCCCTTCTCCACGCTGGATATGATCAGTGTGAACTCAGCCACTGTCTGATTCTGTCCTCTCACCGTGAACTTGACTGTCTGTGCCTCAGCACTTGCAGTCTTTGGTGTTCCATATACCTTTCCATCGTATATCACAAGTCCTGCCGGAAGTGTCTGTCCCTTTGCAAGGGAGTATGACACATATCCGTTGTCCACCGCTTCATCATTCTGGATCTCTATGGCTGTCAGATCATATAATGGCTCATCCTTTGTGGTTGTCTTTCCAACCTGCGCCTTAACTGTATCCTCTGTCTTTGCGAGAGTTATATTTACGGCCTCCTGCTTTGCCATATTTACCGTAACTGTTGCCGGCTCATATGTCATGACGCCGCTCCAGAGACGGTTGTTACTTGTAGTCATGACTGTGTCATCCGGTCCAAATACAACTGAATCCACCGCCATTCCATCTATCGGCTCACCGTCTATTGTGATGTAGAACGACTTGCCACCCTGTATATAGAGTGCATCGTCACCGTCAACACCTGACTTCTTCTGACATCTTGTTGCCGATGAGCTCTTCTCTATCTTTGCATCGCCATCCTTGAAGCAGTATTCTGGATAATCCACATCCAGCTTGTAGAAAATGACGCTGTAATTTTTCAGTGCGTACACCATATCCGGGATCACTGTGGTGAGTATGCTTCCGCTTCCAAGACTTGACGTATATGCAAGCTGCTTCATATTACCATAGTTTACGATCATTGCACTGTTTGTGAGGTTGCCAAATGTAAACTGTGCATCAGCTCTGTTGATGAGCTTTGCATTTGTATTCAAGGTGATCCTCTCACTATTTGCTGCTGTGATATCCCCGTAGTTATCTACTGTTGCTGAAGCCTGAACATTTCCTTTCAGATTCCATGCACCTCTGTTGACCAGTGATCCTGTCATAGTCAGAGCGCCGTCCACATTCCATGTGCCAAGGTTCTCAACATCACCGGTAACTGTCGCTGTCGACGTATTTGTAAGAGCTGCGCCCTCGGCGATGGTCAGCTTTGAATCCTTGAGGATCTCAAGCTGTTTTACCTCCACCTCTCTGTCAAGTGTGTAGTCTCCGCCTATAGTTAATTTGCCGGCGAGAGACATATACAGTGAACCCAGACTCTCAACCTGGTAATTGTCAGCGGTGCCCTTTACAGTAGCTGTGGACTTTGCATTCTCGTCTACATACTCTACCTTGCCAATCTTACCGCCTGCCGCAAGTACAAAGTCACCTGTGACAGCGCCCTCTGTTCCTGCCTTGACGTATATATTTCCAATGCTGTGACCATAGTTAAATACCAATGCCTTGCTATGCTCATTGTTGACGTCATTTTTTCTGAGTTCTCCTGACTTTATCTCGGCATACAGATCTCCCTTCACATCTGACTGCTGAACAAAGTTGTTGCACTTCTCAGCGCACCATCTTCCATCAACCACACAGTTCACATTTCCAGATACGGCTGTTCTCGACACTCCGTTGAAGTAGGAGCGCTTGTTCATGTAATCCGCACCGTATATAAATGTATTGTAATGATCAGTTATACCAACTCTTATATCCACATCACCGGATACTGATCCACCCGATGTGACATACATATTCTCAGACTTGGTTGATTCCGGTGTGTACATCTGTGCAGACTTTGCAAATGTGAAGTCTACCTTCTCCGCATTTGTATTGTACGCACCGTATACCACGCTTCCTGCTCTTCCGTCCTCTGCCGTGAAGGTCACTGTCTTGACATCAGCGTTTCCTGCCGCAGCTACAGTGCCTGACACATAACCGCCCATGATCGTCATGGTTACATTTCCATCTATCGTCACGCGGTCTGCCTTGCTGTCAGTTGAACCCGCAGCACATATATTGCCGACATTTCCGCTTCTGAGTGTCACCGATATATCACCGGTGTATTTATTTGCTGTGTCCGTATAGCCTGATATGCTGTAGCCTGACAGATCATATGTAACCTCTCCGTCTATTCTGAGTGGTCTGTTGTCGTCTGCCACTCCGTTGTGATCAGCATCCAGATATACTGAGCTCTTGCTGCTGTCCGATGGATCAACTATTATCACTGCCGAATTTCCACCGAGATCAATGGTCTTATCCTCTGTGTTCACAGATACACCAAGCTTGTTGATATCAGGTATCTCCGTGCCTGCCGGCAGTACCTTGAATACCACTGGGAAATCAACCGATGTTCCATTTCGTCCTGTTATGACAAATGTTACTGTGCTTTCACCTGCATTCTTGGCTGTTCCTATTATCTTACCCGACTCAAGCACAAGTCCTGATGGAAGTGTCGAACCGCTCTTCAGTCTGTACTGCATGTCAGTTCCATAATCCTTTGTGGTATCTCCTGTAACCTTGAGGATCGTGAGATCGTACGCTGGTGAATCCGCTGTGTACTTGGTCTCCGCCGCCAGAATCGGATCTGCGTATTCCTTACTGATGTCTATCTGGTCTGCCACATAATCCACTACAATAGACATAGATGAATCCGGGCCTGTCACCTTTGCACTTCCGTTGCTTCCCTGTACCGGCTCGCCGCCATTTGCCGACACATAGGCTGTGTAACCCGGCACATCGGTATAGCTAACTGTGATCGCCTGTTTGCAGGCAACATATTTGACATTCTCATATTCAACTACATATGACTGTGCAGCCAATTTTGCTGATGAGTTGTCCATGTTTGTTGAGGCGCCTGCATAGCTGTAATACACTCCTGTCCAGCCGCTGGCATCTATATCATCTGCAAATTTTCCTGCTGCCACCCACACACCTGTGTTGCTGAACTGGTCTGAAGGACACTTGAGCGTACCCTTCTGATATACTCTTGCCCAGCCTGATGTCATGTTGACCTTGCCCACATCAAACAGCGCATCCTCGCCTATTGTGAGTGTCGTGTCATACTGTGTCATATTGAGAGCCGCAAGCTTCGTATCTCCATTCACAACTGCCTTGGCATACTTTGAATAACCAAGCCGGTCAGCGGTCAGCGTATCGTTAAATACTGCGGATGATCTCTCATTCAGTGACACATAATCCGTTACCTCAACCGGAGCATTTACATCAACTGCCGCACTGTCATAGATTATCAGAGCCGTTGCCGTGAGTTTCTTATTCACAACATAGGTTCCTCTGATAGTTACGATATCCTTGCTGTTTCTCATGAATGCACCGGTATATTTTGATGTTGTATCCGCTGCAAATCCGCCCTTATCTACAGTGTTCTCTGCGATCTCATATGCGATGGTTCCATCCACGGTTGAATTCGACAGAACATACATAGTTGCTGCCTTACCACCACGGATATTTATACTCACCGCATCGCCGCCTTCATATGAAAGCTCTGAATCCTTTGCACCGTATATTGCTTTTACATTTCCCCCCGTCATGGTGATCCTGATGCTTCGTCTTATGGCGTTGTCCTCGACACCTGTTATCGTGTACTCCGACAGATCTCCGGTGTACAGAGGTGTCTTGCCATCTGCCTGTCCATCCTGATTGTCGTCCACGTATATCTCTGTCTCTGTGTCGTCCTTTGCCTGGATGACCACTGATGTTCCGTTGAGACATATAGTCTTCTCATCCTCGTCAACTACGATTCGGCCATCCTGGTTGTCCTGCTTCTTCTCCTCATTTGAGACGATCACATTCAGTGAGAGCTGTGCCTTTGAACCATTTCTTCCTGTCACATGTACTATGACATTCTTTCCATCTTCATAAAGCTTGCTTGCCGTTCCGACAACCTTGCCATCGATCAATGAGAGTCCCTCAGGAAGGCCATTTGTCTCGTCTATCTCGTATGTGACCTCGCCCTCTCTTGCGTCGTTTGATATGACAAGATCTGCCATGTCATAGAGAGGTGAAGCTGCCGTGTATTCTTTTCCAAGCAGTGCTGAAGGGTCAACAGTTGTCTTGGATACCACGATCTGCTTTCCTGTCGTTGCGATCGTCACTGTACAAGGCTCATTCGGCATGCTGAACGTGTACACGCCATTTGATTCAACCGCTGAATTTTCCGCTGTGTCGCTCTGACCTCTGAAGGTCACCTTGTCAAGAATATATCCCTTGTTCACGGTCGGTGTTATCTTGACATCTGCGCCGCCCTTGACATATGTACCATCAGGATCAATATACTGTGACGTCTTGCCTGTCATGTTGTACGTTGCGGCCTTCTCGTTGGACACAACATCTAATGAATAATTTACATTTGCAACATCCCCTACAGCCGAGTCCTCTATTACACCCCCCTTTGAGAATATATTTGGCATATACCCATCAGTCGCCTTAAATGTTCCCTTGAGGATTCCACTGTGGAGTATATTTGAACCGCCTGCTGCATATATACCCTCTTTTGCAGTTAACGTTACCCCCTTGTTGATAACGATCACGGCATTGCCCTGGCTTCCGTTCTCTGTGAAGTTACCAAAGTAAATATTGTCAGCAGTTACATCCTTGTCTATCACAAGATTCTGTCCGCCATAATATATATTATGTCCATAGGTTATAACAGATGAGCCGGTGGTATTCATGCTTGGAGCCATATAATACTTCTCCGGCATACTGCACTTGTCATCAAATGTAACTTTTGCATCCTTGTTATTACCTATATACATCTGGAAGCTTATTCCGTCTGCATTTGTAAAATCTGTGTTGTTGATCTTTATATCAACGGGAACTGTATTCTCGGTTGAACCGGAATAGCTCTCATTTGCCAGATAGAAAATATTATTTCCCGCCAGTCCATTTATACTGCTGTCTGACAACGTTATGTCAACCTTTGTTCCGATATTTCCGCAACTGTAATCACCTCCGGCGAGTCCACATTTTGCAAAATGTATCTTTGCTATATCCGCCTTGAGTTCCCCTGCCAGTGCAAAGTTGCCCATCATGGTAAACATGTCGCTGCCCGCGTATTCATACGAGTTCACAAGCGGATCGCCATTTTCGTCTACTATGGATTCATCATTCATGCCATCCACATTGACCGTCATATTTCCCAGACAGCTGCCGCCGTATACAAACTGTGCTGAACTGCTGATAACGTTGCTGACGCTTATGTTAAGATCCTTACTGATGCTTCCGCCCTGCTCTACATTCAGAGATCTCGTAATGCTGCAGCCCGAAACTATGGCATCTACAGAACCATTTACCGTCACATTTGACAGCTCCAGAGCATTTACATAGGCTGCATTACAGTTGTAAAGTTCTGCCTTTATATCACCTTTTACACCTGTGCTCAGATACATGCCATTTAATGTATCTGTTGTTGCCACAGCCTTCATTACAACGCTGGCAGAAGTGATACCGGAACAATTTGAAATTCCATATACCCTGCCGCTGGCACCAGTGATATTCTCCATGTTCACAGTATACGTATATGTTCCTTCTTCCTCCGGCTGAGTCTGACTGAACGAAACCGAATTCATGCCACATGTTGTGTAACCGGCAGCGCAGTTCTTTATATCTATATCAGCCCTTCCGCCCAGCATACCGCCATACATTCCATATATGGTGTTGAACTTTGCTCCTGAGCCGTCAACGCTGACATTTACATTTCCCTTTATATTTGTATTATTGGTGCCATACACAGACATCTCTGATCCAGACTGGCTTTTCAGCTTAAGGTCCAGATTTCCAAGGATAGTCGCACTTGACGCACCATATACACTGGCACTGCTTCCATCCTTTACGGCTGATATTCCGTCAAATGTAAGGCTCACGTCACCATCAACCTTTGCCCCCTGGGAAACTCCGTTCAGGCTGTCTACCTTGGAATCAGTCACCTTGGCCGTCAGTGTCTTGCTGAGCACAGCTCCATTCTGCACGAGATACACTGAATTGACGCTGGCTCCTTTCATATTGAACACTGCATCGCCATTTATCGTGTATGCTTTTCCTGTGTAATATCCATCTGTAGCCAGTGCGACAAATGTGTTGCCATCACAGCTATAATTGATATTCTCCGTGATGTCTCCATCTATGGTCGATGTGCTGAGACCGTAGAGCGTCTTTATCGTAACTGACTTCTCCGTGTCTATCAGTACACCACCAGTACAATATGTCTTAAAAAGTCCATACAGACTTTCAACTGCTGCGTCGCCCTTCACACTGATAGTTACCGCAGTCATGTTCTCCGGGGTCTCAACAGTGCTCTCAAAAGCTCCATATACGGCGGGCAGTTCGGCACCGTCTATGGTTATGGAGATCGGCGAGCTGCTCTTCTCCTGGTAAAGTCCATATATCTTACCGTAGTGTATATCCGTGTTTCCATCCAATGTGAAAGCTTCCTCGCCCTCATCAAGGATTCCATCCCTGTCTTTGTCATTGTAAATATTGAATAACTGCTCGCTGTCAGTGGAATTCGGCGACTGCTTTATGATTACCGAATTGCCGTTGAGCGTGACACCTGATGGTGTAGAGCCTGACGACTCATATACATACTCCAGTCCCTTTCCCGTATCCACAGCTTCAGACTGTGTGTCATCCGCCGCAAATGCCGTTATTCCCGATGCCATGCCAATAGCAGCAAGCACCGACAAGGCCGTTATACCTCCTCGTAGCCTTCTCTTCCTCATCAATTACCCTCCCTTAATTAATTGTTATGCAGACTTTCCTGTTATAATTGTGCACAATAACAGAAAAAGTCTTGCAAATATGTAGATTTTTGCCACTTTAACCATTTTACCATAGCAAAGTTGCAAATACTATCAACAAATTCACAAGACTTTTTTATGCATTTTTATATTTTCTGTTATAATTCCGCTATCTTCTCCTGTTGCCAAACAATAATACAAGTCTGAGCAACTGAAGTGATGCTGATACCATGGCTGCCACATATGTCATAGCTGCCGCTGTGAGTACACTTCTTGCACCCTTGAGTTCATCCGGATAGAGATATCCGCTGCCCTCCAGTATCGCCATTGCTCTTCTCGATGCATTGAACTCCACCGGAAGTGTCACAAACTGTAGGACAACAACCAGTGAGAACAGTATGATTCCGAGTGTTATAAGGTAATCAACCCTCGGAATGAGAAGTCCTATAAGTATGAGCGGCCATGATATGGCTGAGCCTATATTTGCCGCTGGAATGATGGCTGACCTGATGGTGAGCGGTGCATATGCATTTGCATGCTGTATGGCATGTCCGCACTCATGGGCTGCCACGCCTATCGCTGCGATGGATCTGGAACCATACACGCTGTCCGACAGATTGAGCGTATGCTCCTTAGGATTGTAATTATCAGTCAGATCTCCTGAGATGTGATGTATTGACACATCCGTTATCCCCGCATTCCTGAGTATCATGTATGCGACCTGGTCCGCTGTGTAGCCTGACCGCGATCCCACCTTCTCATACTTCTTGTATGTGGTCTTGACTCTTGCCGATGCTATCATGCAGAGCACCACGCCTATGAGAACCAACAGATATGTTGGGTCAAAATAAAATCCATAATATGGCATATATATCACCTTTCCCTTTCATGTATCCCTGACGGGGGCTTTTGTTTTCCACTATCCTATAGTATATATTGCGCTTCGTCAACAGGTATGGATGATACTTCATATAAATTTCATTTTTGCCGGAACTAATTTTATACTTCGTTCTCCTGCCATTTTTCTTATGTCATTTACCTGCAGCTATCTGCCAAGCATCTCATTTACCTTATTCTGCACCTTGACATGATCATACCCTGCCTTCTTCAGCCTGTTCTTTCTGTCATCGCCATTTCCCCAGTCGCCGGCTATGACCTCTCTGGCTATCACATCTATCGATTTCTTCTGTGAGAATTTCACTATAGCGTTCACCTTCTCCTGAACTTTATCGTAATCATATCCCGCCGTTTTTAATCTCTTTTTTCGATCCTCGCCGTTCCCCCATCTGCCCGCTATGACTTCCTTCGCGATCACATCTATGCTTTTCTTTTTTCTATTCTTATAATTACTTTTCCCGCTATTGCTGTCAGAGCCTTTCCCTTTCGTTTTTCCCTTATCACTGCCAGTCTTTATCGCAGCACATTTTCTCCATGTCGCTTTGTCTATATAAGACTTGTTCAGGTCAAGATTTCCTTCATACCCCGGAAGCCGGCCTACAGAAGTGTATTGCCTGATAGAACAATCATACTGCCCCTCATTCCACGGATGCTCCTGATATCCAGTCTGCTCATAATCAGGATACTGAGCGACCCACAGCCTGTAGCCAAGATTTTTGACATTTTCCATGGCACTCTTCTGAATATATATCAGCGGTTTTACCCTGGTTTTTCTGTACACATAATCACACCACTCCTTGCACCATGCCCTGTCACTTCTGCCAAACTGTGGGTTGTTCTGCCCCTCCCAGTCAAGCACGAGTATGGCTTTGCCCACATATTTCTTACTGTATGCAAGGAAATACTCAGCCTCACTGTGGGGATCGCCACCATTTGCATAATGGAATGCCCCCAGGAGTTTTCCCGCTTTCATCGCCTGGTCACAGTGCTTTGCAAAATACCTGTTCTTGTAGTCCGTGCCCTCCGTAGCTTTCACTATCACAAAGTCACAAGGCACCTTGGTTATATCTATAGTATCCTGCCACGCTGATATATCTATACCATCCATGTAGCCCTTTAATGGAACCTTATTAGAAGCCATAAAATTGTCTCCTGAATTTCTTTGTCTGTATATAATATTCCAGACATTGAATCAGGAGACAATCTTAGGATCATTATTCCGAACTTATACTTATCTGTCTCGTATTACATGTGCCACTGTCATGACGCCTTTATTCATGCCACTTTTCCTTATCTCCGCCATTGTAAAACCGCTTGAATATCGATATCAGGTAGTCCCATCCCCGGGTACATAAAATCGCAATGACAAATGCCCCGAAAAACGCAGCCACAGGATAATACCACACAAATGCTATGTGATAAAATGATAGTCCAACAAAAAGTCCCACCTCACACACAATGACACTGGTGATCAGAACCTGAAAAGAGGTAGGGATCTTCTTCAGCACTCCTACCTCTTTCGTAAATTCCGTTATTATCGATATCAAAGTACAAAGAACAGCCACCATCACTAGACAAA
>NC_021018.1:26653-30209 GCF_000210595.1 Coprococcus sp. ART55/1 | reverse complement strand
AGGAATCTCCAAAATGTATATATATCAAAATTACTTCTGTATGAAAATAGAATAATGTATTAACCGGGCAGCCGAGGGGTGTTACACCATATCCGTTCGAGTCTCGGAAGGGAGTGGTGCCTTATGAGTACATATGAGGAATTCATGGTTATATTAACCGTTGCGATACTTATTGTGACAATTCTGAATCATAGAAAATAAGAAAAACACCTCAGCCGACTAAGCTATGAGGTGTTTCATCTTAAAATGGTTTTTGCCGGACGGATAGGACGTATCTATCGCTCGGCTGTCTTGTTAAGTATATTATACAATATTTTTGACGTTTGTCAAAAATAAAATTCTGAAGTGCAAGATCAAATGCCACATGGGACTTACCAAATCGTCTGGCATGACTGACACTGATACAATTAGCATTTGTACATATAACTCTGTTCAGATATTCAAGCAGACCTGTCTTATCAAGATACAATTCACTATTCTTGTCCTTTGTAAAACTGTCATTACTTGGATTAAAATAAATGCCCATCTCATGCCTTCCTTGTTTATTTCAAATGTCTTATATATAATTCTCAGAATTCATTGATATAGGCCTTTTCTCTGAAATCGGGATATTAATTCAACCTCTTTCCGAGTTGCCATAAAGCTGTGCCCATCCTCAAGTGTTATATTTCCAAGTTCAATGTTCTTATCTATGCTACCCATTATATCTGTTTTTATGAGGCTTTTCAACGACGCTATATTCTCAGGAGTGCGTAAGTATCTTTTTAAATGTGCTGTCAAATATTTTATGTGTCAATCTATATTGCTGCCTACTGTTTTTTCTTCCGATTGGTAGCCACACTTTAGCCCTAAATCAACCATAAGTCAATAGATTTTCACAAATGCGCGTATAAGGCAATTTTTCGCGAGATTATTTTAAAATTATAACTTTTTTACTTTCTTCTCGCCATCAAAATATTCTACTACTATAGTTCTATCCATTTTAATCACCCCTTCCATTTGATATGTAAGGCAATTATAATACCGAATAAATATAAAACAAGTCTTGACAAAATAAAACAAAAGAGTTGCTGTAAAATTCCTTAGCAACTCCCGTTTTCCAACTAATGCTGAATATCAAAGCAATATTTCATATGTATGGCTGTCATCATCATAATATACAAGCATGCCAAATTTGTATTCATCAAAATTGATTTCAACCTTCAAAGAATTTAAAAATCAAAAAAATAGAGAGCCTTTAGATCTCTCTAAAAGCCCTCTAAACCGTTTAAATACTAGGTTTTTATTTAGAATTTACCAGCGTTAGCAGCTTCCTCAACAGAAACAGCTACAGCAACTGTAGCACCAACCATAGGGTTGTTACCCATACCGATAAGTCCCATCATCTCTACGTGTGCAGGAACTGATGATGAACCAGCGAACTGTGCATCACTGTGCATACGTCCGAGAGTATCTGTCATACCGTATGAAGCAGGACCTGCTGCCATGTTATCTGGGTGAAGTGTACGTCCTGTACCACCGCCTGATGCTACTGAGAAGTACTTCTTACCCTGCTCGATACACTCCTTCTTGTATGTACCTGCAACTGGATGCTGGAAACGTGTAGGGTTTGTTGAGTTACCTGTGATAGATACACCAACGTTCTCCTTGTGCATGATAGCAACACCTTCCTGAACATCGTCAGCGCCGTAGCACTTAACTGTTGCACGGATACCATCTGAATATGCCTTCTCGTATACTACATTGAGCTCAGCCTTCTTGTAGTCATACTTTGTCTCAACATATGTAAATCCATTGATTCTTGAGATGATCTGAGCTGCATCCTTACCAAGACCGTTAAGGATAACTCTAAGAGGTTTTTTACGAACCTTGTTAGCCTTCTCAGCGATACCGATAGCACCCTCAGCTGCTGCAAATGACTCATGACCTGCTAAGAAACAGAAGCACTCTGTCTCCTCCTCAAGTAACATCTTACCAAGGTTACCATGTCCAAGACCAACCTTACGATGATCTGCAACAGAACCTGGTATACAGAATGCCTGAAGACCCTCGCCGATAGCTGCTGCTGCGTCTGCTGCCTTTCTACATCCCTTCTTGATTGCGATTGCTGCACCTACTGTATATGCCCAGCAAGCATTCTCAAAACAAATTGGCTGAATACCCTTTACCTGATTGTAAACGTCAAGTCCAGCGTCCTTTGTGATCTTCTCAGCTTCTTCGATTGAGCTGATTCCATAGCTGTTAAGTACAGCGTTTATCTGGTCTATTCTTCTTTCATATGATTCAAATAATGCCATTGTCTCGTTCTCCTTTCCTCTATTTCCGACTACTCTTTACGTGGATCGATGATCTTAACAGCGCCCTGCTCTGGCTTAACACGTCCGTATGAACCTGAAGCCTTCTCCCAAGCTGTGTTAGGGTTATCACCCTTCTTGATAAAGTCAGTCATCTTTCCAAGAGAAACGAACTGATATCCGATAACTTCGTCATCTGCATCAAGTGCTATTCCTGTTACATAGCCCTCTGCCATCTCAAGGTAACGAACACCCTTAGCCTTTGTTGCATACATTGTACCAACCTGTGAACGAAGACCCTTTCCAAGATCCTCAAGTCCGGCACCAACTGCAAGTCCGTCATCTGAGAATGCACTCTGTGTACGTCCGTATACGATCTGAAGGAATAACTCTCTCATTGCTGTATTGATAGCATCGCACACAAGGTCAGTGTTGAGAGCCTCAAGGATTGTCTTACCCTGAAGAATCTCAGCTGCCATAGCTGCTGAATGTGTCATACCTGAACATCCAATAGTCTCGACAAGAGCCTCCTCGATAACACCCTCTTTTACGTTAAGTGAAAGCTTGCAGGCACCCTGCTGTGGTGCACACCAGCCTACACCATGTGTAAAACCAGAGATGTCTTTGATTTCCTTTGAGTAAACCCACTTTCCTTCTTCTGGGATAGGAGCTGGCTCATGCTTTGCACCCTTTGCTACAGGGCACATGTTTTCAACTTCCTTAGTGTAAATCATTGTGAAACTCCTTTCAAAATATGAATTCTTAAAAGCGGTTCCGAATTCTCTAATTCAAACCATCAGTGGTATTTTCTCACAAAACAGTTATGAAGTCCATAGCTTATTGAAAATTTTTGTCGCATTTGCGTGTACTTTATCAAGTACAGCGCGCCTTATTGAGAAAGTTTTTAACAAGGCACAGTTGTCAGGGTTCATATGTCCGCTTATATCATTTGACCGTAACCATATTCACTTGAATATATGTATTTATCTGATATACAATACTTCTGTCAGAGCACATTCAACCCAGACATGCGCCGCTTCAGGCGCTGCTCAGATACATGATATAAAAAATAAAAACGGAGGTTTTCAACATGAGATTTATAGATATGCACCTTCACACCACCGCTTCCGACGGCTCCTGCACCCCATCAGAGGTGTGCCAGCTTGCCATTGACAGGAATCTTGCAGCGATCGCCATAACCGACCACGACACAGTGGATGGCGTAGCAGATGCAATCACATATGCAGATAACTGGAACAGCA
>NC_021018.1:20017-26073 GCF_000210595.1 Coprococcus sp. ART55/1 | reverse complement strand
CGGCAAGGCTGCCTTCATCGCCCATCCCCTCATATACGGATTTGGATATAAACAGATAGAGGACATGCTTGAAGAACTGAAGCCATATGGCCTTTCAGGGCTTGAGGTCTACCACTCCTCCAACAATGCCTATGAATCCGGAAGGCTTAGGGAGATTGCCAGAAAACACGGGCTCCTCATATCAGGAGGTTCCGACTTCCACGGCGCAGCCAAACCCGACATATCCGTGGGAACCGGAAGGGGCGGTCTTCGGATCACGGAAGCTGTATTTCAGGATATAAAAAAGCGGTCACTGTATAATGACCGCTTTTTTATTTACTCTGATGATACCTTTATTATATCTTTGACTTCTTATCCTTATCATCATCTGTGACTGTTGATGATCCCTGCTTCTCAAGCTCTGCAACAGCGCTCTTGTGCATCGGTATACGACAGTTCTTGTTGTTACCAAACTCTACGATGATAGTTGAATCATCAACCACATCAAGGATGGTTCCGTAGAAACCACTGGTTGTCATGATATTATCACCAGGCTCCATCTGTGAAAGCATCTGGTCTGTCTTGGCCTTCTGCTTCTTCTGTGGTCTGATCATCATGAAGTAAATGATTGCAGCAAATATGGCAATATATACAACAATAAACATAACTGATGAACCGCCACTGGCCTGTGTTCCTGTTGACGATGATAAAATTGTTGAAAGTGAATTCATTCTCTAATCTCCTTTTTGATTACTCTTCTCCACCAGCAAGGCTCTCAAGCATCGATTTCTTATATGACTGATATCTTCCTTCTTCTATAGCCTCTCTGATGTCTTTCATCATATTATTATAAAAATACAAATTATGCAAGACGCAAAATCTCATACCGAGCATTTCATTTGCCTTGAGCAGGTGTCTGATGTACGCTCTGCTATAGTGCTGGCATGCAGGGCATCCGCAGCCCTCCTCTATAGGTCTGTCGTCTGTCTCAAATCTCGCATTCTTGAGATTCATCTTGCCATGCTTCGTGTACACATGGGCGTGTCGTCCATTTCTGGATGGATATACGCAATCGAAGAAATCAACACCTCTGTCGACCGCCTCAAGTATATTTGCAGGGGTTCCAACACCCATGAGGTATGTCGGTCTGTCCTCAGGCAGATACGGAACGGTCACATCGAGTATGTGGTACATCTGCTCTGCTGTCTCTCCTACTGCAAGTCCTCCTATGGCATATCCCGGAAGATCAAGCTCGCTGATTCTCTTGGCGTGATCTATTCTGATATCCTCGTATATGGCACCCTGATTGATTCCAAACAATAGCTGATTCTTGTTGATCGTATCCGGCAGACTGTTAAGTCTCTCCATCTCATTCTTACATCTGACAAGCCATCTGGCTGTTCTCGCAACAGAATTCTCCACGTACTGTCTGTCAGCCAGTGCAGGGGCACACTCGTCAAATGCCATGGCTATTGTAGATGCCAGATTCGACTGTATCTGCATGCTCTCCTCAGGTCCCATGAATATCTTGCGTCCATCGACATGGGAATTGAAGGTTACGCCCTCCTCCTTGATCTTCCTGAGTCCCGCCAGGGAGAATACCTGGAATCCGCCTGAATCAGTGAGTATCGGTCTGTCCCAGTACATAAACTTATGTAAACCGCCCATCTGCTTGACTATCTTATCCCCAGGTCTCACATGGAGATGATATGTATTTGACAGCTCGATCTGACATCCTATGTCCTTGAGATCCGTTGTTGCCACAGCTCCCTTTATGGCTGCTGCCGTTCCAACATTCATGAACAGAGGTGTCTGCACTGTTCCGTGAACAGTCTGAAATTCAGCTCTCTTTGCCCTTCCATCCTTACAAAGTATTTTGTACATTGTTATGTAAACCTTTCTTTTTCATTTTTCCAAATCTTACGCTATACTTAAGCGTACTCTTTATAATGCACCATTTAAAGTATATTTGCAAGCAAATTTACAATCCACAGGCATTTACCGCCGAACTTGACCGCATACCGGATGAATACGAGGACTTCCGATACAATGCAGGCAGATTACAATTTTGACAGCCACATATCTTACATACAAAACGGCGCCTGTAATTTCACTTACAGGTGCCGTTATATCAATCTATAGGCTTTCAGTTCTGTTAGCTCCGTGCTAAATCACCACTGAATTATCTGGCTTATCACTGCTTCTCCTTCAGCGTAGCTGTAGCAGTCTGCTTCTCGTAGTTACCATTGTTGTTTCTGTAGTATACGATAGATACCTTATCGCCAGGATTGCAGGCCACGATCTTGTCGTGGAATGTCTCCATATCTGCTATGTCCTCACCGTCAAGGCTGCAAATGATATCTCCTGACTGGAGTCCACACTCCTCTGCTGCTGAACCCTGCTCAACTGATGAGATATATACACCCTCAGGCATGTTCAGGAGCTGTGCGTACTGGCTTGTGATGGTCTGGGCAGATATACCGAGGTAAGCCTGTCCTGATGTTGTTCCATCATTTGACACATTCTTGCCTGCTATCAGGTCATTGATTATATCCTGTACATCTGATATAGGAAGTGCATAGCCCATACCCTCAACGCTTGTATCTGAATACTTGGCTGTGTTGATACCGATCAGCTCGCCCTGCATGTTGACAAGGGCACCACCACTGTTACCAGGGTTGATGGCTGCATCTGTCTGAAGTACCTTTACTGTCTCATCTGAAGCACTTATCTCTCTGTTAAGTGCGCTTATATATCCAACTGTAACTGACTGTCCATATCCAAGTGCATTTCCGATTGCCACGCACGGATCACCCACTGCAAGATCATCCGATGAACCTACCTGAATCTCCTTTATCTCATTCAAAGTGTCATCCGATATGTCCGAAAGCTTAACTGTGACAACTGCTATATCATTGTTCTCAACGTATCCCTTTACCACCGCATCTGCACTCTTGTCATCGACAAATGTAACTGACAGTGACTTAGCATTCTGTACCACATGATAATTAGTTGCAAGATACAGGTACTGGTCATCCTTGCCGATGATGATACCTGAACCGGCTCCTGTTGACTCCTGCTGATATGAATTGAACCAGTAATCATATGTTGTTACGTATGTTCCTGTGATCGATACGATGGAAGGCATAACCTTCTTGGCAACCGTTGACACATCGTACACTGTACTTGTCGTGTCTGATGATGCCTGCTTGAGCTGTGGTGCATTGTTCTCTGTTGAACCCTCAGCACTCTGCTCTGTTGTGGTCTGCGAATCTTTGCCGAGAAGCTTATCCGATCCATATCTGACCCCCTGGAATACAACGCCTGCCACAAGTCCGAATACAACAGCCGCTGCAACCACACCTGCTGCCTTCTTGCCAAATCCGCTCTTCCTGTTCTTTGGCTTCTTATCTTTTGCCTTCTTCTGTCTCATATTGTTATCTGAAGGCTTTCCTGTTCCCATATTGTTCATTGGATTGCCTGCCTGATTCTGATAACCCTGATTCATTCTCTGGCTGTCATACCATGCTTCCATGCCATTTACATTTCTCTGAAAACCTGAATATGAAGCGTTCTGTGTACCGACTGTTTGAGCATTCTGCGATGAACTCTGTGCGCCGGCAGTCTGAGCGTTCTGTGCTGAGCCATGTACACCGGCTGTCTGATTGTTCTGCGCTGACTGTGCGCCCTGAACATTCTGTGTCTGCTGTGAAGCATTTGTTGAAGGTCTGTCAAATCTTGAATCTCCTCTATTGTTCATATAGCTGTAATGATACAGACCATCCTGCTGCGGTGCCTGACCACTATTTCCATTCATCTGGTTCTTGTTTTCCTGTTCCATCTCTATCATCCTTTCGCATCTTTATTATCTTAATTCCTGTAATCGGTACCTTTCTCTTTCTTACAGTTGTTACTATACGCAGTAAATGTGTCATATTTGTGTCTTTATTGTTTTAATTCTGTGCACAAATGTTATATACTAGTCAGGTACGATCTCAAATAACCCTTATGGAGGATAATATATGTTTAGAGTATGGGGAAAACTTATAAAAGATAACCACCTCATGAAGGATACCGTGATATGCATATCCGACTACGAGATGACGCGTACCCACAAGGTATACAAGGCCCTTGAGGATATGTGCTACGAGTTTGACCTGGCAAAGCCGGTGTGGCTTAAGAAGAATAAGGATGAGTTTATCCACCACGCCAGAACCAGATTCACAGCGGATAACTTTGTGGAGGATATAGATTTTGACTACCTTGATTTTCAGGTAATAGAGGAGGAATACTAGATGTTTTCTGTCTCTTCAGTGAGCAAAAGCTACGGCAAAAATAAAGTTCTGACAGATGTGTCACTGTCCGTATCCCCGGGTGAATGCATCGCCCTTCTGGGAATCAACGGATCGGGTAAATCCACCCTGCTGGGAATACTATCCAGAAACATAAAGCCAGACTCAGGGTGCTTCTGTTTCGACTGTCAGGCAAATGCTGCTCTGCTCCCACAGGACAATCCACTCATACCGGAACTCACAGCCATTGACAACATCAGACTGTGGCACCCCGGAAGCAGGAAAACAGTCATGAACTCCCACAATATGAGCATATGTCAGTCTCTCGGTGTGGATTCATTTCTGGACAAACGTGTCTCAAAGCTCTCCGGTGGAATGAAGAAGAGGCTAAGCCTTGCCATCACGATGATGTCTGACCCGGATCTGCTTCTTCTCGATGAACCTCTGGCCTCGCTTGATCTTCTATGCAAGAACGGGATACTGAGCTATCTCCAGAATTACATATCACATGGAGGAAGTGTCATCATCGCCACACATGAGACATCTGCGCTGGATATATGTAACAAGATATACACACTGAAAAATGGACACATCCAACTGGCCATAGACAGAAATATCTCACCCGGATACACCTCACCTGAAACCTACATCAATCTGATCAGATCATAGCTTTATCTAAAGGAGTTTTATGTTTTACCGACTTATACGAACTGATTTGAAAAGAATAGCTCATTATGGAATATACATGGTAGTCGCAGCATTTGTCATGATGACGGTTTTCCTATGTCTTGCATTAAACGCGAACTCTTTTATCTACTCTGATGACCGCTCCGAACCACTTTCAATCGGAATCGTGATGAGTGCAGATTCAAAAACCGCACAGATGGCATACAACACGATATCTGATATGGACAGCTACCGCTCATCATGTGTATTCACAGAATTTTCAGACAAGGATACAGCCCTTTCAAGGCTCTCTGACGGAGACCTGTTCGCTGTGATCTACGTCCCTGACAATATCATAAGCGACATCATGGACGGAACGAACACACCTGTCGAGGTATACTATTCTGACAACCGGTCCATCGATACATTTGTGCTGAATGACCTCTTCCGCTCCACATCCTCCATGCTTGGCATATCCCAGGCGGCCATATATTCGGTTCAGGCGATAGGAAGGAACATGGAGCTTCCCGAGGATATTCAGGACACGCTCAGCAACGATGTAAATGCCATGTTCATGACTAAGGTTCTTGACAGGACTGCCAACTTCACCGTCGACAAAATAAATGCAACCAGAGCAGCAAATACCACCGACTTCTACACAAGTGCGGCGGTCCTTCTCATGATGATGCTGTGCAGCGTTGTTTTCTTCCCATTCCTGCTCGACCTCCCAGCCTCTTACATAACAAAGCTCAGGTCACAGGGAATTGGCAAAGTCAGACGCAATGTCAGCAATTTCATATCCATGTTCATATGGCTGTATATCCTTTATATAACTGTATACATGGCTCTCGCCCTGGCATCACTGTTTATCGATGAACTGCATGTAAATATCCACATGAGTGGGATACTGTTCGGAATCGTCATAGCTACATGTGTCGCGGTATATACACTGCTCATAAGTCTGCTTCCCGCAGGGATACACGGCTGCACACTGCTTCTCACTGTGGTCACTGTCATACTGGCCTATGTGAGCGGCTTATTCATACCGGAAGCCATGCTTCCAAACTTTGCAAAGGATATATGCCATGGATCGCTGCTCAATAAGCTTGTGCAGACACT
>NC_021018.1:0-19858 GCF_000210595.1 Coprococcus sp. ART55/1 | reverse complement strand
GATCGCTGCTCAATAAGCTTGTGCAGACACTGTGCATATATTTATCATAAATTTACGGAGATACATCTATGAACCATATAAGACAGATAAACTTACTTATAAAGAGAATACTGTGCCGTCCCGCCATGATCGTCGTTCTGCTGGTCATCCCCGCTGTGCTGATCGCTGTGAGCTTTCTGCCAGCCAGAAAGCAAAGCACCGAGATCGTGTCCGGCGTGTATATTGAAAGTTCTGACGAACACACGGATGCATTCCTGTCGTATCTCACATCGACATCCACGGGATTTACCTTCAGGCACTATGAATCCCTGAAAGACATGAAGGATGATGTAGCATCCGGCAGGATCGACTCCGCGTACATGGTTCCTGATGGTTTCAGTGAATCAATGATCCACTCTGACGGGAAGCGCCACATAACCGTGTATACAACCGATGGAAGCTCATTCCAGTCTGTGTCCGAAGAATCCGTGTATGCCGCCCTCCTGTATGCATATGCGGCAGACATGTCTGTATGTATGCTCCAGGATCGTTATCTGGCAAATGTCCCATACGACGAGACCCAGATGTCAGAATACATCAGTGATAGATTTAAGGGATATATCGAAAATGAGGACATTTTCACAATCGAGAGCGGACTCACCGGAAAATACACGGCATCGACAGATATTGCGCCAAACAATTTTCCTGTGGGAATATTGGTTTACATAACTTTGTTCGTATGTTCTCTCCTGGGACTTCATAACTATCTCCGGGATCTGGACTGTGGGGCTTACTCTATCCTCTCCTCCAGAAAAAAAGCCGGATTCTGTGTAGAAAATATAGCAGCGGGAATTATTCCCGCTGCCATTATCAGCTTTATATCCTTGATCATATATTCCGGCACCAATGGCTGTCTCAATGTCCTGCTGCATATCGCCGCAGTGTCAGTCATCAGCCTTGCTGTTGCACTTATATTCAGAGTGATATTCAGGCGCTATAAGATATTTACTATAGCTCTGCCATTCATCATCATCTGTACTCTTCTCCTGAGTCTTCTATCAATGCTCTCGCAGATGTAGACTCTGTGATCTGCTTTACCAGACATCCATAGCTGTCAGCCGGCACCGCCACATTGAAGCACACATCTGCAGTGTAATCCGTACTGTCTATCAGTGCATCACTGTTGCTGAGAAGATATTGTACCTTACCCGAATCGTTGTAGTTCGTGGTTATCTTCACCAGCTTCATAAGCTGCATCTTATGTATACCCGCATCAGACAGTGCAAGCTTGGCTGCCTCGGTGTATGCTCTCACAAGACCACCTGTTCCGAGCAGTGTTCCACCAAAATACCTTGTGACCACTATACATATATTAACCACCGCATTCCCCGTGATAACCTCCAGGATGGGTTTTCCAGCCGTTCCCTGCGGTTCTCCGTCATCAGAGAATCTTAGCAATGTATTCTCGCTGCCTATGGCAAATGCATAGCAGTTGTGCCTTGCATCATAGTGCTGCTTCCTGATCTTCTCGACAAAGGCATATGCCTCTTCCTCCGAGGACACAGGGACTGCATAGCCGATGAATCGTGATTTCTTCTCGACTATCTCGTCCTGCCCCTCCTGTAATATCGTGTTGTATGTCTCTATCATCGCTTCTCCGAATTGCTGGTGAGCAGCTTGCCCAGCTCATCCATAAATGTATTCACATCCTTGAACTCTCTGTACACTGATGCAAATCTTACATAGGCTACCTGATCAAGATCCTTGATCTTATCCATGACTATCTCACCTATGGTCGTGCTCTCTATCTCTCTCACTTCCATGTTGAAGATGGTGTTCTCTATGTCATCTATGCACTTTGTGACTGCTTCCGCTGAAACCGGACGCTTATGGCATGACTTTATGACACCTGACTCTATCTTGGAACGGTCATAAGTCTCTCTGTTCTTGTCCTTCTTGATGACTATGAGAGGTATGGTCTCCACCTTCTCATATGTGGTAAATCTCTTACCACAGGCGTCACACTGTCTTCTTCTTCTGATCGCACTTCCATCCTCCGCTGGTCTGGAATCGATAACCTTTGTATCATCTGCTGAGCAAAATGGGCATCTCATATAATTTTCTCCTTATATCTCCCACCTTCGGCGGGACCTTCTTACGATATTATCTTTACTGGGCACTTGGCCTTACATGCACCACAATTTGTACACTTCTCCGGATCTATGTGAGCAAGGTTTCTGTCTATCGTGATGGCTCCAGCCTCACAGTTCCTTGCACACAGTGTACATCCGATACATCCTGCGCTGCAGGCTGCCTTGACCTGAAGACCCTTGTCATGGGAATTACATCTGACAAGTCTCTCTGCATCATATGGAACCAGCTCTATCAAGTGTCTCGGGCACTCTGTGACACATTTGCCGCATGCCTTACACTTCTCCTTATTAATTACCGCAATTCCATCTATAATGTCAATAGCCCCGAACTCACATACTGCCTTACATGAGCCATAACCTGTACATCCATATGTACATGCCTTAGGACCGCTGTTTGGATTGTTCTGTGCCAGCTTACAGTCCCTTGGTCCAACATACTCGTATACATCCTTCGCCTTCTCGCAGTCTCCTGCACACTTGACAAATGCCACATACCTTGTATTTTCAGCGTTTTCCACGCCCATGACCTCACTGATCTTCGCTGCCACTGCCTCGCCTCCAACAGGACACGCTGATGGCGGCATCTCACCTTTGGCGATGGCCGCTGCCAGTCCGTCACATCCCGGATAACCACATCCACCGCAGTTATTTCCCGGAAGGAGCTCTCTTACTGCTATTTCTTTCTCATCTACTTCTACCTTAAATTTCTCTCCTGCGACACCCAGAAGGATACCTATCACAATACCTACGCCTGCGACGACTGCCACAGCTATCAATATTCCTGTCATATCCGCACCCTCCTTATATCAATCCTGAGAAACCGAAGAACGCGATCGCCATAAGACCTGATGTGATGAGAACTATAGGGGTTCCCTTGAACGCCTCAGGTATAGGGCTGTGCTCAAGTCTCTCTCTGATTCCTGCAAGTATCACTATGGCTATAGTAAATCCGACTGCAGAGCCACATCCGTTGATGGTACTCTCAAGTATACCGTAACCGCTCTGTACATTTGAGAGAGCGATACCAAGCACGGCACAGTTGGTCGTGATCAGTGGAAGGTAAACTCCAAGTGATTCATACAATGACTTGACCTTCTTCTTGAGGAACATCTCAACAAACTGTACAAGTGCTGCGATCACAAGGATGAACACTATGGTGTTGAGGTACTCAAGTCCGAATCTTCTCAGTATGCCGTAATACACAACGCTGGTGACAAATGAAGCTATGGTCATGACGAACACAACCGCTGCTCCCATTCCGGTTGCTGTGTTGACACTCTTGGACACTCCAAGGAAAGGACACAGTCCGAGGAACTGGCTGAGGATAACATTATTTACAAGTGCCGCTCCGATGGCTAACAATAAAATATTCATTATCTCTTACCTCCCTTTCCTTTTTTCTTCTTTATATGAGCCATTGTCTCCTTGAGCTTTATGTCGGAATCTGCTGGCTCGTTCTCTGCAGAGTGTTCTGGCTGCTCTGCTTCCGTCGGCTGATCCGTTGATGGCTGCTCTGCTGCCACTTTGTCTGCTACTTCCTGTTCTGCGGCTGGCTGCTCTGTTGACTTCTCATTCTGGAGATTGTCCTGACTGTCTGACTGAGTCTCTGTAACAGTCTGCTGCTCCTCATCTGGCGTCTTTTCCTGCTGAACTTCCTCAGCATGCTCCTTAAGCATCTTTCCTGTCGCATTCGGAACAAGCTTTATGTCGGCGAGGACTGACTCTCTGGTCGGTGCATATGGGCTGAGTCTTGGCTCATCCTTCTTCGCCTCATCTGGCTTGTCAGCCTCTGGCGCTGTATTCTTTGCTGCATCCTTATCTGCCGCTGCAGGTGTCTCTTCCTGCTTCTTAACCTGTTTTGCATCCGCTGAAGGTTTCGCCGGAGCCTCTGCTGCCTTTACAGGAGCCGGAGTCTCTGAAACCAGCTTGCCACAACATGCTGCATTGATACAGCCTGCACATGAGTCCGATCTGCATGCTGCCGGGATCTCCTCTCCATTTGCCAGTGCCTCGGCTGCCTTCTTTGCATTTCTCTTGTTGATAAATGCTATGATGAATGCAAGCACGAAGAATGCACCAGGTGCAAGTACGAATATTGTTATAGGTGTGTACAGGCTGAGTGCATTGCCTATACCCTTTATAATTCCCGATGAGTTCTGAAGTAAGTTGCCATCTCCAAGTATCTGGAATCCAAATACACAGCCCTTTCCGACAAGCTCTCTGAACATTCCTATAAGTGTAAGGCCAACTGTAAATCCAAGGCCCATTCCAAGTCCATCAAATATAGATGGAAGTACCTTGTTCTTGGAAGCATATGCCTCGGCACGACCAAGGATGATACAGTTTACAACTATAAGTGGTATATACAGTCCAAGGCTGCTGTTGAGTGATGGCAGGTACGCCTGCAGCAGAAACTGTATGATAGTAACAAACGAAGCTATGATAACTATAAATGATGGTATTCTGACCTTATCAGGTATAACCTTTCTGAGTGCTGAGATCATGAAGTTGCTGAGCACCAGGATACATGTGGTCGTAAGTCCCATTCCTGCGCCATTGATGGCTGATGATGTAACCGCAAGTGTCGGACACATTCCAAGCATCTGTACGAAGGTCGGGTTCTCTTTCACAATACCATTATATAAACGCTCTGTACATTTTCCCATTACTTGTCACCTCCGTTCGACGCTGCAGATGAATCAGCAGCACCGCCATTTATGGACTTCACATACTCAAGTCCCGCATTCACCGCATTGGTAACCGCATTTGTTGTGATGGTAGCTCCTGACAGGGCATCTATCTCCTCGTCCACTGTGGCACCTGACTTGGTGTACTGGAACTTATCGACCTTCTTGCCTGCAAACTGCGACTTGAAGCTGTCTGTGTCAGCCTCCATACCAAGTCCTGCAGTCTCTGAGAGTGACAGGAATGAAATTCCATTTGTCGTTCCATCCGCTCTGACTCCCATGGCAAGCTGAAGGTCTCCACTATACGCCTCATGTGATGTGACAGTCACAACATATCCAAGTGCTGAACCATCGCTGCCCTTTGCTTCCACGATCTCATCTATATCTGCGTTATATACGGCATCTGACAGGATTTTTGCAGCCGCATCGGCATCAAAGTCAGCATAGCTGTCAAACGAATCCGCATCATCGAATACCGCCTTATATGCCTCTTCCTTTGCTTTCTGCTCTGTAACTGCTATAGGATCCTTTGTGATCTTATATACATAAGCCAGTGCAAATCCTGCTATGACTGTGATTATCATGATTGCTATAGTTGCTATAACAATCGACTTTGTATCCATCTTAGACTTTGTTCCGGCTGTGTCACCCTGGGCTGCAAGCTCTGCGCCCTCTCCGAAGCTCTTCGGCTGTGTCCATCTCTCAATGAGTGGCACAAGCAGGTTGGAGAATATGATTGCATATGATACGCCCTCTGCTGATCCTCCGTATATTCTGAAACAGAATGTAAGTATACCAAGTATCACACCAAACACAACCTTACCCGCAGGTGTGATAGGTGATGTAACATAGTCAGTTGCCATAAAGAATGCTCCAAGCATCAGACCACCACCGCACAGGTGTGCTGCGAGGAATGTAAGATCAAAACCTCTACCCGATGCAACCGCATATATCATAATGAGCACCGCAAATGTTCCTATATATGTAAATGGAATAACCGGCTTTATAACTCTTCTGATCAGAAGATAAGCCGCACCAACAAGTAAACATACAACTGATGTCTCACCTATGGTTCCCGGTATATTTCCAAGAAACATATTGAGTACATTGACATTTGCCAGATCCCCTGTGTTCTTGAGTACTGCAAGAGGTGTAGCAGTTGTCACACCATCATACGAGAATGATGTCATTCTTCCTGCAAATGATATGAGAAGGAAACATCTTGCGCCCAGCGCTGGATTCATGAAGTTGAATCCCAGTCCTCCAAAGAGCTGTTTAACTATTATAATGGCAAATGCACTTCCGAGTATCGCCATCCACACCGGTACATCCGGTGAGAGGTTCAGTGCAAGAAGAAGTCCTGTTACAACTGCACTGAGATCGCCTATGGTTACTTTTCTGTTCATCATCTTCTGGTACAGCCACTCAAACAGCACGCATGAGACCACGCATGTGAGTATAAGTATCATAGCGTTCAGCTCGAAGTTGATGATTCCAAATACGGTTGCCGGAAGCAAAGCAATGATCACATCCAGCATAATGCTCTGTGTACTTCGTTTATCTCTGACATGTGGAGATGACGAAATCTTAAATGTATTATCCAATGTGTACACCTCCTACTTCTTTTTATTCGCAATGATGGATTTTCTTGTTCCCGCAATGGTCTGTGTCAGATGTCTCTTCGCCGGACACACATACGAACAGCATCCACACTCACAACACTCCATTCCGTTGTGAGCAAGGAATCCCTCTGTATCCCCATGCTCAGCCAGTGAAGCAAGCATCGAAGGAACAATACGTCCCGGACACACATCAACACAGCGTCCGCATCTGATACAGTTGCTCGGTTCAAGGTCTGCCACCTCGTCATGTGTCATACACAGCAGTGCCGACACTCCCTTGGTTGCAGGAACATCCAATGAGAAAAGTGCCTTTCCCATCATAGGACCGCCTGAGATCACCTTCTCAGGAACCACACCATCCTTAAATCCACCTGCAGCCTCTATAAGCTCCTGACAGTTTGTTCCTATCCTCACCATAAGATTGCATGGATTCTCTATGGCATCACCTGTTATGGTGACTATCCTTGTGTAGAGTGGTCTTCCCTCTATAACTGCCTCATATATGGACACGATGGTATCAACATTGTGAACTATACATCCAGCATCCGCTGGAAGCATCTTGGAGTTGACATATCTTCCAGTGTTAGCATATATGAGCTGACGCTCGGCACCCTGAGGGTACTTGGTCTTCATCACATGGACTTCGATCTTGTCATTGTCCTTTACCTTATCCCTGAGAAGTTCTATTGCCTCTGGCTTATTATCCTCTATGGCGATGATTCCCTTTGCATGATCAAACAGATTGATACATATCTCAAGTCCCAGTATCAGCTTGTCCGGTTCCTCCATCATCCTTCTGTAATCCGAAGTAAGATATGGCTCACACTCTGCGCCATTTACTATTATGTAGTCGATCGCATCCTCGTTCTTCGGGGACAGCTTGACATTTGCAGGGAAACCGGCGCCGCCCATTCCTACTATTCCGGCCTCCTTTATGATCTCCTTCACATCCTCTCTATACAGAGTGGACAGATCTTTTACATTTGCTGCAAAGTCGATCTCCTCAAACAGGCCATCATTCTCTACAACTATTGATTCAACCTTTGATCCACCAGGCACATATCTCGGCTCGATTGCCTTGACCTTTCCCGATATGGATGAATGTATATTTGCTGACACGAAGCCACTGGTCTCCGCAATCTTCTGACCAACCAGGACTCTGTCGCCCTTCTTCACTATAGGTGTGGCCGGTGCCCCTATATGCTGACTCAGCGGGTACACGCAGTCACCTTTTGGAAGGTATTCTCTGACAGGCTTTTCCATTGACAATTCTTTGCCTTCATATGGATGAATTCCGCCCAGAAATGTTAACAAACCCATGTTCTACCTCTTTTCCTTATATATTTTCATTAAAAAATCTCCCTATATAATAACGCTTTAAGCCCTCAAAAACAACCTAAATGGGGATATATTATCATTTTAAAATATGGAAATTCTTCTGCTTATCCGCATAAAAAACGATCACATATAAGATATAGACACTTATGTCTTTTCTGTATCTTACATGTGATCATTTATAAATTCATTCGGATATCATTCTAATATTCTATGGACGGAAGCTTTCTGACAAGCATGGTTCCCGCCAGGCCTATGCACACACCGGCTATAGTTCCCGATATGCACAGCACCGGCATATACAACATGATATTGCCACTCTTCATGAGAAGTGCTGCCATTGCTATTTGCCCTGCGTTGTGGCTCACTCCGCCTAGTATGCTCGTTCCAAGGAGACCAAACAGATCCTTTTTCCTGCAAAGCGTCATGACCAGAAGTGACAACACCGCTCCCGCCATGCTGTATACCATAACCGTCATATTGCCAAACAACAGCGACGACAGCACCACTCTCACCAGTGACACTATCCACGCATCTGATATCCTCAGCCTGTACATGACAACTATGGTGACCATATTTGCAAGTCCCAGCTTGATTCCCGGAACAGCTATATTCACCGGGATCATGGATTCAAGATAGGAAAATACCATGGCTATGGCCACGAACATACCTGTGTATGTGATCCTTTTTGTACTCCAGCCATGCATTCTATCCACCGCCGTCTCTGAACTTTTCTGATCATTTTTATCTCTACTGCACATCTATATCTCTTTCCCTGCCACCTTGTATCTCTATGACAAGCTTGTGCGGAAGACAGGTTATAGTCTCTCCTCTCCTGCTCTTCCAGCCCATATTCACACACACCTTATCCGGGCAGTCCGCATCACCGACACTGATCTTCCCAGATTCAACCACAACAGTGTTGCTGCCCCTGTCCGTGTTGAACTCATAGGTATCGTTGACTGTCATGTCTATGTTCTGCACCAGTTTGTCATCTATATACACATCCGCGGTATTGCCCGTCGGAAGCACAAGCCGCATGACAAGCCAGCATATAATTCCCGCTACTAAAAGGACTCCACACAATATCAGATCTTTTTTTCTAAACCATCCTGCCATATCTTCACATCACTCTGCCAATTTATAGTCTTCTGCCGTTATGGTGAATCGGTCCTTCAGGCCTTCACTGACATACACATTCTTATCCTCATCTATGATGACGGCCTCCGCACCATACTCCTGAATGGTCTTCATAGCCTTATCCTTATCCATCAGCATGCACAGTGTGGACAAGGCATCACTGGTCAGTCCGTTATCACACACTACCGTGGCCGCTATAGTGCCATTCCATGCCGGATATCCTGTCCGGGGATCAAGTATGTGGTGGTATCTCCTGCCATCCTGCTCAAAATACTTTTCATAATCTCCCGATGTGGATACAAATGCCGTCTCCCCATCGCCAAAGCTTATGACACCCATGGTCGTTCCCTCTCCGGCTCTCGGATCCTTGACACCGACCTTCCAGGCTGTACCATCAGGCTTGCTTCCGTACACAACTATACTTCCGCCCAGGGCCACACATGCACCGGCCGCATCAGTACCCTTGAGATACTCTGCTGCCATGTCGCAGCCATATCCCTTGCCGACTGCTCCCAGATCAAGCATCATACCAGGCTCTGATATCCTTAACGTATCGCCATCCACACTTACCTTTGACACATCCACCAGCCTCAGTGCACTGTCTATATCCGCCTGTGATGGAATCTCTGTCCTGCCATCTTCTATCCCCCACACATCCGCCAAAGGCCGTATGGTGATATCCAACAGATTGTCATGAGCCCTCGATATGTCAAGCGTCTGCTTCAGCACACCCGCAAGCTCGCTGCTCACCGTGATATCCTCATCAGGCTTATATGTGGTGTTCACCCTGTATATCTCAGAGTCCGCTGAGCGCCATGACAGCACATCCTTGTCCAGGCTGTCTATGAGCTTCAGCATCCCGTCTATATTCTCACTGCCATGGCTTCCATACACTGTAAATGACGCAGCCGTTCCCATGGTGATCGTGTTCCTTGTATATTCACTTTCACCTGACCGTCTCACGCCTGATATGATGACCATAGCAATCACAGCCACCATGACAACCACTACGGCTGCTATCCTGTACCATTTCTTCATGGTCTGCCTACCTCTGTGTTATTTCAGATATTCATCGTGAACCTGTTCTCTCAGCGAATATCTAAAAGATTTCTCGTACTCCACATTCTCATTGATGCTGTGGTTTACCTCCTCGAAGAAGCTCTGGTTGATGATATCCATGGAGTAGAATATCGGGTAGTTACTGTTCTTCTCCCACATCATAACTCCACCATCCACGGATTCCTTACCGTACTCCTCCTCGTAGCGCTTCTTGCAGTCTCCACTGCACAGATATACATGACACAAACCGTTGAGGGTCTTCTTCAGCATATCCGTTCTGAGTATATATCCATCACAGTCTATCGCCCAGTCCGGTATCTCATCCGGCTTCACTATGACTATGATCGGCATATATCTGTCAGGGCTCTCAACAATCGCATTCAGCTTGTCATAGCTGATCTCCTCAGGGCTTGATCCCTCCTCCATGACTATCCCGGCGTCTACAAAGCCAACCTGATTGAACATATCCTTCATGAACTTTGGCCTGCTGTATCTTCTCTCCTTGACGTTGATGGTCTCACATATGTTCTCCACATTCACATCATATATATCCCCGGCACTCACCATATCCACTGTCACATGCCATATAACACCAGCCTCTGAATTGCTTATGTGCTGGAAATCCATATGAAACTCACCGGCCTCATATGTTATATATACCTTATATCCTATGGTGGAATAATCCACACTCGTGAGTTCCTCGGGCATCTGTGGGAACACCATACTGATGTGCTCTCTGACCCATTTGTATATGATCTCACACGCCTTGTCATAACCCGCCGCAGGTATTCCTACCCTGTGGCTGTACACAACATTCGGAACCATAGGCTTTATCTCAGTCTTCACCTCTGGTCTGACCGCTGGAACGAACTGCTCCTTGTCAAGCAGCCTTGATATATACTCGTTGTGGACTATCTCCTTGTTGATCAGATAAATAACTCTGTCAGGAGTCAGCTCCTTGTGATACTTCTTGTTGAGCAGTATCTCAACCAGTTCGCGCTTGCTCACAGTGTGGAACTGCGCCACGATATCCGGATTGTTGTCCAGATATTCCCTGAGCTCAGGCTTAAGCGGATCCTGCGTGATCCTGAGCCTGTATTTGCTTCTTATGGCATTCTCCCAGTTCTTCTCCTTGTACTGTGAGTCGTGAATACTGTTGAAAATCTGCATGATAGACCAGTCGCACAGCTCCAGATTGGCTATGATACTGTTCATGACTCTGGACAGATCCTCATGTCCAGTCCACAGATCGGTCTCCTTGGAATCAGAACCCAGCTTATACTTATATCTCATCTCATGCTCTATCTCATGCCAACCCTCGAAGAGCACCGTCCTGAGCTGTACCTCAAATGTCTGATCAAATGGCTTGTTCCACACACTTGCAGGTATGTTTCGCAGATATTTGCTCGGTATCCTGAACACACCGTTACATTTCTGTGCCTCAAATTTGTTCTCCTCATTCTTCGTCTTGGACCAATTGTCCAGAAGAAACGTCTCCTCAAGTATCTTCTCACATATATCCATGTCCTCCAGATAGAACAGGTTGATTCGTATACCTATGATATCCTGAATCTTTCTTCCACCTTCCTGCATGGAGTATTTACCAGTCTCCAGCTTGTGCAGAAGTGACGATTCTGACTTGATTCTCGATGTACTGTTAAAATATATTCCCGCATTGTTCAGCTTCGTGACAAGAGTGTTGAGCAGACTCATCTTCACATTGTTGATCTCCTCTATCTCCTGTTCCTGAAGAAGCTTCTCGTCACTATTATAGTCATAGATGCTATAATCCATTCCATCATTCCTTTTCTGTAATTATATATCAATCCGCCCTGCGGCGTCTTTCCTATATCCACGCATATCTTTATCTAGTATATCACAATAATTGTGTATTTTGCTTAAAATAATATGAACATTTTATAAAAAACAGTGCAATTCCACCCTTATAGTATAAAATCCACTCCATTTTCTTGCGAAAGTAAAGGCTTGTATATATAATTAAAAGGCTAGAACACAAATGAGAGGTTAAATTATGATTTTAGACTGTCAGAACATCTGCAAAGCATTTGGCACAGATGTTATATTGGACAATATTTCTTTTCATCTTGAGGAAAAGGAGAAAATGGCTATAGTCGGCATAAACGGCGCCGGCAAGACCACTCTTCTCAAGATAATAATGGGTGAGGAAAGTGCTGACTCCGGTCAGGTCATAGTGTCAAAGGACAGGACCATCGGCTATCTGTCCCAGTATCAGGAGAGTAATTACAACACTACTGTCCGCGGTGTCATGATGGATGCACTAAAGCCTATCCTTGAGCTTCAGGACAGGATGCGCGAACTGGAACACACCATGGCTGAACAGACCGGTGAGGAGCTCGAGAGATCTCTGGAGCTCTACAACCGCTACACCCACGAATTCGAATATAAGAACGGCTATAGCTGTGAGAGCGAGGCAAATGGAGTTCTCAAAGGACTAGGTTTCTCCAAGGAGGATTATGACCGCCACACGGACTCTCTGTCCGGTGGCCAGAGGACAAGACTTGCACTCGGCAGACTACTCATGGTGAAGCCGGATATCATCATCCTCGATGAGCCGACAAACCATCTGGACATGGAATCCATCTCATGGCTTGAGGGCTTCCTGTCATCCTACCAGGGAAGCGTCATCATCGTCTCCCACGACCGTTATTTCCTCGACAAGATCGTGACCAAGATAGTCGAGCTCGACAATGGCCACAGCCAGGTATACAATGGCAACTACACCTACTTCGCACAAAAGCGTGCAGAGATCCGTGAGAACATGATGAAGGCATATCTCAACCAGCAACAGGAGATCAAGCATCAGGAGGAGGTCATCACGAAGCTCAAGCAGTTCAACCGTGAGAAGTCCATCAAACGTGCAGAGAGCCGTGAGAAGATGCTCTCACGTATAGAACGTCTCGATAAACCAACCGAGGTTGCATCCGAGATGAGGATCACTCTTGAGCCAAATGTCTTAAGCGGCGAGGATGTTCTTACGATCGAAGGACTCTCCAAATCATTTGGCGACAATAATCTGTTCTCAGGAATAGATATGGATATCAAACGTGGCGAACACGTCGCCCTGATAGGTGGAAATGGAACCGGAAAGACAACCATACTGAAGATGATCAACAGGCTTGTATCCAAAGATGCCGGAGCTATCATACTTGGATCACGCGTCAAGATCGGTTACTACGATCAGGAACATCAGGTACTCACGATGTCCAACACCATATTCGATGAGATAAGCGACGCCTACCCTGATCTGTCCAACACCAGAATCCGTAATGTCCTTGCGGCATTCCTCTTCACAGGTGAGGACGTGTTCAAGAGGATACAGGATCTGTCAGGTGGCGAGCGTGGACGTGTGTCCCTTGCCAAACTGATGCTCTCTTCCGCCAACTTTCTTATTCTGGATGAGCCGACGAACCACCTGGATATCACATCAAAAGAGATACTGGAGAATGCCATAAGAAACTACACCGGCACTGTCCTGTATGTATCCCACGACAGATACTTCATCAACCAGACGGCCACAAGGATCATCGAGTTAAGGGACAAACAGCTCACAAGCTATATAGGCAATTACGATTACTACGAGACCCACAGAACGTATTCCACAGATTTAGTAAGTCCATTCACTCCAATAAGCGGAGTCTCTGACGCACCGGCCCAGACCGCTCCCGCTGTCTCACAGGCCAAGCTCTCATGGCAGGAAAGCAAAGCTGAGGCGGCAAGGCAGCGCAAGAAGGCAAATGACCTGAAGAAGCTTGAGGCATCCATCGAGGAACTTGAGAACAGGATCGCAGAGATCGATGAACAGTTTCTTCTTCCTGAGAACGCCACAAATGTCGGTCTGCTGAACGACCTCACAAAGCAGAGGAACGAAGCCGACACAGAACTCAACGAGCTCTACACGAAATGGGAGGAACTGTCCGAGGAGGACTGATGGCGGAATCGCTCATGTCAAACCTGCAGGCTTAACTATATCAACAAATACCAAAAACACCATATACGACTACAGCAAAGAGGATCCATATAAGGTATCCACTCACCGTATTCATATATGGTGTTTTCTTTGTTATCATGCACAGTCTCCTGTACATCTATTGTTCATACATGTCTCATGCACAGTTCCCTGTACATTTATGTCAATCTCTCTACATTCTAATGTCTCACATGAATTATCTTCATGGCATACTGTCCCGACAGATCATATGCAGAATTGCTTATATAGACCTGATCGCTGCTGCCCATTCCACCCTGAATGATCCAGTATTCAGGCTTATTTCCGCTGTTAGAACCCCAGTCATGCACATATGCCTCACATGCCGAAGCCGGAACTCCAAGCTTTCTCAGATACTGCTTAAGTGCAGTCGCTGAAGAGAACTTTCCAAAATAGATTCCGACATGGGTCGGCTCTCCATTCGTATAGTAGACAACTATATCACCAGGCAGGAGCACATCGTATGAGAAGTCCTCCCTGTCCGCTGTGAGCTCGTAATCCGTCGCCTCACCCCAGCTTCCATTCTGCGCCAGAATCGCCTTGGCGATGACCTTGCGGAGTGCCCAGTCTGAGCATATATTTGATGAACTGATCACGAATCCGCCATTTGCAAAGTCAGTGTACTTGACTGACATATCACTTCCCGGAGTGCTGCTGCCTGCGTATCTAAGCGCATTTGCCACAAATACATTGCAGTAGATTCCTGTCTTGCCCAGATATTCATTGACAACCCTCTTCATCCATTCATCAAAATCCCAGCTTATCGAATCTGTCTTGAAGCATCTTCCCCAACTGTCAAATTCATACTCCACATCACCCACTACTATCTTCGTGAGTTTACTGCAGCGTCCATTTGCATCGCTGAAATAATACACCTTCTTGTTGTTGATCTTGGCGTTCTTAAGACCCTCAGACTTGTCGTTGAGCAGCTTGCCACTTCTGTACTCGGAATATCCTGTACTCTCGTCATAATACACATATTCAGTTACAGTTCCCTCATCGCCTACATAAGCCGCACTGTAATCACTAATCGTCTGCCAGCCCTTTGTTCTGACAGCCTTACCTGTTTTACCAAAGTAACTGCAGTTGTCCTGCAGTCTCACCACAGAATTCTTCTTTACTATCCATCTGTTATTCGAGAATACTCTGTACGTGTCTGCATATCCCGATACAGTATGTGTCGATCTGTAATATATCGCATCAGATATTCCCGTGCTGTCCGTGTGGAGCACAACATGTCCAAATGAAGGTATCCACGCATTCACCGCAGCCGTCCAGCCGCCCTCGCTCGCCACCTTCTGACATCTGTATCTTATGCCGTCCACCTGTACAAAATAGGTTGCCTCTCCGTTTCTTATGTAATACTTCTTATCCCTTGAGATCTCATACCACTTCGTGACGTTGCTCTTCGCACCGTTCACAAAGTAATAATATCTTCTGTTTACCTCGTATACACCGGTTGCCGTACTGGTCCATTTCCCCGACGAATACTGGTACAGTCTTCCCGACTGCATCCGCCTTACTGCCTTGCCGTCCACCGCAAAATAATACACGCAGTTTCCTGATGTGATCCAGGTCGATCTCACCGCAGCGCCGTCACTTCCAAAGTAATAATAGTCTTCTCCAAACTGCTTCACCACGTTCTTGACCGGAATACCCGCTTCGTAGTAGTACACTCTGGAATTTTCTGTTCTGAGTCCCTTGTACGCATTTCCATTCTTGTCAAACAGGACTTTTATATTATTTACCATGACCGCCTTATTCTTGACGGTGATCCTGACTGTTCCATTATAGCTGTAGAAATAATTGCCGTGATAAGCGCTCACAACATGCCCATCAAAAAGCTGGATATACTTCACATCATTTCCAGACATGCTTCCGGATATATCCGCGTCAACAAGCTCCCCTGCCGGTGAACTGCTGCCATATTTGTACCAGCCATCTCCCACAACAGCCTTGCCACTCACAAAGTAATCACAGTACCCGGATCTTGTGAACAGTCCTGTCGCCGGACTGCCCTCGCTATAATACACTCCATTGTAATATCCTGTCAGAGCTACAGAATAGTCCCTGGCAAATGTAAACTTTTTGAGCTCTATGGTATTGCCGCTCTTAACGCTCATGTTGACATATCTGCTTGAAGAATTATAATTCGCTGACTTCAGCATCTCAAAGCTGGTGTCTGTGTAGCTTCCGTTATACTGCACATTTGCATCGCTGTCATCCGCTGCGACAAGATAAAACTTGGAGTTATATCTTATCAGTGCATATGTGATAAGTGTATCACTGTCCTCACCTGAACCAATGAAGTAACTCTCGCCCTCCGCAAAGCTGAGTCTGAACATGCCATCGGTGGAGTTCGTAAACACGTATGTACTGCTGTTCATCTTAAGTGCTGTTTTCTCCACCACGCTGGTAGGCGTCGCCACCCCCGGAGCCTCCGTATCCGCATATACAGATGCAGCCACATCCCCTGCAGTCTCCGCTTTGGCCGTCATGTTCCCCACACACGCCATCTCCGTCAGCAGAACAAATGCCACAGCGATGAGCAGAGCAAGAAATCTTACGTTATTCGACTTATACAATCCCTTCCTTATTGTTCGCAACATACTTCCTCCTGAGTATTTATTATGTATCTATAGTACACGATTTTGGCTGCATGTAAAATACAATATTTGATATTTTTCCGATATTTTCCCCACAAATTTCTTCGCCCCCGCCATATTTCTGTCATCAAGATTGACAAATGGATCATCCATTATGAGCATCGGCTTTTCATCCTGATACATGCTGTCCACTATTGCAACTCTTACACACACTCCGAGGATATCCGCCAGTCCCGAGCTCAAGGTCTGAGAATCCCTGTACATTCCCTGCTCTCTGTACCTGATTGTCATATCCGGGGCCGCCTGTACATTTCCTGCATGCTCTCCTGTAACGCACTCATAATACCTGTCAAATGCCTCCATGACCGGCACCGAATGCCCCACTGCAAATGTATCCCTGGCCTCCCCCAGCAGCTCGTACGCCTTTACGTTGAGCTCGTATCTGTGCAGATCGTCTTCCAAAGCCTTTTTCTTATCCGCCAACGATGCCTTCACAGCAGCTATCTCCTGTCTTCGAAGCTTGAGCTCCGCCAGTTCCCTGGCATACTCGCCAAGTCTCATGTTTTCTGCCATATAGACCGACATCTCCTCATCCATATCGGATTCGTCATCGGCTGTATATATATCATCTGATCCGTCCGATCTGGTATCATCAGCGGCATCCCCCGGCTCTTCCACCTTATTCTTCCTGTGCCTGATCTTTTCATTTATCCCGCGTATAATGTAGTAGATTCCGAGTACACAAAACATACCTGAACATACAACAAATATAATCATAGCCATATCGTCAGGTTCTTCTATTCCAAGCATAAATTTCCACATTCCCAGAGATAAAAGTGCTGCGATCAACGCACAAAATCCTGTCATGATATATTTACTGCCACGTTTTTTATTATTTACGCTACTTCCAATGCCTTCTAGTTTTTCTGCATTATCTGCCTCTGGCTTCGCTGATTCCGGCTTCAACGGTTCATGCTTTACAACGGCTTTCTGTCTCTGCCGCCTCATCCGGTTCTGATTCTGCATTTCTATCTCACGGATATTTTTATTCAGCTCATTTATACTTCTGTCTATTCCATCAAGCTCCCTGACCTGCTCACGCATCCCATCAAGCTCATATTTTCTCCTGTACAGTTCCCCCGTCCGCTTGGTTGGCGACTGCCTGTTTATAACATTCTTCAGTATCTGTCTGGCATTCTCATAATTGCTTATATCATCCGTGCTGTCAGCGATATTACCAATCTTAGCACTTATCCCATCCGTCGCCCAGGTCCGGCAGTCATCCTGCCCTATGTACATACTTCTCACAAATGACGCAGAATCCACATGAAACAGCTCCTCCCCAAGCTTATCCGTGAACATTCCTGTCACAGCATGAGTCGCCTCGTCGTATATCACGCATTTGTCATCGCTCTTCTTCGCGCCAAATGTCCTCTGAACCCTGTAGTTTCTGCCCCTGCTCTCAAATACCAGTTCTCCGCCATAGGCAGCCCCCGACCACGGACGATATCTTTTTCTTTCATTCTCAATGTCATTTCTCTTCGTCTCACCGTCGAAGCCATACAGCATGACCCGGATAAAAGCAGCAAGAGTCGACTTGCCCCAGCCATTATCCTGGACAAATGTATTTATCCCATCCTCGAACTGGACTTCCATGTTATTCAATTTGCCAAATCCATCTATATAACAAGATATCAATCTCATACTTAAAATATCTCCTCGCCCGCAAGAGCCCTGAGTCCTGTCTGGATCACATATGCCTTGTCATTTTCACTCATATCCTGCCTCATGACCTTCCTCACGAATTCGCCCTTGAGGGACGCATCATTCACATACCTCATGTAATCCACCTGAAAATCCGTGTGATCCAAGATCTCCATATAGTAGAACGAATCCTGAAACTGCTTAGTCAGATAATCCGTGTTTATCTCGCTCTCAACATTTACCGCGCCTGTGAGTGATACCCTCACCATGTCCCTTGACTCATCTTCCATGGTCCCCGGCAGTTCCTGATACAGTCTGTCTGCGATCATGTCCGCCGCATCAGAGCTTGACTCTGCCCCTGTCACGTCCACTTCCACATCGAACAGCCTTCTATAGGCAAATGGCACAAATTCGGTCTCAACCGTATGCCTCCTCTCATCCACATCAAGCACCATAAAGCCGTGCTCACCACACTCGTCAAAGCCCCTGCCCTCCAGGCATCCCGGATAGCAGTAGAATCCCCTGTGATCAAGGCTTTCCAGCTTTCTTCCGTGCACATGTCCCAGTGCCAGATAATCTATGCCTCTTCCCCTGAGTTTCTTCAGGCATACATCATTCATGTTGCGAGCCCTGCCATATTCCTGCTCCTGTCCGTGGAGTGTGACAATATTTATATCGTTCTCATCCAGTTCGAGTTCATCATATATGCTGTTGCAGTTTTCGTCATTCAGTACAGCGCCCGCGATCACTATATGTGATCCCTTAAGCTGATACTGCGTCCACTCATCTCCGAATAAATACAGATTCTCTGGGAGTCTCCGCCCCGCAAATAAGCTTTCATCCGGGTCATGATTTCCCCTCAGATAGAACACATCTATGTCAGCATACTTTGCTATCTCCCCCAGAACAACATTTATCGTCGTGGCAGACACTGTCTCTGAATCAAAGAGATCCCCCGCTATTATTACCGCCTGCACGTCATTCTCTGCAGCATACCCGAATATTTTCCTGAATGTGTTAAGTATCTCATTTCTTCTGCCTCTGGCTCTTTCTCTTCCAAGATGTGCACTCAGGGCCGAATCAAGATGGATATCCGCACAGTGTATTATTCTCATAGTTCCTCAACCTCAGTCATCTCTATTCTTTTTCTATATTAACATATTACGTTAAAATTTGCTCATAAAGAATAAAGTCCACGGCATATGCCGCGGACCCTGTCTACATCATATCATATACCTCCTGTCTGATACACATGTGTTTTCTCTCTGTATTCAACAGTAGAAAACTGTCTCTTAAGTTCATACATGAAGTATATTGCTCCTTGATTTTCGTTCCGTAATTATTACGGATTTTGTTTTTTCACAAACAAAAAACGCCAGAGCCCTTGGTTTTACAAGGTTTCTGACGTCTAACAAACAGGGGATGAGAGAATCGAACTCCCACCAAAAGTTTTGGAGACTCCTATCATACCATTTGACCAATCCCCTATATACAGAAAAAATTTAACACCTGCTGCAGCGTTAAATTTTCCCGGTACGTTTTATTC